>JACKJP010000001.1 GCA_020637895.1 Rhodobiaceae bacterium
CTCGACGTTCCCTGGCTCCCCTCGCAGATCGAACAGCGCGAGGGCCGCATCGAGCGGCAGGGCAATCAGCATGACGAGATCGACATCTTCGCCTACGCCACCGAAGGCTCGATGGACGCGCAGATGTGGCAGAACAACGAGCGCAAGGCCCGCTTCATCGCCGCAGCGCTCTCCGGCGACACATCAGTGCGCCGGCTTGAAGACCTGGGCGAAGGCCAGGCCAACCAGTTCGCCATGGCCAAGGCCATTGCCTCCGGCGATCAGCGCCTGATGCAGAAAGCGGGACTTGAAGCCGATATTGCGAGGCTGGAACGTTTGAGGGCCGCGCATCGCGACGATCTCTTCGCCGTCCGCCGGCAAATCCGCAATGCCGAGCGCGACATCGCGCACGATACGCGGCGGATCGCTGAGATCGGCAAGGATATCGAGCGCCGGATTCCAACGACAGGCGACGCCTTCGCCATGACTATTGCCGGGCAATCCTTCGCCGAGCGCAAGCCCGCGGGCCGCGCGCTGATGAAGGAAATCATGACGCTGGTACATCTGCGGGAGGAAGACGAAAAGACCATCGCCAATATCGGCGACTTCGATCTCGTCTTCTCCGGCCACCGCTTCGGCAACGACGAATTCCAATATGATGTCGCGCTCGCGCGGACCGGTGCGGAGACCGACATCGATCTCGCCCTGACGGTCACGCCGCTCGGCGCGATCTCGCGCATCGAACATGTGCTTTCAAGTTTCGAGGACGAGCGGTCGCAATACCGTTTCAGGCTCGATGACGCGAAGCGCCGGCTGGCCTCCTACCAGTCCCGCCAGGGTGGAGAATTTGGTTTCGAGAAAGAGCTTGCCGACAAGCGCCGGCAGCTCGATGCCATCGAGGCCGATCTGGCGGACGAAGTGATCGAGGAGGCCCGCAATGCCGCAGCTTGATATCCGTTCTTTCGTCGTCATATCGACTGCACACGTATCCGAGGCGACGCCAAGATGCCTCGAAACAGGCCATGTCGAGGACCGGCCCTGGGCTGGTGGACCCTACGGAACCTATGGTTGGTTTCTCTACGCCCACGACGAGAATCGCGGTGCCGGTGCCGACGCTATTCCCGACGATCTGATGGCCGTCATGGAATGGGCGCGGTCGCAAGGGTGCCACTACCTCCTTCTCGACCGCGACGGCGACACCGTCGACGGTCTGGATATTTATGAGTGGTAACGCCCGCCGATCACCGGTCGCTCATCGCGCAGCAATGCCTGTGACGCCGGAAAAGTCAGAAAGAAGAAAAAGGCGGAAAAGCAGGGACCGGTCGCAGACCGGTTGGACCGGAGACGCTGGCGCTCAACCGCCGCCTGCGCCATCCCGGCCCGTCATCCTTCGCAGGGCTTGTCAGCCCCGCTTGTCCGGCCGGGCAGGGACGCTCGGCCGCAGTTGCACCGGCCCGCCCGCTCCGCGGTCCCGTGAGTGTCTTCGAGAAGAAGACGAGAAAGGGAACCGGCGGCATGCCGGGTTCTCAAACCCAACAAGGAGCTTCCCATGCAT
>JACKJP010000010.1 GCA_020637895.1 Rhodobiaceae bacterium
AAAGGATGTCGGTGAGCGACACGGTTACCACCACGATGATCATGATCGCTGCCGTTTCCGCGTAGTAGAAGCCCCGGATCGATTCAAAAAGGATCTGCCCGATGCCGCCGGCACCCACGAGGCCGAGAACGGTGGCCGACCGCACGTTGG
This sequence comes from Rhodobiaceae bacterium, assembly GCA_020637895.1. GTDB lineage: Bacteria > Pseudomonadota > Alphaproteobacteria > Rhizobiales > Tepidamorphaceae > JACKJP01. The sequence continues at coordinate 151 of JACKJP010000010.1, forward strand.
ATTCGAAGCGGTAGAGCGAAAACGAGATCCACAGCGGGAACACCTGAGGAATCACACCATAGATCACTTCCTGAAGCCGGCTTGCGCCGGTTGCCCTGATCCCTTCGACCGGCCGCTGGTCGATCGCCTCGACCGCCTCGGAGAAGAGCTTGGCGAGAATGCCGGTGGTATGAATGAACAGTGCCATGACGCCGGCGAACGGCCCGAGGCCGACGGCAACGACGAAGAGCACCGCGAAGACGAGTTCGTTGATCGCGCGGAACATGTCCATCAGCCGTCGTACCGGCTGGTTGATCCACCACGGCGTGATGTTGGCAGAGGAAAGGATGCCGAAGGGGATCGCGGCGAGGATGGCAAGCCCGGTGCCCCAGAGCGCGATCTGCACCGTCAGCACCATCTCGCTCAGATAGTAGCGCCATTCATGGAAGTTCGGATCGGTGAACCCTCTGGCATATTCGAACATGTTGCCGGCGTCGGTGAACAGATTGACCCAGCGAAAGACCTCGGCCGGGTTGTAGGCCCATGCCAGCACGCCGATGATGCAGAACCAGACGAAATATTTCAGCAGCGTGCTGCGCAATGTGCGGCGCGGCAGTTCAACGCTTGCGGGCGTGGCTGTCGTGTCGGTCATCTGCTGTCCTGCCGGGCCTGGAACACATGGGGTCTGGTCGATCCGGTGCCGGCCACTCGGGTTGAGGGACCGGCACCGGCCAGTTCGGATGCAGTCGGACCTACGACTGCGGAACGCGGGCCATCAGGCCTTCGATGTCAGCCTTCTGGGCTTCCAGTTCCTTGATCTTGGCAGTCTTCTGGTCAGCGTTCAGCTGATCGTCGCCATTGATCTTGAACATCTGCTTCGAGATTTCGAGGATGCGGATCGGATAGAGCTGCGCATCGGACGAGGGCTTGAAGGGGGCCCACTGCAGACCGGCCAGAACTTCGCGCGCATGGGCGACTTCGTCAGGCGTGCCGAGGCGCCCATACGACATGAAGAACTTGTAGACGCGCGCCTTTGTGCCTTCGTCGAGGTCGCTCTTCCAGACGATCGGATCGGACGGGATGAGCGGCGACTTCCAGATCACCTTTAGCTTGGCGAAGGCTTCCGGATTGGTCTTTTCAAGACGCGACATGTTCTCTGTATTGTTGGTCGCAACGTCGACCTGCTTGTTGGCTGCGGCCAGCGCATTGGTTTCGTGATTGGCGTTGCGCACGGTCTTGAAGCAGGTCTTGGGATCGACGTTGTTCTTCGCGAAAACGAAGGTCGTCGGGACGAGATAGCCCGAGGTCGAATTCGGATCGCCAATGCCGAAGTTAAGCGTGCCGTCGCACTTGAGAACGTCTTCGAGCGAGTTCAGCGGGCTGTCCTTGCTGGTGACGAGGACCGACCAGTAACCGGGGTTGCCTTCGCCATCCACGGTTTGGGCGAAGACTTCGCCGCCGGAACGGTCGACAGCTTCCATCGCGCTCTTGTTGCCGAACCAGGCAACCTGCACCTTGCCAAAGCGCATGCCCTCGATGACGCCGGCATAGTCGGACGCGAAGAACGCGTTCACCTTCATGCCCGTCTGGGCTTCCATATCCTTCAGGAAGGGTTCCCAGATCGGCTTCAGGTTCTGCTGGGATTCGGTGGAGATGATGCCGAAATTGATTTCCTTCATCTCGGCATGGGCAGTCGTCGCAAGGCCGGCCGCGAGTGCGGCGACGGCGATGGTCTTGGTAATGGCGTTCATGGATCAGTCTCCCTGTTGAACGGTTGAATACGCGTGAAAATCAAAGAGCCGCGGCCGGCGGACCTACGCTCCGGCGAAAACAGGCTCGCGCAGGTCCGGCACCGGTGCGGGACGGGTGCCGCGGACCGGCGCATCGGGCAGGATCAGTTCCTCGCTGGCTTCGCCATAGATGCCGCGAAGGAATTCGGTGGTCAGATGTTCGCTCGGACCGTCGAAGGCGATCTTCCCGTCGGCAAGCGCGATCGTGCGCGGGCAGAAGCGGCGCGCATACTCGACCTGATGGAGCGACACCACGACGGTAATCCCGTCCTGTTCGTTGATCGACGAAAGCGTCTCCATGACGCGCTTCGCCGATGCAGGATCAAGCGATGCAATGGGTTCATCGGCAAGAATGAGCTGCGCGCCCTGGACCAGAGTTCTCGCGATCGCCGCACGCTGTTGCTGACCGCCCGAAAGGGTCGAGGCGCGCTGAAGGGCCATTTCGTTGATACCGACCCGGGTCAGCGCGCGCATTGCCGTCAGCTTGTGATCGCGACCGAATAACCCGAGATTGCCGCGCCAGCCTGGCAGGCGGCTCAGCAGCCCGACAAGAACGTTGGACATCACTGAAAGGCGGCCGACCAGATTGAATTGCTGGAAGATGACGCCGATCTCGCGCCGCAGGTGCTGTGCGTTGCCCGACAGCCTACCGTTTTCCTGCATGATGCGGCCATTGACGACGATGCGTGAAGCACCGGTGTCCGACGTGACGAGCCCCGCAACGTGACGGATCAGCGTAGACTTGCCGGAGCCGGACGCGCCGATCAGCGCAACCATCTCACCCGGCTCTATTTTCAGCGACACATCGTTCAGCGCCTTGCGGCCGCGAAACGTCTTGCAGAGATTGTCCACCGAAATGGCCGTCATCGCCGCTCTCCCGCATCTTCATTCACGGCCAACCGCTACCCCAGCCAGTTGACGCCTACTTTGCGTTTTGATGACGCTTTGATGAAATCGGCGCGGTTCGCCTGCGACCACCGGCAGCACTTTTGCCACCGCTGCCTGTTTTGCGGGCACATTGGATCCACTGCACAATTTCCCGTCACATTGCGGCGGGCGCGAGAAACCGGAAGCGCCGATGGGCGAACCTTTACAACCTATTGTAATTTAACCTGTTATTCGGAACCGTCATGGTCCTGGCGGGTCTTTGGCATAGCTGTTGCTAAAACACTTGCGTGCAGCGCGCCTAGGGTTCCGGTTTTCCCTGCGAAACGTCTGGTCCGAGAGGTGCACGCAGGTCGCCGACAACCGGCCAGCGACACGGCGGGACAAAATCCCGGGAGTTAACTGCACAGGTTTGCGGCGCGCAAACTTGGCTCCCGGCTTCGTGCGCTTTGCAGACCCTGATGAAAAACGCCGTCTTGCAACAACAGGGGCGGCCGCGAACACAGGAAGGGCATAGACGCATGAACAGGAATTTCCTCAAATCGATCTGCTTTGCCGCGGCGCTCGCGCTGCCGCTCGCACCCTTGTCGGTCCAGGCGGCTGAGAAGACGGATTTCAAGGTCTGCTGGTCTATCTACGTGGGCTGGATGCCCTGGGGCTATCTCCAGGATTCCGGCATCATGAAGAAGTGGGCCGACAAATACGGCATCAGCGTCGATATCGTGCAGATCAACGACTATGTGGAATCCATCAACCAGTATACCGCGGGCGAATATGACGGCTGCTCCATGACCAACATGGACGCGCTTTCCATTCCCGCCGGTGGCGGCGTCGATACGACCGCACTGATCGTCGGTGACTACTCAAACGGCAATGACGGCATCATCCTGAAGGACAAGAAGACCCTCGCCGACATCAAGGGCCAGAAGGTCAATCTGGTCGAGCTTTCGGTGTCGCACTACCTGCTCGCCCGCGCACTCGAAACCGTGAGCATGTCGGAGAAGGACATTACCGTCGTCAACACCTCCGACGCCGACATGATCGCAGCCTACGCGACGCCCGACGTTACCGCGGTCGTGACGTGGAACCCGCTTCTTTCGGAGATCGTGGCGCAGGATAACGCGACCGAGGTCTTCAACAGCTCGGGCATTCCCGGCGAAATCATCGACATCATGATGGTCAACACCGAAACGCTTAAGGACAACCCCAATTTCGGCAAGGCGCTGGTCGGCGCTTGGTACGAATTGATGGGGATCATGTCGTCCGACAGCGAAGAGGGCAAGAAGGCCCGCACCGCCATGGCGGAGGCTTCAGGCACGGATCTTGCCGGCTATGACGCGCAGCTCTCCACGACGAAGATGTTCTTCACGCCGGCCGATGCCGTGACCTTCACCGCTGCGGCGGAACTGCCCAAGACGATGAAGTTCGTGGCCGAATTCCTGTTCGACAAGGGCATTCTCGGAGAAGGCGCACCGAGCCCGGAATTCGTCGGCGTTTCGTTCCCGGACGGTTCGATCTATGGCGACAAGAACAATGTCAAACTGCGGTTTGACACGACCTACATGAAGATGGCGGCCGACGGCGGCCTCTGACAAACTGACTGGCAGCCGCGGCCTGTCCGGCCGCGGCTCCCAGCCTATTGGGGGGCGGCATGCGGATCATCAACCGGACACCCTCGCGCAGGACGGCGGTTCTGCTCGGCCTGCTTCCATTCGCCGCCTTGATCGTCAGCTATGCGATCGCCAGCCACTACCGCCGTCTCGACAATCCGGCCGACAAGCTGCTGCCCTCGCTGGGCGACATGGCATCGACCTTCTGGTCGATGGCCTTCGTCGCAGACAAACGCAGCGGCGACTATCTCCTGCTCGGCGACACGCTCGACAGTCTCTGGCGTCTCGGCGCCGGCGTCGGCACGGCTACCCTGATCGCACTGGTTCTCGGGATTGCCATCGGTTTCATCCCCCATATCCGCAGCAGCCTTGCGCCCTTTATCGCGAGTTTCTCCCTGATCCCGCCCATCACCATCCTGCCGATCCTTTTCATCATCTTCGGTCTTGGCGAGGTCTCGAAGGTCGTCCTGATCGTGGTCGGGACGGCGCCCGTCATGGTCCGGTCCGTCGCGCAGGCGGTGATGAATATCCCGCGCGAACTGATCATCAAGGCGGAAACCCTCGGCGCATCGGTCTGGCAGATGACCACGCGCCTCGTCCTTCCGCAGATCCTGCCGCACCTCATCACCGCAATCCGGCTGGGCCTCGTCCCGGCGTGGATCTTCCTGATTTCGGCCGAGGCCATCGCCTCGACCTCGGGCCTCGGCTACCGGATCTTTCTTGTGCGACGCTATCTGGCGATGGATGTCATCCTGCCCTACGTGATCTGGATCACGCTCCTCGCCTACCTGATCGACCGGTTGCTTCTGATCGTTTCCAGACGCGCATTCCCCTGGCATCACGCGGGAGGGAACAGCCTGTGAAGACACCCCCGAAAGTCGCTGTAAAGAATGTTTCCATGCGCTTTGGCGACGTGCTCGTTCTTGAACGCCTCAACCTCGATATCGCCGCCGGCACCTTCTGCACCATCGTCGGCGCCTCCGGCTGCGGCAAGTCCACCTTCCTGCAGATGCTGCTCTCCAATACCCGTCCGACGGGCGGCGCCATTGAGCTCGACGGTGTGCCGCTGCCCGATGAACCGACCCCTGAAAGGGGTATCGTCTTCCAGCGCTACTCGGTGTTTCCGCACCTCACGGTCGAAGACAATCTGATCCTCGCCAGCGAATTCGCCGCCTCGCCGGTCACGGGCAAGCTGTTTGGCGGCGCCCGCCGGAAGGCACGCGCCGAAGTCAGGGAAACACTGGAGCGGATCGGCCTTGCACCCGCTGCAAAGCGCTACCCCGCTCAACTATCTGGCGGCATGCAGCAGCGGCTCGCCATTGCGCAGGCGCTTTTGAAGAAGCCGGCCATTCTTCTGCTTGATGAACCTTTCGGCGCGCTCGATCCGGGCATCCGCAACGACATGCAGGAGTTGCTGCTCCAGCTCTGGCGCGAACAGGCGATGACCGTCTTCATGGTGACGCACGATATCCAGGAAGCCTTCAAGCTGGGCACGCGTATGCTTGTTTTCGACAAGGTCCGTCATGACCCGGTTGCGCCCGAAGCCTATGGTGCGACAATTACCTACGATCTGAGACTCAAGGACGGAGTCAGCGAACCGCCGCCTGCTATGGGTGCGCTGCTGCCCGATCCCGCCGCCTCCGTGTGAAAAGAGGAAATCTTCCCATGCACGACGCCCTATTCGACCAACCGCAACGCCGCAGCCGCAAGGCAGGCGCCCTGACTGGGACGCCCCGCAGTCACGCGCACCATCCCAATTTCGACAAGATGCAGCTGCGCGGCTGGAAGGCGGCGGAAAAGGAAGGCACCCTGCCGCGCGCAGCATGGCAGAAGGAAAAGCAATGGGCGCTGCGCATGGGCCTGACCGGCTCCGACAGCCTTGAAGACAAGTCGATCCCGACATTCTCGCGCGGCGAACTGCCCCACTATGCCGGCATCAACACGTTCCTGAAGGCGCCCTATATCGAGGATGTCACCAAGGTCGGCATGTATGATGCGGCCATTGTCGGCATCCCCTTCGACGGCGGCACCACCTATCGGCCCGGGACCCGTTTCGGACCGCAGGGCGTGCGGAAGATTTCGGCGCTCTACAATCCCTACAACTACGAAATGGGCATCGACCTGCGCGAGCAGATGACCCTTTGCGACGTGGGTGACGTCTTCACAATTCCTGCCAATATCGAAAAGACATTCGACCAGATCAGCCGCGCGGTCAGCCACGTCTTCTCGTCGGGCGCGTTGCCGATCATGATCGGCGGTGACCATTCGATCGGCTTTCCCTGCGTCCGCGGCATCGCCCAATGCACGTCCAGGCGTATCGGCATCGTCCATTTCGACCGCCACATCGATATCCAGGAAAAGGATCTCGACGAGCGGATGCACACGACGCCATGGTTCCACGCGACCGACCTCGTCAACGTCCCGGCCGTCAACCTCGTCCAGGTCGGCATCGGCGGCTGGCAGGTTCCGCGCGAGGGAGTGGAGGAAGCGCGCCGCCGCAACACCAACATCTTCACCATCCGCGACATCGAGGAACTCGGCCTTGCCGAGACGGCCGCCCGCGCGCTCGAACTGGCGTGGAAGGATGCCGACGCGGTCTACATCTCCTTCGATATCGACAGCGTGGATTGCGGCTTCGTCCCCGGCACGGGCTGGCCCGAGCCGGGCGGATTCCTGCCGCGCGAGGCGCTGGAGCTGGTTTCGCTCGTCGCCGCCGAGGGAATATGCGGCCTTGAGGTGGTCGAGGTTTCGCCGCCCTATGATACGTCGGACATTACGGCGCTCCTAGCTACCCGCGTCATTGTCGACGTGCTCGGCACGCTCGTCTCCCACGGCAAGATGGGTTCGCACAAAGGCATCATCGATAAGCCGGTCACGATCCCGCACGGCCCGGACGTGGAGTAGCGCCATGAGCCATGGACATCACCACCATCATCATGGCCACGGTCATCACCATGACCATGATCACTCGCATGGCCACGACCACCACAGTCACGGGCACGATCATGGGCCCGGCCACAACCATCCGCACGGCGCCGAGCACCTTCATTCCCATATTCATGGGGGAACCGAACGCGAGCGTGTCGAGGAACTTCAAGTCCTCGCAACGGCATTCATCGACGGATTTCGCGCCGCCGAAGACAAGACAAGCTATCTGCGACTGGCGGGTATCCCGTTCCAGCGTCTCGGCAGCGACGGGCTGACGCTGCATCTTGTCGATGCCGCCATCAATGCGAACTGGCAGATCGGCACTGCCTCGCCGGCGTTTGCGACCCGCGAACTGGTGTACATGCCATTTCCGGGGCAGATGGTAACGAGCCGCGAAACGATGATTTTTACCTATGTCTCGCTTACCGAGCGGGCGGATGTCGAGTTGTCGGCCCTGCTTGAGAATCGACTAGCGGAAAAATAGCCGGCTATACGTCATATTTTTCAACGAAGGCCTCCGCGTCCAGTCCTCTGAAGTCGTCAAGCGCGACGCGCAGCCTCGCATGGTCCCAGTCCCACCATGCGAGGGCGTCGAGCCGCTCTCCCAGCGCGCGCGGGAAACGTTCGCGGATCGGCTGAGCGGGCACGCCGCCAACGATCGTGTACGGGGCGACGTCCCTCGTGACAACGGCGCCTGCGCCGATCACCGCGCCGTTGCCGACGGTGATGCCGGGCAGGATCGTCGCGCCATGACCGATCCAGATATCATGACCTATCGTCACCCTGTGGCTCCTTCGCCAGGCAAAGAAATCGGTCTCGTGTTCCGCGTCCGGCCAGTAGTCGGACGCCCGGTAGGTGAAGTGGTGCAATGTCGCCCTCCACATCGGATGATTGGTGGCGTTGATCCGCACCGCCGCCGCGATGTTGGCGAACTTGCCGATCGTCGCGCACCATGCCGAACAGTCCTGCATCAGATAGGAATAGTCGCCGATCTCGCATTCATTGATGCGTGTCCGCTCGGCGACTTCCGTATATCGCCCGAGGACCGACTGGCTGATCTCGGCTGTCGGATGGACTAGCGGCGTTTCGCTGAGCCGCGTCATCAGGCAACGCGCTCCGCATCGGTGAAATCGGTTACGTCGACCACGCGGTCGGCGATGGCGTCGCGCACCTCCTCGTCATGAAAGATCGCGACGATCGCGACACCGGCAGCTTTCTTCTCGCCGATCATGTCCATGACGACCCTGCGGTTTGCCGCATCGAGCGAAGCGGTCGGCTCATCCAACAGCAACAGATCGTAGGAAGACAGAAAACCGCGCGCGATGTTGACGCGCTGCTGTTCACCACCTGAGAAGGTGGCGGGCGGCAGGGCCCAGAGGCGCTCGGGCAGATTGAGACGCGCCAGAAGCGCCCTGGCCGCATCGCGCGCATCGTCACCCGCCCTCCCCTGCACGACGGCAGGTTCTGCGACGATATCGATGGCGCTGACACGTGGTATGACCCTCAGGAACTGGCTGACATAGCCGATCGTGCTGCGCCTGAGTTCGATGATCTTGCGCGGATCGGCGGTCACGATATTGGTCATCGTATCCTGTTCGCGGATCAGGATTTCGCCGGCATTCGCGCGGTAGTTCGCATAGATCATGCGCAGGAGCGAGCTCTTTCCAGCGCCCGACGGTCCGGCGAGCGCGACGCACTCGCCTTCCGATACGGAAAGGTTCGCATCCTTCATAACGGGGATGACGGTGCCGCCCTGAAGATGCAGGGTGAAGGTCTTGTCGAGACCGGAAATGCGCAATCGTTCTTGCATGGTTCAGGCCTGCAGGATGGATGAGACAAGAAGTTGGGAATATTCGGCCTGCGGGTCGTCGAGCACCTGATCGGTCAGGCCTTCCTCGACAACCACGCCACCGCGCATGACCAGCATGCGATGGGAAAGCAGCCGCGCGACGGCAAGATCGTGGGTCACGATGACCACGGCAATCGAAAGGTCGGCGACGAGTCCGCGCAGCAGATCGAGCAGGCGCGCCTGCACCGAGACATCCAGACCGCCGGTCGGCTCATCCATGAAGACCAGCCTCGGGCCGGTGACGAGGTTGCGCGCGATCTGAAGTCGCTGACGCATCCCGCCGGAGAACTGGCGCGGCATGTCATCGATACGATCGGTTGCAATTTCGACGCGGCCGAGCCAGTCGCTCGCCTCGCTGCGGATGTTGCCGTAGTGGCGTGCGCCGACTGCCATCAGACGCTCGCCGACATTCGCGCCGGCGGAAACGTTCATGCGCAGCCCGTCCGCCGGATTTTGCCTGACAAATCCCCAGTCGGTGCGCATCAGCAGTCGTCGCTCGGCTTCTGAAAGGCGCATGACATCGCGCATGCGCCCGTCACGCATCCGGTATTCGATACTGCCGGCGGTCGGCATCAGGTCGCCCCACAGACAGGAAAGCAGCGTCGTCTTGCCCGACCCGGATTCGCCGACAATGGCGAGGACTTCGCCGGGCCAGAGTTCGAAGGAAACGTCGCGGCACCCCGTGCGTGCGCCATAGAATTTAGTCAGACGGTTCACCCGGAGCAGTGGCCCGTGCTTCATGTCGCCCTCAACCATGACGCGCCTCCCCCTGGGCCGATTGGCGACGCTCGCAATGATCGGTGTCAGAACAGGCGAACATCCGCTTGCCTTTGTCGTCGAGGACGATCTCGTCGAGATAGCTGTCGCGCGCGCCGCAAAGCTCGCAGGGCCTGTCCCATTGCTGGATCGAAAACGGGTGATCGTCGAAATCGAGACTGACGACTTCGGTATGCGGCGGGATCGCGTAGATGCGCTTCTCGCGGCCGGCACCGAACAGCTGCAACGCCGCCATGCGCTGCATCTTAGGATTGTCGAACTTCGGCGTCGGCGACGGGTCCATCACATAGTGCCCGTCGACCTGCACTGGATAGGCATAGGTCGTCGCGATATGGCCGTGCCGGGTAATGTCCTCATAGAGCTTCACATGCATCAGCCCGTATTCGCTGAGCGCATGCATCTTGCGCGTCTCCGTTTCGCGCGGTTCAAGAAACCGCAGCGGCTCGGGAATAGGCACCTGATAGACGAGGATCTGGTGAGCCTTGAGCGGTTCTTCGGGGATACGGTGGCGGGTCTGTATGACCGTCGCCTCACGGGTTTGCGTGGTCGTCTCCACCCCTGCGGTCTTTTTGAAAAAGCCACGGATCGCCACCGCGTTCGTCGTATCGTCGCTGCCCTGATCGATGACCTTCAGGACATCGTCCCGGCCCAGCACTGCTGCGGTCACCTGCACGCCGCCGGTCCCCCAGCCATAGGGCATGGGCATCTCACGGCTCGCGAACGGCACCTGATAGCCGGGTACCGCTATCCCTTTCAGGATCGCGCGGCGGATCATCCGTTTTGTCTGCTCGTCGAGATAGGCGAAATTGTAGTGCTGCTTATTCATTCGGCAGCCTCCTGGGCAGCATTCCGCTCGTCTTGGCCGCGCCTGATCTTGCGCAGCAGTTCCAGCTCGGCCTGGAAGTCGACATAGTGCGGTAGCTTGAGATGTTCGATGAAACCGGTCGCCTGGATGTTGTCGCAGTGGGAAAGGACGAATTCCTCGTCCTGCGCCGACGCCACGAGATCCTCGTCGAACTCAGCGCGTCGCAGTGCCCGGTCGACCAGCGCCATCGACATTGACTTGCGTTCCGACTGACCGAAGACGAGGCCGTAACCGCGCGTGAACTGTGCCGGCTGCGTTGGCGTGCCGCGAAACTGGGTCACCATCTGGCATTCCGTCACGGACACCCGGCCGAGCGTTACCGCAAATCCGAGTTCCTCCACGAAGAACTCGACCTCGACCATTCCGAATCTTATTTCGCCGGCAAATGGATGTGTGCGCGCGTAACCGCGCTGGGTGGAATAGCCGAGCGCCAGCAAAAATCCCTCGTCGCCGCGCGCAAGCGCCTGAAGCCGCAGTGACCGGTCTGCGGGAAAGGCGAGCGGCTCGCGCGTCAGATCGTCAGGTTCAACCTCCGGATCGCTTCGCACATCCGGCTCGATCATCCCGTCCTCATTGTTGATGAGGTCTGTGATCCGAGGCACCGTTCCATGGACGACATCGGCGTCGAAGCTTTCGGCGTCCGGCATTTCGCCCGGCGATTCCAGGTCGAAGTCGAGCAACCGATGGGTGTAGTCGAAGGTCGGCCCGAGGATCTGGCCGCCCGGCAGGTCCTTGAAGACGGCCGACACGCGACGCCGCAGCAGCATGTCCTGCGTCTCCAGCGGCGCCGAATATCCAAAACGCGGCAGTGTCGTCCGGTAAGCGCGCAGCAGGAATATCGCTTCTATCAGATCGCCTCTCGCCTGCTTGATGGCGAGCGCGGCCAGACCGCGATCGTAAAGCGAGCCTTCCGCCATTGCGCGGTCCACCGCCAGCGTCAGCTGCGAGGCGATCTGGTCCGTTCCGATCTCGGCGACATCGGGATCGCCCCGACGGTCCTCCGCCAGCAGCCTGTGCGCTTCGGCAATGGCCTTTTCGCCACCCTTGACCGCGACATACATTGGCTAGCCCCCCTGAATGGCGATGCGCGTCGAACGCGGCAGACCGACGATGCGGCGCCCCATTGTGAAGATCACGTCGATGCCCAGCGGATAGGCCGCCCGGTTGTTGGCAAGCACGCGCCAGTAGGCATGGTCGATGCCCGGTAGCGACGTTGTCCGCATGTCGGCGATCCCCGGCCCGCGCAACCCGACCGCCTGGCCGGGTCTGGCGTCGCCTAGTGCAAGAATGAGCGTCGTTGAACGGTCGGGATATTCGGCCGTGCCCTGCGAAAACTGCGTCGGATCGGGCAGACCGCCATTGTAGCCGGCAACGGCGAATGCCGCTTCGGCGGGCCCGGCAGCAAGCGGCGCCCCGGTGTTGAACCCGAGAAAATCGCGCACGCCCTGACGCGCGGCGAGAACGCCTTCAAGATGAACGGGCGTATCATAGTCGCAAAGCGTCAGCAGGATCGTGGCGGCCGCGGGATGCAGGGGCTCGGGCACGAAGGCTGGAACATCGAGCGCCATTTCCAGACCCGGTTCGGCAAGCGCCGCCATGATTGCACGGAAGGCGCGCTGTGAATCGTGCACCGGATCGTCGAAACCTCGTTGGATGGCGGTGCTCATCGCGCCCATCAGTCTTCTCCCCTGACCATCGTGAAGAATTCGACCTTCGTGCGGGCGCTTTTCGCCGCGACGGTACGCTCTTCGGCGGCGATCGCGGCCGCGAGCGGCGCCAGCACCCTGTCTTCGACCGTTGCGCGGGTCGCGGGGTTCTGCCACAGGCCGTCGAGCCAGGCAGCGCACTCGGCACGCTCGCCGTCACGTCCGAGAATATAGGCGTGGCCGACCTCGCCGCTGGCCAGCCTGACGCTGCATCGCGTGACCGTGGCTTCTCCCACATTGAATGCTTCGCCGCCCCCGCCGGTGCGGCCGCGAAGCATGACCAGCCCGGTTTCCGGACCGCGCAGTCGCTCATAGGCGGGCTTGTTCACATTCTGCGCCGCGCTGCGGAGTGCTTCGGCCGGCGCAAGCGAAAATATTCGCATCGCCGATTGCCGCTCATCCTCGATACCCGGTCGCGCCTGTCCCTCGGCCATCACTTCTGCTTTCCCGCAAATCAGCATTCTGATCGATTGCCTAGAAAAGTCTATTTGTATAGACTATTAGGAATATACGGAGAATAGCTCGGAGAAATGACAGGCCTGTGACGCCAGCCCAGCCCCTCTCGGATCCTGTCGGGATCGCGCTCTGGCGCCAGGTTGCTGACGCCATCCGCGCCGATATTCGCAATGGCCGCTATCTGCCCGACCAGCGCATACCCGCCGATACGGCACTCGCGGAATCGTTTGGCGTGAACCGGCACACCGTACGGCGCGCCCTCGCCATGCTCGCCGGAGAAGGGCTGATCCTTTCTCAAAGAGGCCGCGGCACCTTCGTCACTGCGCAGCCCGAACGCATCCGCTACCCCATCGGTCAGCGGACCCGATTTTCAGAGATCATCCAGGCGCAGAACCGCGAACCGCGCGGACGTCTGATATCAAGTGGACGGATTCGGGCGAGCGGCGCGCTGGCGCGCAGCCTCGCGGTGCCCGCCGGCAGCGATCTGATCGAAATCGAAACGCTCTACATGGCGGATGGTATCGGGTTCAGCGTTACGACGAGCTGGTTCTCCGCCGACCGCTTTCCCGATCTTGTAGCGGCCTATGCGGAGACCGGCTCGCTGACGGCCGCGCTCGCCCGCTTTGGCGCAGAAGACTACGCGCGGCTTGAAAATCGAATCTTCGCGGATGTCGCCAGCACCGGTGACGCACGACTGCTCGGCCTTCGCGAGGGGCAGCCCGTGCTCGTCATCGAGAGCCTCAACGGGCTTGGTGAAAGCGATCCGATTCAGTTCTCAAGAGCGCGCTGTGCCGGCGACCGTGTCGAGCTCCTCGTCCGCACCGCAGATGCGGCAGCCCGATAGGCAAGGCCGCCGCACCGGATGTTGCGGCGGCCCTCTGGTTGCTGGGAAAGGCTGTCAGCGCGGTTCGCTGGCAAGCCCCTTGATGATTGAATAGCAGGCAAGGAGCAGAATGATCGCGAACGGGAACCCCGTCGAAACCGCCATCGCCTGCAACGCCGTAAGGCCACCCCCAAGCAGCAGCGCGATTGCCACGAGCCCTTCGAATGTTGCCCAGAACACGCGCTGCGGCAACGGCGCATGAACTTTGCCCCCGGCTGTGATCGTATCGATCACCAGCGAACCGGAATCGGATGACGTGACGAAGAACACGATCACCAGCACGATGCCGACGAAGGACGTGATCTGCGCCAGCGGCAGCGCGGAAAGCATCTGGAAAAGTTTAAGTTCCAGCGCCGCATCGGCAACCGCCGTGTAGCCGTCATTGACGATCTGGTGGATTGCCGTACCGCCGAATGCGGTCATCCAGAGCACGGAGACGAGGGAGGGAATGAGGAGAACGCAGACCATGAATTCCCTGACCGTCCGGCCGCGGCTGACCCGGGCGATGAACATGCCGACAAATGGCGACCATGAAATCCACCATGCCCAGTAGAATGACGTCCAGCCCTGGCTGAAATTCGTATCCTCCCTGCCGAAGGGCATCGAAAGCGCCGGCAGATACTCGCCATACGCAACGAGATTGTTGAAGAATCCCGACAGGATTTCACCGGTTGGCCCGACGAAGATCACAAAGAGCAGAAGCACCAGCGCCAGGACCATGTTGATTTCCGAAAGGCGCTTGACCCCGGCATCCAGCCCCGCAAGGACCGATGTCAGCGCGATAGCGGTTATGCAGAGGATCAGTATGACCTTCGATGTCTCGGTAACGGGAATGCCGAAGAGGAAGTTGAGGCCGGCATTGGCCTGTTCAGCGCCGATCCCCAGCGATGTCGCAAGACCGAACAACGTCGCGAAGACGGCGAGAATATCGATGATATGGCCTGTCCATCCCCATACGCGCTCGCCAAAAACCGGATAGAAGATCGACCGGATCGTCAGCGGAAGACCCTTGTTGTACGCAAAGAGCGCGAGCGCCAGGGCAACGACCGCATAGACCGCCCAGGGATGTAGGCCCCAGTGGAAGATGGTTGCCGCCATGCCAAGCCGTTCCGCCTCAAGCGCATTGCCCGCAGCAGCGCCAAGCGGCGCCCAGTCGGTCCGCACGCCGTTCTCCAGCGCGGTGCCGCCCAGCGACGAATTGAAATGCGAGATCGGCTCGGAAACGCCATAGAACATGAGCCCGATACCCATTCCGGCTGCAAAAAGCATCGCGAACCAGCCGCTGTAGGAATAATCAGGCGTCGCCTCGCTCCCGCCGATGCGGATCTTGCCGTATGGCGAAACGATCAGGAACAGGCACAGGATGACGAAGATGTTGCCCGCAAGCAGGAAGAACCAGTCGAAGGTCGACGTCAGCCAACCGCGCAAATCGGCGAATACCGGATCAAGGCTCGTCTGAAACGCCAGTGTCAGCACGACAAATGCGACGATGGTCAGCCCGGAGATCAGAAATACCGGATTGTGGATATCGAGCCCGAACGAACCTATCGATGGGGTGATGTTGTCCTGTCCGATCTCGTAGTCGGTCTCAATGATCTGGGTCGCTCCCTCGGGTGCGGGAATGGCCTCGATCGCCACATCGGTTTCTTCTGTCATTGTTGCCCTCCAAAAGTAATTCGTCGCACGCAAGCGTCTGCGCGCGGTGTGTGGCATCGTCCCGGCGCGTCAGCGCACGACAAAGACGGAGATGCCGGCACGGCTCGCAATTCCGCCGCCATGAGAATGGAAAAGATGATCGGCGAATGTCGGCACATGCGACGCCATGACTACGAGGTCGGCGCCCGTTTCCTTCGCGGCCTTCAGCAGCGTTTCCGTGAGATCGCGGGCCGGATCGTGGCTCGCATAGGCCTTTGCTGACGCCTTGTGACCACGGGCTTCACCCTGCGCAGCGGCAAATGCCTCAAGTTTGCCGGCGAACTCGGCCGGCGTATGCGCGATAGGGCTCGCCGCCTCCGTTGTAACGCCAACATATACTATTTCTGCTTTATAATGATTCGATAGATCACTTGCCGCGCTTAGTGATTTTTCCTGCTTATCCAGATGTTCAAGATCAACCGGAACCATAATCATTTTATACATTACTCCACTCCCCGAACGTTATTTATACATATGATTTCAACCGTGGAGACCGGCGATTACAGGCCTAGCACGGCAAAATTTCAAATCATACCCTTGGTTGGGGAAAATATATTTTGAGCGCCTTCGGGAAATCGTACGCCCCGATCGGTGAGGGTTGATATCACACGCTTAGGTGGTGCTTTCAGTGCGCGATCAGGCATCGGTTGCAATGCGGCCAAAAGTAAACTGCGATTAAGCCAATTCCGAGCGGTATTGCCTAATATATCAGCAGTTTAGACACTGCCCTCGAAATGGCTTTTTAACCCCTGACGCCTAGGCTCCTGACGGACACGGATGAGGATGGGGGCCGCATCGCCCATGGCTGCGATGAATTTGCGACGTCTGGCACTGGCAGGAATGTGCCTTTCGATATTCGCAACCGATGGAATGGCCGCCGCACCCGATGTTGCTTCGATGGAAGCACGCCTTGCCGCGCTGGAATCCGCATCGGTCAATATCGACTATGTCTGGACCCTGGTCGCGGCGGCGCTTGTGCTGCTCATGCAGGTCGGCTTCCTGCTGCTCGAAGCCGGTATGGTCCGGTCGAAGAACGCGATCAACGTCGCGCAGAAGAACCTTCTGGATTTCGTCGTTTCCGTCGTCATTTTCGGTGCGGTCGGCTTCATGATCGCGTTTGGCGTTGCCGGCGACTGGCCGGTCGGCAGCGACAATCGAACCTTCTTCCTCAATGATCTGTCGCAATGGGAGCTGGTCTTCTTTGTCTTCCAGGTCATGTTCTGCGGTACGGCTGCCACTATTGTCTCGGGTGCTGTCGCGGAACGCATGAAACTGACGGCCTACGTCCTGTGCTCGATCATCACCGCCGGCCTGATCTATCCGGTATTCGTTCACTGGGCCTGGGGCGCTGGACTGAACGATAACGCCAGCGCCTTTCTCAGCCATATGGGCTTTGTCGATTTCGCCGGCTCCACCGTTGTCCACGCGACCGGCGCATGGATTTCCCTTGCCGCCTGCATCGTCCTTGGGGCGCGGCGCGGTCGCTTCGACGCCGAAGGGCGACCGGTCCGCATCCACGGGCACAGCCCGGTCCTGGCGACCGCGGGGGCATTGCTGCTGTTCGTCGGCTGGATCGGCTTCAATGGCGGCTCAACCATGGCCGGCAACTCCGGCATCGCCCACACCATCGCCAACACGGTCATTGCAGCGGGCACGGGATCGGCTGCGGCCTATATCATCAGCATGATCCAGGACGGCGGTCAGGTGTCGCCCGACAAGACAATCTCAGGAATGCTCGGCGGGCTGGTCGCCATTACAGCCGGTTGCTACGTGCTCCAGCCGCAGGGTGCGATGATGATCGGCATACTCGGCGGAAGCGCCGCCGTATGGGCGAATATCTGGCTGGAACGACACCTGCGGATCGATGACGCGGTCGGCGCGATCGGCGTTCATGGCGCGGCCGGAGTCGTCGGCACCGTTGGCCTTGTCTTCTTCGCGCCGCTGGAGAACCTCCCGCTCGACAATCGCTTCGACCAACTTATGGTTCAGCTCACCGGCGTAGGCGTCAATTTCGGCTGGAGCTTCGGTATCTCGATCGTGTTCTTCTACGCCCTCAATCGGATCTACAAGATCCGGGTTGATGCGGGCAGCGAGGATGCCGGCCTGAACTTCGCGGAACATGGCAGCCGCCTCGGCATCGGCCACGTTGAGGACGCGCTGACGAGCCTTGTCAGCGGCAACGCCGATCTCAACATGCGCCTGCCCATCTCGCCTGGCGACGAGGCAGAGCGCCTGACGCACCTGTTCAACTCGCTGATGGATAACATCCAGGCGGAGGAATATTCCAAGGTCACGGAGGCGGATGCCAGACGCACCGCCGAAGAGGCCGAGCGGCTTTCAGCGCTGGCCAACGCGACATTCGAAGCGATCGTCATATCGGTCAACGGCCATATCGTGGACGGCAACAACGCCCTTGAAAACATCATGGGGATGCCTTTGTCGGAGCTCAAGGGACGGGCATTGACCGGGCTCTTCATTCCCGACGATCAGGCCAATCTCCGGCATCAGTTCGCCAACCCGGAATCGCCGCTTGTGGAGACTTTCGTGATTGACCGGAGTGGCAATGCCATTCCCGTCGAAATCCGTGGCCGCGAAATCCTCTATCGCGGCATCCGGACCCGCGTTTCCGCGATCTCGGACCTGCGCGAGCGCAAGATGGCAGAAGAACGCATCCGCCACCTTGCCCATCACGATCCGCTCACCGACCTGCCGAACCGGACCGTGTTTCAGGATCGCCTGAGCGACGCCATCGCCCGAGCGCAACGCCAGCAGAACAAGATGGCGTTGTTTCTTGTCGACCTGGATCGTTTCAAGGACATCAACGACCTGCACGGCCATCCGGCCGGCGACCAGGTCATCCGCGTGACGGCGCAGCGCCTGAAGGCAGTGGCCCGCAGCATCGATACGGTCGCCCGTCTCGGCGGCGATGAGTTCGCCATCATCCAGCGCGATATCCAGTTTGACAGCCAGGCGGTCGATCTGGCGCACCGAATGATCCTCGCCCTGTCCCAGCCGATCGAGGCGGCTCCCGGAATTTCGCTGCGCTGCGGCGGCTCGATCGGCATCGCCATCAGCCCCGATCATGCCCAGTCCATGGACGAACTCGTCACCAAGGCCGATACAGCGCTGTACCGGGCCAAGAAGAACGGCCGCAACGCCTATTTCCTTTTCGAGAAAGGCATGGACATAGCGTTGAAGCGCCGCCGCATGCTCGATGCCGATCTGGAACTCGCGCTGGAAACCAACCAGTTCGAACTGTGGTACCAGCCGCAGGTCTCACTGTCGGAAGCGGCGATCACCGGTTTTGAGGCGCTGCTGCGCTGGCGTCACCCGGAAAAAGGTCTGGTCAATCCCGACGATTTCATTTCGCTGGCCGAGGAATCCGGCAAGATCGTTCGCATCGGCGAATGGGCGCTGCGCGAGGCATGTCGCACGGCGAAGGCGACACCATGGCTGCGGCGCGTCAGCGTCAATGTCAGCCCCGTCCAGTTCCGAGACAAGGGTTTCGTCCAATCGGTCAAGGATGTTCTTGCCGAGACCGGCCTCGATCCTCACCGGCTTGAGATCGAGATTACCGAAAGCGTCCTCATCCACGATGACGACGTGCGCGCGCTCCAGATGCTGCATGAACTCAAGCGACAGGGCATTCGCATCGCGCTGGACGACTTCGGCACAGGTTATTCGTCTCTCAGCTATCTTTCGCGGTTCCCCTTCGACCAGATCAAGATCGACCGGTCCTTCGTCAGGGCGCTGTCGGAGTCGGAGGGAGCGCAGGCGATCATCCAGACGATCATCAGGCTCGGCAAGGCGTTCAGCATGCAGATCGTCGCAGAGGGTGCCGAGAACGAGAACGACATCCGCTTCCTCGCCGGCGAAGGCTGCGACATCATTCAGGGCTATTACTTCAGCCGGCCCGCGCCTATTGAAAGCTTCACCGGCGACCGTCAGCTCGACGTTCCGGCAAAGCTTCAGTTCCTCAAGGGTCCTTCTCCGCTTGTGGAGAAGCTCGATCGCATGGCGATGCGCATGCGCGCCGTCGATGAAACGGCATCGGCGTCAGAGCCTGAAACCTCGGCCGGCGCCCGCCGCATCAACTGACGAAAAGCCGCCGCGAACAACGCGGCGGCCTCATTCCGTCGAAATCTGATCAGAGCGAAATCCAGATCGATTTGGTTTCCAGGTAATCCTGGATCTGATCACGGCCGGATTCGCGCCCGTTGCCGCTCATCTTGTAACCGCCAAACGGCACTGCCGCGTCCATCGCCTGGTAGCAATTGACCCAGACCGAACCGGCCTGCAGTCGCTGCGAGACCTTGTGCGCGGTGGAAAGATTCGTTGTCCAGACCCCGCTGCCCAGACCGTAGGTCGTGGCATTGGCACGCTCGACCACCTCATCGATCGTGTCGAAAACAAAGCTTGAGATGACGGGCCCGAAGATTTCCTCCCGCGCGATCTTCATATCGTCCTGCACATTCGCAAAGACCGTCGGCGGCACGAAATAGCCACCGGCAAGATCACCGGTCGTCACGCGCTCTCCACCGCTGACAGCGACGGCGCCCTGACTCTTGCCGCTCTCGATATAGCTCATGACACGCGTGAGCTGCTCTTCTGAGACGAGCGGCCCGATCTGCGTTCCGGTATCGAGCGGATTGCCGATCTTCAGTGAATTGCCGACTTCTGCGACCTTCTCGACAAACTTGTCGGCAATGCCGCGCTGGACAAAGAGCCGCGTTCCGGCGGAACAGATCTGACCCGAGTTCGGGAACACCGCCATCGCGGCACCGCGTGCCGCAAGGTCGAGATCGGCATCGTCAAAGACGATATTGGGCGACTTGCCGCCGAGCTCGAGTGTCACCTTCTTGATGTTTCCGGCCGCGGCGCGAAGGATGGCCTGACCGGTTTCCGTCGAACCCGTGAAGGAAATCTTGTCGATGCCGGGATGGCTGGCCATTGCCGCGCCGACAATATGTCCCGGTCCGTTGACGATGTTGACGACGCCAGCGGGGATGCCGGCCTCAAGGCAAAGTTCACCGATCCGGATCGCCGACAGCGGCGTTTGTTCAGCCGGCTTCAGCACGATGGTGCAGCCGGCGGCAAGCGCGGGTCCGAGCTTCCAGATGGCCATTCCCGAAGGACCATTCCATGGGATGATCGAACCGACCACGCCAACCGGCTCCTTGAGCGTGTAGCTGAAGATCTCGCCGGCCTGGGAGTTCTGGATCGTATTGCCGTGAATATCGACGGCCATGCCGGCGTAATATCGCAGCAGTGCAATCGCGCGCTGTTTCTTCGGACCGCCGCTCGTGATCGGGCATCCGAGATCGAGCGAATCGAGAAGAATGAGATCGTCGTAGTGCTTGTCGATCAGGTCCGCCAGACGCAGCAGCACCGCCTGCCGGTCGAAGGGCTTGAACTTGCCCCATTCGCCGCCGAGTGCACGACGCGCGGCGGCGACGGCCAGATCGACATCCTTGGCAGTGGATTCGGTCACTTCAGCCAGCACCTTGCCGGTCGCCGGATTGTAGGTCTTGAAGGTCTTTCCGCCTTCCGACATCGTGAACTTGCCATCGATGAGCTGCGGCTTCACCGCATCACCGATCGCCTTTTTCACATCCTCATTCGCAACATGAAGCATTGCAGGCCTCCCACCTGATCGAGTTCACCGGTCCGTTGTTCTTTCAGAAAATGACCCGTCATGAGCGGCAGGCCCAGCGGGACCGGGTGAATGAACCGCCGCTCACCTGGAGGCTGAATAAAAGGCCTGACCAAATGATCTGTCAACGTTCAAACGTCAACTATCTTACATTTCTCGATATGTGGGACGTCTGATATCGGCTGGTATGGATATTGGGTTCGGCGGAGCGGACGGCCTATGTTGGCCGCCGTCCGGAGAGCGCGCCAAGGCGCAGGAAACGAAAAAGGAAAAGAAGTGATCAAACATATCAGCTTCATCAAACGGCACGCCAACGTCTCGCGCGAGGAATTCCGCAAGTATTGGGAAGAGGTGCATGCGCCGCTGGTGCGCGAAGCGCTGCCGACGCTGAAAAAATACGTCGGCAACTTCACGATCGAGGAAGACAAGGAAAACAACTGGGGTCTGGAAACGCGCGGCAACGTGCTCGATTGCGATCTCGTCGTCGAACTCCATTTCGACAGTATCGCCGACATGCACAAATCGATGCAGGGACCCGGCTGGCTCAACGACAAGCGCCGCGCTTCCAGTTCAACGGTCATCGACTACAAGGTGATGCAGATGGTCATCACCGAGGTCGTCGATATCCCGCTCAAATGATCGGGTCGCGCCAGGCCGGCGGCTATTCGCCGTCGGCCTTGTCGCCGTCCTTCTTGTAGAATTCCTCGCGACCGTGCGTTGATGCTTTCACACCGCTGTCGCGCTTGACCTTCATGAAATTGAACTCACCGGGTTCGTAACGGATGTTCGTTGCCAGCGTGTGCAGGAGCGGTCCGTAGGTGAACTGGCCGTTGACGCCGAGCATTTCCAGCGCCAGCGACGTGGAGGCCTTGCCCATGGCAATGCCATCGCGCGGCAGGCGAACGATCTTTTCGGCCCATTGCTCGCCAACTTCGTTGAGATCCTTCAGCGGAACGACCCTGTTGACCAGCCCGGCTGCCAGCGCTTCGTCCGCCGTCCAGATTTCGGCCATCAACAGGAGCTCACGTGCCTTGCGCGCGCCGAGCGTGACAATTTCCCACGCATCAAAATAGGCCGCGCCCGAAAGACCGAGCCGCTGTTCGGGATGACCCA
This sequence comes from Rhodobiaceae bacterium, assembly GCA_020637895.1. Classification (GTDB taxonomy): domain Bacteria; phylum Pseudomonadota; class Alphaproteobacteria; order Rhizobiales; family Tepidamorphaceae; genus JACKJP01. The sequence continues at coordinate 22,340 of JACKJP010000010.1, forward strand.
TGCGCGTCGTGTCGGCGGCGATGACCAGATCGCAGGATTCCGAAAGATAGAGGCCACCGCCCAGGCAATAGCCCTTGGTCAGCGCCAGAGTCGGCTTGAGTGAAGAAAAGATGCGCTGGAAGCGTTCGACATATTCTTTGTCGAAGGCCAGTTTGGCGCGCTGGCTCGGACGGCGATTACCGCCATCGGCGGCCTTCGCGCCGCCACCCTTCGTCATGTCGCCGACTTCGGAAAAGTCATGGCCGGCGCAGAAGTCATCGCCTGCACCCTGGAGCACGACGACGCGCACATCATCGTCTTCCTCAGCCTTGTCGTAGGCCTCCATCAGCTGGCGCCACATGGCGTTGCTCATGGCATTCTTTTTGTCCGGACGGTTCAGTGTGATGTAACCCCTGCCATCCTTGGCGAGGTAGTCGACGCTTCCAGTTCCCATTCTTCTGCCTTCTTCAGTATCGGCGCTCTAGCTGGCGCAGCTCTCGATGCTTCGTTCAATGGTTCAACCTATCTTGGATACGGTGACATAGACAATAGCCTGATGACCAACCATTGAACGAAAGGACCATTCTGGTCGCCATCGTTTGTCTGTTAGCCTGAGGCTGGAGGATCATCCGATGGAACAGGCTGGCGCGCACGCCGACAGGGTTGCCGCGACGCTCGCGTCAAACGCGGCCGTCTATTCGCCGCTGGCCGCCTCCTGGAACCGTTCGGCACGGCTGCACGGGCTGGATGCCGCCTCGCGGCGCGAGGCGGAACGGGTTGCCGCTGCCGAAATCAGGCGCGCGCGCGAAAAAATGGCGCTGACGCTCAAGGCCGCGCAATCGAGCCTCGACCGCCTCTTCAGTGCCGTCGGCAGTGTTGGCTGCTGTGTCCTTCTGGCCAATGCCGAGGGCATTTCGGTGGAGCGCCGCGGTGCCGTCGCGGACGATCACACGTTCGAGGATTGGGGCTTGTGGACCGGCACCTGCTGGAGCGAAGCCTACGAAGGAACCAACGCGATCGGCACCTGCCTTGCCGAAGAACGCGCGGTTACGGTGCATCGCGGTGAACATTTCCTGGCGCGAAATACAGACCTCAGCTGCATGAGCGCGCCGGTCTATGACGAACACGGACGCATGGCCGGCGTCCTCGACGTATCCTCCTGCCGCGCCGACCTCACGGAAGCCTTTATGGGACTGATATCCCATTCGGTTGCCGAGGCGGCGCGGCGAATTGAGGCCGAGACATTCCGCCTTGCCTTTCCAATGTCACGCATCGTCATGGTGCCGGGCATCGAGCGCGGCGCGACAGCGCTTGTCGCCGTGGATGCTGACGACATGGTCGTCGGCGCGACCCGCAATGCCCGCCGCGCGCTGGGCCTTGATGAGGATCTTGAAAGCAGGCCGAGCCCCGCAGCCGACCTGCTTGGCGTGGAAGGCGCAGAATCGCTGGACCGGGCCGAACGCGCCGTGCTGATGCGGGCGCTCGCGCGCGAGGACGGCAACGCATCGGCGGCCGCGAAGGCACTCGGCATCTCCCGCGCGACGCTCTATCGCAAGCTCACCCGTTTCTCGATCAGCGAACAGGGCTGATCGCCCCCTCCCTGTGTCTCATTCCTGAGACACTTCCTCATCTCGGCCTGCTCCGCCCGGGCTGACGAAGCGCAATCCCGCTCCCAGACTTGGACCAGCTGCAATAGGCAGCGGGCAATCCAATTGGGAGGATTCCATGAACAAGATCGAACATTTCCGTCAGGCCAAGGCGCCCTTCGCCGCGCGCTATGACAATTTCATCAACGGCAAGTCGGTACCGCCAACTTCAGGCCGCTACTTCGACAATATCTCACCGGTGAACGGGCAGGTGCTCTGCCAGATCGCCAGATCGGACGCTGCCGACATCGAGCTTGCGCTGGACGCAGCCCACGCGGCAAAGGATGCATGGGGCCGCACCTCGGTTGCCGAACGCGCGCTGATCCTCAACCGCATCGCCGACAGGATGGAGGAAAATCTCGACCTCCTGGCAACCGGAGAGACATGGGACAACGGCAAGCCGATCCGCGAGACGAAGGCTGCGGATCTGCCGCTCGCCATCGACCATTTCCGCTACTTCGCGGGGGTCATTCGCGCGCAGGAAGGAAGCCTCTCGCAGATCGACGACGATACGGTCGCCTATCATTTTCATGAGCCGCTGGGTGTCGTCGGACAGATCATTCCGTGGAACTTCCCGTTGCTCATGGCCTGCTGGAAGCTTGCCCCCGCCATCGCTGCCGGCAACTGCGTTGTCCTCAAGCCGGCCGAGCAGACACCTGCCACGATCATGCTTCTGGTTGAGCTGATCGGCGACCTGCTGCCGCCCGGCGTTCTGAATGTGGTCAACGGCTTCGGTCTGGAAGCGGGCAAGCCGCTCGCCAGTTCCCGCCGCATTGCCAAGATCGCCTTCACCGGTGAAACGACGACCGGCCGGTTGATCATGCAATATGCCAGCGAGAACCTTATCCCCGTCACGCTGGAACTCGGCGGCAAGTCGCCCAATATCTTTTTCAAGGATGTCGTCGCCGAAGATGACGATTATTTCGACAAGGCCATCGAGGGCTTTGTCATGTTCGCCCTCAACCAGGGCGAGGTCTGCACCTGTCCGTCCCGCGCGCTCATCCATGAAGACATCTATGACCGTTTCATGGAGCGTGCGCTGAAGCGGGTCGCCGACATCGTGCAGGGAGACCCCCTTGACCCTGCGACCATGCTCGGCGCCCAGGCCTCGTCGGAGCAACTGGAGAAGATCCTCAGCTATATCGACATCGGCCGTCAGGAAGGCGCCGAGGTACTGAGCGGTGGCGAACGGGCCAACATGGCCGGCGCACTGGCCGGTGGCTACTACGTGCAGCCGACGGTGTTCCGCGGGCACAACAAGATGCGCGTCTTCCAGGAGGAGATCTTCGGGCCTGTCGTTTCGGTCACCACCTTCCGCGACGATGCAGAAGCGCTGGAGATCGCCAACGACACGCTCTACGGCCTCGGCGCCGGTGTCTGGAGCCGCGATGCCAATACCTGCTACCGGTTCGGCCGCGCCATCCAGGCGGGCCGGGTCTGGACCAACTGCTACCACGCCTACCCGGCGCACGCGGCATTCGGCGGATACAAGCAGTCCGGCATCGGACGCGAAACGCATCTGCAGATGCTGGACCACTACCAGCACACCAAGAACATGCTGGTCAGCTACTCCCCCAAGAAGCTCGGCTTCTTCTGATCGGCAGCAGCCGGGAGCGCCAACGCGCTTCCGGCCGGCCGCCCGGCCTTAACGGCCGTTTCAACTCTCTCAAAACCAGTTCAGGGGAGGCCGCGATGGCAGGTTCGGTCACAGCAACAGCCCAGGCGCTTCAATTCCTTTCCGAGATCGTTGCCGATCACGGGCCGGTACTCTTTCACCAGTCCGGAGGTTGCTGCGATGGCTCTTCGCCCATGTGCTACCCGCGTGGTGATTTCAGGATCGGCGAATCCGACGTGAAGATGGGCGAGATCGGTGGCATGCCGTTCTATATTTCCGGACCTCAATATGAGGTCTGGCGGCACACCGATCTGATCATCGATGTCGTACCGGGGCGCGGCGGCATGTTCTCGCTCGACAACGGCCGCGAACGACGGTTCCTGACGCGGTCGACCTATTGCGAGACCCCATCCACAAATCGCGGCGGCTGATCAGCCGCCGGCCTTGTGCGCCACCAGAGGCACCGAACCTCCCGGCCGTTCGCTGTCGTCTGCGGCCCGGCTGAACTCAATACCGAGATGTTGCCAGGTCTGCGTCAGCGCATTTACGAGCGCGTCGATGTCACGCTCGCTGTGCAGGGGCGTCGGCGTAATGCGAAGACGCTCCGTGCCACGCGGGACGGTCGGGTAGTTGATCGGCTGAATGTAAATTCCGTGCGCGTCGAGCAGGTAATCTGAAGCCCTCTTGCAAAGTTCCGGATCGCCGACGAGGACGGGCACGATGTGTGTGGGTGTATCCATCACCGGCAAGCCTGCGCGGACAAGCGCCTGTTTGGTATAGGTGGCACGTGCCTGGTGAAGCTCACGCTCGGCGGACGAGGCCTTGAGGTGACGGATCGAAGCGGCCGCAGCGGCAGCAACCGCCGGCGGCAGCGCCGTGGTGAAAATGAAGCCCGGCGCATAAGAGCGAACAGCGTCGACAATCTCGCGCGAGGCGGCGATGTAGCCGCCAAGCGTTCCGAAGGCCTTGGCAAGTGTCCCCTCGATCACGTCAAGCCTGTGAGCGAGCCCTTCACGATCGCAGATGCCGCCGCCGCGCGGACCGTACATGCCGACCGCATGGACCTCGTCGATATAGGTCATCGCATTGTACTTCTCGGCGAGGTCGCAGATCGCCGCGATCGGCGCGATATCGCCGTCCATCGAATAGACGCTTTCGAACGCGATCAGCTTTGCCCGGTCATGCCCGGCGTCGGCCAGAAGCTGCTCGAGATGTCCTAGATCGCTATGACGGAAGATCTTCTTCTGGCAGCCCGAGCGCCTGATGCCCTCGATCATTGATGCGTGATTGAATTCGTCTGACAGGATCAGCAGATCGGGAACGATCAGACCGATGGTCGACAGCGACGCTTCGTTGGAAACAAAGCCGGAAGTAAATACCAGCGCCGCTTCCTTGCCGTGCAGATCGGCGAGTTCCCGCTCAAGCTCAACGATCGGATGGTTGGTGCCGGAGATGTTTCGCGTGCCGCCGGCGCCGCTGCCAAGGCCGCGCGCGGCTTCGCACATCGCGTCGACGACGACCGGGTTCTGCCCCATGCCCAGATAGTCGTTGGAGCACCAGACGGTAATCTCGCGCGCCTCGTCCCCGCGCCTGTGAATGGCACGCGGGAAACGCCCGGCGATCCGCTGCAGATCTGCAAATACGCGATAGCGCTTTTCCGCGTGAAGCTGGTCCACCGCAGTCTTGAAGATATCGTTGTAGCTCATGAGCTTTCACTGCTCCGATTGTATCTGCCCGTCCCCAAAGGCCTATGGCCTGCCCCGCGTCGCCCGCGATCGTGCGAGCAACGCGGGACCTCCGGGCCGCTCACCCGAACATGCGGGCGAAGAAGCCCTTCTTCTCCGCCGGCATCGCCTTGTGGGCGGCGTCCTTCATCACGCCGGCGACGGTAACATAAGTTTCCGTCCATGCATCCTTCAGTTCCGGCGTCCAGGCATCGCCCAGTCCCTTTTCGAGCGTATAGAGCAGCGCCGAACCGACCTTGTCGTAATGTTCGTCCTTGACGCCGTAGCTGACATGCTTGGCACCGAGCTCCTGCACGACCGGAAGAATTGTGCCGACCTGGTGCAGATTGGCGATGGCAACGCCGAGCGTCTTCATCAGCTTGCTCTTCTGGTCGCTCATTTCGGCCGGGAAGAGTGGCCGAAGCTCGGGCCCGATTTCAAACAGCCGATCATAAAAGATGTCGGCCGCCGTGTCAGCGATCGGGGCAACTTTCTGGAAGCTGGCCTGGACCATTGAGACTTGTTCTGGTGTCATTTCACTATTCCTCTTTCAGTAAGATGGCTCATTGAAGCCCGTCGAGGGCAATGTCCTGGCCGCCGGAATTTGAAACCATGAAGCGGACGGCAGCCTCGATGTCCGCGTCGGAAAGTTCGGCGTTTCCGCCTCGGGCCGGCATGGTGCCGGACGAACCGGAGAATCCGTTCTTGGCATGGTCGAAAAGGACCGGAAGGTCCTGCTCGATGCGCTTGGCCCAGAAGCGTGTGCCGGTAATCTTGGGTGCGCCCGCGATGCCGGGCCCGTGGCACACTTTGCAGGTTCCCTCCCAGACGTCCCGTCCATGGAGCAGAACAGGGTTTTCGGGAACAGGCAGGCGATCTGCCGAAACGGGCCCCTTGAGCCCGCGTTCGGGATAGGGAGGCATTTCAGGCTCGCTCGCCAGCACCCTGCCCGCCGGAACGGGGAGCAAGGCCCCGCCCAGCAAAAGCATGGCCGCGATGGTGAGAACGGCAGGAAACCGGCCCATCGCCTTTCTCCTCATTCTACCGGAATGCGGATGACGACGCCGCCCATCACATCACCGACCTTGAAGTCGGTCTTCGGGCTGTCCTTGTGCCCGTTGTGACAGGACGAACACGCAGGCGAAATGGCTGTGTCCGCATAGACGGCGGTGAAGTATTTCGTGCCGCCCAGTTCTTCCTCGCCATAGTAGTTCTCGCCGGGGTGATCGACGACGAACTGCAGCCCTTCCTTTTCCACGTCGGTACGCGGCGCATTCTGCTTGTTCACCGGCCACAGGGAGAGAAGCGAATAGGAGAAGAGATCGGTCTTGTCGGCGACCATTTCCGCGCCGAAGCGGAACATCTGCGCGGGAAGCGGCGCTGCCTTTTCGTCCTCGAAGAATTCCGACGCCTTGATCAGCTTGTGCTCGTTGACGAGCCTGGCGACGATCATCTTGGTATAGATGGTGCGGTCTGAATCCATGACCGCATGCAGCATGTCGGCCACATCCTTGGGCTCAAGGCCCTCGGCCCGCAGCGTCGTTGTGGGAACCGCAGCGAACATTGCCGCGATGGCCGCCGCCTTGATGATGAAGCGCTTCATATCTATTTCCTTTCGTGTTGCACCAGGTGTGCGATGGGTGCGCGAGGGGGGCGTGGTGATGGCTGTCATTCAGCCCTCCTCGTGCGCGACAACGCCCAGTCGATGCTCGGGATGTGCAGCGACGGGCGCCCGTTGAAATTGCTTTCAACGAGTTCGGGGTCGGCCAGTGCGTCGATCGAAAACTCCAGAGAATGGCAGTTCGAACAGACGGGCCGGATCATCTTTTCATTCGGACGGAAATAGGCGTTCTGGTTGTGCATGGTGAACGCCTTGCCGCGGGCCTCGATCTTCGGCATGTGGCAGTCGGCGCAGGTCACGCCGCTGCCGGGCTCGCCGGCACCTGCAAGTTCGGCTTCCCAGAGACGGAAATGCGGCGATGTGAAGTAGGCCTTCGTGTGCGCGTCGTCATGGCAGCTCGCACACGCTTCGACGGCCGCGACCTTAAGGTCCTGCTCATGCGGCTTGTGACATGCGTTGCAGCTTCCGACGGTCAGATGCGCTGCATCCGGCTTCATCGGGATCAGCGCTTCGCTCACCGGCATTGGCGGCAGCGGCTCGTCGTGGAAGATCAGCGCTGCGATCTTCAGCATCGCGTTCTGCGGCTCCTTGCGCGGGCCGGATAGCTCGGGATGCGCGCGCATGCCGTGCTTGCCCTCAACGAATGTCGCGGCTTCCTGCTTGTGACAGCTCTGGCAAGCGTCCATGCCCGGGCTCTCCACCCAGTTTGCTTCGATCGCGGAAATATCCCCTTCCTTGGCCTGTTCCGGCGCATGGCAGCCGGCGCAATTGACGCCGGCCACGGCATGTGCCGATCCGGCCCAGTTGGCGATTGCCTCTTCGCTCATGAAGGCCGCCGGCGCGATAGCGTCACCGGCATCGAGCACGCGGGCAAGGCGCGCCACCGCATCGACGCCAGCTGTGTCCTTCTTGTCCTCGTCGGCCACGTCACGAAGAAATGCCGTCAGCGTTGCCACCGGGTCGGCATCGGCGAGCGCGATGCGGAGGGGATCCCTGCCACGCGTGGCGGCAAGCGACTGGACAGGGTGTGCGGCAATCGCTTCCCCACCGGCATGCTTGACCAGGAAGTCCTCATAGAGCGCGGTATTGTCATGGTAGTTGTGGCAGCCCGCCGAGGCGCAGGTCTCAAAGCCGGAACCAACATGCGTCGGGCGTTCCTTGTAGACGTCCTGATGGCAGGCAAGGCAGTAGTCATTCGGCAGCGTGACCGCCATTGCGTTGGTGACTTCGGGCCTGTGTTCCAGATGACAGGTGACGCACATCAGGGCGTCGAGCTGCTCGCGCCGGTCCGCATTGCGCGGATCGCGAAATTTCTTCACCGGATGGGAATCGTTCGAGACCTTGAGTTCGTCCTCATGGCAGCTGAGGCACGCCTTGTTCATGTCCTTTTCGATCTTCCGGGCATCAGCGAAGAGGCCGGATGTGTGGCAGGTCTCGCAGGCAAGCTCGATCTGGTGATGTGCTGACGTCGTACCCCCGATCAGCAGCAGGTCGCGTTTGCCGCCGACATACATCACGCCGGCGAGCGCCGCCCCGGCCACCAGCGTCAGGCCAATCCATGTGATCCAGAGAAGGGCGTTGCTGCTCAGGCTCAAACGCTTTGCCCTTCCTTAATAGGTGTAGACGGAAAGGACATGGATCAGCAGCAGCACCGGCAGCGGCCATAGCGCGAGCACGTGGATCCAGAACGGCAGGCTGCGCGGCTTCGCCGAAGCGCTGACCAGATCCCGGCTGCGCAGTTCATGCTCGCCGCCGGTAACAAGGCCGGTGATCGCGCCGAAGATGAGCGTCACGATGAAGCTCGCCATCAGCAGCAGGTTGAGATTTGCGCCCAACCGAAAACCGGTATGCCAGACAAGCAGGAGCACCGCGACGAGCCCGAGCGCCAGGTGAATGAAACGCCAGACCTGATAACTGCCAAGCCGGCCAAAGACGCCGATGCGCCGCCGCAGTCCGAGAGCCGCAGCGAGCGCTGTCGCACCGAGAAGGAAAAACCCGGACCACTGTTTCCACACGGAATCGAACCACACGCTTCGCAGCAATTCCTTCGGCCGGAAGCCTTCTGACAAGGGTATGGGCGGCGACAGAAGCGTGACCAGGCCGAGCAAGGCTGCCGCCAGCGAAAGACCGACGAGCCATTTCCACCAACGCACGGCTTCGGGCCTCGCCGCGCCCTGCCCGAGCAATTCCATGACCAGTGGCTGGCAGGTGCCGCAGACCGAATTGGCGCTGGTCGCGGCGCGAACCTCCTCGAGGCTCTGCGCGCCGAGGGTCACTGCATCGACGATCGCGCCCTTGTTGACGCCGGTGCAGTTGCAGACAATGGCCTCGCGTGGCCAGGCCGAAACGCTCGCCTCCTGTTCACGCCACAGCATGCCGCTTCGACGGAACGACCAGATGTTCCAGGGTTGCAGCAGTGCCCTGCGCTGAACCCGCTCCTGCAATTGAGAAGCCTCCGGCCATGTACCGATGCCTAGCGCGGCAACCAGCTTCCCGCGCTCGGTGAAGATGCGCCGATAGCTGCCATCGTCGCCGCGCCAGACGTGGCTCCTGACGCCGGGCGCCTGGGCCATCGATTCAAAGTCGCCCATCGAGAAGACATCAGCGCCGAGAACCTTGAGTTTGGTCGCAGGCGTTGATCCCTGATAGGCGACGGGGCGACCCGCTATCGATGCGACCGCCGCGAGCGCCTGTTCAAAGCCCGGTCCCACAAGGCCATGGACGATCTCGTTATGCTCGGCGCACTCGCCAATGGCGTATATGAACGGATCGGACGAGCGCATCTCGTCATCGACTTTGACGCCCCGCCCGAACTGAAGCCCGATCGCTGAGGGAAGCTGGATGTTCGCGCGAACCCCCGTGCACAGGATCACCGTATCGGCATTGATCCTGCGTCCGCCAGCGAGGCTGACCGCTTCGACGCGGTGCGCGCCGTCAATCGACGCAACCCTTTCGCCCGTCAGCACCTCGATGCCCAATGCCTCGATCCGTTGCTTGAGCGAGGCGCCTGCTTCTTCATCGAGCTGCCTCGGCATCAGCCGGCTCTCGTGCTCGACGACGATGACCTTGGCACCGCGACGGCTCATGCCACGCGCGGCCTCAAGGCCAAGCAGCCCACCACCGATCACCACAACGCGTCGCGCCGACATGGAGCGGGCGAGTAGTGCCTCGGTGTCGTCGAAATTGCGGAATGCATAGATCCCCGACAGATCGGCTCCCGGAATCGCCGGAATGAACGCGCGCGAACCGAGTGCGAGAACGAGATGCGAATAGGGGACGATGCGCCCCGTCGATATCAGGACCTCTCGCGCTTCGCGATGGACATCGACGACGGATGCGCCGTCGTACCTGTCGACCCGGCCCGGGCCGGGAAACGCGTCGTCATGATAGATCTGGCCGATCTGCGCCTCGCCCGCGAGCAGCGGCGTAAGCTTGACGCGGTTATAGGGGCGCCACCGCTCGGCGTTGAACAGGACGACGTGATAGCCAAGGCGCGAGAGTTCCTGCGCCGCCCGGATGCCAACCGGTCCGCCACCTGCGATGACGATCGGACGTTCGGCATCCAGGGCCTCGGCCCCTGACGCCTCGACGGGCGCGTCGATCTGGCGGGCGAGACTCATGCTCTCCCCCCGCATCCAGACCGGCTCCGTGAAATTGCCGTCACCCGAATACACCCCGCAAACGCAAAAAGCCGCCTTCCCGCGCGCGCGAAAAACTGTTGCGCTCACGGATCGGCGGCTTTGCCCGTCACATCCCACATTGGAGTGACAAAATTACTGAAGCAAGCGATGTGCCAAGCCACGCGATTAGAATTATATTATTAAATACAGTTATTTACTTGAACTGATTAAAATCAGCGCACCTAACTTTTTGCCTTATAAATGGACGACAGTCGTTGCGATGCCCGCCCATTGTGCACTGCAATATTGAGTGAAAAAGTCAAATTATCGCATATCCCTCAGCTATGCAGAGCGGGCCCATTGGCAATTGGTGGCGCCTCCGGCAAGGTCGCTACCATATTGGGTGAGGCTGTCAGCCACGCGATTTGATACGGTTTGGGCTCAACTGGCGCAGTGACACATCCAGAATTTGCCTCGTAAGGACGATGAACCCATGATCTTCTATCTTACGGCAATCTTTGCATGCCAGCTGGCCGGTGAGATCTTCGTCGCGCTGCTCGGTCTGCCGCTTCCCGGACCGGTCGTCGGGATGGCGATCCTGTTCGTTGCCCTGCTCATGAAGGGGTCGCTGTCGCCTGCCCTTGCGGCTGCCGGCGCGTTACTGCTCGATCATCTTTCACTGCTGTTCGTTCCCGCCGGCGTCGGCGTCATCGCCCACCTCGCCCTGCTTCAGCAGGATGGCATTGCGCTGGCTGCGGCTCTTGTCGTCAGCACCCTGCTCTCCATCGCCATAACCGGGTTCCTGATGTCGCGCCTCGGACCGCCAGATGGTGCGGCGGCTTCGCGGGAGGAAAGGCATTGAACGGCGCGGCCGGGGCATGGAGCGGCATCGTCGCAGATCCGCTCCTGCATCTGACGGTCACGCTGGCCGCATATGGCTGCGCGCTCTGGGCCTATCGTCGCAGCGGTCGCAATCCGCTGCTCAACCCGGTGCTCATCTCGATCGCACTGGTCATTGCCTTTCTCCTGATCACCGGCACGCCGTACCGCACCTATTTCGACGGTGCCCGTTTCATTCATTTCCTGCTTGGACCGGCAACTGTTGCGCTCGCAATTCCCCTGTACCGGCATTTCGATCTGGTGCGACGTTCCGCGCCGGCCATCGCTGTCAGCCTTGTCGCGGGTTCGCTGACTGCGGCGTCATCGGCCGTCCTGATCGGCTGGCTGCTAGGTGCGTCGCCCGAAAGCCTGATTTCGCTTGCGCCCAAATCGGTGACAGCGCCGGTCGCTATGGGAATAACGCAGGTGCTTGGCGGCATCCCGTCCCTGACGGCAGGCCTTGTCATTCTGACTGGCATCCTCGGCGCGATGACGGGCACCCTGGTTCTTCGCCTGACCAGGGTGCGCGGCGACGCCGCGACAGGCCTTGCCATTGGTACTGCAAGCCATGGGATCGGAACTGCCCGCGCCCTGCAGATCAGTGATACGGCAGGTGCGTTTTCCGGACTTGCAATGGGACTGAACGCCTTGCTGACGGCGATCGTCCTGCCCATCGTCTGGAAGATATTCGCCGGCGGCTGATGGCGCATCGGCACAAATGGGCACCACGCGGTGCATCCGGAGACCCAATGATCGAAATCGAGAAAATCAACGAACTGGAACGCTATGTCGGTCACGGCTTTGAGCCGAGCGGCTGGCTGACGATCACGCAGCAAATGATCGACCACTTCGCCGACGCAACGGGTGACCGCAACTGGTACCACTGCGATGTGGAACGTTGCGCCCGGGAAATGCCCGATGGCAAGACTATCGCCCACGGCCTCATGACGCTTTCGCTCGTTCCGGGCATGACGAACGATATCATGCGCGTAACCAGGCATGGCCGGGCACTCAACTATGGATGCGACCGGGTGCGATATCCGGCGCCGGTGCCGGTCGGTTCGCGCCTGCGCCTGCACATGCAGGTGACGGAGGCGAGCGCGCAGAAGGGTGGCACGATGATCCGCCGCGCGTTCACGATGGAGATCGAGGGCAGCGACAGGCCGGCGCTGATTGCCGATATGCTGACGCTCGCCTATTGACGAGCCTCCGATCTGGAGCAGTCGCTATTTGGGCGGGATTGCGAGCCAACGCCGCTTGAAGCGGCCGTACTCCTTGCCGATACGCGTGGCGGTGCGCAGCATTTCGCCACGCATTTCCCAAAGCCGCAGCCGCGCCCTTCCCATCGGTTTTCTCGCAACGGCTTCGCGCAACAGCTCGGCAAGCGGCCCGGCGACGCTATCGACGTTCTCTTCATAGAAGATTTCGCCATAGGCGCCCGTTGTCTCATAGACGCGCCGGTCGGGAAAATCACGTTGCCAGTCCGGACCGCTTTCGCCGGGCTTCAGATAGGCATCGGCGACGTGCCCTTCGCGGCTGTAGAGGATGCCGGTAAAATCACGGTAGGGCCCAAGGCTGTATCCCCACTCCATGAGGACGAGAACCTCCGGCGTGCGGCCGATCTGCCGAAGCCGCCTTGCAAGCGCCAGGGCGATGATGGCCGCCTGGCAATTGCCCCCGATGGCGATGGGCCTGTCGCCGGCAATCGCCAGGATCTCCCAGAGGTAGCGATCGCACACGCTGTCGAGAACTTCCGCCGTGTACTCGCGTACGGGAATGATTCCGACCAGCGATCGCATCGCATAGAGCGGCTGATAGCGATGCAGATTTCTGGCCAGCCGCGTCGCTTCGTCATCATCCTGGAAAACCCAGAAAAGCGGCATGCGTGTGCCGGTTACATTGTGACCGGCGACGAGACTACCCGGGAATTTGCGCACGCCTCGCCATGTCGATTGGAACAGGTCAAGTTCGCGCAGGACGCCGGCGCCCGAAAGTCTTCCCGCAGCCGGTTGGGCAGCGACGGTATCATCCGGCGCAGGGCTGGAGAGGATGGCGCTCAGACCGCGCAGCGTTGGGTCACTGTAGTAGCTTTCCAGCGGCAGGCCGACGCCGAATTTGGCCTCCACCGCGAATATCATCTCTGCCGCCGCCAGGGAGTCGCCGCCGAGTTCGAAGAAGTCCTCGTCAGCCTCGGGAACGGCGTTGAGTTTCAGCACCCGGCGCCACAATTCGCCGAGCCACGCTTCGTCACTCTCTGGCATTGCTGATCGCCGCGACCGCGGACGGTCGACGGTTTCACGTCGTCGCGGAGGCATGACATGACGCCGCAACTTGCCGGCAAGATAGGTATCCACCAGCGGTTGCCGTCTTATCTTCTGTGTCGGTGTGCGGACGATATCGCTCTCAGTGATCGGAACCAGATGCTTGGCGGTTATGCCTGCGACCTTGGCGGTTTCGCGTCTCAGGCGACGGACAAGCATGTCCATATCTTCGGAATCCGTCGCCGCCGGCACGAAGAACAGGGCAAGCTCTTCTGTAGTGCCGCCGGGTGAACGGATTGCGGCGGCGATAACCGCAGAGACAGGAAGCCCGCGGATCTTGCGCAACGCGGTTTCGATCCGCTCCAGCGAGATGTTCTTTCCGTTGACGATGATCTTGGCTTCCTGACGGCCCGTGACGCGCAGTTCGTCATTCTCGATAAATCCGACGTCGCCGGTCTTCAGCCATCCATCGACAAAGCAGCTGACGTCATCGCCGCCGAGGCCGGCATAGCCGGAAAACATCTTCATGTCCGACCGGACCTGGATGTTGCCGGATTCGCCAACCGGCAATGGCTGGTTTTCGTCATCAACAATGCGCAGGGAAACATCTTCGAGGCAGCCGCCAACGGAGACCGGCGCACTGCCGTCGCCAATCGCATCGAGCGCCTGCTGCAATTGCGTAAAATTGGTGGCGCAGATGGTACCCATCTCGCTCGACCCGTAGCCGAAATTGATCGCAGTGTTCGTGGCGCCTGCCATCTTCAGGCAGACGGCAAGCCTTGTAACGAGTTCGGGAACGATCATTTCCGCGCCAAGCCCGAAACGTGTCACCGATGACAGATCGTAGGACGTCTTGCCTGCCTCGATCGTCGTCAGAACCTTCTCGAGCATCGAAGACGTGAGACCGATGGAGGCAATCTTGAACTGTTCCACCAGCCCGAGATATTCGGCCGGCATCGCCATCATGCGCTGCGGCTGCATATAGCCTTCGACGTCTGCCGTGGGAAAGACCATCCAAAGGCCGGTCACGCCATCGAACGGAAAATTCTGCAACCGCGTCACAGCCGGTCGCCGCGTGTAGTTCGCAAAGAAACGGTTGAGAAGAGCCCGGCTTCCGATGCGGGCGAATTTCGGAAGGCCGGTCGTACCCGAGGTGGAGACGAGGACACCGCCCTCAAGTGTCGGCCCGATCGCTGGATTGACCACTGGCTGTATCGCATGGCCGCCATGTGCGGTCACCGCGAAGACGCTAACTGTTTGATCCCACGGTTTGATGGTGTGATCCTTTCGAAGGAATGGAAGGATGCCCTATGGGACAGGTTCGTCACGGAAGCGCCACGACCACGCACGCCGTCAGAGCAGCAATACAGCGATCGCAAGCTTCGCTCGCGACGCTGAGCCGGGAGTTGGGGATCAACCCAAAGACGGTTGCGAAGTGGCGTAAACGGCAGACGGTCGATGATCTCAAGACCGGACCAAAGGAGCCACGTTCGACGGTTCTCACGGAGGCTGAGGAGGCGGCCATTGTCGCGTTTCGGCGCCACACGCTGCTGCCGCTTGATGACTGCCTCTATGCCCTTCAGCCGTCCATCCCGCACCTGACACGCTCGGCGCTGCACCGCTGTCTACAGCGGCATGGCATCTCACGCCTGTCTGAGGTCGAGGGCGACAAACCGAGGCGGTCGAAGTTCAAACGCTACCCGATCGGCTTCTTCCACATAGACATTGCCGAAGTGCAGACTGCTGAAGGAAAGCTCTTCCTGTTCGTTGGCATCGACCGCACGAGCAAGTTTGCCGTTACCCAGCTCGTCCAGAAGGCAGACAGGAAGACGGCCTGGGAGTTCCTGCAACACATGCTCGAAGCCGTGCCATATCAGGTTCACACCGTCCTCACCGACAATGGCATTCAGTTCGCTGAGCAGCCTCGGAACCGGAATACCGCCTACTCACGGCCCATGCGTTTCGACATGATCTGTGAGGCCAACGGGATTGAGCACCGGCTGACCAAACCCAACCATCCCTGGACCAACGGACAGGTCGAACGGATGAACCGCACGATCAAGGAGGCCACCGTCAAACGCTTCCACTACGACTGCCATGATCAGCTGCGAACGCACCTCTCGGACTTCATGGCAGCATACAACTTCGCGCGCCGGCTCAAGACCCTCAACGGGCTCACACCCTACGAATACATCTGCAAGATCTGGACTTCAGAGCCGGACAGATTCATCTTGAACCCGATCCACCAAATGCCGGGACTGAACAGCTAACCGCAGGGCTCGAAACGGCAGCTTCCGCAGAAATTCTGTCGGCAATTCTTTGCGGACAGATCACGACCGGTGACCTGAAAGTCTTGCCCAGGATGGCGAACCTGTCAGCCAGTCCGACGCCAGCCAGTTCGCTGGAAGATATATGCCAGGGAATAGCCCAGAAGTTTCCCAGAAAAGATGCCCATAGCGCGGGCACAAATTCCAGAAACTCGTCGAAGCACAGGATGATTTCCGACCCGGGCTCAAACCCCAGATCGCGGCAGCGCGTCAGGATTTCCCTTGCGCTCTCAAGCAAATCGCCGAAAGTCGCTTCGGCGCGGCTTCCATCCTGGCGAATTTCAACATATTTGCCCTCTGGCCTGCGCGCGACCAGCGCCTCGAGCACCCCGGCCAGATTGCCAGGAAGATCGTCTGGAATCGGCAGGGCTATTCCCGTCAGTTGGCCGGCTATGCCGCCTGCGACACGGTCGCGCATGACTGATCGATCAGAAGGCTGGCCCGCTCTGAAAGCAGCCCCTCGCGCCGGACAAGTTCGACGCCATCATTGAACCTGCGCTCCAGTTCGGGGAGTTGCCTTGCCATATCATCGCGCGCGCCGCCATCCAGCAGGTTCCGGTCGATGCACATCCGGTTGAAATCGACCATGCGGGCGCAGACAACGGTGGCATGGAAGATGCCGTCCATCGGACGCGGTTCCGGCCTCAGCGGAGATTTGTAGCTCTTGTCCAGCGGGTTCATCACAAGAGGCGCGGACGTTGAAATTGCAAACAGCAGCGCGTGAGTGATCTCGTGAATGAGAAATTGCCCTGTGCTCCAGACGCTTGTGAAGGCTTCGCCATTCATGAAGCCCGCACCCCAGACCATGAATGAGGTCACGCCGCCAAAGCTGAGCGCATCCGGGCGGTCGCTGCCGCGCGCCACATAAAGGCGGCACCACAGATCGAGTATTTCCTGATGAGATTGCGGATCGGAAGCGGACAGAAGATCGAGCGCTGCAACAACTCGGTCCTTGGCTTGCGCGAACAGCTCGGGGCCGACACCCGACATGCGCCGGTTTCCGCCATCCTCCGCAAACAGCAACGCGGGAAAGCGATCGAAATCCTCACCCAGCGTTTCCCGGTCGTACGGCTCGATTGCAAAATTCGGATTCTGGCCGGCAGTCGCCAGCAATTCCCTGGCAAGAGACGCTGCCTGGTCGAGCCTGTTCTGCTTGATGGCGAAGACAAGCTGATAATAACAGGCGAATACGTGCGGCATCTGTCGATGCTGCCTGATGCTATCGACCGCTGCGGCGCACTGCGCGAGATCCAGACCGAGACGTTCGGCGGCCTTGTCGAAGACATACCGGAGACTGTCGGCAAGCCGCTCCCTGATCGCCTGATCCAGCGCTTTCGCATTCTCATTGGGCGCCAGAACACGCATGATCAACAACTCCGTTTGCAAACTGATCGACTGGGACAACCAGTATCCGTCAACTCCACAGGCAGCACGCTCCACCGAACATCGCGGAATTCAGCGCGATACCCACTACTGGACATCCGCCAAAAATCTCACCGCCCTGTTTCGCGACGGCCGCAGCGGGACCAGTTCCCCGCTCTGTTTCAGCAGTCGCGCGGCGTCTCTGGGGTCAAGCGCATTAGACCGGACAAGCCTCGGTTACTGATCGAATCCAGGAAGCTGATCCGTATCGAGGGCCGGCTCATCAGGGATTTCCGGCCCCATCTTGGACAGAAGCCTTCCGGCGACCTTGAGATTGGCGACACCTGTGCCGGAAGCCTTTTCGATCTGGTCGAACCCGAGCAGATTGGCGGGTTCGAGTTCCGGCTGGCCATCGCGATCCTTGATAGTGGGCACTTCACCCGCCAGCTTCGACAGAAGCCTGCCAGCCTGCGCAACACCGCCCTCGGACACTTTCGACACCTGGTCGAAACCGAGAAGTTCATCCAGTTCCATATCGATCATGGAGTATTCCTGATTACCTTTGCGGGCTTCCCGCTGGCGAACCGTTGCCGTTGCATAAATCCGGTAGCGCTCAGCCACACCAGTTCGTGTGTCAGTCAGCAGACAGCGTCTCCAGACCCCAGGTTACCATTTCGCCACCGCCGACCTTACACAGCAACCGAGCCGCTGCATGAACATCGACCGTGATGGATTTTGAAGCCTCGTCCAACTGACTGAATCCCAGCAACTGACCGACATCGATATCCGGCAATGGCAGTTCAGGACCGCCCATCTTCGACATCAGGCGACCGGCGGACTTCTCATCCTGCGCCGCAACCTTCGACATATGATCGAAACCGAGCAGATCGCCGGTCTCAAGATCGATATTGCCAAGAATCTCTTTTGTCATCTCAGATATCCAGTTCCTCATAACCAATGATAGCAAGCATATCACATCCAGCCTGTAACGCTATCGATCTCACTGTCCGGGAAGTTCTCCGTTCCCGATCTTGGAGAGCAGACGCCCAACATCCCTGAGATCATGCTCGCTTGCAACGGAACTCACCCCCAGCAGTTCCGGACCGATCTTGGTCAGAAGGCGCGCGGTCTTCGTCAAATCGGTTGGATCGACCGCCGCCGTCGGAATCTGATCGAAACCGAGAAGGCAGTTCATCTCAAGGGCGATGGCCCCATCGGTCTGCTTGCAATCATTCATTCGAGATACCCTGCCCAATTGTCGGGGCGCGGTTCGCGCCCATAGTGCCAGTGTTCAATAAAGCGCTTCAGGCGCCCGGCAGTTCCGGACCGATCTTGGTCAGCAGACGCGCCGTCTTCGCAAGATCGGCATCCTCTGCCTCCGACGATGCGTTTCGCATCTGGTCGAAGCCAAGCAACGCGCTGACGTCGAGGGAAGGCAAAGCTGATTCACCGCCGCCGATCTTCGACATGAGCCTGCCCGCGCTCTGAATGTCGGCAGTCCCGAGTTTTGCCATCTGGTCAAAGCCGAGAAGGCCATCAGTCTCAATATCACTCATATTCAAGCTCCTCGCCGCGTGGTGTTGCAGCTTAACAGACCGGTCAGTCAACAACCGGCGTTTCCGGACCGATCTTGGTCAGAAGACGCGCCGTCTTTGACAGGTCTGCGTCACCTGCAGCCGCATCGACTTTCGGCATCTGATCAAAGCCGAGGAGGCTGTCCATCTCCAGGGCGATTGCTTCATCAAGCTGCTTCAAATTGTTCATACCTGCCTGTCTCCAGTTTGAAACTGTCATCGCTGCAAAGGCAGCTCCAGCACAACGCACAACTGCGTGCACTGTGCGACTAGTTCGGTATTTCCGGACCGATCTTGGTCAGAAGGCGCGCCGTCTTCGCAAGATCGGCATCCTCTGCGTCCGACGATACATCCCGCATCTGATCAAACCCCAGCAACTCGCTGATGTCCAAGGATTGCAGACTGTTCTCGGTGAAACCAATTTTCGACATAAGGCGGCCTGCGCTCTGAATGTCGGCCGAGCCGAGTTTGGCCATCTGGTCAAAGCCGAGAAGGCAATCTGTTTCAATATCATTCATATTCACGTTCCTCGCCAACCGGCGCTGTTCTCAAGATACCGATCGATCGACAAACGGTGTTTCCGGACCGATCTTGGTCAGAAGGCGCGCCGTCCTCGTCAGATCCGCATCGGCCGCATGCGCGTCAACCTTCGGCATCTGGTCGAAACCAAGCAGACAGCCTGTTTCGAGCGCGATAAGATCATCGGCCCGCCCGTCAACCCTGTTTGCCATCATTCTCTCCATAAGACCGTCTGTCACGGTTGCTTGTACCGCGCGCCATCCGGCGCAATAACCAGATGATCAGGCTTCTGGTTCGCCGATGCCAATCTTGCAGAAAAGTCGCCCGGCGGATGCAACCGCATCACCATTTTCCACACCCTGCATCCGCTCGAACCCGAGGAGATCGGCAATATCCAGATCCAAAATCGTGGACTGGTCTTCGCGATCCCGCACTGAAACAGTGTTCATTGGTTACATCTCCCGCCGGCAATTCGGGGGCAACATAGCGCAGCGAATCATCCTTGCAAATTACATATGTTGAAGAAACGTAAAGGAAGTTTGCCAACGTGACATTTGCATCGCACCTGCTGCCAGCTCGCAAACGGAATGATCGCCCATAATTTTTCGCAAGCATGTGTTCGGCATATCGATTGCGTGCCGACGGGCAGCGCCTTGGGAAATTTTCCCTCTATGCCGGGGTCGCGGACAGGCACGACGACGTGGTAGCAAAGCACGAAAATCTATGGAGACTGCATGATCAGCATCGACGATTTTGTCGCCGACAAACCTTGGCATGACGATACGACCGCGTTCGAGGAACTGACAGTTCCTGACCAGATTGCCGGCGTTCGTCTGCAACGAATTGTGACACATGGTGACAATCGCGGCGATCTGTCCGTGCTGATGTCCAGCCATTATGGCGAAATCGCGCCAATCCCCCATGTCTACCTGGTGGGCGCAGCGCCTGGCTCGATCAGAGCCTGGGTGTTCCACAAACACCAAGACGACCGCCTTGCCTATACGCAGGGCCAGTTCCGCGTCGCGCTCTATGATATCCGGCCGGACAGTCCGACGTCAGGCGGGCTCAACATTCTCGAAGTCGGGTCTGCAAACAAGATTCTGCTGACCATCCCACCCTTCGTCGCGCATGGCGTCCAGAACCGCGGCGCCGAAACGGCCAGTTTCGTCAACATGCCGACCCGCGCGTACGATCCTTCACGCCCCGACAAGGCGCGGCTGCGCGCCGACCATCCCGACATGCCGGCGTGCTTTGACTGAGGCACCGCTCGTCTCTGTCATAATGGCCACGTACAACCGGGGCCGGCATATTCTTCCGTCTATACGATCGGTCGAGCGTCAGACCTTCAGGAATTTCGAACTTGTCGTCGTCGGTGATGATTGCACCGACGAAACGGCCGATGTCGTTCGCGAACTTGGATCGGAAAAAATACGCTGGCTCAATCTCGATCCACGCGGCGGAAGCCAGTCTTTTCCGAACAATGCGGGTATCGACGCGGCTCGCGGCGCCTTCATCGCCTATATCGGCCACGACGATATCTGGGCACCGGGCCATCTTGAAGCGCTGCTTGATTTGTTTGCAAAAGATCCGGCGCTTGGCATCGGCGTCTCCGGCGCCATCTTTCACCTGCCGAACGATATGCCCGGCAGTCAGGTCACAGGTCTTTTCGATGACGATGAGGCAAAGTTCACGCATTTCTTTCCGCCGAGTTCATTCGCCCATCGAAAGGAACTGACACGGACGATCGGTGCGTGGCGTTCGCCGCTGGAAACGCGTCCGCCGGTCGATGTGGAGTTTCTCGTTCGCGCGGCCAACGCAGGGCTACGGTTTGCCTCGACCGGCCGCATAACCGTTCACAAGTTTGCCGCTGGTCACCGCTACCTCAGCTATGTGCGGCATGAATCGCACGAGCAGGAAGCAATATTGCAGAAGATGAGGCGTCCCGGATTTGATGATGACGTGGCAGCCATCGTCGATGCCGCCAGATCCGCCGGTTCGTTCATGGCGGTCAGGTATCGCGATTTTTCGGCACTGGAGCCCGGTCAGCTCGCGCGCGAGAATGCGGTTCGCAAGGGAATGACACTGCCGCCCCTGCAGCCGGTCGGATCCGGGCACACGATCGAACAACGTCCGGCATTATGCGCGCTCGACTGGCGCGACCTGCCCGAGGACGGCATCCGGTGGGCCAACGGCAATCCGCGGCCGAGATTTCTGATACCCTTCACCTCAGACCGCCCCGCAAGGCTCTCAATCCTCCTGACGCATGCTGATAAGGATGCGCTCCGCACACTCGCATTGACCTGCAACGGCGCGCCGCTCGTGGTCCACCTCGGCAAGCC
Organism: Rhodobiaceae bacterium; assembly: GCA_020637895.1. GTDB lineage: Bacteria > Pseudomonadota > Alphaproteobacteria > Rhizobiales > Tepidamorphaceae > JACKJP01. The sequence goes on from JACKJP010000010.1 coordinate 43,806, forward strand.
CGTTCGGGCAAGGGAGGGCCGACAGGCAACAGCCAGCGCAACGGTCCGTCTGATGCGCGACGACTATTCAATCCTTGAATTCGGCCTGTGCGAACGACAGGTGACCACCCCCGGCCATCGCGGCATCGGCATTGGCCCCATCGGTGTGCGCCCGCTGCGATTTTCCGATCGGTTGCGCGATGGTCTCCCAGCGATACTGCGCGCGCAGCGATAAAGCGTGCCTTGCCGGAACCGGGCACCGGAACAGGCGGCTGCGAAAAGACACGCAGCCTCATTTTCCGTTCGTCGTTGCCGCAGCCGTATTCTCGGGCAAAGCGTATGCCACGACGCTGTCGCCGAGCTTGGTACGCATGAAGTGGTGACCGCCCGCAGCAAGGACGATGTATTGCCTTCCACCTTCGGTGAAGCTGATCGGATTGGCCTGCCCGCCTGCTGGCAGACGTGCCTCCCAGAGCTGTTCGCCGGTCCTTGTGTCGAAGGCGCGAATATAGTCGTCAAGCGCCGCGGCGATGAAAGTGACACCGCCAGCGGTAACAACGGACCCGCCATTGTTGGGAGTGCCAATCGGAATCCTGATATGCGAGGAAATCCCGAATGGCCCCTGGTCCGCGGGCGTGCCCAGCGGCTTTTTCCAAAGCAGCTTGCCGGACGGTATTTCGATCCCGCTCAGATAACCCCAGGGCGGAGCGATGCAGGGCACGCCGATCGGTGACAGGAACTTGCCTGAATTGATGCCGAACGGAGCGCCGACCTGCGGTCCGCCGAGGGAGCCCTTTTCGCCCTCCGGGCGTTGGCCGATGGGTTTGGCCTTGACCTCTTCCCGGGGGACCTTGACCTTCAGGTCGGGCATGCGGTTCGTGTTGACGACAAGCACCTTGTTGATGGGATCGTAGGATATTCCGCCCCAGTCCATGCCGCCATTATCGCCGGGAAACTCGATCCAGGAGCCACTCTTGCCTTCAACCGGGGGCGTAAAGGTGCCCTCATAGCGCGCCTTCTGGAACTGGATCCGGCACCACAATTGATCGATCGGCGAAACTCCCCACATGCTGGCGCCTGTCAGCCGGTCCTGCGAGAAGGCCGGCATGGCCGTGGAGAACGGCTGTGTGGGTGCGGTGTGGTCACCTTCGCTGGTCCCCTGCGGGACCCGCTTTTCCTCAACCGGCATCAGTGGCCGGCCGTTACGACGGTCGAGAACGAAGATCTCACCCTGCTTGCTTGCCTGAATGACGGCAGGCACGGGCCCGTCCTTGCCGGGCCAGTCCACCAGCGTCGGCTGCGAGCCGAGATCATAGTCCCAGATGTCATGATGGACGGTCTGGAAAGTCCAGCGCGGCTCGCCTGTCTTTACGTCAAGGGCCGTCAGCGAGGCTGTGTACTTCTCCTCCTGCTCGGTGCGTCCGCCGCCCCAGTAATCGTCCGCGCGGTTGCCCATGGGCAGGTAGATCAGGCCGAGCTCTTTATCAGCGGCTATCATCGTCCATACGTTCGGCGTGCCGCGCGTAAAGGACTTGCCTTCTGGCGGCGGGCCATACTGACCGGGCCGGTCGAGATCCCACGCCCAGAGCATCTTGCCGGTCAGCGCGTCCCAGCCGCGTACCACGCCCGAAGGAGCGTCGAGCGCCTGGTTGTCGACAACCTGATGGCCCATCACCACGACATCATCGACGATTGTCGGTGCGGAATTGGGAGAGAAGAAACCTGGCACTTTCTCGCCGATACCGGCGAGCATGTCGACAGTGCCGTTTTCGCCGAACGATGTGCAGGGAGTGCCGTCTTCAGCATCGATGGCGAGCATGCGTCCGTCGGAAACACCGTAGATGATGCGGGTCCTGCATTCCTGGGTGCCTTCGGGCGCCTGCCAGTATGCAACACCGCGGCATGCCGCGTGATAGATGTTCTGTAGCGCTTCTTTCTTGACCTTCGGATCGAAGCGCCACTTCTCCTTGCCTGTCGCTGGATCGACATCGATGACGATCTGCGAAGGCGTGCACACATAGAGGTTGGAGCCGACCTTCAACGGAGCATTTTCGAAGGCATACTCGATGGCCTGATCGGCAGGCGGCTCTTTATCACCGGTGTGAAATTCCCAAACCTTTTCCAGCTTGCCGACATTCTGCGGCGTGATCTGATCGGCCGGGCTGAAATGATCGGCCGCATTCGAGCCACCGTAATTGACCCAGTTGGTTGCATCGTGCTCGGGCACCGTGCCGACGGGGGTATCAGCACCGGCGGCCTCGCGACTAGCCGGGACGGCAACTGATCTGTCTGCTCCCGGTTGATCCTGCGCACCTGTCGACGGCGTCGGCGAGGCGTCTGAACCGGACGACGCCGACGGCTGGTGTTGCGGTGCCTGCTGGGATGGCGCCTGAGCGAAAGCGGGTAACGATAAGAGCGTCAAAGCAGCCCCGAGCACGAGGCCGCGGCGCAGTTCGATTGCCAGGGACATTGGTTTTCTCCTTTGCGCGTTCATCGTGCCCACTCCTCTTGCGCGACACGTCGGCCGGTCGATCGCAAAACGGGAATGAAGAGGAGCGCGATGATCATCAGGATTGCCGGACCGACGGTCCACGGAATGAGTGCCCAGCCATCGAAGCCGACCTCGGCGATGCCCCAGACAAGCGACAGCAGAAACGTCAGCGCGTAAATCCAGAGTCCGGCCATGCTGCCCATGAAAAGCAGAATGCCTGCTGCGATCAGACCGGCACCGGCAATCGCGTAATAGGCCGAGCCGCCGAGATAGATAAGGTAGGCACCGCCAAACAGCAGCGGCACGCCAAGCAGTCCGACTATCACCCCGAAGGCCATAAGCAGCCATTGGCCCGCAGTATATGAGCGGTGAGCCCGAGACCGGGCAGGATAGGTTGTGGTGCCGTCAGTCATGATGCGCCTCCAGACGTCGGATCGGCGCTCGTGTGAAGAGAACGCCGCGACGTTCCATCAAAAAAGGGTGATGTTCATCTGGCTGCAACGGAACGGAACATTCTTTGTTCCGTGAACAATTGGTAATGTGGAACCGGCCCGGCGTGACCACTTTCCACGCTCTACGCGCAGAATACAGATTGCTGTTGCGGGAAATTATATCACAATGCGACGATATTGATCTCGGCGATGCCGGACGTCGCCGATGAATTTAAAAAAGAAAACACGCGTCATGGGAGAGAGCCTTGGGAGATTCGAACCAGAGGGGACCGGATAGCCCGGTCCTCAGGGATATTGTCGAGTACTGGGCGGCCAAGACCCCCGATGCCGCCTTCGCCGTTTTCAGTTCGTCTGAAAAATACTCCTATGCGGAATACAGCCGCCTGGTCAGCCAGACCGGGCGCGCACTCCAGGAACTGGGTGTAAAGCAGGGCGACCATGTGCTGGTCTGGCTACCCAATGGCCATGATTGCATCAGGTCATGGCTGGCGATCAACCATATCGGCGCCGTCTATGCGCCGCTCAACATCGCCTATCGCGGGAAATTGCTCGAACACGCCATATCGGTCGCTGACGCTGCGGTGGCGATCGTTCATCCGCAACTCGCGCCGCGCCTTGCCGATATCGACTGCGGACCGATCCGAAAGCTCATTCTGACGGGCGACGCTGACATTGCGCTCGACGGCATCGAGATACTCTCCCGCGACGCCCTCGACCACACGGAAGACGCTCTGCCGCTGCCGGAGAAGATCGAACCCTGGCACACGCAGATGATCGTCTTCACTTCCGGCACGACAGGGCCGTCCAAGGGCGTACTGTGCTCCTACGCCCACTGTCATTTCACCGCTCTCGGCGTAGTATCGGATCGACACGACGTGCCCTATCTGGACAGCTCCGACCGCTACATGATCACAACCCCGCTGTTTCACATTGCGGGAACCGCGCCTGCGCTCGGCATGATGATCCTCGGCGGATCCATCGCGATCACCGGCGAATTCAATACGTCCGAATTCTGGGCAAAGGTTCGCGAGACGGAGAGCAGCATCGCCTTCCTGATGGGCGTGATGGCGAGCTTTCTGATCAAGACGGGAGACCTGCCCGACCCTTCGGACATGAACCTCAGGCACATCCTGCTCGTCCCGCTCGATACAGACGGCATGAAGCTGGGCAAGGCGATGGGCGTGACGACCCACACGCTCTTCAACATGACCGAAACATGCTGCCCGATCATCGCTGAACCCAATCAGGAAAAAGCCGGATCCTGCGGCCAGATTCGCGACGGTGTCGAAGCCCGTCTCGTCGATGAAAATGACTACGAGGTCCCCGAAGGCGAGATTGGTGAGCTTATCGTGCGCACCAACCGGCCATGGCACCTCAACCACGGCTATTACAGGAACCCCGAGGCCACCGCGCGCGCATGGCGCAATGGCTGGTTTCATACCGGAGACGCCTTCCGGCGGACACCGGACGGCTACTATTACTTTGTCGATCGTCTGAAAGACGCGATCAGAAGGCGCGGCGAGAACGTTTCGTCATTCGAGGTCGAGGCGGAAGTCTGCGGCTTTCCCGCGGTTCGCGAAGCTGCTGCCGTCGCGGTGAGGAGCGAGCACGGCGAGGACGACATCCTGATTGCCGTATCTGCGAGCGAAGGCGCCGATCTCAATCCCGCAGAGCTTCTTGAATACCTCCTGCCGCGCATGGCGCATTTCATGGTCCCGCGCTACGTCCGCATCGTAAAGGCAATGCCGCGAACGCCGACCAACAAGATCGAGAAATACAAGATCCGGCAGGAAGGCGTGACCGCCGATACCTGGGACCGCGAAGCCGCCGGCATCGAAGTCAAACGCCAGCGCCTCGGCTGACCCGCTGGCACCACAACTCACGAACAACGCAACCGGGCCGCGCTGGCTGGCGGGCCCGTGGGCACAATCCAAACCCGGCATCGACCGGTCTCAAGGCAGGTTCTCATGATTCTCACAGACGAACAGACTTCCATCCGCGACAGCGCCCGCAGGTTTTCCCGCGAGCGCCTGCTCCCCGATTATCAGAAGAGGGAAGCCGATGATTGTCTGAACCGGGACATCGTTCGAGAAATGGGGGCGCTGGGATTTCTCGGGTCCGACATTTCCGATGAGTTTGGCGGCGCCGGCTGCTCCAGCCTGGTATCGGGGCTCGTCATCGAGGAAATCGCCTACGGGGATTTCTGCCTCAGCAACTTCCCCACACAGGCGTCGCTCCTCGGCGCAATCCTGTCGCGCAGCGCGACGAAAGACGTCGCTCACCAATGGATCCCCGGCATTGCCTCGGGCGACGTCATTCCGGCTATCTGCCTGACGGAACCGTCGGCAGGCTCCGATGCGGCGCAACTTTCCTTAAGGGCGCGCAAAGACGGATCGGACTACATCCTTTCCGGAGAGAAGACCTCCATCACCTTCGGCGCCTTCGCCGATGTCTTTGTCGTCTTCGCGCGCACGGACCCGCAGGCGGGCGCCAAGGGCATATCGGCCTTCGCGGTGGATGGCAGGGCCAGGGGCATCAGCACCTCGGCATTCGACGATGCCGGCTGCCGGTGCGCGGGGCGTGCCTCGGTCTTCTTCGACGATGTTCGCGTCCCCGCCGAATGCCTGCTCGGCGACGAGAACCAGGGATTCACGCAAGTGATGAAAGGCTTCGACTACAGCCGCGCGCTGATCGCGCTGATGTGCCTGGGCTCGGCCCAGGCATCCCTTGACGAAGCCTGGCGATATACACTCGAACGTCAGACATTCGGTGTGCCGATCGCGACCCATCAGGGCGTCACTTTTCCGCTGGCCGAGGCCGACGCCATGATGACGGCGATCCGCGAGCTTTCCTACAGCGCCCTTACGCTGCGCGATCAGGGCCTGCCGCACACGGCCGAAGCGGCGATGGTCAAGCTGCTCGGCCCCAAGACGGCGTTCGACGTCATTCATCAGTGCCTGCTGACCTTCGGCCACTATGGCTGGTCGAAGGACTCGCCGCACCAGCAGCGCATGCGCGATGTCATGGGATCGGAGATCGGCGACGGCACCGCCGGCATCATGAAGCTCATCATCTCGCGGCAACGCATCCGCGCCATCACAGCCGGTGCGTGACCGCACGCCGGATCAATGAAAAAGGATACAGACCATGGACACCAGCACACTGCTCGATGAATTCGTCTCAGCCATCCTTTCACGCGACGGCGAACGTTTTGCCAAACTCTTCGCGCCGGACGGAACCTATGATGATGTGTTCTACGGCGTTCACCGGGGGCGCGAGGACATTGCCCATATGGTCAACGACCGCTTCTATGAAACCGCCGACGATTTCCGCTGGGACATGGTCAATCCGGTTCGCCAGGGGGACATGATCTATTCGCGCGTGATCTTCAGCTATGTTTCCAGCCTGCCCGGCGCCATGAAACCGCGCGTGCTGATGGAGAGCGTTTCGATGATGCGTCTGAAGGACGGGCTCATCCAGGAATATACCGAGGTCGTCAACAACGGGCCCTCGCTTGTCGAATGCGGATTGCCGCCAGAACATGTGGCGAAGATCCTGAACCGCCAGGGCCAGAAACTGCGCAACAAGCCGGAGGCGCAACGCCATCTGGCGTAACCGGAATCGCAGTCGGCTGATCCGGGCGGAAGCAATCTGAGAATGGCTTGCGCCATGACTGCGGCCCTGACGGTGCATGAGTGCGCGACAAACCGTTGCGCGCGCGTTGCGCGGACACTGAACGCTGCTCCATACTCGCCGTTCAGTGCCGTTACGGAAGGAGCCTGCGCCGTGTCGATATTCTCCCACCTGATGACGGGCCTGCGCGATCTGGCCTATGCGCGCAGCGTGCCTCATACCGATCTGCGGCGGCGCCTTACCACAACGGTAGTCCTGACCGTCTTCATCGACATCGCGGCGACCGCGCTGATGCTGCTGGTGGAGCGCGAACACCCCAGCAGCGATATTCACACGCTCTGGGATGCCTTCTACTTCACGACGACCCAGATGACGACGCTTTCGTCGCCGATGGCAAACCCGGTCACCGGTGTCGGGCAGTTGATCGTTCTGGCGCTCGACGTCTACGCCATCACGATCGTCTCGACCCTTGCTGGCAT
>JACKJP010000011.1 GCA_020637895.1 Rhodobiaceae bacterium
TGTTGCGAACCTGGGCGCCAATCGGCGTCTATCATCGTGCCATTATATATGACGAAACGATGGTGATATTGGATCACATTGCGGCGAGTGCGTTCTTCAAATGCGAATAATCAGGGGGGAGAGGGCTTTCGAAATGCATCGCTTCCCCCGTCAGCGGATGCTCGAATTCCAATAGATAGGCATGCAGTGCCTGTCTTCCAAGGGCTGCAAGCGCAGTGCGCGCCAAATCATCCAGAAGCGCTGATTTGGTCGCAAAACCTGCGGCATAGACGGGGTCGGCGAGCAGCGGATGACCGATCGCGGCCATATGTACGCGGATCTGGTGGGTTCTGCCCGTCTCCAGCCGGCAGGTGACTTCTGCGGCGACCGGCGCATCGGGTGACCCGAATCGTTCCTCTGTGACGTAGTGAGTCACCGCCTCGCGGCCGTCCCGGCGGATCGCCATCTTCAGCGCGTTTCGCGGGTCGCGCCCGATCGGCTTGTCGATCGCCCCGGCGGAAGGAGCCGGCGCCCCCCAGACGAGCGCGCGGTAGGCCCGCTTCAGGCCTCGCGTCCGGCCGTGATCGGCGAACTGGGCAGCAAGGTCGCGATGGGCGCGGTCTGTCTTGGCGACCACCATCACGCCGCTCGTCTCCTTGTCGAGCCGGTGGACGATGCCGGGACGCTCGACGCCGCCGATGCCGGAAAGGCTCTTGCCGCAATGGTGGAGCAGGGCGTTGACCAGCGTGCCGTCGGGCGAGCCAGCGCCGGGATGAACGGTCAGGCCGGCCGGCTTGTCGATGACGATCAGACTGTCGTCCTCAAACAGCACGTTGAGGGGAATATCCTGGGGCTGCGGCGTTGCCGGCGCGGGCGGCGGCACCCTGACCTCGACGTGCTGGCCTGAATTGACCCTTGCCGAAGGGTCCATTAGTTTCCGCCCGTCGACGGAGACTTCGCCCGCCTCGATCAATGCCCTCAGCCGGGTCCGGCTCAGGTCGTCGATAAGCGCGGCGAGCATCCGGTCGAGACGGTCCCCGGCGCTTTCGGCCGGCACATCCAGGGTAATCAATCTGCTCATGACGCCAAAACCCGGCAACGCCCCGGATCCCGATAGCGACGAACTGACCCCGGAGCAGGAGCGTATCGTCAAGCGCGTACGGCGGCTTTCCGTCGTCAGCGCCATCATTTTCAGCATCGCGATGCCGGTGCTCTTGTCAGCCATCATCTACCGCATCGTCAAGTCGCCGGCCGCGCCGGAAGGCGTGATCGAGGCAAGCGCGGCAATGCCGGAAGGCGGCCGCGTGACCGGAACGTCGCTTGGCGAGGGACGGCTTGCGGTGACCGTGGAACATGCCGGCGGCACGCGGATCATCCTGTTCGACGCGGCGACGCTTGAGGTCGCCGGCACACTCGATCTGGATTAACGGCGGCAAACAGGCCGCTTGCACACGAGCCGTTTCTTCTCTATCTCCTGATCGCGCCGCTCCCTTCGTCTAGTGGCCCAGGACGTCGCCCTCTCACGGCGAAAACAGGGGTTCGAGTCCCCTAGGGAGCGCCAATAATCCGATTACTCGAATAATTTCCGTGGTGGCGGCGCGCTCGTCCGCGCCTCAAATCCCGAAGGCCTGTCGCAAGCCATATCCCACCGCACAGGCTAGCGCGGCAGCAGCGCCGGCGGGATCGTTCCTTTCTTCTCCGACCCATTTCGTTTCGAATTCCCACCTACGGCGATGATGACGGCGTTGGATGGATCCATGCTGGCACCGTTCTTCGGTATTTTTTCCCAACTCGCAGGCGTTTGGCGGCGGCCCTGACCGGACCCAGCGCATGCCTGAATCGGTCTATACGGCACACACGCTTTATGATACTTTGGTGTGTCATTAGGCGCTTTGCTTTGATCGTCGTGCGCCGAGATGAAGTGACAAATTTAAAATAAGGGAGGTTACCTAGTGAAATTCACATCCAAAATTGCGCTTTCCGCTGCGGCCGTACTCGCAGTCGGGTTCACGCCGGTTGCCGCGAAGGCGGAGACCGTTCTGCGCTACTCCAACTTCCTGCCTGCGGGATACGTGGTCTGGAAGGACGTTCAGAAGCCCTGGATCGATGACATCGAGAAGCAGACGAACGGACGCGTGAAGATTGATGTCGCGCCCAAGGTCGTCGGCGCGGTCAACGGACAATACGACGTTGTGGTCGATGGTCTTGTCGACATTTCGTTCGTCGTTCCGGGTTACAGCCCCGGCCGGTTCCGCATGGTGGACGGTCTTGAAGCACCGTTCCTTGGTGGCGATCCGGAAAAGCGTTGTCTGGCCGACTGGAATGCCTGGAAAAAGCACTATGAGCCCATCGGGTACATGCCTGAAGTCAAGGTGCTCAGCGTCTATTGCACGAGCCCCGGCCATTTCGTCGGAAACCGGTTCCTGAAGACGATGGACGACTTCAAGAATTTCAAGGTGCGTGTCGGCAATGCCGGAATGATCGCCGCGATGGAGACCCTCGGTGCTCTTCCCGTCAACAAGCCGGCCTCGGAGCTCTATGAAATGGCCTCCGGCGGCATCATTGACGCGGCGATCTTCCCGCTCGATACCACGCTTGGCTTCAAGCTGGACGAGGTCTGGAAATACGCGACGCTGGTCCCTGGCGGCATGTCGGTCACGCCGGTCTTTGTCGTGATCAACAAGGGTGTCTGGGACAAGCTTCCCGATGAAGACAAGAAGGTGATCGAGGCTCTTTCCGGCGAGGCGCTGGCCAAGCGGGCGGGCGCGGCTCTTGCAAAGTCAACGGCTGAAGCCGAGGCCAAGATGAAGGCGAACGGCGTATCGTTCTTTACGATGGATGATGCAACCGTCGCCCAGGTCCGCGAGAAGTTCCAGCCGCTGCTGCAGGCGTGGATCGACGATGCCAAGAAGGAAGGCATGAAGGATCCGGAAGGCATGCTTGCCGAGATGGAAGCCGAGTCCAAGTAAGTCATTCGAGACGATGTGCGCGGGCTTTGAATCGAAGCCTGTCGCACCTTGGCATGCACTGAGGCCCGCCGTGACGTTTCATTGCGGGCCTCATCGCAGCGGCGGGAGCATGAGAAATCCTGCCAACGAAACCAATCAACACAGCTTGAAAACCGGGGCGGAACAATCAATGGGAGCAAGATTCGAAGGCGAAGGACACGTGGTCGTCGGTGGCGGCACCTTCTGGGGGCGGGCGATCAGCCAGGAGCTGGCATCGCAGGGCGCCCATGTCGTTATCATCGACAACGATGAAGACGCGCTAAGAGAGACTGGCGAGCTCATCGCTTCGGCGCATGGTAAATCGACCACCTTCCGCGCGGACACAGGCGACTTCAGTGCCCTGAGCGAGATCGCCGCGCAGATCGATAGAGCGGGAATCGTCGTCAGGTCGCTGATAACCCACTACCTCGCCATGGACTGGCAGTCTGTGGAGGATTGCGACGTCGATGCGTTCGAACGCACCGTCACGCACAACCTCGTCGGGCCCGTGAAGGCCACCAAGGCTTTCCTGCCGGGTCTGAAGAAGGCCGGAAGAGGTGCAATCCTGCATCTGGGCTCGGTGGACGGGCTGCACGGAAATCCGCGCCTGGCGTCCTATTCGGCGTCGAAGGGCGGCATCGTGCCACTGACCAAGATCATGTCTCACGACTTTGCCCGTTACGACATCCGGGTCAACGCGATCGCGTCGGCCCAGACGATCCAGATCGATGACTCCGATACGACACAGGGCGTCGTGGGCTTTCCGGGATCGGCCAACACATATGTACGGCAGCTGAATGCCGCGACGCCGCTTAAACGCTACGGTCCTCTGACGGACTGGGCGAAAGCCGCGACATTCCTGGTTTCGGAAGATGCCAGCTACATCACCGGCTCGGTCCTTGTCGTCGACTGTGGCCGCCTCGCAATAACGCCCGGAACGGCCTGAACGGCAGGACGCCGCTCAAATACGCCTGGACGGAACAAATCAAACAAGCCCGAGAATGGAGTGTCTTGATGTCGAAAACTGGCACAAGAATGAATGGGAAGGTTGCAATTGTGACCGGCGCCGGATCGAGTGGTCCGGGCGTGGGAACCGGGAAGGCCATTTCCGTCCTGTTTGCCAGAGAGGGCGCGCACGTATTGTTGATGGATATCAATGAAACGGCGGTCGCCGAAACGATGGACATGATTGCCGCTGAGGGCGGCTCCGCGTCTGTATTCATCGGTGATGTTACACGTTCGGAAGACTGCGCCATGGCTGCGGAAGCCGCGATGGATCGCTACGGCAAACTGACGACCCTCGTGAACAATGTCGCGACCCCGCACATGGCAGACGTCATCGACTGCGAGGAAGCCGACTGGGATCGTGTACTGAGCGTCAATCTGCGCTCGGCGATGCTGATGTCCAAATTCGCCATCCCGAAAATGAGAGAATGCGGCGGCGGGTCGATCACCAACATCAGCTCCGTTGTCGCACTCAGAGGATATCCGGCACAAACGGCCTACACCGCCGCGAAAGGCGGAATGGTGTCTTTGACGAGGTCGTGGGCAATTGACCAGGGAAGGCACAGCATTCGGGTCAATTGCATCTGCCCCGGAAGTCTGTACACGCCGATCGCCGTAAAATATTTCGGCATGACGGAGAAAGAGCGGGCGTATCGCGCGAGCATGAACCCCCTCGGCCTTGAGGGCACGGCCTGGGACGTCGCCTGGGCGGCTGTCTTTCTGGCCAGCGATGAAGCCCGCTGGATCAGCGGTGTGACTCTGCCCGTGGACGGCGGCGACACCGTTGGTGCGCCCCGGTGGGGAAGCGCGCCATCCGCGATGGAAGCCTGAGGGTCGGCCGCCACGGCATTGGCATCGCGCCACGCCTTCTCAACCTTTGGCCTTGCCCGCGCCAACGGGGCGCCAATCCTTTCCCATCCCCCGATTATGAGCTGCGCCCGCAGCGCATGGCGCGTGCACGCGTTCAGGTTTCAGCCGGCAGAGCAGTTGCGCCAGAGCGTCAAAAAGCCAATGGTTGCGATCGCAAGCAACAAGCGGCCGCGAAGTGCCGGTCGGTGAGGGAGAAACGCATTGGCGATGACGATCGGTTTCGTCGGGCTCGGCATGATGGGCATGCCGATGGTGGAAAATCTCGCGCGCAACCCGGATTTCCAGATCCTTGCCCATGATGCCGACGAAAGCCGGAAAGCGGCGATAGACGGTCTAGGCGCCAATGCGGGAAGTCTCGCATGGGCGGCGTCGATGAGCGATCTTTCGACATGCCGGACCGTTATCACGATGCTGCCGAACAGCGACATCACCAATGCGGTCATCGGCGCGCTGCTAAACGTGCTCGACAAGGGCGCGACGATCATCGACATGGGGTCCTCGCACCCGCTTGAAACCGAAAAGCTTGCCCGCAGGGCAACGGAAGCGGGGATCGCCCTTCTCGACGCGCCAGTTTCCGGCGCGGTCGCCAAGGCGCGGACGGGTACGCTTTCGATTATGGTCGGCGGCGATAGCCGGGCCATCGATGATGCGATGCCGCTTCTGCGCAGCATGGGTAGCGATATCATCCGGACCGGTGCCGTCGGCTCGGCGCACGCGATGAAGGCCCTGAACAATTACGTCTATGCCGCCGGATTGCTGGCCATGTCCGAGGCGACGGCGATTGCCGGGCGCATGGGGCTGGACTTGGGAATTTTCGCTGAGGTCCTGAATGCCTCGAGCGGACGCAACGTCGCGACGGAAACCAAGCTGAAGCAGTTCGTGCTGCCTCGCAGCTTCAATGCGGGCTTTCAGCTGCGCCTTCAGGCCAAGGATCTGGCGACCGCCGACAGCCTTGGCAGGAAGGCCGGCGTCAGCGCAGACCAGCTTGCGCTCTGCGCGGATATCTGGCGGCAGGCGATGGGCCAATTGCAGCCGGGCGCCGACAACACCGAAATCATCCGTTTCATCGAGGCTGCGTCGCAAACCACTCAACCGGGAGAAGAAGATGTCGCTGATTGAAATCAGGAAGCGCGCGCTCACCGTCGAGACGACCTTTCACGAAGGCGGCCCAAGACCGGACAAGCCGACGCGCCTTGCTACGTCCTCTGCCGTGATCAAGAATCCCTATGCCGGCCGATACGAACCCGACCTGATGCCGTTCATGACGGAATTGCGGGCGCTGGGGACGGCGCTTGCCACCGAACTTGTGGAAACGCTTGGCGGCCGGGAGAATATCGAGGTCTACAGCAAGGCGGCGATCGTCGGCGTCAATGGCGAACTGGAGCATGGCGCCGTCTGGCATGAGGCCGGCGGCTGGGCCATGCGCAGCGTGCTGGGCGAGCCCAAGGCGATCGTGCCGTCGTCGAAGGCCGTGGCAAGCGCCGGCTACCGCCTGATGGTCCCTGTCCACTATATCCACGCTTCCTATGTGCGCAGCCATTTCAATGGAATCGAGGTGGGCATTCAGGATGCGCCGCGCCCCGACGAGATCCTCTTCGCACTCGTCATGGGCGATGGCGGCCGCGTCCACTCCCGCCTCGGCGGACTGACGAAGGACAAGGTCTCGGTGCATGACGGCCAGCGATAGGGCGGGTCATCAGATCCCGAAGGCCTGCCTCAGACCATAACCGACAGCATAGGCGAGCGCGGCGGCCGCGCCGCCGGTCAGTAGCGTTTGCAGGCCCGAACGCAGCAGCGGCCGCTTCAAGGCATGGCCCTTCGCAACGCCGATCAGCGCGAAGGTGATAAAGGTGAGGACCGTTGCGAACAGCGGCGCGTTGTCGAACGCGATGATCGAGACGATGAAGGGCAGCAGCGGGACAGAGCCAACGGCTATAAAGGCGGCGAAAGTGACGAGACTGGCAGTCAGGGCGTTCGGCGCTTCGAGCGGCAGGCCGTATTCCTCCACCAGCATCGTATCGATCCAGCGCTTTCTGTCGGCCGTGATGGTGACGACGATCTGTTCGAGCGTATCGCCGGAAAAGCCCTTGGCGCGGAATATCTGACGGACTTCCTCGCGCTCGCCCTCGGGCACGGCGTCAATCTGCTCGGCCTCTTCCGATCTTGCCTTTTCGATCAGCTCCTCGCGGCTGCGGGCATTCTGGTAGTTGCTGACGGCCATGGAAAAGCCATCGGCAATCAGGTTCGCCGAGCCCAGGATGATCACGACGACCGGGCCGAAGCCCGCGCCGACGGCGCCGGCGACGACCGAGAAGGTGGTGATGCAGCCATCGATGGCGCCGAGAACGGCATCGCCGACGTAGTTCTGCTTCATCCGGTCGCCAAGACGCGCTTCGATTGCCTCGGGCGTGTGCGTATCGCGAAGCCGTGCCAGTGCCTTTTCATCCATTGGCATCGTCCTCTCGAAGACTGCCGCCGCCGGGGCGCGGAAGCGGATCTGCATGCGAAACGATGCGGCGGACATTCGGCCAGTCGACGCGCAACGCGCGTTCCAGCGCATCGAGACGGCCATGTGCCTCGCTGATCGTCATGTCGCGGGGCAGTCGGCAGTGAAAGGCGATGAAGAGCCCCGTTTCGAGGGTCCGTACCCTGAGGCGATGAATGTCGCTGATCTTGCCGATGTCGGCAGCGTGTCTTTCCAGATCCGCCTGAATGCGGGCATGGGCTTCCTCATTGGCCGTGCTGCTGCCAATCGGTTCGGGGCGTGCGGGCTCAATGTGAATTTCGATTTCCGTATCGTCGCCGAGTTCTGCCTTCAGCGCCGCCTCCAGCCGCAGGGCCTCGTCATGGGCGCGTACGAGGTCCATCCTGCCATCGACTTCAAGATCCAGGGCGATTGCCGTATGTCCGGATAGTTCCTGGATTGTGACATGGTGGACCGGCAGGTGGGCTCTGGCAGCGGCAAGATGTACGCGCTCGAGGATGGTTTCGTCGTCGAGCGGTACCGGCCTCGGTTCCACCTGCATGGCCGCGCCCGGCAGGTCGTACTGTACCGTGGCGCGCACCGTGTCGACGATGCGGCCGATGCGCTCGGCCGGCAATGTGCGGGCGACATCTATGCCGACCTCGACGAAGTTGTCTGGTCCGACGCGGCGCATTCTGACCGCGCCGACGCGCAGGACGCCGGGCACGCTGTCGACATGGGCGGTTATGCGGTCAACGAGGCCGGCCGGTGCGGCATCGACAAGCTGGTCGAAGGTCCGCTTGCCGAGGCGCAGCGCGATGAAGGCGATGATCGCCGCGACGACGAGCGTTGCGATGGCGTCGGCATCGGCAAAACCGTAGGCCGCCGCCACAAGGCCGCCGATAACGGCAACGGAACTTCCGACGTCGGATGCGAAATGCAACGCGTTGCTGGCCAGTGCCGCGCTGGCAGTCTGCCGCGCCAGCCTGTGCAGGGCCCAGGCGCGCCAGCCATTGACGATCATCTCAACCGCCAGCACGGCATAGGCGACGAGGCTCTGGACCGGCACATGCGCATTGCTTCCGATGCGCGAAAACGCTTCGACCGACACGCCCCCGGCCAGCAGAAGCAGCAGCGCCGTCTCACCCAGCGCGGCCAGATTCTCGAATTTTCCGTGGCCGTAGGTATGGATGTCGTCGGCGGGCTTGGCAGCCTGCCGCACGGCCAGCAAGGTCACGAAGCTCGCCAGAAAATCGGTCATCGAATGAAGGGCATCCGTAACGAGCGCCAGTGAGCCGATCCACCAGCCGGCCGCGAGCTTGGCCAGCGCGAGCAGAATGCTGGCGGCGAGCGAGAGCAGAACGGCCCTGGTCTTCTGGCTGTGAATGTCCGTCATGTCGCAACCCTGATCCGGCGGAACAAACCCATGGCCCTTCGGGCCGCTGGATGCAAGCGCCTTACCAGATGACAGGCGGGCGCTGGATCATCAGCCAGATAATGGCAAGAACGGAGAAGAAGGCGGGAAAGCCGAATACAAACCATCGTCTGTATAACGCGTGGTAGCGATCGGGGAGGGGGTCGCCGGACGCGGCGGCTTCAGCTGCAAGGCGCCGCATCTCGACCTGCATGGCAACGACCGGCAACCAGAAAAGCCCGGTGAGGACATAGAGCGCCATCGACAGGACGATCCAGTCATCCGCGAGGTCATGTCCGAGATGGAGCGCAAGGGCGATACCCGTCGCCGGCTGGGCGACGACCGCCGTCGCGGTGAAGAGGAAATCGGCGATGACGACGATACGGGCAACCGCTGCGATCGTGGCCGCATTGCGCGTTCTGTGCGCCATGACCATGAAGAAGGCGATGCCGGCGCCGGTGCCGAGCAACACCGTCGCGCCGATGATGTGGAGATATTTCAGCCAGAGATAGAGCATCGGCGCATGTTGCCCGCTCGAAGGCCTTTAGGAAGCGCTGGCATCATTCAGAAGCCAGCTTCGGGCCGGTCGCCAGGCAATGCTTCCAAATGCCAGCCACCTCATCCACGTTCGGTCGACCCTGTGCGTCAACAACTTGAAAGACCGTGCGCTCAAACATCTCGATCAAATCCCGGGCTCCCAAATGTCCAACCAGCCGGCCTTCGAAAGTCCATTCCCATAGCCAGCCGGCATTCTTCCGGCTTTCACGGGCATCGACCCAAATCCAGCGATCCGGCCATGCGTGGAGGCTTTGTCTGATTCCGCATCCGGTGATGCGCTGCAACAGCTCCAGTTCAAGGCGCTCGATTCTCTCGCCATCAGGCCTGACTTCATAGACCTTGTCGCATGTTATGACGCTAAAGCCCTGCGCCTTGAGCGCCTTGCGACGCTTATTAATGGAGAATGCCAGTTCGTTGAGAAAGGCATTTTGAAAAGTGGGGATTAAAATGTCCTCGTCCTGTGTTGGTTACGCAGCAGGCTGCGCCGATCAACAATGGAATTCAGGCCACGCTGAAATGCCCTAGACCCGTTCGGAGGCTTCCTGCAGGGCGCGGATGCGTTCTGCCAGCGTTGCCGGGCCGCGAACCGCGCCATTGCCATTGCCATTGGCGGCCGCCGCTTCCTTGTCGCTGGAAATTGCATCATCAATCATGCGATTGATGTCGCCGCTTTCGTCGAGCGTCGCCGCAAGCCGGCCAACCTCGGCGGCAAGATCGTTGAGCCTTTCGCGCAGCAGCGCGCCTTCGACGCGCTCCTTGTGCCATTCGCTTTCGCTCTCGTCGCGTTCGCGTTCAGCGGCGGCGGTCTGTGCCAGCAGGTCGCTGCGCGCCCGCTCAAGCTCTTTTTCGCGTTCGCCGAGCTCCTTCTCGCGCCGCGCGATCGCATCGCCGAGCTTGTGCTCATTCTTTTCTGCCTCGCCCGCGGCAGCGCGCATCTTCACGATTGTCGCCTCGGCGCCCTTGAGTGCCTTCTCGCTATCCTTCACACCGACGCGCGCGGCGTTCAGTTCACGCTTGAGTTCGACGATCTCGTCGCGGCGGATCTGGATCTGCTGTTCCAGCCGCTCATTGATCTCGCCCAGACGTTTGGTTTCGCGCACGAGCTTTTCGTTAGAGCTAACGGTCTCACCCTGCGATCTGTCCAGTTCCTTGATCCGTGCTTCCAGCGAAGATATTTCCGCATCGCGCCGGGTCATATGGCGATCGCCCGTGCTGAGCTTGTCCTCAAGGTTCTGCAAGCGCGTCTTCAGCGCGACATTCTCAACCTTGCGGCTGTCGGCCGTCGTCGAAATTTCATCGATACGGGCTTCCAGCGACCGGTGCTTTTCAGCCGCCTCGGCGAGAAGCCTGTCCTTCTTTGTCAGTTCGGTCTGCTGTTCGCGTATCTGCCGTTCCGCGCCGGCGAGTGTCGATTCCAGCCGCTCGATCCGCTTGGAGAGATCGGCGCCGATATCGCGCTGCGCGCCCAGTTCGGTGCGCATGCGGTCGAGGACGGCATCCTTGCGGCCAATCTCGACAAGGCGCTGTGCCGCCTTCTGTTTGAGATCTTCCAGGCTCAGTTCGAGTTTGCGCGCAGACATGGCGAACTCCGCGCGCATCTGGTCCTTGTCGGCCTGAATGTCCGCCATCTTGATAGGCGTGGTGTTCTCGATCCTGCGGCGTGTCAGCCGCTCGGCCCTGCGCCACATTGACGGCGCGATCAGAACGCTCAGAAGCCCCGCGACCAGGAAACCCAAGGCGAACAACATGATCGACTGGATCATGACGATAGCTCTCCAACTGCGGGCCGGGTGAAACGCCTTGACCGATCCGCCCCTAAAACAACCGGTTCCGACCCTAAGCGACCATCATGACACGGCGGTGGCCGCCGCGCCATATATACGCTTGCTTAACCTTAAGAAACGTGTGGCCGCCGGCGATGGTTCAGAAGGGGTTCCAGGTCGGGCGGTCGGAGAATTTCAGGTAGCCGATATTGGCACCGAGACGGGCACCGACGCCCGAGCGGATCGGCGCAACGATGACATTGTTGCCGCCAAGGAAAGAGACGCCCACGCCAGCCACGAGATAGGCCGAGCCGTCAATGCCGGCAAAGCGCGTGTACATTGCCTGTACCGCCGGCAGATCATAGACGAGCATCATCACCTTCGCGCCTTCGGCGCCGAAGTCGACGCCGATCGAAGGCCCTTGCCAGAAGATGTGGTGGGTGCCGGCGTTCTTGGTGTAGAGCGTGCCCTCACCGTAGCGTAGCCCGGCAACGAAAGCGCCGCTGCCTTCCTCGCCGAGGATATAGCCGTTCGGCCTTCCCTGCCGTTGGAACGCCCATTCCACGGCACCGGCGAGACCCTTTGAAACGGCGCCGAAAAACTGGTGGCCGGCCTGCAGGATCTCGTTTGAGGAATAGCCGGTGTCGACACCCGGTTGCGGCTGGCCCTGCGCCAGAACGGAGGTTGCGATCGATGCAGGGAGTGCCGAAGCCGCTGTCGTTGTCGCGATCGCCTTCACGATCTCGCGCCGGGTGCGCTGCATTGGATGTCCTCCGTCCGTCAATTCGTCCGCGCCGGCAGAACCTGTCGGCCCGTTTTGCGACGAACCGGCGCTTTGGCGCTTTGTTTACGCAAGTCATGGCAGAATCATGTCCGCGCACGCTGTGAGTATGGCAAAGAACTGGTTAAGAAAATGTCGCTGAAGCAAGGGACGCAGATGTGGACGAGGACGATCGTGGCCGCACTTGCCGTCGCGCTTGCTCAGGTGTCTGGCGCGCGCGCTCAAGAGAGCGCCGAGGCGAAGGAAACGCAGGCGCTATCCTTCTATGCCGACCCTACGAGCGGCTATGCGATCTTCGGCTTCGATCCGGTAAGCTATTTTCTCGAAGCGCGCGGCAGACTGGGCCGCACCGGGTTGGAAACGACCTACGGCGGCGCTTACTGGCGTTTTGCCAATGAAGGCAATCTTGCCGCTTTCAACGAGAATCCGGCCGTGTTCGCCCCGGCCTTCGGTGGATACGGCGTCGTTGCGATGTCGCGCGGCGTCGCCAGTGCCGGCAATCCGGAACTCTTCGCGATCTTCGAGGGCAAGCTCTATTTCTTCATTACGGAAGGCAACCGCCAGGTCTTCCTTCGCGATCCGCACGGGGTCATCGCCGAGGCTGCAAGGCAGTGGCTGAGCGTGCAGGCAACCGTCCTGCGATAGCCGCAGGTTCCTATTACCCAGCGCCAATCATCTTGCGTCTGGCGCAAAACGAACCCAATCTCCAGGCATCGGATATTCTTTCCGGATCTGGGGGCTTGCGATGTTGAAATGCCTGGTAGCAGCACTGCTGCTGGTCGGCGCCGCCAGCGCGGCCCGCGCCGAAGATGCGCGCGTCGATCGCATCGATATCGTCGATACGGGGATCTACACGGTCGTGGCGGGCGCCGAAACGGCGAACAAGGATGCGCCGACCGGCGTCATCAAGTCCCCTGACAGCTTCAATCTGACAGAAAGGACGACGACGATCGCTGGACGCGTCGGGCTGGAATTCGGTCTGCGCTATGTGGCAGTCGGGGCGCCTGAAGGCGTGGAAGTGCCGCTCGACATCGTCCTGACTTTTCCGCCTGAGGGGCTCCCCGATCCGACGGAAAAGACACCCATCCACAAGACGGAGTTTTCGCGTACCAAGAAGATCGGCGAGACGGTTTATCTCGGTTATGGTTTTGAAAACAATTGGGAAATCGTTCCAGGGACGTGGACGTTCGAGATTTTTCACAAGGGGCAGAAGCTGGCCGAGCAGCGTTTCACCGTCACCAGGTGACGATATCGGCTTCGACCGGACCTGCTAGCGGCCCCTTGCGATGAATCCGCCGTTCTTATAGCCGGCCGACGCCTTTCCGTAGACGAAGGGCCTGTTTTCCAGATCGGTAACCGAACCCCCGGCTGCGCGCAGCACCGCGTGTCCTGCCGCCGTATCCCATTCCATCGTCGGTCCAAAGCGCGGGTAGATGTCAGCGTCGCCCTCGGCAACGAGACAGAACTTCAGTGACGAACCGATGCCGACGACGTCGGTAATTCCGCGCTCGGCCAGAAAGGCATTCGTCTGCTCGTCGCGATGGCTGATGCTGGCGACGGCGCGCGGCGGCCGGGCGGCGGCACGGGCCGAGATCGGACGCCGGTTCCCCGATAGCTGGCCGCCCACAAGATCCGTGCGCCAGGCGCCTTCGCCCTTCGCGCCGGCGTACAGAGAGCCCCTGGCAGGCGCGAGGACGACACCCAGAAGCGGTTCGCCGTCTTCGACGAGAGCGATGTTGACGGTAAATCCGTCGTCGCCCCGGATGAATTCCTTCGTCCCGTCCAGCGGATCGACGAGGAAAAACCGCTTCCCGGCAGCTGGCAGATTGCCCGCCGAGGCGGCCTCCTCGGCGATGACGGGAATTTCGGGCCAGACTTCGGCAAGGCTTTTCAAAATCAGCTCTTCCGCAGCCTGATCGGCTTCCGTTACCGGGCTTGCGTCAGCCTTGATGCCGGCCCGCACGCCGCGTTCGCGAACGGCGAGAATCTCCTGGCCGGCAGAGACGGCGATATCGGCGAGCCGGTCCAGCATGGCGCCTGTTGTGAGGGGAGCCATATTCATTGGCTTTGATCTTTCCATCGGCTCGACGTGAACGGGGGTGCCTTGTGTGCCGCGCGCCAACCTGACGACAGCTTCGTCTGCTTGGCACGCCCGTGAAGTTTCGTGTATCAGGTCTAGAAGATTCGCCCAAGACAGACACGACCGATTCGCCTTTTGGGGAGCTCCTTCCGTCATGAATGAAGATCGTCGACCGGACGCGCTGGAGCTGGCAGCGCTGCTGTGCAGCAAGGTTTGCCACGATGTCATATCGCCGGTAGGCGCGATCAATAACGGGATCGAGGTGCTTGAGGACGAAAAGAGCGCCGACATGCGCGAGTTCGCGCTTGAACTGATCGCGAAAAGCGCGCGGCAGGCCTCCGCCAAGCTGCAGTTCGCGCGCATCGCCTTCGGTGCCGCCAGTTCCGCCGGCGCGCAGATCGACCTGACCGACGCCGCGCAGGTATTGCGCGGTTTCATCGAGTCCGAGGGCAAGGTCAGCCTCGATTTCAAACCCGCGCCGGCGCTGATGGACAAGAGCGCGGTCAAGCTTCTGTTCAATCTTGCCATGATTGCGATGAATGCGATCCCGCGCGGCGGCAAGATGTCGATCGATGCCGATCCGGCAAGCAACGCGATCGCAATCAAGAGCGAAGGGCTGAATGCGCGCATTGCGGCCGGTGTTGCCGAGATCGCATCGGGCGATGTCGGCGAACATGGCGTCGATGCCCATTCCATCCAGCCCTATTACACTTCGCTCCTTGCAGAGGAACTCGGTCTCAAGGTGACGTTCTCCAGCGAGGGCGAAGTCATCAAGGTCTCCGCGGCCAGCTAGACCGGATCGTTTTATCGCACGCCAGCAGCCTCCCGCCGGCCGAAATGCAGCCGGTCGCGGCTTCCATGCGTATGTTTACCGATACGTGAATCAGTTCAGCCTAAATTAACCGCTCTCCGGCACCATCCATCGAATATTGCGGCCGTCATGGTCGGCTATCGATTTTATGAGCGCTGGGGACCTAATTCGTGGATGATCTGCTGAGCGAATTCCTGACGGAAACCGCCGAAAGTCTGGACGTCGTCGATCTGGAACTTGTGAAGTTCGAACAAGATCCCAACAACGCCCAGATACTCGACAACATCTTCCGTCTTGTTCACACCATCAAGGGCACGTGCGGATTTCTGGGCCTTCCTCGCCTGGAGGCGCTCGCGCATGCCGCCGAAACGCTGATGGGCAAATTCCGGGACGGGCAGCCCGTCACTGGTGAGGCGGTCAGCGTCATTCTTGTCTCGATCGACCGGATCAAGGAAATCCTGGCCGTCCTCGGCGATACGGGCAGCGAACCGGAAGGTGCCGACGAAGATCTGGTTGAACAGCTGGATGCCATGGCCGGCATCGGTATTGCTGCAACTGAAGCTGCCGAAGAACCTGAAGAGGTCTCAGAGGAAACGGCGGAACAGCCCTTTGTCTTTCAGGTGCTCGAGCGCGCACTGAAACCAGGCGAAGTCTCGCTTGACGATCTGGAGCGCGCTTTCCGCGATGCGCCCGGGCCTGAAGACATCGCCCCGCCCAAACCGGAGAAGCCGGCGGCTTTGCCAAAGAAGACGCCGCCGCCAGCACCTAAGGAAGCAAAGGAAAGCACTTCCAAGGGTGACGCGCCTGCCAAGACGCAGTCGATCCGCGTCAACGTTGATACGCTGGAACATCTGATCACGATGGTCAGCGAACTTGTGCTGACGCGCAACCAGCTGCTTGATATTGCGCGCCGCAACGAAGACAGCGAGTTCAAGGTACCGCTGCAGCGCCTTTCGAACGTTACCGCCGAGCTTCAGGAAGGCGTCATGCAGACGCGCATGCAGCCGATCGGCAATGCGTGGCAGAAGCTGCCGCGCATCGTGCGCGATCTGGCGCAGGAACTGAGCAAGGACATCGAGCTGGAAATGCACGGTGAGGATACCGAGCTCGATCGCCAGGTGCTCGAACTGATCAAGGACCCGCTCACCCATATGGTGCGCAATTCTGCCGATCACGGACTGGAATCGACTGACGAACGCATCGCCGCGGGCAAGCCGGCGAAGGGCGTCATCCGGCTGCGCGCCTATCACGAGGGTGGGCACATCATCATCGAAGTCGCCGATGACGGCAAAGGGCTGAACGTCGCCAGGATCAGCGAGAAAATCCTCGATCGCGGTCTCGTCACCGAGGACGAGCTGGCGAAGATGACCGAGAGCCAGATTCACCGCTTCATCTTCAATGCAGGGTTCTCTACCGCCGCGCAGGTGACATCAGTGTCCGGGCGCGGCGTCGGCATGGATGTGGTGCGTACCAACATCGAGCTTATCGGCGGGTCCATCGACCTGAAGTCTGTGCAGGGCGAAGGCACGACCTTCACGATCAAGATACCGCTCACGCTGGCGATCGTATCCGCGCTGATCGTCGAGACCGGCGGCCAGCGGTTTGCCATTCCGCAGCTTTCCGTCGTCGAACTCGTACGGGCCCATGCCAATTCCGGACATCGCATCGAGACGATCAACGGCGCTGCCGTCCTGCGGCTTCGCAACAAGCTGCTGCCGCTTGTGAAGATGCGCGACCTGCTGCGGATGCCTGCTGACGAGGAGGCTGTGGAAAGCGACTTCATCGTGGTCATGCGCGTTGGATCGCAGACGTTCGGCATCGTCGTCGACAGCGTGTTTCACACGGAGGAAATCGTCGTCAAACCGATGTCGTCAAAGCTGCGCGACATCACGATGTTCTCCGGCAACACGATTCTCGGAGACGGTTCGGTGATCATGATCGTCGATCCGAACGGGATCGCGCAGGACGTCCGCACCGGCGAGGGCGGCGAACTCGACGCTGACGATGAGGACGAGGCGATGAAAGCGCGCGCCGGCGACAAGACCGCGCTGTTGATCGTCAGGGCCGGCAGCGATGCGCCCAAGGCCATCCCGCTTTCACTCGTCACCCGGCTTGAAGATATACCCGTCGAGCGCATCGAAGCCGTCAACGGCCGTCATCTCGTTCAGTATCGCGGGACGCTGATGCCGCTCATCTATCTCAACGATGACGTCGTGCGCCATCAGGAAGGCGCCCAGCCGCTTCTGGTCTTTTCCGATGCCGGTCGTTCGGTCGGTCTGGCCATCGATGCGGTCGTCGACATCGTCGACGCCGAACTCGACATCGAGGTGGGGTCGGCGACGCCCGGCATCCTTGGATCGGCGGTGATCAGGGATCAGGCGACGGAAATCATCGATGTCGCGCACTATCTGCCGATGGGATTTGAAGACTGGTTCGAAAAGCGCGAGATGGACCAGATGGCGCTGACACGCCGCATCCTGTTCGTCGATGACAGCGCTTTCTTCCGCAACATGCTGACGCCGGTATTCAAGGCCGCGGGTTATGAAGTCGTCGTCTGCGACGGAGCGAGGGCCGCGCTTGGCGCGCTCTCCGGCGACACAAGGTTCGATGCTATCGTGACCGATATCGAGATGCCGGAAATGAACGGCTTCGAGTTCTGCGAAGCCGTCGGCGCATCCGATCAGTTCGGACACATCCCCGTCATCGCTCTTTCCTCGCATACGTCGACGGCGGCCATCGAGCGGGGCCGGCAGGCTGGCTTCCACGATTTTGTCGCCAAGTTCGATCGACCGGGCTTGATCGCATCGCTCAAGGAAATCGGTCAGGACATGGGAGTGGCGGCATGAGCGCGACCATCACGAAGGTTTCCGGCGAAAGCCGCGAATATGTAACGGTGAAGATCGCAGGCCAGCTCTTCGGCCTTGCCATCGACCGCATCCACGATGTGTTCGCGCCCGTCAACATGACTCCGGTGCCTTTGGCGCAGCGGGAAATCGCGGGCGTGCTCAACCTGCGCGGTCGTATCGTGACCGCCATCGACATGCGCCGGCGGCTCGGTCTGCCGGACCGCGACGATGCCGGTACCAGCATGGCAGTGGGCATCGACGCGAACGGCGAATCCTTCGGACTGATCGTGGACAATGTGGGCGAGGTCATGCGGCTTGCGCTTGCCGAACTGGAAAGCGCGCCCGCCAACCTCGACAAGACATGGTCGGGTCTGGCGGCGGGCATTTACCGCCTGGAGGGCCAGCTTCTGGTCATCCTCGACGTTGATCGCGTGCTGCGGCTCGGCGGCGAGGCATCGGCCGCGGCATAAAGGTTTCAGTAGGGGCTTCAACGTAAGATCGGGTTCGAATTCCGGTCCGGCGTATCGAGAATGGGAAACCGATATGAAGCATTGTTTGGTGGTGGACGATTCCAGCGTCATCCGCAAGGTTGCGCGACGCATCCTGGAAGATATGGGTTTCAGCATTCGTGAGGCCGAAGACGGGGCTCAGGCGCTGACATTCTGCGATGAACAGATGCCGGACGCGATCCTCCTGGACTGGAACATGCCGGTCATGGACGGATTGCAGTTTCTCCAGCAGCTGAGATCGTCTCCGGGCGGGGCATCACCCAAGGTTGTATTCTGTACGACCGAGAACGACGCCGGCCAGATCGCCAGGGCGCTCAGGGCCGGTGCTGACGAATACATCATGAAGCCGTTCGACCGTGACATCATGGAAGCCAAGTTCAACGAGGCCGGCCTGATCTGATCTACCGCCCGGCGGCGTATCGCCGGGTGCCTGAGTAGCGTTTTGCGTTTTGTATTGCGTTTGTGTGACCGACCATGACTCTTCCTGCCACTACACTGGCTTCCACCGCCGCGACGCGCGATCCTATCCGCGTTCTCGTGGTGGACGATTCCGTCGTCATCCGCGGGTTGCTTGGCCGCTGGATCGGTGAAGCGGAAGGCATGGTTTCCGTCGGCGCTGCCCGCAACGGCCGGCAGGGTGTCGAGATGGTCGAGGCGCTGAAGCCCGACGTCGTCATTCTCGATATCGAAATGCCCGAGATGGACGGAATCGCGGCGCTGCCGGAAATGCTGCGTATCAGCCCGCGCCTTATCGTCATCATGGCGTCGACGCTGACCCAGAGGAACGCGGAAATCAGCCTTAAGGCGCTTTCGCTTGGCGCGAAGGACTATATTCCCAAACCCGAATCCCAGGCCGGCATCTCGACTTCCGCCGAATTCCGTCGGGCGCTGATCGAGAAGATCTCTCAGCTCGGAGGACTTCGCAGGCCTGTCAGACCGACGCTGCGCAGTCTTGCCGCGGGCACCAGACTTCGTCAGGGCGATGAACTACCCGCGTCGACACGTGTGTTTTCGCGGATGATGCCGCGTGTGCTGGCAATCGGTTCGTCTACGGGCGGGCCGCCGGCGCTCGTCAAGTTCTTCTCGGACCTGGGACCGGCCCTGCAGCGTTTGCCGGTGGTCGTCGTGCAGCACATGCCGGCGACCTTTACGCCGATTTTCGCCCAGCATCTGCAAAAGGCGGCAGGGATACCGGCGGCGGAAGGCATTCACGGAGAGCCACTCCAGCCTGGCCGGATCTATGTCGCGCCGGGCGGCAAGCATATGGTCGTTGCCGGATCGTCGTCCGCACCGGTCATCGAACTCAATTCATCCGCCCCGATACACTTCTGCAGACCTGCGGTCGATCCGATGTTTGCCTCGATAGCCTCACTCTACGGCACGTCGGCGCTCGCTGTGGTGTTTACCGGCATGGGATCTGACGGTGCGGAAGGCGGCGTACGCATCGCCGATGCCGGCGGCAGCGTGATCGCGCAGGATGAAGCAACAAGTGTCGTGTGGGGCATGCCGGGAGCAACCGTTCAGGCGGGGGCCGCTGCTGCGGTGCTGCCACTGGACGAGATCGCTCCCAAGGTGCGCAGCCTTCTGGCGGGGAGAAGAGCATGAATGCGATGGATTTCCAGTTTCTCGCCGCCTTCCTGAAGGAACGGTCCGGACTGATCGTTACAGCCGACAAGGAGTATCTGATTGACAGCCGGCTTCAGCCGGTCGCGCGAAAGTTCGAGCTGAAGAGCATAGAAGAGATCATTTCGGTGCTGCGCGGTGGCCGTGACGCCAGGCTCGCCGCCGCGGTTACCGAAGCCATGACGACCAATGAATCGTTCTTCTTCCGCGACAAGGTGCCTTTCGAGCTGTTTCAGGATGTGATGCTGCCGACGATGCTCGACGCCCGCCGCGCCAGGAAGCATCTGAGGATCTGGTGCGCTGCCGCTTCTACCGGACAGGAGCCCTATTCGCTTTCGATCATCCTGAAGGAAATGGCTGCCAAGCTCGGCGGCTGGCGAACGGATATCATCGGAACGGATATCAGCAGTGCCGTGATCGAGAAGGCCAAATCGGGCATCTATTCGCAGTTCGAAGTTCAGCGGGGCCTGCCCGTTCAGCTGATGCTCAAATATTTCGAGCAGAAGGGCGACGTCTGGCAGATCCTGCCCGAGATACGGTCCATGGTGCAGTATCGCCTGTTCAATCTTCTGGAGGATTACGCGTCGCTCGGCACGTTCGACATCGTCTTCTGCCGCAATGTCCTGATCTATTTCGATCAGCCGACCAAAAAGGCGATCCTGGAACGAATCGCCCGCACGATGGCGCCGGACGGTTACCTCGTTCTTGGCGCTGCGGAAACGGTTGTCGGAATTTGCGACGCCTTCCAGACCGTGCCGGAACAGCGAGGGCTCTACCGTTTGCGCGGCTCCGACGAGTCCAGTGGTATTGTGCGGCCGTTTGCGCCGCTGCGTGCGCAGGGCAGTGCGCCTGCTGTAACAGGTGCCAGCGCAACCGCCGTCGTCGGAGGATTGCGCGCGGCAACAGATCGGCTCGCGGCCATACCGTCGATCCCCGGACGATAGAATTCAACGGCGAGCGCCGTCGGAGAAGGAAATGAAAAACCCGCCGGCGCTTTGCACCGGCGGGCTTCTCATACCCGGTATCTTGTGAGCCGTGTCAGGCTGCTTCCTCTTCGGGATCGCGCAGGACGTAACCGCGGCCCCAGACAGTCTCGATATAGTTCTTGCCGCCGGTTGCCGCCGCGAGCTTCTTGCGCAGCTTGCAGATGAAGACGTCGATGATCTTCAGTTCCGGCTCGTCGATGCCGCCATAGAGGTGGTTGAGGAACATTTCCTTGGTGAGCGTCGTGCCCTTGCGCAGCGAGAGCAGCTCCAGCATCTGATATTCCTTGCCGGTCAGGTGGACGCGATTTCCTTCCACCTCGACGGTCTTGGTATCCAGATTGACCTTGAGATCGCCGGTCGTGATGACCGACTGGGCGTGTCCCTTGGAGCGGCGCACAATCGCGTGGATGCGTGCGACGAGCTCATCCTTGTGGAATGGCTTGGTCATGTAGTCGTCGGCGCCGACGCCGAGACCGCGAACCTTGTCGTCGATGCCCGAGTTGCCGGAGAGGATGAGGATAGGTGTCTTCACCTTCGAGACGCGCAGCGTCTTGAGTACCTCGTAACCGCTCATGTCCGGCAGATTCAGGTCGAGCAAGATAATGTCGTAATCGTAGATCTTGCCGAGGTCGATGCCCTCTTCACCCATATCCGTCGTATAGATATTGAAGTTCTCCGACTTGAGCATCAACTCGATGCTCTGCGCGGTGGCGCTGTCGTCCTCAATCAGCAATACCCGCATACCAATCCCCTTTTTCGCCCTTCTAGGCACGGATCGCGCCGCATGCGCTGCCGGCACAATCCGGTAAAACCTACTGGTCCTTTGTGATTCGATACGCTAACCGCCATTGGTTAACAAATCCTGATTCACGTCAACCGATTTTCATAATTTGTGCATTCACGAATCGGCTCAATTCATTGAAACTAAGGTATAAATGGGCGAGTAGAGCGTTAAGAAACAACTTTAAGAAAAAATTATAAGCGACTCTTTCGACTCAGCTTGTAGGGGGTAATCGGGTACGGCTGACGCCTGCGTTAAGGTTTACCACCCCTTAAGGCCTTGTCGGGCAGTATTCAGGAAGGCTCGTAAACGAATGGTTACGACGGACCGTACGGGAAAAGACCGAGACGACATGCAGGCCCTCGCGCAGGATATAGAACTGACGCCCGATACGCTGGCTTATGGCCGCGTCGCAGGCGTGCGCGGACTGCTCGTCGAGATCACCGGCCCGCTGCGGCGGATGCATATCGGTACGCGTGTGATGATCCGCGATGGCGGCCGTTCTCCCGTCGCGTGCGAAGTCGTCGGCTTTCGCGGCGACCGCGCCGTCGCTCTCCCGCTCGGCTCGCTCGACGGTATCCGCATGGGGTGCCAGGCGGAGATCAATGCCTCGGACGCGACACTTCGGCCTGGGCCGTCATGGCTCGGACGGGTCATCAACGCCCATGGCGAACCGATCGACGGAAAAGGGCCGCTACCTGCCGGTCCTGCACTTTATCCACTGCGCAATCAGCCGCCGCCGGCACATCGGCGCTCCCGCGTTGGCGAGCCCATAGATCTGGGTGTGAAGGCGCTCAATACATTCGCCACGTGCTGCCGCGGGCAGCGGCTCGGCATCTTTGCCGGATCGGGCGTCGGCAAGTCGGTGCTGTTCTCGATGCTGGCGCGCAATACGCGCTCTGACGTTGCCGTGATCGCGCTGATCGGCGAACGCGGGCGTGAGGTGCAGGAGTTCCTTGAGGACGATCTGGGACCGGAAGGCCTTGCGCGTTCCATCGTCGTGGTCGCGACGTCCGACGAGCCGGCGCTGCTGCGTCGCCAGGCCGCCTATACGGCAATGTGCATATCGGAATTCTTCCGCGATCGCGGTGACAGTGTCCTGCTGCTGATGGATTCCATCACGCGGTTTGCGATGGCGCAGCGCGAAATTGGCCTTGCCGGGGGCGAGCCGCCGACGACGCGCGGCTATACGCCAACGGTTTTCTCCGAATTGCCCAAGCTGCTGGAGCGGGCCGGCCCGGGTGTCGGCAAGGGATCGATCACCGGTCTCTTTACGGTGCTTGTCGAGGGCGACGATCACAACGAGCCGATCTCCGACACGGTTCGCTCCATCGTCGACGGACACATCGTCATGGAACGGCAGATCGCCGAGCGCGGTCGCTATCCTGCGATCAACGTGCTGCGGTCGGTGTCACGGACGATGCCCGGCTCGGCCGATCCGGAGTTCCTGCCTGATATCCAGCGCGCCAGGGCGCTCATGTCGACCTATGCCGACATGGAAGAGCTGATCCGGCTGGGGGCCTACCGCAAGGGCAGCGACCCGCTCGTTGACGAGTCGATTGCCATGAACGGTCCGCTTGAAGCGTTCCTTGCGCAGGAAAAAGGTAACGCTGTGTCAATTGCTGATGGCTACAGTCAGTTGCGCGCCATTCTGGACGGCCAGCGCGGCAAGGGATGAGGGTTTGTTAGGATGGGGGTATCGCAACAATGAAATCGCGTGAAAGCCTGATCAAGTTTCGCAGGTTCCAGGTCGATGAGAAACGCCGCCAGGTCGCTCAGATCGAGGCAATGATCGCCGACTTCGAGCGGATGGCCGCCGAACTCGACAAGCAGATCGTCGAGGAACAGGACCGTGCGGGCATCCACGACGTCAACCATTTCGCCTATCCGACCTTCGCAAAGGCGGCGATCCAGCGGCGGGACAACCTGCTTCAGTCAGCGGCCAACCTGCAGGGCCAGCTTGACGATGCACAGGGGCGTCTGGCCGAAGCATTCGAGGAGCTCAAGAAGGTCGAGCTGCTGGAAGAGAAGACGCAGGAGCGCGATCGGGTTGAAACCGACCGGCGCGACCAGATCAACATGGATGAGATCGGCGGCAGGCTTGCCTATCACGGCTGATCGGCAGGCCTGACCAGCATCGGTAGCCTGCCTGCGGCGGACGCCTTGAGAGTGCCGTCCAGTCTGGGATCGACGGTGACCTCTACCTGCCTGCGGTAGGGCACAAACCCCCACGATACATAGAATTCCACTGCGCGCGGATGATCGGCCGTGCAGGTATGCAGCCACACGCGCCTTGTGCCGCGACGCCAGGCGAGGTCGAGCGCCCGCCCGATCATGAAGGCGCCGGCACCCTGACCGATGAGGCCGGGCACGAGGCCGAAGAACGCGATCTCGACATTCGCGCCATCGCGCAGGTCGAGTTCGAGCAGGCCGACCGCCGTGCCATCGCGTCGCAATTCATAGGTTTCATAGCGCGGATGGCCGAGCAGGGCGGCGAGTGCCTGATCGTCCTGTCGAAGCCTTGAGAACCACAGCCATTCCTCGCCGATCCTGCGATAGAGCGCGCGATTGGCGCCGACGTCCGGTCGCAATACCCGGTCGAGAACAAGCCCGGGCGGTGGTGGCGGCGCCGGCCGCGACGGTGCCGACTTCATTTGCAGATAGGTGACGACAAGGGCGATGTCGCCATCCTCGACGTCGTGAAATCCGTGCGCCAGCGCCATGGCTTCAGACGCTGCCGACGGTCTTGAGCCGGACGCGGGCGTGCACCTCGTTCTGGCTCATCACGGTGGTCTGAGCGCGGAAACGCTCGACGATGGAGCGGACATAGGGCCGCACGGCGGCGCTGGTCATCAGGACCGGAATCTCGCCTTCCTGTGCTGCGTGTTCGAAACGGTCGCGAACGGCGAGAACGAATTCCTGCAGCTTTGAGGGCGCCATGGCGAGCTGCTTTTCCTCGCCCTCTCCGAGCAGCGATTCAGCGAAGGCATGCTCCCATTCCGGTGACAGCGTGACGATGGGCAGGTACCCGCCAGGTGAGGAATGCTGTGCGCAGATCTGGCGGGCGAGACGGGCGCGGACATGTTCGGTGATCCAGCGAACGGAGCGGGTGAATCCGGTCGCTTCCGCGACGCCTTCGAGGATCGTTGCGAGATCGCGAATGGAGATGCGTTCGTCGAGGAGCGTCTGAAGCACGCGCTGGATACCGCTCATCGAGATCTGACCCGGCACGATGTCGTCGATCAGCTTCTGCATCTCGGACGGCAGTTCCTTGATCAGCTTGGCAACCTCGGCATAGGTGAGGAGCTCGGCCATGTTGGCCTTGAGGATTTCGGTGAGGTGGGTCGATACGACGGTTGCCGGATCGACAACGGTATAGCCGCGCATCTCCGCATCCTCGCGCAAGCCGGGCTCGACCCAGGTCGCGGGCAGGCCAAAAGTCGGTTCGGTCGTCTGGATACCGGGCAGGGCGATCTGGCCTCCGGAAGGATCCATGATCATCAGCTGGCCCGGATAGACGCGACCTGTGCCGGCTTCCACTTCCTTGACCTTTACCGAATAGGCGTTGGCGTCGAGCTGGACATTGTCGAGCAGGCGGACCGATGGCATTACGAAGCCCATGTCGATCGCGAGCTGCCGACGCAGCGCCTTGATCTGGCTGGTCAGGCGGTCCTCGCCATGATCGCCATTGATCAGCGGCAGCAGGGCATATCCGATCTCGATCTTGAGCTCATCGATATGCAGCGCGGAGGATATCGGCTCCTCGACGGCCGCGGCTGCCGCCTTCTCTTCATCGACGACCTTGCGTTCCTCCAGCGCCTTCGCGTCCTTACGGTTCTTGTCGCCGCGCCAGGCAAGCGCCCCCGCGCCGGCAGCGAGGCTCAGAAAGGGAAGCATCGGAATGCCGGGCAGTAGCGCCATCACGCCCATGACGGCGGCCGACATGCCAAGCGCCTTGGGATAGCCGGACAGCTGATCGATCAGTGCCCTGTCCGCCGCGCCGCTGACACCGGCTTTGGAGACAAGAAGGCCGGCGGCCGTCGAAACAATGAGCGCGGGAATTTGTGAGACCAGGCCGTCGCCGACGGTCAGCAGCGTATAGGTCTGCGCCGCTTCGCCGAAGGAAAGACCCATCTGTGCGACCCCGACGATGATGCCGCCGATGACGTTGATGAAGGTGATCAGCAACCCGGCAATGGCGTCGCCGCGAACGAATTTGGAGGCGCCGTCCATCGCACCGAAGAAGGAGGACTCGTCCTCAAGTTCGCGGCGACGTTTGCGTGCGGTGTCCTCGTCGATAAGGCCGGCAGAAAGGTCGGCATCGATGGCCATCTGCTTGCCGGGCATGGCATCGAGGGTGAAGCGGGCGGCGACTTCCGCGATGCGGCCCGAGCCCTTGGTGATGACGACGAAGTTGACGATGACGAGGATGCCGAAAACGATGAGGCCGATGACGAAATTGCCGCCCATCACGAAGTTGCCGAACGCCTCGATGACATGCCCGGCGGCGCCCGTGCCCTCATGTCCATCGGCCAGGATCAGCCTGGTCGACGCCAGATTGAGCGCAAGACGAAGCATCGTTGCGATCAGCAGCACGGTTGGAAAGGCGGAGAACTCGAGCGGCGTGTGAATGAAAAGCGCCGTCATGAGGATCAGGACCGAGAACACGATCGAGAAGGCAAGAAACATGTCGAGCGCGAACGGCGGCAGCGGCAGGATCAGGACGACGAGGATCGCCATGACGCCGAAGGCAAGCGCAAGGTCGCCGCGCGATGTCAGCCCGCGCAGCCATGCCACGATCCCGGTGGCGGCACCGCCAGAAGGCAAGGTGACGTCGCTCAAGACCGTTTTCTCCCCGTTAAGAATGCCTGCCTCACCCGGCAATAATTGCCGGGTCCATGGTTAACAGCCGGTTAAGGAATGGCATCCGGCGCGCGAAAGATCGTCTTTCCCGCAGAACAATCTGTTGCGCTGCCGACGCATGGCGCGAAATGCGTGCCGCCCTATATTCTCCCTCATATTGGTTCGAAAAGGAGTGCCGTCATGTCGATCAGACCGGTCAAGAGCATTTCGCAGGCCCAGCCGACGCTCGAAGGGGCGGGGGTTCACCTGCATCGCGCGTTCGGATTTGGCGATCCGACGATGTGCGATCCCTTCCTTCTCTTCGACGATTTCCGAAACGATCGTCCGGAAGACTATCTGAAGGGCTTTCCGTGGCATCCGCATCGCGGGATAGAAACGATTACCTATGTGCTGGCCGGGACGGTCGAGCATGGCGACAGCCTTGGAAACCGCGGCAATCTTGGTGCCGGGGACATCCAGTGGATGACGGCCGGCAGCGGCATCCTGCATCAGGAAATGCCCAAGGGCGATGCCGCCGGTCGCATGCACGGGTTCCAGCTCTGGGCCAACCTGCCGTCCGGCCTCAAGATGACGGACCCGCGCTATCAGGACATCAAGGGCGCCGAAATTCCCGAGATCGTCGACGATGACGGGACGCGCGTGAAGGTCATCTGTGGCTCGTTCTGGGGCAAGAAGGGCCCGGTGGACGGTATCGCCGCTGATCCGTCCTATCTCGATATCTACGTGCCGGCGGGCGTGAAGAAGACACTGCCCGTCGATACCTATCGCAAGGCTTTCGCTTATATCTTCGAAGGCGACGGAAAGTTCAGCAACGCCTCCGATCCGCGCGGCGTTCTGACCGAGAAGGAATTCGCCGGCGAGGAGCTGGTCCTTCGCGACAATAGCGGCGACAGGACGCTGGTCCTGTTCGGTACCGGTGACGAGATCACCGTTCAGGCCGGCGAACGGGGCATTCGTTTCCTCCTCGTTTCCGGCAAGCCGATCGGCGAGCCGGTCGCCTGGCACGGCCCAATCGTGATGAACACAAGGGCCGAGCTGGTTCAGGCGATGAACGATCTGAATACCGGCAATTTCATCCGCAGCCACGGATGATCGTGCTGCGCCCGCGTCGTCCGGCCTTGTTTCAGCCGGCGATGCGGGTTTCGCCCGGCTGCGGCACCATCAGTCCCTCGTCGCTGTACTGATTGAGCTTGTTGCGCAGCGTTCGGATCGAGATGCCGAGGATGTTGGCAGCGTGGGTCCGGTTGCCGAGGCAATGATCGAGCGTATCGAGGATCAGATCGCGCTCGACTTCCGCCACCGTCTTTCCGACGAGGCTGCGGCTGACCGCTTCGGCGGTGAGGGCGGCATGGGAGGCGACATCGGCGCCACCGATAGGCTCTCCGTCGGGCTCGCGAATGGCTTCCGGGCCGATCTCGTCGCCGGTTGCCAGCAGCACCGCGCGATGCATCGTGTTCTCAAGCTCGCGCACGTTGCCCGGCCATGTGTTCGCCAGCAACTGACGCAAAGCGGCATCCGACACGGGGCGCGGATCGACACCGTTTGCGGCCGCATACTTTTCGGCGAAATGGCGGGCCAGCGCGTTGATGTCGGCGGGCCTGGAGCGTAGCGGCGGGATCTTCAGATTGACCACATTGAGGCGGTAGAGCAGGTCTTCGCGGAAGGCGCCGGCCTTCACATGCTCGGCAAGATTGCGATTAGAGGTCGCGATGATGCGGATATTTACCGGTACCGGCTTTGATCCGCCGACCCGGTCAATGACGCGTTCCTGGATCGCGCGCAGCAGCTTGGCCTGAAGGCGGATGTCCATCTCCGAAATTTCGTCGAGCAGCAGCGTGCCGCCATCGGCTTCCTCGAACTTGCCGATACGCCGTGCGACGGCGCCGGTAAACGCGCCCTTCTCATGGCCGAACAGTTCCGATTCCAGAAGGTTTTCAGGGATCGCGGCGCAATTGACGGAAATGAAGGGCTTGTCGGCGCGCCTCGACTGGCGATGGATGTGGCGGGCCATCACCTCCTTGCCGGTGCCGCTTTCGCCGGTAATCAGCACGCTGGCGTCCGACTGTGCGATCTGATCGGCGAGTTTCAATACCTGCGCCATCGTGTCGTCGCGATAGATCAGCGCATGGCCCTCATCGGCGACCGCCTGGAGGATTGCCGCGATCAGATCGGGGTCCGGGGGCAGCGGAATATATTCCTTGGCGCCGGCGCGGATCGCCGCCACGGCCGCCCGCGCGTCGCTCTCAACGCCGCAGGCCACGACAGACACGTGAATGCGCTCATCTTCCAGCTGGCGGATCAGCGACGAGATGTCGATCCTGACATCGGCCATGACCAGATCGGCGCCGCGTCCGGAGCGGAGGATGGTCAGCGCCGTTGCGATATCATCGGCCTGCACGACCTTGGCGCCGCGATCCATCGCCATCCTGCTGGCTGTGGTCAGCTGTCCGTTGAGGGTTCCCACGATCAAGAGGCGCATGGCTTAACTTCCTTCCTGTCCGACGCGACGCTCTATGCGCATCATCCCCGGTCCTGTTTGATGATCTCGGTCATGGTGATGCCGAGCTTGTCATCGACCAGCACGACTTCGCCGCGGGCGATCAGTCTGTCGTTGACGAATATTTCGATGGCCTCGCCGACCTTGCGATCGAGTTCGACGACCGATCCGTGATCGAGCTTGAGCAGTTCGGAGACTTCCAGTTTGGCGCGTCCCAGCACGGCGGATACGCGAACCGGCACATCGAACAGGGCTTCCAGATCGGCAGCACTGCGCGCCGCCGTGGCCTGCTCGTCGCGGCCGCCTGCGCGGTCATCGTCAGACACGGCATCAAGCGTGTCGAAAGGGCTCTCGGTAGGTTCGGTCATTGTCCATCATCTCCCCGGTCGCGGGAAACCCCGGCGCCAAGAAAGCGCGAAACCGCTTCCCCGATCGCCTCTTCAATTCCGGCCATGTCACGCACGATGCCGCCTTCGGCCCATTCGATGCGGGCGTCGCCGGGTCTGATATTCGGCTCGCCCATGACAATCAGTCGTCCGTCGAAGCCGCTCAGGCGCGCCTGCGCCTCGGCTTTTTCCTTCAGCGTATCGGCCAGCGCTTCGTTCACCCGGATGACGAGATGCGGCACGCCCTGAAGCTCGGCCAGTGTCTGCGCCAACAATGCCTCTATTCCGGCAAGCGGTTCACGCGCGACGAGAGCGCCGGCAAGCTTGACCGCGATCGCGTGGCCGATGCGGCATGCGTCGGCCTGCATGCGACGGGTCGCGGCCTCGGCCTGCTGCTGCAGTGCGGGCAGGGCGGCAACGAGCTTTTCCAGCGCTGCTGCGGCTCTTGCTGCCTGATCTGCGGCAGCGGCCGCGCGCCCTTCCTCAAAGCCATCCTGCCGTGCCTGCCTTGCCTGCGTTTCAGCAGCAATCACGTCCATCTTCGGCGGCTCCGGGGTCTTCGCCGCATCAAGCGCGAAGACCTTGTCGAACTGGTAGCGAACCGGGGCGCTCATTTTCGTTCTCCGGCGCTGGCGGCGGCCGTTCTTTCACAATCAATAGACAAGCTCGTCCTCCCCCTTGCTCTTGGAAATGACGATCTCGCCGCGTCCGGCCAGGTCTTTGGCCAGATTGACCATCGATGTCTGGGCCTCGTCGACATCCTTCAGACGGACCGGCCCCATGACCTCCATGTCCTCGCGGAGCATCTTGGACGCTCGCTGGCTCATATTGGCGAAAAAGAACTCGCGCATCTGGTCGTTGGCGCCTTTCAGGGCAATGGCCAGCTTGTCCTTGTCGAACTGCCGCAGCAGCGTCTGGATCGCGGCGGAATCGAGCCGGCCGAGATCGTCGAAGACGAACATGAGCTGTTTGATCTTGTCCGCGGAATCCCGGTTCGCTTCTTCCAGCGCCGTCATGAAGCGCGTCTCGGTCTGCCGGTCGAAACTGTTGAAGATGTCGGCCATGAGCTCGTGCGCGTCGCGCCGGCTGGTCTGCGCAAGGCTCGACATGAACTCGGCCCTCAGCGTCTGCTCGACTTTCTCGAGTATGTCCTTCTGGACCGCTTCCATCTGGAGCATGCGATGGACGACATCGAGCGCAAGTTCCTCCGGCAGGATCGCCAGCACCCGCGATGCATGATCCGAGCGGATCTTCGACAGGACCACGGCGATCGTCTGCGGATATTCATTCTTCAGATAGCTGGCGAGGATGCCTTCCTGGACGTTGGAAAGCTTCTCCCACATGTTGCGCCCCGCCGGGCCGCGGATTTCCTCCATGATGGTGGAAACGCGATCCTTCGGCAGGAACTGGGTCAGCAGCCTTTCTGTTGAATCGAAGTTGCCGACTAGCGCACCGGCGCGGTTCATCTCCAGAACGAAATCGACGATGAGTTTTTCGACGACTCCGACGTGTATCTTGCCAAGGCGCGACATGGTCATGGAGAGTTCGCGGATCTCTTCGTCATCCAGCGATTTCCAGATGATGCCGCCATGCTCCTCGCCGAGCGAGAGCATAAGCACCGCCGCCCTTTCCGGGCCGCTCAGCTGCTGAAGTTCGCGGATTTCGACCGCGGAAAGATTGCCGCCGGCGACTGCGACCGCTGTCGATGGGATGGCGTTCACGCGGCCTTCTCCTGCATCCACTGGCGCACGATGGCGACGGCTTCATTGGGGTTATTATCGACGATCTCGCCGACCTGCCGCACCGACGACTGGGCGATCTCGCCGGCGATCTTCGCCTGTTCGATCATCGGCTGGATATTGCTGTTAGACACCGGTGCGCTCGCGGCCACGGCGTTGTGCTGGGCAGTCACGCCTTCACCGGCCTCCGGCGCCGGCAGCGCCGGGACATCGGCATCAGGCGTGATGATGCGCCGGACAAGCGGGCGAACGACGAACAGGATGACCAGCAGGCCAAGCAGCAGGAGAACGGCGAGCTGGGCGAAATAGAGGTAATCCTGCTTGGTGAAGTTGAAGAGCGATTCTTCGCCAAGGTCGGCGGGCAGGGCGAGCGGCGGTTCGGCAAAGCGCAGGTTGGCGATTTCCACCTGGTCGCCGCGGCTTTCATCAAAGCCGATCGCGGTGCGAACGAGGGCTGCAATGCGGTCGAGCTCTTCCTGCGTGCGCGGCTGATATTGCAGTGCGCCGTCCGCGGCCTTGCTGTAATTGCCGTCGACCACCACCGCGACCGAAACGCGACGGATGCTGCCCGGCTCGAGCACCTGCGTCCGGGTGGTGCGGGAGATCTCGTAGTTGGTGACTTCCTCTGTCTTGGAAGACTGGTCATTGGTGCGCTCGTCGTTGCTGCCGCCCTGGCCGCCATTGGGGATCTGCGCGCCGACGCTTACCGCGCCGTTATTGGCTTTCTGCGTGGAGGAATTTTCCTCTTCCCGGGTCTGAACCGAACGGACGACCTTGCTGTCGGGATCGTAGCTGTCGGTCGTTTCGGTCACGCGGTTGCGCTGAAGGTCCGCAGCCACGCTGACCCGGACGCGGCCGGTGCCGACGATGCTCTCGACCGTGCGCGAAACCGCATCGCGAAGCGAGCTCTCGATATTGTGGCGGCGCTCG
Organism: Rhodobiaceae bacterium; assembly: GCA_020637895.1. Lineage (GTDB taxonomy): Bacteria > Pseudomonadota > Alphaproteobacteria > Rhizobiales > Tepidamorphaceae > JACKJP01. The sequence continues at coordinate 31,873 of JACKJP010000011.1, forward strand.
TCCAGAACCTCCGCCGACAATGCGTTGTCATCGCCCGTGCCATCGGCGAGCAGGCGGCCGGTCTCGTCGACGACGGAGACGCGTCCGGGCCGGAGGCCCTCGACGGCGGCGGCGATGAGATGCTGGATGGCGCGGATCTGGGTGGCGTCGAGTTCGCCGCGAACCTTGAGCATGATCGATGCGGATGGCTCGATCTTCTCGCGCTGGAAGAGCTGGCGCTCGGGGATAACCAGATGGACGCGGGCGGCGACAACACGGTCGATGGTTCTGACCGAGCGGGACAGTTCGCCTTCCAGCGCGCGCAGATGATTGACGTTCTGGACAAAGCTGGTGGTGCCCAACGCATCCGATTTGTCGAAGATCTCGTATCCGACGCCGCCACCGGAGGGCAGGCCGTCGCGGGCGAGATCCATGCGAAGCCTCAGCACCTCGTCCTTGGGCGCAAGAATCGTCGAGCCGTCGCCGTTGACCTTGTAGGCGATGTTGCGGCTGTCGAGTTCGCGCAGGATCGCTGAGGAATCGTCAAAGGAGAGGTCGGTGTAAAGCGGCGTCAGCATGGGCGCCGTCATTTGCATGATCAGAAAGGCGAAGAAGCCGATCAGCCCCGCGGCCACGGCGCCCATGGCCGCGAGCCTTGCGGCGCCGAATGATCTCAACAGTGCGATGATACCCTGCACGGCGTGTCCGGTTCCTGAATTTCCCTGGCGGGAAGCCTGTTGCCCGGATGCGTGAGGGAAATATCGCGGAACCGGTAAGGAGAAGGAACCGGTCCGCTGAAGGAATCGCCCCCAGCACCCGGCAATAATTTCCTACCTGGATCGTAAACAACTTCTTAACGCGGCCGCCTATGGCGCGAAAAAAGGCGCGCGGCCCCAAGGATATGGGGCCACGCGCCTTCCTGAATTCGTTAATCCGCCTTAACGGATGCGCAGGTCTGCTAGTGCCGATACTGCTGGATGCGGGTCGTTCGCAGGCCGGCAAGGCCATAGCGATCGATCGATGCCTGCCATCCGAGGAATTCCTCCACGGTCAGCGTATAGCGGTCGCAGGCTTCTTCGAGGCTTAGAAGGCCGCCGCGTACGGCGGCCACGACTTCCGCCTTGCGGCGAATGACCCAGCGCCGCGTATTTCCCGGAGGAAGATCGGCAATGGTCAGCGGGCTGCCATCGGGACCGATGACATATTTTACTCTAGGCCGATGAGATTCAGGCATCGGGATACTCACTACGCAACACTACACAAACAACTCAGCTAACCTAGCTGTGCTGCCTTAATTTTTACCTAAGAGGAAAGACGGGCTTGTCGGCAAATGCGTTCGATTGCCGAAACAGGCAAATTTCAGGCCCTGCGCGGCGCATCATGTGCAGGCCAGATTGCCCTCGATGCCAGAATATCGCGCGCTTGACGGCGCGCACCTTCTAGATGTTGACGCGCTTTACAGCGCGCACCTTCTAAATGTTGACGCGCTTTACAGCGCTCACTGTCTAGATGTTGACGCGCTTTACAGCGCTCATGGGAATCGAGATCCCGTCGACGATGAGGTAAGGCTCGTCGCCGTCGAAATCGATCGCTTCGACGACACCCGACGTGCTGACAGTGCCATAGACGCTTTTCCCGTCGGCATCGCGTGCGTCGACGGTTAGCGAATAGGTGCCGGCGGATGCGTCCGAACCATCGAGCGTCGTGCCGTTCCAGACAAAGCTGCCCGTGCCCTGATTGACCGATTTCGTTTCGCTGTAGACCACAGACCCCGCCGCATTGCGCACGGTAAAGGTCGTGCTCGGCGCGTCGCTGGCGGCCGTATAGGTCCACTTCGCGCTCGTGCCGTCATAGTGGGAGGCCGATGTCTGGACGTCGATCGACTTGCCGATGAACCCCACCGCTGCGGTAGCAGTCGAGGCAGCCGACAGCTTGACCATGTTCTCCAGGTTGGCATTCGTCTTGATTGCCTGTTCGACCGAGGAGAACTGGACCAGCTGCTGGGTGAACTCATTGGTGTCCAGCGGGTCCAGCGGGTTCTGATTGCGCAACTGCGTCGTCAGCAGCTGCAGGAACGTATCGAAATTGTCTGCAATGCCCTGCCGGTCCGTAGCGGCGCTGGAAGATTGCGAGAGACCCGATAGCGCGTCGAGATACATCGTCCTAGACCCTCATGTCCAAACCGCCGCCGGCAGGTGCGATCCGCCAGGCTTCGACGATGGTTTCTTCATCTTCGCTCCAGCTGTCGGTGCCGTAGGCGGCGGCGGACTGCTGGAAATTCTGAAAATTCGGATTGTCCTGACCATTGCGCTGCATGAAGCCGCCCGGATCGCGCAGCGAAATCTGGATTGAGCCGTCGTCCAGCTTCAGTCCTGCATTCTGCAACGCCCGCTCCAGTCCGCGCGGATCGCGCTGGATCGCGTCGTATGTGTCGGGATTGTCGACCTGAAGGTGGGTGTGAACGCGGCCGTCGCTGGCAAGGTCGAGACGCACGTCGATGCGTCCAAGCTCGGGCGGATCGAGCCGTATCTGGAACCGGCTGTTGCCTGCATTCGCCTGTCGCGTGATCTCGACGGCGATCATGTTGACCGGCACGGCTGCGGCCGCGCTGCCATAGGGCGTTGCGGCGGAGGTCGACGATGTCGCTGTTACCGCAGCTACGGGAACTGCGATTGTCTGGCTGCCGCCCTGTTGGCCGTTGGAATCGATCTGCTGAAGCTGAAGCAGGGCCGACTGGCCGTCCGTGCCTGCCGACCGAACGACGATCTGCGGGGCCGGCTTGATATCGCCATGCTGCTGCGGCCCGGACTGTGTCTTGTCGCCCTTGTCGCCTTCCGCGCCGTTCTTGCCCGTAACGGCATCGGGAACGCCATCTGTCGCGGCACGCTGTGTCGTCCTGTCGGCGGGCGTGACCTGACCGTCCGCCTTTTGCTTGTCGGTAGCGCCGCCGGTGTCGCCTTTCGCGGCAAAACGGGCAAGCGCCGCGTCAAGTCCGCCGGCCTGCACCGATATGCCCGCACCATCTTCCGTTTTGGCCGAAGAGCCGGCTACCGGTGCCGCGGCGGGGACACCGGTCATGGCCGCCGCAATGGCAGCTTCGGCATCGGCGGCAACGGGAATCACGGTTGGGGAGGTTGGGGTCTCATCCGCGCTGCCGCCGGCCGAACCGGGGTCCGTGTCGCCGGATTGCTCCGGCGCACGCATATTGATGTTGAGCGCCGCGGCAAGCGCCGCGGCGATTTCGGCGTCTGAACCGCCTTCCGCGCCATCGGCAATCTCGCCGTCGGTGACGATGTTGCCGTCCTGCCCGTCGAGCAGGGCTTGCAGCGAGACGTCGCCGCCGCTTTCCAGAAGCGCGCGGGCCTGGTCGAGCAACGAGGCGAGATCGCCCTCGCTCTTTGAGCCGAGAAGCTGCCTTGCCGCATCGGATGTCTCCGGGCCGCTGGCGCCGGTGAGCTGGAGAAGGGCGGCAAACAAAGACCCGTCGCCACCACCCCTGGCGGCGGACGCGCCGGTCCCGCCGCCGTTAGCGGCGGGCGCCGATGCCTGGACTGACGGGGCGATTGCCACCTTGACCTTGTGTCCCTATTCGTTGCGGCGCCGGTCGCATGGTGCGGCGGCACACTCGTCCGTGGCTCGCGATGCACAAGGCATGCCAAAACGGCGTTTGAAGAAAACCCATAAATTTCATTGATTTAGTCAGAGGCGCATCTGCCGATGGGAGCCGAAATGCTTGTCCGTCGGCAATTTGTGCCGTAAATGCCGGGAGAATTGTGCCGGGTTGCGCACAACTGTTATAAGGTCAGGCGATGGCTGAAACTCTCAATTCACTGGACCTGCCGGGGGCACCCGCGGATACGCGCGTCGTCGTTGCGATGTCGGGCGGCGTGGATTCGTCCGTCGTCGCCGGCCTGCTGAAGGCGGAAGGCTACGATGTCGTCGGCGTGACGCTGCAACTCTACGATCATGGCGCGGCGGTTCACCGCAAGGGCGCCTGCTGCGCGGGGCAGGATATTCATGACGCGCGCCGTGTCGCGGAGCGTCTCGACATTCCCCACTATGTACTCGACTACGAGAAGCGTTTCCGCGAAACGGTGATCGACGAATTCGCCGACAGCTACATGGCCGGCGAGACCCCGGTTCCCTGCATCGCCTGCAACCAGACGATCAAGTTTCACGATCTTCTCGGCACCGCCCGGCAGCTTGGCGCGCAGGCGATGGCGACCGGTCATTACATTGCCTCGCGGCCGCTCGATGGCGGCGGGCGCGGCCTGTTCCGCGCCGTCGATGCCGATCGCGACCAGAGCTATTTCCTGTTCACGACAACGCCGTCCCAGGCGGAATTCCTGCGCTTTCCTCTGGGTGCGATGACCAAGGCGGAGGTGCGCCGTCACGCCGCCGCGATGGGTCTTGCGGTTGCCGACAAGCCCGACAGCCAGGATATCTGCTTTGTGCCGACCGGCCATTACGCGCAGACGATCGAGAAGCTTCGTCCGGAGGCGGGCGAGCCGGGCGAGATCGTTCATCTGGACGGGCGGCGTCTGGGCACCCACAAGGGCATCATTCACTACACGATCGGCCAGCGCCGCGGCATCGGTGTCGCGACGGGCGAGCCGCTTTACGTGATCGACCTCGATCCGGTGCGCAGGACGGTCATCGTCGGTCCGCGCGACGCCCTCAATACCAGCCGCATTCTGCTGAAGTCGCTCAACTGGATAGGTCAGGACATGCCCTCACTCGGCGATGGCGAGGCGCTCGATGTTCTCGCACGTGTCCGCTCGACCCGTCCGCCCGCGCCCGCACGGTTGCTGCGCGACGGCGGCGAGGTCATCGTCGAACTCGCCAATGGCGAGGACGGCATTTCCCCCGGACAAGCCTGCGTCCTCTATGACGGCGACAGGCTGCTCGGCGGCGGTTACATTCGCGAAGCGGTCAACCGCTTCCTGTCCGAACCGCGCCGCATGGCGGCGGTATAGGGCCATTGCCAGATCCAAGGAGCGTCCGGTGAAACGTCTTTCTTTCCTCGTCCTTGCCATCTTCGCCCTTGGCTTTACCGGTTCTGCGCATGCACAGGGCGGCTCCGGACCCGCCATCGACGTTGCCGGGAAGTATGATGTGGAAGGCGAGAACTCGGACGGCACCACCTATTCGGGTACTGCCGAAATCATCATGACCGGCAGGGGCACCTGCACGATCCGCTGGGTCTTCGGCGATGAGAACGCCGAGGGGATCTGCATGGTGCGCGGCCGGATATTCACCTCGGCCTACTGGCTGAAGGGTGCTGTCGGCCTTGCAAGCTACGACATTCGCGACGATGGATCGATGCACGGGCTGTGGACACTGAGCGACGATGACGAGCCCGGCACCGAGACACTGACCCTCAGCAAATAGCTTCCCCCGCACCCGCCGCGTCCTCCTGACGCGATGGCCGGTGCATGATTTTCAGTTTAGCCGGAGTGATCTCATGAAATATCTGACCGCATTCGTCTTTCTTGCCATGCTCGCGGCGCCTGCGACCGTTGCCCATGCCGAGGACGCGAATGTTGCGGGCAGCTATCGCGTCGACGGCACCAATTTCGATGGCAGCGCCTATCGCGGTACGGCCGAGATCGTGATGACGGGCAAGAATACCTGCCACATTCACTGGAAGATCGGCCGCGACGATTTCAACGGCTTCTGCCTTGTACGCGGGCGCATCTTCACTTCCGGCTACCGGGGCGGCAACAGCGTCGGGCTGGTCAGCTACGACATCAAGGAAGACGGCGCCATCAGCGGCATTTGGGCAATCGACGGCAAGACCGGCACCGGCACGGAAACGCTGACGCCGGCGCGCTGAGCCTTCTTTCGCCTCATGCCAGATGCTGGCTGAAGAAGGCGACCGTCCGTTCCCAGGCCAGTTTCGCCGCGGCCTCGTCGTAGCGCGGCGTCGTATCGTTGTGGAAACCGTGATTGACGCCGGGATAGATGTGCGCCGCATAGGTCTTCCCGTTCTCCTTCAGCGCGGCTTCATAGGCCGGCCAGCCCTCGTTGATGCGGGTGTCGAGTTCGGCATAGTGCAGCAATAGCGGCGCCTTGATCTTCGGTACGTCGGCGGCTTTCGGCTGCCGCCCGTAGAAGGGCACCGATGCGCTCAGCTCGCCATAGGCAACCGCCAGCGCATTGCAGACGCCGCCACCATAGCAGAAGCCGACCGCGCCGACCTTGCCGGATGAATCCTCTCTTGCGGCAAGGTGTTCGTAGCCGGCAAAGAAATCGTTCATCAGCTTGACCGGATCGACCTGCTGCTGCAATTCCCGGCCCTTGTCGTCACTGCCGGGATAGCCGCCGACGCTGGTCAGCCCGTCGGGCGCGAGCGCCATGAATCCGGCCTTCGCCACCCGGCGCGCGACATCCTCGATATAGGGGTTGAGGCCGCGGTTCTCATGCACCACCAGCACCGCGCCGATCTTGCCAGTCGCGGCGGCGGGGCGCACCAGATAGCCATTCACCTTGCCATTGCCATTGGGCGAGTCATATTCGATGCGGCTTGCCGCTATCTGCGGATCGTCGGGCTGCACCTGCTGGGCAAGCGCATATTGCGGGCTCAGCATCTTGAGCAGGGCAAGGGCGGTTACGCCGCCGACGGCAAACTTGCCGGCACGGTCGAGAAACTCGCGCTTGGAAATGATGCCGTGCGCGTAGAAGTCGTAAAGTTCCAGCAGTTCCCGGTCGAAGTCCCTTGCCGTCATGCGGTTCATCAGCGTGTCTCCGTTGTTGTGGCCGAAGCTTTGACGTGAACGCTAGCACGGGCGCGCGAGCCGCCACGTTTACGATTGTGTGATGGCGGCGGAACGCTTGCTGCGGCCGGTTCGTTGAGAACGGGAGCAATGCGGACGGGCATCAGGAAATGACGATGGCGCAACCGGAGATACTGATTGTCGGCGCCGGACCTTCCGGCCTTACCGCCGCCATCGAACTGGCTCGCCGCGGCTTCAGCCCGCGCATCATCGACCGGGACGCGGGTCCGACGCCGCTCAGCAAGGCGGTCGGCATCGCGCCGCGCAGCCTCCAGCTTCTTGAACCCTCGGGCGTGACCGAAAAGCTTCTGGAACGCGGCATCCGCATGCGCGCGGTCGAGGCGCATATGGATGGCCAGGTGCTGGCGACGATCGATCTTGGCAACATTCCCCACCGCTACGATTTCCTGCTCGCCCTGCCGCAGCACGAGACGGAGACCGTGATGGCAGAGGCTCTTGCCGGTTATGGCATCGATGTGGAATGGCGCACCGAACTGGTCGCGCTGACGCCGGTGCCCGAGGGCTGGCACGCCATCATTCGCGGCCCGGAGGAGGGCCGGGCACTGAACTATTCCCACGTGCTGGGTGCCGACGGCATTCATTCGCTGGTGCGCGAGAATGCCGGCATTGCCTTCGACGGATATGTGCACAGGCGCAAGTGGAGCATCGCCGATGCGGTGATCCCCGACTGGCCCTATCGCCGCAACGCCGGGCACGCCTTTCTCTCGCGCAGCGGCGATATCGGCTTCGTCATTCCCATCGGCGAGGACAGCTTCCGTGCCGTTTCCAACACGCCTGATGCCCTTGCCCATGTGCCCGGCGCCTATACCGTCAGCGAGGTTCTGCGGACGGATGTTTTCGACCTGCCGGTGCGGCAGGCGGCGCGCTACCGGCGCGATGGCATCTTCCTGTGCGGCGATGCCGCGCATGTCCATTCGCCCATCGGCGCGCGCGGCATGAATCTCGGCATTGAGGATGCGGCCGCCTTCGCGCGGCGGCTGGCGGAAGGCACGCTGGATGGCTACGAGGGGGAGCGTAAACCCGTCGGCGAACGCTGGATCGATCTTTCCGAACGCATGCTTCGGGCGGTGGAGAGCGACAGCGCGCTTTTCATCCCCGTGCGCAACCT
>JACKJP010000012.1 GCA_020637895.1 Rhodobiaceae bacterium
GCTGGCGTCCGTTCCGGCGCTCGACCTTTCACTGCCGCCAACCGCCATCGGCAAGGATTTCCCTGTCGATGGGCGCATTTTCAGCGTAACGGAACAGGGTACGGGCTTCGTCTTTTCGCTGGGAGGCGTGATTTCCCTTCGCGCCGGGCTGCGCGAGGGTTTTGAGCTCGGTCTCTTCGGTCTCGTTGCCGGTATCGACCTCATGCGCCCTGCAATCAAACTGCCTGGGCTTGGCCGTATCGGATTTGCCGCGAGCGCAGCTTGATTTTCTTCCATCCTTGGGTCTTTGTGCGGCCATTCTTCATGGAGAACCCGCGCCGATGCCAAAAAAGACGCTGATTTCCCCGTCGATCCTTTCAGCCGACTTCGCCCAGTTGGGAGACGAGGTGCGCGCCGTGATCGCCGGTGGCGCGGACTGGGTCCATGTCGATGTGATGGACGGCCATTTCGTACCCAACATCACCATCGGCCCGCTGATCGTTGAAGCGCTGCGACCCGTCACAGACAGGGTGCTCGATGTGCATCTGATGATTCAGCCGGCCGACCCCTATCTTGAGGCGTTCGCCAAAGCTGGGGCTGACATCATTACCGTTCATGCCGAGGCGGGTCCGCACCTTGACCGGTCGCTTCAGGCCATCCGCGCGCTTGGCAAGAAGGCCGGCGTCGCGCTCAATCCGTCGACGCCCGTTGGCGTGATCGAGCATGTGCTGGACCGGCTCGACCTGATCCTCGTGATGAGCGTCAATCCGGGGTTCGGCGGCCAGGCCTTCATCCCGCAGTCGATCGAGAAGATCCGGCTGGTAAAGGCGATGATCGGCGACCGCGACATCCATATCGAAGTCGATGGCGGCATCAGCCCGAAAACGGCCGGCGCCGTCGTCGCCGCAGGGGCAGATGTGCTGGTGGCTGGATCGGCGATTTTCACCGGAACCGATGCAAGCGGCTATGCGGCCCGCATCGAGGCGATCCGCGAAGCCAAAGCCTGACCCGACACGCGCACTGCAATTCCTCTAACTGTCAGAGGACTCGTCCGCTCCGTCCGGCAAAAGGCCAAAATCCTGCGAGCGCTTGGCGGGATCGGCTTCGAGAACCGCGGCCTGAAGACCAATCTTCAATAGCCGTCTGATCGCCGCCGCGCGACTCGGCATGCGATGTTTGAAGCGCCAGTCATCGATGACCGACAACTCCGCTTCGTCCAGCATGATCTGCAACCGAGTCTCGCGCTGCGTTTGGCTCAATACCATCCCCGATCAGGAAACCATCGCGAAAAATATGAGCGCGCCAAAAGACAGTCAATAGCGTGGATTACTCAATCGCAGCCAAAACATTATCTTGCTCAGCGTTGGCAATTTGCGGATTGAGACTTTAGTCGATCGCGATTAGGTTTAATTCCGCCGGGGGCGGCACTCTGAGAAAAAAATTGATGCAAGAAGAACTCCCTGTGTCGAAGCAGGATACCCAGCCTCCAACAGGGTACTCATGGTCACACCTGTCGACAATAAATTTCCTACGTCTTTTCAATGACTTGCCGACGCCTTACATGGCGCTCGACCGCGAGCTGAAGTTCATTGGCATGAACAAGGCTTACCTGGCTGTCACGCAGCGGGACCGCAAGGGATTGGCCGGCAAGCATGTCTTCGACGTCTTTCCCGAATCGGGAGAACGACGCCTGGTGTTTCAGGAGGCCTTTCAAAAGGCGCTCAGCGGTCAGGCAAACGAAGTCATCAGGCAACCGTTTTCCATTCCGCGTCCCGACAGCGAGGGCGGTGGCATGCGGGAGGTCTGGTGGACCTGCTTTCACATGCCAATCTACGACTCCGACGGTGATATTTGCGGCGTCGTGCAAAAGGCGGTCGATGTCACCAACGAAATGCGTCTGGACCTCGTCCAGCAATCGCTGATGCGCGAATTCGACCATCGCGTGAAAAACATTCTTTCCACGGTCACGGCCATCGCGCGTCGGACGGCGAGTGGCGCGGAATCGCTCGAGCGCTTCGCGGAGGATTTCCAGGACCGGATCGAGGCGATGGCGAGAACCCACTCCTCGCTCGTCCAGGACGGCTGGAGCGAAGTCGACATATCGGTACTGCTTCGCCAGGAGCTGGAGCCGTATCGCTCGCCCGACAGAAAGATAGAGTTTGGCGGCCCGCAGGTTTCGGTGAATCGCCGGCACGCCCAGACGCTGGGCATGGCGTTCCACGAACTGACGACGAACGCGGCCAAATACGGCGCCCTGTCATCCGATGAAGGCGCACTCAATGTCTCATGGACGATCGATCCTGTCGCCAATGAGGTCGAACTCGTCTGGCGCGAAGACGGCATGGAGGATCTGAGCGTTCCGCAGACACAGGGCTTCGGTTCGACGATCATCGACCGCTTGCTGCCGGCTGACATGTCGGCGGTCGTAAAGCGCGACTTCCTGCCGACGGGCCTGGTGTGCACCATCCGGTTTCAGGCCGATGGCGGCGTGCCAGCTACGGCAAAGCCCATACTGCCGAACAATTCCGATCCCGTCGCGAACGGAATCACCGGGGCCTGATCACCCGAGCATGGCGGCTAGAGGACCGTTCCCTCGATATTGCCGAGCCCCGGAAAGGTTTCCAGCAACCAGAATGCTGCCGTCTGCATCCCGCCCGTAAGGAAAAGGATCCCGGTCACCACCAGCAGCACGCCCATAACCCTTTCGACCGTGCCGAGATGGCGGCGGAACCGCGTCATGAAGCGCAGGAACGTGCCGGCGAAGAGCGCTGCCAGCAGAAATGGCACGCCAAGCCCCAGGGAATAGACGGCGAGCAGTCCGGCGCCGCGCAACAGCGTGTCGGCGCTCGCGGCGACCGAAAGGATTGCAGCCAGCACAGGGCCAATGCAGGGCGTCCAGCCGAAGGCAAAGGCAAGGCCGATAAGATAGGCGCCAAGGAAACCCGCGGGCTTGTCGCGAACCTGCACGCGGGCCTCGCGATTGAGCAGCGAAATGCGAAACACACCCAGAAAGTGCAGGCCCATGACGATGATCAGCACGCCCGCGACGATTGCGAAGATATCGATGTGGCGGGCGAGCAGACGGCCAACGACCGAGGCGCTCGCGCCGAGAGCGACGAAGACTGTTGTGAAGCCGGCGACAAATGCCAGCGCGGACCCGATGACCGCCCGTCGCGCAGCTTTCGGATTTTCGCCATCACACGAGGCCAGTTCATCCAGAGAGACACCGGCGATGAAGCAGAGGTAGGGCGGCACGAGCGGCAGAACGCACGGGCTGACGAAGGAAAGCAGTCCGGCAAGGAAGGCTATGCCCGCGGTCAGTTCCGATCCCATGGATTTACGAGGCCTCTGATCGTGCGAATTCGCGCATGGGCTGTGCGATAGCGCGGTTGAGCGGCCCGGCACAATGGCGCAGTCCGCTCCGGCCATTCACATCCGTGGCATATCGGCGTGACCGTCCCTCTCCCATGCGGCTATTCGTCACGTAAACGAATGGACGGGTTTGCCCCGCCAGCGCCGTTGCAGTAATTCATGACTATCGGGGACATAGCTGAACGTTCGATGAGACGGCCCAAGGAGACCTTACCCATGAAATACGCAGCAGCCATAAGCGCAGCGATAGTCCTGTTTGCAGCCCCTGCCCTTGCCGATGGCGATGCTGCCAAGGGTGAAAACGTGTTCAAGAAGTGCCGTGCCTGTCACGAAATCGGTGAGGGCGCCAAGGTCAAAGTCGGGCCTGTACTCAATGGCGTGATCGGCCGCACGGCCGGCACGAGCGAAGGCTTCACCAAATACTCCGACGCGATGAAGGAAGCGGGTGCAGGCGGACTTGTGTGGAACGAAGAAACGCTCGCCCAGTATCTGGCCGACCCTAAGCAGTTCGTGCCCAAGAACAAAATGGCCTTCGCCGGCCTCAAGAAGGAAGACGACATCGCCGATGTCATCGCCTATCTGAAGCAGTTCCCCCAGTAGGCCTTCGGATTCTCGCTAGCGGCGGCGACGCGCCGCCGCGACCGGCACGGGCACAGGCTGCAAGGCAAGCGGGGCCCGCCGCTGGCGTACGCCACGATTGCCCGCTTGCCCTTCTCCAGGCAGAAGCATGATGGCAGCGCCCATCGCTGTGCTGGCGAAGGTGATGATAAAGGCAACCGAGAGCATCGCGACCGGCAGCCATGGGTGGGTCGAGCCGGCCGACAGACGTTGCAGCCCCCCGACATCAAACCAGTATAGCCCGGCGACAAGGACGAGCGCGGCAGCGGACCCTGCGGCAGCATTTACCGCAAGCAGGCGCATCAGAGGATTGGTTAGCACGAACGTGGCGTTAAGGCGCGTCATCTGACTTCCTTTCCGCGGCAGCGCAGCCTTTGTCGCTGCCCCATGAATTTACCGACATCATGGCTCAATCATCCTTGCCTGGCGAGTGGCCAATAGTCGCGGTCGCAATGCTCGGGCAGGCGCAGCCTTCGGCAGCCGGCCGCACGACTTTGTTACCTTCCCCAGACGTAAAGCTGTCTTGACAGGATATGCGCTTTCACATATTGCGGCACGTTATATGCTTTTTTGATATATAGCGGTTAGAAATGAATATATCCACTCTATGCCTCGCGATCCTCAGCTTCGGCGACGCGACGGGCTACGACATCCGCAAGCTCTCCATGGAAGGAAGCTTCAGCTATTTTGTCGATGCCAGCTATGGCGCCATCTACCCGGCACTTTCGAAGCTGGCCGATGAATCGCTGGTTACGGTGCGCGACGAAATGCAGCCGGGAAAGCCGGCACGCAAGGTCTATTCGATAACCGACAAGGGCAGACAGGAGCTCGAACGGTCTCTGAACGAACCGCTCCAGCCCGACAGGATCAAGTCGGAGTTTCTGCTGGCAGCGCTGTGCGCCGAATATATCGATCGTGATCGTATGGCCGAACATATCGACCAGCGGATCGAACAGATCCACTCGCAGATCGACGAATTTGAGACCATCGCCGAACAGGATTGCAGCGGCGAGCGCCATGAACCGACGCGCTGGGCTGTCGATTTTGCCCACGCGATGAACGAAGCAAAACTGGCCTTTCTGACGACCAATCGCGATCGCATCCTTGCATGCGCGCGACCCCGCAGGTCTCGGGAAGCGGCCGAATAAACGGCAGGACGGGCATGAAGAAGCGAGTCATCGTAGCCATCGCCATTGTTGTCGCCATCGGACTGTGGATGGCGACCGGAGATGTCATCGTCGGCGGTCAGGGCGAGGCAGCCCCGAGTTCGGTTTCGACCGAACAGGCCGACACCGCACCCCCACAGGTCGCAACTCATATGTTCGAGGTCCGCGACCGCCTGGCGCATGTGACCGCGCGCGGCCGCACCGAAGCGGACCAGCGGGTCGACCTCAGAGCTCAGATCGACGGGCTGATCGAGCAAACGCTCGTCAACAAGGGCGACGTCGTCGCCAAAGGCGATGTCGTCTGCCGCATTGAAACCGCGGCGCGCAAGGCAACGCTTGCCCAGGCGGAAGCGCAGCTGGCCCAGACGACGCTCGATCATGAGGCGGCCGTGAAGCTCAATCAGAAAGGTTACGCCGCCGATACGAAGGTGCGCGCCCTCAAGGCACAGCGCGATGCGGCCGAAGCTGCCCGCACGGCAGCGCAATGGACACTTGAACGCACCGAAATACGGGCGCCGATAGCCGGGCGGGTTGAATCCCTGCCCGTCGAAATCGGCTCCTATCTGAAGCCAGGCGATATCTGCGCCACACTTGTGGATGCTGATCCGATGCTGGTGATTGTCAACATTTCAGAACGTCAGATTGGCAATCTCGCCGTTGGCATGGACGCGGGCGTGCGCACCGTGGATGGCCATGAGGCGACCGGGAAGATCACTTTCATTGCGGGCACAGCCGACGCGCAGACCCGGACCTTCAGGGTCGAGATTGCGGTTCCCAATCCGACCGGGACGATCCGCGAGGGCATGACGGCGGAACTTGCCATCGCGCTGGCGCCGGTCAAGGCGCATCTGCTGCCGGCCAGCGTTCTCGTCCTTGCGGACGACGGCGAGATCGGCGTCCGAACCGTTGGCAGCGACAACAAGGTCGATTTCATGCCTGTCACCATCCTCGGCGATGACGGCGATGGCATGTGGGTCGCGGGTCTTCCGGAAACGGTCAACGTGATCGTGACCGGTCAGGAATTCGTCCAGAAGGGCGTCACCGTCACGCCCGTCAATGTTGAGACCGGAGCATCCTCATGATCTCAGGCCTGACAACGATATTGCGCCATCCGCGCTCTGTCCTGACCATGCTGGTGGTGATGCTGGCTGCCGGCATCATCTCCTACGTGTCGATTCCCAAGGAAGCGCAGCCGGATATCGACGTTCCGGTTTTCTATGTTTCGATCGCCCAGCAGGGCATTTCGCCGGAAGATGCGGAGCGACTGTTGGTGCGGCCGATGGAAACGCAGCTGCGTGGGCTGGACGGGCTTAAGGAAATCACCGGCATCGCCAGCGAGGGCCATGCCGGCATCGTCCTTGAATTCAATATCGATTTCGACAAGGACGCAGCCCTCGCCGATGTTCGTGCCAAGGTCGATCAGGCAAAGGCCGACCTGCCGGACGAAGCACGCGAACCGCAAATCTTCGAGACGAATTTCTCGCTCGTGCCGACCATCATCGTGACACTGTCGGGCGACGTTCCGGAGCGCACGCTCTACAATCTGTCGAGGCAGCTCAAGGACGAGATCGAGGCGATTCCGACCGTCCTTGAGGCCAATCTTTCCGGTCACCGCGAGGAACTGCTCGAGGTGGTCATCGATAGCACGCGCCTTGAAACCTACAATATCAGCCAGGACGAGCTCTATCGGGCGTTGACCAACAACAACCAGCTGGTTGCCGCCGGCGCGATCGATCTCGGCAAGGGCCGCTTCAACGTCAAGGTGCCGGGCCTGCTTGAGACCGCTCAGGACGTCTACTCGATCCCGGTCAAGGTATCGGGCGACGGCATCGTGACGCTTGGCGACGTTGCCGATATCCGAAGGACGTTCAAGGACCCTGTCCGGTTCACCCACGTCAACGGCTCGCCCGCCATCGCCATCGAAGTGGTCAAGCGCGCCGGCACGAATATCATCGAGAACAACGATACCGTCCGCAAGACGGTCGAGCAGTTCACCGCTGACTGGCCGAAGACGGTCAAGGTCGGCTACACGCTCGACCAGTCGACCTTCATCTACGAGGTGCTCGGCAACCTGGAATCGAGCATCATGACCGCCATCGCACTGGTCATGATCGTTGTGGTCGCCGCGCTATCGTGGCGCTCTGCCCTGCTCGTCGGCTTTTCCATCCCGACCTCGTTCATGATCGGCTTCCTGATCCTGGCCGTCGCCGGCATTCCAATGAACATGATGGTGATGTTCGGCCTCGTGCTGACCGTGGGCATGCTGGTCGACGGCGCAATCGTCATCATCGAGTATGCCGACCGGAAGATGTCCGAAGGTCTGCACCGGCGCGATGCCTATATCCTCGCAGCGCAACGCATGTTCTGGCCGATCGTCTCATCAACCGCCACGACGCTCGCCGCCTTCCTGCCGATGCTGCTCTGGCCCGGCGTATCGGGCGAGTTCATGAGTTACCTGCCGATCATGGTGATCATCGTGCTCAGCGCCTCGCTGCTGACCGCAATGGTGTTCCTGCCGGTGCTGGGCAGCCTGTTCGGCAAGTCTGCGGCCAATGCGGAAGACGCCGAAGAGGCCCGCAAGCTCGCCGGTTCATCGCGTGTCGATCTGAAGGAAATACGCGGACCGCGCGGCGTGTATGCGCGCACCCTGCGCTGGCTCATCTATCGGCCGGGCCTCGTCATGGGCGCGATGGCGGCGGTCGTTTTCGCGACCTTCACCTTCTATGCCGAACACGGGAACGGCGTGGAGTTCTTCGTCGATGAAGAGCCCGACCAGGCCGTCGTGCTGGTTTCGGCCAGGGGCAATCTGTCGGCGACCGAAATGCGCGACATCGTCGGCAAGGTCGAAGGACAGGTTCTTCAGGTATCGGGCATCAAGACCGTCTTCTTCACCTCCGGCCCAAGCACGGGCGGCGTGAAGCTCGGCGACGTGCAGGACAAGCCCGCCGACATGGTCGGCTCGCTTTCGATCGAACTGGAGAATTATTGCTGCCGCCGGACGGCGAAGGAAATCTTCGCCGAGATCCGTGAACGGACAGCGAATTTCCCCGGCGTGCATGTGGAAGTACGAAAGATCGAAGGTGGCCCGCCGACCGGCAAGGACGTTCGCCTTCAGATCAACGGACCGAACTATCAGGTCGTGAAACAGGCGACGGCGCTGGTCAGACGGCATTTCGACAATGAGGTCGATGGCCTGCGCGATGTTGAAGATTCTCGTCCCCTTCCCGGCATCGAATGGCAGATCGACGTGGATCGCAAGGAAGCTGGTCGCTTCGGTGCGGATATCGTCACCGTCGGCGGAATGTTCCAGCTTGTCACGGACGGCATTCTGATCGGCAAATACCGGCCTGACGACAGTGAGGACGAAGTCGATATCCGCGCCCGGCTGCCGCAGAACGAACGCACCCTCGCCAAGCTAGACGAGTTGCGGGTGCGCACGCCCCAGGGCCTCATCCCTGTCGGCAATTTCGTCGAGCGCACGGCGCAGCCCAAGGTATCGAGCATCACGCGCCGCAACGGCCAGTTCTCGATGGATGTCAAAGCCAATGTCGCCGATGGCGTCCTTGCCGACGAAAAGGTCAAGGAGATCGATACCTGGCTGAAATCGCAGGAATGGCCGGACAATATCCAGTTCCGTTTCCGCGGCGCAGACGAGGAGCAGAAGGAAGCAGGTGCATTCCTCGGCAAGGCCGCATTTGCCGCGCTCTTCCTGATGTTCATCATCCTCGTCACGCAATACAACAGCTTCTACCAGGCCATCCTGACACTCTCGACGGTGGTGCTGGCGATGGTCGGGGTGCTGATCGGCATGATGATCACCGGGCAGACGTTCTCGATCATCATGACGGGCACCGGCATCGTCGCCCTGGCCGGCATTGTGGTGAACAATGCGATTGTGTTGCTGGATACGTTCAACCGGTTGCGCGAAGACGGACTGGATCCGGTCGAAGCCATCATCCGCACATGCATCCAGCGGCTCAGGCCGATCTTCCTGACCACGATCACGACAATCATGGGCCTCGTGCCGATGGCAACCAAGATCGGATTCGACTTCTTCGCGCCGTCGATCACGATCGGCTCCATCACATCGGTGTGGTGGGTTCAGCTTTCGACGGCGATCATTTTCGGCCTCGGGTTCTCAACCGTTCTCACGCTGATCTTCGTGCCGGTCATGGTCGCGATGCCGAGCGTCTATGCGGAGCGTTTCGCCCGGCTGAGGGATCGCTGGCGCGGCCGCCGTGGCGGCGGATCGGGCGGCGGCAGGCCTCGCAAACCGTCGAATGACGATGCGGCGCCCGCATTGCCGCAGGCAGCAGAATAGGGTCAAGGGCACGCCAGCTATATCGGATCAGCCGGCGCTGCCCTCTTCCGCCTCTGCTTCGGGCGGCGCGGCCTGCGAGCTGCGCTCAAGCTTGCGATAGTAGGTGAGACCAAAGGGAATCATCGCCAGATAGGCGATGCTCAGCAGCGAAAGCATGTGCCACAGATAACTGCCTGCCAGCGCGATGAAGAGGACGCAGGCGCCGAAAATCGGCACGACCCACTCTCGTGAAATCCGCACGCCCATGCGCTTGCCGGAAAATGTCGGAATGCGGCTGACCGCAAGCGCCGCAATGCAAAGCACATAGATCATGATGACCGGTGCCGCCTCGTCCATATGGGGCAGGCCGATAAACTCAAGATAGATCGGCAGCATGACGGTCAGAGCCGCGGCCGGGGCCGGTATGCCCAGAAAGAAATTACCCATCCAGGCGGGGCGATCCGTGTCGTCGAGCATGACGTTGAAACGCGCCAGACGCAGCACCATCGAAATGGCGTAAAGGCTTGATGCCACCCAGCCGATCGAACCGATGGAGTCGAGCGTCCATGTGAACAGCAGGATTGCCGGCGCCACGCCGAAGCTGACGAAATCCGCCAGGGAATCCAGCTCCGCGCCAAAGCGCGAACTGCTCTTGAGCAATCTGGCGGCTCGTCCGTCGATCGCGTCGAGTACGGCGGCGAGCAGGATCAGTCCGACCGCGAATTCGAACCGCGATTCCAGCGCCATCCGGATTGCCGTCAGGCCGGCATAAAGGGCAGCAAGCGTGATGATATTCGGAACCAGCATCCGCAGGGGGATATTGCGCAGACGACGCCGGCGCGTATTGCCGCGCGGCTGTTCGTCCGGCTGGAATGGTGGAGGAAACAGGGATTTCATCGGAGCTTTGCCATTATCCCGCTCTGAACGTCCGATCCGCCTTCTTGCTTGAGAGGTCCGCAAGCACCGTCTCGCCGCCGATCGCGCGCTGCCCCTGTGCGACGAGAAGCGGTGTTCCCACCGGCATATAGACGTCGAGCCTGCTGCCGAAGCGGATGAGACCGAAACGTTCGCCGGCAGATACGGTTTCACCTTCGACGACAAAACACACGATGCGGCGGGCAACGAGACCGGCGATCTGGACGACGCCGAAGCGCCGGCCGTCAGGCGTATCGATGACGAGGCCATTGCGCTCGTTGTCGTCGCTGGCCTTGTCCAGTTCGGCGTTGAGGAACTTGCCCGGACGATAGGCGATCCGGGTAATGCGGCCGCCGAGCGGCGCGCGATTGATGTGGCAGTCGAACACGTTCATGAAGATCGAGACGCGTGCCATGGGCGCATCGCCGAGACCGAGTTCCGGCGGCGGCACGGCATCCTCCACAGAGGAAACACGTCCGTCTGCGGGTGAAACGATCAGACCCTCGCGATCGGGCGTCACGCGCGGCGGATCGCGAAAGAAATAGACGACCCAGACCGTCAGGATCAGCGCGATCACCGCGAGCGACGATCCCAGGATCCACAGAAGCAGAAACGCGCCGACGCATATCGCGATGAACGGATATCCCTCGCGATGTATCGGCACGAACATGCTTCGGATTGAATCTATAATGGTCGCCATCTTGTCTCCTCGCGCGCCTGCGGCGCCCCCCGCTTCACGAACCGAAGACCGCCCGGCCCGTCGAGTTCGGCTGCCCTTTCTTATACCGGTTTGGGCGTTGCGAGATAGCCTTCCGCGTCTGCCTCAACAGTCCTGCGCAGCCTTTCGGCGGCAGCTTCGGCCTCGCGCTGGCGATTCCACATGCCGGCATAGACACCCTTGCGGCGCAACAATGCGCGATGGGTTCCGCGTTCGACGATCTCGCCCTTTTCCATCACGAGAATTTCGTGCGCATCGATGATGGTGGAAAGCCGGTGGGCGATGACGATGGTCGTGCGGTCGCGCGATACCCCCTTGAGGGCGGACTGGATTTCCTTCTCGGTATGCGTGTCGAGCGCGGACGTCGCCTCGTCGAGAATGAGCAGCGGTGGCGATTTCAGGATCGTCCGCGCAATCGCGACACGCTGCTTTTCGCCTCCCGAGAGCTTCAGCCCGCGTTCGCCTACGGGCGTCTGAAAGCCTTCGGGCAAGGACTCGATGAAGGGGGCAATCTGCGCCAGCCGCGCGGCCTCCTCGATTTCGTGATCGGAGGCGTCGATGCGACCGTAGCGAATATTGTAGCGGATCGTATCGTTGAAGAGGACAGTATCCTGCGGAACCATGCCGATGGCCGCGCGCAGCGACTTCTGCGTGACATTCCTGATGTCCTGCCCATCGATCGTCACGCTGCCGCCCGAAATGTCGTAGAACCGGTAGAGGATGCGGGAAATGGTGGATTTTCCGGCGCCTGACGGGCCGACGATCGCCACCGTCCTGCCGGCCGGCACAACGAAGCTGATGCCCTTCAGGATCGGCCTGTTCGGGTCGTACTGGAAGCGAACGTCATCGAAGCGTATCTCGCCGCCGTCGACATGAAGCTCCGTCGCGTCGGGGTGGTCTCGAACTTCCGGATCGCGATCGAGCAGATCGAACATCATCTCAATATCGACCAGGCTCTGCTTGATCTCGCGATAGACCATGCCGATGAAATTCAACGGCACGTAGAGCTGCACCAGCAATGCATTGATCATGACGAAGTCGCCGATCGTCTGGCGCCCATCGAGCACAGCCATTGCGGAAAGGATCATGCAGGCCGTCATGCCGAGTGAAAAAATGATCGTCTGACCGCTGTTCAGCCATGCCAGCGATACCCAGGTCTGCGTGGCCGCTTTCTCGTAGCGCTCCATCGACTGGTCGAAACGGCCCGCTTCCATCGCCTCGTTGCCGAAATATTTCACCGTTTCGAAATTCAGCAGGCTGTCGATAGCTTTGGAATTGGCATCGGTGTCGGACTCGTTCATCCGGCGACGGATCGCAATGCGACGCTCGCTCATCCAGAAAGTGAACCAGAGATAGACGGTGACGGTGACGCCCAGCACGACGAGGTAGGTCCAGTCGAAATGCACCGCCACGACGACGGCGACCAGGGCGAATTCGATGATCGTCGGGATTGTCGACAGGATCGTATATCGGACAACCGTCTCGATCCCCTTGGTGCCGCGCTCGATGATGCGGCTTAGTCCGCCCGTGCGCCTTTCAAGATGGAAGCGCAGCGACAGGCCGTGCATATGGACGAAGGTCTGGTTGGCGAGCACCCGAACGGCATGCTGGCCGACCTTTGCGAACAGGGCGTCGCGGATCTGCTGGAAGACCGCCATCGAAATGCGGCCGATATTGTAGCCCGCGACAATTGCGACCGGGCCGGCGACCATGAGCAGGACGGCCGGAACACCCTGGAGAAAGCGTGCGGGATCGGTCAGCGCGTCCGTTGCCCACTTGAAGAGGTAAGGCACCAGAATCGTGACGAGCTTGGCGGCGACGAGCAGCACCAGCGCCATGATGGCGCGCTGCTTCAGATCGGCTCTGCCCGCTGGCCAGATATATGGCCACAGGTCGCCAAGCGTCGCCAATGTGGAGCGATCGCGCCGCGCGGCGCGGGTTACATTATCCTTCATGAACGACCTTTGAGCGCCGGCTCATGCCGGCAAGCGGTTTATTTGGTCTTCTCGCCGTCCTCGACGGGAATGGTGAAGACCTGACCGGGATATATAAGGTTCGGATTGCGAATTTGGGAGCGGTTCGCCTCATATATCACCGTGTAGCGTATTCCACGTCCATAGATACGACGGGCAATACGCCACAGATTGTCACCGCGCTCGATTTCAAGATCGGGGACCGACGCCTCAGCCCTGGAGGCTTCCTGCGACATCGCTGGCTTTGCGGCGGGGGTGCTGGCAGCCTGCGAGCCGGCCGTCGTGCCCGAGCCGCCCTGCGATGCAGCCGACATGCTTTCCGATGTCGAAGCAGAAGGGCCGGTTGAAGCGGCCGGCGCAGCTTGCGATGGCGTCTCGGCCGGTTTGGCGGTGGAGGTTTCGCCAGATGATGGCGATGCGGCGCCCTGCGAGGCGGGCGCGGCTTCCGCAAGCCTTACCCGGTCGAACTTGACTTCAGCGCGCGCGACCACCGTTCCGGCGTCGTCGAGCATATCGGCGCGCACCTGGTAACGGCCGGGTCCGAGGTCCCGTTCTGCCGTAAGAGCAAACTTGCCGTCTGCGCCGATGCGGGTATCGCCGATGGGTTCATCGTTGAGATAGACGCGCACCGCGCTTCCCGCCGGCCCTTCGCCCTGCACGAACAGCCTGTCCGCCTCAACTTCCACGCCTGCGATGGAAACTTCAGGTGTCGCGGCCTTCTCTCCACCGGATCCAGCCTGCGCGGCTTCCTGTGCAGGCGGGCTCGATGCCGCAGCTTCCGGTTTTGCCGCCATCGCTGGCGCCTCCGGCTTTGCGGCCATCGTTGGCGCCTCGCCGCTCTTGGCGCTATCCGCGGGTGATGCAGAGGCGCCGGGCGTAGCCTGAGCCATCTGCCCGGCGGGCTGCTGCGACGTTGGCCCCGCATTTGCCGGCGCCATGGCATCGGGCTTCTGCATGATCTGAGCGGGCTTGCCCGGCTCGGCGAGCGCAACCAGCGGCGTGTTCGTCCCGTCGACCGCGACGCTGAGCGAACCGTCCGACATCTTTGCCTCGCCCGCGCCGCTGTCAGCGCGCAGGCTCACGTCAGAATTGCCGCCCGGCAGCGGCTTGGACGGTGCGAGCGCCCACTCTCCGCTCTCGTTCGCCTTGGCGCTGTCAAAAACCTGCCCGTTGACCATCAGATCGACGGTTGCGCCCGGGGTCGCGCGGCCCGCGGCGACGACACTGCCGTTCGGTTCGACGCGGAATACATCGAAGCTCGGGGCGACAGGCGATGGCGTCACGGTCTGGCCGCTGCTGTCAGCCTTGTCCATCTTGTCGGCTGCAGCGGATTGTTCCTGCTGAGCGGCGCCGGGAGAGCTGGCTTCCTTGCTGCCAGCCGCATTTCGGCGATTGTATTCGTATATGCCGATGCCGAGGATCAACGCGATGACGATGACTATTCCGGTGAGCGCATATCGGCTCGTCCCGGTTGCGGCTTTGGATTCAGAATTCGCCATGCGATCACCCCTGTCGTCGCTCGCCGGAAGAACCCGCCATTCTTCCCATCAAAAGCTCATGCCGCACCGGGAACAAATGCGGTTCCCATACGTCATAGGCCAGCCAGTCGCAGTAAATCCTTCCCGGCGTCGCGCCGCAAGCCCGCGGCTTCATTGACGCTTCACAAACCCGGTGCAACAAACGTTCAATGACAACAATACAGTCCATATGCGTCTATTGCGGGTCGGGCGAAGGCCGCGACCCCGCTTATGTAGCGGCTGCCGAAGCCTTCGGCCGGATACTTGCCGAATACCGAATCAATCTCGTTTATGGCGGCGGCAATCTCGGCCTCATGGGACGCGTGGCAGCGGCCGCAGGCGAAGCAGGCAGTCACGTCACCGGGATTATTCCGGAATTCCTTTCGAAACGCGAAGGCATCCATCGCGACGTCGACGAACTGATTGTCGTCCCCGACATGCACACCAGAAAGCGGCTGATGTTCGAAAAGTCCGATGCCTTCGTCGCCCTGCCCGGCGGCATCGGCACCCTTGAAGAGACGGTCGAGATGCTGACCTGGCACCAGCTCGGGCAGCACCGAAAACCACTGGCGCTCGCCAATATCAACGGGTTCTGGAATCCGCTGATCGGGCTTTTCGGTCACATGCGCGAGGAGAACTTCATCCGTGCCGGAATGGAGGTCAGCTTCGTCGTCGCCAATACGCCGCAGACGATACTGCCGGCCCTCGAAGAAGCGATTGCAAGGCACCCTCGCGACCACGATCCCGTCATCGACGACATCGAGAAACTCTAGATCAATCGAGCGGCGGCGTTTCCTCGGCGATCATCACGGGCCGGCGGCGCATCGTTCTGAAGATCGAAATCGAGTAAATGCCGAGCGCGCTCCAGATAATCGCGAAGGCGATCGCCCGCCCCGACGAAAACGGCTCCCTGAAGACAAATACGGCGATCAGGAAAATGATCGTCGGCGCGACATACTGCATGATGCCGATGGTCGAGAGCTTCAGGCGCTTTGCCCCATTGGCATAGAGCAGCAGCGGAACCGTCGTTACCAGGCCGCCGAACATCAGCAGGACATAGTCCTGCATGGTCACGGGTCCCGGAAACTGGCCCACATGCAGATGGCTGTAGACCAGGAACGCAAATGCCGGAACGGCGAGGATCAGCAACTCAAGCAGGAAGCCCTGATTGGGACCGATGGGCAGTGCCCGGCGTGCCAGTGCGTACAGTCCCCATGACACCGTCACGGCCAGTGCCATCCATGGCAGGCGGCCGACTTCCCATGTCACGACCGCTACACCGACGGCGGCCAGCGCAATCGCCGTCATCTGGAGCTTGTCGAGACGCTCGCGCAGGACGACCGCGCCGAGCATGACCGTGAAGAGCGGATTGATATAATAGCCCAGCGCCGTTTCGAGCGATCGGTCCGTGACGACCGAATAGATGAAGACGCCCCAGTTGATGGTGACCAGCGCGGCCGTAATGAAGGCCATCCCGACCATGCGCCACGACGTCAGCGCCGATTTGAGATCCGACGTGCGCCCCATCGCGATGAGCACGAGCGTGATGATCGGCAGGCTGAACACGATCCGGTACACAAGAATGTGCAGGGCATGGATGTGTTCGACAGACTTGATGTAGAACGGCGTGAAGCCCCAGATCGTGTAGGCCGTGAGCGCCAGCAGGAAGCCAGATCGCGTATCGTTATATTCTTCGACCATGATCTGGCCTCCCTCAATGGTCGCACCTTATGGGGCCAATGCCCCGGTCAGCACAACCTGAAAGTGGCGCGATTATTCCGCCGCCTGCGCTCGGGGCGCGCTCTTGACCAGCCGGTAGACAATGGAATCCATCAGTGCCTGGAACGAGGCATCGACGATATTGGGCGAGACACCGACCGTCGACCAGCGATTGCCGTCGCCGTCGCGGCTTTCGATAAGGACGCGCGTTACAGCTCCCGTGCCGCCATTGAGGATACGCACCTTGAAATCGACCAGTTCGAGGTCATCGATACGGCTCTGGAAACGGCCGAGATCCTTGCGCAGCGCGATATCGAGCGCGTTGATCGGGCCGTTGCCCTCACCCACCGACATGATCTGCTCGCCATCGACGGTTACCTTGACCACCGCTTCGGAGATCGTCACCAGTTCGCCAACGGCGTTGAAGCGGCGCTCGACGATGACGCGGAAGCTGTCGACGCGGAAATAGTCGGGCACCGTACCGAGGGCCCGCCGCGCCAGAAGCTCGAAGGATGCGTCGGCCGCTTCATAGGCGTAGCCTTCCGCCTCGCGTTCCTTGACCAGTTCAAGCAGCCGGTCGAGCCGTGCATCGTTGCGATCGACGTCCAGTCCAAGTCTCTGCAATTCGCTCAGAAGGTTCGACTTGCCAGCCTGATCGGATACCAGCACACGCCGTCTGTTGCCGACGCTTTCCGGCTTCACATGCTCATAGGTTTCCGGCTCTTTGAGCAGGGCCGACGCATGGATGCCCGCCTTTGTGGCGAAGGCCGAAGAGCCGACATAGGGCGCCTGGCGCTCAGGCGCCCGGTTCAGCAGTTCATCGAAGGTGTGGCTGACATGGGAGATATCGCCAAGAGCGTCATCCGTAACGCCGGTCTCGAACCGCTCCGCGTAATGCGGCTTGAGGGCAAGCGTCGGGATCAGCGTCGTCAGATTGGCGTTGCCGGTGCGCTCGCCGATGCCGTTGAGCGTCCCCTGGATCTGCCGCGCTCCGGCCTCTACGGCGGCGAGCGAATTGGCGACGGCCTGTCCGGTATCGTTGTGCGCGTGGATGCCGATGTGATCGCCGGGGATAACCTTCACGACGGCTTCCACGATCCGGCGGACCTCGGCCGGCTGGGTGCCGCCATTCGTGTCGCAGAGGACGACCCAGCGCGCACCTGAATCATAGGCTGCCCTGGCGCATGCGAGCGCATAGTCCGGATTGGCCTTGTACCCATCGAAGAAGTGTTCGCAATCGACCATCGTTTCGCGTCCCGACGCGACTGCGGCAGCGACCGACTCGGAGATCGATTCCAGGTTTTCCTCGTTGGTGCAGCCGAGCGCCACCCGGACGTGATAGTCCCACGACTTGGCGACGTAGCAGATGGCGTCAGCACTGGAGGAGAGAAGCGCCGCGACACCCGGATCGTTTGCGGCCGAACGCCCGGCCCTTTTCACCATCCCGAAGGCGGTGAAGCGCGCCTTGCGCGTGCGACGGCGGGAGAAAAACTCGGTGTCGAGCGGATTGGCGCCCGGATAGCCGCCCTCGACATAGTCGATGCCGAGACGTTCCAGCAAATCGACGATCTGCAACTTGTCCTCGAGCGAGAAATCAATCCCCGGCGTCTGCGCGCCATCGCGCAGAGTCGTGTCGAACAGATAAAGACGTTCCTTCGTCATTTCCAACCTCCGTCGCCTATCCTCAGCGTTCGCTAGGCGAGCCCATACCAGTGCAGCACCAGCCAGACGGCCAGCGCCAGTACCCCAATCTTGATCAGCGCATAGGCGATCCAGCGCCGCGGAAACGGCAGATCGTCGTGCCAGCTTTTCTTGCCTTCGCTCATGCGATGCCCCCTGCCACACCCTTTTGACCAAGCACCTTGCGCATTGTCGTGCGAGCCAGCCGGGCGCCGTTGCGACTGACGAAATGACGCTCGCCGACCAGAAATCCACGTTTCAAGAAAAAGCCCGCGGCGGCGTCGCTGACTTCGGCCGTCATGAGATCAGCACCCCTGACATGCGCGACCGTTTCCAGCATGTCGCAAAGCACCGTCGCGGCGCCGCGCCGCGCAAACAGCGGATCGACGTAGAGCATGTCGAGCGTGTCATTGCCGAGCAAGGAGGCAAAGCCGGCAACCCTTTCGCCGGTTGCGACCAGAACCGTCCCGGCACGCAGGCGGCTGGCGAATTCAAGCTCGTTTTCGGACGCCGCCTTCCAGGCAGCGCGCTGCTCGGCGTCATAATGACCGCTCGCAAGCTCCTCGATGGAGGTCTTGTAGATCGTCGAAATGCGGCCGAGATCGGCCGATTCGAGCGGACGGATCAGGAACGGTTCAGTCATGGCGTGGCCTCCATGCGGACTGCAAGGCGCCCATCGTCGCGCGTGGCTGCGGCCTGAATGAGACGATACGCAGTCACTGCATCACCTCCCAGGTGGTGACACGCTCGCCCGTCGCCGGGTCCTTGCCGTCCTTGAGCTGGATGCCCTGTTCGCGCAGAGCATCGCGGATGCGGTCCGCCTCGGCCCAGTTCTTCTCGCGGATGAACGCCAGCCGTTCCTCCACGAGCTTTCGCGCCGCGTCCGAGATTTCATTGCTGACGCGTAGCGCGATGCCGAGCAGGTCACCTGCCGCCAACAAAGCGGCGGCTGCGACCGCGCCCTCCCCGCCCTTGGCGTCGCCGGCGCATTCGTGCATCCAGGTTATGGCCTGCGGCGTATTAAGGTCATCGGACAGTATTTCGACGAAACGGCCGGACATCTCGGGGGTAACGCCTTCGAATTCGCTCAGCGTACGTCGCCAGCCGGCCAGCGTCGCTTCCGCCTGTTCAAGCTTGCGAACGCTGAAATCGATCGGCTCGCGATAGTGCGTCATCAGCATCGCGAGGCGCAGGACGTCGCCCGGCCACTTGCGCCCGCCGAAGGTTTCAGTCTCCAGCAGCTGGTGGATCGTGATGAAGTTGCCTTCCGACTTCGACATCTTGCGGCCTTCCACCTGGAGGAAGCCGTTGTGCATCCAGACACTGGCCATCATGTCGGTGCCGTGGGCACAGCGCGACTGTGCCAGTTCGTTTTCGTGATGCGGGAAGGTCAGGTCGATGCCGCCGCCATGGATATCGAAGGTCTTGCCGAGATGCGTCTCCGACATGGCCGAGCACTCGATATGCCATC
This sequence comes from Rhodobiaceae bacterium, assembly GCA_020637895.1. Classification (GTDB taxonomy): domain Bacteria; phylum Pseudomonadota; class Alphaproteobacteria; order Rhizobiales; family Tepidamorphaceae; genus JACKJP01. The sequence goes on from JACKJP010000012.1 coordinate 19,429, forward strand.
CTGGACGTCCCTGCACCGCGATTCCGCACGGGCTGTCCCAGCCCGGCTCGCCGGGTTTCGACGGTTTCCAGAGGACGAAATCCATCGCGTCACGCTTGTAAGGAGCAACCTCGACGCGCGCGCCGGCGATCATCTCGTCGAGCGAGCGGCCTGATAGCCTGCCGTAATCCTTCATCGAGGCGACAGCGAACAGGACATGGTCCTCGGCGACATAGGCACAGCCGTTCTCCACGAGCGTCTCGATCATTTTCTTCATCTGACCGATATGCTCGGTCGCACGCGGCTCGATGGTCGGCGGCAGGCAGTTCAGGGCCTTCAGGTCGGCGTGATACTGCGCGGCCGTTCGCTCGGTGAGATCGCGGATGGAAACACCCTCATCGGCGGCGCGGGCGTTTATCTTGTCGTCGACGTCGGTGATGTTGCGCACATAGGTGACGTGGGTATCGCCATACACATGCCGCAGCAGCCGGAACAGCAGATCGAAGACGATCGCCGGGCGCGCATTGCCGATATGGGCATAGTCGTAGACCGTCGGGCCACAGACATACATGCGCACGTTCTGCGGATCGATCGGACGGAAGACATCCTTCCGGCGTGTCAGCGTGTTGTAGAGCAGCAAAGACAAAAGATTCCCCTCGGCCTGCCGGCCAGGGCGTTTCTTGTCAGGTTTGGAAATCGAGACGAGAACGGCCGGGCCAGCGATGTCGCTAGCTGATAATAATCCGGCAAATGCAAACGTTGCGTTTCGTCATGGCGCGGACTTTTGATCCGTTCATGCGCCGCCGTCAAGCGTTTTTGATCCTCGCAGGAGGCCGCGCTCTTCCAGCTCATGCCGCAGCGCCGGCTGGCCAACAAAGCGGATCGCATCGAATCCGAGCGCGGCGGCAGCGTCGATATTCGCCTGACGGTCGTCGATGAAGACGCATTGCTCCGGACGGTCGCCGGTCCGGTCAAGCAGTACGCGATAGATCGCCGGATCGGGCTTGATCAGCCCGACCTCGCCGGAAACCACAGCGGTGTCGAACGCCCCGAGAAACGGATAGGCCTCAACGGTCATCGGCCAGAGCTCGGCGGAGAAATTGGTAATGGCGTGAATCGGATACCCCGATGCGCGCAGATCCTGAATCAACTCGGGCATGCCATCGATCGCGCCGGGAATCGTCTCCAGCCAGCGGTCGTAATAGGCAGCGATCTGCTCGGCGAACTCGGGGTATTCGGCCTGACGTTCGGCTACCGCCTGGGCAATCGGGCGGCCGCGATCCTGCTCGCCGTGCCACGATAACGGCACGACCTCACGCGCGAAAAATGCGTGCCGCTCGGGATCGGCAATGAGCGTTCTGAAGAACGCAACCGGCTGCCAGTCGATCAGGACATGGCCGACATCGAAGACGATCGATCGTATTGCGCTCACATGTTCACCGTCTGACCATCCGCACCCGGGGCAGGAAGCACGTCGTCATGGATCAGTGCGTGGACGAAGGCAAGCTTGGCAGCGATGGTGTTGGAAAGAACGAAGGGGTAGAAATCAGGCTGCCCGACAGAGCGGTTCATCTCGTTCATGGCAACCGTCACCGGTATCCAGCCCTTGAGCAGCACATGGAACGGCGTGCCCCTGTAGGGCGAGGGATAATGCTCCATGTCGAATTGCGTGAGGAGTGTCGGCAGCTCATAGGCGGCGGCGGTCTCCAGTGAATCGACGATGTGGAAATAGTGGGCCCAGGTCTCGGCGAAATCCTCCCATGGGTGCGATGACGCGTAGTGGCTGATGAAGCGCTGGCGCCAGTCCGCAGGAGCGCCCTGTTCGTAATGCCGCTTCAGGGCGTCGCCGTAGTCTTCACGTTCATCGCCGAAAGCCCAGCGGAAGGCCTCATGCGCATTGCGGTCCGCAACGAGGCGATCCCAGTAGTAATGCCCGACCTCATGCCTGAAATGGCCGACAAGCGTGCGGTAGGGTTCATGCAGCGCTACGCGGTGTTTCTCGCGTACGGCGTCGTCGGCCTCGGCGATATTGAGCGTTATCAGCCCGTTGTCATGGCCGGTCAGAACGCGTTCCGTTTCCCCGTCAGGCAGCACCGCGTCGCCCTTGAAGTCGAAACGAAGCGTTTTCAGATCACCGGCCATGGCCGGAGGAAGCGGCAGGCCGAAGCCAAGGATCGAATAGACGAGACGCCGCTTTGCCCGTTCAAGACGCGCCCATCGGTCGACATTGCCGGTAACGGACAGGTCGGGAATCGTTGTAGTAAGGCAACAGGATAGGCACAGGCCCGACGGTTCAGGCTGTTCGAGTATCCAGTTGCAGCCAATCTGCTGGCGGTTGGCACAGGTCTGGGCGTTGTTGCCGTTCACGCGCGACATGATGCCGGCACCCGGCCGGTAGCCGAGTGAACTGTTGCACGAAACGCAGGTCAGGCTTTCGAAATAGACCTCGTGGCCGCAGTCGGGACAGAGAAAGCGCCGCATGAATCCGCTGTGCCTATTCCTCTAGCCAATCAGCGCATTTGGGGGCATCCGATCCGCCCCACGGCATGATCGGCACGGTCGAGGTGGAATTCTCGGGCGAGCCCTCGATCACCTTGTCGGTGTAAACCAGATAGACGAGCACGTTGCGCTTGGCGTCGCAGCCGCGCACCACCTGCATCTTCTTGAAGAACAGCGAACGCGACTGGCGGTACATCTCAGCGCCCTGCTCGAATTTCTCCTTGAAGACCACCGGGCCAATCTGCCGGCAGGCCAGCGACACGGTGGACAGTTCCTCCGCAACCCCGAACATCCCTGAAATCCCGCCCTTTTCGGGAACCGTGAAATGGCAGGCGACGCCTTCCACCAGCGGATCGTCGATACCGTAGGTTGCGAGCTTGTGGTCAGGCGTCAGAAACTTCCAGACCGTGGATTTCTTGAAGATCAGGTCCGGCTCCTCCGCGGCATGTGCGGCAAAGGCGAACATGGCGGTGAAGACGACAAGGGCGGCGCGGCGCAACATGGCGAGTCCTTTCAATTGCGGTCACTGGGCTGGCTGCACATAGATAGGCCGCAACAGGTGCTTTTTCGAGGGCGCAGTCAGCGTCTATAGTGGCGCCGGGCACTATAACGCGCATGAGGCCAAGACGATGCATCGCATTCTTCCTTACGGCCTGGCCGTGATCTTTCTGCTCTCCGGCGGCGCCAAGCTCGCCGGACTCGATTTCGAAGTCCGCGCCTTCGAGCGCTGGGGCTATCCGCCAGCGTTCATGTATCTGACGGGGGCACTGGAAGTGGCCGGCGCCATCGGGCTCCTGATACCGCCGCTTTCGGCGCTTGCCGGCGCCTGTCTGGCGCTGCTCATGATTGGCGCGGTGGGCACGCATATCGCCTTTGCCGAATGGCCGATGATGTTCGTGGCGGGGGCAATTCTCCTGGCCGGAGCGGCGCGTGCGTGGGCCGGACGCCGCGAGATTAAAGCCCTGCCCGGCAGATTGCGTCGTCCGGCAGACTGAGGCGGGAGTACGAACGCCTGAATTTCACCGTTTTGTCATTGTGTTTTGACGTCAAAACGGGATTTGTTGTCTTTCATGTTCATGCGTGCGCTCTGCCTTGTTGCCGGCCTGCTTTCGGTTCTGCCCGCTTTCGGGGCAGCACCCGCGGCCGCACAGGGGCGTCCACCCGTGTGCAACCAGCTGGAAGGTGAGCTGGTCGCGCTGACGCGGCCGCAACGTGGGCCTTCCACGCAGGCACGCCGCCTTGAAGACGCGATCCGCAAGCAGACCGGAGCGCTGCGCCAGACCGAGGCAGATGCGCAGCGGATGGGCTGCTTTCAGCGCGGCGGTTTCTTTTTCCAGCCCGCAAGACCTCCGGCGTGCCAGCAATTCGACGCCGCGCTCGCCGGCATGCAGCGCAATCTGGAGATGCTTCAACGCCAGCTGGCGAGCACGACAGGCGGCCGCTACGGCTACGATCAGGGCGCCGACACCGATCGTGAGCGCGGGCGCCTGTTGACCGAGCTCGCCGTCAATGGCTGCGGGCCGCAATATGCGCGGTTCATGCCCGGCAACAACCCGCGCGGCCGTGGTTTCTTCGGCAGTCTTTTCGGCGGCTACAGCGACCGGTATGTGACGCAGAACGATGCCCCGGACATGGGCACCTACCGGACAGTGTGCGTGCGTAAATGCGACGGCTTTTTCTGGCCTGTCAGCTTTTCGACGATACCCGGCAATTTCAGCGCGGATGAGGCGGTCTGCCAGGCGAGTTGCCCCGGCGGCGATGTCAGCCTCTACGCGTACAAGAGGCCTGGCGGAACGCTGGAGCAGGCTGTCACGCCGCAAGGCGAGCCCTATACCAATCTGGAAAATGCCTTCCTCTTCCGAAGCAAGTTCGTGGGTGATTGCGGCTGTCCGAATTTTCAGATGCAGACTGCGGCGGGCCCGGCAAAGGACCGCATTTCGCTGACGCTCTTTCCGCAGAACTACAAGACGGCGCAGGCGCAGGTACCGATGCCCGAGAGGCGGCCCAAGCCGTTCGATGTCGGGCTTTTCGAGAACCCGTTCAGCAAGACGGAGCCTGTTGCGCTGGCAGCGGGTACGCGGGATGCGCCGGTCAGGCGGGACGTCCGGATAGTCGGTCCGAAATACGTGTACGCCCGATCAGCGGCAGAAGCTGACGCAGCTCCGGACCGGAAGGACGAGCCGTAATCGCCATCCGGAGCGGGTGGAATAGCGCCTTGCCGCCCTTGCCGCTTGCTTCCTTCACCGCCCCGGTCCACTGCCCCCAGGTCTCCAGATCCCAGGGTTCGGGCGGCAGCAGCCGCAATGCATCCGCGGCGAGCGCCTCGTCCTCGATCACGGGCTGAACCGGCCCGGTGACGATCTGCCACCAGTCTGCGGCTTCGCGCAGCACTTCCAGATTGCCACGTACGGCGAGCCAGAACGCTTCGCCACCACCGACGCCGAGGGCCGCAAGCCTGTCGCTCACCTGCGAATAGTCGGCGCGTGCGAGCGTCTTCATGTTCAGCCCGCGCAATTCGGCTTCGTCGAAACGGGCCGGTGCGCGCGACACGACGGAGAGGTCAAATCGACTGGCCAGATCGTCGAGACCTTCGATCGGTTCGACCGGCAGGCTTGTACCGATGAGCACGGCAATGGCGGCAACGGCCTCCGGCTCGTATCCGGCTTCCCGCAAGCCGGCAACGGAAAGTGCGCCGAGACGCTTCGAGAGCCCCTGACCTGAGGTATCGGCCAGGAGATTGTGATGGGCAAAGACGGGTGCATCGGCGCCGAGCGCGTGGAAGATGTCGATCTGCACACCGGCATTCGTCACATGATCCTCGCCACGGATGACATGGGTCACGCCCATGTCGATATCATCCACCACGGAAGGCAGCGTGTAGAGCCAGGCACCATCGGCACGGCGCAGCACCGGATCGGAGACGGCGGCAAGATCGACGGACTGCTCTCCGCGACACAGGTCTTCGAACGTCACCGTGGCGGTGCGCGGCTGAAAAGGATCGGTCTCGAAATTGCCGAGAAGAAACCGCCAGTGCGGGGTGCGGCCCTCAGCTTCAAGCGCGGCGACCTCTTGATCGGACAGTTTCAGCGCGGCCCGGTCGTAAACCGGCGGAAGGCCGCGGCCCATCTGCCTTTTCCGGCGTCTTTCAAGCTCTTCAGGAGATTCAAACGCGGGATAGAGTCGCTTGTTTTCTATAAGCTTTCGCGCCGCGGCCTCGTAACGATCGAAGCGCTCCGACTGGCGAAAAACGGCGTCTGGCCGGATGCCTATCCAGGCAAGATCGGCGATTATCCCTTCGGCAAAAGCTTCGGTCGAGCGGGCCTTGTCCGTGTCGTCGAGGCGCAGGATGAACCGCCCGCCATGCCTTTTTGCATACAGCCAGTTGAACAGCGCTGTGCGCAGGTTTCCAACATGGATCCTGCCTGTCGGAGATGGGGCGAAGCGGACGGTGACGCTCATCGTTACCGCTCAGGCGCCGTCGTTGCGAAGCGGCTTTGCCGGCTTGTCGATGAAGGTTCCGAGCGGACGCCCGGTGTCGCGGAACCGGTTGGTAATCGGGTAGCGCCGGTCGCGACCGAAATTGCGTGCCGTGATCTTTACGCCGGGGGCCGCCTGACGCCGCTTGTATTCGGCAATGTAGAGCAGACGCTCGACTCGCTTCACCGTCGCTTCCTCAAACCCCAGAGCGACGATATCGGCAACGGAGTTCTCGTTTTCCACCAGCGCCTCGAGTATGGCATCGAGCACCGGATAGGGCGGCAGCGAATCCTGATCGGTCTGGTTCTCGCGCAGTTCGGCGCTCGGTGCCTTGGTCAATATCCGCTCGGGAATGACAATGCCTTCCGGGCCCAGGCAATCCTTCGGACGATGATCGTTGCGCCAGGCCGCCAGCCGGAAGACTTCCATCTTGTAGAGGTCCTTGATCGGATTGAAGCCACCGTTCATGTCGCCGTAGAGCGTCGCATAGCCAACCGACATTTCCGACTTGTTACCCGTGGTGACGAGCATCGAGCCGAACTTGTTTGATAGCGCCATCAGAATGACACCGCGCGCGCGCGACTGGATATTCTCCTCCGTCACGTCGGGCTGACGTTCGGCAAAGACAGGCTTGAGCGTGGACAGAAAGCCCTCGACCGGCGCGAAGATCGGCACGGTATCGTAGCGCACGCCCAGGGCCCTGGCGCATGCCTCGGCATCCTCCAGCGAATCCGACGACGTGTAGCGGTACGGCATCATGACGCAATGGACGTTCTCGGCACCGAGGGCATCGACGGCGAGCGCCGCGCAGATCGCAGAGTCGATGCCGCCCGACAGGCCAAGGACCACGCCGGGAAAGCCATTCTTGCGAACGTAATCGCGCAGACCGTGGACGCAGGCGAGCCAGATCAGTGCGTCGCCCTCCTCCAGATGCATGAGCGGCCCTTCCGTGCAGGTCCAGCCGTCGAGCGTTCGCTCCCATCGCGTGAGCGAGACGCGCTCTTCCCATGCCGGCATCTGGAAGGCCAGCGAACAGTCTGCATTGAGGCCGAAGGACGCGCCGTCGAAGACGAGCTCGTCCTGCCCGCAAACCTGATTGGCATAGACCATCGGAAGACGGGATTCGGTTACTCTGGCCGCCGCGACATTGCGTCGAAGGTCATGCTTGTCCTTCCACCAGGGCGAGCCGTTCGGCACGACGAGAATTTCCGCGCCCGTCTCCTCAAGGCACTCGACGACTTCCGGCGACCAGATATCCTCGCAGATGGGCAGCCCGAGCCGAACGCCGCGAAAATCGACGGGTCCCGGCATCGGACCTGGCTGAAAGACGCGCTTTTCGTCGAAGGTCCCGTAGTTCGGCAAATCGACCTTGAAGCGGACGCCCGCCACCTTGCCGCCGTCCAGCAGTGCGAAGGCGTTGTGCAGCAGGTCGCCGACACGCCATGGAGAACCAATCAGCACCGCAGGGCCGCCATCGGCGGTTTCCGCCGCAAGTGTCTCCACCGCTTCGCGACATGCCGCCTGAAATGCCGGTTTGAGGACGAGGTCCTCGGGCGGATAGCCGGCGATGAAGAGTTCCGTAAAGACGACGATATCCGCATGGAGCGCTGCCGCCTCGGCACGCGCGGCACGCGCCTTTTCAAGATTGCCTGCGACATCGCCCAGCACGGGGTTGAGCTGGGCGACTGCGATGGCGAGATTGTCGGTCCGTTCGGTCATGCGGCCGGTTTAGCGCGGGGACTCGCCCTGCGCAATCGGCGACTGCGCGCGAAGCGCGCCATGACCGATTCGATGCCGGTATTCGTTGATGGGCATCTCGACATAGCGATAGGACAGCCAGGCGAGCGCGACGATCGCCGTGAGGCCGACAACGACGAAGGCGGTGCTGGCGGCGAAGGGCATGTCGAGCTTGCCGGCCCGCGCACCGCCCTCGACGACCTGCACGCCGATATAGAACTGCATGCCCTGCAGGGCGTTCTTGAGCAGCCACCACACGGCCGCGTGCCACATGTAGATGCCGTAGCTAACCGTCCCAAGAAAGACGAGCACGCGGCTTTCCAGCAGCATCCGGGCGGGCGAGCGCCCCGACCAGCAGACCGCGAGGATCGTCAGCCCGAAGATCAGCGGGTGGAACTGCAGCGGAATGCGCTGCGTGTAGATGACCGAAAGGACGGAAACGACGATCATGATCTCCGCCGCGAGCGGCCAGACATTGCCGGGCCTGCGTTCCCACAGACGGTTCACCAGAACGCCGACGAAGAACGCGTAGATGCAGCGGAGCAGCGCAAGGCGAGTATTGTCGTCGCTGCCGCCCGTCAGATGCAGGGCAACGCCCGAAACCACGACGATGACGACCGCGAGCCAGGTGCGCGACCGCGCCGAACGCAGCGTCACCATGATCGCGGCGAAGACGAGATAGGTGAAAAACTCCACCGATATGGACCAGCTAGGATAGTTGAAGCTGAGCTTCTCGGGCAGGATGCCCTGCAGAAGCACGAGATTGTAGAAGAAGCCTTCGATGCCGTTGTGACCGAAGGCGGGATTGTCATAGACGAGATCGTAGCGCCAGGCGGCCACGAGGCGCATCGTCTCGATGACCACATAAACCATCAGCGTCAGGATATGGAGCGGATAGAGCCTCAGGAAGCGCCGCGCCTGGAAGACCGTGGCGTCGCGGAGGTCGCCGATCCGGCTCCAGTAGGTATGGGCGATCACGAAGCCGCTGAGGACGAAGAAGAAATCGACCATCACGAAGCTGAAGATGATGAACGGATTGGTGATCACATAATAGTTGGTGAAGAAGTTCGCGTGGAACAGCGCGACGCAGACCGCCGCCAGCCCGCGCAGGGATTCCAGGGCGTTTATTTTCATTCCGTCGCCCCACTGCCGTATGACGGTCGCGCGCCGCCGGGATCGATCCTCAACATAATCCATCGAACATGCTACCGACAACGTTCCCGGATGCAACGTTCAGGTAGCGACAGGGCCATGGAAATCGCCATACGCGCGGAAGCAAAAACCGAGAGGGCAGCACTCCGCAATCTTTTGCTGGCATCCTTTCCGACGGCGGCCGAGGCCGATCTCGTGGATCGTTTAACGATTGACGGGGATGTTGTGCTGTCGCTTGTTGCCGCAAAGGCATGCCGGATCGTCGGCGCGGCCATTTTCTCGCGCATGTCCGGGCCCTTTCCCGCGCTCGGACTTGCGCCCGTGGCTGTGGATGAGGAAGAGCGCTGCAAGGGCATCGCGGACAAATTGATCCGCGCCGGACTGGAAGAAGCACAAAGACAGGGCATAACCGCCGTCTTCGTGCTGGGTGACCCCGCATATTACAGCCGTTTCGGGTTTCGGCCGAAGACAGCTGCCGGCTTTGCCTCGCCCTATGCCGGCCCTTATCTGATGGCACTCGCGCTTCACGATGCCGGTTTGCCGGTCACAAGCGGACGCATCGATTACGCGCCCGCATTCAATGCTCTCGAGGCATAGTGGATTGCCCGAAGACGGATCCTTGAATCGAAAGGCGCCGCGACCGGCCGGTCGCGACGCCTCGATACAGAATGTTGCGTGCCGGGACTATTCGGCGATCGCAGCAACCTTCACCGGTTCGCGGTCCTGACGTTCCTGCTTGAGGGCGTCGGCGACGATGAACGCCAGCTCAATCGACTGGTCGGCATTGAGCCGCGGATCGCAATGAGTGTGATACCGGTCGGAAAGCTGCTCGTCGCTGATAGCACGCGCGCCGCCGGTGCATTCGGTCACGTTCTGTCCGGTCATCTCGATGTGGATGCCGCCGGCATGGGTGCCCTCCGCGCGATGGATCTGGAAGAACTCCCTGACTTCCTGAAGCACGCGATCGAACGGACGCGTCTTGAAGCCGGTCGTGGCCTTGACCGTGTTGCCGTGCATCGGATCGCAGGACCACACGACTGTGCGGCCTTCCTTCTCGACGCGACGGATCAGACCCGGCAGATGTTCGCCCACCTTCCCGGCGCCGAAACGACAGATCAGGGTGAGCCGGCCCGCCTCGTCTTCGGGATTGAGGAGGTCAATCAGCCGCATCAGACCATCGGGATCGAGCGAGGGTCCGCATTTGAGGCCGACCGGATTGCGGATTCCACGGCAGAATTCGACATGAGCGTGATCGGGCTGGCGGGTGCGGTCACCGATCCAGATCATGTGACCGGAGGTGTCGTACCAGTCACCGGAAGTGGAATCGACACGGGTCATCGCCTGCTCGAAGCCGAGCAGCAAAGCCTCGTGGCTCGTGAAGAATTCAGTGGTGCGGAACTGCGGAACCGACTGGGCATCGATGCCGCAGGCGCGCATGAAGGCAAGGGCCTCTGAAATGCGGTCGGCGATCTCGCGATATTTGTGCCCCTGCGGGCTGTCCTTGACGAATCCGAGCATCCACTGATGCACAAGTTCAAGGTTCGCATAGCCGCCGGTCGCGAATGCGCGCAGCAGATTGAGCGTCGCCGCGGACTGCCGGTAGGCCCGAAGCATGCGCTGCGGGTCGGGAACGCGCGAGGGCTCGTCGAACTCGATGCCATTGATGATGTCGCCGAGATAGCTTGGCAGCGTCTCGCCGCCGATCGTCTCCGTTGGCGACGAGCGGGGTTTGGCGAACTGGCCGGCAATACGGCCGACCTTTACGACCGGAACCGCCGCGGCATAGGTCAGCACGACGGCCATCTGCAGGAAGACGCGGAAGAAGTCGCGGATATTGTCCGCGCGATGCTCGGCAAAGCTTTCCGCGCAGTCTCCGCCCTGCAGCAGGAAACCGTTGCCCTTGGCCACCTGGGCGAGCTGATCCTTCAGCTTGCGCGCCTCGCCGGCAAATACCAGCGGGGGAAAGGTCGAGAGCTGCTCTTCAACGGAGGCCAGCGCCTCGGCGTCGGGATAGGCCGGAAGATGCAGTGCCGGCAGCTTCCGCCACGTGTCGGGGGACCAGGTCTTTGTCATCTCGAATACTCTGTAAATCTTTCAAAATACGACGGTTTAATGGGCATCAATGCCGGGCTGCCGCCGCTTCTTCTGCGCGCCGTTTAACCACAAAGGGCACAGGAATACCAGAACCGATGAATTTGCGGCCGGATCAGGCCCTGGGCTCACCTGACGGCTTCAGAAGCCAGCGGCATACCAGATACGCCAGTACCGCGCCGATGATCTGGGCGACGATGAAGGCGGGTGCATTGGCCGGATAGATGCCGGCGAACGTGTCTGTCAGCGTCCGCCCGATCGTGACCGCCGGATTGGCGAAAGAAGTCGAGGCGGTAAACCAGTAGGCCGCCATGATGTAGAGACCGACGGCGGCCGGTATCGCCGCCGCATTGGCGCGCAGCACCGTCAGGATCGTGAAGACAAGGCCGAAAGTTGCGACCATTTCAGCCGCGAACTGGGCCGGGCCCGCGCGCATCTTCTGGGATATCTGGATCACAGACTGATCGAACATGACATGGGCGAGCCAGACGCCAAGGACTGCGCCAGCGATCTGAACGACGACATAGAGGATCGCGGGACGGACGCCGATCTCGCCGCGAAGCACGAAGATCAGCGTGACCGCCGGGTTGAAATGTGCGCCCGACAATGGACCCAGCCCCATGATGAGAACATAGAGAATGCCGCCTGTCGGCAACGCATTGCACAGCAGCGCCAGCGCAATGTTTCCGTCCGCCAGCGTCTCGGCCATGATACCCGAGCCGACGACGGTCGCCAGAAGGATAAGTGTGCCGATGAACTCGGCGCCCAGCTGTCTGGAAATCATGCCAACCCCGCACTTCCCCGTTGCCCGATTTCTAGGGACGTAGCGGGCTTTTGCAACAGTTCCGTGACAGTTCGGTTGCATGTCAGACGAAATGTGCAGGCAGCCCGATCTGTCCATCGCCTGCACGAATCCCTAAACTGACAACGGGGTTGCGGGCGAAACATCATTGCTGGCCAAATCTGGCCCTGGAAGCAGAAGAAGAAAAATGCGCTCTACAATCGCGTCGGTCACAGCCCTGTTGATTTCCGTTTTTGTCCTGCTGGTCGGCAACGGGCTGCAGAACACGCTCGTTTCGGTCCGTGGGAACGACGCCGGTTTCGGCGCATTGATCCTCGGCCTGATGGGCTCGGGCTACTTCGTCGGCATGACCATAGGCTGCCTTGCCGCGCCGGCCGTGATCCGGCGCGCCGGGCATATCCGTACCTTTGCCGCCTGCACCGCGATCGCGACCGTCACGTCGCTGCTGCACGCACTCATCCTCCAGCCGGAAACCTGGATCGCGCTGCGGATCGCAACCGGTATGCTCTTTGCCGTCCTCTACGCGGTGATCGAGAGCTGGCTCAACGACAAGACGACGAACGAATTTCGCGGCCGCGTCCTGAGCATCTATCTGATCATCAACTACGGCGGCACGGCGGTCGGCCAGCAGGGGCTTGTCCTGCCGGACCCCAACGGATTCCTGCTGTTTGCCATTTGCGCGATTGCGGTGTCGCTCTCGGCTGTTCCGGTTTCGATGACGCGATCGGTGTCGCCTCCCGTGCCCGAAGCGCTGCGGATCCGGCCGCGCTGGCTCTATGAACTCTCGCCCGCGGCATTCATCGGCTGCTTTGCCGTCGGTCTGGTCAATGCCTCGTTCTGGACGCTGGGCCCGGTTTTCATCGCGCAGGCCGGCTATCCGCCCGCCACGGTCGCCAATTTCATGTCGACCGTCATCGTCGGCGCCGTCGTCGCGATCTGGCCCGTCGGCTTTCTCTCAGACCGGGTCGACCGGCGTCTGGTCATGCTTGGATCGGCCGCGATATCCCTCATCGCGAGCCTCGCGCTTGCCGCATTTGCAACCGTATCGCCGATCTGGCTTTACACGGCCGGGTTCCTGTTCGGCGCCGCTACGATGCCGATCTATTCGCTCGTCATCTCCCACGCCAACGATCATGCTGGTCCGGGCGACGTCGTCGCGGTCGCGACCGGCATGCTGCTGCTCTATTGCGTCGGCGCGATGATCGGACCGCTGCTGGGCTCCGGCGCGATGGGCGCGTTCGGTCCGGGCGGGCTGTTCATCTATACGGCGTTCATCCAGCTGCTACTGTGCGGGATAACGGCGCTGCGGCTGACACAGCGGGCGGCCCCGCCCATTGAGGATCGCGAGGCATATATGCCGATGCGGCCGACGACGACTGCGGTCGTTGGCCTTGACCCCAGAGCTCCGGCCGACGATGAGACCGATGCCGGGGCGGCAATCTAGAAGGCCGCGCTTTCCCTCTGGAATTTCGCATCGGGCACCGCCCCCTTTACGCCGCATGTCATAGCGATCATCTGAAGACGATGTCTGCGATATTCGAAACGATCGAGTTCGACGCTCTGGACGGCTACAGGCTGGGCGGGCGCATATTCACGCAGGATGAACCGTTGAAGGCGGCAGTCCTTGTCAGCGGCGGTATCGGTGCGCCGCAGAAAATCTACGCCCCGCTTGCCGACAGGCTCCAGCATCTCGGGTTTGCGGTGATGACGTTTGACTACCGGGGCACGGGCGGGTCACGGCACGGCCCGCTCCGCAGGCTTGAAGCGAACCTCCGCGACTGGGGTGTCCATGACAATGGCGGCGCAATTGCCGAGGTAAGGCGCCGTTTTCCGGGTCTGCCGCTGATGGGTGTCGGTCACTCCTTCGGCGCGCAGGCGTTCGGGTTGCAGCCGAACCCGAACATCTTCTCGAAATTCTGTGCTGTCGCGACACTCTCCGGCTATCACGGCAATACGAACGAGAGCCTGCGGATCCTGCTGATGATGAATCTCGTCGGCGCACCGCTGACCAGGCTCCTCGGCTATTTTCCGGGCGCGAGCGGCGGTTTTGGCGCGGATCTGCCTTCCGGGGTCTTTCTTCAGTGGGCCAAATGGTGC
>JACKJP010000013.1 GCA_020637895.1 Rhodobiaceae bacterium
TTCCTTCATGGGCGCTCTCTTGCCCAGCAGCTTTTCCCAGCCAAATAGCCTTGCTGCAAGCGTGGCAAGGCCGAAAGCGACGGCAGCGAGTCCGAGAACAAGATCGAATGTCACGCCTTCCCCTTTGCTTTCCAATTTGAGTACGAACCAACAGGCGTCGGTGCACGCGAAACGGCGAGTTTTGATAGCAGTGGCATTGATGGCAAGAAATTGCGGTGCTTGACAGAGAGAACAAAACATGAACATTTGTCATCTCCAACAACGAGAGGTGATTGTCATGCGTTTCGAATTTGCCGACTTTGCCGGGCTTTTTTCGGTCCTGATCTTTTCAGCGGCAGCCATGTGCTGGCTTTCAACCGGGGTGTGATTGTCGGGGAAGGCTTGCAGTCTCTGCATGGGCTTTGGCCGGGAATCGGGTGATGATGGGGTAAGCCTGTTTATGCCTCTGAAAGGGAAAGCCCGTGGCCGCCGGCGCTCCGCCATTCATTCATCTGCGAAGCCACTCCGCCTATTCGCTGCTTGAAGGCGCCATTCCGCTTGGCAAGCTGATCGGTCTTGCTACCCGCAACGACATGCCGGCGCTCGGCCTGACCGATCGCAACAATCTGTTCGGAGCGCTGGAATTTTCAGAGAAGGCCGCTGGCGCCGGCCTTCAGCCGCTGATCGGTGTCACCGTTTCCATGGCGCCGTTGCATCCTGCAGCCGCGCAGCGTCCCGGTGATCGTCTTCCCAGTATTGTTCTGCTAGCCAAGGATGAGGCGGGCTACGGCAATTTGCTGCGACTGGTCAGCCATGCCCATTTGAGCAGCGACGGGACGGGCGCACCCTGTCTTTCATACGATACGCTGGAAACGTCGAGCGGGGGGCTGATTGCGCTCTCCGGCGGCCTCGATGGACCGATCGACGCGGCGCTTGCTCTTGGCGACGAGAGCACGGCGAAAGATCTGACAGACAGGCTGGCGGGTATCTTCGGCGACCGCTTCTATATCGAGCTTCAGCGCCACGGTCTTGAAGTTCAGAAGCGCGTCGAACCGGCGCTTCTTCATATCGCTTATGGCAAGGGGCTGCCGATCGTGGCGACGAACCAGCCTTATTTCGCAGCGGCCGAGGATCACGAGGCTCATGACGCGCTGATCGCGATTGCCGAGGGCAAGGCGGTCGCCGATCCAGATCGGCGGCAACTCTCGCCGGAACACTGGTTCAAGCCCGGCGAGGTGATGACGAAGCTTTTCGCCGATTTGCCCGAGGCCATCGAAAATACGGTCGAGATCGCCCGGCGCTCGGCATACCGGCCGTTGAGCCGCGCGCCGATCCTTCCGCGGTTTTTGGGCGAGGGGGACGGTGACGAACTCAGCGAATTGCGGCGACAGGCCGAGGATGGGCTCGCCCAAAGGCTCGCGGCGCACGGCCTTGCGCCCGGTATGGACGAAGCGGGCTACAGCGAGCGGCTGGCTTTCGAGATCGATGTCATTGGCCGGATGCAGTATCCCGGCTACTTCCTGATCGTTTCCGATTTCATCAAATGGGCGAAGTCTCGCGGCATTCCGGTCGGGCCGGGACGCGGATCGGGCGCCGGCTCGCTTGTTGCCTGGGCGTTGACGATCACCGACCTCGACCCGCTCCGGTTCAATCTGCTCTTCGAACGGTTCCTCAATCCAGAACGCGTTTCGATGCCGGACTTCGATATCGACTTCTGCCCGACCGGCCGTGACGATGTGATCCGCTATGTGCAGGAGCGTTATGGCCGCGATCGCGTGGCGCAGATCATCACCTTCGGTACGCTGCAGGCGCGGGCCGTCGTGCGCGACGTCGCCCGTGTGCTGGGCGTTTCCTACGGCCAGGCCGATCAACTCTCCAAGATGATCCCGGCCAATCCGGCCAATCCGGTCACGTTGGCCGAAGCTATCGACGGTGAGCCGCGGCTGAAAGAAGCCCGCGACGGCGATCCGACGATCAAGCGGTTGCTCGATACGGCCCTGAAGCTGGAAGGGCTTTACAGGCACGCTTCCACGCATGCGGCCGGCATCGTGATAGGCGATCGCGATCTGACCGAGCTCGTGCCGCTGTACAAGGATCCGCGTTCGGACATGCCGGCCAGCCAGTTCAATATGAAATGGGTGGAAGCTGCAGGCCTCGTCAAATTCGACTTTCTCGGCCTGAAGACGCTGACGGTCATCGAACTGACAGCAAAGCTGCTGCGCGAGCGTGGCGTCGACGTCGATATCAGCGCATTGCCGCTCGATGACGCCAGGACCTACGAGATGCTCTCGCGGGCCGAGACGATGGGCATCTTCCAGCTGGAATCGGGGGGCATGCGCAACTCGATCCTCGGGATGAAGCCTGACCGCTTCGAGGACATCATCGCGCTCGTCGCGCTCTATCGTCCGGGACCAATGGCAAATATCCCGGTCTACAATGAGCGGAAGCATGGCCGCGCCGCGCCCGACTATGTCCATCCGCTTGTCGAGCCCATCCTGAAGGAAACCTTCGGCGTCATCATCTACCAGGAACAGGTGATGCAGATCGCACAGGAACTCGCGGGCTATTCGCTCGGTGAAGCCGATCTGCTGCGCCGCGCGATGGGGAAGAAGATCGCTTCCGAAATGGCCAAGATGCGCCCGCGTTTCGTTACCGGCGCAGCCGACAGAGGGATCGGCGAGACGAAGGCGAACGAAATCTTCGATCTTCTGGCCAAATTCGCGGACTACGGCTTCAACAAGTCGCATGCGGCCGCATACGCGCTGGTCGCCTACCAGACGGCATGGCTGAAGGCGAACCACCCGGTGGAGTTTTTCGCCGCCTCGATGACGGTCGATATGGGCAATACGGCAAAGCTCGACGAATTTCGCCGTGAAGCCCGGCGTATGGGCGTAAATGTCCGCGCCCCGTCGGTGAACAGTTCCGGCGTCGAATTTATCGTCCGTGACGGCGAGATCCACTATTCGCTTGCGGCGCTGCGCAATGTTGGCAAGCACACGGTCGAGCGTATCGTCCAG
This sequence comes from Rhodobiaceae bacterium, assembly GCA_020637895.1. Taxonomy (GTDB): domain Bacteria; phylum Pseudomonadota; class Alphaproteobacteria; order Rhizobiales; family Tepidamorphaceae; genus JACKJP01. The sequence goes on from JACKJP010000013.1 coordinate 2,997, forward strand.
GCGCGCGGCGACAGGCCCTTCCGCTCCCTTGCCGATTTCGCCGCTCGTGTCGGCGCACAGGCGCTGAACCGGCGGGCGCTTGAAAGCCTCGCAGCAGCCGGCGCGTTCGACGAACTGACGGGCAGCCGGGCGCAGGCGCATGCAGCGGCAGAAAGCATCCTCGCGGTCGCATCGCGCACCGAGCAGGACAGGATCAGCGGCCAGTCCGACATGTTCGGTGGTGGCGACCAGACCCCCTCCATGCCGTTGCCTGTCGTCGCCGAATGGCATCCGGCGGATCGCCTCAAGGCCGAGTTCGAGGCAGTGGGTTCATTTATCTCCGGCCATCCTCTCGACGACTATGCCGTGACCCTGAAGCGACTGCGCGTTGAAACGATCGCGGATTTCAATGAGGCAATGGAGGACGGCGTGTCTGCCGCGCGGCTCGCCGGAATCGTCGTGTCGAAGACCGAACGCCGCACCCGGACGGGCAGCCGGGTCGGTATCATCGGCCTGTCGGACCCGACAGGCCAGGTCGAGGCCGTGGCATTTTCTGAAATGCTCTCGGAAAACCGGGCCTTGTTCGAGCCCGGCCAGCTTATTGTCGCAACTGTCAGCGTCGATGCGTCCGGGGATCTGAAACGAATCCGTATACAGGACGTTGATGCGTTGAATGAATTGGCGGCTTCAACACCCCAGAAACTAACGGTATTTGTCCGTGATACAGAGCCGTTGCCATCGATCGTGAATCGCCTCAAGCCTCGCGGTGCGGCGTCGGTGTCGCTCGTCGTTCTGCTCGGCGAAGAACGTTGCGAGGTCGAATTCGCCCTCAAGGGCCGTTTTGCCGTCGATCCTCATGTTGCCGCTGCGATGCGCTCCATCCCTGGAGTCGTTGAGGTTGATTACGCCTAGAACCTGAGCGAACGGCGAAAACACGCCGCAACTCAAAGCTTGCGCCTTGATGCAACTCTCCCTATAAGGCCGCCATCACACACGCGGGCCAAAGGCGGAACATCCATTCCGCTCCGGTGTCGGATCAGCTTGCTGGCCGTCATATCCCGCGGAGGACAAACCGGAAAACAGGAGTGACGGAAGCATGGCTCTTCCCGATTTCACTATGCGTCAGTTGCTGGAAGCAGGCGCGCACTTTGGTCATCAGACCCACCGCTGGAACCCGAAGATGGGCAAGTTCATCTACGGCCAGCGCAACAATATCCATATCATCGATCTTTCGCAGACGGTGCCGCTCCTGCATCAGGCGCTCAAGGCCGTCAGCGATACGGTTGCCGGTGGCGGCCGCGTGCTCTTCGTCGGCACCAAGCGCCAGGCGACGGATATTGTCGCGGATGCGGCCAAGCGCTGCGCTCAGTATTATGTCAACGCGCGCTGGCTCGGCGGCACGCTGACCAACTGGAAGACGATCTCTCATTCCATCAACCGGCTTCGCAAGCTGGAGGAGATGCTGGCGGGTGAGGCCATGGGCCTTACCAAGAAGGAACGCCTTCAGCTGACCCGCGAGCGCGACAAGCTGGAAACCGCGCTTGGCGGCATCAAGGACATGGGCGGCCAGCCGGACATGATCTTTGTGATCGATACCAACAAGGAGCAGATCGCGATCCGCGAGGCTCACCGCCTGAATATCCCGGTCGCCGCGGTCCTCGACTCCAACTGCGATCCGGAAGGCATCGATTTCCCAGTCCCCGGCAATGACGACGCAGGACGCTCGATCGCTTTCTTCTGCGACATGATCGCCCGCGCTGCGCTTGATGGCATTGAGCGCACGCAGGGTGCGGCCATTGGCGATGCCGGTGCGCTGGTCAATCCGATGACCGAGCCGGCGCTGGACAGCGCAGCCGCCGCGCCGCAGACCGCGCCGGTTGATGCAGATTCGGCAAGCGACGCGATCGTCTTCCCGCCGTTTGAGCGTCTCGATGCACCGCGCGGTGCGCCCGACGATCTGAAGAAGCTGCAGGGTGTTGGCCCCGCGCTCGAGCAGAAGCTCAACGATCTGGGTATCTTCCACTTCTGGCAGGTCGCCGGGTTCTCTGGCGATGACATTGCCAGGATCGATGACGAACTGAGCTTCAAGGGTCGTATCGAGCGCGACAACTGGGTCGAGCAGGCCCGCTCGCTGGTCGATCAGGCGGTCTGACCCGCCGACCCGCACTTCGTTGCCACCCTCGTGTCATGCGCGGGTGGCAAACGCTTTGTTTCATGGCCGGATTTCGATTCGGGCAACGATTTGACTGGAGAAAGACATGACGATCTCGGCGGCGATGGTGAAGGAGCTGCGCGACAAGACGGGCGCCGGCATGATGGACTGCAAGTCCGCGCTGAATGAGACGAGCGGCGACATGGAAGCCGCGGTAGACTGGCTTCGTGCCAAGGGCCTTGCCAAGGCCGCGAAAAAGGCTGGCCGTGTCGCGGCCGAGGGCCTGATCGCGGTTGCTGGCGAGGGCACCACTGCAGTTGTGGTGGAAGTGAATTCGGAAACGGATTTCGTTGCGCGCAACGAGCAGTTCCAGGAAACGGCCCGCAAGATTGCTGAAACGGCGCTTGCCAGCGGCGGCAATTATGACGCGCTGCTGAAGGCCAAGTTCCCCGGGACCAGTGAATCCGTGGAAGACCACGTTAAGGAACTCGTCGGCACGATCGGCGAGAATCTGAATGTGCGGCGCAGTGCCGGCCTTTCGGTCGGGCAGGGTGCGGTCGCATCCTACGTTCACAATCAGGTCGTGCCGGGCCTCGGCAAGATCGGTGTGCTGGTGGCCGTGGAGTCGTCAGGCGATGCGGCGAAAGTCGCGGAATTCGGCCGTCAGGTCGCGATGCATGTCGCGGCGACCGCGCCGCTGGCAACGACCTCCGATGAAGTTGATCCTGACGTGGTCGAGCGCGAGCGCGCTGTTCTCGTTGAGCAGGCCCGCGAATCCGGTAAGCCGGAAGAGATCATCGGCAAGATGGTCGAAGGCCGTATCCGCAAGTTCTACGAAGAAGTCGTGCTGCTGAGCCAGGCCTTCGTCGTGAACCCCGACGTCACGGTCGGCGGTGCGGCAAAGGAACTTGAAAAGCAGATCGGCGCACCGGTTGCGGTCAAGGGCTTTGTTCGTTTCGCTCTCGGTGAGGGCATCGAAAAGGAAGAATCGGATTTCGCTGCGGAAGTGCAGGCAGCGGCCGGCAACTGAGGTTTTCGTCATGACGGGGCCGACCTACAAGCGGGTGCTGATCAAGGTTTCGGGTGAAGCCTTGATGGGCACTGCGGCTTACGGCCTCGACATGCCGACAGTCGGCGCGATCGCCGCCGAAATCGTTGCCGTCCGGAAGGCCGGCATCGACGTCGCCATCGTGGTTGGCGCCGGCAATATTTTCAGGGGACTTTCCGAAGCGGCCAAGGGGCTGGATCGTGCCGAGGCGGACTATCTCGGCATGATGGCCACCGTCATGAATGGCGTCGCCCTGTCGGCAGCGATCACCGAAAAGGGATGCGATTCGGTGGTGTTGTCGGGCCTTGAGGTGCCGCAGGTCTGCGAGAGTTACACGCTGCGGGGCGCACGGGCGCACATGGCAGCGGGCCGCGTCGTTGTCTTCGCCGGCGGCACCGGCAATCCCTTCTTCACAACGGATACCGCCTCGGCGCTGCGAGCGGCCGAAATGGGCTGCGACGCACTCTTGAAGGCAACGCAGGTCGACGGCGTCTATTCCGCTGACCCCAAGAAGGTGCCCGACGCAAGACGTTACGATGCGCTGAGCTTTTCCCAGGTTCTTGGCGACAACCTTGCCGTCATGGATGGCGCCGCCATTGCCCTTTGCCGCGACAATGGAATTCCGATTATTGTATGTTCGATTGCCGAACGCGGCGGATTGGCGAATGTGCTGTCCGGCGGCGGGAAGGCGACCATCATCTCCGGCGACTGACCCGGGGATTATTCTTTTTTGCAGGTAACGCCCGCGCGATGCCTGCCCTGATTTTACCGGCGGGAGGAACTGCACAATGAGCGACGCGATCGATCTCGGCGATATAGAGCGCCGAATGCAGGGCGCGTTGAGCGTGCTGAAAACGGAATTCGGCGGATTGCGGACGGGACGCGCCTCCGCATCGCTGCTGGAGCCGGTGACGGTGGAAGCCTATGGCTCGCAGATGCCGCTCAATCAGGTCGCGACGGTCAGCGTCCCTGAAGCACGCATGATCTCTGTCCAGGTATGGGACCGTTCGATGGTCGACGCGGTAGACAAGGCCATCCGCGAGGCCAATCTTGGCCTGAACCCGGTCGTCGAGGGGCAGCTCATGCGCATTCCGATCCCGGAACTGAATGCAGAGCGCCGCCAGGAACTGGTGAAGGTCGCTCACAAATACTCCGAGCAGGCGCGTGTTGCCGTTCGCCATGTACGTCGCGACGGGCTCGAGCTGATCAAGAAGATGGAAAAAGACAAGGAAATCGGTGAGGATGACGGCCGCGCGCTGGGCGACAAGGTCCAGAAGCTGACGGACAAGTATGTCAGCGAGGTGGATGCGTCTCTTGCCGCGAAGGAGAAGGAAATCCTTCAGGTCTGACACGCATTCTTGCCCGTCCTGTCGGGCAAGGGGGTTCGATGCTGCGGCACATCGCGATCATCATGGACGGCAATGGCCGTTGGGCGCAGGCCCGCGGGTTGCCACGTGCGGAGGGGCACCGCGCCGGCGTTGAAGCCGTGCGCCGGGTGGTCAACGCCGCGGGCGAACTCGGTGTCGCGCATCTCACTCTCTATTCCTTCAGCTCCGAGAACTGGGCGCGTCCGCGTTCCGAGATTGTCGAGCTCTTCGGGTTGATCCGCCGGTTTATCCGGACCGACCTGGCCCGTCTTCATGAATCGGGTGTGCGCATCACCGTGATCGGCTCGCGCGAGGGGATCGGCAAGGATATTTGCCGGCTCATAGAAGAGGCCGAGAAGCTGACCGGCGCCAATACGCGCATGCACCTCCAGATTGCTTTCAACTACGGATCGCGCGCGGAAATCGCCGAAGCGGCAAAAAAGCTTGCCGAGCGATGCATGTCGGGCACCATGGAACCGGCGCAGATCACGGAAGAGGCCCTTGGCGCTGCGCTTCAGACAGCCGATGTGCCCGATCCCGATCTTCTCATCCGCACCAGCGGCGAACAGCGGATCTCGAATTTTCTGCTCTGGCAGTGCGCCTATGCGGAGTTCGTTTTCATGCCGGTCCTTTGGCCCGATTTTTCTGCCGACGATCTCAATCGCGCCATCGCCGAATTTAACAGCCGCGACAGGCGTTTCGGTGGCGTGGAATCGGCCAAGCGGCTCAAGGCATGAACAGCCCCGGCGCTGGCAAAAGCGATCTGGCCACCCGCGTCGTATCCGCGATTGTCCTTGCCCCTGTTGTACTGGCGGCGCTTTGGTTTGGCGGCGCGCCATTTGCGCTGCTCGCGCTGCTGGCAGCGATTCTCGTGTTGTGGGAATGGACCGGCATGGCGCTCGGTGACCGGCGTTCTGCCGTCAACGTCATCGGCTGGGGCACGCTTCTCCTTGTTTCGGGACTGACCTATTTCGGTGCGCCCGCCTATGCGCTGCTGATATCCGTGGCGGGAGCTCTTGTCTCGGGTGTCGTTGCGGGCAGCCAGTGGAAATGGAGCAGTAGCGGGGTTCTCTATGCGGCATTGCCTCTCATTGCGTTTGTTTCGCTTCGAGGCAGCCCGGAGGGCCTGGCCGCGATGGTCCTGATCATCGGCATCGTCTGGGCGACGGACATCTTCGCCTATTTCAGCGGGCGCTCTATCGGCGGCCCGAAAATATGGCCTGCCGTTTCGCCCAAGAAGACCTGGGCCGGCCTGATCGGCGGAACGATCGCAGCCTGTATCTTCGCCGCGCTATTTGCCCGGGCGGCCGATTATGCCCCTTTACCGCTGGCGACACTGGCGCTGGTGCTTGCCATCTTTTCTCAGGCTGGTGACTTCATGGAAAGCGCGGTCAAGCGCCGGTTCGGGGTGAAGGATGCCAGCAATCTGATTCCCGGCCATGGCGGCGTCATGGACCGCATTGACGGCCTCGGTCCGGCAGCCGTCCTTGCCGCGGCCGTCGGATTTCTGCATGTCGGCGACCCGGCAAGCGGTCTTCTGGTCTGGTAGCCCGATGCGAACGATAACAATCCTTGGCGCCACCGGCTCGATCGGCAGGAACGTTGCCGATATCGTTGAACGGCACCCGGACCGCTTTTCTGTCGATGCCGTCGCCAGCGGCAACGACGTCGATACCCTTGCGTCGATGGCAATGCGGCTGAACGCATCTTTTGCGGCCGTCGCCGATCCGCAAAAGGGTGCGGCGTTGAAGGACGCGCTATCGGGCAGCGGCATTGCATCGGGAGCGGGCGAGGGCGCTGTAATCGAAGCCGCGTCACGGCAGGAGGCCGATATTGTCGTCGGCGCCATTGTCGGCGCGGCTGGTCTGGCGCCGACGCTGGCGGCGATCAGACGCGGCGCGCGCGTAGCCCTGGCCAACAAGGAATGCCTCGTCTGCGCCGGGAGTCATTTCATGGCGGAGGCAGCGAGGTGCGGCGCCGAAATATTGCCCGTCGATTCAGAACACAGTGCGGTATTTCAGGCGCTGGATGGCAGCCCGCTTGAACGGATTCGTGAAGTCGTCCTTACAGCCTCAGGCGGACCATTCCGCAAATGGTCGGCCGACGCGCTGGAACGCGCGACGCTGGAAGACGCGCTGAACCATCCGACCTGGTCGATGGGTGCGAAGGTGACCATCGATTCTGCGACCCTGATGAACAAGGGGCTGGAACTTATAGAGGCGCACCACCTGTTTGCGCTGCCGCCGCAAAAGCTCGGCGTGGTCATTCAGCCCCAGTCGATCGTTCATGCATTGGTCGCCTATGTCGACGGTTCCGTGGTTGCGCAACTTGGCATGCCCGACATGCGCGCCCCGATCGCCTATGCGCTCGGTTACCCCGAACGTATCGATACGCCTGTCGCCAGCCTTGATCTGGCGGCGCTTTCGAAACTGGAGTTCGAGGCGCCGGACCGAAGGCGCTTTCCCGCAATAGACATCGCCATGTCAGCGATGGAGGCTGGCGATAGTGCAACAGCTGCATTCAATGCGGCCAATGAGGTGGCTGTCGCCGCATTCCTGACAAGAAGATTGCGATTTGTAGAGATCGCCAGGATCGTCGGGGAATGTACAGAACGCCATATTGCAAGCGGTGCTGCGGCTATCGGCTCTCTGGAAGATGCGATGGCTGTGGACAGACATGCCCGGCGCGTGGCAGGTGAGTTGGTAGAGCAATCAGGCGGCTAGGTGGTCTACGTCCATCGCCTTTCTTGAAAGAGAACCGGACCCAATGGAATTCATTCATCTGATAACGGGATCGGCCGGCACTCTCCTGAGCTACCTCATTCCATTCATTTTCGTTCTGACGATTGTCGTGTTCTTCCACGAGCTTGGACACTTCCTTGTCGCACGCTGGTGCGGCGTATCCGTGTCCGTATTTTCGGTCGGCTTCGGGCCGGAAATAGTAGGGTTCAATGATCGCCGTGGCACCAGATGGCGCCTGTCGATCATTCCGCTTGGCGGCTACGTCCGTTTCATCGATGACGAGAATGCCGCGAGCATCCCCGACAGCGCGGCGCCAAAGAATGTGCCCGGCGGGTTTCAGACCGCGTCGGTGTGGCGGCGCATTGCCATCGTCGCCGCCGGACCGGTAGCGAACTTCATTCTCGCGATCGTCATCTTCGCGACGCTGTTTGCCACGGCCGGTCGCTATGTGATGTCGGCCGACGTCGATTCCGTTCGGCCCGGAAGCGCGGCCGCCGAGGCCGGCATCCAGCCGGGCGACAGGATTTTGAAGATCGACGGTGTCGAGATCGACAGCTTCACACAGATGCAGCGCATCGTTTCGGGCAATGCGGATCGGCCACTGGAAATCGTGTTGCTTCGCGCCGGGCGTGAGATGACCGTGACCGCGACCCCGCAATATCAGGAAATCAAGGATCGTTTCGGGAATGTCCAGCGCGTCGGCCTGCTGGGCATCTCGCGCAATCCGTCCCCGGACGACATCGTCCGCACCCGGGCCGGGCCGCTTGAGGCGGTATGGATGGGGGTGGAAGAAACCTGGTTCGTGATCGACCGCACGTTCAGCTATCTGGGCGGCATCATCATGGGTCGGGAATCGGCGGACCAGCTCGGTGGACCGATCCGGATCGCGCAGGTTTCCGGCCAGGTTGCATCCGTGGGCATCCTCGCGCTGATCAACATGTCGGCAATCCTTTCGGTGTCGATCGGCCTGCTCAACCTTTTTCCCGTGCCCATGCTCGATGGCGGGCATCTGCTGTTCTACGGGATCGAGGCGGCGCGCGGCCGGCCGCTCAGCCAGCGTGTGCTCGATATCGGCTATCGAATCGGCCTTGCGCTGGTGCTGATGCTGATGATTTTTGCCACATGGAATGACTTGATCCAGTTAAGTATTTTGTAAATATGGGCGGGGGGCAGCGTTGCAGTGCGGCAACGCCGAGGATAAAGTGCCACAGCGGGGATGACGGACAGTTTCAAAGCGCCAGAAAAACCGATACAAGGGCCGGGTGGAATCAACCCGGTTTCCGGTGGTGCCGCTTGAGTACGCGCAAGAATCCTGCGTGACAACGAGAAGGTCAGACGGATCTAAGGATCGATAACCCAATGAGAAATGCAGTGATTTCAGCGCAGCGTGTATTTGCCTTCTTGCTCTTCCTGGCCCTGGCGCCAGTGGTTGCGACAGGCCTTTCGGTTGCAGGTGCGTCGGTCGCACACGCACAGACGATCCGGTCGGTCTCGGTTGAAGGCAACCAGCGCATCGATGCGGAGACCGTTCGATCCTACCTTTCGCTGAAGTCGGGCAGCGCCTATTCGGCCGCAGCCGCCGACGAATCGTTGAAGACCCTCTTCTCGACCGGCCTCTTCTCGGATGTTCAGATCAACATGCGCGGCTCGGTGCTGGTCGTCAGCGTCGTCGAGAACCCGCTGATCAACAAGGTTTCGTTCGAAGGCAATCGCAAGCTGAAGGACGAGTTGCTCGCCTCGGAGGTTGAATCCAAGCCCCGTTCGATGCTGACCCGCTCGAAGATTCAGAGCGATACGCAGCGCATTCTCCAGCTTTATCGTCGCTCCGGCCGCTTTAGCGCCCGTGTCGAGCCGAAGATCATCGATCTGGACCAGAATCGCGTGAACCTCGTCTTCGAGATCAACGAAGGCGACAAGACCAGTGTTTCGCGGATCAATTTCGTCGGCAACGTCGCCTATACGGACTCCGCGCTCCGTGACGTGCTGATCACGACGGAAAAGAACTGGCTGAGCTGGCTCAAGAAGTCGGACGTCTACGATCCCGATCGGCTTGAAGCCGACAAGGAAATGCTGCGCCGCTTCTATCTGAAGAACGGCTATGCGGATTTCCGTGTCGTCTCTGCGATCGCCGACTATGACCGTGAGCGCAACGCCTTCTACATCACGGTCACCGTGGACGAGGGACAGCGCTACCGCTTCGGCAGCGTCGATATCATCTCGAACGTTCCGGACGTCGATCCGTCGGCTCTGTATGGCCTCGTTCAGACCAATACGGGTTCCGTCTACAACAATACGCTTGTCGACAAGACGCTCGAGGACATGACGATCGAACTGTCGCGTGCAGGTTACGCCTTTGCCCAGGTCCGTCCGCGCGGCAATCGCAACTATGCTGACCAGACCATCGACATGACCTATGTCGTCGATGAAGGTCCGCGCGCCTATATCGAGCGTATCGAAATTCGCGGCAATACGCGCACCCTCGATCATGTTATCCGGCGCGAGCTCGATTTCTCCGAAGGCGATGCCTATAACCGCGTGCTGGTCGATCGTGGCCTGCGCCGTCTCCAGGCGTTGAACTTCTTCGAGAAGGTCGCGATCAATCGCGAGCGGGGCTCCAGCCCGGATCGCGTCATCCTCTATGTCGACGTTCAGGAGAAGCTGACGGGCGAGATTTCGGCTGGTGCCGGTTACTCTTCCAGCGAAGGCTTCATCGCGGACGTCTCGATCTCCGAGCGCAACTTCCTCGGACGCGGCCAGTACGTGAAGATCGGCGGCAGCTTCGGCTCCAAGAAGGAAAATTACGAGTTCAGCTTTACCGAGCCCTACTTCATGGACAGGCGCCTCGCGGTTGGCTTCGACCTTTTCTCTCGCTACTCGGATCTGACCAGCGTCTCGTCCTATGAGTCGCAGACGACTGGTGGTGGCCTGCGCGCGGGCTTCGAACTGAACGAGCAGCTCAGCGTACTGTTCCAGTATCAGTATTATAAGAGTGAGATCACCATTCCGGCAGCGCTCAACGACGGCTGTATCACCGCCGCCTTGACCCCGGTCGCGTGCGCCACCGGTATCGTCGGCGAAGCCTCGCCGGTCGTGAAGTCTGGCGCTGGCCGTGCTGACTATTCGGTCCTCGGCTATCATCTGACCTATTCGACGCTCGACAATCCGCGCCGTCCGCGTAACGGCATCCTTGCCCGCTTCTCACAGGAAGTGGCAGGACTTGGCGGTGATGTGAACTTCCTGCGGACCACCGGTGAGTTCACTGCGCGCCGTGAGATTCTGCCGGATATCGTCCTGATGGGCCGGGTGCAGGGTGGACACATTGCCGGCTTTGGCGGCCAGGGCGTCAGGATGTTCGACAGCTTCTTCAAGGGTGGCGAGACGATCCGCGGCTTCGATTCCGCCGGCTACGGTCCGCGCGATCTGGCGAGCAACGATGCGCTCGGCGGCACGCTGTACTTCAACGGCACGATTGAAATCCAGTTCCCGATCCCTGTGATCCCGAGCGAACTGGGCTTCCGTGGCGCCGTCTTCGCGGATGCCGGTACGCTCTATGATATCGGTACGCTGCCAATCGGTTACGCGGCCTGCGCACCGGGCACCGTAGTGTCCGCGGCACCTTGCTACGCAGACAGCAGCAAGATCCGTTCGTCGGTCGGTGTCAGCATCCTGTGGGATTCGCCATTCGGTCCGGTCCGTGGCGACCTTGGCTATGCGCTCACCAAAGAGCCGTACGACCAGACACAGACCTTCCGGTTCGGTGGCGGTGCCAAGTTCTGATTTGACGGAGTGGCGTCTGCCGGGCTATTGGCAGCGCCAACTTCGGATATTGAACATCGGACGGGGGCGGCCGCGTTATGGCTGACGGAACTTCATCGCTCGACAGCGCAGGGATCATGCGCGTGCTGCAGCTTCTGCCGCATCGCTATCCGTTCCTGATGATCGACAAGATCGTCGATATGGACGGTGACGACTCCTGTGTCGGCATCAAGAACGTCACGATCAACGAACCGCATTTCCAGGGCCATTTTCCGGGCAACCCCGTTATGCCGGGCGTCCTGCTTCTTGAAGGCATGGCGCAGACCGCGGGCGCTCTGTGCATCCACCATCGCCTGAAGGAAGGCGGGTTGTCGCTCGTTTACCTGATGACCATCGACAAGGCACGCTTCCGCAGGCCCGTCATGCCGGGTGATCAGGTCCGATTTGTCGTCAGGAAGCTGCGCAATCGCGGGCTTGTCTGGCGCTTCGGATGCATCGCTGAAGTTGATGGCGTAAAAGTTGCCGAGGCCGAAGTCAGCGCAACCCTGGGCTCCGGCGAAGGACTGTAATGCCAGATATCCATCCGACCGCCATCATCGAAGATGGCGCGGCCGTCGCGGCAGACTGCGTGATCGGTCCATATTGCGTGATTGGCGGGGGCGTGACGCTTTCCGAAGGCGTCGTCACGGCGTCGCACGTCGTGATCGAAGGCGATGTGGAGATTGGCGCGCGCACGAAAATCGGTGCGTTCTCTGCGATTGGCGGTCCTGCGCAGCATCTGCGCGCCAGCCAGGCGGAACCGGGCAAAGCTGTCATTGGCGCCGATTGTATTCTGCGTGAGCATGTCACAATCAATGCAGGAATGCTGAAGGCCGATCGGGCAACCCGCGTCGGAAACAGGTGTTTCCTGATGACTGGTTCACACGTCGCGCATGATTGCAGTGTCGACGACGACGTTATTATTACCAATCAGGGGACTCTTGCCGGGCATGTACATGTTGGGCAAGGCGCCATTATCGGCGGGATATGTGCCATTCACCAGCACGTTCGTATCGGGGAATATTCCTTCGTTGGGGGTATGACCGGCGTGGAATTCGACGTGATTCCGTTCGGCATGGTGCTTGGCAATCGCGCGCGGCTAGAAGGTCTCAACATCATTGGCCTAAAGCGTCGAGGCGTTTCGCGCGCTGATATTCAGGAACTTCGTGCAGCCTATGAGCGGCTGTTCGAGTCGGGCGAGCCTCTTTCGGTGGCCCAGGAGAGATTTGGTGCCGAAAGCGGCAATGCGTTGGTTAACACAGTCATCGCTTTCATTCGCGCTGATTCAAAGAGACGGTTCTGCGTTCCCGCGCGTGATTGATCTGGAGTTGCGGCCTCATGCTGTTCTCCCGCACAAAGAAGACTTTCAATCTGGAAACAGCCGCCAATTCTGGTAGTGGGCGTCTTGCCATCATCGCCGGCAGCGGGCCCATGCCGGGCCATATTGCCCGCTCGGCGGAACGCGCCGGGGAAGCGCCGTTCATCTTTGCCATACGCGGCGAGACAGATATGGATTTGGCCGGCTTCGATCATGCGGTCGTTGCTGTCAGCCAGATCAGTACGGCACACGCCATTGCCACTGAAAAGGGGATCGGCAGAGTCGCCTGCGCTGGCAATTTCCGCCGTCCCGATTTTGACGCCATCAAATGGGAATGGGGAGCGCTCAAGGCGGTGCCGAAGCTGCTCCAGGTCAGAATTGGCGGTGATGATCGTGCCAATACCATCATCGCCGATGTCATAGAGGCGTTCGGCTTTCGGCTTGTAGGACCGCTGGAAATCGCGCCGGATATCGCAGCGCCTGAAGGCGTCCTGACCAAAAAGAAGCCCGATCGCAACGCCCGCGCTGACATGGAATGCGGGCTGGCCGCAATCAGACTGATGGGCCCGCTTGATATTGGACAGGCCGTTGTGGCCGCATCCGGCCGTATCGTTGCAGTTGAGGCTGCCGAAGGTACCGACGCGATGGTCGAACGATGCGCAGGCCTGCGGAGCAACGGGCGGTTTCGCGTCAGGCCACCGTCGGGTGTCCTCGTCAAGGCGGCAAAGCCCTCACAGGACAGACGCCTCGATTTGCCCGTCGCCGGGATCAGGACCGTGGAGATGGCAATAGAGGCTCAGCTAGCCGGCATCGCAATTGAGGCAGGCTCCGTCCTCGTTCCCGAGCGCGAAGAAATGGTGAGGCTCGCGGACAAGGCGGGCATGTTCATCGTCGGCATGTCCGGCGACGCATGATGACGGGCGGAAACCCTTCGCAGACATTGTGCGTCGGAATCATCGCCGGCGAGGAGTCGGGCGATGTTCTTGCAGCCCATCTCATGCAGGCGCTGAACCGCCGGACACCGACTAGGTTCGTCGGCGTTGGCGGGCATCGCATGGAGGAGCAGGGCCTCAAGAGCTTCTTTCCGATGAGCGATATTGCCATCAATGGCGGCATCGCCATCGCTCGCAACCTGCCGATGCTGCTCAAAAGGATCGCCCAGGCGGCAGACGGTATCGTCACGGCGGCGCCGGATGTGCTCGTGATCGTGGATTCTCCGGAATTCACCCACCGGGTCGCGCGCAAGGTTCGCAAGGCCAGACCGGGCATGCCGATCATCAACTACGTGCCGCCAACGGTCTGGGCCTGGCGGCAGGGCAGGGCACGCGCGATGCGCGCCTATGTCGACCGGTCCATGGCTGTGCTTCCGTTTGAGCCGGCCGAGCATCTCCGCCTCGGCGGTCCGCCCTGTGACTATATCGGACACCCTGTCAGCGAAATCATACAGGCGAAAATGCGCGCACCCGAGGCGCCGGCCGACCCGCAGGTGCTCCTGGTCTTGCCCGGTAGCCGGCGAACCGAAATCGAAAGGCTGATGGCCCTTTTCGGGGAGGTCGTCGCGCGGATTCATCGCCCGGGGATGCGAGTCATCATTCCCGCCGTCAGGCATCTGGAAACGCTGATTGCCGAAAAGGCCGGACTGTGGCCGGTCACACCGGAAATCGTCGTCGGAGAGGCGGCCAAATGGCAGGCGTTTTCCGAGGGAACGGCGGCTTTGGCCGCATCAGGCACAGTGACGCTCGAACTGGCACTCATGGGCGTGCCCCAGGTCGTCGGTTATCGGATTGAATGGCTCGCGGCTGCGCTCATGCCCTTCTTTCGCGCACATTCGATCGCGATGGCCAACCTCGTCCACGGTTCACGCATCGTGCCCGAGTTCCTTCATAAGGAATGCACCGTGGACAATCTGGCAGCCGCGCTGGACCCGCTCCTCTCTGATACCAAGGAAAGGCGGCGCCAGCTCGAAGGGATCGCCGCAATCCGCAAGCAAATGGAAGACGAAGCCGCATCGCCGGCCGATCATGCGGCCGATATCGTGCTCGAAACGGCGGAACTTTCCAAATCTACTTTGCGCCAATGAAAAAAGGCCCGGTTTGCACTGGGCCTCTTCCTGAAAGTATCGACAGAAGCTATTTGCGCTTTCCGACCGAAATGTAGTCACGGCGGGGTGCGCCGGTATACAGCTGGCGCGGACGGCCGATCTTCTGGCGCGGATCCTCGATCATTTCTTTCCACTGGGCAATCCAGCCTACGGTACGGGCGACCGCGAAGAGCACCGTGAACATCGAGGTCGGGAAACCCATCGCCTTCAGCGTGATCCCCGAATAGAAATCGATATTCGGATAGAGCTTCTTTTCGACGAAATACTCGTCGCGCAGCGCGATGCGCTCCAGCTCCATGGCCACATCGAGCAGCGGATCGTCCTTGATGCCGACTTCCTGCAGCACTTCGTGACAGGTCTTCTGCATGACGCGTGCGCGCGGATCGTAGTTCTTGTAGACGCGATGTCCGAAACCCATCAGACGGAAGGGATCGTCCTTGTCCTTGGCGCGGGCGATGAACTCCGGAATACGATCGACGCTGCCAATCTCCTCAAGCATCTTGAGCGCCGCTTCGTTGGCGCCGCCATGGGCAGGACCCCAGAGACAGGCAATGCCGGCTGCGATGCAGGCGAACGGATTGGCACCGGACGAGCCCGCGAGACGAACGGTCGAAGTCGACGCGTTCTGCTCGTGATCGGCGTGCAGAATGAAGATGCGGTCCATTGCCCGCGAGAGCACCGGATTGACCTCATATTCCTCACACGGCACCGCAAAGCACATGTGCAGGAAGTTGGACGAGTAATCGAGTGCATTGCGCGGATAGATAAACGGCTGACCGACGGAATACTTGTAAGCCATCGCTGCCAGAGTCGGCATCTTGGCAATCATCCTGATCGACGCAACGAGACGCTGGTATGGGTCCGAAATATCGGTCGAGTCATGATAGAAGGCCGACATGGCACCGACAGATCCGGTCAGTACGGCCATTGGATGGGCGTCGCGGCGGAAGCCGGTAAAGAACCGCGTCATCTGCTCGTGGACCATGGTGTGGTTGGTCACGCGGCCGACGAAATCGCGCTTCTGCTGATCGGTCGGCAGTTCGCCGTAGAGCAGGAGATAGCAGGTCTCCAGGAAGTCGCCCTGTTCGGCGACCTGTTCGATCGGGTAACCGCGATAGAGCAGCACACCCTCGTCGCCATCGATATAGGTAATCTGGGATTCGCAGCTAGCGGTTGACGTGAAGCCGGGGTCATAGGTGAAGGCGCCGGTCTTTGCGTAGAGAGCGCTGATGTCGACGACATCGGGACCGATCGAGCCCTTGTTGACCGGAAATTCGTGAGCCGTTCCCCCGAGGTTGAGTGTGGCCTTGTTCTCATTCATTTGGCACCAATCCTCTCATGTCGTCTTGCCGCCGCGGATGCGCCGGCAGGCTTGCCAGATTTCATTGAACCGGGTCGGCAAGGGAGTTCTGCCGACGGTCTTGCAGTCGTGCGTGGAGGCCCGTTGTGCCACAATTTGGTATCGCATTTACCCGCTATTCGCAAGTGCAGCACGGGCCGGGGCAGGTTGCCTGAGAGGCTACATCCGGGCCAGCGCGTCGTCCAGTCTGGCAAGCGATTCTTCCCGGCCGAGGACCACCAGAACATCGAAAATCCCCGGCGAAGTCGTTCGCCCGGTCAACGCTGCGCGGAGCGGTTGCGCCACCTTGCCAAGTTTGAGGCCGGCTTCTTCCGCAAACGCCCTGATGGCGGATTCGAGGTCTTCAGTTGCCCATTGCGAGCATGCGGACAGTGCCGCCCGCGCGCCTGACAACGTCTCCAGTCCGTGATTGTCGAGCAACTGGGCGGCCTTTTCGTCTGGCGAGAGCGGTCTTTTGGCGACGAGAAACTGAGCGCCGTCAAGAAGTTCGACAAGAGTCTTCGCGCGATCTTTCAGGCCTGGCATCGCCTGACGCAGCGCAGCGCGTCGGCCATCATCGAGTCGCGCCGCAAATTCCGGGCCGGCCGGCAGATAAGGCAGTGCGCCAAGGAGCGCTTCGGTCAGCGCGTCGTCATCCGTTGCGCGCATGTAGTGCCCGTTCAGATTTTCAAGCTTGGCAAAATCGAAGCGCGCGGCCGATTTGCCGATGCCATCCAGCGCGAACCACTCAATCATCTGTTCGGTTGAAAATATCTCGTCGTCGCCATGGCTCCAGCCAAGCCGCGCCAGATAGTTTCGCATCGCCTCAGGCAGGTAGCCCATTGCCCTGTAGGCCTCGACGCCCAGCGCGCCATGACGCTTTGAAAGCTTCGCGCCATCTGGCCCGTGGATCAGCGGAATATGCGCCATGACGGGCACATCCCAGCCGAGCGCGAGGTAGATCTGGGATTGTCTTGCCGCATTGGTGAGATGATCGACGCCACGAACGATATGCGTGACGCCCATGTCGTGATCGTCAACGACGACGGAGAGATTGTAGGTCGGGTTGCCGTCGCTGCGAAGAATGATGAGATCGTCCAGATCCTTGTTCGGGATGACGACGCGTCCCTGCACCTGATCGTCGACGACTGTCTCGCCTTCCTGCGGCGCCCTGAAGCGGATCGCCGGTGCGACGCCGGCAGGGGCGTCCGCAGCATCGCGGTCGCGCCAGCTACCGTCGTAGCGGGGAGGGCGCCCCTCCGCCATGGCTTTCTCGCGCATCGCCACGAGCTCTTCCTGCGTGGCATAGCAACGATAGGCATTTCCCGATGCCAGCAGCGCCTCGACCACTTCGCGATGCCGGTCGGCCCTGGCGAACTGCGAAACCGGCTCGCCGTCCCAATCCAGCCCGAGCCATTTCAGACCGTCCAGAATGGCGTCTACAGCTTCCTGTGTGGAGCGCTCGCGATCCGTGTCTTCGATGCGCAGCAGCATCTGGCCGCCATTGCTCCTGGAGTAGAGCCAGTTGAACAGCGCCGTTCGGGCGCCGCCGATATGCAAAAAGCCCGTCGGCGAGGGGGCAAATCGGGTAACGACGGGGATGGTGCTGCCGGCCATGAATCCTCCGGGAAAAATGCGTGCAAGGTTGCGGGGTGAACAGGACCGGCAGTCGTGTAGCATGCCCCATCGGCGAGATAAACGGCGCCAGCGGGGAAACGGGTCGATGACGAGCGCGACGCAGGGAGCCTGGACGGCAGAGGACGCGCCGCCGACGTCGCAGAAGCGCGCGCCCCTTGTCTGGCTGTCCAGCTTCATGGACCGGCAGTCGGACCGGTTCTTCCTGTGGCTTCCGGTCCTGCTGGCCGCAGGCGCCGCTTTCTATCTCGGCGCCGAAAGCGAACCCGACGCGGTCATTTTCGCCTGCCTGTTCTGCATTCTTGCATTTGCAGCGTTCCTGCTCCGAAACCGGTTCGGGGCGTTTCTCCTGTCCGTCGCCAGTGCGGCGGTTTGTGCCGGCGTGCTGCTCGCCTCATTCGCATCGGCCAGGCACGCCGATGAGACTCTGTTGTCGCAGCGGGTCGGCCCTGTCGAGATAAAGGCGACGATTGCGGCTATCGACCGTTTCGCCAGCGGGCGCCAGCGCGCGCTGCTGGAACTCGAAGGGGCGCCTGAGGGCCTGCCATCATCCGTGCGCGTCAGCTGGCGCGGCGAGGGGTACTACCTTGCCGGCGAAAGGATTGCGGCCCGCGTCATTCTGCTGCCGCCGCCGGACGAGGCCGTGCCGGGCGGCTATAATTTTCGCCGAGAGGCATTTTTTCAGGGATTCGGTGCTGTCGGTTACACCCTCGGTGCTCCCGATCGTCTAGCCGATCCGGCACCCGACCGTCTTTCCTTCAAGATCGAACGTACGCGCAACCGCATCGCCGACCGCATCATGGCGGCTTTGCCGGGCAATTCCGGTGCGATCGCGGCAGCGCTCCTGACCGGCAAACGAAGTGCGATAGACGAGGACACGACTGAGGCGCTTCGGGTCGCCGGACTCGGGCATCTGCTCGCGATCTCCGGGCTGCATATGGTGTTGGTCAGCGGCATCGTCTTCTTCACCCTGCGCCTGCTGCTCGTCCTGATCCCCGGGATTGCCCTCCGCTATCCGATCAAACGCATCGCCGCGATCGGCGCCATCATTGCCGCGACGGCGTTTCTGGTAGTCTCTGGTGCCTCTATCGCCACCGTACGCGCCTATATCATGCTCCTGATCATGCTTGTCGCGGTCATCGCCGACCGACCGGCGATATCGCTCCGCAATCTCGCCCTTGCCGCCATACTCATCATTGCGTTGCATCCTGAGGCCGTTGCTGGCGCCAGCTTTCAAATGTCGTTTGCCGCCACGACGGCGCTCATTGCAGCCTATGAGGCAAGTAGCGCTCTACGATATCGATGGTTCGAAGGCACAGCCCGAAATTGGCCGGGCAGGGCGCTCGGGCTTGCGGGTGGCTTCGTGATCGCGATTCTCTTCACCACGCTTGTCGCCGGGCTTGCGACAAGTATCTTCGGCGCATTCCATTTCAACCGGACAACGCCGTTTTCGCTACTGGCCAATATGGCCGCGATGCCCGTCGTCACGCTGATCGTGATGCCCTTCGGCGTATTCGCACTTGCCCTGATGCCTTTCGGTGTCGACTGGCCGGCATGGCAGGCAATGGGCTGGGGAATCGATACCGTCAGCCGGATTGCTACTGCCGTCGCTGACCTGGACGGTGCAGACCTGATGGTCAGATCCTTCCCGCTCGCGACGCTGGTCATCATTACGTTGGGCGGTCTGTGGCTGTGCCTTTGGCGCGGCCGCGTCCGGCTGGCGGGATTGGCTGCCATCGTCCTGGGCCTAGCCGCCGCGATCTGGTCTACCGACAGGCCGGCCGCGCTCATAGATCGCGACGGCTATCTGGTCGCGTTTGAGGACGCAGAAGGTCTCCAGGTGGCCGGTACCAGACGGGTTGGTTATGTGATCGACGTCTGGCGCCGTCGGCTTGGTTTCGGCGATGAAGCAGTCCACTTCTCGCGCTGCCGACAGTCGGTGTGCATCGCCAGTTCAGAAAGCCTGTCGATTGCGCTTGTTGATACGAGACAGACGCGACATTGGGCTCACCTTTGCGGGCGCGCCAATTTCATCGTCCTCAGCGGATGGAAGAGCGGGACCCACTACCTGCCCGAGTGCGCGCCGAAAATCATCGACCGCGACGACCGCGACAGGCTTGGCGCCATCGCCGTTTACCCCGACGCGGGCACCTTCCGTTTGACGGGAGCCAGACCGAGGTCCCGCGAGCGCCCATGGGCGCTGCACGCCGTATCCGGCTACCGGCGGGCTAATATTGGCGGAACAGACTGACCAGACGCCCCTGAATGCGCACGCGTTCCGGCCCGAAGATGCGTGTCTCGTACGCCGGATTTGCAGCTTCCAGCGCAATCGTATTGCCTTTGCGGCGCAGACGCTTGAGCGTAGCCTCCTCATCGTCAACGAGCGCAACGACAATATCGCCGTTATTGGCGGTATCGGCCTTGCGGATGATCACCGTATCGCCGTCGAGAATGCCTGCCTCGACCATCGAATCGCCGCGTACCTCGAGTGCGAAATGTTCGCCTCCGGTCAGCAGCGCAGCCGGGACGGGCACGGAATGGGAGTGATTCTGGATCGCAGAGATCGGCGTGCCGGCTGCGATACGGCCCATGACAGGCACAGCGACCGTCTCTGGCGCGTCTGGCGAGGGGCGCATTGGTTTGCGGCCAAGACTCCCCTCGATCACATTGGGTGCAAATCCACGCCGCGCCGCGGGCGCGACCGCTTCCGGCAGGCGTACAACCTCAAGAGCGCGCGCCCGATGCGGCAGCCGTCTGATAAACCCGCGCTCTTCCAGAGCCGTGATGAGCCGGTGAATGCCGGATTTCGATTTGAGGTCGAGCGCATCCTTCATCTCATCGAAGGAGGGCGGCACGCCCTCTTCCTTGAGCCGCTCGTTGATGAACAGCAGCAATTCCAGCTGTTTCTGGGTCAGCATCCTATACCCTCGCCCTTAATCCCGAATGCGCAGACGCCAATTGCCGGCGCAGCGTACAAAGCAGGAACAAACAATATCCGTTCTGTTTGTGTTCCGCAAGCGGTTAACGGCGGGTTTACAGGAGAGGGGCCGAAGCAGAAATATCTAAATATATGAATTCGCAGGAGCTTCCGGCGGAGGCAGCGGGGGCGTAAGGGGGGCGGATGACGAGAATGTTGGCTTCTGCCAGCGTCGCGAGCATGGAACTGTCCTGACTGGCGAAGGGAGTCGCAACCGGGACTGATTCTCCAGGGCTCAGTTTTGCGCGCAGATAATCCTCGCGCTGATCGTTTTCAGGAAGTGCCCGACCAAGCACCGCGTTGTGCCGTCGTGAATAAATGGAAGGGTCGGCGCCGGCCAGAGCAGCAATCAGCGGCAGGACGAATATCCGGGTGCAGACAAGCGACGAGACCGGATTGCCGGGAAGGCCGAGAACCCGCATGCCGGCCAGACGCGCAGACATCAACGGTTTGCCCGGCCGCATGGCGATTTTCCAGAAGTCCATCTCTGCGCCGGCGGTCTTGAGGGCGGGGCCGACGAGATCGTGATCTCCGACACTGGCGCCGCCCAGCGTTATCAGGACATCGGCTCGGGCCTGTCGTGCCCGGTCGATCGCGTCCGCAAGCGCCTGTTCCGTATCGCGCGCGATGCCAAGGTCTATGGCGTCCGCGCCGGCTCGCCGCACCAGAGCGGCAACCCCATAGGCATTGGAGGCGACAATCTGGCTCGGGCCGGCGGGTTCTCCCGCCCGCACCAGTTCATCTCCAGTGGAAAGAATCGCGACACGCGGGCGGGTGCGGCATGACACCGCGCCGTGCCCCATCGCGGCTGCGAGCGAAATGTCGTGTGGCCCCAGCACCCGGCCTGCGGGCAGCAGGGTTCTGCCCGCGCTGAAATCCAGTCCCTTTCGCCGGATATGCCGGCCCGCTGGCTGCGGTTCGGTGATGGTGATCCGGTCACCAGAACGCGAACAATTCTCCTGAATGACGATCGTATCCGCATTTTCAGGCAGCGGCGCGCCCGTGAATATCCGGATCGCTTCCACCTCGCCGACAGGGCGACTGGCTGCGTGCCCAGCAGCGGCCACATCGACGACAGCCAATGTGGCCGGCAACCGGGCCAGAGATGACTGCCGTACCGCATACCCGTCCATTGCCGACATGTCGGCCGGAGGTTGGTCGCGTCGAGCGGCGAGGGGCGCGGCGAGCACGCGCCCATCCGCCTGTTCCAGCGGCACCAGTTCCTCTCCGGAAGGGGCCGCGTCCGAAAGGATCTGTCGAAGGGCTTCGGTAACGGGCGTCAGAGCCATCGGATCAGGTCTTACCCGGTTCGGCCTGCCAATCGCCCGATTTGCCGCCCGATTTCGATCGCAGTCGGATCGGCCCGATCTCCATCGATTTTTCCAGCGCCTTGGCCATGTCGTATATTGTCAGCGCTGCGATCGAGACCGCCGTCAGCGCTTCCATCTCCACGCCGGTCTTGCCTGTCAATTCGACCTGAGCCGTAATCCGGATTCCGGGCAGCGCCTCATCAGGCACGAGATCGACGGTAATTCTCGTCAGCGCAAGCGGATGGCACAAGGGTATTAGGTCGGCCGTTTTCTTGGCTGCCTGGATACCCGCGATCCGCGCAACGCCCAGCACATCGCCTTTTGGTGCATTGCCTTCGGTAACGGCTTTCAGGGTCGCGGGAAGCATTTTCACATGGCCTTCGGCGACAGCAATGCGCTTGGTGTCCGCCTTTCCGCCGACATCGACCATATGGGCAGATCCTGCGTCGTCCAGATGCGTAAGGCCTTTGCCCGCCATGCTCTATTCGGCCGCGCTGCGCGCAGCCCCCGTATCCAGCAGTGCCCTTGTGGCAGCTGTCACGTCGTCGCTCCGCATCAGGCTTTCGCCGACCAGAAATGTATGAATGCCGACGCCGTTGAGGCGCACGATATCCGAGGCGGAGAATATGCCGCTTTCACCGACGATGATACGGTCCTCGGGTACTTTCGGTGCCAGCAATTCTGAGGTCTCGAGAGTGGTCTCGAAAGTCCGCAAATTGCGATTGTTTATGCCGATCAGCGGCGAGGAAAGATTGAGCGCCCGTGTCAGTTCTTCCCCATCGTGAACCTCGATGAGACTGTCCATGCCCC
Organism: Rhodobiaceae bacterium; assembly: GCA_020637895.1. GTDB lineage: Bacteria > Pseudomonadota > Alphaproteobacteria > Rhizobiales > Tepidamorphaceae > JACKJP01. Next base: position 25,569 of record JACKJP010000013.1, read on the forward strand.
ATTTTATGGATTCAGCTTCAAGCGCGGCAGCCTCTTCGTCGCTGACGCAGGCCATGATGATCAGGATGCAGTCAGCACCAAGCGCCCGGGCTTCGGCGACCTGATAGGGTTCGAACATGAAGTCCTTGCGCAGGACGGGCAATGACACGGCGCTTCGGGCCGAAACAAGGAATTCCGGTGCTCCCTGAAAAGACGGCGTGTCCGTCAACACGGAAAGACAGGCCGCACCGCCGGCCTCATAGGCCCTTGCGAGTTTGGGCGGATCGAAATCGGCGCGGATAAGACCCTTTGAAGGGCTTGCCTTCTTGATCTCGGCGATGAGCGCATCGCCACCCGCGTCAATGCGCCTGCGCAGGGCATTTTCAAAACCGCGCACCGGGCTTGCCCGCTCTGCGCTACGGCACACTTCATCATAGCTGGCTCGGGCCTTGGCCTCGGCGACCTCGGCGCGCTTGTAAGTCTCGATCCGTTTGAGAATGTCAGCCATGGGTAGCCTTCGATACAGCGACAAGCTTCTTCAGGGTTTCGGCCGCGCGCCCGCTGTCGATCATTTCAGCGGCAATCCCCGCGCCCTCCTTCAGATCGGATGCCTTGTCAGCGATCACAAGGCCGGCCGCCGCGTTCAGAAGAACGATATCACGGTAAGCTCCATCGGCGCCCGCAAGAACCTCCCGCAGCGCCTTCGCATTGTGGGCAGCGTCGCCGCCCTTGAGCTCGGTCGGCATGGCACGGGAAAGCCCTGCATCTTCCGGCGAAACCTCGAAAGTGCGCACGCTGCCGCCGTCGAGTTCGGCGACAAGCGTCGCGCCGGTCACCGTCATTTCGTCGAGCCCGTCTGTTCCATGGACGACCCAGACTTTCTCCGCACCCAGATTGTGCATTACATGGGCGAGGGGTTCGACCCATTCAGCAGCGAAGACCCCAAGCAATTGCCGGCGTGTGCCGGCAGGGTTGGAAAGCGGGCCGAGCAGGTTGAATATCGTTCGGGTTCCGAGTTCGACCCGCGTCGGGCCGACATGCTTCATTGCGGCATGATGCGATGGCGCGAACATGAATCCGACGCCGGCATTGCGGATGCACTCGGCAATACGGTCCGGACCGATCTCGATATCGACACCGAGCGCCATCAGCACGTCGGCAGCGCCCGATTTCGAAGACAGGGCCCTGTTGCCGTGCTTGGCGACCGGCACGCCAGCCGCCGCGACCACAAGCGCGGTGCATGTGGAAATATTGTAGGTGCCCGAGGCGTCGCCGCCGGTACCTACGATGTCGATGGCATTCTTCGGGGCATCGACACGCAGCATCTTGTCGCGCATCGTTCGGGCGGCGCCCGTAATCTCTTCAACCGTTTCGCCGCGCACCCGCATTGCCAAAAGCATGCCGCCGATTTGCGAGGGCGTTGCCTCGCCCGACATCAGTACATCGAACGCGTCTGTCGCCTCCTGTGTACCGAGCGTTTCGCCAGCGGCGAGCTTTGCCAGTGTCGGTTTGAGATCGCCCATCGTTCCGTCTCAGTTTTCCTGCGAGGAAATGCCAAGCGCCTGGTTGAGCATCTGCTGGTTGTAGGTGATCTCAGACTGCTTTTCGATGGCCTGAACATATTGGGTCAGCAGATCGTCCGCGTAACCGGAGGCGATGTTTTCGGCCAGGTCTCCGGCGAAGGAGACTTCATGCGCCTCGGGAGGCGTAATCGTCTCCACGCGCAGAACGATGCGCTTGTCGTCGCCGACGCGCGCCGTCGCGACTGCGCCAGCCGGTGTCGAAAAGCCGGTGTCGAGTGTCGTCGCCGGCAGGTCCTGAGCCTGATCGCTTCGTGTCAGAGGCCGGCTGCGCGTGACTGACACACCGACCTCTTTGGCAACGTCGTCCATGGTCGCGCCATCGCGAATGCGGGCCGCGAGTGCGTTGGCAAAGCTGTTCAGCTTTTCGGTGTCGGCTTCCTTCTGCCAGGCAGCTTTCACCTTTGCTTCAGCCTCTTCGAAGGTGCGGTCACGCGCTGGCGTGATGTCGGTTACGTCGAACCAGACAAGCCCGGACTTACCGAACTGGATTGGATCGTTTTCGATACCGACATCGCTGTTGAATGCGGCTGTCACGAGAGCCTTGTCGGCTGGCAGCACAACCGGCTTTTCCTGCGGATCAAGCCCCGATGAATCGACGGCCTCGACCTGGATAAGCTGAAGGTTTTCCTTCTTGGCGATCTCGTCGAGGGTAGCACCACCAGCGCGCTCGTCTTCGATGCGGTCATGCATGTCGAGGACATCCTGTTCGGCACGCCGATTGGCGATATCGGCACGGACCTCGTCCTTGACCTCATCGAGCGGCTTGGTGCCACCCGGTTCAACCTCGCCAACATTCACGATCACGGTACCGAACCGCCCGTCGACCGGAGCGCTCGTCTCGCCAGTGGCCAGCGAAAAGGCCGTATCGGCGACAGCGGGGTCTGCAATATCCGATTTCGCGACCATGCCGAGATCGACGTCATCGGGCTTCAGGCCACGCTCAAAAGCGATGTCCTCGAAGCGCTCGCCGGCCGTGATCCGCTGGGCGATGGATTCAGCCTCAGCCTTGTCGTTGAACACCATCTGCCGCACGCGGCGGCGTTCCGGTGTCGTGAAACGGTCCTTCTCGCGCTCATAGGCGTCAGCGATTTCCTGATCGCTGATATCGACGGCTGACGTCAGATCTGCCGGCTCTACCTTTATCGCCTTGATGCCGCGATATTCGGGTGCGCGGAAATCGCGCTTGTTCTCTTCGAAATAGGCTTTCAGCTGTTCATCGGTTGGTGCATCAGCGGTACCGGCCTGCGCCTGACTGACAATCATGTAGCGGAACTGGCGTTTCTCAAACCGGTAATTGTCGATGGCTTTACGCAACGGATCGGGCACCGCCATGTCGCCGGCGATGCCGTTGGCAAGCGCCTGACGGCCCATCAGTGCGCGCCGTTCGGCCACGAATCCGGCTTCGCTGTAACCGAGCTGGCGCATGGCGGCCTCGAAATAGTCGCGGTCGAATTGACCGCCGGCATTCCGGAAGGACGGGTCCTGGCGGATGTTGCGGGCAACCGCTTCGTCGGTGACGCGCAGGTTCTTGTCCTTGGCGGTCTCGTCGAGCGCAGCCTGAGCGGTAAGCTTGCCCAGGACGATCCGGTCCAGGCCGATCGAACGCGCCATGGCGAAGCTTATCTGCTGACCCAGTTCACGTGAGCGACGCTGAATCTCGAGCTGGAATTCGCGGCGGAAGGTCTCGGCATCGATCTCGGTGTCACCGACGCGAACGACGGCGGTGCCGCCATAACCACGGAAAATGTCAGCAATGCCCCAAACGGCAAAGCTGAGAACAAGAATGCCGATAAAGACCTTGGCAACCCAGGAACCGGCGCTGCGGCGCAGACTGTCGAGCATGTGCTTCCTTACTGATCTCCCCGACGGGTTGTCTCCCGCCTTCGGGGCCCTTTCTGGCATGGGCGCCGGGCCCTTGAAAAGGCGGCGATACTAGAGTCTTTCCCGGCCAGATGGAAACGGTTCTGTTCGTTATGGAGAAAGTTCGGCGCATTGCCCGCTCGCGCAGCGCGTCCGGCGCCGCCGGTTTCGGGGTTACGCTCGGCCCGAACGTCTGATATCGGCATGCCGATTGTGACGCGACGGAGACATGCAATGACGCCAGAAATCAAGCCACTCGTTGCCGGCAACTGGAAGATGAACGGGACGGCGGATTCGCTCGGCCAATTGCGCGATATGGCCCGCCAGTACAGCAGTGCGCTGAATGCTCGTGTGGATCTCATGATCTGTCCGCCGGCGACCTTGCTCGCTTCAGCCGTCAATGCGCTCACCGATACACCGATTGCGATCGGTGGCCAGGATTGCCATGCGGCCGCCAGCGGCGCTCATACCGGAGACATATCCGCCGAAATGCTGGCCGATTGTGGTGCGCGTGCCGTAATCGTCGGCCATTCCGAGCGCCGTGCCGACCATGGCGAAAGTGACATGATCGTCCGCGCCAAGGCGCAGGCGGCCTGGCGCGCCAGGATCAAGGCCATCGTCTGCGTCGGTGAAACACGGCAGGAACGCGATGCGGGAAAGGCCGACGCTGTCGTGTCAGAACAGCTTGCCGGGTCGGTTCCCGATGGAGCGACGTCGGAGAATACGGTCATCGCCTATGAGCCGGTCTGGGCGATTGGCACCGGCCTGACACCGACAGTGGAAGATGTAGAGGCCATGCATGCCATGATCCGGGCGCGGCTCGCCGACAGATTTGGCGCAGACGGACAGCGGATGCGCATCCTTTACGGCGGATCGGTCAAGCCGGACAATGCCGCGGCGCTGATGAACGTCGCGAATGTCGATGGCGCGCTCGTTGGTGGTGCAAGCTTGAAAGCGGCCGATTTAATGGCCATCTCCGCCGTCTACGCCTGACGCTGGTCATTGCCGCCGCCTTCGTGTAGAACGCGCCCAAATTGCTCAGGAAATAGAACGGTCTGATCCATGGAAACGGTTATTATTGCCATCCACCTGATGATAGTCATTGCCCTTGTCGGCGTTATCCTTCTGCAGAAGTCGGAAGGTGGCGCGCTTGGCATAGGCGGCGGTGGCGGCGGCTTTATGACGGGCCGGGGCGCTGCGAATGCGCTGACCCGCACGACGACATGGCTCGCAGCGGCGTTTTTCCTGACAAGCATCGGGCTGACAATCCTTCACCGGACGACAGGGACCGCGCCTTCCATTCTGGACAGCAATCCGGCTGCCGCCGGCGCGCCCGCTACGGCGCCACAACCTGGCGGCCAGCCAGCCGGTCAGGGTGGAGGCACCATTTTCGACCGTCTCGGTCAGCCGCAACCTTCGGCGCCGCAGCCGGCAACGCCGGATTCGTCTGCCCAACCGCCGGCTTCAAATGCTCAGCCTTCGGCACCGCAAGTGCCGCAGTCTGAGTAAACCGGGACTTTCTCGCATGGCGGTGCCCGCCAGGCTGATCCGATTGGGGACAAGCCGGCGGGCACGCTCTTTTTCAGCTTCCCGAATCGCGATTCGGCCAATTACTGTCAAATTCCATGGCGCGGTACATCTTCATCACCGGCGGCGTGGTTTCCTCGCTCGGTAAAGGCTTGGCTTCGGCAGCGCTCGGAGCGCTGCTGCAGGCGCGTGGATTCTCCGTCCGTCTCAAGAAGCTCGATCCATATCTCAATGTGGATCCGGGGACGATGAGCCCGTATCAGCATGGCGAAGTCTTCGTCACCGACGACGGCGCCGAGACCGATCTGGATCTTGGGCATTACGAGCGCTTTACCGGCGTATCGGCAGCACAGAGCGACAACATAACGACCGGCAGGATCTACCAGGAGATAATCGCCAAGGAGCGGCGCGGCGACTATCTCGGCGCGACGGTGCAGGTCATTCCGCACGTCACCGACGCGATCAAGAATTTCGTTCTCAGCGGCAATGACGGCGTCGATTTTGTTCTTTGCGAAATCGGC
>JACKJP010000014.1 GCA_020637895.1 Rhodobiaceae bacterium
GGCATTCTACGACAGGCGTTTCGATGTGCTGCTTTCGACAGCGATCGTGGAATCCGGGCTCGACGTACCGACGGCAAACACACTGATCGTCCATCGCGCCGACATGTTCGGTCTGGCCCAGCTCTATCAGCTCCGCGGCCGTGTAGGCCGCTCGAAGCTGCGTGCCTATGCCTATTTCACCACGCCGGCGAACAGGATGCTCACACCGGCTGCCGAGAAGCGTCTCAAGGTGTTGCAATCGTTGGACACGCTGGGCGCTGGATTTTCGCTTGCCAGCCACGATCTCGACATACGCGGTGCGGGCAATCTGCTGGGAGAAGAGCAGTCCGGGCATATTCGCGAGGTCGGTTACGAGCTCTACCAGTCAATGCTGGAGGAGGCGGTCGCAAGCCTCAAATCTGGCGATACGGACTTTGACGAGGTCCAGTGGTCACCGCAGATTTCCATCGGCGCGGCGGTCCTGCTGCCGGAAGCCTATATCCCCGACCTCGACCTGCGTATGGCGCTGTACCGCCGGCTTGGCGGCCTGCAGGACGATCTCGAAGTCGATGGTTTCGCCGCGGAGATGGCTGATCGCTTCGGTCCGGTACCGGTTGAGGCCGAGCACCTTCTGGACATCGTCCGCATCAAGCTTCTTTGCCGCAGGGCGAATGTCGAGAAGGTCGAGACCGGGCCGAAGGGCATCGTCCTTTCCTTCAGGGATAATCGCTTCGCGCAGCCGGCGGCACTGATGAAATTTATCGGCGACGAGGGGCATCGCGCCAAGGTGCGGCCCGATCACCGGGTGTTTTTCAGCCGCGATCTTCCGGACGCGGGGGACAGGCTGCGCGCAACCGCAACGATTGCGCGCAAACTCGCATCGCTGGCGGAGAGCTGAGACGCGCTTCAGGCTCCTTTTGCTGCCGCCTCAATCTTTGCAATGTCGATCTTCTGCATCGTCATCATTGCGTCCATTGCGCGTTTTGCGACAGCTCGGTCCGGGCTGGTTGTCAGTTCGATGAGGCGCCGCGGCGTGATCTGCCAGGAGTGACCCCAGCGATCCTTGCACCAGCCGCAGTCACTTTCCTTGCCACCGTTGCCGACGATCGCATTCCAATATCGGTCCGTCTCTTCCTGGCTGTCGGTCAGGACAACGAAGCTCACCGATTCATTGGGCGTGAAGACCGGGCCGCCATTGAGTCCCAGGAATGGTCGTCCCACCACTGTGAATTCAACGGTCAGTTCCATGCCTTCTTCGCCACCCGGAAAGTCGGACGGTGCGGCATTGATGGAGCCGACGCGGCTATCGGGAAAGGTCTCGGCGTAGAACCTTGCAGCCTTGCTGGCTTCGCCGTGGTCGTACCAGAGGCAGGTGACGAGGTCGGTCATGGTCGTGCTCCATTGCTTTTCAGATCGTTTATAACGCGCGTGCCGGGCAGGCGGTTCGCGGTATCGTGTAATGTCATTCCGGCTTGATGGCGTCGACGCATTTACGAAGGGTCGTCGAAAGAACCGGTTCGCAGTGGTCCTGACGGTTTGTAGGTGCTGATTATGACGCCAGATCCAGCCGTCTTCGTCATCGACAGTTCAAGTTCCACCGGAGGGACGGCATCGGAAAAGAAGCGCTTTCCGGTACCGAGCAGGACCGGATAGACGAATAGCAGGACTTCATCGAACAGGCCGTTGTGAATGAGCAGCGGTGTTAGAGTAGAGCTGCCCCAGACGATCAGGTCAGGCCCGTTGCTTGCCTGAATGCGGCGTACGCCTTCGATGACGTCAGTTCCGAGGCTCTCGACAGGTCCCCAGCCAAGGCTCTCGGGCCTGTGCGTTGCGACGAATTTCGTTGCGCCATTGAGGCTGTCGGATCTGGCGTTTGCTTCGACGTGCGGCCAATAGCCTGCGAAAATGTCGTAGGTACGCCGGCCCAGGAGCAGGTCGAAATCATCGCCATGGGCTGCATCGATGGTTGCGCCGATTGCAGCATCGGCGTGCGGAACGACCCATCCACCATGGGGGTAGTCCCCGTCTTCGTTCGGCCCACCCGGTGCCTGCACGATCCCGTCGATCGAAATGTGTTCCAGTATTCTGATCTTTCGCATGATTGGGGTCCGTTTCCGATGCGGGCAATCTGGTCAATGCAATCGAACATACCAACTAGTCGGTATTATTCAAGATGGCATCAAGTCAATTTTTCATTTTTGGGATTTCCGTGCGGCTCCGGACGGCGCTTTTTGCGCAAGGCCAGTCAACGACTGCTCTAAGGGCGCGTGGCGTGGTGAGTCTCGGCTTCTGGAGCTACAGGCCGCCCGGTGAAGGCTCAGCCGTCTTTGCACGGTTGGCGATCGCGCGATCGATATATTGGGCCAGCACGTCAGGCGGCTGGGCCCCCATCACCGCAAACTGTTCATCGAAAACGAAACAGGGAACGCCATCGACGCCCATTTGCCGCGCCAGGTCCGCTTCCCGCTTGACGAGATCAATGTCGGCGCCTTTTTCAAGCAACGACGCGACAAGGTCGGCATCCATGCCTGCCTCGCGCGCGATTTCCTTAAGCGTATCGATGGATTCTATGTCGCCGCCTTCGCTGAAGTAGACAGCGAACAGGCGGTCGACCACCTTTTCCTGAACTCCGTCGTTGGCGGCCCAACGGATCAGCCTGTGCGCATCGAGCGTGTTGGGCGAGCGGGGGATCGCGCTGAAATTGAACTCAATGCCCTCGGCCTCGCCGATATCCTTCAAACGCTGGTACATCTGCCCGCCGGCTGCCTCACCGAACTTGCGACGCAGATATTCCTTGCGGTCCATGCCGCCTTTCGGGATTGTCGGATCGAGCTGATAGGGACGCCAGCGGATTTGCACCGGCGTGTCCGGGCGAAGTGTCAGCGCCTTTCGCAGCATGCGTTTGCCGACCAGACACCAGGGGCACATGACGTCGGATATAACGTCTATGATGACGGGGCTGTCGTCCGTGAGTTGCGGTGTGATTGCCATTCGGCAAGTCTAACGCCGATCAGGCAATCCCGCAAAATGCATCTTCGATGAGACCGAGCGCAGAGCTCCCCGGCCGCCACTGCGTCGTTCGTGTCGACATGACGGGCTTCATCCCCAATGCGCCATCGTCAATGAAGTCGGTCTGCTCGATGATCGCCAGTATTCGGTCGCGGACAACGCGAAGGTGATCGAGCGGCATGTTCGGCATGCCGATCAGCATGCGCGAACCTGAATAGCGGCAGGCGCAGTCTTCTGCCCTCGTCAGGTTCGCGATAATTGATCCGATGGACGCCATCATGCTGTCGACCGGCGCAAATCCGTGCCTGTCATTGAGGGCGCGAACGTTTTCAACCTCGATGGCGATAAGCGAAACGGTGTCGCCCCAGCGATCACAATCGCCGACCATGGCTCGCAGCCACTCAGAGAAATAGCCGTGCGTTGCGAGGCCGCTCACCGCATCGCGAACCTGTGGTGGCATTGCTGCGGCAAGCGTTTCGCGCATTGCAGCGCGATATCGGTTTTCCGATGCCAGCGCGAGAAGCCGTGCAGTTGTTTCCGCATCCATCTGTGCGGGCATGACGGCATCGGCACCCGACCTGCACAGGGCCGCGGCCGCACGCTCTTCCCCGCCGGCAATGGCAATCGGTAATTCGGCAAAGCGGGAATCCCGTCGTATCGCGTCGAGAAGAGCGCCGCTTTCGGCCAGTTCGACGCCAGGCAGAACGACCGCATCGAAATTCTCGTTGCCGAGATAGTCCAACGCGACCGGCATGCTCGGAGCGCCAGCGATCGTGACGGATGGGGGCACGACGTCGGCAATCTCACTGAGGAGCGACGGGGAAAGGGCAACGAGGATTTTTGCATCGTGGACGATAGAGGCGGCCGGCATTGCAAGCGCTGGTCCGCCGAAACGTTCAGCAACCTTGACACGGCGTTCGAGCTCTCGCGCCAAAACCGCAAGACGAGTCAGTCCACCTATCCGGGTGGCCAGTTCGTCATGCGAAGCAAATTCAGACAGTTCCGTTATGCCGGCGCTCTCGTGGCCGGGTTCGCTTTCACCAATTACGAGGATAGGCAGATGCCTCGTAAGATCCGAGTGCGAAAGACGCTCGATCAGCCTGCGTGCTGCTGGCAGGCGATTGCCGGCAAGACGGCCCGGCTGGGCAATGACAAGCGCCTCTGGACGCACCGAGGACAGGAGTTCGGCAACAACGGTTCCCGGCTCGTCGACCTGGAGGGCGTTGAACCCGCGCGCCGCAAGAGCGTGTGCGATGCCGTCGCCCTCGCCATCGGCAAGCGATTCAACCACCACAACCCTTGAAGTACGCATCATGCCGACGCCCCGGAAAGATTCTGATGACCATGCCGCCGGCGTGGTTAAGGCGCGGTAAAAAACGAAGATCAGGAGGGGCTGTTGAGCGCGTCTCGTAGTGTGCGGCGCCTGAGTTTGCCGTTGGCCGTGCGCGGGAGTGCGTCGATGACCTCGAGGTGACGGGGCCGCTTGTAGATTGCAAGCCGCCCGGCCACGTCGTGTTTGATCGCCTCCATATCCATCTGCGTACCTTTGGCGGGCACGATGAAGGCTGCAACCAGCGATACCCCTGACGATGGCCGGTACTCGACCGCTGCCGCTTCCGAGACACGCAAGTCGGCTTCGAGAGCGGTCTCGACTTCTTCGGGCGAAACCCGATAGCCCATTGCGTTGATGATGTCGTCGGCGCGCCCCTGCGGATACACGAAGCCTTCTTCGTCCATCACCGCAAGGTCGCCTGTCGCAAACCATTCGCCGCGCATGCATTCGGCTTCTTCGTCAGGTCGGCGCCAGTAGCCCAGCATCAGGCCGGGATCGGAGCGGTGAACCGCCAGGACGCCCGTCTGGCCGCGCGGGACCGGCGAATTGCCACCATCGACGGGAAGGATGGCGACCGCGCGTCCGGGTTGCGGCCGACCCGGCGAACCGGCGCGCGCGTCGAGCGTTGGTGGGGTGGAGATATATGTCGAGATCTCGCTCATGCCGAAGGCTTCGCAGATCGGCCGTCCGGTCAGGTCGCGCCAGTCTCCCGCCGCGGCCGTCGGCATGGCCTCGCCCGCGGTCAGGCAATGACGCAGCGCTAGGCCCATATTTGCGTCTTCTCTCAACAGAAGTCTGTAGATGCCGGGCACACTTGCAAAGATCGTCGCTCCGAACCGCGCCGCGAGCTGTGGCCACACATGCGGGTCCGGCGTGCCGTTGTAGAGTACCGCTGTCGCGCCGTTGGCGAGTGGATCGATAAATCCCGTTCCGAGGGCATATGTCCAATTGAGCGCGCCTGTGTGCAGCATCACGTCGGAACGCCGCATGTCGTACCATCCGTCATACATGGGACGGCGCCCGAATATGGCGCGATGTGCGTGGACGACACCCTTCGGACGGGATGTGCTGCCTGACGTATAGACCTGATAGGCAGGATCGTCGCGTGAGGTGTCCGCGAAGGGTTGTGTTTGGCCTCCGGCGCGCGCAATTCCTGCGGCGAACTCGGCCTGTTCGATTGCAATTCGTCCATGGGCCGCGTTGCCCGTATCCAGATCACCGGCGGCGATGATTGCGGCTGCTCCGCTGTCGTCGGCGAGAAAAGCGATCTCCGTGCCGGTCAATCCCGTCGCCAGCGGTACGGGGACCGCGCCGATTGCCGATGCTGCGAGATAGGCCAGCGCATATTCGGGGCCGTTGTGGAGCCGAAGGAGCAGGCGGTCGCCCGACGCTAGGCCGTGGTCGGCAAGAACCTGCATCGCCGAGTGTATGCCTTGGGTAAGGCGCGCATAGCTCCACACATCGTCGCCTGCGGAAGACTTGCCGTCCCGAGCGAATATCAGCGCGGGTTTGTCCGGTTCGGAAAACCCGGCAAGTAAGTCGCCAACGAAATTGTATCGTGGCGGCGGAACTGTTGCGCCATATCGTTCCGCCGAGAGGGAAGGCTTCTCGCTCATTTTGCCGTCAGGCAGCGATACTGATCTGCCGGCGCAGAATGGTGCCGTCCTCGCCGCGCGGTATGGCTTCTACCACGGCAATGCGGTCCGGCATCCTGTAGTCCGCAATCCCGGCATCGCGCAGGTAGTCGCGGAAAGCGCGAATTGAAAATTTCTCGCCGGGCCTCGGTACCAGCGCGGCATGAAGGCGCTCGCCGAATACGCTGTCGGCTTCGGTATAGGCGACAGCGTCGCTGACGCCGCTGAACCCTCTGAAGAGGGCATCGATCCGTGCGGCCGATACGAGCATGCCGCCGATCCGGAAGTATTCGCCAATCCTGCCTGTACAGGCGATGATGTTCGGATTGCCCTTTACGAACCCGCCTCTCAGTCCCGACGGGAAGAACCCTTTGACTCCGAGGGTCACAAACGATCCATCCTTGTCGATCGCGGCGACCGGACAGATCGGCCCAGCCAGTTCGATTTCACCGCGTAGCATAGTGCCGCTGTCGCCGGCACGCGAAGTGCTCCCCCGCAGACGGGTCTCCAGAACGACCGGGCCGCCTCGACTGCCGCCCAGGCGGGTCTGGCCAAGCGGCATGCAACCGATGAGCGAGGGGTCTTCGGTCGCAACGAGACCGGTTTCATCGAGATTGACCAGATCTACGGCTCTGTAGTCCCGGTCGATATCGGCTGCGGCGGCGCGAACCGGATCGTTCCAGTAGCGGATCAGCCGTCCGGAAAAACGGTCCAGAAAGGCCGAACGGACGCGCGATGACTGGGCGACAAGCGCCGGGAGCATCAGATGCGTGACGGTGCCCTTGCCAAGGTCGCGGGTCAGGACGCCCATGTCGAAGGGCACGGCAAGTCGCAGTTTCACGCCCGTCGTCAGCATCGGAACGAGGCCGGTGGCAAGGCCACCGAGGGACGATGTCGGCAAGGCTGTCAAAACGTTGGCATCAGCATTCAGGCGTGCATGCGCCGCGACGAGCGTCGCGCCGGAAATCAGCTGGTTGTGCGTAAAGACCACAGGACGGTGGGGATCGCCGGATTGAAAGAGAACGCAGGCAACATGTTGCCCCGGCGCACCGGCGCGCGGTGGCGGCTCATCGCCTTCGATCGATGCATCGTCAAGGAAGCATTCGTCGAGGCTCGTCACCCCATCGGGGAGGAGCACACCGAAGCTCAGGACATAGCGGACTGAAAATATCTCGAATGCGGCTTCGCAGGCGAGTTGCGCAAGAGCGAGTTCGTCGAACAGCCCGGCGGAGATGATCGCGGTCGGCTGGATACGGTTCAGGGCATCGACGAGTTCAGCGCGACGCCACGAGAAGGGCAGGGGCGCGGCGATGGCACCGACACGCATTGCAGCGAGAAACGCGATGACACTCTCGGCCGTGTTGGGCAGGTGAATGGCGATGCGGTCATCGGGCTTCAGCCCAAGGTCGAGCATGCGCGCCGAAAGCGCCGAGACCACACGGTCAAGCCGTTCGGCGGTTATCTCACGCGGGAAAGGCCGCTGCCAGCCCTGACGGATTTCCGCATCGACGAGAAGAACACGTTCCGGTGTCGCGGCTGCGAGCTTTCGCAGCAGACCATCGAGCGAAGCATGCCCCCACATACCGGAGTCGGTATGCATCTTCGCAATCTGAGGGTCGCCGAGGATCATGGGCCGGTCGTGTCTATCGTGTTGCCTTGCCGTACCACAGCCGATCAATCGTCAGGCCGTTCAGCGGGATCATTTCCGGTCGTTCGATTCGTGTCCAGCGCGCAATCCACTGACCGGGAATATGGTAGAGTGGAATCACGTAAAGCCCGGCAACGAGAAGCCGGTCTAGTGCGCGCACCGAGGCGACGAACCGCACGCGGTCGCGCGCGGCGACGATTTCATCAATCAGGCGGTCGATGTCCGGGTCGCGAATCCCTGGATAGTTTCGCGTTCCATCCGCATTCGCAGCCTCGCTGCTCCAGTAAAATGCCTGCTCGTTGCCCGGAGAAAGCGATTGTGTCCAGACGAACGGGAGCATGTCGAAATCGTAAGTCTGGCGGCGTTGCTCGAACTGCGTCGCGTCAACGCTGCGTACGCTGAGTTCGATGCCCGCGCGCCTGAGCATCCGGGCATAGGTTAATGCCAGGCGTTCCTGCTCTCGTGTCGCTACAAGGATCTCGAATGCAAGAGCCTCACCAGACGCGTTGCGCATGATGCCATCGCTGATTCGATAGCCTGCTTCAGATAGCAGTGCGGTCGCTTCACGCTGACCTTGCCGGTTGCGGCCAGTGCCGTCGGTTGCTGGTTGATGGAAGGTCCCCTCGACGATAGCCGGAGGCAGGCTGGCAAGACGATCGCCAAGCAATTCCCGTTCGCTCGCTTCAGCCTTCCGGCCAATGGACGACAGTTCGCTCCCGTCAAAATAGCCTTCGGTGCGACCGAAAAGGCCGGCGTAAAGTGTCTTGTTGATCCATTCGGCATCGAACAGTTCAGTCAGCGCGGCGCGCACCCGGATGTCGTCAAAGGGTGGCCGCCTTGTGTTGAAAACGAGTGCTGACAGGGGGCGCGGCGTGCCGAGCGGCAGGGTTTCGCGGACGATATCGCCAGCGCTTTCATTGCCGTAGCCCTGGGCCCAGCGCGTCGGATCCTCATCGACGACCAGATCGACGAGTCCCTTGTTGAACGCCTCGAACAGCGCGGTCTCATCGCGAAAATATTCGTAGGTGATGCGGTCGAAATTGTTGCGACCGACATTGAAAGGCATGTCGCGGCCCCAATAGTTCGGGTCGCGTTCGAAGGTGATCCGGTTGCCCGGCCTCAGTTCACCGATGCGATACGGGCCGCTCCCGACGATTGGCGTCAATGTGGTCTGCTCAAAGGTATCCGGATCTGTCAGGTGCTCGGGCAGGATCGGCATAAGACCCATGATGAGCGGAATTTCCCGGTCGCCCTCGTCGTTGAACTCAAAGCGGACGGCGTTGGGAGCAACTTCGACAGCGCGCACCACCTTGGCATAATATGTGCGCGTATTTGGCCGACCGTGGTCCTTCAGCAACTGCCACGAAAAGATGACATCCGCCGGGCGGACAGGCGCTCCGTCGGAAAAATGCGCCTCGGGCCGCAGATGGAAGGTGATGGATCTGCGATCGGCGGGCAGGTCGACCGATTCAGCGATCAGCCCATAGAGCGTGAACGGTTCATCGGCGCCCCTGATCATCAGGGACTCATAGACATGGTCGCGGACACCCTTGGCCGGGGTGCCGCGGACAATCAGCGGGTTTAGACTGTCGAAACCGCCAAGCACCGAAAGCGTCAGCGTTCCGCCTTTTGGCGCGGCCGGATTGACGTCTGGAAAATGCGTGTAGGCCTCGCCAAGCGCAGGGGCGCCGTGCATGGCAATGGCATGGTGGAAGCTCGCGTCCTGCGCGCGGGCCGACCCGGCGCAGACAGCAAGCGCTGCAATGACGGCAAGAAGACTTCGCAAGTGAACGTTCCAGCGCCCGTGACAGTCAGGCAGGGCAAGTGATTCCCGGCCGGCGTTAGGCAAACTACCACAATCGCGCGTCTGCACCGCGTTGCGGCCTTGCAAATCAACGCAAAAGAACGGTAAGCCGTCGGGCGGCAAACATGATCCTGCCCAAATTCAAGGGCAGGGAAAGCGTCCAGGATTGCCCGCACCGGCGGGTCAACCGGCCGGGTGGGGCAAGGGGTGTCACCGATGGCCGTTACGAAGGTTAAGGAGAGGATTTCATGATCACTGGCCAAGCGCGACACAAGACGGGCATGGCGTTTCTGGCGCTGCTGGCCGGGCTGGCGTTTTCAAGCGCCGCCTCCGCACAGTCTGCTGACAAGCCTGCCGCGCCGGCAAAGCCTGCTGCCGAGGGCAACAATGCCAATCAGGACAACTGGGTTCACATCTGCACGAAGGAGCCGCAGGGCGACAAGGAAATCTGTCTGGTGACGCAGGAAGTGCGTACCGAGCAGGGTCAGTTCGTCGCCTCGACTTCCGTGCGTACGATCAAGGGCGAGGACAAGAAATCCCTTCTCGTCGCGGTGCCGCCCGGCACGCTGTTGATCCCGGGGATGCGTGTACAGGTCGATGAAGGCAAGCAGGTGCCGGGGCAGTACACGATCTGTCTGCCGAACGCCTGCTATGCTGAACTTGAGATCGATGACGCATTCATCAAGCAGATGAAGGCCGGCAACAATCTGATCATTTCGGTCATCAACAATCAGGCAAAGGCTGTCGGTATCGGCCTTACGCTTTCCGGATTCACCAAGGCGATCGATGGCGCGCCAATCGATTCTGCGGAATTGGAGAAGCGTCGTCAGATGTTGCAGAATTCGCTTAAGGAGCGTGCCGAGAAGCTTCGCGCCCAGCAGAACAATGGCGGCGCCGGCGCACCGGCCAACAACGCTACGCCGCCGAAGGCTCAGTAGCCTTACGCGTGATTGAGAAAAAGGCCCGGATGGCTTCGCCATCCGGGCTTTTTTATTCCGTGGATAAGATCTAGTGAGCGACCTGATGGCGCGGGCGATAGACGCCCGCCGCAGCAGCTTCGAAGACTTCCGCAACTTTCGGGTGGCGCACGGGTTCACCAGATTCGTCCGGCAGCAGATTCTGCTCCGACACGTAGGCGATGTACTCGTTCTCCGAGTTTTCAGCGAACAGATGATAGAATGGCTGATCCTTGGATGGCCGGACATTCTCGGGAATGGATTCCCACCATTCCTCTGTATTTGCGAATTCAGGGTCGACGTCGAAGATCACGCCCCGGAACGGATAGATCCGGTGCCTGACCACCTGGCCGATCATGAATTTGGCGTCCCTGCTGCGCACGAAAATCAGTTCCCCAACGTTCAAACTCTACTCAAATGTGCTTCCGCTGCCGCTGATGTCAAGCCGCGGTCAGGCCGTATTCGACAGCGAGTTCCGGGTCACGTGCTGCGACCGCGCGCGCCAGATCGACGATCACCTTGGCCTGTTTCCAGGTGGCGTCATCCTGCATCTTGCCATCCAGCATGACCGCGCCCGATCCGTCCGGCATTGCTTCCAGAATGCGAAGGGCAAATTTGACTTCCGCCGGATCGGGGCTGAAGACGCGCTTGGCGATTTCGATCTGTGAGGGATGCAGTGACCAGGCGCCTGCGCAGCCCTGCAGGAAGGCATTCCGGAACTGCTGTTCGCAGGCAGCCGGATCGGAGAAATCGCCGAACGGCCCATAAAATGCCTTGATGCCGGCGGCGCAGCAGGCGTCGACCATGCGACTGACCGTATAGTGCCACAGGTCCTGCTGGGCGCTTGTGCGGGTTCCTTCACCTGGGTCGGAAAGCACCGCATAATCGGGATGGCCGCCGCCGACACGGGTGGTCTTCATGGCGCGGCTCGCGGCGAGGTCAGCGGGTCCGAGACTGATACCATGCATGCGCGGGCTGGCCTGCACGATCGCGTCGAGATTGTTCACGCCCTGTGCGGTCTCGAGGATCGCGTGGATCATGATCGGCTTCTTGACCTGGTGTCTGGCCTCAAGCTGGGCGAGCAACTGATCGAGATAGTGGATATCCCATTCACCCTCGACCTTCGGCAGCATCATGACATCGAGCTTGTCGCCCACGGCGCTGACGATCTCGGTGATATCGTCAAGCACCCAGGGGCTGTTCAGACAGTTGATACGCGTCCACAGGCCGGTATCTCCGAAATCCGTATTCCTGGCGACTTCGATGAAGCCCGCGCGGGCCGCTTCCTTGGCGTCCGCAGGGATAGCGTCTTCCAGGTTGCCGAGCAGGACGTCGACCTGCTTTGCCATTTCGGGGACCTTGGCGCGCATCTTTTCGTTGTGCGGCGGAAAAAAATGGATCATCCGCTCAAGCTTTGCCGGCGGGGCGCGCATGGGTTCCGGCGCGCCGATGGCGAGCGGGCGGTAAAAGTCGCGATAGGTCTTCATCGATCTGTTCTTCTTGAAATGAAACGCTTGGTGCGATGCAACATGACGCTCCGCGTGCTGCTTTGCAAGCGATTGGCCGGGTAACGGTGCGTGATCGCCTTTTGTAGCAATTGACCCGCGTTGCCAAAGGCTCTACGCGAAAAGACAAGGCATCGGTAAGACCGGTTCAGGGGGAGGGTGCCTTGTACGAAATTGTCGGTTTGACCTTTCCGTTTTTCGCGCTGATTTTCCTCGGCTATTTGTGCGGAAAGATCTTCAAGCTGCCGCAAGCCGGTCTGGCCTGGTTGACGGTTTACATCGTCTACGTCGCCTTGCCCGCGCTGTTCTACGACCTCATCGCCAAGACGCCATTCGAAAAGCTTCTGAGTTTCGGCTTCGTCTTCACGGCGCTGTTCGCGACATTCTGCGCCTTCCTCATTTCCGCGGTGATCGGGGCGGTTTTGACGCGTGGCGGTCTCGCAAATGCTGCCATCCAGGGTGAAATCGGCGGTTACAGCAATATCGGCTATATGGGGCCACCGTTGACAATTTCAGCGCTGGGTCAGGCCGCCAGCGCCCCGGCGGCGCTGATATTCGCATTCGAGAATGTGCTGCATTTCTCGCTCGTTCCGTTGATGATGGCATTGAGCGGTAGGAACGATGCCTCGCTGCCGCGTCTGCTCCTTCAGGTGCTGCGGCGCGTGATGCTGCATCCCTTCATCATCGCGACGATCTGCGGGTTTGTCGGCGCCTATTTCGCGCTTCAGCTCTGGCCCCCGCTGCAGCAGATGGTGACCTATCTGCGGTCTTCGGCTGCGCCCTGTGCGCTTTTCACGCTCGGCGTTACAGTGGCAATGAGGCCCGTTAGCACGGTGCCTTGGGAAATGCCATTCCTGCTTTTGGTCAAGCTGGTGCTGCACCCGTTTCTGGCGCTGCTGTTCCTGTCGATCGTCGGCGATTTCGACCCAATCTGGGTTTATACGGCCATCATCATGGCGGCGTTGCCACCGGCACTGAACGTGTTCGTCATGGCACAGCAATACGATGTCTATGTGGAGCGCGCCTCAACTTCCATTCTGGTCGGCACGATCATATCGGTCTTCACCGTCACCGGCCTGATCTTCCTCATCAAGCACGGTTTCATCCCGCACGATCTTTTCCCTTCGGGCGGCTAGCCCGTTCTGCGCGCGGTTCCCATGCCCTGACGCATGAACAGGCGCCTTAGCGGACCGATGTCGCGCAAGGCGGCAAGGCCCAGGCTCCGGGCAATCTGCGCAGGCAGGAGCGGTGAAAGAAGCGAGCGGTTCAAGAGGTCGATCATCGTGCTCCGGGCTCCGACATCGGAGCGCCGCGCCGAATCGAACGCCGTCATTGCTGCGTCGCATCCGGGATCGTCGCTGTACTGGCTCGCTATGGCGGCAGCGGCGGCAGCGTCACGCAGCCCAAGGTTCAGACCCTGTGCACCGATTGGCGGCACTACGTGAGCAGCCTCGCCAACCAACATGACCCGCCGCCGCGCGAACTGGTGCGCGACAAGGCCGCCAAGGGGAAATTGCCCGCGGCCAGATTCCGGTCTGATTTCGCCCAATATGCGGTGGCTGGATCGTTCAATCGCGCGCGCCAGTTCCGTTTCGCTCATCGCCATAAGCGCCGCGGCGCCCTCCGATGTTTCAACCGATACCAGCGCAGATCGATTGCCGGGCAGGGGTACGAGCGTAAACGGGCCGGTTGGTCGGTGAAATTCGGTTGATGTGTTCCCATGCGGGGTGGAATGGGAAAAATTCGTCACGAAAGCTGTCTGCGGATATGACCATTCGCGCGTGGCGATGCCCGCAGCCTGCCTGAGCAACGACCTTCGCCCGTCGCTTGCAATCGCAAGGCGCGCTTCGACGCTGCGATCATCCTCAAGCGAGAGGACGGCTTTCGCCTCCTGCAATTCAACGGCGGCGACCGACGTCTCGAAGCGGACCATGCCGGTTTCACGCAGCGCCTGTTCCAGGGCGCTGACAAGCACCGAGTTTGGCAGGTTCCACGCGAACGCCGCCTGACCGATTTCCTCTGCGTCAAACAGTGCTTCAGGAGCGCGAAGCAGCCGGCCGGTGTCATCGACGATCCGCAGATGTTCGAGTGGAGCGGCGGCGGCCGCGCATCGTTCCCAGACGCCCGCGTCGCCGAGCACATCGACATTGCCGGTCATCAGGGCCGACGTGCGAAAATCCTGCCTGGCAGTGGGGCCGAGGAGCGCCACGCGCAATCCGGATTGTGCGGCGAGAAGGGCGGCCGTGAGGCCAGCCGGCCCTGCGCCGACCACGGCAATATCGAAAATATCCGGCTTTGGCATATTCGCGCTCCTCAACGGATCAACTGATAGCAGCGCGCTTCCGGCTGGTCGATATTGCGAAGGGCAACAAGGCGCTCCATCTATTCACCGCAGCGCGAAAATCGCTGCGCAAGGTCAAAAGGGGGCATTATGACCGACATCGCCGCACTTGTATCCGACCCGGCCGCATGGGCGGCGCTGCTGACACTTACGGCGATGGAGATCGTTCTCGGCATCGACAACATCGTCTTCATTTCCGTGCTGGTTGCCAGATTGCCGGAATCGGAAGCCAGACGCGCGCGGGCGATCGGTCTCGGCATGGCCCTTGTCTTCCGTCTGCTCCTGCTGCTGGCGCTGACATGGCTGATCGGTCTCACCGCACCGCTTTTCAGCATCTTCGGCGAAGCGATCTCATGGCGCGATATCATCCTGATTGCCGGCGGTCTGTTCCTGCTGATCAAGGGGACGCTGGAAATACATCACGGCATTGAAGACAGTGACAACGCCAGCAAGAATGGTGCGAAAGCGGCAGTGGGCGCGATCATCGTTCAGATAGCGGTCATCGATCTCGTGTTTTCGGTCGACTCAATCGTGACGGCCATCGGCATGGCGGAGCACATTGAAATCATGGTGCTCGCGGTCATCATCGCGATCGGCGTGATGTACATTGCGGCGGCGCCGGTAAGCCGCTTCATCAGTCAGCACCCGACAACGAAGATGCTCGCGCTTTCGTTTCTGCTGCTGATCGGCGTTGCGCTGATCGCCGACGGTATCGGCTTCCATATCCCGCGCGGTTATATTTATTTCGCGATGGCATTCTCGGCAGGCGTTGAAGTCATCAATGTCGTCGCAAGAAGGCGCCGTTCCGACAGACAAGGCGCGACAAGCCAATAAAAAGGAGATACTTCGATGATGAAGGCCGTCCAGGTACACAAGACCGGCGGGCCGGAGGTGCTTGCGCTGGAAAATGTGGCGATTCCGGAACCCGGCGCCGGAGAAATCCGCATCAGACACACCGCGATCGGCCTCAACTTCATCGACGTCTATTTCCGAAGCGGACTCTATCCGGCACCTCAATTGCCCTTTACCCCTGGCAACGAAGGCGCAGGCGTCATTTCGGCGATTGGCAGCAATGTCGACGGACTGAAGATTGGCGACCGGGTCGCCTATGCTGCGACAATCGGCAGTTACGCGCAGGAGCGGATCATCGCCGCAGACAGGGTGGTCAGGATACCGGAAGGGATCAGCGATACTGTCGCGGCCTCCGTCATGCTGAAGGGAATGACGGCGCAGTTCCTTCTCAGGCGCACCTACAAGGTCCAGCCGGGCCAGACGATCCTGTTTCATGCTGCTGCCGGCGGGGTCGGTCAGATCGCGGTAAAGTGGGCGAAGCATCTGGGTGCGAGCGTGATCGGAACAGCCGGGGGTCCGGAGAAATGCGCCCTCGCAAAATCTCTTGGTTGTGATCACGTCATCGATTATCGCACCGAGAATTTCGTTGAGCGGGTCAAGGAAGTCACAGGCGGCAAGGGTGTTTCGGTCGTCTACGACTCCGTGGGCAAGGATACGTTTCCCGGATCCCTGGATTGTCTTGAGACTTTCGGGACGTGGGTTTCCTTCGGGAATTCGTCAGGCCCGGTCGACAGCTTCAGTATCGGCATCCTGAGTCAGAAAGGGTGCCTCTACGCGACGCGACCGACGCTCTTCACCTATATCGCGAGGCGCGCGGATCTTGAGGCGAGCGCTGCCGATCTCTTCGGCGTCCTGCGTGATGGGCACGTCGTTGTCCCGGAACCGCGTACCTATCGGCTCGCCGACGTGGCACAGGCCCATCGCGACCTTGAAGGTCGCAAGACAACCGGGTCTTCGGTGCTTATTCCCTGAGCATTCTGATGCCTTTGCAGGCATGTCCGAGACGAGGTGTTGAAGAGGCTCGCCACGCGCTTTTGCTGCCTTGATACCGATGCTAGGTTTTCATCGCGTTTCGGAGCAGGGAGAGCTTGCGATGATCAAGAAACTGATAATTGGCGCCGCTGTGGCGCTGGTGACGGCTGGCGCAGTGCATGCGGAGCCGATGGACAAGGTCAAGGCGGCATTCGTTTATGTCGGGCCGATCGGCGACCATGGCTGGAGCTATCAGCACAATCAGGGGCGTCTGGCGGTAGAAGAGGCGCTTGGCGACAAGGTCGAGACCACCTTCGTAGAGAATGTCGCCGAGGGACCTGACGCGGAACGCGTTATCCGCGAACTCGCCAATAGCGGCAACAACATCATCTTCACAACGTCATTCGGCTTCATGCAGCCGACGCTCAAGGTGGCCAAGCAGTTTCCCGATGTGAAGTTCGAACATGCGACCGGCTATATGCGGGCCGACAACGTGGCGACCTATTCGGCACGCTTTTACGAAGGCCGTTATGTCATCGGGCAGATCGCCGGCAAGATGTCCAAGAGCGGCATCGTCGGGTACGTCGCATCGGTGCCGATCCCGGAAGTGGTGCGCGGCATCAACTCCTTCATCCTCGGCATGCAGTCTGTTCGACCGGATGCCCGCATCAAGGTCGTCTGGGTAAACGAGTGGTATAATCCATCGAAGGAATCCGCGGCCGCACAGGCACTGATCGACCAGGGCGCCGACGTCATTACGCAGCACACCGATTCTGCGGCGCCCCTTCAGGTTGCAGAGAGCCGTGGCGTCGTCGGTTTCGGGCAGGCCTCCGACATGATAAATTTTGCCAAGAAGGCTCAGCTCACCGCGATCGTCGATGACTGGTCGGAATATTACACGACACGCGTCAAGGCTGTCCTCGACGGGACATGGGAAAGTCAGGACCTTTGGGGCGGTTTTGCCGCGCACATGGTCAAGATGGCGCCCTATACGAACCTGCCCGATGATGTGAAGCAGATGGCGATGGACACTGAGACGGCCATTCGCGAGGGCAAGCTGCACCCGTTCAAAGGTCCGATTTTCCGGCAGGACGGCACGCAGGTGATCGGCGAGGGCGAGACCCTGACCGACGAAGTGCTGTTGAGCATGGACTATTACGTGAAGGGCGTCGAAGGCGACCTTCCGAAGTAACGCTTTCAGGTGAGGCGCCGCCCATCCGGGACGGCGTCTCCTTGACTCCAAACGGTACTGCTGGTTTCTCAGTATACATACTAATATTGGGAGGACTGTGCATGCCGGGATTCCGGGATTTGCTGGCAAGTGGCCGGCCGGTAAGGGGCGTCATGCTGGCTGCCAATTCGCCGGCGATCGTCGAGCTTCTTGCCTATTGCGGCTTCGACTATGTGCTGATCGATCTGCAGCATACGCCCGCCAGCTGGGAAACAGCCGAGCATTTGATACGCGCGGCGGGCGCGCGTGGCATCGCAGCTTTGATACGCGTTCCGACGCTTGCCGAGCATGACATGCTCAAGGCACTCGATATCGGCGCCGACGGGATTGTGCTTCCGTTCGTGCGAACCGCCGATGAAGTTCGTGCTGCCGTCCGCGCTATCTATTATTACCCGGATGGCGATCGAAGCATCTGCTCGCAGACCCGCGTTGCTCAATACGGCCGGTTCAGCGCCGGATATGCGGCCCACATGAAATCGCTGAATGAACGGGCGATGCTGATAGGCGTCGTGGAGGACATGGAAGGGGTCGGAAATCTCTCCGACATCCTGTCTGTGCCCGGCCTTGATGCGATCGCGGTCGGGCGGGGCGATCTTGCCGCGTCGCTTGGGGTGGCCGGCAAACAGGATGCGCCGGAAATCACTGGCGCCGTCGATCAGGCGCTGGCTGCAATCAGTGCCGCACCGTCTGTCGCCAATGGGCGGTGCTCGCTAATGGTCTTCACCTACACGGAAAAAGAGATCGATCGGTGGCTGGCGTATGGCACGCGGATCTTTTGCCACATGTCGGAAATCTCACTGCTGGCCGCCGGCGCGGCCACCTATCTGGGCGCCTTTGACGGCAAAAAGTGACTGTCCAGATCAATCCGCGTGGGTCTTGATTTTCGCAATGCGTGATGGAGCGTCGCCCGCGCTGAGCTGAATAGACGCCGGCAGATCCGGATTGTGAGCGACAACGAGGGCTGCAAGGAGCTTCAGGAAAACCTTGCGGTCGGCCGGGGACAACGGTTCGATCAACCGTTCCTGTACGGCATTGACCGGCGCCTCGACCTGTTTGAGCAGCGATTTGCCTTCGTCCGTCAGGAACAGCGTCTTGACGCGCCTGTCTGATGGATCGGTCGAGCGGACGACAAGGCCCTTGTTTTCGAGCCGGTCGAGTACACCGCCGAGTGTCGACCGGTCGAATGCGATCAACCCTGACAGGCGCGTCGCATCGACGCCCGGATTGAGGCCGATCGCGACGAGGGCGGCGTATTGAACTGATGTCAGATCCCAGGGGCCGCACACTTCCGTAAAAATCGCCGTCGCGATCTGGTGCGCTCGCCGCAACAGGTGTCCGGGTTTGGCATAAAGGCTTTCCATCGTCATGGCGCGCATCTTCCCCCGTAATGAACCGAGTTCACCATCTTCTGCGACGCGCGTTCTCTTCTGGCGCGTTCGACTGAGGCAAAGGATATGAAGATGCGACGGGTTGCACAAGTAATGATGCTTATAATCAGACCAAAGGCCTAATTCGTCTCGGTCTTTGCCGGAAGAAAGCGGGCCTCGATCTCGCGCAATTGTGGATAACCAAGCAGTTGTGAGAACGACTCATCACTCGTGGTCGCCATCGGTGCCGCGGTCAGTCGGCGTGTGCCGGCAACGGCTGCAAGGTTGGACTGCATGGCCGCGGTGGCTGAAAACAGGGCGAGTAGCGGGAACGTGACCATGCCTGCCAGCCCTTCAAATGCATCTGGCTCGATATCGTTGTACCAGCCCGCGACCATGACCGAGAGGGGCAGTCCACAGGTCTGTCTCAAGGTCTGCAGTTCCGAAAGCCCAGCAAAACTGAATCCGACAGGCTGTATGAGATCGGCGCCCGCATCGGCATAGGCGCGGGCTCGGACCAAAGCTTCGTCCATGTCGCGGGCATCCGTTCGACCGATGATCAGGAAATCGGGGTCCGTCCGTGCGGCAACCGCGGCTCGGATCTTGCCGGCGGCTTCATCAATCGGAACAGTCAGTGGCTTACCTGCAAGCACCGGGCAGGTCTTCGGTGACACCTGATCCTCCAGCGTCAGCCCGCAGACGCCAGCCGCCTCAAATTCCCGAACGGTCCGCATGACGTTGATCGCATTGCCATAGCCCGTATCCCCGTCGGCAATGACTGGTGCCGCGACAGCACCGGCAATGCCTCTGACGGCGGCGAGATTTTCAGACATCGTGTAGAGGCCAACATCGGGCGCGCCGATCTGCGCGGCGGAAATGCCGAAGCCAGTGGTGAAGACGGCGTCAAACCCGGCTGACTCGATGCAGCGCGCGCTCAAGGCGTCGTAGGCGCCGGCGGCCCAGGCAGTCCGGCCTGTCCGGAGACGGCTTGCGAAGGACTTTCGCTTGTCTGTCAGTGTTTTCATAAGCAATGCCTGTCAGCGAGAGGGCGGCAAAGCGCCGCCGGGTTGCGGGATGCGCCGGCCGGCCTCAGGATGGCGTCGGCCATACTCCGCCGCAAGCCGGGATGCGCTGACCCGTAGATTGGGCGGATTGAGCGGCGGCGAAGAACATCCATACGATAATGGTGCGCTTTCGATTTTCCGTCAGCACGCACGACGTTTGCTGGAAGGGCGGACGGCTGTTCATGCTGAATAATCACGTCCAATAGATCCATCTTTGCAGGTTACTCCCCAGTCTAAGCCGCTGGTTAAAAAGAGAGTTTGTTCAACCAGGTAGCGTATAATTCGGGTGCGATTTGGCAATATCGTGCAGATGTATTACGGTTAAGCTTGGACATTTCGGAGATACACGAAGCCGCATTCAGCAACAAATCGGGGGTTGGCATGGGATTCCTGGAATGGCTTTTTGGAGTCGTCGGTGACCTGACGTGGGGGTGGGCACTGATCCCGCTTCTCGTCGTGTTTGGGGTGTTCATCACCGTTTTCACCGGTTTCGTGCAGTTTCGATATTTCGGCCGCATGTTCCGCATTCTCACAGGGAGCGACGGCACCGACGACCCGAATGCGATCTCGGGCCGCGAGGCGCTTCTGCTTTCCGTTGGCGGCAGAGTCGGCGGTGGCAACATTGCCGGCGTGGCGGTGGCGATCACTCTTGGCGGTCCGGGTGCGGTTTTCTGGATGTGGGCAATCGCACTTGTCGGCATGGCCACGAGTCTTGTGGAGTGTTCGCTCGCGCAGCTCTACAAGCGGCGCGAACCGGACGGAATGTTCCGCGGCGGTCCCGCGCGGGCGATCATCCACGGGCTTGGACACGAATACAAATGGCTCGCCGTTCTCTATGCGGTTTGCCTGATTGCCGCGTTCGCACTCGGGTTCAACGCATTCCAGGGCAATACCGTCGCCGGCGCAGCGCAGGACAGCCTCGGCATCCCGCGACTGGCGACAGGCCTCGTTCTTGCGGCGATCGCCGGGTTCATCGTGTTCGGCGGCATTCACAGAATTGCCAAGGCTGCCGATATCATCGTGCCAATCATGGCCGTCGCCTATCTGGCCATAGCGATCATCATCATCCTGATGAATATCGCATCGGTTCCGTCGGTCATCGCGACAATCGTTTCGAACGCGTTCGGCCTTCAGGAAGCCGTGGGTGGCGGGATGGGCGCGGCGATCGCTCAGGGTCTGCGCCGCGGGCTTTTTTCCAACGAGGCGGGTCTCGGCTCGGCGCCGAACGTGGCTGCGACTGCTGACGTGAAGCATCCCATCGCGCAGGGCATTACCCAATCGCTGTCGGTCTTCATCGACACGATCCTGATCTGCACCTGTACGGCGATGGTGATTCTTCTGGGCGATGTCTACGTGCCCGGCGCGGAGAACATCGACGGGGTAGTGCTCACCCAGCAGTCTCTGGTCGCGCATCTGGGCGGTTGGGCGCAGTATTTCCTGACCTTCGTCATCCTGCTTTTTGCGTTCTCGTCGATCATCTACAACTACTATCTGGGTGAGAACGCACTGACCGTGATCACTGAAAAGCCGTTGGCGCTGAACGTGCTGCGCGTCGTCGTGATCGCACTGGTCTTCCTTGGTGCGTCGGCGCCCGGCGCGACATCGGTCTTCTTCTTCTCCGATCCGATGATGGGCATCCTCGCGGTCGTCAATCTCATTGCGATCATGATGCTGCTGCCGACCTGCCTGCGCCTGTTGCGTGACTTCCGTGCGCAACTGGCCGCCGGGGTTCAGCGGCCCGTCTTCAATCCAGACGACTTCGCGGATCTTGATATTGACCGCACAGCCTGGACGAGCCCTGACGCAAAATCTGGTTGAGGTCACATCGACGCATATCCCGCCTGCGGTTGCACGGATCGACATGATCGGCAATCCAGGCGGGAATACTGCCATTGAAAGAAAGATCGCATCCTGCGGAGACATCCTTCGCGATGCCGGTCCTTCACGACGGGGTCAGCGTTCTGCCGCCACATACCGATATGCATTGGCCCGTAACGTAGGCCGACTGATCGGAGCCGAGAAATTCAACAACGCCGGCGACATCCTCGGGCGTTCCCAGACGGCCCATGGGGATCTTTTCAAGATCGGAACCCGTGCCAATGCCGCGAGCCTTCGCGGTTGCCCTTAGTCTTGCGGTATCGATCGTGCCCGCTGCGATAGCATTCGCACGCACGCCGTCCGGACCAATCTCGGCGGCAAGGAAGCGGGTATACTGTATGACGCCGATCTTCGAGATACCGTAATTTGCCAGTCGGCCCTGACGGTTTCCCGGGTCGATGGCCGCGGTAGATGAGATATTGACGATTGCGCCGCTCTTGCGCTGCCGCATGACCGGGACCACCGCCTGACAGGCGTGGATCGTCGTCTTCAGATTGATGTCGATGATGGAGTCCAGATCGTCATCGGAGAAGAGCGATGGCCATGTTCGCTCGACAGGCGTCAGCATCCCGCCGACATTGTTGACGAGAATGTCGATCCGGCCGAATTCATCCATGACCTGTTCGACCATCGCGGCGATGTCGGCCTTGTTCATCATGTCGGCTTTGATGCCGATGGCCTCGACACCGAGATTGCGGATTTCTTCCGGCACGGTTGGCGCGGAGAGTTCCTCGCCATATT
Source organism: Rhodobiaceae bacterium (assembly GCA_020637895.1). Classification (GTDB taxonomy): domain Bacteria; phylum Pseudomonadota; class Alphaproteobacteria; order Rhizobiales; family Tepidamorphaceae; genus JACKJP01. The sequence continues at coordinate 22,315 of JACKJP010000014.1, forward strand.
CGGCCGCGCTATCGAGCGTTCTGTAAACAACCGCGACGTTGGCGCCGGCGCGCGCAAGGCGCAATGCGCACCCGCGCCCGATGCCGCGCGTCGCCCCCGTAACGATGGCGGTTCTGCCTTCGAGTGGTGTCACCGGTATCCTCCCATGCGGCCCCTTGATCGGATCCGCGTTGTTGTCGATTGGCTTCAGCCGCGCGTCACGACGGCGTCAATGTCCTTCCGCCGCAGACAGTGATGCATTGGCCGGTGACATAGGCCGATTGGTCCGTGACCAGAAACTCCATGGCACTGGCCATGTCTTCCGGCGTTCCGAGGCGGCGTAAGGCGATCTTCTCCAGATCGTCGTTGGTTGCGATCCCGCGCGCACTGGAAAGCGCGACTATCCGCGCGGTCGCGATGCTGCCGGGAGACAGGGCGTTGACCCTGATGCCATATTGGCCGACCTCTGCTGCCAGGAACCGCGTGTACTGGATGACGCCGGTCTTGGCGATCCCGTAGTCGGTTAGCTTGCCCTGCCGCACGCCAGCGTTGGACCCAATCATCGAGGCCGTATTGACGATGATGCCTTCGCCGCGTTCGCGCATTGACGGCAATACGGCCTGGCAGGCATGGATCGCGGTCTTGAGATTGACGGCAAGCATGCGGTCCAGGTCGTCGTCTGCAAGGATTGACGCCCAGCTCTTCTCGATTGGTGTGAAGGCGCCTCCCGCTACATTGACGAGGATGTCGGGCGCGCCCAGCGCTTCGGTCGTGCGCGCGACCATATCGATGGCCGCGTCGGGTATCGTCAGGTCAGCCTGAATGCCGATGCTGTTGCGGCCGATATTGACGATTTCGTCGGCCACGGTTTCGGCGCCGAGCGATTCTCCATATTCCGCGGCGCCATCAAGGTTGATGTCGCTGACCGCGACGTCGGCGCCCATCTCGGCGAGACGCAGCGCGCATGCGCGCCCAATGCCGCGGGCAGCGCCTGTAACGATAGCCACTTTGCCTGAAAGTTTCACTTGTCCTCCCGTGCATCCCTTTGCGGGATATTGTTGTGTTGCGGCGGGCGTTGCGTGATCCTGACTTGCGCAATGCCCATGCGCTTTGCTTACATTGACACTGAAAAAATGCTCCGTATACATACTAAAAGCCGGATCGCAGCGAAAACAACAAGAATCCGGTATCACGCCAGGAGGAAATGATGGCCCAGCTTGGAACGCTCGAAGAGCTGCCTCTGGAATATCGCGAGGCGCTTGCGAAACAGTCGACAGGCCCGCTTTGGCCGATGATGCGCAATGTTCTGCCGCACGACCGGCCGTCGGCCATCAGCAAACCGCATCTGTGGTCCTACGAACATATTCGTCCTTTGCTGCTGCGGGCGGGCGAACTGACGCCGGTCGAAAAGGCCGAGCGACGGGTGCTTGTACTCGCTGATCCCGGCCGTGGCGAAGGCGCCATGCAGGTGACTTCGTCCATCTATTGCGGATTGCAGCTGCTGCTGCCGGGCGAGAAGGCGCCGGCGCACAAGCATACGCCGAGCGCGGCCCGCATCATCGTCGAGGGCGAAGGCGCCTATACCATCGTGGACGGCGAGAAATGCGTCATGCAGCACGGTGATCTGGTGCTGACGCCCGGCGGTATGTGGCACGATCACGGACACGAAGGCGACCAGCCTGTCATCTGGCTGGATGCGCTGGACCTGCCGCTTTTTGTCTACCTTGAAGGTTCATACGCCGTGGAAGGCGAATTTCAGACTCCGCGCAACCGCCCCGATTCGTCGATGTTGGAATATGCCGAGGCCGGCCTGGTGCCGACACGTGCCCCCGGCAGCGCGCGGGCGAAGTACCCGCAGCTGCGCTATCCGTGGAGCAAGACGCGCGCCGGACTTGAAAAGTTAGCCGCCTATACAGACCGGGGCCGCGCCGTCGAACTTGATTACGTGAACCCTGAAACGGGCGAACCCTGCCTGCCAACCATGGGATTTACAGCGATGATGCTCGCCGCCGGCGACAAGGTGAGAGCGCCCGTTACATCCTCGAGCAACGTCTTTCACGTGATTGACGGTGCGGGTAGCAGCACCGTGAACGGCAAGACGGTTAACTGGAAGCGAGGCGATACTTTCTCCGCGCCCGTGTTTTCTGAAATCGATCATCAGGCGGGCGGCAAGGACCCAGCGTTCCTGATCCGGATCCACGACAGGCCGCTACAAGAAAAGATCGGTTTCTACGAAGAGCGAGGGCGGGCCTGAGATGTCGGATCATCTTGTTTTCGCGGCACCGCCACCGGTGCTGCTGCCAATCGCCGGCCGCAGCGAGCAGTATCCGGTCAACCGGATTTTCTGCGTCGGCAGGAATTACGCCGAGCACGCCAAGGAGATGGGCTTCGAGGTCGACCGCGAGGCCCCGTTCTATTTTACGAAGCCCGCGTCAGCCTATGCGCCAAGCGGGGGAACGATTGCCTATCCGCCCGGTACGCAGAATTGCCACTACGAAATGGAATTGGTCGTCGCTCTTGGCGGCCCTGCCTACAAGGTTTCCAAGGATCGCGCCATGGATGCGGTCTTTGGCTACGCTTGTGGTCTCGACATGACGCGCCGCGATCTGCAAATCGCCGCACGTGAGAAGGGGCGCCCCTGGGACCTTGGCAAAGCGTTTGAAAATTCAGCCGTAATTGCGCCGCTGACCGAGGCTGACGGGTTCGGCCCACTCGCCGGAAAGCCCATAGAGCTCAAGGTCAATGGCGAGACGAAGCAGAACGCTTCGCTGGACGATCTTATCTGGTCCGTTCCCGAACTTATCTCCCATCTCTCCGGCTTCTATCACCTTAAGGCGGGCGACCTGATCTTCACCGGAACCCCGGCAGGGGTCGGGCCGGTCAAAACCGGCGACAAGCTCATCGGAACGATCGACGGCTGCGAACCGGTCGAAATTACCATCGGCGACGCCGATTGAGCCGGAAAGGCGGAGATGATGCGTTTTTACGGCTATTTTCGCTCTTCGGCGGCCTATCGGTGCCGGATCGCCTTCAACCTGAAGGGCATTGAGCCCGAGTTCGTCTCCGTTCACCTGCGGCGCGACGGCGGCCAGCACAAGAAGCCCGAGTTTGCGGACCTCAATCCGCAAAAGCTGGTGCCGGCGCTGGAAACCGATCAGGGTGTGCTTAGCCAGTCGCTTGCCATCATTGAATGGCTTGATGAAACGCAGGGCGGAGCAAAGCTGCTGCCAGACGATCCGTTCCAGCGGGCCGAGGTGCGCAGTTTCGCGCTTCACATCTCCGCCGACATCCATCCGCTCGCCAATCTCCGCGTGCTGCAATATCTCAAGGGAGAACTCGGCCAGTCAGATGAAGCGGTCGAGCGCTGGTGTCAGGCATGGATCGGGCAGGGGCTGGCCGGCTGCGAGGAAATAGCCCGCCGACACAAGAATGGCGCGTTCTGCTTTGGCGACAAGCCCGGCCTGGCGGATGTCTGCCTCATGCCCCAGTTGCACAGTGCGAGGCGTTTCAACTGCGCGCTCGATGCCTTTCCTCGGCTGCTGGAGATAGAGAAAACGTGCGCGGCGCTGCCGGCATTTGAAAAAGCGCGTCCGGAAATCCAGCCGGACGCCGAATAACGATTGGGGGAGGAGCGGCGATGAACGGGACGACACGCTGGGACGACGAGGTCGATCTGGTTGTTGCGGGTGCGGGATGCGGCGGCATGACGGCGGCTCTGGTCGGGGCGCTCGAAGGGCTCGACGTTCTGCTCTGCGAGAAATCGGACAAGGTTGGCGGCACCACTGCGCGGGCGGCCGGCACGCTCTGGATTCCGGGAAACACGCAAAACCGCGACGCCGGCTACCCGGACACGAAGGAAGCCGCTGCCGAATATCTGCAGGCACTGATCGGCGATCACGGACTGGACCTGCGCAAGGCCTATCTCGATAGCGGTCCGGCAGCCATCGACGATATCGTCGCGCGCTCGGACGTGAACTTTCTGCCGTGCATCAAGCATCCCGATTATGTCGGTTTGCCGGGCGCGGCGGTTACCGGGCGGGCGATCATGCCCGAACCGTTCGACGGGCGCCTGCTGGGCGACGATTTTGAACGCGTGCGCCCGCCGCTCGGTGAATTCATGCTGCTTGGCGGCATGATGGTCGGCAAGATGGACATCATCCATCTGCTCAACCGCTTCAAGTCACGCATCAGCTTCATGCATTCGGTGAAGCTGGTGCTCCGCTATTTTGCCGATCGCCTGCGTTTCTCGCGCGGTACGCGGCTGGTCATGGGCAACGCGCTTGTCGGCCGGCTGTTCTACAGCCTGCGCAAGCGAAATGTCCCCATCATGTTCAATGCGCCGATCGCCGAACTGATCGTGGAGGATGGCGCTGTAACGGGCGCTGCATTCGACACGCCCGAAGGGCGCAGGAATATACGTGCCCGCAACGGCATCGTCCTTGCGACCGGTGGTGTCGCGCATGACCCCAGACTGTGGGAGGAATTCATGCCGAAGCCCCCAACCCATTCGCTCGTCTGCGATACAGTGCAGGGCGACGGGCTGAATGTCGCCCGCCGTGCCGGCGCCGTTGCCGATGAAGACAGCCATCTGGGCGCGGGCCTATGGCAGCCTGTCTCCGTCACACCGCCGAAGAAGGGCTGGAGCGGCCTCTTTTCCCACCTCTATCTGGACCGCGCGAAGCCCGGTCTGATCGCGGTCGACAGCACGGGGAACCGCTTCACCAACGAGGCCGATTCCTATCACCACTTCTCGCAGGCGATCCTCGACAACAAGGCCTGGTCGCCGACCAAGCCGGTATACCTTCTGTGCAGCGCCGAGTTCGTCGAAAAATGGGGTCTTGGCGTCATCTATCCGGAAACGCGCAATCTGAAGCCTTTCGTCGAGAACGGCTATATCCGCATGGCGCCGACGCTGGCGGAACTGGCCGCAAGGCTCGCCATCGATCCGGCCGCGCTGGAAGCAACGGTGAGGCGTTTCAACGAATTTGCCGTTTCCGGTGTCGATGCGGATTTCCATCGCGGCGAGACGGAACTGAACAAGTTCAACGGCGATCCCGATCACGCGCCCAATCCCTGCCTTGGCCCGGTTGAAGGCTCGGCCTATGTGGCTCTGCCGATCTGGCCGGCGGAAAGCGCCTGCAGTGCCGGCATCAAGACCAATGCGGATGCACAGGTCATGAACGGGAAGGGCGAGGCGATCACCGGGCTTTATGCCTGCGGCAACGACATGGCCTCCATGATGAAGGGCACATATCCGGGCCCCGGTACAACGCTCGGTCCGGCGATGGTCTTCGGCTATCGCGCCGCCATGCATGCCAAGAAGCAGCGCATGGACAACCAGCGCGCTGCCGCGGTCTGAAGAAGGGACTTGATTGTGTCTTCACAACCGATCCTGATCGCCGGCGGCGGTATCGGCGGCCTTGCCCTTGCTTCAGGGCTGTCAGAGCGCGGTATCGCCAGCATCGTTCTGGAAAAGGCGCCGCAGCTCGGCGAGATCGGGGCTGGCATCCAGCTCGGCCCCAACGCCTTTCATGCCTTCGATTATCTCGGCGTAGGGGATGAGGCGCGCAAGCTTGCCATCTACATCGACAATCTGCGGCTGATGGATGCGCTGGAGGGCGAAGAGATCGTCCGCATTCCGCTCGGCGACGCGTTCCGCTCGCGGTTCGGCAACCCCTATGCCGTCGTCCATCGCGGCGACCTTCATGCGATCTTTCTGCGCCGATGCCGGGACAGTGCACTGGTCGATCTGCGCACCAGCAGCGAAGTCACCGGCTATGAACAGGACGGCGACACCGTCACAGCCTTGCTCGCGGATGGAACGCGCGTCACCGGGTCCGTATTGATCGGCGCTGACGGGCTGTGGTCTTCGGTGCGCCGTCAGCTTGCCAATGACGGCCCGCCGCGCGTTTCGGGCCATACGACATATCGCTCCGTCATCCCGATAGACGAAATGCCCGAGGATCTCAGGTGGAATGCGGCAACGCTCTGGGCGGGGCCGAAATGCCATATCGTCCACTACCCGCTGTCGGACTGGAAGG
>JACKJP010000015.1 GCA_020637895.1 Rhodobiaceae bacterium
TGCAGCGCGGAAAGCTTGATGGAGATTCCGGGATTTTCGCGGACGTCAGCGGACCTGGCGTGTTGCCCGAGCGTTTTGATCGCATCGCGGTAGGCATCGAAGAATTTCAACGCGTCCCGAGCGGTGAGCGCGGCTTCGCCGAGCATGTCATAGGAATATGCGTAGCCCCTTTCCTGAAGCGGTCTGCCTCGCTGCAGCGCGTCCGAGATCGTCTCGCCGAGCACGAACTGGCTGCCGAGCTCGCGCATGGCCGCCTTGACGGCAAGGCGGATCACCGGTTCCCCCAGTCGTTTGAGCGCGCCGTGCAGCACATGCGCGATGCCTTGCGAGGCATCGTCGTCGAGGACGCGCCCGGTCAGCATCAGCGCCCAGGTCGAGGCGTTGACCAGCGGCGATGACGATTGGCCGAGATGCCGGCTCCAGCTCGAGGGAGCGATCTTGTCCTCAATGAGCTCGTCGATGGTCGCCGCGTCCGGCACCCGCAGTAGGGCTTCCGCCAGGCACATCAGCGCAATGCCCTCACTCGTTGAAAGCCCGTATTCTGCGAGGAACGATTCCATAAGTCCCGGCCGGTCGTCTTCGCGGATTTCGGCAATCAGCTGCACCGCCCTTTCGCATATGGCGCGGCGCTGCTCGGCAGACGGGGCAAGCGCGGTGAAGAGCGTGTCGAGCACGGCACGCTCGTCGGCAAGCCGGCGATCCCGGATGGTTTCACGCAGGCGGGCAAGCTCTTCCATGCCCCATCTTTCATGAAGTCCGGGCCGCCTTGCAATCGTTGTCGGGCTGCCGACGCATCGCAGCCAGAATTTTTTGAAATTTCTGCCCAAGGTTTTGCCACGCTGGAGCGTCATAGATGACGAACACAAGGCGCGAAGCGGGGATCGACTTGGCACAACCGGCCGAAATGGCCGCCGGTCTGGTGGCGGCAACGGCAACGAGCGAACCGGATGAGGACACGCTTCTCGTCAAGCGGGCACGCTCGGGCAATCGCGCTGCCTTCGCGCTCCTGATCGAGAGGAATTACGACCGAATCCACAGGACAGCGGCACGTTGGTCCGGATCCGTCGGTGACGCGGAGGACATAGCACAGGACGTCTGCGTGAAGCTTGCACTTGCGATCGACAGCTTCGACGGCCGTGCTGCTTTTTCAACCTGGCTTTATCGCATCGTTCTGAATGCCGTTCGCGACCGGCAGAGAAAGGCTGGGCGTCAGGCGCGGCGCGATGCGGCCTATATGGAGACGCGCGGCGAGGTCGTGGCACCCGATCAGGAAGAAACTGTGTTCTCAAACCAGCTCTGGGCCGCTGTCCGTGCGCTGCCGTCAAAGCAGCGCGATGCGGTTCTGCTCGTCTATGCGGAGGAATTGAGCCATGCCGAGGCTGCGAACGTACTCGGGGTCAAGGAAGCAACGGTCTCATGGCATGTACACGAGGCGCGCAAGAGCCTGAAGGAGCGGATGCAATGAGCGATGAATTCGACATGCTGGATGCGCTCAGGGGCGACAAGGTTCCGCCGGCAGGCAGCAAGGCGAAAGCCGAAGCGCTGGATGCCGCGCTTGCAGCTTACGATGCCGCACAAACGGAAAAATCCAAAGGAAATGCCGCCGGGCAGCGTCTCAGGTCCATCATTCCAGGCAAAGGATTTTGGTCCATGAACAATCTGCGTATCCCCGTTGGCATCGCCGCCGCCGGCGTTCTTCTCGTGCCGCTCAGCGTCATGCTGCTCAGCACCACGAATCTGACTGGCATGCCGCCGAGGACCATCGATACGACGGCGCAGCGAATTGAGCGCGATGAAGCGGAAGCGCGCCCTGAGGCGCGTCCCGCGCCGCCGCCGGTAGCGTCCGAAGCCGGGCGGATGATGGATGCCGCCCCGCCCCGGCAGGAACCCGCCCGGCAGGATTTTGGCGGCAGTCTTTCCGGCGCTCGCCCGCTGCCACAAGCGGAAGCGAAGATGGAAAGCCGCGAGCGGGCGGCAGCCCCCGCAGCGCTCGCGGTGCAGAACCGCGCGATAGCGCCGGCTCCCGTCATGCCGTCGCCCGGCTATCAAAGCGGTGACCGCTTCCAGCAGTTTGCCGACAACGGTTTCCAGTCGGTCGCCGAAGCGCCGGTTTCCACCTTCTCCATTGATGTCGATACCGCCTCCTATTCTTATGTGCGAAAGACGCTTGAAGCGGGCATGCTGCCGCCACCGGATGCGGTGCGCGTGGAAGAGCTGATCAACTACTTCCACTATGACTATGCGGTCCCGCAGTCGATCGAGACGCCTTTCCAGACGTCGCTCGGCGTCGTGCCGAGCCCCTGGGGCGAGGGTCGTCAGATCGTCCGTATCGGCGTTCAGGGATACGAGGTGCCGGCGGCATCCCGGCCCGCCGCCAATCTGGTCTTCCTGATCGATACCTCGGGCTCGATGAACGCGCCCGACAAGCTGCCCCTGCTGAAACGGGCCTTCGGCACGCTGCTCGGCAGCCTCAATGCAGACGACAGGGTTTCCATTGTGACCTATGCCGGCGCGGCGGGCGTGGTTCTCGAACCGACGCCGGCGAGCGAGCGGGCAAAAATCATGTCAGCCATCGACAATCTGCAGCCGGGCGGATCGACCGCGGGCGCGGCAGGGATCGAAACCGCCTACCGGCTGGCCCAAAGCGCCAAAGCCGATGGAACAATCAATCGCGTTCTCCTGGCCACCGATGGCGATTTCAATGTCGGTGTGTCTTCCGATCAGGAACTGAAACGGTTGATCGCGGCCAAACGCGCCGAGGGCATCTTCCTCTCCGTGCTCGGCTTCGGCACCGGCAATCTCAACGATCAGGGCATGCAGTCGCTGGCCCAGAACGGGAACGGTGCCGCCTATTACATCGACAGCTTCCGCGAGGCGCAGCGCGTCCTCTCCGCCGAGGTTGGTGCGACGCTCGTGCCGATCGCCAAGGACGTGAAGATCCAGGTTGAGTTCAACCCCGCCGCCGTCGCCGAGTACCGCCTGATCGGCTATGAGACGCGGGCGCTGAACCGCGAGGACTTCAACAACGACAAGGTCGATGCCGGCGATGTCGGCTCCGGCGCGAGCGTGACGGCGCTCTATGAGATCACGCCGGTCGGCTCGAAAGGCGTGTTGAACGATCCGCTGCGCTACCAGACGGCCGAGCCGCAGCGCCGCAGTGCCGATACGAGCGGCGAGATCGGCTACGTCAAGCTGCGCTACAAGCCTATCGACAGCGAAACCAGCCGGCTGATCGAAACCCCGATCGGCAAGGCGCTGATCAAGGACAGCGTGGAAAGCGCTGATCCGGCCACGCGCTTCGCCGTAGCGGTTGCCGGTTTCGGGCAGAAGTTGAGAGGCAATCCGGAGCTGGATGCCACGTCCTACGCTGACATACGCGCTCTTGCACAGGGCGCACGGGGCAGCGACCCGGATGGCTACCGCGCCGAATTCCTCTCGCTGGTCGATATGGCCGCCAGCCTTAGCGGCAAATAGCGCACGGTCTATCAATCCAGAGCACCCGCTCCGCTGATACCGGGGCGGGTGTTTGTCTATATCACTGCCGCTTTCTGCGTTTCGCGATTTCGCGGTAAAGCGCCTCGGGGCTTACCCCGATTTCCTGCGCGAGGCGCAGCCATGCCCCTTTGGGCGGCAGCTCGCTGTTCCATGTGAGCCAAGCATCCAGCCGTAGCGAAACGGTCTTGAGCGTCAGGATTTCGCTGCGTTGGCGGGCGCGCTGAACTTCGCGCGCAAGCCGTGCCGCCCAGGCGTTGTAAAGTTCGGGATCGTCTTTCAGCCGTTGATGAAATGCAGCTTTCGGGATGGCCAGCACGCGGCTTTGCGCGGCGGCTATGGCATCGCAGTGATAGCGGTCGGAGAACAGTGAGGCTTCAGCGGGGATTTCTTTGTCGCTCGCACGCTGCAGGATCACGGGGTCGCCGTTTTCCTGATAGCGCAGGAGCCTGATTTCGCCTTCCAGTACGAGAAACATCCAGCGCACCGGATCGTCCCGGTGAAACAGATATTCGCCCGCCGCGATCTCGCTGGGCTGACCGTCGCTGAAAATGATCGCCAATGGCCCTGACATGATAGCGATCATGTTATTGCCGGCCTACCCATGGCAAGGTGGCTGTATTGAAAAGCGGAGTCAGCCTTATGAAATCTCTCGTTCTCGTAGCCCTGTTTGCCTTGGTCCCGGCATCTGCAATGGCCCAGCATTCCGGTATGGTACATCAACCGGGCATGCAGCACGGCACGCATGGACAGGCACAGGCGGCCGACGAAACTGCGCAGCTGGCTGAGGCCGGGCAGGGGGCTTTTGCCGCGATTCAGGAAATCGTCGAGATATTGATGGCAGACGAGATGACGGATTGGTCGAAAGTGGATCTTGAGGCGCTCCGTCAGCACCTGATCGACATGGACAATGTCACACTGCGCGCCCGGGTCGCCTCGGAAGCGGTTGATGGCGGGATGAAATTTACCGTCACTGGCGAGGGCGAGGTCAGGGATTCCATCGCACGCATGGTGGAAGCGCATGCGGCCACGATGAACGGTGTTGGCGGCTTCACCTATGAGGCGGCTGCAAATGAAAACGGTGCGACGCTGATCGCCATGGCGAGCGATCCGGCGGACATGGAAAAGCTTAAGGGACTGGGCTTTATCGGTGTGATGACGCTTGGCGCGCATCATCAGGCCCATCATATCGCCATCGCGCGCGGCGAAGGCCCTCACCACTAGCCTGCCGCTTGCACGCAGCACCGCACAGGGTTCAGCGCTTCAACCCGCGCCGGCAATGCCGGATTGGTTTTGCTTCCAGGCCCGAAGCGATTATACGTCGGGCGCCTGCGGGCGATACGCAGGACAGGCATTGCCGCAGGAACAGGCTTTGAACAATCTCCCGCACCAATTCTCCGTCGCGCCGATGATGGACTGGACGGACCGCCACTGCCGCGCCTTTCACCGGCAGCTGACCCGTCACGCGCTGCTTTATACCGAAATGCTGACTGCGGGCGCCGTCATTCACGGCGACCGGGACCGGCTGCTGGGCTACAGCGATGCCGAACACCCGGTCGCTCTGCAACTGGGCGGTTCTGAACCGCAGGACATGGCCGAAGCTGCGCGCATCGGCGAAGCCTTCGGCTATGACGAGATCAATATCAATGTCGGCTGCCCGTCCGACCGCGTTCAATCGGGCAGGTTCGGCGCCTGCCTGATGGCAGAGCCGGAAACTGTCGCGTCCGTATTTGCAGCCATGCAGAAGGCCGTTCGCATCCCTGTGACCGTCAAGTGCCGGATCGGCATCGACGACAGCAATCCTGAGACTGGTCTGGATGACTTCGTCGACCGTGTCGCCGATGCGGGTTGCGGAACCTTCATCGTTCACGCGCGCAAAGCCTGGCTGAAGGGTTTGAGCCCGAAGGAAAACCGCGATATCCCGCCGCTCGACTATGATCGCGTACACCGGTTGAAGGCGCGCCGGCCCGATCTCACGATCGTTATCAATGGCGGGATAGAGACGCTGGAAGATGCGAAGGCGCATCTTGCCCATGTCGATGGCGCGATGCTGGGCAGGGCGGCATTCCGGCATCCTGGTATTCTCGCCGGTGTCGATCCATTGTTCTTCGATGCGCAGGCACCAGCCACTGACCTGAGAGAGGCCGTGCGGGCGCATCTCCCCTACGTGGAAGCGATGCTGGCGAAGGGAACGCGCCTGTCGACCATTGTCAAACCGATGACGGGCCTGTTCCAGAGCGTGCCCGGCGCGCGCCGCTGGCGGCAGATCCTGACGGTCGAAAGCGTTCGCTCCGGTGCTGGCATCGAGGTGATCGAACGCGCGGTTGCTGCCATTGGCGACAGCGCGGAAGCGGATGCCGCATGAGGCGTGATCCGTCATGATCGATGCGAGCTGGTCCGAACTCGCCTGGCTGGCTCTCTCGCTTGCCGCCTCCGGCGCCATTGGCGGCCTGCTGGCCGGCATGTTCGGTATCGGCGGCGGCGCGGTGCTGGTGCCGGTGCTCTACTGGTTCTTGACGATGCTCGGCGTCGATGAGGCCGTCCGCATGCATATTTCGGTCGGCACGTCGCTTGGGATCATCATCCCGACGTCGATCCGTTCCTTTCTCTCCCACAAGGCGCGGGGGGCGGTGGATATGGATGTCCTTCGAGCCTGGGTCGTGCCCGTCCTTGTGGGCGTTGCCGCAGGGACTTTTGTCGCCAACTACATTTCCGCCAGCGGGCTGAAATCGATCTTCGCGATCATCGCGCTGATCGTCGGTTTCAGGATGATCTTCGGTACGCAGGGGATCAGGCTTGGCAGCGATCTGCCCGGCAACCCGCTGCGCGCCGTCATCGGTTTCGCGATCGGGCTGATCTCAACTCTGATGGGCGTCGGCGGCGGCGTTCTCAACAACACGGTCATGACGCTCTACGGAAGGCCCATCCATCAGGCGGTGGCGACATCGTCCGGGCTCGGTGTACTGATTTCCATTCCAGCCGCCGTTGGCTTTGTCCTGGCCGGTTGGGGCGAGGCTGGCCTGCCGCCGCTTTCGCTTGGCTATGTCAATGTGCTGGGGCTGCTGCTGGTCGGCCCGATCTCGACCGCCTGCGCGCCGCTCGGCGTGCGGATCGCTCACGCTATGGAAAAGCGAAAGCTTGAGATCGCCTTCGGCCTTTTCCTGCTTTCCGTGTCGGCGCGCTTTGCCTGGAGCCTTTGGGGCTAGGGCTCAACCGAAGAATTTCGTGACGCCGGTCGCCTTGAGGCTCTCATCCCAGAGCATGGATTCCGCCGATGGGTCACGTTCCTCTGGCATGAGGACAGCCGGTCCGTGCTTGCCCATTGTGACGGGCCCGTAAAACGTTCCGCTTTCCAGCCCGGGTTCGCAGCAGCAGCGGGCAATACCCGAAGTCCCGTCCTCAACGGAGTTCGGATCCTTGAGCACGCGGCGGATGAGAATCCTGTCGATGAACCCACTCGTTCTTGTCGCCGTCGTCTTGGCCTGCAACCCACTGTCGGTCGGTCCGGGATGCGCACAGAGAGCTTTGACACGGTTGCCGGGGCGCTGGCTTGCGCGCTCATGCAGAGCGTAGGTGAAAAGCAGATTGGCGAGTTTTGACTGCTGGTAGCGGACCCATTTGGCAATGCCGGGAAATCTGTCGCCGCCAAGCTTGCCGCCATAGGCCTGAAGATGACGCGCCATCAGGGGGCGCTTGGGCTGGTTTCGCGCTCCGGAGGAATGATTGACGACACGCGCTTCGCCGCGCAGCCGCGCCGCGGTCTCCAGCAGCGGCCAGGTTTCATGCGTCAGCAGAAAGTGTGAAAGATGGTTAGACTGCATCTGCGTGTCGAAACCATCGACCGTTGCCTCGTCGGGCATGCCCATGATGCCGGCATTGTTGCAAAGGACGTCGCAGCCGCTCGCGGCATAGCGTTCGCGCAATGCAGCGCCTGCCGCTCTCACACTTGCAAAACGGCTGAGATCGCACGGCACCAGTACTGCGTCATACCCGGCATCGGTCATCGCCTTCAGCGCGGCATCCGCACGGGGCGAGGGGCGGTTCAGCATCACGACATGGGCGCCGAGGCTGCCGCAGGTCTTTGCCAGAACGAGCCCCGTGCCGGATGTGCAGCCGGTAATGAAGACGGTCTTGCCCTCCATTGAGGGAAAACCCTTCACCAGATCGTCATAGTATCGCGTGGGTGGTGTCTGCCGCTCCGCCATGGTGGGCTCCGAAGGTTCATGAATGACCGCCGGAGCCTTCTTACCACATTCGGCGCTCAGATTTTCTGGTTGTATTCCCCGACTTCCGGCTGTGCGGAGAGATAGCCGTCGATCTCGGCGAAGACATCGCGCATGCCCTTTTCGGAGACCGGGCTTTCCACGACGACGACGAGTTCGGGCTTGTTGGACGATGCGCGCACCAGCCCCCAGCTGCCGTCTTCAAGGATGATGCGGATGCCGTTGACGGTAACGATGTCGCGTACCTTCTGCCCGGCGAAAGGCTCGCCCTTCTCGATGCGCGATTTGAAATGCGCGATCGTCCGGTCGACCACCTCATATTTGATCTCGTCGGCGCAATGCGGCGACATGGTGGGCGACTGCCAGCTCTGCGGCAGCGAACGGCGCAGATCCGCCATGGACTTGCCCGGGTTGCGGTCGAGCATCTCCAGCACCGCGATGGCCGAAATCAAACCGTCGTCATAGCCGCGCCCGACCGGCGGATTGAAGAAGAAATGGCCCGACTTCTCAAAACCCGCGAGGGCACCGGTCTCGTTAACCCGCCGCTTCATGTAGGAATGGCCGGTCTTCCAGTATTCGGTGGTCGCTCCGGTTGAGAGCAGTTCCGGATCGGTCAGGAACAGTCCGGTCGATTTCACATCGGCGATGAATTTCGCGTTCGGCATCTGCTTTGCCAGATCGCGGGCGATCAGGAGGCCGATCTTGTCGGCAAAGATTTCCTCGCCCTCATTGTCGACGACGCCGCAGCGGTCGCCATCGCCATCGAAGCCGAGCCCGACATCCGCGCCCGTCTCGCGCACCTTCTCGGCAATCGCGTGCAGCATCTTCATGTCTTCCGGGTTCGGATTGTAGCGCGGAAAGGTCCAGTCGAGCGTGCAGTCCAGCTCGACGACATCGACACCGATGGCGCGCAATACGTCCGGTGAGAAAACCGATGGCGTGCCGTTGCCGCAGGCGCAGACAGCCTTGATCGGACGCGACAGTCTATGGCCTTTCGCAAGGTCCGCCATGTAGCGTTCCGCGACCCCGTCTTCGCTTTCCAGCTTTCCGCCGCCCGGCATGTCGAACGATGCTGACATCACGATTTCCTTCAGCCGGCCGATTTCGTCGGGGCCGAAGGTGCGCGGCCGGTCGGCGCCCATCTTGATGCCGGTCCAGCCATTGTCGTTATGGCTTGCCGTCACCATCGCGACTGCTGGGGCGTCGAGATCGAACTGCGCGAAATAGGCCATCGGCGTTACCGCAAGGCCGATATCGCGGACGCGGCACCCGGCGGCGAGCAGGCCGGACGTCAGCGCCAGCTTGATGGATTGCGAGTAGGACCGAAAATCATGGCCGACGACGATATGCCGTTCGACGCCCAGTTCACCCAGCAGCGTTCCGATACCCAGACCGATCGCCTGCACGCCCTTCAGATTCAGTTCCGTCTCGAAAAGCCAGCGCGCGTCGTATTCGCGGAAACCTGTCGGCTTCACCAGCGGCAGCCTCTCGAATTCGGCGGTGTTGGTGGCGGCACTGGCAACGGGCTTGGGAAACATGGGGCTATCGGTCCTCAGAATGAAATTGGTGCGGCGCACAAAAGCGCCCAATCATGTCGGTAATGTGGGTAGCGCAAGCCGGGTTCCGAGCCAAGCCGGGTGCTGGGCTATTCCTATTGCTTGAGAACCAGGCGGTCGCCTTCGACCGAGAAAGAGCTGAGGCGTCCAAGGAAGCTCATGCCGAGGAGCGTAACGCCGAGCATGCCTTTTTCCGCGACGTTAGCATTGACGTCCCGAAGCGTCACGGAGCCGATGGAAACACGGCTGAGCACCACGCGCGCCGCGCGGCCCTCCCCATTCGCCGTCTGGACCCTGATATTGTAGTCCAGCCGGGCAGGGCTCAGGCCGATGCGCTCGGCGTCCTCATATGTCAGGGCAATCGAGCTTGCGCCCGTATCGACCAGCACGGCTATGTCGCGCCCGTCGATGGTGGCCTCCGTATAATAGTGACCGCTGCGGTGACGCGAGATTTCCTCTCGCGCGCCGGCAAAGGCGGACCGGACCTGATCCTTCCTGGGCGCTGCGGCGGTCTGTTCCGCAACCGCATCGCTCTGCTTGTCCAGGAGCGGCGCTGCCAGCGCGGCAAGGACGGCAAAACCCGCGGCAATGATGAATAGGCGCATCGCTTATGGCACTCCGGCAGATAGCAATCGGCCGGATCGTGTCAGCGCTTCGCCAAGAAAGTCTGAAAATGAGGCGGGCTTCTTCGGTGCTGGTTAAAGAAGTGCTAAGGCGTCAGGACAAGGCGGTCGCCACTGATCGACATGCTTGAAAACCGGTTGAGCGCGTTGTTGCCGAGAAGGCTGACGTCGAGCGCTCCTTCGGGCGCGACCAGCACGCCAAGTCCGCGCAGCGTCACGCCGCCGAAGCTCAGCTGGTCGACGGTGGCCCTCGCCATCATTGCGCGTCCGTTGGCTGTGCTGACCGGCACGATGTAATCAAGATTGTTCATGTCGATGCCGGCGCGGCGAGCATCGGAGGATTTGAGCGACGTTCGCGTGGCGCCGGTATCGACCATCATTTTGATGTCGCCGCCATTGGCCTGCGCGGCGATATGAAAATGGCCGTCTATGGACCGGTGCAGTACGACTTCGCCCTCGGCCGTTACCGTGGCGTGTCCAGGCACAAGCGTGCCGATCACGCGGTCCGCCACAAGCGTCAGATCGTTGCGGAAGGTGTAAAGCACGACCAGAACGACCCCGATCAGCGCCCAGCTGATCGCCGAGGCAAAGCCGCGCGCAAGGGCGCCGGGTGAACGCGCTCCGGCAAGTGCGCTCCCGCCGATCACGATCAGCAGCGCGCCAAGCGAGACGAGTTGGGCAAGGTCCTCATTGGCAAAGTCGGTGGCGGCGTCATGGCGCAGGATGAGGGCGATACCCCCGACGATAAGCACGGCAAGACCGGCAAGCAGCAGCACACGGTTCATGGCAGCGGACCGCCATTGCGTGCTTCCAGCGTAGCGATCAGAGTCCGTCGCTGTTCGTCGTTGAGGCTCGGCCAGGCCGCGATTTCATCCCCGGTACGGCAGCATCCCGCGCACCAGCCGGTGGCAGGGTCGATGAAGCAGACCCCGCAGCAGGGGCTTTTAACGGTCGGTGCAGTGTGGTCCATCACGTTCAAAGATGGGTGAACGCGGTCAGGACCGCAAGGAAGGCCACGATGCACAGCTGCTGTGCCGCGCCGGCGACGTCGCCGGTCTGACCGCCGATCTGACGGTGTGCAAGCGAGGCGACGCCTGTCGCGGCAAGGGCCGCTGCCACCGCGCCCGCTGCGAGCGCGAGCAGGGATATCGCCGGCCATACCGTGAAAATGCCGATGAGGGCGGCGGCGATCCACGCTGTTACATAGGCCTCGCCCGAGGGCCGGCCGGCCGCATAGGACGCGCCTTCGCGGCGAACGGCGGGCAATGCATAGCCGATGTGGAGCGAGGCTGCCCGGGATATCGCTTCCGCTCCGATCAGCGCCGCGCCGGCTGCGACCGGCCCCAGCCGCTCCGCCAGAACCGACACGGCACCGACGCGGAACAGGAGCGCCAGAAGCAGCGCCGATGCGCCATAGGTGCCAAGGCGACTGTCCTTCATGATCTCAAGCTTGCGGGCCTTGTCCCAGCCGCCGCCAAAGCCGTCTGCCATGTCTGCAAGTCCGTCTTCGTGAAAGGCTCCAGTCGCAATGAGGCCCGCGGCCAGCGCCGCGATGGCGCCCAGCATCGGCGATCCCGTCAGCCAGGTGATCATGACGAGGAAAAGCGCCTGTATGCCGCCTGTCGCAATCCCGACCAGCGGAAACGCCCTGAGCGTGCGTGCAAATGGCGGCAGGCCGTGATCGCCGTCGCGCGAGACTACC
The DNA here is from genome assembly GCA_020637895.1 of Rhodobiaceae bacterium. GTDB lineage: Bacteria > Pseudomonadota > Alphaproteobacteria > Rhizobiales > Tepidamorphaceae > JACKJP01. The sequence goes on from JACKJP010000015.1 coordinate 11,597, forward strand.
GGCAGGCGCGTGAAGAAGCGCAGTGCGTCACGCGTATCGGCAAGCCATCCGGCTGTCTCTTCGCCCGCGCGTTCCAGGTTCATCTTCGGCTCCGGTTGATTGTTGTGCCGCGAAGCGTATACGACACGGCAAAGATTCTGCCACACCGATTCATGCCCAGCCGATCGGCGTTCTGGCATCACTTCGGAGTTCCCCATGACTGCCACCGGATTGCCCTTCGATGATGTTCGGGCCCTCGTTGCCCGAATGCCGGCCCCGGACGAGGTCTCGGCAGCCAAGGCGGCTGCGAGAGAGGCCCGCCTGCTGAAGCCGGCTGGAGCGCTCGGCCGGCTTGAGGAGATCGCCGCGTGGCTGGCGACATGGCAGGGGCGGCACCCGCCACGGGTCGACCGACCGGTCGCCGCGGTGTTCGCCGGCAATCACGGCATTGCGGCCAAGGGCGTCTCTGCCTATCCGCCCAGCGTTACTGCCGAGATGATGGAAGCGTTCAGAAACGGCAAGGCCGCCATCAACCAGCTGTGCGCAGCCAATGACGTCGGCCTGAAACTGTTCGATCTGGCGCTCGACTATCCGACCGCCGATTTCACGCAGGAGGCGGCGCTCGACGAAAAGGCATGTGCCGGAACGATCGCGTTCGGCATGGAGGCTATCGCCGGCGGCGCGGACCTTCTGTGCATCGGCGAGATGGGGATCGGCAATACGACATCGGCGGCGGCGCTTGGCGCTGCGCTGTTCGGTGGAACGGGCGCCGACTGGGCCGGTCCCGGCACCGGACTTGATGCAGCAGGGGTCGCACGCAAGGCGGCTGTGATCGATGAAGCGCTGAAACTGCATGGCAACGCGCTCGCAGATCCGCTCGAGGCGCTGCGCCGGGTCGGCGGACGAGAGCTGGCCGCCATGGCAGGTGCGGTCATCGCCGCCAGATTTGAAAAAATACCGGTGATTGTCGACGGTTTCACCGCCACGGCCGCGGTCGCCGTGCTCTGGAAGATCAACCCCGAGTCGCTCGACCATTGCCTCTTCGCGCACAGATCGGCCGAACCCGCGCATGATCGGATGTTGAAGGCGATGGGAAAGGAGCCGCTTTTCGATTTCTCCCTGCGTCTTGGCGAAGCGAGCGGTGCTGTGCTGGCCGTTCCGATCGTTCGCGCGGCTGCCGCCCTGCACAGCGGGATGGGAACTTTCGACGAAGCCGGGGTATCCGGAAAGGCCTGAATCAGGCCGCGTAATTATCTCGTCCCATCGGCGGCAATGCCGTCATGACGCGCTCGCGCGGGAACATCACGGTCACGGTCGTGCCTTCGCGAAGCTTCGACTGAAGGTCGAAGCGGCCGCCATGCAGCTCCACGAGGCTGATGACGATAGGCAGGCCGAGGCCCGAACCTTCATCGGCGTTTTTCAGCGCCTGGCTACCACGGCCGAAGCTCTGCTTGATGATCGGGATCTCTTCCTCGGGAATGCCGGGTCCATTGTCCCTGACGCTGAGATACTGGCCGCCGCCCTTCGTCCAGCCGACCATCAGCGTTACAACGCCACCATTGGGGGTGAACTTGATTGCATTCGTCAGAAGGTTGATCGCGATCTGGCGCACCGCGCGCTCGTCGGCCCAGATCTTCGGCAGTCCGGGCGCGATGTCTTCCACGATCTTCACGCCGCGCTCCTGCGCGCGCAGCTTGAGCAGGTGGTGACACTCCGCAACCGTATTGGGCAGCGAGACGGCCTCCTCGGAGAGGTTGTAGCGCCCGGCCTCGATGCGCGAGAGGTCGAGAATTTCGTTGATCAGGTTCAGAAGGTGCTGACCGCTCCTGTGAATGTCGGACGAGTATTCCTGATAAGGCCGGATCTCATGCTTGCCGAGAAGCTCGTCCTTCATGACTTCCGAAAAGCCGAGGATGGCGTTCAGCGGCGTGCGCAGTTCATGGCTCATGGTGGCCAGGAAGCGTGATTTTGCAAGATTGGCCTGCTCGGCGCGCCTGCGTGCTTCGTCCGAGATCGATTTCGATTGCTCCAGTTCGCCGATAAGCGCGTCCTTCTCGGCGGTCAGGCTGAGGGTCGAACGATATGACTGATGCATCTTGTAGGTCAGGATCGCGAAGAAGACCTGCGCACCCAGCGCG
>JACKJP010000016.1 GCA_020637895.1 Rhodobiaceae bacterium
AGCGAGATGATCGTGTCGATGATCGGCGTTTCCTCGTCGCCGGTTGCGATCGTATCGATGAAGAATTTGTCGATCTTGATGATGTTGAACGGAATCTGCTGCAGGATCGCCAGGCCCGCATGACCCGTGCCTGCGTCGTCCAGAGCCACGCGGCAGCCCAGCGCCTGAAGGTCGGAAACGACCTTGCGCGCCATATCGAGATCGTCCAGCGGCAGCCTTTCGGTAATCTCGAACGCAAGCCGGCTATAGCGGATATCGCTGTCGCCGAAGATCGCCTTCACATCGCGCACGATCTGGTCGTCACGAAAATGCAGGGAGCACAGGTTGAAGGAGATGTAGAGCCGCGAGCGGTCGCGGCACAGGTCGTTGAGGTCGGCCCGCACGTGACGCATCAGCATGCGCGTGACCTGGACGATCATCCCGTTATGTTCGAGATGGTCGATAAAATGCAGCGGCGAAATAATCGTGCCGTCGCGCATGCGCCGTCGCGCCAGCACTTCGCAGCCTGCCAGACCGCCGCACTCAAGATCGATGACGGGTTGATAGAAAGGTATGAACTGCTTTTCCTCGATGGCCTGGCGCAGGTCTTCATCGATACTCGGGGGGCGGAAAATGACGAACGCGCCAAAACTGCCGATAACGAATGAAAGAATGCCAATCGCCGCCGTACCAAGGCGCTGAAGGCGTGCAAAATCCCTCGTCCCGGCTTCGTTGCCCAGTCTGATCTCGATGGCGAATGGAAAGCGGCCCGAACTCACCGTTCTGCTGAAATACCGCTCCGTCCCGGCAAGCGAAAAATCCGACGACGGTTCGCCTATGGAAAAGCGCATCTTTTCGTCAAGCCGCAGCATGACGTCGCTTGCCGAGCGCCAGCTTTCGGGCAACACATCAAGATAAAAGACGGACGGCGCGTAGACGAAAATCAGGGTCGTCTCGTCATCAATCCACTGACGCAGCCCGATATAGGTATGGTCCTGATCGACGCCATTCATGCGTCCGAATTCAAGCGCTGATGGTTCCTGGTTCGCGCGGGTGAATTGCGTCGACGTGCGACGGCGCAGAAATGCGCTGCATTTTTCCCGGCCCCGGACGTCGGCCACGATGATCTGGCTGACCTGGCGATTGCGGTCGAGCACGGAAACCATCCGGTCGCGCGCCCGCTCGCCGCACGCGCCAACACCTTGCGACACAAGCGCCGCCATGTCGGTCAGCGCGCCGTCAACGACCTGCTCTGCATAGGCGGACATCCGCTGGCCGATCTGCCCGATCCGCTCGTGCGAATTCTGGATCGCATAGGCACCGACGTAACGGTAGAAGACCACCGAGGGGATGGTCATGGCCACAGCGAGCAGTATCGCCAGCAGTATTTTTCTGGTCTTTCGCCGCACAGGCCAATCTCCAAAGCTTCACGACCATAGGCCTGCTTAGGCTCAGGACCCATTAAATTCAGTACTAGCGATTGGCTGTATGGAGCCTATTGTACAGATTCGATCGCGACCCAGCCATGTGCTGGGGCACCATTGCTGGTCAGTGAACGGGTATCCAGATTTCGATATCGCCATCGCCGCTTTTGGGATCGAAGTTTTCCCCGTACCGCTCGAATTGCGGTCCATCGACGAGCTTGTAATCCGTGTTCTGGCTCCATGTGCCGAAGATTGCCTTCCATGTACGCCGGATTTCAGAAACGTCACCGTCATGGGTGAAAACGGCATAGATCTGAGGTGACACACGTAGCACATCGAGTTTCGGAACGTTGTCGTCCAATGCACTGACTTCGACGGCCGAGAGGTAGTCGATATTCCCTTCATCATCGCTGTTGCACATCACGCCGAAAGTGGCGTTTCCAATCTGTCTTTCGATGTTTCCGATATACGGCTGGAAGGCCTGCCATTGCGCCGGGATTTGAGCGCTTGTGTCATCGTTGTATCGCCTTTTGAGACCGACAAAGAGCATGGCGTCTCCACTTTCAATGCGCGGTTCAAGAGGTTCGGGTGTTGGTATCTCATTCATTCGGAACGGCTCCACGAGTTTGATGGCATCGGTTGAACGGGCTCTGGGTATCGAGACCGGCGTAACGCCAAACTGTGCTTTGAAGGCCCGCGTGAATGCCTCGTGGGAGTTGTAGCCAAACTGAAGCGCGACATCCAAAATGCCGTCATCAGTTCTAGCCAGTCGTTTGGCGGCTTCCGTCAAACGCCGCTCGCGGACATAGCGCATGACGGATTTTCCAAAACAGGTGCCGAACGCACGAACGAGATGGAATTTTGAAATACCAGCCACGGCAGCGATATCGTCGAGGGTGATGTCATCCTCAAAGTGTGTCTCGATATACCAAAGTGCTTTTCCAACAAAATCCATAACGGCCTCCCGTGAAGCCTATCAATTGTGCCTCTGATGGCCACCGAAATCTTGATCATAATTGATGCCCGAAGTTTGGCGGCATGTCCGTGGGGCGGTCGTTTTTGGTTCAAGGGATTCAGTTCTCCTGCAAGGTATGATTCAAGTAAGCAGGAGGACTTGCCCATGTCTGATTGCTATTGGCTGACTAAAACCCAACTTGAGCGTATCAAGCCTTACTTCCCACGATCTCACGGCAGACCACGTGTCGATGATCGCCGTGTCATCAGCGGGATCATTCACGTAATTCGCAATGGCCTGAGATGGCGGGACGCGCCAGAGATTTATGGATCGCACAAGACACTCTACAATCGCTTCGTCCGTTGGTCGCGTATGGGTATCTTTAGTCGAATTTTCAGCGGCCTTGTATCCAGTGGGCCGGAGCCTGACATCGTCATGATTGATGCCACACACCTGAAGGTGCACCGGACTGCTTGCAGCTTAGCAAAAAAAGGGGCGTTCCCCGCCGGATTGGACGTACGAAAGGCGGCCTGAACTCCAAGCTACATGCGCTGTGTGACGACAAAGGAAGACCAATTGTCCTTTGCTTGAGCGAAGGTCAGCTATCGGATCATGTAGGGGCCAAATTGATGTATCCGGCAATGCCGAATGCCAAGGTGCTGATCGGCGATAAAGGTTATGACAGCGATGAGTTCCGTGATGCGTTGAAAGCCCGCAAGATCAAAGCATGCATCCCACCGCGATCAAACCGCACCACGCCGAGCAGCTACTCAAAGAAATTGTACAGGCAGCGTCACAAAATCGAAAATATGTTCGCAAAGTTGAAGGACTGGCGGCGTATCGCAACCAGGTACGACCGCTGCGCACATACATTTTTGTCCGCGATTTGCATTGCGGCGGCGGTCATTTTCTGGATCAATCAATGAGTCCTGACCCTAGTTAACTTCAAATAAACATTGAACTTTCCGCGACGTCATTTATTTCGGCGCCCGCGAATTCAGACGACCGCTAGCGCATGGCGGCTTCTCCAACAGCCGGTGGAAATCGGATGCGAATGCACGTAAGTGAGAAGCACAACGATCCGCGTAAGGAGCCGTCCGTTCATGGAATCGCTTTTTATCGGCCAGGCTTATATCGACATCACCTTCCTGGTCGACCATCTGCCTACGGGTGACGAGAAGACCGTCGCTGAGGATTACGCCGTCGCCTTCGGCGGCAACGCGGTCACCGCGGCGTTCACCTGCGCCAGACTGGGTTTCCGCCCCGATCTCCTCTGCGTGCTCGGCGACGACTGGATCGGCAGGATGTTTCTGGACATGGCCGACCGCTACCGGGTCTCCATCCACGCACGCAAGGTTCGGGCCTCGGCGCTGTCATTCGTCATGCCAAGGGGCATGAAGCGAGCGATCGTGCGCTGCCGCGACGATCACTATCTCCACCCCTACCCCCAACTCAGCCTCGATCAATGCCGGTTGCTCCATATTGACGGGCATCAGCCGGACGCCGCCCTGCACTATGCGAAGATCTGCCGGCAGGCCGGCATCCTGACATCGATGGACGGCGGCACCGTGCGCGAGAACACCGACGCGGTGCTCGACAATATCGACGTTGCAGTGGTCTCCGAAGATTTTTGCCGCGCGCGCGACGAACGTCCGATGGAGACCATCCGCTATCTCAAGGACAAGGGCGTAAAGGTTGCCGGGGTCACACTCGGCTCGGAAGGCATGATCTGGCAGGAAGACGGTACGGAACCTGCCCACCTGCCTGCCCTTGACGTACCGACCGCGCAGGTCGTCGACACCAACGGCGCCGGCGACGTGTTTCACGGGGCCTACTGCGCATCCTGGCTGATGGATCGCTCCAAGCCCTGGCGCGAACATTTCATCTACGCGCGCGCTGCATCGGCGCATGCGATACAAAATCTTGGAAACGAGGCAAGCGTCCCGGAACGCGCGGACGTGGACAGGGCGATGTCGCGCTTTACCGCAAAGCCGCTCAATGAGACGCTTCTGGCATGAACGCACCCAATAAAGCGCCCCGCACCGGCATCAGCGCCGTGATCATCACGCTGGACGCGGCGGCTCATATAGAGACCTGTCTGCGCAGCCTCGTCTTTTGCGACGAGATCATCGTCGTCGATTCCGGATCGACGGATGGGACACAAGACCTTGCCGAGGCGCTCGGCGCCAGGGTCAGCTTCAATGCATGGCCGGGCTTCGGGCCGCAGAAACAGCACGCGCTGTCGCTGGCGACCCAACCATGGGTTCTATCCATCGATGCGGATGAAAGCGTGCCGGAGGACCTCGCTACCGAGATTGTCGCGGCCGTTGCTTCGGGCACCGCGGATGGCTACGAGATGCCCCGCAAATCCCACTTTCTCGGGCGGTGGATGCGCCATTCAGGTTGGTGGCCGGACCACGTCCTGCGGTTGGCACGGCGTGAGAAAGCGCGGTTTTCAACCGACATCGTTCATGAACGGATGATCGTGGAAGGCAGCACGGGCCGACTCGATGCGGCGCTGCTGCACTTTCCCATCGGCACGCTCCAGGATGCCTATGCGAAAATCGACCGCTATGCCGAAGCCGGTGCGCGCAAGATGGTTGCGGCGGGAAAGCGCCCTGGTTTCGGCGCCGCTTTCGCA
>JACKJP010000017.1 GCA_020637895.1 Rhodobiaceae bacterium
CAGCGATGATGTTCCGAAGTATTTCGTCGGTGCCGCCGGCGATGCGGATTCCCGGCGAATGCAAAAGATCATGGTGCACTTTGCCATCGAAGATAGCGAGCACCTCCTCGTCGATCATCCCGTAGGCCCCCTGTGCCTCGATCAGCAAGCGCGACATCTGTTGCAGCTCGAACGCGGTAACGAGCTTGCCGATGGAGGCTTCCGGCCCCGGACTCTGTCCCCGCGACATCGCGGTAAGCGTGCGGTAGCGCGTGAGCTGCACACCGCGTGTGCGTACGTACCAATCGGCAAAGGCGGAGCGGAAGGCGCCGTCGTCAGCGAGTGTTCCTTCGCCGACCGGAATCCGGCGGGACATCGCGATGGTTTGCGCGGGTGAGATGCCACGTTCCTTCCCGCCCTGTACCCGCTCGTTCATTAGCGCGTAGATCGCAACCTTCCAGCCTTCGCCCACTTCTCCAAGGCGCTGGGAATCGGGAATGCGGACCTCGTTTAGGAAAACCTCGTTGAATTCCACTCCGCCTGACATCTGGTGGATGGGACGGATTTCGACGCCTGGCGCGTCCATCTGCAGGAAAAACATTGTCAGACCCTTGTGCTTTGGCACATCGGGGGCGCTACGGGCAATGACAAGGCCATAGTCGGAATAATGCGCCCCGCTGGTCCAGACTTTCTGGCCGTCGAGCACCCAGGTGTCTCCCTCCCTGGCCGCCTTGGTACGGATGCCTGCAAGGTCGGATCCGGCACCGGGTTCCGAGAAAAGCTGGCACCATATCTGTTCGCCGCGAACCGCTGGGCCGACCATTTCCTGCTTCTGCTGGTCAGACGCGTACTTGATGACGGTCGGCAGACACAGGCCGAGGCCAATGCCGAAGAAGGCATCCGGCACGCCACGCTTTGCTTCCTCTTCGCCGAAAATAACACGCTGCATTGCGGTGCCGCCCGCACCGCCCCATTCCCTGGGCCAGCTGATACAGGCAAACCCATTGGCCGCCTTGATTGCCTGCCACTTTCGCTGCCGTGCCAACCGTGCAAGTTCATCACCCACCAGCGATGGCAAGTCCTCGGCGTGGGCGTCAAGGAACGCGCGCACGTTGGCGCGATACTCTGCTTCTTCAGGAGTGTCGGAGAAATCCATCAGGCGACCTCCAAGGCTTCGCCTTCACAAACGATGCGTTCGACCGCGGTGAACAACCGGTCGCGCCAAACGCCGGGTGATCCAACCGCCATGTTGAGCGCCAGTGCACGACGATAGAAAAGGTGCTGGTCAGCTTCCCAAGTGAAGCCGATTCCACCATGTGCCTGGATCGATTCACGCGCGGAGTACCAGAAGGCTTGGCAGGCTGAGACTCGCGCCGCGGCGGCAGCTTGGGGCAGTTCGTTGCTACCCGCATCAAGCGCCCAGATACCGTAATAGGCATTGGAGCGCGCAATTTGGTTGTTGACGAAGGCGTCGGCAAGCTTGTGCTTGATCGCCTGATAGCTGCCGACCGGACGACCGAAGGCATGTCGTTCCTTTACAAATTCGACTGCCTGCTCGAGCGCGCGATCTGCCCCGCCCACTTGCTCGAATGCCAGCAGCACAGCCGCTCCGTCGAGCAGTCGGTCGACAAGGCCAGGTTCACCGATCGGCTCTACGGGAGTGTTGTCGAAGCTGATACGTGCCAAACCACGCGATGGGTCAATCGTGCCGAGGGCATCGCGCCTGACTGTTTCGTGGTGGAGCGCGACGAGGAAAAGTCGCGTTTCGCCGTTTCCATCCTTGGCAAGTACCAGCGCGTCCGTCGCGATCATGCCATCGATGACCGGAAGCTTGGTGCCGGTGAGTTTGCCGCCCGCCACTCGGGCTTGAACTCGATCGAAATCCGGTTCTCCCGGACCTTCGGAAATAGCTAGACAGCCGATACATTTGCCGGTGGCAATAGCGTTGAGTTTCTCGCGTTGCGTGCGGGTCCCGGCGATCATCAATGCTTCGGCCAGCAAGTAGACAGTTGATGCAAACGGTACGGGTGCAAGTACCCGTCCAAGTTCTTCCGCCAGAACGCACAAATCGGTCCGGCTCATGCCCAGTCCGCCGTGCTCTTCCGGCAAGGTCATGGCCGTCCATCCCTGTGCGACCAGTTCCTGCCATAGTTCATCGTCGTGGTCGCGGTCGGCGTCTTCCAGGACACTGCGGACCCTTGTCGGCTTGCAACGTGCCTCAAGAAACTTGCGAACCTCGTTGCGCAGCATCTCCTGGTCTTCAGAGAAATCGAAATTCACGGTTTTACCTTCGCATCCTTTTATACCGCATTCAGGCAGGGCCAATCCGGAAGATACAAAACTTGTTGCCTTCAGGTTCGCGAAAATAAGTGCCGTAAAAGCCGCTTTCTTCTCGGCCCCTGATGACTGGTCCGCCTTCATCGGACCCGCCCAGTTCGAGAGCCAGGGCGTGCACCGCGTCAACTACCTGACGCGATGGCGCCCGCAGTGCGATCATGTTGCCATTGCCAGCTGCAGCAATATTGCCATCATGAGGTGTCACGACTGCCAGTTCGTAATTGGTGACGCCATAGAAGATTCGGCGGTCGAAACTGTGCACCCGTTTCGCGCCGAGCATTTCAACCAGCGGCTCGTAGAAGCGCGCGGCTTTTTCGACATCGTTGCTGCCCACGACGGCATAGCCGATCATCAGCGGTTCTCTTCGTCTTCGATTGTTATGATCTTTTCGGGACACGCGCGCATGCCGCGTACCGCCTGCGCACGAAGCGACTCCTCGGCTTCCCTATATGCCGTCGTGTTGAAGCCGTCGTCATCGAGTTCATACACATCGGGTGCAACGGCCGCGCAACGCGCGTGTCCAACGCAACCCGCCACATTTACTGTGATCTTCACGGTCATTCAACTTCCTCCTCGTCGCGGGCAACCACTTCCGCCAGACGCCCCCCTATGATCTCGACGGCTTCGCCAATTATGCGTTCGATCAGTTCGCGCACGCTCGGGATATCGTGAATGATGCCTTGCACCATTCCGGCGGTCCAAATTCCGTGTTCTGTATCGCCGCTCTCCAGTCCTTCGCGCCCCTTCGCCCCCTTAACCAGAGTGGCCACTTCTTCGAACGGCTTGCCTTCCGCCTCGATGGCGATGACCCGGTCGCTGATCTTGTTCTTCGCTACGCGAGCGGTGTTCCGGTAGGTCCGGAAAATCAGGTTCGTGGCACGTTCGTCACCCGCAACCAGCGCCTGCTTGAAATTGTCGTGGATCGGCGCCTCTTTCGTGGCGCAGAAACGGGTGCCCATGTTGATGCCATCGGCACCTAACGCCATTGCGGCGACCAGGCCGCGCGCATCGGCAAAGCCACCGCTCGCCAGGATCGGCAGGTTCACGGCATTTGCCGTTGCCGGAATGAGCACAAGGCCTGGTATATCGTCTTCACCCGGATGGCCGGCGCATTCGAACCCGTCGATCGAGATTGCGTCGACTCCCATCCGTTCCGCAGAAAGCGCGTGGCGCACGGCGGTGCATTTATGGATCACCTTCACGCCATGCTGCTTAAGCACGTCAAGATGCTCCTGCGGCCGGTAGCCAGCCGTCTCTACGATTCTTACGCTGCCTTCGATGATTGCCTGACGATATTCGGCATAAGGAGGTGGGTTTATTGAGGGCAGGATGGTGAGGTTTACCCCGAAGGGCTTGTCCGTCATTGAGCGGCACCGACCTATTTCCTTCAGCAGGTCGTCCGGTGTGGGTTGCGTCAAGGCGGTCAGGAAACCCAGAGCGCCCGCATTCGCCACTGCCGAAACCAGCTCGGCGCGCCCGACCCATTGCATGCCACCTTGTGCAATCGGATGGTCGACACCGAAAACCTCTGTAAAGCGGGTCCGCAGCTTGCTCACGCCTGGGGTGCCCTGCCTGAAAAAACTGGCTTCCGCTTCTCCTTAAAGGCATTGACGCCCTCACGATAATCCTCGGATAGGCCGCATTGCTTTTGCATATCCCGTTCACGGTCGAGCGCTTCATCTAGCGTCGAGGCCCAGCTTGCGCGGATCGCCCGTTTGGCGGAAGCAAGGCCGAAGGTAGGCGCCTGCGCCAACCGATTGACTATGGCGTCCAGCGTTTCAGCAAATTCTTCGTCGTCGACCGCTTGCCAGATCAAGCCAAATTCCTCGGCCTGTTGGGCAGACAAACGTTCGTTTAGCAGGGTAAAACCGAGAGCGCGTGCCTGCCCCAAAAGCCGTGGTAAGTGCCAGGTGCCGCCGGCATCAGGCACCAGTCCAATGGCAGAGAAAGCTTGGGCAAACTTCGCTGATTTTGTTGCGACCGTGATGTCGCAGGCCGCGGCAAGGTTGACGCCCATGCCCGCGGCAACGCCGTTCACGCCGCACACTACCGGGATCGGCAACGCGACAAGACGCCGGATCAAAGGGTTGTAGTTTTTCTCCGGTCCTTGCGAGAGATCAAGGGGACCGGCGTTGACGTCGCGATCGCCGAGATCCTGGCCTGCGCAAAAGCCCCGACCCGCTCCTGTGATCAGGAGAACGCGGGCAGCCGTGTCACTTTCGATGCGAGTGAGTACTTCACGCACTTCATCGTGCATTTTCTCATTGAACGAGTTGAGCTTTTCAGGGCGATTGAGGGTAAGGCGATACGCTCCTTCGTTCACTTCCAGCAGGATCGTTTCGAATGGCATGGCCCGCGCCTCCTTCATGCCGGCGTCGGAAAGGTAAGGATCCGTTCCCTCTGTTCGCGCAACGATCCCCATATGAGGTCCGCAACATGTGCGCGCTTCAGATAATGGTGGACGTTGGCCTCCGCGGTAAATCCGAAAGCGCCATGAACCTGCACGCAATCGGCAGCGTTCTTTATCGCTGTCTCGCAAGCGACGATCTTGCTGGCGACGGCATGAAAGTTGGTGTCGGGAGAACCCTCATCAATCACCAGTGATGCAAATGACGCCTGACAAAGTGCCGCCTCCGAACGGATCGCCATGTCGGCGCACATGTGCTTGATCGCCTGGAAGAAACCAATCGGCTTGCCAAACTGTTCGCGAACCTTGGCGTATTCGATCGCAAGGTCACGCGCACCCTCACCGATGCCGACTGCATAGGCTCCCATAAGCATGAGCGCGCGGGCGTGGACATTGTCGACCTTGACCGGCACCTCTGCGCGTGGCCTTGCTGCATTGCTGAGCGTTGCACGTTCCAGAACGAGTACCGCGTCGGTCGCGTTGACCCGCGCGATCTGTTCGAACGCATCGCGGGGATAGAGCGCAGCATTGCTCTCTTCGATGAGCAGGATGACGTCCGCTTCATCGGCTTCGAACAGGTGATAATCGCGGGGTCCACCTGCGAGACCGCGCGAATTGGCGAGCCCGACGCGCATTGTCCCCGACAGTAATTCGTCGCGCAGTTCCACTTCCCCGGCGGACGCAGCGATTCGTGCGCCAAGGACAATGCCGAATATCGCCGGCGATAAAAGGTGGTAGCCGAACTGCTGGAAAACCAGCATTTCCTCTCCGGCGCTCAATCCAACCCCGCCCTTGTCTTCTGGCAAGCCAAGGCCGAGGAAACCGAGTTCACCCAACTGCGGCCAGAGTTCAAAATCCGGATTGCCAATGGCACTGAACTCACGCAGCCGGTCGACCGAAGCTTCGTTGACCAGGAAATCCTTGATGGTGTCGATGATCTGTTGCTGTTCGGCCGATGGTAGCAGGTCCATGCTCGAATACTCCAGATCAGCGGCTGCGCGGAAGGCCGAGCACACGTTCGCCGATGATGTTTCGTTGTATCTGCGAGGTGCCTGCGGCGATCGTCGTCGAGTAAGTGCGAAGGTAGAAGTACACCCAGTCGTCGTCCTCGGGATTTTCCAGTCCGTCCGCGCCGATGATATCGAAGGCGAGCCGGCGCACGCGTTGCTGTACTTCGCCCACCATCGCGCGCATTAACGACGCCATTGCCGGACTGACGTTGTGCTGAGCGCGGCTGACGACCATGTATGTCATCGCGCGCGCCGCGGCCATATCAGCACGCAGCTGAGCCAGGCGTGCACCGAATTCATCGTTCTTTACGAAGGCATCGCCGTATCGCTCGCGTGCCCGCTCGATCATTTCCTCGACCAAAAAGGCATATCGGATCTGATCCTTGATCTGCGCAGTGCCCCGCTCGAATCCGAGCGTGGACATCGCTACCGACCAGCCATCGTTCACCTTGCCGACCACATTCTTCAATGGCACTCGTGCCTCGTCGTAAAAGCATTGGACAAAGTGGGTGTGGTTGGGCGCGGTCATGATCTCGATCGGGCGCAGTTCCAGGCCCGGCGTCTTCATGTCGAAAATGACCCAACTGATGCCCTTGTGTTTGGGCGCGTCCGGATCGGTACGAACAAGCAGTTCCTGCATGTCCGAGAGATGACCGTGACTGGTCCAGATTTTCGATCCAGTGACAACGAGTTCGTCCCCTTCGATCACTGCGCGGGTCTTCAGCGCCGCCAGGTCGGAGCCCGCATTCGGTTCCGAAAACCCTTGGCACCAGATTTTGTCGCCGGCGAGGATCGGCCTTAGATGTTCTTTTTTTTGCTGTTCACTGCCGTGTGCAATGATGGTTGGTCCGCCATGATTAAGGCCGACGAAACAGAGGTGATTGTCGGGCGCGTTGGCGCGGGCATATTCTTCGTACCAGATGAGCTGGCGTGTCAGGCCGAGGCCCATGCCACCGTATTCCTTGGGCCAGGAAACGCCGGCCCATCCACCTTCGTATTGGCATCTCTGCCAAGCGAGGTCGTACTGGCGCATTGCCTCGCCACCATGCGGACGCCGTTCCTTGAACACGTTGGCGTTCAGCCAATCACGCGCCTCTTCGCGGAACTGTTGGTCCTCCACGGAAAATTTGAGGTCCATAAATCCAAATCGCCCTAACGTTGGCCCGAGTTCGCTGTAACGCTTGGGCGACAGCGATGCCAAAAACGCGATTATCGTAATTTAGGGGTAGTCCGCGCAGGCTTAGCTCCTCGCTCCTTTCGTCGCGCTGGTGATGAGGGCCCAGAAGCGCTCCGCCGCGCGGCCCAGTTCGCGGTTGGCTGCGCGGCAGAGTAGGTGCTCGATGGCTAGTCCATCTAGTCGCAATGCGAAAATTTTCGGATCAAGCGACGCCAGGTCATTCTCGTCTAGGGCAAGCGCTCCAAACTCGCCGCGCGCGACGACGCCGTGCTCGATCGCCCGCCGGTCGTATTCGGGAACATGACTCGGCACCAGACCCGCACCCTCGAACAATTGGCACAGTGCGGCGTGCAATTCGGGACCCCATTCTCGCGGGGGGATTCCGACCAGTTCTCCCTTCAGTGACTTCAGGTCTTCGACTTTTCGTTCGCTTGGCATGAGCAGATAGGCTTGCGAGTAGCCGATTGAGCACGTCTCAACCTCATTAGCCATCAAAGCAGCATCCGCCGGGAGCAGGGCGAGGTCAATTCGGCATTCGTCCAACGCCTTGATCAGTTCCGCAGGCCCTTCCGTCACGGTGTTGAGTTCGAAATTCGAATAGCGCTCGGCGAAGTTGAGAGTGATGGCCTTCAGGGCCGGCAGGTCGATGATGGGAATGTGGCAGCCGAGTTTCGCCACCCGAGCCCTGGTCTCGCTCAAACTGCGAGCGGTTTCTCGAAACAGCCGCGACGACTCGGTAAGTTGCATGGCATGGGGAAGAAGTCGCTTGCCAGCATCGGTGACCTTTACCCCCACATTTTCTCGAACCAGCAATTGAATGCCGAGTTCGTATTCAAGCTTCCGCAACTGGGCAGAAAGCCATGGCTGCGCGATGTTGAGTTTGGTCGCGGCGCGGGTGAAGGACCCTTCCTCGGCAATCGTCGCGAACAATGTGATCCAGCGCAAGTTCATATATTGTTTCCGTACATTCGCCCGACCTTATATTAATTTGCATCGTATCGAGCGATCTTAGGGACATGATCGCGTTGCGGATAGGCCGAGACCCGCTGGTTCCTAATTTTGGCAAATCGCGTCTGTCTCGCCCTTCTGTTTATTAAGTATGCCCAAACTTCCCGCGTTGGAAGCGGCAGGGATAGGATTGTCATGCGCCGCTCAATCAAATTGGTTCGGTATACCGCATGATACGGCCAGGAGATGAAGGTAAATGAATGATGGTCCAAACGATGCTAGGCCCGTCGCGCCCTATACCGCGATTGATAAAACGGGCGCGCCCTATCTGATCGGAAGCCGGTGCTCTGCTTGTAGCGCAACGCACCTTGGTTACTTCGAGAACTGCCCGAAATGCGGAGTGCGCGGCGAGGTCAGCGAAGTGCGCCTTGGCGATCACGGCGTTCTGTACAATTTCACCATCGTGCATCGCAGCCTTCCGGGCGTGAAGGTTCCGTTCATCTCCGCGACTGTCGATCTGGACGGCGGCGGTACGGTGCGTGGGAATTTGCTCGAGGTCGAGCCCGATCCTGCAAAAATCCCATTCGGGATGCCCGTCAACGTTCAATTCAGGAGCGCGTCGATCGCCGTTGAAAATGGTGACGGGTACATAGCGCACTTTTTCGTACCGGCAGACCGAGGAGCGAGGGCGAGATGAGCAACGACGTTTATATCGTCGGTATCGATATGATCCGTTTTGGTCGGTTCGACGACGCCAAACCCGAGACACTCGCAGCACAGGCGGCGCTTATGGCGCTCGACGATTGTGGCAAGACAATTCACGATATCCAGGCGATCTATGCCGGTACCTGCAACGGCACGATGATGGGGCAGCGCATGCTGCACTACATCGGCCAGACGGGCGTTCCCGTTGTCAACGTGACCAATGCCTGCGCCACCGGGGCGACCGCCTTTCGTGAAGCATACATCGCGATCAAGGCGGGCATCTACGATACTTGTCTGGCAGTCGGATCCGAAAAGATGGGCAAGGGGATGCTGGTGCCCAAGAACAGCGGCGGCACCCCAATCCCGACGGAAGGATTGACGGGTTCGGGGGTCATGCCGGCAGTTTTCGCGCAAATGGGGATGGAACACACCCGCAAGTTCGGCACGACGTTCGAGCAGTTCGCGCGGGTGTCGGAAAAGAATCACAAACATTCGACGCTCAATCCAAAGGCGATGTATCAGAAGGAAACGCCGCTCGAGATGGTGATGGAGGCTGAGATGATTGCCTATCCGCTCACCAAGCTGATGTGCTCGGTCAACGTGGATGGCTCGGCGGCGGCCGTGTTGATGAGCGAGAAAAAGGCCAGGGAGGCCGGACTGATGAATCGGGCCGTGCGAGTCCGCGGATCGGGCCTTGCAAGCGATCCGTTCACTGAACGTAACCTGGTCATGCAGGACATCAATACCGTCACCCGGCTGGCGGCAAAACAGGCTTACGAAATGGCTGGCATCGGACCCGAAGACGTCGACCTGGTGGAACTGCATGATTGCTTCGCTACCGCCGAGATCCCGCACTACGAGAATCTCGGCCTTTGCGCCGAGGGTGAGGGAGGCTCCTTACTCGATTCCGGTGCGACCAGGCTAGGCGGCAAGGTGCCGGTGAATGTCTCGGGCGGATTGCTCTCGAAGGGCCATCCGCTCGGTGCTACAGGCATCGCCAACATCTATGAAATATCCCAGCACCTCCGTCAGGAGGCAGGCTCCCGCCAGGTCGAAGGAGCGAAGGTGGGGCTGACCCATGTGGTCGGCCTTGGTAGTGCCAGCGCGGTGCACCTGTTCGAGAAAGCTTGATGGATTTCGCTGCTGCTAACATTCCGCACATACATCAGAAAAGCCATGGCACTTTGATGCCGGGGCCTTTCTCACTTGCACCGGGATTGGGGGTCAGCGCACAAGCCGAACCGGCATGTTTTCCCAACTGTTACGGATAATGTGCACGACCGGCGTCGGTTCGGTGGTCAACTCGATCTTTTCAAATCGATCGAGCATAGCATTAAGTACTTGGACGCCCTCGTAACGGGCCAGCCTTTGCCCAAGACACAGATGCGGTCCCGCACCGAAGGCGAGGTGGCGGGAAGCGGTCTTGCGGGTCACGTCAAAGCGATGCGGATCTTCGAAAACGGCGGGATCGCGGTTTGCTGCCATATACATCAGATAGACATACTGACCTTCCTTCATCAGTTGGCCATTGATTTCCACATCCTGGCTCACGTGTCGCAAGAAAGCACGCGCCGGAGTTACCATGCGCAGGGTTTCTTCGATCGCGTTCTTCACCAGAGATCGGTCTTCCCGCAGCTTGCGCCATTGGTCGGGGTTCTGGGCGAAATAGTAGGGGAGACCTAGCAACATTGCGCGGGTAGTATCGGCGCCGGCGGCTATTGCCGTCATAGCGAAGGTGATGACGTTGGGCAGCTTCACGCCTTTCTGGCCATCCAGTTCGGCATCGAGCAGCACCGAAATGAGATCGAGACCTCCACTTGCGCCGGCAGACCTCTCGGCTTTGCGGCGATCGACGTTCTCGGTGATGTATTCCTTGAGGCTATCGAATTCGGCGACGGCCGCCTGCAATTCTTCGAACGAAATATCAGCGCCCAACTTTTCGAGTTCATCGCTCCAGAACTGCACGCGCTTGCGGTCGGTCGAGGGAAGCCCGATCAACTGGCATGCCGCCTCGACTGGCACCCCGGCCGCGAAATCCCAAAAGTCCACGTCTCCGCGTTCCCCAAGCTCGTCGAGCGCATGGTCGATGTGGGCAGTCAGCTTGTCCTTCAATGCCTCCATCGCCGGAATTGTGAATGCACCTTGGCTCACCCGGCGAAGTTCCTGGTGGCGGGGCGGATCGGCATTACCGATCTGCTCCCCGCCCTCGGGCCAGAAGCCCTCGGAAACGTTTTCGCCCCCGGCCTGCTCGCGATACTTGATCTCGTTGAGGAATATCCCGTGCGCATTGCTAAACACATCGGCGCGCGGGGTGATCGCCATAATGTCGCGATGGCGCGTAATGACGAAGGTATCGAGCGGTTCGTAGAGATAGAAGGGCGCTTCGCGCTGCATCCAGGCAAAGGTGGGCCACGGATCGTTCAGGTAGAACTGAGGATCTTCGATAGGGACCTCGCGATTTGCGACCGTGTCATCAACCATTGTCCGCTCCCGGAAGCGTTTGGGACTGTGCCTCCAACGCACTGCGCATTGCATAGGCGAGGGATATTATTGCCACACTCCTCCCGTCCAGTCACAAGCTGCGCTTGGCTATCTTCGGGAAGTTATCTCATCAATGGATGCCAAAATGCAGCAGGGCATGTGTGAGAGGGACGTGGCATCCTCCCCCCTAATGCGTGGATCGAAGCCAAGCTGAGGAGATCGATAGTGCCAGGGAGGAGAGAACCGTATGACAGCGGGGCATGAGAAGGCTCGAGAGCTAGCCGAGGCATTGCTCGTCGCGGCCGCGAGTGGTGAGCAAATTCCCCGACCGGTCGATCTCGATCTGCCTACGGCACGTGCAGTGCGAGCCTTGTGTATCGAAGGCCTAACGACCGGTCGCGGGGCGAGGGTCGGGGCTTACAAGGTGTCGTTGTCTACCGGCACCTGGGGAGCCCTGCCGGAAGATGCGGTACTGTTCGGAGAGACTGTTCTGCCGCGTCGATCCTTCAATGATCCGCTGCTGGAAGGTGAAATTGCGTTTCTGGCCCGGTCCGACTTGGAGCCTGGGTGCTCGGTTGATGAGGTGCTGGCCAGGTGCCTTGTCGCGCCGGCGATCGAAGTGGCGGACTCTCGCTGGGAAGACTGGTGCCCCAGAGATCCCAAGCGCTTCGTAATCCCCAGTGCCGCTGAAATCGAGGCGGACAATGCAGTCGCCGGCTGCCTGATAATCGGCGAACCATGGGTCGCTCCCGACCTCGATCTGGCCGACACCTCGGTAGAGATGCAATCGAGAGGCCAAGTCCTTGCGAAGGAACCATTTCGGAAGGTGATGGGGCATCCAGCGAAGGCCGTTTCCTGGCTTGCCGATCAATTGGCGGCGGAGGAGCGCACAATTCGGCGTGGGCAGATTATCTCGTCCGGCTGCCCACACGAAAAGCCCGTCACGGTGCCGATAGGCGGTGGCCGCTGGTCGGCGGCAGTCGCAGGACTCGGGACAGTGTCAGTCGAGTTCGTGTGACCGGCATCTCAGCACTGTTCAGGCAATGACAAGCCGCTGCATCTCACGGCGCTGCCCCGCGTAGTCGTTGACTGCGAAGTGCCAGGTCTGGCGATTGTCCCAAATCGCGATTGTGCCCGGCTCCCAGCGCAGGCGAAACTGGTACTCCGGGGTCAGGCAGTGGTCGTAGAGAGTCTGTAGCAGGCCTTGCGAGGCCTGGGCGGTCCAGCCATCGAGCTTCACCACGTAACCCGGGTTTACAAACAGGATTTCTTCTCCGGTTTCGGGAAGCGTGGTCACCACTGGATGGATCGCCATTTGGTTGTTGGACTTGCCCTGGTCGCGAGGTGGGCGCTCCTTGAAGAATTGTGCGGCATACTTGCCGTCCTTGATGAGGTGGGTGCGCGAATGCAGCGCCTTCAAACCGCGAAGCGTCTCCTTCACCCCGTCGGGCAGCGAGGCGAACCCCGCCTTGGCACTCAAGAAAATCGTGTCGCCGCCAAATGCCGGAAGTTCGATAGCACGCAGCATCGTGAAGCGCATCGGTTCGGCAAGGTATGTATGGTCGACATGCCACATATCGCCGATACTTGTCTGGTGTCCCTTCTCCTTTATCAGGGTACCCACTTGGGGAAAGCCCTCTACATGGTCGAGGGTCTCATTGTCCTCCAACTCCCCGAATCGCTCGCCGAGCGCAACGAAATCGCCGATACCCAGATGCCGCTGGTTGCGGAAAACAAGCATGCCATGTTCGGCCAGTGCCGCTAAAATCGACGCGTAGACACTTTCCGGCTGCTCGACGGTGAAATCGACGCCGCGAACTTCGGCACCAATAAACCCGCCGAGGCGGGTAATCTTCAGCGTATCGACCAGCTTAATCAAATTATCTGCGATTGCGTGCATGGCTGTCCTCGTTTTCCAAGTGTTGAAGATACCGGCTAGGGACAGCTCGATCCAATGGCATCGGACATGCCATTGATGGCATTCAATCATTAATGTATTGCTACATCAATGATCAACCCGCTCGTCCTGATCCGGTTCGCAGCCGTGGCACAGCATCTATCCTTTGTCGGTGCGGCGCAGGCGCTGGGAATCGACCAGGCGACTTTGTCCCGACAGATCAAGCAGCTCGAACGCTCGCTTGGTTTCGACCTGCTCGTCCGGACGACACGCTCGGTTGCCCTGACTTTGCGCGGTGAAGCACTGCTTCCGGTGGCGCGCACCTTGGCCGATGCGTACGAGGAGGCAGGACGCAGGATCGCGGTGATGGTCAACGCGAATGACACCTCGGTCCGCTTCGGCATGCATCCGTATGTCTATTGGTCGACTCAGGTGCGCACGATCATGGATCGATTTGCGGAAGAATGTCCGGGGGCGAGCATCAATACCGCCAGCGGGATCACCGCGCGAACGCTTGCTCGTTTGCAGGACGGATCGCTCGATGCGGCGTTATTGCTCGACGGTCCGAACCTTGCGGGGCTGGAGCGGCAACCTGTGATGATCGTCACTCCAAACCTGTTGCTGCCTGAAGAACACCCTCTTGTAACGAAGGCTACTCTGGCGCTGGCGGATACCGCAAAACTGACCGTGGCGACATTTCGGCCGGAGCGCGACCGATCTGATTTCGACCGCGTGTACGGCGCGTTCTTTGAGGCAGGCACTCTTCCGCTGTTTGTAAGCGAAGGGACCGCCGCGGTCAGTTTCCGCGCTGCGACCGAACGGCTGGCGATGATCAGTCTGCGCCCATTCGAAGCGCCAGCGTCGCCCGGTTTCGTTCGCCGAGCGGTGGTAGATGCGCCACGCCTTGATTTCGTCCTGGCGCGTTGCGACACCAGTGAGCGCAGCATTGCTAACCGCTTCTGGAACTGCGCGATCCGGGCACTGGAGTACTAATGCCCCTTGAAATCGGGTTCCCGCTTTTCACGGAAAGCGAGCGAGGCTTCCTTGACATCCTTGGTGCGCACGCAGCGGGCGGTGTTATAGGCCTCGCGCTCGATCACCTGCTCGAGCGACGCCGAGGCGGCCGTATCCAGGTTCTGCTTCATGCAACGGAACGCAACGGTTGGCCCGTGTGCAAGGGCGCGCGCGATTTCCAAGGCATTACCAGCAAAGGTCTCCGCATCGATTACGCGATTGACCAGGCCGATTTGTTCGCATTGTCCGGCATCAAGCTTTTCATTCAGGAAGAGCAACTCGGCCGCTTTTGCCGGTCCGGCCAACCTGTGGAGAAAATAGCTGAGCCCAAGGTCTCCGCTGAGGCCGATCCGTGCATAGGCCGTACGCATCACTGCCGATGAAGACATGACCCGCAGATCGCATGCCAGCGCCAGCGCCATTCCGGATCCCGCTGCGGCGCCATTGACGAGGGCTATGGTTGGCTTGCCCATGCGGTGGAGGGTCAGCGAGGTCCGACCGTGCGCCATGACTGCATCGGCCCGCTCTTCAATCGTTTCGGGGCGGGCAGCGCTAGCCGCATCATTCGTACTTTTGCGGACGTCTCCGCCAGAACAGAACGCGTTGCCAGTTCCCGTCAGCGCCACCGCGCCGACATTGGGATCGCTTGCCGCTGCGACCACTGCATCCTGAAGCCGGTGATGGAGTTCGGGAGTCAGCGCGTTCATTCGCCGAGGACGGTTGAGCGTAAGGATCCGAAGTCGGCCCTCATTCCGGATCAGCAGTTGCTCGCCACTGTCGATCATCGTTTGCCTCTTACCGCAAGGTCCACGACTTGGTTTTGAGCGATCGAGGTATCGGCCTGACCCCGACGGTTGACTTGCTGATCTGGATATATTGGACCGCGCGGGCGATTGCCTGTTCGCGCGGCAGGCCTTGTGCTTCCCACAGCGCCTTGATGCTCCCCTGTGTGGGCACCGGATCGCGCGCGGCAATGGTCGCGGCGATTTTCTGCGCACGTGGCCAGAGTCTTTCTCGTTCGACCACTTCCGTAACAAGGCTCATCCGCAACGCGGTCTGCGCACTTATCCGTTCTTCGTCGGCCATGAGGACCATGCGCGAAATTTCCTGATACGGTATACGCCCGAGCATGCCGATCGGCTCAACCGAAGAAAGCTTCGCGAATTTGAGGTGAGGATCGAAAAATGTCGCGTCCTCCGAGCAAATCGCGATATCCGCCTCATTCAGCCAGTAGAATGCCCCCCCCGCGGCCATGCCGTGAACGGCGACAACGAACGGCTTCCACACGCGGTTGCTCTTGGGGCCCAGGAAGTCACCCGGATCGTCGTAATCGAAGGGTGCGGGCATCTCCCCTTCCGCCCGCCAGCCCGTCCGAATATCGACACCCGTGCAGAATGCTTTCCCTTCTGCCGCGCGCAGCACAACGCAGCGCACCTGTTCCGCATGGCGTGTTTCGTTCCACAACCGTTCAAAATCGCGGATCATGGCATTGTCGAAGGCATTCGCCTTGCTGGCCTGATTCAGAGTGACAGTCAGCACCCCGTCTTTCAGGTCCACCAGAATCGTAGTGAAGGCGCTCTGATCAAACATTCACTATCCCTATCAGTTGAAGCGAGCGGCACCAGCTTCACAATTCTTCCTATTCAGGGGCTAAATCGCAAAGGTTATCGGGTTCGAAAAGAACAAGCCAGGTGTCCTCGACATTTTCAAAGACGACGCGCAACGGCATTCCGATATACAAAGCAGTGAAATCGCAATTCACGATATTGGTGGTAAGGTTGAGCCCGGGTTGTTCCGTCAGCGTTACAAGTCCGATCACGAACGGGTCGTCCAGTCCCTTGAACCACCTCTGGCGATTGATGGTCCAGCTTTCGAGCGTGGCCTTGCCTGAGACAGCCTCCGGTGCGACGTCTCGTGAGTGACAGCGCGGGCAGGCTTCGCGGTGTGGGTGAATGTAATGGCGGCAATCGCGACAACGTGTGATCCGTAATTCTCCGTCGGCACCGCAGCGCCAGAACTCCCCCTTGGCACCATCTTGAATTACCGGCAGGTAGCGGCGCGGTGGCGCATTTTCGAGATTTTGTTTCATGATTGCCGACCTGTCTTCTCGGTTTCCATAGCGTTAAGCCTGCGCGAATGCGCACACTTGCGCAACTTTGGAAATCCGGCAGGAAGATCGCGTACAGGGCGCTTCACGGCCCGTTTCGCCAAGGAAATGGAGAGATGCACCGATATCGCGCCCAATACATATGGCGATTGAGACACGGTTTCTGAGAGGAGAAGCGGGCTCCCGGATTTGACGGACACGGATAAACACGAATGCCAATCAGAAATGGAACGATCGAAGCCGCCATCACTGGTGCTGGCATGTGCGCTCCCGGCCGTGAGAACGTGCGCCCAATCATGGATGTTATGCTGGATGCTGTGGAAGAGGCATTGGCAGACGCGGGACTGACATTGGCGGAAATAGACGGAATCGCGACCTTTCCGTTGCGCGCCTCTTACAAGAACGATTCCCCGATCGACGTGACCGAACTGAAGGAAACGTTGGGACTCGACGTCAATCATTACTCCGGAGGAGTGGAAGGTCCGGCGCAATTCACCTCGATCTTTGACGCGGTCGGCGCGATCACGTCAGGTCAGGCGCGTCATGTGCTGTGCTACCGAACTTTGGCACAGTATACCCAACAACTGCAGGATCGCGCCAATCCGCGCAAACCGTCCGACGGGTTCGAGCGGGTCACTGGGAAGTGGATGTACCACCGCCCCTTCAACGTCATTTCTCCGGTTGCCTGCACCGCGATGATGTTCCGTCGTCATATGCACGAGTTCGGTACGACCAAAAGACAGCTGGGCGATTTTGTCCTGAACACGCGCAACAATGCGCGGAAGAATCCACGCGCGGTCTACCGCGGTCCGATGAGTATGGACGACTACATGGGTGCTCGGATGATATGCGATCCCCTTGGCTTGTATGACTGTGATGCCCTGCTTGATGCCTCCACGGTCATCATAGTTTCCCGTCTCGACGCGGCCCGCGATACGCGCAAGACACCATTAGTGATCGAAGGTTTTTCCGGAAGAATCGGCGGTCGCTATAGCTGGGACCAGTTCGAACCCAAATGGGGCATGATGGCCCTTGAAAACGGACCGCACCTTTGGAAGTCGACCGATTTCAAGCCAGCTGACGTTCGTGTCGCCAATCTCTATGACGGCTTCAGCCCCCAGGCGCTGGTGTGGCTCGAGGCGCTGGGTTTTTGCGGGCACGGCGAAAGTGGTCCTTTCGTCGAAGGAGGAAACCGGATCGGGCTGGATGGCGAACTTCCGCTGAATACCGGCGGTGGCCAGCTGTCCGGTGGGCGCATGCACGGCTACGGTTTGTTGTGGGAGACGTGCATCCAGATGTGGGGGGAGGGCGGGGAACGGCAGGTCCCCGGCGACGTGAACCTCGGAATAGCCGCGGCCGGCGGTGGTCCGCTGGCGGCCAGCATATTGTTACGGCGCGACTAGGTCGTATTGTATTTTGGCGCATCCATCGTGGTTCGATCCATTGTCAGAACCGTCTTGCCAAGTCCGATGCCGGAGCCGGCGTGTTCGAGGGCATCGCGAAATCGTTCAAGTGGAAACTCCTCGACCGGTGGCGGTGGAAATGAACCGTCGGCAATCCATTGGCGTAGCAGGTTGCGGTTGACTTCGGCCTTATCGGGCTCGCGGAGATTGAAGTTTCGGATGTCGACCCCCACCAGAGCGGCTCCCTTGAGCAACGGCAGATTGGCTTTCAATCGGGGGATCTCGCCGCCAACGAATCCTATCACGAGGTGTCGTCCACCCCAGCTAATGCTGCGGAAGGCAGGTTCGAACAGGAGGCCGCAAACCGGGTCGAAGATAATGTCTGGTCCGGTTCCTCCGCAGGCTTCGACCATCCGTTGGCGCCAGTCGTCAGGGTCGGTGTCGACGGCGCCCGCAGCTCCGAGACCGAGTGCGAAGTCACGCTTCTCTTGCGTGGACGCCACGGCGATTGCCCGGGCGCCGAGAATATTTGCGACCGTTACCGCAGCACTTCCGACACCGCCCGCAGCGCCAAACACGAGCACTGTATCGTTCGACCCCGCTCCCCCGCGATTTTTCAGCGCATACAGCGCGGTGAGCGCATTTACGCGGATACTGGCGGCTTGGGCGAAGCTCATCGCATCCGGCAGTTTGGCAAGATGGGGCGCGGGAGCAATTGTGAAGTCGGCAAATCCGGATTGCACCGAAACGAGCACCAGAACCCGATCGCCGACGCAAACACTGTCCACGCCATCACCCAGCGCATCCACCGTGCCGGCCACTTCCACCCCGGGCACAAAAGGCACTGTCGCGGTTGCCTGATACCGCCCGGTGGCGTGTAATGCATCGACATGGCCAACTCCGCATGCGGCTACTCGTAGCCGCACTTCGCCCGGCCCTGGCACGGGTATCGGCATGTCTACGATCGAATAGGCATCGAGTTCGCGGGCTGTTTCGGTTCGTACAGTCCTGTTGTGCATAACGATAACGTCCTCCCGGTCCGTCTGGGCAAGAGCCTAACGGCGCAATCGGGTGCTGGACCATGTGAGATCGGGAGGACCAAGTATCAGGTCACCTGAATTGGACAAAAAGCCTGGAATTCTGCCGTTCTTGAACCCCTTGTTCATCTCTCGTGAGAACCGTCGTTCTATTGACGATTCGTCAGTTATGACTAGTGTGAACGGTCTTGGAAGGATCAGGCGTGCGCGAGTTCCAACGTATCAGTTACGAGCGAGACGGACCATTCGCGATCGTCACGATCAGACGCCCGGAGGCGCGCAATGCGCTAGATAATCTTGCTAATATCGAACTGGGTGAGGCCTTTGACGCGTTCGCTGAGGATGACGACGCATGGGTCGCGATTATTACCGGGGAGGGCGACAAGGCTTTCTGCGCAGGGAACGACATGAAGGCGCGTGCGCGCGGGGAAGAGCTTACCAAGGACAAGTGGTCCGGTGGCTTCGGCGGCCTTGCCAGCCGCCATGACCTGTTCAAGCCGGTCATCTGCGCGGCGAACGGCTCCGCATTTGGCGGGGGGTTCGAAATTGTTCTCGCCTGCGACATCGTGATCGCGGCCGACCATGCGCGCTTCGGACTTCCGGAGGTCAGGTTCGGCCAACTGGCCGGGGCCGGCGGCGCTCATCGCCTTCCTCGCTCTGTTGCATGGCAGCGGGCCATGGGCATGTTGCTCACGGGGGACGATATTGATTCCGAAACCGCCGCCGAATGGGGTTTCGTCAACGAGGTCGTGCCGGCCGTGAAGTTGATGGAAACCGCCAGACGCTGGGCAGAACGAATTGCGGAGAATGCGCCACTGGCAGTGCGGGCGACGAAAGAAACTGCGATGTGCGGGCTTTCGCGCGCCCTGTCCGAAGTGATCGACCATTCCTTTCCGGGTCGCGACACTTTGCGGACATCAGAAGACTTCAAGGAAGGGCCCCGGGCCTTCGCCGCAAAGCGCAAGCCACAGTGGAAAGGCCGATGACCGGAGGAGAGGAAAAGGCAGATGACGCCGGCCACGTGATCGTATCGGTTGAAGGGCCGATCCTGACGGTCCGGCTCAACCGGCCCGAAAAGCTCAATGCGTTGACGCTCGGCATGCATCAGGGACTGCAGGCAGCCCTGGACCGCTTCGCGGAGGATCCAGCGCTCAGGATTGCCATCCTGACGGCGACTGGTCGTGCCTTCTGCGCAGGTTCTGACGTCAAGGATGCAGCGGTGCGGCGCGCGCGGGGAGAGCGCGCGCTCGTCCTGCCGCGGTCCGGATATGGCGGCATCGTCGAGCGGTTCGACCTGAACAAGCCGGTTATCGCCGCAGTCAATGGCGATGCCCTTGGCGGCGGTTTTGAACTGGCGTTGGCCTGCGATCTTATCGTTGCAGTGGAGGGTGCCGGCTTTTCCCTGCCGGAGGCGAAGCTGGGCCTGGTTGCCATAGGCGGCGGGCCGCATCGGCTGGTTCGGGCCATCGGTGCCAAGCGGACGATGGACATTGCGCTGACCGGTCGCCGGGTCGATGCCATCGAGGGACTGGCGCTCGGTTTCGTAAATCGCGTCGTGCTTGCAAATGAACTGTCGGCTACCTGTCGCGAGATCGCCGAGGTCCTCCTGCAGTGCGGCCCGAAGGCGCTGGCAGCTGCGAAGCAACTGGTCGACACCACGCTTTCGTTCTCGTCGTTACAGGAAGCCATTGCCGGACAGGAACGCCTTACCGCCATGCAGGTATGGCGTGATAGCGACGAGGGCAGCGAAGGAATCAATGCGTTCGCCCAAAAGTCCCCGCCGCGATGGACGACCGGATGACGCAGCTGCCATTCCACGATCTTCGGGTGATCGATTGCGCAACCGGTCTTGCCGGATCGGTTGCGGCGATGATGCTGGGACAAATGGGTGCGGAGGTTGTGAAGATTGAGCCGCGCGGCGGTGATCCGGCACGTGGCTCGGCTGGTTTCGCGACATGGAACCAGGGCAAACGCAGCATTGGACTCGATATCGCGAAGGATCGCGCCGAACTCTCGCAATTGCTCACAGGAGCGGATGCCCTCGTTTACGAACCGGGTTTCCCGCAAGGTCTGCTGGAGAATGCGCCGCACCTCATAACCAGCTGCGTTCGCCCGGTTCCCGAGGGCTTCGATTGCGAGCACGAACTGCCCTCCGACGACTTCGTCGTAATGGCCGCCGTCGGATTGCTAGACGAGCAGCCAGCTACCAATCGCGATGGTCCCGCCTTCATCCACTTGCCTTTCGGCAGCTATTGCGCCGCGTGGCTTGCCGCGATCGGTATCGCTGCACGCTTGGTGTCACGACAGCGTGGCGGCATGCCCGGGATGGTGGATACCAGCATACTGCAAGGAGCACTGGTCCCTTCGATGATGCTCTGGCGTGTGGCCCAGCGGCCCACCGATGGGCTCGAAGGCCGCATCGACAAGCGCGTCCTTCCGTCGATTTTCGAATGTGCCGACGGCGTATGGATCCATATCATGAAAAACGCGGACCATACGCCGCTGATGAAGCGACTGCTCGACGAGATGGGACCGAAGGTTGTCGCTGCCGAGAACGCAAAGTGGCTGGCGCACTTTCGATATCACAACTGGGGCGCAAACGCGCGCGCCTTCAAGAGCAGGCCGAGCGCGGAATGGCTTGCCGATTTGTGGGCTTCGGACATTCCGGCGCAACCTGCACTCCCCATGGGCGAACTCTATTGCGACGCCCAGGCGCAAGCCAATCGCTACGTTATGCACGTCGATGACCCGGACATCGGGCGCGTCCGCCTGCCCGGCACCCCTGTGACCATCGAGCCGCCTGCCCGCGCCGGGGTGGCGGTTGCAAAATTTAACGCAGACCGCGACGACTGTCTGGCAGGCCGGCAGCCTCTCGCCTTCCCGATGCCTACCAGGCCATCCGATGCCTTGCCCCTCGAAGGGATCCGGATTGTGGACTTCGGCAACTATCTGGCGGGGCCGCTTTCCGTCATGCTGTTGGCCGATCTGGGGGCGGATGTCGTCAAGGTCGAGCCGCCCGGCGGCGACCCGATGCGCGCAAACGAGTCGGCATTCCTGGGATGCCAACGCGGAAAGCGGTCCATCGAACTCGACCTGCGGGATCAGCGTTCGCGACCGGTGGTTCGGGCGCTGATTGAGCAGGCCGATATCGTGCATCACAACATCCGATTGCCCACTGCGGAGAAGCTGGGCCTCGGCTACGAGGAACTGCGGGCCATCAACCCACGCATCGTGTTTGGCCATGTCAGCGCCTACGGCCCGGTCGGTGACCGTCGCTTTTGGCCAGGTTATGACCAGCTGTTCCAGGCCTCGACCGGATGGGAACTCGCGCACGCCGGATCGGGCAATCGTCCTGCGTGGCTCCGTTTCGGAATGATGGATCACTTGTGCGCCGCTTCGCTCGCCTTCGGCCTGCTGGCGGCACTCTATCGCCGGGAACGGACCGGGGAGGGCAGCGAAGTGGCGGCCTCTCTGCTTGGCGCAAGCATCCTTACTATGTCGGAAGTCGCAATGCGTTCCGACGGCGATCTGACCGTCCGGTTCGGCGACCTTGATAGTGAACAGACGGGTGCGTCTCCTGGCCGCCGGTTGACCCGATGCAGCGATGGATGGATCGCCTTTGCCGGGCCGGACGATACCGCTCCCGATCGGTCTGTGACCGCCGCTCTGCCTTGCGAGGCGGTTATCGAATGTCTGCGCGAGAGAGGGTTCGCGGCTGTGAGAGTACCGCAAGGAGCGGGCAGGACATTCTTGACCGATCCGGCGAATGAGGCGCTTGGGCTGGTCACGCGGTACAATCACCCGATCTATGGTGAACTTCGCCATCCCGGAGCGTTCTGGAACATGGGGCCGGTGCGCGTCGGCTCCCGCCGCGCTCCTCCGATGCTCGACCAGCACCGGGGAGAGATTTTGGCCGAACTCGGCATTGGTGATCCGCGTGCAGGATCGGTTGCGCCGGGCACTGGCTTCGACGCGAGGGCATCCGCATGAGACTCGAAGGTAAGAGCGCGCTTGTAACCGGCGCGTCGCGCGGCCTGGGGTTTGCCATCGCGCAGTGCTTCGCGGCCCAAGGCGCGACGGTCACCATGCTTGCCCGTGGTGCGGATGAGTTAGAAAAGGCAGCGGCCGGGATCGGTGAGCGTGCTTTCGCACTTGCATGCGACATCGGCGATCCGCACGCCGTGCGCCGGGTTTTCAGACAGATCGAGGCGCGATCCGGCGGACTCGACATCCTGGTCAACAATGCAGCTTTGGCCACACCCAACCCGATTGCGGACGCGCGGGATAGCGATGTCCAGATGGAGGTCGCGGTCAATGTCCTCGGACCGCTCTACTGTTCCCGCGAAGCGATCCCCCTGATGCGCGCGCGTGGTGGTGGCGATATCGTCAACATCAGCTCGGAATCGGTTCACAACCCGTATCCTCATCTTGGCGTCTATGCAGCGACCAAGTCGGCGCTGGAGACATTATCTGCAGTACTGCGACAGGAACTCGCTGACGAACATATCCGGGTCACGACTTATCGTTCGGGCAACGTGCGGGGTACCTTCAGCCGCAGCTGGTCCGACGAGGCGCGCACCCGGGCCCGAACTGCGGCTCGCGACGCCGGCTTCTATAACCAGTCCGGCGCCCAAATCGAACCGGACATCGCCGCCGAAGCGATCCTCAACGTGGTGACCCTGCCACGCGAAGCGCAGATCGACTTGATCGAGCTGCGCGGCGTCCAGCCGACCAGTGAGACCATTGCGGCGCGCATGGCAGCGGACCCTTCAAGGGTCTGACCGACATTGCCCGATCGGGTCACTATGCAAAGGAAATTAGATGAACCTGAAATTGCAGACCAAACTCTTCATCGGAGGCGAATTCGTCGACGGCGGCGCGGGTACCGACGAGATCGTCAACCCCGCCACGGAAGAAATCATTGACCTGGCGCCAGTTGGCTCGCTCGATGATGCTGAAGCGGCAGTTAGCGCCGCGCACGATGCTTTTTCCAATGGTCCTTGGCCGCGCATGAGCCGGCATGAACGCATTGCGGAAATGAAAAAGTTCTATGCCGCGTTAGAGAAGCGCAAGGATGAAATCATTCCGTTGCTCATCGCCGAAGCCGGTGCGACGGTTGCGCTTGCCAACGGTGCGCAATGGGCCACCGGAATGAAGCACTTCCGTTATTACCTCGAACGCGCGGCAGAAGACTTCACTAAGATGAGCCGGCCGGAAGTGACCGGAAAAATCCTGGGAACAAGCATCGTGCGATACGATCCGGTCGGTGTCGTCAGCGTGATCACGCCCTACAACTATCCATTTATGATTAACCTCGTGAAATCTGTGCCGGCTCTGCTGATGGGTAATACGGTGGTGCTCAAGCCTTCGCCCTACACGCCATTCGCTGCGACGCTGTTTGGCGATGTCGCGAAGGAGGCGGGCCTGCCGAGAGGCGTCTTCAATGTCATTACCGGCGGATTGGAAGTCAGTCAGTTCATAACCACGGATAAACGCATTCGCCTTGTGACTTTCACGGGTTCGGACGCCGTGGGAGCTGCGATCATGGCGCAGGCCGCCCCGACCCTGAAACGGCTGGTAATGGAATTGGGCGGAAAATCGGCGATGATCGTTAGGCCGGACGCGGATCTCAACATGGCCGTCAACACGGGCTTGAGGGGTTTTACGTCGCATGCCGGGCAGGGATGCGCCCTGAACACCCGGCACGTCGTGCACAATTCGATCCGAGGGGAATATGTTGCGAAACTGAAGGAGATGGCGAGCAAGGTTGTTATAGGCGACCCGGCGGCTTCCGACACGGTGATGGGGCCGTTAATTCGCGACACTGCACGCGAGAGAGCCGAAGAATACACCTGTATCGGCCTCGATTCCGGCGCAAAGCTTGTCACGGGCGGTAGGCGTCCAGAGAATCTTGGCAGAGGGTATTTCTTCGAACCCACTCTGTTCGACAATGTCGACAATGCATCCAGGCTGGCGCAGGAGGAAATCTTCGGCCCAATTGCATGCGTGATTGGCTACGATACCGACGAGGAAGCGGTCCGTATCGCCAACGACAGCGAATTTGGCCTGGCCTGCTACGTCCTGTCTGCGGATGTGGGCAAGGCCTATGAGATGGCTCAGCAGATCGACACCGGGCGCTGCGCGATTAACGGCGGCGGGGGCACCCAGCTTTCCGACGAACCGTTCGGGGGTAATCGGCGTTCGGGATTTGGACGCGAGAACGGTGTCGAGGGTCTGCTCGAGTTCACCAACGCCAATGCGATATCGTTCCACGCGGCATGAGCGAGGCAGCGTGCGGTGGCGGGATCAAGCGGATCGGCGATGACGCGCTGGTGGCCAATCCTGGTCCGTTGGTCCCCTGGTTCGATGAACAACTCGGTGGGCCTTCGCTTCCGCTCACATTGGAGAAAGTGGCAGGCGGATCGAGCAATAGTTTGCTGAAAGTGACCCGTGGGGGGCAGAGCTTTGCACTGCGGCGACCGCCGGCTGTCTCCAATGACAGGACCTCGCACAATATCGCGCGCGAACTGCGCCTGGCACGCGCTTTGAGGCATACTGAGGTACCGCACCCGCGTTTGGTCGAAGGAACGACCGAACCGGACTGGATCGGCGGGCCGTTCCTGGTTCTCTATTGGATCGACGGATTTACTCCTCGCGACCCTATGCCTGGTCTGTTCGCGACCGACCCCGATAGTCGCCGCGCGCTTGGCGACGCGGTGATCGATGCACTGGCAAAAGTGGCGGGAGTCGATTGGCGAGGCCTTGGTCTCGACGATTTCGGCGAACCGGACGGATTCCTCGACCGCCAAGTCGATCGCTGGGTCGCGCAATTCGAGCGGACAAAAGTGCGGGATCTTGCGGACATGGACGCAATCGCCGCCTGGCTACGCTCTCATCGGCCGGCAAGCTCACGGCCCGGCCTGATGCATGGCGACTACAGTTTCGCCAACGTGATGATTGCACATGATTTGCCTGCGCGTGTCGCGGCGGTGATCGATTGGGAACTGGCGACGATCGGCGATCCGCTGCTGGATTTGGGCCATCTGCTTTCGAGCTGGGAGGACGCGACGAGCGGCCCTACCTGGGCGCACTACATCGACTGGTCGGAGATGCGCAGCCGCTCCGAAGCCGCCGAACGGTATGCCAGCGCGAGTGGCCGATCGGTAGACGACCTTCCGTTCTATATTGTCCTGGCACTGTTCCGGCTTGCCGTGCTTCTTGAGGGCAGCTTTGCACGCCATGTACGCGGACAGTCTGACAATCCTCGGCACGCCGCGTTCAAAACTCGCGTCCCCGACATATTGCGTCAGGCCATAAGAAGCCTGGACTAATCATATTTTCTATTCCGACAGCGCCAATGGCCACAGGAGAGGCGACATATGTGGGATTTTTCTACCGAACCCGAATTCCAGGCGAAACTCGACTGGATGAAGCGGTTCATACGCGAAGAGGTTGAGCCACTCGATCTCGTTTTCGACCAGCCCGGCCACCACCACAACGTGACCGACCAGCGCGCTATGGCTGCGGTCCGCCCTTTGCAGGCAGAGGTCAGGCGACAAGGCCTGTGGGCATGTCACCTAAAGCCAGAGCTGGGGGGGCAGGGCTATGGCCAGGTCAGGCTTGCGTTGATGAACGAGATCCTTGGCGGAACGAACTGGGGGCCTCGTGTTTTCGGTTGCCAGGCACCCGACAGCGGCAACGCGGAAATCATTGCCCACTTTGGAACCGAGGTGCAAAAACAGATGTATCTCCAGCCGCTTCTACAGGGCGACATCACCTCCTGTTATTCCATGACCGAGCCGCAGGGAGGTTCCGATCCCCGTGTATTCCAGACTGCCGCCGCAAGGGACGGAGACCATTGGGTTATCAATGGCTACAAGTGGTTTTCGTCACAGGCGCGCTGGGCATCGTTCCTGATAGTCATGGCTGTGACCGACCCTGAAGCTTCGGCTGCCGATCGATTTTCGATGTTTCTTGTCCCGCGCGAAACACCGGGGATCAATATTATCCGTAACTCTGGCCTCATCGGCGAAGACGAGGAAGAGGGGGCGCATGCCTTTCTCCATTACGACAACGTTCGCGTCCCTGCGGACGCGCTTCTGGGCAGGGAAGGGAAGGCCTTCGAAGTGGCGCAGGTTCGACTTGGCGGCGGGAGAATTCACCATGCTATGCGAACGCTGGGTGCGGCGACCAAGGCCTATGAGATGATGAGGGAACGCGCTGTCAGTCGCTTCACTCAAGGCAGTTCGCTGGCGCGCAAACAGAGCACGCTGCAAGCAATTGCCGACAGCTATGTCGAACTTATGCAGTTCC
The DNA here is from genome assembly GCA_020637895.1 of Rhodobiaceae bacterium. GTDB lineage: Bacteria > Pseudomonadota > Alphaproteobacteria > Rhizobiales > Tepidamorphaceae > JACKJP01. The sequence goes on from JACKJP010000017.1 coordinate 26,816, forward strand.
GCTTGCTGGTACTGCACGCGGCTTGGACGATCGACCAGGGCGATAGCGAGACGGGCCGGATCGGCATCGCTTCGGCCAAGATTATGAGCCCACGGATACTTAAGGACATCGTCGGGCGAGCGATCCAGCTCCATGGTTCGCTCGGTGTGTCGAACGAATTGCCCTTGGGTCAATACTGGATCAAGGCTGCTGCACAGGGTTTGGTCGACGGGCCGACCGAATCCCACCAGATCAACCTCGCCAAGAGGCTCCTCAGGAACGCGCAACCGGCGGAAGGAATGTTTCCCTCGGAACATATCCCGTCGCGCAAGGCCGCCGCACGCGAGAAGCTGTCGAAATACCTCAATATGTCCGAGGAGGAGCTGGCATGAGCGCGGTGATCGATACGGGCAGTAACGCTTTTCGCCAGTTGGACCACGACGAACTTCCGGGCCCTGCTCAACTGTTCGACATGAGCGGCAAGGTGGTGCTGGTCACAGGTGGCAGTCGCGGCATGGGCCGGGCCATGAGCCTCGCTTTTGCCGAGGCTGGAGCCGATGTGATAATCGCGAGCCGCAAGATCGAGGCCTGCGAGGAAGTTGCCGCGATTGTCCGGGCAAAGGGGCGGCGTGCGCTCGCAGTCTCCTCCCATGTCGGCAAATGGGAGGAGATAGAGCGGCTGGTCGAGGTCGCATATGAGCACTTCGGCAGGATCGATGTGCTGGTCAACAACGCGGGGATGTCGCCAGCATCGCCTTCATCCGCCGAGGTTCCCGAAGCATTGTTCGACAAGGTTGTCGACGTCAACTTTAAGGGGCCGTTTCGGCTGAGCGCCCTCGTTGCACGACGCATGGCCGAACAAGGCGGCGGCAGCATCATCAACATTTCGAGTATTTCGGCCATACGTCCTCAGCCGTCGGTTTCCCCCTATGCCGGGGCGAAGGCGGCATTGAATGCGGCAAGCGTAGGTATCGCGATGGAATATGCGGCTCGCGGGGTGAGGGTGAACGTTGTCGCGCCCGGAGCATTCGCCACTGACATATCCAGGGCGTGGTCCGATCCCGAAGCCGTGCGTATGCGATCTGCATCGGAACGGGTCGCCGATTCCCGGGAAATCGTTACGGCAGCGCTCTATTTCGCCAGCGATTATTCGGGCTTCACCACTGGTGCCAATCTGCGCGTCGACGGCGGAAGATTATGAGCCGGTTAAATGTTCGGGCCTACTTCCCGCTTCCAAGCGGGAGGGCAGTCGGACCTTAGCGGACCCTAGTTACCCTTGAATACCGGCTGTTGTTTTTGGAGCACCATCCGCACGCCTTCCTTGTGATCCTCGGTATGGTGCATCAGTCCCTGGGTTGCTGCGGCGAGTTCAAGCGCGCCATCGTAGCTGAGCGATTGCCCCTGTCGCAGCAGGGCCTTGGTAGCGCGCAGCTGGTAGGGCGGTTGGTCGGCGATTTCCCGAGCGAGCGCGCGTGCTTCCTGCATTAGCGCCTCTGGTTCGACCACTCGCGAAACCAGTCCCCACTCCGCTGCCTGATCCGCACTAATGACCCGGCCAGTGTAAAACAGCTCGGCCGCCCGGCTCATACCGATTATCCGCGGCAGAATCCATGTTCCACCGTCGCCGGGCACGAGACCGACCTTGAGAAAAGTCACGCCGAATAAAGCGTTTGTGGATGCAAGCCGGATATCGGCAAGACAGGCCAGATCACAGCCCAATCCTATTGCCGCGCCGTTGATGGCAGCGATTAGCGGGACATCCAGGGAATGCAATGCTCGCAGCGCCCGGTGGATGTTACTGCGATAGCTTTCGCGGATCATCGCGGGGTTGCCGGCGAAATTGCCTTCGCCCGCCAGCATGGCTTTGAGATTCCCGCCCGCGGAAAAAGCCTTTCCCGCCCCGGTGAGGATAGCCGCCCGGATCGCATTATCGGCAGCCAGATCGGCACAGGCTGCTGCCATAGCATCGCCATCTCCCGTCTCTCCGAGCGCGTTCATTGCTTCGGGTCGGTCAAGAGTCAGCACGGCAATTGCGCCTTCCTTCTCAAGTTTTATCATTTGTGACATTGCTTGCTCCTTGAATGGACATTCGCCCCGTGCATTGGTGGGTGAAACTATGGCGCAGCCTTCTGCCGCATTGTGTCGCCCACGCCCTGGGGAAGCCAGGCGACGATCAGAGCAGCGGCAAGTGGCAGCAAGGCGATTGCCGGATATGCGATGGCGTAGGCACCCAGGTGCTTTGCGCCTCCCGCAACGGCAACCAGTCCGCCACCAAGTGTGTAGCCAAGCCCGAGCGTCAGCTGCTGCGAAATTGAAAAGAGAACCGATGCATTACTGATTTCGACGCTTTCGACATCCGCATAGGACAGCGAATTTGCCGACATGAAGAACGTCGCTCGCACCAGTGCATAGCAAGCGAGGAATGCTGCCATCGCGATGACCGGTGTTGTCTTTCCGAAGGAAACGGGAATCAGTGTTGCCACAGCCAGCACTAGCGCAGCTCCAATCATCAGGGGCCGAAAACCCATGAGCCGCAGCCCGAACGGGCATGCGAACCGCGAGAGTATCGAGCCCACCGCTCCTACCGCCGGAACCTGGCTTGCGACCAGGGGAGAAAGGCCAAGAGCCACCTGCAGATGCATCGGCAGCACGATGGTGATCGCGCCGATACCGATGCGTTGCAGTCCACCTGCGGCAAGGCCGACGCTGAGTGACTTGTGGCGCAGAACACGCAGGTCGATCAGCGGTGCCTTTGCCTTCAACGCTTGCAGCACATAGGCGAACAAGAGAACAATAGCTCCACAGCCGCCCAAAATCCGGATGGTCAAGGGTTGCCCGCTAAGCCCGCCGGTTTCGACTATTCCCAGCACCGCCAGGATAGTCGCCCCACACAAGAGGAATCCGACAACGTCGAGATTTCGGCGGGGCAGGGGTGGAGTTTTGGGCACAAAGCGCATAACGGCGGCAATGCCCAGCAAGCTGACCGGTACATTGACGAAGAATATCCAGCGCCAGCTCGCCAGTTCGATGAACGTCCCGGCCAAAGGTGGCCCCAAGAGCGGGGCTAGGATAGCAGGCAGGGTATACCACGCCATGGCACGAACCATCGAATGCCTGTTTACCGAGCCAACCATTATTGCCCGTCCGACCGGAGTCATCATAGCGCCACCGGTTCCCTGCAATATCCGGGAAAAGACGAGCTGTGTTAGGTCCTGGGCCATGCCGCACAAAACCGAACCAATGACGAAGACGATCATCGCGCCGACAAAAACCCTTCGTGCTCCCAGGCAGTCGGCTATCCAGCCCGATGCGGGCACCAGTGCGGCTACAGTGATTGCATAAACGGTGAGGACCAATCGCAGGTCCGTAGTCGAAATGCCAAAGTCGCCGGCAATGGTTGGCAACGCCAAGGCAAGCGATGCGGTGTCCATCAGATCCATGAACAGCGCACTGGCTATGACTATCGGAATCAGCCTGTCGCGCGAAAAAAATCCCGTATTATCGTCTTGCTCAAATGGTACTGCTGTTCCAGTTGCAGCGGCGCCTGCGGACCGTTCCGATGCATCGTGACCGCTAGGTCCTGCCATCTTCCTTGCCTAGAGACCGAGCAGTGATTTCAGTTCGGGCCGGCTGACCTTCATGGAGATTGTGCGGGGCAACGTCGTGACGACCCGGTATTCGACCGGTACCATATACGAGGGTAGGCTCTCCTTTAGGAAAGAATCGAGTTCCTCCTGACCCGGTGCATCACTGCTTCCTTCGGGCAACTCGATGGCAGCTATGGGAACCTGCCCAAGCCTTTCGTCCTTCATGCCAACTACCGCTGCGTCGCCCACCTTGGGATGCTTGCGCAGCACGGCGGCCACTTCTTCGGGCAGTACCTTGAAACCGCCGCGATTGATGGCATCGTCGGCTCTTCCCTCAAGGAAAATGAAGCCATCCTCGTCGATACGTGCAAGATCGTTTGTGCGGATCCAGTCGGGGCCGTAGCGGTCGGATTTGACCTCTACGATGCCGATTTCGTTCGCGGGTCGGGGCTCGAGGTTTTCCTGGTCGACAACGCGAATGTTCACGTCGCGCTTTGCCCGGCCGACGCTCCCGCGTTTTTCCCTGGCGAACCGATGGTGATCCTTCAGCGTCCAGCCGGCGAGCCCCCCGATGAACTCCGCCGCGCCGTAATCGATAAGGACAGCGCAATCGAAACGCTCTTCGAACGCTTGCTGCACTTCGGCTTCGAGGGGCGCCGTGCCGGATCTGACGGCGATCAGGCTTGCAAGCTTCTTGGGTTCGACATCGGCCTCAAGCACCATGCGGATCATCGCGGGGACGAGGCTCGCGACTTTCGGCTTGTACTTGGCGACAGCCTCAACCCACTCGGGAACATTGAATTTCTCGAACAGTACGATCGGACGCGCCTGGTATAGCGACAACAACAGGCCGAACAGGCCACCCGCATGACTGAATGGCTTGAACAGCAGCGCGGGTGAGGCCTTGAGCGCCAGCTCCGCAGGCTCGTCGCCTGCCTTCTTCTGCTCGCTCACGCTCAGCGACGGCATGAGCGCATCTTGCTTGACCGGAATTCGCTTCGGTGCGCCGGTCGTCCCGCTTGTCAGCCGTTCGAGCACATAGTCGGGCGTAGCCTCGCGGTGGGGTCCTGTTCCTGGCTTTTCCAATCCTGGAATCAATCTGATCGAAAAGGGATAGTGCGAGACCTCGATCCCGACGCTGCCCGCCTCACGGGCGGCTTCGAGAACGCCCTCTCCAGCCCAGTCGTCCGGATCGCCGATCACGGCCTTCAGCTTCTGTGCCGAAATGTCGTCACGAAAATTTGCTACATTGTAGGCGGGACGCAGGGGGGCCACCATACGCCCTCCACACACCAGTGCGATGAATGAGGCGACGGCGGCCGGGCGATTGCGCGCGGCCCAGCCTATGGGGGCTTCCCGCTCAATTTCTGCTTCGCGCAGCAGGCGTTCAATTTCAACGGCGGCCGCCTTCAACTCACCCCAGCTGACCGAGCTTCCCTGGTACTCGATCGCCGCAGCTGAAGGGTCCAGCTCGAGTACGGCGGCAAGGCGTTGCGCGAGAGTCTCCTGCTTCTCTTCAGTCATGTCTTTTGTCTTGGACCCGCGAGTGTCGACCGTCCAATCGCGAAGCGACGCGATCACATGCTATCCATCCTAAATCGGGGCACCGATCAATTGGGCAAGATCGCTGCAATCCTGCAGTTTTTCGAGAGCAGTGACAGCCTCAATGATTCGGCCGGATCTCTCGGGCGCGAGAAACGATGCAGTCAGTTGCTCGAATTTCTGCGTGATGTCGTGTGAAGACGCCGGGTTGTGATAATGGCCCCGCGGGACGGGCTGGTCGTGTTGCAGACACGCGCCGCCCTTCATTTCGACTGTAACCTTCCCGCCCAATTCCGATGCGCCCGGCGCAACTTCGCGCTCGCGAACCTGAACAAGCGCGCTGAGCCGGTGGATTTCCGGGTCTTCCCAAGCTGTACGGTCGGAAAAATCCTCCAGGCGCGCATGCCCGCGCGAGAGGACGCAAGCGATCGCAAAGTGCAGGCTGAACTGCGCACCGATCATGTCCCCGGGATGCATGATCCCCGCGCCGTGATGGATCGTGACTTCCGCCACGTCCGCGACGATCCTCTCGATCGCAGCCGGATCCGGTCGGTATTGGGCCACGATGGCTTCGGCAGCCTGGATTGCACCATGGATGGTAAAGACCGCCGGCGAAAGTTTGAACATCGTATCGCGCAGATGAAAATCGCGGTTCCAAAGCGCTTCAGGATCGCCGTCGAGTTCATCGGCAAAAACCCGGAAAATGCCCCGCCGCCCTTCGAAAATCGTTGCAGGACCTGTCAATCCCTCCTCAGCGAGAAGCGCCGCCTGTGCACCGGAGCGCGATGCGGATCCCGCATGTATGCGCTTCACCTCTCCGCCCGACTGGTCGTACTCCATGGTTCCCGAAGCTTCCGATCCGGCGATTGCCAACGCGTGCGTGGTCTGCTCCGCACCGAGCCGGCGCAGCTTTGCGACTGCACCCGCCGCGCCGAACGGACCCTGGAATTTCATCGGATGCCAGCCACGCGATCGGGCGGCTTTGTGGACCTGTCCGCCGCCGAGCGCCATCGCCTGGTATCCGGCAACGATTGCGCACAGCAGGTCCCGGCCGGACAGGCGATCCCGTTCTGCGATTGCCAATGCGGCGGGTATGACCACTGATCCCGGATGGCCGCAGATGACGTGGCTGTCGTCGAATTCCATGCTGTGACCACAAGTGCCGTTGGCATAGGCCGCATAAATAGCCGTGCTGCCATCGCCGCTCAGCACGATGCTCGCTTCGGGCCGCGCAACCAGAGAAGCAACATGTCGCATCACCGGCGCAACGTGTGGCAAGCGAGCACCGGCCATCTGGCAACCGATCTGGTCGAGAAGGCAGTCCTTCGCACGATCGATCACGTCTTGAGGAATGCCATCCGGCTGGAGATTTACGATCCAGGCCGCAAGGCGCGGGGCTACCGGTTCCATGAGCCATTCTTCGGAAAGCTTTGCAGGAGAGCGCGTAAAGCGGCGACCAGTGCGAGGGGCTGATCAATCATAAGGTGATGGTGGGCGTCTGGCACTTCGACAAACGGTGTGCCCGGCGGCGCGGCGGCATATTGCTCCCGCCAGATTTCATCGATCACGCTGCGCGAATGCACGCCTCGGACGATTGCGAGTGGGCAGCGCGCTTCTGCCATTCGCGGGATTAGATCGGAATCGAGCGGCGTTTTGCTGCGCATGTTGGGGTCTTGCCGATAACGCCAGCCGTCGCCGACAGGCTCGAGCGATTCTTCCGCCAGCATATCGAGGATGAAGCGATTGACCTCTGGTTGCTCGGGCTTTAGCCGGAACCGTGCGATTGCTAGTTCCTTGGTCTCGTGAACATGAAAAGGCGGTACGGGTTGGGCTTCGGCGCCCCAGGTTTGGCGCGCGCGTAGTCTGGAATCGATGAGGATGCCGCCAGAAAAACGTTCACCATGTTCGATCATTAAGCGCAGCCCGATGAAGCCGCCAAAGGAATGGGCGCCGAGAAAAGGCGTTTGGACGGCATCGAATAGGCCCGCTGTCTCCGATACGGCCATTGCCTCTTTGATCAACGTCTCGATCGGATAGCTGTCACGCCAATCGGATCTGCCCATCCCGGACCAGGAGAAGGCGGCGACACGATAGTCGACAGCAAGCATTGGCGCGATGGCACGCCACCAGCCTATGTGGGCGCCATTGCCGATAAGTAGCAAGAGGCCGGGCTTCGCGCGCTCTCCCCATGCTGCCCATTCAATTTTTGCACCCTCCACCCGTAGGCGACCGGCCTCCGGCTCGCATCGCATCGCATCTTCGAACCATGCGGGCGGACCATGACCGGTCAGAGAGCCAGTCACAGGGCCGGGAGCCCCGGTATGTCGAAGAAGTGAGGCAAAGCGTGGCTGGAGATGCGCTCGTCGGATGGAATGACATGTTCCATGATCGTAGTTTGCACGCGCCGCGAAAAGCGCCAACCTTCTGTAAGCCGGACCACCTCGTCCTGGTACACGCCGATCATGTTTAGCCATTCGCCGTCGGTTGCGCGCAATTTGGTTTCAGAAAACCACCAGCGTGCAACCGCGGTGTCGCCTGACACGTGGACAACACCGCTGGTGAGCAACTGACAAAGAAAGTCCCGCTCCCGCTGAAGGCGGCGATAGCGTTTGAGAATGATTTCTCGTCCCTGGACCGGATCGCCATATCCCGGCTTCTCGATAACGCCATCAGGTGCCATAACCGCGGCCATCCCTTCGGCATCGCGACGGTTCACCGCATCGGCGTAGGCAGAAGCGAGCGCGCGGATCGCCAGTTGGTCTTCGAAATCAGTGGGCATCTGCTCTCCTAGTCACGCTTGCCGATCACGCGATTACCGCCTCGGAACCAGTAAGCACCTCCATCAACCGGCAGGTTGACGCCGGTAATGAAGCGCCCTTCGTCCGAAAGTAGGAACGCGACGGCATCGCCGATCTCTTCCGCCTGTCCAAAGCGTCCCAAGATCGCAGCGGACTTCTGCATCGCCGCGATGTCTTCTTCGCTTTTACCCTCGATCGAGCGGGCGAACGTGGGTGACCAGGTACTGCCGGGAGTAACCGTATTGACCCGGACGTTATGCTTTCCGACTTCCATTGCGATAATCGCTCCAAGATGGAAGAGGCCCGCTTTTGAGGAACCGTATCCGCCGGTGTTCTCCGTCGCGCGCAGGCCCGACACCGAACCGATGTTGACGATCGCCCCGCCACCCCGTTCAATCATAAACGGCAGTGCCGCCTTCATGGTCAGGAAGGGGGCCTCCAGATTCATCGTCAAATTGACACGGAATTCCTCGATCGAGGTGTCGAGGATGCCGCGTCCGGAAAAACGTCCGGCGTTATTGACCAAACCATCCAGCCGGCCGTGCCTTCTTCCGGTGTCTGCGATTACGTCGGCAATCGCATCAGGATCGCGCACGTCGAGAACGACCGCCTCCGCAGTACCGCCGACTTGTTCGATTTCGCCGACCACCCGATCCAACTTTTCCTTGCGCCGCGCGGACAGGACGACATGCCAGCCGTCCTGCGCGAGCCGCTTTCCGATTGCCTCACCCAAGCCCTGGCTGGCACCTGTCACGAAGGCGACGCTGCTGGGCGCGATCCGCTGACGGTTATCGGTCATCTGGGCATCTCGTCATAATGGCGATTCAATAGGAGGCCCGGCTGTCGGCGTGCAATTATTGCATTGCTATGATTGAGGCACCATCTACCAAGATTGGTGAGAGTGAAGGTCAAGGCGGCGAAGTTTAACCCCTTCAATACATTGCACTTATCGTCATTCTGCCGTGGACGGAATGTAAGGCGAGAAGGATGCTGCTCTAGCTGCCCATGATACAACGTGTTCCCGGGCACACTGAAGTGGCCGAAGCAGAGCCTTCTCACCAATGGTGGACCGTTATCGACGAGTCGGCGAAATTCTAGCGCTGCAATGCTGCCAGATATTCACGTTCAAGGCGGTCGACGAGTCCTGCGGTTGTCGGGATATCGTCGATCATACCGACGCCTTGGCCTGCGCTCCATACGTCTCGCCAAGCCTTGATTTCTTCTGGCAGGCCGGGTTGCAACAGGCCGATGCGTGGTGGCAATTTGTCCGGATCGAGACCCATGCGCGCAATGGATCCGCGCATGAAAGTTGCTGCCAGGCCGGAAATACGGTCGGTTGTCAGGATGTCGTCGGTGCCCTGGGTTACGAGCAGCTGCTTGTATTCAGACGATGCCAGCGATTCCCGCGCAGCCGCAAAACGTGTGCCCATATAGGCAAAGTCTGCCCCCAGTATTTCGGCAGCTCTTACGCCCGCTCCATCCGAGATGCAGCCGGCAAGCAATATCGCGCCATCCCATAGTCGCCGAATCTGCGGCACCAACGCGAAAGGATTTGCGGTCCCGGTGTGCCCGCCTGCGCCCGCCGTTAGCAGTATGAGGCCATCGACGCCGCTCTCGATAGCCTTTTTGGCATGACGCAAGGTTGCGACATCGTGGAAGACCAGCCCGCCATAGGCGTGGATTCGATCGGTGACATCTCCCGGTTTTCCGACGCTGGTGATGACTACAGGCGGCTTGAAACGCTCAATGAGTGCGAGGTCGGCCATGAACCGTCGCGACTCTGCTCCTCTCACTATGAGGTTGATGGCATATGGCTTGGACGGTCCGCTATCACTTTTCAGAGCGGTCGTGATCGTGCCTAGCCATTCTTCGAACTGTTTGCTGGTGCGCGCGTTAGACGCGGGCAAACTTCCCAATACGCCGGCCTTGGAGGCGGCAATCAGCAGTCTGGTGCCTGAGACCAGAAACATCGGTGCTGCGACGACTGGCAAACGCAATGACGCTTTCAGTTCCGCAGGTGACATCGCCGGAAGACTCCCGTCAGGCTGAATTGTGACTTCCGGCCTTGTGGCGCGACAAGCATGCCGTCGCAATTCAGTCAGAGGCACCGGGGTAGATCAATTGGTCGAGGGAGCGGCGAGATGTCCTTTAATCGGTCAATGCAGGCAAAATGGTCGAATTGGGGGCAATGCTGCCAAGGAAATTTCGACCTCAGCTGCCTCCTCGGAGGCGCGAAAACATATCGAAAGCGGATTAAGGCAAGCCTCACCTGAACGGTCGCAAGTGCGAAATTGTCATCGCTGGAGATTGCTATCTATCTGTGTCCGACGATTGGGGGGGAGCTATACCTTGAGCTGTGAACCGAAACGGCCGTGGGTGTTCCAATCATAATAAGACACTCGGTCTAGAAATGAAGACATCGGGAGGGTTTCCGCATGAATCTGAAATCTCAACTCATGCTGCGTACGGCCACACTGACTGCTATTTCGGCGCTGGCCCTTACATCGAGTATAACTCGCGCTCAGGACGGTAACGACGCCCAATCCGATTCCGGCAGCCAGTTGAACGAAATCATCGTGACCGCGCAGAAGCGCGCTCAGAATGCGCAAGACGTCCCGATCTCCATCAGTACCATTGGTCAAGATGAGCTGGCGCTGGCACAGTTCAGTGACGTTCGTGCGCTCGGCAGCATCACACCTTCGGTGAATTTTCAGAGCGGTTTTACGCCTGGTGCGACCAACTTCAACATTCGCGGTGTCGGTTCCTATGCCTTTACCGGGGGTATCCAGCCGAGTGTCGCGCTGGTCGTGGACGGCGTGCCGTATGCACGCGCCGGCGAGTTCGTAACCGACCTTGCCGATGTTCAGCAGATCGAGATCCTCCGCGGTCCGCAGGGCACACTTTTCGGACGCAACTCGACGGGCGGCGCTATCAACGTGACGCGCAAGCGCCCGACCGACTTTTTCGAAGCAGAGGTCGAAGCTGGTATCTCTACGGATGAGGAATATCTGGTTCGCGGTGTCGTAAGTGGTCCGCTTTCGGAAAATATCCGCGCACGTGTCGGCGCTGTCTATCTGAACCGCGATGGGCACATCAAGAATTATGGTCCCTCCTATAGCGGCGGCGACCTGGGCGGCATCGAAACCTTTGCCTTCCAGGGCAAGCTGGATATCGACGTATCGCCCACCTTCAACGTACTGATCAGCGGCGACTACAGTAACCGCACCCATGGCTTTACCCCGCAGATCGCTTCCATCGGTGAAGTGCTACGCGGAATCGGTCCGAATGGCGAAGATATCGATGTAACCGGCGGGGCTCGCACCAACGCACTTGGTAACGGCGACTTCGCATTGGGGCAGAAAATTCTCAACGACCCGCTCAAGACTGCGATCAGCTCGCTGGGAGACGACAACAAGAATATCGCCTGGGGCTTCTCGCTCGACGGTACGCTCGAATTAACTGACGAGATCCGCCTCAAGTCCATTAGTGCCTACCGTAAGTTTTCCGACGATAACAACCCGGACGTGGACGGTACTCCAGCCGACGGCGACAATTTGATCATGCCGATCATCAGTGTCGCCCTATCGGGTGGCCAGACGATCAGCCGCAACGGCGGGAATTATACCCAGGCACGCAAAGTCGATTCGGATTACTTCATCCAGGAATTGCGGCTCGAGGGCACACACGACACGGCCGACTGGATTCTGGGTGGATTTTTTCAGACCTTCCACGAGCATCTGATAAACACCACGCCGCTGCTCATCATCGACAGCTTCAACCCGGCTGCCTTCGGCATGGGTGGTGAGCTTGTCGGCGGTACGGCGACACCGAACGACGAGTATATCCTCAGCGCCAATACGCAGGATAATTCTTACTCGATCGACACCTATGCCGTGTTTGGCGATGTGACGTTTCACCTAACCGACCAGTTCGATCTGTTTGGTGGTTTGCGCTGGACGAAAGAGGATATCACAAAGCGACTGGACAATGGCACGTTCTTTGGAGTGCTATCCTTTGCCGACATCGCAGATCGCTTCGACTCCAATACTCGTATTCTCGATACCACCGGCATTCCCATTCTCCCGCTGGCCCAGGGTACAGCCAAGGCGAGTGAGGATTTCGTGTCCTATCGTTTCGGTGGAACGTACAAGTTCTCGCCAGCAGTCTCCGTTTACGCGTCAGTCAGCCGTGGCCAGGTCGGTCCGGCCGCTCCAATCAGCTACACCGACGATCTGAGCTTCCTGGCGCCGACGACTGCCGACAACTATGAAATCGGCATAAAGTCGGAACTATTCGATCGGCGCGTTCGCTTTAACGTGGCTGCGTTCAAGATCGATGTGAAAGACCTTCAAGCTTCAGCACTGATTCCCGGAACCGTCAATACGACCACACTCAACGCGGGTGACCTGGATATCAAGGGCTTCGAAGCGGACGTCACGGCAGCGATCACGAACAATATCACTTTCGGCGGCAGCCTGGTCTATCTCGACGCAAAGATCGAGAACCTGCTGCAAAGTTGCTTCATCGATCAGCTGACGTCGAACACTGTTCCAGGTTGCACGATCGATGCCAACGGTGACGGTACCCCGGACACTCAAGACGTTTCTGGAAGTCCGGCGACCAACACGCCAAAGTGGGCGTTCAACACTTACGTATCGTTCAAGGTTCCGACGCAGGGTCTTCCGTTCAATTTCTACGGGCTGGTCAATTATTCGTGGAAGGACGATGTGCAGTTCACGCTCAACCAGGATGACCTGCAGCGCCAGAAGGCTTACGGCCTCTTGGATTTCACACTCGGCATCCGTGACAAAGAAGAACGCTACGAATTTTTCGTCTACGGCAAGAACGTTCTCGACAAGTCGTATGTCGTGGACTCTTTTGAAGCGTTTGGCGCTCTCGGACGCCGCGTCATCCGCGTGCCGCGCAATGCGCAAGCCTATTTCGGCGTTGGCGCCAAGTACCACTTCTGATGCTCGGACGGCTGGGTGACGGGGTGCGAACCCCCGTCACCCGGACCGGCTCTTCGGCCGTTAAAGGAATTCGCATCAGTCAGGGGGCTCCGACATCGATTGATCCGCGGTTCTGGGGCCCCGTACCGCCCAGGTGAGCAGGTAGGTTGATAAGGTCCGGAAGATTAGATTGTTCGATGCTGTTTATGGTTCCGCTCGCGGCGCAGGCGTTGCTTGCGCGATCGATGCTTCAAGTTGAACGGGAACCAGTGCAACGGCCGAGCATCGCTCGATTGAGCGGATTAAGATATCGAAGCCTTGCGGGGTATGAAGCTGAAGGCAGGGGATCAGGACCGCACGGGCGTATATGATTCGAGCGTAAGGAAGAGGTCCTCTTTGCCATGCATTCCGGAATATCCGATTGGCCGTTACCCGATGTTGATGATTCACTGATCGTCGATTTCGACATATTCGACGTGAAGCCGGTCGATGGCGACTTGCACGCCGGTTACCACAAGCTGCATTCGGGTCCCGACATTTTCTACACGCCGAAAAATGGCGGTTATTGGGTGCTGACCCGTGCCGATGACATTTATGACGTCATGCGGGACCATGAGCGGTTTTCGAACCATGGTGTTGCACTGATGCGAGAGCACGAAGGTGTGCGTTTCATTCCCGGTGAGATCGATCCGCCAATTCATACTGCGTTTCGCAAGGTCCTCAATCCGCAAACATCGCCCAAACGTGTTCGTGAATTCGAAGATTCGTCGCGTAACCTGTGCATCAAGCTTGTCGAGGAATTGAAGGACCAGGGCGGGTGCGAATTCCGCTCCTCGATCTCGGAAGTGATGCCGATCTATAACTTCCTGTTTTTCATGAGCCTGCCAGTCGAGCATGCCGAGAAACTCGTTCCTCCAGCGGCCGTGATAGCCCGGGAACGCGATCTCGACGCCTTCGCCCGGGCAATGGAAGAGATTCGTGGCTACATCGAGGATAGGATTGACGAGAGGCTAACCGATCCACGCGACGATTTCATCAGCCACGTCCTTGCGGCGGAAATCGAAGGCCGCCCGATCGCGCGCGAAGAGGCTGTCGTCACCGTTCTGAATGTCATGCTGGGCGGCCTGGATACGGTAACGGGCTCGATGGGGTTTTTCTTCAACTATCTCGCCCGCCATCCCGCTATCCGCCGCAAGTTGGTCGATGAACCGGGAATGATCCCCGAAGCGATCGAGGAGCTTCTCCGGCGACACGGGATCTTCAACACCGGGCGATTGGTAAAGCAGGATTGCGAACACAAGGGGGTTACCTTCAGGAAGAACGACCTCGTTCTGATTTCGGGTACCTTGCACAACCTCGACGATCGCAAGTTTTCGGATCCGCTCAAGGTTGACTTCGATCGCAAGGAGGGCGCTCACCTGACATTCGGCGTCGGCATTCATCGTTGCCTGGGTTCGAACATCGCACGCGCACAGTTGCGGATTTTGCTTGAGGAGTGGCTCAAGCGCATTCCCGATTTCGCGATTGCTCCCGGGAAGGACGTGAAGGTCCAGTCGGGGAGGACCAACGCTGTCGTGGAACTTCCACTAATTTGGTAAGGGTGTCGCGCGCGTTGCGCCCACTCGCTTGGCCAGAGGGCGCCCCTGCACAGCGCTGCGCCGGGAGGCTGGCCAATCATTTGCGGATATGAAAGCGCGTATTCCTAAGCGAGGCCTTTGCGCTTGCGTCGCGATGCCGCAACTTCGCCCGCAGTCCTGGGAACGAAGGTCTTGGCGACCTGGCCGGAGGTAATGGCCTTGCCGGCTTCACCATGCTCGCGAGCATCTTTGCCTCCCAGCGATTTGGCCCCGACGTCTACATGGGTTGCCTTTGCCCGCAGCGCCCCCACTGTGACGTTCTCGCGGCCCAGCTTTGCTACCGCATCCATGTTGTAGAAGCGATATGCGTTGGCGTGGGTGACCTTGTTAATCACCCGGTCCGGCATTTCCTTGACGTTGTCCCAAAGGTCTTCAGCAACGTAGGGCCAGGTACAGTCGGAATGCGGATAGTCGCACTCGTATGCAATGATGTCTTCACCAACGGCTTCGTAGTTGGCGCATCCGAAACGGTCATCGATGAAACACGTCAGGAAGTGTTCGCGGAAGATTTCTGACGGGAGCTTGCCGCCGAAGTCCATGCGGACCCACGGGCCGTGGTGCTTATGCGTGAAGTCCGCGCGTTCGAGCAGGTAGGGAACCCAGCCAATGCCCCCTTCGGACAGCGCGAACTTGAGGTTCGGATAGCGCTGGAGTGCATTGAGATGCAGAAGGTCTGCCGCATCGGTCGCGATGGCCATCGGCATCGCCGTGATCCAGGCCGAAATCGGCGAGAGTTCCGAATTGGCTTCCGGCGCCATGCCGGTGCCGATATGGCACGACAGCGGAATGCCGTGCTCGTCGCACAGCTTCCAGAGCGGTTCGAAATATTCGTCATGCACCGACGGCAAACGATTTCGTGATGCGGGGTTCGCAGGAAAGAAGAAGGTCTCGACGCCCTTGGCGATCACACGCTTTGCTTCGGCGATTGACGCGTCCATGTCCCACAACGGAAGAATGGCGCCACGGAAATAGCGTCCCTCGTATGGACCGCACCACTCATCGATGTGCCAGTCGTTATACGCGCGCATGACGCGTTTGCAGTTTTCCTTGTCCTTGGCATCCCAGAACCACCCACCATCGAACCCGGCGAAAGTCGGGAACATCAGGGCAGTGGCTTGGCCCATTGCGTTCATGTCGTCGATGTGCGCATCACGGTCCCAGACGCCAGTTCGCATCTGGTCGATGTTCATGGGCTCCATCCCGTATTCTTCTTTCGGACGGCCAACCACCGCGTTGAGACCAACGGCGAAAGTGCGCTTGTCTTCATGCTCCCAGTACCACGAGGCATTGCCGAGATCGTCGGTGATATACTGGGGGGCGAGGGCGCGATGGTCCCGAGATAAATGCTGGTCGAACATCGTGGGCGGCTCGATCACGTGATCGTCCACGCTCGCGATAATCATGTCTTCCATATTCATCGTGCAAATCCTCTCGGGTTCGTCTCACACCGGTGCAAATACTTGGCGGCCGATCGGATCGGCATAGTCCATAAAATAACGAATCGTCAGTTTTTGCGCAAGCCAAAAGCGCCAGCCGTGATCAGAAAAAACGACGTTCCGTCATTTATTCGGTCGTGGGTTTAATTGTCTCGGCTGCATTTGTGCCGATGGGCAAGGGCGGGCGAACCGAACCGTCGGACATATCCGGTTCGCACGGTGTGCTGTTGACGACGACTCAAAAATTCTTGCGCACCTGGATACCAAACGTGCGCGGATCACCCGGAAACGCGACGTTGTAGCCGATAGCTTCGAGGTTCGTTGCCGCTTGGAAATAGCGTTTGTCGGTCAGGTTCTTGCCGAAAACGGACACCTCGAGGTCCTGGCTGTAGATTTGCCACGTAATGCGCGCATCCAATAGACCATACGCCTTCTGGCTTACAGTGCTTAGATCGGTCGCAGCGTTTCGAAAGGCGACGTCATCGATCCAATTGTAATTCGCGGTCAACCGGATTTCTCCGTCGCCTAGTGGAACGGTCTGCGTGCCGCCGATATTGAACGTCCACTTTGGTGCGGGGAAAGGCCGCCCGGAAAGGTCGATTGGATTGCCATCGTTGTCGCGCGCAATGTACTCGTCATATTTGGCGTTGAGGTAGGCGACACCGATATTAATGTCGGTCGTGTCCGACGGCGCTGCAATCACTTCCAGTTCGCCACCCCACAGCGTTGCCTTCGCCGCGTTGCGAATGAGTGTGATCGGCTGGCCATCGATCACGTCGCGAATCTGCTGCTGGATGTTGGTGTAATCCTGGTAGTATGCTGCCCCGTTCACGCGCAGCTTCCTGTTCAGCAGTTCGGCCTTGAAGCCCGCTTCGTAGGCAAGCACTTTTTCCGGTGCGAAGGGCGTTGCCGCCACATCGAGTTCCATCAGGGTATTATAAGGCCCCGCTATGGCTTGCGCGGTGAACCCGCCTGCACGATATCCCTTGTTGACCGACGCATACAGCAGCACGTCGGGCGTTGGTTTATAGTCGGCACTGATCAGCCAGGTGACTTCCTGATAGCTGACGTCGGTCTGGAAGGTGCAATTCGGGAAGGCGGAACCGCCCGCCGCCACAGCGAGCTGACGGCAGATGCCGCTGCTTGCCGGATTCGAGCTGATCGAATCTCGCGGATCGCGGCGGTTGTGGGAATCGATGAAGCGGTAGTCGTCGGTGAAGCGAATGCCTCCGGTCACCCTAAAGGAATCGCCGATATGCATCACCGCCTGGGCGTACGCGGCAAGGCTTTCGTTGATACTGTCGGTGTCCGAAACGCTTGCTTGTCCCCGGCCAACTTCGACGTTGGTTTCCGATGCCGAAAATTCGTACCCGTCCTCACGATTGAAATAGCCGCCGATCTGCCAGTCCAGGCCCCTGCCGTCGATCGATGACACCTGGATTTCCTGGCTGAAATTGGTTGCCTCCGTGCCGAGGTGGACAGGCAGGATGAGGAATGGGGTACCGTCGAGATCCTGAACATATTCGCGTGAGAGGTCACGGTATCCGGTGATCGACCTGAAGGTGACGTCCCCGACGTCGACGGCGATATCGGCCATGATGCCCCAGTGATCGACGTCATCGTATAGCCCGCGCGGGTCGGATGCGAAACCACTCTGGAACTTGTCGCCATTTCGGTAGGCGTCGAAATAGGTGCGCCATACGGTGTAGGCTGCCGCCCTGTCGGTCGCCGAATTCGGGTCAAGGCCGAGTTCGAACGCGACTTCGCCCAATGCGGCGCGAGCATTGTCCGCACCTGCCAGCATTCCGTCGTAGGTCAACACGACGTTGGTACCGTTGTTGCGCTGGCGGACATAGTCGCCCGTAATAAGGATACGGACGTTGTCGGCGGGGTCGGAGCGGACGAGAAGCCGGCCGTAAGCCACCTTGTCATCGCCGATATCTTTGCCATCCAACTGCATGCCATAGCCGTCGCGCGAAATAACCTGGCCGACCGCCCGGACGGCCAGTTGGTCCTCGATCACGGGCAGATTGACGACGGCGAGCGCCTGCATGTTGTTGTCAGATCCGTAAAGCAGGTCGATATAGCCCCCCGCCTCGTATTTCGGATGCTGGGTGGTGATGTTGATCGCGCCGCCGGTCGTGTTCTTGCCGAACAGGGTTCCCTGCGGGCCCTTGAGCACTTCGACCTGGGCCAGATCGACGAAGGCCGACCGCATGCCGTAGCTGCGCGCGTAGTTGATACCATCGATATACACGCCGACTGAAGAGTCCGTGGTCAGGCGGCTGTCGGCCTCGCTTTGGCCACGTATGGCAATTTTGACGCGTCCCGAACTGTTTTGGGAGTTCATGTAGAGGCCGGGCGTGATTTTCTGCACCTCGACGATATCGCGTACGCTCAGTTTCTGGAGGTCCTGCGCGGTCACAGTCGTGATCGCGATGGGAACGTCCTGCGCGCGTTCGGTTGTGCGCCGCGCCGTTACGACGATGTCCTGAAGGCCGCTGGCCGGCGCGCGTGCCTCGGCGCTTTCCTGCATCGGGGTCGTTGAACGATCGGCGCCAACGGTTGGGTCGGTCGTGCCGGCCTGCTGTGCGACTGCGGGGGTGAACGCCATGGCGGCGTAGCAAGCCGTGGTACCCAAAATGGTCCGGCTAAGTAAGGCTTTCCTAGTCACAACGTCTCCCCTCCATACGATCCAAGATGCGAACTGAGTCGCGTTGCCGGCTATCCGACGGCAGCGCGTTCAGTTTCGGTTCGATCTTCGGATAGCGAGAGGAGCAACCGGATTGAACTTCGAATAAATGAAAATCAATGAGAAACACTGATAAGTTATTTTCATCGAGACTATCGTTTCAATCTCCTTGAAAATACTATCTCCATATTATGAAGTTTACCTCCATAATATGGATGATTCCAGGCCAAGTGTTATTGTTATCAATTTTTTCGACGAATATGTCTCTGGTGCTGGAGGTATTGCTTGGCCCATTCCAATCTTCCGATGCCTGGCTCAAGTGCCCATGCCTGCAATCTCCATCCGCGCAGATCCGGCGTCCGTCGGATACGGACAATCGCCGCTGGTCCAGCCCATGTTCCATGTGCGTTTGCGGATCCGCCAACCTTCGACGGTCTTGGTGAAAACGTCATCATAGGTCCCGTGGATCTGAAAGAAATGCTCTTTCCTATCCTCGCCTATCGCTCCCATTGGGTTGATGACCTTGGATCGGACATCGGCATCCATGCGGGAGGGGTCGCGAAATACGATCTTGTGCATTCCAAAAAAATGCATGTCGCGCGTGCATGTCAGATGGAGCTTGGCAAAGAATGGCTTCACCTCGGTCCACGGCGCTTTCATTGCCCCAGCGGAGGTAAGATCGAACATGCAGTCGGGAAGGAATACGGTGTCTAGGACATCGATCTCCTGATCGTCGAGGGCATGGACGTACCGCACCAGTGTGTCCTGGATGGCCATTCGGTCGGCCAATTCTTCCAACGAATAAGTCATCCGGATTCTCCAATCATGATCCGTCGGCGTGATCCGTTCTGCGCGTATTCCGCTGATCGGCGCCGGCGTCGTGGCTGCCGCCCTCTGCCGGCGTCATGATCGCGAGACAATCGCCGCTGATGGAGCCGATCCACAGTCCTCGCCCGATAATGATCGCAGCAGTGGAATCCCCGAAAGTGCCACCTGTGTTACCGCGCCAAAGATTTTTGGTCCTGACGTCGGTCGGTGAAATTCGCGCGACGTCCCAGGATTGGGCGCAATAAACCGGGCCATCCAGGCGGTTGCTGCATGCGAACAGATCCTCGACCGCGATGTTTTGTCCCGATGCGAGCAGCGAACCGTCCGGCGCCCAGTGCAGGTTGTCGGGCAGAAAGCCGATTTTTATCGGCGGAGCGGTTTCATTGCCCTTCCGATCAAGCCGGCGCACGATACTGTCACCCCAGCCAGCAAGGAATATCGATTTCCCGTCCTGCGATACCGCGATCCCGTTCGGTCCCGACATCGGTGGGATTGCAAGGCGCCTGATGCCGGTGTGGACCTGCCATTCAAATACCCCGCCAGAAGGCGCGCCTGCGGCTAACTTGCCGATCCGTTCAGGCCATGCGGTTTCGCCGGGATCATAGAGGCTGGTGAACATCAACCCACCTCCGGGGAGGCCCACCACCGAGTTCGCTTCCAATCCCTCTGGCATAGGCACGCAACCGGTCCACAGGATCGATGGCGCATCGATCGTTGTATCGACGTTGAACAGCTCGATTGCCTCACGACCGCCGTGTCCGACAACGTAAAGCTGATGCACGCCGCCTTCGCCGGCGCTGAGGGATAGGCCGTGCGTTACGAGCTTTGTCGGGTCGGGCGGGGTGCACTTGCCGACCACGCTGGCCTCGTCCTTAGAAGTGGCGAAATCGCCTGCAGCGATGCCGAAGGTGACTTTCTTCACCCGTCGGGTACGTTTGTCGATCATATAGAGACCGCCGGCAGAACCATCACGCGGCATGCTCGATGCCAAGACCCATGGCGTTCCTGGAATTTCCGTGAGGTCTTCAGGTGCGGGAATCCCGCAAATGCGCGTACCATCGTCGCCATATGCGCAATCCGGTGAAGCTGCAGCGGCGTCCGGCAAGATGGCGAGCAGGGCGGCTGCGATTGGCAGAAATCTCATGTTAATCGCTCCTCTCCTTAAGCGATCGGACCAGACCGGTGGCACGAGTGTCGTCAGGTGTTCGATCATGCAATTGTGTCTCCAGAGAGATCACGCATGCCCATTTCGATCTGGCGCAGTTTCAGGGCCGAGCGTATTCGGTCGGTTTGATCGGCGAGGGTCCCGGACCTGCTCAAATGGAAATCGCTTTGTGTTCGACGTATGCATCGATGCCCGCGGTACCGAATTCGCGTCCGATACCACTTTGCTTGTAGCCGCCGAACGGCGCTGAAAAATCCGGAGTGGCTCCATTGATAGACATAGTTCCGGTTCTGATTTGGCGCCCGACGTTGAGTGCGCTGTCCGGATCGGACGACCATATTCCACCGGCCAGGCCGTAAGGGGAGTCGTTGGCGATCGCTATGGCCTCGTCGACGCTGGTGTAGGGAATGACGCAGACTACCGGACCAAAGATTTCTTCCCGTGCGATCAGCATTGCGTTGTCGACATCGCAGAATACGGTCGGCCGGACGAAAGCGCCATGTTCGATCTCTGGCGGCATGCCCGAACCGCCCGTTACCAGTGTCGCCCCGTCAGATATTCCGGTATCGATCAGGTCCCAGGCGCGGCGCTGCTGCCGTTCCGCGACAAGCGGGCCGATGAAGGTCTCCATTTCGCGCGGATCGCCAACGGTTAGCGTCTGGATATCGGCGCAGAGTGCATCGACGAACCCGTCATGCTCGTCTCGCGGAACAAGGACGCGGGATTCGGCGATACATGCCTGGCCGCTGTTAAACATCGCGGAATAGCGGATCGTTTTGGCAACCATGGGCGCATGGGCGTCGGGCAACAGGATGGTGGCCGACTTGCCGCCCAGCTCCAGGCTGAAACGCTTCAGGTTTGCGGCCGCGACCGAGGCAATTCGCTTTCCCGCCGCCGTCGAGCCCGTGAAGGCGATCTTGTCCACGTCACTATGGGAAACAAGATATTCACTGACCTGGCGGTCGGCGACAAGGATGCTCAAAGCCCCTTCTGGCAGCCCTGCCTCCATGAACAGTTCGCCAAGAAACTGTCCGCTGAGTGCGGCTTCCGGAGCCAGCTTGAGCACGACCGTGCAGCCGGCAAGGAAGGCCGGAAGCAGCTTGGCGAGTGCCGACTGGTGCGGTGCGTTCCAGGGTACCACTGCTGCCACCACGCCCAGGGGCTCACGCCGCAGGACAGTTTCCGTGCGACCGCCGAAAGCCTCTCGCCGGTCTTCCCACGGATAATTTGCAGCCGCTTGAAGATAGGCGGCATTTTGTGCGGCTACGCCCTGCTGGATCATCGTGGCACACCAGAGCGGTGTGGCATTTTCTGTGGTGATAAACCGTGCAAATTCGTCGCATCGGGCGGCGTGAAGCTCTGTAAATTTCGCGAGGACTGATAGCCGGTCTTCGGGCACCATCCTTGGCCATGGCCCTAGATCGAAAGCACGCCTTGCTTCGGAAACGGCAAGGTCGACATCGGCCTCCGTGGCCAACGGTGCGCTTCCGATCAACGAGCCGTCATAGGAAGAGCGGACTTCTGTCCGGGCCTTGCCGCCCGGCTCGACGCGCTTGCCACCGATGAAATTTCCTGTGAATTCGGTCATGTGGAACTCCAACCACGTCGGTCGTTCATGCTGGGTTAGCAGCATGCAGGGCGCTGTCGGGAAAGCTCGTCGCGATAGTAGGAGCAGGTGCGGCTCACTGCTCAAACATCGCCCCAATTGCCCGCCGATCCACTTTCATTGTGGCATTGCGTGGCAGGCTCGCGGTGGCCCGAACTTGCGCGGGAACGAAATAGGCCGGCAACCGGGAACGAACGAACGCCTGTAACTCTTCACTGTCGAGGCAGGTGCCGTCCTCCATTTCCACGACTGCCACGGGCACCTGGCCTAGACGTTCGTGCGCTATTCCGACGACGGCGGCGTCACGCACTGCCGGATGCTGGCGCAACGTGTCCGCGATTGTCCTTGGAGACAACTTGAAACCGCCGCGTATAATCGCGTCATCGGTTCGGCCGTGTAGCGTCAGGAATCCTTCGGCGTCCACCGAACCTACATCGCTGGTCTGAATCCAGGAATTGCCGATCCGCCCGACCTTGAATTCCAGGATGCCGACGGCACCCTCATCATCAATCAGTTCACCCTCTGGCGAACGAACCCTCGCCTGGGCGACGGATGGATGGATACGCCCGACAGCGCCAGAGCGCGTCGAATAATATTGCCGAAAATCATCAAGAGACCAGGCCGCAATCGCACCGCAGAATTCGGTGGCACCGTAATTGCCCAAGACCGGCAGGCCATATCGCTGTATAAATGCCTGCCGGTCCTCGGGCCGCAGGGGGGCAGTACCTGACCACACGCTGACAAGGGAGGAAAGCCGCGATGGTTGGATATCCGCCTTGAGCACCATGCGCATCATGCTGGGCGGCAGGCCCGTTGTGAAAAGCTGCCATTGCTCAACCATCTGGGCCCACACTTCTGGCTCGAACTTGCCGAGCACCGCGGTAGCGCGGCCCTGCGCAACGGCCCGAAAGAGGGTCAGAGCCCCTCCGATGTGCGATAGAGGGGAGTACTGTATAAGCGCGGGCCAAGATCCGTCAGGCCTTGCGCGATCGCCGAACCCGTGATGCATTGCCTCTATTTCGCGGATGGCGCGCGATAGAACCGGCAGAGCAAGGTGGAAAGGCTTGGGCTCGCCGGTTGTCCCGCTTGTGGAGATCACGATACCCGCCCTGGGTTCGTTCGAATGAGCGGATATCTTGCCGCTTCCATATCCTCTAGAACTCAAACGGCCATCATCGGAGACGACAAGAACAGGATCGGTGTCGGTCGCGGCCTCCAGTACCGGATCGCATTCGGACAGCAGTACGGCAACCGGTGCATGGGCACGGGCGGTTTGCAGGACCGTCGGAGCAGCCCTGAAAGGGTTGATGATCGCGGCGCAACGTCCGCTCGCCACGACACCCAGAAGTATCAGTGCGGTCTCGATATTGTTGCGCCCCATAACCGCCACGGTTGAATCGGGGGGGATACCTATCGCCGTCAGTCCTTCGTCGATTGCGGCAACATGCGAAGCCACGCAGCGCCAATCGAGCACATGGCTGGCAGATTGCAGCGCAACCCCCTTCGCCGAGGCGAGAGAATCCCGTATCCGTGCGACCAGATCACCACCAATTTTCGCATCCCCGGGCATCAGGATGGCGCGCTCACGAGATTGATGGAAACTTTCAGCATGGCGGACCCAGGATTGATTCCATCGCGTAACGATTTTCCCAGTTGATCCGCCAATTCGTTCTCCGAAACGTGAAATGTTGGCACGCGGATCATCCCTTGTTTCCTGACCGCGACGCTAACACGCGACGCGTTCCTTGCCACAGACACCATCGACGCGATTGGAGTGCTTTCACCCTCAATGGAGCACCGAAGTCTAGAAATGACTGGCCGTGGATCCTGAACGCGCAACCGGCCTTCAAAGTGATTGATCGCGACCGTTTCAGTCCCAATGCCGGTCCGTCACACCAACGATCCAGTTCGAAATCCGGTCCCAAAAAACGACGCGCTCCGGGGCGCTGTTGTGCGCATGTCCGGCCCCGTTGAGGATCAGAAGCGTTACATCCTTGCTCCGATGGAAATAGCGGGTTTCGTCGTAAGGGTTTGGCGACACGTCACGCTCGCCGAAAGCAAGCAGGACCGGAACCTCGATCCGGGCTGCTGCGGCGGCGCTTCGTCCGGGAACGAGCGCTTCGGCAAGACCATTTGGCATCGGCACGCGCGCTGCTTCCTCGGCCTCTATTATCGCCTTGGGCACCTGCTCGGAATAGAACCGTTCGCGCTGGCTCGAAGGCGTCGTGCGGTTGTAGCCACTTCCGCAAAATTCGCGTTTGCGCAGCCGTTCACCGGTCTCGGGATCGACGGCACCAACGATATAACGACAGGAATAGCCCAGCACGCCGACCGCATCGCAACACGCATAATTTCCTTGAGCAAGGGTAATAATGCAAGCACCAAGCGAATGGCCGACCCCGACCACCGGCAGGGTCGAAGCGGCCCTGGTGGCCGGCAGCTCTCCACTTTTTAATTGCGAACGCAATTGCAGAATCACTTCCGCAAGAGCGGCTGCACACCGGTCGAGTGTTACCTGTTCGCCATCGGCAGGGATCGTGCTTTCACCCGTACCGAGATTGTCGATGGCGACGACGATCCAGCCGTGTCCGGCCAGCTGCATGGCGGCGCTGTAATTTTGGTAGCCCTCGATTTCGAGGTCGAAATAGCGCCGAGTAAAGCCTCCGCCAGGCACAAGCACGACAACGCCCCGCGTCGGCTGCGATGGGTCCGGCTGGAAACGGGTCGCCGCGATATATGCCGGAACCCCCAGGCCGGCGGCTGCAGTCACACAGAATTGTATCGCATGGCGTTGGGGCATGGTGGCGCGAGACTAACCTTGAAAATCGATACCGCGACAGACCGCACCATTCCCGCGCGATCGGATGCGAACGACCGGAGACATGACACTCCAGTTGCGATTGCACCATAACCATGCTCGGGACATTTAGGGGGCGGACCCTGGCGTTCCTGGCCGCCCGGCGATTGCAGGATAATCTGCGAGTGTCCGAACGCATTCGTCTTGTCGCCCATGCGCCGAAATACCTAGTCTTGCGGACAGCGTCGAAAATGAATGGGACCACGAAGTTCCGGGGAAGGACCGTCGGGTATCATGAGAGCAAAATCGCTATCCGACCGGCCATTTGCGGTAGTGCTTCTGTTTTCCGCGCTCGTCTCAGCGGAGCTGACCTGCTCGTTAGAATCGGGTATGATCTATGTCGCAATTTCAATTCTCTACGAGCAATACGGCGACCCGGTCGGCGTAGGCTGGCTTCTCACTGCATTTACGCTGACCGCAGCGGCCAGCGCTGCCGTTGCCGGACGGCTGGGCGACCTGTACGGCCGGCGGCGCGTGATGATCGTCATGCTGTTGATCGCCTGTTCCGGTTCGCTGCTCAGTGCCTTGCACAGCGAACTGGAGTGGATCATCGCGGGCCGCGCGATACAGGGCGTATCGATGGCGATACTTCCTCTGGGTTTCGGCATCCTGCGGGAGCACGTCGATAATCGTCATCTTGGCCTTGGCGTCAGCGTGATCGGAGCGACCTACACTGTCGGAGGGGGCGTTGGGGTCGTGATCGGCGGTTTGGTGGTCGACAACTGGTATTGGCAGGGCTTGTTCTTCATAAGCGCCGGCCTGGCGGCATTTTCCATCCTTTTCGTTCTTGCCTGCATCCCGCCGTCGAAAGTCGTCGCGCGCCAGAAGCATGTCGATGTGCTCGGCGGCGTGCTGTTCGCCCCTGCAGTTGCTCTCATTCTCTACGGCCTCGTCGAAGGCGCTCAGGCGGCGTGGGCACCGCGGCTATTGGGATTGATCGCAACGGGGATGGTGGTTCTGGCCATCTGGACCGTATATGAACTTCGGCACCCAAACCCGTTGATCGACGTGCGTCTGCTAGGCCGCAAGCAGGTGGGCTTGGCCAACCTCAATATCTTCGCCATCTCTCTTGGGCCATTGCTGGGGCCCGCTATCTACCTCCCGTTCCTCCAGCAACCGGTGTGGACCGGAATCGGCTTCGGTATCACCGCGACGATGGCTGCGGTGGTGAAGATTCCGGCGAACATCCTCGCAAGCGTTGCGGCGCTGGGCAGCGGTGCGGCCAGCAAACGCGTTCCTGTCCGTACGATCATGATCGTGAGCGCATGCGGCAATATAGCCGGTTGGCTGGGGCTGGCCCTTTGGCCCGGAAACTTCTGGTTTTGTGTAACGATGATCGTGTTCCTCATCGTGCCGCTCGGATCCGTCTTGCTGGTGCTGACACCCAGCCTCGTCATGGGGGCTGTGCCCGAAGACCGGACCAGCGAAGCGACAGGTCTCACCCAGGTGGTCCGCGCCTTCGGTAAGGCGGTCGGTTTGCAGATGATCGCCCTTGGGTTTGCCAGCGCACAGGTAAGCAATGCCGATGGTAGTGTCACTTTCCCTGCGGCGGACGCTTACATCACAGTGTTTGCGGCTTGCGCAGCACTATGCGCCATCAGCCTGGTGTTGGTGATCAGCCTACCACGTCCAACACGAGCATCCGCCGGAAACACCTAGACCGGAAGAGGGAAACTTCCGTCCCCCCGGTATAGTTTCGAGGTCCGGCGGCACCGCGCGGCCTGCCGGCCGGACCGATTGCCCTTCGCACGAAGCACCGCGCAGGGGCCTAGTCTTCGGTGTTTATCTGGACGCTCTTGATAGTCGTGAATTCGTAAATTGCGTCCTGCCCGCTCTGTCGACCGAAGCCACTCTCGCCACGCCCGCCGAAGGGGAACGCCGCGTCGCCCTTGCGATACTGATTGATCCAGACGGTTCCGGCCTTGACTGCCGCTGCCACACGATGTGCCCGACCCAGATCCTTGGTCCAGACGCCGGCGGCAAGGCCGAACGCCGAGTTGTTCGCGATCCTGATTGCTTCGGCCTCATCCCTGAAACGGATGACCGACAATACAGGGCCGAACACCTCTTTTTGTGCGATGGTCATATTCTCGTGGACGTCAGCGAATATGGTCGGCTGGAAAAACCAGCCGCCGAGCTCGGCAGGTTTCTCGCCACCGACTACCAGCCGGGCGCCTTCATCCTTGGCCGTTGCAACCAGACCAGCGACCTTGTCCAACTGGGGAGCAGTGCAGAACGGACCGACCTGTGTGGCTGGATCGGCTGGATCGCCAAGCTTCAGGTCGCCGGCCATGGACGCGAGTTTCGCTACTACCTCGTCGTGGATGCTGTCCTGGACCAGGGCCCGCGATCCGCAAACGCAACTCTGTCCGGAAGAAGCGGTGAACCCGGCGAAGACGCCAGCGACCGCTTTTTCGATATCGGCATCCTCGAAAATCATATTCGCCGATTTTCCGCCCAGTTCCATTACCGTCGGTGTCAGTGTGCGGGCGGCCTGTTCACCCACGATCCGGCCAGCTTCTGGCGATCCGGTGAAGGCGATTTTGTCGACATCTGGACTGCTGCACAGTGCGGCGCCGACAACCGGCCCCATTCCGGTCACGACATTGATCACACCCGGAGGAAAACCGGCCTTATGCACAAGCTTCGCCATTTCGGCGGTCGAGCAGGAAGCGAACTCGGAAGGCTTGAGAACGATTGTATTACCCGCGGCGAGGGCCGGGGCTCCGCCTTGTGCAAAAATCACTAGCGGTGAGTTCCACGGCGTCTGGAAGGCCACCACGCCATAGGGTTCGCGCAGTGTGTAGCTGAACACGTTGGGATCGGTACCGCGAATGACCTTGCCGAAAATATGGTCTGAAATTTCGCTGAAGTAGCGAAAGAAGCCCGGCAAGAGGTTGGCCATGCCTGTCATCTCGCGCACCAGCTTGCCGTTATCGCACGAACCAATGCGGCCGAGGTTCTCCTTGTTCTTTTCTAGCAAATCCGCGAACTCATGCATGACCTGCGCACGGCGCTGGGGTTCGTGTCGCCACCAGCTGTTTTCGTAGGCATTGCGGGCAGCGGTGATTGCCGCCTTTACGTCGCTGTTCTGCGCCTCGGATAGTTCGGCCCAGTCTTCGCCGGTAAAGGGATTGGCCGATCGAAACGTCTTGCCCCCTTCGGCATCGAGGAACTCGCCGTCGATGTAGAGTTGATATCGTCTAAGTTCGCTCGTCACGGCACGCGTCTCTCCGCTATTTTCTGGCATTCGAACCGACGGATCGTCGTCCGTTCAGCCGGTGCGCCGAAACCGCATCGGGAGTGCGGTGTAGCCATTGCCTAGCAGGGTATCGGGCCGCACCGGCTCGCCGGCAAGTTCAAAGCCGGTGAAGCGCGCAACAAGTTCCTGAAGAAGGATTCGCATCTCAAGGCGAGCCAAGGCCATCCCGATGCAAATGTGCGGCCCGCGTCCAAAAGTGAGGTGAGTCTTAGTATTATCAACGAAGCGCGTGATGTCGAACCGGTCGGGGTCGGGAAATACCGTGGGATCGCGGTTCGCCGCTCCGTAAACCAAATAGACCCGCTCCCCTTTGGCGATCACCTGGCCACCGACGTCGGTATCCTTCTTAGCCGTGCGCAAGAAACCGATAGTGGGATTATGATATCGGAGGATCTCTTCCACTGCGCTCTGCGCGAGCTCGGGCTCCTTGCGCAGAAGTTCGTACTGGTTCGGGTGATCAGCGAACAGCCGTAGCGAGGCTGAAAAGCCATTCCGGGTCGTTTCGTTGCCTGCCACCATCACGGTCTGAAGGAAGACCTCGATCATCATCGTGGTCAGCTTTGCATTGTCGAGTTCCGATTCGATAAGCCGGCCGATGAAATCATCTTGCGGTGCCTTTCGGTGCTGTTCGACTTTCTGCATGAAAAAGTCGAACATCGGTTTTATCCGTTCGACTGTTTCGTTGAGCTCATCGAGCGAGATGTCGCTGCCCATGCGGAACACGTCGTCGCTCCATTCGACGACCTGCTCGACAGTCATGTCGTCGCAATCAATGAACGCCTTGATGACGCTGGCGGTGACCGGGATCGAGAGCCCACTGACGACTTCGACGACGTCGCCATTCGCAATGCCATCGAGACATTCCGAGACAAGCTGATGGATCCGGGGCTCGAACGAATTGATCCGTTTGCGGGTAAAGGCGAAATTCAGCAGGTGCCGCAATTGGCCGTGGCGCGGGGGGTCGAGGACTGAGAAATTCTCGGAACCTTCGGGAAACATCTGCGAGAGGTAATCATGGTCCTTGAGAACGTCAGTCAAGATGACGCCGGTCGCGACCGAGAACGACTCGGCGTCCTTGGAAACCTGTTCGATGTCCGCGAATCGCGTGAGGATCCAGAAGCCACCTTCCTGGTGCCAGTAGACCGGTGCCTGCTCGCGCATTTTCTTGTAGGTCGCATGTGGATCGTAAAAATAGAAATCGGGTTCTGTCACCCGAATCTGTGCATCCGTTAGAGTCATTCGGAATCTCCCAGGACTGCAGGAGCTGATAGCCTCACATCGACCGGGCCGATATCCACCAGATGAGCCGAATAAGTTGTCGCGCTCCTCAAACCGCCTCTCAGTCAAATCTGGTAGACCGCGCCCGGCGGATTGGGGACGAAGTCGCCCCTTAGGAAGACCATTGAAACTTTGCATTGCCGGAGCCAGTTCGCGTTGGTCATGAGCGCCTTGCCGGCCGGCGGTATAGGTGAGGCCGTCGCACGAAAGTTGGGCGGAGAAGGAATCGGTGGTCGTCGTCTCGGGGACGGGGCCGACGCTCTCGACAGACTTTGCCATGGAAACCAGCGGAATGGTTATCAAAGCCGACATTACCGGCCGAAGGGCCGTGCAAAGTATTGTCGATACGGCGTTTCACTCAAACTGGGATCTGCAAGTCGATGCCAATGGCCGATCTTTCTCTTTCCGATCGCTGCGCAGTATCATATCCTGCTGCGGCCTAGAGCCGGCCTTCGATCAGGGCGACGTACATGGCGGAATCGAGATATTCTCTTCCCTCGACGATTTTTCCGTCGACTACCCGGTAAATGAAGAGATAGCTGTTGTCGTAATTTCCCCCATTCAATGTCAGCGCTTTTCCCTCAACCTCAGCCACGACGTAATCCTCCTGCGCTACCAATCGCTGCACCTTAAGCGATAGCGGTTTGGCCAGCCTTTCGAAGACCTGCGATGCCTTGTGGGCGAGGGCGGCCCGATCGCACTCGCCGCCGTATGGCGGGGGTGCGACGACGCGATAGGAAAGATCCGGCGCGAAACGGGCAAACGCGCTTTCGTGCGCTCCGGCATTCAGGTCGTCGTAAAATCCGGCGATGACCTCGCTTGGCTGAAATGCGGTCATTATCCTCGCTCCTTTTGCTCTGTGCGCGGAAGCTTCCGCGTCCGTGCTGGTGTCAACGGTCGATCTTCCTGTTGTCCCCATCCTGCCAAAGGTGTCCGGTGTCGTTGCCATAGACGATCTCCAGCGGGCCGTCCGATATGTCGATGCGGTAGACCCGCTTGACGATGCGCCATCCATCGTCGGTACGCCGCCAGCTGTCGAGATAGTTGCCCCATTGCAGCAAGGTCTTGCCGGCATAGGGGCCGATGCCGGCGTGGGCGGCGAGGAAATAGGCCTCGCTTTCCGCTTGGTCGCCGTCGATGTCGATACGGGTATTGGCGAGCTGATGTTGTGTCGGGCCGCAAAGCACCTGATCGACCAGATGCGCACGAATACGTGCGATGACGAGATCGAGGCCCTCGTCGGCAGTGCCCTTGCCAAAGTCCCAGTGAATATCTTGCGCAAAGACTTCTGGCATTCGTTCGAGTGATCGAGTGTCGACAATG
The DNA here is from genome assembly GCA_020637895.1 of Rhodobiaceae bacterium. Taxonomy (GTDB): domain Bacteria; phylum Pseudomonadota; class Alphaproteobacteria; order Rhizobiales; family Tepidamorphaceae; genus JACKJP01. Next base: position 57,755 of record JACKJP010000017.1, read on the forward strand.
CGGCACCACAGCCCCAGCTCGTCAGCTATCGCCTTCGTGTCGCGAAAATTGCTCAGATCCCCTGTTTCGGCCATTTCATTCTCCTGCCGATCATGGCTTGACCATTCGGTAGCAGCAGCCCCCGGCACATGCCGCCTTAGCGCTTCGTTTCGCGCTGCGCCCCGACCAGAATGTTCCGACCTAAGGACTTGGCCCCAAAAAGGCGGATAGGGAGGAACCCACCCGGCGGTCCGCCCAGACCGCACAATGACGCCGAATTACTGAGATCGCACCTGTTACTCACTTGAGGGTGCGCGTCACGGGAGCTGGATGCTGGACGCGCGGAGTCAGTTGACAGTCCAACGAGGAATACTACACGGCGATAACTGATGGTCCGTCATTAATGTGCGGCCCGATGGCATGCGCATCCAGGGGTGCCCTTTTGAGCGAACTCGATCCCACGCAGGCGCAATCGAAGGTGATGTACGGTGGTATCGGCGCTCCCCTGCGCGAACCGGTTTTCCGCCGTATCTGGAGTGCCAGCCTCCTGTCCAACTTGGGGCAGCAAATGCAGGCAGTGGCGGCAGCGTGGGCAATGCTGGAGATCACGCATCGCGCCGATCTAGTGGCATTGGTTCAGACTGCTTCGATGCTGCCGGTCATGCTGCTTGCACTGCCAGCAGGCGCGCTTGCCGACATGTACGACCGCCGCAAGGTTGCGATTGCAGCACTATTCCTGTCCCTGTGCGGTGCTTCAATGCTTGCTGTGTTCGCTTTCGCCGGAGTCGTGTCACCGAACCTGATCTTGATCGGCGTGTTCGTGACCGGCACGGGAATTTCGCTATATTCCCCCGCCTGGCAGGCGTCGGTGGCGGAAATTGTAGGGGGGCGTGCCTTACCGGCCGCGATCTCGCTTTACTCGATGTCGAACAACGCCGCCCGCAGCGTCGGTCCGGCGATCGGTGGCTTCGTCATCGCGGCGACCGGTATCCTCGCTGCTTTCACGATCAATGCAGCTTTGTACTTGCCGATCCTGTTCGCGCTGGCGTTCTGGAAGCGTGTAGCCACTCCGCCCCGCTTGCCGCCCGAACGGCTCGACAAAGCGATGCTTGGTGGACTGCGTTATGTACGGCACTCGCCGCAATCGCGGAAGGTCGTCATGCGTGCTTTCTTTACGGCCGCAGGAGGCGCCGCGATCTATGCGATGTTACCGGTGGTGGCCAACCAGCTGCTCGGAGGAGGAGCCAGGGTCTATGGCATCCTCCTAGGCGGCTTCGGTCTCGGGGCTGTCGGCCTGGCCACATTTTCCAGCCAGATCCAGGGTCGGCATTCGCCAGAACGCATAGCTGTCGTTTGTTCGCTGATTCTGTCTGCGGCCCTGATTGTGGTTTCCATGAGTGCGCATATCGCTTTGACGTTCGGTGCGATGATCGCCGCCGGTGGCGCTTGGATGGTGTCTATCTCGACTTACAATGTGTCGGTTCAGCTGGCGAGCCCACGCTGGGTCAGCGGGCGGACCCTAGCAGCGTTCCAAGCGGCAGTCGCGGCAGGACTTGCTGGCGGTGCTGCCCTGTGGGGTCATATTGCGGAGAGGGGCGGCGTCTCGATGACCCTGTTGTTTGCAGGGGGTTATTTTGCCGTCACCGCGCTGTTCGGCCGCTTCCTTGGCCTGCAGAAGCCGATCGTTCCTGAGCAAGGTCCTCCGCCCGGGCGCGATCCGGTGGTCCAGATGGCGCTTACCGGGAGAAGTGGTCCGCTGGTTATCGAGATCGAGTATCGCGTGAGGAACGAGGACGCCCGCGCCTTTTACTATGCGATGCGCGCGGTGCGCCGCTCGCGAGAGCGCAACGGCGCTTACGCGATGTCGCTGATGCGTGATATCGCCGATCCTCAACTATGGGTTGAGAAGATTTCCTATCCCACCTGGAACGACTACATGCGGGCGCGGGACAGGCCGACGAGTGACGACCGGGCGCATCGCGATCGCGCCATCGCCTTTCACATCGGTGACGAATTGCCTTTGATCCGTCGCTTTCTTGAGCGACCCACCGGATCTGTACGCTGGAGCGAAGACACGATTGACCCCGGCGAAACACTGCCAGCACCGGCCAGTTTCGGACCGATGTCCTCGCCATAGCTGACATGGACGTTTTCAGGATGGAGGCACCTTAGAATGAGTAGTGTGTAGCTTGTCAGAGTGTTTGGGCGCACCTAATTACTGATGCTTCATCAGTTTGGGGAGTGCATTGGTGAGTTTTCCTGTTTGGTCGCCGGACGTGCGCGAGACGGTGACGCAGATTCTGGCCCGCGCTGTCGAGCGCTATCCGGACAATATCTGGCTTGATTTTCAGGGGGAGACATACAGCTACGCGGATATGGACAGGCGCTCGACGCGTCTGGCCCATGGGCTGGCCGCACGCGGGGTCAGGCAGGGCGACCGGGTCTGCAGCCTGCTCGATTCCAATGTCGATTCGATTTCCCTGTGGCTGGCGGCGAACAAGCTGGGTGCGATCCACGTGCCGGTCAACACCGCTTACAAGGGCAGCTTTCTCAGCCATCAGTTTGACGATGCAGGGGCCGAGGTGCTGGTCATGGAGCCCGATTATGCGCTGCGCCTCAACAATATCGAGGACGACCTGCCGCAAGCCCGCACCGTCCTGGTTCGCGGCCGCGACCTGCCGCTGCCGGAATACCGGCGGCTGCAGGCCGAACGCCTCACGGCGGCCTATGTCGGCAACGACACGCCCCACCCGGATGTGAACAGGCCCGGCGACCTGTGCATGCTGATCTTCACCGGCGGCACGACCGGCCCGTCGAAAGGGTGTATGATTTCGCACAACTATGCCTGCAACATCGCGCGGCAGATCCTGAAGCGTGAGGCACGGGACCAGAACACGATCAACTGGACCCCGTTGCCCTTCTTCCACATGAACGCGCTGGGCGGTTCGATCCTGTCCTCGGCGATGGTCGGCGCCAGGGTTGCGGTATTCCCGCGTTTTTCGGTGTCGAAGTTCTGGGACGACATCGAACGGTCAGGCGCCACCATCGTCAACCTGCTCGGTTCGATGCTGACGTTCATTGCCAATGCGCCGGAGAGCGAGGCGGCCCGGCGCTGCTTCGGCCAGATCCATGCGGTGCGCGGCTCTCCGTTTCCGCTGGAGATACAGAAGAAGTGGAAGGAGCGGTTCGGCGTGACCATTACCGGCTCGCACAACTACGGCCTGACCGAAGCGGCACGGGTCACTTCGCTTGCCGACGACGTCGTCGGCCCGCCCGGCAACGCGGGCAGGGTCAACGAGGATTTCGAAGTGCGGATCGTCGACGACGAGGACAACGAGGTTCCGGTCGGCCAGCCGGGCGAGATCATCATCCGCCCGCGCCATCCCGACATCATGTTCTCCGGCTACTGGAACAGGCCGGAGGATACGTTGAAGATCATGCGCAACCTCTGGCTCCATTCGGGCGATATCGGGCGCATGGACGAGGACGGCTTCATGTTCTTCGTCGACCGCAAGAAGGATTATCTGCGCCGCCGCGGCGAGAACATTTCCAGCCAGGAACTGGAAGCCACGTTCAAGAAGCACGACGCGATCAAGGACGTTGCCGTCCATGCCGTTCTGGCCGGGTCGGAGGACGAGGTGAAGGCCACCATTACGCTCAAGGACGGTATCCGCATCAGCGAACGCGAACTGTGTGAATGGTGCCTCGACAAGGTGCCGTACTTCGCCGTCCCCCGCTTCATCGAATTCCGCAGCGACCTGCCACGAAACCCCGTCGGACGCATCCTCAAGTATCAGCTCCGCGACGAGGGATGCACACAAAATACTTGGGATCGCGAAAAAGATGACATCCATTTCGTAAAACGATGATGAAGGGCACGTTTTGCGCCCGTTGTTGTCGGTTCGCTAATCCATGAACGATGTGCCGCCGCTCAACGCGGCAGCCACGAGAAACGCCGTGGTTTCAATCGAGCGCGGACGCGTCGCCTTGTGTGCCGAGGGAAGGCGGACCGTTTGCGCAGTGCGTTCCAGCAGCGCCAGAATTACGGATGCAGTGGATGGCGGATCAAGGCGACGCTCTTCAGGCAGGTTGGCCTGCAACTCATGAATCTTTTCCTGTAGCAACAAGTGCAGAGGCTCGACCGATCGGCGGCGCGCATCAACGAAGCGCTTGTCTCCTTCGTCGGCAACAAAATTGCGAACACGCAGCAAGGCATGATGCTCGTCCCAAAAGGTGATGTAGAGGTTCACCAGCCGTTTTGCATTCTCGAGCAATATTTCGCGAGTCCATGGCACTTTTAACAACTCGGTCAATTTTGGACTGGATTGGTCGATCTGATTAATTGCGGCCAGTGCCGCATCGCTTACCGTCTCGAAATAAAGGTAGAAAGTCGAAGTGGAAACGCCTGCGCTTTGCCCGATCTCCGCAACCTTGATTTCACGCAAGGGACGCCGAACAAGCAGGTCGGCAGTCGCCGAAATGATTTTTTCGCGGGTAAGCAGACCTTTGCTTCCCATTGATTGGCCGTAAAGGTTCTGTGTTGGGCGCGCCATGGACTACTGGACCTAGATCGAACGTATCCGGGCATTGCGGGGTGGCTGACGATCCGTCAAGTTTTGTGTCTGGATTTTGGGATTGGATGGCTGTGGAAAGCAAGAATAAATTCCAGCTCACCGGCAAGGTAGCGCTGGTGACGGGCGGTGGTGGCGGGATCGGCCGCGCCTGCGCAATCAGCATGGCTGAATTCGGCGCCGACATCGTCGTTGCGGACATCGTGCCGGAACGCTGCGACGAAGTCGTCCAGTGCGTGGAAGCGATTGGCCGCAAGGCGCTCGCCATGCCAACGGATGTTATGGATACGGAGCAGATCCGCACAGCAATTGCTGCGGCCGATGAAGCGTTTGGGCGGCTCGATATTCTGGTGAACAACGCAGGCGGCGTTGCATACAAGCCATTTCTCGAGCAGAGCGAGCGCAGCTGGCAGCGTCACATCGACATCAATCTCATGAGTGTTTTCGCCGCGACCCAAGCGGCTGCGCACGTCATGGCGCGCTGCGGCAGGGGCGGATCGATCGTCAACGTCGCATCGATCGAAGGGATGCGGGCGGGACCGAATGTAGCGGTCTATGCCGCATGCAAGGCCGCGATGATCAGCTTCACCAAGTCCATGGCGCTGGAGTTGTCGGACCAGCGGATCAGGGTGAACTGTATTGCGCCAGACCATACGATAACGCCCGGTGGTCGCGGCAACCGTTCTGGCCCGGTCGATAAGACCAAGTGGCGCGTCCCCACACCCGAAGAGGACGATTGCATGCGCCGTGTCATTCCCCTGCTTCGGGAAGGTGATGCCGAGGAATGCGGCGATCTGGCGGCATTTCTTTGCTCGGACATGGCATCCTACATCACCGGCGCGACAATTCCGATCGACGGCGGGACCTCGGCGGCAATGGGATGGGTTCGCGGCAGCAAGGGGCAGTGGACGCAGATGGAAGGCCAACGGCCCGACAGATGAACGGGGCGGCTACCAAGTTGATCGACCTTACGGGAAAGTCGATCCTGGTGACAGGAGGGGGGGGAGGCCTCGCTGCCGACATGGGAGCCCTATTCGTCGATCTGGGAGCGCGTGTCCTCCTAGCCGATATCGCCGAAGATGCCGCAATGGCGATCGCAGGACGGATCGGCGCCGGTGCAAAAGGCATTGGATGTGATATCTCCGATGAACGTTCGGTTGAGAAACTGGCTAGGTTTGTTTCAGCCGAATTCGGCGCGATCGACGCATTGATTAACAACGCCGCGCATGCGGACATTGCCGCCGACCTCGACCTCCTGGCGACCGACACCGCCGTCTGGGACCGCACAATGCAGGTCAACTTGCGCGGAACGATGCTGGTCTCGCGTGCGATCCTACCGCTGATGATCAACAACGGCGGCGGCGCTGTTGTCACGGTGGTTTCGCGCCAAGGCATCGCCCCGCCTCTGTCGGGCATGCGTGTCGCATACGGGACCAGCAAGGCCGCGCTTGTCATGCTCGCACGCCATATTGCCGTTACGTACGGCAAGCGTGGGATCCGCAGCAATGCCGTGGCGCCAGGCACGATCGAGACCGAGCGTATGCTCGCGACGTTGAGCCAGGAACGCCTGGCGCAATCGCGGGCGAACGTTCTGACACCCTATCTCGGCGCGCCGGAAGACATATCCAACTGTATCGCCTTCCTCGTCAGCGATGCAGGACGGTATATCACCGGTCAGGTCATCCAGGTCGATGGCGGGGTATTGACGGGGCTGCACGAATGAAGGGAACGCACTTCGATCTGGAGTCCAAGGTAGCCATAGTGACAGGTGCAAGCGAGGGCATGGGCCGCGCCGTGTCAGAACTGTTTGCAGCGAGCGGCGCCCGCCTAGTTATCGCGGCGCGCACCTCGGCCAGGATCGAGGCCACTGCGGAGAACCTCAATCAACGTTTCGGCAACGGCAGGACGATAGCCGTGCCCGTTCCAGGCGATCTTGGCGATAAGGCGCATTTGCGTGCACTCGTTGAAACCGCGATTGAGCGGTTCGAAACACTTACGACGGTACTATGTTCGCCGGCCATCCGGCCTTGGCTCGGCCCATCGACCGAGACGTCTGACGACGTGTTGGACCAGCAACTGCTCTACGTCCTCAAGAGCCGATTCTGGCTTTCCACAATGGCCATCCCGCATATGATAGCCGCGGGCGGCGGATCGCTGATTTACATCGGCTCTGGGTCGGTCTTCGAGGCGACAGCCGAGCGTTCGGCGAACTCGATCGCCCGCGCGGGCGAATGGCAGATGATGAAGAATTTCGCTGCCGAGTTCGGCAAGAACAACTTGCGCGCCAACATCATCGCGCCCGGCATGGTTGAATCGAGCGGCAGCAAGGCGCTGTTCGAAAGTGAGGAGGGCGCGAAGCGCATCAATGGCCTTCCGATGCGACGTGGAGGGAAGGTGGAGGAAATCGCGATGGCAGCCGCCTTTCTCGCCAGCGACGCCAGTTCATTTACGACCGGAGCGGTCCTGCCGGTCGATGGAGGACGGTTGTTGCATGCCGTCGACGGCATGCTTACCCGGGCCTATGCGGACCGACGGCCATGACGGAGGCCCCCGAACCAGGCCTGCGTGCTGCAATCACGGATGTGCTCGTCGCGGCGAAGTTTGCCAAGGATGACGAGGACGCGAAGAGATTCGCGCATTGCTGGGCACGCAACGCCCGGATCGAAATTACTTCCAACGGAAGGAAACTGGCACCCGTTGAGGGACGCGCCGCGATTATGGCATTCTACGCGAAAGTCTGGGAAACCGGTGGCCACGGTAAAGGTGCGGCGCGCGAAGTACATGTGGCCGAACCGGCAGACATTATTGCCCTGGCGCCGGACCGCTTGCGTGCGCGACATGCGGAAGCCTTTTTCTTTGCCGATGCCGATGGTCCCAGGATTCGAGGCTTTGGCACGTTCGACGACGAGGTTGTTTGGGAAGACGGTGCCTGGCGCATAGTCCACCGCATCGCGACACTGACGAGGAATAGCTGAAATTGCCGGTGCATTTGGATGAGGCCGGGAGGAAGATGCCGCCGCGGCGCATGCCATTCCGTCTTCCGGGCGCAAGATATGACGCTTGACCGGGTTCTCGATCAGTTCCGCCCCGGACGCAGGATCTACTTGCCTGGTTCGACCGGTGAAATTCACGCCCTGGTGGAGGCGCTGGCGGCCGATCCGGAGCGGATGGATGGCGTCAATGTGATCAGTTGTCTGCTACCCGGGATGAACAGTTTCGATTATGCCGGCCTGCACAAAAATGCGCAGCTGACCACCTTCCTTTTTCCGCCGGGTTCGCGCGAGAGCTTTCGTGCCGGCCGAGTACAGATCCTGCCGCTATCCTATTTCCCTGCCGCCCGGTTCATCGCGGAAGATGCTGAGCTGGATGTTGCGGTTGCTCATGTAGCTCCACCCATGCCCGAGGAGGGAACAAGGGCCTCGGTCGGCATCGCTGCCGATTTCACGACGATATCCTGGAACGCGGCGAAGAAGCGCATTGCCTTCGTCAATCCCAATATGCCTGCCATGCCGCGCGGCCCGCGGATCGACCTCGCCGACGCAGACCTGGTCGTGGAGGCGGAAAGCCCCTTGGTTGAAGTGCCGACCGGCGCTGCGGGAGCCACTGGACAGGCTATCGCAGCGCATGTCGCGAACCTCATTCCGGACGGAGCCGCGCTGCAGGTTGGAATAGGCTCCGCCCCCGCCGCCCTCTGGCGCGCGCTGCGCAGCCGAAGGAACCTGCGCTTGCGGTCCGGCTTGGCAAGCGAAGACCTCTTGATGCTCGCCGATGTGGGCGCATTGGGACAGTGTGATCATGTCGCAGGTATACTTGCCGGCTCCACGGCGTTCTATCGTGAGGCGGCTGCGCGCGATCTTGTCCGTCTTTCGGATACGCTGGAAACCCACGATGCGGGCGCAATTGGGATGGAAGAGAACTTCGTTGCCGCGAACTCTGCGCTGGCTGTCGACCTGTTCGGGCAGGTAAATCTCGAGTGGCAAGGCGCCCGTCCGCTGAGCGGCGTCGGTGGCGCACCCGATTTTGCGTCGGCTGCGCTGGTTTCTCAAGGCGGAATGGGCATCACCATGTTGCCGTCCCGGGCCCGCAACGGCTCGATCAGCCGGATCGTCGCCCGGCTTGATGTCGAGACTGTTTCGCTTCCGCGCAACCTTGCCGATATCGTTGTAAGCGAACATGGCATAGCGCGACTACGCAACAAATCGCTCGATGCGCGAGCCGAGGCGCTGATCGCTATTGCCCATCCCGGTTTTCGCGACGAATTGGCCGGTCAGTGGCGCAAAATGCGGGACATGATGACCCGCTGATGCAATGGGCCAGAGCCAGGTTGACCGGGGTCAGAAGCTCTTCGGCAAATCCAGAGCGTGGGTGGCGACATGGCTCAGGATCAGGTTCGTACTAATCGGCGCTACCTGATAGAGCCGCGTTTCGCGGAACTTGCGCTCGATATCGTACTCCTCGGCGAAACCGAAGCCACCATGGGTCTGGATACACATGTCAGCGGCAAACCAGCTCGCTTCGGATGCCAGCATCTTGGCCATGTTTGCCTCGGTGCCACCCAGGTGCCCCTCGTCGAACAGGCGCGCCGCCTTGTCGACCATCTCGGCCGCTGCTGACAACTGCACATAGGCGCGTGCGATCGGGAACTGGATTCCCTGGTTTTCGCCGATAGGTCTTCCGAAAACGCTGCGATCCCGTGCGTAGGCGGAGGCGCGGTCGATAAAAAAGCGACCGTCGCCAATGCACTCGCTGGCAATCAAGATCCGCTCGGCATTCATCCCGGAAAGGATATACTTGAAACCCTTGCCCTCCTCGCCGATGAGGTTTGCAGCCGGTACGCGCAGATCGTCAAAAAAAAGTTCCGTGGTCGCGTGATTCAGCATGGTGCGGACGGGCCGGATGGTAAGCCCGTTGCCGACCGCCTCGCGCATATCGACGAGCAGGACGCTCATTCCGTCCGACGGCTTCTTGCAGTCCTCCCGCGGGGTTGTTCGGCACAACAGGACCATGAGGTCCGAATGTTCGGCGCGGCTGATCCAGATCTTCTGACCGTTGACCACATAGTCGTCCCCGTGACGTTTGGCGAAGGTTCGAATTCGCGTTGTGTCGGTGCCGGCGGTCGGTTCGGTTACACCGAACGCCTGCAGGCGCAGTTCACCGCTGGAAACCTTGGGCAGGTATTCCTGTTTCTGGACGTCCGATCCGTGCTTCAGCACCGTTCCCATAGTGTACATCTGCGCGTGGCAGGCTCCACCGTTACACCCCGATCTGTGAATTTCCTCAAGAACGGCGGTTGCCGCCAGGAGGCCCAGCCCGGACCCTCCGAACTCCTCTGGAATCAGAACAGAAAGAAATCCCCCTTCGGTAAGCGCCTTGACGAATTGTTCGGGATACGCTCGCTCGCGGTCCAGTTTCTGCCAGTACTCTCCTGGGAAATCCGCACACAGGCGGCGTACGGCTTCACGGATTTCGGGAAAGGACTCGCTCACGTAAGATTCTCCAGGTTCGGGCTCGCTTCAATGGCCGGCCAATGCAGGATCCGGTCTGGCACGCGACTGCGCAAGGTGGCGCCCGGTCAGACGGGGTCCCAGGAAAAAACGTCCGCTGAAACCTGCAACGGGAACAGATTTGGCCTGATGGCAGGCAGGAAATCGCTGACGATCGTGTCACCGGTCCATCCTTCGGATCGATGGAACGAGCGGACGGGACGCGATGGATTGAAAAGGAATATTTCGTTCTTGCGCACGCAGAATATCTGTCCCGAAACCTCGCTTGCCGCGTCGGAACACAAAAAGCCTACCATCGGCGCGACCTTGTCGGCGGTCATGCTCTTGAGCCGCTCCACCCTTTCCTTCGCTTCGGGCGTGTCGGCGGGGATGCTTTCGGTCATTCGGCTCCATGCGAACGGCGCGACGCAATTCGAACGCACTCCGTAGCGGCGCATATCCAGTGCAATCGAGTTGGACAGCCCAACGAGTGCCATTTTCGCCGCCGAATAATTCGACTGCCCGACATTGCCGACAAGGCCTGAGGTGGACGTCAAGAAGACGAAAGCGCCGCTTTCCTGTTCGCGAAAATGGGGCGCAGCCGCGCGCGAAAGGTAGAAGGAACCGTTAAGGTGCACGTCCACGACGGCGCGCCAGTTCTCCAGGCTCATCTTGTGAAACATGCCGTCACGAGACACACCGGCGTTGTTGACCACACCGTCGATTCGACCGAAGGACGACAGTGCATCGTCAACAATGCTCTGCGCGCCTTGCGGGTCCGCCACGCTGGCTACATTGGCAATCGCGCGCCCGCCTTCCGTCTTGATCTCGGATACGACGGACTGCGCTGGCCCGTCGTCAGTGCCTTCACCCGTTAGCGAACCGCCGAAGTCATTGACCACGACACTTGCACCCTGGGCTGCGCATTCAAGGGCGAGCGAACGCCCTATTCCGCGACCCGCGCCGGTAATGGCGACAACCTTTCCGTCCAACAAGCCCATGATCGCTTTCTCGTATCAGAGTTGCGACTTGGGGAGGATGATTTCCACCCCGTCGAGATCCGCCGAAAGTCTGATCTGGCATGAGAGGCGGCTGCGTTCGTCGGGATCCACGGCCATTTCCAGCATTGCCTCTTCCTCGACGTTGGGCTGACCGACGCGATCGCACCACTCCTCGGTGACGTAAACATGGCAGGTCGCGCAGGAAAGCGCGCCGCCACAATCGGCCAGGATTTCGCCGATGTCGTTGGCAAGTGCGGTTTCCATCACACTTGAACCTTCGAGCCCGTCGACGATCCTGTCGTCCGCGCCTTCTTTCTTGAATACGACCTTTACCATCTCGGTGTTTGACCTCCGTGAGACCCGCATGCGGGCTTGGATGCATCATCTGCGCTTTATGATCCGGCGAAACATGGTGCTATTACGGCAAAAAGACGACTATCGCGAAACCCGCCTTAGCGAAAAGCGGCATCGGCGCTGGCCAGACGCTCGTCACGGGCGCTCGAATATTGCCGCGATACCTTGCCCGCCGCCGATACACATTGTCTCGACACCGCGTTTTACCCCGCGCCGCGACATCTCGTGAAGCAAGGTCGTCATGATCCTCAGGCCAGTTGCTCCGATGGGATGGCCCAGCGAGATTCCGGAGCCGTTGACATTGATCTTCTCGCCCCATTCACCGGCTGTATCGAGGTCCCACGCCTTCAGGCAGGCAAGAACCTGGACAGCGAATGCCTCGTTGATTTCAAGAAGGTCCACGTCAGCCCAGCCCACGCCGTGCTTGGCGAACAGCCGTTCTACCGCGCCGACAGGGCCGATGCCCATGCGCGACGGCTCGCAGCCGTGCGCAGCCCAACCCGAGAAAAAGGCAATCGGTTCCAGTCCAAGCTCGGCAAGCTTATCCTCGGAGACCACGAGGCAGGCGCTGGCAGCATCGTTTTGCTGGCTGGCATTGCCGGCAGTAACCGTGCCATTGTGCATGATAGGCCGGAGCTTGGTCAGCGAGTCCACGGTCGTATCGGGTTTAACGCCCTCGTCACGAGCCAACAGCACCGGCTCGCCCTTGCGCTGCGGGACGGAAACGGGAACGACCTCGGCGTCGAACCGGCCCGCGTCCCATGCCGCGGCTGCCCTCTGGTGACTGCGCGCGGCAAGGGCATCTGAGGCTTCGCGCGTAATTGAATAGTCGCTTGCGAGATTTTCCGCGGTTTCGATCATGCCGGAGATCACTCCGAACCGTTCCACGGGCTGCGAACGTTCGCGCCCACGTTCAAGTCGATCGAACATTTGAACGCTGCCCGAACGCGTGCCGCCGCGCATCGCGGTCGTGTAATATTCGATGTTGCTCATGCTTTCTACGCCGCCCGCAAGCACGACATCGCAGGTGCCGGAACTCACCATCATCGCAGCGGTGGCCACAGACTGGAGACCGCCGCCGCAGCGTCGGTCCAGCTGCATACCGGGAACCCCGATGGGAAGCCCTGCCGCCAGCGCCGCCCACCGGCCGATGCACGGCGCCTCGCTGTTGGCATAGCCTTGCGCAAAGACGACATCCTCGATCCGTTCCGGATCGATACCGCTGCGCTCGACTACGGCTCTGATGACATGGGCCGCCAGCTCCTCTGCACGAAGCGGTTGCAAAGCCCCCAAAAAACGCCCGATCGGCGTGCGCAGAGGTGAAACGATAGCAACTTTTCGCGTCAAAATAAAAACTCCCGACCCGAAAGCCTTCAGAAATCCGTGCCGCCATCGACGTTTGCGACGAGGCCGGTCGTGTAACCTGCTCGTTCCGACAATAGAAAGACGATTAATTCCGCAACTTCTGCGGGATCTCCTATGCGATTCAGCGCGACTTGCATTCCCATCCGCTTGAGCATGATCCGCTCGGCCTCGTGTTTGGTGATGTCGGCCCGCTCGCGGCGCAGTTCGGCAAGGCGATCATCGTATCGTCCGGTCCGAATTGCCCCCGGTGCGACCGCATTCACGCGTACGCCCGCCGGACCGTATGACTTGGCGAGAGACTTTACGAGATTGTTGAGCGACGCCTTGAAGGCGGCATAGGCAGGAATGTAGGCCTTTGGCGCGCGCGACGAATATGCGGTCGTTAGGACGAGTGAACCGCCACCACTTAGCTCCAGATAGGGAAGGACTGCCCTTGCAGTCCTGACTGCAGCCATCAGGCTGTTTTGGAAATACTGCTCCCACTCGTCGTCGTCGATCGCCTCGAAACAGCGGGCCTGTCCCATCCAGTGATTGGTGACGGCCGTTCCCCTCAGGCCGCCGAAGCGTTGGATCACGGAGCCTATCGCCACCGACATGGAACCGGTCTGCGAGGCATCGGCACAGACGGTCATGATTTCGACACTGCAGCGCCTTGCCAGTTGATCGAATTCAGCCTGACAAGAATTCGCATTGCGGCTGATGACTGCAACGTTGGCCCCCTCTTCGGCAAGAAGACGCACTGTCTCGCGACCCATACCGCGGGTCCCGCCAAGGATTGCATATGTCTTGCCGGCCAGGCCGAGATCCACCGCTTTTTCCGGTCAAATCGCTATGAGGATCACGCTGCTTCTTTGAGCGAGAGCGATTGCTCGACCAGTTCCCACATGAGCAACTGGGAAGGGGTTTGCCGGCTCGCCATTCGGGCAAGATACTTGCGGCACGGAGGCAGGAAATTTGTCGGCACCTGAACGAATTGATCGTTGTTGTAACGCTCAGCGGCAAACCGCGTGCAAACAACGGGCATGAGGCGATCGCGCGCGTAAGACGCTGCATTTTGAAATTCGGGGATCGATTCCACGCTCGCGCCCGCATCAGACAATGGGCGATAATAAAGATCGAAGGCAGCAGGATGGTAATGCGGCGCCGGCACGATGACCTGCAGGCCTTCCACGTCCCTCTGCTCGATCAATTGCTTGCTCGCGAGAATATGCGTCTTCGGGATGAGGAAGCAGAATTCGTTCTCACGCATCAGCAGCAGGTCAAGGTCCTTTTCGTCGATTGGCGCACTCACGAAAGCCAGGTCCAGCTTGCCGAGGCGTAATTGCTCCAACAGCAGCGGTGTAGGGCCGCTCGTCACCTGCAAGCGGATGTTGCCATAGCGGGCAATGAATTCGTCCATCAGCCGCGTGCGCTGTGGATCGGGAAAGCTGAAAGGCAGGCAACCGACGCGCAGCATGCCCTTCATAGATTCGCTCAGTGCCTCGGTGACGGCGCGAGCCTCTTCGACAACGGTGGACAGACGATGTACGGGCTCGAGCAGGATCCGGCCCGCGTTGGTCAGTTCGACATGCCGGGTGTTGCGGATGAACAGGGTGATTCCCAGCACCTCCTCGAACTGGCGAATCTTGTGTGAAAGCCATGACTGGTCGATGTTGAGTTCGCGCGCGGCCTTGGTGAAACTCAGGTTGTCGGCAACGGCCCGGAAGAACAGCAGGTATTCGACGCTGAATTGCTGTACCGTGCCCTTGTTCGAAGCGTCGACGGATTTCCCCGCATTCTGCTTTGGGCGCGATTGCCTTGCACTGCGGCTTCGCCTTGCAGCTCTGATTCCTCCCATGGTTCCGCCTCCTGTTTTCTTATTTCAGAGAATATCTGTTTCGAAAATTTATCAGCTACTTTTGCGATCCGCGGCTGACTGCATCATAAAAGCGCCTCGTTTCGCCATCTCCGGCTCGGGTGAGGGGAGAACAACCGGCCCCAGTTCTCGGCTTGGCAGGATGACGACGGCGGTTCCCGGTGCGGTGTTCTGCCCGCGTTGATTGGTTGAGGCGAGTTCGAGGTCGACGAGGCGATGCAGTCCTTCTTCACGCTTAGCCACGACCTTGCCGGTACAGATTGTCGTGTCGCCCATGAAATTGAACGCGCGCGATTGGCAGGATAACTTCCATAGCCAGGCATCGTCGCCCATCCAGTTGGTTACGAGGTGTATCAGCCAACTCGTTCGCATCTGACCATAATCGTATGAAGTCGGAAGGCCCAATGCTTGGGCTCGCTCGTGGTCCCAGTGCACACGCTGGACAACATCTGGCACGCCATAGGCATCGGGCACATAGAACGCGGGCATTTTCTTGCGTTGCTTGTATCCCAGCCCCAACGGACCGATTCCGCTGGATGACAGGCCTAAGCCCATGTGCATGGAAATGATGTCCACCATGGTCAGCGGACCTTTTGCGACGGGCGTCAACGCATCGCCGACCTCAACATCTTCCCAGTACCGCTTTTCCGATCCGTGCCGTTTTTCCGCAGCGTATACCTCATCGATCTTGGCGATGTCGGCTTCGGTGTAGGTCTGGCGCTTTATATCCGCATACTTGCCGCTTTTCTTCGTGCCGCCCCGTTCGGCCGAAAGGTAATGTTCCTCGCGCCGGCCCACTGGTACGCCTGCGAAATCGACGTACAGATCGCGATATGTCTCCGTGACCGTGCGTCCTCCGCTGAAGGACGAGGACTCGTTCACGTTGATCGCTGATGTCACCCGTTCGACGAAGACCTGCTGGTCCGGATAGAGTGGACGCCACCAAGTCCAGTCGACTCCAGTATAATACTTGCCAACCCCACGGAATAGGCCCTTGAAAAGCTTTTTCAGCTCGGCGTCCGGCTTCGGGGTCAGGTTGGTCCCTGTGCTGTGCAGGAACAGTGGAAAAGCGATCTGATCACCCCATCTGGTCGAGCCGCCATAGTCTCGGTCGTTGAAGAGCGGGTTGTCGTCCCCGCATGCAAATGCGAAATGCCGCATGCTGTCCGGGGCAGCGCAGACATTGAAAGGCTTGTTATAGGCGAATTTCGGAACACCGATCTGGCGGCGCGCTCTTTCGATATCTTCGTCTGTAATCCGCCCCGCGGATGGATCTGCCTCGGCCATTATCTCTCCGACCTGCGTGATGCACCCGCATAACGAGTGAATGCGAACGCGATGCGCGACACGGCATCGCATTTGACCGTAAACTTCACTTAAAACTGAAGTGTTGTCAACTATCGACTGGTGAAGACAGACCTTTCAGGATGATTTTTCCTCACATCAAACATATCGGAGAATATTGAATTAATATACTGGTTTATAATAGAAAAATTAGGAAAAACTTCGTTGCGCCCATCGGTTTTTTGGACGCGGCTGGCCGGCACTCTTGATAACTGGCGAGCCATCAGTAATTTGATCGCGGTCACCACGTTACGTTCACATGAGTCGAGACGGGATCGTTCGGCCCCAAGGAGAGGTTTTTTCATGGAAGCTCCAATGATGCACGATCAACCTCGACGATCGGGCAACTGGACAGTACCAGACCATGTTCCCGCGGAACTGGTTCGCTTCCTCGATTTTCGGACCGGC
The DNA here is from genome assembly GCA_020637895.1 of Rhodobiaceae bacterium. Taxonomy (GTDB): domain Bacteria; phylum Pseudomonadota; class Alphaproteobacteria; order Rhizobiales; family Tepidamorphaceae; genus JACKJP01. The sequence goes on from JACKJP010000017.1 coordinate 74,115, forward strand.
CTCAGTTCCTGTCCGCACGCGCAGGTTGCGGAATTTCACAAGGGACCAAGCGTTTTCTACTCCCCGCTCAGCCACCAGGATCGGGGCGGTGAGGGTAAGGGAGCCTGGGTCCTCACCAGGGCAGAAGACATTCGCAAGATGCTTCAACAGACCGACATATTCAGTTCCGCCGAGCCGCGAAGCTACGCGATGGGCGAAAGCTGGAAGCTGATTCCGCTCGAGGTGGATCCGCCCGAGCATGCGCTTTTCCGTGCTCCACTCAACGCGCTCCTCTCGCCTGGGCGGATCAACGGTCTTGAACCACGCATGCGAACAATGGCAGCTGAACTTATCGATGCGATCAAGGACGAGCATGAATGCGAGTTCATTCGCTCGTTCGGGGAACAGATGCCTGTGCGCATCTTCCTGGAACTCATGGGCATGTCTGACCACGAACTCAAGAAATTCCGTTCCTGGGCCGACATGATCGTGCATGACCGCCATAAGCGGGGCCAGGCTATGGCCGAGGTCAAGGCATTCCTCGCCGAACAGATCACCGAACACCGCGCTAATCCTCGCGAAGGTACGTTGGTGACGGAAGCGTTGGGATTCAAAGCCGGAGATCGTCCGTTCACCGACGAAGAGGTAATGGGAACGGTCTTTCTGCTTTTTATCGGCGGCCTGGATACCGTCGTCAGTTCGCTCTCCTATCACTTCCGCTACCTTGCGGAGCACCCGGAAGATCAGCAGCGTCTGCGACAAAACCCCGAGATGATACCCGATGCCGTGGAAGAGCTGTTCCGCGCCTTTCCGGTGGTCACGACCGGACGGGTTGTTTCGCAGGACACGGAAATGTTCGGTGTGCTGATGAAAAAAGGCGACATGGTGGCTGGTTCCACGCTGTTGTCGACCAGCGATCCGGAGGAGTTCGAGAATCCTGAGATTATCGATCTGACCCGCAGCCCCAATCGGCACAATGCCTTTTCGTTCGGCCCCCACCGATGCCTCGGTTCGCACTTGGCCCGGCGCGAGGTGCAAGTGGCCATCGACGAATGGCTCAAGCGCATTCCCGAGTTCCGCGTCAGGCCCGGGACAAAGTTCGAAACGCTCGGTGGCGGCGTGATGGGTATGAAAGAACTCCCGCTGGTCTGGTAAACGCGTTCAGGGCTTTGGTCCCAGAGCCGCGCCAATTACGGTTTCGACATTTGCCCCCGGCGCCCGTTATTCGGTTCTGGAGGAGACGTCACGCATGGGGTTGATCGAAGGCAGGGTTGCAATTGTTACAGGCGCCGGTGCGGGACTCGGGCGCTCTTATGCCATTGCCATGGCGCGAGAGGGCGCTTCGATCGTGGTGAACGACTTCGCCGGTAACGCAGCCGAGGATGCAGTCCGGGAAATCGTCGACAATGGTGGTGAGGCCGTTGCCAATGTTGGCGACGTTGGCGACCATGCGAGCGGGGAAGGCCTGCTCAAGTCGGCGATCGATGCCTATGGACAGATCGACATTTTGGTCAACAACGCGGGAATTCTGCGCGACGCATCATTTGTAAAAATGGAGGAAGCGCAGTGGGACGCTATCATGCATGTCCACGTCAAAGCGCTTTATGCCTCGACGAGGCCGGTGTTCTCATGGATGAAGGACCACGGTGGCGGGGGGGTCATCGTCAATACGACCTCGACCGCCGGCGTCCGCGGCAATTTCGGGCAGACCAACTATTGCACGGCCAAGTGCGGGGTGATCGGATTTACCAACGCGTTGGCGATCGAGGGTCGGAAATACGGTATTCGTGTTTGGAACATCGGGCCTGCAGCCGCGACCGCATTGACCGCGCATATGCCCGAAGAATACCAGCGCCAGTTCCATATCGACCGTGTCGCGCCGACGCTGCTTTACATGGTCAGCGATCTTTCCGGCAACCAAACGGGAAAGACGCTGCTGGCCGGGGGGGGCTGGGTGGGCGAATGCCGTTTCGAGGTATCCGAAGGTTACGTGCCCAGCTCCGACATCACGCCCCAGGAAATCGCCAGAGCTGCGGCCGATGGCAGGATCTTCTTTCCGGAACGTACGGGCAAATGGGTTACCGCATATGGCCCTCAGTCGGGCGAATAGGGTCAGGAACAGAGGGACAGGCTATCAATGCCCATCGATTATCCCGCGATTCTCGCGCTCAAGGAAACCGGCAAGAGCTTCAGCTACACGGACCGAGATACGATGCTCTATTCGCTCGGTATCGGGCTGGGTTCAGATCCGATGAACGAAGCCGAGTTGCCGTTCGTCTACGAAAAGGATCTGCGCGCTGTGCCGACGCAGGCGACGGTGGTTGCCTGGGGAGCGGGCGTGGCTACTGACAAGCTTGGCGTCAATTACAAGCTCGTGCTGCATGGAGAGGAAAAGACGATTCTGCACCGGCCGCTTCCTCCAAAGGCAAACCTGATCGCGGATAGCGGCGTGGTCGAGGCCTACGACAAGGGTGAGGGCAAGGGTGCGATCATTGTCCGCGAAACCATATTGCGTGACGCGGACGACGGTGAGTTGACCGCCACTCTGCTGCGCACGGTCGTCGCACGGGGCGACGGCGGTGCCGGCGGCAGCACCGAACCCACGCCTCGGCCGCACCCTATTCCCGACCGTGCGCCGGACAAGGTTCTCGAATACCAGACAGCGGGAAACCAGGCTGCAATTTACCGGCTGTCGGGCGACCGCAACCCGCTGCATATCGATCCCGAACGAGGCAAGGCAGCGGGTTTCCCGGGGCCAATCCTGCATGGGCTGTGCACTTATGGCTTCACTTGCCGCGCGGTGCTCGAAGCATTTTGCGACTTCGACACGGATCGTATCGCTAGCCATCGGGCCCGGTTCTCGTCACCGGTTTTTCCGGGAGATACACTCCGCATCAAATTATGGAAGGAAGGTGGCGACGCCATTTCTTTCGAGGCGGATGTGCCAGGCCGAAACGTCACGGTCATCAAGAACGGCTTGACCACGTTGCGATAAGCATGGGAACGGGAAGTGCCCCCCAATCCACTATCGACCGAACTTCGGCGGAGGCAGCATGATGACTGAAGGTCACAACCGAGTGGCTATCGTCACCGGTGCTGGAAGCGGCATCGGGCGGGTTTGCTCGATCGGTCTGGCCAAGGCCGGCTTTTCGCTTTCACTGCTTGGACGCAATGCGGGCCGACTTGAGGAAACTGCCGCAATCATTGCCGGAAACGGCGGCAATGCCTTGGTCATCCCCACGGATGTCACTCGCGAAGACGACGTGGAACGTGCATTCCTGCAAACCGTCGACCGCTTTCATCGCTTGGACCTGCTGTTCAACAATGCCGGCACTGCGTCGCCCAAGGCCGAATTCGGCGATGTTGAAATGCGCCATTTTGCGCGAGTTCTTTCAACGAACGTCACAGGCGCTTTCCTGTGCGCCCGTGCGGCTTTCCGTCTCATGAGCGCACAGGATCCGAAAGGAGGCCGCATCATCAACAATGGATCGGTTTCGGCGCAAGCGCCCCGCCTGAATGGCGCGCCGTACACGATCAGCAAGCATGCGATCACGGGACTGACGAAGCAGCTTTCAGTCGATGGCCGCGCGCACCGGATCGCTTGCGGCCAGATCGATATCGGAAACGCTGCGACGGCCTTGTCCGCTGCCCTAATCTCGGGTGTTCCGCAGGCGGATGGAAGCGTTGTCTCTGAGCCTGTAATGCCGCTCGAGAGCGTGGTCGATGCGGTGCTCTTCATGGCTGGGTTGCCACTCGAGTCAAACGTGCAGTTCATGACCATCATGGCGACCAACATGCCGCTAATCGGTCGTGGCTAGCGGCAGCCGGCAAGGGAAACTGCGCGTAGGAGTTGTCAGCGCGAACTGGGGAATGCGGGCACACTTGCCGGCTTGGCATGCGACCGGGGATGCGGAAGTGAAGGCCGTTTGCACATCGCGCCGGCAAACCGCCGAGGCGGCAGCGCGACGATACGATGTGGAAACGCCGTGGTGGGACGCCGCCGCGATGTGCGCCGATCCCGACCTCGATATCATCGACGTGGGCACGCGCCCTGATTTACGGGCACCGATGGTCCTTGCCGCGCTGGCCAATCGCAAACACGTTTTCGCCGGCGCCAACTTTGCGCCCGACCTGGCAACCGCAAGGATTATGCGCGATGCTGCGCGCGAGGCCGGCACGATATGCGCCCTCGATTCGGTATTTCCTTGGCAGCCTGCTCACCGGGAAGTGAAGCGTTTGCTCGACGCGGGCGATACGGGCAGACCGGTTGCCGTATGCGCTCGGCTGCATATTAGTCACTTCGCGGCTCCCGGTGCGGGCGGCGCGGGCTGGAAGTGGTTCGGCATCCGAAAGCACGGAGCGTCCGCAATGCGCAATCTCGGTACACACTCGCTCCACCTCTTGACCTGGCTGCTCGGTCCGGTGGAAGCGGTCGCCGCGCAGGCAACGATCGCAAAGCGTCAATGGTATTTCCCCGATGGATCCACCGTGCGCCCCGAGGTCGAGGACACGGCACATATTATGTTGCGTTTCGCTTCCGGGGTGATGGGCACGCTTTGCCTGAGCTGGTCGTCCCCCGCCAAGTCGGGATGGCGGATGGAGCTAACCTGTGAGCGATCGACACTGGTGACGATCGACGGGGCGGGTTTCCCGTGCGGCGCTCGGGTCCGGCTTTACCGGGGAACAGATGGTGGCCTGCTCTCGGAACCGGCTTCAATACCGTGTTCGGACGGGGTCAGTTTCGAAAGCCCGACACAAGTCCCGCAGATCCCCGATATTGCACACGCCGCTGCCCACATGATCAAGTCTATCCGATATGGGGGCAGGGCACTTCCGGATTTCGAGGATGCGTTTCATGTAGAGGCGATCCTGGACGCTGCACGCCAAGCCGCCGAAACACGAAGCTGGATGGAGGTTGTGCGGTCCTGAATTTGTTGAAAGGCAAATTACCGAGTCTGCGAGAAGGGCAAGTCCTTATCGGGCTGGGGGCTCTTCGGAAGGCCTAGTACGCGCT
>JACKJP010000002.1 GCA_020637895.1 Rhodobiaceae bacterium
GTGATCTACATAAGGTGCTGGGAACCCCGGACCGGGCGCTCAACGCGATTGCGGCGGCGGAACTCTGTCCTGGATCGGGTGCGCTGGACGCCATCAACGCCAAGCTGAGATAAGCGCCAGGCGCCGCGCTTGCCGCGCGGCGCCTGCACCATTCCTGAAAACTATTTCTTCTTCGTCTTTTTCTTGGAGGCCTCGTCGTAGCGGCCTTCTCGCTTCTTGGCGGCACCGGTTACGCCGGATTTGCTGCGCTCCTTCATGAAGTTCAGCTCATCGGGCTCATAGCGGATGTTGGTGCCCAGCGCGTGCCCGACATAGCCGTGCACGAATTGCGACGTCATGCCGAGCGAATCCATCGCCAGGTGGGTTGCCGCCTTGCCAATCGCGATGGCATCGCGCGGCAGGCGAACGATGCGTTCGGCCCACTGTTCGCCAGCCTCTTCAAGATCCTCGAGCGGTACCGACTTGTTCACGATGCCGAGTTCGGCGGCGCGCTTGCCGTCCATGACTTCGCCGAGCAGCAGAAGCTCGCGGGCGCGCTTGGGGCCGAGCGTCAGAATGCACCAGCTGGTCATGTAGGACGAACCGGCAAGGCCCATCTTCTGTTCGGGGTGACCGATGCGCGCGTTGTCGGCGGCGATGGCAAGGTCGCATGCCTCGACGATGTAAAGGCCGGCACCGACGCAGTTGCCCTGCACCAGCGACATGGTCGGCTTGATGCAATAGAAAAGGTGGCGGAACTGCTCGACGTGATGTTTGTCAAAATGGATGCGGATGCGCTGGCTGGGACGGCGCGCACCCGGCTCGCGCGAGAAGCCATACTCAGAGCCGACCTGCGCCAGGTCATGACCGGTCGAGAAGTCGGGCCCTTCGCCCTTGAAGATGATGCAGCGGACATCGTCGTCGCGTTCGGCGGTTTCGATATGCTCCATCATCCGGTCAAACATTTCATAGGTCAGCGCATTGCGCTTTTCCGGCCGGCAGAAGGTGATGTAGGCCCTTCCGTCCCGCGCCTCGTAGCGTATGCGATCTCGCAAATCTTCCGTCATCGGACGTTCCTTCCCATAGGCTTTCTAGGTTCAGTTCAATTCTTCTTCCCGCCGAGGCTGCTGCCGTCGCCGACTTCCTCGTCGTGTTCGCCGATAGACGGCGGCCCCACATGCACCGGCAGCCGCGCGTCATCGAACAGCGCCGGATAACGGACGGCCCGGATCGGCCCGACCGGCGAGGGAACCTGCTGGAATATCTCGTTGAACCGGACCTGCTCGTCTTCGAGGAATTCATCGAAGCCGTAGACCGGCGACGCAGGGACATCGTATTCCGCAAAGCGCTTGAGCCAGTATGCGGATGGCTTTTCCTTCACCACCTCGCCAACCCGACGGAAGAAATCGGCCGCCATCGCGACGGGATCCGGCATCTTCTTGAGCTCTTCCTTCCATTCGGCCCGCTCAATGGCGTTGAGCGTGATCGACATCTGCTTGCCGTTGACCGGCGATATGACGATATGGCCGTCGCTGGTCTGCAGCACCTGCTCCTGCGGCGGCTTCCAGCCGGTGGTGTCATTTTCGAAGGTCCGGTGCTGGAACATGTCCGGGAAATTGAAATAGGCAAGCGCGTCGAGCATCGGCAGCTGGATATAGGCGCCCTTGCCGGTCCGGTCGCGCTTGAAGAGCGCTGCCAGCACGGCCTGTGCCGCCATCGACGCCACAACCTTGTCGACCATATTGAACGGCGTAACGGACGGGTTGCCGTAGCGGCCTTCAGCGGCGATCAGACCGGTACGACCCTGGATAAGGGAGTCGAGCGCCGGCGCCTTGACGAGCGGACCCTTGTCGCCGAAGCCCGTAATCGAGATCCGGATGATCTTCGGGTTCAAGGCAGCAACGACATCCTGGCCGAGCCCCAGCTTTTCGGCGACGCCCGGACGCCAGTTTTCCAGCAGGATATCGGACTTCTTCACCAATGCTTTCAGCCGTGCCAGACCTTCCGGCTTCTTCAGGTCGATGACGATGCTTTTCTTGCTGCGGTTCGCGTTCGTCCAGGTCGCGCCGAAGCCTTTGCGATTGTAACCGAAGCGACGGAACCCATCGCCCTCCGGCGGCTCGACCTTGATGACTTCCGCGCCGAGATCGGCGAGCATCATGGATGCGTAGGGACCTGTCAGGAAGCTCGAGGTCTCAAGGACGACAACGCCCGCCAGCGGCCGGTCGTCATCATCCATAACCGGCCTGTTCGCCGTCTGCTGCGTCGCGCTTTCCGTCATCTGCTTTTCTCCCTATGCCGTCGGCAGATTTTGCGGCCGCCGAAGGAGACGATATACGGCTCCGGCCCTACCGCGCGGCCGACCGCGCCGAGCGGCGCTTTATTGGATCAACCTTTGACAAATATGCGGGGCAAGCGGCCCGAGTCAATCCGCGAGACCGCCAAAATGACGGTCTGTCTCCGCATCAAAACTGAAGTGGCGCTAGAACTCGATGACCACGCGTCGGGCAACACCGTCGTGGAGCATGGAAAACCCCTTGGCGATATCCTCAAGCCCGATGCGATGGGAGATCAGGTCGTCGAGCGCTAGCTTGCCGTCCGCATAGAGTTCAACCAGTTCGGGCAGCTGCGTACGGGTCTTCACATTGCCGAGATAAGACCCGGTCAGATGCCGCCCTTCCTGGAGGGAGCGCGGGCGAAGGACCATTTCCTGAGAACCCGGCAGGATGCCGATCGATACGATGGTGCCCCAGCCGATCCGGGTGCACTCGACCGCCTGCCGGACGAGATCTCGATGTCCTACGCATTCGAAGCTGTAGTCGGCGCCGCCGTCCGTCAGTTCGCGAATGTGGCCGACGATATCGCCCTTCAGGGTCACCGGATTGATGAAATGCGTTACGCCAACCGCACGTGCCGCGGCTTCCTTGCCGGGGTTTGTGTCAATGCCGATGATCGTTGACGCTCCGGCGATCCGCGCTCCTTCCACCACATTGAGGCCGATGCCGCCAAGGCCGAAGACCACAACGGAGGAACCTGCCTCGACCTTTGCCGTATAGAGCGCCGACCCGACCCCCGTCGCGCCCGCGCAGCCTATGCAGCAGATGACGTCGAGCGGAACGTCGTTGCGAATTTTGGTGACCTGCATTTCGCGCACGACGATCATGTTGGAGAAGGTGCCAAGCTCGCAGAATGCGCGTACCGGCCTGCCCGCCCGCGAAAAAGGCCGGCGGGGCGTTGGGATGAAATACTGATCGCACAGGTTGGATTTGCTGCTGCGGCAAGGTCTGCACTCGCCGCACTCGGGAATCGCGACCGGAATGACGTGATCGCCCGGCCTCACGCTGCTGACGCCGCGCCCGACATCACGAACGATGCCGGCACCCTCGTGTCCAAGAATTATCGGATAATCCGACCAGTCGCGCGAACCGTCGAAGAACGACATGTCCGTGTGGCACAGGCCCGCCGCCTTCAGCTCGATCAGCACCTCGCCTTCGCGCGGTCCCTCAAGATCGAAATCGTCCACCTCGATCTGCGTATTCTGCCCGTGCGCGAAGCCGGCGCGTACCTTAAGCCCCATTTTCGTTACCTGTTTTCAAACAGCGCGAAACCGGACGGTCATCCGGTCAAGCGCATGAATGGCATTGTTTGGCCGCCACACCGGCTCATCGACCAGTTCGATTGACCGGACCTTGCGGGCCAGCGCCGCCATGACCGCCTCACCCTCGGCGCGGGCGACGTTCTGCCCGACGCAGCCATGAATACCGACACCGAAAGCGATGTGACCGATAGCCCGCCTCGAAATGTCGAACCGATCGGCGTGCGACCAGTTTTGCTCGTCGAGATTGGCAGCACCCAGAACGCAGAGGATCTTCGTATCCTTCTCGATGGCAATGCCGCCGACCTCGGTATCTGCCTTGGCCGTCCGGCAGAACGTATGCACCGGCGACGTCATCCGCATCGATTCTTCGAACGCTCCGCGGGCCAGTCCCGGGTTCTGCCTGAGCAGATCAAACTGGTCCGGATTCCGGGCAAGGCACCAGAGCGCGCTGCCCAGCGCCGTGACCGTCGTGTCGACGCCCGCCGAAAGCAGCGAGCGCACCAGCATGCCCGCTTCCTCCTCGGTGATCTCGCCGGCATCGGCCGCAGCATAGATCGTCTCGCCAAATCCTCCGGGGAGCAGGTTTTCGCGGCGGCACTGCTCGGTAATCCAGGGCACGATGTCAGGGCCTCTGGCCATCGCCTTGCGGCGCGTCTCGTTATCCGGCCCAAGGGCATTGAAAACCATTGCGCCGTAGTCGACCAGCCGCCGGCGGTCTGCCTCGCGCAGGCCTACCGCCTGCGGGAAGACGCTGACCGGAAACGCTTCGGCGAATTCCTCGACCGCCTCGAAGGTCCCTCGTTCGAGAAGCTGATCCACAAGCCGTTCGGCCGCGTCCGCGAACGCTTCCTTGAGCCCCGCGACAGCCTTCGGGGACATCGCGCGGGTCAGCACAGCACGCGTCCTGGTGTGGTAGGGCGGATCGACCTCAAGAACGATCGACGGGGGCCGCCAGGGCTTTTCAAGACTGAAATCCTGCAAGCCGACACCGCGTGAAGAGACAAAACGTTCGTGGTCGGAGAAGACTTCCTTGGTCTCCGCAAACCGCCCGCATGCGAGAGCTGCATATCGCGTCATATGCACGAACGGGCCCATCTGCCGCAGCTGCGTGTAATAGGGGGTCGGATTGGCGAGAACCGCGACATCGTAGGGATCGATATCCCAGCCGGGAACACCCGGCGGCGGCGATTTGGGGATGTGCCCCTCGACAAGTTCCATGCTGCTACCCTCCCCGCGCATGGCCTTCTCTCGAAGCCATTGCGCGCAACCAGATCAGACTACCGACACAGTAGACATGTCATCGAAATTGTCGACATGCCTTCGCCCGCAGCCGGTCTCAATGGACCATTTCCGTGATGATCTGGACGATCTCCACATAGCTCTTTGCCATGTAGTAGCTGAATGCGAGGACAAACGGGATAAGTACCAACGAGAACCAGCCCATGTGGCTCCACGAAATCGCCACTACGAGCGCCGTGACAATCAGGGCGACGATTGCTGCACCGGCGCGACCAAAACGAAGGATGAGACGAAGGGCTGGAAAACGGTCCATTCAAAAGCTCCATACGGCAAGCCCGCCCGGCATACCGCCGGACAGGCAAAGTGAACGTCTGTAACTCTTGCCGTTTTTGTTGATTTTGCCGGGCGGCAGCTCAGAGATTGTTCTGAACGGCTTCCCAGATCGTGCGGACCTTGCCCTTGGCGGGGCCGGCTGCCTTTTCCTGTTCGGTCAGTGCCAGTTCGGGCACGCCCTTGCATCCAGGAACGCAGGACTTGTCGAACTCCATCTGGGCTTCCAGACGGTCGTCCTCCTCCATCTCCGCCAGCTCATCCTTGTGCTCTGAGCGATAGTCGTCGAGGGCAATCAGCGCCGCGCCAAGCGCGCCCGCGATCTGGGGCGTCTCCGGCAGGATCAGCGGCATGCCGAGCGCCTTCTCGATGTAATGGACCGCGGCCTGATTCTTGGCAACGCCGCCCGTCATCACCACCGGGCCCTTCTTGCCGACGCGGCCGACAAGGCCGAGCGTGCGGCTGGCGATCGCGGCATGCACGGCACCAAGCACGTTGGGCTTGGTATTGCCTTCCGCGAGCAACGAGATCACTTCCGTTTCGGCGAAGGTTGCGCACATGGAAGAGATCTTGAGCTCTTCCTTGGCTTCCAGCGCCACGCCGCCCATCTTCTCAAGGTCGATTTCCATCGCCCGGGCGAGCACTTCGAGGAACTTGCCGGTGCCCGCGGCGCAGCGGTCGTTCATGGCAAACTGCGCGACGAGACCGTTGGAATCTACCGCGATCACCTTGCTGTCCTGACCGCCAATGTCGATGACGAGACGCGCATCCGGCACCATCGCGACGGCGCCGCGCGCATGGCAGGTGATCTCGGTGAAGTTCTTGTCGGCAATATCGAGCATGCGCCGGCCGTAACCGGTGCTGACCGTCCGGCCGACATCTTCCTGCGTGATGCCGGCCTGTTCCAGCGCATTGCTGATGGACGCCTTCACGCCATCGCCGCTGACGGCGCCCATATGCGCGACGCTCGACGAGACGACCCGGCCCTTGAGGTCGAGGATGACCGTCTTTGCCGTCGTGGACCCGAAATCGATCCCCATCACGTAGGATTTCATGTCGTACTCCTTATCGTCTCGTCTTTTATGTAAGGGCGCCGACGCCGTTACGCCACCATCCGCCGCGAGTCGATCGCTTCAAGCATCGCCTCGACGCGGCTGTTCAGCAACTCGTCCTTGTAGAAGGACTCGTCCGTCACGTCGCCCTCGAACATCGAGGTCTGGATGCCGAGCCGCTTGGTCGCTGCGTCGGCAATCAGGAACTGCGGATTGGTGAAGGCGCGGCAGGTGCGCGAGGCGTGAATGACCATGCCGTCGACTTCGAACTTCTTGCACAGGTCCATGATCAGATCGATGAGGATCGGCGCGGCATGGTTGTTGGGGCAGATCAGATAGTTCTGCGCCATGCCCAGCAGCGGATCATTCGCATTGATGAGGTCCGGCTCCTGCCAGAAGGCCATATGCGTGTAGCGGCCGCAGATGACCGCCGCATCGTAGCGGGCGAACTTCTCGGCGAGCCAGCCCACCTTGTTCCAGTTCATGATGCCGTCGAAGAACAGGCGATACTTCTCCTTCGGCACCGCGCCCTCGCCAGTGGCGACACGGGCCGCGACTTCGTCGCGAACGGCCGTGAAGTAATCGACGATGCCCGGAACGGGAAGATTGTTGATGGGCGCGATCGACACGACCCAGTCGAAGAAGCTGGCGGGCGCCGGACGCGCCGTGCACATATCCATCGCCTCAAGACGCAGCTTCGAGGCCGTCTTGATGTCGGCCATCATGGCGCGCAGGCGATCCCACGGATAGGGCTTGCCGGTCTGTTCCTCGATGAACTTGACCATGTCTTCAAGCTGCCGCGCTACGTATTTGGACGTCTCGTCCCATTCCTGGCCGCGCAGATAGCCTGCGTCGGGCTTTGAGCCCCAGACCCACGGAATCGACACGTTGAAGATCGGCACCTTCTTGCCAAACAGGCGTGACGTCATCTCGTCCCACTGCTGGCCAGTCGAGCAATATGCATAGGCCGAGATGATCATGTCCGGCGCGGGCAGCTTGGCCGCGAGATCGTCATCATCGGGTGCGTTGGAGACACCGGTGTCGGCATCGTTGCGATTGCGCTGGTTGGTGACCGCGCATCCCAGATGGGTGCGCGCGTAGGAGCACAGCTCCTTCATGTAACCGCGCTCTTCAGCCGCCTGCTGCGCCTTCACTTCCTGATGGCGCGCCGCGAGCATCGCCGAATAGGCTTCGCCGTGCACCCAGCAGATATCGGCGGCTTCGAGGAACGGATTGATCGCCGAACCCTCATACCAGCAGACAAGCTTGCCCTCTTCCTTGGCCCGCCAGACCATCTCCCAGTAATCGTTCACCAGCTTGCCGGCAATCCGGGTCGATTTGAGCTTGTTGGCTTTCTTCTCTTGCACCGCGATATTCACGAGAGTTCTCCTTCATACGGTTCACAAGTAACGGACATTCCGGTTCGACCGATCCGCTACGAGTACCAAGACCCTGACAATCAGGCCGCCTGCCTGCGCTTCACAATTTCCAGGAACGTTTCGACACGCGTCTTCAGCCCCTCGATCGCCATGGACTCATGCTCGGTCTCGATCAGCAGGTGCGGAACGCCCTTCTTTTCGAAGGCTTCCTTCACCTCGGGGTAATAATACATGTGAGGTTCGCAGAACTTCGCCATCAGGACAATCATTCCCGCGGCCTTCTCCTGCTCCATGGCCTTGAGCAGGAAGCTGTCCCAATCGACGTCATTCTGAACGCGCGTCGGGCACGGGACGCCCGTGTTGCGCTCCATATACCATTTGGCCAGCGCCTCGACCGGCTTGCCGGCTTCATCGACATCGGTCGAGATGTAGCGGAAGCCATGATAGAGATCGTCGCCGACGATGATCGCGCCGCAATCCTCGATCATGTCGAGAACCTCACGCTTGGGCGCCTGGCAGAAATGGCCGGAAAGGTGGAGGCGGATACCCTTGGGTTCCGGCTCCGGATTGGCCTCGACATAGGCCATGAACTGTTCCAGCAGCTTGTTGTGATCGACCTTGTCCATGATCATGCTAGACTTGACGATGTGCTGCATCTCGACGGCCGACAGCGAAACCGCGCCGCTCTTGCGCATTTCGTAGAGCTTGCGGATCATCTGGCGGTTGCGATTGAAAATCTTCGTGCTTTCGTGCATCGCCTCGTCGCTGATCTTGCTGCCGAGGAACTCCTCAAGTTCGTTCTTGAGAACCTCGAAGCTCTCGACCGCGCGACCGAACGTCCAAGGATCGCACATCGACGAAATGAGCTGGAAGAAGATCACCTTGGTGTCGGGCAACTGCATGCGAATCGCATCGGCCATACCGAGCAGCTGAACGCAATGATCGCCGAACATGATGGCGTCCAGCACGTTGAATTCCTGCCGTGCCGCCTGATCGACCATGGAACGGGTATAGCCGCAATAAAACGGGAACAGCAGGCCATGCCCCAGCGTGATGGCATCATCCGATTCCTGAAGGATCATCGGCAGCGTGCCCGCAGCATGAGCGATCTCTCCGGGGAAGTTCATCGGAAATGAACCGACAACCTTGCCGCCCGTACGATCTTTCCAGGCCTGCGCATAAGCAAGCGGACGCGAAGCCGCATCCTCAAAAACAGCCAGTATTTCCTGCTTGTTCACGTCTTCCTCCGGTTTGGCCTCAAGGACCAATGTCGCCAGCAGCCGCATTCGCCCGGCGTCGGGCGGCTCGCCTAAGTAAGCTCAACTCACTAAGAGCAACGCTGCATGATTGCAGGCAATAATAATTGAAAGGACCAATCGCTGTCAATGCGGGCTCATTTCCCTTATTTTGTGGTTTTTTCACGGGGTTCGCCCCCGGATTGCGCACGGCAAGTGAATGAACGTCACTTGTATGTTCGGCCCAGTTGTGGAAAGTGTCGCGTCCGGCAGGCATGAACTTAGCTGAAGAGGGATATGGATGGGACCGCTCAAGGGTGTGAAGGTAATCGAGATGGCCAGTATCGGCCCGGCGCCGTTCTGCGGGATGCTGCTCGCCGACATGGGAGCGGAAGTCATCAGCGTCGGCCGTCTCGCCGTTGGCGATCTCGGCATCGAAATCGCTCACAAGTATGATTTTCCCAACCGAAACAAGCACGCGATCGCGATCGATCTGAAGTCACCCGAAGGTGTTGGCACCGTCAAGGATCTCATCGCTTCCGCGGACATGCTCATCGAAGGGTTCCGCCCGGGTGTGATGGAACGCCTCGGCCTCGGCCCGGATGTCTGCCATGAACTCAATCCGCGTCTCATCTATGGCCGTATGACCGGCTGGGGACAGGAAGGGCCTATGCGCATGCAGGCGGGCCACGACATCAATTACATCGCGCTTACCGGCGCACTGGCTGCCAGCGGTTATCCTGACAGGCCGCCGACCGTCGCACTCAACCTCGTTGGCGACTATGGCGGCGGCGCCATGTATCTCGCGATGGGCCTTCTTGCCGCCTACATCGAATCCAAGACGTCCGGAAAAGGACAGGTTATCGACGCCGCGATGGTCGATGGCGTCGCCAATATGATGACGATGCATTTCGGCTACCGTCAGGCTGGAATCTGGACAATCGAGCGCGGTTCCAATCCGGCCGATGGCGGCTCTCCCTACTATACCTGCTACGAGACGCGCGACGGCAAGCACATGGCTGCTGGCGCTGTCGAAAAGCGCTTCTATGCGGAAATGGTCGAGAAGCTCGGGCTCGATCTGGCGAGCCTGCCAGACCGCGACGACAAGGCCTGCTGGCCGGCGTTGCGCGACATCTTTGCCAACGAGTTCAAAAAGAAGACTCGCGACGAGTGGGCCAAGGTGTTTGCCGAAGGCGATTCCTGCGTGTCACCTGTGCTGACCATGGATGAAGCCGCAGACGATCCGGCGGCCCAAAAGCGCGGAGTCTTCAAATCCCACCGCGGCATTACCGAGCCGATGCCGGCGCCGCGGTTCAGCCGTACGCCAGGCGAAATCCGCACCGCGCCCGTCGACCCGAAGGTCGGGACCCATGATGCGCTCGCCGCGTGGGGGATCGACGCGGACAGGATCGGGAAGATGGCCGCAGCGGGCGTCATACCGCCCGCGCCCGGAAAGTGATCAGGATTTCCTGAGGGCGGTCAGTTCGCCCTGAAGGGCATTGGTGACGGTCTCGAGGCGCGACAGCGCCTCGGTGACGTCAATGGGCTCGGGCTGGTGAACATGTGCACCAATGCCCCGAAGCACGACGTCAGTCAGCCCATCGGCGGCTTCCTCGATCGAGAACTCCCCCTCGCCGCGCAGAAATGCCCAGGTCTGATGCTCGATACCGCCGAAAATGATGTCGCGCACCAGCTTCATCGAGAAGTCGCCGCGCAACTCGCCGCGCCTGACACCCTCCTCGATGACATCCATGACATAGGCGGTAACCTGCCTGTTCTGCTCGAAGACGCGCATCTTGCGGTAGTTCGGGTCAGCCCGAAGGTCCATCAGGACGAAACGGCTCAGGGCGGGTTCGCGCCGGATTGTCGCGAGGCTGGCATAGATCACGTGAAACAGCCGGTCCCGTAGCGGGCGATTCTGCCGAGACGGCGGCTCCTGCGCCAGGAATTCGTCAAACCAGGCCTCGGCCACCCTGATCAACAGATCCCGCTTGCTTGCGAAATACTTGTAGATCGTGCCCTCCGAGATTCCGCAGCGCTCTGCGACCTCGGAGGTCAGGAATTGCTCGTAGCCGCGTTCGCGCAGCACTTCTCGCGCCGTCTGCATGATGGTGGCGACACGCTGGTCGCGCGGCATGCGCCGAACCGGAGGACGTGTTGAGGTCTGCGTTGCCATGGAAACCTTGTGCGAAATCAAACGGTGACGCTAGCATGCACAAAGGTGCGACCGAGTCGAATCCAACGCGGTCAGATACTTCAGGTCAGCGCTTCTTCGCCCCTTCCATGAACCCGCCGGCGGAAGCCAGACGATGCAGATCGCCCGTTCCGTGGATCAGAATCTGGGTACGATTTTCCAGTTCGATGGCCGAGTCAAAACTCGAATCCAGATTGGCCCACATGCCGCGCTTGGTCATCCAGACGCCCATCATGTTGTTGGCAACGATCTCCTGCGCCAGCGCAACGGCGCTTTCCATGAGGGCCTCGTCGTCGACTACCTTCGATACGATCCCGAGGCGCTGCGCATCATCGGCGAAGACCATGCGGCCGGTCAGCATCAGCTCAAACGCATTCGTCGTGCCGATGCAGCGCGGCAGCAGGTAGCTGAGGCCCATGTCGCAGCTCGACATGCCGATCTTGATGAAAGCGCAGTTGAACTTGGCGGATTTTGCCGCGATGCGCAGGTCGCACCCGAGCGCGAGCGCGAATCCGGCGCCGCAGGAAGCGCCGTTGACGGCGGCGATGACCGGCTGCGGAATGGACCGGAGTTTGGCGACCATTCCGGCATATCGCTCCTGACGGCGCATCCAGCCGGCGGCTTCCGGCTCTCCCTCGGCCAGCTCGATCGTCGCCGCCAGCGAGAGATCAAAACCGGCACAGAATCCGCGCCCGTTTCCGGTAATGATCAGGACACGCGCGCTGCTGGCCGCAACCTCGTCCAGAAGCGCAACGATCGTGTCGACCGTAGCATCGGCCAGCGCGTTCAGTTTGGAGGGGCGGTTGAGCCGCATGACGGCGATGCCGTTCTCCATGGTTTCCAGAAGAACGTCCGATTCCGCGATTGCCTCGCCCATCCTGAATCCTCACCCTTGATCTACGGTAAAGGCCCATGCCTCGACGCTACGGCCCAATTGATACGCTACCTGTACATTTTCCCTCTTATCGCGCGGTCTGCCCCTTCACGGCAATAGGCCGCGCGCCCGACGTGCCATTTCCAACCGGCGAGAAACCGTGAGAAAAGGGAAATCTAAGCCGTCGGGATACTGGCTGGAATGCCTTACAGGGGAGAAACGCGTTGAGCAGAATGGACGCCGAAAGGCCCTCACCGGGCATGTGGTTTGAGGATTTCGTTCCGGGCCGCTGGTATTACAGCCCAACGCGCACGATCAGCGAGAGCGATGTTCTGACGTTCGGCGGGATTACCGGCGACCTCTACGAACTGCACACAAGCGAGGCCTATGCCAAGACGACCATCTTCGGCACACGGATTGCCCATGGCATGCTCGGTCTTTCCGTCATGCACGGCCTGCAGACCCGCACCAGCCATACGCTCGGGACAGGCATCGCACTGATCGGTTGGGAGCGTGTGCGCCACATGGCACCGATTTTCCTTGGCGATACGGTGCAGACCTTCTGGCAAACCACCGAAACGCGAGAGAGTCGCAGCCGGCCGGATGCGGGCATCGTCGTGGAAAAGCTGGAACTCTTCAATCAGCGCGACGAAAGGGTTCTGGAGGGCGAAGTCGCCCTCCTCATCTCCAAAAGACCCCGATAGACGCAGGGACCTAGTCGATCAGGCCGTCTTCGCGGCTTTCTCCGGCCTGGTCCAGTTTACCGGCGTGATCCTCGCTTCTGAAATCCATTCAAGGATCACGTTCTTCTGGATCTTGCCGGTCGCCGTAAGCGGGTACTCGCTCACGAAGAACCATTGCTCGGGCGTCTTCTGCGGGGACAGGTTGGCCCGGCAATGCGCATAAAGCTCATCGACCGAAGGAAGCGATCCCTGATCCTTGGCAAGGACTACGGCGGCGACAATTTCGCCCCACTGCTCGCTGGGCAAGCCGACCACCGCGATCTGCCCGACGGCGGGATGATCGAACAGCACGTTCTCAATCTCCTGCGGATAGAGATTCATGCCGCCGCGAATGATCATTTCCTTCAGCCGGCCGGTAATCTTGAAATAGCCACGCTCGTCCATGGTCCCGAGGTCGCCAGTGCGCAGCCAGCCATCGGGTGTCAACGCCGCAGCCGTCGCCTCAGGCTGACCATAGTATCCTTTCATGGTCATGAACCCGCGCACCCATATTTCACCGACCGTATCCACCGGCTGGGTCTCCAGGGTGACCGGATCGACGATCCTGACCTCTGAATGGGCCGCTGGCTGACCGACGGTTTCGGTCTGATCCTTGATTGTGTCGGCAGGTGAGGTTTCAAGAAACGGGCCATTGCTCTCGGTCAGGCCATACATGATGGAAAAGCCGCAGCCGAAGGCTTCCTGCGCACGCATCACCAGAGCGGCCGGAACATTGGCCGCGCCCGACAAGATCGTCAGCAGGCTGCTGCAATCCCGTTTCGGGCAGTCGGGGTGGTCCAGCAATGCTAGGATCATCGTAGGCACGATCAGCGTCGTCTCGCAGCGCTCTTCCTCGATCAATTCCAGCATCAGGCCGGGATTGAATTCCGACATGAGAACGAAGGTGCCGCGCAGCACATAGGCGCCAAGCTCAGAGACGATGTCGCCTGCGATATGGAACATCGGCATCGCGTTGATCCAGACACCACCATCGGGAAACCCGGCTCTGAGGGCGATGTTGCGGGAGGTATTGATAACGCCGCGATGATGCAGGCAGGCGCCTTTGGGAAAGCCCGTCGTCCCCGAAGTGTACTGGATCTGCACGATGTCGCTGAGAGTGGGGCTGGGCAATTGCACAGCAGGATCGGCCGATTTCAGCAACTTCTCATAGTCGGCAACCCTGACGGTCTCACGCAGAAGCGGGAGACTTGGCCGTACCGCATCAACGATGGCGCGCAAATCCTTGCCGCGTGAAGTATCTGCGTAAATGAGGCCCGAAGATTCAGAATTCTTGAGAACGAATTCCACTTCGCGAGCCGTATAGGCGGGATTGATGGGCACGAGGATCAGGCCGGCGAAATTCACCGCATGCTGGAAAATCAGCCATTCGGGTGTGTCGGGCGCAAGCATGCCGATCCGCTCACCCGGCCTGAAGGTCCTGAGCAATGCGCGTGCCAGGGTCTCAGCCTCGTCGACAAGCTGGCGATAGGTCCATCGGCGTCTCCTGGAAGCGTCGGCAATGCCCTCGACCAGCGCGACGCGGTCGGGAACCTCGCGCGCGTTCCTGCGCATCAGGTCACCAAGCGTGATCTCCAGAAGATCCTGCGAGGTGTCCGCCGGATAATGAGATTGGGTAAACTTGAACGCCTGAGTCACGGCGAACCTCCCTGTCGGCAAATTGCAAATGCCTGCTTCGCTTCTTAGAACGATAATACGCGACCTGAGCACCGATTGCAGATCACAAGTGCCCTGCGTCTTACGCGGCCGATATTCCCCCATTCACGCTGATCGCCTGCCCCGTGATGTTGGCGCCCTGCGGTGAGGAAAGAAACACAATCATCGCCGCCAAATCGTCCGGCTGCGTGACGCCAAGTTGCGCCATCTTCATCGCTTTGGCGAACAGGTTGCGCGAGAAAGGCGCGTTCATGACCTGATCGTGCGTCAGCGTTCCCTCGATGATGGAGGGGGTGATCACGTTGACGCGAATGCCGTTGCGCTTGGCCTCCATCGCGAACGCACGCGAAAACATGATGATTGCCGCCATCATGCCACCGATCACGGATTCACCGGGCGTCGTCAGCTTGCCCGCGTCCGAGGCGATATTGATGATGCTCCCGCCCTCGCGCTCGCGCATGCCCGGCAGCACGAGGCCGCACATGTTCAGCGGCGCCATGACGTGCGAAAGGACCATCGCCGGAAGCTCCTTCAGATCTATCTCGTGAAAGAGCGTCGGTATCGGGTAGGCGGTGACGGTCGCATTGACGAGCACATCGATGCGACCGAATGCGTCCTCCGCGCCCTTTGTCACGGCTGTCGCCTGATCGAGTTCGTTGGCGTCGCCGGCGAAAAACTCCACGTTCGCGGTCGGCACTTTCGCGAGCACGGCCTTGCGCGCCGCCTCTCCACGCTCCCTGTTCCGGCCGTTGATGCCGATATTGGGCACGCCGGCCTCGGCGAACTGGATCGCGGTCGCAAGACCGACGCCCGAGGTTCCGCCCGTGATCAGTACGCTGCTGTCTTCCAGACGCCGCGGATTGCGCTTCGGCGCTTCGCTCATCTATCCCTCCCGATACCTGTCATTTCAATAAAATCGTGACCTAACGTACGAAACGCAACGAGATGTCTCGTTGCGTTTCGAACAGATTACAGCGCGTTGCTTCAGGCAGCGCGTTTCTTTGCTTCCAGCGTCTCGATCATCGCCTCGAGCCTCGTGTTGAGGAGCTCATCCTTGTAGAAGGACTCGTCGGCAACATCGCCTTCGAAGAACATGGCCTGCCGGCCTTTCTTCTTGGCTGAATCGGCGATCAGGAACTGCGAATTCGTCATGCCGCGGCAGGTACGTGAAGCGTGCATGACCAT
This sequence comes from Rhodobiaceae bacterium, assembly GCA_020637895.1. Lineage (GTDB taxonomy): Bacteria > Pseudomonadota > Alphaproteobacteria > Rhizobiales > Tepidamorphaceae > JACKJP01. Next base: position 15,462 of record JACKJP010000002.1, read on the forward strand.
GCCGTCGATGTTGAATTTGTCGCAGACCCGCTCGATCTCGCCGATCATGATTGGCGCGCCGTGATTGTTGGGGCAGATCAGATAGTTCTGCGCCATGCCAAGCACAGGGTTCTTCAGATCCACCAGCTGCGGCTCCTGCCAGAAGGACATGTGGGTGTAACGGCCGGCGACGACGGTCGCGTCCACGGCCGCGAACTTGTCGGCAAGCCAGCCGACCTTGTTCCAGTTCATCATGCCGTCGAAGAACAGGCGGTATTTCTCGTTGGGCACAGCGCCCACGCCGTCGGCAATGCGCTGCTGGATTTCAGCCTTCACATCCTCGAAGTAATCGACGATCGCCTGCGTGCCCGGCAGGAAGTTGACATGGGCGATGGAGACGATCCAGTCGAAGAAGCTGGCCGGTGCGGGCGTCGCGGCGCAAAGGTCCATTGCCTCCATGCGAAGCGTCGCCGCCTTCTTCACGTAGGACATGACCTCGCTTAAGCGATCGAAATCATATTTCCGGCCTGTATGTTCCTCCAGGAACTTCGTCATCGCGACGAGCTGCTTGGCGACATACTGGGAACGCTGCTGCCATTCCTCGCCCTGCATGTATCCCGCATCAGGACGCCCGCCCCAGAGCAGCGGAATGGAGATGGTGAAGATCGGGATCTTCTTGCCGAACAGGCGATAGGTGATGTCGTCCCACTGCTGGCCGGAACTGCAATAGGGATAGGCGTTGATGATCATGTCCGGGGCGGGAAGCTTGCGCATGGTCTCGGCGCGCGGATCGTCGTCATCGATACCCAGCGTGCCGTTCTTCAGCTTTTCCAGATCGATCAGCGCCTGCCCGATATGGGTGCGCGCGTAGGAGCAGAGTTCGCGGTCATATCCCCGCGCCTCACCTTTCTGCTGGGCCGGCATCTCGCCATGCTTGGCAGCGAGATATGCCGCCCATGCCTCGCCATGAACCCAGGCCACGTCGTGGGCATGGAAGAACGGCGGAATGTAGGTGCCGTTGTACCAGACGATCTTCTTGCCTTCTTCCTTGGCGCGGAAGAGGTCGGCCCAATAATCGTTGACCAGCTTGCCGCCCCGCTTCGTCGTCGAAAGGCGGTTTGCGCGCATGCCATTGCCGAACACCGGGCTGGCCACCTTAGCGCCACCGGGAGGTGTCATTTCGGAAGTCATCTGCATTGTCGTTACCTCGCTTTCCTGCGTCGGGTATCTTCGCCGGTCGGCCGCATCACGCGGCTACGCGGCGCTTTGCAATTTCAAGGAACGTCTCCATGCGCGTCTTCAACGCTTCCATGGGCATTTCCTCATGTTCCGTCTCGATCATCAGATGCGGAATGCCGCGGCGTTCGAAGGCTTCCTTGATTTCGGGATAGAAATACATGTGCGGCTCGCAGAACTTCACCATCAGGACGATCAGGCCCTGCGCACCGGATTTGTCGACCTGGGCAAGCAGAAAATCCTCCCAGTCGAGATCCTTGTCGGCTCTCGTCGGACAGGGAATCTTCTTGTTCTTTTCCAGATACCAGCGGGACAGCGCATCGACGGGTGAGCCCGTCTCCTCGACGTCGGCGGCGATGTACCGGTAACCGGTGTAGAGATCGTCATCGACGACCACCCCGCCGCACTCCTCGACGAGATCGAGGATCGGCAGTTTCGCGGCATGACAAAGATGGCCGGAGAGATAGACGCGAACGGCGTTATTCGCAGGCGGAGCCGCTTCCAGCTTCGCGACCAACTCTTCCAGCAGCGCTGTATGCGTTTCCTTGTCCATGATCATGGACGACTTGACAATGTGCTGCATCTGGCTGCCGGTGAGCGCTATCCGCCCCGCCCTGCGCATATCGTATATCTGCCGGATCAGCGCGCGATTGCGATTGAAGATGCCGATGCTGTGCCGCACCTGGTCGTCAGAGATCTTCTCTCCTGTCAGATCCTCAAGCTCGCGCCACAATTGCCGGAAGGTCCCCTGCGTCTCTTCCATCGCCCATTCCGCATCGATGATGGAAATCAGCTGGTTGAACAGGATCGGCGTGTCGGGAAGGTGATCGCGGATGATGTCGGCGGTACCAAGCAACTGAACGCAATGATCGCCGAAGAGGATTGCATCCAGAAACGCGAACTCGCCGCGCATCGCCTGGTCGACGATGCTGCGATTGTACCCGCAGTAGAAGTTGAAGACGCTGCCCTGACCAATCGTCACCGGTTCGTCGTCCGCCTGAAGCACGATCGGCAGCGCGCCGGCCGCATGGGCAAGCTCGCCGGGGAAATGCATCGGGAACAGACCGATAACCCGCTTGCCGGAATCGCGCTTGAAGTCGCGGGCATATTCGAGCGGATTCGCCGCCACGGCTTCGAACTTTGCCAGTATGTCCTTCAACCTTCCCTCCGGGTTGGCGCTGACGGTTGAATCCAGCAGCATTTCTGTTGATGGCGAGGAGATTACTAAGTCTCACTCATTTAGTCAATTCCTGCGCCAACTAACTCCCGCGCTGGCGGCGGCATTGGGAAAGGTGAGAAAAGCCGATTAATTACATACATTTAAGATCAAAGTGCACCCGCACCCGCGCAGTCCGTCACAAACTGTGATCCAGAATCGGGAGGCGGATTTTAATGAATTCGCCTCATTATCAATCTCCGGCAGCGCTGGCAATTCACCGCGACGTCTGCAAGACTGCGCCACTCCCGCCTGGGACAGGAAGCAGGAAACCCTTGATGGCTACAGTCACAACCCGCAAGAAGGGCACAGTGCGCCTGCCGCAGGAACAGCGCGTCAGCGATATCATGGCGGCGGCCCGTCAGGTGATCTCGGAGAAAGGCTACGAGAACACGCTGATGTCCGAAATCGCGGAACGTGCCGGCGTGGTCGAGGGCACGCTCTACAGATATTTCGACAGCAAACGCGATCTGATGACGAAAGTAGCCGACGCGTGGTTCGAGGAGGTTCTGGAGAGCGACACGGAACTGCCCCGCATCCAGGGCACGCGCGAGCGCCTGCGTTACCTGATATGGCGCGCGCTCATGAGCATCCGCCGCCAGCCGGCGATGAGCCGTTTCATGCTTCTGGAAGTGCGGCAGAATCCCGATTATCGGCATACACGCTCGTTCGAGCTGAACAAGCGGATGACGGCCGAGATTTCGCTGCTGTGCGGACAGGCCATCGAGCGCGGCGAATTTCGCAGGGACGTGTCCGTGCCGATACTTCGCGACCTCATATTCGGCTGCATTGAACACCGCACGTGGAGCTTCCTGCGCGGCGAAGGCGATTTCGATATCGATGAGGTCGCCGATGGCATCGCGAATGTCATCTACAGGGGCATGGCCGCTGTCGATCGGGCCAGCAAGAGCGAGATCGAGAACGTGGTCGAACGACTCGAGAAGGTGGCCGAGAAGCTAGAGGAAAGGGCCGGCGGCAAGCGCTAGCCTGACGGCACGGGCGTCAGGTCTGGGCGCTGGGCTTCATCTCGCCGCTCTTGATGGCATTGACCAGCTTGAATTTCTGCAGCTTGCCGGTTTCCGTCCACGGCATGTCATCGACGAAATACCACAGACGCGGCGTCTTGTAGTGAGCCAGAGATTCACGACAGAAATTGTGCAGTTCCAGCGCATCGGGACAGTCGTCCATGGATTTCGGCATGATGACCGCGCCGACCTGCTCACCCCAGCGCTGGTCGGGCACGCCGACCACGGCGACATTGGCGATCTTCGGGTTTTCGAGCAGCAGATTCTCGATTTCACGCGGGTAGACGTTTTCGCCGCCCCTGATGATCATGTCCTTGATGCGGCCCGTAATCTTCACGAACCCGCGCGAGTCCATCGACCCGAGATCACCGGAACGGAGCCAGCCGTCCGGGCTCAGGGCCTTGGCCGTCTCCTCAGGCATATCAAAATAGCCGATCATCGTCTGATACCCGCGCACGCAGATCTCACCCTGGGTATCGAGCGGCAGCACGTCGCCGGTGGCGGGGTCGGCAATCTTCACCTCCGCATGCGGCAGCGCCTGACCGATGGTCTCTGACTTGTCCTCGATGCTGTCATCGAGATGGACGGTGATCGCAACGCCCTGCATCTCGGTCTGGCCGAAGATGTTGACGATCTCGCAGCCAACCTCCTCAAAGGTCCTGCGGATCAGATGCGCCTCGACGACAGCCGCGCCGGAAACGAGGTTCTTCAACGTCGACAGGTCGTAGTCCGCGCGGCGCGGGCTGGCCAGCACCGCCTCGATCATGGTCGGCACAAGCAGTGAATAGGTGCCGCCTTCCCGCTCGACCAGCGACATGTAGAATTCCGGAGACCATTCGGCCTGAAGCACATGGGTTGCCCGAAGGGTCACCGCGCCCACGGCGGCATGTCCGAGCGCACCGATATGGAACATGGGCATCGGATTGACGAAGACTCCCCCCTCCTTGAGCCCGCCGCGCTCCTGAGTAAAAAGCGCCATGTTGACGATGCCGCGATGGTGAAAGATCACGCCCTTCTGGGCACCCGTCGTACCGGACGTGAACATGATCACGCACGGGTCCAACTGGCCGATCTCGGGCAGATCGTATTCTGAAGGCGCCGCCGCTACAAAATTCGAGAAGTCGGCAATTCGACAAACTTCCCGCAGCTCCGGCAGGCGCGTACGCACATCTTCAACCGCCTTGAGGCAGTCATACCCGCGATAGGCGTCCATGACGAAGAGGCCCGACGCGCGTGACTTGCCGAGCACATATTCCAGCTCGCGCGCCTTGTAGGCGGGGTTGACGGTCACCAGAACAACGCCCGCCATGGCGCAGCCATAAAGCATCAGTTGCCATTCAGGCACATTGTGCGCCCAGAACGCCACGCGTTCGCCGGGCTTGAAGCGCGTCAGCAGGGCAGCCGCAATCCGACGCGATTGCTCGTAGTGCTCCGCATAGGTCCAACGCCGGGAGGGCTCATCGCCCTTCAGGCCTTCCACGAGGGCCAGACGATCGGGCACCGCGACCGCCGCATGTCGCAGCGCTTCGCCCAGCGTCCAGTCAAGAAGCGGACGGGAGGTGTCAGCCGGCCAGTAGGATTCGGTGACCCGACGGCGGCGATAGTCTTCCAGATGCGGCATGGCCGGTTTCCTCACATCCCGGTCCGCTTCATCGCGGATTCTATTCGGGCATTTGATACACTAGTGCACAAATCTTTACTGCCGAAAATGAGCCGCAATCAAGTCAATGCTCAAAGGCAAACCGCGAGAATGGCGTACGGCGTTGAAAGCGCCTTCATTACGAGATAAATAGCCCCTACTCTGCAATGACTTGTAAAATGAGCCTGCCTCATCAGACCCCAGAGGAAACGCTTTCATGGATTTCGCTCTTTCCGACGAACAGCAGATGGTGGCCGATTCCATCCGCGCCTTTGCCGACAATGACCTGCTGCCCAAATATGCCTATTGGGATCGAAACGACGAATTCCCGAAGGAGCAATGGGCCAGGATGGGCGCGATCGGGCTGCTTGGTCTCAGGGTGCCGGAAGCCTATGGCGGGCAAGAATTCGACTGCGTCACCGCGGGTCTTGCCATCGAGCAGGCTGCGCGTGGCGATTTCAACTGCTGCTACGGCATTCTGAACTGCTGCTTTGCAGGCGATCTGCTTGGCAAGCACGCGTCGGAAAGCGTCAAGAAGGCCTGGCTGCCGCCAATGGCGGCAGGCGAGAAAGTCGTCTGCGTCTGCCTGACGGAACCACATTGCGGCTCCGATGCCGCGGCCATCCGCACACGCGCGGTACGCAAGGGCGACAAATATATTTTGAACGGCGAGAAATCGGCGATCACGCTCCTGATGGTCGGCAATGCCGGGATCGTATTCGCCAAGACCGATCCGGACGCCGGCGCCAAGGGTGTGTCGGCGTTTCTGGTTCCCTTCGATTCCCCAGGCGTCACGCGTCATCCCTACTCGGACATGGGCGCGCGCGGCATCGTTCGGGGCTCCATGTTCCTCGAGGATGTCGAGGTGCCGGCGGAAAACCTCATCGGGCCGGAAAACGGTGCGTTCTCCCGCGTGATGCAGACGTTCGAATATACGCGCGCGCTGATTGGCCTGATGTGCCTCGGCGCGGCCCAGCAGACCATCGAAGAGACGGTCGAGTATGTGAAGCAGCGCACCGCTTTCGGCCAGCCGATCTCGAAGAACCAGGGCGTCTCGTTTCCCATTGCGGAATGGTCGACCAGAATGGAAATGGCGCGCTGGCTGTGCCTGCGGACCCTTTGGCTTCGTGACAACGAGTTGCCGCACAACAAGGAAGCTGCGATGTGCAAGTGGGCGGTGCCGGAAATGTGCGTCGGCGCCATCCAGGACTGCATGGTCCTGCACGGTCATTATGGCTACACGAAAGATTATCCGGTCGAGCAGCGGCTGCGCGACGTCGCCGGCCAGCTGATTGCCGACGGCGCCCCGCAAATCCAGAAGATGATCATCGCCCGCAGCGTCATCGGCCGCGAATTCGTCTGACGCGGATCAGGCGGAAAAGTCGATCCGCGTATTGAATTCGTAGCTGCGGAAGGCGCCGGCCAACTGGTCTGCAAGCGCCGCATCCGCGGCACCGTCGACTTTGACAGCCGCCGTTGGCCTTGAACCGGTCATGTCGACCGCGATGTTGCAGGCGCGGCGTGCGCCAAGCACGCTGTCAGCCACCTCGCCGGCAACCTCAGCGATGATCATGCGTCTGAGTTCCGGCTTGAAGATCTTGCCGACCGGCGTCACCGGAAGCGCATCGACTATCGATATCGCTATTGGAACGGCGGCGCGTTCCTGGACCTCGCGTCGGCACAGATCCATCAACTCGTCAGCGGAAACGCTCGCACCCTGCTTCAGCTGAACATAGGCGACCGGAAGCTCGCCCTTCGCCGGGTCGGGACGACCGATGGCCGCCGCGAGCTGGACCGCCGGATGCTGGACCAGCACCTCCTCGATCATCTTTGCATCGATGTTGTGACCGCCACGGATGATGACGTCCTTGGCACGCCCGAAGATCCAGATATAGCCATCCCTGTCGACCATGCCGAGATCGCCTGTGCTGCCCCAGGGCTTGCCGTCCGGCGTGTTCCCGATCAGGAAATCCTTGTTGTATTTCGGGTCGACATAGCCCTTGGCGACACCTTCGCCACTGATGGCGAGCACGCCGCGCTCTCCGGGCTCGCAGATGCGGACGAAGTTGTTTTCATCGTCGAGAATGAAGGCGCGCACCGGCTGCTTGGGAAGTTGGATGCCCACGGAACCGACCATCGGCTCCATGCCGACAGGGTGACCGCTGACGGTCCCATGCACCTCGGTCATGCCCCAGGTCTCACGCAGGCGGATGCCGAAGCGTGCAAATACAGCATCCGAAAGCGCGACAGGGATCGTGCTGCCACCGCAATGATATGTCGTGATGGCATGACCACTTGAATCCGCGTTCGCCGCCAGCAGCGCCGCGGCGGTTGCCGGTGTGGACAGGACGAATGTCATGTTGTGCCGGCGGGCGATGTCCCAGAAGTTCGCGATGATCCCCTGATCGCGAAATCCGTTTGCCGTCAGGGTCAGTAATGTCTGGCCGTAGATGAGCGTCCGCAGGGCGAGATTCACAAGTCCGCCGACATGAAAGTTCGGCATGGCATGCCCGATCACCGCATTGGTTGACGGATCGCCGCTAAGCGCGCCGACCAGCCAGGCGTTCACGAGCTGCCCTCTGTGCGTCATCCGGACAAGCTTGATCGAACCCGTCGTGCCGCCGGTCGCAAGATAATTGGCATCGGCATGCGGGTCGGTCACGCGGGTGAAGGGCGCACCCGATTGCGCCCGTTCCTTCAGCGCGGCGTCGAAATCATTGGCCGGGTCGTCGCCACCGACAACGAAGACACGCTTCAGCGTTGGAACCGCAGCCATGAAATCTTCCGGAGCGACCCGGTCCCACAGGCCGGGGCCGAGGGCGCTGGATGCGATCACCAGAACGTTGGCCCTGGCGGCGTTCATGATGGCCGCTGCCTGACCAAGTTCAAGGAACGGATTGACCGGGATGCCGACGCCGATCGAGGCGGCCGCCCACGTGGCGATGAGGCCTTCCGGAACCATCGGCATGATCACGGCGACCGAAGGCTTCTCGCCTGCAGCAGCCTGCTCGAACGCGCTCGCGGCGGCATGAATTCTGCCGATGAGTTCGCCGTAAGTGATGACCCTGGGGTCAACGCCGGGGTCTGCCGACAGTAGGTGTTTGATGGCGGGTCGCGCCGGGTCTATGGCTGCGGCCGCTTCCAGATTTTCAAGGATGGTGTCGCCAGCGAGCAGTTCTTCGAAGCTGAATTGCTCGATCGCCTTGATGTCGTCACGGTTGCGAAGCTTCGGACGCGCGATGCGTCCGGGAGCAGGTTCGCCCCCCGGCAGCCATTCGGCCACCGGAGGTCGTGTCCCAGATTCGGAATTCATGCTTTCCCCGGTACTTTCCTCGTTTATCCGGCGAAGCGTATATCCGTATTGAACTCGTAGGTTCTGAATGCGGTCTTCAGCCGGTCCTCTAGACCATTGTCCTTCGAACCCGCGACCTTGACAATGGCCGCCGGACGCGAGCCGGTATCGTCGATCTCTACCGTATAGTCGCGCTCGCCCTTCAGCGTCTCGCCGGCGACTTCGCTCGCCACGTCCCTGATGATCGAACCGCGCAGGACCGGCTTTGAAATCTTGCCGACAGCGGTCATCGGCATCGTCTCGATGATCGCGATCGAAATCGGCACCGCCGCCCGTTCTTGGACTTCCTTGCGGCAAAGGTCGAGCAATTCATCCTCGGTCGCCTTGGCGCCGGCCTTGAGCTGAACGTAGGCAATCGGCAGCTCGCCCTTGGCAGGGTCCGGCCGGCCGATGGCGGCAGCAAGCTGAACGGCCGGGTGCCGCACCAGCACTTCCTCGATCAGGTTCGCATCGATGTTGTGGCCGCCGCGAATGATGACGTCCTTGGCGCGGCCGAAAATCCAGACATAACCGTCCTTGTCCACCATGCCGAGGTCGCCGGTGTTGCCCCAGGGCTTGCCGTCCGGCGTGTTCTTCACATGAAAGCCGGCATTGAGTTCCGGGTTCACATAACCCTCGGTCACGCCCGGCCCGCTGATGACCAGCACGCCGCGCTCGCCGGGTTCGCATTCCCTGACGAAGGCGTTGTCTTCATCGACGATGAAAGCGCGGACGGGCTGATGCGGCATCTGGGTGCCGACCGAGCCGATAACGGGGAGAATTTCGTTCGGATGGCCGGAGACGACGCCATGCACCTCCGTCATGCCCCACAACTCGCGCAGCCATATCCCGAATTTTTCATGGAAGGCATTGGCAAGCGCGACCGGAATCGTGCTCGCGCCGCAATGGAAGACGCGGATGGGATGCTCTGCCGGAGCTTCCGTCATCGACATGATCGCGGCTGCCGTTGCCGGTGTCGCGAGGACGGCTGTCATACCGTAATGTCTGGCGATATCCCAGAAATTGGTGAGAACCTGCGGATTGCGGAAACCATCGGTCGTCAGGGTCAGCAGAGTCTGACCGAAAATCATGGCCCGCAATGCCAGAACGACAAAGCCGCCGACATGAAAGTTGGGCATGGCGTGACCGACCACATTCTCGGTCCCGGAGCCGCCCAGCGCACCGTTGATCCACGCATTCACCAGCTGACCCTTGTGGCGCATGCGGACAAGCTTGGGATGGGCGGTCGTGCCGCCTGTCGGCAGAAAGATCGCGTCGGCATCCGGGTTGGTGACGCGCGTGAATTTCGCGCCCTTTGCCGTTTGCGCCTCCAGCGCCTTGCCGAAGTCCTTCTCCGGATCGTCGCTGTCGACAATCAGGATGCGCTTGAGGCTCGGCACCTGATCCATGATCTCGCCAAGCTTGTCCCAGGCACCGGGGCCGAACTTGTTCGTCGTCGTTACCAGAACCGTCGTCTTGGCGACGTTCATGATCGACGTGATGTATTTCATTTCCAGGAACGGGTTGATCGGGCAACCGATGCCAACCGTCGCCGCGCCCCAGCTTGCGATCAGCGCCTCGGGCAGCATCGGCAGGATCACCGCGACAGAAGGCTTTTGCCCGGCCGACACCTCTTCAAACAGGCTTGCAGCCGCGTGAAGCTGCTCGACAACCTGTCGGTAGGTGATGTCGCGCGGCGCAACGCTCGTATCGGCGGACATCAGATGGCGGATCGCGACCTTGTCCGGATCAATCGCCGCTGCAGCTTCAATGCTCTCCAGGATCGTGCCGGCGGAGAGCAGTTCGTCGAAGTCGTATTGCTCGATCGCCTTGATATCTTCCTTGGTACGGATCTGCGCCCTGGCAATACGGCCCGGCGCGGGTTCTCCGCCCGGCAGCCAGAGGCCAGAGGGAACTTCACGGTGCATTGGCTTGTTCATAGCATCCTCCCATACGACGCCCGAAATACGATAGGCACCCGTCCCCCTAAGACGAGTGCTTCCAACGACGCTGCGTTGTCATCTACCGTATTGTTTCGACGCTTTTGCTACGCCAGTCAACCAGGTGAATGCAGCTCATGACATAATTGGGCCTGAAACAACGGTTTCCCGGCCAACATCAGAGCAACGCCTGAATCGACTTCACCTTTCAGCTTGCCGTCAGGACAGCGCCGCCACAAACCGAGATGACCTGACCGGTGACGTATTGTGACAGGTCGGTTGCGAGAAATTCAAGCGCCCCCGCGACATCCTCCGGCGTCCCGAGCCTGCGCAACGGCAAGGCGTCGGCCTGAGAATTCGTGCCGATGCCGCGTTCTGCAGCCTGGCGCGCGACACGGGCAGTCATGATGATGCCGGGCGAAATCGCGTTCACGCGAATGCCGTACGGCCCAAGCTCCGCCGCAAGATTGCGGGTGTACATGGCAACGGCGGCTTTCGATGCGCCATAGATTGCCAGCATGCCGCCCGGCAGGATCGAAGAGCCGATCTGCGAGGACACATTGACGATGATTCCGCTCCCCTGCTTCTTCATGATCGGCGCGGCAGCCTTGCAGCAGAGCACCGTACTGCGGAAGTTGGCGTCCATCAGAAGGTCGTAATCGCCCATCGTCGTCTCGGTGCCAAGCGGACCGCTTTCCCTGGCAATCGCGCCGCCCGCATTGTTGACGACGATATCGACCCGACCGAAGGTCTTCATGGCCTGATCGAACAGTTTGGTGACGGCCTCTTCCTTTCCCAGATCGCCTTCGACGCCAATGGAGCGCTGGCCCATCGCCTCGATCTCGCCCATTACGGTATCGGCGCTGAGCTGCTCGCCAAACTCGGCGGCACCGGCGAGGTTGATGTCAGCAATGACGACATCGGCGCCCAGCTTTGCAAGGCGAAGCGCATAGGCACGTCCGATGCCGCGTGCGGCACCCGTTACGATGGCGACTTTGCCGGAAAGCGGCTTGCTCATTTTCCAAACTCCTCAGGTTGTGTTTCCAAAAAAAGGGGCCGGTCTCGCGCCGGCCCTCCTTCATGACATCATTGCGGCATTCGCATCTGCCGGTTAGCGGTGGAAGACGATGTGCTCATCTACCGTTGCACGCTCGGTACGCGTGCGGTTCGCAGCAACATCCGGGTCCTCGTAGCCGAAGGATATTCCGAAGAGAATCTGGAGATCGTCCGGCAGCCCGAGATGCTCGCGCACGATGCTCGCATAAAGGCCCAACGCTCCCTGCGCGCAGGAATCGACGCCGCGCGAGGTCATGGAGAGCATCAGGTTCTGCGCATAGATGCCAAGGTCAACGGCCTCGCGCGCATCGAACATGCCAAGCATGAAGATGAACACGGCGTGCGGCGCATCGAAGAACATCTGGTTGCGCAGATAGGCATTCTCGCGCCCCACTGCATCGTGTCGTTCAACGCCCATATGGCCGTATAGCCTGACTGCTGCGTCGATCTGGCGTTCACGGTAGACACCGGGAAACTTCTTGTCGGCCGGCCAGTCGGGATCAGGCTCGCGGCCCGCCTTGGCGGCGTCGACCAGCTTGTTGCCAAGCTCCTTCAGGCTGTCGCCGGAGACGACATGTGTGATCCAGGGCTGGATATTACAGTTGGACGGCGCAAGCTGCGCAAGTTCGAAGATCTCACGCATCGTTTCCATCGGGACTTCCTTGGGAAGGAAGCCGCGCACGGAACGGCGGCTGCGAACAACGTCATCGAACGTCATCATCTTCATGGGTTTGTTCATTTCTCAATCCTGTCTTGCAATTGCGAGGCCGCGCTCTGCATAGGCGAGCGCCATCATGCGGCCGATCCGTGCTGAATCCGGCAGCGTGCTGTTACCTTTTTCACCGCGGATCTGAACGCCCGCGCTGCCTACCGACCCTCTGAACATGCCGAAAACCCGATGGAAATTACTCAAACGCTCCGTCGATCCGGCGTATGCGTAATATCTCTCAAGATAGTCTTCCCGGGTCGGCACGCCAAGCTCTGCGATATCGAGCCCGGCGATACCGCCATTGACCTCCGGCGGCACGTCGTAGGCCATCGTGTTGAACGCGACGTCCACCAGCGGATGGCCGAGCGTCGACAGCTCCCAGTCGATGACACCGAGGATACGCGGCTCCGTCTTGTGGACGAGTGTGTTTGCGAAGCGGTAGTCGCCATGGCAGAGCGCGATAAGCTCGCTCTCCGGCACACGCTCGTTCAGCCATACGATAATCTCGTCAAGCGCGGGATTGTCGTCATCGCCCTTGCGGTACTGGTCCCAAAGGCCAGACCAGACCCTGAGCTGGCGCTGGAAATAATTGCCTTCACGGCCGTAGTCACCAAGCCCGACCGCGCGGAAATCCACCTTGTGAATGGCCGCCATGACCTTCGCCATCGAATCGAACAGCTCAATGCGCTGTTCCTTCGGAATCGACGGCATCGAATACTGGTAGACAACCCTGCCCTCCAGCCACTCCATCAGGTAGAAGGGCGTGCCAAGGATTTCGGCGTCGTCGCAATATGTGTAGGGCTCGGGAACGGGCACATCGCTGCCGTGCAGCGCTTTCAGCACCCGGAACTCACGATCGATCGCATGCGCCGATTTGGCGAGCACGCCTCCCGGCTGCTTGCGCAGAACGCCACGCCAATCGTCGGCGGTAACGAAATAGGTCGGGTTGGACTGCCCGCCCGTGGTCGAGCGCACCTCGAGATTGCGCACAGGCGCGCCAAGGTATTCCCGAAGAACCGGGCGCAGATTGTCGATGTTGAAATCTGCCGCCGTTTCCGGCGGCAGATTCTCTTTCGGCTGTGTCATGTGGCCTTTTTTCCGCTGTATCCGAACAGGTACTGCGCGACGCGACGCTTCTGCACCTCGTCACTGCCTTCCGTAATACGATAGCGGCGGTGATGGCGATAGATGTGCTCGAACGGCTTGTGACGGCTGTAGCCGACGCCGCCATGGGTCTGGATCGCCATGTCGGCGGCCTTGCAGACCAGGTTGTTCGCCTTGAAATTGCACATGGAAACAAGGTCGGAAATCTGCACGGGATCGACGTGATCCATCATCCAGGCGGTACGGAAGATGAAGTTGCGCAGGATCTCGCAGTCGGTGTGCAGTTCCGCCAGCGGGAACTGGATCGCCTGACGGCTCGCCAGCGGTTCGCCGAAGATGATGCGCTCCTTGGCGTACTTCACCGATTCCTCGATGCAGTAGCGGGCCGCGCCCACGCTGGCCGCCGCCTGACGGATGCGGTTCTCGTGAACGAACATCTGGGCGATCATCAGCCCTTCGCCTTCCTTGTGAAGGATAGCGCTGTCGGGAACGCGGACGTCCTTCAGTTCGACCTCTGCATGGTCGGTCGGCATGTTGAAGGTCCAGTGATTGTAGAGAATGTTGTGGCCCGGCGCGTCGGTCGGCACGATGAAGGCCGTGATGCCCTTCGCCGAACCATCCTTGCCGGACGTACGGGCAAAGACCAGATTGGCCTTGGAGCGGCCAACCTGGCTGTTCCAGCGCTTCATGCCGTTGATGATCCAGTGATCGCCGTCACGCACCGCGCGCGTTTCCAACCATGTCGCGTCGCTGCCGTGGTTCGGCTCGGTCAGCGCGAAGGACAGGTGGTTCTTGGCCGTGATGTTGCCTTCAATGTACTGGCGCTGCTCGGGCGTACCGTACTTGTCGATGGCCGGGAGAATGGTGAAGTTGCCGACGATTGAGGATTCGTCCTGCAAATCATTATGCAGACCAAGGCCCTTGCCGGCGAGATGCTCGCGCACGACCGCGCTCATCAGATTGCCCGCGGCCTGACCGCCGCAGCCCTTCGGCAGGCACAGGCGCAGGTGGCCGGCCTTGTCGGCGCGGCGCTCCATTTCCTCGATGACCGCGCGCCATTCCTTGGACGGAGAACCGTCATTTTCCCAGTCGGTGCGCTTCCACTCGCGACGGTGATCGAAAAACTGAATGTTCTCCTTCTCGAGCGGCTTGATCTCGCGCTCGATGAAATCGTCAAGCTCTGCGAGCTTGTCTGTGATTTCCTTCGGGATATTGAAATCCATCTGTTCTACCTGTCCTCTCTTTTGCGTTTCACTCAATGGACGTGCCGGTCTGGGTTCAAGCGGTCAAGTCAGGCGCCGCATTATTCCCCCGGCTATCTGGGCCACGCGCGCTCCGCTGCGAAACGGCCCTCTTTAACACCCTCAGTAGTCTCTCCCGCCACCAGACGCCACCGAAAGTTCCCTTCAATCAAAGTGGTACGTCAATGTACGAATGAACGTTCGGTTTATTTATTTAAAAAGCAGCAGCCTGTCAATAAGGGTTTCCTCGCATGGCCTGGGAGGCATGGCCGCCGCGCGACTCGTCGCGCGGCGGCAAACCGTTCGAAACCGGTTCGATTACGAAGCGTATTTCTTCGCCTGCTCGCGCAGCACGAATTTCTGGATCTTTCCGCTCGCGGTTCGCGGCATCGAGTCGATGAATTCGATCTGCTCGGGCCAGTACTGCTTGGCGGCGCCGGACTTCGACAGATAGGCCTGCATTTCCTGCAGATCGAAGGACGCGCCCGGCTGGAGAACCACGAAGGCACAGCCGCGTTCGCCCAGACGATCGTCCGGGTACCCCACGAGCGCCGCGTCGGCGACCGCCGGGTGGCGGTAAAGCAGATCCTCGATTTCGACGACCGGCACGTTCTCGCCGCCGCGGATGATGATGTCCTTGGTGCGGCCGTTGATGCGGATATAGCCTTCCTCGTCCATGTAGGCCATGTCGCCGGTATCGAACCAGCCTCCCGGCTGGATATTGGCCAGATCAGGCCTCTTGTAGTAGCCAAGGAAGAGCGACGAACCCGTCACCAGAAAACGCCCCGTCTCGCCCAGCGGCAGCGGCGTGTAGTCATCGTCGGTAATCAGCAGCTTCATGCCGTTCAGCGCCCGGCCATCCGTGGTGGACGACTTCTCGCGTGCCCGTTCCGGTTCGGTCAGGCTGCCGCCGAGCGTTTCCGTCATGCCCCACAGCGAGGAAACGTTGAGATCCAGAACGCTGATTGCCTTTTCAACGATCACAGGCGGAATCGGCGCGCCGCCGCACAGGAATGTCGTAAGCTTCGGCTTGGGTCCACCCGCCTCGACCGCCTTGACGATATCGGCGAGGAACGGCGTTGCCGCCGCCATGTGGCTCACCCCTTCGCGCGCCATGATGGCGACGCCGGCATTGGCTTCCCAGATATCCTGCAAGACAACGGTGCTGCCATAGCGCAGGGCCTGAACCATGACCGCGGTGAAGCCGGTCATATGGCCGAATGGCGTGCTGCCGTGATGGACATCGTCCGACGTCAGATGAAAGCGTTCGCCGAGCGCATCCGTACAGGCCACAATCGTGTTGAAGCAGTGCATGACACCCTTGGGCTCGCCCGTGGTGCCGGAGGTATACATCAGGCTCGACATCTCGTCGCAGGCCAGCCGCTCAGGCGGATTGGGGCCAACCGGCGCGGCATCGCTTTGCAGCAGCGCCTTGTCGAATGCACTTTCACCCTCGCCGCCGGCGACAATGACGTGCTTGAGCGCGGGAAGTTCACCGCGCAGCCCCGCCATCATCTTGGCGAAATCGAAACCGCGGAACTCCTTGGGAATGATAATGACCTTGGTGTCGGCGAATCCCAGCATGAAGCGAAGCTCGCGCTCGCGGAATATGTGCATCAGCGGGTTGCAAACTGCGCCGATACGAGCTGCGGCGTAGGTCGCAACCACGAACTCCCACCAGTTGGGAAGCATGAGCGCGACGACGTCGCCTTTCTTCACGCCGAGCCCGCGCAGCGCGCCCGCGGCTTTGGCGACAAGGTCCTCGAGTTCCTTGAAGGTAATCGTCCTGACCGGCTTTTCGCTGCCGGCATCGGCGCGATAGGCCACAACGGCATTCTTGTCAGGGAATTTTTTGACCGCGTCGGTCAGGAGATCGTCAAAGGTCAGGTCGAGCCAATAGCCCTGCTCGCGCATCTCGCGCCCATGCGCGACCGGATCAAACTTCTTTGCTGACATCGCTGCCTATTCCTCCCTTGCGTCCGCCGTCCCCTATGCACAAACGGCTTCTTGCCTTGTTGCGTCTTCTAAGACTTCCAGGAAGTGTCGCGCGAATGAGCGCGAACGATGTCCCCGAAAGCTCAATCTGCTTTGTACTGTAGCTTACTATGCTTCTCAAGGGTGTAACAAATCGTTCTTTTCAACGTGCCGTCGTGCGGAGCGCCATCATCCCGCGAGCCTGACGTTGAGCTTCCCGAGCTTATTGGAACCGAGCGAGCCGTCTATGAGGGCCGCTGGAAGTTTTTCGAACCCGGAAAGCGTCGTGTTGGGAGCCTTTAGGCGACCGTCAGCAATGTAGGAGGCGAGCGTCTCCTGAGCTTCGAGGCGACGACAGTAGAAATCGAAGACGAGCAGGAAGATCGGACGCAGGTTGCGCTCCTTGCAGATGGCCTTCAGTTCAGGGGTGAGAAACGCGTCGTGCCGTGGAGCGGTCTCGCCCGGTACCATGTTGTCGTATTCGGACATGTTGCCGAAATGGTACCAGCGCGCGTCCTTCTTCATCAGCGGTATCGTTGCCTGACTGATGGCGCCGCCTATTGCATCGGAAAAGAAGTCGACGCCGTCCGGACATTCGGCGGCGAGCCGCTGCGCCATATCGGGCGCCCTGTAATCGACGGCCGCATCAAAACCCATCTCGCCGGTCAGCCACGCGCATTTTTCAGGCCCGCCTGCAAAACCGACGACGCGGCATCCGGCGATCTTGGCCAGTTGGCCGATGATGGCGCCGCAAGCACCCGTCGCTCCGCCAACGACGACGGTTTCGCGCCCAGTCAGCCGACCGACCTTCTCAACGCCGAAATAAGCAGTCATGCCGGTAATACCGTAGACGCCGAGCAGATCCTCGTCGCTCATGCCCGGTGTGCACCGATGGTAATATTCGGCGCGGTCGTAGCTGTTGATCACCGCATAGTCCTGCCAGCCGAAATCGCCATGCCAGAGATCGCCGACGCGGAATCGCGGGTCGGTCGACTTCACGACCTCGCCGATGGCGAACGCCGCCATGACGTCTCCGAGTTCGATCTGACGGCGGTAGTTCTGAATGGCGAAGTAAAGGCGGTTCGCCGGATCGATCGAGATCAGGCGATTGCGGATCAGCGCCTGTCCCTGCCGCAATTCCGGCACCGGAACCTCGCGCCGGGCAAAGTTATCAGCGGTCAGATGATCGGTGATCGGCTTTGCATAAAACCACTGACGATTGACGAGCGTCTCTGACATCAGATCATTCCCGGATTGGAGTGCGTTATGGGCGAACTGGGAAGTGCTCAGGCCGGCGGGCGCCAGCTTGGACTTCCCTTCTGTTCGCAGAACTGGATCATGTTGCCGTCTGAATCGTAGAACAGGAACGATTTGCCGGTCCCCGCCCACGGCCAGATGTAGGGCGTCTGGGTTTCGTAGCCGGCCGCCTTGACCTTCTCGAACCAGCCTTCGATGTCCTCGACCTGAAAACCGAGCTCATGAAAACCGGTGTGGCCGTAGCGAAGGTTTTCCGGCGGGGTCTTCTGGATCTTGGGCACCTCGCACTGCTGCAGCTCGATCATCGCTCCATCGGGCGATGTGAGCAGCGCCATGTGCGAACGTGCATCCTTCACGCCGAAAATATCGTCCAGAACGCCCTGCGGCATGCGGGTCTTCGGCCCCTTCGCATCCGTGTCGGGGATCGTCGTGCGGTGGGTGAGTTCAAAGCCGAGCAGATCGACCCAAAGCTTCAGCGCCTCGTCGATATCGCTGACGAAGACGGCCATGTGATGAAAGCGCATCATGGGTGCAGACTCCTTACGGCTGACCCTTGAGGGCTTTCGGAATGACGCCACGGTGGAAGCCATGGAACGGCTCGTTGCGGCTGCCCTTCTCCAGGTTCCAGGTCTGCCGTACGTTCGGCGCACCGCCGTCGACCCTCAGGCACGTGCCCGTGATGAACGCGGCCGCGGGCGAAAGCAGATAGACAATCGCGCCCGAGATCTCCGATTCCGTACCGAAACGCTGAAGCGGGATGCGGCCCGGAAACTCATAGAGTTTCTTGGTCAGCTCCGGCGGATAGGTATCGAAGCCGCTTGAAGCAATACCGCCCGGCGCGACGGTATTAACGCGAACGCCATCATGTCCCCATTCGCAGGCCAGCGTCTCAGTCAGCGTGAACATGCCGCCGCGCGCCGCACCGGAATGGGCAAATTCGGGCCAGCCACCCCAGATGTCGGCGATGATGTTGACAATCGCGCCGCCATGATCGGCCATCCAGCGGTTGTAGATCTCGCGCATGAAGATGAAACCGCCGGTAAGGTTGTTGCGGACGACCGCTTCAAAGCCCTTCGTGGAAATCGTCTTGGCCGGTGTGCGGTATTGACCGCCGGCATTGTTCACCAGCCCTTCGATGCTGCCATACTTCTTGAGCACCTCATCGATGACCTGACCGACCGCCACTTCGTCTCGAATGTCGCAGATGAAGCTGCTGATTTCCCCGCCGTCTTCCCGGATCTCGCCGACCACCTGCTCAAGACGTTCCGGATTGCGCCCGCAGATCACGACATTGGCGCCGAGATAGGCGAGTTCATGCGCCGTGCAGCGCCCGATACCGCTGCCACCGCCGGTAACGATGATCGTCTGGCCCTTGAACAGACCGGGAGCGTAAACTGAATTGTAAGGCATGGTTCCCTCCATCAAGACCGGTCCTAAACGGCCGGTCATCGTCTTGTTTATTCGTCGTTTGACGCCGGGTTTCAGGCAAATCGACCGAACGGATGCGTTGCGCTGATCCCGCCGTCGCAGGCGATCAACTGACCATCCACGTAGGATGAATCGTCGCTGGCGAGGAATGCGATGACGCCGGCCATATCCTCCACATAACCGGGACGCTGCATCAGTGTCAGCTTGCCGAGCTTGTGCTCGGAACCCTTGTTGCGGGCATATTCGAAGATCGGCTTGCTGAGCTTGGTTTCAGCCAGGCCCGGAAGGAGCGCGTTTACGCGGATGTTCTTGCCGATAAAAGCCGCAGCCGCCGTCTGGGTCAGGCTGTTCACGCCCGCCTTCACCGCGCTGTAGGCAATCGCGCCGCCATTGGCGCGCAGCGATGCGACGGACGAGCACAGGATGATCGAGCCACCGCCATGGTCGACCATGTGCCGGCCGGCATACTTCACGCACAGGAAGGCGCTGATGACGTTGTCGCGGAACTGCTGTTCCCACTGATCCACCGTCATGTCGAGAAGCGGTGTCATACGCTCGGTGTTGCCCGCATTGGCGTAGAAGACATCAAGCCCGCCGAACCTGTCGACGCAGGTCGACACCATGCCGGCGACCTGCTCTTCGACCGTCGCATCGGCGATGAGATATTCGGCCGTTCCGCCAGCATTGCGAATCTGGTCGACGGTGTCGCTGATCGTTTCTTCCGTTCGCCCGACCACGAGGACCTTTGCACCCTCTGAGGCGACCCTGATAGCGCTCGCTTCACCGATGCCGGTGCCGGCGCCCGTAATGATGATCCTCTTGCCGTCCAGTCTGCCCACGCTTCTGCTCCCGATATTGTTGTTTGTGATATGGTCGGTCCCGGCGGCTTTCCGCCAACCGGACTCACCCGTCATTGATTAGGCATAGTAAGATACCGTAAGCTAACGAATATAATCCAGTCAAACAAACTTACAGGGAGTGTACCCATGCCGGCCCAGCTCGACCATATCGGAATTATCGTCGCCAAGCTCGAGGACGCGCTTGCGTTCTACCGGGACACGGTCGGTCTTGGAGAGCCCATTATCCGCGAAATTCCGGAGCTGAAGCTGCGGCTTGGCTTCTTCGACAATCGCGGCACGATCATCGAGCTCGTCGAAGCGTCCGGCAAGACGGACATGGTCCCTGGCGACGTCGTCGTCGCCATCGAAGTCGACGATCTGGACGAGGCGATCGCGAAATATCGCGCCGCCGGTCTCAAGGTCTATGACCAGCCGCCCACGCCCAATCTTCCGCTCCGCCGCGGCTGGGTGCCGAAGGGCGGTGTGCATGGATCGGTCATCGAGCTTTGCCTGCGCGGCGAAGTCGCCCGCTTCGTTCGGGGCGAAATCAAGCAGGCGCTTGCTGGCTGATCGAAAAACCAAACTGTTTCTGGGGGAGCGCGGCCCGAGTGGCCGTGCATAGGCGATCTACAGGAGAAAAAAGTGGACGTCCTGAAAGGTCTATCCATGGACATGCCGTTGCTGCTGTCCGTGATCAACGAGCATGGCGCCGCATCGAACGGTCGCTGCGAGGTCGTCTCGCGGGAGTTTTCGGGCGAAGTCGTCCGATTCACATTTCGCCAGATGAATGCGCGTACAAAGCAACTTGCCAACGCGCTCAAGAAGCGAGGGCTCGGACTTGGATCGCGTGCCACTACCATTGCCTGGAATACGCACCGCCACATGGAACTGTTCTACGGTCTCACGGGTATGGGTGCCGCCATCCATACGGCAAATCCCCGCCTCGCCAATGACCAGCTGACCTTCGTCGTCAATAGCGGCAAGGGCGAGATCCTCTTCTTCGATCAGGATATCCTGCCGCAGGTCGAGGCGATTGCCCCGGACCTGAAGCACGTCAAGACATTCGTGGTCCTTGAGCGCCGGGAAACCATGCCGGCGAGCGCGAGCCTCACGCTTGAATGCTACGAGGACTGGCTGAGCGCAGAGACGACCGCGTTCGAATGGCCGGAATTCGATGAGCGGACCGCAGCGACCATCTGCTTCACCTCCGGAACGACGGGTCTTCCCAAGGGTGTGGTCTATTCACATCGCAATGCGTTTCTGCAGACGATGACGCTCTGCTCGCTGGCGTGGATGCCCGTGCCGGAGAGAAATCCGCTGGTTCTGATGCCGCTCGCGCCCATGTTCCATTCCAGCGCGTGGAACGTTCCGTTCGGCGCATTCTATATCGGTCGCAAGCTGGTGCTGCCGGGGCGCGATCTTTCCTCCAGGGCCATCCAGGAAATGATCGCGAGCGAACGTGTCACCAACGTTGCCCTCGTACCCTCCATCCTCGCCAACCTGATCGAATATTCCGAACAGACGGGCAAGTCGCTGGAGCCGCTCGAGGCCCTGATCAGCGCCGGCGGCGGACTGTCTCCTGCGCTTATTTCCAAGCTGCAAGACCAGTACAACATGAAGACCGGCCACAATTGGGGGATGACCGAGTGCATGTTCGGCACCACCGGCATACTGTCGGCACCACAGCTGGATCTGCCGAAAGAAGAGCGCATTGCGTATCAGTGCACCGACGGCCGGCAGACGCCCGGCTTCGTATTCAAGATCGTCGATGACGATGGCAATCCGTTGCCCCATGACGGCGAGACCCGCGGTCATCTGCGGTTCCGCGGCCTGTGGGCGACCAGATCCTACCTCGACATGGAAGTAGGTTCCGCCGTCGACCGGGACGGCTGGCTGATCACTGGCGACATCGCGACCATCGACCCGGACGGCTATATGTGCCTCGTCGACCGCGCCAAGGATCTCATCAAGTCCGGCGGCGAATGGATCAGTTCGATCGACCTGGAAAAGATCGCGGCCTCGCATCCGGACGTCAGCATGGCGGCCGCAATTTCGGTGCCGCATCCCAAATGGCAGGAGCGCCCGGTCATGGTCGTGGTGAAAGTTCCAGGCAGTAAGCTGACCGAGCAGGAACTTCTCGATTACATGAAGCCGAAAATGGCCAAGTGGTGGGTTCCCGACGGCGTCATCTTCGTCGACAGCATGCCGCTGACCGGCTCCAACAAGGTGCGCAAGAACGAGTTGCGCGAAGAGTATCGCGACTTTCTGACCGGCAGCCAGGCCTAGATCACCCGATCGGGAACGAAAAAGGGCGGCGCCTTGTCAGCGCCGCCCTTCCTGTTTTTAGCGGATTGGTCTCAGTTGAAGACCGGGATCGTGAACTCGCCGCCTTCCTTGATACCGGAGGGCCAGCGCGAGGTGACGGTTTTGGTGCGTGTATAGAAGCGATAGGCGTCGGGTCCGAACTGGTTCAGGTCGCCGAAGCCGGATTTCTTCCAGCCGCCGAAAGTGTGATAGGCCAGCGGCACCGGGATCGGCACGTTGACGCCGACCATGCCGATATTGACCCGGTTGGCGAAATCGCGCGCGGTGTCGCCGTCGCGAGTGAAGATCGACGTACCGTTTCCGTATTCGTTGTCCATCGCATAGGACAGCGCCTCTTCATAGCTGTCGGCGCGCACGGTGGAGAGCACGGGGCCGAAGATTTCCTGCTTGTAGATGTCCATGTCCGTCGTGACATGGTCGAACAGGTGGGGACCGACGAAGAAGCCATTCTCGTATCCCTGCAGCTTGAAGCCGCGTCCGTCGACCACCAGCTTGGCGCCCTGATCAACACCCGACTGCACGAGCCGTTCGATATTGGCCTTGGCCGCCGCGGTGACGACGGGACCGAAATCAACGTCATTGCCGGCCGTGTAAGGACCGACCTTCAGCTTCTCGACCCGTGGGACCAGCTTTTCGATCAGCGCATCGGCGGTCTTCTGGCCGACGGGCACGGCGACCGAGATCGCCATGCAACGCTCGCCTGCCGCGCCATAGCCGGCACCGACCAGCGCATCGGCGACCTGGTCGAGGTCGGAGTCGGGCATGATGATCATGTGGTTCTTGGCACCGCCGAAGCATTGAGCCCGCTTGCCGTTCGCCGTCGCGCGCGAATAGATGTAATGCGCGATCGGAGTGGAACCGACAAAGCCCACCGCCTGGATGGTCTCGCTGTCGAGAATCGTGTCGACCGCCTCCTTGTCGCCGTTGACGACCTGGAGCACGCCATCGGGAAGGCCGGCTTCCTGCAGCAGTTCGGCCAGCATCAACGGCACCGTGGGAGCCCTTTCGGAAGGCTTCAGGATGAAGGCGTTGCCGCAGGTCAGCGCCGGTCCCATCTTCCACAGCGGGATCATCGCCGGAAAGTTGAACGGCGTGATGCCGGAGACGACGCCCAGCGGCTGACGCATGGAGTACATGTCGATGCCGGGGCTGGCGCTGTCGGTGTACTCGCCCTTGAGGAAGTGCGGGGCGCCGATGCAGAACTCGATGACCTCAAGTCCGCGGACAACATCGCCCTTGGCATCGGGGAGCGTCTTGCCGTGCTCAGAGGACAGCGCCTCTGCGAGCTTGTCCATGTCCCGGTGCAGCAGGCGCACCAGTTCCATCATGACCCGCCCGCGCTTCTGGGGATTGGTGTTACCCCACTCGACCTGCGCCTTAGCAGCATCGGCAATGGCGCTCTGAAGTTCGGCCGGAGAGGCAAGCGGCACTTTCGCCTGCACTTCACCGGTTGCGGGATTATAGACGTCGGCGAAGCGACCGGACTGGCCCTTTACATGCTTGCCGTTAATGAAATGCGACAGTTCCTTCATGGTCTTGTTCCTTTCAACTCCCGGTCAGCTGCGGCCGCGCTTCTCGAACCGGGGAAGCATTGCAGAGAAATCCGTACCCTTGCCGTCCTCTTTCTCGACGAATGTCGTGTAGAGTTCGGCTGCGAGCTTGCCCATGGGCGTATCGGCATCGACCGCTTCGGCGGCCTGCTGCGAGAGGCGCAGATCCTTGAGCATCAGGTCGGAGGCAAAGCCCGGCTTGTAGCCATTGTCAGCCGGTGACTGCGGACCCACACCCGGCGCCGGGCAATAGGCGTTCATCGACCACGAATAGCCCGACGAGGTGGAAACGACGTCGAACATCTTCTGCCGGTCGAGGCCCAGCTTGTCGGCGAGGGCAAAGGCCTCGCAGGTCGCGATCATCGTCGCGCCCAGGATCATGTTGTTGCAGATCTTGGCAGACTGACCGGCACCGGAAGCACCGCAGTGAACCGTCTTCTGGCCCATGACCTCAAACAGCGGCGCGGCGATCTCGAAGGCTTCCTTGGAGCCGCCGACCATGAAGGTCAGCGTGCCGGCGGCCGCGCCGCCAATACCGCCGGAAACCGGAGCGTCCATGGCCAGCACACCTTTCGCGGCCGCCTCGTCGGCAACCGCCCGGGCGCTTTCCACATCGACGGTCGAGCAGTCGATGAAGACTGTTCCGCTCTTCATGCCGGGCAGGATCTCTGCGGCAACCTTGCGCAGAATCTGACCGTTCGGAAGCATGGTGACCACCACGTCGCGGCCGGTCGCGGCCTCAACGGCAGTGGCAGCTTTCGTAACGCCTTCGGGCACCGGTGCGACGAGATCGAAGCCAACGACTTCATGTCCGGCAGCGGCAAGGTTCTTGGACATCGGCGCGCCCATATTGCCGAGGCCAATAAAACCGATCTTCATGACCATCTCTCCTTGAATGACAGTTCCTCCGCGCCAAGCGGCGCCAGCAGGGTTTCCACCTCTTGCGTGGACACGCTGGCGATACTGGGATGGCGCCAGCGGGGCTGCTTGTCCTTGTCGATAATCGCAGCCCGGATACCTTCCAGAAAATCGCCCTGATCCATCGATCGATGGGTAAAGCGGTATTCCTGGGTGAGTGCCTCCCTGATCCCCCCCTTCCCGGCGCGCAGGTCACGGATCATCTTGAGCGTACAGGCGAGCGACAACGGGCTACCTGCATCAATGGCCTTCTTGGCTTTCGTCGCAAGGTCGCTGTCATCGGCACCGAGAGCGGCCGCGATGTCCTCGACCGTATCGCCGGCGAAGAGCCTATCCAGCGCTTCGTGGGCTACAGCAAGGCCGCTCGCAGGAGCTGGAAGCGCATGACGGCCGATGGCATCGACATCGCCAGTCTCGCAGAGATCTGCAATGAGGGCGGGCCATTTTTCCTGTGGCACGTAGAGATTGGCGAAGCCTGAGTAGATCGCATCGCCTGCACCCATGCGCGCGCCGGTCAGGCCGATATACTCGCCAACACGCCCCGGCGCTTTGGCCAGAAGCAGCGTGCCGCCGACATCCGGGATAAGGCCGATACCGCATTCGGGCATGGCGACCTGCGAGCTCTCGCAGACGATCCGGTGCGAGACGTGACCGCCAAGACCAACGCCACCACCCATGATGAAGCCCTGCATCAGGCTCACCACCGGCTTCGGGTATTCGGAAAGCCGCGTGTTCATCCGGTATTCGTCGCGCCAGAAACCACGGCCGTAGGAGTAGTCGCCTTCCCGGCCTTTCTCGTAGATCATGGCGATGTCGCCGCCGGCGCAGAATGCGCGGTCGCCCTCGGCGTCGATCACGACCAGAGCAACCGACGGATCGTCTGCCCATTTCCAGATCGCCTCGTCGATGACCAGACACATTTCGTGGTTGAGCGAATTGAGCGCTTTTGGCCGCGTCAGCGTGACACGCCCGGCCTTGCCCTCTCTGGAAATGCGGACATCTTCCATCAGCCGCGGGCCTCCAGCATCTGACGCGAAATGATCAGCCGCATGATCTCGTTGGTGCCTTCGAGAATCTGATGAACGCGCAGGTCGCGAACGATCTTCTCGATGCCGTAGTCGGCCAGATAGCCGTAGCCACCGTGCAACTGAAGGCAATCATTGGCGACCTCGAAGGAAACGTCGGTGACGTAAAGCTTGGCCATGGCGCAGAACTTGGTCGCATCCGGCGTCTTGTTGTCGACCTTCCAGGCCGCCTGGCGCAGGAACGTGCGCGCGGACTGGAGCTTGACCTCCATGTCGGCGAGCCGGAACTGCAGCGCCTGGAACTGGTCGATCGTCTTGCCGAAGGCCTTGCGCTCGCCCATGTAGCGAAGCGCCGCATCGAGCGCTGCCTGCGCGCCGCCGAGCGCGGACGCGGCGATATTGAGACGCCCGCCATCGAGCCCGACCATGGCGTAGGTGAAGCCCCTGCCCTCTTCGCCGATCAGGTTCTCGGCCGGTACCTTGCAGTCGTCCATCTGGACCTGCGCGGTTGGCTGGGCGCGCCACCCCATCTTGTCCTCAAGACCACCGAAGGAGAGGCCGGGTGCACCGTCCTCCACGATGATCGTGGATATGCCTTTCGGGCCGTCGACGCCCGTGCGGCACATGACGACATAGGCATCCGAATAGCTGCCACCGGAGATGAATGCCTTGTTGCCGGTCAGCGAGTAGCCGTCGTTGGTCCGTTCCGCCCGGGTGCGCAGCGCCGCGGCATCGGAGCCCGAACCCGGCTCTGTCAGGCAATAGGAGAATACCTTCTCCATTGAACAGAGGTCCGGCAGCCACTTTGCCTTGGCGTCGTCGGACCCGAAACGATCGATCATCCCGCCGCACATGTTGTGGATCGACAGGAATGACGAAACCGACGGGCAGGACATCGCCAGCGCCTCGAAGATCAGCGTCGCGTCAAGCCGCGTCAGGCCCGATCCGCCGTAGTCCTCGGAGACATAAACGCCACCAAGGCCGAGTTCGGCGACCTTGCCCCAGAGTTCGCGCGGGATCGTGCCGGCCTTTTCCCATTCCAGGGCGAACGGGGCGATGTTCTCCTTACCGAAGTCCAGCGCCATATCGAAGATGGAGGATTGCTCCTCAGTCAGGGCGAAATCCATGAAAAGCGTCCCTAAATAGCGTTCCGACTAGCGGCCCTTGAATTCGGGCTTGCGGCGCTCCGCGAACGCCGTCAGCCCTTCCCAGGCGTCTTCACCAGCGGCGAGGATCGACAAATTCTGCGCCTCGTCCTCAAGCTGGGCTTCGAACCCCTGAATGCGCGCCGACATGATCGTGCGCTTGATCGCGCCGTAAGCCTGTGTCGCCCCGCGGGCAAGCTTGAGGGCGGTCTTTTCAGCGGTTTCGGCAAGGGCCTCGGGGCTCGTTACGAAATCGACGAGACCGGCCTCCAGCGCCTCAGTGGCCGTCAGCGTCTCAGACAGCAGCAGAAAGCGCTTCGCCCTGGACAGGCCCATGCGGTTGGAGAGCGAGATCGTCGAGCCGCTATCGGCGCAATAGCCGATCATCGAGAAGGCGGCATTGAGCTTCACGCCCTCGGCCGCATAGACCACGTCGGAAAAGGCAACCAGCGAAACCGATCCGCCGGCGACATCGCCCTGCACCGCGGTGACGACAGGGGCGTTCATCCGTTGCAGTCGGGTAATACCCATATGCAGGTCCGCGGTCCACTTCTTGACCATGCCCGGAAGCGCCGCGCGATCCTTTGTGAAGGTACGAATATCGCCGCCCACGCTGAAGAAACGTCCATTGGCTGTCAGCAGCACCGCGCGCACAGCAGGGTTGGAACTGAGTTCGATCGACAGCCGGTTCATGTCGGCGCAGAATTCGCCGTCGATCGCATTTCCGGTGTCCGGCTTGTTCAGGACGACCCGGGCGAGCCCGTTGTCCAGCGCATAGGTCATGGTGCTGAGATTAAGCGTTTCCATCTAACTCCCCTGGGCCCTTCGGCTTTGACGCTAGCCATAAAGCCATTTGTTTTAGTACACAACCACACTATAAAGATACTTACCGTGCAAGGCGCACTTTGTAAGGCGCAGCACGGTTATAACACGGCGCTGCCGGGAGACAGCCCAAATCCATGACGTGACAGCCGTCCCCCGCGACTCTAGTTTGCAGACAACCGTCGAACAACAGGCGACAGGAAACCCCAATGACGACACCACCCACACTCCGCGAGTTCCGGCTCGAGATGCTCGAGGATGGCATTGCCCATCTGATTTTCGACATGCCCGGCCGAACCATGAACGTGTTTTCCAACGCGGCCATCCATGAATCGGAGGCATTCGCCGACTGGTTGCCAAAGAGCGGCCTCAAGGGCGTCGTCGTCTCCTCCGGCAAATCAACCGCATTTTGCGCCGGCGCCGATCTCGGCGAACTCGCGGAAGCCTATGCGATGATCGTCGCGGCGCCCGAAGCACAGCGCACCGCCGTTGGCCGCGACCATTTCGCACCGATCGGCCGCGCCTTCCGCAAGCTGGAGACCGCAGGCGTGCCCATCGCCATGGCGATCAACGGACTGGCTCTTGGCGGCGGCTGCGAACTTGCGCTTGCCGGCCACTACCGCGTCCTCGCGGACACGCCGCAGACCGCGCTCGGCCTGCCGGAATCGCTGGTTGGCCTGCTGCCGGGCGGCGGCGGCACCCAGCGCATGCCGCGGCTGGTCGGTGTCGAGGCATCCTTGCCGATCCTGCTGGACGGCGGACGCTACACGACCGCCGATGCCGTGGCAGCGGGTGCTGCTCATCGCGTCGTTCCGGCCGGCGAGGAAGTCGCCGCGGCGCTGGAGTGGATCAAGTCGAACCCCGATCCGCGCCAGCCCTGGGACAGGCCGGACTGGAAGGTGCCGGGCAAGGCAGAGGTCAAGGCCATTCTCGATCCGGTTCGCGCAGCTCGCCTAAAGGAAACACGCGGGCACTATCCGGCGATCACGGCAATCCTCGATTGCGTCGAAGAGGGCATTCCGGTGCCGATGGATCAGGGCGTGAAGGCGGAGATCGATATCTTCGCCGAGCTGATCAAACGGCCGGAGCCGCGCGACATGATCCGCACGATGTTCCTGGGCAAGCAGGTATTCGGCAAGCAGAAGAAAGCCAATGCCCTGCCCGAGAGCCTCGGCGCACTGGTTGCCGATGTCTCTGCCGCGCTCGCTGCCGTCGCCGATGCAGCCGGCCGCGACAAGGCCGATACGGCCCGCACCGAAGCCGGCTTTGAGAAGCCATTGCCGGCATCCTCAGGCGCTGCGCCGGCTCTTGACGCCAAATCCCTTCCGGATGTCGACGCCATCGCGGCAACCGGCCTTTGGATTGAGGCACCGGCAAACGAATGGCAGCGCACCGCGGCAAGGCTGCTCGGCGCCTCTGCCATCGCGGCTGCGCATTACCGGACGAAGCTTTCCGCCGACGAACAGAAGCTCGCCGATTTCGCCATCGTCAGCGAACTTGGATTTCCAGCCTATCTCGGCGGCCCCTTCGCGCTGCTCGACAGCGTCGGCAGCGACGGCGTGCGCAAGATGATGGCTGCCTGACCGGCCAAACCAGACCTGCAAAGGCAAAAGCCCGGATCAACCGATCCGGGCTTTTCCTTGATCGAGGACCTTGCGATCTCCGACGACGGCTTCAAAGAGAACGTCACTGCCTTCCTTCCAGAAGGAGAAGACAATCTCGTCGCCGGGATAAATCACGCCCGAGAATCGCAGCGACAGGTCCTTCAGCCGCGCCGGATCGCCATCGCAGAACCGCATCACAATGAGCGCGCCGGTCGTGCCGTAAGAACCGAGCCCGTGCATGATCGGCCGGTCAAAGCCCGCTTTCCGCGCGACTTCATAATCAGCATGCAGCGGATTGACGTCACCCGACAGGCGGTAGATCAGCGCCGCGCGCGGCGACAGGTTCACCGTCTCGACCAGATCGGCGGCGCGGTCAGGCGGTGTCGGCTTTGCGTCTTTCGGCGGAGCATCGCCGCCAAATCCGCCATTACCGCGCATGATGACAGTCTGATCGATCGTGCAATAGAGCGTGCCGCTCACGGCATCTTCGATTCGGCGTTCGACAACGCAGATCGCTCCCTTTTCGGGACCGCGGTCGTGCAATGACTTGATGCGGGCCTTGCCGATGACTTCTGCTTCAGCGGGTAGCGGCGTTTCGAAGCTGGCCGCCTGGCCGGCATGAAGCAGCTTTACCCAGTCGATGCCGAGCTCGGGCGTGCGAACCCACATGCCGGGGCTGGCCAGCGTCACAGCAAAGGTCGGGACGACCTTCAGCCTGTCTTCCAGCAGGAAGTTCAGGTCCTCGCTGTCGCCCTGCGTCAGCGGCAGGCCGACGCCCAGCGCATAGATGATCGCGTCGCGCGCCGTGTAGCGATGCCGGATATCGGGAAACGACCAGTTCTTCAGCTTTTCGGGATCGAACGCCATGGATCAGATCGGATCCCAGGTGAACACGTCGCCCGACTTGTGAAGCGGATAGAAATCGTGCTCGAAGGCCGGGAACACCGTCTCGCAGATGCTTTCCGGCGTCCAGCCTTCGGCGGTATGGGCCGAGCGGATCGGACGCGGTTGCGAGAAGAGATAGATTTCGTTGTTGCGGGCGCCGAATATCTGGCCGTTCACTTTCGAACCGGCTTCGGAACACAGCGCGACGACCAGCGGCGCGACGCGCTCGGCGACGAGCTTTTTCAAACCCTCAACGCGCTTTTTCTGTTCGGGCGTCTCGTCGGGGATCGAATCGAGCATCCGGGTCCATGCGAAGGGGGCAATGGCGTTGGAGCGCACGTTGAAACGCTGCATGTCGATGGCGATCATCTTCGACATCGCCGCGATGCCGAGCTTCGCAGCGGCATAATTGACCTGGCCCATGTTGCCGATAAGACCGGAGGTGGAGGTCATATGGACATAGGAACCAGAGGCCTGTTCCTTGAAAAAGGGCGCGGCGGCGCGGCTGACATTGAATGACCCCTTGAGATGCACGCCGATAACGGCGTCGAAGTCGGCTTCCGTCATCTTGTGGAACAGGACGTCGCGCAGGATACCGGCATTGTTCACCACGGCGTCGATGCGACCGAAATTGTCGATCGCCGCCTGCACCATTTCATGGGCGCCGTCCCACTCGGCGACACTGTTGCCATTGGCGACCGCGCGGCCACCCATCGCCTCGATTTCCTTGACGACTTCTTCCGCCGGGCTCAGACCGGCTTCCTGCGCGCCTTGAAGCGATGCGCCGAGATCGTTGACCACAACCGCCGCGCCAGCCTTGGCCATTTCGAGCGCGATGCCGCGCCCGACGCCTCTGCCGGCGCCGGTCACCAGAACGACCTTGTCCTTCATTGACTGTGTCATGGGGTTCCTTCTCAGTATGCTCTGCTCAGTATGATCTTGGAAGATCGAGCACTTTCTCGCCAATAAAGGAGAGAATGAGCTGCTCGGTGATCGGCGCGATACGCGTCACGGTCACTTCGCGCAGCAGGCGCTCGACATGATATTCCTTGGCGTAGCCAAAGCCGCCGAGGGTGAAGACGGCCTGCAGACAAGCGTCATACCCGGCGCGCGCGCCGAGGAACTTGGCCGTATTAGCCTCCGCGCCGCAGGGACGCCCGGCGTCATAGAGTTCACCCGCCCGCATGGCCATGCGATAGGCCGCCTCCAGATACATCCACTTTTCGGCCAGCGGGTGCTGGATGCCCTGGTTCTTGCCGATGGGGCGGCCGAAAACGACGCGCTCGCGCGCGTATTCGGTGGCGCGCCGCAACGCATCCTGCCCGATGCCGATGGCCTCGACGGCGATCAGCACGCGTTCCGGATTGAGGCTGTGCAGGATATAGCTGAAGCCCTTCCCCTCTTCGCCGATACGGTGCTCGTCAGGGATGAAGAGATCCTCGATATAGATCGCATTGGAATCGACCGCCTTGCGGCCCATCTTGGGGATCAGCTGCACGTCGATCTTGGAGCGATCGAGATCGGTGTAGAAGATCGTGATGCCGTCGGTCGGGCGCTTGGCATCCTCATACTTCGTGGTGCGCGTCAGCAGCATGATCTTGTTGGCGACCTGCGCGGTCGAGGTCCAGACCTTCTGTCCGCGCACCTTGTAACCGCCCGGCACCTTCTCGGCGAACGTGCGGATACGCGTGGAGTCGAGGCCCGCATCCGGCTCGGTGAAGCCGAAGGCGACCTGATCGGTTCCGGCGACCAGCTTCGGGATCCATTCCTGCTTCTGCTCGTGCGTGCCATGGACAACGATCGGATGCGGACCGAAGAGGTTGATATGCACTGAAGACGTCGCCGCCATGCCACCGCCATGGCTCGCGACCTCATGCATCATGACCGCGGCTTCCGTGACGCCGAGGCCCGACCCGCCGTATTCCTCCGGCATGGTGATGCCGAGCCAGCCGGCGTCGGCCATCGCGCGGTGGTAGTCCTTCGGGAACTTTCCATCGTCGTCGCGCTTGAGCCAGTAGTCGGCATCGAAGCGGGAGGCCACCTGGCGCACGCCCTCGCGCACGGTGTTCAGGTTTTCCTCGTACTCCTCCTGGGCCTTCATATATTCGCTGGTCATCGCAAACTACCTTTCTGACGCAGAGGCGAGCAGGCGGCGCGCCTGTTTCAGATGGGGGATATCGTACATCTTGCCGTCAATGCCGATCGTGCCGAGCTGCGGATTGGCCTCGAAGGCATCCACAATCTTCTGCGCAAGGGCGACATCCTCGTCGCTCGGCGAGAACGCCGTCTTGATACCCGTCACCTGGGCGGGATGGATCGCGAGGCGGCCGAAGAAACCGTCGCGCTTGGACTGGCGACAAGAAGCGATCAGGCCTTCCTCATTTCGGAAGTCGGCATAGAGCGTGTCGATTGCCGGCACTTCTGCGGCAGACGCCGCCATGAGGCAGAGCGATCGGGCCAGCTGATAGGGCTCTGACCAGTCGCCATCGGCCTTCTTGTTGGTCGCTGCACCGACGACGGCTGCAAGATCCTCAGCACCCCAGGTGAGTGCGGCCAGCCGAGGATGGGCCGGCGCGTAGGAGCCGAGATTGAACATCGCGCGCGCCGTTTCGGTCGCAACGACGATGATCTTCACCGACCCCGCCTTCATGCCGGCCTTCGCCTCGAGCGCATCGAGGCAGTGACCGAGGCGCACGACATCCTCGTTGCCGTTGGCCTTGGGCAGAATGATGCCATCGAGTCCGGGACGGACCACGGCGGCCAGATCGTCCATCGTCAGCCCCGTATCGAACGGGTTGATCCGGACCCAGAAGGACCAGGCGGGTCTGGACTTGCCGGCAGCCTCGATCCAGCCGGCCAGCGTCTTGCGGGCATTGGCCTTCTCGGTCGGGGCAACGCTGTCCTCAAGATCGAGGATCAGCCCGTCTGCGCCGGATTCCTGACCCTTTAGATATTTCTTCTCGCTGTCGGCGGGGACGAACAGGAGGTTCTGAAACTTCACGCCGGCTTCCTCATCATCAGCGCGAGGCGGCGGCACTCGCAGACGATCTCGTCGCGCTGGTTGATACCGCGATGAAGCAGCGTGACGATGCCCTGGGTCGGGCGCGACTTGCTGTCACGCTTGGCCAGCACTTCCGATTGGGCACGGATCGTGTCGCCGATAAAGACGGGCTTGGGAAACTTCACGTCTTCCCAGCCAAGATTGCCGACGGTCGTGCCCAGCGTGGTTTCGCCGACGGAAAGACCAACCACGAGACCGAGCGTGAAGATCGAATTGACGAGCGGCTTACCGAATTCGGTGCCCTTGGCGTACTCGTAGTCGATGTGGATCGCCGCCGGATTCATCGTCAGCGTCGAGAAGAGCGTGTTGTCCATCTCCGTGACGGTACGGCGCACGTCGTGCTCGAAAACCTGCCCGATCTCGAATTCTTCGTAATATTTTCCGGCCACGCGGACGCCCTCCCAACTCGGTTCTTGTCGTTTGCTCTAGATTATCAACGCCTATTCGATCCGTCCAAGGACAGAAACGGCCGCTACGCTGTTCGAAGGCTGACCGCCAAGATTATGGGTCAGACCGAAATTGACATCGGAAAGCTGACGTTCGCCGGCGCGGCCCAGAAGCTGCTGGTAGACCTCATAGGCCATCCGCAGTCCGGATGCGCCGACCGGATGGCCAAAGCATTTCAGCCCGCCATCGACCTGACAGGGGATCGCGCCGTCGCGATCGAACTTGCCGTCGAGAACGTCGAACACGGCCCGGCCGTCGTCCGAAAGACCCAGATCCTCCATCGTCACCAGTTCGGTGATCGAGAAACAGTCGTGGACTTCGGTCAAGCCAAGATCAGCGCGGGGATCGGAGATGCCCGCTTCGTCGTAAGCGCGCCTGGCGGCGATACGCGTGTTACGGACATAGGAGCCGTCCCATTCGCCGTACTGGCTTTCCCAGCCATTACTGGCGCAGACCTGCAACGCCTTGACGCTGACGAGATGGTTCTTGCCGATGCTGCGGGCGATCTCGGGCGTTGTCACGATGGCGCATGCCGCACCGTCAGACACACCGCAGCAATCGAACAGGCCGAGCGGATCGGCGATCATCGGCGCATTGAGGATGGTTTCCATCGAAACCGGCTTGCGCAGGTGCGCCTTCTCGCTCAGCGCGCCGTTCTGATGGCTTTTCCACGAGACGTGCGCCATCGCCTTCTTCAGTTCGTCGGCGGCGATGCCATATCTGGCAGAATAGGCGCCGGCGAGCTGGGCGAACGTGCCGGGAGCCGATCCATAGGGCATCCACAGATCGTTGACAGACCCTTTCGTCCGGATGGGAAGGCCGCCGAAGCCTGTATCCTTGAGCTTTTCTACGCCAAGCGCGAGCGCCACGTCGCAGGCGCCCGAGGCAACCGCATAAACCGCGCCGCGCAGGGCTTCGGTGCCGGTCGCGCACATATTCTCGACGCGCGTCACCGGAATGGAGGGCAGACGCAGCGCCGTCGCCAGCGGCAGCGCGGAATTGCCGACATTGACGTCATCGAGCGCCGAGCCGAGCCAGGCGGCCTCGATCTGCTTTTTCTCCAGACCGGAATCGGCGAGCGCTTCCTGGAACGCCTCGACCATCAGCATGTCGGAGCTCATGTCCCAGCGTTCGCCGAACGTGGAGCAACCCATGCCGGCGATTACGACCTTGTCCTTGATACCCGAAGCCATCACTTGGTCTCCTTTGCCAGAACCGGGCGCTCGATCGGCGCCGCTTTCCAGAAATATGTGCGGAAATTACGCTGGCGGTCGATCGCCTTGACGCGGAACCGCATCGCGACCGGATCTCCAACCTTGGGCGTTGCGCCCTCGCAATCGCAATATTCCATTGCGACACGCGCGCCGTTCTCGAACTGCACCAGCCCGAAATAGAAAGGCGGATCGGGGGTGAAGTTGAGGCGGTCTGCCGTTACCGAGGTCACCTTCGCAGGAACGTCGCGAAGAACGACGTCCTCATACTGTTCGGGTCCTTCCGCAAGCGGCGACACCGGTATCGGCGTCTTGGGGAACTGCACGTTGCCGCGCGCATCGCGCCCGCCGACGAAACCGTGCGTGTCGCGCCCGTGGCGGGCAAGCGTCGATGCGGACGTCTTCTGATTGACTTCCGCGCGCGGTCCCCAGTCCAGCGACAGGCTATCGGTGAGGCTGAGGAAGCGCAGGTAGTTGTTGAAGACGGCGCCACGATCCAGGGCTTCGGTCGCGGTCGCGGCAGCGGGCTTTCCCGTCGCTTCGAGAATCAGCACTTCGCAGCCATTGCCAAAACCGGCGACCAGGACCCTGTCGCCGGCATTGGCCCGCTCAAGCGCAAGCGAAAGACCGAACAGCGGCATGGCAGACCCCAGTTCTCCGGCAGATGCGGCGATTTCCTCGCAGACATTCGGTGCGGTCATCTTCAGACCACGGGCAACCTGGCCGTAGGTGCCGCTGACGGGCTCGGGAACAACGGCAATGGCAATATCGGCGCCCGTCAGGCCTGCCTGTTTGAGCGCGGCCCTGAACGCCGGTCCGTAGACATGGGCTACGGCCTCATCGCGAACGAAGCGATCTTCGGCGGCATATGGGTCGCCGCCCTTGGCCGAGGTGTAGAAGTCCAGAAGGTCGAAATTCACGCAGGCGCGCGTCAGGACTTTCGCGATGCCCTGCCCCTTGCCGACCAGCACCGCACCGGCGCCGGCGCCCCAGTTCATGCTGGCGGAACTGCCGGGCTGTGCATGACGATCTTCCCCCGCAACGACGAGCTCGGCACCGGCCACACCGTTGGCCAATGCGCGCGACAGCGCGGCGACCGCGCAACGGCGGGTTCCGGACACATCGAGCGCCTCGACGGCGGGATTCAACTGGAGAGCCTCGATCAGAACGCCCGACTGGGAGCGATCGATAAACGGGGAAGATGTCGAGGCGAAGGTCACGCGCGCAATGTCGGCGCCATCGCCAGAGCCAAGCGTGCCTCGCGCGGCCTCGACTGCCATGGTGAGAGAATCTTCATCCCATCCGGCGACAGCGCGGGTGCCGCGCCCTGAGCCGCCAAGGCCGGACCAGCCAAGGGCGGAGCGAGCCGCCTTCCGGTCGAAACGCAGCAAAGGCAGGTATGCGGCAACGGCAAGGATCTGGGTGTCGGGCATTCGGAGCGCTCCCTAAATTCTTTTTTTCAAGGATAATCTTGCCAGCATACCGTACGCAAGCATATTATTTTTTACAAACCCGCGCTTGGCATACCTCCCTATGCCAATCGCATTAGCACGTCTGCTTTACAAGGAGGACAGGGAAGTGGCTGATCTCAAGGGAAAAATGGCAATCGTTACAGGCGGCGGCCAAGGCATTGGACGAGCGATCACGCTTCGTCTGGCGGCGGAAGGCTATAATGTCGCCATCTTCGACCTCAAGCCCGAGCAGGCGGAAAAGACCGCAGCCGAAGCCAAGGGCGGGAAGGTCAAGGTCTATGGTCTCGACATCGCCGATCAGGCCGCCGTCAACGACGCGGTCAAGCAGGCGGAAGCCGATCTCGGACCGACCTGGCTCCTCGTCAACAACGCTGGATGGGACAAGCCCGCACCCTTCCTCAGCACCGATGCGGATCTGTGGAACCGGATCATCGCCATCAACCTTTCCGGCCCGCTGAACATGCACAAGGCCGTCTGCACCGGCATGGCCGAGCGTGGCGGCGGACGCGTCGTCAACGTCGCCTCCGACGCTGCACGCGTGGGCACGAGCAACGAAGCTGTCTATTCGGCCTGCAAGGGCGGCATCATCGCCTTCACCAAGTCGATGGCGCGCGAACTGGCGCGCAGCAATGTGCTGCTCAATGCCGTGTGCCCCGGCCCGACGAACACACCGATGATGCAGGATGTGCTCGGAACGGGCGATCAGGCGGTAAAGTGGAAGGATGCGATGGTGCGCGGCATTCCGCTCAAGCGCATGGGTGAACCGGAAGATTATGCAGGTATCATTGCGTTCCTCGGCTCCGACGATGCATCCTTCATCACCGGACAGACGATCTCTGTCTCCGGCGGCATGAACATGGTCTGACGACCAGCGAGAGGATGGATCAGATCGACTACGCGTTAGGCGATAACCCGCCTGCGGGCTTCGTGATGAAGCCGCTGGTGACCGAGGTCGACAAGTTTTATGGCCCCTTCTACTACGGTGAGGGGTCGGAGACGGTCGTGCTCGGATTTCGCGTTAAGCCGCGCCACCTGAACTCGGCCGGAATCTGCCATGGCGGCGTGCTTGCTACTTTCGCCGACCTCCAGGGCTCGGCACTAAAGCGGCACGCTGGCCTGAAGATCGTTTCGCCGACGATATCGCTGTCGCTGGACTTCCTGTCACCTGTCCAGTCGGGCGATTGGGTGGAGGGCTATCCTGAACTGCTGAAGCTCAGCGGCAAGATGCTCTTCTTCCAGTCGGTGCTGAAGCGAGGCGACGACATTGTTGTCAGATGCAATGGCATCTACAAACTGATCCGCGACAAGGCCTGACGGCGGCGGCAAAACCAATACCAGGGAGGACAGACCAACATGTCCGCGACACAAGCGGCCGACGGCGGCCAGACAGGGTTCAGCGAAGATGGTCTCAAGGACCGTCTGCGCGCCTACATGGAAGGCCAGACCGGGCAAAAGGTCGAGATCGGCAAGTGGAAACGCTTTCCGGTCGGTTTTTCCTGGATCACCTACGGATTCGACGCGACCTATGACGGCAGGAAGCACGAGCTGATCCTGCGCCTTGGCCCGAGTGACGGGCTGTTCGCGCCCTACTCGGCCAAGCCGCAATATCTGGTTCTGAAGGCCCTGCACGGCACTGGCGTCGCCGTTCCGGAGGCTTTCTGGTACAGCGACGACCCGTCGATCCTCGGCCTGCCCTTCTTCATCTGCGAGAAGGCGGAGGGCGAAGCGCCGATACCGTGGGGCTCGGCCGGCGAAGGCTTTCCGAAGGACTACCGCGAGACGATCGGCCGCCAGTTCGTCGAACAGCTTGCCGCGCTTCACAATTTCGACTGGCGCAACAGCGAGCTTGTGGAATGGGACGCCGGCCATTCAGTCGATGACGTCGCCTTGCGCGAAGTCGAATACTGGGCGGAGCGCCACGCCCACTGGGCCTTGCGACCCTACCCCATGGCCTATCGGGCCATCGACTGGCTCCGCTCAAATCTGCCCAAGGCACCCCGCGTCTCTGTCGTGCATGGTGACTACCGGATTGGCAATTTCCTTGAAAAGGACAATCGCATCACAGCGATCCTCGACTGGGAGCTGGCCCATCTCGGCGATCCGCTGGAGGATATCGGCTGGGCGTTCCTGCCCCAGTATATGGGCGGGTCCGGCCTTATCTGCCGGCTCGTTGAACGCGGCGAATTCCTGCGTCTCTACAACGAACTGACAGGCATCGAGGTCGACGAAAAGGCACTGAACTTCTACACGATCCTGGCGCAGTTCAAGGTCGGCATGACATTCGTTGCCGGCGTCAGCTGCTTTGAGGACGGTTCGTTCCACGACATGCGCATGCCTGCCATGGGCACCCAGATCTTCGCCACATTCCGGCAGATCGAAAAGATGATCGAGGCCGCGTCATGAACAATTCCCTTTCCCGCCTTGTTGAAGGCATGGTCGAGACGCTGCGGCAGGAGATCATCCCCAAGCTCGACGACGAATTCGCGCGCGGACAGGCATTCGGCGTTATCTACATGCTAAACAGCATCAAGCTGCGTGCGGCATGGTCGCCCGAATTCTTTGCCCCTCAGCTGGAAAAGCAGGCTGAACTTTTCGCCACGCTCGGTGGCCTTCTGAATGGCCTGCCCGGTGCGCCGGCGCTGCCCACCGCAGAAGCGGTGAAGACCGGTCCGACACCAGCGGAACTGGAGACAGCGCGCAACGACGCCGATCAGACGCTGAGCGACCTGATTGGCTGGCTGTCGGAGCATCGGGGCTCGCTTCCCGCCGACAGGGCCAAGTCGATAGACGAGACGATCACAGCCTATCTCTCGTGGCAGACGCTTTATGAGCTCCGGTCGAGCGCAAAGCCGATGTTTGCGGAGATATCGCGCGGGCGCGAAGACGCGTAAGGACACAAAGTCAGTTTTGAAAAGAACGGGAGGACTCCAGCATGATCACGCCGCAAGACGACTTCATGGGGCACCAGCTGCCGACGACCTTCGATCACGTCGTTTCAAGCGATCCCGACTGGATGGAGCGCTACTGGTATACGCTTCATCCCGTGCCGGGCGGCGACAAGATCATCGATATCGGACTTGGCTACTATCCCAACAAGAACGTTATGGATTGCTTCGTCGGCATCATGCTCGATGGCAAGCAGCATAATTTCCGGGCCTCGCGTCACCTGCGCCCCAATGCGCTGGAGACAACTGTCGGCCCGCTTTCGATCAAGGTGATCGAGGGATTGCGGCGCCACCGCATCGTGCTCGAACCCAACGATTCCGGCATTGCCTGCGATCTTGAGTTCATTGCCTCGATGAACCCGCATGAAGAAGACGAGCATTTCCGCCGCCGCAAGGGCCGCGTCACCGAGCATATGGCGCGCATGGAGCAGCTCGGCCGCTTCAAGGGCTGGTTTGAGGTCGACGGGAAACGCCACGAAATCAATCCGGACGTATGGTGGGGTCAGCGCGACCATTCCTGGGGCATTCGGGCCGAGATGCGGACGGACGAGAAACATCCGCCCGTAACCTTTTACCCGCCCTTCTTTTACGCCTGGACGACCATCCAGTTCGAAAAGCGCGGGCTGCATATCTTCTTCAAGGAACGCGCGCCCGGCGACATGATCTACATCACCGGCGAGGATGTTCGCCCGATCGGCGAACGCGCCAAGGAAAGCGACCTGCTGACCGACGTGTCACACGAGGTGAAGTGGGCGAATGATCCGCTTGGCCAGACGGTGGAATCGGCGGTCTTCACCGCCTCGTTCGCCAACGGCACGAAACGCGAAATCACGATCGAGACCCTGCCCGGAAAGTATTTCCTCAAGGGCGGTCTTTATGGCGGGCTCGACGGCTGGTTCCACGGCACCGACAAGGGCAAGCTCTTCACCGCGCATGAGAGCTGGGATCTGAGCGACCCGGAAGTCCGCAAGAAGGTCCGTACGCTCGCCGATCACGTCATCCGCGTGACCGATCAGGGCGAGGTGGGCTACGGCATCATGGAATATGGCGTCGGCAAGGGATACGAGAAGTATCCGGAAGTCCAGATGCACCCGGCGATCTGATCATCGCCGCGCTGCCGGTCAGAATGAAAAAGCCCCGCCAGGCGATCCTGGCGGGGCTTTCTCGTTTCAGATCGGGAACGCTGGCTTTACATGCCAGCTGATTCCTTCTCGACGAATGTCAGCATTTCTTCCGGATCAGCGAGGCCGGCCTTCTTGGCCTTGTCGATCCAGTCCTGACGGACCGGCGCAAGCTTTTCCTTGGCGGCCTTCATGAACGCGTCGTCCACGGTGTGGAGGTTCACGCCCTTTTCCTTCAGGAATGCGGTTGACGCGGCGAGGTTGTCGGCAAGAACCTTGCCGGCCCTTTCGGCCATCACGACGCCCGATACACTCTCGATCGCCTTGCGGTCAGCCTCGGAGATCTTCTCCCAGGCCTGCTTGCTCATGGCGATCATCTGGTGCGTGGCGGTCAGGCCACCGGGAACCATGGTGACTTCCTTTGCAACGGCATCAAGCTTGAAGGGCTGGATCACGTCGATCGGAAATACCGCGCCGTCGATAATGCCGCCAGACATCAGTTCATAGATTTCGGACGCGGGCTTTGCGATGGCAACCGCCTCGAACAGGCCCAGCTCGGCATTGGCGACAGGGTTGGGGCTGCGAAGCTTCAGGCCCTTCACGTCGTCAACCGTATTGATGACCTTCTTGCCCATGACGAAATGCGCCGTGTTGCTTGAGAAGATCCCCACGATGTGGACTTCCGACAGTTCCCCCGTCGGCTTGATGTACTTCTCATAAGCCTTCTGGGCGGCGACGGCGCGCTTGGACTGGTCATCGCCGAGGAACGGCAATTCCAGACCTTCCACGAGCGGGAAGCGACCCGGCGTATAACCCGGCACGATCAGCGACAGGTCGGCAAGACCGTCTGCGATAACGTCATACTGACCGGGAACGGTACCGACGGCCTTGGGCAGGAATTCCACCTTCACGCGGCCTTCGGTGACGCGCTCAACATCGGCGATCCACGGCTTCACCACCTTTTCGGTGATCGAGTAGCCCGACGGCAGCCAGTTTGAATATTTCAGCGTAATCGTCTCGGCTTGCGCGGCTGGCGCGCCAAGACCGAAGAGGAGCGCACCAAACACCGCGCTCTTCCAAAAATTCTCTGGAATCATCACATCCTCCCTAGTTAGTGATTCCTGCTCACCATACGCAAGCGTGCTAATTTTCACAAAAGACAATGATATTACAAGATTTTTCTTTCTTAGCCTTGCAATCAATATCAACGCATACGGAAACAGAAGCTGGACTCACCTTAATTCAACGCCATTCTTCCCGCATGTACCGGCCGATGCTCCGACACCGCCGGGGCAACACAGTTCGGGGTTGGCAGCTTTGGCCGGATTGGAATTGCGGGCAAAGAAAAACCCCGCGGCGTCTCCACCGCGGGGTCGTTCAGAAAGGCTCTGAATTCTTAGTAGATACCGCCCGAAGCGTCCGAGAGCTCCTTCAGGAAGGCTTCCGGATTTTCGAGGCCGGCCGCCTTGGCGCGCTTGTACCAGTCCTCGATAATCGGGGTCACCTTCTCCTTCAGCGTTGCCGCGAATTCCGGGCTAGCCGTTTCGAAGGTCAGACCGGCCGCTTTCAGTTCGCCGTACGAAGCTTCCAGCTTCTTGCCGATCACTTCACCGTTACGGTTGGCCAGGAACCGACCGGAAATCTCGTCGATCGCCTTCTGGTCCTTTTCAGAGATCTTGGCCCATGCCGCCGGGTTCATGGCAATCAGCACCATGTTGTTCGACAGACCGCCGGGAACCTCGGTGATGTACTTCAACGCGCCGTCGAGCTTGAAGCCCTTCACGGTGTCGATCGGGATGATGGCACCGTCGACGATACCGCCGGACAGCAGCTCATAGAGTTCGGAAATCGGCTTGGAGACAGCGACGCCGCCGAAAAGCTCAATTTCCTGAGACACCGTCGGTGACGGGCTGCGCATCTTGAGGCCGGAGAAGTCTGCCAGCGACTTGACCTGCTTGCTGGTCGTCATGAAGTGGGTCGAGTTGCTCGAGAAGATCGTGACAACGTGCACTTCCTTGAAGACGCCGAGCGGCTCCATGTACTTCTTGTAGATATCCCAGGTCGCCAGCGAGCGCTTCAGCGGATCTGTACCGACGAAGGGAAGCTCGAGGCCGTCCTCGATCGGGAAACGGCCAGGCGCATAGGCGACCGGGAAAAGCGTCACGTCGGCGAGACCATCCGCCGCCGCGTCGTACTGGCCGGGTACCGTACCGACGACCTTCGGCAGGATCTCAACCTTGACGCGACCTTCGGTCACGCGCTCGACGTCTTCCATCCACGGCTTCATGACCTGATCGGTCAGATGGTAACCGGCGGGAAGCCAGTTGGAATAACGCAATACCATGTCCGCGGCATTGGCCCCGAACGACACAAAGGTAACGGCGGCCGCAGCGGCAGCAGTACCCAGAATCCTGGCGTGAAAACTCATATCTATCCTCCCAGTTGGCGAGACGGTCTTTGCGGCCGTCGATCTGAACAATTTCTTCTAACGCCAAGGAAGATACTAACTGTTTTCGCCTTTGATTTGCAATGATTTGCGCTGGAATTTCAACGCCGTCATTAACACGGTCGAATTCTTACGATACGCTATAATATAATTGTATCAATATATAAAAACCCCGCGACGCAGGCGCCGCGGGGTCATGATGATTTTTGTCAGCTGGCGATCTTAGTAGATGCCGCCAGAACCGTCCGACAGTTCCTTCAGGAAGGCTTCCGGATTTTCAAGGCCGGCTTCCTTGGCGCGCTTGTACCAGTCTTCAACCACAGGCATCAGCTTTTCCTTGAGCGCGGCTGAAAGTTCCGGCGACGCGTCTTCGATCGTCAGACCCGCTGCTTTCAGGACCTCATAGGAATCGGCGAGTTTCTTCGCGATTACCTCGCCGTTGCGCTTGGCCATGAAGGCGCCGGAGACCTCGTCGATTGCCTTCTTGTCGGCGTCGGAGATCTTGGCCCATGCTGCCGGATTCATGGCGATCATGACCATGTTGTTGGACATGCCGCCCGGGATAACGGTGA
This sequence comes from Rhodobiaceae bacterium, assembly GCA_020637895.1. GTDB lineage: Bacteria > Pseudomonadota > Alphaproteobacteria > Rhizobiales > Tepidamorphaceae > JACKJP01. Next base: position 58,985 of record JACKJP010000002.1, read on the forward strand.
CCTGCTTGAGCGCGCCGTCGAGCTTGAAGCCCTTCACGGTGTCGATCGGGATGATGGCGCCGTCGACGATACCGCCGGAGAGCAGCTCATAGAGTTCGGAAATCGGCTTGGAAACAGCAACGCCGCCAAGCAGTTCGATTTCCTGCGTCACGGCGGTCGAGGGGCTGCGCAGCTTCAGACCCTTGAAATCGTCGAGCGACTTGACCGGCTTGCCGGTTGTCATCGGGTGGGTCGAGTTTGAAGAGAAGATCGACACGACGTGAACTTCCTTGAAGACGCCGAGCGGCTCCATGTACTTCTTGTAGATCTCCCACGTGGCGACCGAGCGCTTCAGCGGGTCGAGACCGACGAAAGGAAGCTCAAGACCGTCCTCGATCGGGAAGCGGCCTGCCGCATATGCCGGCGGGAACAGAACGACGTCGGCAAGACCATCGGCCGCGACATCATACTGGCCGGGAACGGTGCCAACGACCTTGGGCAGCATCTCAACCTTGACGCGGCCTTCGGTGACGCGCTCGACATCCTCCATCCAGGGCTTCATGACACCTTCAGTCAGGTGATAGCCGGCGGGAAGCCAGTTGGAATAACGCAGGACGATGTCGGCGGCGCTGGCGCCGGACGCAAAACCCGCAACGAGCGCACAGGACGCGGCAATCCCTGCGAGATAGTTCGAAAACTTCATCACAAACCTCCGATGATGAATGGCTGTATCCGGGCGGTCAGATTTTTCTCGCGCGCCCTGCCCAGTACGGGTCACGCAAAACGTTTTTCTGGACCTTGTTGGCGGGCCCCAAAGGAAGGGACTCGGTCCGGAATTCGACAGATTTCGGGCACTTGTAGCCGCCGATCAGCGTACGGCAGTGTGCGATCAGTTCGTCCTCGGATGCAGACGCACCCTTCTTCAGGACGACGATGGCATGCACCGCCTCGCCCCATTCCTCGCTCGGAATGCCGATCACGGCCGCTTCCTGTACCGCCGGATGATAATAGAGCGCACGCTCCACCTCGACGGAAAACACGTTCTCGCCGCCGGTCACGATCATGTCCTTCACGCGATCCGCGACGGAGAGATAGCCGTCCTCGTCCATCGAACCGGCATCGCCGGAGAACATCCAGCCGCCCTTAAGCACCTCGGCGGTCTGCTCCGGCTTGTTGAGGTAGCCCGTCATCAGATAGTCGCTGCGCATGATGATCTCGCCGAGCTCACCGCGCGGCAGCTCGATGCCGTCGGGATCGACGACCTTCACTTCCACGCCCGGTCCTGGCTGTCCGCAGGAACGAACCCGAGAGGCCTTCGGTCCCTCGAAGATGTGGTCGCGCCAGCGCAGCATCGTGGCGAAACCGCCGGTCTCGGTCATGCCGTAGATCTGGTAGAAGCGCCAGCCGGGCAGCTTCTTCGAAGCCGCCGCCATCAGCGCTTCAGGCATGGGCGAACCGCCATAGATGCAGGTGCGCAGGCTGCTGAGATCGTATTTGTCGAAATCGGGATGATTGATCAGCGTGGTGACCATGATCGGCACCAGCACCGCGTTGGTCACCTTGTGCCTGGCGATCGCCTGCATGATCGGCACCGGCTCAAATTTCGGCAAAATGACATGGGTACCGCCGGCGAGCGTGATGTAATGGACCGGACTTGCGCCGGAGAAGTGGAAGAAGCCGCCAACATAGGCAAAGCTCAGATCCTCCACATCGGGAAGCATCGCAAGCCACGCGATCGCCGCGGTCGAAAGCGCATTATGAGAAAGCGCGACACCCTTGGGCTGACCGGTCGTTCCGCCAGTATAAAAGACGGCGTAGAGGTCGTCCCCCTTGCGGTTCGCATCTTCCATCGGCGCGGTTGAAGCAATGAGGTCTTCATACGACACCATGCCCTCGGGCGTTGGGCCCTCGCCCATGAAGATCAGCGCCCTAAGTTGCGGAAATTTCGCCTTGAGCTCCCTGCCCTGGTCGGCGAAATGTTCATCGACGCAAAGGACGATCGCCTTGCAATCCTCAAGCGCGTAGGCGTTCTCGGCTGCCGACCAGCGGATGTTCATCGGCGCGAATGCACCGCCCGCCCAGGGAACCGAGTAGAACATCTCAAGATAGCGATCGGAATTCATGGCAAGGACCGCGACGAAGGCGCCGTCTTTCACGCCAAATCCGCGCAGCGCTGCCGCCATGCGCGGGACGCGATAGCCGATTTCCTCCCAGCTACGCTGACGCTCGCCGCAAATTGTCGCCGTGCCGCGCGAATTGAGCGCAAGCGCCTGTTTGAGGAGCAATGTTCCCTGCAATTCGTTCCCCCTGAACTCTTCTCACACCGCCAGCCAACCGGCAGGCATTACTTCTTCGCGCTGCCGCGCCCTTTAAGATTTTCCAGACGTCCGAGCAGATCCTCCAGCGTGACACTGGCACTCAGATTCTTCGAAGTGTTCCGCTCATAGGCCAGCGCATCCGGGAAGCTGAGATTCTGCTCTTCCAGCAGGATACGCTTATAGAGACGCACGCCATCGATGCGATTGGCGAGCATCTGCCGGGCGAGCTTTTCGGCAAGCGGCAACAACTCGTCGGCAGGGACCACGTGATTGACGAGACCCCACGCCAGGGCTTCCTCAGCCTCGATGAAGCGTGCAGTCATTGCCATTTCCATCGCCCGACCTATGCCGATCCTGCGGGCCAGCCGCACAGACCCGCCCCAGCCGGGAAGCAGGCCGACCTGCACATGGCTATCGGCGAACCGCGCCTTTTCGGAAGCAATCAGAAAATCGCAGGCGAGCGAAAGCTCCAGACCACCTGTCAGGGCGAGGCCATTGATCGCGCCGATGACCGGGCCGGTGAACTTGGCGAGCGAGGCCGCGGCATCATGAATATAGGCTTTCGCCGATACGCCGGGCTCACCCCATTCGGTGATTTCCATGCCGGCGGAAAAGACCTTTCCGCGGCCCGTCAGGATCAGGACGTGGACATTTGAATCTGCCTCAAGCTGCTCGATTGCGGCGTCGAGTTCCTGCCTGAGCTGGATCGAGAGCGTGTTCAGCCTGTCAGGCCGATTCAGGGCAATGGTTGCAAAACCGTCCGGTGAAATATCGACGGCAATGGCGGTCCATTCCATCCGTTCTTCCTCCATCTCTGGCCGCTGATTGGCTCACGGCTCTTTTTGTGCACAAATGTGTTGACGGGTGCGCAAGTGTCGCAAGAACACGGCTTGATCCCGATATGCAGACTTGTTACCGTAAATAAGGTAATGTAGCAAACAATAAGAATGCATATTCGTTACTGAGGGGGGAGGTCAGTCCGTGCGATGCAGATCGCAGCCGCATCACTGTTTTCCCGAAATTGTGAGAGGACGTCCGGCCTTCGCGGCGCGGCGTAGCATGACTGTATGACCGGACCCTTTTCGGACGTTCGCATCGTTGAATTCGCAGGTCAGGGCCCCGGGCCTTTTGCGGGCGGACTCCTTGCCGATTTCGGCGCCGACGTGATCCGGCTCGATCGCGCCGGCGCGCCGTTGCTCGACCCGAAATTCGACTTCTACAACCGCAACAAGCGTTCGGTTGCGCTCAACCTCAAAGCCCCCGCGGGCGTCGAGATCGCGCTCGACCTCATCTCCAAGGCGGATGTGGTCATCGAAGGCTTCAGGCCAGGTGTCCTGGAACGCCTCGGTCTCGGTCCGGACGTGTGCATGGCGCGCAATCCGGCGCTGGTATTCGGCCGGATGACGGGCTGGGGCCAGGATGGTCCGATGGTCATGGAAGCCGGGCACGACATCAATTATCTGGCGCTGACCGGAGCCCTGCATTGCATCGGCTACCAGGACATGCCGCCGGCTCCGCCGCTCAATCTCGTCGCCGATCTCGGCGGCGGCGGCATGTATCTCGCCTTCGGCATCCTCGCCGCGCTGCATGAAGCCCGCCGCTCCGGCAAGGGGCAGGTCGTGGACATGGCGATGATCGAGGGCGTTTCGCATCTGATGTCGGCGTTTCAGGCGTTCCGCCAGCAGGGCACGTGGACCGAGAAGCGGGCTGACAACGTTGTCGATGGCGGCTCGCCGGACTACGGCTGCTACGAGACCAGCGATGGCAAATATGTCGCCGTCGGCGCGATGGAACCGCAGTTCTATGCCGCGCTTTTGCAGGTGCTCGGTTTTGACGCGAACGCCATTCCCAGCCGCGACGACCGCGCCAACTGGCCTGAGCTGAAGCGCATGTTCGCAGAGCGTTTCAAGAGCAAGACACGAGATGCGTGGATGAAGGCGGCCGAAGGCAAGGATGCCTGTTTCTCGCCCGTCCTTTCCATCGACGAGGCCTTCGAACATCCACAGATGGTGGCGCGCGGAGCGCATCAGAAATTCAACGGCCTGATGCACCCCTCGCCTGCGCCGCGTCTGTCGCGCACGCCAGGCAGCCTGCGTCGCGCGACGCCCGCCCCGGGCGAGAATACACGTGAAATACTGGGCGATTGGGGGATCGACCAGCAAAAATGGGAGCCACTGTTGGCAGAGGGAACGGTGATTCAATCATGATAAAGATCTTCAAGCAGGTTCTGATGGCATTTGTGGGAGTGATCCTCTTCTGCCTGATGGCGGTCGTCTTCACGGACGTGCTGCTTCGGAACATTTTCAATGCGCCGCTTCCGTGGGGAACGGAAATGACGGAGCTTCTGATGGGCGCGATGGCCTTCGGGTCTTTCCCGCTTATCGCTCTCAATCTCGGCCATATCTGTGTTGAGTTGTTGCAGCTCAGCGAAGACTCCGTCTTCGCCAGGGTTATCAACATCGTCGCCAGCCTGATGACCGCGGCCGTTTTCTTCATTCTGACCCAGCAGGTTCAGGTGTTCGCAGAACGCACCGGGCGCTCGGGCGAGATCCTGCCGCAGCTCGGACTGAACTGGGAATGGGTGTGGTGGACGATCTTCGGCTTCTCGATCCTCACCATCATCTGCGCGCTGATCGCCGCCATCCAGCAGGCCCTTCATATCAAGAACCGCAGCAAGAAGGTGGTTGCGCCATGATCGCCACACTCATCGCTTTCGTTGTCTCGCTCGCGCTCATCTTCCTGCGCCTGCCGATCGCCATTGCCCTGGCCGTGGTCGGCTATATCGGCCTGTTCTACACAACCGGCGAAATCCCGGCCCGGACGATTGTCGGCATGTCGGCGCAAGCATCGACCATGTCCTATTCGCTTTCGGTGCTGCCGCTCTTCGTGCTGATGGGCAATCTGGTCGCGGGCGCCGGCATCTCCGGCAACCTCTTCCGCTCCGCGCAGCTCTTCATCGGGCATCGGCGCGGCGGCCTTGCCATGGCGACCATCGTCGCCTGCGGCGGCTTTGGCGCGATCTGCGGCTCGAGCGTCGCCACGGCGGCGACCATGTCGAAAGTCGCCATGCCCTCGATGCGCAAATACGGCTATGACGACGACCTCTCGGCGGCGACGCTGGCGGCCGGCGGCACGCTCGGCATCCTGATCCCGCCCAGCGTCATCATGGTCATCTACGCGGTGACGACGCAGAGCCACATCGGCATGCTGTTCGCCGGCGGTATCGTTCCCGGCCTGCTCGGCGTGCTCGGCTACGTGCTGGCCATTCGCTGGGTTGCCTGGCGGCGGCCCAATGCGGCACCGCGCGCCGAGAAGGCGACGTGGGCCGAACGCATCCATTCACTGCGCGCCATCTGGCCCGTCATCATTCTCTTCACCCTCGTCATGGGCGGCATCTATTCCGGCTTCTTCACCGCGACCGAAGCGGCCGGCATCGGCGCTGTCGGCGCGCTCGTCTTCGCGATGACCGCCAAGGCGCTGAGCTGGAAGGAACTTTGGGGCATCTTCATCGATACCGCGATGGTGTCGACGGCGCTGTTCGGCATCCTGTTCGGCGCCTCGGTCTTCGTCGAGTTCATCAACCTGACGGGCGTCCATCACTATCTGGAAGAACTCGTCCAGAACACGAGCATCCCGCCGCTCGGCATCATCTTCATCATCATCAGCGTCTACATCGTGCTCGGCTGTCTGCTGGAGAGCGTGTCGATGATCCTGATCACGGTGCCGGTGTTCTTTCCGATCATCACCTCGCTTGGCTACGATCCGGTCTGGTTCGGCCTTCTGGTCGTCATCTCGACCGAAATCGGTCTGATCACACCGCCCATCGGCATCAATCTGTTCGTGATCAAGTCGATGGTGCCCGATATCAGCATGCGGAAAATCTTTACCGGCGTCATACCCTTCATCGTCGCCGACATCATCCGCATCTGCATCATCGCCGTCTTCCCGGGTATCGTGCTCTGGCTGCCATACCTGCTGTTCAAGTGATCGATACGGAAACGCGTTGAAATGATACCGACCGAAGACCAAAGCGCGCTGCAGGAAGCAGCGCGCAAGTTCTCCCGTGAAGTTCTCCTGCCGGGCTACCAGCAGCGCGAACGTGACGATGCATGGGACCGGGAACTCGGCCGCGAGATGGGACGGCTCGGTCTCATGGGCACCGATCTTCCCGAGGAACTGGGCGGTCTGGGCCAGGACAGCATCACGACCGGGATCATTTCCGAAGAACTGGCATATGGCGATTTCAACGTCAGCGCCCTGCCCGTCAATGTCTCGCTCAACGCCGCGATCCTCATGCGCCACGCGCCGAGGGACGTCATCGAAGAATGCGTCCCTCAGATGATCTCCGGCGACAAGATCATGGCGATATGCCTGACCGAACCGCGCGGCGGCTCGGACGCGGCCAATCTCCAGCTCAAGGCGCGCCGCAAGGGAGACGACTTCGTCCTGAACGGCGAGAAGACCTCCATAACCTTTGCCTACGACGCCGATCTGTTTCTCGTTTTCGTTCGCACAGGCGCGCCCGAGGACGGTGCAAAGGGTGTTTCGGCCTTCTTCATTCCCGAGGGAACGAAAGGGATCACCCGAACGAAATTCGACGATGTCGGCAGCCGCATCATCGGGCGCGGCTCGCTGTTCTTTGAAGATGTCGTCGTACCCGCACGCTACATGCTTGGCGATGAGGGCCGTGGCTTCACGCAGGTCATGCAGGGTTTCGACTACAGTCGTGCGCTTATCGCCCTGCAATGCTGCGGCGCGGCGCAGGCGTCGCTCGACGAAGCTTGGGCCTATTCAAAGGAGCGCGAGGCCTTTGGCCGGCCGATCGGACAGTTCCAGGGTGTCAGCTTCCCGCTTGCAGAAGGCGAGAGCAACATCGCGGCCATCCGGCAGCTTTCCTACCACACGCTCGCGCTTCGCGAAGCCGGTCTGGAGCACACCAAGGAAGCCGCCATGTGCAAGTGGATGGGGCCGAAGACGGCATTCGATGTCATCCATCAGTGCCTTCTGACCCTCGGCCATTACGGCTGGACGCACGAGACCCCGCATCAGCAGCGCATGCGCGACGTCATGGGCCTGGAGATCGGCGACGGCACGGCCGGCGTGATGAAGCAGATCATCGCACGTCAGAAGATCGGTCGCGCGGCCATTCAGTATTGACTTCGACGGCGGGCGGCAAAGGCCGGCCGCCGAACATCGGCGGGAGGTTCAGCCTTATCGCCAAGCGTTACATGACTGCAAGCTGCGCCCTGCCCCGGAGCCGTATACGTGATCCCAGACGATGACCAGAAAGCCCTTGGCGAAGCCGCCCGCAAATTCTCGCGCGAAGTTCTGCTTCCCGGATATCTGAAGCGCGACAAGGCCACCTGCTGGGATCGCGACCTTGCGCGCGAAATGGGCGGGCTGGGATTGCTCGGCGTGTCGCTTCCCGAGGAAGTCGGCGGTCTGGGCGAACGCAGCGTCACACTCGGCATCGTCACGGAAGAACTCGGCTATGGCGATTACAATGTCAGCCAGTTGCCCATCAACGTGTGCCTCAACGCCTCAATCCTGCTGCGCAGCGCGCCCAAGCACATCGTCGAGGAGTGGGTGCCGCAGATGCTCACCGGCGACAAGCTCATGGCCATCTGTCTGACCGAACCTCGCGGCGGGTCGGACGCGGCGAACATTCAGCTTCGCGCCCACCGCAGTGGCGACGACTACATTCTGAATGGCGAAAAGACCTCCATCACCTTCGCCGGGGATGCCGACATCTTTCTCGTATTCGCGAGGACGGGGACCGTTGAAGACGGCGCGAAGGGGGTAACCGCCTTCTTCGTCACGGAGGGAACGAAAGGCATCTCGCGCAGCCGGTTCGACGATGTCGGCAGTCGCATCATCGGACGCGGCTCACTGTTCTTCGAGGATGTCGTGGTACCGGCCCGCAACCGCGTCGGCGACGAGGGCAAGGGCTTCACGCAGGTGATGCAGGGCTTCGACTACAGCCGCGCGCTACTGGGTCTGCAGGCCTGCGGCGCGGCCCAGGCCTCGCTCGATGAAGCCTGGGCATACGCCAAGGAACGCGAGGCCTTCGGCCGCCCGATCGGACAATTCCAGGGGGTGAGCTTTCCGCTTGCGGAGGGAGAGTCGAAGATCGCCGCGATCCGGCAGCTCTGCTACCATACGCTCGAACTGCGCGATGCGGGTCTTGAGCACACGGCGCAATCGGCAATGTGCAAGTCGATGGGACCGGAGACGGCATTCAATGTTATCCATCAATGCCTCCTGACATTCGGCCACTATGGCTGGACGATGGAAACGGCGCACCAGCAGCGCATGCGAGACGTGATGGGACAGGAGATCGGAGACGGCACCGCCAACATCATGAAGCAGATCATTTCGCGCAGCCGGATTGGCCGCGCGGCGATCCAGTATTGATCGTACAAGCGGCTATCGGTACGCTAGTATATCATTTATAAGCAACCCGATTTCGGCCGTCCGGTCGGCCGTGAGCGGATAAGCACAGGAGTGAAACATGACCGCGGAAAAGAAATTCGAAGACGTCATCTATGAAGTGCGCGGCCGCGCCGCGTGGGTCACGATCAACCGCCCCAAGGTCTACAATGCCTTCCGCGGTCAGACCCTCGAAGAGCTCATCCAGTCGCTGCACCTTGCCATGAACGACAAGGATGTTTCCTGCGTCGTTCTGACCGGCGCCGGCGACAAGGCGTTCTGCACCGGCGGCGACCAGTCCGCTCACGAAGGCAACTATGACGGCCGTGGCGTCGTCGGCCTGCCGATCGACGAATTGCAGGGCCTGATCCGCGATATTCCCAAGCCCGTCATCGCGCGCGTCAACGGATTCGCCATTGGCGGCGGCAACGTGCTTGCCACGCTTTGCGACCTGACGATCGCAGCCGAGAGCGCCAAGTTCGGCCAGGTCGGCCCGAAGGTCGGTTCGTTCGACGCCGGCTGGGGCACCTGCTTCCTCGCCCGTCACGTCGGCGACAAGCGTGCCCGTGAGATCTGGTATCTCAATGACATGTACACCGCCGAAGAAGCGCGCGAGATGGGCCTTTGCAACAAGGTCGTGCCGATGGCCGAACTCGACGCAGCGGTCACCAAGTGGACCGACACGCTGGCCCAGCGTTCGCCGACCGCCCTCGCGTTCCTGAAGCGTTCGTTCAATGCCGATTCCGACTCCATCCGCGGCATCAGCAATCTCGCGCTGCACGCGGTGAAGCTCTACTACGCGACGCCGGAATCGAAGGAAGGCGTGAACGCGTTCAACGAGAAGCGTGCACCGGACTTCTACAAGTTCGTCGACTGAGTAACGCCACGTGGCACCGCGCCGGATTCGCCCCGAGGACATCGCGCTCCACCTGCCCGACAACGGGCTCGTGTGGCTATGTACCTGCTCGGGCGAATCCGACCTGGTGCGAAAGGGCCTGGAAGTACCCGCCAAACCCATCGATGGCCTGTCTTTCACCGGGATCTTCGTGCCCGGGCTCAACAAGCTCGGATACGTGCTCGAAGGCGGCGGCCGCTTCCTGACCTTCTTCATGACGCCCGAACTGGCGGCGGTGCCCGACCGGGTGGATTTCCGGCCGCTATGCTATCGCGACATACGTGAGTTTTTCCGGCGACGCCCGCCTGAGGCCGCGCTGTTCATGGTGTCGCCGCCCGATGAGCAGGGTCGATGCAGCTTCGGTCCCGTCGTTGATTTCATTGCAGACATCTGGGCAGCCACGCCCATCAAGATCGCCCATATCAATCCGCGCCTGCCGGCGACCAAAGGCGATCCCGGCATTCCCTTCGACCAGATCGATTTTTATTTCGAGGGAGAGCAGGAACTGCCGGAGAGCGATCCGGGCACTGACGAAACCAGCGCTACGATCGCCAGCTTCGCCGGGAATATCATTCCAGATGGCGCGACCCTGCAGGCCGGTCTTGGGCGCGTTCCCGAAGCGGTCCTGCGCGGTCTGACCGGCCATCGCAACCTGTCTATCCATTCAGGCCTTATCGGCGATTCAGCACTGGCACTGCTTGAGGCGGGCGCCCTCGCCGGGGGCACGCCGATCACGGCCGGCGTCGCGATCGGCACACGCAAGATCTACGATGCGGTCGGCGGCGACGCTTTCACGTTTCATCCGCCCTCATACACGCACGATATCAAACGTCTGAGCGGCATACCGCGCCTCGTCACGATCAACTCGGCCATCGAGGTCGACCTGGCCGGTCAGGCTTATGCGGAAGCGACGCCGAAAAGCTTCATATCGGGCCCGGGAGGCGCATCGGATTTTGCAGCGGGGGCACGCGGGCTGGACGGCATCCGCATCGTCGCCCTCCCCGCCAGCGCCGGCAAGGGCACCATCAGCCGTATCGTCGCACCGGGCCAGGCGACCGGTCCGGTCTCGCTTGGCCGGTTTGACATCGATTACGTCATTACCGAGCACGGCGCGGCCGATCTGCGCATGAAATCCCATGCGGCGCGGGCCGACGCTCTTATCGCCATCGCGGCGCCGGAACACCGTGCCTCACTAGAGGCTGCACGAAGCGGGAACTGAAGAAAAATATGGCCTTTTCGCCTTGCGAGAGGCTTCTGGTGCTAATACGCTAGCGCACAAATTATGCAAAGAAAGAAACCGAGATGATCGAACGGACACTTTTCAGGGAAGAACACAATATTTTTCGCGAGTCGGTGCGCAAGTTCGTCGAAACCGAGATCACTCCTTACCACGCGCAGTGGGAAAAGGACGGCATCGTTCCGCGCGAACTCTGGCTGAAAGCTGGCGAGCAGGGCCTGCTCTGCTGCACCGTGCCGGAGGAATATGGCGGGCTTGGCCTCGACTATCTGTTTGACGTGGTGGTCTTCGAAGAGCTGTGGCGCGCGGGCGCGAGCGGCCCCGGCTTCATGATCCACACCGATCTCGTGGCGACCTACATTCTCTCCTTCGGCACGGAAGAGCAGAAAAAGAAGTGGCTGCCCAAGATGGTCAGCGGCGAGGCTATCGGCTCGCTCGGCATGACCGAACCGCATGCCGGCAGCGACCTGAAGGCGATCAAGACGCGCGCAACGCGCGACGGTGACGATTTCGTCATCAATGGCCAGAAGGTCTTCATATCGAACGGCCAGATGTGCGACGTGATCGTTCTTGCAACCAAGACCGACAAGGACGGCGGCGCAAAGGGTGTCACGCTGTTTCTCGTCGAGGGCGACCGGGACGGATTCCGCCGCGGCAAGAACCTCGAAAAGCTCGGCATGCATGCGCAGGACACGTCCGAGCTGTTCTTCGACAATGTCCGGGTGCCTGCCACCAACATGCTGGGCGAGGAAGGCAAGGGGTTTGGCCTGATGATGACCAAGCTGTCGCAGGAGCGGCTGGCGCAGGCCATCCGGTCCGCAACGGTGGCCGAGACCATCATCGAATGGACTGTCGATTATACGACCGAACGCCAGGCATTCGGCCAGACGATCTTCGATTTCCAGAATACCCAGTTCAAGCTGGCGGAGCTGAAGACACAGGCGACGCTTGCACGCGTTTACACCGACAAGTGCATCGACCTGTTCATGCAGGGCAAGCTCGACCCGGTCGATGCGGCGATCGCGAAGATGGCGACGACCGAACTGCACTGCAAGGCAGCCGATGAATGTCTGCAGCTCTTCGGTGGCTGGGGCTACATGTGGGAATATCCGATTGCCCGCGCCTATGCCGACGCGCGCATCACCAAGATCGCGGGCGGCTCCATCGAGATCATGAAGATGCTGATCGCGCGGCAGCTTCTTGCCGAAAAGAAGATGCGCTGACGCGCACCGAATAGTTGCTCAAATGAAAAGAGGCGCCCGAGAGGGCGCCTCTTTGCGTTTCACCTTCGGTAAACGGCGCGCCTTCAGGCCTTGCGGCCCTGCTTTTCCTTCTCGGCGGACACCCGCAGCGCCTCGCGCGCGGCAGCCCAGTCATCGGCCGACAGTTTTGAAAGATCGGCGAACGTGCTGGGCGGAACAAGATGGTGACCACCATCGATCGGTATCGTCGCGCCGTTGATGTAGTCGCAGCTGTCCGACATCAGGAAGATGGTCAGGGCGCGCAACTCGTCCATCTGGCCGTAGCGGCGCAGCGGCACCTGATCGGACTGGGTGGCACCGACCGACGTGTTCGGAATCGGGTTCAGCTTCTCCCATGCGTTTTCGGTGGGGAAAGGTCCCGGCGCAATCGCGTTGAGGCGGATGCTCTTGGGACCCCACTCTGCCGCCAGCGACATGGTCATTGCGTGGATCGCGGTCTTCGCCATCGCCGAGGGTGTGACGAAGGCAGAGCCCGTCCAGACCCAGGTGACGAGATTGCTCAGCACCGCACCGGAAAGGCCCTCGGCAATCCAGCGCTTGCCGCAGGAGAGTGTCGCATAGAAGGAGCCGTCCATGACGGTGGACCGTACGGCTTCATAACCGCGGGCGGAGAGCGACTCCGTCGGTGCGATGAAGTTCGCGGCGGCATTGTTCATCAGGCCGGTAAGCGGCCCCTCTTCCCAAATGCTGGCAATCGTCTGGTCGACGCTGTCGGCATCGCGGACGTTGGTGATCCGGTAATCGGCCTTGCCGCCTGTCTTCTCGCGGATCTCCGCGCAGGCCTCAGCCAGAACCTGTTCACGCCGTCCGCAGATATAGACGTGGGCACCATGGCCGGCGAAACCGAGCGAGATTTCCTTGCCAAGGCCGGTGCCGCCACCGGTTACGAGGATGCGTTTCCCGGCCAGCAAATCGCTGCGAAATGGACTTTTCATTGTTGTTCTCCAGAGAAATCAGAATGCCACGCTGTCGGCGCCCTTGAGGCCGAGCATCTGCCGGGCCTCGTCGGGGGTCGCAACGTCGATGGACAGTTCCTTCAGGATGCGCACGATCTTGGCAACCTGCTCGCCATTGCTTTCGGCAAGCTTGCCCTTCTCGATGAAGATGCTGTCTTCCATGCCGACGCGGACGTGACCGCCCATGATCGCATTCGTCGTGGCGAACGGCATCTGATGCCGACCGGCCGCGAGCACCGACAGGTAATAGTCTTCGCCGAAGAGCTTGTCGGCCGTGTTGCGCATATGAATGAGATGCTCGATCTCCGGCGCGATGCCGCCGAGAATACCAAACACCCCCTGGATGAACATCGGCCCCTCAACCATGCCGCGATCGCGGAAATGGGCCAGATTATAGAGATGGCCGATATCGTAGCATTCAAACTCGAACTTGGTGCCGTACTCGCCAAGCTCCTTCAGGCCGCGCTCGATCTGGGTGAACGTGTTGGAGAGGATGAAATCCTTCGTCATCTCCAGATAGGGACGTTCCCAGTCGTACTTGAATTCCTTGATCTTCTCGGCTGCGCCGAAAATGCCGAAATTCAGCGAGCCCATGTTCATCGACGCGACTTCGGGCTTGGCCCATTTGGCCGCGGCGAGACGCTGGTCGAGCGTCATGCCGAGTCCGCCGCCTGTTGTGATATTCACGACCGCGTTGCAGCTCTGCTTGATGCGCGGCAGGAAGCGGGCATAATCCTCGGGCGCCTGAGAAGGCTGTCCGGTCTCTTCATTTCTGGCGTGCAGATGAAGGATCGCCGCCCCGGCTTCGGCCGCTCCGATCGCATTTTCGGCAATCTGGTCGGCGGTAACCGGCAGGTATGGGGTCATGGTTGGCACGTGGATCGACCCCGTGACCGCGCAGCTGACAATGACCTTATTCGATTTACGCATCTGGTTTCCTCCCCACGAGCGGCTTATCTGCCACCATCTCTAAAGCCGCACCGGGCTTTGGTCAATAAACGGTACGTTTGCTTATCATTTTTGTAAAGCAGCGCATTGCACATGGTCTGATTGTGCACAGGCATATATTTCGTTTTCAGCGGCATTCTCGACAATCCGCTTGGCCTGACCAATAATGTATTCGCTTGATTGCGGTCTCAACCGATTCGAGCCGAGGGACATTTTCGCAAATGCGGCGGAAAGCGTTACGCTAGAGGGTACAGGCATGACGAACAGATCCGACTGGGACCTCCGGTTCGGCTACCTCATTCACGATGTCTCGCGTCTGAGGCGCGTAATGTTCGACCGCGAGCTTGCTCCCCTCGGCATCACGCGCTCGCAATGGTGGGTGCTGGCCTTCATCTCCCGCAATGACGGGCTGCCCCAGACGCAACTGGCAAACGAACTCGACGTCGGCAAGGTGGCCCTTGGTTCGCTGATCGACAGGTTGCAGGCGGCCGGGCTGGTCGAGCGCATTCAGAGCGAAAAGGACCGCCGTGTGAAGCGCGTGTTCCTGACGCCGAAGGCCAATGAGTTGCTCAACCATATCCGTCCGGTTTCCGACTCGTTCAACGACAAGATTCTAGACGGGATCAAGCGCGAGGAGATCGAACGCGTTTCACGAACGCTGTTCAAGATGAAGCGCAACCTGATCAGGAACGCGCAGGGCGTCGATCTGGACAGCGTCACGGAAGGCTGAACGGACTAACCGCTTCCCGCGCCCACATCTGTCTTGAAGCTGTCGTATCGGGGCACCACCTTGATCTCCAGATAGCCACGATCCGAGTTTCTCCATGACCCAGCAGTTCGCCATTGAAGGCAGCATCAATTTCCGCCCCGTGCACGATCTTTCCGCCGGCGACGGGCGAAAACTAAAGGCGGGCGCGCTGTATCGCGGCGGGTCTTATGAGAAGCTGACCGAACAGGGCATCGCGCAGCTCAAGGCGCTGGGCGTCGCGACGATATTCGATCTTCGCACCAACACCGAGCGTGAGGAATTCCGCTCGCGGCTTGCCGATCGCGACGGTTTCGTCACCCATGCAGAACCGCACGACATCAAGATCGGAGACCTTTCGGCGGTCCTGCGCAATCCGGCAAGCACGCCGGTTGAAAGCCGCGCGGCCATGATCAACATCTACGAGAACCTTCCCACGGTTTTCGTCCCCGTGTTCCGCCGGTACTTCGCCCTTCTGGGCGATGGCCAGTCTCCGATTGCCGTGAACTGCACAGTCGGCAAGGACAGGACCGGCGCGGCCGTGGCGCTGCTGCTGACCGCGCTTGGCGTCTCACGGGACGACATCATCGCGGAATATGCCAAGACCAACGAGCGACTGGACGACATCCGCGAAACGCTCGAAGCCCGCACCGGCGAACGCGGCTATTCGGGCGCCAGCGCGGAAGTGCTGCTGCCGGTGCTTGCGGCCGATCCCGACTACATGGCCGCGATGATCGCCGCCATCGAGAACGGCCATGGCGGTATTCCCGCCTATCTGGAAAAGGAAATTGGCGTGGACGCCGCGGCGATAGAGGCGCTGCGCCGACGCTTCCTTACTGACTGACCTTCAAGGCTAGAGATTGCGCGAGATCAGTTCGCGCATGATCTCCGATGTGCCGCCGTAAATCCGCTGAACGCGGGCATCGGCATAGAGCCGGCAGATCTCATATTCCCGCATGAAGCCGTAGCCGCCGTGCAGCTGCACACACTGATCGACCACCCTGCCCTGCATCTCCGGAATCCAGAGCTTGGCCATCGAGGCCTCGTAGGTCGTCAGTTCGCCGCGAATATGCTTGGCGATGCACTGGTCGAGAAAAGCCCAGCCGACAGACAGCTCCGTCTTGAGGTCGGCGAGCTTGTAGCGGGTGTTCTGGAAATCGGCGACAGGCTTGCCGAAGACATTGCGATCACGGACATACTGCAACGTGATGTCGTAGGCCTTCTGTGCAGCGGCCATCGAGGTCGTCGCAATGACCAGACGCTCCTGCGGCAGTTCCGTCATCAGCGCGGCCATCGCCATGCCGTCGGAACCCAGCAGGTTCGATACGGGAACGCGCACCTCGTCGAAGAAGAGCTCCGACGTGTCGGCGGAAATCTGGCCCAGCTTGTCGAGATTGCGGCCGCGCCGGAAACCCTCGCGCTCCGCCTCAACCAGAATGAGACTCATATTGCCGGAGCCGCGACCTTCTCCGGTCCGCGCGACGACGATCACGAGGTCGGACATCTGTCCGTTGGAGATGAATGTCTTCTGGCCGGTTATGACGAATTCGTCACCGTCGCGTACCGCGCGTGTGCGGACACCCTGAAGATCGCTGCCGGTGGTTGGCTCGCTCATCGCGATCGCGCAGACAGTTTCGCCCGAGACCATGCGCGGCAGCCATTTTTCCTTCTGCTCCTGCGTGCCCTGGCCGAGAATGTAGCCGCAGCAGACATCGCTGTGGACCGAGAAATCCGCTGCCGGGCCGGCGAACCCCGAATAGGCCATTTCTTCGGCGACGACCGTGTTCATGCGAAAATCGCCGCCAGGACCACCGAATTCCTCGGGCACATGAGGGCAAAGCAAGCCTGCCTCGCCGCCCTTGTCCCACATGCGCCGATCCACGATCCCGGCTTCTTCCCAGCGGTCGAAATGTGGTGCAACCTCGTCCTGGATGAAGCGGCGGACGCTCGCGCGAAGGTGGCGGTGTTCTTCGTCGTAAATTTCGCGATCTGGCAGCATTCCCGAACCCTACTCTTACGTTAAGGGAAACTTGTTGTGATTGCCGGCAACTTCCGTTAGCGACATGACAGTATGGTTGCGTACCTATATAAGGTTTGCCGCAAAAGGCAATCAAAGCCGAAAAGGCAAATCGATCGCCACGGACCCGCGCCCATCATCGACCCAAGGATAGCACGATCATGACGACAAAAGAGAATTTCGCATCGACCGGCGACCGCCTCGGTTCGCGGAAAGTTGCCGAAGACCTCATGCGCAAACTCCGGTTTCCCGTTTTCGGTTCGCCGATGTTCATCGTATCGACGCCGGAACTGGTCATCGAGCAGTGCAAGGCGGGGATCGTCGGCTCTATCCCCGCTCTCAACGCGCGCCCGAAGGAGTTGCTGCGCGACTGGATCGTCCAGATCAAGGAAGAGCTTGCAGCCTATGACCTCGCTCATCCAGATGCACCGTCCGCGCCCTTTGCGATCAACCACATCGCGCACCGCACCAACGAGCGGCTCGGACACGACATGCAGGTTGTCGCCGACGAAGAAGTCCCGCTGGTGATCGTCAGCCTGGCCGCGCCGAAAGAAATCTTCGACGCGGTTCACAGCTATGGCGGGCTGGTCTTCAATGACGTGATCAACGCAAGACACGGGCTTAAATGCGCCGAGGCGGGGGTCGACGGGCTCATCGCCGTCTGCGCCGGCGCCGGCGGCCACACGGGCAATATCTCGCCTTTCGCACTCGTTCCCGAAATCCGCGAATTCTGGGACGGCCCGCTGGGCCTCGGCGGCGCGATCGGCACCGGGCGCGCGGTCCGCGCGGCCGAAGTCCTCGGCGCAGACTTCGCCTATGTCGGCACGGCCTTCATCGCCGCGCATGAAGCCAATGCGCACGAAGGCTACAAGCAGATGCTGCTGGAATCGATCGCCGAGGATATCGTGACTTCCGACAAGCTGACCGGCGTTCGTGCAAGCTTCATGCGCAGGTCGCTGGAAATGCAGGGGCTCGGCGAAAAGCTTGCTTCCGACAAGGCGGCCGTGAAAGGTTTTGGCGAGGAAGGTTCGAGCGCCAAGGCCTGGCGCGACGTCTGGAGCGCCGGCCAGGGCGTCGGTGCCAGCCGCGAACATCGGCCTGCTGCGGAAATCGTTGCGCAGCTGAAGCGGGAATACGACGCCGTCGCGTAAATCAGACCGGTTTCAGCTTAATAGAAACGCGTCCTGGAGTGAGGAATGACCAGTAACCGTCAATGGGTACTCGATCACTATCCGGAAGGAGCGGCGACGCTCGACACCTGGCGCATGATCGATGCGCCGATACCCGAACCCGGCCCGCGCCAGATACTGGTGAAGACCCTCTGGCTGTCGCTCGACCCCTACATGCGCGGGCGTATCAGCCCGGCAAAGAACTATACCGCAGGCGTGCAACCGGGCGGCGTCATGCATGGCGGCGGGGTCGGCGAGGTCGTTGCCTCCAATCATCCTGACTGGAAGGTCGGCGACATTGCCGAATCCATGAACATGAACTGGCAGGAATATGCCGTTCTCTCGACAGAACACGTCAATCGCGTGCCGAAAGAAGTACCCGCGCAGGCTAGTCTGTCATGGCTCGGGATGCCGGGGCTGACCGCGTTTATCGGCCTGACCGAGATCGGCCGGCCGTTGCCCGGCGACACGGTCGTGATATCCGCCGCGTCAGGCGCTGTTGGGCAGGTTGCCGGACAGATCGCAACGCTGATGGGGGCGCGCGCGATCGCCATCGCAGGCGATGACGAAAAGATCGAGCATTGCCGGTCCATCGGATTTGCGGATGGCATCAACTACAAGAAGGAACCCGACCTTACCGCGGCCGTCGCCCGTGTCTGCCCGGACGGGGTCGATGTCTTTTTCGACAATACCGGCGGGCCGATCCATGACGCGGTACTTGCCAATCTAGCCGTCCGCGCCCGTGTCATCATCTGCGGACGGATCGCGGTTATCGACAAGGCGCCGTCGGAGGATATCGGGCTACGCTCCAGCGCGCGGCTGATCGTGACCCGGGCCACCGTCCAGGGGCTCGTTATTTTCGACTGGTGGCATCGGCGGCCCGACGCCCTGAAGCATCTTGCGGCGTGGCACCGCGAAGGAAAGATTCAGTTCAAGGAAGATGTCCTTGACGGATTTGAACGTGTGCCGGAGGCATTCCTCCGGATGATGTCTGGACAAAACCAGGGCAAACAACTGGTCAAACTCTGAACGCTGAAATTTCCGGAGGAACCCCATGCAATTCGGACCGCGCGACTGGGCGGCAAGAGAACCCGATCGTCCGGCGCTGATCTTCGCAGACGGCGCGACGCACAGCTATGAAGAGCTCGACCGGGCGGCGAACCGCTTCGCGCATCTTTATCGCACGCGCGGGCTGAATGTCGGCGATCATGCCGCAATTCTCATGCCCAATGACTGGCGCATCATCTGCGCGGTCTGGGGCGCCTGGCGCGCCGGCATCTACCTCACCCCGATAGCCACAACATTTTCGGGGCCGGAAATCGCCTACGTCGTGGACAATTGCGATGCGAAACTCGTGATCGCGGATGTGCGCTACAACGATACAGCCGCGGTGCTGCCGACCGCATTCGGCGCCCAGAAGCGGTATTTCTGGACTGGCGCTCCGATGGCCGGTTACCGCTCTCTTGACCGCACGCTAGAGACGCTGCCTGACACGCCCCTGGACGACGAGCATCCGGGGTCCCTGATGCTCTATTCGTCCGGCACAACCGGGGCGCCGAAAGGCATCTGCCGCCCGCTGATGACGCCGGAACAGGCAGCGACCACGCCGCCGCCATTCGCTAAGGACCTGATCGAGCTATTCGGCATCAACAGCCAGACACGGTATCTTTCCACCGCCCCGCTCTATCATGCAGCCGCGCTGCGCTTCGTGCTGGCAACGACGGCCGCAGGCGGCGTCGCCGTCGTGATGCCGAAATTCGATGCCGAGCAGGCACTGGCTCTCATAAACCAACATGATCTGAACACGTCCCAGTGGGTCCCGACGATGTTCCGGCGTCTCATGGCTTTGCCCGAAGACGTCCGAGCGGCATTCAAGGCGCCACAGCATACATGCGCCATTCACGGCGCCGCGCCCATCTCGCCTAAGCTCAAACGCGAGATGATCGACTGGTGGGGCCCGATCCTGCTCGAATATTACTCAGGCACCGAGGGCGTCGGCCTGTCGCTGCTCGACAGCCACGAATGGCTCGACAAGCCCGGCTCTGTCGGCCGTGTCATCAAGGGCGTGCCCCATATCCTTGGCGACGACTGGCAGGAACTTGGGCCGGGGGAGACGGGCCGCATCTATTTCAGCGGTATCGCGCCCTTCGAATATTACAAGGAGCCCGAAAAGACCGCGAGCCGGACATCGCCGCAGGGCTACCAGACGTTCGGCGACATCGGGCATATCGATGAGGACGGATTCCTGTTTCTGTCCGACCGGCAGGACGACATGATCATTTCCGGCGGCGTCAATCTCTACCCGCAGGAAATCGAGAACACGATCGACGAGATGCCGGAAGTCGCCGAATGCGCCGTCGTCGGCTGGCCGGACGAGGATTTCGGCGAACGGCCTGTCGGCTTCGTCGTGCGCAAGGCCGATAGCCCGGGCACAGACGAGGAATTCATTGAGCGGCTGAAGGCATTCTGCAACCGCCGGCTTGGACGTACCAAGCAGGTGCGCGAATTCTTCATTCGCCAGGATCTGCCAAAGCTGCCGACCGGCAAACTGTTGCGCCGCGACCTCAAGAAACCGTCTGCGACTGCCTGATCAGACAGTTCCGACGGGCGTCAGCGGCGAGCCCACCGCGCCCGGCATATTGAGCGGCGGCGCGGTGAGCAGAAAGCGGCTGCGGTTGTTGGCGGCAAGCCAGCGCGCGAGTTCGCCCATGTACCAGAGTTCGCCCAGGAATATGCCGCGCTTGAACAGGCAATGTTCATGCAGCGGCATGATGGAATGCGGACGGTTGGTATGGGGACCGGCTTCATAGCCAACCGGTTCGACACCCATATTGTCCGCGCAGATGGCGACGATTCCGGTCTCGGTGATCCAGTCGAGCAGCTTGCCGTCGCGTCCGTCCAGCATCGCGCAGGACTTCTTGAGTTTCGCCGCGTCCGGCTTCTTGTTCATGCTCAGGAGGATATCGGCATAGCCGGTATAGAGGCACAGGAAATCGCCTGCCTCCACCGTCGTCTTCTGACGATCCAGCGCCCGCATCAGGTCGTCATGACCGACCAGCTTCGGCTCATCACCGAACACGGCGCGAAGATCGATCATCACGCCCCTGCCCTGCACCGAGGTCTCGGCCAGGGAGGCGACGGACAGCTTGTGCGCAAACGGTCCGTGATCATGGCCGGGCCCTTCGACATCGCTGCCGGCGCGCCAGCCGTTGTAGTAGACAAGCTCGCGTTCGCCATCACCGTCGACATCGAATTCCTGGCCCCAATGGGCAAGGCCGTCCCAATGGGTCGAGTATTGAGAAAACAGTTCGACGGATTCGTCGGAGATGACGTCGATCGCATTCGGATTATGGGTCGAGGCGGGATAATTGAAGCTGACCTCGCCGGTCGTACGGATCGGCGCGATGAGCTTCGGCGGCGTCCGGAATCCGACCAGTTCGGACCCGCCCGGATAGTCGAGCGGCAATGACAGACAGAAGGCGATGCCTTCTTTGGCTTCGGCGAGAGCCGCCTGACGCATTTTCGGCGTCAGCGTATTCATCATGCCGATCTGGTCTTCGTCGCCGAACTCGCCCCAGTTGGAGCCTTCGGGGCGTGTCGTCCACCGCTTCATGTATCTGCCTCCAGCGCTTCCTCGAAATGCCGGACTCTCTGGCGGCCCGGTCGTTCCTGAATGATTAGTCAGTATACGCCGCAATCCGCCCCCGCTGGCAAGCGGGGACGGTGCGGTATTTCATACCGACTGCGCTGATCAGGTCCGATAGGCCGTGAAGTCGAGGGTCTTTGCGAGCGCCGCCCAGTCCGTTTCAACATTCACCACCGCCGAGCGGCCGCTCTCCACGGCCTTGCGGGCGCGGTCGAGCGCGGGGCGGATATCCTCAGGCTTCTGGACGAATTCGCCGTGGCAACCGAGTTCCTCGGCGATCTTGTCGTAGCGCGTGTAGCGCAGGTTACGGCCGACCTTTTCCTGGTTGGGATCTGCTGTCCAGCCGCCATTCAGGCTGATGATGACGAGGACCGGCAGGCCGTGACGGTCGGCCGTGTCGAGTTCCATCGCGTTCATGCCGAACGATCCGTCGCCATGAAGAACGACGACTTCCTTGTCCGGACAGGCTGCCTTGGCGCCGATGCCGAAGGGCAGACCGACGCCCATCGTTCCAAAGGTACCGGAATTCATCCGGTGACCGGGCGTATATGTGGGAATGCTCTGCCGGCCATAGTTGAGGATTTCCTGCCCATCGACCGAGAGGACCGAATCCCGCTTCAGGAAATCGCGCACTTCCTTGCAAAGGCGCAGCGGATGGACCGGAACCTGATCGGTGGACATCTGCTCTTCCTGCGGTCCGGCGCGGCTCGCATCGTAGTCGCCCAGCTGCTTGCGCCATGGACCGTAACGCTCCTTCAACTGCGTATTGCGAATGCGGTCAGTCAGCTGGTCAAGCACGGTTCCGGCATCGCCGATCATCACCAGTTCGGCCGGATCGCTGGACGCGACCTCGAGCGGGTCGACGTCAATACGAATGAACCGCGCCGTCTTGCTGAATCTCGGCGAACGCCCGGTACCGAACATGTAGTTGAGGCGCGTACCGGCGACGAGGACGACATCGGCTTCACGCAGGGCCGTGGAGCGCGCGCGACCGTAGAAATATTCGTGATCCTCGGGGATCACGCCGCGCCCCTGCGGCGTGGTGTAAAAAGGCACACCGGCAGTTTCGACGAACTCGCGCAACTGGTCATAGGCTTTCGACCAGATGATCCCGCTGCCGGTGATGATGACCGGCTTTTCGGCTGAACCGAGCATCTCCATGGCCTTGTCCAGCGCCTTCGGGCTGGCGGCCGGGCGATCAAGTTCCGCATCGTCGATCTGGCGTGGCCAGACGACGTCTTCCTCGGGCACGCCCTGATGAAGAATGTCGCCGGGGAAATCGAGATAGACCGGGCCGGGCTTGCCGGCCATGGCCTGGCGGAACGCACGGTCGACATATTCAGGGATACGGCGCGTTTCATAAACGCGAAGGGCCAGCTTGGTCACCGGCTTCATCATCGCGACCTGATCGACATCCTGGAAGGAACCGAGATCGTAGGTCCGGATGGCGCCGGAGCCGCCGAAGACCACGAGCGGCGTGGCATCGGCCATCGCAGTGGCAACACCGGTAATGAGATTGATCGTCCCCGGCCCGGACGCCGCCATGCATACACCCGGACGGTTGCGAAGGCGCGCATAGGCCTGCGCCATCATCGCCGCCGACTGTTCGTGGCGCACGTCGATCATCTTCATGCCGAGTTCGGTGATGCTGCGCGCCGCGTCGATATTCGGACCGCCCATGAGAAAGAACATGGTGTCAACACCCTGTTGCTTGAGCGCCTTCGCCAACAGTTGATGGCCCCTGATCATGGTCGGTTTCCTTCCTTACCGTTCGACGCCGCAACCATCGGGAGACAAGCCGAAAGGCCAACGGCGATGTGAAATTTTTGCTTGGCTCTAATGGCCTGACCTTTTAACAGAGAGTGGGCCGCAGTCAATACGCGGCGGCAGCCCGCAGACGGTTTTGGTCGATACCGGCCCCGCGCGTGCTATCAGGGAAAGATCATGGCGTCCGAGAGCTCACCACCGTTCAAACAGCAGCGCCCGATCAGGGGCCAGCGGGCGTTCGAGCTCATTTGCGACACGATACGTCAGCGGCTTTCCGACGGGCTGCTGAAGCCAGGCGACAAGCTTCCGGCGGAACGGGAACTGTCGCGCCAGCTCCATGTCAGCCGGGCAACCATCCGAGAAGCGATCCGCAGCCTGGAAATCGCGGGAATTGTCTATCAGACGAAGGGCGTGAAAGGGGGCGCGTTCATTCGCGAAGGCAGCCCCGATCAGATTGCCAAGACCCTGCAGGACTATATGAGCCTCGGCTCCATATCGCTGGAAGAACTGACCGAAGCGCGTATCTTCATACAGGACATCGTCGTGCAACTGGCCGTGGAACGGGCAACCGAAGAGCAGTTCGCGACGCTCAGGCGGATCGTGGAGAAGACACGGGCCGTCACAAGCGTGCAGGAGCGCTACAGCTGCGCGGCGGATTTTTACCGCACGCTCGCGCTGTCTACCGGCAACAGGGTCCTCGGCATGTTCGTGGAGTCGGTGACGCAGATACTCGGACGGTTCGTCCGCACGCCGGGATACCCGACGCTGCAGGAAGAGTTGCTGGACTCCAGGGAGCGGTTTCTGAAGCTTCTCGAGCAGCGCGACGCCGAGGGAGCAAAAGCCGAGATGCGCACGCACCTGAACAAGATCCATGCTCATGTTCACAAGTTTGCCGGCTCGAAGGCCGGCAAGGAAGATGCTAGCTAGTGGCGCCCCGCGCAAGCGGCAGCAGAACAAGCAGTCTGAAAAGAGGAAACGGATGAGCGGGGAAAGACGCGTTGCGGTCGTCACCGGCGCGGCGAGCGGGCTTGGCGTTGCGATAACGGCACGTCTGGCCGACGACGGCGCCCATGTCATTGCCCTGGACCGCGACGACGCGGTCAACGATGTCGTGGCGCGTCTGAGCAAATCGGGCGGCTCGGCCGAGGCGGCCATTGTGGACCTGTCTGTCGAAGACGAGATCTTCGCCTTTACCGAGGTGCTGAAGGCGCGGCATGGACGCTGGGATATTCTGGTCAACAATGCCGGCATCCTCCCCAAGCTGGATGGCAAGGCAGTCCCGACGGAAACGACGCCGATGTCGCAATGGCATCAGGTGATCGCCGTCAATCTGACGGCGCCCTTCATCCTGTGTCGCCAGGCATTGCCCCTGATGGTCGAACGCGGCTTCGGCCGTATCGTGAACATCGCCTCTCGTGCGGCGCGTACCTATGTGGTCACCAGCGGCGCGCACTACGGCGCGACGAAAGCCGGGCTGGTTGGCATGTCGCGCATGATCGCCGGCGAACATGCCAAGGACGGGATCACGGTCAACTGCATCGCGCCGGGGCGATTCGAGACACCCATGTCGGAACGGGGATCGACCGAATGGCTGGCTTCCCTGAAGGCGACCATTCCCGTCGGTCGTACCGGCCACCCCGAAGAACTCGCCGCCATGGTTTCGTATCTCGCGGGAGATGAATCCGGCTTCGTGACCGGTGCCGTCTTTGACATCAATGGCGGCACCTTCATGGGGTGATATGCGCGGCGTCTGAGGAAACTGCGAAACGATATTGGACAGGAAGGGAAAGGCTCGCGAGTTTGCGCCTGCCTTTCAGGAACATGGACAGGAACTGATGCAAGAACAACTCGAGCGGCGGATTGCAGTCGTCACCGGCGCGGCCAGCGGGCTGGGTCTGGCGATCGCGGAACGGCTGGCAAAAGACGGGGCGCATGTCATCGCGGTTGACCGGGATCCGTCGATCGAAAATGTCGCGGAGCGCCTGCGCCAGAGCGGCGGATCGGCCGAGGCGGCGATAGTCGACCTTTCGGTCGAAGACGAGATCTTCGCCTTCGCGCAGACGGTGACGAAGCGCCACGGACGCTGGGATATCCTCGTCAACAATGCGGGCATATCGCCGAAGATCGACGGCAAGCGGGTCACGACCGAGACCATGCCCATGGCGCAATGGCACGATGTGATCGCGGTCAACCTGACGGCGCCGCTTATCCTGTGCAGACAGGCGCTTCCGATCATGCGGGCGCGAGGGTTCGGGCGCATCATCAATATCTCATCGCGCGCCGGGCGTACGCTCGTCGGAACGGCCGGAACGCATTATTCGGCAACCAAGGCCGGGCTGATCGGCATGTCGCGGGCGATCGCCGGCGAAGGCGCAAAGGATGGCATCACCGTCAACTGCATTGCGCCGGGACGCTTCTCCACGCCCATGACCGAGCAGGGTTCGCCCGAAATGCTTGCCGCACTCAAGGCCGCCATCCCGGTCGGTCGCGCAGGCAGGCCCGACGAACTGGGTGCGATGGTGTCCTACCTCGCCAGCGATGCGGCCGGCTTCGTCACCGGCGCCGTCTTCGACATCAACGGCGGCTCTTTCATGGGCTGACCGGCGGGCAGCACACGCAACATAATTTCAACTCGGGCGCATCAGGTCTGGTCGCGCTACCAATCAAAGGAACAGGATACCGATCATGGAAAAACTTCTCGACGGCAAGATCGCGCTGGTCACAGGCGGCGGTCGCGGCATCGGACGAGCGATCGCCGACGCGATGGCGCGTGAGGGCGCCCATGTCATCATCGCCGACATCGTCGCCGACCGTGTCGCCGAGGCGGCTGAAGAAATGCGCGCCGCTGGCGCCAAGGCCGAAGGGCTCGCGCTCGATATCGGCGACCGTGAGGCTGTCCAGAAAGCGCTGGCGTCGGTCGCGGAAAAGCATGGCGGCATCGATGTCGTCGTCAACAATGCCGTGTGGATCCGCTATCAGGCCCTGCCGGACATCGACGAGGAAACACTCGACCGGATGCTGCGCGTCGGCGTCAAGGGCATGATCTGGATGTCGCAGGCCGCCGGCCCCTACATGGCAAAGCGTGGCGGTGGCGCGATCGTGAACATCTGCTCGACCGCGGCCATCGCGGCAACGGCCAACTCGGTTGCCTACGCTGCGGTCAAGGGCGCGGTCGCCGCGTTGACGCGCGCGCTGGCAGTCGATCTCGGTGTTGACGGAACCCGTGCGAACGCGATTGCGCCGGGCTTCATCGAGACCCCCGCCGCGGTCAAGAATATCGGCGAGCACGGCATGTCAAAGCGGCGTGAAGTGACGCCGCTGCAGAAGCTCGGCAAGGTCGAGGACATTGCCAATCTGGCCGTCTTCCTCGCCTCCGGTCGCGCCGGCCATATCACCGGCGAACTGATCACGGTCGATGGCGGACTGGGAACGAGCTCAATCCAGCCCAAGCAGTAAGGTTCAAGCGTTGTTCAATGCCGCATTGCGACCGGCAATGCGGCCGAACACCGAGCACTTTCCGTTAGCCGACCCGCTCATGTAACCCTTGCCGTGAAATCCGCCCATCACCTCGCCGGCAGCGTAGAGGCCGGCGAGCGGTTTGCCGTCGATCCTCACAACTTCCAGCTCCCCGTTGACCTTGACGCCGCCATAGGTCGTGAACAACGACGGCGCGCAGGGATAGATATAGAACGGGGCCCGGTCGAGCCTGACCAGCTTGCCGACGCCCATCGCCAGCGTCTTGCGGCCGAGTTCCGTATCTCCGCCTGCATCGACCGCTGCATTGTAGCGATCGACCGTTTCGACCAGCGTATCGGGATTGAGGCCAACCTCACGCGCGAGATCGGCAATGGAATTCGCCTGCCGCAACACGCCCAGTTCCAGCGCGCCGGCATAGTCATGTGTCTTTGGCGCCTTGATCGACTGGTCCATGATGTTCTGGTCAAAAATCTGAAAGCCCAGCGCATCCGGCTGTTTGAGGCTCGCATCGCCGAGGGTCTTGTATGAGTTCGCCTCGCTGATGAAACGTTTTGCCTCACGATTGACGATGATGCCACCGCGATACATCGCGTGCAGCAATGGGCGCTCCCCGTCATATTTGCGGTTCGAGCCGGGAAAATCCGGCATCGCGATACCAAAGGTCGCCATCACGTAGCCGACATCCGCGACGTCGGCGCCGAGCGCCCAGGCCATGCGTATGCCGTCGCCAGTCGACCCCTGCCCGCCATAGCGCAGCGCGGGTGCCTGATCGGGCACGAATTTCTGAACCAGATCATCGCTGCGCGCAAAACCGCCAGTCGTCAGGACGACGCCCCGGTTGACGCGGATCTTCCGGCTTTTGCCGCCAATTGAAAGTTCGACTTCGCGTACCCTGCCGTCCGCATCGGCATGCAGCGCGCTGGCGGCGGTGTTGGGGGCATACTCCACGCCAGCTTCGGCGAGCCTGGGATGCAGTTCGTTGAAGACCTGTCTGGGAAAAGTCGGATGGCCGCGAGCTGCCGACATGTTCGAACTGAGCTGCACGGGATGAAATTCCACGCCGGCCTGTTTCAGCCAGGCATAGGTGTCGAGCTGGTTGTCGACATAAAGATCCACCAGCGCCGGATCGTTCTTGTGATCGCCAACCTCGAGCAGATCCTTGCGCAGCAGGTCGGGAGAATCGTCGATGCCCTGCTCCTTCTGCTGGCTGGTACCGGCAAACGCAAAGCTCGCGCCGCTCATCAGGGAGCTGCCGCCATATTCGGGCATCTTTTCGATCAGCAGAACGCTCGCCCCGGCTTCGCGTGCCGAGAGTGCCGCGCAATGCCCGGCCAACCCGGCACCGACGACCAGAACATCGACTTCACCCCTATCAAGAGCGCTCATATTCTTTTTCCATTCATCGATTGGTGCGCCCGCAGGCGGCTATTTGGCGGGTGCCGGTTTGGTGAGTTCCTCGGGAAGCCGGTAGATCCGCGCCGCGGTACCGGCGAAGAGATCGGCCTTTTCCGCTGCGGAGAAATTCGCTGCAAGCCGTTTGAAGGTGTTCCACATCACCCGATAGGAACAACCTGACTTGTCGACCGGGAAATTGCTTTCGAACATCGTGCGCGCCGGGCCGAAGGCTTCGAGGCAGACATCGAAATAGGGGCGGAACGCGTTGGACAGTTCCTGCGACGTTGGCGGCAAGTCGCGGTCGAGGAAGTCGAAACCGGCAAGCCGCATGCCGATGCCGCCGAACTTCATTGTGACGTTGGAACGCTCGCCGAGCGCGCGTATGTCGCGGCTCCATTGTCTGAAGACATCGTCCTGATGGCCGGCATACGGACCGATGCCAGCCCGGCCGCCCATGTGATTGACGATGATCGACGTGTCCGGGAAGGCATCTACCAGATCGATGAGTTCGGGAAGCTGGGGGTGATAGCACCAGGCGTCGAATGTCAGGCCAAGGGGCGCGAGCTGGGCAAAGCCCTCGCGAAATCCCCGATCCATCAGCAGGTGCGGCGGCGGCGGATTGACGAGCGAACTGACTTCCTTGCTTTCGTCCCATGCGGCCATGTGGCGAATACCGCGGAAACGTTCCGGCGCGCGCTCGATGCAGGCTTCCAGTACTTCGCGCGCGGACGCGCCTTCGCGCAGGTCAACCTTGCCGATAATCCCCGCTGCGATCCGGATCGGTCCGTAGGTTCCGCTGGCGCTCATCGCGGCAATGCCATTGACGAATTCCACCTGCCCGAGACAGGCAAAGCGCGGATCGCCATCGGCGCGGTACATCGACGTGCATTCGACGAAGCAGGTTCCCCTGATGTGATGGCCGCTGGCCGTCACGTCCTCGAGGATATGGGGAAGCAGATAGATCTGGTGCGGCGGGCGATGCCAAAGGTGATGATGCGGATCGATGATGGGAATGGACGGCTCGAGCACTTCCTCCTCGCGGAGCGCCAGCCACTCGTCATCGATATAGTGATGCGGCGGTGCGCCGCGGACCGGCTTCTCTTCAATTGACATAGCGCTTCCTCATTGCTTGGCCCGCCATCCCGGATTGCGGGGCTCTCTTCGGCCCGCCTACGGCAAAGTCCGAGAGAATTGCGCGAAGCTAGAAACCGAAGGTTGACCGGTCAAATACGATACGGCTCTCGCAACAGACACAATCCATCTTCCGGAACTTTCCTCACATCGGAGCGCCCTTCAGGCAAGGACACATGTAGCGCAAGCGGGTCAATGCGAAAACGATTGGCAAGCAGCGTACAACTCCAATATGCTGGCTTACTGTAAGAAACCTTTCCAGCGCGGCGATGCTGCCGTTGCGACGCATCTGAAGAAGAGAGGGAAAGCAGGCGACACGGAATTCGCGCAAAACGAACAATCAACAGGCGCGGTCGATCAAACAAGATCTCAGGAAATTCCAGTCTTTCAAGCCTTACGGATATGGGAGGAACATTCCATGGCATTGAACAAACTACGCATTATCGGTGCTGCCGCGGCAGCAGCTTTCACCCTCTCGGCCGGGATTGCCCAGGCCGAGCAGGTCAAGCTCGGCTACGGTTCCGACCTGACGGGCGCATCGAGCGTGCTCGGCGGTGAAAGTTCGGTGACTGCCATCAAGATGGCCATCGAGGACATGGGCGGCGAACTGCTCGGCCAGCCCATCGAACTGCTCATTTCCGACACGCTGAACAAGCCGGATGTCGGGCTCGGCCTCGCCCGCAAGTGGATCGACGAGGATCACGTCACGGCCCTGCTCGATTTCAACAACTCGGCCATCGCGCTGGCGGTAACCGAACTCGCGGCGGAAAAGAACGTCATCTACATGTCGGGCGGCTCGACGACCAAACTTACCAACGAGCAGTGCCACGAGACGACCAGCCAGTGGATTCCGAGTTCGTACAGCCTGGCCCGTTCGGTCACGGTTCCGCTCGTGAAACAGGGTGCCGACAACTGGTTCTTCATCACGGTCGATTATGCTTTCGGCCACGACCTTGAAGCCAAGGCGATCGAAGCCGTTGAGGGTGCTGGCGGCAAGGTGGTCGGTTCGGTGCGCTTCTCGCCCCAGACGACCGACTACTCGGCATTCCTGCTGGAAGCGCAGTCCAAGGGCGCCAAGACGATCGGCCTCGTTTCGTTCGGCAGCTACATGATCAACACGATCAAGCAGGCAAACGAATTCGGCATGGATGTCCGCCTCGTCCCGTTCTACATGGCGCTGACCGACATCAAGTCCGTCGGTCTGGAGACGCTCAAGAACGTCAGCGGCGCAACGCTCTTCTACTGGGGCCGCAACGACAAGACCAAGGCATTCAGCAAGCGCTTCGAGGAACGTTACGGTCGGCCTGCCACCTTCCACAATGCGATGATGTATTCGGAAGCCCTCCATTACATGAAGGCGGTCAAGGCGGCCGGCACGACGGAAGCGAAAGCCGTTGCTGCCAAGATGCGCGAAATGCCGATTGACGACGCGACCGATACTTCCGCGATCGTTCGTCTCGACGGGCGTGTCGCACGCGACATGTATGTCTTTGACGTCAAGAAAAAAGAAGAATCGACCAGCGAATGGGACGTCATGAAAATCGTGGCGACCGGCAACAAGGACGATCTGGAGCAGAAGCTGAGCGAGAGCACCTGCGCCCTCCTCAAGAAATAGCCCCAACGCTCTGGTTGGAACATCGGACAGGCCGGGAATTTCCCGGCCTGTTCTGTTTCCGAAGCCCTTGCGGTGAATGCGCATTCACCTATCGCGTTGACAAGGCAACAGAATTACCGTCGTTGGCGCGGACAGTTGGCAGGCAGATATCTTATCGTTAGCATGCGTTCAAACTCGGGAACGCTTCCCGGGCCAATAACTCCAGGTAATGGAGGGGAGCGGGAGGACGGAAGGCGCCAGCGGACAAGTCCGTACCGGCGCAATCAGTACTCTCGCGCCTGAATGTCGGCAGATGCCAGGTAACGGGAGGAATTCACACTATGGCTCTCCATAAATTCAAACTGCTCACGGCAGCCACGGCGGCAATCGTCGTCGCTGCCGCCGGCTCGGCCAGCGCCGAGACCGTCAAGATCGGATACCTGTCCGACCTGACGGGTGCGTCGGGTGTCCTTGGTGGACAGAGCTCGGTGACGGGCATCGAAATGGCCATCGAGGATTTCGGCGGCGAGCTGCTCGGGAACAAGATCGAGTTTCTGGTCGGCGACATGCTGAACAAGCCGGATGTCGGCCTCTCCATCGCCCGCGAATGGATCGATACCCAGCATGTCACCGCTATTCTCGACGTCAACAATTCGGCCGTCGGACTTGCCGTCAATGACCTGACCAAGGAAAAGAACATCACGTTCCTCGGCGGCGCATCGACGACCAAGCTGACCAACGAGAACTGCGCCATCACCCATACGCAGTGGCAGGCTGACACCTACAGCCTCGCCCGCTCGCTGGCGCTGCCGCTGGTGAAGCAGGGGAACGACAACTGGTTCTTCATCACGGTCGACTACGCCTTCGGCCACGATCTGGAAGCCAAGGGCATCGCGGCTGTCGAAAGCGCCGGCGGCAAGGTTGTCGGCTCGGTCCGTCACTCGCCGCAGACGACCGACTATTCCGCATTCCTGCTGGAGGCACAGTCGAAGGGCGCCAAGACCATCGCGCTGGCGACGTTCGGCTCCTACATGATCAACATCATCAAGCAGGCCAACGAATTCGGCATGGACGTGAAGATGGTGCCGTTCTTCATGGCGATGACCGACGTGAAGTCGATCGGTCAGGACACGCTCAAGAACGTTTCAGGCACGATCACCTTCTATTGGGACCGCAACGACAAGACGCGCGCGTTCTCCGAGCGTTTCGCCAAGAAGTTCGGCCGCCCTCCGACCTTCCACAATGCGCAGATCTACTCCGCAACCATGCATTATCTGAAGGCGGTCAAGAAGGCCGGCACGACAGAGGCGAAGGCTGTTGCCGAAGCGATGCGCTCCTTCCCGGTTGAGGATGCCACCGACACATCGGCCTATATCCGCGAGGATGGCCGTGTGATGCGCGATGATGTATTCCTTTCGACGCTGCCGTTTGTCGGAATCGAAGAGCGAGGGATCCGGATGAAGGTCACCGCCACGGCTGACAAGGACGACATCAATCAGCCGCTCAGCGAGAGCAAACGTCCGCTGGTGAAGACGTAGCCCGCATATTGATGGAGTGGCTGGCTTTGAAGTCTGGCTTCTTTTTGCGGAATGCCTGATACACGCCTGCAAAGCGAGGGCCCTCATTGCTGTTAATGCCAATTCAAAACAATGGTACTGTCAGAAACCTTCCAACGGATAGCTTGCGCTGAAGAGTCGATGACGGCTCAACAACAACCCGGAAAATGGGGACATATGAAGGGGAAAACAACACTTGCGCTCCTGCGCCATGCGCGGATGCCGTGGAAGGTTGCTTCCTCCTTTCAGAAGACAAAGCCAGAAATCCGGAGGTATCATCATGGCTTTCAAGAATAAATCAATGAAATGGCGCCTTTGCTGCCGCATCATTTGCGCTTGCTGCTGGCGGTGCCCAAAGCCGACGGCGTCAAGATCGGCTTCCCTGTCGGATCTGGACCGGCGCTCTCGGCGCTGGAAAGCGGCGAAAGCTCGGTGACGGCGATCAAGATGGCGATCGAGGAACCTGGCGACGCTCGGCAGCCGGTGGAACTTGTCGCTGCTGACCAGCTCAATAAGCTGATGTCGGGCTTCTGCCATTGCCTGCCAGATCGACACCGAGGGCGTCACTCGCCATTCTCCGACGTCAACAATTCGTTGCTGCACTCTGCGGTCAACGATCTGACCATCGAGGAAGAACATCACCTCGATGGCGGCTCCACGACGAAGCTGACCAACGAAAACCGCTCGGTAACGACGACGCAGTGGATCATCGATACTTACGGCCTCGCCCGCGCCATCGCACTGCCGCTGGTCAAGGCCGGCAACGACAACTGGTTCTTCATCACCGCTGATCAGCGTTCGGCCACCAGATTCTGGAAGCCAGCGCATCGCTGCGGTCGAAAGCGCCGGGGGCAAGGCTGTCGGCACCGTCTGCCACTTCACCGCAGACGACTGACCATTCGTCGTTCCTCCCCGAAGCGCAGTCCAAGGGTGCGAAGACGATCGCGCTCGCGACGTTCGGCTCCTCACATGATCAACATTGTCGGGCAGGGCCCGAATTGGCATGGACGTGAAGATGGAAGCGTTCTTCATGGCGATGACAGATATCAAGTCGATCGGCCTTTGAGAACCTCAGCGACCGCCAGCGGCGGCATCATGTTCTACCGGGGACCAAAACGCACAAGACGCGCGCGCCTCGGCAGCGGTACGGAAGAGCGTTTCGTCGCCCCGCGACGTTCTCCAACGCCCAGCAGTACAAACGCGGTCATCCACTATCTGAAGGCTGTCAAGGCTGCAGGCAAATGACGGAAGCCAAGGCGGCTGCCGCCAAGATGCTTGAGCTGCTGGCCGGAGGATCAGACTGACGTTTCTGGCTTATAGCGTCCGCAGGATGGCCGTGTCGCGCGTGACATGTATCGTTCGACGTAAAGACGCCTGAGGAGCCAAGGGCGAATGGGATGTGATGAAGATTATGTCACCGCCGACAAGGAAGACGTGACGCTTCCGCTGAGCGAAAGCAAGTGCCCGCTGGTCGTCAAATAAACTTGAAGCCAGGGAAAAGCTGGCTCCCTTGCCCGGCTTTAGCAGCCAGCGTCGCGGGTGAAGTTTACGACGCGGATTTTCCAGCTCCCCAGCCGCGCACCATTTGGAAATGAGTATTATTCAACCAATGAATGGCACCATATTTGGCACTGCTCATTTCGCAATTTATAAGCGCATCGGCAGGGCCAAATTGAGGAAACGTATTCAATCAGATGCCCGGTTTCAAATGGGCATGGAGTAGAGGGGAGGTTTGCATATGGCAGGCAAGAAAAACATTCCTGGAGGCTGCGCGGTACTGGCGTTGAGTGCTCATACGGAGCGCGAAAGCGGACGGTGTGAAGATCGGATTGACCGACAGCGTCTCGGCGCCGCCTCGACGATGAGCGGAGAAAGCTCTGCGGAAATCATCTGCATGAAGAGATAGACGATTTCGGCGGGAACCGTCTCTCGGGTAAAGCTGGTCGAACTGGTGGTTGCCGATCAGGCTAGGAATGCCGGACGTCGTGCCTTCGATCGCACGCGAGGATCGGATACCAAGGTACCGCCCCGTTTCTGACGTCAACAACCAGCGGCAGCGCCTGCCACAACGATCTGCCGGCGAAAAGCAGATCATCTTCCTTGCTGCGCGTCGACAACAAAGCTGACTCAATGAGAACTGCGTCTATACCACCATGCAGTGGCAGGCCGATGCTCATAGCCCTCGCCTATTCGCTTTCCCCGCCGCTGGTCAAGCAGGGCCACGACAACTGGTTTTTCATCACGGTCGACTATGTTTCGGTCACGACCGGAAGCTGGCGGCATTGCCGCGGTGGAAAGCGCCGCGTGCGTCAGGCGCAGTTCGGCTATCTGTCCGCAGACGACTGACTATTCCGCGCCCTGCTGTAGCTAACAGTCGAAGGGCGTAAGGATTAACGCGCTGGCGACATTCGGTTCCTACATGATCAACACTACCGCGAGGCCAACGACCCGGTATGGATGTGCGATCGTGCCCTACTCCTTCGGCGCTCACCGACATTGCTGGAAGTGATCGGCCTGAAACCTGAAAAATGCCCCAGCGTGACGGCCTCTACTGGGACCGCAACGACAAGACCCGCGAGTTTTCAAAAACGGTTCTGGAGAAGGCAGGACGCCTTCGCCTACTCTTCGCCAACGCCCTCTCTACAACGAGGCGTGGTATCATCTGCAAGGCGGTCAAGAAGGCAGGCACGACCGAGGCAAAGGCGGTCGTCGATGCGACGGTCGTCGCCGTCGATGATGCGACCATACATCCGCCTATATCCGCGAAGACGGGCTGACCATGCGCGATATGTACGCGTTCGACGTGTCGCCGGTCGAGTCCAAGGGGGAATGGGACCTCATGAAGGTGACCGCTACCGCGGACAAGGAAGACATCAACCAGCCGCTCAGCCAGAGCACCTGCCCGCTGGTCAAGAAGTGATCTCAAACAATCGGTTGCAACAACAGGCCGGGACATCCACCCCGGCCTGTTTTGCCTGTCAGACGACGTTTTTGTGAACAGGCATTCATTGCGCCGCCTAGGATTGTCAGATATCTTTTCGTTAGCTAGTGTCAGATCAAAGATCTGCGAACAAAGCAGGCGATCAGAGCTCCGGCAAGGAGACTATTGAGGGGATCGACGGGCAATAGCGGGGGAATTCGGAGCCTTCCGAAATACCTCCCTGTTTGCGCGCCAGTTCCCAGCGGGGGAGGGCCAGATGATCTTGTCGACGCGGGCGACAACAGCCAGCGCAAAATCCGAAATGCCCTGGACGGGAGCGCCATTGACCAACAGCCGCGTGACGGCTGCGGGCTACGCGCATCCCGCGACCGCGCGGCAGCCATTGGTTGTTGCCTCAACCAACACGTTTCCATTAAAGAGCCAGTGCGGGCGTTCGACGGATCGCCGCGCAGGGGACTCTTCCATCCGTCCGTTATTTGAATGCAGGGGAACTCGGTGACAGAACCCATTCTTCAGGCGCGCGGCATCTCCAAGCAGTTTGCGTCATTTACCGCCGTAGATGACGTGAACCTGGAAGTCCGCAGCGGCGAAATTCACGCACTGATCGGGCCGAACGGCGCCGGCAAGACAACGTGCTTCAATCTCCTGACCGGGACGCTTCCTGTCTCCAAGGGATCGATTCTGCTCCGCGGCAAGGAAATTACCGGCATGTCGTCCGATGCCGTCGCGCGCCGCGGTCTGGTGCGCAGTTTCCAGATTTCCTCGATCTTTCCGGACTTCACCGTGCTCAACAACGTCCGCTTCGCGCTGCAGCGCAAGCGCGGCGCCAATCTCGACTTCTGGCGCTCGGAGAACACGCTGAACCGGCTGAACGAGCGGGCGCAGGGGTTGCTTGAAGAGCTCGGCCTTGCCGAATACGCGCAGATGCGCGCAGCCGAACTTCCCTATGGCCGCAAGCGCGCGCTGGAGATTGCGACCACGCTGGCGCTCGATCCTGAAGTGCTGCTGCTCGACGAGCCGACGTCCGGCATGGGCCGGGAGGATATTGGCCGCGTTGTCGATATCATCCGCAAGATCAGGACCGGCCGGACAGTCCTGATGGTCGAACACAACCTGTCCGTGGTCGAAGGGCTTTGCGATCACGTGACCGTTCTGGCGCGCGGCAAGGTGATCGCTGAAGGCACCTATGACGAAGTGGCCAAGGACGAACAGGTCATAACCGCATATCTGGGAACGCCGCATGCTTGAGATTCGTGACCTGAACGCCTGGTACGGCGAGAGCCATGTGCTGCATGGCGTCGAAATGGACGTGCCGGAAGGCAAGGTTGTCTCACTGCTCGGCCGCAACGGCGCCGGCAAGACGACGACAATGCGCACCATCATGGGGCTGATGGCCAAGACGAGCGGCAACCTTCGCTACAATGGCGAGGAACTGCTGAAACTGCGTCCAGACCAGGTGGCCCGTCGCGGCATCGCGATATGCCCGGAAGATCGCGGCATCTTCCCTTCGCTTTCGGTCATCGAAAACCTGATGCTGCCGCCAATCATCGCGCCGGGCGGCATGTCGCTGGAACATATCTACGAGCTGTTCCCCAATCTCAAGGAGCGTCGCTCGAGCAGAGGCACGCAGCTTTCCGGCGGCGAACAGCAGATGCTTGCCATTGCCCGCATCCTGCGCACAGGCGCAAAGTTCCTGCTGCTCGACGAGCCGACGGAAGGTCTTGCGCCCGTCATCGTTCAGCAGATCGCGCGGACGATCCGCGAGATCAAGGAACTCGGTTACACGGTTCTGCTGGTCGAGCAGAACTCCCACTTCGTCGAGGGCATTGCGGATACGCACTACCTGATCGAAAACGGCACCATCGTCGACAAGATCGACGGCGCCGATTTCGCCAAGGAAATCGCCCGCGTCGACAAGATCCTCGGGCTGTAGAGGTCACCATGTTCGATATACCGCTCAATCTAATTCTCGGTCAGATGGTCCTCGGCGTCGTCAACGGCGTCTTCTATGCGATCCTTTCGCTGGGACTTGCGATCATCTTCGGCCTGCTTGGCGTCATCAATTTTGCGCATGGCGTGTTCTTCATGCTCGGCGCCTACTGCGCCTACATGCTGCTCAACCTTCTCGGGCTCGGCTACTGGGAGGCGCTGATCCTCTCGCCGCTGATCGTCGGCGCGCTGGGCATCTTCGTTGAGATCTTCCTGATCCGGTTCCTCTACAAGCTCGATCACCTCTACGGCCTGCTGCTGACGATGGGTCTCGCGCTGCTGGCCGAAGGCCTGGTCCGCATCCTGTTCGGGCCCCAGGGTATTCCCTACAGCATTCCGGAATCCCTGCGCGGCGCCTACAATCTCGGCTTCATGTTCCTGCCGGTCTACCGTGCCTGGGTCGTGGTCGCGGGTGTGATTCTGTGTCTTGCCACGTGGCTCATCATCGAGCGGACACCGCTTGGCGCCAAGCTCCGCGCGGCAACCGACAACCCGCAGCTGGTACAGGCATTCGGCATCAACGTTCCGATCATGCTGACCCTCACCTATGCGGCCGGCGTCGCGCTGGCGGCATTCGGCGGGGTGATGGCGGCACCGATCATCTCTGTCGATCCTTCCATGGGCACAACAATCGTGATCGTCGTCTTCGCGGTGGTCGTGATCGGCGGCATGGGTTCGATCCTGGGATCGATCGTGACCGGCCTTGGTCTCGGCGTGCTTGAAGGCTTTACCAAGGCAGTCTTTCCGGAGGCGGCTTCCACCGTCATCTTCGTCGCAATGGCCATCGTTCTGGTGGCACGTCCGCGCGGTCTGTTTGGGAAAATGGCATGACGACTCTCGATTCAGCTTCCGAAACGAAAGATTTGCACGTGACCAAAGAGCCATATCAGATACTGGGCTTTACACGGGCGCGGCTGGTCTTCTTCCTGCTTTTCGTCGCCGTTGTCGCCATTGGCCCGATGGTGCTCTACCCGATCTTCCTGATGAAGGTTTACACCTTCATCATCTTCGCCTGCGCCTACAATCTGCTGCTCGGTTTCACCGGCCTGATGAGCTTCGGCCATGCGGCATTCTTCGGCATGGGGGCCTATCTTTGTGGGTGGACGGCCGTCAATCTTGGCCTGCCGCCATCGCTCGCCCTTCTGGCCGGCACCGCCATGGGCGCCGTGCTCGGCGCGATATTCGGCTGGGTCGCCATTCGCCGCACAGGCCTCTATTTCGCGATGATCACGCTGGCCCTTTCGCAGATGGTCTTCTTCATCTGCCTGCGCACGCCCTTCACCGGTGGCGAGGACGGCATTCAGGGCGTTCCGCGCGGCGATCTCTTCGGGTTCATCCCGCTGGGTTCCGATACCGTCCTTTACTGGACCATCGCGGTGATCACGCTGCTTGTCGTGGTGCTGTTCAACCGGATCATCCATTCGCCCTTCGGTCAGGTCCTGCGCGCTATCCGCAACAACCCCGTCAGGGCGCAGTCGCTCGGGTACAATGTCGACCGGTTCAAGCTGATCTCCTTCATCATTTCGGCCGGTCTTGCCGGATTTGCCGGAAGCCTGAAGACGATCGTCTTTGGCATTGCCACGCTGACCGACGTTTCACTCGTCCCGTCGACCGAAGTCGTGCTGATCAACCTGGTTGGCGGCATCGGGACGATCTTCGGGCCGGTCGTCGGCAGCTTCATCATCCTGTCGATCGAGCATTTCCTGGCTCCCTACGGCCCCTATATCTTTGTCTTCCAGGGCGTCGTTTTCATGTTCTTCGTCCTGATCTTCCGTCAGGGCCTGGTCGGCGAACTGCAGAAGCTGCTGAAGAAGCATCTCTAGGCACCGTGATGTACTCCAGCCGGTCCCGGCGGCCCTGCCGCCGGGCCAAGGTGCAGGTGGCGCCGGCGATATCGCGTCTTTCGCGACGTGACGATTTCGTGTCATAGCGATAGCCATAAGAGCTGTTTGCAAGAGAGCGCATCGCCCATGGCCAGTCCGGACAAGCCGGAAAACCAACCCTTCTCGCTACCCGGCGACCGCACGCCGGCAATCGAGAAATTGCCCCGCATCGAACTGAGGCAGCTGCGCTATTTCCTGGCCGTGGCGGAAGAACTCAACTTCACGCGCGCCGCCGCTCGCATCGGTATCGCGCAACCACCGCTGAGCCAGCAGATCATCGCCCTTGAAGCACAACTAGGCGCGCAGCTTTTCGTTCGCTCGCGCCGTGCCGTATCGCTGACCCGCGAGGGCGAGGCGTTCGTCGCCTATGCCCGGCGCATCATCAACGCGACCCAGACCGCTGCCGAGGTCATACAGTCCATATCGCGCGGCGAAGACGGTCCGTTGTCCATCGGCGCCATTTTTTCCTCGATCTATCTGGTCGCCCCCGTACTCCTCCCGGTCTTCAGCCAGCGGTTTCCCAAAGTCAGGCTGCAACTGCAGGAGATGACGATCTCCCAGCAGATCGCGGCATTGAACGAGGAGCAGATCGATGTCGGGATCTTGCGCGGGCCCGTGGCGGTCCCGGGCATTGAAACGCTCAAGCTGTTTGAAGAACGTTTCGTCGCGGTCGTGCCTTCATCGAGCCCGCTGGCGAAACGCAAGAAGCTGAGTGTCGAGGAGATTGCCCGCGAGCCGCTGATACGGGTCTATCCCTCCGCCAACAGGGACTACAGCCGCCTCATGCTCGCCTCTCTGAGCGACGCAGGTTACAAACTCAACGTCGTCCAGGAAGTCATGGACACCCATACGCTCATCGGTCTCGTCGCCGCAGGCTTCGGCATCTCAATGGTGCCGGCTTCCCTGCGCAAGATTCATATCGATGGCATCACCTATGTGGAAATCGACGGCGATACGCCGATGACCACGCTGCAGCTCGCCTGGCGCAGCGACTCCCCCTCCCCGATCCTGAAGCACTTCATCGCTGCGGCGACGGAACTTGCGCCTTCGCTCGGCAAGCCCGGCACCTGAGACCGGGCTCCCGATCAGGACCGGCTCAAATACTCCGATCGTCTTACCGTGCCTGCATTTCGTCTTGGACAGGTCTAACTGCGCTTTCTAGGGTCCGGCGATCGCAAAAGGCGGGAACGGACAATGAAAAACAGCAAAACCAGCATCCTCATCATCGGCGCCGGCCCGGTCGGCCTTTCTCTTGCGGGAGATCTGGGCTGGCGTGGCGTGGACTGCCGCCTGGTCGAGCGCAGCGACGGGGCCATCTTCCAGCCGAAGATGGACATGGTCGGCATCAGGACGATGGAGTTCTGCCGGCGTTGGGGGATCGTGGACTGGGTCGAAAACTCTCCCTATCCGCGCGACTATCCGCAGGACAATGTCTGGCTTGAATCGCTGACCGGATATGAATTCGGGCGCGAACCCATGGTCAGCAAGGACGAAGAGCCCAAGCCGCCCTACAGCCCGCAGAAGCGTGAGCGGTGCCCGCAGGACATGTTTGATCCGATCCTGAAGCGCTTTGCATCGCAATTCCCGTCCGTCACTTTCAGCTACAAGACCGAATTCGTCAGCTTCGAGGAGAAGGAAGACGGGGTCGTGTGCCAGCTGCGCGATCTGGACACCGGCGAGATCGAGACGGTCACCTGCGATTATCTCGTCGGCACCGATGGCGGCGCCAGCACGGTGCGCGAGCAGATGGGCATCAAGATGGAAGGCAAGCCGGTGCTCACCTTCACGACCAATGTCGTGTTCAAGTGCCGCGATCTGCCGAAGCTGCATGACAAGGGCAAGGCCTATCGCTTCATCTTCATCGGCCGCGAAGGCACATGGCTGACGATCGTTGCCATCGACGGCGCGGATCGCTGGCGCATGTCGATCGTCGGGTCTGAAGAAAAGCGGACCTACGGCGAGGAAGAAATTCGCGAGATCCTGTTCCGCGCGATGGGCAAGCCCTTCGACTACGAAATCGAATCGATCATGCCCTGGGTGCGGCGCCAGCTGGTGGCGGACGACTATCAGACCGAGCGGGTATTTCTCGCCGGCGATTCCTGCCACCTCACCTCGCCTACCGGCGGCTTTGGCATGAATACCGGCATCGCCGATGCAGTCGACCTGTCCTGGAAACTCGCCGCTGTCGAGCAAGGCTGGGGCGGCAGGGAACTGCTGCGTTCCTATACGATCGAACGCCAGCCCGTCGCTGTCAGGGCGGTGACGGAAGCCGGCCGGAACCTCGGACGTATGCTCTCCGCCCGCACCAAGGCGCCGCCGGAAATTGCTTTCCAGCCCGGGCCTGAAGGCGACAAGGCGCGCAAGGAATATGGCGACTGGTACACCGAAACGATGAAGCCCGAATGGTATTCCAACGGCATCCATCTCGGCTTCAACTACTATCATTCGCCGGTCGTATGGCCCGATGGCACGACCGAGCCGCCGGACGAGATCAAGGACTTCGTGCAATATGGTCGCCCCGGCCACAGGGCACCGCATGTCTGGCTGAAAGACGGCAGCTCAACGCTCGATCACTTCGGCAAGGGCTTCGTGCTTGTCAAGACCGGCGGTGGAACAGGCAATGCCGACGACTTCGCGAAGGCGGCGGCTGCGCGGAAGATGCCGCTTGAGATCGTCGACTTCAGCAATGAAAAGGGCGTCCACGACGCCTACGGTGCCGCCTATTCGCTGGTCCGGCCTGACGGGCACGTTGCCTGGCGTGGCGACGCCATCCCCGCAGATTGCGGCGATGTCCTTGATGTCGTACGGGGTGTGAAGGCCTATCAGGGCCGCGAAGCCAGCACGGCCGGCCAGGAACGGCTGGCGCAGACCGCATCCGGGAGAGCTTGATTGAGTTACCTTGTACAAGAAGGCGCGAAGATCCACCCGCCGGGCGAGCAATTCAGGCAGTTGCTCGCAAGGCCTGAAATTCTGAGGTTGCCGGGCGCACAGAACGGCCTTGCAGCCCTTCAGGCAAAGGCTGCCGGTTTCAGCGCGGTGTATCTTTCAGGCGCCGCCATGTCGGCATCGATGGGATTGCCGGATCTGGGCGTGCTGAACAAGGACGATATCTGCTTTTTCATCCGGCAGATCTATCGCGCTTCCGGTCTGCCGATCCTCGTCGACGGAGACACCGGATTCGGCGGTATCCTGAACGTGATCGACATGGTGCGCAGTTTTGAGGAAGCCGGCGCGGCGGCCGTGCAGATCGAAGATCAAAGCCTGCCCAAGAAGTGCGGTCATCTGAACGACAAGAACCTCGTATCGCCTGAAGAAATGGCGGCAAAGGTTGCAGCGGCCGCTCGCGCCCGGACCCATCTGCAGATCGTCGCCCGCACGGACGCGGCCGCAAGCGAAGGCATAGATGGCGCGATCGCCAGGGCCCGGCTGTATGTGGAGGCCGGGGCAGACGCGATCTTCCCCGAAGCGCTCACGACGCGCGACATGTTCGAGAAGTTCGCGGCCAGCATCGATGTGCCGCTACTGGCGAACATGACCGAGTTCGGCAAGACGCCCTATATGCCGGCAACCGACTTTGAAGCCATGGGCTACAAGATGGTGATCTGGCCAGTCAGTTCGCTGCGTGTCGCCAACAAGGCCCAGGAAGCGCTCTACAATCATCTTGCCGAAAACGGCGAGACACATTCGCTTCTGGGCACCATGCAGACGCGCGCCGAGCTCTACGACCTGATCGGTTACAGCGATCACGAGGCGCTCGACGCCACGCTGCAAAAGACGATCATGACCGAGGCCATGGGCCACGCTGCAAGAAAAGACGGCACGAAGGGCTGAACGACCGGCGCGCGCGACGAGCGACGCGCCGCACTCACGACAAACAGGAGGAATTCGGCATGGCCATGAATGTGATGACGGACGCGGACGCACGTACCGCGCTTTCCGAGGAGCTCGCCAAATACAATTCCCGCGTTGCGCAGCCGGACGATCCGCCGCTGTTTACCCGCGAACCCAACTCTACCATGCAGGCCTGCCACTGGCGCTCTGCGGATCTGATGACGCTGCTCGACAAGATCGGCGCGGCGCTGAAGCTCGAACGCGGTGGCACACGCCGGACGCTGCGACTGACCAATCCGGGCCTGCCCTATGGCACGACGCCGACATTCTGGGCATCGATCCAGTATATTCGTCCCGGCGAGATCGCCGACGCCCATCGCCACACGGCGACCGCGCTTCGTTTCGTCATGCAGGGCGACGGTACCGACACGATCGTCGACGGCGATCAGTATTTCATGAACGAGAACGACCTGGTGCTGACGCCAAGCTGGACATGGCATGACCATGAGCACAAGGGCGACAAGCCGATGATCTGGCTCGACGTGCTCGACATATCGCTGGTCAGATCGCTCCATGCGACCTTCTTTGAGGGCTCCGAAACGCCGCGCCAGCAGGTCAATGAAGTACCGGACCGGTCCTATCGCCAGTTCGGC
The DNA here is from genome assembly GCA_020637895.1 of Rhodobiaceae bacterium. Taxonomy (GTDB): domain Bacteria; phylum Pseudomonadota; class Alphaproteobacteria; order Rhizobiales; family Tepidamorphaceae; genus JACKJP01. The sequence continues at coordinate 102,803 of JACKJP010000002.1, forward strand.
AGCGGTATCATGCGACCGATGGGTTCCGACGCCCATCAGGGGCCGAGCCCGGTGCTGGCCTATACCTGGCCGCGGGTCGAGGACGCGATCATGCAGGCCTCCGCCCTTGAACCGAACGATTTCGACGACACATTTCTTGAGTATCAGAACCCGGTGACGGGTGGCCCCGCCCTGCCGACGATCGGCACCGCGATCCAGCGTCTGCGTCCCGGCTTCAAGGGCAAGCCGCACAAGCACACCGGCAGCGTCGTCTACTATGTCGTGCGCGGTTCGGGCCGCAGCGTCATGGGCGACAAGACCTTTGACTGGGCGCGTGGCGATTTCCTCGCGCTGCCGCCATGGATGGCGCATTCGCATGCCAACGCATCGGACAAGGATGACGCGATCCTTTTCCAGGTCAACGATATACCGGTTCTGAAGGCGCTCGGCCTTTACCGCGAAGAAGCGGCGTGAGCGGGAGCGCGAAAGCAACAAAATGAAGATTGCAAGTTACAACGGCCACCGTCTGGGCATCATCGACGGTGACGACATTATCGATATTTCCGATCTCGCGGGCGTATCGCCGGAATTCTGGCCGCCGGTCGGCATGGTGAAACTCATCGCCGGCTTCGAGGAGCTTGAGGCGACGATCAAGGAGCGGATCGCATCGGGCAGCCGCCTGCCGCTGAAAGACGTTCGGCTGGAAACGCCGGTGCCGTGGCCCAACAAGGTCATCGCTATTCCCGCCAACTATGTAGAGCACATCGAGGAAATGAAGACGGGGACCGGTCTTATCTCCCCGTTCAAGGCAAGCGGACAGGGCTTCTTTCTGAAATCCAATTCAAGCCTCAGCGGCCCCAACGATCCGATTATCGTGCCGAACATTCCGGGCCGCCAGATCCATCACGAGTGCGAGCTTGCGATCATCATCGGCAAGGGCGGGCGCGAAATCCCAAAGGACAAGGCGCTCGAGCATGTCTTCGGCTATTCATGCCTGATGGATATCGTTGTGCGCGGCAAGGAAGAGCGCGTCATGCGCAAATCCTACGACACGTTCTGCCCCGTCGGCCCCTATATCGTAACGCCCGACGAAGTGCCCCCGCATGATGACATCAATCTGGAATTGCGGGTGAACGGGGACGTCAAGCAGAAGGCCAATACGCGCAACATGATCATCGATATTCCGGAGATGATCTGCATGGCATCGGCCGTCATGACACTCTATCCGGGAGACATCATCGCCAGCGGCACACCGTCCGGTGTCGGCCCGATCAAGGACGGAGATACGGTCAGCATCCATATTGACGGCGTCGGCGAGATGTCGCTTGCCGTGAAGGGAAGCAATACCGGCATGCACCCGGTCTGGATCAAGGACGACGAGAAGGCCTAGCTGCTATATCGCCTAGCCGGCGACGTAGACCTCTCCGCGCATCAGTCGGCGCTGAGTACGCAAAACCGTTGCCTCGACGGCGAACACCTCGCCGTCCTTTTCGGTAACGGTCGCCGAGACAATCAGTATCCCAGAAGGGTGGCCGATGCGGAAATCGCCATCGCCCAGCCCCTTCACCGTCACGACCGATCCGGGAATGCGCGCCGCGACCGCCATGCACATCGCGCCCGTCATGGGCGTTGCCTTGTGCGGTTGTCCCGATGAAACAAACTGGACGCAGGCATCGACCTCCCCGGCGCCGATCTTCTGGCCGGAGAAGGCCGTGAAATCCGCCGGTGCGAAGACAATGGCGACGAGCGGCAGGTTGAGCATGGACGTCCGTGCCGTATTGCGATCGCTCACCAATCCCATCGCCTCAGCCGCGGCGACCCGTATGTCCTCGTAAAGCGCCAGCGATTCGGCTGAATGAATGGCCTTGTCGGACGGCGAATAGGTGCCGAAGCCGAGATCGGAACCGCGGACGAAGACGACGGGATTTGCAACATCGACGAGCGACGCCTCGACCGTGCGCCCGCTATCAAGCTTAAGCAACTCGCTGGCCTTGCCGGTCGGCAACAGTTTGCCAGTGGCCGCGCCGCCCGGTTCCAGAAACGAAAGCCTGATCGGTGCGCCGGTACCCGACACCCCGTCAATGGCAACATCGCCCTCGGTTACCGCCTTGCCGTTGGAAACGGCAAAGCGCGACACGATGATCTTCTTGGTATTCGTGTTGTAGATGCGGACTTCGGCCGTATCGCCATCCGGTTTGACGATGCCCTCGTCGATGGCGAAGGGCCCGATGGCAGAAGATATGTTGCCGCAATTTCCGCCATAGCCGACCACCGCCTTGTCGATCAGGACCTGACCGAAGGTATAGTCGACATCAGCGTCATCGCGCGACGATGGCCCGACGACGGCAACCTTCGACAACGACGAGATGCCGCCGCCCATGCCATCGAGCTGCCGGCCCGAGGGATCGGGGCTGCCCATCGCGCTGAGAAAAATGCCGTCCCAGGCGCCGGTATTGTCAGGCGCCTGGCCGGCCGGCAGGTCGTCCCGGCGAAACACCAGCGCCTTGCTGGTGCCACCACGCACGAAGACCGTAGGTACCGGCCGCTGGGTCATCACTTTCTTCCTCTGTCAGCCCTTCGTCTTGAGCAGGTCGGCAATCGTCGACTCGCCGAGCTCGGCAACGTGGGAGCGCACGAAAACATCAGACGCCGAAAGCTTGAAGGGTAGATTGGCCACGAGGTAATCGCCAGCGTCATCTGTGACCTTCTGGAAGGAGCCGCGTGCTTCGAACTGCGCGTCCTTGATAGCCTCGGCGAGCGTCCGGTACTGGGCGCAGGGCACCGAGTTTGCCTTCAGGATTTCGATGCATTCGGCGCTGCTGCGCTGAAGCGTCCATTCCTCGAGCGTTTCCATGAGCGCGTTGAAATGACCGTAACGCGCCTTGACGTCCTTGAAGCGCTCGTCGGTCAGCCATTCCTCGTGACCCATGGCCTTCGCCATCTGGACGAAATTGCGCTGGGTATTCGGGATGGCGATGATGAAACCGTCGCTGGTGCGCAGCGGCCGATAGACCGGGCGGGACACCTTGGCGGGGAACTGCGCTTCCTGGAAATCGTAGGGCATCAGGTTCATCAGCGCATCCATCAGCGCAACATCGATGGCCTGTCCGCGTCCGGTCTTCTCGCGCTCATAGAGTGCAGCATTGATCGCGCCGAAAGCAAAAGTCGCGCCGAGAACGTCGCCAAAGAAGAAGACGCTGTTGGCGGGCCGGGTCAGTTCGCTTTGGTAACGCAGATTGGCCAGTTCATAGCCGGACTCAGCATGAACCGTCTGGGCATATGCCGGACTTTCCGCACGCGGGCCGGTCTGGCCGTATCCGGAAATGGAGCAGTAGATGAGGCGCGGATGGCCGGCGGAGAGCGTCGCGTAATCCAGACCGAACTTGCGCATCACGCCGGGACGGAAATTCTCGACCACGATATCGGCCGTGGCGATCAGTTTCTTTACGTCCTCGACGTCCTGAGGGTTCTTCAGGTCGAGCAGTACGCTCGTCTTGCCGCTGTTGAGGTGACCGAAATAGGTGCTCTGTCCATCGCGGATCGGCGGCTGCGAGCGCAGGTAGTCGCCTTCGCTGCTTTCGATCTTGATAACTTCCGCGCCCATGTCGGCGAGCCAGCGCGTCGCATAGGGACCTGCAACGACATTGGTGAAATCGACGATCCGGATGCCCTTGAAGGCACCGGAAGCGGGCGGGGTGAATTTGCTAGTCATGAATATCCTGCCTCATCCTGGTTTCCTCCCTCACCGTCCGCGCATCGCTCCATCGGCGGCGCATTATTCGGACAGCAAGGCAGCCGGTCTTTCTCGCGCAAACCTATGACGGAGAAACCGGCGTTCAGGCAAGGGTCAAAATGAATTGCCGTTCAATAGACCCCTGCCCGAATGTCGTTTGTGTCGCCGATCAGGCAACCAGTCGGCGGCCGATGATCCAACGATGAATTTCCTGTGCCCCCTCGATGATCTGGTTGCACTTGGCATCGCGCATCATCCGCTCGACAGGGTAATCCTTGGAGTAACCGGAGCTGCCGAGGATCTGCACTGCTTCGGTGGTCACTTCCATCGCGACGTCTGCCGGGTAGCACTTTGCCATGGAGGCAATCACGGCACGGCGGCTATGGTCGCCAGCATCGATTTCAGCGCAAACCGAGTAGAGCAGCGCGCGCGCTGCTTCGATCTTGATCGCCATATCGGCAAGCTTGAACTGGACGCCCTGGAACTGGCCGAGCGGCTTGCCGAACTGGACACGGGTTTTGGCATGCTCCACGGCAACTTCGAACGCCCCTTGAGCGATACCGAGCGAGGAAGCGCCGACAGTCGGGCGATTCAGGTCGAGAATCGTCATGCAGGATTTGAAGCCCGTGCCTTCGGCACCGATCATGCAGTCGGCGGGAACGACCATGTCTTCGAAGAAGAGCTCATTGTTGGGGGCGCCGAGGCGGCCCATCTTCCGTTCAGCGCGACCAACACGGAAGCCCGGCGTCTTGGTGTCGACCATGAAGGCGCTGATGCCGTCGTAACCGGCATCGGGATCGGTCCTTGCAAATACGAGGATGTAGCTGGCGTTTTCGCCCCATGTAATCCAGCTCTTCTGGCCGTTCAGCACATACGACCCATCAGACTGCCTGACCGCCCGTGTGCGCATCGAACTGACGTCGGAACCGGTCGTCGGTTCGGTCATGGCGATCGAGGTGATGATCTTTCCCGAGGCCGATTCCCGCAGATACTTTTCCTTCTGCGCATCGGTACCGAAATGGAGAACCGGCAGGATAAGGCCGATGGAGTTGTTGGCCGCAAGGGTCGAACAGGTCAAAGAGTGGCGGCCGACTTCCTCCTTGAGGATGCAGACGCTGGTCAAATCACCTCCCGGTCCGCCGTATTCTTCCGGAACCCACATCTGCAGAAGGCCCATTTCACCGAACATTGCGGCGATGTCCTCGGGGAACTTGTCCTCTGCATCGATCTTTGCGGCAACCGGTGCGATTTCCTTATCGACCATCTTGCGGATGCTGTCGCGGAACGCGAGCTGTTCTTCCGTAAACGGCATATGTCGTCTCTCCTTGGAGGTTTCTGGATTGTTGTGCGCATCATGGTGCGCGCGTGGTTCGGCATCAAGCCGACCAATAGACCGACGTGGTGTGCCGCGGTCCAATATATTCCACCCGGTGAACTGATATTCATTGCGTATTGGCGTTCAATGCGTGAAACTGGCAGTCAGGAGGCTAGGCTTGATCGTCGCTACGGTTGATTGTAGATAAAAATGTAATTGTACTGACGATCAGTACACAAACAGGTTATTGCGGAAGCCGCGCCGTGCGGTTGACTTCACAACAGGCGAACGCCAACCTAGTCGCTCTGCAATTCCAATAACTAAACGGGAGGAATAGTTATCATGAAGAAAGCCGTATTGATGGGTCTGGCGCTTGCTGCCGGGCTCTCGGTTTCAGCGAAAGCAGACAACGTAAATATCGTTTATGCAGCTTATGGCGCACCGACCTCGACGCTGGTGGCCAACGGCATCATCCCTTTCCTGGATGAAGCCAAGAAGCGCGGCAACGGCACGATCGACTACACGCTGCATAGCGGTGGTTCGCTTGCCGGCGCAAAGGCCATGCTCGGCGCAGTCAAGGATGGCGTTGCCGATGGCGGCCAGATCCTTGGCGTCTATTTCCCGGGCGACCTTGCCTATTCCAACCTCGCTTCCGGCGTCAGCCCGGCGCTGAACGTGGACGCTCGCGCTTCGGTTGCAGCCTGGACGGAATTCGTTCTGCTGCATTGCCCGAAGTGCCGCAAGGAACATGAAGACAACAATATCCAGTTCCTCGGTGGTTATGCGACAGCACCTTATGTGCTGCTTTGCCGTGAACCGGCCAAATCGCTTGCCGATCTGAAAGGCAAGAAGATCCGCGCCTCGGGCGACTGGGGCTTCCAGGCCCAGCGGCTTGGCATGACACCCGTCAACATGGGTATCGGCGAGACCTATGAGAGCCTGCAGCGTGGCACCGTTGACTGCACGTTCGGTGCGGTCGGCTGGCTGGAAAGCTTCTCGATGGGCGATGTTGCCAAGAACGTCGTCATGACGACGACCGGCGTCTCGTACAGCGGACCGATTCTCGATCTCCGCAAGGATCTCTGGGATACGCTGACGGACGAGCAGAAGCAGGCCTTCAAGGAAGCGGCCGCGGTCGGTATTATCTCCGCCGGTCAGGGCTACCTGGATGACGACAAGAAGGTTCTCGCCCAGGCCAAGGACAAGGGCTGGAATCTCATCGAACCCGATCAGGACGTGAAGGATGCCCTCGCCGGCTTCCCTGCCGACATGGCAAAGATCATTGTCGAAAAGGGCAAGGAACGCGGCATGGCCGACGCGCAGGAGATCATCGACGGCATGGCGAAGATGCTTGAGAAGTGGCAGGCCATCGTCAAGGAACATGGCGACGACAACGAAGCCATTTCCAAGGTCGTCATGACCGAAATCTACGACAAGATGTAAGTCGCAAGATCGCGCCGTGCGGGCCCTGCCGGGTCCGCACGGCCTTTTCTTTCCGCGCGCCGACCAGAAAACCGGAATGGCTGCGCCTAATCATGTCCTCTTCATCAGGGAATACATATGTCGAAGCTTGAGGGAAAAACCGCTCTCGTCACAGGCGCTGCACGCGGCATCGGGTTTGCCATCGCAAGCCGCCTCGCAGCCGCAGGCGCGGAAGTGACGATGCTGGACCGCGACGATGCGGTCAAAGAAGCGAGCGGGAAGGTTCCCGGCAGCAAGGCCATCACGGCCGACCTTGCCGACATTGCAGCCGTCACCGGGCTAGCCGCCGATATCCGGTCGGGCAAATACAGCTTCGATATCCTCGTCAACAATGCCGGCGTCCATCCGAAAAAGCCCAATGGCGAAAGCTATCCGTTCGAGGAAATCGACCTGGACCACTGGAACAGGGTGCTCATGATCAATCTGACCGCGCCCGTCCTCATCGCGCAGGCTGTCTTGCCAGCCATGAAGGCGAAGGGCTGGGGCCGCGTCATCAATATCGTCTCACGCGCGGCGCGGACATTCGTTCCATCGACCGGGGTGCAGTACGGTGCCACCAAGGCTGGTCTTCTGGGTGCAACGCGCGTCATGGCCGCCGAATACTCAGCGTTCGGCATAACGGCGAATTCCGTGGCGCCCGGCCGAATCGACACGCCCCTGTCAAACCAGTCCAACGAGAGCGTGCTTGCGGAATCGAAGAAGAAGATCCCGGCTGGCAGGTTCGGACAGCCGGACGAACTGGCGGCCGCAGTTGAATTTCTGGCTTCGCCCGACGCATCCTATGTCACCGGAACCACGGTCGACGTGAATGGCGGGGCATTCATGACCTGAGGCGATCGGCGCAGCGCGCCATGAGCCTTTAGAAAAAGAACACAGCCCGGTCCAACCGGGGAAGCGGGGCGGAACTGCGGAACTACGAACCGAGCCGCCCAACTGGAACAACAAGAGGCGAAAAGCCCGTTTGTCGCAATCGGCCGCAGTGCCGGTCGCGATCATCAGGAGGGGAACGATGCTCGATATCTTTGATCGCATTACCGGCGGTCTGGCGCGGATTTTACTTGTGCTGGGCTGCATCATGCTTCTGGCGATGGCACTGCATGTCACCATCGATGTGACGATGCGCTACTTCTTCAACAGGCCATTCGAAGCAACGCTGGAGCTCGGCACCTATTATTACATGGTGGCGGCCTCATTTCTGGCTCTCGGCTACGCACAGTTGCACGACAAGCATATTTCAGTGGACTTTCTGCTTTACAGCCTTTCGCCGCGCCGGCGCATGTTCGTTGAACTGCTCGCGCTGATCCTGACCGCGCTGATGGTCGGACTCATCGCCTACATGGCTACGATCTCGGCGATCGAAAAAACGCATAGCGGCGAGTACCAGATGCTGCAGCATTTTGACATGCCGGTCTGGCCGTCACGCTGGATCCTGGCAATCAGCCAGTATGTGTTTCTTCTGGTGCTGCTGACACAGATTGCGCGATCGATCACGGCGGCAATCAGGGGCGAGATCTACGAATTGCCGAAAGAGAATATCGCCGACCAAATCGAAGCCGGGGAGGCCGCGTGATGGATCTTTCTCCTTTTGCAATCGGTATCATAGGCCTCTTCAGTCTCGTCGGACTGCTGGTTATCCGAGTGCCGGTCGGCATCGCGCTCTCGCTGGTTTCAATCGCGGGGATCTGGTCGATCCGCGGCATGAATGCCGCGCTCGGCGCACTCAAGACCATTCCCTACGACTTTGCCGCCCACTGGACGCTGTCGGCGGTTCCAATGTTCCTGCTGATGGGGACGATCGTTGCCGGTTCGGGCATGACGACACACCTCTACAGGGCCATGCGCGTCTGGCTCGGCTGGCTGCCGGGCGGGCTCGCGGTCGCGACCAATTTCGCCGGTGCCGGCTTTGCCGCCGCCAGCGGATCGAGCCTTGCCACCACGGCAACGCTGGGCAAGATCGCCGTGCCGGAAATGCTTCGTCTCGGTTACAACCCAGGCCTTGCAACCGGCGTTGCGACCGCGGTCGGGACACTCGGCGCCGTCATTCCACCAAGCATCATCATCGTGCTCTATGCCATTTTCGCGCAGGCACCGGTTGGCAAGGTCCTGATCGCCGGCATTATTCCCGGCTTGCTGACGGCTGTCATCTACGCGGCGATGATCATCATACGGTCGAGCCTCAACCCGTCGCTTGCACCGAGATCGAAGGGCGAGAAGCTCACATTTTCGGAACATCTCAAGATCGCTGCACCGATCTGGCCGCTGCCGATCCTGATCTTCGGCGTCATCGGCGGCATCTATTCGGGTATCACGACGGCAACGGAAGCCGGCGCCATCGGTGTTGTGCTTGCGATCGTCGTGACCATCATCCAGGGATCGTTTTCGCTTGAGATGATGCGCAAGAGCCTTGTCGAGGCAGCGATCACGACGGCGACCCTGATCCTGATCGCCATCGGCGCGGCCCTCTTCACCCGCTTCCTTGCGTTCTCCGGCGTTCCTTCGATCTTCTCACAGATGATCGTCGCAGCCGGAACCGACACGCTGCTGATCGTGCTGATGATCTCGGTCGTCTACATCATTCTGGGCTGTTTTCTCGATCCGCTCGGCGTGCTGCTGCTGACCCTTCCGATCCTTCTACCTGTCTTCAAGACGGCACATATCGATCTGGTCTGGATCGGCATCATCCTGGTCAAGTATATCGAGATCGGGATGCTGACACCGCCGGTCGGACTGAACGTGTTCATCATGAAGGGTGTTGTCGGCGATGCTGTGCCGCTGACGACGATCTTCAAGGGCGTTGCCTGGTTCATTGCCGCGGAAGTGGTGGTGATGGCGCTGCTGATCTTCTTCCCGGAGATCACGCTGTTCCTGCCCAATTTCATGGAATAGCCTTCGGCACTCATCAAACAAAAAGCCCCGGCGGGTGCAACCCGCCGGGGCTTTTTCTTGCGCCGGGTCCGGCTAAGCTCAGTCGACCCTGAAGCCCTCGAAATCGTTCTTCGTTGCCTGGTTGAGCTTGTCCATATAGAGCACCGCGCCGCCGAGATAGGGCGTGATGACGCGTGGCTTTCCGGGAATGTTCGCGCCGGTGTACCAGGAGTTCACGCCTTCGATGATGAGCGAGCGGTCGGCGATCTCGGATACATGGGCAACCCAGGCGTCCTCGGCTTTCTCTTCGGCATCGATCAGGGACTTGCCACTCTCGTCCAGCGTCTTGACCGTGTCGGAAATCCAGTCGACGTGCTGTTCGCAGGAGGTCACCATGTTGGTGAATACCGACGGGCTCTGCGGACCGGCGACAATGAACATGTTGGGGAAGCCCGAAACCATCAAGCCGAAATAGGTGCGCGGCCCGTCAACCCATTTCTCCTTCATCGCCTTGCCACCCACACCGCGAATGTCGATGCGGTTGAGCGCGCCGGTCATGGCGTCGAAGCCGGTTGCGAGTACGAGGATATCGAGTGGAACGGTCTCGCCACTCTCAAGAACCACACCGTCCTTCGACATGGTCTTGATCGGGTCCGCCTTGATGTCGTGGAGGGCGACGTTCTCGCGATTGAAGGTGTCGAAATAGTCTGTATCGACGCAGATGCGCTTCGCGCCGATCGGATAGTTGGAAGGTGCGAGGATCGCCGCCTTCTTCGGATCCTTCACGATCTCCCTGATCTTGTCGCGAACGAAATTGGAGGTCATTTCATTGACCTTGCGGTTCGTCGTGATGTCGGTAAAGGCGTACATGAAGCCGATGCCGCCGGAAGCCCAACGCGATTCCAGTTCGGCCTTGAACTGTTCCGGCGTCACCTCGGTGCCAGAACGCTGACCTGGGCTGTTCATCGTGTTGTTGCGCGCGGCGCGCGCGATCTTGCGACGTTCGGGATAGTTCTTCTTCCACATGTCGATGTAGTTGCTATCGAGCGGGCGGTTCTGCGCCGGAATGGAATAGTTCGGCGTACGCTGGAAGACGTGCAGCTGCGCGGACTTCTCGGCCAGACGCGGCGTGATCTGGATGCCGGACGAACCGGTGCCGATCAGACCGACGCGCTTGCCGGCGACATTGACACCGTCCTTGGGCCAGTCGGATGTCATGAAGACCTCGCCACCGAACTCCTTCAGCCCGGGGATATCCGGCGCAAGCGGCACGGAAAGGCAGCCGGTCGCCATGATGCAATAGCGCGCATCGAACGTTTCACCGGCTTCCGTCGTGACCGTCCAGCGCCGCGTCTTCTCATCGAATTTCGCAGACGTCACCTTCGTGTTCAGCTGGATGCCGTCGCGAAGCTTGAGCTTGTCGGCGACGAATTTGATGTAGGCATGGATTTCGGGCTGCGTCGCGTACAGTTCCTTCCACTCCCATTCCTGCGCGATCTCGTCGGAGAACGAGTAGGAGTACTGCATGCTCTCCACATCGCAGCGGGCGCCGGGATAGCGATTCCAGAACCAGGTGCCGCCGATATCGTCGCCCTGCTCGAGCACGCGCGCCGACAGGCCCATTCCGCGCATCCTGTGGAGCGCATAAAGGCCACCAAAACCGGCGCCGACGATAATGACATCAAGGCTGTGCGCCAGTTCGCCATTGGTCTTTGCTGTTTCACTCATGGATCGCTTCCTCTTCTCTTCGTCAGCCTCTGAAATGGCTGCCAGTCAGCGCAGTCATTTCAAATATCATTTCCCCATACCCCGCACAGCCACGGCGAGACCACCAGTACGCGGGGACGCAAAATCACTCTTCGGGAAGCGGCGTCGCCGCCTCCCCCGCATCGGCGAAAGCCGTCCATCCGCCATCGACGTTGAGCGTCACGCCCGTGACATAGCTCGACGCCGGCGAACTGAGGAAAAAGATCACCTCCGCGATCTCGGCGGGGCGCGCCAGACGGCCAAGCGGCGTACGCGCGGCAAGACGTCTGGTATCGATGAACCCCTCGTCGCGAAGCTTCATCACAAGTGCGGTGGCTGTATAGCCGGGCGCAACCGCATTGACGCGGACGCCTTTTGAGGCGAATTCGCAAGCCATCATCTTCGTCAGCTGGCCGACACCGGCCTTGGCCGCGCCATATGAATTCCGCCTTGGCAGACCCGCCACGCCGGCTATCGAGTTCAGATTGACGATCGTCCCCCCGCCAGCCTCGCTCATCATGCGAAACGCCTCGCGCGAAATCATGAATGTGCCCTTGAGGTGGATATCGACGATCCGGGAGAAATTCTCCGCCGTCTGCTCAAGTGTGGGAAGATGCGGATTACCGATACCGGCGTTGTTCACAACAGCATCAAGCCTGCCGCATTCGGCCCTGATCCGCTCAAACATCTTCAGGACATCGGCTTCGGAGGCCACATCGCATGCGACGGCAATATGCCCGCCGCCAAGCTCCCCGGCACGCGCTTTCACCGCGTCGGCTTCAATATCAGCCAGAACAACCCGGTAGCCGCCTTCAGCAAAACGGCTTGCCGTCGCCCAGCCGATACCGTTGGCTGCGCCGGTAACGAGCGCTACGGGCATATTCGCGTCAGCCACAATCTTCCTCCCGGTATTTTGTCTTTTCCGCTACGGGGCTGATCGTACAGCCAGCCGGACGGTTCGGTACATGTGGCATTATTCCGATCCCATATCATTGTTGATATGTCAACTAAGATCCCGGTTGTCAACATGTGTATTGTCAACATATGTGATGAACGCCGCGCTCGTGATATGGATGTTGATCAGTCAATCTGTCACGATGATCGGCGATTGAGAGGCCATGCTCAACGGCGTCCTGTTCGCAGCAAAGCGCAAGGAAGAACGAATTGAAGCCGACAGTCCCCGACCCGTTGCCGCTGGATCTCGATAACTACGTTCCCGCTCTCCTCTCATGGCTGAACAACAAGCTTTCAGCTGGCGGCTCCAGCCTCTACCGAGAACGCTTCGGTATTGGCATCGCCGACTGGCGCGTGCTCGCCTATCTCGGCGTGAAGACATCGGGCACGGGTGCCGAGATCAGCGAATTCCTCGGCATGGACAAGGCCGCCGTCAGCCGCAGCATCGCGTCGCTTAAGCAAAAGGGCCTCGCCACCGCCAAAAAGCCGGGCCGACGCAGCATAGAGCTGCTTCTCACCGCAAAAGGCGCCCTGCTCTACAACGAGATTCTCGATGTTGCGCTCGTACGCGAGAGGGCCCTGCTGGACGGCTTTTCCGATGAAGAACGGCTCCAGTCGATTACACTCCTTCAGCGAATGCTCGCCAACCTGCCGAAAGTGCATCAGGCGGGCGACGGCATCTGAGCTCACCAAGGCGACCTTACAGGGTTATCCCGCCATCCACCGCGATCTCGGCGCCGGTGATATAGCTGCTCTCGTCGGACAGCAGGAAAAGCACCAGATCCGCCACGTCCTCAACCGTTCCAGAGCGGCCGAGCGGCACGAAACCGACGCGCTTCTGGCGGCGTTCCGGTTCCATGACATCGAGCATCGGCGTATCGATCAGGCCGGGATGAACCGAGTTGACGCGAATTTTCCTGGGCGCGAGCTCGACAGCTGCCGTCTTGGTCATGCCGCGAAGGGCCCATTTGGTTCCCGTATAGGCGATACCCGGCGTACCGCGCAGACCCGCGATGGACGAAATGTTGACGAACGACGCGCCTTCAGGTGCTGCGACTTCAGCGCCAAGCTTCATGCCCAGAAAGCAACCGAGCTGATTGACCCTGAAATGAGCCTCGAACGATTGCGCGCTCGTATCGGCGATGGGCAGCGGATTGAAGATCCCGGCATTGTTGACAAGCCCGTGCAACCCGCCAGCCAGGCGAATTTCATCGCATACGCTGCGCCAGTCCGCTTCACTGCTGACATCGTGATGGGAAAAGGAAACGCGGTCCCCAAGTTCGCGAGCCAGCGCCTCGCCTTCGGCATCCAGCACGTCGGTGATGAAAACGCGCGCGCCCTCGGCGCATAGCCGGCGTGCTTCCTCCGCGCCCTGCCCCCGCGCACCGCCGGTGATCAGGATGTTGCGACCCTTGAAACGCTCCCTGCCGGACATGTCCTAGCGCCCTCCCGCAAGCCACGCGCCGCCGATGGCCTGAAGGTCGTCGGCCGGACCGCGTTGCTCGGCTTGAGAAAGCGCCTCGTTGATGATGCGCATTCGAGCATCCACCACTTCGGCATATTCTGGATGGGGAAAAATGTAGTCCTTTTCCCCGGTGATCGCCTCGGCGACGAGATTGCCGACCTCGTCAGGACTCATGGAGTCCGCGAGGCGCGAGCGCATGTTCGCGCGCTCTTCGCCGGCTGCCTGCGTCGGTGGCTCGATGCCCGCTTTCTTGAGCGAATTGGCCGCGATGTTGGTGTTCACAAATCCCGGGCAAAGGATCGAAACGCCGAGATTTCCGCCCGCCTGCTCAAAGCGGATGGCTTCGGACAGAGCAACGACGGCATATTTTGAGGCGCTGTAGGCTGCCATCTTCGGCGTTGCGAAGAAGCCGGCGATGGACGCGGTGTTGACGATCCGACCCGGCGCATCCTGGTTCCAGAGGCGGCTGATGAAATAGTGGCAGCCATTGAACACGCCATTCAGATTTATGGCCATCAGATCGTCCCACATCTCAGGCGTGAATTCGCCGATGGGAAGACGCAGGCTGGAAATTCCGGCGTTGTTGCAGATGATGTTGAGATGGCCCCAGGCCGCCTCGATCTTCGCGCAGGCCGCTTCCCAGGACTTCCGATCGGTGACGTCGAGCGGAACGGTAATAACTTCTGCGTTTGTCGCCGCCAGTTCGGCCCGCGCGCGTTCAAGCCCCTCGGCGTCCACATCGGCGAGCGCGACCGATGCGCCGGCCCGCGCCAGCGCGCGCGCCATGCCAAGGCCGATTCCGCTGGCCGCGCCCGTAACAAGTGCCTTCGTACCGGCAATTTCCATCGTCGCTCCTCCCCATTTTTTTCTAATCAGCCGCCGTTGAGCGGTCGTCGTTCGATCAGGTCGTATAGCGCGTGAAGGCGAAGGTCGTCGACTTGACGCGCCAGTCGGTGACGACATTGACCAATGCCGGCTTGCCGGCGGCATTGGCAGCCCTTGCGCGCTCCAGCGCGGGGCGGATGTCTTCCGGATTCTCGACGAGTTCGCCATGCCCGCCGAAAGCCTCTGCCATCTTGTCAAAGCGCGTATAGCCAAGATCGCGGCCCGGACGGGAGTGATCGGGGTCGCCCGTCCAGCCGCCATTCAGGCTGATGATCACGATCACCGGCAGGTTGTGGCGCACGGCGGTATCGAACTCCATGGCGTTCATGCCGAAGGAGCCGTCCCCATGCAGGACGATGACTTCCTTTTCCGGGCAGGCGACCTTGGCCCCGACGCCGAACGGCATACCCACGCCCATCGTGCCGAATGTGCCGGAGTTCTGACGGTGGCCCGGCTTGAACGAAGGGATGATCTGTCGACCGAAGTTGAGGATTTCCTGTCCGTCCACAACCAGCACGCCGTCGCGTCCTGCAAAATCACGCACTTCCTCGCAAAGACGGGCCGGGTGGATCGGCATACCGTTGTTGCCGCCCTGTTCGGCAGAGGCCTGGTTCTTCTCGACATCCTTCTTGCGCAGCTTGTCCGTCCAGGCCGAATAATCTGGTGCCTTGCCGGCGGCGAGCGCTTCATTGAGCTGACCAAGCGCCGTCCTCAGATCCGCGACGGCGCCAATCGCCAACCCGCGGCTGACGGCAATCTCGCGCGGCTCGATATCGATCCTGACGAGGCGTGCATCGGCCCTGAAACGGGGCGGCGCCATGTGGCCAAAAACGTAGTTCATGCGGGTACCAAGCACGAGAACCAGATCCGCTTCCCGGAAGGCGGTCGAACGCGCGGACAGGAAACTCAGATCATGATCGTCCGGTACGATGCCGCGACCCTGCGGCGTCGCATAGAATGGAATTCCGGTCTTCTCGACAAAAGTCTGCAATTCAGCGCCCGCGCCCGACCACAGTGCGCCGCCGCCGGTGACGATGACCGGCTGCTTTGCCTTTCCGAGTTCGGCGATGATCGCGTCGACCTTCGCCTGTTCGAGTGCCGGTCTCGGCCGGTCGTCGATATCGAACGGTGTTGCCGGCCAGATGACGCTGTCTTCTTCGACTTCCGTCATCAGCATGTCAGCCGGCAAATCGAGATACACTGGACCCGGCTTGCCGGACGTCGCGATGTGAAGAGCCCGATCGATGAATTCGGGGACGCGCTCGGCATGGTGGACACGTTCAGCCCATTTGACGCAGGGACGCATCATCGCAAGCTGGTCCATCTCCTGGAACGGCTCGCGGCCGGACTGATCCTGCGGGCTCGATCCGCCCAGCAGCAATACCGGCACGCAATCGAGCATGGCATGTGCCGCGCCTGTCACGAGGTTCGTCGTGCCCGGGCCGGAAGCTGCCATGCAGGCGGCCGGCCTGTTGCGAAGCCGGCAATAAGCCTGTGCGGCCATGACGGCTGCCTGTTCATGCCGGACGTCGATTCCGCGCAATCCCAGTTTGAGCGCCGTACTCTCGGACTGAAGCATCGGCGCGCCCATGATGAAGAAGAAGGTGTCGATACCCGCCTTCTTGATCGCCTGGGCAACGAGAATCCCGCCGGTAACCGCCATCAGTCTGTTCCTCCCGAGTTTCTTTTTATTTGGCAGCAGTCTCCGGACAGGGTGTACCCGCCGCCAGATGAGTGATTGAGTATTCAGTTTGTATACTCACAATTCGGCACCGACAATGGTCGCCTGCCGACACGCGGCAAAAATTTGTGATGTCAACTAACGCGGCCATGAGATCGCGAACAACGGAGGAAGCCATGCAGCCCGGCACCTATAATTATCCACGCGCCGACAACGTCCATTATGGAATGCCGTGGCTCGATGCCCTCAAGGCCGAATGCGACCGGCTGGGTACCAAGAGGGTTTTTGTCGTCTCAAGCGCGACGCTCCTGAAAAAGATGCCATTGGCCGCGGAACTCAAAGCGCATCTGGGAAGCAGGCTCGCGGGCGTCACATCGGGAATTCGGGCTCATTCGCCTTCGGCTGATGTCGTGCGCATCGCAGGAGAGGCCCGGGAAGCCAATGCGGACCTGCTGGTCGGTATCGGCGGAAGCTCCATTACCGACGCGGTCAAGGGCATGCGCATCGCGCTCGCCGCAAACGTCTCCGATCCGGCCGGGTTGAGCGCATATCGCAATGTGCCCGGCAGCCCTGCAGAAAGCCTGACCCTTGACGTGCCGGCTGTCGCCGTTCCGACGACGCTGTCGGGCGCCGAGTTCACGGCGCTCGCCGGGATCACCAATCTCGAAAGGGGGGCCAAGGAAAGCTACCGGCATCGCGACCTTGCACCGACATCCGTCATCCTCGACCCGGCGGCAACGCTCGATACACCCGATGAACTCTGGCTTTCATCCGGAGTCAGGGCTGTCCACCACGCGGTCGCGGACATCTGCTCGATCAATGCCGGGCCGTTTTCCGACGCGGCCTCAATCCATGCGCTGAAGCTCCTGTTGCCGGGTTTGATGCGGACGAGGGAAGCGCCGGAAGATCTTGCAGCGCGCCTCGACTGCATGGTCGGCGCATGGCTTTCGCTGGTCGGCGTGCAGGGCGGCGTCGAAAAAGGCATCGGCCATGCGATCGGCCACATTCTCGGCGGCTCTGCGGGCGTTCCGCACGGGATCACCTCATGCCTCATGCTGCCGCACGAACTCAGGTGGAATGCGCCCGTGAACGCCGCCCAGCAAAAGCTTGCAAGCGAGGCGATGGGAGACGCCCAGGCCGATGCGGCCGACATCTGCGCTCGCTTCATCGAGGGGCTTGGTCTGCCGCACCGTCTGCAAGATGTCGGCGTTGAAAAGGCGGACCTCGACCGGCTGTCAGAACTGACCATGAAAGATCGCTGGACAGCGACCAATCCGAGACCGGTAAAAGGGCCGGAAGACGTTCGCGAAATTCTGGAAATGGCCTGGTAGCGCTACAGGTCCAGCACCAGTTTGGCCGACTTCGCGCCCGAACAGCAGACCATGATCAGCTTGTTGCTGGCCTTTTCCTCGTCGGTCAGGAACTGGTCGCGATGGTCAGGCACACCCTCGATCACGGCCGTCTCGCAGGTACCGCAAATGCCTTCCGAACAGGAGAACGAGACATTGACCTTGTTTTCGATCAGCACGTCGAGAATGGTCTTTCCCGGCGGCACCGTAATGTGCTTTCCGCTCTTCTGGAGCACGAGGTCGAAGCCGCCTTCGCGCGCCACCTCCTCCTTGGCCGAGAAGTATTCCATGTGTACCCGCTCGCGCGGCAGATCTTTCGTTGCCTTTTCATAGGCATCGAGCATGGGAACCGGACCGCAGCAATAGAAATGCGCATCGTCGGGCTGGGCCGCCACAATAGCCGGGATATCGATATATTTGCCCGGATTTTCGTCGTCGAAGAACATGTGAATGCGTGAAGGGTCGTCTTTCGCAATTTCCTTTATCTCGGAAAGGAAAGCCGCAGCCGTGCTGTTGCGGGCGCCGTAGTGCAACTCCCATGATTTTCCTTCCGCCTGCAAGCGGCGGAGCATGCAAAGGATCGGCGTCACGCCGATGCCGCCGGCAAGCAGCACAATGTGACGGGCGCTCTCGTCGAGCGGAAAGTCATTGACCGGCGGGCTGATCTTGATGACCTGCCCGACCCGCAGTCGCTCATGGACGATGCGGGAGCCGCCGCGGCTGTCCGGGTCCCGGTGGATGCCGACAACATAACGGTCGCGCTCGCCCTGGTCGTTCAGGAGGGAATAGCTGCGGCGAATCTTGTCGGTCAGGATCAAATCGATATGTGCGCCCGCCGTGAAGGCAGGCAGGTCGCCGCCATCGACCGGGACCAGCTCCAGCGAAACGATCGTCGCTGCCTCGTAGCGCATCTGGTTGATGCGCACGTCAATGGTTTCACCGGTCATTCGCAGTCCCTTGCCGTTCTTTCAGTTGTGAAATGGCGACCCCGCATCTTCTGTGCGGGGCCGCCCTGTCGTTCAGCCGCGATGCATTACGGCGTGTAGCCGAAGCCCTCGCCAAGCCTTGCTTCCATGAAATGGGCCGCGTCGTCGCTCCAGGACTGCTCCTTGTCGAGCTTCACGGAGATTGCGCGGACCATGTAGAGGTCCGGATCGTCGTAGCGTTCCGGCTTCAGGCCGCTGTCACGATAGGCGCCAAGATGTTCAAGCAGCACGCGCCGGGTCATCGCGATACCGGTATCGCTGGTGCCGAGATTTTCCTTGGTGCGGTCGTAGATCGGATCGGCACCCGACTGGCAGGCGGCATCCTGCACCCACAGTCCCGGAAGGCCGGAGAACCAGGTCGACTGCTGGAGCTCGTAGTTCAGGTCGTAACCGTTCTCCAGCTTGAACTTGGTCCAATATTTGTGGAACGGCGTCATCGGGCTCTTCGGCTCGTAGGCGTGGCGGCTGGCATGGCCGCTCTCACGTCCCTTGTGACCTTCGATGAAGATCTCCTTGGTGCGCGGATACATCGGCTGGTTCGGGTGGTAGGAGAACATGATGCACAGCGTGTTCTCATCGTCGATCGGGACCCATGCGTGACCGCTGAGCTCTGGGAAGTTCGACATGGGCGGGACCAGCGTATAGAAGGGCATCACGAACTGATTGACGCGCCAGTAGTTCTGCTGCTCGTCAAAAATGCGCTTCGACGCGATGCTCATCCCGAAATCCTGGCGCATGCATTCGAAGGTCGGCCGCAGGTCGCGGGCAGCGACCCACTTGTTGATCGCACCTTCTGAATCGATGCGTCCGTGCAGGATCGCCGCATGCGCGGAATCGATCTCGCCTTCCAGCGCCTGAAGCCAGTTGCATTCCTGAACGCGGACGGTGATGACGACGTTTTCTTCCGGCACCAGATTCCACTCCACGTTGGGAAGCGGCGGCCGGCTGTCCTCGTCTTCAGGACCCATGTAAGTCCAGATCATGCCGTTGCGCTCGACGCACGGATAAGCCTTGATCCTGACCTTCTCCTTGAAGCGACTGCGAGCAGGTTCGGCGGGCATGTCCAGCGTGTTGCCGTCGACGTCGAATTTCCAGCCGTGATAGACGCAGCGCAGGCCGCAATCCTCATTGCGGGCAAAGAACATCGGCGCGCCGCGATGCGGGCATACATGGTCGACGAGACCGACGCGTCCCTCGGTATCCCTGAAGACGACGAGATCTTCGCCGAGCAGACGCACCTTCTGCGGCTGTCCGTCCTTCTCCAGATCATCTGCCGGGAAAAAGGGAATCCAGTAGAGGCGGAACAGGTCACCCATCGGCGTGCCAGGTCCGACGCGCACCAGGGCTTCATTGTCTTCATGCGAGAGCATTTTCAAATCCTCCTAAAGAACAGGCGGTCAGTTCATTTCTCTATCGGGCGCCGTCACCGGCGCTGATTTCGTCAGCGGTCTTGTCGAGCAGATCCCTGATCTCGGCCAGGATCCCGAGTTCGCCGGCAAGCCATTCCGGATCGGCGCTACGCAGCGGCGCGCGCGGCATCGGCGGCTCTTTGCCCTCGCGCAATCCGGCGACGATGGCACGGATGCGCATGCGTTCCAGCTCAGCCAGCGCGACTTCGACGATTTCAGCCTCGGCGCAGAAATCGCCGAGTTCGGGATAGCTCAGCTTGCGCAGCCAGCGGTCGGGACCAATCTCGATGCCCTGGGCTTCCAGAATGTAGGGCACCTTGAGATAGTCGCGCAGTTTCAACGCCGCCATCAGCGTGCCTCCCTGCTCAACATGACAAACGACCCCGTATCGTAGGGACCGACCTGAACCAGACAATTGTCACTTCTCGCCGCCTGACGGGCACCGGCCCTGCCTGTAACCTGCAGATAGGCCTCGCGCAGATGGCCGATGCCGTGCAGCCGCCCCTCGCCGATGCTGCCGCCGAAGGTGTTCACCGGCAGCCGGCCATCGGCATTGGCATGGCCGTCGCGAACGAATTTCCAGGCTTCGCCCTCGCCGCACCAGCCGAAATTTTCCAGCCACTCATAGACCATGGAGGAAAAGCCGTCATAAAGCTGGCACAGACCGACGTCCTCGCGCTTGAGGCCGCTCATGTCGAAGACCTCAAGCGGCTGGTGGCAGCCGGCGAGGCCCGAGACGAAGGCGGGATTTGCGCTGCCCGGCACGTCTTCTACCCGCGCCATGACGAAGGCAGACGCACCGCACACGGGCATGTCGCAATCGAACATGCAGTGCGGATAGGCGACCATGCCGGAGTCCATGTATTGCTCGAGCGACACTTCCTTGCCGCGCCAGACCGCCAGCGGATTGGCTGCCGCATGGCGGCGCGAGAGAGCAACAACCTCGTAAAGGTCTTCGCGCTTCATCCCGAAACGCTGCATGTAGCGATTGATGCGCAAGGCGAAGCGGGCACCGCCGATCTTGTAACCGAAGGGCTTGGTGAACTGCTCGTTGCCGAATGCCGGCTCTGCATTGCCGGTGCCGTAACTGACGCCCTGAACGTTGTACATCGCGCGCAGACCGAGCACATACCGGCAGCGGCCGGAGGCCAGGGCCTGCGCGGCTGTTGCAACCATATCCGTCGAGTAGCCCTGATAGAGGTCTGCTGTGTAGCGCAGGTTCTTCAAACCCATCGCCCGGGCAAACGCGACCATTGAAATTTCGTCGGCGCCATCGGCATTGACCGCGCCGGCATTGGGCGCCCATGGCGCGCCGACAAACCCGTCGATCTCGTCGCGCGCGATACCTGCATCCTCAAGAGCTGCCAGCGCGGCATCGAGCGAAAACGCGGTGATGCTCCGGTCCGAGCGGCGGACGATCTCCGACGATCCGAAGCCACAAATGGCGGTTGCACCACTGAGCGTCATGCGGCGTCTCCCGCCGGTTCGGCATAAGGAAGACGAACGCCGTTCTCCAGAGCACCGAAGCGAATGCTCATGGCGCTGCCGAGCGGCAGATCCTTCACCCGCGGTTCGTGAGCGAGCATATGCATCACGAGGCCTCGCTGCCCGGCGAGTTCAACGGATACGAGAAGCGTCGGCGCTGCAATCCCCGGGACGGCCTCAAGAAAGATCTCGGTCCAGGAATAGAGCTTGCCGTTTGCGGCAACGTCTTCCCAGACCAGTTCATCGCTCAGGCAATGCGGGCAACGCGGTGGCGGCGGATAAAACAGGCGATCGCAGTCGTTGCAGCGGGGTAGCGAAAGACGCGCCTCTGCCGTCGCCGTCCAGAACGGCGCCGTTTCGGCGTTGGGCATCGGTACCGGCCGCTGACTGTCCATCGTTCCTCGCCTGCTGCTGCCGAAAGGTCATGCCTTCGGCGGTTCTTTTTACGCGATTTCACCCCAATCGCGTCAGCTTGTCATTCACTAAAAGCACATTGGCCGAACCATTAGCGCATTTCAAGACCCGACAACAAAGATTCATGCCTGCCCCATGAGCGCAGCCGTCGGTGGCGCCGGCAAAAGTGGGAAAATCAACTCTCGATCTTGCCGATCATGAATGCGTGCAACCGCGTCATATGTGCGACCATTTCGGCAACGGCGGCATCCTTGTCGCGTCGCCGCAAGTGACCCAGAAACTTCAATCTGGATTCAGCAACGTTCCAGCTGCGGTCGGGACCGAGCCGACGCAGGTAGTCGCGCAATGGTTCGGTGATGGCGCTCATCAGAATGGCCATGGCGCTGTTCTTCGAGGCCCTGGCCAGAAGCGAATAGAATTCGATCGTCAGTTCGGTGCGCTCTTCAAGCCGGTCAGCGAGGCTGATTTCGGATGTCCTGGCGATGTTTTGTTCAATTGCGTCATAGTCTTCATCGGTTGCCCGCTCGCAGGCCAACTCGATAATTTCCTTCTGGATGCAAACGCGGGCCTCGGTGAAATCCTGCAGCGATATGCTGCCGAGCATGAGCAGATCATGCATGGTCTGGGTAATCGGCTGATTGTCGCCGCGCTGAAGGACCGCGCCGCCTTTGGACCCTTTGTGCAACGTGACAACGCCGCTGATCTCAAGGGTGCGGAAAGCTTCCCGCACGGTGGAGCGGCTGACCTGAAATTGTTCGGCAAGATCGCGTTCGGAAGGCAGCCTGTCTCCAGGCACGAGATTGCCGGCCTGAATCTCACCGCGAATCTGGTCGCAGATTTCCTCGAAGGCCCGCCTGGTCTTCACCGGAATGAACGCACCAGTCTTGCGCGCGATCTCACCCATTTCAAAAACCCTAATGATCAGACCAATGAACAATAGGGCTGTTCGCGCGCCGGAGCAACCGATACCGGCAACAGGCGAGATCAGGCCGGCCGCGCGCCGATGCCCATGCAGAGATACTTCACATCGAGATAGTCTTCGACGCCGTACTTGCTGCCTTCGCGGCCATGGCCGCTCTGCTTGACTCCGCCGAACGGCGCAACCTCGGTGGATATCAGCCCCTCGTTGATCCCGACGATGCCGAACTGCAGCGCTTCGGCGACCCGCCAGACCCGCGAAATATCCCTGCCGTAGAAATACGCCGCGAGGCCGAAGATCGTGTCGTTGGCCATGGAGATTGCTTCATCGTCCGTTCTGAACCGGAAGACCGGGGCGACAGGTCCAAAGATTTCCTCATGGAAAACACGCATGTCGGTGGAGGCTCCGGCAATGACGGTTGGCTCAAAGAATGTGCCGCCCAGTTCATGGCGCTTGCCACCCAGCACGATTTCGCCACCCAGCCTGACCGCATCGCCGACGAGCGCTTCGACCTTTTCGGCTGCAGTCTCATCGATCAGCGGGCCGATCTCCACGCCATCCTCCATGCCATTGCCGACCTTGAGTGCTCGTGTTCTGGCAGCAAGCTTTTGCACGAAGGCATCGTAAATCCGATCCTGCGCGAAGATCCGGTTCGCGCATACGCAGGTCTGCCCTGCATTGCGATACTTTGAAGCGATGGCCCCTTCGACAGCCGCATCCAGATCGGCATCGTCGAAGACGATGAACGGCGCGTTGCCACCAAGCTCCATGGAGGTGCGCTTCATCGTATCCGCGCATTGCTTCACCAACAGCTTGCCGGTCTCCGTGGAACCGGTGAAAGAGAGTTTTCGAACGGTCGGATTGGAAGTGAGCTCACCGCCAATTCTGCTCGCCGAACCGGTGATGCAATTGAGAACGCCCGCCGGAATGCCGGCGCGTTCGGCAAGGACGCAGAGCGCAAGGGCGCTGAGTGGCGTCTGGCTTGCCGGTTTGACGATCATCGTGCAACCCACCGCGAGCGCCGGCCCGACCTTTCGTGCGATCATTGCCGCGGGAAAGTTCCACGGCGTTATCGCCGCGCAGACGCCGACCGGCTGTTTGATGACGACGATGCGTCGTTCCTCCGAATAGCCGGGGATCGTGTCTCCATATACGCGCTTTGCTTCTTCCGAAAACCATTCGATGAAACTTGCCGCATAGACGATCTCACCTTTTGCCTCGGCAAGCGGCTTGCCCTGCTCTGACGTCATGATCGCGGCCAGATCGTCCTGATGGGCCATGATCAGTTCGAACCATTTCCGCAGGATCGCAGCTCGGTCCTTGCCGGTACGCGCCGCCCATGCAGGGAAGGCTCGCTCGGCCGCTTCAATGGCGTCCCGGGTATCGCTTGACGATAACGAAGGGACCGCAGCGATCCTCTTGCCGGTCGCGGGATCGGATACATCAAGGGTTGCGCCATTTGCAGCGCCGACCCAGCGGCCGTTCACGTAGCACTGCTCCCTAAACAGCTGCTTTTCGGTAATCCCTGAAATGCTCATGGAGTCCTCCCTTGCCGTTACCGAGGCCACCCGGTCTCGCGCCGCGATGCGCCCCGCGCATTGGGCCCATGCCGTTGAATGGGTGTTCACATCGCCGTTTCCGCCTATTGTAGTCTCGCACAACGAAGTGCGAACGCACAAAAAGACAGGGAAGAAATGCCGATAAAATCCGTTCGTTCCAGCCAATCCGGCGACGCCGGGAATGCGAGAAAGCGCGCGCTGCGCCCCAAGGATGCCGCCACGCTCATCATCTACCGCCGCGAGGGAAAAGATATCAGCCTGCTGATGGGCAAGCGCGCTTCGACCCATGTCTTTTATCCCGGCGCTTTCGTCTTCCCCGGCGGGCGGGTCGAGCGGGGCGACAGGTTCGCCCCCGCTGTCGACCGCCTGCATCCCGTGGTCGAAGGCAAGCTTCTCAAAATGGCCGGGCCGCGCACCGACGCGATGCGCGCCCGCGCCTTCGCGCTCGCCGCCGTTCGCGAAGCCTATGAGGAAATGGGCGTGTTGATCGGCGAACCCGCCGAAAGCGTCCCGTCCGTCAGCGATCCGGAATGGGCCGCGTTCCTGGCGCACGGGATCGTTCCTTCGATATCGCGCCTGCGCTTCGTCGCGCGGGCAATCACCCCACCGAGCCAGCCGCGCCGCTTCGACGCGCGATTCTTTGCTGTCGAGGCTGATGCCATCGCCCGCTCAGTCGAGGTCCCGGACAAGGAACTGGAGGCGCCTGCCTGGGTGACGTTGCCGGAGGCGCGCGAACTCAACCTGCCTCGCATCACGCGGCTGGTGATCGACGAACTCGAACCGAAGATCCGCAATCGCGATCAGATCGACCCCAATTCGGAAATCACGATGCGCCGCATGGAATACGGCACATTCCGGCGATACGTGCTCTAGTTTCAGACCAGTTCAGCGCGGCCATTGGAGATCGCAACCACGTCACGATCCTTCAGTCGGCTGCGGAAGCTGACAATCTTGCCGTCGATCCAGATGTCGACGAGGAAGGTCTCACCGGGAAATACCGGGGCGGTGAAACGGCAGTCGAAACTCTTCAGCTTCGCCGGATCGTAGCCGCAGGCTGTCCGCAGAACCGCATGGCAGGCCATGCCGTAGCTGCATAGGCCATGCATGATGGGCTTTGGAAAACCGGCCGACTTCGCCACATCCGGATCCGCATGCAATCGCACCCAATCGCCGCTCAGCCTGTAGACCAGCGCGATCTGTTCATAGGTCGGGAGCTCGCAGACATGATCGGGCGCGCGGTCTGGCAAGGCATGCGGCGCAGGCGTTGGTCGCTTCGGACCGCCAAAACCGCCGTCGGCCCGTGCGAAACCGGTCATCTTCAATGTTGCCAGCAGATCGCCATTGCCCTTGTTGTAGAGCTTGCGCTCGGACATGACGAGCGCTCCGCGCCCCTCGCCCTTGTCCACGATATCGACAATGCGGCTCTGACCGACAACCGTGCCTGATGTCGGCAACGGCTTGTGCACGGTCAGATATTCCTCTCCATGCAGGGTCATGACCTGATTGATGCCGAGTTCCGGATCGTAGGTCCAATCGAAGGATTCGCCGAGAACGACCGCCATCGTCGGCACGACATGGAGGTCCTTTTCGTAGACAAAACGAAGCTGGCCGGCATCGCTGATGTCGTTGCCCATGCCGATGCCGAGCGCGTAGAGCATCACATCGCGCTCGGTATAGGTCTGCTCAACGTCCGGAATCTGGAATTTGAGCGCCCGCTCGTAATTGATTGTCATGTTGTTCCTCCCTGAAAGCCGGAAGCAGTCATACCGATCGCCGGGCGAGTTTCAACTCGGGAAAGGACAGGCGCAGCGGACGGGTGCGACGTTATGCACCACTTGCATGGCTTGGAAAGCTGCTCACGCGTTGACTCAGCGCAACGGCTCAACGATCATTCAAGTGTTAATTGCTTAATTATTCAGCATAAACTTCAGGAGTTTCTAATGCGTCCCAGTGGGCCAAACGCCCCGCAGCCGAGCGCCCCTTTGCAGGTCAAGTCTGCCGTTCGCACGCTTCAGATCCTCGAATTCTTCGATCAGATGAGGGAACCGGCGACGGCGGCCGCATTGTCGAAAATGCTGCGTTATCCGCAGTCCAGCACGTCCGCCCTGCTGAAAAGCATGGTCACGATGGGCTATCTGGAATTCGACAACCGCAAGAGAACCTATTTCCCGACGAGCCGCGTCGCCCTGATCGGCAGCTGGCTCAACCCGATGCTTTTCGCCGAGGGAAATCTCGTCCGGCTCGTTCAGGCCGTTTTCGAACGAACCGGCCAGATCGTGCTACTGGCTGCACGCAATGGCGACCATGCCCAATATATCCACGTCATCTATCCGAAAGACGACATGCCAAGGCACATCGTCGTCGGCCAGACGCGATCGCTCGCGACATCCGCCGTCGGCCAGGCGTTGCTGAGCGCCCATGACGACAGCGATATCCGCCAGCTACTCCACCGGCTTAACGCCTACAGACCAGGCGGCGAAGTTCCCGTCCCCATCAACACGCTGCTCAGGACTATCGCCGATATCCGCCGTGACGGATGGGCGACCAGCCTCAGTCAGGTCGACAAGGGTACCGGCATTCTCGCCACGCTGCTGCCAATCGCCACCACGGGCCGTCCGCTTGCCATCGGTCTGGCCGGTCATTCGGAAATGCTGGCATCGCGCCGGGACGACCTGGTGCGTGTCATGCACGAGGAAATCGAACGTTTCCTTGGTGTGCCGAAATCACCGACTCATGCTTCCAGCGTTATTGAAGAGCAGCAATCGGTTCGCATGGCTCCCCGCGCCCCGGTCAGCAATGGACGGCTCGGCAGGGAATCTGCCTGATTTACCGGCTCAGGACTTGTTCGCGCCTGCCGGCTGATCGCCATAAACGTGCTCAGGCCCGGGAAAGCTGCGCTTGCGAACGTCGTCAGCATAGGCTGCGATGGCTTTGCCCGCCTCTTCGCCCATTTCCAGATAGCGCTTCACGAAGCTTGGCCTGAAATCGGTAAACAGACCAAGCATGTCGTCCACGACAAGGATCTGGCCATCGCAGTCGGCGGAGGCGCCGATGCCGATCGTGGGAATGGCGATCTTGCGGGTAATGTCACGTGCGAGCGCGTCGTGGACCTTCTCCACAACCACAGCGAAGGCCCCTGCCTCCGTAATGGCCACGGCGTCGCGCATGATGCGGGCACCGTCAGCACCGCGACCCTGAACCTTGTAGCCGCCGAAAGCGTTCACCGCCTGAGGCGTCAGGCCGATATGAGCCATGACCGGGATGCCGCGCTCGACAAGAAAATGGATCGTCTCCGCCATCTTCTCCCCGCCTTCGAGCTTGACGGCGCCGCAGCCGGTTTCGGCCATGATGCGCGATGCGTTGGCGAAGGCCTGCGCAGGACTCTGTTCGTAGGAGCCGAATGGCATGTCGACGACCAGCAACGCCCGCTGAACACCGCGGCGAACCGCCTTTGCATGCATGATCATCATGTCCAGTGTGACGCCAAGCGTCGAGGTAAGTCCATGAACGACCATGCCGACACTGTCTCCAACCAGCACGAAGTCGCAATGGGGATCGACAAGCCGTGCCACCGGCGTCGAGTAGGCTGTCAGCGAGACGATCGGAGCCTGTCCCTTACGGGCGGTGATGTCGGGCGGTGTTAAGGATCTGATCTTGACCGTGGCGCTCATGACGATACCCCGTCACTAAAGTTGGTAAAGGCGGGTTCTTGCACAAATTTGGGGCGTTGCGAAGGCTGCGACCGCATGGCCGCATCGCGTCAACCGCGCGGCTTCAGGAATTTCCAGACCCCATGGGCTGACGCCACAACCTCGCCAGCGCACGTAATCGTGCCCTTCGTGAAAAGGAGCGACGAAGTCCGGCGGGCGATTGCCGTGCGCCCCTCCAGCCAGTCGCCAACGCGTGCCGGCGCCATGAAATTGGTGTGCAATTGAATGGTGACCTTGCGCTCGGGGGCAACAACGCGCACCTGAACAGCCATGAAGTGGTCGAGATAGGCCATCAGCATCCCCCCGAAGGCGATGCCGAATTCGTTTGTATGCCGCTCCTCCAGCCGCACCCCATGCACGCCACCATCGTCGGCCCGCCGATACCACATCGGCCCGATTTTCTCGGAAAAACCCGACTCTTCTTCCAGAACCCAGCCCTCCCGCGCGGGATCGAGCGGCGCACGGAACGAAGCGGCAGTATCGACAGTTTCCGGGTCCACGAGGGGTTACTCCATATATTCGTGTTGCAGGCGGCGGCAATCTGATCGGATTGCCCGGGAAAGACAACCCTTTCGCGGCCTTGCGTTTGGATCGCATATGCGCTGTATGACAGCCGCCGACCTGTCACAATGGAAAGTCTCCCAGCCGATGACGAATTCACCCTCACCCGCTCCCGATCCGGCAGCCGCTGGCTGGACTGCGCTGCCCGTGTCGGGTTCCCCGTTCGTGCGCGAACTGGGGCAATTGTGGAGCAGGCGGGATACCGACGGCGACATCCAGCTGGGGTTCGTTACAAACGCCTCGCACGCCAATCTGCACGGCATCATTCACGGCGGAGTCATGCTGACATTCGCCGACTATACGATAGGCGCCATAGGCGCCCGACTGACCGGCAACCCGAATGCGGTGACGATCGACCTGAACATGCAGTTTCTTTCCTCCACCCAGATTGGTGAGTTCGTGGCGGGAAGCGGTCGCATTCTTCGCCAGACAAAGAGCTTTCTTTTTCTGGAGGGTGAAATGCACGGCCCTGACAGACAGATCGCCGCCTTCACCGGGGTCTGGAAAACAATAAAGCCGCTGCGCTGATGATGCTGAGGTCGACGTTCTTCGCCGGCCTAATGGCCGCCGCCATGCAGACGCGATCCCTCATGTGGGGTAAGCGCCGTTGACGGACGTGAAGCACCAGACCGACAGCGCGCCGACGATCTGGTTCGAGATCGATGATCTGGTGCGCTATTTCACCGTGGCAAGACCGCCTACGGGCATCCAGCGGGTCGTGACAGAAATTCTGCTCGGTGGCGGCGAAGCACTCGGCGGACGAGCGCGATTGTGCCGGCTGACCTATCCGCGAAAAAAGCTTGTGGCCTTTGACACAGCCGATTTCAGGGCCAGGATTCAAGGCGCGGCAGATGGGAAAGCGGTCGCGACAGCGGGGACTGTCGCTGCCCGACGGAACAAATTGCGCTATCTCCTGCGCGCGATCATACATACGCCAATCAGACGCCTGCGCGATTTCAGATACATACGCCGGCGACAGCGGGAATTTCAGGCACATGTCCGCCCCGGCGACATTCTCGTCAATCTCGGCTCACCCTGGGAACACCAGAATTTTTCCGAAACTCTCGCAAGCTACAAGGCACGCTACGGACTTCGCTATGCGCTTCTCGTGCATGACATCATCCCCGCGACCAACCCGGATTTCTGCACCGCTGCCCATGTCAGCAATTTCGCCAACTGGCTCGCCACCACAGCGGCGCATACCGACCTTTTCTTTACGCCGTCGCACTACAGTGCTGAACGGTTGAAAGCCTATTCGGACGAAATGGGCTGGCCCCAAAAGCCGGTGGTACCACTTCGATTCGGCACCGGATTCAGCAACGATCCGGGCCTGGCCGCCGCGGTTCAGCACATCATCGCGCCGCCATTCGTTCTTTTCGTCTCAACGATCGAACGGCGAAAAAACCATATTGTTCTGCTGCGTGTGTGGAAGCGGCTTATCGAGAAATACGGCGCCGCGCGCATACCGACGCTGCTGTTCGTCGGACGCCTTGGCTGGGGCGTCACCGACCTCGAGGCCGAACTGGACGACACCGCCGGACTGGGCGGCAAGGTGCTGCTGCTCGACAACGTCAGCAACGTCGCGCTGGCTGGCCTGTATCGCGACGCCGCATTCACGGTCTATCCCAGTCTGGCCGAAGGATGGGGACTGCCGGTTGAGGAATCGCTGCACTACGGAACGGTCTGCCTGTGTTCCGATGCCAGCTCCATCCCTGAAGTCGGCGGCGAACTGGCTGAATATTTTGACGGACGCGACGAGGACTCTGTCTTCACCGCCGTCGAGCGGGCGATATTCGACACAGAATGGCTTACCCGCAAGCGCGAACAGGTGAGGTCCGAATTCCGCGCCGTTTCCTGGTCGAGCACGTTCCAGGCGGCCGTCGATGCGATCGACCGGCAGCTCGTCAGGTAAGCGCCGCTTCCTTCATTGGCACGCCTACGACTCCAAATCTGACGGGGCTCTCCGTTACCTCGATGCGTAGTGCGTTTTCCATCCAGTGAAGATGTGTATGGTCTGCCTGCGTACCTTCAATGATCGATGGCGCAACGAAGTACTCGCCCTTGGGCAACCACGGGAATTGAAAACGGAATACGGTGGCGACCGTCTCGTCCGCGGACATCGCCGGAGGATTTCGGACGGTCGTCAGGAAACTGTTGTCGCCGAAGAGATTTTGCCCATATGCATCGCGGAACATGAAGCCGACGATGGGCCGCTCTACCGCACGCTCGGCGCGGCAGCGAATGCACATTTCCACTTCGTCGCCACCGGCAATCTGCTGCAATGCCGTTCCCGCGATGTCGCGGAAGGCGACATCGACAACACGTGCGCCACCATGGCCATGCCACGGCGCGTCCGGATCGAATGACCCTATGATCGCCTGAGAGCGGCCTTGCCAGCGCGGATCCACCGGGATCTCCGGCAATTCGGTGACCACGCCAGAACCGCCAGCCTGCCCGAGGCCTGCAAGATTGAGCTGATAGGCTTCGTTGACCGCGTCACTCGGGCCGTCGGCTCTCACGATCCCCTTGTCAAGCCAGATGGCGCGCTCGCAGACCGAAACGACCGTCATGGCGCTATGCGAAACGAACAGCAATGCGCCGCCCTTCTTGCGGAATTCGCGCATCCTCGCGTAGCACCTGCGCTGAAAAGCGTAGTCGCCGACAGCAAGCACCTCGTCGACGATCAGCACGTCTGCATCGACATGGGTTGCCACGGCAAATGACAGTCTGGCGAACATGCCGCTCGAATATTCGCGCACCGGACGATCGAAATATTCGCCGAGTTCTGCGAACGCTTCTATGGACGGGATTCTGGCTGTGATTTCAGCATCCGTCATACCGAGCACGGCGGCGTTCAGGATGGCATTTTCACGTCCGGTGTAGTCGTGGTGAAATCCGGCCCCGAGCTCCAGCAGCGCTGCAACCCTGCCCCTGGTCCTTATCGTTCCGACCGTCGGCTCCATCGTGCCGCTCAACATCTGGAGAAGTGTCGATTTTCCCGAACCGTTTCGTCCGATGATACCCACTGCTTCGCCAGGGCGTATCTCCAGATCGAGCGGCGCGACTGCCCAGAACCTGTCGCCGCCAGTATCGCCCAGCACGATTTCCCGGATTGTGCCCTGCACCGTACGGCGTCGCGGAAAGGATTTGCCAAGGCCGGAAGCCCACATCACCGGGTCAGTCGACATCGCCGATCCCCTCATCCGGCCGTCCGTTGCCACCGCTTTGAGCTTCGCGTTCTATGCGGATGTCCCGCATGGCGATGTTGGCAAGCCCGTGGGAAATATGGTGCGT
This sequence comes from Rhodobiaceae bacterium, assembly GCA_020637895.1. Taxonomy (GTDB): domain Bacteria; phylum Pseudomonadota; class Alphaproteobacteria; order Rhizobiales; family Tepidamorphaceae; genus JACKJP01. Next base: position 134,594 of record JACKJP010000002.1, read on the forward strand.
GGCGACAGACAGGACGGCCGGCTCATCCTCGCGCGCGACAAGCACGGCGCTCTGCGCGACTGTCTCCGTCAACATGACTTCCAGCGCGTATTCGCCGGTCGGCAGATAGGGAAGGACGAAGCGGAAGACCGCCTTGAGATCGCGCCCCCTCTCCGTCGTCCGGCTTTCGCCAAGCTCCGCGGTATCGCCGAAGATGACCTGCCCGAAGCGGTCGCGCAGGGCGAAATGGACAGCCGGGAATCTCAGGTCCCGCAACAGTCGGAAGGCCGCGTGCACAGCTACCTCAAGCCCGCCATGGGCGACTGCGATGGGTGCGTCCAGGGCGTCCGTCAATGCCATCGACGTGATGCGGCCACCGCCCATAGCCGTCATGACGCGATCGGGATGAAAGCCGCGATAACCCGGTGTCGCCATGGCAGGCGCGTTTCGTGGCGCGCGCCTGGCAGGCTTGCCGCTATCGACCATCTCGAAGTTGGATTCCTTTTCGCCGTCGATTGCGAGCTTCGACATAGCGGCGTGGTAACGCCGGCACACGGCGTCGGTATCGCCGGAACTCTGCACACGGCCGCGATCCAGCCAGTAGGCGCGCCGACACAATGCCCTGACAGCAGCGTCATCATGCGAGACAAACAGTAGCGTGCCGCCATTGTCGCAAAAGCCCCGCATGTACCGGAGGCACTTCTGCTGAAAGGCGGCATCGCCGACAGAAAGGATTTCATCGACGATCAGGATGTCCGTATCGACATGGATGGCAACGGCGAAGGCAAGCCTGGCATACATGCCGCTTGAATACTCGCGAACCGGCCGGTCGATATATTCGCCTATCCCTGCAAAGGCCTCGATTTCAGCCATCCTGTCCTCGAAAGCGCCTTCGGCGACGCCGAGGATGGCGGCGCTGAAGCGCGCATTTTCGCGGCCGGTAAAATCAGGATCGAAACCGGCGCCGAGTTCAAGCAGCGGCATCACCCTGCCGCCAACGCGGACGGTGCCCTCGGTCGGTGCGAGTGTCCCGCAAATCAATTGCAGAAGCGTCGATTTTCCGGAGCCATTGCGTCCGACGATGCCCACCGTCTCGCCGCGTTGAACGTCGATGTCCACATCCTTCAGCGCCCAGAAGCGCCGGCCGCGTTCACCGCCGGTCGCCATGTCGACCAGTCGTTCGCTGTCACGATCATACAGCTGGTAGGACTTGCCGAGCCCTCCGGCGGAGATGATGGGGTCAGAGGACATCGGCGAAAACCGGCCGAACGCGCATGAAGGCGAAATAGCCGAAAGACGCCCACAACCAGCCTGCGGCAATGTAGATCGCCATGCCGGCCGGATCGGGCCACTCGCCGAAAAAGAGAGCATTGCGGGATGCTTCGAGCGGGTAGGTCAACGGGTTCAGCATTAGCACCCATTGTGCCACCTCGGGCACGGCCGACAGCGGGTAGAAAAGTGGACTGAGGAACATGGCGAGCAGAACTACCAGCCCAATTACGTGGGCGATATCGCGCAGGAATACCGACGCTGCCGTCAGGATCCAGGTGAAGCCGAGCGTGAACAGCACCAGCCCGAAGAAAATGAATGGGTAGATCACCGATGCGGCCGGAGGGAATCCCGCAATCGGCAGGTAGAATATGATGAGGATCGCCAGACCGATCGCGAATCGGAAGATCGCCGAACCGACGACCGAATAGGCGAATATCTCCACCGGAAAGTAGATCTTCTTTATGAAGGCCTGATGCTCGCGCATGAGGGTCGGCGCCCGCGCGATGCTGTCGAAGAAGAAATTGAAAAGGATCAGACCGCTGAAATAGATGACCGGGAACATCAGCGGATCGTCCGTCTGGTCCTGCCAGCGCGAATTCAGCACGACACCGAAGACGAAGGTATAGACCGCCAGCATGACCAGCGGCGCGATGACCGCCCAGACCTTGCCGAGGACGGTACCGCGAAAGCGGGCGTCGATATCGCGCACGGTCAATCGGCGAACCAGATCGTAGCGGCGCTTGAGCACGAGCACGGGCGCCGCCAGCGCCGCAAAGGCGCCCGGACGTCGCGCAGCCGTGACTACAACGCTTTCAGCCTCAGAGCCTGGCAAGGCATTCCCCCGTTGCCGCTACCGCCTGCTCTATTTCATCTACCCCATGCGTCGATGAAATGAAAAATCGAAGACGGGCAGTATTCTCCGGTACAGCCGGATAGATAATCGGCAAAGCCAGAATACCGCGCTCCATCAACGCACGCGAGAGCAGAACCGACTTTACCGAGGAGCCGATCATGATCGGCACTACCGCCGAGCCGTGGCTAGGCCCGGTATCGAGCCCGGCAGCCCGTGCGCGTTCGATAAAAAGCCTGGCACGCGCCTGCAGGGTCGACACCCGCTCGGGCTCGGCCTTGAGCTGTTCCAGCGCTGCAAGCGCAGCGGCCGTATCCGGTGGACTGAGGCCGACGCTGTAAACAAAGCCGGGCGCCGTCAGTCGCAGATATTCGACGACATCAGCTCTGCCGGCGATATAGCCGCCGCAACTGGCAAAGGACTTGCTCAGCGTACCCATCCACAGGTCGACATCTCCCGGCGAAATGCCGAAATGCTCGCCAATGCCGCGACCGGTCGCTCCCAGAACCCCCATCGAGTGCGCTTCGTCCACCATCAGCAGGGCATTGTGTCGTTTGGCGATTTCAATGAAGCGCGGCAGGTCGGGGATATCCCCGTCCATGCTGTAGACGCCCTCAATCACGACAAGGGCGTGCCTGGCATCGCCGCGTCGACGCTGTAGAATCTTGTCCAGCGCCTCGGGATTGTTATGTGGAAACGGCGCAACGGTTGCGCGCGCGAGCTTTGCACCTTGCTGGATGCTCGCATGGATGAGGGAGTCGTAGACGACAAGATCGCCCGCGCCCATGAGATGGCCGATGGCGTTCTCGTTCGTTGAAAACCCGCCCACGAAAAGCAGCGCATCCTCAGCGCGTACCCAGTCGGCAATAGCGCGTTCCAGCTGCCGGTGCAGCGGGCGTTCCCCCGAGACGAGACGCGACGCAGATACCGACGTGCCATATCGGTCGATAGCTTCTTTCGCCGCGGCGCTGACCGCCGGATCGCCAGACATCCCAAGATAGTTGTAGCTGCAGAAGTTGAGGTAGCGCCTGCCGTCGATTTCAGCATGCGCGGCATTCAGCCCGTCGCAAATCTGGAAAAAGAGATCGGCCACACCCTTGAAGCCATCGAAGCGAAAATAATCGCGCAGCTGAGCGAACTCGGGAGGGAAAATAAACGATGCAGGCGCGGCCATGCGGGAGCGCGTCTGTTTCTCGCGCAGCATTTTTTCCGCCAAGGCCCGCTTCTGTTCGGTCGTCAACCCGTCGAAGCGGCGACTGCCCCCGTCAGCCATGTCCTCCCCCGTCGGCGGAGAGTTCCTCCAAAAGGCTGTCCAGCTCGCTATCGCTGAGATTTTCAACCTGAATATCGCCTTCGGGCTCTTCCTCCTGCGGGGCAGCCGGCATCTCTTCCGTGCCTGCATGCCGACGGATTTCGGCGATCAGATCGGCCGGAGTAAGGTCTGTCCTGAGAAGCGCCATGCGCTCCATCTTCACGCCGGCTGTCTTTTCGATTGCCACCATCAGCTCGACCGCCATGAGAGAGTCGAATCCGAGGCTCGGCAATGGCTGGTCGACATCCAGCGCATCGACATCCATACCGAGAATGCCCGCAATCTCCGACAGGACCCGTCCGTCCAGTTCCGGGCCGAGCGCAGCGCCGGCACCCTGCGGTCCGCTGCCAGTGCTGCGTCCGTTCGGATACATCGCGTCAAAGCGCGGCGAGCGCCTCGCGATACGCGAGACCAACAGCAACCGGTCCCAGTCGAGCGGTGAAGCGACGATCGTCGCCAGCTTCTCGCGAAGTCCGTGTGCAAGCGACGAAAAGGCCTGCGTCAGAGTCAGTTCGTAGACACCCTGGCGTCGGAGATTTTCAGCCACCGCCGTCTCGCGTGACAGATAGCCAACGCCGCCGATCGCGCCCCACGCTATGGCAAGGGCCGGAAGCCCGATTGCACGGCGGTAGCGCGCAAGCGATTCCAGATACTCGTTGGCTGCCGCGTAATTCGCCTGACCAAGATTGCCAAGCATGTTGGAAGCCGAGGAATAGAGCACGAAGAAATCAAGGTTGTGGTTCAGGGTTGACCGGTGGAGGTTCCAGGCGCCTTGTATTTTCGGCGCGATCACGCTCGAAATCGCTTCGTCGGACATATCCTTGACCGGACCATCGGCGATCACCATCGCAGCGTGGATGATGCCCTTGAGTGGTGGCAGATCGGCGCCGAACCGGGCGACGAGGCGGTCGACATCCGCAGCGTCGGTGACATCCAGCGCGACGGGATAAAGCGACACGCCCGCCTCAGCAACATCGGCCAACGCCTCCTGCCAACCCGGCGTATCAGCACCGCGCCGGGCAGCGAGCACCAGATGCCGGGCGCCCTGCGAAGCAAGCCATCGAGCCGTCGCAAGACCAAACCCACTGAGGCCCGCGACCACAAGATAGGCTCCGTCCGGATCGACCTCGATGTCGCTGCGGGCGGGGATCACCTCGACCATCCCGTCTTCAAGGTTCAGAACGTTCTTGCCGATATGCACCGCCTTGCCGAGGGAACGCACTGCCTCATCGACCTTGTCTATCGGCCAGACGCGGGTAGGCACGGGTGCGATCGTGCCGTTGGCATAGAGCGCGGCCACCTCGTCGAGCAATTCGGTACCGACAAAGTCAGCGGCTATCAGGCTCAGCGTCCGGAGATCGAAGCCATGGACTGAAATGCCCTTTTCGAGCGCCGCGAATCCGAAAGCGGATTCATAGTGGATATTCGCAAAATCAATGAGGCGGCCAACGGCGGGACGCAGCAGCGCCAGATTGTGCTCCATCATCTGTGCCGGCAGCGTGTTGAGTACGACCTCGACACCAAGCCCGCCGGTAAATGTCCTCACGGCATCAACAAACGTTTCGCTTCGTGAATCGGCCACGCATTCGATGCCCATGTCGCGAAGATAGCCCCGTTTTTCTTCGCTGCCCGCTGTTGCGGCAATTCGTGCTCCGGCATTACGCGCGATCTGGATTGCGGCGAGCCCGAGACCACCTGTGGCGCTGTGAATGAGCACGGTCTCGCCCGGTGCGATACGCGCAAGTTTGTTCAGCGCGTAATGGGCGGAACAGAAGACGACGGGCATACCGGCCGCATCGGTGAAATTCAGACCTTCCGGCAGTGGTATCTGGTGCGTGTCGCGGCCTAGGGCATGGCTGTCGAAGCTGCGGTCGAAGGCGCCGAATATCCTGTCGCCGGCTTTCCATCGCGTGACGCCTTCGCCGACGGCCCTGACAACGCCAGCGCCTTCCAGACCGAACACATCGGGATCGATGCTCAGACTGTCTTCCAGCAAACCGGCAATATTCGCAAAGTCCTTGAAATTTATGCCGGCCGCATGAACCTCGATGCACACCTGCCCCGGGCCTGGCCGGAGGTCGTCCGGCAACTGCGCATCTTCCGCAAATGCCAGTCTCGCCGCGCCGCGCCGGCGCACCGTGTGTATCAGGCTGCCGCTGCCGACACAGGCAACCCGGTGAATATGCTGTTCGACGCGTGACGCAAAACGCGAAGGGCCGCGAAAGGCGATTTCATCCTCATCATCCGGCGCCGCGACGAAGGCGGCGAACGCCGCCAGCTCGTCATCCGCCGGATTGACCGAAAGGTCGATCAGGCGAATATCGAGCTCGGTCATTTCCGTCAGCGACACGCGGCCGAACCCCCAGAGCGCCGCCTGCTCCAGCACGCTCTGCGTATCGCCCGCGAAATGGTGCGCTCCACCGGTAACGACATGGAGGACAGGCTCGGACGTCCAGCTTCCCTCCGATAGGCCGACGATCAAATCCCGAAGCCGGGCACACTGATAGGCGGGATCGGCGCTCGCATCGCATGGCGCTCGCAGATCGATGACGACCGGACCGACCGCATCCTTGCCAAGCGCCGTTTCGATTGCCTTCAACGCGCTCTTGGGAGCAGAGCCACCGTTCAGCAGCTTTGACGGATCGATGATGCTGGCACGCCGGCCCAGGCCTTCCAGATGCTGCCTGAGCGCCAGCGCCCTCTCATCGGCCGTAGCAAGTATCAGGATCGAGGCTTCGATCTGCCCGTCATTCGGTTCCGGCAGGTCGAGAGGCGCGGGAATCCAGGACCGGTCGTAGAGATAATTGGGGGCGGCCTTCGTAGCCCCGCTCTCCATCCGGCGACAAACGAGGCCGGAAATAACGCAACAGACCGTTCCGTCATCGTCGGCGATGGTGACGTCGGCAACAACCCGGCTGGCAGAACTTCCGGTTACGCGAACGTAGCCGTAGCAGGATGGGCCGGGCGTCCTGACAAACTGAAGCCGTTCCACGGCAACGGGGAGATAAGTGCCCTCGCCCGGCAGAAAAGCCAGCAACTGGAACGCGCTGTCCAGGACGACCGGGTGAATTGCATGGCGGGCGTAGCCTGCCGTGAGCGCCTCGGGTGCCGAGATGCGCCCCAGCGCTTCGCGTCCGTCATGCCATACCGAGACCACCGCCTGAAATTGCGGCCCGTATTCAAGGCCAAGCCCCTGCAGATGGCGGTAGCAGTCCGCACCTTCAAGATTGTCTGCAAGGCGGGCCTTGAGGGCGGAAATGTCGATCGTGCGCGCCGTTTCCTGCCGCGCCTCGGCAAATCTCCCAACCGTGTGCCGGACCCATCGTCCGCTGCCACCGCCGGTAGCGCTGCTGTGGATCTCGAAACGGTCGCTCCCGGCTACCTCGAGCCGGACGCCGGCCGCCGCCGCGTCGCTGAATACGAGCGGACTATCGATCGAGACGCGCTGAAGTTCGACCGCGTCCGACTCCATCAACGAGCGCGCCGCGGCGAGCGCCATTTCCAGATATCCTGCCGCCGGGAAAATTACGGCGCCCTGCACGCAGTGGTCGGCCAGATAGGCTGGCGTTGAACTCGTCAGGCGCGCAGACCAGACCGGATGCGGCAATGCCTCGCGCATCCCAAGCAGCGGATGGGCATTATCGGCGCCCTTGCCGCCAAGCCGGATTTGCCGGCTCTCTTCTGACTCCACCCAGTAAGAACTGCGCTGCCATTGGTAGGTCGGCAGTTCCACATCGCGCGGCCGAGACCCGAAAAATGCGTCGCGATCAAGCCTGTAACCATCCACATGGAGCTGTCCGGCAGCCGTCAGGAAAGTCAGATCGTCCTCTTCCCGGCGCTTCAGAGAAGCTGCGAGCGAGCCGGAAACACCGAGATCCTCCAGGCACTCGCGCATCGACGTGGCCAGAACCGGATGGGCGCCCAGTTCCAGGAAATAACGCGCTCCTGCGCTGGCGAGGCTTTCCATGGCGCGCGCGAACAGCACCGGCTCACGCACATTGCGCGCCCAGTATTCAGCATCGATTGCGGCGCCGTCGAGCGGCATACCCGAAACAGTGGAGACAATCGGCACGCTGCTCTTGCGCGGACGGATGTCGGCCAGCGCCGTGACAAGATCGTCGCGGATCTCGTCCATCACCGCCGAATGGTAGGGCAATTCGACATTGAGCGTGCGGGCGAAGATATCTTCGTTCTGGAACAGTCTGGAAAGATCGTGAAGCGCCGCCTCATCACCTGCCAGCGTCACGCTGCCGGGACTATTGATCGCTGCGAGCGATACCTTGTCGTCCAGACCTTCAAGATAGTCGGCGATCAGGTCAGCGGACAGACCGACAGCCAGCATCGACCCACGTCCGGCGAGCCGCGCCTGGAGCCGCGAGCGATGGTATGAGACGGCCACGGCGTCCTTGAGGTCGAGCGCGCCGGCAACATGCGCCGCGGCAACCTCGCCCACACTGTGCCCGACGACGAAATCGGGAAACACGCCGCGCGCCCGCCAGCTGGCGGCGAGCGCCACCTGGATCGAAAAGATCGCCGGCTGCGCAAACTGCGTTTCATCGATACGCGAGGCGCCCTCCTCGGCCCGAAGCAGGTCGAGCAGCGACCAGTCCGTTGTCAGACCGGCAAAGGCGGCATCGATCTCCGCGACCTTGTCGGCGAACACACGATCGCGCTCGAGCAGGCCGCGCCCCATGCCCCACCATTGCTGGCCCATGCCCGAAAAAACGAATGCCAGCGTTCCCTCGGCAATACCCGCTTCACCAGCAACCATCGTGCTGCGGCGTCCACCGCCGGCATACGCTGCCAGCGCGTCGGCGGCCGATACCGCATCGCGCGCGGCGACGGCGAGCCTGTATCCATGTACTTCCCGGTTGTGCGCCATGGCGGAGGCCAGATCCGGGAGGGCCGCTGCGCCTTCTCCCCGAAGCGCTTCGGCCTGAACTGACGCGGCCGCCTTCAGCGCTTCCGGGCTACGTGCTGACAGGGTCAGCAGCGCGGCCGTCTCCTTCGGCTTCTTTGCAGCCTTGCGCACCGGGGCTGGACCGACAATGGCATGTGCGTTGGTGCCGCCGAAGCCGAAAGAATTGACCCCGGCGATCCGGCTCCCTGCGCGCGGAGACCAGTCCTCCAGCGAAGTGGGGACGTGAAGGCGCAATTCGTCGAAAGCGATGGCCGGATTGGGCGTCTCGAAATGCAGATTGGGCGGAATGCGACCGTGCCTGTGCATCAACGCCAGCTTGATGAGGCCCGCCACGCCGGCAGCGGATTCCGTATGGCCGAAATTGCTCTTGACCGATCCGATGACCAACGGGTCTTCGGCGTTCCGGGTGATGGACAGCGTTTCGCCGAGCGCGCGCGTCTCAACCGGGTCGCCAACCGGCGTTCCGGTTCCGTGAGCCTCGACATAGGAGACGTCTTCGGGGGCAATATTGGCTTCGGCGAGGGCTGCTCGAATGACCGATTGCTGCGCGGCGACAGTCGGCACCGTGATGCCCTTGCTTCGCCCATCCTGATTGACCGCACTGCCGAGGATTGTCGCGTAGATTGGATCGCCGTCGGCAATCGCGTCGTCGAGCTTCTTCAGCAGGACGACACCGACGCCGTCGGCGCGCGCATAGCCGTTGGCGGCGGCGTTGAAACTTTTCGAGTAGCCATCGGGAGCGAGCATTGTCGCGCTGCACAGCGACATTGTCATTTCGGGGACGATCTGCACATTCACGCCGCTGGCGACCGCGAGTTCGCATTCGCCTGCCTGCAAGCTTCGCGCAGCGAGATGAACCGCAACAAGCGAGGACGAACACGCCGTGTCGATCACCATCGACGGACCGTTGAAGCCAAACGCATGCGACAGGCGATTGGCAGCGATCGTCGTCGACATACCCGTCGCCGTATGCGGACCGATAATGCCATACTCGGTCTGCCGCATGTGCAGGTTTTCATAGTCGTGGGTAAAGAGGCCGACATAGACGCCGACCTGCCGGCCAGCAAAGTCACCGGCGCGGATGCCGGCGTCCTCAAAGGCCTCCCACGTCGTTTCCAGCAAAAGGCGCTGTTGCGGGTCCATTGAGCCTGCTTCGCGCGGCGATATGCCGAAGAACTGGGGATCGAACTGATCGATATCGTCTATGAAGCCGCCGCGCCGCACGTAGACCTTGCCATAGGCGCCCGGCTCCGGATCGTAATAAGTATCGAGATTCCAACGATCTGGCGGGACTTCGCTGATACCATCGCCGCCGCGGACGAGGAAATCCCAGAAGCCGCGCGGCGAAACGATACCGCCGGGGAACCGACAACCGATGCCGACGATCGCTATGGGCGCGTACGCACCTGTCTTGTCTGTGTTTTTTGAAAACACGCGGTTCGCTATCCCCAATCGTCAGGCCTTTGGCGGTCTACTTCACATAGTGACACGGCAACCATGCGCTTGTCCAAGCGGCCTCGCCCGCTCGGGACCTACAAAAGATTGCCTTCTCAATCAACGCTTTTATGTATGCCGTTGGCGGGTTCCGCCGCGCTGCGCGGCGCCGTTTTCACTCGTCCTCCGGACAGGATTTCATCGTAGAGCCTGATATGTGCGGCAGCGACGTCCTTGTGATCGAAGCCTTCGGGCGGCAACGAGGCGCCATCGATCAGTCCGGCCTGAAGCGTGGGGTCGTCCAGAAACTGTTCCAGCGCCCTGCCAAGGGCCGCATCGTCGTCGACCAGGATTGAATCCTTCCCCGGCTCAAGGAAGTCGCGGACGCCCGTATCGCCCATGGCCAGCACCGGCAGTCCGGAGCATCGCGCTTCCAGCGCGGCAAGGCAGAACGATTCCAGATGCGCAGGCACCACGAACAGATGAGAACGCTTGTGCATCGCGCGCAGTTCACTGGCCGGAAGACGCCCCGCCAGCGTGATGAACCCGTCTGCCCGATGCCGTTCTATCCGGCGCCGAAGTTCGTCCATGGCCGGGCCATCGCCTGCGATCGTCAGGCGGAAGTCAGCGGCGCCGCGCCGGTTCGCCACCGCAACCACAGTATCGATCAATGCGCCGAGGCGCTTTCGCATGTGCAGCCGGCTGGCGGCGAGGATCTCTATGGGTCCCGATGGCGGTCTGGCGACAGTTCCGCCATCGGCCCAGAAGGCGCTGTCGGTTCCGTTATGAAGTATGCCGACAGGCGCGGCTCCGAGAAGCGGCCGCAACGATTCCCTTTCCACACTGCTCACCGCAAAGTGACGGACCGGCCAAGCGGGAATGTCGAGCAGGTAACGCAGCCCGAATGCAGCGATAATCTGGAAATGGCCGATCATGGAATGAAATGTCGTAATCGTCGGCAGGCCGATACGCACGGCGTGACGCGCGGCCGCGAATGCGAAAGGCGAGTTTCCGAAATGAACGTGCGCAAGATCGAATCGATCTGCCGTGAGCGCATCCCGCAGTCGCTGGTAGGCTGTCGGCTTTCGCCTCCCGAAGAACATGTCGATGTAAAAGCCGAGGTCGCGCAGACTTGTTGCCTGTGGCGGCGGCGGGAAGGTGTAGCCACCGTCAGGCAACGTTTCATCGCACAAACGCGTCACCTTCACGCCGTCTACGGTTGAAGGACCCGGCATTGGCGTCAGGACCTCGACATCGATCCCTGCGCGCACCAGATCGACCGTCAGGTCACGCAGGTGATTTTCGATTCCGCCGAAACGCGGCAAATACCAGTCGCAGACGATTGCAACCCGCATGGCGCTGCTACCAGAACCGGGACATCGCGGCGACGGCGATGCGGTCGTTGAGACCGGAACGGTTGAGGCCGAACGTCAAGGCGTGCAAACGTTCGGTACGCGTGCGAAGCGGGAACCCGCGCGAGGGCACGACCATGCGGGCAATGCCCAGCCGGGCAAGATGTCCGGAGACCCAGACGTCATCGACCCAGCGCATTGCGTCCGGGTATCCGGAATAGTCATGTACCGCATCGTCGAGCGATGCGGGCGGAATGAGATAACCCCACGTCCCCAGAAGAATATCGACCTGCTTCGGGGTTTTGAGCGCCGTGCCCCAGACGTGTTCGTAATGCCGCGGCTCGACTTCCGGCTCGATACACCAGCCGCGCAGACCTATGGCGGCCTCGGGTGCTGCGCGGTGCCTTCGCAGGAGCGTGGAAATGAAATCCCTCGGGTAGATCACATCATCGTCGGCAACAATGATGTGCGCCTTGGGTTCGGCGCGAAGTGCCGGAAGCAATTTGGATGACGGCCCGGTATCCTCGCAGCGCAGGATGTCGACGCCGTCTGGCAGCCGCTCCGGCAGCGGATAGGGTTTGCCGCTGCGCAAAGAAACTTCAGGCAATGCCAGGATAACTCGATCGGGCGGGCGATCCTGCTCAAGCAGCGCAGCCAGGACCGGCTGCAGGTGAGCGACCCTTTCCGGGATCGTCGTCAGCGAAACCACTACCCTTTCCGGGCCTTTGTCGTTGACCGGCTCGGGCATTTCAATCCGGCCGTGATTGAGGCGCCGGGCACGTTGCAGATCGGCTATCAGACGAAGCGGTGACAGGCCGCTGAAGCGGACAAACTGACTCTTGAACCAGCGCCAACGGGCGCGTGGCCAGCCGATACCGCGCAATGGCGGAAGTGATGTTCCGTTCTCTGCCACGCCAGTGGACACTCGCAACCGCCTTCCCTCGGGTCGTGGGGCGCGGCGAATATGGACAAACGGGGGTGGCGCGTCTAGATCACGCCAGAGTCTTTCGAACAGGGATCGGGCGTCATGTGGGAGCATGCCAGACGCGGCTATCGCCGGGTGTTGGAACTTGCCAGCAACGGCCTCGCCCGGACAGGCGTCAGCCCCAACATGCTGACCGTCACCTCTCTCGTACCGGCCATTCTTGCAGGATGGGCGGCCGCCGGCGGACAATTTCTGACAGCCGGCCTGCTCTTGCTGCTGAGCGGTGTCTTCGACCTGCTAGACGGTTCGCTTGCCAGAAACCACGGGAAGGCGTCGCGCTTCGGTGCACTGCTCGATTCTACGATCGACCGGATCTGCGACGGCATGGTGCCTGTGGGTCTGGTTCTTTTTCATGGCAGCAATACCTTCACGGCCGCCATTGCCGCCCTTTCCATCCTGACCGGCTATACGATTCCCTACATCCGGGCGCGGGCCCTCTCGCTCGATATCATTCTGCCAAGACTATGGATGCGGCGCGAAGACCGCCTGCTGTCGCTATCGGCGGCACTGCTTCTCGATGGCGCGGGCGTAACGAATGGCATGTCCGCCGGTGGGCTCGTTCTGATCGTTCTTTGCGCCCACGTGGTTCTTGGGGCGACCGCGGCCGTCGTGGCGCTTTCTGCCGCCCGGCGATCAGGCCAGGATTGACCAGCCAAGCCAGACCGCAGCCAGCGTATAGACAGTTGCCAGCGCATCGTCCGCCATCACCCCGAAACCGCTTTCCAGCTTTTGATCGACGAAGCGGATTGGCCATGGCTTGAGCGTATCGAATAGCCTGAACAGCGCGAATGAGATGACGAGCCAGAGCCAGCCTCCCGGAGCGAACGCCGCCGCCGCGGCCATGCCGAAAACTTCGTCGATGACGATGGCGTTGTGATCGTGCTCCCCGAGCGCACGTCCAGTTCTTCGGCTGGCTTCCACACCCAGCACGAACAGCAGCGCCAGGATAAGCGCGGCGGCTATCGGCGCGATCTGCGAGAGCACAAGGCCGAGCACCAGACCCAGTACCGATCCGAGTGTCCCCGGCGCATAGGGCGAAAGCCCTGCACCCAGGCCGAGCGCTATCAGATGCCAGGGACTGCTGCACAGAAACGCCGACCCGGGGGCGGCATCGAGCCTTACAGGCGTTGACCGGTCATGCGCGTCGGGGTCCGAACCCATCTTTCAGGCCTCCCCACCGATGCCCGCGCATTATTCCGCGGCGTTGCGTGCGCCCTCGGCGAAGGCTGCCGTCCGCGCATGGGCCTCATGGTCGTCGAACTGGACAGGCGGCGATTTCATGAAATAGGAGGACGGTCCGACAAGCGGCCCGCCGATCCCGCGGTCGAGCCCGATGCGGGCGCAGCGAATGGCATCGATAACGACGCCCGCGGAATTGGGCGAATCCCAGACTTCAAGCTTCAGTTCTATGTTGATCGGCGCGCCGCCGAAGCCGGTTCCTTCTAGGCGTATCTGCGCCCATTTGCGGTCATCGAGCCACGGTACATGGTCACTGGGCCCCACATGGACGTCCCGTTCAAGAATGTCATGACCGACAAGGCTCGTTACGGCGCGAGTCTTGGATATCTTTTTTGACTGCAGGCGCTCACGCTCGAGCATGTTGAGAAAATCGGCATTGCCACCGAAATTGAGCTGGTAGGTCCGATCAAGGTGAACCCCGCGCGAACGCAGCAATTGCGCCAGCGCGCGATGAACGATCGTCGCCCCGACCTGGCTCTTGATGTCGTCGCCAATGATCGGCAGGCCGGCGGCCTTGAAGCGGCCGGCCCATTGCGGATCCGACGCGATGAAAACGGGGATGCAGTTGATGACAGCGCAACCGGCCTTGAGCGCCTCCTCGACATAAAAGCGCGTCGCTTCCTCTGAGCCGACCGGCAGATAATTGATCAAGACCTGCGTGCCCGTCTCGCGCAACACGCCCGCCACATCGACCACCGACTCGGGAGATTCAGGTATTTCAGACTTCAGCCACTGCCCGATGCCGTCCAGCGTGGGGCCGCGAGAGACCTTCACTCCTGTTGTGGGGACGTCGGCGAATACGCATGTGTTGTTCGGCGCGACAGTCAGCGCGTCGGCCACATCGCGACCCACCTTCCCGGCATGAACGTCGAAGGCGGATGCAATTTCAATATCGCCGATATGGTATCCGCCGAGGACGACATTCATCAGGCCAGGCGGGGTCTGTTGCGTTTCGTCGGCGTAATAGGCAATTCCCTGGGCCAGCGACCACGCGCAATTGCCGCATCCGACGATACCGATCCTGATCTTCCCAGCCACTGCCCGCAAAACTCCACCATGTCCCCGTACACCGGAAAGCAAATATCAGGCTCGGCCCGATTGTGCCAGCGCCGGGCGAACCTTGCCATTCGATCCGCCAGGCGATTGTCTGGTTGCCGAGAAACGGTTACGAGTGCGCGAGATGCTCAGGCAAGCAGACACGGTGGCAGATGCCGGCTGTGAAGCGTGGCGCAGCGACGGATGTAACGCCGTACTGCGACACGGAAGCTGCGCTGTCCAGGGACGGTCAGGCACGATGAATGAAACGTCGGGAACGCCAGTACCGCCAGCGAAAGGCGGTCGCCTTCGGCGCATTCCGGTGCAGTCGGTGGTCCTCGTGCTGCTTTCCGCCGCGCTGGTCGTCGCGCTGCCTTTCGTGCCCTGGGCAGAATTCTGGTCGGCACTTGTCGGCAGCGACCCGGTCTGGCTCGCCATCGCCATCCTCGCGACCCTTGCCCTTTATCCTCTATGGACTTGGCAATGGCAGTTGCTGGCCCTGCCCTACGAGCGTGTCGGTTTTGATCGCATGCTCGTCATCGTGGCCATCAGCGCAGCGGCCAAGGCGGCTCTTTCCGGCATCGGCGGCACCGTTTCGGCGGTTGCCCTGCTGACCAATCGGGCCGGTCTGTCAGCACTGGCAGCCGCCTCCTTCATGGCGCTTGACCAACTTCTGGTCGGGATTTCGAAACTCGCGATCCTGGCGGTCGCCTTTGCCATTGCCCCCATACCGCCGGAAGCCCTCGCGGCGGGCGGGGCACTGGCAACGCTGATTGTCCTGCTGCTGATCGGCCTTGCGATGCTTGCCCATCCACCTGCGATCGTGGGTCGCATCGCTGCGGCCGAACGAGGGCTTCTCTCGCGCCTTACGCGCTTCCTGTTGCAGGTTTCCGCCAGTCTCGACGCCATGCGAGATGCCAGACTTGCGGCACTTGCGGTCATTCTTGCTCTGGCGAAGAAGGCGCTGGAGGTTGCCGGGGCGCTGGCTGTGCAGATCGCCTGCGGCATCGAGCCCAATCTCGCCGCAGCGATACTCGCGATCGCAGCCGTCAGCGTAACGACGACCCTGCCGGTGGTTCCGGGAAATATCGGGACCTATCCATTGACGGTCTATCTGGTTTATGAGGCAGCCGGAATTCCTACGCCTCAAGGGCTCGCCGCGGGACTTCTTCAGCACGGCTGCGTCATCATTCCGGCGCTGCTGGCGGGGTACCTCGTCCCGATGATACTACCGCGCCGTGAGGCGAAGACGTCATGAAACATGCGCCCCTCACCGGATTGCAGACAACCAATCTCAACAAGGCATTCGCCGGACGGAGCGTGGTCCATGCGTTTTCCTGCCGGTTCGCGCGCGGTGAGATTGTCGCCCTGCTCGGCGCAAATGGCGCCGGGAAGTCCACCCTATTCAGCCTGATCACCGGTGTTCTGCGGCCCGATTCGGGGCACGTCACGCTTGATGGTGCCAATATCAGCGATCTGCCGCTTTTCGCGCGCGCCGCGCTTGGGATCAGCTATCTGCCCCAGAACAATTCGGTCTTTCGTGGCATGTCGGTGGAAGACAACATCATGGTCTATCTGGAGGCATGCGAACCCGACAGGCAGGAACGCCATCGCAAGCTCGATGCGCTTCTTGCCGAGTTCGGTCTGACAGAACATCGAAGGCAGAAGGCGACAAGGCTTTCGGGCGGTCAAAGACGACGCTGCGAACTCGCCCGTGCGATGGCGACCGATCCGACATATCTGCTGCTCGACGAACCGTTCGCCGGTGTCGATCCCGTTGCCGTGCAGCAGGCTCAGACGATCTTCCGCAACCTCAGTAGACGCGGTGTCGGAATTGTCGTCAGCGACCATAATATCACCGACACGCTCGAGATGGCCGATCGCGCTTACGTAATCGACAGCGGACATATGCTGGCCGAAGGGACGCCGCGCGAGATTGTGGCGCACCCAAAGGTCCGCAGCCTCTATCTCGGCAACGCGTTTTCGCTGTAGCCCATGACCGACCAACCATCCGTCATCGGCAAGCTCCCGGCCGCAAGCCAGCGCCACAAACGGCTGCCGCTGCGCTATGGGCTTGCGGTAAGCCGCGACATCTTCCTCTACACGCTGCTCGCTCTTGCTGCCGTCGAAGCCATCTACCTGTCGGACAAGGTCATCACGAATCTGCTTCAGGTGACGCTGCAACGTCAGGCCGGCGTTGGGGCGCTTGCCCTCCTGACCGCTCTGGCTGCGCCGGAGGTCCTGTTCATAACGCTTCCGACCGGGCTTCTTATCGCAACCTACTTCGTCATGCTGCGCCGCCGGGAGGCCCGCGAATTCCTGATCTATTCCGGCTTCGGATACAGCACCTTCCTGCTGGTCGTGCTTTGCATGCTGATCGGCATTGCCGGTCTGGCGGTATCGCTCGCGGCCACCGGCTATATCGAGCCGACAGCCCGCCAGGCATTTGGCAGGTTGAGCTTCGATCTTCAGTACAAGGCAATGCGCGAAGGCAGGATAGCGCCGGGACGCTTCTACGAGTTCGGCGACTATACCGTCTTTGCGCCGCCCAATCGCGAAGCGGGAAGCCTGTTCATCCACCAGCGGCTTGATGACGAGCGTTACCGGATCGTGATTGCCGACCGTACCCAGCTGGTCGGCCAGGCCCTGACCGGTAGTCTCGGCCTGATCTTCGAGAATGCGAGAGCGCACGAGTTCCTGCGGCTT
Source organism: Rhodobiaceae bacterium (assembly GCA_020637895.1). Lineage (GTDB taxonomy): Bacteria > Pseudomonadota > Alphaproteobacteria > Rhizobiales > Tepidamorphaceae > JACKJP01. The sequence continues at coordinate 151,679 of JACKJP010000002.1, forward strand.
CGCGATCGGGAGGGATTTGCTGAACGGGGTGAGCCAGATCCGTGCCCGGAATGCAGAAACGCGCACCCGGCGATGCCGATCAGTATCGTCGAGATCAACCGGCTCTACGGCGAACTCCCGACGCGAGATCTTCCCTCGTTCATTTCTGGCGCCGAAGAACCGGGACTGATGACGACGGGCGAACTGACCCGAGCGGTGCATACGACGCCGGTGCTTGCGGAAATCGCCGGGCGATTGCTGCGCGGATTTCTCTGTTTCATCGCGCCGCTGCTGGGGCTTCTCGCTTTCGCGCTGACCCGCCCGGCAACACTCCTCTTCGCGTTGCCCGCGGCAACCGCAGCAATCCTGTGCGGGGGTTTTTTCGGCGGGCACGTACTCAAGGGGCTGGCGCCTTACGGCGCGGCGACGACATTCGGCGTGCTGCTGGTGGTCATGGTCCTTGCGACCGGCCTGATCATCTATGCGATACACCGCGAACAGGGCGGTTGCGTACGGCCTGAAAGGCTCAGGCTATGAATCGCGCCGATCCGAACCGGGGTGCGGCCCTGCCCTCGCTGCGGCGCGGCAAGTCGCCAATGATGCCCTTCGGGCGCGAAACCCGCTACGTACTGCGGCTCTATCTGCAGCGCGTCAGCGTGGCCGCCGCCGTAATCGCGATCGTCGTGCTGGCGCTGGACCTGATGATCTTTCTTACCTGGGTCATGTCGGACCACACGGCTGCGTCGGGTCTGGAAGGTGGCGCAAGGCTTGCCTACTACATGCTCCTGAGGCTCGCTTATATTCTGGCGTCGATCATACCGATTGCGACGGTGGTCGGCATCATCTGGGCCGAATTCGCTCTCGCCTCCGCCCAGGAGCGGATCATGATCGCAAACAGCGGCAGACCGCCCGCCCTGTCGTTGCTGCCGGCCCTGCTCGTCGGCCTGATCCTCGGGGCCTGCCAATACGCAACCCTGGCCTATCTGCGCCCAGCGTCGGTTCAGGCACAGTCGCAGGCCGACTTCCGGTATTTCGGCGCCGGGTCGAAGAAGGGATCGGGCACGGGGTTTGTCTGGATTGCCCTCAACGATGCGTTTGTCCACACCCGCATTCAGTTCGACGAGCCTGCGACGTTGCGCGGGCCAATCGTCTACGGTCTGGATAAACAGGGCCGTCTGGTGCTGACCGTCAGTGCCGAAAAGGCCATCCCGACGAAACAGTCCGGAATCTGGCATTTCGAAACCGGGTCGTGGTGGCGCGCGCCCAATGTCGGCGGCGCCGGCGGGAACGAGGGCATGCGCGAGCGGGCCTTCACCGACTCGGATGTAACTCTTGCTCTCGATCCGGTGTGGCTCGACAATTTTGGCATCAACGCCAAATTCGTAAATCAGACAGCCCTCGGGCATCTTGCGAATGCCTCCTCAGGGGTGCCCGAGCAATTTCGCTATGAGAATGCCTATCAGGCGAGGCTGGCGACGATTGCCTACCTTGTCGGTCTGGCGCTGATGAGCGCTTCCCTGGGGCTCGCCCTGCTCGGTCCGGGAACCAATTTTACCGCAGCGCTCAAGATTGCCGGGGCCGGATACGCGGTGCACGTCCTGACCAACGTATTCTCGACCCTCGGCGAATACGGCTACATGGAAACAGTCGTCGCGCAATGGCTGTTGCCGGCCGGGCTGATCATTTTCAGCGGCGGCTATGTTCTGCGCGAACACCTTCGGGTGCGAAGCGCCCTGGCCGCGAACGGTCTGGCCTAGAGGGCCTTGTCGAAGAGCCTTACGGTCCGGACACGTTCAGCGCCAGCCTGCTCGAGCATCTTCACGAGCCGACGGTTGTTGTCGAGTACCCAGCCGGCCTCGAACAGATCGAGGTTCTGGACCGAGCGTCTTGCTGTCAATTCGGCAACCATCATCGCGGTGATCAAAGCGCCGAGCACCGTATCGCGGCACTCGTGCGCGACACCGAACAGGATGACACGGCCGGACCGGTAGCGCCGCCGCAGCATGCGCCAGCCAAGACGCAACCAGCCGAGTGGCGACGGGTCGCCGCCGAGATCGTGTGTCATGTCCTCGATGTTGGGGATGACCATCGCGACGCCGAGCGGCGCGCCGTCGCGTTCAACGATCATCCCGGCTTCCGGAGGGATGATCGGCTTCAGGTCATTGGCAATGCCGTCCAGATCTTCCGGCTGGAGCGGGACAAAACCCCAATTGTCGCGCCAGGCGTCGTTATAGACGTTGCGCATGATCTCGATGTCGCGACTGGCATGCTTGCGATCAAGGGAGCGCAGTGTCAGGCCAGACTTTCGCGCAAAACCGGCGACACGATCGGCGCCGCCATAGTCTTCGATCGTCTTGTGGGGAAGTTCCCAGAAATGAAGATCGCGGATTGGCTCGTATCCGCAATCCAGAATGAGCTTCTCGAGGTATGGCGGATGCCACGGGACCATGATCATCGGCCGTCGTTCGAAACTGTCGACCAGCAGGCCGGTTTCCTCGTTCATGGAAAGCATGCAGGGACCGAAGACCTTCTCCTTGCCCCGTCCCCTGAGCCACGCCTCGGCCGTTGCAATCAACGCCGCCACAGCTTCGGCATCGTCGGCGGCATCCATGCAGCCGAACATGCCGGCATTGCCGAAGGCTTCAGCCGGCTGCGCGTGATCGATCTGTGCGGAGATGCGTCCCACAGGTATTCCGTCCCGCTCGGCAATCCAGTATTGCGCCTCGCCATGCCTGAAGAACGGCGCCTTGGCCGGGTCGAGCAGACCCATGCGCTCCATGGTCAGATGCGGGACAAAGCCCGGCATTCCCCTGTAGAGGCTGTTGGGAAGCCGCACGAAGCGTTTCAGGGCCGCCCTGCCTTCAACAGCAATGATATCGAGTGACATAACTTCCCCTCAGGCGCTTTTCGCCCGTCGGCGCCGAAGCCAATCGGGAATGACGTAAATCATCCCATAGGCACAGATCACGATGGCAATGCCGGCCAGGCCGTCAACAAGCCAATGATGATCGAGGTAGACGCTCGCAGAAATCATCCATGCGATCAAAACGACATGCAGCACGCGTTCGCGCCAGCCCGAATCGCGCCATGCGGACATCAGCGCCGCGGTCGGAAACGCACAGTGCAATGACGGCAAAGCGCCGAACACATTCGGCGTTCGCGAATAGAAATCGTGGAAATAGCTTATCGCGAACATCTGATCGAGACGGTTCAGGGCTGCCGCATCCGGCAATGCGCTCATATCGATCACGCAGCCATACTCGCGGATATACCAGGGCGGCGCGGCCGGCCATGTGAGCCAGATTGCGAAAGCCACGACATGGGTCGCGGCGAGCAGCCAGAGGAAGCGCTGCATGCGCGGACGGTTGGTGAAGAACAGGACGATCGCGTAGACGACCGCGGCCATCCAGAAGATCGTGTAGGGAAAGGCGAAGAACAGATCCCATGCCGGTGAGTGATGCTGCACGAAGAAATCAGGCAAAGTCTGGCCGCCCGGCAGCGAGAAGAAGCGCGCCTCAAAAGCCGCCAGATCGCAACCGAGCACCTTGTCGGCCGTGATGAAGACGGGACGCAGAAACCTGATGATCTCATAGCCAAGACCAACCGCAACGCCCGGCAGGCCCGCCAGAAGAAGCGCCCGGCTCCGCTCGCTCCAGACGCCGAAGACGACCAGCAGCGCAACGATCACGATGTGCTCGATGCGCAGATTTCCGGTCCACGCCATGACGGGCAGTACCAGCAAGGGCAGGAACGGCGCAGGCCACCAACGGCCCCATAGCGCATGGAGATGGGCTATCGGTGACATCGAGGCGGGAATGCTCCGGCGCGGCAAGAAGGAATGCGCGGCCTTCTTAGTACGACTTGAAGCCGTTGGCCAGAAGTCGACGGCAATTGGCACTGGCCGGCAAAGATCGTAAGCAGGGCAGTCGCAGCATGATCGGGGACAGCACGATGAGCGCACATCCTGCGCCGCGCCGGAAGGCGGGCGGCGCGCCGGAACATATCGTCATCACCGGCGCGAGTGGCGGCCTTGGCCGGGCGCTTGCCGAAGCCTACGCGGTGCCCGGACGACTGCTCTCGCTGGCGGGACGCGATGCGCCTCGGCTCGAACAGGCTGCCGCTGCCTGCATGTCGAGGGGTGCTGAGGTCTCAACCCGGATCATCGACGTAACGAATGCCGATGCAATGGAGGAATGGCTCTCGGCACGGGACGCCGCCCGGCCTGTCGATCTGCTTGTCTCCAGCACCGGCATCGGCGGCGATCAGGTAGTGCCGGGTCCTTCCGGAGAGACAGGCGAACAGGCAAACCGCATCTTCGCGATCAATACGCTTGGCGCGGTCAACGCAGTCACACCCCTGTTGCCGTCCATGGTCGTACGGGGCAAGGGGCACATCGTGCTCATCGGCTCCGTCTCGGGCCTCATCGGCATGCCGCAGTCGCCCGCCTACTGCGCGTCCAAATCGGCCGTCCACATATATGGCGACAGTCTTCGCCGTCTGGTCCGGCAACGGGGCGTCGGGGTTACGGTCGTCATGCCCGGCTTCATCGATACGCCGATGAGCCGGTCGCTCGACATGCCGCGCCCGTTCTGCTGGAGCGCCGAAAAAGCGGCCAGGCGGATTGTTCGCGACGTTGCACGAGGCGCTAGGCGCTCCATCTTCCCCTGGCCGCTGCGGTTCGTCATCGGCCTGCAGAATTATGCGCCCGTCGCAGCGACTGACTGGGTGATGCAACTCACGACGCGCGGTTGGCAGAACGCAGCGGACCGATAGTCGTCAGTCACGGCGGCAGGAGGCGCTGCCGGACGGGTTCGCTGCCGTTCACGGCCCTTCCGACAAGATCGACGTGAAGGATCTTCGGGATGAAATCGGTCTCGCGCAACTCGATATAGATGCAATCGAGCAGGGCCGGCTGGCCGCCTATGGGCAGTATGGCCCGATAGGCGCCGCCATCGACCTTCTCGACAGTTGCCTTCATCGCAGGATAGGCGACCAGATTGGCCCGATAGGCCGGTTCGGCCGCATCGATCACGCTGTACTGGATGTCGAACGCAAGGATACGCTCCAGAAAACGCAACTCCATGCGCTGCCCGTGTTCGGCAAATCGACGCCAGTAGGCCGTCATCGGCTTTTGTCGCTTCAACTTCCCTTCATCATCGAACTGCATCGCGTAGACGACGGTGTTCGGGTTGCTCGATTTTTGCAGATAGAAGACCTGGCCATCATCATGAGGCGCCTGCCAGCGGGGGTCATCGGAACAGGCCGATTGCAGCGCGGCGGCGGGGTTCGCCACGGCCAGCCATACGATGAAGGCGTGGCAAAAGCTCCTTGCCGAAATCCGCATTTGATTCAGCCCAATTCGCCCGCTGCACATTTCCGCTTAGCTATCTCAGACGCACTGCTCGATGTGTCAACGGCGTATGGCGAAGTTTTCTGAATCCCGGCCTTGTAAATATTATACATTACTAATATGTCATATTTGCTCTTTTCCCGCCGCTGTGCCGGCCCTATCGGAGGAATGATCCATGTGCGTTGATCGTAGTGTCATGCTGTTTGCCAGCTTCGTCATCCTGACTTCACTGATCCTGAGTTATTTCGTTTCGCCTTACTGGTTGCTGCTCACCGCCTTTGCCGGTTTGAATATGATGCAGGCCTCGGTTACCCGCGTGTGCCCGGCCGCGACCATATTCAAGAAGATCGGCATCAAACCGGGAACCATTTTCAAATGAGAAATTTCCTCCTCCGTTCGCTGGCATTCGCCGCGCCCGTGGCCCTCGCGCTTGCGCCGGCTACAGCTGGCGCTGCCGAGTATGTCGTTCAGCCAATGACCGTACCGATCATGAAATCGGTATTCGGGCAGGTTCAGAGCCGGAATGTCATTCCGGCCAGAGCCCGGATCGGCGGTACCGTGGCCGGCATAACCGTGCAGGAAGGCGATACGGTGGAGGCCGGCCAGACAGTCGCGGAGGTCAGCGACGAGAAGCTGGCGCTGCAACGCGATGCGCTCGATGCCAAAAGACTGGCCGTTGTCGCGCGCCTCGACAATGCGCGCACGAACCTGTCCCGCGCGCAGGACCTGTTTTCAAGAGGCTCCGTCCCCAAGGCGCGTCTGGACGAAGCACAGACCGCCCACGATGTGCTCGTGAACGAGTTGCAGGCGGTCGAGGCGGAAATCGCGGTCAACCGGCAACAGGCGAGCGAAGGCGCGGTCGTGGCTCCGGAGTCGGGCCGGGTACTGACCGTACCGGTAACACACGGGTCGGTCGTTCTGCCCGGCGAAACCATTCTGCGCGTTGCCAGCGGAGGCTACTTCCTGCGTCTTTCACTGCCCGAAAGGCATGCCGCCACCATTCGCGAGGGCGACACCGTCGAGGTCGGCATCCGGGGTGCAGACGGCCTGCTGACGATGACCGACGGACGCCTTGTGAAGGTCTATCCGGAGATCGAGAACGGCCGCGTCATCGCGGATGTCGAGGTCGCCGATCTCGGCGACTTCTTCGTCGGTGAAAGAACCCTCGTCAGCATTCCGGTCGGGCGCCACGAGGTCATCGCCATTCCCGCAGATGCGATCACGACGCTGCACGGCATCGACTATGTCGCGCTTGCAGGCCACGAAGACCAGGTCCTCGTCAGCGTTGTTGTCGGCGAAACATTCAAGGCCGACGGTGCTCCCATGCGCGAAGTGCTCAGCGGACTTGCCTCGGGCGACCGGATCGTTGCGCCATGAAGCTCGGAGCCGCCGGCCTTCTGACGAAGGCGTTCATCCGCTCGCCGTTGACGCCGCTGTTCCTGCTGGCCTCGTTTGCCGTCGGCATCGTGGCGCTTGTCACCCTGCCGCGCGAGGAAGAGCCTCAGATTTCGGTGCCGATGGTGGATATCCACGTCCGTGCGGACGGGCTGAAGGCGGAAGACGCGGTCAAGCTCGTCACCGAACCGCTCGAGACGATCATCAAGAGCATCGACAATGTCGAGCACGTCTATTCGCAGACGCAGGACGACGGCACCGTCGTCACCGCCCGATTCGACGTTGGCACCAGCACCGATGCGGCAATTCTGCGCGTGCATGAAAAGGTGCGCGCCAACATGGACCGCATCCCTGTCGGCGTCCCCGAACCGCTGATCGTGGCGCGCGGCATCGACGATGTCGCCATCGTATCCGTCACCCTATCGCCAAAGCCGGAAGCCGCCGCACGCTGGTCGGCCAGCGACCTGACGCGCGTCGCGCGGGAAGTGATCAACGAGGTATCCAAGCTCGATGACGTCGGCCTGACCTACATCGTCGGCGAGCAGCCGGACGAATTTCGCATCGAACCCAATCCGGAAAAGCTCTCGCTTTACGGGCTGACCCTGCAACAGCTTGCCGGCAAGATCGCCGGCGCCAACCGCTCATTCCGCGCGGCCGATATCCGTGAGGACGGCCACATGACGGGCCTCGTCGCGGGCCAGACGCTGCAAACGCCGGTTGAAATCGGCAACATTCTGATCACCGCCCGCGATGGTAGGCCGGTTTATGTTCGCGATGTCGCCGATATCGTGCTGGAAACGCGGCCCAACGAGACCCTGGTCGCGAACCATGTCGTTTCCGATGACGGCGTCACGCGCCTTCCCGCCGTCACGATTGCGATTGCCAAGCGTCCGGGAACGAACGCAGTCGTCATCGCCGAGGAAATCATTCATCAGCTCGAGGCGACGAAAGGTTCGATCTTCCCGGAAGACCTGACCATGTCGATCACGCGCGACTATGGCGAATCGGCGAACGAAAAAGCCAACGAACTGCTTTTCCATCTCGGTCTGGCGACCGTGTCGATCGTCATTCTGGTCGCCTTCGCCATCGGCTGGAGGGCGGCGCTCGTCGTTGCCGTGGTCATCCCGACGACCATCCTTCTGACGCTGTTTGCAGCGTCGATCATGGGTTACACGCTCAATCGCGTCAGCCTGTTCGCGCTGATCTTCTCAATCGGCATTCTTGTCGACGACGCCATCGTCGTGATCGAGAACATCGCCCGCCACTGGGCGATGAAGGACGGGCGGCCGCGCGCGCAGGCGGCGATCGAAGCGGTGTCGGAAGTCGGCAATCCGACGATCGTTGCAACGCTGACGGTCGTCGCGGCGCTGTTGCCAATGCTTTTCGTCTCGGGATTGATGGGTCCCTACATGAGCCCGATCCCGGCCAATGCGTCGGCGGCGATGGTGTTCTCGTTCTTCGTTGCCGTCATGCTGACGCCCTGGCTGATGCTCAAGTTCGGCGGTGCGGAAAAGGAAGGCGAGGCCGATCACCACGAGCATGTCGGCATGCTCGGGCACATGTTCATCCGCGTTGCCCGTCCGATCCTGTCCTCGCGCAGGCGCAGCTGGATCTTCCTCGCACTGGTCGGCCTCGCGACGCTCGGTTCACTGTCGCTCTTCTACACCAAGTCGGTCACCGTGAAGCTGCTGCCCTTCGACAACAAGAGCGAGTTGCAGGTCGTTGTCGACCTGCCGGAAGGTTCCTCGGTCGAGGATACCGACCGCGTTCTGACGCTGGCCGTCGCGCGGATGGCGGACCTTCAGGAAGCGATATCGTTCCAGTCCTACGCCGGCACCGCCGCGCCTTTCAATTTCAACGGCCTGGTGCGCCACTACTACCTGCGTTCCGAACACCAGATGGGCGACATACAGGTCAATCTCAGCGCCAAGGGCGAACGCGACCGCACAAGCCATGAGATAGCGCTTGACCTGCGCAAGCGGCTGGAGGGCATTGACGCGCCGGCGGGAACGAGCATCAAGGTGGTCGAACCGCCACCCGGCCCGCCCGTCCTTGCAACGCTGCTCGCCGAGATCTACGGACCCGACGCCGACACGCGCCGCGCGGTGGCCGAAAAGGTCCGCGAAGCCTTCGCCGCTGTCCCGTTCATCGTCGACATCGACGACAGCTACGGCGTGCCCGCGCCGCGTACGCGGCTGCGGATAGACCAGGACAATGTCGAGTATTTCAAGGTCGAACAGCAGGATGTCTACGACACGATCGGCACCTATTTCGGCGGCCAAACGGTAGGGTATTCGCATCGCGGCGACGGGCGTCATCCGATCCCGATCCGTATTGCCACGGCTCGTGAGAATGGCGTTCTCGACGAGCGCGCGCTTTCCATTCCCGTGCCCGCCAATGCGCTGCCCGGAGACCGCGCGATCGTGGAACTCGGCGATGTCGTGACAGTCAGCCGCGAGAAGGCCTCCTACCCGATCTTCCGGCACAACATGCGACCGGCGGAAATGGTGCTCGCCGAACTCGCGGGAGAATACGAGTCGCCGGTCTACGGCATGATCGAAGTCTCCAAGGCGCTCGACAAGATCGACTGGAACGGCCTGCCGCGGCCTGAAATCAAGCTTCACGGCCAGCCGGACGACGAATCCAGGCCGATCCTGCTGTGGGATGGAGAATGGGAAGTCACCTGGGTGACGTTCCGTGACATGGGCGCCGCGTTCATGGTGGCCCTGCTGGGAATTTACATCCTCGTGGTGGCGCAGTTCGGCGATTTCCGGCTACCCCTCGTCATCCTCACGCCGGTGCCGCTGACATTCATCGGAATCCTGCTCGGACACTGGCTGTTCGGCGCACCGTTCAGCGCGACATCGATGATCGGTTTCATTGCGCTTGCCGGCATCATCGTCCGAAACTCGATCCTGCTCGTGGATTTCATCCGTCATGCCCGCTCGCCGGAACGACCGATACTCGATGTCCTGCTGGAGGCTGGAGCGATCCGCTTCAAACCGATCCTTCTGACGGCGCTGGCCGCCATGATCGGTGCGGCGGTGATCCTGACTGATCCCATCTTCCAGGGGCTCGCGATATCGCTTCTGTTCGGTCTTGCCTCATCAACGGCACTGACGGTTCTGGTCATCCCGGCGATATACGTCGCGCTCGGCCGCCACTGACTGGACAGAGCCGGCAACGCAAAGGCATATAGGCGGGCGCCATCATACGGAGATCAGCCGGTGAGCAAGCCCGTCTATGTCCTGAACGGACCCAACCTCAACCTGCTCGGGTTGCGTGAACCGGAGATCTATGGCCGCGAAACGCTCGCGGACGTGGAGGCGCTTTGCCGCGCGACGGCGAAGGACTTTGGGCTGGACGTCATCTTCCACCAGAGCAATGCGGAACATGAACTGATCGGATGGATTCACGAGGCTCGCGGCACAGCCTGCGGGATCGTCATCAACCCGGCTGCCTATACGCACACCTCGATTGCGCTGCATGACGCACTGAAAGCCTCGGACCTGCCGGTCTTCGAGGTGCACATCTCCAATGTCCACGCACGCGAAGCATTTCGGCATCACTCGTATGTGTCGCCGGTAGCCATTGGCGTCATCGCCGGCTTTGGCATTTCAGGCTACGCCGCGGCGATCAGACGCCTCGCGGAAGTCATTCGCTGATCCCGGCCGGATAACGCCAGATCAATCTTCAAGGACATATTCGCCGGGCGCCGGGCGCAATGGCTGATAGGCACCGCCGCCCATCGAAGGCGGGTCGCTACGGTCGCCGGCCCTTGCTCCAAGCCACCGTACCCAATCCTGCCACCACGATCCTTCGGTCATGACCGCGTTCTGGCGCCATTGATCCGGATCGGGATGCGTATCGCCATCGCGATATTCGAGCATCTGGTAGGTACGGCCCTTCCTGCCCGGCGGCGAGACGATGCCAGCATTGTGCCCACCGTTGGTGAGCACGAAAGTGATATCGCCGTCGAGCATGTGCACGGCCTTGAACACCGAACGCCACGGCGCGATGTGATCGCTGGTCGTTGCCACCGCGAAGATCGGCACCGCGATATCGTCCAGATAGGCGGCGCGGCCATCGGCCTTCATGCGGCCTTCGGCGAGATTGTTGCCGAGATAGAGCTCACGCAGATACTGGCTATGCATGCGATAGGGCATGCGTGTCGTATCCGTGCTCCACGCAGCCATGTCGTTCATCGGCTCGCGTTCGCCCATCAGATATTCGCGCACGATGCGCGACCAGATGAGGTCCTGCGAGCGCAGCATCTGAAACGTTCCAGCCATCCGGCGTTTGTCGAGATAGCCCTTGCGCCACATCATGTCTTCCAGCAGCGCGAGCTGACTCTCGCTGACGAACAGGCTGAGTTCGCCCGCCTCGGTGAAATCGACCTGCGCGGCGAGCAGGGTCATGGAGGCGATGCGCCGGTCTCCGCGACCGGCCAGCGCGGCGGCCGCGAATGCGAGCAAGGTGCCGCCCAGACAATATCCCGCCGTGTGAACGTGGCGGGCGCCGGTGATCGCCTCGACGGCATCGAGCGCCGCCTCGACGCCGAGACGGCGATAGTCATCGAGTGTCAGGTCGCGTTCCGCTTCGCCCGGATTTTTCCATGAGATGCAGAAGACCGAAAATCCCTGCGACACGAGATGCGCGACAAGCGAATTTTCCGGCGAAAGATCGAGAATGTAATATTTCATGATCCAGGCGGGCACGATCAGCAAAGGCTGCTCGTGAACCGTGTCCGTCGTTGGCCGATACTGGATCAATTCGATCAGCCGGTTCTCGTAGACGACGTCCCCCGGCGTCACGGCGACGGTGCGGCCCGGCACGAATGCTTCCGAACCGACGGGTTTGTCGCCTGTCACCTGACGGCGCATGTCTTCAAGCCAATAGCCAAAGCCGCGCGTGAAATTGAGGCCGGCCTCGCGCAGTGTCGCTTCAAGAACTTCCGGGTTCGTTGCGGGGAAATTGGACGGCGACAGCATGTCGAGGATCTGGCGGCTGTAGAATTCGACGAGCCGTTCGTTACGCGCATCTACCCCCGGCACCCCCGTCGTCAGGTTATGCCACCACTGCTGATTGAGCAGGAACGCCTGATGCAAGACGTTGTAGGGGAAATTTGACCAGGCTTCGTCATCGAAACGGTGGTCGTGCGGCAGTGGGGTTATGCAGGCAGCGTCATCGGATGAACCGGCTGCGCATGCGGCCAGCATCTCTGCAAAGCGAGCCCATTTTTCAGACCCCTTTCGCAGGGCCCAGGCCTGGGTGCCGGGTGCCAGCGCGAGATGAGAGAGCCAGTCGGCCCAAGCCTCGGCAAGGCCGATCTGCGAAATACCGCCGGTCGCCTCGCCAAGCAATGCGTGAAACGTCCGGTCCAGGTCGCGCAGCACCTCATCCTTGTCGGGTGCCACGCCCGCCGCCGGCCCCGGTGCATTCGCACCATCTGCCGGCGGCTGCCGGTTCATCTTCATTCCGCAACGTCCTTCGGTTACCGGACGGCCCGATTCAGGCCGCTGCCGATACCTCTACTTCTGTTTTCACCGACTCGATCTGTCTGGTTGTCTCGGCCTTGGCCTCATCGAGCAGTGAAGAACTCATTCCGGCGAACTTGCTCATTTCATCGGAATAGTCGGCATAGGCGGCGCGAAGGAAATCGGCGCAGGCCGACATCATGTCCGACGGGCTATCCTTGGCCGACATCTCCTGAACGAGCGCGATGTCCTTTTCGACGCGGCGCTTGAGGAATTCCAGATATTCCAGATTGTACTTCATGCACGCAGAGAGCATGCGCCCCTGCATACCGCTCATCTGTCTCACCGAATCCGGCATGGCAGTGGCGAACGGATTGTACATTTCGAGATTTTTCAACATTTCAGACTGCGATTTCGGCATGACTGCTCTCCCATGGCATTTGAAGGTGGCGCCCCTGTACATGTGCGCCCGATGTGGCTGACTGCCCATCGATAGAAATGTGACAGGCCTACATGTCAGTCAGATAAAAAAGGACCGCGGCTTCAGTCGTTTCGATGCGGACCTGCTACGCCAACAACGCAAAACACGCCTCGCTGTTTCCGCAGGTTCAAATCGACAGCGAAGTCCTGGAACACTGGCGCTGAATTCCGGCATCATTGAGGAAACCACAATCTGCAACGCCATTGTGCGCTGCAACAATAACCCCGCTTTGATTTATGTCAAAGCGGGGTTGTGCAGTGCCGCAAATGCTGAGGAGAGAGCTTTTTAAGCGCGCGCGTATACCAGCACGGAGCTCAGGCCTTCCTGAACGACTTCACCCTTCTGATTGATGAGAGAGAACTTGCGCTTCACAACGCCGCGGCCCGGCTTGGACGTCGGGCGCGCCTCGACCACTTCGGTCTCCAGCCAGAGCGTATCACCGACAAGGATGGGGCCCTTGTAGACCCAGTTCTCTACCCCGAGCGAAGCGATTGCCGATCCCGCCATTTCGCCAATCTGGGCGCTGAGCCCAGTGGCGACGGAAAATCCGTAGGCGCCCTGGAGGATGCGCGTCTTGAACGGGCTGTTCTTCCGGCAGAACTCTTCATCCGTATGGGCCGGGTTATTGTCACCGGAAAGCCAGGTGAACATCGCCAGATCCGTATCGGTGACGGTCCGGCCCGGGCTCTTCTGCTTGTCGCCCACCGTGAAGTCCTCGAGGTATTTGGTCATTCCATTTCCTTCCCTTATCGTGCTCTCAATCTGCCCCGAACGTCGGATCCGATCGGAGGCCTTCAATGAATTCATATTCAGGCGCATTTGCCCTGTCTATCCTCGCGGCGGCGGCAAATTGCCATCCCGCGCGAAATTCGGCTGATATCCCGACGGCCCACGCGCGGGAGCTCCGTCACACAACGATCATTCAACGCGCCGACAACGACCCGATATCGCCCGGGATCCGAACATGACGATCAGAAATCTCGAATACGCCGTTGAACCGCGTTCCCTTGCGATCATCGGAGCCTCGCCCCGCCCCGGTTCGGTCGGCCATGTAGTGATGCAGAACGTACTGGACGCCGGCTTTGAAGGATCCGTCGTCGCCGTCAATCCAAAATATGACGAGGTGCTGGGCAGGCCCTGCTATCGCGACGTTTCCGCCCTGCCCGAACCGCCGGACCTTGCCGTCATCGCTTCGCCGGCGGAGACGGTGCCCGGCCTTATTACGGCCCTCGGACAAAAGGGGACGCGCGCTGCGGTCATCATTACGGCCGGGCTGACGCGCGCGAACGGCCTCAGGCAGGCCATGCTCGACGCCTGCGCCCCTTTCACCTTCCGCGTCATCGGTCCGAACACGCTGGGTCTGATCGTTCCGCCGGCGAGGCTAAATGCAAGTTTCGCGCATATGAATGCCGATCCCGGTCAGATTGCGCTGCTGTCGCAATCGGGCGCGATTGCCGCCTCGGTCATCGACTGGGCAAAGGGAAAGGGCATCGGCTTTTCCCATATCGTCTCGCTTGGCGACATGGCCGATGTCGATGTTGGCGATTATCTCGACATGCTTGCCGGCGACAGACACACAAAAGCGATCCTGCTCTATCTGGAAACGGTGACCGAACCGCGAAAGTTCATGGCGGCGGCACGCGCGGCGGGGCGGACAAAGCCCGTCGTGGCGATCAAGTCGGGACGGCATGAGGAAGCAGCAAAAGCCGCCGCGACCCACACGGGCGCACTTTCCGGCGGCGATGCGGCGATGGATGCAGCGCTTCAGCGCGCGGGAATCCTGCGGGTCACGCGGCTGGACGATCTCTTCGACGCGATCGAGACGCTCACACGGTTCCCGCAACTGACAAGGGGCCGGACGGCGATCGTCACCAATGGCGGAGGGGCCGGCGTACTGGCCGTGGACCAGTTGATGGACCAGAATGGTGAACTTGCCGACCTGTCGCCGCCAACGATCGAGGCTCTGAACAACGTCCTGCCGGCGAACTGGTCGCATGCGAATCCCGTCGACATCATCGGCGACGCACCGCCGGATCGCTATGTTGCCTCGCTGAAGACCGTCGCGGCCGACGAGAACGTCGATACCCTGATTGTCATGAACTGCCCAACTGGCCTCGGTTCTTCCCAACAGGCGGCCGAAGCCGTCGCCTCGATCGTTTCCGGCGGCACGATCGACGGCAAGCCCGTCCTGGCCTGCTGGCTTGGCGAGAGCACGGCCTCTCAAGGCCGGCAAATCCTCCAGTCGGCGGGCGTCGCCAGCTATGAGACGCCAGCGGAAGCTGCCTGCTCTCTCGGTTTCCTGACGGACTGGAGCAAGGCGCAGCGCGCGCTTTCGCGGGTTCCCGGCGCCCGACCCGAGGAAGGCGCCTTCGATCGCGACGGCGCGGCGGAAATCCTGGCGGGCGCAGCCGCTGACGGGCGTCACATTCTGACAGAGCCGGAATCCAAGGCCCTGCTCGCTGCCTATCGCATTCCCGTTCCCCGGACGCTGACCGCGACAACCGCGGCGGAGGCCGCAGCACGGGCAGCAGATCTTCTGCGCGAAAATGAAGCCGTGGTGGTCAAGCTCTGGTCGAGAACGATCACGCACAAATCGGACATCGGCGGCGTCGTGCTCGATATCCGCACGCCGGCGAAGGCGCAGGTCGCGGCCGAAACGATCGTCGAGCGCGTCAGAGCCGCCGGGCAGGAGGCGGCGCTGGATGGATTTACCGTGCAGCCGATGGTCCGGCGCAGGCACGCCCATGAAATCATTGCCGGCATAAGCCGCGATGCGATCTTCGGGCCGATGATCCTGTTCGGCGCCGGCGGAACGGCCGTCGAAGTCGTGCGCGACAGCGCGCTCGCGCTCCCGCCGCTTGACGACGTGCTCGCAAGCGACCTGATTGCCCGGACAAGGATCAGCCGGCTGCTGGCCGGCTATCGCGATGAGCCTCCGGTCGACCATGTCGCCTTGACCGATATCCTGCTGGCTCTTTCGCAGATGATCATCGACTTTCCCTCCCTGAAGGGATTGGACATCAATCCGATCCTTGCCGGCCCGAACGGCGCGATCGCGCTGGACGCACGCGTCGAGTTCGACCCCGCGCGGATCGCCGAGAAAGGCCCGAATCCGGATCTGGCAATCCGCCCTTTCCCGACCGGATGGCAAAGCGACGAGGCGCTCGACGGACAGGCTTATCACTTCCGCCCGATCGAGCCGGCCGATGTATCGCTTTACCCGGACTTTATCCCGAAAATCTCCGAGGAAGACGTGCGCCTGCGATTCATGGCGCCACGACGGCATTTCCCCGATTCAATGCTGCTGCGCCTGACGCAGCTCGACTACGACCGCGAAATGGCGTTCGTTGCACTTGATGGCGAGACGGGTGCACTGGCCGGCATCGGCAGGATTTCGGCCACGCCCGATCACGAGGAAGCCGAATTCGCACTTCTGGTGCGCACCGACCTGCAAGGCCATGGTATCGGCGCCGCGCTGCTCAGGCGCCTCGTGGATTATGGGCGGGCGGACGGGATCGGCCGGATATTCGGGCTTGTCCTGGACGAAAACCAGAAGATGCTTTCCCTTTGTCGGCAGATGGGATTTTCGATCGCACCCGCGCCGGGCGAAAGGGGCGTGTCGCTGGTGACGATTTCGCTGTAGCCTTCTGAACCTGAGGTGTTGGGAGAAGTCATGGCCGAGAGCGTCTTTTCCGCCCGGGGCGTGACCAAGGTTTACCGTACCGGCGATGTCGAGGTCTGGGCGCTTCGCGGCGTCGACCTCGACCTCTATGAGGGCGAGATGGCGGTGCTGCTCGGGCCTTCCGGTTCGGGGAAATCCACCCTGCTCAATATCATGGGCGGGCTCGACAAGCCGACCGACGGAGAAGTCTATTTCCGCGGCGAGGCCCTTGGCGGATACGGCGAGAGCCGGCTGACGCGGTTTCGGCGCGATCATGTGGGTTTCGTCTTCCAGTTCTACAATCTCGTCCCCAGCCTCACGGCCTGGGAGAATGTGGCGCTTGTCACCGAAATCGCCCGCAACCCCATGAAGCCCGAGGAAGCGCTGGCGCTGGTCGATCTGGACGACCGGATGGAACATTTTCCGGCGCAGATGTCAGGCGGCGAGCAGCAGCGCGTCGCCATCGCACGCGCCATCGCCAAGCGGCCGGAAGTCCTGCTTTGCGACGAGCCGACCGGCGCGCTCGATTCCAAGACCGGCGTGATCGTGCTGGAGGCCCTCGCCCGGGTGAACGAGGAACTCGGTACGACCACGGCGATCATCACCCATAATGCCGGCATCCGGAAAATCGCCCACCGCGTGTTCTCCTTCCATGACGGACGGATTGTGGAATCGGTCGAGAACACGCAGCGCATCAAGCCATCCGAAGTGAGCTGGTAACGATGAACCTCATGGCGCATCTGACCATCCTCGACCGCAAGCTGGTGCGCGACCTTGGCCGATTATGGGCGCAGATCCTCGCCGTCGCGCTGGTCATGGCGTGCGGCGTAGCAACGCTCGTCCTGTCGCTGGGTGCCTACCGGTCGCTGGAGGAAACGCGGGCGACCTTCTATGACCGCTATCGCTTCGCCGATGTCTTCGCATCGGCAGAGCGGGCGCCGATGCGGCTTGCAGACCGCATCGCAAACATTCCCGGCGTGGCCCGATCGCAATTCCGGATCGTTCGCTCGGTCGTGATTGATGTCGAGGGGATGCGCGAGCCCGCATCCGGGATCGCGGTTTCGCTTCCGGATCATGGCGAACCGGCGCTGAACCGACTCTACGTTCGCTCCGGCAGACTGCCGCTGCCGGGTCGTCAGAACGAGATCGCGGTGATCGAGAGTTTTGCCAAGGCACACGGGTTTGGCCCCGGCGACGCGTTCTCGGCAATCCTCAACGGCCGCAAGCAAAAGCTGACGATCACCGGCGTCGTTCTCTCGCCGGAGTATGTCTACGCAATCGGACCGGGCGATATCGTTCCGACACCGAGCCGATTTGCGGTTTTCTTCATGCCGCGCAGCGCGCTTGAAGGCCTTTTCGACATGGATGGCGCGTTCAACGATGTGGCGCTGAGCCTGCGATCGGGCGCACAAACGCAGGACGTCATGGACCGTGTCGATCGCCTGCTTGAGCCTTTTGGCGGCAGGGCGGCGCGCGCGCGAAAGGATCAAACCAGCAACGCCTTCCTCGACAGCGAGTTGACCGAACTGAAGGCGATGGCCTTCGTCATTCCGCCAATCTTCCTGTTTGTGGCGGCGTTTCTGGTGAACATGATCCTGTCGCGGTTGATCGCGCTGGAGCGCGAACAGATCGGGTTGCTGAAAGCGGTTGGCTATGGCCGCATGCCAATCGCCTGGCACTACTCCAAGCTGGTCATCGCGATGGCCTTTGTCGGCCTTGCGATCGGCTCGGCCGCCGGCGCATGGCTCGGTCGCGGCATGGCCGAGCTCTACAGCAAGTTCTTTTCGTTTCCCTTCCTGGTCTTCCGCGAAAGTCCGGACCTCTATGCCATCGCCGGCTTTGTGACGGTCGGCGCTGCGCTGGCGGGTGCCGCACGTGCGATATTCGCCATCGTCGCCCTGCCACCGGCGGTTGCGATGAGGCCTCCGGCGCCCGTTCGTTACCGGCGCCTTCCGGGGGCGGCAAACATGCTGAAGTCTGTCGTCTCCCCGACGACCACGATGGCGATGCGCCACCTGATGCGCTGGCCTCTGCGCGCCGGGCTGACGACGCTGGGCATTTCGTTTTCGGTTGCCCTGCTGGTCACCGCTTGGTTCTCCACCGGATCGATCAACTTCATGATCGAGACCCTCTTCTACCGCGCCGAACGCCAGGACGCGACGATCGCCTTTTTCGACAGGAAGGCGCCTTCGGCGCTCGACGATGCCCGGCATCTGCCCGGGACGATCAGGGCCGAACCCTTCCGGCAGGAGCCGGCGATCCTGCGCAACGGTCAGTATGAAAGGCAGATTTCAATTGAAGGGCTGCCCCCCGACAGCGACCTGACCAAGGTGCTCGACATCGACCTCAATCACGTAACGCTGCCATCCGGCGGGCTGCTCCTCTCCGAGCGCGTTGCCGACGTACTGCATCTGCGGCCCGGCGACATGGCAACGCTGGAGCTGATTGCGCAAAACCACCGCGTGGTCCAGGCGCCGGTGTCGGCCGTTGTGCAAAGCTATATCGGCCTGTCGGTCTACATGGATCTGGACGCGCTTCACCGGCTCGCGGGCGATGGCGAAAGACTGTCAGGCGTCAGGGTCAGCGTCGACGCGAACGCGCTTCCCGCGCTCTACAGAACAATCAAGGAAACGCCGGCGGTCGGGTCCATCAGCCTGCTGGACAATTCCCGCCTGCAATTCCGGCGAACGATCGAAGACAACATAACGATCATGACCACGGTCTACATCGTTCTTGCCGTCATCATTACCTTCGGGGTCATCTACAATTCTGCCCGTATCCAGCTCGCCGAGCATGCGCGCGAGCTGGCGAGCCTTCGCGTGCTCGGCTTCACCCGGGGCGAAGCGTCGAGCGTCCTGCTGATTGAACTGGCCATTCTCATTGCGCTGGCGCAACCGCTCGGCTGGATTCTGGGCTATGGTTTTTCCTGGTCCGTGGTTCAGGGGTTCGACAGCGACCTCTTTCGCATACCGCTCGTTATCGAGCCATCAACCTTCGCCAAGGCCAGCCTCGTCGTCATGGCGGCCGGCATCGTTTCCTCGCTGATCGTTCGAAGGCGTGTCGATCGCCTCGATCTGGTCCGCGTTCTGAAGACCCGGGAGTAGGCCGTGAAAGGTACTGTCAGGTGGATCGTCGGCATCGCTATCGCCGCCCTTGTCGCAGGCGGCTTCTGGCTTGCGCTGCGGCAGCAGCCCGCACTCGTCGATACGGCACGGATTGCGTCAGGACCCATGACGGTGACGATCGATCAGGAAGGCCGAACAAGGGTGCGGGAAATCTATACGGTGTCCTCGCCGATCGCCGGCCACCTCTCCCGCACAACACTCGATGTCGGTGACGCAGTGAAAGCGAACGAAACGGTCGTTGCTTCCATTCATCCGCTGGATCCGCCGCTGATCGACAGGCGCGCGCAGGCTGAACTCAGGGCCGCGGTCGAGGCCGCGCGATCAGCTGTCGTACTGGCGCAGGCCGAGCGCGAGCGCGCGAAAGCGGCGCTGGACCTTGCCGCAGGCGACCTGGAGAGGGCCGAGAGCCTTTCCCGTACAAGCGTCATCTCGCAACGCGCCCTCGAGAAGGCCGTTGCCGACCGGACCCTGGCAGAAGCCCAGCTGCGCAGTGCGGAAGCGACGATCAAGGTGCGCGAGGCCGAACTGGAAAGTGCAGAGGCACGGCTGCTGCAGCCGTCGGATGTGAGCAAGGACGCAAGCAGCGACTGCTGCGTGAATCTCACCTCCCCTTCCGACGGTGTCGTTCTTGAAGTTCTCACCAAGAGCGAACAGGCGGTGACCGCGGGCGCGCAGATCGCCACAATCGGCGACCCGCGAAATCTGGAAATCGTCGTCGATCTTCTTTCATCGGACGCCGTGCAGATAAAGCCCGGCATGAATGCTGTCATTACGGACTGGGGAGGCGTCGACCTGCCGGCGCATGTGCGACGCATAGACCCGTCCGGCTTTACCAAGGTTTCAGCCCTTGGCATTGAGGAACAACGCGTCAACGCCATCCTCGATTTCGACGAACCGGCGCCCGCGCTCGGACACGGGTTTCGTATCTATGCGAGGCTGGCGGTCTGGCGCGGCGATGATATTCTGCAAGTCCCGATATCGGCCCTTTTCCGGCATGAAGGCGCATGGAGCGTCTATCGCATCGTCGACGGCAAGGCCGTGCTGACCGGCATCGATACCGGGCACATGAACGATGATGTTGCAGAAGTCTTGAAAGGTCTGACTGCCGGGGATGTCGTGATCGTGCACCCCAGCGATGAGATCGAAGATGGCCGCGGCGTAGAGCCCCGGCCAGCGTCCTGACAGGAGGTCATGCATGAAGAGCCTTATCGCCACCGCAAGCGGCCTGCTTCTCGTCACCTTCGCGCAATCGGCCCTTGCCGACGCGATCGACGGAGACTGGTGCCGCGAAGGCAAGCACTTCCGCATCGAGGGGCCGTCGATCACGACCGAGGGCGGCAACAGCATCGCCGGCAACTATGACCGGCATGGCTTTTCCTACATCGTGCCCGATAGCGAACCCGGTGCCGGCGGTCAGGTGAACATGTTGCTGATGGGCGAGGAACTGCTCACGCTAACGCGTCCCAGCGCGCCGGGCGCGCCCGAGACCTGGAAACGCTGCGAAGTGGTAAGCTGACGACCAGGCGACAGCAAGCTGCCGCCCGGTCCGCCCGCTCACTTCATGCCGTGGCCTTCGTGCTTCATGTCTCCGCCATGTTGCATGCCGCCGTGCTGACCCTCACCGCTCATCGCGTCCTTCATGGTCTGCATGACGAACTCGACCTCGATTTCGCCGGCCTTTTCGAAGGTCAACAGCCCCTTCGCCCTTTCGCCGTCGACAATCGGCCTGGTGAGGCCGATCAGCATGACATGCATGCCGCCCGGCTTGAGTTCGACCGTCTTTCCCGCCTCGATCTCGATTCCGTTCTCAAGCGGACGCATTTTCATCACGCCGCCATCCATCGTCATCGTGTGAAGTTCCGTTCGCTCGGCGACCGGTATCGAGACAGAAACGAGCCGGTCATCCTTCCCGTCCTTGCCTGTCAGGCTCAGATAGGCGGCGGCTACCGTCGCGCCGGGCGGCGGGACACGCAGCCACGGGTGGCCGATTTTCACCGTATCCGTCTCATATTCATGAGCCGAGGACGCTCCGGCGGAGAAAAATGCCATGGCGACAAGGGCCAGGGCGGCGACTATGCGCCGTGCAGACATCTGCATGGTCGTATTCCTTTCAAATTCACTGGAAATGCTGGCGGATCTCCCAAGGGGAGCCCGCAACCTTAAGGCCTTCAATCCGTCCCTCAGGCGATGGGAGGACCGGTTGGCTGCGGCCAGCGAAGTGCTCTGGCGTGTTGCGCGACACCATGTGTTGCGGCAGGGCGATCATGACCCTGCTCATACCGCAGGTCGATGATGGCGACTGCCTGAATTGCGGCACCGCAGGGCCCGGCGGCACAGGTGCCGCCCGGCAGACAGCAGGACGGCGTTGCCGCATTTCCGGAAACAGGCCCGGCCCCGCCCGAAGGCGAGCACAGCGACGAAAGGGCTGCCTGCGCCAACGGGTCTCGCGCGGCTATATCGGCGCCGAGCACGGTGGCCACCGGCTGCAGCATCATGATCACAGCAAGAAGCTGACCGATCAGATTGCCGCGGCGGCGCAGATTGGCGAGAAGCGATCGTCTCATGGAGCGACAAGACATTGCCGCGAAGGCAGCGTCAATGACCTTTGTCATGGCTGCGGCAACACGGCGCGCGCCACCGCCTCAACAGTGCCTATCGCGGTGGACGTCACCTTGCGGCAACGGTATGGTCGCCCCACATTCCGGCGATTCAAACCTGTGCGATTGCCGCAGTCCAACGGCGGCGGAGCGGATGAGAGTTGGCCGATACCAGCCCTTCAAGGATACCAATGAACAACCGACTTGAGACACTGCTTGCCGAGAAGGGCCATCTGTTGGCCGACGGCGCCACCGGCACGAATTTCTTCGAAATGGGGCTTGGCCCGGGTGATCCACCGGAAATGTGGAACCTCGACCAACCCGAGAAGGTGACCAAGCTGCATCAGGATTTCGTCGATGCCGGCTCCGACATCATTCTGACCAACAGTTTCGGCGGGACGCGTCACCGGCTCAAGCTGCACAATATGCAGGACCGTGTGTTCGAACTGAACAAGGCCGCTGCCGCTTTAGCGCGCAAAGTCGCAGACGGTGCCGGCAGGACCGTCATCGTCGCCGGCTCGGTCGGCCCGACGGGCGAGCTCTTCGAACCGATGGGCGCGCTGACCCATGAGGATGCCGTCAGTTCGTTCAGCGATCAGATCGCCGGACTGAAAGCCGGCGGCGCCGATGTGGTGTGGATCGAAACCATGTCCTCGATGGAGGAAATCGAGTGCGCGGCAGAAGCCGCGATCGAGAACGACATGCCGTATGTCTACACCGCCAGTTTCGATACAGCCGGGCGGACCATGATGGGCGTCAAACCCGCCGATTTGCCGGGCGCGGTCGCGGAGCAGAAGCAGCAGCCTGTCGCCGTGGGCTCCAATTGCGGTGTCGGTGCATCCGACCTGCTGGTGACTACACTGGCGATGACGGACGCAAGACCCGACGCCGTGGTGGTCGCCAAGGCCAATGCCGGAATTCCCGTATTGCACGGCGAGCATGTCCATTATTCCGGCACGCCCGAGCTGATGGCCGATTATGTGAAGCTCGCGCTCGATTCAGGCGCCCGCATCGTCGGCGGATGCTGCGGCAATTCGCCAGCTCATGTGAAGGCGATGCGCGATGCGATGGACGGCTACAAGCGTGGCGCGCGGCCAACCGTCGACGAGATCGTCAGCAAGCTTGGCGCGCTCGTTTCGCCGCCCAATGAAAATGCCGGCGAGCGGCGCCGCGGCGGCCGTCGCGGCCGATAACAGGCAATCGGGAGCGGCGCCATGAACGATCAGACACCCTCGTCGATCCGGCTGGCCGACTACCGGCCGCCAGCCTGGCTGGTGGAACGGATCGATCTGGATTTCCGTCTGGCGCCGGAAGACACGCACGTCACCGCGACAATGGCGGTGCGTGCCAATCCATCTGTCGCGCGACCCGGACCGCTGCGGCTGGACGGTGATGGTCTGACGCTCGACAGCGTCGAGATCGACGGCATGAAACTCGCCCCCGGCGATTACGGGACCGATGCCAACGGACTGACGATTCCGATGCCGCCGCAAAGCCGGTTCAGGCTGACCGTCCGCAATCGCATCAATCCCGCGATCAATACGAAGCTGATGGGTCTTTACCGCACCGGCGGCATCTATTGCACGCAATGCGAGGCGGAAGGGTTTCGCCGCATCACCTATTTTCCGGACAGACCCGACGTCCTTGCGGTCTATACCGTGCGGATGGAGGCCGATGTCACGGAGGCGCCGGTCCTGCTGGCCAATGGCAACCGGATCGATGGCGGGAACATCGAGGGCACCGACCGGCATTTCGCAGTCTGGCACGATCCCTTTCCCAAGCCCGCCTATCTCTTCGCGATGGTGGCCGGCGATCTCGGAGTCGTCGAGGACACGTTCATCACGATGAGCGGGCGCGAAGTGGCGCTTGCCATCTATTGTGAGCCGGGCAAGGAGCCATTGTGCGGCTACGCGATGGACGCGCTGAAACGCTCGATGCGCTGGGACGAAACCCGGTTCGGCCGCGAATACGATCTGGACATCTTCATGATCGTCGCGGTCAGCGACTTCAATATGGGCGCAATGGAGAACAAGGGTCTCAACGTCTTCAACGACAAGTACATTCTCGCCAGCCCTGAAACCGCGACCGATGCCGACTACGCCAATATCGAGGCCATCATCGCGCATGAATACTTCCACAACTGGACCGGCAACCGGATTACGTGCCGGGACTGGTTCCAGCTTTGCCTGAAGGAAGGCCTGACCGTTTTCCGCGACCAGGAATTTTCCGGCGACATGCGCTCCGAACCGGTCAAGCGGATCCAGGACGTGCGGTTGCTTCGGAGCCACCAGTTCCCCGAGGACGACGGCCCGCTCGCCCACTCGGTCCGGCCGGAAGAGTATCGCGAAATCAGCAATTTCTATACGGCGACGGTCTATGAGAAGGGTGCCGAACTCATTCGCATGCTGCGCTCCATCATCGGTGAGGACGCGTTCACGCGCGGCATGGACCTCTATTTCGACAGAATGGACGGTACAGCGGCGACGGTTGAGGATTTCATCGGCTGCTTCGAGGATGCGGCGGGCGAGGATCTGTCGCATTTCATGCGCTGGTACGAGCAGGCCGGCACGCCGAGACTGAGCGTAACGCGCGACTACGACGAGAAGGCGCGGCGGCTGACACTCAAGATCGACCAGCATACGCCGGCAACACCAAAGCAGATGGCGAAGCTCGCTGTGCCAATCCCGCTGCGCCTTGGTCTGGTCGGCGCCAACGGCGCCGAGGTGCCGCTTGAACCGGCTGGCGACACGACGCTGATCGACGGCAATACGCTGGTCGTCGATGAGGCGCATGAAACGCTGGTTCTGGAAAATGTACCGCCACGCACCGTACCCAGCCTGCTACGCGGATTTTCCGCCCCGGTGCGACTGACAGATGACCTGACCGCAGAAGACCTCTCGTTCCTGATGCGCCACGACGGCGATCCGTTCAATCGATGGGAGGCGGCGCAGGCGCTGATGAGCCGTACACTCGTGGCGGGTCAGGCGGCGCTGAAGGCCGGGCGCGAACCCCAGTTCGAGAGCGCGCTCGTCGACGCGATGCGCGAAACCGTTCTCGATGACCGCTTCGACAATGCCTACCGGGCGCTCTTCCTGGCGCTGCCCGGCGAAAGCGAGATCGCCCAGCAGGTCGGCAAGGATGTCGATCCCGACGCGATCCACGGCGCGGCGTCACGTCTTCGCGCAATGCTTGCCGCCGCGATGGCTGGCGACCTTGCCGATCTCGCCGGCGCACTGACGGGCAGCGATGCCTATTCGCCCGATGCGGCGGCCGCTGGGCGGCGGGCGCTGCGCAATGCCGCGTTGGGCTTTCTGGCTTCAGCTCCAGATGCCACGCATCGAGCCATCGTCGAGGCGGCGTGGCGGACTGCCGACAACATGACAGATCTGCTGGCAGCGCTGACGCTGCTCGTCCATCGTCAGCTTCCCGCCGCTGACGAAGCGCTGGCCGACTTTGAAGGCCGCTTCTCCGGAAACGCTCTTGTCATGGACAAATGGCTGACGGTGCAGGCGACCGCGCCGAATGCCGGAACCCTCGAGCGAACGCGCGACATCATGAAGTCCGGCGACTTCGATTTCGGCAACCCGAACCGCCTGCGCGCGCTGGTAGGCGCCTTCGCGACGGCAAATCCCACCCGGTTCAACCGGCCTGATGGCGCGGGCTACGAATTCGTTGCCGATACCGTGATCGCGACCGACAAGCGCAACCCGCAGGTTGCGGCCAGGCTGATGGGCGCTTTCCGGTCATGGCGTTCGCTGGAGCCCGTTCGTCGCGAAAAGGCGGAAACTGCAATTCGCAAGGTTGCGGCGACCAAAGACCTCTCACGCGACGTTTCGGATATCGTGTCGCGCACACTGGACTAGACCGGCAAATCCTTATTGCGGATTTCATCGACGGCGTCGGCGATTGAGGCGCGGTACCGAACCAGCGGTTCGCGTACGCCATGCGTTACCAGCATGTGCCGCGTTGCCGGGGACGCGCCGGTCACGAACATCGCGACATTCCGGCGTGCGGCCTTTCGGGCAGCGCCTTCAATCGCATGTGCGCCGGTCGAGTCGAGAAGCGCAACGGCGGAAAAGTCGATGACGAAGGCCTTGCGCTGATCGGCAATGCGATCGAGCACCGCGCCGACAGTTGAAGCGGCACCGAAGAACAGGGCGCCGCTGATCCTGTAGACGACAAGGTCGGGGTCGCTGGCCAATCCGGCGTCGAACCGGCCGCGATCTTCAATCTCGTCTGGAACGTCATCGAGTGGAACGGGGACATCGGCCTGTACGCCGGCGTTTTCCGCCATACGGTGAATGAACAGCAGCGCGCCGATGGTGAAGCCGACGACGATGCCTTCCGTGAGATCCCGGAATACCGTCAGGAGGAACGTTGCCAGCAGTACCAGCGCGTCGCCCTTCGATGCCCGCAACAACGTTGCGAATTCATGCTTCTCGGCCATGTTCCAGGCAACGACGGCAAGGACACCCGCGAGGGCAGCAAGCGGCACATAGGCAGCGAGCGGCGCCGCGACCAGCAGAAAGAGCAGCAGGAACAGCGAATGCATCATGCCCGCAATCGGGCCATGCGCTCCAGCGCGGACGTTCGTTACCGTTCGGGCGATCGTGCCCGTGACGCAGATGCCGCCGAACAGACCCGAGCCGATATTCGCGACGCCCTGCGCGACGAGTTCGCAGTTGGAGCGATGACGGCGCCCGGTCATGCCATCGGCGACGACTGCCGAGAGCAGCGATTCAATCGAGCCCAGCAACGCGAAGGCGATCGCGTTCGGCAAGATCGCCGCGACTTTTGAAAAGGTCACGTCCGGCAAGGCTGGAAGCGGAAGCGAGGCTGGCATTGCACCGAAACGGCTGCCGATCGTCTCGACGGGCAGGCCCAGCAATGCGGCAGCCGTTGCTGCCACTGCGATCGCAATGATCATGCCCGGCCATCCGGGGCGCAGCTTTTTGACCCCAACGATGATGAGGACAGTTGCAGCCGAAACCGCGACAGCCGCCGGGGTCACCGTAGGGAGCGAAGCTGCGAGCACCTGAAGCTTCGGAAGGATCGGTCCCGGCTCCTTGCCCGCCACCGTCAGACCGAGCAGATCCTTAATCTGGCTCGCGAAGATGATGACTGCGATGCCTGCGGTGAATCCCACCGTGACCGGATAGGGGATGAATTTCACATACGAACCGAGCCGCAGCAGTCCGACAATCGCCATGATGAGGCCGGAAATCATGGTGGCGAGTATGAGCCCCTCAACGCCGTGGGCTGCGACCGTCGAAGCGACGAGAACGATGAAGGCGCCCGCCGGTCCGCCGATCTGAAACCGGCTCCCGCCAAGCGCGGAGACAAGAAAGCCGCCGACGATCGCGGTATACAGACCTCTGTCGGGGGTAACACCGGAAGCAATGGCAATCGCCATCGATAGCGGCAGCGCGACGACTGCAACCGTCAATCCGGCCAATGCATCGGCACGAAAATCGGCGAGGCCGTATCCCTCGCGCAGCACCGTAAAGAGCTTTGGCGTGAACAACGCCGCAAAATTGCTTCCGGCGCTTCCACCGCTGCCGCGTGCCACACTTTCCATTGCCGGCAAACCCCTCGCCCCTGATTTCCCAAATGCGCACCAAGGGTCAATCTCTGGATCCAGCATGCGACCTGAGAACGACCCGTTGCAAGTCAGGATGGCTACGCATGCGGCGAGATCCTTCTGCGGGCGTTAATCATTTTTTTACGCAACCGCGAATCGGAGGGCTGGACACGGCGAATCGGGTCTGATTCCTTATTGACGATTCGGATTGATGCGGTTGCGGCGAAGCAGTGTCGCCGCGGTCCGAATCGGGGGTCAAAAATGGCACATATGCGGCCGATGTCGCGCGATTCGCGCAACGGATTTTCTTTGCCTTTTCTGGCATTGCTGATGCGCCGCCAGAACTGGCCGCTGCTCAGCCATCTCGACCGTTTTGAAGCCATCTTCCGCCGGGCGACAGCGCCGTTGATGATCGTCTTCTTCCTGCTCGTGGCTGTCGCGGCGATCGTCAATATCCAGCAGACCCACAACGACATGGTGGAGCGAGCGCGTACCCGCATCAATCTGGCGGCGGATGCGCTGGCCACCTCCATTTCACGCGGAGCCGGCAGTCTCGACGAAACCGCATTCCGCCAGGCCCAGGCCATCATCAACGGCAGCCGTGCCGAGCAGATCCAGGGCTATGCCATTGCCATCACGCGCGCCGGCGGACAGATCATCGCGACCAACAACGACATGCTGCCGGCGATGAACAATCTCGCCGTCCTGCTCGGCGACGCCATGCCGGTCGCTGTCTTCGGCGCACGGGCAGGGGTAATGGAGACCGACATCGGGGGCGACCGTGCGCTGGTCGCCGTGCGTGACCTTCCGGCTCCCTATGCGCAGATCGCGGTCGTCTTCCCCTACCGGCATATCTGGGACTGGACGTGGGATCGCGCGCAGCTGCCCACGCTGATCTTCACCGTGACGGACATTCTGCTGCTGCTGCTCGGCACGGCCTTTATCTGGCAGACCTGGCGGCTGCATGAGTCGCTTGCGGTCCATGCGGCAACGCGCTCACGGCTGGAGACGGCGTTGCGTCGCGGCCATTGCGGCCTTTGGGACTGGGACATACCGCATGGCCGGATATTCCTTTCCGCCTCGATGAGCTCACTGCTGGGCATGGGGGAGCGCGACCAGATTCTCTCTTTCAGCCAGTTTCGCGAACTCGCACATCCGGACGACGCCGATCTTCTGGCAATTGCCGTCGGCATCAATGACCGCTCACTTGAAACCATCGACCGGAGCTTCCGGATGCGCACCGCCGAAGGCGGATGGATATGGGTGCGGGCACGTGGCGAAGTCCATGTGGAAGGCGAGGATGGACCGCATCTCGTCGGCATCGCCATGGACGTCTCCGAGCAGAAGCGTATCGCCGAGCGATCCGCTGTCGCTGATGCGCGGCTTCGCGACGCTATCGACGCGATCTCGGAGGCGTTCGCGCTATGGGACCGCGAAAGCCGGCTCATCATGTGCAATCTCAAGTTTCTGGAGATGAACGAACTCGATCCGGAGGCGGAACTGGCGGGCCGGCCCTACAACGAACTTTTCCCGACGGCTGCGCAGGCTGGCGCGCCGCTGACCGCGAAAGGAAGAAGCTTTGAAACGAAGCTCGCGGGCGGTCGCTGGTATGCCATCAACGAACGGCGCACCAAGGATGGCGGTCACGTGAGCGTTGCCACCGACATCTCCGCGATCAAGCGGCATGAGGAAAAGCTGGTCGACAGCGAGCGGACGCTGCTGGCAACGGTTGCGGATCTGCGCCAGTCGCGCAAGCAACTGGAACTTCAGGCCGGCGAACTGGTGGAACTGGCTACCCAGCATGCGGCCGAGAAAACGAAGGCCGAGCAGGCAAACGAAGCCAAGTCGCGTTTCCTGGCCACGATGAGCCACGAATTACGTACGCCGCTCAATGCGATCATCGGCTTTTCGGAGATCATGCAAAGCGGCGCGTTCGGCCCGCTCGGCTCGGGCCGCTATGAGGAATATTGCCGCGACATCAGGACGAGCGGCCAATATCTGCTCGACGTCATCAACGATGTGCTCGACATGTCGCGGATCGAAGCCGGCCGCATGGTCCTCGACTGCTGCAAGGTCGATGTGAGCGAAATCGCCGATGAATGCGTACGCATCAATGCCCAGCGCGCGCAGGAAAAATCCATCGAGCTCAATGTCGAGATCGAAGAGGGGCTGGTCCTGCAGGGAGATCGGCGTGCGCTCAAGCAGATCCTGCTGAACCTGCTGGCGAACGCCGTCAAATTCACGCCGGAGCCGGGACGCATCGATGTTCGGGCGCACTCACGTCGCGGCGCGATCCAGATCGCCATTCAGGATACCGGTATCGGCATTCCGAAATCGCAGATCGGCAAGCTAGGCAGGCCGTTCGAGCAGGTGGAAAACCAGTATTCGCGTCAGTTCCAGGGGTCCGGCCTTGGTCTTTCCATCGCCCGCTCACTGACCGAACTGCATGGCGGCAGGCTGCGGATCGTTTCCTGCGAGGGCAAGGGTACGATCGTGTCGGTCCGGTTGCCGCAATGCGCCCGCGCCAACGCTGAAGCCTGATCGATCAGGCCGTTCCGAAAAATCCGGTGAAGATTTCCCGCACCCGCGTCTGGGTATCGTCCAGCCTCGCCTCGAGCTGAGACAGGTCCGGTTCCCCGGCAAAGCGGGCCAACAGGCCATTCAGACCTTCCGGGCTCGTCTGCGGATCGAAAGGTCCGCTGATGCAGAGGCGCATCAGTTGCATCAGGTTCTGATAAAGCTGCAGCGCGGACAGAAGTTCATCCCCCGTCGCGCGGTCGATGCGCCCGGACGCGATGGCCGCCCGCAGCTTCTGCAGCGTCGTTACCGCGCTTTCAAACGCGCCGTCCGACAGTTCCAGAAATTGCACGATGAATTCGATGTCGATGATGCCGCCGGGGGCGAGCTTGATATCCCAGCGCCCGCCGCTCTGCTTGCCGCTTTCTATCCGCGCGCGCATTTCGGCGATGTGCTGCTTGAGGTCGCCGTCTTCCCGCTCACGTTCCATCAATTCGGCCCGCAGGCCATCGATGCGTTTGGCGAGCTGTGGCGCACCGGCAACGCAACGGGCTCTGGTCAATGCCATGTGTTCCCATATCCAGGCTTCGCCCTGCTGGTATTGGATGAAGCTGTCTATATGGGTGGCGAGCGGCCCTTGCCTGCCTGATGGACGAAGTCGCATATCGACTTCGTAGAGCGTGCCCTCGCTTGTCGGCGCCGACAGGGCGGCGATGAAACGCTGGGTGTATCGCGAGAAATACTGACCGGGACTGAGCGGCTTTTCGCCATCGCTGGTATCAGCGCTCTTCGCAAAATCATAGATGACGATGAGGTCGAGGTCGGAGGTCGCCGTCATCTCGCAACTGCCGAGCCGGCCGAGGCCAACGATGGCGTAACAGGCGCCATCGACATGGCCGTGCCTTTCGGCGACTTCATCGAGCGCACGGGCTGCGATGCGGGCGATCAGGAGGTCGGCCAGCGCCGAATAGGCAATTCCGGCAGCTTCCCCGTCGAGGCTTCCCGCCAGAACGCGCACACCGATAAGGAAGCTCTGCTCCTGGTTGAAGATGCGGCAACGATCGAGAAAATCCTCATAATCGCGCGACAGGCCGAGAAACCTGTCACAGGCGGTTTCAAGTTCGTCATGGCCGGGAAGGCGGTCGAAAAAGCCCGGCTCGAGGATGGCGTCCATCGTATGCGGACGCGCCGCGACGATATCCGCCAGTCTCGGCGCCGTTCCCATGATCATGGCGAGCAACTCGAGCAACGCGGGGTTTGAGCGGAGCATGGAAAACAGTTGAACGCCCGCGGGCAGGCCGCGCACGAAACGGTCGAAGGCAATGAACGCGGCGTCGGGCTGATCGCTGGCGCCAAAGGCTTCCAGAAGCGCCGGCGTGATCTCGGTCAGCGCCTCGCGCGCCTTGGCGCTGCGGGTCGCGCTGAACCGGCCATAGTGCCAGGATTTCACCGCAGCAATCGTCGCCACGGGATTGGCAAATCCCATTTTCAGCAGCGTCTCAAGTGTTTCCGGGTCGTCGTCATCCCCAGTGAAGACGAGGCTGCCAGTGGCGGAAGACAGTTCCGGCGAATCCTCAAACAGCTGGGCGTAGTGGAACGACACGCGCCGCATCTGCTCGAGGATTGCCGCCTCGAAGGCCTCGGCGTTCGGAAATCCGCAAAACCGGGCAAAGCGCTCGACGGATTCGGGCGTTGAGGGAATGTCGTGGGTCTGCTCGTCGGCCAGCATCTGGATGCGATGCTCGACCATTCGCAGGAAACGGTAGGCGTCAGCCTGTTCGCGGTGGGTGTCGTTCGACAGCCAACCGGCTTCCTCAAGCCTTTGAAGAGCCTCGAGCGTCTTGCGCGTGCGCAGCGCCGGGTTGCGACCGCCTGCGATCAGTTGCTGGGTCTGCACGAAGAATTCGATCTCGCGGATACCGCCGCGACCAAGCTTCACATTGTGCCCGGCAACCGCAATCGCGCCATGGCCCTTATGCGCGTGGATCTGCCGTTTCATTGCGTGCACGTCGGCAAGTGCCGCAAAATCCATGTGCTTGCGCCAGACGAAGGGCGTGATCTCGGCGAGAAAATCACTGCCGGCCTTGATGTCGCCTGCCACGGGAGCGGCCTTGATCATTGCCGCACGCTCCCAGTTCTGCGCCAGGCTCTCATAGTACTGCAGCGCCGCAGCGACATTTACCGCCGGCGCGGTGGCGCCGGGATCGGGTCGCAGACGAAGGTCCGTTCGAAACACGTAACCGTCGCGCGTGCGCTCCTGCATGATCTTGACCAGGTCACGCACGAGGCGGGTGAAGAAAGTGCCTGGCTCCACACCGTCAGCCAGCGGCGCGATATCGGCGTCATAGAACACGATGATGTCGATATCGCTGGAAAAGTTGAGCTCCCCGGCACCGAGCTTGCCCATGCCAAGAACGATCAGGCCCGAGCCTTCCTGCGGGTTCGCGTCGTCTGTCGGGATGAAACGGCCGGCCTGCGCGGCCTGCGCGAGCAGCCAGTTGATTGCGATGTTGAGCGCGGTCACCGCGAGCCGGCTCAAAGCCAGGGTCACCTCATCGACGTTCCAGACACCGCCGAGATCGGTGAGGCAGATGAGGAGCGCGGCCTTTTCCTTCAACTGGCGCAGGCAGCGCATGACCGCCTGCATGTCCTCGCATGACCGGCACTTGTCGACCGCCGCCTCGAGCAGTGCGTCGAAGCGCTGCTGCGGATCGTCGCTGAGCGTATCGGCCAGAATCTCCGGTTCGCGCAGGACAAGTTCGCGCAGATAGTCGGAGCCATCCAGAACGCCGGCGAAGAATGTCTTAAGCGGCGTCTGCGAGGCGAGCGTATGCGCCAGCGCCCCGTCCAGCGGTTTCAGCGCCTCACATAGTTCCCGCAGGTATTCCGCGGCGTTTCCCTCATCGGCGGGCAGAGGCCCTGAACCGATCCGCTCAAGGAGCGGCTTGCGCTTTTGCGTCATTTTTCTCTGTAGTGGCATCGGCGGCCGGAAGTTCAACGACCGCACGAAGGCCCGGATCGCCGTCTTCCATATAGACACGGCCACCATGCAACGATGCCACCGCCGCCACAAGAGACAAACCCAACCCGGCGCCACCGGCAGGTCGGGCTTCCTCGAGCCTCACGAACCGGTCAAAGACGCGATCCCGGTCGGCGGGGGAAATGCCGGGGCCCGTATCGGCGACGACCATCCGGACAATGCCGCCCTCTCTTTCGAGTGAAAGGCGTATCTCGCCAGTGTCCCCGTCCGCTGGATGGCCATGCCGAATGGCATTTTCCGTGAGGTTTGCCAGCGCCTGCGCGAGCAGCTCGCGGTTACCCAGAACGCTCGCCTCGACGTCGCCGGAAACCGACAGCCGCATACCCGCCTCTTCGGCGGCAGGTTCATAAAGTTCCGCGATCTCGCCCAGCAGGGCGCGCGCGTCCACCGGCTGACGCGGCGTCTTGGCAGAGCCGGCTTCTGCCCGGGCTATCGTCAGCAGGGCATTGAAAGTCGCAATCAGGTTGGCCGTATCGGAAAGGCCGGCCTCCAGCGCCTCGCGCATGGTCTCCGCATCGCCACTGCGCAGTGCAGCTTCCATGCGCCCCTGAAGACGCGTCAAAGGCGTGCGGAGATCGTGGGCGACGTTATCGGAAACCTCGCGCATGCCCGCCATCAGCTTGGCGATCCGGTCGAGCATCTCGTTCAGGTTGGTCGCAAGGCGGTCGAACTCGTCGCCCGAACCGTGCAGCGCAATGCGCTCGTTGAGACTACCGGCCATGATGCGCCGGCTGGTGTCGGACACGGCGTCAATGCGCGACAACGTTCTCTTGGCAATCAGATAGCCGCCGCCGATGCCGAGGATGAGCACGAGCAGGCCGGCATACCACCCTGCCCTTTCGACGATTTCCAGGAAACGATCGCGCTCGCTGGTGTCCCTGCCCACGACCAGGCGAAAGCCGCCAGGCAGGACGAAGACCTGAACGACCGCGGTCCCGTCCTGCGGCTGTGCGTCCTCGGTGTTGCGGCCATATTGCAGCGTGTGCTGGCCCGGCTCATCCAGCGTTCCCGGCGGCAGCGCCCGGATATTTCCGGCCAGCGCCTCACCTCGGAATGTCGTGATGAGATAGACGGAATTGTCGGGATTGCGGCTTCGCTTGTCGACGAGGGTGACCAGCGTGCGGATCCCGCCGGTACTGTACTGTTCGGCAAGGCCGCGCACTTCCGCATCGACCGTTTCAACGGTCTGCCGGTGCAGGGTCACCCGGGTGTGCCAGCTGATATAGGCGATCACACCGCCTGCCGTCAGCGCGAGCAGCGCGAAATAGAGAATGCTCTGGCGGAACGCGGTCGAACGCCAGAGACTGCCTGCCCTACTCCGCAAGGCGGTACCCGGCGCCGCGGACGGTATGGATCAGCGGCCTGTCGAAATCGCGATCGATCTTACCGCGCAGACGCGACATGTGAACATCGATCACGTTGGTTTGCGGGTCGAAATGATAGTCCCAGACATTTTCCAGCAGCATCGTGCGCGTCACGACCTGACCGGCATTCTTCATGAGATATTCGAGGAGTGAGAACTCACGGGGTTGCAGCTGTATTTCCCTGCCCTCGCGGCGAACCTCGCGCGTCAGACGGTCAAGTTCGAGACCTCCCACACTGTATTGCGTGCGTGCATGTTCGGGAGCGCTGCGCCGCACCAGCGTCTCGATCCGGGCAAGCAGTTCGGAAAAGGCGTAGGGCTTGACCAGGTAGTCATCGCCACCGCCCTTGAGCCCGGTGACGCGGTCGTCAACGCTGGCGAGCGCGGAAAGAAGGAGCACCGGCACTTCGCTGCCACTGCCGCGAAGCTCAGCCAGCAACGACATGCCATCGCGTCGCGGCAACATCCGGTCGACGACCAGAACGTCATAGGCGCCCGACAGCGCCATTCCTAGTCCTGCCTCGCCATCGGCCGCATGGTCCGCCACATGACCTGCCTCACGCAGGCCCTTGAGCATGAACCCGGCCGCTTCGCGATCGTCTTCGACGACAAGAATCTTCATGGAAGACATTTTAGCCTCAAACGCAGTGGAACTGTCATGTGTGCGAGCGAAAGAAAAAAGGCAGGCCGGACTCGCGATCCGGCCTGCCCTCCCTGCGGAACCGTTGGCCTTAGTTCGGGGGCAAGGCTTCCCGGTTCCCCAGATTCCCTCCTCCCTCAGGCAGCCTTGAGCGGCAGCGCGATAAAGCGGGGATTTCCACCCTGCTCGGGAGCGACGAGCAGCAGCACCGCCTTACGCTTGAGCTTGCGGGCTTCATTCACAGCCTGATCGACGTCGGCGACCGACCGGACATCCTTGCCGCCGGCCTGGAGGATGATATTGCCCGGCTGGAGACCGGAATCGGCAGCCTGTCCATCAGGATCGACCTCGGTGATGACCACACCGTCAGTGCCGAAACTCTGTCCGTCCGCAAGGCTGAGGCCGAGGGCCGGAGCGGCCTTGCCGCTGGTGGCAGAGCCATTGTCTCCAGTATCCGCAGAAGCCACCTTGACGTCGTCGGGCTGGGTACCGAGTTCGAGCGTGATGTCCTTTGTCTCGCCCTTGCGCCAGACCTGCAGATCGACCTTCTGGTTTGGCGGCATGGAGCCGATCCGGCGAACCAGATCGCGCGCATCCTTGACCGGTTCGCCGTTCAGCGAAACGATCGCATCGCCAACCTTCAGGCCGGTTTTCGCGGCCGGGCTGTCATCGAGTACTTTTGCAACGAGCGCGCCGTGATCGCCTTCAAGGCCGAGACCCTGCGCGATGCCCTCGGTGACAGGCTGGATCTGAACACCGAGCCAGCCACGCTCGACCTTGCCGTCTTCCTTCAGCGAGGCGACGACCTTTTCGACCGTGGAGGCAGGGATCGCAAAGGCAATGCCGACATTGCCGCCGCTGGGCGAGAAGATCGCCGTATTGACGCCGATGACATTGCCGTCGAGATCGAATGCCGGGCCGCCGGAATTGCCGCGGTTCACCGAAGCGTCAATCTGGATGAAATCGTCATAGGGCCCCGCGCCGATGTCACGGCCGCGCGCCGATACGATGCCAGCGGTCACCGTTCCGCCAAGGCCGAAAGGATTGCCGACAGCGACGACCCAGTCGCCAACGCGCGCGTCCTTGTGGGACAGGTTCACATAGGGAACGGGCTTGTCGCGATCGATCTTGACGAGTGCCAGATCGGTCTTCTTGTCGGTGCCGACCACCTTGCCCTGGACCTCGTCGCCATTGTCGAAGCGGACGGTGACCTTTTCGGCGTTCTCAACGACGTGATTGTTGGTCACCAGATAGCCATCGGCGGAGATGAAGAAGCCGCTGCCCTGCGCCATTTGCGGCGTATGCTTGCCGCGCGGCACCTGGCCATCGGGCGCGAAGAACCGCCGGAACGGCTCGGGAATCTGGTCGAGGCCGGGCATGGCGTCGTTCGACGTCGCATCGTCCTTCATGCTGACGATAACGCTGACAACCGCCGGGCTGACCTTTTCGACGAGATCGGCAAATCCCTGTTCGGGTGCGAGCGTTGCGGCATTTGCCGGTGCGGTAAACGGCAGACGCGCGTCCTGGGGAGCAAGGATAGCAACGCCGCCGATCGCAGCGCTCGCTAGCAGCAGCGCTGTCACCTTCTTGAGGCGGGGGGATTTGAAAGCCACTGGAAACCTCCATCCTTTGGTCTTGAGAGCACGGTCTGTCGATGACCGTTTGACCGGAAGATGGGGCAGGCAACATTACGGCGCAGTGGCCGCACCATTAAACTTCAGTAATGTTCACTTCCGCTCGGACAGCAGGCGCGCAAGTTCGGCGCGTTCCTGCTTGCTGAGCGGCTCCGGGCCGGCGGGCTCGGGCCTGCGGCGCCGCAAGAAGACTATCGCGACAATGGCGCCGATCATCAGCAGGGCAAAGGGCGCGCCCCAAAGGACCGCGTTTCGAAGGCTCAGGCGCGGCTTGAGCAGAACAAACTCGCCGTATCGATCGACGATGAACTGCAATACCTCGTCATCGCTGTCGCCGGCGACCAGCCGCTCGCGGACCAGAATACGCAGGTCGCGCGCAAGCGGCGCGTCGGAATCGTCAATGGTCTGGTTCTGGCAGACCATGCAGCGCAATTCTTCCGAAAGAGTGCGGGCCCGTTGCTCCAGCACGGGGTCCTTGAGAACCTCGTCGGGCAGGACCGCCAGTGCAGGCCCCGTCAACAGCGCCAAGAGGATCAGCAGCCCGGCAAGAATGCGCATCGTCTTCACTCCGCCGGTGCCAGGCGCGTCGCCGCGCGACGCGGCGCGCCGACACGGAAACGCCGGTCGGACAGTGAGAAGACGCCGCCGAGCGCCATCACCACCGCTCCGAGCCAGATCAAGGGAATGAGCGGCTTGTAGTAGGTGCGAACGACAATGGCGTTCGTTCCGGCGCCATCTCCAAGGCTGACATAGAGGTCGCCGTCGATGAAGGATTTGATGCCTGCTTCCGTCGTCTGCCGGCCAGAGGCGACAAAGATGCGTTTGGCCGGGTCGATCTCGGCAACGACTCGGTTGCCTTCACGGACCACAAAATGGCCGACCAGATCGCGATAGTTCGGCCCCTGACGCGGCGCCATGCCTTCAAATGTCAGTGTGCGCCCCGCAATTTGAAGCGTCTCGCCGGGTTTCATCGCGACGATCTTCTCCAGCGCGCCGCTGCTGACCGCGGCGATACCGATGAGCGTGACGCCGAGCCCGGCATGGGCAAGCAGCATTCCGACCGTCGAACGCTGAAGATTAACGAGTCGCCGGCCCGTCTCGGAGAGGGGTACCTTGCCCAGCTTGCTGCGCCATACGACTTCGGAGATCGTGCCCGCGATCAGCCAGATGCCGAGACCTATGCCGGCCGCGCCGCCGAGCGAGCCGCCTTCCAGCGCATAGAGTGCAAGGGCCGCTACAAGCGCCAAAGCCGCCGCGGCGGACAGACGCTGTGCGGCGCCAAGCAGATCGCCGCGCTTCCATGGCAACATAGGACCGAAGGGCAGGACGATCACGAGAGGGATCATCAGCGGTATGAACGTCATGTCGAAGAAAGGCGCGCCAACCGAAATCTTGGCGCCGGTCAATGCTTCGAGCGCGAGAGGATAAAGCGTTCCGACAAAGACCGCGCCGCCGGCCGCAGCAAGGATCAGGTTGTTGAAGACCAGCGATCCCTCGCGACTGATCGGGGCAAAGAGGCCGCCCTGTCTCAGATTTCCCGCACGCAGCGCAAACAGCAGGAACGATCCGCCAACGACAGCGGCGAGGATGGCGAGAATGAATATACCGCGCGCCGGATCGGTGGCGAACGCATGGACGCTGGTGAGGACGCCGGAGCGCACCAGAAACGTGCCCAGCAGGCTGAAGGCGAATGTCAGAATCGCCAGCAGAACGGTCCAGATCTTCAGCGCATCGCGCTTTTCCATGACGATGGCGGAATGAACGAGCGCTGTCCCGGCCAGCCACGGCATGAAGGACGCGTTTTCAACCGGATCCCAGAACCACCATCCGCCCCAGCCGAGTTCGTAATAGGCCCAGTAGGAACCCATCGCGATACCGAGCGTCAGGAATATCCAGCTCAGCAGTGACCATGGCCGGACCCAGCGCGCCCAGGCCGCGTCGATCCGCCCCTCGATCAGGGCGGCAACGGCAAAAGCAAATGCAATCGAGAAGCCGACATAGCCGACATAGAGGAGCGGCGGGTGAATCGCCAATCCGGGATCCTGAAGAACGGGGTTGAGGTCGCGACCTTCGGCCGGCGGCGGGAAGAGCCGCAGGAACGGATTGGAGGTGAAAAGGATGAAGGCGAGGAACAGGGCCGAAAGCGCACCCTGAATGGCGAGCACCCTTGCATGCAGGCGTTCGGGCAGATTGCCGCCGAAGAGCGCCACCAGCGCCGCGCACAGCGCCAGAATGAGAACCCACAGCAACATCGAGCCCTCATGATTTCCCCAGGTGCCGCTGATCTTGTAGATGAGCGGCTTGGCCGAATGGGAATTCTCCCAGACATTCGTGATGGAGAAATCCGATCCGAGATACCCGGCCACAAGGCATACGAACGACAGCGCGACAAGCGCGAAACCGAGCAGCGCCGAGGACGGCGCAAGCGCCATCAGCGAACGGTCGCCCCGGCTGGCGCCCCAATGCGGCAGGGTGGCCTGAACGAGCGCGACAGCCAGTGCCAGTGTCAGCGCGAAATGGCCGAGTTCCGCATACATGCCGGTCCCTTTCCCCTTCGTTGCCTCGTCAGTTGGCGTTCCGGTCCGTTGGCGTTCCGCCCTGCCATACGCCCTTTTCCTTCAGCGCGTCCGCGACTTCGCGGGGCATATAGTTCTCATCGTGCTTGGCAAGCACGGTATCGGCGACAAACGTGCCGTCCTCGCGCAACGCGCCTTCCGCCACGACGCCCTGACCTTCCCTGAAGAGATCGGGAAGGATGCCGGCGTAGACGACAGGTGCCTCGTGCTCGGTATCGGTGATGATGAACCGGACCTCGTGGCCTTGATCGCGTACGACGCTACCTTCCTTGACCAGCCCGCCGAGGCGTAATCTGGTACCGGGCGGGGACGGCTTTTCGGCAAGGTCCGTCGGCGTATTGAAGAAGACGATCGTGTCCTGGAACGCATAGAGCACCAGACCGGCTGCCACGGCGAGAACGGCACCGGCGGCGGCGATGATGGACAAACGGCGCTGCTTGCGCGTCATGGTCTCAACGTTCCTTCTATTGCGCAGCCACGCCGAGAGCATCGGCGGCGGCCACGATTTTACCCAGTGTCTCAGGATCGCCGGCAAAAGCGGCGCGTGCATCGCCAAGCGCGCGCGCGGCGGCTTCACGGTCGCCAAGCACGGTGTATGACCGTATGAGGCGGATCCAGCCATCCTGATCGTCCGGGTTCTCCTTCAGGCGTTCGGCAAGGCCGGCTACCATCGACCGGATCATTGCCTGACGGTCTTCGGGCGCCATCTGGGAAGCCGCATCAATCTCGGCCCCGCCGGGGCCGACTTGCGTTTCGGGCTGCAAGGCTGCGAGGCGTTGGCGCGCAATCCGCCGCCAGCCGCCATCCGGCTCTTCACTGGAGGCAAGAAGATCTTTCCACCTGCGCACCGCTTCCTCGCGGTCACCGTCCTGATCTGCGGCGATGGCAAGGAAGAAACGGGCGCGAATAAACCCGGGCTCGAGCTTGAGCGCGCGCTGGAAGGCGGCTCTGGCCTCATCGCTGATGACGCCTTCCTGCGCGCCGACAAGCGCTTCGCCAAGACCCGTTTCGCTGGCAGCCGACGGTTCGCCGAGGCGGTTCACGTTTGAAAAGGCGAGCACCGCATCATTGTAACGTTCGCGGCGCAGGTAGACGGGCGCAATGACGGTCCAGCCTCGAAGGTCGTTCGGATTTTCCGCCAGATGCTTTTCAACCTGAGCCATCAGGATTTCGACGTCCTGGTTCTGCAATGCCGACGACATACGTTCGCCCAGCGGCATGTCGGGCATGCCTGGCGTTCCAAGCCATGCATAAAGCCCGATTGCGGCGAACGGCAGGACGATAATCGGGATGATGATGCCGGGTCGTGGAACCCTCGACGAGCGTGATGCCGCTGCCGATCCATCCTTTCGGCTTTCGGCAAGCAGCCGGCGCGAAAGTTCGATCCGGGCTGCCTCCGCATCCGCCGGCGGGATCAGGCCTGCGGCTGCGTCGCGGTCCAGTTCGCCCATCTGCGCCTTATAGACGTCCATGGCGGGCGACTGGCCCGTTTCGTCGCCAGGTTTGGCGGAAACGGCGCGCAGCATGAAAAGGATGACGGCGCCCGTCAGAATGGCGGCAGCGATAAAAAAGATCATCGGACCTGTGTTCGCATTGCCAGACACAGCCGGCACAACGGAGGAGTTGTCGGGAAAAAGCCTGAAAAGGTCAAGCAAGCCAGACAGTATGCCGCAGGTTCACCGGTCGGCGCGGCGTTGCCAGGAATGACGCTCAGCCAGCGAGCGCCGTCTGCTCGCGGGACGCATCGCGGACGAGGCCGTCGCTTGCCATATGAGCGCTTCGGCGCAGAAGGCCGGCATATTCCTCGCCAAACACGATGGCGCTGAAACTCATCAAAGTATCGAAGCCGGCCGCGGCGCGCTCCCTGTGGGCACCCGGTGCTGACCGAAGCACACTCAGCAGCGACTGATTGGCGTTCTCCATCAGCGGCTCGACAAGGCGTAGCATCCGGTCGACGAGTTCGCTGACGGCAAGTTCGCCGCGATAGGCCTTCAACGAGTACAGAAGCCGCAGCAAGCGCAATACGTCTTCGATTTCGGTCTGATCGACGCGGGCAGCTTCGTCGCCGCCTATATATGCACGAACCGTTTGTCGGAGCAGAACGGGCAGTTCGGCCAGGTCGCCGCCCAGCCGATCGGATATGCGCTTGCGGCTATCGGCTATACGCTCCCGCCATGCCGGCCAGCTCTCTACCTCGATGGCGCGGGTCACCGTCTGAATCGCCAGGTAGGCCTCGCGCACACCAGCCAGAAACGTTTCAAGATCTCCGCGTTTTGGCGCGGATGCCACTTTGGCGGCCGACATCGCGATCAGGGTGATGGCAACGTCAACAATCTGCGACCAACGTCCACGCGCGATTCGCTGCCCGGCGTCGGTTCCTTCCAGTCTGGCCGCCAAGGCCGCAACGCGTGCAGGTACGACGAGCGAGGCGGCGATGCTCGCCGCAGCGACCCAGAGCCGCTCGGGCGGTACCGCAACGAGCAATCGCATTAGCCTGTCGGCGCGCTCTTCGTCGATCTTATCCAGACCTTCCGGCAAAAATCGACGAATGCATGCTACGAGGGGTGCGGTGCGGAACAGGGCGGAAAGGTCGCCAAGTTCACGCGACGTGTTGACGCTACCGAGTTCGGTCTGAATCTGAAAGGCCAACGTACGGTTGGTCGCCGCTTTGGCGAGCACGGATTCCAGGTCGTCGGCCATTCGCGCGAGCAGGGCGCTGTCGGCCTTTTCGGCCACATCCAGGCTGACTGCGGCCTGGGACCGCGCCAGCGCAGCTTCTGTTTCCTCCCCGGCAAGCGCGACCAGCCACTCCCAGATGTGTGTTGCGAAATTCCGACTGAAAAAACCGGTAAAGCCTCCGGAAGCATCTACCGGCGCGATGAATGGTGCGATAAAGGCCTGGAAACGCGCAAAAACCGGCAGAACCGGACCTATGGGGACTCCTTCCGACTCAGCCGGCACCGACGGGGCAAGCGTGCTCGCAATGAGCCTGAGCGCAGGATCGGCCGACCCGGCAGCAACTGCATCCGCGGCGACAGACGCAAGGCGCGATCGTATCGGGGCTGGTAGGGAAAGCAGGTAATCCCTCAGTCGGTCTTGCGCTTTTGCCGTGTGAACCATCGCATTCATTCGCCGCAGGATCTCAACCAATGAGCCTTATGCAGCCATCGTTAAGATTTCGTTCACGATGATTTCGGCCGTAAGGTCAGCCGACGCGCTTCCAGACCCCGTCTGGCTGACGGCAGGCCGTGCCTCGACCCACCTCGGGGCGCCCCGACGCATAGACGGTGTGCGTGAAATCGCGGCATTTCAGACCGCGGGCTTCGTACGGATATCCGGCGACGAATTCGCCATAAGCAGAGCCATTTGGTGCAGTCCACTTCTCCGGAACGCCCGGCGCGCCCAATTCAAGGGCCCGAAGTTCAGCCGATGACGCCTCGGTCCGCGCCTCGGCATCAAGCGAGACGCCGAAAACGCCAAGGAGGCTGTCCCCGATGGAACGAGAAGCCTGTCCAGCA
Source organism: Rhodobiaceae bacterium (assembly GCA_020637895.1). GTDB lineage: Bacteria > Pseudomonadota > Alphaproteobacteria > Rhizobiales > Tepidamorphaceae > JACKJP01. The sequence goes on from JACKJP010000002.1 coordinate 194,613, forward strand.
GTCTGCTCGGACACTGAGGCGCAGCCCGTCGCAATGATTGCGATCGCACCGAACTTGATGAGCATTCGCGCTCGCATCGGGATCTCCTGGCGCCGACCACCATCGGGGAATCAGTCTGCCGATCTTATTCTAGTTCAGGCAGGAAGCCGTTTCACCGGCGCCGGCGTCCGCGCTGTCCAGTCGCGGGAAGTGTGAGCGCGGCACGCAGGCCGCCCAGCGGGCTGTCGCCGAGTTCCAGCCCGCCCTCATAGGCTTCCGCAAGGTCAGCGACGATCGACAGACCGAGCCCAGTGCCCGGCGTCTGTTCATCCAGCCGGCGGCCGCGCTGAACGGCTTCATCGCGCTGGCCGGGTGCGATACCGGGACCGTCATCCTCCACGATCAGCACAAATGTCGTTCGCGGATCGATACCGCCGGCTTCGGCCCGGACACTGACTTTGCCTGCTGCCCACTTGCAGGCGTTATCGATCAGATTGCCGCTCATTTCCTCCAGATCGCGCGCGTCCCCGCGGAACCGGAGCCCGAAAGGGATGTCGACCGTAAGGTTCAAATTCCTGTCCGCATGGATCTTGCGCATGGCCCGCTCCAGCCCCGCGATGATCGGGGCAACCTCCGCGCCAGTCCCTGGATTGGCGGCAACGGCGATCGTGCGGGCGCGCTCCAGATGATAGTCAACCAGACGGCGTATCGCGGCCGCCTGTTCGCCGATCGCCGCATAGCGGGCGCCCCGGCCGCCAGCGGCCTCATTGACGATAACGCTCAGCGGCGTTTTCAGCGCATGGGCAAGGTTGCCCACATGCGAGCGGGCCCTTTCGATGACATTCCGGTTCTGGCTGATAAGCCTGTTGATCTCGTCGCTGACCGGCGCGATTTCACGCGGAAACACGCCTTCCACCGTTTCGGAAGATCCGTCGATCACCGCTTCGACCTTGGCGCGCAGGCTTGCCAGGGGGCGCAGACCTAGCACGATGATAAAGACTGTCGCGGCGACAAGACCGGCGCCGAATATCACGAGAAAGACGACCAGGCTGCGGCTGAAGGACGAGATATCATCGTTGAGCGCGGAAAGCGGCATGGCGACCAGAAAGTTCAGGGCCCGCGCCTTTTCGCCGACAATGACGAGGCGTTCGAGGGCAAGAACGCGCTCGCCATTGTCGTCGAGGCGCATCTCGCGCACGAAATCGCTATTATAGGGAACCCGGTCCAAGGGGGGCGGCTGGATCTGTACGCCGGCGCGAGATGGAGAAACCGCCACCAGTTCTGCACCTTCTGTAACCTGCCAGCTGTAGCCCGACCCGAACAGATCAAAGCGAGGTTCGCCGAATTCAGGATCGACCTCGCCGCTTGCCGCGTTGAAGGCTGCGATCAGGTTCAGAAGATAGACATTGGCCACCGCGGCGAACTGCCGCTCGGCGCGCGCTTCATAGTTGCGCGACAGCACGACGCCGGCGAATGCCAGAACAGCGAGGCTCCAGAGGCTGGCCACCAGCGCGAGCCTGACCGCGAGAGAGCCACGCGCAAACATTCAGAACGCGCAGATGTTGAGGCTTCGGGCGCGGTCGTTCATTCAGGCTTTGCCCGGATCCTCGGAAGCCAGATAGCCAAGCCCCCGGACCGTATGGATGATATCGGCGCCAAGCTTCTTGCGAAGCCGTCCGACAAAGACCTCTATAGTATTGGAATCGCGGTCGAAATCCTGATCGTAAAGATGTTCGATCAGTTCGGTTCGCGACACGACCCTGTCCTTGTGGTGCATCAGATAGGCAAGCAGACGATACTCATGAGATGTAAGCTTGATCGGGTTCCCGGAAACGGTAACGCGGGACGCTCGCGTCTCCAGCCTCACCGGCCCACAATCGAGATCGGACGTCGCATGCCCTGCGGCGCGGCGTACGAGCGCGCGCAGACGGGCAAGTATTTCCTCCATATGGAAGGGCTTGGTTACGTAGTCGTCGGCGCCGGCATCGAAACCGGAAACCTTGTCGCTCCAGCGGTCGCGGGCAGTGAGGATGAGAACCGGCATCGTGCGCCCGTCTTCGCGCCATTGCTCCAGCACCCTCACCCCATCCATTTTTGGCAGACCGATATCGAGAACGACGACGTCATAAGGCTCGGTATCGCCGAGGAAATGACCATCCTCGCCGTCAAATGCCGTATCGACGGCATAGCCGGCTTCCGTCAGCGCCGCTTTCATCTGGCGGTTGAGATCGGGATCATCCTCAACGACGAGAACGCGCATGCTCTACCCTTCAACCCGCCGGAAGAGTCATGACGACGCGCCGCGGCGGGTTGCCGCCGCGTCCGGGAACCAGAACCGTGACAATACAGCTTTGCCCCGCCTGACGCACGCCAATCACCTGCCCACCCGTGGAGGCGGCTGCCTGCGCCGCCGCCCGGCCGCATCCGCCAGCAGCGACGATCATGCCCTGCCCGCCAGCGCCCTGCCACGGACCGGCAGCAGCCTGAGTTGCCAATGTGGCGGCAAGCGCCAGCGGCAGGACCAGTGATGTCAGCTTTCTCAACATGGGACGAGCTATAGGCGAATCCGGCTGAACCTTCGATGAACGAAAGTGTCACAATTCGCGGCCCCGTCGGTCAAGCTTGCCCAGCTCTGAGTAGTTCGATGTCAGGCCAGAGGATTTCGCCAGGGCGCATCCTGCTCCAGTTCATGCCAGGTCGGCATGCTGCTGCAATTGGCATCTCCGGCGACCTGTCGCAGCCAAAGAAGGCGTGAGCGCGCCAGCTCGAGCTCCAGCTGCAGCGGTGCAACAGTTCCGGTCATATCTGCAAACGGCGCCATCGCAAGATCAGGCTTGTGCGAAAGCGCCGCGCCGAGTTCGATCACGTGACTCTGTACAACGCGCGCTTCCTGTTGAATGGCCGCGCAGCCCATATGTTCGTTTACCGCGCCATAGGCGATCCTGTTTGGCACGGCGGCGTTGGCCACGCCGGATGCCAGCATGGCGGCGCCTGCAATCAGCACCTTGTACATCGTTTTTGCTCCTGGAAAGCGTCTCCGGGCACACGCCGCGGAGTCCTTACCCAGACAACGCCGTCGGATCCCCTGGAGTTCCGAAGAACGCCTGCGACATCACCGATATCCGCGCGCCGGCCAGTCGACGAGGTAGTCCTCCCAGTCGTTCTCGTTTGCCTGCTCTTCGGGAACGGTACGGCCGCGTACAGAGATCCCTGCGTCGACGACGGTTTCCGGATCGCCGGAAACCAGCGGATGCCACCAGTAGAGGTCGCGCCCCTCGGCCACCAGCCGGTAGGCGCAGGTTTGCGGCAGCCAGCGGATGGTTCGAACGCTTTCGGGCGTCAGCGGGACGCAGTCGGGTACATAGTCGCGCCGGTTCTCATAGTGGCTGCACCTGCACGTCTCGTCGTCGAGAAGCTTGCAGGAAAGGCACGTATAGTCGATTTCACCGGTATCTTCGTCTTCAAGCTTCAGCAGGCAGCAGCGGGCGCACCCGTCGCAAAGGCTTTCCCACTCGCCCGGCGTCATCTCTTCCAGGCGCTTGCGCCGCCAGAACGGTTCGCTCATCTCGACCTCCGGTGTCGCTTCATGACAACAGCTGGGCCGATTCGCACCGAGCCGCTAGCCGCAGGGTTTACCAAATGCTAAGCCTTTCGCCAGATGCCGACAAAAGCTGTTAGAATTGCGGCGGTAACCGGGATGGCACGCCGCTTTAGGCCTGTGCCTGCAGACGAGGCTTTCGCGTGAAAGACCCTTTCGAGACAAGGAAGCGGGGCAAGTGGCGCCGGATCGGCCTGCTTGAAATCGATTCATGGATCGATACCCAGATGTTCCGGCTCTGGGAAGGGACCAAACGCGCCTATGAAGGATACGCGACCAGGCTGGAGCGACTCAGCCCCCGCGGCTTCAAGCGGCTATTCTTCGAACTGAGTTCCGACGGTCTGACCTTCGGTCTGGCCGGAGCGTTTCTGGCGCTGGCGCTTGCCCTGCCCGCATTCGACGAAACGCGGGGTGACTGGCTTTCAAACCAGCAATACTCGGTGACGTTCCTCGACCGCTACGGCAACATTGTCGGTCGCCGCGGCATTCTGCACGACGACGGCATAGAGCTTTCAGATATTCCCGATCACGTCATCAAGGCTGTTCTGGCGACGGAAGACCGCCGCTTCTATGAACATTTCGGCATCGATATTCCGGGCACCTTCCGCGCCATGGTCGCCAATATGCGCGCGAACTCCGTCGTCCAGGGCGGCAGCTCGATCACCCAGCAGCTTGCCAAGAACCTGTTTCTGAGCAACGAACGCACGTTCGAGCGCAAGATCAAGGAAGCCTTTCTGTCAATCTGGCTGGAATGTCAGCTGACGAAGAACCAGATCCTCAAACTCTATCTGGACCGCGCCTATCTCGGCGGCGGCACGTTCGGTGTCGCGGCGGCGTCAGAGTTCTATTTCGGCAAGTCGATCAAGGAAGTGACGATCGCTGAGGCGGCAATGCTGGCGGGCCTGTTCAAGGCGCCCGGCAACTATGCGCCGCATATCGACCTGCCCGCCGCCCGGGCGCGCGCCAACGAGGTGCTCGACAACCTTGTCGAGGCCGGTTTCATGACGGAGGGTCAGGTCTATGCCGCGCGCCGTAATCCGGCGTCGGCGGTCGACCGCACCGAGGTGAGCAGCCCGGACTTCTTCCTCGACTGGGCATTCGACGAGGTCAAGCGGCTGGCGAACGGCAAGGATTTCGTCCTCGAGGTCAAGACGAGCATTGACACGAGCCTGCAAAAAGCTGCCGAAGACGCGGTAGAGGCAAGCCTGCGCCAGTCAGGCGCGCAGTACCACGTAAAGCAGGCCGCGCTCGTTTCCATGGATCCGGATGGCGCGGTTCGCGCGATGGTCGGCGGACGCGACTACGGCCAGAGCCAGTTCAATCGCGCCACCAACGCGCTTCGCCAGCCGGGTTCGTCGTTCAAGCCCTATGTCTACATGACGGCGCTGATGAACGGGTTTACGGAAGATTCCGTGATCGTCGATGCCCCCATCTGCATCGGCAACTGGTGCCCCAGCAACTATTCGCACAGCTTCAGCGGACGCATGACGCTGACGACCGCGCTGACACGATCGATCAACACGGTCCCCGTCCGGCTTTCTCAAAGCTTCGGGCGCGACAAGATTGCCGAAACCGCGGAGCGAATGGGTGTCGCCACCCCCATCAAGGTGACACGCTCAATGCCGCTGGGCGCTTCGGAAGTTACCGTTCTCGATCAGGCGACAGGCTACGCAACCCTCGCCAGCGGCGGCTACAAGGCCCATCCGCACGGCGTCCTTGAAATCCGCAATTCCGAGGGCAAGGTCATCTACAGCTACAAGAAGGATGGCCCCAAAACCGAACAGGTCCTGCCAGCCCCCAAGGTCGCAGAACTCAATCGCATGCTCAACAGCGTCGTCAACAACGGCACCGGCCGGCGCGCGCAGCTTGAAGGCATCCCGGCGAGCGGCAAGACCGGCACCACGAACGCCTATCGCGATGCCTGGTTTATCGGATTTACCGGCAATTACGTCACCGCCGTCTGGTTCGGCAATGACGACTACGCGTCAACGGCGAGGCTGACCGGCGGCAACCTGCCGGCGAAGACCTGGCAGCAATATATGTCCTATGCGCATACGGGCATCGAACTGAAACCGATCCCCGGCGTCGGCGGCATTCCCGAGTATACGATACCCGGCCCACTGGCGAGCACGCAGCCTGCCGGTAACGAGCCGGCACGACCGCAGACCCTGACAGACCACAGCAAGGAAGTCCTGCTGGATATCCATCGCCGGCTGCTTGCAGCGCCTCCCATCGGGCCAGATGCCGCCCGCCGTCCCGAGCGCGTTTCCTCCGTGACCAGCGAAGGCAGCGCAACTCAACCCCGCCGCCAGGTACGCTTCAGCGCCGGCCGCTGGGAATAACCCCGCTTTCTTCCGCCATTTCCAACGGACCGGCCCATGCTTCTCCTGTTCCAGATTTTCGCGGGACTTATCGTCGGCGCCGTGCTCGGGCTCGGTTCGGCCTTTCTGGCGGTCGACCGGGGGATCGGGTTTGAGGCCGTGCGCGCCGGATCTTGGGCTGCCTGGCCACGCGCCGGTGAAGCCGATGCCGACCCCTATACGCGCGCCAGCCTTGCCCGGACCGGCGACCTGCCTCTTGCTGGCGGCGCCGGCATCACCTTCAGCGCCAAGACCGATGACAATGGCGACATTCTGAGGGCCGATTGCGTCTACCAGCTGTCGGGACGGATGCCGGCAACACAGTGGTGGACCCTTACCGTGTACGATGAGCTCAGCGGCCGCCTGATCTCCAACTCCATTCAGCGCTACGGAATCAATTCCAAGGAAATCGTAAGGCGCGCAGATGGCAGCTTCGACATCGTCGTGTCGCGCAGCGCCAGGGCAGGCAACTGGCTGCCCGTCGGAAAAGCCGACCAGATCAGCTTCCTGGTCCGGCTCTATGACACGCCTATCGCAACGGGCAAGAGCTTCCAGGACATTCGCATGCCCAGCATCCAGCGACTGGAGTGCCGTTCATGAGGTGGGTGTTCTGGCTGGTCGGGGTCATCGCACTTGCCGGTGTCATCCATATCAGCACGATCCTTGCCATCCCGCGCATAGCGCCTTTTGACGCCTGGTCGCGCATCGCCGCGCAAATTCCCGAAAAGAGCTTCTCGGTCCTGCCATTGGCAAGGCCGGGGGAAGAGGTCATTCCGCTGATGGATCCGGCGATCCAGTACAGCGTTTGCCGTTATGACCTGTCCGAGGGGCCGCTGCATGTCGAGGCGGTTCTGCCGCATGGATACTGGTCGGTGGCCGGACAGACGCGTTCGGGCATCGTCTTCTACAGCGTCACCGGTCAGGCCTCCCCTACCGGACGCATCAACATGGAAGTGCGCAACAGCGACCAGATGCGCGAAAAATCTCTCGCCGACAGCGAGGAGAAAGACGACATGCTGACCATCGAGGCGCCCGAGAACCAGGGCTTCCTGGTCTTCCGCTCGCTTGTGGCGACCGCCAGCATGCTCGGCCAGATTGAAGACCTCGCAAAGCAGACCGCGTGCGAAACGGTCGCCGAACCTGCCCCCGCTCAGGCGGCGCAATAGAACTCAGGATTTGACGATCATCGGCTCGCGCGCGCCCACCGCCATCAGGCGGTCGATGGAGCGCTGGAGCAAATCGACCTTCCGTTCCATCTCGGCGACCGCCGCGTAGGCTTCAGGGAAGCGCCTGGAAGGGACCTCCACACGTGCCCGTTCCAGAGCGTAGGCATAGCTCATGAGCCGCCACTTCAACGCGTCTGCCGCCCACTGCATCACGCGGCGGTTCTCGTACAGGCGCCCGTCGACGTCCCGCGCCTCGCCATCCGGCTGGAAGCGTGCCGTGCGAAAGGCCTCGACGCGTGCACGGTCTGCTTCATTGACGGCGAGCGCCAGCGCAAAGAAAGGATCAATCAATGCGGTATCGGCGCTCGCATCATCCGCGATCAGGCCGTATCGAGCCTCCGCGGGGTCACGGTAGCGATCATGCAGATCGTCGGCGTAGGCAGCGATCTCGACGGTGCGACGATGATCGGGCCAGATTCGGGCACGCACCGCTTCTGCTTCGGTCCATTCGGCAAACCCAGCCTTGTGAGCCGGCATGATGAACCGGTATGCGCGACGCCGCAGTTCGCGTTCGTCGTCGGTCAGCGCGAAATCGGAAACAGGCGCGCCCCTCCAGTCAGCCAGGCGCTTCCCGGCGGCCGGCATGAACTTCTCGGTCACAGCATATTCGGGCGCCCGGCCGAGGTCGCCGACCGTCTGGCCGCAACCGCCAAGCAGCAGCGACACCGCAAGGACGCCGGGCCATGCGCGGCGGAGGATCAAATGAAGGTACAACAGGTTACTCCCCGCCAGGGGCCCTGCCTTGTCCGTCAGGATCGCCCGGGCGGCTTGCCAGGTCGATCGTCTGATACTCGATCCTGATTCCGGGGAAGAGGATGATTTCCGCATCGTGATCGTCGGCATGCTCGATCGAGCAGTGATTGCCGCCGCCTCGCCGGTCAGGTGTCTTGAATTCCAAAACGGATCCCATCGGGGTCTCCCGCGTTCCATGCATACGCCATACGCGGTACAGGGCTCCATTAAGCAATTGGCAAGGTTAACAGTTCGCTAACGGATCGAGCGGTAGTGTCATTGCCTGTTCGGCATTCCGGGATGGCACATGTTTTCCGCAGAACTGCAGCGGCTCAGCCACATCGTCAACGAGATCGAAAGCGGCCGCAGCGATGAGGGTTCGCTGAAGATCCTGGCGGACCTGTATGCCCGCGTTCACCCGCTGGCGCCGACGCTGGAAATGCGATTCGGTGCCGTCGTCATGGCGCTCTTTGCAAGGGCCGACGAGACGAGCCGGCTCTATGCAGCCGAACGCCTGTCGGAAGCCGCGCACCTGCCGGCACCGCTTCTGCGGTATCTGGCCGATGCGCCGATACCGTTTGCTATCCCCGTGCTGGAGAAATCGGCGCATCTGGACGCCGATCAGATCGCGCAAGCGATCAGCAGCTTCGACGGTCCCCGGATGCAGGCGATCGCGCGTCGAAACGACATAACGGGCGACACAATCGACCTCCTCATCGCATGCGGGGACAGGGCCAGCGTCAATATCCTTGCCCGCAACCCGGCCGCCTTTTTCGACCACGACCAGACGGAAAGGCTTTGCGCCCGAGGCGACCTGCTGGTGCCCGGCGCGCAACGCCTGCTCGATTTGACGCCGCGAGGATCGCTGCCTGCTCCCGGCCTCTTCCGCTATCTCGATTCTGCTGGCCGGCGGACATTCCTGGCGGCGCTTGAAGAACAACCCCTCAAGCCTGCCCCTGCGCTTCTGGTGAGCGACGAGCTGCGCCGCCATATCGCAGAAGGATTCGTCCAGCTTTGCAGGCATGGGAGCGATGAGGCGATCGCCGCCATTGCCCGTCTTGCCGACATTCCGCGCGACATCGTCCAACGTGGCTATGAGGATGCAGGCGGGGAAATGCTGGCTGTGTTGATCCGCGCCTGCGATATCGGTGAACGGGCGCTTGGGGCCGTTCTCGTTCTGAACGAACATCTGATTGGGCTGACAACGGAACGCCTTCGCGCGCTCACAAGCCTGCACAACGGCCTGTCGCTCGCAGCCGCGCACTGGCTGACCTCGGCGTGGTCTGGTCGCGATGCGGCCGTCGAAATGCCCGAGGCCGCTTCCGTTGCGACCGTGGTGGAGAAGCTTTCCGGCGTGTCTCGCCAGGCAATTCACGACCCGGCGGTCGCGCGGCCGGGCGCCGAACGGCGCGGCGGCACGCAGGGCCAGCCTCGCGTGGCTCAGCCCGGACGCGAGAGGCAGGGCCGCAAGAACGCCGGTTAAGGCCGGCTAGCGTGCGGAGCGGGCATCGCCGACCAGTTCGTCCGACGGTTCCAGAAAGTGGCGAGACTGCCGGTCCTCGACGGAGACGATCCAAAGATCGGGGTCAAAGCTCCTTTGACGGCTCAGATAGTCATCGGCTTCGGTTTCCGGGACCGCCGACCGTATTTTGATAAATCGTCTGAGACCGGTTTCGTCCGCTTCGGTCTGCGGTGCAGGTCCAAAGATCTCTACGTTGTCGCGCCCCGAGACGATCTTGATGAAAATCGCGCCCGCCTCATCAGCACCTTTGCGCTCGACGAGCGCGAAGGCACCTCCATGCTGGCAACGTCTCAGATAGGCCGCAACCCAGACAGCCGACTTCAGTCTCACGCGCCGCGTGCCAGCTTGACGCCGCTGAATTCCTGCAATGCATGGATCAGCATCGTATCGATGACATCAAGCGCCGGCAGACCATTATCGCCGCGGAAGCGGACGATCGCCTGGCGCGTGCCCGGTCCCATCTGCCCGTCAATCGGTCCGGGCGAATAGCCGAGCATGGCCAGAACGCGCTGCACTTCGGCGATGCCTTCGTCGAAATCCGCCGGCGGTTCCGATGCGGCACTGCGTTCAACGAGATCGCCGATCCTGTCGCCCTGCCTCGCCTGCTCCTGCCTCGCCAGCTCCTGCGATTTTTTCTGCTGCGATGCCTGTCTTGAAACTTTCAGGCGGAGATGGCCGACAATCGCTTCGTTCACATCGCCAGCCGGGACGAGCCCGTTCTCGGCTTCGTAGTGCTTCAGGGCGCCGGTCGTGACCGGTCCGGCAATGCCATCTGCATCACCCTGATAGTAACCGAGCGCGGTCAGCAGGCGCTGCGTCTCGACGACCAATTCACCCGACTGCGCGGGTGCCGCAGGCTCGTGGGCGGGGGTTTCCACCCGGGTCGGCCTGGCGGTCGGAAGGGGTATGGATGCGACGGTTCGAGGTGTCTCGTGATTGGCTTCCTGCCGCGCTACGGGCGCGCTGGCAACAGTCGCCGGCGCATCTGAGAAGAGCGGCGCGGGATGCGGACCGTCCTGCATAAACAAGGCGTTGCCGCCGACCGTCACCATCATCGCGCCCGCAAGCAAAGGGCCGGTGAGGCCGCGCCGGACAGGCAGCGAGAAGCCCGGCAGGCGCCTGCGTGGGCGGCCCGTTGCAGACGGTTCCACGCCGCCAATCAGTGCCGGGTCGGCGCGCTTCGACGGTCTGCTCTTCTGAGAGCCGCCTAGGAACTCGTTGAGGCCGTCATCATCCGGCTGAGCGTAGCGGAACAATTTTTCCCTCCTCGCGATATTCTGGCTGTGCGGCGACGATCGGCAGACGGATCGTCACTCTCGTACCGCGCCCCTTGACGCTGTCGATTGTGGCGCTGCCGCCATGCAATTCGGCAAGGCCGAAAACCATGCAAAGTCCCAGACCCGCACCCGTTCGGCCGCTGTCGTAGCCTGCGTTGAGCTGGACGAAGGGCTTGCCAAGCCTTTCGATGTCGGAAGTAGAAATGCCGATACCTTCGTCAGCCACATAGAGAACCGCCTGCCCGTCGCTGACATAGGCGCCAACCATGATCCGGCCGCCGGGCCTTGAGAATTTGATGGCGTTGGAAAGAAGGTTGAGCATGATCTGCCGCATCGCGCGCGGATCGGCGGTAATCTCGGGCATCGCGGTGACGAAATCATAGGCGACCGTAAGCCGCGCCGCGCCGAGCGCTGGCGCGACCATCGTCGCGCACTTGCGCATGATTTCAACGATATTGCAGGGCTCGGGATGGATGACGAAATGTCCCGCCTGTAACTTTGACATATCCAGGATGCCGTTCACGAGCTCCAGCAAATGGCGTCCGCTTTCTCCGATGAGACCGGCGTATTCGCGGGTCTTTTCCGGAGCCAGCGGACCGAACGGCTGCTGTTCGAGCACTTCTGAAAAGCCGATGATCGCATTGAGCGGTGTGCGCAGCTCGTGACTGACATTGGCGAGGATGCGTGCCTGCGCCTCGTCATTCGCGCGCATGGTTTCCTGCTGCTCGACGAGGCTTTCGCGAAGCTCCCGGATCTCGCTGATATCGCGAAACGCCGCAACGACGTCGCCTTCGCCGGCATGGCCGGGGCGACAATGGATCTCAAAATCGCGGTAGGCGCCATCGATGCCGGATAGCCGGGCCTCGACACGGGTAGCGGCACCAGAAGCGGCACGGTCGATCGCGGTCAGGACGGCCGGACGATCCAGCATGTGCACGCGGGCGAGCAAATGATTTCCTGTCAGTTCTGCACGCCCAAGCTGCAACGCCTCTACGGCGTTGTCCGATACTGCCTCAACATCGCCATTTCGGCGAAAGCTGACGATCATGTCGGCGGCAATGACGGGCGCCGCGACAATGGCGCCGGTCTCCGCGATCTCGGGCGCGACTTTCCAGGTCCAGAGCCTGTGAGCAGCAAGCGCAACCGCAACATAGGTGAACACCTCGATCAGAGCGGCGGGCTCGACCGGATGCGCCAGACCGGCGGCGATGACGCTGGCGATACACAGCAGCAGACCACCGCCCCAGATGCGCGGGTGGTCGGACTGAATGGCCTCGAACAACAGGATACCAGCCCACGGCAACAGCCAGGCTGCGCTTTCCGGCACCGCGATCGCGGCTCCGACGATGACCAGGGCCAACAGACCCGTCGACACGGCCGACCCGATATCCGCGTTCTGGCCCCGCAACGCCGTCAGCGCGCCGAACAGCGGCGCGACGGTGGCGGCCAGCACGGCAATGAGGGCGGGGCCGGCGCTGCCCGGATAGGCAAGATGCATGAGCAGCAGGACGATCGCGCCCGAGAGAGTCGCGGCAAGACGCGACACCGCATATGCGGCAACGACCTCCGGACGCTCGGCCGCGCCTGAACCGCCGCGCCATGCGCGCATCGACAAGAACCGGACTGCCGGCCAATGAATAATTCTACGCAATACTCTTACCGACGCTTTTACGCGCGCCGCCCCGTATCCCTAATATGCACAAGAGACACTGTTCCGATTAAGGCTTGCCTAAAGCCGGGCCATCAGGGGCGACCGAACTGGCAGATCGGCGGCCTGCGGGCCTGCTTTCGGCACTCATGGTAAGCAGGACGTAAACGGACGGGCGTCCGGCAGACTTCGGAATGATTACAATTTGAATCAAATTTGACTGCCATTTTGCACGTCAGGGCAATCCGGCGCGCCTAAGGTTGCGTCCATGAACCGGCAAGGGGTCCGGTTATCAGGGACGTTATTCGAAGGGGCAAGGTTATGTCTTTTCTATTCAAAGCCGCTTTCTGGCTGTCTGTGGCGATCATGTTTCTCCCGGTCGACAAGGGCGGGAACGAGCAGACCGAGGTTACGCTGACCGCTGGCGAGGCAATTCAGGTTGCATCGTCGACAATTGGCGACGTACGCGGTTTCTGTGATCGCAATCCGCAGACCTGCGAGGCAGGCGGCGAGGCGCTGCGCACGTTTGGCCTGAAGGCGCAGTACGGCGCCAAGCTTCTCTATAACTATCTCGACGGGCTGAACGCTGGTGAAGACGGCCAGGCCGATGCCACGGAAAGTCGCTCCGCCAACACGCTGAACCCGGAAGACCGTCAGCCGGCATGGCGCGGTCCGGAAGCCGACCGCAAGGCGTGATCGCGCGCCCTGCGCAATCGTTACCGAAGCCAGTCTTCCGTGGCTCGCGCTTTGACCGCACGGGCCAAATCCCTATATGGCTTAAGGGAGCGGCGAACCGGCCGCGTCAGGATTTTGCGCCACAAGGGCATGCGATGACCATCGAACAGATTCTGGACGATTTCAGCTACCTGGATGACTGGGAAGATCGCTATCGCTACGTGATCGAACTGGGAAAGGCGCTGCCAGAATTCAGTGAAACCGACCGCAGCCCGGCCAACAAGGTGGAAGGATGCGTTTCGCAGGTCTGGCTGAAGACGAGAGCGGAGAGCAGGGACGGGAAAACGGTCCTGACGTTTACCGGCGACAGCGACGCGCATATCGTGCGCGGGCTCATTGCGATCCTCTTTGCCATATATTCCGGCCACAGCCCTGAAGAGATAACCGCGACCGACGCGGCCGCCATCATGAGCCAACTCGGTCTGAAGGACCACCTCACCCAGCAGCGATCCAACGGACTGCACGCGATGATCGCGCGCATTCGCGCAGAAGCGAGCGCAGCTGCCGCAGCGTGAGTGGCCTGCGCCAAATAAAGCTCACATAAAACAAAAGACGCCGGCACATGGGCCGGCGTCCCTGTCATCTCGAATGAGCAGAGAATATCTGCGCTTACTTCTTCTTGCGGCGCTGCCCAAGACCGATCTTGCGCGCAAGGGCCGAACGGGCCGCGGCATAGTTCGGTGCAACCATAGGATAGTCTGCCGGGAGGCCCCAGCGCTCGCGATACTGTTCCGGCGTCATGTCGTAATGCGCGCTCAGGTGACGCTTCAGCGACTTGAACTTCTTCCCGTCTTCAAGGCAGACGATGTAGTCGGGCGTGACAGAGCGGCGCGGATTGACCGCCGGCTTCAGCTCTTCCACCGGCTCGGCGACTTCGCCGCCGGAAAGGCCTTTGAGGCTGCTGTGAATATCGAAAATAAGCTTCGGCAGATCGGCTGAGTTGACGGTGTTGTTGCTGATATAAGCCGCAACGATATCTGCCGTCAGTTCAATGAGATTATCGTCCGCGGGGACATCCTGCATCTAAATTCTCCAATCTTGCCAGCGAGCGCGAGTAAGCGCGTCATGAATGACACTTCATTTTGTACATATATTGAAAGGGAAGGTGTCGACTTCGACTTTCAGTTGAGCGCCTGCATACATCAGGCGCTTTTTGTTGGCAACTGAGTATTTCAGGTAAATAAAATTACCTGCGCAAAAGCGGCATTTTTAAGATCAATGTGACCCTATAGAGGCATTTGTGTAAATATACCGCTGCAAATTACAGGAAGTATATCAGCAAATACGCTGCGAGCAGGACTGCGGTCCACAATGCCATGGCCCCGGTGGGCCAGGTGCGGGCGAGAACGCCCTGCGGCCCGTGATGCCTGTAGAGCGCCGACATGACCCTGCCCGCCCCACGCACGGTCCGCTCCGCGATCCCGTACCAGGCAACTGCGCTCCAGCCGTGAAATTCGATACGCATCGCGCGGCCGAAGCGACGCCAGAACCAGTCGATATCCAGTGAAATCGTCTCGGTCCTGCGAAGCTGGTTGAGCAGAATCAGGAACGCCAGTCCGGAGAACAGCAACAACTGTAGCTGGTAGACGACATGCGCGGGCGTATAGGGCAAGTAGTCGGTCGGGAATGGCAGGATTGCATAAAGCGGGGCCGGATAAAGCCCGAAGCCGATGCACAGCGCCGACAGGAACCACATCGCAAGGCGCATGTTCCACGGCGGATCGTCGGGCCGCAGGCCGGAATCCTTCTGGAAGAACACGAACCAGGGGAACTTGATGCCGGCATGCAGGAAAACGCCGGCTGAAGCGGCCGCCAGAAGGAACCAGACGATGGCGAGGTGCGCGTCGGCCGCGCTCTGCGAAATCATCGACTTGGAAACGAAGCCGGAAGTTGCCGGAAATGCCGAGATCGCAAGCGCGCCGACAATGCCGCAGATCGTGGTGACCGGCATCGTGCGGAACAGCCCGCCGACTTCCGTGCATTTGCGCTTGCCGGTCATGTAGTAGACCGAGCCAGCCGACATCAGGAGCAGCGCCTTGTAGATGATGTGGGCGAAGGCGTGGGCTGCCGCGCCATTCAACGCCATCTCGCTGCCAATGCCGATGCCTGTCACCATGAAGCCGACCTGGTTGACGATCGAATAGGCCAGAATGCGCCGGACATCGTTTTCCAGGATCGCGTAGATGATCCCGTAAAACACCATGTAGAGACCAATAGGGATCAGTATTTCGGTCCCCGGAAAACCCTTCAGCAGGACGAATACGGCCGTCTTTGTGGTGAAGGCGGAAAGGAAGACCATGCCGCTCCAGGACGATTCCGGATAGGCATCGGGCAGCCACGCTGACAGCGGCGGCGCCCCGACATTGACCAGAAAGCCAAGGAAAATGAGCACGCGCGGCAGCGTATCGGGCGACATGGAAACGAACGCGGTAGATCCGGTGGTCGTGATTTCACCGACGATACCGGCCATCAGCAGCACACCGCCGAAGAAGTGAATGATGGCGTAGCGCATTGCGGATTTATACGCGTGGCGTCCAGCGCTGAAGATGACCAGCGATGACGCGATCGCCATGATTTCCCAGAAAACGAAGACGGTAATCAGATCGCCGGCAAACACGACACCAACCGCCGCGCCGGCATAGGCAAAGGCGGCCGAAAGTTCCGCGGTGCTCTTCTGATTGATCGAATAGAGACCGCCAGCGAATGCCATGATCGTGAAAACGGTGCCGAACAGGCGGCTCAGCCGGTCGCCCGCAAGGAGCACGACGTGATTTCCGAGCCAGTCGAAGGCGATCACCGGTCCGTCGGGGACATCCCAGACGAGCCCGAGCGCAAAGAGCGGCGCGGCGACGAGCAGGAGCGAACGGACGGCGCCGCGGGTGAAGGGCAGCAGTGCGGCTGCGGCCAGAAGAACAGCCCAGGGCGGGATCACGCCATCAATCATAGTAGCTGTCCTTGCGCTTCAGGAAGATGCCGAGCGCCTTGGCCGCGAATACCAGGATCAGGCAGGAGCCGAAGCCGAACCAGGCGCCGAAGCCGATGGTCGCCTCGATACCGAAATGAGCGTGGTGTTCGACGAACAGATCCCCCAGTACGGTCGCGGCGCAGATGACGATGAGCAGGATCCACAGCTTGCGGATCGTCTCGGGCCTCACCAGCCAATGGTCCTTCTCGTCTTTCATCAGTTCATTCCTGCAAGCTGCTCGGCAAGCGAAAGCGGGATGCCGGGAAACAGAAACAGCGCGATCGTGCCTGCGGCGGTCAGCGTCAGCGCCAGCACAATCGGCCAGGGTGCTTCGCCATGTTCGTGGTGGTCGTCACCGTGATGGGCGTCCGCGTGAGCCTGGGACGGGCGCAGGAACGCCCGGTGTATGATCGGCAGGAAGTAGGCCGCGTTGAGCATGGTCGAGATGACGATGACGACGAGCGGAACCCATTGCGCGCTGCCGACGGCACCTTCCAGCATAAACCATTTTCCAAGGAAGCCGGCGGTCGGCGGCAGGCCGATCATGGAGAGCGCGCCGACGGCGAAGGCGCCCATGGTCCATGGCATCCGCCTGCCGATACCGTCCATGTGGCTGATCTCGGTAACGTGCGCTGCCGTGTAGACCGACCCAGCGGCGAAGAAGAGCGTGATCTTGCTAACCGCATGGGCGGCTATGTGCATCGCGGCGCCGACAATGGCAGCGGGTGTCAGGATAGAAGCCGCGAGAACGACATAGGAGAGCTGGCTGATCGTCGAATAGGCGAGCCGCTTCTTCAGATTGTCCTGACGCAGCGCGACGATCGACGCGGTAATGACGGTAAAACCGGCAACATAAACCAGCCAGTCGCCAGCACCACTCTCCCGCAATGCCTCGACGCCGAAGATGTAGACGATGACCTTGACGACCGTGAAGACACCGGCCTTCACAACGGCGACCGCATGAAGCAGCGCTGAAACGGGCGTCGGGGCAACCATCGCGGCAGGTAGCCAGAAATGCACCGGCATGACCGCCGCCTTGCCGATACCGAAGATGAAGAGCGCCAGCAGACCGCCCATCAGCAGCGGCGGCAGGGTGCCCTGAAGGATGCCGCCGGGGACAAAATTGAGCGTCCCTGAAATATAGCCGACAGCGATGATCGCCGGCAGAAGCAACACCATGGAGGTCGTCAGCAGCAGGAGCAGGTAGACGCGGCCGGCGCGGCGCGCCTCGTCGGTGCCCTTGTGAGTGACAAGTGGATAGGTCGAGAGCGTCAGCACCTCATAGCCGATGAAGAGCGTGAAGAGGTTTGCCGAAAAGGCGACCATCATCGTTGCTGAAATGGCGACGGCGAAACAGATGTAGAAGAGCGTCTGCCTGGGCTCGTTGTTTCCGCGCATGTAACCGATCGAATAGATCGAATTGACGATCCACAGGATCGAGGCGACGAGCGCGAAGAGCATTCCCAGGGGCTCGACCGTAAACGCGATCTCAAGGCCCGGGAGCACTTCCGTAGCGTCGGTCGCCGGCCTGCCGCCGGCAAGTACGGCGGGAAGGAGGTTGAACACCACCACCGCCAGCGTCACCGCCGTTACGAGCGTGATGCCTTCGCGCAGATTGGGCAACCGCCCGGCCGCCCAGATCAGCAGCGATGCGAGCGCAGGCAGCAGGATCGCTGTGAAGATCAGCTCCGATCCGTTCATCCGCCCGCTCCCATCATGAAGGCCGCAGCGCGTTCCGCGAGGCCGGCGCTGAATTCCGTATCGAGGCCGAACAGCACGCAGGCCAGCGCCAGGATCCAGATCGGAATGAGCATGGAGAGCGGTGCCTCCGTCGCGGTCGCAACGGCGCCCGTGGGTTCGCGGAACCAGGCAACCTCGACGATCCTGCCGATATACAGAACCGCGATCAGCGAACTCAGCACGATCAGGAACGGCAACCACCAGTAGCCCTGCTCGAACGATGCAACCGCGAGTAAATATTTCGAGATGAAGCCGACGGTCCCCGGAACGCCGATGATCGCCATGCCGGCAATCGTGAAGGCCGCCATTGTCCATGGCATGCGCCGGCCAATTCCGCCAAGTTCGTTGATACGGGCTGTGCCGGTGCGGTAGGCGACCGCGCCGACCGCCATGAACAGACCGCCCTTGATGAGGGCATGGTTGAACAGATGGACCAGCCCGCCGGTCAGGCCGGTCAGATTGCCAAGCGCGATACCCAGCGTCATGTAGCCGATCTGCGAAACGGACGAATAGGCCAGCGCGCGTTTGATGTTGTTTTCGAACACCGCGACGATGGATGCGCCGAACATGGCGAAGATCGACAGCACCAGCAGGACGTCGGCGACAGCGAAGGAGCCGAACTCGATGCCGGTGCCGAAAACGCCGAACACGAAGCGCACGAAAAGATAGACCGCGACCTTGGTGGCGGTTGCGGCCAGGAACGAGGTGGCGAAGGACGGCGCATAGGCGTAGGCGTTGGGAAGCCAGACATGCAGCGGAAACAGCGCCAGCTTCAGGCTGATCCCGACGATGATGAAGGCGAGCGCCGCCAGAACCGGCCGCGTCTGCCCGATATCGCCAAGCTTGTCCGCGATATCGACCATGTTGAGCGTGCCGGTCACCGTCAGAAGTATGCCAACGCCGATGATGTAGAAGGTCGCGCCGATCGTGCCGACGATCAGATACTGGTAGGAGGCGATCAGCGCGCGGCGGTCTGAGCCGAGCGCGATGAGCGTGTAGGTGGCGAGCGAGGATACCTCGAGAAAGACAAACGCGTTGAAAGCATCGCCCGTGATCGTGATGCCGAGCAGCCCGCACATGCACAGGAGGTACATGGAATAGAACCATGACTGCTTGTGCTCGGGAATTTCAGCCGCAACGCTGCGCGCCGCGAACGGGATCATGACGGCGCCGACGATCGACACCACGAGCAGCACGAAGACGTTGAGCAGATCGACGCGATACTCGATCCCCACAGGCGGCAGCCATCCACCGATTGCGTAGGAGACGACGCCCTGCGACAGCACCTGCTGCAACAGCCCGATCGCAACAAGCGGCATCAGCAGGCTGACGATGGCAGCGATAACCCAGGCGACCTTTCCCGAACGCGTCAACGCGCACAGAAGCGCGCCGAACAGCGGCACGATCACCTGGATGATGGGCAGATGATCGAGGATCATTCGCCCTCGCCTTTGCCGATGATCTCGTCTTCCTCGATCGTGCCGTAGACCTCGTTGATGCGAACGACAAGACCGAGGCCGAGTGCCAGCGTTGCGACACCGACGACGATGGCGGTCAGGATCAGCACGTGCGGGAGCGGATTGGAATAGACCTCAAACGCCGGATCGACGATCGGCGGCGTACCGCCAAGCACCTTGCCGGGCGAGAGATAGAGAAGATAGACCGACGTCTGGAAGAGCGACAGGCCGATCAGCTTCTTGATCATGTTGCCGCGCGCGACGACGACGTAGAGGCCTGCGACCATGAGGAAGATCGTGATCCACTGATTGTAGTGCGCAACGATCTTGGCGGCGAGTTCCATCAGCGCCCCCTGCCCGCGAATGCATAGAAGATACCGAGCATGGTCGACGACACGGTCACGAAGACGCCAACCTCAACAAGGAAGACGCCCCATTCCTGCCCGTGAACGCTGTCATGCGCGAGGTGGTTGTAATCGAGAAAGGCCTGGCCGGTGAACATCCCGGCAACCCCGACGCCGGCATAAATCAGAACGCCGATCGGGATCATCTTTTCAACGACCCAGACGGGAACGAGCGCGCGGGCTGCCTCCAGTCCGAACAGCATGGCGTAGAGAATGACGCTGGCTGCGGCGATAACCCCGGCCTGAAAGCCGCCTCCTGGTCCGTAATCGCCGTGAAACTGCACGTAGAGCGCGAATACCAGGATAAATGGCAGCAGTAGCTTGGTGATGACCCTGAGGATGACGTCAAGAAGCATCGTCGCCCTCCTCGCCCTGCTTGCGACGCTTCGGCTTCTTGGCCCGCGCCAGCAGCAACAGGACGCCTATGCCCGCCGCGAAAACGACCGTTGTTTCACCGAGCGTGTCAAAACCGCGGTAGCTGGCCAGAACCGAGGTCACGACGTTCGGAATGCCGGTCTCTGGGACCGAACGCTTGAGATAGTCGGCGCCGACATAGGTATTCATGACCGTGTCGGCCTGACCAAAGGGCGGCGTATCGAGCGTGCCGTAAACGAGCGCTGCGCCGACGATCACGGCGACAATCAGCGGCAGGATCGGCGTGTGCGTCGGCTGCGCTTCCTCAACCTTGGTCAGATAAAGCACGCCGAGCATCAGCACGGTGGAAATGCCCGCGCCGACGGAAGCTTCTGTCATTGCAACGTCCACAGCATCGAGCACGATCATCACGCTGGCCATGAGGAAGCTGTAGATGCCGGCGAGGATGACGACGGCGAACAGGTTGCGCAGGCGGATGATGCCAAGTGTGACTATCGCCATCAGCGTCAGCAGACCCATATTGATCGCAGCTTCCATCGGCCTAATCCTTCCAGGGCGTCACCGAGCCATCCGGCTCGATGATCCCCTTGCCAGGCTTCCCGTCCCGGGTACGCAGCAACGGCTTGACGCCGACTTCCAGCGCCGCACGGGCAACAGCATGGGTGGCAACCGGCCCGGTAAACAGAAGCAGCAGGATAATGATCGCAAGCTTGAGCGCGACCAGCGTCGGTCCGGCCTCGATCATCAATCCGAACAGGACGAGAATTGCGCCTAGCGTATCGCTCACCGAAGCCGCGTGCATGCGCGTGTAGACATCGGGCATCCTGTTGATGCCGAACCCGCCGATGAGAATGAGAAGGCAGCCAATGCCAAGGAAAAGGTAGGCTGCAATGTGCTGCGCCATTTCCATCAGTCTGGCTCCTCACCGCCACGATGGCCGAGATCGCCGAAGCGGAAGAACTTCAACACAGCGATGGTGCCGACGACGTTGAGCAGCGCGTAGAGAATTCCGATATCGAGGAATTCCGGGCGCCCGGTCATGAAGCCGAAAACGGCAAGCAGAAGGATCGCGCCGGTACCGATTGAATTGGAGGCGACGAGCCGGTCGAAGACGGTGGGGCCGCGCAGCGCCCGGACCACCGCGAGCGCGAGCCAGATCATGATTGCGGCTGAAGCGGCAAACATCATTTGGCGCGGCCCTCATAGGCCGTCACACGCCGGTCCATCGTGCCCTCGGCGGTTGCTTCCGCGCCGTCCTGGGTTACCGCGTGAACAAGGATCGTGCTGTCGGTGGAGGAAAGCGCCGCTGAAATCGTACCGGGCGTCAGCGTGATCGAATTGGCATAGATGTTCAGTCCAACGGAGGACTTCTGGCTAGCCTTGACTCTAATGAGCGTCGGCGAGATGTCGAGGCGCGGGCTGAGTATGATCTTCACCACGTCCCAGGTTGCCTTGACAATTTCCCAGAGCAACCATGGCCAATAGGTGATCGCACCGACCAGCCATTCGACGGGATGACCTTCATCGTCGATGGCCGCCATGCGGCGGGCGAAGGCTGCAATCGCTATTGAAGAAACAATGCCGGCGCCGATGAGCCACAGCGTATAATGGCCCGACAGGACGAGCCAGAACAGCAAAAGGGTCAGAACAAGCGCGACCGCCCGCATTCTCTTTTGCAACTCCCCCTGCTGTATGTTCTTGCTCTATATTCTTGATGGATGCGTCGGGAGAGCATATCGGACGTCCCCCGCGCGTCACACTTGTTCTGATCATAGCTGATTCGTGCTGCTTGCCGACGCCGGAACGCCGCGACCGATCGCCCCAGGGCAATCGCGAGGCAGTGCGCGCCACGATTGATATTTCCGGGCGGATGCATAGATCATGAGCCGTCCGGTCCCATACCCGTCGAGGAGCGAAGACAATGGCACCAAAAATTACCAAGACAGATGCCGAGTGGCGCGCACAGCTGACGCCCGAGCAGTATGCGATCACGCGCAAGCACGGCACCGAACGCGCCTTCACCGGCCCTTACTGGGACGAGAAGGCAGACGGCATGTACAAATGCGTGTGTTGCGGGGCGCCGCTCTTCGATGCCGACACCAAGTTCGATTCCGGAACCGGCTGGCCAAGCTTCTACAAGCCGGTTGAAGGCGATGCGGTTTCAGCGCATGAAGACCGCTCCCTTTTCATGCGCCGTACCGAGATACGGTGCGCCAGTTGCGACGCCCATCTCGGCCATGTCTTCCCGGACGGGCCGCAGCCCACGGGGCTTCGCTATTGTATCAACGGCAACGCGCTCGATCTGGAGACCCAAGAGAAGAATGACGGCGACAAGCAACCGGAATAAGAAGACGTCATTGGCGGCGGCGCCCGTCGCCCGGCGAAGCGACGACAGATTTTCCCATCACGGTATCGAGCGCCACGACCCCTATCACTGGCTGCGCGCCGACAACTGGCAGGAAGTCATGCGCGACCCGGCGCAGCTTCCCGCCGATATTCGAGCCTATCTGGAAGACGAAAACGCATATGCGGATGCCCGGCTTGAGCCGGTCGCGGCACTGCGCGAGACGCTGTTTGCAGAGTTGAAGGGCCGTATACCGGAAGAGGATGCCAGCGTGCCGATGCCGGACGGTCCGTTCGACTATGGCGTGCGCTACGTAGAGGGCGGCCAGCATCCGCGCCTGACACGGACGCCCCGTCAGGGCGGCAGCGAAACCGTGATGCTCGACGGCGACAAGGAAGCTGAGGGCAAGCGCTTCTTCCGGCTGGGCGGCGCGATGCATTCACCCGATCACCGCTATCTGGCCTGGGCGAGCGACGATGCGGGCTCGGAGTTCTATACGTTGCGGGTGCGCGATCTTGAGACCGGCGAAGACCTGCCCGATGCCATTCCCGATACCGGCGGCGGCGGCATCTGGTCCGCTGGCAGCGACCATCTTTTCTATGTCCGTCTCGATGCCAATCACCGCCCGTGCGAAGTGTGGCGCCACAAGGTGGGGACGAAGCCGGACGAGGATGTGCTGATCTATCGCGAGAGCGATCCGGGCATGTTCATGGGACTTGGCAAGACCCAGTCGGGACGCTTCATCGTGATCGACGTGCATGATCACGAGACCGGCGAGGTTCGCCTGATACCGGCTGACGATCCGTCTGCCGAACCGCGGCTCGTGGCGGCGCGCGAAGCGGGTATCGAATACGGTATCGACGAGGCGGGCGGCACGCTCTTCATCCGCACGAACGCCGACGAGGCGGAGGACTTCAAGATCATGACCGCGCCGGCCGACGCGCCTGGGCGGGAGAACTGGCGCGACCTCATTCCCCACCAGGCCGGGCGATACCTTCTGCAGGCGACCGCCTACAAGGATCACCTCGTCTGGATGGAGCGCGCCGAAGGGCTGCCGCGCATTGTCGTGCGCCGGCACGCCGATGGCGCAACACATGCGATTGCCTTTGAAGAGGAGGCCTATGCGCTCGGCCTGTCGGATGGATATGAATTCGAGACGAACGCGCTGCGCTTTTCCTATTCGTCGATGACGACCCCATCGGAGACTTACGATTACGACGTGGTGACGCGCGAGCGCACATTGCGCAAACGGCAGGAAGTCCCGTCCGGCCACAATCCGGCGCTTTATGAAACACGCCGCGTCTTCGCTCCGGCGCGCGACGGTGAGACAATTCCGGTAACGCTTCTGCACAGGAAGGATGCGCCGCTCGATGGAACCGCGCCTTGCCTGCTTTATGGATATGGGTCCTACGGCATCACGATCCCGGCGGGTTTCAATCCGAACGCGCTGTCGCTGGCCGACCGCGGCTTCGTTTATGCGGTTGCTCACATACGCGGCGGGCGCGACAAGGGACAGCGCTGGTATCGCGAAGGCAAGCGAACCAAGAAGGTCAACACCTTCACGGATTTTCTCGACGCCGCCGATTACCTGGCGAGCGAGAAGATCGTGGATCCCGCCCGCATCATCGCGCAGGGCGGCTCGGCCGGCGGCATGCTGATGGGCGCGATTGCCAACATGGCGCCGGAGCGCTTCGCCGGCATCATCGCGGAAGTTCCGTTCGTCGACGTGCTGACGACGATGCTCGACGACACGCTTCCCCTGACGCCCCCGGAATGGCCCGAATGGGGCAACCCGATCGAGAACCATGCCGACTACAGGACGATCGCGGCCTATTCGCCCTATGACAATGTCGCAGCGAAGGACTATCCCGCGATCCTCGCCGTTGCGGGGCTGACCGATCCGCGCGTGACCTATTGGGAGCCGGCAAAATGGGTGGCCAAGCTGCGCGATACCGTCACCCACTCGCCGATGATTCTCCTGAAGACCAATATGGAAGCGGGGCACGCAGGCGCGTCCGGGCGCTTCGATCGCCTGAAGGAAGTCGCGCTCAATTACGCCTTCGCGCTGATGATCGCCGGCAAGGCATGAGCGGGGGCGGCGGAAAGACCGCCCTCTACGCCCTCGCCTATGGCGTGCTCGGTTTTGGTGCGGGTTTTGTCTTCGGCGCCTTGCGAGAAATGGTCCTGATCCCGCGCTTCGGCGATGAGTTGGGTCGATACATAGAATTTCCGCTGATGATCGCCGCGCTCTTCGTGATCGCGCTGCTGCTTCAGCGGCGTCTGTTACTCGGCTCAGGTGCACTCATTCTCGCCGGCATCGGCGGGACGGTGGTGCTCATCGTGATCGAGAGCGCGTTCGCGCTGTTCGTCATGGGTCAGACGACGGGCGAATATCTGTCATCCTTCGACATTTCGCAGGGTGCGCTGTTCCCGCTGGGACTGCTGCTCATGGCGCTGATGCCCTGGGCGGTCGGGAAGCGAAGCTGAAGCTCAGACGCCGAGTATACCGGCGATTTCCTCGACCGCGGAGGAGGCATCGCGTGCCCCCTCGCGCAGCTCCGCCTCGATTTCCTCGACGCGGGCCCGTGTCGCCGGATCGCGAGTCAGGCGCGCATGGATGCGGTCTTCCAGCATCGTCCACATCCACTTGACCTGCTGGGCGCGGCGGCGGCGCTCAAAGGCGCCGGATTTCACCGCCGTGTCGCGGTGTTCGAGGATCTTCGTCCACAACTCATCGAGGCCAAGACCGGTCAGGCCGGCAATCGTCAATACCGGCGGATGCCAGCCGGCGTCGCGTGGTGTCAGGATATGGAGCGCCGCGCGGTATTCAGACGCCGTCGCCTTGGCACGCGGCGCGTTATCGCCATCGGCCTTGTTGATGGCGAGGATATCGGCGAGCTCGATGATCCCCTTCTTGATGCCCTGCAGTTCGTCGCCGCCGCCCGGCAGCAGCAGGACGAGGAAAATATCGACCATGTCGGCGACCGCGGTTTCCGACTGGCCGGTGCCGACCGTCTCGACGATGACGGCATCATAACCGGCCGCCTCGCAGAGCAGCATCGTCTCTCGGGTTCTGGCGGCAACACCGCCTAATGTTCCCGCCGAAGGAGACGGGCGAATGAAAGCGCGGCTATCCATTGCCAGATTGGTCATGCGCGTCTTGTCGCCGAGGATCGAGCCGCCGGTCACCGCCGAGGACGGATCGACAGCAAGCACCGCGACCCTGCGCCCCTCGCCCAGCAGCATCATGCCGAACTGGTCGATGGTCGTCGATTTGCCGACGCCGGGCGGGCCTGAGATACCGATGCGAACGGCCTGACCGGTGCGATCTTTCAGCAGATCGATCAGTTCGGCGGCGAGCGTGCGGTGAGCGGGCTTTCGCGACTCGACGAGGGTGATCGCGCGCGCAAGAACGGCGCGGTCGCCTGCGGCAATGGCCGCCGCTGCTTCCTTCAGGGTCAAACCGCCCGGGAACTGCGCCTGTCCGGCTGTCTCTTTCATGCTGGCCCCATAGCGCAACGCGCGGCCTCTGTCACGACGGGCCGATGGACGGCCGCGCTGTAATTCAAGAGGCCGGCGGTGTCCAGACGATGCGCTGCAGACGTCCGCTTGCCAGTTGAGACGGCGGGGGCAACCTGTCGGGCGACGATTGCCAGTTGCCGTCATAGAAGACGAGCGAAACGTTCGGCGCATGATCGGCCGGGCAAATCGCCATGCCGGCCCATAGATCGCGTCCGACGCGGCAGGAGCGCGGCGAGATATGCGCATTCGCAAATGTCATGCCGATCTTCTCGCCGTTGGGACCGGCCACCGCCGGTCCGACGCCGTGCATCGCGATGATGCTCCGGTTGGCCGAATCCGGTTCGGCCGCCATCACCTGCAGACCCTGATTGAAAACGACGAAGCCGTAGAACGTCTTGTCCTCATTGGCCAGCGAGATCGTCTCGATATCCTTGCCCGGAAACAGCTCCTGCATGCGGCGCTTGGAGAATGGTTCGCCCGGACCGACCGGACCTGCGGTACCGGAGCTGATGGAATAGAGCGTCGGCGCCGATGGCGCGATCGGCGCATAACCGGAAGTCGTGGGCGCCTCCGTCGAGCATGCCGACAGGACAAACATTGCAAACAGAATGGCGGGGAAAAGACGTGACATCATCGCGTTATTCAAATGGCCGAAATGAACAGAATTTTGTCGGGACGACGATTGCGGAAAGATTTCTGCATGATTCGTTCGCCGCTCAACATATCGGCATTGAAAAAAATCGCCATATTCCGTGATGGGCAACCAACTGGCGCCGCCTGCGGTCGCATGGTCTAATGCCGCGTCACTTCATTCCAATCGAATTTTCGGAGATTTCATGCGGAACCGTCTTGCGCGTCTGCCCCTCGCCCTTGCCGTCGTCCTTCCCCTTTCGGCGGGTGGCGCCGCCGCGTCCGAAGCGCCCAAGCCGAAGAAGGATTTTGCCGGCGACATGGTCGTCTCCGGCAAGGGCCAGGAACTGGTCATTTCGATGCGCTACTCGACCGCGCTCGACAAGATGCGCACGGACGTGAAAGCGCAGGGTATGGAGATGATGGGCGTTCGCGACATGAAGAGCGGCGAAATCATCATGTGGTCGAACCAGATGCCCAATATGGCAATGCGCATTCAGGGGCCGACAGACAAGGAAATCGACGCGCAGAAGACCGGCGAGACGCGTGAGATCGACGGCGTCGCCTGTTCCGTCTGGAAGGTCAAGGAAGCTACCGCCTGTCTGACAGACGACAACATCATGCTGGAATCGGAAGCCGAAGGCATGACCGCGCGCATGACCAATCTGGAACTGGCCTCGCAGGACCAAAGCCTGTTTGGCCCTCCGGCAGGCGTCAATGTCATGGACATGCCCAAGAACATGCAGGGCCTGCCGAACTTCAGACAGGGCCTGCCGTTCTAGGCGCGACATCAGAAGGGGCGCCGAGGCGCCCCTTTTTCATCCGCTCTTATTCGGCCGCGTCCTTCTTGTGGCCGAGCCTGCGCGACAGCTCGTCGACGAGGCCGACCGCCGCTTCCGCGATGACCGTGCCGGGCGGGAAGATGGCAGAGGCGCCCGCATCCTTGAGCGCCTGGAAATCCTGCGGCGGAATGACACCGCCGACGACGATCATGATGTCGCCGCGGCCTTGCGCCTCGAGCGCCGCCTTCAATTCCGGTACCAGCGTCAGATGGCCTGCCGCCAGCGATGAGACGCCAACGATGTGGACATCGTTCTCGACCGCCTGCCGGGCTGCTTCCTCGGGCGTTGCGAAGAGCGGGCCGATATCGACGTCGAAACCGAGATCGGCAAAAGCGCTGGCAATGACCTTCTGTCCGCGGTCGTGGCCGTCCTGCCCCATCTTGGCAACGAGGATACGCGGCCGGCGGCCTTCTTCGTCGGCGAATGCGGATACCGCCTTCTGCACGCGCTGAACCGCTTCGCTCATCTGACCGACCTCCTGGCGATAGACGCCCGAAATTGCACGGATCTCGGCGACATGGCGCCCCCAGACCTTCTCAAGCGCATTGGAGATTTCACCGACCGTCGCCTTGGCACGGGCAGCATCAACGGCGCCGGCCAGCAGGTTGCCCTCGCCGCGCTCGGCCATCGCGGTGAGGTTGGAGATCGCTTCGGCGACCTTGGCCTCGTTGCGCTCGCCGCGCAGACGTTCGAGCTTGGCAAGCTGTTGCTGACGCACCGATGAATTGTCGACCTTTAGGACGTCGAGCTGGTCTTCGGCCTCGGGCCGGAACCTGTTGACGCCGACGACTGTCTGAACGCCGCTGTCGATGCGCGCCTGGGTGCGGGCGGCAGCCTCTTCGATACGCATCTTCGGCAGGCCGGACTCGATCGCCTTGGCCATGCCGCCGAGGGATTCGATTTCCTCGATATGAGCAAGCGCACGTACTGCCAGGTCGTGGGTGAGCCGCTCCACATAATAGCTGCCGCCCCACGGATCGATGACGTCGCTGGTGCCCGTTTCCTGCTGGATGAAGAGCTGCGTATTGCGGGCAATACGGGCGGAGAAGTCCGTCGGCAGCGCCAGCGCCTCATCAAGCGCGTTGGTATGCAGCGACTGGGTACCGCCATGCGTCGCGGCAAGCGCCTCGATGCAGGTGCGGGTGACGTTGTTGTAGACGTCCTGCGCCGTCAGGCTCCAGCCCGATGTCTGGCAATGGGTGCGCAGCGCCAGCGAGCGGGCATCCCTGGGCTCGAAATCCTTCATCAGACTCGCCCAGAGCAGGCGCGCTGCCCGCATCTTGGCGATCTCCATGAAGTAGTTCATGCCGATGGCCCAGAAGAAGGAAAGGCGCGGCGCGAACTTGTCGATATCGAGCCCGGCGGCAACGCCTGCCCTCGCATACTCGACGCCATCGGCGAGCGTGTAGGCAAGCTCCAGATCCGCCGTCGCGCCGGCTTCCTGCATGTGGTAGCCGGAGATGGAAATGGAGTTGAACTTCGGCATGTTCTGCGAGGTGTAGCCGAAGATATCGGAGATGATCCGCATCGATCCCTTCGGGGGATAGATATAGGTGTTGCGGACCATGAACTCCTTGAGAATGTCGTTCTGAATCGTGCCCGCAAGCTTCTGCGGCGCAACGCCCTGCTCCTCACCGGCAACGATGAAAAGCGCCAGAACGGGCAGCACCGCACCGTTCATCGTCATCGACACCGACATCTGGTCGAGCGGGATACGGTCGAACAGCGTGCGCATGTCGAGAATGGAGTCGATGGCGACGCCCGCCATGCCGACGTCACCCTTGACGCGCGGATTGTCTGAATCGTAGCCGCGATGGGTGGCAAGATCGAAGGCGACCGATACGCCCTGCTGCCCGGCGGCAAGATTGCGGCGGTAGAAGGCGTTGGATTCTTCCGCCGTGGAGAAGCCGGCATATTGCCGGATCGTCCAGGGCTTCTGGACATACATGGTCGGATAGGGGCCGCGCAGGTTCGGCGCGATGCCCGGATAACCGCCCAGAAAGTCGAGACCCTCGACATCGCCTGGTCCGTAAACCGGTTTCACCGGGATGTTTTCAGGCGTCATCCAGGCCTCGCCCGCGTGTTCCCGCGTCGACGAGCCCGGCAGCTCGAAATCGATCTTCGTATAGTCAGGGATCCGGCTCATCATGCCGCTCCTTTTACCGCAATACCAAGAAGACGGTGCAGGCCCGTCAATGCCGCAACCAGGTCGCCGCCCGCCTGAAGCGAGCCATCGAGCGCCGGTGCGTCTGCCGGCGGTTTGCCGGCCAGAAGCACATGCGACGCACCCGCCTGCCGCAATGCGGAAACCAGCGCGCCAAGCTGTGTCTCATAGGCGGCATCCGAGGCGCAGATCACGGCAACGGAAAGCCCGGACGCCTTGAAAGCCTCCGCAACGTCCGCGACCCCGGCCGCCGGTTCACCACCAGCAACCGCGACCCCGCCCGCAGCCAGCGCATTGCGCAACCACAACAGGCGGCCATTGTATTCCGGCAAAGCACCGAATGTCGCGGCGAATATGATCGGCCCTGTCGAAGCGGCGGCATCGCGCAGATCCTCAAAGGACTGCGCCAGGCGGCGCGGCGCCAGCGGTGCGATGCGTTGTTCGCGGCCATTGGACGAGGCGGATTCAGCACGCGGCAACGGACGCAGAAGCGCCTGATCGAGATCGGGGAATTCGGAGACGCCCGTAAGCGGCAACTTGCGTTTTGCGATATCGGCATCGCGGCGATCGGCTGTTGCCGTGAGCATGTCCGCGATCACGCCGCCGGTCAGGGCGGCCGCCATGCCGCCTGCCGCCTCGATCTGCTGGAACACCTTCCATGCAACGTCGGTCAGTTCGCGCGTCCGCGCTTCCATATAATAGGCACCGGCGGCCGGATCGAGCACGCGGCCAAGATGGGATTCCGCCTGCAGGATAAGCTGGGTGTTGCGCGCAAGGCGGCGGGCAAGCGGCATGCGGTCGGCGCCGGCCGCATCGAACGGTGCGACAAGGATCGTCTCGGCGCCGGCGATACCCGCAGCCTGCGCGGCGGCGGTCGCCCGCAGCATGTTCACATGCGGATCAGCGCGGCTCATCATGCGTTCGGCGGTTTCCGCCGCAAGCGACATCGGCACACCGGCCACACCCGCCGCATTAAGCACGCGCGCCCAAAGGAGGCGTGCCGCGCGGAACTTGGCGATGGTTTCGAACATGCGCGCATCGGCGACCAGCGTGAAGCCGAGCGCGGCGGCGCCATCATCGGCCGACAGCCCGGCGCCTTCCAGAGCGCGCAGATAGGCAACACCCGTTGCCATGGCGATGCCCAGTTCCTGCCCGTCCGAAGCACCGGCCAGATGGTAGGGCTGCGTGCCGACATCGAACATGGCAAGCGGCAGCGACCTCGCTTTCGCAGCCTGGGCGGTTCCGGCCAGCAAATCCTCGACCGGTTCGGGAAGCACGCCGGTCGCGGCAAGCGTGCCCAGAGGATCTGCGCCGAAGCTGCCGGACAAAGTCGTCGGTTCGATATTCATCTTGGCTGCGTAGTCAGCGAATGCGGCAGCCAGCGGCAGAGCGTAGGCTCCTGCCTTGATCCTGATCGGGACAAGGTCGAGACGAATGCCGTTCAGCACCTGCGCCAGCTGACCGGGCAGTTCACCATTGGGCGCAACGCGCACCTCGAGGCCAACCGCACTCGCCCCATTCTCCAGTGATTCAAGCAGATGCGCATTCGCGTCCGGCGCGGCGATATCCGCGCCGACCAGTATGTGCCAGGGGCGCTGCGGGTCGACGTCAGCGGGCATTGCTGCCGTCGCGCCCGTTGCCGGGCCATAACCCGCGCGCTGCGCCGCCGGGTCGCCGACATATAGGGGGAGAATTCGTCCACCGTCGTAGTCAGGCTTCGTCAGCGCCTTGTCGAAATCCCTGCCTTTCAGCGATTTTTCGACCTGCGCGAGCCACTCGGTTTCCGTGGCTGCCGGAAATTCCGCCGCCAGCGGCGTCACCGCATCGGACTGCTGTTCAGTGCTTTTCGTCATAATAAGCCATCTGCCATACCATTTCGGGCTATGGCTAGCGGCTTTTTGAGGCGATTGCCAGTATGTTCGGCCCCGGCGAGACGTCAGGCGCAGGCATCAGCGGAAAGGCAGATCGTCAATAGGTAAGGATAGGCGGCAGGTTCTTTGCCTGTTCGACCCACTGATAGACCCGGTTGGGGCTCGGCAGGACGCGCACCAGGCGCCGGTCTCCGTTTGCCTCGACCATCGCCTGATGAAGATTGGTCGCATTGCGCCGCCGCAATTCCTTGACCGTGTCGACGCCTGCAGCTTCCAGAAGTTCGGAATATTCCTCACCCACGCCCTTCACGCGCATGAGGTCGGCCATGTTCGTCCATTTGAGGATCAGCGTCTCGTCGATCCCGCTTTCGTCCGCCACACTCCTGCGGCCCTTGGGGTCGCAGCCGCGCTCCAGCAGGCGCGCCGTCGTATTGATGCCGGCCTTTTTCAGCCTGGCGGCATATTTGGGTCCAATGCCCTCGATCTTGCTGATCGTATAACTCATTCGTTCCCCCCAGATCGCCGGTTTGCGTGCGACCGACCGCAGCCGGCGCCGAGCGACGCTCCTATCATCCGCATGCCCCTAAAAGGCAAATGTCTTCGGTAAAACACTAGACAAATTGCGAAAGGCCCGGGATCGCCGCGATCACCGCATCGACCCGCTCCGCACCCGCCTTTTCCTTCGCAAACCCGACAACTTCCTTGACGACGCCCTGCACCTCTCCCATGCCGAGGCCGGCCTTTGTCAGCGCATTGAACGCACCCATCGCACCCATGAAGCCGGCCGCGCCGCTACCCGCCTCCGCCGCCTCCCGGCCACCGGGCATTTCGTCCAGAAGCGTTGCCACGTCATCTTCCGGCCCCGCATCCTTCAAAAATCCGAGAATGATTTCGACTGCGCGTCGTGCCACGGATTCATCGACCCCGACATGCGAAGCGATGCGCGAAACCAGCTCGTCCATTCAGATCCTCCCGGGAGCGAAATTGCGAAGAAACAGGGCGGACCGCACGCGTTGCCGCGGTCCGGAAGCTGCTATCAGCGCCCATAACGGGCGCCGAGTCAAATGACCGTTCGGCAACGCTGCGACAGTCCGGCGATTGCGTCGCTTCACCCCTTGGGCCATAAGTTTTCACGGGACCCCGGTTCGAAGCTCTCTAAGGAATGTCCATGGCGCTCGACAGCAGCAGCATCTTCATCGGCGGCAGTCAGGGAAAGCAGGAAGCCCTCGCGCTAAAGCTCGCCAACCGCCATGGTCTGGTGACGGGCGCGACGGGTACCGGCAAGACCGTAACCCTTCAGATCCTCGCCGAAGGCTTTTCCGCCGCGGGCGTACCGGTGTTCTGCGCCGATGTTAAGGGCGATCTTTCCGGTATCGCCATGACCGGAGAGTCCAAGGACTTTCTGGAAAAGCGCGCAGCCGAAATCGGCTTTGACGAATACAAGTATGAAGCAACACCGACGATCTTCTGGGACCTGTTCGGCCGCCAGGGCCATCCCATTCGCACGACGATTTCGGAGATGGGGCCGCTACTGCTGTCCCGGCTTCTTGACCTTTCCGATGCGCAGGAAGGCGCGCTCAACATCGCCTTCAAGATCGCCGACGAGGAAGGCCTCCTGCTGCTCGACCTGAAGGATCTGCGTGCGCTGCTGCAGGATCTTGCAGAACGCGGCAGCACGATTCAGACCGAGTACGGCAACGTCACAAAAGCATCGGTCGGCGCCATCCAGCGGCAGTTGCTCGTTCTGGAAAACCAGGGCGGCGACATGTTCTTCGGCGAGCCGGCGCTGGACCTTCGCGATCTCATGCGTATCGAGCGTGACGGGCGCGGGTTCGTCAGCGTCCTCGCGGCGGATGAACTGATGCGCTCTCCGCGTCTCTACGCGACATTCCTTCTATGGCTGATGTCGGAACTCTTCGAGGAACTGCCCGAAGTCGGCGACCCCGACAAGCCGAAGCTTGTGTTCTTTTTCGACGAGGCGCATCTCCTCTTTGACGATGCCCCCAAAGCGCTTGTCGACAAAGTCGAACAGGTCGTGCG
Source organism: Rhodobiaceae bacterium (assembly GCA_020637895.1). Classification (GTDB taxonomy): domain Bacteria; phylum Pseudomonadota; class Alphaproteobacteria; order Rhizobiales; family Tepidamorphaceae; genus JACKJP01. The sequence continues at coordinate 228,044 of JACKJP010000002.1, forward strand.
CCTGATACGATCCAAGGGCGTCGGCGTCTATTTCGTCACCCAGAACCCGCTTGACGTACCCGATGCCGTCCTGGCGCAGCTCGGTAACCGCATTCAGCATGCGCTACGCGCCTATACGCCGCGCGAGCAGAAGGCCGTCCGCACCGCTGCGGATACATTCCGCCAGAATCCCGATTTCGATACCGCAGAGGTGATTACCCAGCTCGGTGTCGGCGAGGCACTTGTCTCTGTGCTCGAGGGAAAAGGCGTTCCTTCGATGGTTCAGCGTACGCTGATCCGTCCGCCGTCGTCGCGGCTTGGCCCGGTGACCGATGCAGAACGGCGCAAGGTCATCGATAGCGACAGCCCGGTCCGCGGCATGTATGAGCGGGCCGTCGACCGCGAATCCGCCTACGAAATTCTTCAGAAGCGAAGCGAGGAAAAGCATGCCGCCGAAGCGCGGCAGGCCGAACTCGCCGAACGCGAAAAAGAAGCCAGGGAAGCGGCCAAGGCCGCAAGGAGCCCGAGCCGCGGCCGCCAGACGACGACGGAAGCCGTCATCAAGTCGGTAAGCCGGTCGGTAGCAACCTCGGTCGGCCGCCAGATCGGCAACGCGCTGATCCGTGGCATCCTCGGTTCGCTCAGCCGTCGCTGACCGCAACCTTGCCTGCATCAAAACAGAAGAGGTCGGCAATGGCCGCATCCGAAAAAGCCCTAAATCAGGCCGATGCAAATCTCGACGGCGCACTTGAACGGCTCTTCGAGCTGATCCGCATTCCAAGCATTTCGGCCGACAGCAACTATGCCGGCGACTGCCGCAAGGCGGCCGAGTGGATTGCAGCCGATCTTGCCGGTCTCGGCTTCGAGGCAGGCACTCGCGAAACGGACGGGCAGCCAATGGTCGTCGCGCACTGGCGCGGCAAGACCACGGCGCCCGGTCCCCATGTTCTCTTTTACGGCCACTATGACGTTCAGCCAGCTGACCCGGCAAATCTCTGGAAACGCGACGCGTTCGACCCTGCCTTGATCGAGGGAAAGACCGGCAAGATCATTCACGGCCGCGGTTCCTCTGACGACAAGGGCCAGCTCATGACCTTCGTGGAGGCCTGCCGCGCCCTCATTCAGACGACCGGCGAGCTTCCCGTACCGGTCAGCATCCTGATCGAAGGCGAAGAAGAATCCGGCAGCGTCAATCTCGGGCCGTTCCTGGACCGGAACACCGATGAGCTGAAGGCCGATCTGGCGCTTGTCTGCGATACGGCGATGTGGGACCGCAAGACGCCGGCCATCACCACGATGCTGCGCGGCCTGGTCTTTGAGGAAGTGATCGTCACCGCCGCCAATCGCGACCTGCACTCCGGCCTCTATGGCGGCGCCGCGCAGAACCCGATACGGGTTCTGACACACATTCTTGCCGCCCTGCATGACGACCATGGCAAGGTTACGCTTCCGGGCTTTTACGACGGCGTTCCCGATCTGCCCAACAGCGTCAGAAAACAATGGGCCGCACTCGATTTTCCGGAAGAACAGTTTCTCGCCGATGTCGGCCTGTCGGTGCCGGCGGGGGAAGACAATCATTCCGCGCTCGAACAGCTCTGGTCGCGGCCGACCTGCGACGTGAACGGCATCGTGGGCGGTTATATCGGCGAAGGGTCCAAGACGGTCATACCGTCGCAGGCGTCGGCCAAGATTTCCTTCAGGCTTGTCGGCGATCAGGACCCTGCCGCGATCAGGCAGGCCTTCCGCGATTTCGTGCGCGAGCGCCTGCCTGCCGACTGTTCGGCGGAGTTCCTTTCGCATGCGGCAAGCCCGGCGATCATGCTCGACATGAGCGGTCCGGCGGTCAGCGCCGCTTCCGGCGCGCTCGCCGACGAATGGGGCAAGGAGGCTGCGCTCATCGGCATGGGCGGCTCAATCCCCATCGTCGGCGACTTCAAGCGCCGGCTCGGCCTTGATGCGCTGATGATCGGCTTTGCGCTGGAAGACGATGCCATTCACAGCCCGAACGAGAAGTACGAGCTGTCAAGCTTCCGCGGAGGCATCCGCTCCTGGGTGCGCATTCTAGACGCGCTTAAAGACAGCGCCGCCTGATGACCGACACCACTATGCGTGCGGATGCGACGCCAGTCGCTGCGGCGGGAAAACTTGCCATTTGCATTGTCATTGCCGCGATCGTCTTCGCCGCGCATACGGTCGCCATCATCAATCATTTCGAGTTCGGCGGGTTCCTGCTCGATAGCGGCTGGTTTGCATATCTGTTCGGTACGGTCGATCCGCTGCTGATCAATCCCTCGGCGATCAACGGCAACAGTTTCTATTCGATCCACTTCTCTCCGGTCATCTATCTCTGGTCGTTGCTGACGACGGCCCCGTTCGGCCTGACTGGCATACAGTCGTTCGCCCTGTTCCACGGATTTGCCTACGGGCTTCCGGCATTTCTGCTGGCCTGGCAGGTTGAGAGCCGGATTTCGGCGCCTCTGCTGCGATGGTTCTTCCGGCTTCTCGTTGTCGGATTCTTTCTGTTCGGCGACTTCGTCCTGCGCGAAACAGGCTTTCCCCATTACGAAGCGATCGTGACGGGCTTTGCGCTGCTGACGTTTCTGAGCGTTCGTGCGAACCACCGGCTTGGCATCGTCGCCGGATTTTTGGCGCTGGCGATCTATCGGGAAGATGGCGGATTCTATGCGGCCTACGCGACCGTCTGCGCGACGCTGCTGCAGGTGCTGGAGGGAGAGCGGGTCGCATGGGTAAGGCGCGGCGCGCTTGTCATGCTCGGCGTTGCGCTTTCAGTCGGCGCCGTGGCGATTCAGCGGTTGTATTTCCCGGGCTTTGACGCAGTTGCCGGCAATTTTTCCGGAAAGCACTTCTTCAGCCACCTGTCGGCAGAGTTTCTGGCAGGGAGGCTGCCGCGCGCGCTTTTGACCGCCGGATTGCTGCCCATGCTGATAACGTTGCCGATCCTCGCGTGGCAGTATCGCGGCTATCTGGTGCCGTTTGTCTGCATGCTGCCGCTGCTGTTGCTGCACCTCCTTTCCGTTCGCGATGTGCTGGGGACTTTCGCGCTCCATTATGGACTTCCCTTTGCCGTCCTGCAGCTCGTCATCCTTGCGCTCGCCATCAAAAGGGCCGGCGCCGGGCTGGCGCCGATAGGGGAACTGGTGGCGCTGGCACTGTTCTTCGTTGCAACCTCCGGGCCCGTTTCCGCGCTCCTGCGACTGGAAAACAGCGGCTATTTCACCCTGCCGGTCCTGATCATGACGATGCCAACCGGCGACACGGGCGAAAAACTCCGCGAAATTGACGCGATCCTGGCTTCGGGCGAGGCGAAGGTCTGCGCCTCCGTTGGCGTGGTGGCATTGCGTCCGGACGGCTTCCCGCGCGGTACGCATCTGAACCGTTCCGCAGTCCCCGCAGGCTGTACCCTGGCGATCGTATACGACGGCGATCTTGAATCCACCTCGGCAAAGAAGCTTCTCGCCGACGCCGGATTTGTCGAAACGCGGCAAAGCGGAAAGCTCATCTTTTTCCGGCCTGGCGAAGCCCGCTAGAGCCGCGCCGGGGCGCTTGCGCGAGGCGGCATCTCCTGCGATAGAATCGAGGGGTTGAGTGAGAAATGGCGCTGTTGGCAACCGGCGCGCTCGAAGTCGGGGGACCGGGTATGGACGAGGCGATACTGACCATCGTCATGCCGTGTTTCAATGAGCGGGAAAATATCGCTTCCATCGTTTCCGAGATTTCGCGACTGACCAACCGCAGGCTCATTCGCCGGATCATTTTCGTCGACGACAACAGCCCGGACGGAACAGCCGAATATATCAAGTCCATTGCCAATACGTCGCCGGTGGAGCTGCTCTGTATCCATCGGATCGGCCGGCACGGCCTCAGTTCCGCCGTCGCGGAAGGGGTCATGCTCGCCGACACCCACTACGTTGCCGTGATGGATTCAGACGGGCAGCACGATCCGGCCGACCTAAAGGCCATGCTTCACGCAGCACTGGAGGAGCAGGCCGAACTGGTCATCGGTTCGCGGTTCAAGAACCAGCGCACGCTCGCGTCGCATCGCGGCATCAGGGGCTGGTTCAGCCGCATTGGCAACCGGCTGGCGAGAATGGTGACGGGCCGCGATCTGACCGATCCCCTCACCGGCTATTTTCTTTTCGAGCGCGGCCTTTTCAATCAGACCATCGCAGAAGCGCGCCCGGGCGGGTTCAAGATCCTGCTCGACATCCTTCAGGCATCGCGCGGTCTCGATATCGCGGTACGCGAGGTCCAGATCAATTTCAGGGCGCGCGGCGCGGGGGAATCAAAACTAGATGCATCGGTGTTGCTGGAATTTGCCGACCAGATCGTTGCAAGTCTGACTGGCGGGCTGCTCCCGTCCAAATTCACCAGCTTTGCGTTGATCGGTCTGAGCGGCATCGTCGTTCATTTCGCCGCGCTCCACACATTCCTGTTCTCCGCCGGCCTTCCCTTCAATGCGGCCCAGGCCGGCGCGACGCTGACCGCGATGGTGTCGAATTTCGCGCTCAACAACGCGCTGACATTCCGCCGCAGCCGCTATCGGGGCATTACATGGTTCAGCGGCCTTTTCTACTTTATCGTCGTTTGCGGGTTCGGCGCGATCGCCAATGTGGGCGTTGCCGGATATCTGAACACGCAGCATGAGGCGTGGTGGCTGTCGGCCCTTGCCGGCGTCCTTGTCGGCACGATCTTCAACTTCGCGATCTCGAAAAATTATATCTGGAAGCCGGCGGCCTGACCTGGCGCGAGAAGAGCCCTAGTTGTCGGGCAATGGCTTGACCTTTTTCAGATAGGCCGCGATCGCGTTCCTGTCTTCGGGCGTCAGCTTCGACGTATTGGCGACGACCCTGGCCATACTGCCACCGAAGGAATCGAACTCCGGTGTGAACCCGCTTTCAAGCGCATAAGCGATTTCGTCGCGTGACCACGAGCCGATTCCGTCGCCATCATCCGGCGTGATATTCGGTACACGACCCTTGCCGTCGGGGTTGGCGGCACCCGAAAGACGTCGGGTGTAGTCCAGTCCGCCGAAGACGTCGCGGGGCGTGTGGCACTCATTGCAGTGTCCTGGCCCCTCCACCAGATAGGCGCCACGATTTTCCTCCGTGCTCAGGCCGTAAAACGGAAGAAACGTCTTCCGGTCGATATAGAGCAGTTTCCAGAGGCCGAGGCCGCGCCGAACGTTGAAGGGAAAGGGAATGTCATGGCCTGGAGCCGCTACGGCGACTGGCGGTAGCGTATCCATGAACGCCTTGAGATCGACAACATCCTCAATCGTCATGCGCTGGTAGGACGCGTAGGGAAAGGCCGGATAATAGTGCTCACCGCCGGGCGAGACACCGCGCAGCACCGCATTGGCGAACTGCAATGTCGACCAGCCGCCAATCCCCGCATCGGGATCGGGGGAAATGTTGGGGGCGCGGAAGGTGCCGAACTGGGTGACGAATTCCATCCCGCCTGCAAGCGAGAGCTTGTCGTCCGAGCCCGGCGCCGCGTGGCAGGACGCGCATCCGGCCATATAGAATACGTACTCGCCCTTCCGGACATCGCCGTCCGCAGCAGGAATGTCTGATGCCGACAGCGTTTCCGGTGCGCTGAGCCACCAGAAAAGCGCAAGGCCGGCAAGTGCTAGAACGATCAGTGCGATAATGAATTTGCGCAAGAGATCGTCCTTTCCCCACCGGCCTTGATTTCACTGATCGGGCGCGGGATCAGTCTAGTTCTTCTTCACCCTGTAGGCGTCATGGCAGCTGCCGCAATTCTTGGCGACAGCACCAAAAGCGCCTTTCAGGGAATCCAGCCCCTGACCTGCCGGCCCTATCGCGGCAGACGCATCTTCGGCCATCTTAGCCGCAGCCATCCTGAAACCTTCCATGTCTTCCCAGATCTTCGGAGATGCTGCCGTGTCTCCGCCAGTTTCCGAGCCGGCAGGGAAGAGGCTATCGAAACCGACGGCAGCTGAATGGATCGTGCGCATGGCGAGTTGCGCGGCCAAGGCATCGTATTCTGCCTCACCCTTCACCATCTTGGCCAGCGCGCCGATCGCCGCGCCGTTGTCCTTCATGACGGCCTGACGCGTCGCGATGGCCTCATCGGAAGCCATGGCGGGGCTGATCGCGGCCATCGCGAGCAACGCTACGGCAATAACGGTTCTTTTCATGGGGGGCTCCTGCTTGTGCTGATGATCCTGCGGAGAGATGAAAATCTGTTCGTGCCGCAAAGCCAAATAAACCTCTCGTGAACGCCTGCAAAACCAGCGGGTTCCGCTTTTGCCCGGAGAAGGCTTGACGGAGCTTCCCGGCGCAGAGTCGAATAAGCTCCGAATTGGAGCGTGATTCATGGCGGTTGCCGAAGCAAACGAAGCCCTCGCCGATACGGCGATGGGGGCACATTTCGACATGACCGGCCTTGCCGTCGTCGTGGCGGCGGCCGTTTTGCTGGGTCTCGGGCTGACGCGCCTCAAACAGCCTGCGGTCGTCGGCTATATCCTTGCCGGCGTCATACTCGGGCCCAGTGGACTGCAACTGGTCGAGCGTTCCGGTTCAATGTCGGTGCTCGCCGAGCTCGGCGTCATCATGCTGTTGTTCCTGATCGGCATGGAGCTGTCGCTGAAGGCGTTCATGCGCGTGATCGGCCCCTCATTGTTCGTTGTCGCAGGACAGATATCCATCGCCGCCGCGTTCACGTTCCTGTTCGGCACGGTTCTGGGGTGGCCGACCGGCCAGTCACTGCTGCTTGCATTCATTATCGCCCTCTCCAGTACCGCCGTCGCGATCAAGATGCTTGACGATATCGACGAGTTGCGAACGCCTATCGGACAGATCACCGTGGGCGTTCTGATCGCGCAGGACATCATTGCGATACCGATGCTCATCTTCGCGGACTCGCTCGGCGGGCGCGGGTTCGACTGGCTCGGCGTCGTCAAGTCCGTGGCCGCCCTGGTATTCGTCATCGCGCTGGTGAGAGTCCTTTCCGCGCGCAGCAAGATCCATTTCCCCTTCACCGACGCGATGCGCGGCAATGCCGATCTGATGACGATGGGCTCGCTGGCGGTCTGCTTCAGCGCCGCCGCCGTCACTGGCCTGATCGGCCTGTCGGCCGCCTATGGCGCGTTCCTGGCCGGACTCGTCATCGCCAACACGACGCTCCGCGTTTCAGCAATCAAGGTCACCGAGCCCATACAATCCGTGCTTGTATTCGTGTTCTTCCTTTCCATCGGGCTGCTGCTTGACCTCGGCTATGTCTGGGACAATCTCGGTACCGTCAGCATCTTCGTCATCCTCGTGCTGGCCGTAAAATCGATCGTCAATATCGCCTTGCTGCATCTTGCCGGCACGCCGTGGCAGCAGGCCTTTCCGGCCGGCCTCATCATGGCGCAGATCGGCGAGTTTTCTTTCATCCTGGCGTCGATCGGCGTCACACGCGGTGTGCTGGACTCGCAAGGTTACCAGCTGGCACTGACGGTCATCGCCATATCGCTGCTGGTCAGCCCGTTCTGGATGGCCAATCTACGCCGCTTTCACGATGTGGCCGCGCAAGGCGTCATCGACCTCAAGGCGACACTGGCCGAGGTATATGCGGTGGAACTGGAAGAAATGGCGCGCGGCCGCGCCCTGCTCTTCCGCACGGCGCACGGCATCACATTGCGTGGCCGGGCCATGCGCAAGGCGTGGAAGCAGCAACGCCGGAGCCGGAAAGCTTCCGACGACGCTGACAAATCTGAAAAATCCTAAGCCCCCGTCAGGCGGCAGAATTCGTCCGGATGCCGAGAATTCTGTAGAGCGCGCACCAGCCCATCAATGCGGTGACGATCGGAACAACACCGATCCAGCCGATCCATTTCCACGAAATGTCTGCCGGCCCGGCCACCGCAAAAGCGATCAGCGCAATGCCGACAATGATACGGATGACGCGGTCCACACTGCCAATATTCTTTCCCATTTCACTCTCCCGTCGAGCCTGCCGGCCACTCTGTTGTCGATCACGGTATATTCACAGGCGCTCATATTGCGTGCAATGCTGCGCCTGCCCGTGACTCAGATCAAATGGCGGCAAAAAGGCCCATCAAGAGTTCGTGAACGGGCTTCGCTTCAGAGCCAGCCCTTAATCCGGAAGAAGATGTAGGGAATGATCGCTGACACCAGCATGGCGAGCAGAACCGCCGGATAGGCCCAGGGCACATCCAGTTCGGGCATGTGGTGAAAATTCATGCCATAGATCGACGCAATCACCGTCGGCGGCATCAGCGTCGTGGCGGCGATCGAGAAGATCTTGATGATGTTGTTCTGCTCGATATTGATCAAACTCACGGTCGCATCGAGAAGAAAAACTGTTTTGTCAGATAGATAGCCTGTATAATTGGCCAGCTGCTCGGCGTCAGTGTCCGCGGCGGCAAGTCTGGCCTTCAGTTCGCGGCTCTTCTTTTCCTCACTGCCGGAAGCTGTCAGAAAGCTTACGACGCGAGAAATCGTGACAAGGCTTTCACGGGCCTTGGCGGCTCTCACGGCGACACGGCTGATGCGTGCGACACGCTCGCGCAGCACGTCGGACGAGATCGGGCGGGTGTTGTGACGCTCGAAGATCGACCGGGAGATGGCGTCGGCCTCAAGGGACGACTTTTCCAGTACGTCGGCGACGCGGTCAATGACGGCTTCAAGAAGCGCCACGGCAATGAGGACCGGTTTCGTTGCGCTGGCACCGAGCTTCGGGCAGCGCTGCATGAACTGGGTCATCCATTTGGGTTCGGCGTGGCGTACGGTGACAATAGCGCTAGGCGTCAGAATGAACGCAATGTCAGTCGTTGCCGGGTATTCCGCTTCAGCGTTCACCATGCTCATGAACGTCATGTAGAGAACGCCATTTTCTTCATAGAGCCGGCTGGAAACTTCGATCGCCTGCATTTCCTCACGCGATGGAATTTCGATATTGAGCCAGCCTGAGACGGCGTCGCTCTCCTCTGCGGTTGGCGCAAAAAGATCAATCCAGGATACGCCGGCAGGCAATTCGGCCGGTGCTCCGGCATCGCCCAGCCGATCCAGGCCGGTCTGCGTCCCCTTGTAGAGTCTGATCATGAAAACGATCCGGTGAGTCGCCGAGAGCATCCATCAGGTCATAAAAAGGGCGGAGCGGCAATCGCCGCCCCGCCACATCCATGGCATTGCTGAATTCAGCCTGCGGCCTTCTCAAACAGCTGTTCGACATAGTCCCAGTTGATCAGGCTGTCGACGAAGGCTTCCAGATATTTCGGGCGGGCATTGCGATAGTCGATGTAATAGGAATGTTCCCACACATCGACGCCCAGAATCGGCGTTGCGCCGTGCACAAGCGGGTTCTCGCCGTTCGGTGTCTTCATCACGGAGAGCTTTCCGCCTGAAACCGCAAGCCAGGCCCAGCCCGAACCGAACTGCCCGGTACCGGCCTCGATGAAGGCCTTGCGGAAACCATCATAGCCGCCGAGATCGGCATCGACCGCCTTGGCCAGCTTGCCCGGCAGCTTGTTGCCGCCACCGCCCGGCTTCATCCAGTTCCAGAAATGCAGATGGTTGTAGTGCTGACCGGCATTGTTGAAGAGACCGGCATTCTTGCCGAAAGAACCTTTTACGATCTCTTCCAGGCTCTTGCCTTCCCACTCGGAGCCCTTCAGCAGGTTGTTGCCGTTGGTGACATAGGCCTGATGGTGCTTGTCGTGATGATATTCCAGCGTTTCCGCGGACATATAGGGCGCCAGCGCATCATAGGCGTAAGGAAGGTCTGGCAATTCGAACGACATGGGGGAACTCCTCTCGGTCATTGTTATGGGTTGCGGCCTCAAGCCGGCTGGTCGTCAGTCGCGGCCTACCGCCGAATAGAATGTCACCTTGCGATACTTAAGCCGCTCAAAGGCGGTGAGCAACCGGTGCGCGAGGCGATTGTCGAATTGATGCCCGTGGCGACTTTCACGCTAACTTAATGCGCTATCCGGCATGTTCGGCCTCACGAAGCCGGGTCAAGGTCCGACGGGACGGCCCGGACCCTTCAGAGGAACGCGGAGACTGGCAAATGGTTCTTGACCGGCGCACGCTGATTTTCGCGCTATCCGGCTGCGTTCCTGCGACTGCCCTGGCAGCACCGATGACCCTGAACGGAACCCTGTTGCCGGGCGCAGGACTTGGACTGTCGCCCGATACGGGTGCGGACGTGACCGTGAAGCTGGCGGATGCAGCCCTGAGCGCTGCCCGTCGCGGTGCGGTACTGAGCCTTGAACCGGGGATTTACGTGGTTTCGGGCCTGAATCTACCGGCCGGCGCCCGGATAACCGGTCATGGCGCGGTTCTGTCAGCCGCTGGCGGTGCATCCGCCATCGACACAAAAGGGAGCGCTGGAATTGCGCTCGACGGCCTGACCGTTCGGGGTTCCGGCACGCAGGCCAATGGCAAGGGTCTTGTGGCGTTCTCCGACGTTGAAGACCTGCTCGTGAGTAACTGCGTCATCGAGGGAAGCGGTGCGGCGGGCCTTTCATTGAACGGCAGCACCGGCCGCGTGCGGGATTGTCAGATAACCCATTGCCGCGATGCGGCGATCTTTGCCGTCGACTGTCGGGAAATCGAAATCGACGGCAACGAGATCGCGCAATGCGACGATAATGGCATCCTTGTCTGGCAGTCCGAAAAGCGCTTTGACGGCGCGCGCATCACCGGCAATCGCATTTCGAAAATTGGCGCCGTGTCCGGTGGCTCCGGCCAGTACGGCAACGGTATCAACATCTATCGCGCTGGCGGCACTATTGTTAGCGGCAACCATATCAGCGACTGCGCCTTTACCGCGGTACGCGTGAACAGCGGCGACAATTGCCAGATCATCGGCAACAATTGCGCCCGTATGGGCGAAGTCGCGCTCTATGTGGAGTTTGCCTTCGAGGGTGCCATCGTCGCCAACAATATCGTCGACACGGCGGGCATGGGTATCTCGGTCACCAATTTCGGCAATGCGGGCGGGCGGCTCGCCGTCGTTTCCGGCAATCTGGTGCGCAACCTCTTCACGCCCGCCTATGAGGAGGCCCGTGGCGTCGGCATCGGCGTTGAGGCCGATACGGCGGTGACCGGAAACGTGGTGGAGAACGCCGCCCTCTTCGGCATCGTTGCCGGCTGGGGTGCCGCCATGCGCGATGTGACGATCAACGGCAATGTGGTGCGCGGCTCACCGGTCGGGATCGCTGTCTCGGTCAGCCCCGGCGCAGGACATGCGGCGATCACCGGCAACAGGATCGAAGGCGCGAGCAAATCGGCAATCCAGGCAATGGATCACAACGACCCCGTCGGCGGCGACATGATCGCTCATGGCGCGAAGATCGATCCGCGGTTGATGGTTTCGGGCAATTCGGCCGGTTAGCCGCCTAGCGCACCCGTTCCAGGATCGAGACGTAATTGGCGACCGCTGCACCGCCCATATTATAGATACCGCCGAGTTTCGGATTGGCGTGCTGGATGCCCGCCGCCTCGCCGGCAAGCTGCTTTGCCGTCAGCACATGCATCGAAACGCCGGTCGCGCCGATCGGGTGGCCCTTGGCTTTCAGCCCGCCGGAAAGATTGACCGGCAGCTTGCCGTCCGGCTCCGTCATGCCTTCCAGAATGGCGCTCGCGCCCTTGCCTTCCGGCACCAGTCCCATCGCTTCATATTCGATCAGTTCGGCGATGGTGAAACAGTCATGAGTTTCGACGAAGGAGAGATCGCCGAGCGTTACGCCGGCCTCGGCAAGCGCCATCTGCCAGGCCTTTGCGCCGCCCTCGAATTTCAGGATGTCGCGCTTCGACATCGGCAGAAAATCCTGTACATGGGCCGCGCCTCTGAAAGCAACGGCGCGCGGCGCACGAAGCGACGTCGGCATGTCGGCGAGCACCAGCGCGGCAGCCCCGTCGGAGACGAGTGAGCAATCGGTGCGCTTCAAGGGGCCCGCGACGAAGGGGTTCTTGTCGCTTTCGGTGCGGCAGAATTCGTAGCCGAAATCCTTGCGCATCTGGGCGTATGGGTTTTCGACGCCATTGCGGTGGTTCTTGGCCGCGATCCGGGCGAGCGCATCGGACTGATCGCCCCAGCGCTGGAAATAAGGATTGGCGATCTTGCCGAAGACACCCGCAAAGCCGGCTTCGGTATCCTTGTCCTCCGGCAGGTATGAGGCCTTCAACAGGATGTTGCCGATCTCCGGCCCGGGCGTCGTCGTCATCTGTTCCACGCCGACGACAAGCACCGTGCGCGCCTTGCCTGCCGCAATCGACTTCAGCCCCTGATGGATTGCCGCGGAGCCCGTCGCACATGCGTTTTCGACCCGCGTTGCGGGTTTGAACCGAAGGTCGGGGCTGGTCTGCAGCACCAGCGAGGCGGTGAATTCCTGCGCGCTGAAGCCGCCGTTGAAATGACCAAGGACAATCTCATCGACGTCGGCAGGCTCAAGGCCCGCATGTGCCATCGCTTCCGCGGCCACACGTGTGATCAAACTTTCGACGGTTTCGGCATCCTGCTTGCCAAAGGGCGTGTGCGCCCAACCGATGATGCATGCAGTCATTGACGCCTCGCCTCCTCGTTGCAATTTCCCATGGCATCTATCTATGCCGCTGCCGCAGGTTGCGCAACGCAACGCGGAGCAATCCGATCTGCCCGCCATCGCGTAGACAGACACGTTACGCACAGGAAAGAAGAAACTCGGCATGACGACAATCGTCTGGTTCAGACAGGACCTGAGGCTTAGCGACAATCCGGCACTCAGCTGGGCAGCTGAACGCGGCGACATCGTTCCGGTCTATATTCTCGACCGGACCGGGCACGGGCCATATGAGCAGATGGGCGCTGCCTCGCACTGGTGGCTGCACCACAGCCTCAAGGCGCTCGATCAGGATATCGGGGGTCTTCATATCCTGCAGGGTGATCCGGCAACGCTGCTCAGGGACTTGGCGGACAGGAGCGGCGCGGACGCGATTTCATGGAACCGCTGCTACGAGCCCTTCGCGATCAATCGCGACCGGAACATCAAGCAGCAGATGCAGGAACTCGGGCTGGAGGCGCGAAGCTTCAATGGCAATCTCCTCCATGAACCGTGGCACTTTCACACAAAGGCCGGCGGCCCCTACAAGGTCTTCACGCCGTTCTGGAAAGCGCTGCGGCCGAACGGCGCGGAAAAGCCGCTGCCCCGCCCGAAATTCAAGATTGCGTCGCAGAAGAGCGGTGACACCCTGGATTCGCTTGGTCTCCTTCCAAAGAAGCCGAACTGGGCCAAGGGTTGGGAAGATGAATGGAAACCCGGTGAAATCGGTGCGCGCGACCGCCTCGACGGCTTCCTGGAGGCCGGTCTTGCCGGATATGCCAATGGGCGCAACAGGCCCGACAAGGAGAAAGTGTCGCGTCTCTCGCCGCACCTGCATTTCGGCGAAATCTCGCCACGGCAGATCGTGTTCGGCGCAAGACTTGCCGCCGAGCGCAAGGCGTCGCTGGAGCGCGAGAGCGACAAGTTTCTGAGCGAACTCGGCTGGCGAGAGTTTTCCTACCACCTTCTGTGCAACTTTCCCGATCTGCCCGAAAAGAACCTCCGGCCGGATTTCGATGCCTATCCGTGGCGCAAAAGTGACGGCGACCTTGCCGCCTGGCAGAAGGGGCTGACCGGATATCCCTTCGTCGATGCCGGCATGCGGCAACTCTGGGAGACAGGCTGGATGCACAACCGCGTCCGCATGGTCACCGCCAGTTTCCTCATCAAGCATCTGAGAATCGACTGGCGCCAAGGCGAAGCCTGGTTCTGGGATACGCTTGTCGATGCGGACCTCGCCAACAACAGCGCGAGCTGGCAGTGGGTAGCGGGAAGTGGCGCGGACGCGGCGCCCTATTTCCGCATATTCAATCCGATCACGCAGGGCCGGAAGTTCGATCCGAACGGCGACTATGTCCGGCAATGGTGCCCGGAGCTTTCAGCCCTGCCCGACAAATACATACATGCGCCTTTCGAAGCGCCCGACGCTGTACTGGAGAAGGCCGGTGTCACGCTTGGCAAGGACTATCCTTTGCCGATCGTCGAACACGCAAACGCTCGGAAGGCCGCGCTCGCCGGCTATGAGAAGGTCAAGAAGGCCGATTGACCCCTAGTCGAATACGACGTTCGGAAAATAGAACGACACGACCCAGTTGGGCGCGTCCACGATCTCGCTGATCCGAAGGTCTCCGCACACCGAGCACAACATGTAGGCGTCTTCGGGAGCTATGCCTTCCCGGCGGCTGATATGATCGACCATCCCGGATACCGCGTCACGCGCCGCCTGCATCAGGTCCGGACCAACGCCGGTCGCCACCTCGTAGCCGCGCCCGTCGAGATGGCGTGTCACCGGGCCGTGCGTCGAAAAGCGGGGAAAGGACGGCGCGGCATCAGGGATGATGTCGAATGTCAGCGTCACATCCATCGCGCTTTCGATCGCCGTCCCGCAAATCTCGCCATCGCCCTGGGCGGCGTGCGTATCGCCGATGGAAAACAATGCGCCTTCAACCTCAACGGGGAGGTAAAGGGTCGTGCCTGCGGCAAGGTCGCGGATATCCATGTTGCCGCCGATATGACGCGGCGGAATGATGTCGTGGTGGCCAGCGGCGGCCGGAGCAACGCCGAGCGTGCCGGCAAAGGGCTTGAGCGGGACGCGTGCGAACGAGCCGAACAGACCTGGCTCAGCGCCTGAAACGTCATAATTCCAGAGGTGAAGGCGTGGCCGGGTGAACTGATCGGCAAGAAGTCCGAAACCGGGAATGATCGCCGTCCAGCCAAAGCCGGAAGGCATGAAGGTTTCAATCCTGACAGCAAGACAGTCCCCGGGTTTCGCGCCATCAACGCGGATTGGGCCTGTCACCGGATTGACCCTCGCTGGATCGACTCCGGCAATATCGTCCGCAGTGCTCGTTTGCGTGTAGTGCCCACCGGCAGCATCGAGGCACTGGACGGTCAGGCTGTCGCCGGGCGCGACATCGGCGACCGGGTCGAATGCGTTGTCCCATCCATGGTGATGGTGGGCCGAGTGAATGGTTCGCAATGGCAGCGTCGGCAAGACCGTGTTCTTCCTTTGAAAGGAAGCCTAGCGGGCGCAGGCGGCGCAATCAAACAGCGTGGCTAGTCGTCCAGTTCGATCCGATAGCTTTTCACAGCGAGATCGCTCGTGGCTGTGACGACCAACCGAACCTCAAGATCTGTGACCGGCTCGTCGAGCACGACATCGGCAATCGCGATGACGCCGCCGCCGAAATCGCCGACGGGCACCTGCTTATGGATGCGCGCACTGCCTTGCGATGCGATCTGGACTTGAGCGCCGCCAGCCTCATGCACATCGCCACGAATGGTAACTTTCAGCCGGCCCGCCGGGAGCTGCGCAAACGGCCCGTAGAAGAGAACGCCTTTGCGGCCCCGGGTGACGATCTTCTCGCCCTCCTGCCTGCCGGCCAGAACAAAGGCGGCAATGTCGGAGGCCGGAACGTCCCCGACAAGGCGTGTGCCTGATACAGTTCCGTCCACGCGCAGCATGCTGCGCGGGACCGCGTCGATCCGACCGAGAGTGTCAGGTCGAACGTAGACATATAGCTGGGACCTCACTTCCCGTGCGAGTGGCACCGCTCCATAGGACGCCAATTCCGCCGGCTGGCGGAAAGACAGAAAAGGCCCGTCGCATGTGGACGCCCAGTTTTCGGCATTGACCCGGCGATAATCGAACCTGTGCAAATAGAACGAATAGAGATTTGCGCGTTCCTTGTCCCGGTCGGTCATCCCTTTGACTCGCATCGGATCGACGCCGACACATGTTCCGGGCGGCACGATCTGCGCGACCAGTTCGGGAAGCCCGGACGGATAGCTGGTGATGTTGAACGACGTTCGATGCCATTTGAGCTGAAACGGAATGCAAACCGCGAAGACAACCACCATCGCTGCGAGGCGGATGCGGCGTGGCAGGCAAAGGGCGGCAACGCAGCCAGCAAGACCGATCGCGAACCAGATCGCCGGATAGGGCCTGAAATAGAATACCGACGGCCAAAGCGCGGCGACATTGATCGCGTTGGTGAACGTCCCGACCCTGTCGATCAGGACGAAGAACAGGACAAACAGCGGAATGACCGCCAGCGGCCAGAAACGCCACGGACTGCGCGACGGCACCGCAAGCACCGACAGTGCCAACGGCAACGCAAAGACCGTCTCCGTGTATCGGGCATACATGAGATGATGCGGACCGTTGGAATTTACCGTCGCGAAGAACACGGCAGTGATCGCAACAACCGCGGCCAGCGACGCGAGCGCGAATATGAGGACCGGCGCACGCGCGTCGCGCCAGTGCGCGCGGTTCTTCCATCGCGGAAGGGCGTAAGTCTGAAGCGCAAAGAGCCCCAGTCCGGCAACACCAAGCGTCGCGATCAGAAGATATCCCAATTGGCCAAGTATGCGCATGACGACGCTCGCGATGACACTGGGAGACGTGAGCGCCGAAAGTACCATGCGGCCTTCGGGATAGTGTGATCTTGGCTCGAACCCTTCCGGCGTCATTGCCGTCATGACTGCCGGTTCCAGCACCCTGTCATACAGCAGGACCATCGCCACGATGATCGCCGCGGAGACGATGGCTGGCAGAGCCCGCCGCGGTTCGCCGATCACCGCCGCTGCGAGCGCAAGGCCTGCGGCGCAGGCGATGACCATGCCGGTCGGATGTACCCAGAAAATGAACCCCACGAGCAGTCCGAAAAGACTTAGCCCGGCCAAGGGACGTCGCGCTGCCCATAGCAGGGCTGCGCACGCGCACAGAAAGACGAAGATTTCGCCAGGGCTGGAATAGGAATAGCCGGCAATCGTTACATAGGCCGGATAGGTAGCCGTAATGAGTGTCGCGGCCAGACAGGCAATGCGGCTTTCATTGAAATGCCTGAGGATGTGAAAAAGGACACAAAACGCTGCTGCGAAAAGCAGAGCGTTGGTCACGAGTATGGCCTTCCAGATCGCGGCGGTTGTCGAAAACAACCAGAAGGCCGGAACCAGAAACAGCGAGTAGCCGAAATGATAGCTGCTTGAGCCGTCTATCGGATGACCGGCAAGGAAAGAGGCATTCGCCAGATAGCCGATTTCGTCCTGCAGATAGGTCGGACCGGCAAATGACCAGTTGATCGCCAGATAGACGCCAAAGACGCACGCGAAAACCAGTGCAATATCGCTTTTCCGTACCATCGTCCCCCCGGATGCGACATCACTAGTACAAACAGCCGCGAAAAGGCGAGTGTAAATGATTGGCGCGGGCGTCAATCGATCCGCGCACCCGGGAACCATGGGTGGACGCCTAATAAGCGATCTCGATCAGGCAATCTTCGACAGAAACGATGCTTTCTGCGGTGACGATCAGCCTGACTTCCAGCCCGTCGACCGGCTTGTCGAAATCGAATTGGCCTCGGGCAATCACGCCGTCACCGCCAGATGAAACAGGGAATCTGGCAAAGCTCTTTTCGCCGCCATCCGAAGCCAGTTCCACATAGGCCTCAGCGGCATCGTCAGCCTGGCCGCGAACCACGAAGGAAAATCGTCCGGCGCGCATCGGGACATAAGGTCCATAAAATAGAACCCCGGCCTTTCCGCGCGTGGCCAGCTTTCCGTCCGATAGCTTTCCCACAAGACTGAAAGCTGCAAGATCCGTGGCGACGATACGACCTTTCACCGCTTCGCCGCCACCGCCTGTGTCGGCTCGCAGCACGCCCGCCGACCGATCGTCGGATGTCCGCGGATCAAGGCGCGAAACATAGACATACATCAGGGAGGGGATTTCGCGTGCCAGCGGCACGAGGCCATAACGTGCCATTTCCACGGGTTCGCGAAAAGACAGGTAGGGCCCATCACACTCATTTGCCCGATCTTCGGCATTGACGCGCCGGTAGTCGAAACGATGAAGATGGAAGGAGTAGAGGCCGATGCGTTCCCTGTCGCGCCACCGCATGTCAGGTGTGATCTCAGGATCGGTTCCGACGCAAGTTCCCGGCGCGGCGATGCGTTCGATGAGCGCCGGCATTCCATAAGTCGTGCCTGTTAGATTGATCAGGCCGGCGTGCCATCGGAGTTGAAAGGGAATGCAAGCGATAAATGCGGCGACCATCGCGGCGATATGCAGGGGCCTTGGAATGAACACGGCAACCAGGCATGCCACCAGTCCCATCGCGAACCATATTTCGGGGTGCGGATTGAAGTGAATGACCGCCGGCCAGAAGGCGGCGATGTTCAGGACATAGATCCAGCCCTCAACTTTTCCGACCATAAGATAGAGCAGGATGAACAGCGGCAGGATCAGCAGGGGCCAGAAACGCCTCGCCTGACGCGAAGCGGGCGCCAGCACAGCCAGTGCGAGGAGAACGGGGAGAACGGCTTCCTGATACCGGCCATAGATAAGATGCTGGACACCGTTGGATTTGCCATCAGCAAAGAACAGGGCCGTGATCAAGACAATGCCGAAGAGGGATGCAATCGCGAATATGAGAAGATGCGCCCGCGGATCGTTCCAGACACCCCTTTCCCGCCATCGCTGTTCAATCTTCGACTGCAACGCAACGAGACCCAGCGCCATGACGCCAAGACTTGCGATGATCAGGTAGCCGAACTGTCCGAGTACACGCATGGCCACACCCGCCACGAGTTCCAGAGACCCGAGCCGGGAAAGAACCGACGCGCCTTCCGGGTAGTGAATTCTGGGAGAAAATCCATCCGGCGTCATCGCGGCAAGCATGGAAGGCTCGAGTGCGCGCGCATAAATTGCATCCATCGTGACAATGAGGGCCGCTGCAATGAGCGCCGGGAAAACCAGGCGTGTATTGGCTGCCGCCATGACCACAAGTACGATCGCAGCAGCGCTTGCAATCGCAATGCCGGTCGGGTGAACCCAGAAGAAAAAGCCGACGAGCAATCCGAAAGTCGCCATTGCGGCATAGGGTCGACGCTCTGCCCACAACAGCGCGCCGCAGGCCGCGATGAAGACCGGAACCGCGGCAGCGCTGGAATAGGGATAGCCGGCAATCGTCACATATGACGGGTATGCCGCCACAACCAGTGTTGCGGTGAGACAGGCCATGCGATTGTTGCTGAACCGGCGCAAGATCAGGAGGAGGAGCGAGAAGGCAAGCGCGAACAGGATCGCGTTTGTTGCAATGATCGCCTTCCACACGCCCGCATTGGTCGCGAAGAACCGGAATGCGGGGACAAGGAAGAGCGAATAGCCGAAATGGTAGCTGCTGGCGCCGTCGACGGAATACCCGGCAAGAAACGCCGCATTGGCAAGATAACCGATTTCATCGGTCGTGGATGTGGGACCTGCAAAGCGCCAGTTGATCATAAGATAACCGCCAACAACGCAAGCAAATACGATCGCCGGGTCGCGCAACCGTGCCATCGAGCCCCCCTTTACACGATCTGCGATATATTACCGGGAGCGACGAAGCGAGCGGAAATACGCGCCGGTGAACGGCAGGCCCGCAAGGCCAGGAACAATGATCCGGAGCCACAGGAGAATGCCCAGCGCTGCCGCCACGCCGGTACCAATCAGGGGCCCGGCAAACGCAACGGTCGCCATGTCGCGCGGCCCGATGCCGGCAATGGTCATCGGCAGCAGCCCGGCCAGAATGACGATGGGGAATATTGCAATGAGCGGTTCCCATGGACCAGAAACGCCGAGCGCCCACGCCATCATTGCAATCTGCGCCAGATGGCCGGCCCATATCAGCAGCGTGAGTGCGCAGAACATCGATGTGAGGAACGGCCTGCGGCGAAAGCTGCCGATCTGTTCGCGCCATCTGGCAACAAACCTGTGACCGATTCCGGCAACGCGCGGAAGCTTCGGCTCGAGCGCCGGCAGAAGTCCGCCGAGAAGACCGGCGAGCGTGAGTGCCGATATTGCCGTCAGGATGGCGAGCGCGCCGACGAACCACGCAACGCCCTCTCCCGAATAGGCGGCAAGGGCAACTGCACCGAGAATCATGACGGCAAGGAGGTCAGCCAATTTCTCGGCGAGCACCATGTTGAACGCGGGCATCATGCTCCCATCCTGACTGCGCAGCATGCTGGCCTTTGCCAGATCGCCGAGCTTGCTGGGCATGAAGAGGTTCAGCGCATTGGCAGCAAAGACAGCCCTTGTTGCCAGACCCAAACCGACCTCAAGCGCTGAAATGCGCGCAAGGAGGACGAGGCGCACTGCCGAAAGCTGGATCAGCAGCATCAACAGAACGAGAGACAGGACGAGGCGGCCCATATCGGTTTGCGCGAGCGCGCTGCCCAGCGCGTCGACATCAATCAGAAGGTAGAGCAGCGCGACAGTCGCGGCGCTCACGAAGATTGCAAGGAGACGAGCCATTCTTCAGGTCAGCCGAACCGCCGGCGGATCTTCATCTCGCGTGCAGGCTGTTGCGGTTTGTGGTCGGTAAGGTCTTCCCAGAGCTGAAGCTGGGACGGATGCCACACCTTGCTCATGACCGTATAGATGGATCCCTGCGCGGGCCCCACGCCGACGGTGGAGACCGCAGACCAACCGCGCAATGCCTCGATCGTGTCCTCGATCAAAAGTCCGTCGGCAGACCATTCGACCGTCCTGCGGAAGCGGAATGGCGCGATATCCCTGCCAACGATCAAAAGACGCTGGAGCAGTTTGCGCACGAGGTCGGGATCCAGGCGGCCGATGGTCATCATGAACAGGCGCAACCCAATCTGCTTAAGCGGCGTCATGCGCTGCGTTTTCGCCCAGGCCATCGCGCCTGAAACGACGACCGAGCCCGGCGCGACCGAGATCGTATTGTCGTCGGCGGTCAGGTGACAGACCGCGATGCGCGCGGTTGGCCCATCGCCAACCCGCAGCGAAATGCCGGTATCGGCATGGACCAGCCTGCCCTTCGCATAAAATCGCAGCGCTCCGCCCTTGCGGGTTGCTAGCAGCAACGCGTCGTTGCCTCTCCGCTCCATAACGATCCCTGCCTCGGGAAAGACCGAAAGGCCATTGCCGACCGGTTGCGGCACCGGCCTTTCATCGCGCCAGTGAAGCCATGTCAGGAGGTAGCTCCAGCAATGGTGCGCAACTACCCGGTCGTCCGAATATTCCGGACCGACTTCAAGTGCCTGGATGGCGCGGGTGTTTAGGTCGCAGGCCTCTTGCAGCCAGTCGGCGCACAACTCAACGCCGTGAGGGAAATAATTGTGGGTGTTGCGGCTGGACCATTCGCCGCCAAGCCAGCCGTCCGGCGGCTGGATCTCGTGCAGGAACCGCACTGCCCCGGCAATCGGCCCGCGCTGCGACAGATTCGGGCGCATGTGATCGATTTCGGCGAGCATTGCGATCGTCAGAGTCAGATAACCCGGTTCTGCTCCATCATATTCGGTGAACCAGCCTTCGCTCGAGCGCCACGTCGTCAGCCTTTCCAGCCGCCGCCTTGCCTGCTCTTCAAACCATCCGTCCGCCGTCAGGTCCGCAAGGCGGAACAGCGTGTTGGCGATCAGGGCCTCATGATTGCCCAGGCGGCCGGACTCCTTGTGGGTCGCCAGCCATTTGCCACGCCGGATCAGAAACGGTTTGAATTCATCGGCATCGAGATCGCACAATTCGATGGCGCGTATGGCCGCGTAAAGCGAGAAGACTGCCGCACCGGCGGCTTTCTCATAGAGAAAATAATCGTCGCAAGATCCATCGGCATAGGCGCTCGAAGCGGCAAACCTTATCCCAGCCGCCACCCACTCCCGTATTGCCGGCTGCTGATGAAAGCTGTTTCCGGGAATGGCATAACGCCAGACAAGGGCGAGCGGCAGAACGAATTCCTGCGTCATGCCGCTCGGAAAATCGACAATCCGATAGTGCCAGTAATTGCGATCGAAGCACCCGTAGGTGGCGCTGTGCGGATTGCGATCCTGCAACGTCAGAAGCTTGGGAATGTCACGCAGAGCGCGGTCGGCGACGCGCTGGCGAAGGCCGGACACCGTTTCGGCAGTCATCATCTTTGATGGTGGGACTGATTCCATTGCCGCGCCCTGATGTCCTCCAGAAGCCGCCGGTTGGCCGCAACGATGTCGGCGAGAAAGGCGACCAGTACTGTCACAAAGCCGGTCGTGAGCAAAGTCCCGGCCAGAACGACGGATTGCACGTGACCCGCGCCGCCGTCGGTAAAATAAAAGTAGACGAAGCGGAGCGCGAATATCATGCCGAGGGCAAACAACGTGCCCCCTATGGTGAGAAAGAATCGGGCCGGATAGTAGATGACGAGAATACGCAGAATCGTGATGAGCGAGCGCCAGACATAGGACCATATGCTTCTGACCAGCCGCGACGGCCGAAGATCGGCGTTGACCCGGATCGCGACGGAGAGAACCTGCAGGTTTTTGCGGCGCGCCTGAATGATGGTTTCCAGCGTATAGGTATAACTTCCGAACACGACGAGGCGGCGCGCGGCATGACTGGAGAAGGCGCGAAAGCCACTCGGCGCATCCCGTGTGTCGGTGCCGGATACGGAACGAATGACCCAGCTGCCGAAACGCTGAAGCATTTTCTTAATCGGAGAGAAATGCTCGATCTGCGCGATCGGCCGGGCGCCGATCACGATGTCGGCCTTGCCGGCCAGAACGGGCGCCGTCAGCTTCGGGATATCATCGGCACAATACTGGTTGTCGGCGTCCGTGTTGACGATCACGTCGGCCCCGCGTTCGAGGCAGGCTTCGATCCCCGTCATGAAGGCGGCTGCGAGCCCCTTGTTGCCGACATGTGAAACCACATGATCGACGCCGTTGCGGCGGGCGATCTCAGCGGTATCGTCGGTGCTGCCGTCGTCGATGACGAGCCATTCGACCGAAGTGAACCCGTCGACCTGCCGCGGCAGATCTGCCAGCGTGACGGCAAGCGTCCCCGCTTCGTTCAGGCACGGAATCTGGATGATGAGTTTCAGAAGCGCCCCCGATAGACGTATTCATGCGCGGCCGCCTCACAGCTGCCGGCACATAACTACTACGCGGCGCCAGCTTTCTCCAATGACTTCATAAGGCCCGCGTATTTCTCCAGACCCGCCGGCGTTGCGATCCCGGTGAAGAGAATATCGAAACCGTCCCTGAGAAACTCGGCCCGCGACATGCTTTCCTGAAGGCGCCAGTGCTTGAGCGCCCAGGAATGCGCGAACATGACGAAGAGATGCGTGGCCATGGCCACGTCGACATCGCGGATCAGTCCGGCAGAACGGCAGTCGGCGACACAATCGGCAATCAGCGTGTTTGTCTCAAGCTCCGCGTCCTTGACCATCTCCTGCTGCTTGCGCGGCAGAGACTTGGTCGAGCGATAGGCGAGCACCGTGGCGGCACGGCGACTGTCGATAACCTTGCAATAGGCGCCAACAGCGCGCCAGAGGCGCTCCATCGGGTCGGTGACGCCTTCAAGCGCATGCGGAATCTCGGTTGCGTAGGAATGAAGCACGCTCAACAATGCAAGCAGAAGGATGTCTTCCTTGGTGCGCGCATAGTGATAGATCGAGCCGGTACTCATACCGGCCCTGGCGGCCACTTCCTGCACTGTCGTGCGGTAGAAACCCTGCTTTGAAAAAAGCTCGACGGCCGCTTCGACGATCTGCTCGCGGCGCTGCTGAACCAGCGTCACGTCAGAGACCTGAGCGCGGACGTTCGTGTTGTCGATCGCCCGCCCGCGTGACTTGCGCCCCGGACGGCTCATGAGTTTGCCGCTCCCGCGTCGCTTGACCGGACCGTTGCGCGGCGCGGCGCACGCGGAAAGACCGAACCTTTCAGCACCATCGCACCCATTCCCCCGCCTTTACAGCTGTTACGTTTCCCCTGTGCGGGGATAACAGCATGGTATGAAGCGCAAAACCACCGCGGGTGACAAGTAGGTCACAGAAAAATATCACGTGCGTACGATAAGCACCGGCTACGGCTTTGATTGCCGGCGCAGCCGACTGTCCTTCAGAACAAGCGGCAACCTCGACCGGACGGTCCGGTCGGCTCCAACACGCCCGTCATTTCGATTGAAGGCGGGGCCTCTGGTCAACCCCTTGAAAACATTGGTCGGAGTGGCAGGATTTGAACCTGCGACCCCCTCGTCCCGAACGAGGTGCGCTACCAGGCTGCGCTACACTCCGTAACCGATGCGGCGCCGTTATAACGACGCCGCAGTGACACCGCAAGCATATTGCCCGGAAGGGCATGGGATATTTCAGCCGCAGCGTCGCGCGCCTGTTGCGGTAGTCGAGGCTGGCGGGATATAGGAACCGGACTCACGCGCCATACCAACCGGGCGCGGCAGTCTGATGGGGCGTAGCCAAGCGGTAAGGCATCGGGTTTTGATCCCGTGATCCCAGGTTCGAATCCTGGCGCCCCAGCCATCCTCCGGACCCGCCTTACCGACCAGTGAAGTTCGGCTTCCGCTTTTCCACGAAAGCGGCAACGCCCTCCACGTGATCCTCGCTGGCTGCCGCATAGGCGATGCTTTCCGCCTCGCGATGAGACTGCTCGTCCCAGCTGTTGTCGAATGAGTCGCGGATCAACTGCTTGACCTTGCCGAGCGCGCGGGTCGGTCCGGTCGCCAGCCGCGTGACGAGCTTTTCCACCTCGTCATCGAACGTCGCTTCGGGGTGCACCCAGTTCACCAGCCCCATATCCAGCGCCGCCGCCGAATCGAACCGGTCCCCAAGCAGCGCGATCTCCAGCGCTTTTCGCTCGCCGACGATGCGCGGCAGGAAATAGGTCGCGCCGCCATCCGCCGTCAGCCCGATATGGCGATAGGCCATGGTGAAAAAGGCATCGGCGCGGGCGATGACGAGGTCGGCCGTCAGCATCAGTGCAAAGCCGAAGCCTGCGACGGCCCCGTGGACAACCGCGACCACCGGCTTCTGCATGCGGCGCAGCTGATAGGTGAACTGGTGAAGCGAAATGACGTTCGTTTCGTGCCGCGACATGCGCCAATCGCGGCGGTTCATGTTGTCCTCGTGGATGCCCTTGACGTCACCACCCGCCATGAAAGCGCGCCCCGCGCCTCTCAGGACTAGGCACCGGACTGCCGGGTCGTTCTCGGCCTGGCGCGAATATCCGATCAGCAGAGCCTGCATCTCGTCAGAAAGCGCGTTGAGACTGGCCGGACGGTTCAGGGTGATCGTCGCGACGCCGTCGCGCACATCATAGAGAACGTGATCTTCGCTCATTGGTGGACCTCTTGCGATATGTCGGAAAGAGGCCGCGACAGGGCCCCGGCCGATGGGGATGGCTCATTTGCCGCCCTACCTGCCGGGGGGACATGCGTGGCGTCAAGCCGCCGCCTGACGAATTTCGCTGGCGTCCGGCGCTAGCGTCCGCTGAAATTCGGCTTGCGCTTTTCAACGAAGGCCGCGACGCCTTCGACGTGATCGTCGGAAGCGGCGGCATAAGCGATACCCTCAGCCTCGCGGTGGGACATCTCGTCCCAGCTCAGGTCCTGCGAGTCGCGGATCAGCTGCTTGACCCGGCCGAGCGCCCGGGTCGGTCCGGTTGCCAGTTTCGCGACCAGTTTCTCCACCTCGGCTTCGAAGACATCCTCGTCGTGAACCCAGTTGACGATACCCATATCGAGCGCTGCCCTGGCGTCGAAACGCTCGCCCAGCAGCGCGATTTCCAGCGCCTTCTTCTCGCCGACGACACGCGGCAGGAAATAGGTCACGCCACCGTCCGAGCTCAGACCGATATGGCGATAGGCCATCGTGAAAAACGTATCGGAACGCGCGATCGCCAGATCGGCGGTAAGGGTCAGGGCCAGCCCGAAACCGGCAACCGGCCCGTGCAGGACAGCAACGACCGGCTTGGGCATCCGGCGCAGCTGATAGATGATCTGGTGCGCACGGATGACCCTCGATTCAAAGGCCGCGACCTTGGCGGCACGGTCCTTCATGTTGGCTTCATGCATCGCCTTGACGTCGCCGCCGGCCATGAAGGCACGGCCGTTTCCGCGCAGGACGACGCAGCGAACCGCCGGATCGTTCTCGACCTGATAGGTGATTTCGATGAGACGCGTCTTCATGTCGTCGGACAGCGAATTCAGCGACTCTGGGCGGTTGAGCGTAATGGTCGCAACGCCATCTTCCACGGTCAGAAGGACAGGATTCTCGCTCATTCTCGGGGCTCCCTGAATAGCGGTTCGGGTTGACGTTTCAAGGTGCTCCCGATACCAAATGAATAATCATCCATTTAATGCAGGTGCCCGCCAAAAAGGGCAACCCGGATCGCTGGAGAAACGCCGATGACCGCTTCCAATGGACGCCCCGTATTGCCTGATCCCGTCAAACGCCCTGCCGGCGCACCGCTTGCGCTGGATGGCATCCGGATCCTCGATCTGACACGGTTGATGGCCGGTCCGATTGCAACGATGTTCCTTGCCGATCTCGGGGCCGAGATCATCAAGATCGAACATCCGGTCGGCGGCGACAACATGCGCGCGGTGAAACCGGCGGAGATCGAGGGAGAAGGCTCGTTCTATGTCTTTTCCAACCGCAACAAGAAGAGCATCACGCTCGATCTGTCGACCGAGGAAGGCAAGCAGATCGTCCGTGAACTGGCCGCCGAATGCGATGTCGTGGCGGAGAACTTCTCGGCCGGCGTCATGGACAGGCTCGGCTTCTCCTATGAAGAGCTCAAGAAGATCAACCCGCAGATCATCTATTGCGCCGTATCGGCGTTCGGCCGCTCCGGACCGTATGCCTACCGGCCCGGCTACGACCAGATCGCGCAGGCCGAGGCCGGCTTCCTCTCCCTCAACGGCTTCCGCGAAGGCGAGCCGTGCCGAACCGGGGCGCCTGTGATCGACTCCGCTACCGCGATGATGGCCTGCAACGCTATCCTCGGCGCGCTCATGGCGAAGGAACGCCACGGTATCGGCCAGTATGTTGAAGTCGCGCTTTTCGATACGGCCGTCTTCCTCGATTCCCAGTTCGGCATGAACTACCTGATGACGGGCAAGGAGCAGTATCGCGCCGGCAACGGTTCGGTGCAGTCCGATCCGGTCGGCATCTTCTATGCCAAGGATGGGCCGATCTATCTCAACGTGCTCTCGGAAAAGGAATTCCGCATCTTCGCGAAGGAAGTGCTGCGGATGCCGGAACTGGCGGAAAGCCCCGACTATGCCAACGCCGCGCTT
Source organism: Rhodobiaceae bacterium (assembly GCA_020637895.1). Taxonomy (GTDB): domain Bacteria; phylum Pseudomonadota; class Alphaproteobacteria; order Rhizobiales; family Tepidamorphaceae; genus JACKJP01. Next base: position 255,175 of record JACKJP010000002.1, read on the forward strand.
CGCAAGAAGAACAACGAGGCGCTCTATGCCATCGTCAATGATGTCTTCGGCAAGGAGAGCCGCGCGGAAATCCTCGGTCGCTGCAACAAGTCGGGCGTGCCTGCCGGCGCAATGAACACGATCAAGGAAGCGTTCGACTCCGATGAAATGAAGGAGCGGCAGATCTGTTCGCAGATTCCGCATCCCAAGGCGGGCATGGTCCCGAATATCGCCCCGCCCTTCCGCTTCCACGGTACACCGCTGGCCGATCCGGTCGCTGCGCCGATGATGGGCCAGCATACCGATGAAATCCTGAAGTCCGTGCTGGGCTATGGTCCGGACAAGATCGAGCAGCTTGCCGCAACCGGCGTATTCGGCGCGCGCTCCTCGGCCGCCTGAGGAGAGCGAGAAATGACGATTGCTGCCGACAAGACGGCCTTCGAGAAAACGCCCACGGAAGAGCGCATCCGCGTCTTGCGGGAAATGCTCGACGAGCGCCGCAGCGTACGTGCGTACAAGACCGACCAGGTACCCGAGCAGACCATTCGCGATATCGTAGGCTTGGCGCAGCGCACCGCGACCTGGTGCAACACCCAGCCCTGGCATCTGCACATTACAAGCGGCGCGGGCACGGAAAGGCTCCGCAATGCGCTCTACGGACGTGCGGAAGCCGGCCAGTCGGATGAGACCGATATCGCCTATCCGCGCGAATACCGCGGCGTCTATCAGGACCGCAGGCGCGAGAGCGGTTTTGCGCTCTATGGCGCGCTCGGAATCGAGCGGGGCGATGCCGATGCACGGACGAAGCAGATGTGGGAGAACCACCGCTTCTTCGGTGCGCCGCATGTCGCGATCATCGATTGCGAGGAAGCGCTCGGCACCTATGGCGTGATGGATTGCGGCGGCTTCATCGCCAATTTCCTGCTCGCCGCGCAGGCACATGGCGTCGCGACGATCGCGCAGGCCGCGCTTGCCCGGCATTCGGTCTTCCTGCGGGAATATTTCGGGATCGGCGATGATCGTGTCATCGTCTGCGGCATATCGTTCGGCTATGCCGACGAGGGCCATGCGGCGAACAAGTTCCGGCTCGGACGGGCCGACGTCGACCACGCCATGACACTGGTCACCGAATAGGTCGGTCGGTGAGGCAGACATGAAAAAGGGCCGGCGAAAACCGGCCCTTCTTTATTTTCGCTGCCGCAGATCCTAGCGGAACTTGGAGAAGTCCGGCTTGCGCTTTTCGTTGAAAGCGGCGTTGCCTTCGCGCGCTTCGTCGGACTTGACGAAGATGGCGAGGCCGTCGGCGGCCATCTTGACCTGACCGAAGATGTGGGCGCTGTCGCAGTTGAAGGAATGCTTCAGGAACTTCAGCGCGGTCGGGCTGAGAACGATGGCTTCCTTGGCCAGATCGCGTGCCGCCTGCATAAGCTGGTCGCCCGGCACAACGCGGTTGACCAGACCCCATTCCAGGGCCTGCTGCGCGGTGTACTGCTGGCAGAAGAACCAAATTTCGCGGGCGCGCTTCTCACCGACGACGCGGGCGAGATAGGCGGTGCCCCAGCCGGCATCGAAGGAGCCGACGCGCGGGCCGGCCTGACCGAACTTGGCATGGTCAGCGGCAACCGTGATGTCGCAGATCACGTGGATGACGTGGCCGCCACCGATGGCATAGCCATTGACCGCCGCGATGACCGGCTTCGGGATATCGCGGATCACGGTGTGCAGGGCATCGATTTCCCACAGACCGTTCTCGCTGGTGCCGTAGGAACCCTTCTCGAGCATTTCCTTCTGGTCGCCGCCGACGCAGAAAGACTTCTGACCCGCGGACGTCAGGATGACGACGCCGGCGTCCTTGTCGGCCCAGGCGCGCTTGAAGGCGTGGATGAGTTCTTCGATCGTGCGGCCGCGGAAGCAGTTCAGGCGGTCGGGGCGGTTGATGGTGATCGTCGCGATCTGCTCGCTCACCTCATAAGTGATATCGGTATAGTCCATCTTGTTCTCCGGTAGGTTCTGGTTGGCGGGGCGGCATGCCAGAATGGTGCCGCCCCTCTATTGGTCGGAAGATCTGTCTCAGGCGTATTCGCGCAGGATGTCGCGCGACAGGATCAGGCGCTGGATCTCGTTGGAGCCGTCGAGGATCTGGAACGCCTTGGCATCCCGGATCATCCGCTCCACCTGATATTCCTGCATGTAGCCGTACCCGCCGAGGATCTGCACTGCCTCGGTCGCAACGGACATTGCCGTGTCGGAGGCGGTATATTTCGACATCGAGACCTGGGCCATCGTGTTAGCAGAGACGCTCGGCAGTTCCAGATCGACCCGGTAGTTGGTGTCGCGGATCAGAAGCTGCGTTGCGCGCAGGTCACGGGCCATGTCGGCCAGCTTGAACCCGACGCCCTGGAACTTGCCGATCGGCTTGCCAAAGGCTTCACGTTCGGCGGCATAGCGCGCGGCAACCTCGAAGGCGGACCGGGCAATACCGACGCTGATGGAGGCGGCGCCCCAGCAGCGCATCGTATTGGCGACGCGGTCGAGCGTGTGCCAGCCGTCACCCGGCTTGCCGACGAGATACTCTTCGGGGACTTCGACATCCTCGAAAATCACGTCGCACATCGGTCCGCCGCGCAGACCCATCTTCTTTTCCTTCTTGCCGAAGGAGATGCCCTTGGAGGTGGCCGGGATCATGCAGACCGCGAAATCGTCCTTGCCGTCGCCGCACTTTGTAAAGATCAGGTACCAGTCGGCAACGCCGCCATTGGTGATCCAGCGCTTGGTGCCGTTCAGGACGTAATGGTCGCCCTTCTTCACCAGGCTCGTCTTCATCGAGCGTGCATCGGAGCCGAAATGCGGCTCCGACAGGCAGAAGGCACCAAGCGACGGCTTTGCCGACATCTGGCTGAAAATCGCCTTCTGCTGGTGCGGCTGACCGGCCATGGCGACGATCTTGATCGGCGAGAAGGTCGACAGCAGCACCGGTCCCATCGTCGCGAAAGCGGCGCCGACCTCTTCCAGCACGACAGACAGGGTCTGTGTGTTGGCGTTGATGCCGCCAAATTCTTCCGACATCGGCATGGTGAGGATACCGGCCTCGAAGAGCGGTTCCACCAGTTCGGAGGGGAAGCGCTCCGCCTCGTCGCATTCGACGGCAAGCGGCGCGATCTTGTCCTGCGCAAAGCGCCGGACCATATCGCGGATCTCGACGATCTCGTCGTTGAAATAGACCTCTTCCATAAGGTCAGTCCACCATCGTGAGGCCGCCGGACACGGACAGCACCTGGCCGGTGCAAAAATCCGAGCGGGAAGAAGCAAAGAACAGCGCCGCATCGGCAATTTCCGAGGGCTTCGCGACGCGGCGGAGCGGGATCGCCTTGGCGAGCGCTTCACGCATCTTCTCCGGCTGGGTGGCGAACAGCGGGGTGTCCGTCGGGCCGGGGCAGACGCAGTTCACGTTCACCTTGTAGCGGGCCATTTCACGGGCCAGCGACTTGGTGAAGGCGATGACACCGCCCTTGGCGCCGGCATAGACCGTCTCGCCCATCGAGCCGACGCGGCCGGCGTCGGATGCGATGTTGACGATCTTGTTGTGCTCGCTCGCCATCAGCAGGTCGAGCATGGCGCGCGTCAGGCGAACCGGGCCCATGAAGTTGATCTGGACGATCTTGTCCCAGTATTCCGGCGTGTTGTTGACGAACGGCTCGATGATGTCCCAGCCGGCAGCGTTGCAGAGGATGTCGAGACGGCCGGGATCGGCGGTCACGGCTGCGGCGGCCGCGGCGACCGAATCCGGGCTCGTGACGTCGAGCTGAACGAATTTTGCCTTGCCACCCGCTGCTTCGATTTCCTTCACCGAAGCGTTGCCGGTTTCGGGGTTGATGTCAGCGACCAGCACCATTGCGCCGGCTTCCGCGTAGGCCTGGGAGATCGCCTTGCCGATACCCGAGCCGCCACCCGTGACGAGGGCGATCTTTCCGTTGAGTTTCATTTGAACCTGTCCTCTTTCGATAATGTCAGGATTTGCGATTGAAGAATGCTGTCACGCGCTCGCGGGCTTCCTGCGTGCGCATGATGTCGAGAGGCACCGCGAGTTCGCGGGCAAAGCCGTCCACCGCCGGATCGACCGCACCGGCGATGCAGAATTTCGACCAGCGCAGCGCCCCGGCTGACAGGCCGGCAATCTGTTCGGCAAGCGCGGTGACGCGCGCGTCGAACTCATCGTCGCTGGCCCAATACTGTGCAATGCCGAATTCCACCGCCTGCTGTCCCTTGGCAAGATCGCCGGCGAGAATGATCCGCTTGGCGATCCCCTCGCCGCACAGCCGCGTCAGACGCTGCGTGCCGCCGGCACCGGGTATCATACCGACCTTGGCTTCGGGAAGGCCGACGCTGGCCGATTCCTTGATCACACGAAGATCGCAGGACAGCGCCAGTTCAAGCCCACCGCCCAATGCAACGCCGTTGACAGCGGCAATGGTGACCATCGGCAGGGCTTCGATGCGATTGAACAGCGTGTGCAGGCTGCGCACATAGTCGAGCATCTCAAGCGGGCCGTCGGGCTTTTCGAAATAAGAGGCTACGAGCGCAAGATCGGCACCGGCACAGAATGTGCGCTGACGGCTCTCGATGACAAGCGCCGACATCGGTCCGTCGGCGTCGACCTTGTCGAGCACCGCGTGAAAGTCTGCAACGAACTGTTTTCCGATCGCATTGACCGGCGGACTGGCCATCGCGATACGGCCATAGCCCTCATGCTTTTCATACGAGATCATGTCTACTCCGGCGAACCGTTCTGAAGGATTTTCTGTCTGATGATGTATTTCTGGATCTTGCCGCTCGGCGTCATCGGAAGCTCTGTCCAGACATCGACGCGTTCGGGCATCTTGAACCTTGCCACGCCCGCGCCGATCAGGTGTTTCTGCACATCGTCCAGCGTGATCGAGGCACCGTCGGTGACGAAGATGGCGCATCCGGTCTCGCCAAGGCGCTCGTGCGGGATGCCGACGACGGCGACCTGACGCACGCCGGGTATCTGCATGAGATATTCTTCCACCTCGCGGACCGAAATGTTCTGGCCGCCGCGGATGATGAGTTCCTTGATCCGGCCGACGATGCGGATCGAACCGTCCTCGCGCCAGCGGGCAAGATCGCCCGAGTGCACCCAGCCGTCATCATCGAGCGCCTTGGCAGTCAGTTCCGGTTCATCGAGATAACCGACAAAAGTGTTGGGACCGCGCGACCATTCCTCGCCATCCTTCTCATAGCCCGTGATCTCCTCGCCTTCCTGGCTGACGATGCGGATCTCGACGCCGGGAACCGCGCGGCCGTCGCTCGTCCACGCGTTGCTGAGGGGGTCCTGCGGACGCACCAGCGTGTGCGGCGGGCTTTCTGTCGATCCATAGACACTTAGCACGCGAATATCGGAATCGGCCGCTCGCTTGACGACTTCTTCCGGTACCGGCGCGCCGCCGCAGAGGAAATACTGAAGATCGGGCAGCTTGCCGCCTTCTGCCGCCAGCGCTCGGGAGATGTCGGCGAGAAACGGCGTTGCGCCCATCGTCCACATCGCCTTGTGCTTGCGCAGTTCGGCGATGGCATCCTCCGGCTTGAAGACATCGAGCAGCGACAGGGTGCCGCCCAGCATCAGGGTCATTGCAAAGCCGTGCAGGAAGCCGGTGGCATGCGACACTGGCGAGGCCATGAAAGCCGTATCGTTCGCCGTGGCGCCAAGAACGGACGCCATGGCGCGCTCGCCGAACAAAATGGTGTTGTGGGTATGAACCGCACCCTTCGGCTTGGATTCCGTGCCCGAGGTGAACAGGACCGCTGCCGGCTCATCAGCGCCGCAGGCCCGCTTCGACGCGGTCAGCGGCTGCGTCTTCATCACCTCGTCCCAGCCGGCGCCGACATCATGCTTTCCTGGCGCGTAGACCATCACGGCCGGCGTATGGCCGAGCTTGGGGAGGATGCGACCGACATATTCGAGATAGTTGGCGCTGCGGAACCTGTCGGTAACGATCAGCGCCTTGCTGTGGCATTTCTCCACGACGAAGGCGAGATCGGATTCGCCGTATGTTACCGGTACCGGATTGATGATCGCGCCAAGCTTCAGGATGCCGAAGAAGATCGTGATCGTATCGACCCAGTTGGGCAGACAGACGGTGACGATATCACCCTTGACCACACCCTTGGACGACAGCCAGCCGGCAACCCGAGAGGCGCGCTCGTCGAGCTCGCGATAGGTGACACTCGCACCCTTGTTGTCGACGACCGCCCGCTTGTCGGGATAGGCGGCAACTGACAGGGCGACGCAATCGGCGATCGTGTCGTCGCCCCAACTGCCATCAGCATGCCAGGCGCTGGCGCGCTTGGCGTCCGGTGCAGGCACCCACATGTCTACTTCTCCGTCGCCGGGCGACCGGCAATGTTGGACTGGATGGAGTCGAGCAGACCGCCATCGACGGTCAGAACCGCACCGGTCATATAGGTCGAATCGGGACCGAGCAGATACTCAACAAGGCCGGCGATCTCCGGCTCCGGCTGGCCGATCCGGTGGACCGGCACCAACGCCTCGCGCGCCTTCTTCTTTTCCGGATCCGCATAGACGGCGCGGGTCATGGCCGATTCAAACAGGCCCGGTGCGATGACGTTTACGCGCGCGCCGCTGGCCGCCCATTCCTGGGCAAGCTGACGGCCGAGCATGGCCGATGCGGCCTTGGACGCGCTGTAGGGCCCCATGCCGCTGTATGGCTGAAGCCCCGACATGGAACTGATGATGACCATTGAACCGCGTGCCGCGGTAATGTGGTCATGCGCAGCCTTTGCGAGCAGCCAGACGGCCCGAACGTTGACGTCGAAAACGCGCTGCCAATCTTCCAGGGCAAGGTCCTTGAGGAGCGCGGGTGAAGAAATGCCGGCATTGGCAACGACCCGATCGAGCCCGCCAAGCTTTTCCACCGCCTCCGAAACGAGACGCGCCGGAACGTCGGGATCGGCCAGATTGCCGAGCAATCCATGCACATCGGCGCCCTTGGCGCGCGCAGCCTCGACAACCTCATCGAGTTCGTCGCCATGAGCCGAACCGCAAAGCGCAAGCCCGACGCCCTTCTTGGCCAGCCGCAACGCCGTTGCCCGGCCGATGCCACGACTGGCACCCGTCAGAAGAATTTTCATCGTTCTATCAATCCGTTCCTTGATCTGGCACCGGGCTTCCGGATGGCCGACAAGCCAGCCTGGCGCCTTCCTCCCTCGTAGATTGACTGAGCATTCAGTCAATCTACATCTGATGCCGGGAGTCAACCCCCGGTCTGTTGTTTAAGCGGCCGAAATGGCGCCGTTGACGCTGACCGCCTGCCCCGTGATCTTCGCCGATCCGGGGCCTGCAAGGAAGACCACGAGCGGCGCAATGTCGACAGGCGTGACGAGGCCGAGCTTGGCTTTCTTGACCGCCTTTTCGAAGAGCTTCTTGCTGAATTCGTTTGCCATCACACGATCCCAGCCCGACGTATCGCCGACAATCGAAGGCGTGATGATATTGACCCGGATACCGTTGCGCGCCTGTTCGAGCGCGATCGTCCGCGAGAACATCGTGGTACCGGCCTTGCCGCCGCCGATAACGGCCTCGCCGGGCGTGGCAATCTTTGCCGCGTCGGACGTAAAATTGATGATGGAACCGCCTTCGCGCTCGATCATGAAGGGGAGCGCGGCGCGGCACATGTAGACGTTGGCGCTGAAATGATAGGTGATCAGATCGTCGAGTTCGGCGGGGTCCTTCTGATGGAACGGCGCCGGTGTGCCGTTGCTGGGCCCGGGAATTGAGTTGACGAGGATGTCGATCGCGCCAAACGCATCGATTGCGGCCTGCACGATCTTCTCGGCACCTGCATACTTCGTCGGATCGCCGGAGAAGAACCGGACATCACAGCCCGGCGCGCGCGCCTTGATCGCATCGACCGCCTTCTTGCCGCGCTCCTCGCTGCGGCCAACGATCATGATCCGCGGCACACCGGCTTCAGCCAGCTGAGCAGCGCTTTCAAAGCCGATGCTGGTGGTGGCGCCGGTCAGCAACGCCGTGCATTCATTCAACTGACGAACTTTCATTGAGCATTCCTCTTCGATGAAGTGTTGGTTTCCTGCTATCGGGCCTTACCCGAAAAATACATTGCCGGATGCGCGCAGCCGCTGGATTTCCGCATCGTCCAAACCGCCAAGCTCGCGCAGTACGGTCTCCGTATGCTCACCAAGCCGCGGCACGTGTGAGCGCACACGATAGCCACTGCGGCTGAAGACCGACGGGGCGTTGACGACGCGAAACGTTCCAGCCGCATCCTCGACCTCGGGAAAGCTGCCCCTATGGGTCAACTGCGGATCGGACATCGCTTCCTCAACGGTGCGATAGCGCGATGCCGGCACGCCGGCGCCGAGCAATATCTTCTCGCACTCCTCGCCGCTGCGCTGGATTGTCCATTTCTGAAGCTCTTCCATGAGCGTGTCATAGTTGCGCACGCGTTCCGGGGGCTTGGCGAAGCGCGGGTCGGACAGCCATTCTTCATGGCCTGTCGCCTTGCAAAGATTGGCGAAGTTATTGGCGTTTACCGGCACAACCATGACGTAGCCGTCATTGGCGCGAATGGGCCGGTATCGGGCACGGCCGAACTCCAGCGGCTGCTGCACGACCTGCATTTCCAGCAGCAGCAGGTTCAGCATCGATTCAATCAGCGTCGTATCGACGCGTTGCCCAAGCCCCGTGCGCTCGCGATGGTAGAGGGCGCTCTGAATTCCCGACGCGGCGTAAACCGCACCCAGAATATCGGCCGTCGGCAAAGACGAAACGGGCGGCATTTCGGAGCGGTCCAGACCCATTTGGGTCATGTCGAATCCGCTTGCGGCGGTCACCATCGGCGCATAGGCGGGCAGTTTCGATTTCGGACCGCTCTGGCCGTATCCGGATATGCTGCAGTAGATGATGCGCGGATTGATTGCAGCAATCGCATCGTAGCCGAGGCCGAGACGGTCCATGACCCCCGGCCTGCCATTTTCGACGAGCACATCGGCCGAATTGCATAGCTTCTTGACGATTTCGACGGCCTCCGGCGACTTGAGATCCATCGAAATGCTGCGTTTGCCAGCGTTCAGATGACCAAAATACCGGCTGGCGCCCTCCTTCAGCGGAGGAAGATTGCGCATATAGTCGCCATCCTTCGCCTCGATCTTGATGACGTCGGCGCCGAGGTCAGCCAGCATGCGCGTACAGTAAGGCCCGGCGATCATCGTCGTCAGATCCAGAACGCGCACATCCCCCAGCGCGTCTTCCTGGACTGCAATTTCGTCTGTCGACATTCGTTTCCCCCGGGCCGGTTGTTGTTTATTTGAAATCGAGGCGACCGCTACCGATCACGATGACATCGCGCTCGACCACGCGGCAACGAAAATTGACGCCCTTTTCGCCATCTTCCCAGATTTCCGTCCGGATCGTCTCGCCCGGAAAGACCGGGGAGGAAAAGCGTACACCAAGCCGGCCGATGCGCGTTTCGTCATAGTTGCATACGGATTTGAGCAGGGCATGGCAGGCAACGGCATAGGTGCACAGGCCGTGAAGGATCGGCTGATGAAAGCCGGACTTTCTGGCGACCGCCGGGTCGGCATGAAAGTCGAACATGTCATCGTTGAGACGATAGAGCAGCGCCTGCTGCCCGGTCGTCGGAAGATCGCAGACATGATCGGGCGCGCGATCAGGGATCGCGGCCTCAACCAGCGGAGCCCCGTTGCTGCCGCCAAAGCCGCCTTCGCCGGCAAGAAACGCGGAGCGCCGCACCGTCCACAGCGTGTTGCCCGCCTCATCCTGCACCGGGCATTCGACCACGATCAGGGCACCCTTGCCAGGACCCTTGTCGATGAGATGGCTGACACGCGACTGGCCCGTCAGCTTCACGCCAACAGGAATCGGCGCATGAAACTCGATGCTTTGCTCGCCGTGGAAAATCCGCGTCTGGTCGATGCCGCTGCGCGGATCGGCGACCCAGTGACCGGGTGTGCAGATGACCGCAGCCATGGTCGGCATGACGCGCAGGTGCCGTTCGAAAACGAAGGGCAGCTCCTTTTCGTCAAGCGGATCACGCCCCATCCCGACCGATAGCGCGTAGAACAGGCAATCCTTCTCGCTGAGGGTCTGCGTGACCATCGGAAAGGGCCAGTTGGCGACGGCTTCATGATTGAACGGCATTGCGATCTCCCTTATCGCCCGGTGAACCTGGGCGAGCGCTTTTCGAAGAAGGCAGACATGCCTTCCTTGTAATCGTCGCTGTCGAACAGAATCTGGATCGAGCTGCGCTCCAGCGCGATGCCTGCCGACAAGGGTGAATCGGCGCCATTGAGCGCTGCATCCTTGATAAGACGAATGGCAAGCGGTGCCATGGACGCAATGGCTGCGGCCACTTCAACGGCGGTTGTCTCGACCTGGTCGTCGTCCACGCTTCGGCTGACAATCGCGTGCGAGACCGCTTCCGCGCCGCTCATGACGCGGCCGGTCATCAGCATGTCCATCGCCAGATGCTTGCCGACCAGCCTGATCAGCCGCTGCGTCCCGCCGCCGCCGGGAATGAGGCCAAGGCGCGCCTCGGGCAGCCCAAATTTTGCATTGTTCCCGGCAACGATGAGATCGCAGTTCATCGCCAGTTCGAAACCGCCGCCGAACGCGGCACCGCGAACGGCCGCCACCAGTGGCTTCTTGAATGCCGCGATGGCGCCCCAGATCTTGTCGGCGCCGCGCAACATCATCTTGACCGGCGAGATGCCGGCGAGTTCCTCGATATCGGCGCCGGACGCAAACACCTTCTCGCTACCGGCGATGATCACGGCGCGGACGGTCTCGTCGGCGTCCAGCCGGCGAAGTTCATCGACCATGAGATTGCGAACGCCGATCGACAGAGCATTGCGCTTGGCGGGCCGGTTGATGCGCAGCCGCACAACCCCTTCGGCGGGGCGATCGATCTCCAGTTCCGACGGATCGGCCTTTGAAATTTTCTCGGTCATTGTTCCTCCCTTCCCTGTTCTAGATGAGCCAGCCGGCGATCAACGTCGCAACCAGCGCGATCGAGACGGCGACTAGCGCGTAAAGGCGTTGCCATTCGAAGGCGAGCTTGAACGAGTTGGTATTGAAGAGCCGGGCGCAAAGCAGCGCGCTGGCCGTGAACGGCGAAAGCTGCGCCGTAAAGGCCCAGGCGACAATCAGCACGATGGCGAAATAATTGATGTTGAGGCCGAGCGAAGCCGGATCGGAAACGGTGCCGATCACGACCGAAATGGCAATCAGCGGATTGACGCCAAGATAGCCGCCGCCGAGGACGCAGACGAAGCCCATCAGTGCGACGATTGCGGGCGGCACGTGCCAGGCCTTGAGAAGTGCGAGTATCTGGGCCGAGGGAATGACCGCGGCAATGACCGGGCTTGCAAAGCCCGCGGCCGCCATCAGGGTCACTTCGGGAGATTGAGCGGGCCAGACGCGGAGGACCAGGTTGGCAACGTGCCCGCCGATCCATTTGCGCATATTGCCCTTCGCAAGCACCAGCATCCAGCCGAGGGCGAATATCGGAATGACGAGCGTCACCGTCACCGATATGGAAAATCCCGTGAGCCTGCTGACCGCAAGGATTGCCGCGAACATGCAGCCGACAAGCAGCACGATACGGAGCAACGCAACGGGCACCGGACCGATCATTTTTATCGGCGACGATAGCGGCACATAGGTGCCCTGCGGGTGACCAAGCCTTGCCGATTCATAGCGGCTGACGAAATAGGCGATCGTGATCGTCACCATGGCGCAGGCAAGGCCGACCGGGATCAGGATGTGGCTATCGGTGCCCGGCATCAGCGCCATGACAACGAGCGGCGTAAGCGAAAGCGGCGACCACATGGCCGTCGTATTGAACCCTCTCAGCGATGCGACCGCCGATTGCCGGACCTCGAACTCCGTCATCTTGACCGGTTCCTGACCAGCCTTGCGCGACATCGTGAGCGAGCCCAGCAGCACCATGGAGCCAAGATTGAGCATCAGGCCGAACATGTGCCCACCCAGCAGCATCGTGAGCGTTCGACGCGCCGGCGGCTGGCGGGCCAGGAAGCGGCCCGCGTCCTGAATCATCGGCGAGTTGAACGCCGGTTCGTGCAACGAGAGGATGGCGGTGAAGAAGGCGAGGAAGAACTGGGCGCGGGCAATGCCCTGTTCCAGCAACGTCCATGGCTGATCGACCCAGAGTAGTGCGGCTGGAATACAGGCAACCGCGATGATCAGGAAAACCTTCGCGGTTCGCGATCCGACGAAGGCAACCGTGATGAGGAATATGACGGTCGCCGTCTCCGCCGGTCGTGCAAGCCATGTGAAGCCAAGGAACTGCTGCAGGATCGTCGCGACAAGGATGAGGCCCATGAGGACCCCCTGGACGCGGGCGATCGATGTCAGCATTTGGGGAGACAGCCAGCCGCGTCCTGCAGGAGCGGCTATCACTTCCGCGCTGTCTCCACCTTGCGCCACGTTATGTTTTCTCCGATCTGTCGGTTGCTCAGGCGATGGCGCCGGACTTGTGCAGTTCGGCCAGTTCGTCCTTGCCGAACCCCCATGCGGTCAGGGCCGTGTCGGTATCCTGACCGTCGGCGCGCGGCGCCCCCTGGATCTTGCCCGGCGTGCGGCTGAGGCGCGGCGCGGCAGCCGGATGGGGAACGCCTTCCCACGTTTCAAAGCCCTTGCGCTCGACATATTGCGGATGCTTCAGCGCCTCATCCATGTCGAGGACGGGGGCGAAGCAGGCCTCGTAGCCTTCCATCGCCTTACCCCATTCCTCGCGGGTCTTGGTCTTGAAGATTTCCGCGAACCTGACCTTTAGCGCCGGCCAGCTGGACTGATCCATCTGCGGCGGCAGCTGCGCGATATCCAGACCCATCGCCTTGACCAGATCGGCGTAGAACTTCGCCTCGATCGCACCGACCGTGATGAACTTGCCATCCTTCGTTTCGTAGACGTCATAGAAAGGCGCTCCGCCGTCGATGAAGTTCGATTCGAACTCCATGTTCCAGCGGCCAGCATCGCGGTAGGCGAAAAAGCCGGTCATCATCGAGGCGATACCATCAATGATCGCCGCGTCGACAACCTGACCCTTGCCCGAACGCTGCGCCTCGAACAGGGCACAGGCCATACCGAAGGCAAGGTAGAGCGCGCCACCGCCGAGGTCGGCGACGAGATTGAGCGGGATTGCCGGCGGTGTACCCTTGCGGCCGATCATGGAAAGGGCACCGGTGATGGCGAGGTAGTTCACATCGTGGCCGACATGCTGGGCCAGCGGGCCATCCTGCCCCCAGCCCGTCATGCGCCCGTAGACAAGCCGTTCATTGAGCGCAAGACAGGCGTCAGGTCCAAAACCGAGCCGTTCCATCACGCCCGGACGGAAACCTTCCGTCAGACCGTCGGCCTGCGCGACCAGCTTGCGCACGACCTCGCAGCCTTCCTCGCTCTTGAGATTGACGGCGATTGACGGACGGCCGCGCCGCATCGTGTCGTGGCGCGGCTCCTTCTTGATCCCGAGCCCGCTCGGCGAGGTGCGGTCGACACGAATAACGTCGGCACCCATGTCGGAAAGCAACATCGTTGCGAAGGTGGCAGGGCCGATGGCCCCGAATTCGACGATCTTAACGCCTTTGAGCGGACCCATGGTGTCTCCTCGGTTGTTTGTTCTAGTTGGAATTGATGCGGGACGGCCCGGCGGGAGCGCGCGCATGCACTCCCGAACCGGGCCGGAATGTCCTCAAAGTCCGAGGAGCTTGGCGATGACGTTGCGCATGACTTCGCTGGTGCCGGCGCCGATCGTGCCGACGCGCGCGTCGCGAACCATCATCTCGATGTCGAAGTCGGTGGTGTAACCGGCGCCGCCGAAGATCTGCAGCGCGGAGTTGGCGACATCGAAATGGTTCTCGGTGCAGACAACCTTCGCCATGGTCGTTTCCATGACAGGGTCCAGACCCGCATCGAGGAGTTCGGCGACGCGGTAAATGTGAAGGCGGCTCGTCTCTGCCTTCATGCGCATATCCGCCAGACGGTGCTGGATGACCTGGAACTTGCCGATGGGCTGATTGAACTGCACCCGCTCCTTGGCATAGGCGAGCGCATAATCGAGACACTTGAAGGTATTTCCGGCACCGACCGCGGCAAGGGTCAGGCGCTCGGCGTTCAGGGCACCCATCAGGTTCTTCCAGGCGGCATTTTCTTCGCCGATCATGTTCGAGGCGGGAACGCGCACGTCTTCAAAGAAGACCTCGTTGAAGTGGGTTGTATGACGACCCAGCGCGTCGAGCGGACGGATCGTCACTCCCGGCGCCTTGGCGTTCACCAGAAAGATCGACATGCCGCGATAGCCGGCATCCGGCTTCGTCTTGGTCACGACCACAAGGTGATCGGCGACATGCGCGCAGGTTGTATAGATCTTCTGCCCATTGATGACGAAGTCATCGCCATCGCGAACAGCACGGGTGGTTATGGAAACCGCGTCCGAGCCGGCCTGCGGTTCAGTCAGGCCGAGCGCCAGCTTCACTTCACCGCTGATGACCTTGGGCAGGATCTCGTTGCGCATTTCGTCGGACGCGAATTTCGCAACATGCATGCCGGCGTAATAAACGGTCGTCAGATAGGCCGTGGCGATACCGCCGTAATGGTAGGCCATGGCTTCGATAAGCGCCGCGACATCCTTCATGGAACCGCCCATGCCGCCGTATTTTTCAGGATAGGGCAGCGCCATCCAGCCTGCGTCGGCCAGTGCCTGATAGGCCTCGTGCGGGAAGGCACGCGCCTTGTCGAGTTCCTTGATCTTTTCACGCGGCAGAACCCGCTCGAGCAGGTCGAGCACGCTGTTGCGAATGATGATTTGTTCTTCGGACAGGCCGAACAGGTTCACTGTCTGCATTGGTCGGTTCTCCCTGGTGTTTCCCTTCAGCGCCTCGATGCCGAGGACGCCCTACGTGATTGCACGGCTCGCATGCCGCGTATTCGGATTCAGGTTCAGTGGCCCTCGCCGCCCCCGACACCGATCAGCGCATCAACGCAGATGGCCCGGTCGGCAAGCGCGATTACCGGATTGACGTCGACTTCGGTGATCCGGTCGCCCATGTCATCGACGAATTCGGAGAAGCGGACGATAAGGTCGACCAGCGCCTCCATGTTCACCGGCGTGCTGCCGCGATAGCCGGTCAGCAGCGCCGAGCTTTTCAGTCCCGCCAGCATCTCTGCGACGTCCGGTGCCGTGAGCGGTGCCAGACGCGAAACCGTGTCACGAAGCAGCTCGACGAGAACGCCGCCGAGTCCGACGACGACAAGCGGCCCGAACTGCGGATCGACCTGTGCGCCGACGACGAGCTCGACGCCCTTGGGCGCCATTTCCTGAACGACCACGCCCTCGATGCGGGCGGCCGGCTTGTGTTTCGCGACGTTCTTCAGCATCTCCTCCGCTGCGGCCTTCACCTCCTCCTCGCTTGCGAGGTTGAGCTTCACGCCACCGACTTCGGTCTTGTGGAGAATGTCCGGCGAGACGATCTTGATCACGACAGGGAAACCGATTTCGGCAGCTGCCTTGCCTGCGGCGACCGCGTCGGGCGCGATGATTTCGCGCGGCGTCGGGATACCGTAGGCAGCCAGTATTTCCTTGCCCTTGATCTCGTCAACGCTGCGCGCTCCCGGCTCGAGCCCGTCGAGGATGGCGGTCGCTTTTGCGGCGGCATCCTTCGGACTGCGGCGGGCTTCGCCCTTGCGCTTCAGGCGTTCATCGCGTTCGCCATGCCATTTCAGCCAGAGATTGATCGTCTCGAAGCAACGGTCGGACGAACGGAACAATGTCGCCCGCTCGTCGCCATCGAGCACCTTGCTTCCGGGACCTTCGAGCCATTCGCTCATCCAGATGCCAACGATCGGAAGGCCCGTGCGCTTGGCCATTTCGCTCATCAGCGGCGTGCGGGCACCCGACGATTCCGGGCTCGCAAAACCGAGCGGCACAACCAACGCATCGAACGACTGATCGGCAGCGAAGGCATCGAAGCAGGCCACGAACGTTTCCTTGGTCTTCAGCACCTCGGCGGTCAGGTCGGCCGGATTGGCGACTGAACCGAAACCCGGAACGAGCTGCGTCAGCTTGTCAGCGGTTTCCTGCGCGAGCTGCGGCAGCGGAACGCCGAACTGCTCGGCCTTGTCGGCGGCAATGACGGCAGCGCCGCCTGAGGTTGCCATGATACCGACGCCGGTGCCGTTGCGAGGCTTGCCGGAACGGGCAAAGAAGCTTGCCACTTCGAGCAGCGCTTCAAGCCGGTCGATCGCAATCGCACCCGTCTTTTCGAATGCGGCGTTATAGGCGTCGCCAGAACCGACCAGCGTGCCGGTATGCGACATGGCCGTTTTGCGGCCGATTTCGCCGGAGCCCATCTTGTAGGCGATAAGCGGCTTACCGTTGTCGTAAGCGCGCTGGGCCGCCTGAATGAGGCGCTTGCCGTCGATCACGCCCTCGAACAGGCAGACGATGACCTTCGCACTCGGTTCGTCGGCAAGGAACGAGATATAGTCGCACACATCGACGTCACAGGAATTGCCGGCAGCGAGATAATGGCCAAAGCCCATCCCGCGCTCCATGCCCTGAACGAGGCCGTAGCCGAGGCCGCCGCTCTGGGAGACGATCGAGACGGGCCCGATGATATGGTCCATCTTGCCGTAGCCGGGCATGAAATTGAGGCCAGCGCCATTGGTCAGATTGATCAGACCGACACAGTTCGGGCCAACGATCTTGATGCCGGTTTCACGGGCGATCTGGGTCAGGCGTGCCTGGGCGGCCTTGCCTTCCTCGGTACCGACTTCCGCAAAACCCGAAGCATAGACGATGACACCACCCACGCCGCAGGCGGCAGCCTCGCGCACCTGTTCCTCAACGAACTTTGCAGCGACGGCGATGATGACGCAGTCCGGCGTCTCCGGCAGATCGGAAATTGAGGGGAAACAGGGAATGCCGGCGGTTTCGGTGTATTTCGGATTCACGCCATAAAGACGGCCGGTGAATTTCGCCAAATTGGAAATCGTCCGCTCGCCGAAGGAGCCTGGAGTTGACGAAGCGCCAACGATTGCCACCGATTCCGGCGCCACGAGACGCCGCATTTCCTGATGCGTATAAACCGAACGCGAACCTGCCCTTGCTGTCGTGAGCAACGCCTGACCTCCCCGAGTGTTAGGATTTAATTGAACATTCATTCAACACATATTTGCTGTCAAGTCTCCCAAACGCTTGGGAGATATGCGCCAGCGGCAGAGGAGGCATAATGCAGCCCGGCGCGCGATGCCAGTCTTTCATGTGCCGAGGCCTTGCATCACGCCGAGATGGCGCTGGCGGCCAGCCTGCGTAAGCAGACCGGCGAGGAAGAAATCGAGGCTTTCTGAAATATATTCCTCAATCGTCAGCAGCCTTGAAAGTCGCCAGCGCTTCTGCGCCCAGCCATGCGCGATCATCACCAGCCGATAGGCGGCAACTTCCACATTCACGGAGCGAAAGTGGCCGGCCTCTATGCACTCGCTGATACAGTCGGCAATGTAGGCGTTGGTCTCGACTTCCATCTCCTTGACCTGATCGAGCATCTGCGGCGGGAGGGTCGCAGTGTAGCGATAGGCCAGCAGAATCGCCTCGGGCTCTGCGGCGGCGATACGGCAATAGGTTTCGAAGGCTGCTATGAAACGCCTGAGCGGGTCCTCGTGGGTGGCCATCGCTGCCGGCACCTCGGCTTTGTAGCGCTCGAGGACCTTGATGAGGACGAACAGAAGAAGCTCTTCCTTGTTCTTCACATAGGTATAGATCAGTCCGGGACTGGCGCCCGCCTCTTCGGCGATCTCCTTCACCGTGGTCTCGTGATAGCCAACGCTTGCAAAGAGTGTGGTTGCTGCGCTGACGAACTGCTCAAGGCGGTCGTTGGGTGGCTCGGCGCTTTTCGATCGCCTTTGGCCGGGGTCCGTGATCGTCATCGGCTCCGTATCTCCCGTATATCGGTTCCGGGCGCCCATAATAGCGAGCGCCGGCAGCGAGACCAGTGTTGAATGAATGTCCACTCTACCAGTTGAAAGGTGCCGAGGCGCAGTCTATTCAATGAAATGGGAGGCAACGGGCGCGACAGCCGACACACAATCCGGGTAAAACCCGGAAGCGGAAGCGGGAAGCGCCCCGCCACGTTCAACAACTGAGAGACAATCATGACTCATCGCGTCGCTGTCATGGCGGTTTCGGCAACACCCGTGGGCAAGATTCAAACGCCCGAGGATGCCGAACTCCATACGCTTGAACACGAGGTAATGGCCAAGCTGGTCGTTGAAGCCATGCGGGATTCCGGCATGGACAAGAAGGATGTCGACAGCCTCGTCTTCGCCATGTGCCGCCCCTATACGCGGCAGAAATACTTCTCGACCTTCATGGCGAGCTACCTCCAGCTGCCCTGCCACGGGACGGTCATGGAAGCGCTCGGCAACGGCATGACGGGCGGCATCGCGCTCGAGCAGGCAACGCGTGACGTCGAGAGCGGACGCGCCAAGGTCGCACTGGCGCTCGGCGTCAATTTCGAAAGTCAGACGCCCTCCGGCGAGCACATGAACAGCAGCATGCGGACGACGGGCGACGTCGACTTCCATACGATCTTCGGCGTGACGCCGATCGCCTGGTACGCGATGGACGCCATGCGCTACATCCACGAATATGGCTCTTCGCGACGCGAGCTCGCCAATGTGGCGGTCAAGAGCCGTTATCACGCCTCGCTCAACCCGATCGCCCAGTACCGCAAGCCGATTACGCTCGACGAGGTGATGGCGCAGCGCGAAATCGTGGAGCCTCTTGGGCTCTACGAAGTGCCGCCGCGTGGCGACGGCGCGGTCTGCGCGGTCCTGTGCCGTGAGGACATCGCCAAGGCCAGCGGACGGCCCTACGCGCTCATCAAGGGCCGCGGCTTCTACCACGAAGGCGCCCACCAGATCAGCGAAGTGCCCAACGACATGATCGCGTTCAAGTCGATCCAGGTCGCCAGCGGCAAGGCCTACGAACAGGCGGGCGTCAAGGCGGGCGACATGGATTTCGCGGAGCTCTATGCGCCCTGCACGATCGTCGAGGTGCTGGCGAGCGAGGCGATGGGCCTTTGCGAGCGCGGCAAGGGCGGAAAGGATGCTGAAAGCGGTGCAACGACCCTTGGTGGCCGCATTCCGATCTCGACTTCCGGCGGCCTGATGTCGAGAGGCCATCCGGCCTACGTGACGCCGCTCTACATCCTTCACGAAGTCTTCCAGCAGCTTGTCGGCCGCGCCGGCGAACGGCAGGTCAAGGATGCGCGCCTTGGCGCCATGAGCAGTGAACTCGGCAACTACAATGCCGCGCTTGTACAGGTTCTGGAGGCTGTCCGATGAGCATGGAAATCATCCACGTCGACCTTGACCGGTCCTACCCGCCGCGTCCGACCGAGACGACCAAGATATTCTGGGATGCGATCGCCGCCGGCCAGTTCAAGACCACGCGCTGCACCTCCTGCGGCAAGATGACGTTCCCGCCCAAGCCTATCTGCCCGCATTGCTGGTCGGATTCGATGGAGTGGGCCGATCTTTCCGGAAAGGGCACGCTCTATTCGCGGACGATCATTCACGCCGCGCCCGCAATCTTCGCCAAGGAAGCCCCGATCCATTTCGGTATCATCGATCTGGAGGAAGGCATCCGCATCGCGACGCGCATCTGGGACATGGAGCCGCTGGACATCGGCAGCCCGATGCGCATCGTCACGCTGCAATATAATGACGGTCCGCTGTTTGCGGCACGAAAAGCCTGAGGCCGAAAGCAAATCGAAAAAGGCCGGTCTTCTGACCGGCCTTTTTTATTTGCCGCGCAGCGGCGGTTCGACAAGCTCGTAAATCGGCGCACTCATCCCGGCATCGGGATGATCGACCATGACGCGTCTGTAGATGCCAAGCAGGACCTCACCGACCGGCAGGGCCTTGCCCGTCGCGCGGGCGACCTCGCAGGCGATCCCCATATCCTTGGCCGCCGTGCGCGTATGACCGTAGGCCTTGCCCTCGACAATCAACGGCATGTAGTGGCGCAGCAGGCGGGAGTCCGCCCAGCCGCCGGAAACAGCCTCGGGTAACTTGCTGACATCAATGCCGTAATTATGGCCGAGCGTCAGCGCCTCGCATATACCGGAGATCGCGCTGAACGAGATGAGCTGATTGCACAGCTTGGTCACCTGGCCGCATCCGTTTTCGCCCATATGGGTGATCCTGCCCGCGAAAGAACCGATCACCGGGCTGCCCTTGGCGAAATCCTCATCGCTACCGCCGACCATGACAGCCAGCGTACCTGCCGCCGCCCCGGTCGGGCCGCCCGAAACGGGCGCATCAAGCCAGCCCATGCCGGTTTCCGCCCGAAGTCTGTCGGCCATTTCTTTCGTCTTGATGGGATGCGAGGTGGACAGATCGATAACGATCTTGCCGGCCCCTTTCTCGCCGACGCCCTCGGCAATTCCCGCCGCGCCGAAAACAACCTCTTCCACTGCGTTGGTATCGGAAAGGCAAAGGAAGACAACTTCCGACGTCCTGGCCACGTCCGCTGCGGAGCCGAGCAGCGTCGCGCCGTCATCCAGCGCCGGCTTCAGCCGGTCCTTGTTGCGGCCCCAGACATAGACGTCGAACCCGGCCGCGATAACGCGTTGCCCCATCGGCATGCCGATATCGCCGAGCCCGATGAAACCGACCTTCTTGGCCACAATACTTCCTCCGTGTTGTTCTCGTTGCTGGCGACTTCCGCCACGCCCCTAGTTGAACATCGTATTGGGCAGGAAGAGAACGATCTCCGGAAAGGCGATCAGCAGCGTCATGATGATGATCTCGCCGACAAGGAACGGCAGGACGCCCCGGAAGATGGTCTCCAGCGGTATGTCCGGCCGCACGCCGTTCACAACATAGCAGTTGAGGCCGACAGGCGGTGTGACGAGACCGATCTCGATCATCTTCACGACGATGACGCCGAACCACACCGGATCGAAGCCAAGCGCCATCATCGCCGGATAGATGACCGGCAGCGTCAGGATCATCATGCCGAGCCCGTCGAGCACCATGCCCAGCAGCAGGTAGAGAATGATCACGAAGATCACCACGACGATCGGCGGCAGGTTCATCTCGACGAGCCAGTGCGTCACCGCATCCGGCATGCCGGTGAAGGCGAGAAAGCGCACGAATATCATCACGCCCCAGATGACGAGGAAGATCATCGCCGTGGTCTTGATGGTATCGAGAAGGCCATCCTTGAACTCGGCGAAGCTCATCCTGCGCGTCAGCGCGAGGCCGAGAACGATCGCGGTGCCGATCGACGCCGATTCCGTCGGCGTCATCCAGCCGAAATAGACGCCGCCGAGGATGATGCCGATCACGGCAAGAATGCCCCAGACCTTGGACAGCGACCTGATCTTCGTGAGCATCGGCACCGGGTCCATGCGCGGTGCGAGCTCCGGATTGCGTTTCACCACGAAGGTGATGACGCCCATGTAGACGATGGCCGACAGCAGGCCGGGAATCAGTCCGGCGATCAGCAGTCGGCCGATCGATGTGTCGACGATGATCCCGTAGATGACGAGGATCGCGCTCGGGGGAATGAGCGCCGCAAGCGTACCGCCAACCGCCACCACACCGGTGGCGAGCGCCTTGTCATAGCCGCGCTGTTCCATTTCCGGCACGGCGAGCTTTGTGAACACCGCCGCTGTGGCAGTGCTGGCGCCCGAAACGGCGCCGAAACCGGCGCTGGCGAAGATCGTCGCCGTCGCAAGGCCGCCTGGCAGGCGTCCGACCCAAAGGCGCGCGGATTCGAAGGCGCCCCTGGTGATGCCGGCATGCAGCGCGAGGAACCCGATTGCGATGAAAAGGGGCATCACGCTCAACGAGTAGGATGCCGACGATGCGTAGGGAACGATGCCAGCGAGGCCGATCGCGGTGTCGACATTGCGCATGACCATCAGGCCGCCGATTCCGACGATTGCGGCGGCGAACGCGACCGGAAGACCGATCACGACCAGCAGGACCAGTGCGCCAACGCCGATGAAGCCGATTGTAATTGGATCCATGATCACTCTCCCATCCGTGGGTCGTCGTCCACGTCGGGAACGTGGTCATGGTAAGCAAGCAGTTGCGTCGTATCGCCGGGCTTTCCGATCAGGCGGATCGCCTCGAGCAGCTGGAGCAGCAAACGGGCGGCCAGAATGGTCAGCGCGATCGGCACGACCAGCGACGCCCACCACAGCGGGAGCTGGATTTCCGGTGACGTGCCGCCGATAGAAAACGCACGATAGAAATGGGCCCAGCTGCCTTTGATCAGAACGACGATCACCAGCAGCGCGACAGCGAACGCGATCGCTTCGAGCGTCCAGCGAAAGCGGCCGGAAAGGCGTCCGATGAAAAGCGTCATGCGCACGTTGCCGAGATGCGACTGGCAATAGGCGACGCCCAGCAGCGCGACGGCGACCATCATCTGTTCGACCATATCGAGATAGCCGTGCAGCGGCGTCGAGAACGCGCTGCGGCCGATGACTTCCCAAATGCCGAGCACCATGATGACCATCACGATGAGCCCGGCAAGGAAGGCACCCAAGGTCTCGACAACGGCTAGCGCGGCGTGCGCGCGCAGTATCGCGGTTTTCATGCCGCCTCCGTCCTTGTCTTGCAAGAAATGGCCGGGCAACAGGATTGCCGCCCGGCCGTTATTGACGTGTGGTTTGTGATCGTCAGTTGCTGCTGCGGGCGTCGCGGGCAGCGGCGAGGATCGCATCGAGCAGGGCCTGGCCGTCGAGGCCTTCGTCATTGCGGGCCTTGACCCACTCGTCCCAGCTCTTCTTGGCCGCAGTCTTGATGATCTGATTGCGGACGTCTTCGTCGATCTGGATTTCCTTCAGACCCTCTTCCTTGAACTTCTTGAGGTTCTTTTCATCCGTCTCGGTGTACTTGGCGATCTGGTGCTCGTAGGCCGGCCATTTGGCGTCTTCGAGCAGCTTCTTGTACTGGTCGGGAAGCTTTGCGTAGGCATCCTTGTTCATGACAGTCACGCAAGCGGGCGAACCGAGCGCCAGGTTGGTCGTCATCCAGTCGGCCAGCGTATCGAGCTGATAGGACGCGAAGGAGTAGGTGAACGGCTGGGCCGCACCGTCGATCACGCCACGCTCCATCGACTGGAACAGTTCGACCGAAGGAAGCGTCACGGTCGTCGCGCCAAGTTCGCGCATCACCGCACCGATACCGCCGGCGGCCTGAAGCTTCATGCCCTTCCAGTCCTCAACCTTTTCCGGCGCCTTGCCTTTGCCCATCACTTCGTAGGCAGGCATGATCGCCGAAACGAGGAACTTGGCGTTCCACTTTTCCATTTCGGACTGAACGACCGGGTTCTTGAAGTATGCCTCGTGAACCTTGGCGCGCTGCTCAAGCGAGAAGATCGGCAGGAAGGCGAGGTCAAGACCGGTCAGGGCCGGGGTCTTGCCGGGATGGTAGACGGCGCACGACTGCGCAACTTCGAAAGCGCCGACCTGGATGCCATCGAGATTTTCCTTTGTCGGCGAGAGCGCCTCGCCATACTTGATCTCGATCGTGAAATTGCCGTCGGTCTTGTCCGACACATACTTCACCAGACCTTCAAGGCTCTCGGTGAAACCGCGGCGCGTGCCCCACGCGGAGGCCAGCCAGTGGACCTTGGGCCCTTCAACTTCGGCGGCTTTCGCAGACGAAGTGACCAGCCCGGCGCCGGCCGTGCCGAGCGCCGTCGCGAGCAGAAGCCCGCCGATGGAAAGGGTTGTGATTTGCCCGTGCTTCATGAGTCTCTTCTCCCTTGTCGACTCTGCTTCTCTTGAATTTCAAGGACACACTGCCTTGAATGGGTATTCATTCAAACTAACACAACGCCAGGTGGCGGCCAAGCCGGATTCGAACAAAACCGCGTTAGATATCTGACATTTGAGGAGCAAATTCGCGCAATAAAAAACCCGCGGCTTTCTGGGCCGCGGGAATTGTTCTTTATCGTCCAGGCGCGGCTGATTTTCAATCGCGCGGGGCGGGTTGCGGTCTGTTGCGGCCTAGAGGGCCTTTTCCAGTTCCGGCAGGATGACGAACAGGTCGCCGACGAGGCCGTAATCGGCGATCTGGAAGATCGGCGCTTCCTCGTCCTTGTTGATCGCGACGATCACCTTTGAGTCCTTCATGCCGGCAAGATGCTGGATCGCCCCGGAGATGCCGACCGCGATGTAGAGCTCGGGCGCGACAACCTTGCCCGTCTGCCCGACCTGCCAGTCATTGGGCGCATAGCCCGCATCGACCGCGGCGCGCGAGGCGCCGACCGCCGCGCCGAGCTTGTCGGCAACCGGCAGGATCACTTCCTCGAACTTCTCCTTTGAGCCGAGCGCGCGGCCGCCCGAAAGTACGATCTTCGCAGACGTCAGTTCCGGACGGTCGGATTTCGCGATCTCCTCGCTGACGAACTCCGAGACGCCTTCGGCCGACGGCATGGAGACGCTCTCAACCGAAGCGCTGCCCCCCGTCCCCGCTGCCGGGAACGCGGTGGCGCGAACCGTCACGACCTTCCTGGCATCGGTCGACTTCACCGTCTGCACCGCATTGCCCGCATAGATCGTCCGCTGGAACGTGTCGGGACCGTCAACCGCGATGATGTCGGACACCTGCATCACGTCCAGAAGGGCTGCAACACGCGGCATGTAGTTCTTGCCGCTCGTCGTCGCCGGCGCGACGATTGCGTCATACTTGTCGGCCAGCGACACGATCAGCGCCGCAAGCGGCTCGGCAAGACGATGCTCGAGGCTCGCATCATCGGCATGCAGCACCTTCGACACGCCCTCAAGCGAAGCGGCAGCCTTGGCAACGCCTTCAGCGCCCTTGCCGGCAACCAGAACATGGACGTCGCCGCCCATCGCCTTCGCCGCGCTCAGCGTCTTGTGCGTGGCATCCTTCAGTTCAGCATTGTCATGTTCGGCGATCAAAAGCGTCGTCATCACAGAACTCCCGCTTCGTTCTTCAGTTTCGACACAAGCTCGGCGACATCGGCGACCTTCACGCCCGCCTTGCGACCCGCAGGCTCGGCCGTCTTCACAACCTCAAGGCGCGGCGTCACGTCGACCCCGTAATCGCCCGCGCTCTTCTCGTCCAAAGGCTTCTTCTTGGCCTTCATGATGTTGGGAAGAGACGCATAGCGCGGCTCGTTCAGGCGAAGATCCGTCGTCACAACGGCCGGCATCTTCAGCTTCACCGTCTGCAATCCGCCATCGACCTCGCGCTTCACGTCAACCGTGCCAGAACCAACCTCGACCTTCGAGGCAAACGTCCCCTGGCCCCAGCCAAGAAGCGCCGCCAGCATCTGGCCCGTCTGGTTGCAGTCGTCGTCAATCGCCTGCTTGCCCGCAATCACAAGGCCGGGCTGCTCCTCATCGGCAACGCCCTTCAGGATCTTGGCTACCGCCAGAGGCTCAACAACACCGTCGACCTTCACAAGGATCGCACGGTCGGCGCCCATCGCAAGCGCGGTGCGAAGCGTCTCCTGCGCCTGCTGCGGACCAACCGAGACGACAACAACCTCCTCGGCCGCTCCCTTCTCCTTCAGCCGAAGCGCTTCCTCGACCGCAATCTCGTCAAACGGGTTCATCGACATCTTCACATTCGAAAGATCAACACCCGATCCATCCGGCTTAACCCGAACCTTCACGTTGTAATCAATCACCCGCTTAACAGGCACTAGTATCTTCATCGTTCCATTCCACTTCGTTTCGCGAGGACGGCTCTTCGGCCAACCTTACATGAACGCCTGCAGGCCGGTGATCGCCCTGCCGAGGATCAGCGCATGAACGTCATGCGTACCTTCGTAGGTGTTCACCGTTTCCAGATTCATCGCATGACGCATCACGTGGTATTCGATCTGAATTCCGTTACCACCATGGATGTCGCGCGCCGCGCGGGCAATGTCCAGCGCCTTGCCGCAATTGTTGCGCTTGACGAGCGAAATCATCTCGGGCGCCATCCGGCCCTCGTCGAGCAGCCGCCCGACGCGCAGGGAGCCATGAAGGCCCAGTGTGATTTCGGTTTCCATGTCCGCCAGCTTCTTCTGGACAAGCTGGGTCTGGGCAAGCGGCTTGTTGAACTGCTTGCGATCCAGCGCATAGGACCGCGCACGGCGCAGGCAGTCCTCGGCGGCACCCATGACGCCCCACGAAATGCCGTACCGGGCGCGATTGAGGCACTCGAACGGACCGCGCAGACCGGATACTTCCGGGAACAGATTTTCTTCGGGCACTTCCACGCCGTCCATGACGACCTCACCCGTGATCGATGCGCGCAACGAAAGCTTGCCGCCGATCTTCGGAGCCGACAGGCCCTTCATGCCCTTCTCCAGCACGAACCCGCGGATCTGACCGCCATGGGCTTCCGACTTTGCCCAGACGACGAAGACGTCGGCGATAGGCGCATTGGAGATCCACATCTTCGATCCGCTCAGGCGATAACCGCCGTCGATCTTTTCGGCGCGGGTCTTCATTGAGCCGGGATCGGAGCCGGCATCCGGCTCGGTGAGGCCGAAGCAGCCAACCATCTCGCCGGTGGCGAGTTTCGGCAGGAACTTCTTGCGAACCGCCTCCGTGCCGAACGCGTGGATGGGGAACATCACCAGCGACGACTGGACGCTCATCATGGAGCGATAGCCGGAATCGACACGCTCGACTTCACGCGCAACCAGCCCATAGGAAACGTAACTCGCCTCGGCGCCACCGTAGGATTCCGGAATGGTCACGCCCAGCAGGCCCAGGCTTCCCATCTCCGAAAAGATGCCACGGTCGGTCTCCTCGTCCATGAAGGCCTGGTTGACGCGCGGAAGGAGCTTGTCCTGGGCATAGTCGCGCGCCGTGTCGCGAATGAGCCGTTCTTCCTCGCTGAGAAGGTCTTCCAGCAGGAACGGGTCTTCCCAATTGAACCTGTTGTCCGACGACGCATGCGATTTGTTCGGGGCAGAAGCCATGGCCGTTTCCCTGTCTTTTTAATAGCGATCCGGACCGCCTCGTAGCCGCTAACGGCCCGCGCGGTCAACTGTCATGGCATACCGGACGTGTGGCGCATGGCTGTTACCCGCATTTGCATGGTTGTGGCGCCGGGTGCCCACGGTTGTTAGGATAAGAGGTCTTTTCAGCGGCCCGCGAGTGGGCTAATCGATAGGTTAACTGAATAGTCAGTCACCCAGAAGAGACGTTGGCGGTTTCCATTGCGCAACCGTGTCGGCGCATACGTCAGACCCCATGGAGAGGAAATCCAATGACCGAAGCCTATCTCTGCGAAGGCGTCCGCACCCCCATCGGCCGTTACGCCGGCAGCCTCAGCGCCGTGCGCCCTGACGACATGCTGGGCGGTGTCATCCGCAAGCTTGTGGCGAGCGTACCGCAACTGGACCCGACCGCGATCGACGACGTCATCGTCGGCTGCGCCAACCAGGCTGGCGAGGACAATCGCAATGTCGCGCGCATGGGCCTGCTCATCGGCGGTCTGCCCGACAGCGTTCCCGGCGCCACCGTGAACCGCCTGTGCGGCTCTGGCCTCGATGCGGTGACGATCGCGGCGCGCAGCATCAAGGCGGGCGAAGCCGAACTCATCATGGCCGGCGGCGTCGAGAGCATGTCGCGCGCGCCCTTCGTCTTCGGCAAGGCGGATGCGCCGTTCTCGCGCAAGGCGGAAATCTACGACACGACGATCGGCTGGCGATTCATCAATCCGATCCTGAAGGAGCAGTACGGCGTCGACTCGATGGGCGAGACTGCCGAAAATGTCGCGGAAGAAATGCAGATCTCCCGCGAGGACCAGGACAGGTTCGCCGTCAATTCGCAGAACCGCGCCATCGCCGCGCGCGAAAGCGGCCGTCTGGCAAAGGAAATCGTCTCCGTCGAAATCCCGCAGCGCAAGGCCGATCCGATCGTCGTGGAGCACGATGAACATCCGCGTGCGACGTCGGTGGAAAAGCTGAGCCAGCTCAATGCGGCGTTCCGCAAGGGCGGCACCGTTACCGCAGGCAACGCCTCCGGCGTCAATGACGGCGCTGCCGCGCTGTTCGTCGCCTCGGAAGCGGCAATCAAGAAATACGGCCTGACGCCTCGCGCGCGCATTGTCGGCGGCGCAACCGCGGGTGTACCGCCCCGCGTCATGGGTCTTGGCCCGGTTCCGGCGACAAACAAGCTGCTCGACCGGCTTGGCCTCAAGGTCAGCGATATTGACATCATCGAGCTGAACGAAGCCTTCGCCGCGCAGGCTCTCGGCGTCCTCCGTCAGCTCGGCCTGCCTGACGACGCCGAGCACATCAATCCGAACGGCGGCGCCATCGCGCTCGGCCATCCGCTTGGCATGTCGGGTGCGCGCATCGCGATTTCGGCGAGCATCGAACTCGGCGAACGCGATGCGAAACGGGCCCTGTGCACGATGTGCATCGGTGTCGGTCAGGGCATCGCACTGATGCTGGAACGCGCATAAACACGACAGATAAAGAGCCTTCAGGGAGATATGCCTATGAGCCCCGTTTCGATGAAGATCGAGAACGGCATCGCCACCGTGACGATCGATCATCCGCCGGTGAACGCGCTGTCCGGCAAGGTACGCAACGAACTTCACCAGCTGATGGAGAAGATCGGCAAGGACAGTTCGATCCGGGCCGGGCTGATGACGACGACCGGCAGGACATTCGTGGCCGGCGCCGACATCAGCGAAATGGACAACCGGCCGGAAGTGCCGGAACTCTATGACACGTTCGACCTGATCGAAGGGTCGGTATTTCCCTGGGTTGCCGTGATCCACGGATATGCGCTGGGCGGCGGCCTGGAACTCGCGATGGCCTGCCACAAGCGGATTGCAGCACCCGGCACGATGCTCGGGCTTCCGGAAGTCAATATCGGGCTGCTTCCGGGTGCGGCGGGCACGGTTCGCCTGCCGCGGCTCGTGCCGTTCAAGGACGCCGTCGACATGGTCACGACTGGCAAGCCGGTGAATGCAAAGAAGGCTCTTGAACTCGGCCTTATCGACGCAATCGCCGAGAAAGACCTGATGGCCGAGGCGCTGGCGCTGGCGGAAAAGGCGGCGGCGGCAGGTGAGCCGAGAAGGCTCATGGATCTGCCGGTGCGGGAAACGCCGGATGCGGAAACGCTCGCGGCCGCTGAAGCCGAGGTGCGCAAATCGGCACGCGGTCAGGATGCCCCGATGGAGAATTTCGACTGCATCCGCGATGCGGTAACCCTGCCAGCCCGCGAGGCTCTCGCCAACGAACAGGTCCGCATCCACAAGCTGCTGGATTCCGAGCAGGCCAAGGCGCTGCGCTATATGTTCATGTCGGAGCGCCACACCGCGCGGCCGGAGGGCATGGAGAAACATCCGCCAGCCGAACTGAACCGGGTCGGCGTTGTCGGTGGCGGTCTGATGGGCGCGGGAATTGCGACCGCGCTGATGCTGGCCGGCATCGCCGTGACGCTCGTTGAACGCGACGCCGATGCGGCAAATGCGGCGCGCGAACGGGTCGCCTCGACGCTGGGAGCAAGCCTCAAGCGCGGACTGATCAGCCAGGCAGGTTACGACAGGGCCATGGCCGATTTCGTGACCTCTAGCGACTACGCGGCATTCTCGCATGCCGACGCGGTCATCGAAGCCGTGTTTGAGAACATGGACGTCAAGCGCGACGTCTTCCGGCAGCTCGATGCGGTTACCAAGCCGGATGCGGTTCTGGCCTCCAACACCTCCTATCTCGACGTCAATCAGATTGCCGAAGTGGTGAAGGACCCGTCGCGCGTCATCGGCCTGCACTTCTTCTCGCCGGCCCATGTCATGAAGCTGCTGGAGATCGTACGTACGGACACATCGAGCCTGAAGACGCTCTCCACGTCCTTCTCGCTTGCCAAGAAGCTGAAGAAGACGCCCGTCGTTGCCGGTGTCTGCGATGGCTTCATCGGCAACCGGACGATGTCGGCCTACCGGCGCGACGCAGACTTCATGCTCGAGGAGGGCGTGTTGCCGCAGGAAGTCGATGCGGCCATGAAGAAGTTCGGCTTTCCGATGGGCATCTACGAAATGCAGGACATGGCGGGCCTCGACATCAACTGGGGACGCCGCAAGCGCGAGGCACCGACGCGTGACCCCTCGATTCGCTATTCCTCGATTGCCGACCGCATCTGCGAGCTGGGCCGATATGGCCAGAAGACGGGCGCGGGCTGGTACTCATACGAGGACGGCGCGCGCAAGGGCACGCCCGACCCCATCGTTGAGAAGATCATCCTGGAAGAGTCCGCGCGCCACGGCTTCACCCGCAAGCCGATGACCAGCGACGAAATCATGGCCCGTATTCTCGGCAACATGCAGTCCGAGGGCCAGAAGATCCTTGATGAGGGGATCGCGCTGCAGCCTTCCGATATCGATGTCGTCATGGTGCTCGGCTACGGATTCCCGCGCTATCGCGGCGGCCCGATGTATCTGGCCAACAAACGCTAACGTTCTGGCTGCCAGAAGCCCGGCAAATAAAAAGGCCCGCTGCTGACGCAGCGGGCCTTTTGCATTGAGTTAGCGAAACCCTTAGCCGCGAATGCCGCGGAATACGCGCCAACCCAGCGAAACGGCCGCAACCGCAAGCGCGATCTTGACGACTTCAGCGGCAAGGAAGGGATAGAGGCCCCATTCCAGGATGGGCTTGTCCCAGCCCATCAGGTAGCCGAGCCAGAAGATGCCAAGCGCATACATGATGACTTCGCCGACAAGCATGGCGCCGGTCAGCATGACGGGACGGCGGTCGAAACCACGTTCGGCGGCCCAGCCGACAACGAAGGCCAGCGCAACGAAGCCAAGGAGATAGCCACCCGTGGATCCCAGCATATAGGCGATGCCAATGCCCTTTGCCGGGGTGCCCGTAAAGACCGGAAGGCCCATCGCACCTTCGACGAGGTAGGCAATCACGGTCAGCGTACCAAGGCGCCAGCCATATGCGGCAGCGATGATCATGATCACAGCCGTCTGCATCGTCATGTGAACCGGCCAGAACGGGACCAGGATCTTCGATGAAATGGCGATCAGCGCCGTTCCTGCCAGCACCAGCACAACATTGCGCAAAATCTTTGCCGACGTAGATTCGGCCGGCCAGACGCGGTCCATCAGCGTAGCCGAACCTGTAACGGGGGACGTCATATGGTATACCCTCCAGAAGTAAATTCACGGTGATAAGGGGGCTCGCGCCCGCCGATATCGAACAAAGCCGGTATAGACAGTTGACCGGATGGCGACAAGCCGATTTACACCACCCTTCCGAGGAGCAAAGCGTGAGCGACGTGCTGGAGATGAATATGGAACTGGACTTCGTCCGGGGACGCGTGGACGAGGTGCAGCCCGGGGTGCGCCGCCTGATCGCCAACAACCCTTCGCCATTCACCTACCAGGGGACGAATACCTATATCGTCGGCCGCGGCGAAGTGGCGATCATTGATCCGGGACCAGACGATACGGCGCATCTGGAAGCGTTGCTTGAGGAAACGAAGGGCGAGCAGATCAAGGCCATTATCGTGACCCATACGCATGGCGACCATGCCACGTTGGTCAATCCGCTGAAGGCGCGAACAGGTGCCCCGATCATCGGCTGCGCGCCGTATGTGCCGTCGACGAAGTCGCTGGTCGCGTCGGGCATGGACAGCAGCCATTCGCGCGACTATGTGCCCGAGCGGATACTCGTCGACAACGAGACTCTGGAGATCGGCGATTTCGCGCTGACGGCGATTGCAACGCCGGGCCATGCCTCCAACCATCTCTGCTACGAGCTGGCCGGGACCGGAGCGCTTTTCAGCGGCGATCATGTCATGGGCTGGTCGACCTCGGTGGTCATTCCGCCAGACGGCGACATGGCCGACTACATGGCATCCCTCGCCCGCCTGATCGCCATGGATCACAAGATCTACTGGCCTGGGCATGGCGGGCCGGTAAAGGACCCGCAGCGGTTCAGCCGCGCCCTGATGCATCACAGGCGCCAGCGCGAGGCCGCGATCGTCAATAGGCTACGCAAGGGCGACCGTACGATCCCCGAGATCGTTACGGCGATCTACGAGGGGCTCGATCCGAAGCTCGCCGGAGCGGCCGGCATGTCTGTGCTGGCGCATCTGGAAGATCTCGTCGGGAAGGGACTTGTGGTGAGCGACGGCCCGGTATCGCGCGAGAGCGCCTTCCGGATGGCGTGATGCCTGCGACAGGCGCCTATCTCGTCTCCATGGGCGAGGCCGTTTCGATGAGTTCGCCGAGGAAATCGTAAATTCGGTCGGCGTTGCGACCGAGGTCGTGCCGCCCGTATCTTGAGGCCGAGCGCATGTTCACGACAGAAGCCTCCTCGCCGAGCGCATCTACGGTGATCACGACGTCATCACGGAAGCCAAAGATGAGCGAAGGCGCGACGGCCTCGACCCGGCCCTCTATCGCGTTGACCGGCTGGCGTTCATCAAGCACCTGCCATCTTTCCGCGACGACCTTCTCAAGAACGAGGCGGTAGACCTCCTCAGCGGAAAGCTTGAGTTCGACAGGCTCTATTCCGGGATAGGCCTGCTGCTGGATTGCCGCATTGGCAGGATTATACGCGACGGGGTTTTCGTCCGCCTTGCGCACACGGGCTGCGGCGATGAACGCGGGCGGGTTCTGAAGATCGGTAGAGACGTCATTCAACGCAGGCTTGTCGACAACCGTCGTGATGACATAGCCGGGGATCACAAGGACAAGGGCCCCGACGATGAAGCCAAGCAGCGCTTTGCGAAATCCGAGATGGCCGAAACGCCAGATCGATACGAACGCGCTGATCGCAAGACCAACGGCCAGCGCGGCCAGCACGACGGCAAAGCTGATGACGGTCAGAACGACCGGCGGGTCGATATAGCCGTTGCGCGACAGCAGCGCCGCCAACAGAAGCAGCGGAATCGTAAAGAGGGACAGTCGCCGGCTCCACACTGCCTGTCGCGAGCGAATAAGGCGGAACCGGGCTGTCATCATGCGTGGCGATCAATCCTGATCGGCTGTCGGCAGGACATAATCGGAGAATTTTTCCCGCAACGCCATCTTCTGAATCTTACCCGTTGCCGTATGCGGTATTTCTTCCACAAACACAACCGCGTCCGGCATCCACCATTTCGCGACCTTGCCTTCGAGATGGGCGAGGATGCTCTCGGCTTCGGGAGTCTCTCCTTTTTTCGGCACGACGATCAGCAACGGCCTTTCGTCCCATTTGGGATGGGCGATGCCGATTACGGCGGCTTCGGCAACATGCGGATGGCCGACCGCGATATTCTCCAGATCGATGGAGGATATCCATTCACCGCCGGATTTGATTACGTCCTTCGACCGGTCGGTAATGCGCATGTAGCCATTCTGATCGATGGTCGCGACATCGCCGGTATCCATGTAACCCTCGTCGTCAAGGATGTCGCTGTCGTCCCGGTAATAGGCCCGGGCAATGGCCGGTCCGCGAACCTTGAGCCGGCCAAACGTCTTGCCATCCCAGGGAAGACTCTTGCCGGCGTCGTTGGTGATCTTGATTTCGACGCCAAAGGGCGGATGGCCCTGTGTTTCCTTGATGTCGAGCAATGCCTCGCCTCTGAGCCCGCCATACTCCGGCTTGATTGTGCAGACCGTTCCGAGCGGGCTGAGTTCGGTCATGCCCCAGGCGTGAATGACCTGAACGTCGTAGTCGTTCTCGAACTTGTCGATGATGACCCTCGGGCAGGCCGCGCCGCCGATGACGACACGCGTGAGATGCGGCAACTTCTTGCCCGTTTCCTCCATGTGCTGGAGAAGCATCATCCAGACCGTCGGCACTGCGGCGGAAAGCGTGACTTTCTCGCTGTCCAGCAGCTCCCAGATCGAGGCTCCGTCCATCTTGGCGCCGGGCATCACCAGTCTTGCGCCATTCATCGGCGCAGCGAACGCCAGCGACCAGCAGTTGGCGTGGAACATCGGCACGACCGGCAGCACCGTGTCGTTGAAGGACAGACCCATCATGTCCGTGGCCGCCGCCATCATCGCATGAAGGATATTGGACCTGTGCGAATAGACGACGCCCTTCGGATTGCCCGTGGTGCCGGAGGTGTAACACATGCCCGAAGCAGCGTTCTCATCGACGTCCTTCCAGACAAAATTCCCGTC
This sequence comes from Rhodobiaceae bacterium, assembly GCA_020637895.1. Taxonomy (GTDB): domain Bacteria; phylum Pseudomonadota; class Alphaproteobacteria; order Rhizobiales; family Tepidamorphaceae; genus JACKJP01. The sequence goes on from JACKJP010000002.1 coordinate 289,379, forward strand.
GCAGCCGGCAATCCATTCCTCATAGCTCACGGCATTCGCGAGTTTCGAATCCGGCATGTGTTCGGCGTCGGTCATGACGACGACGAGTTCCAGCGTCTTCAGATGCCCGGCAAGGGCCTCAACCAGTGGCAGAAAGGTGAGATCGGTGAAGAGGATGCGGTCAGCCGCATGATTGACGATATAGGCGATCTGCTCAGGGAAAAGACGCGGATTGATCGTGTGGTAGATGGCGCCGACGCCATTGATGCCATACCATATCTCAAGATGCCGCCATGTGTTCCAGGCAAGCGTTGCAACGCGGTCTCCCCCGACAATCCCGAACCTGTCTAGTGCCTGGGCAACCCTGAGCGAACGGTGCCGCAGCTCGCTGTAGTCGGTGCGATGTATGGGGCCTTCCACCGACCGCGACACGACCTCTCGCCCGCCATGCTGAATTGCCGCGTGATCGAGAATCTTGTGAACCAGCAGCGGCCAGTCCTGCATCAGTCCCTGCATAGCGAATTTCCTCCCTTAATTGCCGTTGTTCTTATGGCTCTGTCGGGAAGGCTAACGCTGCATCCACGGCAAGTTCAATTAGCTTGAAGGCGGAGGGGGCGCGTTGTTAGGCTTTCGCGCATTCAGCGGGGTTCCATCATGAGTGTAGCCAAATCACCTTTGAGCAATCAGGCGGTCCGCGATGTGGAAACGCTGCTTCATCCCTATACCAATCTCGTCCGTCACAGGGAGAACGGGCCGCCGATCCTGGAATCGGGAAGCGGTGTCTACGTCCGCGACTCGGGCGGACGCGAATATATCGACGGGATGGCAGGGCTCTGGTGCACCTCGCTGGGCTACGGCAACGAGGAACTGGTCCAGGCGGCAGCAGAACAGATGCGGCGCCTGTCCTTTGCGCATCTTTTTGCCGGAAAATCACATGATCCCGCCATCGAACTTGCAGAAAGGCTCAAGGAAATCTCGCCGGTTCCCGCGTCGAAAGTCTTTTTCACGAATTCCGGATCAGAAGCCAATGACAGCCAGATCAAGCTCGTCTGGTACATGAACAACGCGCTCGGGCGGCCGAAGAAAAAGAAGATCATCAGCCGGCAGCGAGCCTACCACGGTGTCACGATCGCGTCGGCGAGCCTGACGGGCCTGCCGGCCAATCATGCCGACTTCGACCTGCCCATAGACCGGATCCTGCATACCGACTGCCCGAGCCACTTCCGCTACGCCGAAGACGGCGAGAGCGAAGAGGACTTCGCATCAAGGCTCGCCGGCAATCTGGAAGCGCTGATCCTGAAGGAAGGGCCGGATACGGTTGCCGCCTTCATCGCCGAGCCCGTGATGGGTGCCGGCGGCGTCGTCGTCCCACCCGCTACGTATTTCCAGAAGATCGAGGCAATCTGCCGTCGCTACGACGTTTACATGATCGCGGACGAGGTGATTTGCGGGTTCGGACGACTTGGGACGATGTTCGGCAGCCAGGCGCTGGGCTTCTCACCGGACAGCATATCCGTCGCGAAGGCCCTTTCATCCGCCTATCAGCCTATCGGCGCGCTGACCGTGCCGGAGGCGATGTATCAGGCGGCGCTGTCCGAGAGCGAGAAGATCGGCACGTTCGGTCACGGGTTCACCTATTCGGGCCATCCTGTTGCCGCTGCGGTCGCCCTGAAGACGCTGGAAATCTATGAGCGGGACGATATCGTCGGACAGGCCGCTGCGCGGTCGGTGCGGTTCCAGGAGCGGCTTAAGGCACTCGGCGACCATCCGCTGGTCGGCGAAGCGCGCGGGATCGGGCTGATTGGCGGGCTTGAACTCGTCGCCGACAAGACAGGCCGGACACCATTTGATCCCAGGAAGGGCATTGGCCCACGGGTTGCGCTCGAAGCCGAACAGCGTGGACTGATTGCCCGATCGATGGCCGGTGACATCATTTCCCTCTGCCCTCCCCTGATCATCACGGACGAAGAGATCGATAGTCTCTTCGATCGGCTCGAAGCAGCACTGGATGCAACCGAGGCGTGGGCCGCGGCCTGACGCCGCATGGTTGATAATTGGGAAACCTTTTCGGCGCAAAATCCGTTGTTGCAGTGCGGCATTGTGAAATTCGGCCACGAATTTGCCCGAATAGAAGCATTCATGCCGCCACATGGCCGACCACCGGACGCAGGGCGTAATCTGCGTCTTCGCCCGATGCGCCGACCACATGTCGTGGACCTATGCGCGCCGTCGCTCGGTTGTTCACCGTAGACGACGCAAACGGACGGAGTTGGGAAGATGGGCCGAAAAGCCGACGAACTGGAATTTGACGCAGCGCACGATGCGCTGGCCGAGTGCTATCATGAAGTGGGTATTCTCGCAGTGACCGCCGCAGCCAGATATTGCGAGCCTTTGAAGAAGCAGCCCGAACAGCCGCACTTCTACGAAATGCTCAACATGGTCGAGCCGAAGGCCAACTGAGCGTTTTTTGGAGATTCACCGCCGAGGGACGGCAAAGGTAATACGGCGCCGTCCCGCCGATGTATCGACCTGAGCATTGGCGCCATCGAGGCGAATCGATCCGGTTGCGGTACCGCCGAGCGGTTGCTTATCCAATATGATCGCCCGCGACCCTTGAAGCGCAACGGCCGCCAGGGACGTGCGCGTGGCATCTGGTAGCACGAGTTCGGGGACGCCGTCCCCATCAACGTCGCCGGTGGCCGCTTCAGCAAGGTTGCGCGATCCGATCGTGTGATTGCTGAACCCGCCAAGTGCCGCGATGCGCGAAAGACCGCTTCCCCGAAGCCGCCAGAATTCCAGCGTCCCGCCAATATGCGGTGTTGCGACCAGCGCTATCTCGACGCGTCCGTCGCCATCGAAATCGGCAATACCGGCAGGACAAATCCAGCGATGTGCGCGGCCAATGAAAGGCGTCGCCGCAACCATCTGAAGTTTGCCATCGCGCAGACCATAGATCGCAAGTGAAGCGCCCGCCGAGAGGCTTGAGCGAATAGCGATGACTTCCGCATTCCCATCGCCATCCAGATCGGCCAGCCGCGGCGTGATGTCCTCAAAAACCTCGCTTTCGGGCAGTACGATCGCGTGGGAATTTCCTTTTGAATCCCGCGCGACAAGCGTTCCGGCCTCGATCGCGTCGCCCAGAATGCCATGATCGTAACGTGAGGTCGGGTCCTCATACCACGCCGCTACGATACCCGATCCGCCCGCCCGGGCAGTGCCCCCGTCCGGCAGGCGTCCCGCATGGGCGGGAGTGGAGAGAATGAGACACAGCAGCAACATCGTCCACGGCAGACGCCGGTCAGACATGCTGGCCGCCATTGATGTGGATTTCAGCGCCGTTGACGTAGGAACCGGTCTCGGTACACAGGACATAGATAATCTTGGCTACCTCCTCGGGCGTGCCGAGGCGGCGCAGCGGGATCTGCTCGACAATCTTTTCGGTACCCGGAGACAGGATCGAGGTATCGATCTCGCCAGGCGCGATCGCGTTGACGCGGACGCCGCGCGGGCCGAAATCATGCGCCATCTCGCGTGTCAGCGCAGCCAGCGCCGCCTTCGACGTGGCATAGGCCGCGCCGGCGAACGGGTGCACCCTGCTGCCGGCAATGGATGTGACATTGAGCACGGCGCCCTTCGCGGCCTCGAGCTCTTCCAGCAGGCCGCGGGCCAGCATGATGGACGAGAAGAAATTGACCTGAAAAACATGCTGCCAGTCTTCGACGCCGGTATCGAGGGTGCCCATCCGCGCACCGCCATCGAGCTTTGGCGAGATTGCAGCGTTGTTGACCAGCGCGTTGAGACGACCGCCATCGGCCTTGAGGCGGTCGCGCATCTCCGCGATGGCGTCGATTGTGTTCGAGGGATCTGCGAGGTCGACCTGGATATGATCTTCCGGACCTGCCTCCCAGGGGCAGTTTTCGGGGAACCCGTGCCGCGAGCATGTGATGACGCGCCAGCCGGCGCTTGAAAATCGCTTCACCGTTGCATGCCCGATCCCGCGCGACGCACCGGTGAGAATCAGCGTGCGTCGCGGCTCGTTATGTCTGGATTCAAGGCTCGAGGGCATATTACCGGCTCCGGACTGTCAAACCCGCTTCTATCACGGATATAGGCGCTGCGCATGCCACGCGCCTGATCCGGCGGCAGTAAAGCGGATGCGTTCGTGCAGGCGGAACGGCCTGTCGGCCCAGAATTCGATTTCTCTCGGAACGATCCGAAATCCTGACCACCACTCGGGTCGCGGCACCCGGCCTATCGCAAACTCGGCCGTATAGCGCGCGACCGCCCTTTCCAGCGCGCGCCTGCTTTCCAACGGCTGCGACTGCCGCGACGCCCAGGCGCCAAGTCGGCTGAGCCGATGACGCGAGGCATAATATTCGTCCGCTTCCTGATCGCTCACGGATTCCACATTGCCGCGAACCCTGATCTGACGGCGCAGCGACTTCCAGTGAAAGCACAATGCGGCCTTCGGATTGGCCGCCAGTTCGCGTCCCTTGGCGCTCCCCAGATTGGTGTAGAAAGAAAATCCCCGCTCGTCGAAACCCTTCAGCAGCACCATACGGACGTCTGGCATGCCTTCCGCATCGACCGTCGCCAGCGCCATCGCATTGGGATCGTTCAATTCGCTCTTTCCCGCCTCATCCAGCCACTCCGCAAACAGGGCAATCGGATCGGCATCGGGCGAGAGCACACCTTTAGTTAACCCTTCAGGCGTTGAATCGGTCATGGACACCCGATCTCCAGGTCTGGGCCCGACGCTCACGCCGGGGATTGGGAAATACGCACCAGGGACCGCCCATAAGGGCGTGGGGCAATGGGGACGAGCATATATAGGATCAACTCTCGCCTGGCGAGACGGGGTACCCGCCGCATGCGGGCGCCGCTGGCCCTGACGCTGGCGGCATCCCTGTTGCTTGCAGGCTGTTCCACCCAGCTCTCAACCGGCGGTGTCTCCGGGTTTTTCTCCAAATCCGACAACGAAACGACGGGATCGATTCCCGACCGGATCGCCTCCAGCACCCTGCCGGTCCTCATCGGGGCCGAGCGCTGGCCATCGGTCCGCGATGCAATGCTGATCGTTCTCAGCGAGAGCGAAGACGGCAACACGGTTTCGTGGAAAGACGACGAAAATGGCGGCTCGATCACGCCGACCGCGAGCTTTGCCGCGCCAAACGGAGACCCCTGTCGCCGGCTGTCGATCATCGACAACACGTCAGGTGCCGGCGAGCTGATCTTCGATGCCTGCAGGGCATCGACAGGGGTATGGACGGTCGAACCGATGACGGCAGCCTGAACTCTTTTCAAGCAGCATGAAAACTTGCACAGGAATTGTGCTATCACCACATAAATGCAGGATTTCTGGCAAATGCGCCGGCGCCTTTTCGCGCCCGGCGTTTTTCGAAATGTTGGTAGAGTTGAATGGCACGGAACCCGTATGAGGTGTTGGGCGTAAAGCGCGATGCGAGCGAATCGGACGTCAAGTCCGCCTATCGCAAGCTCGCCAAGCGCTATCACCCGGACACGAACAAGGATGATCCCAAGGCGCAGGAGCGCTTCTCCGAGGCAACGCACGCTTACGATCTGCTTGCCGACAAGGAGAAACGGCGCGCCTTCGACGCCGGCGAGATCGACGCTGACGGCAATCCGCGCATGCACGGGTTCGGCGGTGGCGCCGGATTTGATCCTCGCGGCTTTGGCGGTGGCGCCGGCATGGGCGGTTCCGGCTTTCGCAACGCCGGTCGCAGCGGCGGCTTTGAATGGCATTTCGGCGGCGGCGGCGGAGAAGATATCCTTTCCGACATTCTCGGCGGCTTCGGGCAGGGTCGCGGCGGCGCCCATCCCGGCGCGCGCGGCATGGCGCCTGAACCGACGCCGGTCAACGCGGCCATCACCATCGAAGAAGCCGTGCAGGGCAAGGCCCGGATCATTGTTCCGAGCGGCAAAACGGTCGAGATCAACGTGCCGCCGGGACCGGTCGGCGCAAAGCAGGTCCGGCTTAAAGGCCAGGGCCAGCAGACCCCCGTTGGCGCGGCCGATGCTGTGGTGACCCTGTCGCTCAAGCCGCACGCGCAGTTCCGCGCCGAGGGAACCGACCTGCGCGCTGACCTGCCCATATCGCTCGATCTCGCGGTGCTCGGCGGCAAGGCGCGTTTCATGACCCCCGACGGTAATGTCGAACTGAAAATCGCGCCGGGCAAGAAGGCGACCAGCACGCTTCGGCTGCGCGGGCGCGGACTCCACAAGGAAAAGGGTGGACGCGGCGACATTTACGTCACGCCGCGCATTGCCCTTCCTGAAAAGGACGATGCCACGCTACAGTCGCTGATGCGCGAATGGCGGCATTCGAAGGTCGGCGAGTAAGCACGTCGACGGTACCGCAAGACGCCTTGCGACTTGATGCCGACACCCGGCCCGTGGCATAGGACGGCGGAACCTTCCAGCGTCGACAAGGCAGCGGACACAAAATGACGGGTACCAGCGGATTGATGGCCGGCAAGCGGGGCCTCATCTTTGGCGTGGCGAATAATCGCTCGATTGCCTGGGGCATCGCCAAGGCCTGCGCCGACGCCGGCGCCCAGATGGCGCTTACCTATCAGGGCGATGCGCTGAAAAAGCGGGTCGAACCACTGGCGCAGGAACTCGGCGCCGATGTCGCCGGGCATTGCGACGTGACCGATGCCGGTACGATCGACGCGGTCTTCGACTTCTGCGCGAAGAAATATGGCGGCCTGGATTTTGTCGTCCACGCCATCGCGTTCTCCGACAAGGATGAGCTCGACGGACGCTACGTGGATACCTCGCCGGACAATTTCACCCGCAGCATGCAGATCTCCTGCTATTCGCTGACAGCGATCGCGCAGCGCGCCGAGAAGCTGATGGGCAATGGCGGATCGATCCTGACGCTGACCTATTACGGCGCAGAAAAAGTCATGCCGCATTACAACGTGATGGGCGTTGCAAAGGCCGCGCTGGAGGCAAGTGTACGCTACCTCGCCGAAGACCTCGGCAAGCAGGCTATCCGCGTGAATGCGATTTCCGCCGGCCCGATCAAGACGCTCGCGGCTTCCGGAATCGGCGATTTCCGCTACATCCTGAAATGGAACGAGTACAACGCGCCGCTGCGCCGTACCGTCTCCATCGAAGACGTGGGTCAATCCGCGCTTTACCTGCTTTCCGACATGGGGCGCGGGGTGACGGGTGAAGTCCATCATGTGGACGCTGGCTATCACGCCATCGGCATGAAAGCCGTCGACGCGCCCGATATCGCCACCACCTGAGATTTCAGAAACGCATTACGGCCATCCAGGAAGCCAGCATGCCGGACCATCCCCGTTTCTGGTATGTCCGCCACGGCGAGACCGACTGGAATCTGACCAAGAGATATCAGGGACAGATCGAAAATCCGCTCAACGAGACAGGCCGGGCGCAGGCCGCCCGCAACGGCGAGGTCTTGCGGAAACTATTTGCCGACGAGCAGATCGATCCCGGTGGCGTGTCCTTCATCGCCTCTCCGTTTGTGCGAACGCGCGAAACGATGGAGATTATCCGGGAAACGATGGGACTCGACCCGATGGCCTATTCCACCGAGCCGCGGATTATCGAGACCAGCTATGGCGAGTGGCAGGGCCTGCTTTTCGACGAGGTGCAGGAGCTGCGGCGCGACGAATGGGAGGCCCGAGAAGCCGACCCTATCGGTTATGTCGTGCCGGGCGGCGAAAGTTACCAGATGGTGATCGAACGCGTGAAACCCTGGCTGGATGCCCTGCCCGGCCCGGCCGTCGTTGTCGGGCATGGCGGCATCATGCGGGTCGTGCACTATCTGCTGTGCGGAATTGCACCCGAAGACATGATGAAAATCCCGGTGCGGCAGGACCGTATCCGGCTGTTTGAGGCAGGCACCGTCGAACTGCTTTGACGCGCCGCCCCGGCTCGCCTAGAAAAGCCCATCAATTTTCAGGGAAACCAGCGATCTCATGTCGCACAACAGCTTCGGACATCTGTTCCGCTTCACCAGTTGGGGCGAAAGCCACGGGCCGGCCATCGGCTGCGTGGTGGACGGCTGTCCGCCACTGATCCCGCTTGCCGAGAGCGACATCCAGCCCTTTCTGGACAAGCGCCGCCCGGGCCAGTCGCGCTACACGACGCAGCGGCAGGAAGCCGACCAGGTCCGTATCCTTTCCGGTGTCTACCCGGACCAGACCGGCGTTCAGGTGACCACCGGCACACCGATTGCGCTGCAGATAGAGAATACCGACCAGCGCTCCAAGGACTATGCGGAGATCGCGAAGACGTTCAGGCCCGGGCATGCGGACCTGACCTATGAGCGCAAATACGGCATTCGCGATCCGCGCGGCGGCGGCCGCTCGTCAGCACGCGAGACAGCAATGCGGGTCGCTGCCGGCGCCATAGCGCGCAAGGTCGTCCCCGGCCTGACCATCCGCGGCTCGCTCGTTCAGATCGGGCCGCACGCGATCGACCGCGACCGCTTCGACTGGGACGAGGTCGACCGCAACCCGTTCTTCTGCGCCGATGCGAAGACGGCCGAGATATGGGCTGACTATCTCGACGGCATCCGCAAGAGCGGCAATTCCGTCGGTGCGGTCGTCGAGGTGGTCGCCGAAGGCGTGCCGGAAGGGCTTGGTGCGCCGGTCTATGGAAAACTCGACAGCGATATCGCGTCTGCGATGATGTCCATCAACGCGGTGAAGGGTGTCGAGATCGGCGCCGGATTCAGCGCGGCTGAATTGACCGGCGAACAGAATGCCGACGAGATGCGCATGGGTAATGACGGCAAGGTTCTATACGGATCCAACAATGCCGGCGGCATTCTGGGCGGCATTTCCACCGGACAGCCAGTCGTTGCGCGTTTCGCGGTCAAGCCGACATCCTCGATCCTCATCCCACGCAGCAGCGTGACGCGGGACGGGGAAAACACCGATGTCATCACCAAAGGCCGGCACGACCCATGCGTCGGCATTCGCGCGGTTCCCGTCGGCGAAGCCATGCTTGCGCTGGTAATTGCGGACCACTACCTCCGGCACAGGGCGCAGACGGGCGCGGGTGGCGGCAAATGAAGGATAGGACGTCCATGCACGGCATGAGCGAACACATGACCCGGGTGGCCGAAGCCATCCGCGCCATTGAAGCGGGCGAGATGGTTGTCGTCACCGATGACGATGATCGCGAAAACGAAGGCGATCTCATCCTCGCCGCTGTCCACGCAACGCCGCAGGCCCTCGCCTTCATTGTTCGTCATACCTCGGGCATCGTCTGCACGCCGATGACGCGCGAGGATGCGCGCCGGCTGCGTCTCGATCCGATGGTTGCCGACAACGACGCGCCGCACTCGACGGCGTTCACGGTCTCCGTGGACTTCAAGCACGGCACCACGACCGGCATATCCGCCGAAGACCGCTGCAATACGGTCCGCGCGCTTGCCAATCCCAATACCGGCGCACAGGACTTCGTACGACCTGGCCATATTTTCCCGCTGATTGCCCGCGAGGGTGGCGTTCTCATGCGGTCCGGCCATACGGAGGCCGCGGTCGATCTGTGCAAGCTCGCCAATCTTCCGCCCGTCGGCGTGATCTGCGAACTCGTCAATGACGATGGCACGGTGATGCGCGGCCCGCAGGTTACAGAATTCAGCAGGCAGCACGGGCTGAAGATGGTGTCGGTTGCCGATCTCATCGCCTACCGGCAACGGCAGGAAACGCTTGTCTCGCGGGTCGAGGAAGCCCCCATCGACACCGCCGGCGGCCGCGCACGCGCCATTTCCTATTCGACGCCATGGGATGCCATGCAGCATCTGGCGCTGATCTTCGGCGACATCCGGGATGGCGAGAACGTGCCGGTTCGCCTGCATCTTGAAGATGTCTCGACCGACGTCTTCGGGTCGGGCCGCTACATCAACAGTATCGTCAAGGAATTCGGCGAGATCGGCCGCGGTGTCGTCGTGTATCTGCGCGAAGGGTCCGTTGGCGTCCAGGCCGGTCGTAGCCGGCGCAGCCGCGAGGGCATCGAGGAAGAACATGGCACCGCGCTCAACCGCCAGGAACAGTGGCGTGAGATCGGCCTCGGGGCGCAGATCCTGCGCGATCTCGGCGTGCGCTCCATTCGCCTCTATACGACGCGTCCGCGTACCTATGTCGGCCTTGACGGATTCGGCATCGAGATTGCCTCCACCGAAATCATCAAGCGCTGACGCACTTTCAACGGAACCGCCCGTCGCCTAAATAGATTAAAGCGGCAAGGGGAGCGTTCTGATGAAGATTGGCGTACCCAAAGAGATCAAGAACCACGAATACCGGGTGGGCATGACACCGGCTTCCGTGCTGGAGGCCGTTCGCGCCGGACATCAGCTTATCGTCGAACATGACGCCGCACACGCCATCGGTTTTGACGACGCCGATTACGTGGCCGCCGGCGCTGAAATAGCGCCGGATGCCCGCACCGTGTTCGCCGGAGCCGACATGATCGTGAAGGTCAAGGAGCCGCAGGCGAACGAACGCGCGATGCTGCGTGAGGGACAAATCCTCTTCACCTATCTGCATCTGGCGCCGGACGAGGCGCAGACGGAGGATCTGATCCGGTCCGGGGCCGTCTGCATCGCCTATGAAACCGTGACCGATGCGCGCGGCGGCCTGCCCCTTCTTGCGCCGATGAGCGAAGTCGCCGGCCGAATGGCAATCCAGGCCGGCGCGCATTGTCTGGAGATGGAACAGGGCGGACGCGGCATGCTGCTTGGCGGCGTGCCAGGCGTGCCGGCAGCGCGCGTGGTGATCATCGGGGGCGGCGTCGTGGGTGCCAATGCGGCACGCATGGCGATGGGCCTGGAAGCCCATGTCACCGTCATCGACCGGTCGCTCTCGCGGCTTGCCGAACTCGACATGCAGTTCGGCTCAATGCTCAACACGATCTATTCGACGAGCGCGACGATCGAGGAATATGTGATGGGTGCCGATCTGGTGGTCGGCGCCGTGCTCGTGCCCGGCGCTTCCGCGCCCAAACTTGTGACAGAGGACATGGTTAAGCGCATGCGGCGCGGGTCGGTTCTTGTCGATGTCGCCATCGACCAGGGCGGCATGAGCGAGACATCGCATCCCACAACGCACGCAGATCCGACCTACAGGCTGCACGAAGTCGTGCACTATTGCGTGGCAAACATGCCGGGCGCCGTCGCGCGTACATCCACCTTCGCGCTCAACAATGCGACGTTGCCTTTCATCCTCGCCATCGCCGGCAAAGGTTACAGGCAGGCCCTTCGCGACGATCCCCATCTGATGAACGGCCTGAACGTGCATCGCGGAAACGTAACGCACGAGGCCGTTGCTGCTGCCCGGGGGCGGGACTATAAGCCGGCTATCGATGTGCTTGGCTAGCGTTCCAGACAGGCAACCGCCTCGACATGGGCAGCATGACGGAACTGGTCAAGGGGTACGATGCGCCTGAGCCGATAGCCTCCATCCAGCAATATCCGGATATCGCGCGCCATCGTTGCCGGATTGCATGAAATCGCGACAACCCTTCGGATCGTCGATGCGGCAATTTCGGTCGCCTGCGCCGCCGCTCCCGCTCTTGGAGGATCGAAGAGGACGCCGTCGAACCCGGCGAGTTCGCTGCTTTGCAGCGGCACGCGGAAGAGGTCGCGCCGCAGAACCCGGACGGGCTTGATGCCCCTGGCACCGCGAAGCGCCGTCTCCAGAGCACCGACCGCCAATACGTCCGAATCGACCGCAGTCACGGGGCTATGGCGGGCGAGCGCCAGCGAAAGCGCGCCCATCCCGGAAAAGAGATCGGCGACATTGGTGCAATCTGCCAGCCATTCGCCCGCCAGCCGCGCCATTTCGCGTTCTGCCTCGGCGGATGCCTGCACGAATGCGGCAGGTGGTGGGGCGACGGCAATACCCGCCATATCAAGCGTGGGCGGTTCAAACTGAAGCGCGAGCGCGCCGTCCAGCGACAGGCGGATTGCGCCAGCTGCCTGCATCCGTTCGCCGATATCAGGCGGCAGGCGATCCGTCCCTGCTGGCGAGATCGCAACATCAAGACCATTGCCAGCAGAGAGTACATGCATGGCCGCTTCGCCCTTACGGGGTGCAAAGACCTCGCCGAGGCGCTTCAGCGCCGAAAGACGCGTCTCGATGACCGGAAGCAGAATAGGGCATTCGGAGAGGTCAAGAATTCGCCTGGAGCGTGCCTCGTGAAAGCCGAGCACCGAACGCCCCCCGAAACGGGCAAGGGAGAACACTGCCCGGCGGCGCGAAGCGTCCGGGGCCGTCCAGGTTCCGTCGACGATGGCGTCAATCCCTCGACTTGCAAGTGCATCCGAGACGATCGCCTTCTTCCATTCGGCCGTTCGACTGGCTTCCAGATGCTGGATCACACAGCCGCCGCACTGACCGTAGTGCCTGCAAAACGGCTCAGCGCGGTCTGGCGATGCCGTAACGATACGGCTCAGTTCGCGACGGGCGCCTTCGCCCCTGAGGACGACGCGCTCTCCAGGCAGGGCACCGGGCACGAAGCACTCGCCGCCCGGACCGCTCACGATACCGTCGCCGCGATGGCCGAGCCTGCCGATCGTGACCTCATCGGCCATTGACCGCTCCAATCAGATATTCCCTGTTGCCGTCGCCGCCCTCTATCGGGGAATCCATGCGCCCGACGAGCGCGAAACCGCAATCGACAACCGCACTTTCAACCGCGGCCAGTGCAGAGAGGGCAGCGCCCTCATCGCGCACGATCCCTCCCTTGCCGACGCCGTCGCGCCCGACCTCGAACTGTGGCTTTACCAGCGACACGAGAAACGCGTCTGGAGCGGCAAGCGCAAGTACCGCGGGCAGAAGGAGACGCTGCGAGATGAAGCTGACATCGATGACGATCGCGCCGGGCCGATCGGGAATTTGCGCAGCATCGAGATCGCGCGCGTTGACACCTTCCATCACAATGACCCGCTCATCCGCCGCAATCTTTTCTGCAAGCTGATCGCGCCCGACATCGACCGCGTAGACCATTTTGGCGCCGCGCCCGAGCAGGACCTGCGTGAAGCCGCCAGTCGAGGCACCCACATCTAGGCCGACCCTGTCTGCAGGGTTGAAACCGAATGCGTCCAGACCCGCTGCAAGCTTGAGCGCCGATCGCGAGACATAGCCGGCCGCCGGATCATCGAAGCCGATTGCCTGTTCCGGGCCGACCGTCCTGGCCGGCTTCGTGACGATGGAGCCGTCGACCGTCACCGCGCCCCTCAGAATGGAATCGCGCGCTCTTGCCCGGCTGGCGCAAAGACCGCGGCGCACCAGTTCCTCGTCCAGTCTCATGGGATAAACCGCCCCTGTCAGGCCCGGCGTGGAGCACTCGCGGCCTCGCGGCCGAGCGCGGCGACAACGGTAGAAACGATGCCGTTCCTGTCGAGCCCCGCCGACGCATACATTGCTTCCGGCTTGTCCTGATCGACAAAGCTATCTGGCATGGTGAGCGTGCGCATCTTCAGCCCGTTGTCGAGCAACCCTTCGCCGAGAAGGAAATGGGCGACCTGCGAGCCGAAACCGCCCACAGAGCCTTCCTCCACCGTCACCAGTACTTCATGGCCACGCGCCAGCCGGCGAACGAGATCGGTATCGAGAGGCTTTGCAAATCGCGCATCGGCTACCGTCGTCGAAAGGCCGAGGGTCTGAAGCTCGTCGGCAGCAGCAAGGCAGTCCGCGAGGCGGGTGCCGAAAGACAGGAGCGCGATGCTGGTGCCTTCTCGCAGCACACGCCCCTTGCCGATGGTGAGGGGCGTGCCGCGTTCCGGCAGGTCAACGCCTATGCCCTCGCCCCGCGGATAGCGGAAGGCAATCGGGCCGTCGTCATGCGATGCGGCCGTCGCGACCATGTGCATTAGTTCCAGCTCGTCCGCCGCCGCCATGACCGTCATACCCGGCAGGCAGGACAGATAGGCAACATCGAAGGTGCCCGCATGCGTCGCGCCATCGGCGCCGACGAAACCGGCACGATCGATCGCGAAGCGGACGGGCAATGATTGAATTGCAACGTCATGGACGATCTGATCATAGGCGCGCTGCAAAAAGGTCGAATAGATCGCCGCGAACGGCTTGTAACCTTCGCTGGCCAGACCCGCCGCGAACGTCACGGCGTGCTGTTCGGCGATACCGACATCGAAACAGCGGGCTGGAAACAGGCCTTCGAACTTGTCGAGGCCAGTGCCCGAAGGCATGGCGGCCGTTACGGCGACGATCCGGTCGTCGCGTTCCGCTTCGGCGATCAGCGACTTGGCAAAGACGCTCGTATAGCTCGGCGCATTGGGCTTTGCCTTGGCCTGTTCACCCGTCAGGACGTTGAACTTGGAAACGCCGTGGTACTTGTCGCTGGAGGATTCCGCAGGGTCGTATCCCTTGCCCTTTTGAGTCACGACATGGACGAGGATGGGGCCTTCCTTGGCATCGCGTACGTTGCGGAGAACGGGCAGCAGATGGTCGAGATTGTGACCGTCGAGCGGGCCGACATAGTAGAACCCGAGTTCCTCAAACAGCGTCCCGCCCGTCACATAGCCGCGCGCGTGCTCGACCGCGCGGGTGATCGCGCGATCTACCTTCTTGGGCAGATGTGCTGTCAGCTGCTTGCCGAACTCGCGCAGCGACATGTAGGTCTTGCCGGACCCCAGACGCGCCAGATAGGCCGACATCGCACCCACAGGCGGAGCGATCGACATGTCGTTGTCGTTGAGGATGACGATGAGGCGAGAGTGACTTGCGCCGGCATTGTTCATGGCTTCGTAGGCCATACCCGCCGACATCGCACCATCGCCGATCACGGCAATCACATTGTTGTCCCGACCGTCGAGATCGCGCGCCACCGCCATGCCGAGAGCCGACGATATCGATGTGGAGGAATGCGCCGCGCCGAACGGGTCGTATTCGCTCTCGGCACGTTTGGTAAAACCCGATAGTCCGCCACCCTGCCGGAGCGTGCGAATGCGGTCACGGCGGCCGGTCAGAATCTTGTGAGGATAGGCCTGATGGCCAACATCCCAGATCAGCCTGTCGTCCGGCGTGTTGAATACATAATGAAGCGCAACGGTCAGCTCGACCACGCCAAGGCCTGCGCCAAGGTGGCCGCCGGTCTGCGACACGGCATCGATCATCTCGGCACGCAATTCGTCCGCAACAGCGCGCAGCTTCTCTGCCGGCAGCGCGCGCAGGTCTGCGGGAACATTGATGAGATCGAGCGTCGGTGTATCGGGTCGGGTCAAAACTCTGCGCTCCGAAAGCGGATATGTCCGCTCATGTAAACCTATGTCGCCCCTGCATAAACGACAACGGGTGCAGGCGCAAAACGCCTGACATCATCTATTGAAGAATTCGCCACGATCGACACGATCAGGAAAGCGTTCGCGGCCTGCGACGAAGAGACAGTAATCGTACCAGTACGGCAAATCGTTGGCGAGAAGTGTCTGTATGTGCACCCGCATCTGGTCCCGGCGAATCCGGCGATATTGCTCTGGCCGGATCATCCGTTTGATCTGCGCGATCAGGACGCGAGGCTTGTTCCGGGGAAGTTTGCCAATACCAAGCACATCCAGAACCGAGGCCTTGTAGATGTTCATTGCGTCGTGCCTCGATTGCACGTCTACCCAATCGAGAAAACCGCAACTGACGACGGTGGAGACGGCTTCGCGAATATGCACGTGGCCCGGATGGCATGCCAGGGGCAAACCGGAGCCGGGCGTCATCAGATAGGCCGGGCGCGGAAAAGGCTCGCTTCCCCGGCGCGCGATGACATCGGCAAGCGCACTGACCAGCAGGATAACGCCGGAACTGTGCCCGACGAGCACGGTTTCGTCGACGTCATTGCGATCCAGCAATCCAGCCAGTGTCGGCACGATCGCCCGTATGCGCTCCTCGGTCGGGCGATGCCCGACGCCAGCCTTGTCGGTCCATATCCAACCAGACCCGATCCAGCGCGCATTGGCGATCTGTTCGACACCCAAAATGACCGCTGGAATGACGAGCAGCGCGATCAGAATACCGGCGACGAATCCCTGCCATCCGTCAATCAGCGTCGCAGCGGCAAAACCTCCTGCCAGCGCCGCAAGCACGGCAAAGAGAATGACCGCAAACGGAAACAGCCAGATCAGACCGAAGCGGAAGTAACCTTTGAAGATGCGGAACACCGCACCACTGAAAAGGTAGCGAAAGAAAGTGTGCAAGCCACCGACCACATAGTGCGGCAAGGGCTGCTCGATCTCTGCACGTATGACGTCGTCCCAGGTGCAGACGACATAGTCTGTTTCGACGTTGCCAGCCCCATCTCCAAGCGAGAGCGTCTGCGAAAGAACGTATGGATTGTCGTCGACACGGGCGTAGGGCCCAAGCTGAAAATCCAATTGCCGTATCTCGGCATAGCGCCCGAATTCGCGGCCGAGGCGGGGCCGGAAGAAATTCTCAAACGTCGCCGGATTGATTCCGTGAAATACGATCACCCGACGACGACGGACCGGCCCATCGGGCCAATTGGGGTTGCCTGCGCTCTCCAAGGAATCCTCAGTCGGGATCGAGCGGCTCTGTGCCGGTGGGCGTGCCGTCACGCGAGAGCGTGATCTTCTCGACCTTCGCCTCGGCATTCTTCAGGAGCGCCTCGCAGCGTGCGCGCAGCGCATCGCCGCGTTCATAGATGCGGATGGATTCCTCCAGCGGGACTCGGCCTCCTTCGAGCCTGCCGACAATCGACTCAAGTTCGCCGATCGCCTGTTCGAAGCTCATCGATGCGACGTCGCTGTCGCGACCTGATTTTTCGCCTTCGCTGTCGGCCAATGCCCGCTCCTTCGTCACGGCGCCCTGCTCATTCGGGCAGGGGCACGAATTCCTTCTCGTCGCCCGGTACGGTATCGAAACGGCCGGCCTTCCAGTCTGCCTTTGCCTGATCGATTCGTTCCTTGCGGCTGGAAACGAAATTCCACCAGATATGGCGCGGTCCGTCCATCGTCTCACCGCCGATGATCATCAGCCGGCTGTCGGCAAGCGCGGTCAGGGCAACCCTTTCCCCAGGTTTCAGGATCAGCAACCCACCGGATTCGAAGGTCTCGCCGGCAATCTCAATACGCCCGGACAGGACATAAACTGCCCTTTCCTCATGATCGGCATCGATCGGCAGCCGCGCCCCGGCGCGCATCGTGGCGTCTGCATAGACCATGGCGCTTGCCGTATGAACCGGCGCACTGGCACCAGCGAAAGTGCCCGCGACAAGACGAACGGAGTTGCCCTCCCCTTCGATCACAGGCAGTTCGCCGCGGCCAACGTGGACGAAGGCCGGCGCTGTCTCTTCCTGATCCTTCGGCAGTGCGACCCAGGACTGAAGGCCAAGAATACGACTGCCACGCGCCTTGACCTCCGGCGCGGTGCGCTCCGAATGAACGATACCCCTGCCTGCGGTCATCCAGTTCACCTCGCCGGGCAGGATTTTCATCTCCGTGCCGAGGCTGTCGCGGTGGGTGATCTCTCCGTCCAGAAGGTATGTAACGGTGGCGAGCCCGATATGAGGATGCGGCTGCACATCGATCCCGTTGCCGACGAGAAACTCCGCCGGTCCCATCTGATCGAGGAAGATGAAGGGACCAACCATGCGGCGGCGGGCGGACGGCAGCACGCGCCTGACATCGAAGCCGCCGACATCGCGGGACCGGCCGAGTATGACCGTCTCGACAGCATCGCAGCCATGCGCATCGCCCGGTCGCGGATCAGGTGCGGATTGCCAGCTCATCTGAGCCCTCTCCCTTTGGCCAAGGCAAGGCCCTCAGGCCTGCATCAGCTGGCCGACATGCGCGGCAACGCCGCCCGCCAGTCCCTGCAGATCGTAACCGCCCTCAAGGAGCGAGACGATCCGCCCCTCGCAGCGCCTGTCGGCGATGTCCATCAGGCGGCCGGTGATCCAGCCGAAATCTTCGTCCTGAAGATGTATATCGGCCAGCGGATCGCGGGTATGGGCATCGAAACCAGCTGAAATGACGATCAGATCTGGGGCGAAATTCTCAAGCGCCGGCAGGATGCGCTCCTCCATCGCCATGCGAAAATAGTCGCTGCCCGAACCGGGCCTCAATGGCGCATTGAAAATATTGCCCGCGCCCGTTTCGCGGATCGCGCCAGAACCGGGATAGAGCGGCATCTGATGTGTCGAACCGTAAAAGACATTGCGGTCATTCCAGAAAATGTCCTGGGTGCCATTACCGTGATGCACGTCGAAATCGATGATCGCGAGACGTTCGGCGCCATATTCCGCGCGGGCGTAGGCCGCGGCGATGGCGGCGTTATTGAAGAGGCAGAAGCCCATCGCGCGATCGTGTTCTGCATGGTGTCCGGGCGGGCGAATGGCGCAGAACGCATTTGTCGCCTCACCAGACATGACCGCATCGACGCTGCGCTTTGCCGCTCCGACCGCAAGAAGCGCCGCCCGCCAGCTTCCCGGCGACATGGCTGTATCCGCATCTATGCCGACGATGCCCTCGGCTGGCGCCAGATCCGCGATCCGCTCCACATAGGTTTCGGGATGGGCGAGCGCGGCGGCCTCGGGCGCGGCGACAATTGCATCTTCCCGCTGAAGCGCGTCGAATTTCGCGTCCTCCAGCTTCTTCCAGATCGCCTCAAGGCGTGCCGGTCGTTCCGGATGCCCCTCGAACGGCGCATGCCCGAGACAGTCGGCATGGGTGATATAAAGCGTCGGCATCAAAAGTCCCTCGGCATGAAAATCAGGCGAATGCCGCCGCTTCGGGAAGCGTATCGGCCGCTTCCGTCACGGTTCTGGCCAAACCTTCGCAGGAGGGCAGGAAATTGGCGGCGAAGAAGGTCGCGGCACGGCGACGCTGGGCGGCGTCCGGATCGCTTTCCGCCGTTGCAGCTATTGCGCCCCTGAGCAGATAACTCCCGCCGGCGGCGAGGCTGAACAGCCGCAGATAGGGCGTTGCCCCCGCCAGAACGTCATCCGGCTTTTCGTTTCCAGACTTCAGGATCCAGTCGGTCGCGTCTGTCAGCGCGGAAACCGCTTCGGAAAGATAGGCGCCAGCCTTCTTGAGGGCCGGGTCGTCGCTCCCCGACGCGCTTTGCGCGATTTCCGCGATCTCGGCAATGTATTCGCGGGCGACGGCGCCACCCGCCATGGGCAGTTTGCGGGTGACGAGATCAATGGCCTGAATGCCGTTGGTCCCTTCGTAGATCGGGGTAATGCGGGCATCGCGCAGATGTTGTGCCGCACCGGTCTCTTCGATGAAGCCCATGCCACCGTGAACCTGCACCCCAAGCGACGCAACCTCGACGCCCATGTCAGTGGAGAATGCCTTGGCGAGCGGCGTCAGCAGATCGGCGCGTGCCTTGGCGGCGCGGCGGCTTTCCTCGTCCGGGGCTAGAGCGGAAAGGTCGATTGCGCGTGCCGTGGCGTAGCATATGGCGCGAGACGCAGCCGTCAGCGCTTCCATCTGCGCAAGTGAACGGCGGATATCGGGATGAGCGACGATCGCAACGGTCTCTGTCGGGCCCATGCCCGGCAACCGGCCTTGCTGACGCTCACCGGCATAAATTCTTGCCTGCTGCCAGGCGCGTTCGGCGACCGCGACACCCTGAATGCCGACTGCGAGGCGGGCATTGTTCATCATCGTGAACATGCAGTTCAGCCCCTTGTTTTCCTCACCGATCAGCCAGCCCGTGGCACCGCCCTTTTCACCGTAGATGAGCGTGCAGGTAGGGCTGCCATGCAGACCCATCTTGTGTTCGATGCCAGCGCAGACAATGTCGTTACGCGTCCCGTCCGGCAGAAATTTCGGAACAAGAAATAGCGAAATACCCCGGGTCCCCGCCGGCGCATCAGGTAATCTGGCGAGGACCAGATGAACGATGTTTTCGGCGAGATCGTGCTCGCCATAGGTGATGAAAATCTTGGTGCCGAATACCCGGTAGGTGCCGTCGCCGGCGCGTTCGGCCCGTGATTTGAGCAGCGCAAGATCGGAGCCTGCCTGCGGCTCGGTCAGATTCATCGTCCCGGTCCATTCGCCAGAGACGAGCTTGCCAAGATAACGGTCCTTCAGGTCGTCGCTGCCGTGCGCCGTCAAGGCTTCCACCGCACCGGCGGTCAGCACCGGATTGATGCCGAACGACATTGCGGCGGAATTCCAGATTTCCTGCGCAGCCATACCGACCGTGAGCGGAAGATCCTGACCGCCGAATTCGGCCGGGCAGGAAAGCGCCGCCCAGCCACCCTCGACCCAGGCCTTGTAGGCTTCCTTCCAGCCCGCGGGCGTCGTCACTTCCCCGTCCTTCCACACCGCGCCTTTGGTATCGCCGAGCCGATTAAGCGGTGCGATCTCGGCGGCGGCGAAGCGGCCCGCCTCTTCAAGCACCGCAACGAGGACATCGTCGGTCAGATCGCCCAATCGGCCGCCTGCGATATCGGCATCCAGACCGATGGCGCGGCGAAGCGTGTGGAGCATGTCTGCGACGGGCGCTTGAAAACTCATCTTGGCGGCGTTTCCCTGTTGGCGGCGTGGAACCTGGTGGTTCTTGTTGACGCGCCGTCCCCGGGCGGGTGACAACGGCAGCGCCGCCCACAATCTAGGGTCAGGACCCGGCAATGTCATCCATTCTGCGAGAGCAGGACCGGATCAAGGCGCGGCAATGAGCAGCAGGAAGCCCAATATGGTCGATATCCGTTTTCCGGGAGACGCAGGTGCCGTCGAAGCTGTCGCGGACGCATTGCGCGAGGGCAAACTTGCGGTCCTGCCGACGGAAACGGTTTATGGACTGGCTGCCGACGCGACAAACCCGCGAGCGGTCGCAGCCCTCTATGCAGCGAAGGGACGACCGTCCTTCAACCCGCTGATCGCCCATGTCGATTCGCTGGAAATGGCGCAGACCTGCGGGATCTTCAGCGATCTTGCAGCACAGCTGGCGAACCGGTTCTGGCCCGGTCCGCTGACGCTGGTCGTGCTGCAGGCAAGGGATTGCCCGGTTGCCGCACTTGCGACATCGGGTCTCGACACGATCGCGATCAGACTTCCCTCGCACCCTGTCATGCGCGAAGTCGTGAGAGCGCTGGGACGTCCCGTTGTTGCGCCGAGCGCCAATCTGTCGGGGCGACTGACGGCGACACGCCTCGAAGATGCGCTTGCAGATCTCGGCGAAACGATCGCAATCGCTGTTGACGATGGCGCATGCCGACTGGGCATCGAATCGACCATCGTCGCCTGCACAGGGGGAAGCGCGAAACTCCTGCGGCCCGGCGCGCTCGCACCGGAGGAAATCGAAGCCGTCGCGGGGCGGCTTGAAACCGCCGGAAGCGGCGACGCACTGACCCCGCAGGCACCGGGCATGCTCTCGTCCCACTATGCGCCTCATGCCCGGGTGCGGCTGAACGCTCTCGATGCCGGCAGCAACGACGCCTTTGTCGATTTCGGTGGCTATTACATCCAGCTGGCAGGACGGGTGAAGGCCTATGCTGACCTATCACCGGAAGGCGACATCAACGAGGCTGCCGCGTGCCTGTTCGAAACCCTGCGCCGCGTCGATGCCGCAACGCCATCCACCATCGCCGTTGCGCGCATTCCCAATAGCGGCCTCGGCATTGCGATCAATGACCGGCTGCGGCGCGCAGCCGCACCAAGGCCGGACTGAGGCATGTCGGCATGAACGAACCGCGATACGGCAAGTTGACAAGAGAACTCATGGCGGCTTTCGCCGATATTGTCGGTCCCGCCAATGCGTTGACGGAGGCGGCCGATACGGCGCGCTATCTTCACGACTGGCGCGAACGCACACGCGCTGAAACGCCGCTTGTCCTGCGGCCGGGCAACACCGATGAAGTGTCGCGCATCATGAAGATTGCCGATCGCGAACGCATTCCTGTCGTGCCGCAAGGCGGCGGAACCGGACTCGCAGGAGGCCATCTGCCGAGCGAGGGTCTGGGCGAGATCATCATCTCGCTCGAGCGGATGAACCGGTTGCGCGACGTGGACACTGCGGGCATGTCGCTGACGGCCGAAGCCGGCATGACATTACAGGTCGTGCAGGACGCCGCTGAAAATGCCGGCCAGTATTTCGGCCTGAGGATTGCTTCGCAGGGTTCCTGCATGATCGGGGGTAATCTCTCCACCAATGCCGGCGGCATCGGCGTCATCGCCTACGGGAATGCAAGGTCGCTCTGTCTGGGACTGGAGGTTGTCCTTGCCGATGGTCGTATCTGGAACGGACTCGGCGCGCTCAGGAAGGACAATACGGGCTATGACCTCCGCGACCTTTTCATTGGAGCCGAGGGAACCCTCGGCATCATCACCGCAGCGACGCTGAAGCTTCATGCCAAACCGGCGCGCACGGTCACCGCGCTTGCAGGGGTGGCATCCCCTGACGCCGCGCTCACCCTTCTTAGCCGACTAATTAAATCGGCTGGACCTGGGGTGACAGCCGCTGAGCTAATGGCGCGGCGGGCGATCGAATTTACGCTTCGCCATGCTGCCGACGTCCGTGATCCGATGGAAGCGCCCCATCCCTGGTACCTGCTGACAGACCTTTCATCGACCAGCGAGGACTCCGATCTCGAGCAGCTTTTGGAGGAAGTACTATCGGGCGCGATAGAAGCCGGAGAAGTGGAAGACGCGGTTGTCGCCAGCTCGCTTGCCCAGGCCGAAAGCCTTTGGGCATTGCGCGAAATGATGTCAGAGGCACAGAAGCCGGAAGGCGCCTCGCTCAAGCACGATGTTTCAGTGCCGGTTGCAAACGTGCCGGCCTTCATCGATGAAGCCGTTGCCGCCGTTCTTGCCGTCGACCCCGGTTGCCGCCCGGTGCCGTTCGGCCATATCGGCGACGGCAATATTCACTTCAATATCAGCCAGCCCGCCGGTGGCGATACGGCATCATTTCTGGCGCAGCGCGACGCGTTGCACGAAGCCGTTCACACGCTCGTTCTCAAATACGGGGGCTCGATATCGGCTGAACACGGGATCGGGAGCTACAAGCGCGATCTGCTGGCGAAAACCAAAGACCCGGTCGCATTGGCGATGATGCGCGCCATCAAGCGGACACTCGATCCGAGCGGCATCCTCAATCCGGGGAAAATACTCTAGAAAAGTTTCAGCTGTTTGGGGTTCGGCTTTTGGTCGGCGGGCTTTTCCCGAGGGCGTGGCGCAATCGGCTCTCCGCCCGCCGGCTCTATGAGTGCGGCATTGTCGTTTGCGACCGAGTTGACGAGCGTCGATACGGCATAGGCGGAGAAAAATCCGTCGGGTGGCGGCACCAGGAGATCCGCAACCGGCTCGACGCGCTCTTCGGTGTGATCAAGCCACCGTGCGAAATCCGCTTCATCGATGATGACGGGACACCTTGCGTGAATGGGCTCAAGGTCCGCATTGGCATGGGTGGTAAGAATGGCCGCCGTTTCAATCTCGTTGCCGTCGGCATCGATATAGTGCTCCCAAAGCCCGCCAAAGGCGAAGGGCCCGCCATCCTGCCGCTGGATGAGAAAGGGCACCTTGCGCCCTCCCTTCCCGGCAGGTGCCTGCCACTCGTAAAATCCGTCAGCCGGGATCAGGCAGCGACGGCGGCGGATCGCCGTGCGGAATGCCGGCTTGCCGGCCGCTTCTTCGGCGCGCGCGTTGATGATCAGCGGAAATTTAGCCACGTCCTTGACCCATGGTGGGATCAGCCCCCAGCGCAACAATACGAAATGACGCTCGCCCGGCTCGGCACCGGCTCTGATGGCGGCGATCGGCTGTGTCGGCGCGATATTGTAGCGCGGCGGAAAATTCGGGTGCTCGGGATAGCGCAGATACTGACGCAAATCCTCCGGCGGCGTGGTCAATTTGAAGCGCCCGCACATGTTTCTTGCGCCTTCCTTTCCCTAACGGTAACGCGAGTTTAACACCCCTCCCCGATGATGCCGATACCACGTTGGGAGCGGGCATGCAGGTGATGAGGGCGGAGAATTACGGGGCGTCGGCGGAAAGAGCCGGTGAACCCGAATGGTCGACGGTGAATGCCGTGACCGGACTGTCAACCGATTACCTCAACCATTTCAACGAAGCGATCATGCTTTTCGGCCTGGCGCCTGACGTGCCGGAATGTCTTGACGATCTGCAGCACTGGGCGCCCGTAAGCTATGAGGCGCATTTCGCGCGATCCGGACTCAAAGAGCGCTTTCACGCCATTGAAGCCTACCGGGAATGCGCGACCGGCCGTCGCCAGATGTTCGATCTGACGATCGCCGAACTGTCGGCGATCCTGATCGACGGGATCGCAAGGCTACGACCGGAAATGGAAGCTGGCGAACACATCAAGGCATCGATGTATGCCGGCGAGGCCATCGCCCGCGCCAGAGAACTGGTCGATCAGGCTGCAGGTATCGTGAATGGCCATGGCAGCTACCGGGACGATCCGGAGGAAACACCGGAAGACGACCCACAGGCGCTCGCAGACAAGCTGTTCGACTAGCGTCAAACTCTGCCCGGATGGGCATTTTCACCGAGAGTGTTGCCTTGAGAACCTTGACGGGCCGCGACCTTGCGTGTCGGACTCCCTCGCATGTCCGCTGCAGCGCAAAATGTGCCCCCCCTGCCCGTCCTCGGCGTAAGCGCCGCGATCTTTGACGGCGACCGGGTCCTGCTATTGCGGCGGGAAGGGGCGCCCTATGCCGGTTGCTGGTCACTGCCCGGCGGCAAGGTGGAGCCGGGCGAACGTCTCGCAGAGGCCGTGCGCCGGGAGGTTCTGGAAGAGACAGGAATTTCGATCGATGTCGCGGGCATTGCCGACATTATCGAGGTGATCGACGACAGCGACGGTACGAGCGATCATTTCGTCATCATGGTTTTCGCAGCCGAACCTGACAGCAGCGCGAGGACAGACGACGCCCTGCTGCGCTGGACAATGCCCGCGGAAATCGAAACGCTCGAGACAACGCCGCAGCTCGGGCAGTCGGTCGAGCGGGCGCGCGCCTTTCTGCGCGATGCGCTGGTCGCACAATAGCAGCGTGTCATGCTGGCATCTTCCAATTGCCCCGATTTTGACGCATGAGTTGCCGCCAGACAGGAAGTCGACGACGCCGAACCCATGACCATACGTGCCGCAGCTCTCGCCCTTCTCCTTACGCTGTCCGCTACCGCCAGCGTGAGCGCGCAGGAAAATTTGCGCCCTGATCCGCCCTATGAGGCTGATATCGTGCGACTTTCCGAGATTCTTGGTGCGCTGCATTACCTGCGAGACCTATGCGGCGCGGACGAAGGGCAATTGTGGCGAGAAAAGATGGCGGACCTGCTTACGGCCGAGGCGCCCGGTGATGCGCGGCGCGCCAAACTTATCGACAGCTTCAACCGCGGATATCGCGGCTTTCGCAACGCCTATACGCATTGCACGGATTCGGCCGTGTTCGTGATCGAACGCTATGTGAAGGAAGGCGCTGACATCTCGGCGCGAATTGCCTCCAGATATGGAAACTGACGCCATGCGCGCGCTTCTTGTCGCATTGTTGATGGTGACCGGCCTGACCGTGGCGGCAAACGCCGCCGGGGAGAATCCGCCGCCGCGCCCGGTCAAGACCGAGACGATCAAGTTGCCCGGTCAAATTCAGGATGGCGACAAAGCCCCCGCAGCGGCTGGCGAAAGCTCACCAGCCGAAGGCCAGTCGGCAAATGGCGATGAGCCGCTGCCGCCCGTGTCGACCGATCTCGACGCGCTGCCGGCACCTGTCCGGCAGATGCGCGAACAGATTCTTCAGGCGGCAAAGACGGGCGACATATCAAAGCTCAAGGTCGTCATACAGACCAATGAATTGCCCCCAAGCCTGCCGCCGGTGGACGACGTGACCGATCCGGTCGAAATACTCAAGGCCGTGTCCGGCGATCCGGAAGGGCGCGAGATGCTGGCGATCATGTCCGAAGTGCTGGAGATGGGATACGCCCATACAGGGATCGGCACGCCGCAGGAAATGTATGTCTGGCCATACCTCGCGGCAGTCCCGTTCAAGGATCTGACGCCTTCACAGGAAGTCGATCTTTACCGGATCATCACACCCGGTGACCGCGAGGGCATGGAAGTGTTCGGCCAATATGTCTTCTATCGGCTCGGCATCGGGCCGGATGGCGTCTGGCACTTCTTCCTGACGGGCGAATGAGCGAGGCCTAGGCCGGCTGCAGTGTTTCCAGAAAGCGGACCGCCGCCCCCGCTGATGGCGCAGTGAGTTCTCCTTCCCACATGACTTTCGTGCCGCGTATGACGGTGCCGACAGGCCAGCCGTTGACCTGCTTGCCATCGAAAGGCGTCCACTGGCTTCGAGAGGCAATCCAGTCATTGGTTATCGTTGCGTGGCGCTTCAGATCGACGATCGTCAGATCGGCATCGTAGCCATTGGCGATACGCCCCTTGCAGGCGATATTGAACAGGCGCGCCGGCCCGGCGCTCGTCATGTCGACAAGACGCTCCAGTGACAGACGGCCTGCGGCGACATGATCGAGCATGATCGGGCAAAGGGTCTGGACCCCTGTCATGCCCGATGGCGAAGCGGGATAGACCTTGGCCTTCTCCTGAAGCGTATGGGGTGCGTGATCGGAGCCCAGGATATCGGCCGTCCCGTCGAATACAGCACGCCAGAGTGCATCGCGATGACGCTCTCCTCGCACGGGGGGGTTCATCTGGGCCCTGGAACCGAGGCGCGGATAGGCTTCCTCGGCCGCCATCGTCAGATGGTTCGGCGTAACCTCGACGCTGGCGACGTCCTTGGCGCCAGCAAGAAAGACCATTTCCTCGGCGCTCGTGACATGCAGGACATGGACGCGTTTGCCGAGCCGGCGGGCGATGTTGACCAGACGCGTCGTCGCCAGAAGCGCAGCCTCCTCGTCACGCCAGACCGGGTGCGATGAAGGATCGTTCTCGACACGCAGACCGGCACGTTCGCGCAGCCGGTATTCGTCTTCGCAATGGAATGCGGCACGGCGCGAAATCCTGGATAGAATCGCCTCGATACCACCATCGTCCTCGACCAGCAGATCGCCCGTCGAGGAACCGATAAACACCTTGACGCCCGGCACGCCCGGTAGCCGTTCCAGTTCCGGCAGATCGCGCGCATTGTCGTGGGTACCCCCGACGAAGAACGCAAAGTCGCAATGCATTCTGCCCCGGGCACGGGCGAGCTTGTCTTCAAGTGCCGCCGCCGTCACCGTCTGCGGGCTGGTATTGGGCATTTCGAAAACAGCGGTCACGCCGCCCATGACGGCAGCGCGCGAACCGGTTTCCAGATCTTCCTTGTGCTCCAGCCCAGGCTCGCGGAAATGCACCTGCGTATCGATAAAACCCGGAAGCAGATGCAGCCCCTTGCAGTCGATCCGTTCGCCGGCATCTGCCCGCGTCAGATCGCCGAGCGCGGCAAAACGGCCATCGCGCACGCCCACATCGGCCCTGACGGAACCATTGTGATTGACGACAGTGCCGCCGGCATAGATCGAATCGAATGTCTCAGCCATGGGATCAGTGATGCTCTTGCCCGGGTAAACGTCACCGCATACCTATGCGGCCAGAGGCAATCGGGCAAGCCGGGCGACAATACCTGGCAGGGAGAAGAGCATGACGGCAACACCGGTCATCCTGGAAGACCGTTCGGTAGTCTCTGTTTCGGGGCCCGAAGCGCGTTCGCTTCTGGAACGCCTGATCACGGTTGAAACCGAAAAAATTACTGGCCCGCGCCATGGCGCGCTGCTGACGCCCCAAGGCAAAATTCTCTTCGAATTCATGGTTCAGCCAGAGGGCAATGATACGCTTTTGCTGGACGTCCATGAATCTCTCGCCGGCGAATTCGCCAAACGCCTGACCTTCTACAAACTCCGCGCCAAGGCGGAAATCGCCGACCGGACCGACGATTTTGCAGTCGTCGCAACGATCGGGAACGATAGCGACCTGCCCGCCGATCCGCGCCTTGCCTCCATGGGCGGACGCCAGATTGTTACACGCAAGGACGCGCGGGACCTGATCGAGGATGCGCAATCCTATGCCCGGCACAGGATGACGCTTGGCGTGGCCGAACTCATTCACGATTTCGTTTCCGGAGACATCTTCCCGCACGAAGCATCGTATGACCTTTTGAAAGGCGTCGATTTCGACAAGGGCTGCTTCGTCGGACAGGAGGTCGTATCGCGCATGCAGCACCGGGGAACGGCGCGAAAGCGTTTCGTTCCGGTGACCGTAACCGGCAACAGGCCTGCTATGGGCACGGACATTACCGCGAACGGCAGGGTCATCGGCACGATGGGCGGCGCGTCGGAAGCTATCGGCCTTGCGCTGCTTCGCCTTGACCGGCTGGAGGAAGCGGGCGATGGGCCGCTCGATTGCGGCGATGCCAAACTTGCCGTTCATCGCCAGGCGTGGCTGCCGCAGGCAGGCGGGGCAGAGCATTGAAGGGCGAAAAGCCGCCGCGCGTCTGGCAGCGCATGCTGAGCGGCAGACGGCTGGACCTGATCGACCCTTCGCCGCTCGACGTTGAACTTTCCGACATCGCGCACGGGCTGGCACGCGTTGCGCGCTGGAACGGGCAAACGATAGGCGATCACGCCTTTTCGGTCGCGCAGCATTCCCTGCTGGTCGCGGAGATTGTCCGGCTGATCGATCCGGCCGCCAGCGCCGGTCTGCAACTCGCAGCACTGCTGCATGATGCGCCCGAATATGTGATCGGCGACATGATCTCGCCGTTCAAGGCTGTGATCGGCGGCGACTACAAGCAGGTCGAGACCCGCCTGCTCGATGCCATCCATCTGCATTTCGGTCTACCCGTGCCGCTGCCGACGAATGATACGAAGCTGATCAAGCGGGCTGACCGCATTGCGGCATTTCTGGAAGCGACCCAGCTCGCCGGCTTTTCGGACGAGGAAGCTGCCGGTTTCTTTGGCCGGCCCGGCAGGCTGAAGGGCGGCAGCGTGGCGACACTCGAACCGTTGAAGCCACAGCCCGCGGCAACTGTCGAATCTGCTTTCTCCGAGCAGGTTCTGGCGGCCATGGAAGCAGCTGCGTCATGCAATCGGAAAAAATTGCGCTAGAATGAGCCTCATATATCCGGGAGGTTTCCAATGATTCACGTCTGTTCGCTTGCGCGCCTGCACGATGTCGTTGCTGGAAGCCGTGCCGAACATGTCGTGACGCTGATCAACGAGGCGACACCTGTGCGCCGGCCTGCCAGCGTCAAGGCTGAGAATCATCTCTATCTCGGCATGAATGACATCACCGAACCGATGGACGGCATGGTACCGCCCGGCGAAGAGCATATCGCAACGCTGCTGGATTTCGTCGGGCGCTGGCCGCGCGAGGCGCCGATCGTTTTTCATTGCTGGGCCGGGATCAGCCGTTCAACAGCGGCCGGCTACATCACGCTCTGCGCACTCTATCCGGAACTCGACGAAATGGCGGCCGCGATTGCGTTAAGGGAACGGGCGCCAACGGCAACCCCGAATGCAAGGCTGGTTCGGCTGGCGGACGATATGCTGGGTCGCAATGGACGGATGGCCGACGCGATCGGCGCGATCGGGCGCGGCGATTTCTGTGCCGAAGGCACTCCCTTCATCCTCTCGCCGGATGAAGTCGGAAGGCGTGCATGAGCCTTGAAGCCGGCCCGGCCGGAATTGAAATCGAACTCAATGCCGCGATCGTCTCCGTCCATGAGGAGACGCCGATCGTCGCCATCGTCGAAGGGCTTGCGCAGGGCGCGGACCGTGGCGCGGACCTGCTGCCCTTCGGTCCGTTCGACCCCTTGCGCCACAGGACCATGGAAACGGGCCTCAGAAGCTGGGTGCTCGAACAGCGTGGCATCGAACTCGGTTACGTGGAACAGCTTTATTCTTTCGGCGACCGGGGACGCCATGCAGAACCGGGCGACACCGGCCCTCATGTCGTTTCAATCGGCTATCTGGCGCTGACGCAGCTGCCCGCTGGCAAAAAGCCGCGAGCGGGGTGGCATGCGATCTATGACTATTTCCCATGGGAAGACTGGCGCGACGGACGCCCGGATATTCTCGACAGCGAGATGATGCCGCGGCTCCGGCGATGGGCAAGCGACCGCGGCGGAAGAGACGACCGCAATCCGCTCAGCCGCAGCGAACGACTGGCGCTCTGTTTCGGTGTCGACCCGGCCGTGTGGGACGACGAACGCGTTCTTGAACGCTATGAGCTGCTCTATGAGGCCGGACTGTTGGCGGAAGCGCTGCGCGATGGCCGCGTGGCTGCGAATGCCTGGCAACCAAGACCGATACTCGGCCGCAAGATGCGCTTCGACCATCGACGCATTCTTGCGACCGCGATGGGCCGACTGCGCGCCAAGATCAAGTATCGTCCGGTGATCTTCGAACTGATGCCCTCGGCGTTCACCCTGACGGAACTGCAGAAGACAGTTGAATCGATTGCCGGGCGGCATCTTCACAAGCAGAACTTCCGCCGTCTGGTCGAGCAGGGCCAGCTGGTAGAGCCTACCGGAACGAACCGGCTGACGACTGGCGGCCGGCCGGCGCAACTCTTCCGGTTCAGGCGCGAGGTGCTGCCCGAACGGCCGGCGCCTGGTCTTCGCTACGCCGGGCGCTGAGCATCACGCCCTCCACATTTTCGAGCAGTCCGTAAAGTTCCTCAAGCCTGCCGGCACCTAGGCCGCGCGCCATTTCCGCTTCAGTTTCGCGCCAGAGCCGCGCGGCCGCGCCATAGCGGGCGAAGCCCTGCGGCGTCATCGAAACTGCATGGACCCGCCTGTCGCTGGTCTTCTCCGGTGCGACAAGCTTTTCGCGCAGGAGCGGACGAAGGGTCCTCGTCATCGTTGTCCTGTCGGTGCCGAGCTTGCGCGCAAGCACGCTGACGGGCACGGCCTCTGCGCGCGAGAGTTCGGCAAGAAGAGCGAATTGCGTTGCCGTGAGACCTGCACCGGCAAGCGCCGCATCATAGCCTTGCGTGACGATGCGCGCTGCCCGGCGCAACCTGTAGCAGGTACAACGCAGAAGCTGCTCGCTCATCCCTTTTCTCCCAGATGTATATGCATATACACTTGTATCGCGTACGCCTTACCAATAGGGTAACGGCATTATAGTGTATATACACGCATTATGAGGATTTGGCCAGATGAGCGCAGAACGTCGCCCGCTTGATATCGCAAAGATCCGCGAGGCGCTGAAGAGCATGGACGGGCTTTCGCAACTGCAAGCCTACATGCTCAACAAGGAGAACATCATTCGGTCGATGACGGAGACCCTCAATTTCCATCTGGTCGAAGCTGAAACCGGCCGCGCGGTGTTCGAGGGGAATCCGGGCCACGAGCACATCAATCTTCATGGTATCGTCCATGGAGGCTGGGCCGGGGCCATCATGGACACCGCGATGGCCTGCGCCGTCCACTCGACCCTGAAAGTCGGCGAAACCTACTCGACGGTCGAATACAAGCTGAACTTCGTCAGGCCGATCCTTCCAGCCGCCGGAACGGTGCGCTGCACCGGCACGCTGCTCAGCCGTGGACGCAGAATTGCGACAAGCGAAGGAAGGCTGGAAGACGCTTCCGGCAAACTGCTGGCGCACGGGACGGAAACCTGCGTGATCCTTCCCATCGAACCGGAGCAGTAGGCCGATCGCGCGCCAGCCGGGATCAGGCCGGCTTCAGCCGCGGCACGGCCTGCTCACGGATCGGCCAATGAACCACCGCGGCGAATATTCCGAGCGCCACGCCAAGCCACCAGACACCGTCGTAGCTTCCATAGATGTCATAGAGTTCGCCGCCGGCCCACACGCCGAGGAACGAGCCGATCTGATGCGACAGGAAGACCAGACCGCCAAGCATGCCGAGATGGCGGGTCCCAAAAAAGATCGCCACGAGCGCATTCGTAAGCGGCACCGTCGATAGCCACAGTACGCCCATCACGATCGAGAAGATGATGACGCTTGTTCCGGTCTGCGGAAGAAGCAGAAAAGCCGTTACGGCGATTGAACGCCCGATATAGATGAACGCCAGCGAGTGGGGCTTGGAATAGCGCTGACCGATAAATCCCGATCCAAGCGACCCGACGATGTTGAAAAGGCCGATAAGCGCGAGGGCCAAAACCGCATAGGAGGGGTCGAGCCCGATGTCGCCGATATAGGCGGGGAAATGGGCGGTGATGAAAGCGACCTGAAAGCCGCAAACGAAAAATCCCGAGATCAGCAGCAGGTAATTGCGTGTGCGGACCGCCTCGCGGAACGCCTGGCCTGCCGTCTGCTCGACCTGTTCTGCGAAAGCGCCCATGCCCGCCGAGCGGCCCCGGAGGGGTATGGCCAGAAACGGGATCACCAACATGGCGATACCAAGCCAGACAAGCGCATCGGACCAACCGACATTGCTGATCAGTGCCTGCGATAGCGGCGAGAAGGCGAACATGCCGAACGACCCGGACGCGGTCGCAATGCCGAATATCAGCGTGCGCTTTTCGGCCGGAACGCGACGAGCAAGCGCCGCCATAACGATCGTGAAGGAACATGCCGCGACGCCGAGACCGACAAGTACGCCGCCGCCGATATGCAAATACACAGGCGCGTCCGCGACGGCCATCATGTAGAGGCCGGCTGCATAGATCAGACCTCCGGCGGCCAGCACCCGCGCTGAACCGAAACGATCTGCGACGGCACCGAACAATGGCTGTCCAAGCCCCCACGCAAGATTCTGTATCGCCATGGCAAGGCCGAAGGTCGCCCTGTCCCATCCGGTTTCGGTAAGCATGGGCAGCTGGAAAAAGCCCATTGCAGAACGCGGCCCGAACCCGATGGCCGCGATCAGGCAACCTGCCAGGACCGCCACCCAGAGGTTCTGCATCAGCGGCTTTGGCGCCGCAGCTTCAGTCATAACCGTCATCACTGTCCCCGATTCCAGATGTCGCCGCGCATTTTAAGTGCATATGCACCTTAATTGCAATTCCGCCGATCCAGCCTGTGGTCCGGCGTACGCTCGGCATCGCAGCGGGCTTACGCGCGCATCATGCAGTATAGCCTTCGGCGTACATTTTGGGAGAGGGATGAACGGATGCTCACATGATCAATTGGTTGCAGAAGCAGCACTGTCGGGGATGCATCGGGGCAGCACTGGACATGCTCGACAATCCATCCCATATGACATATTGAATGAGCGAAGCGTATTTCGGCTGGCGCCGCTCGCAAGCCGGCAGAGATGCCGGCTGTTTTAACGGCCATATTATACTCAAACTGAGTATAAGGAGGAAGACATGACCGAGCTTTCCGCAACCATCTCTTCTGGAGACAAGGCGCAGACAGTCCTCTCGTCGGGCAAGAGCTACAGGAAGCTTGCGATGCCCGATTTGCAGTGGACGCCCGCGCTGGAACGAGAGATGCGGCCGCTTTACGAGAAGCTGGCAAACGTCATCCCGTCAGTCGAATGGCCGTTTCATGCGCCCTACATCAAGGCGATCAACGACCTGAAGAAGGAGCGCAACGCCGTCATTCTTGCGCATAACTACATGACGCCGGAGATTTTCCATGGCGTAGCCGACTTCATGGGCGACTCCCTTCAGCTGGCCCAGCAGGCAGCCAGGGTCGAGGCCGACGTCATCATACAGTGCGGCGTGCACTTCATGGCCGAGACCTCAAAGCTGCTGAGCCCGCAGAAGACCGTGCTCATCCCGGACATGGACGCGGGCTGCTCGCTGGCATCTTCCATCACCGGCGCGGACCTCCGCGCGATGCGCGCGGCCTATCCGGGCGTGCCGGTCGTTTCATACGTGAACACTTCCGCCGACGTGAAGGCCGAGACCGACATCTGCTGCACTTCCTCGAACGCGGTGCAGGTTGTGGAATCGCTCGGCACGGACCGGGTGATATTCGTCCCTGACGAATATCTGGCGAGCTACGTCCAGTCGCAGACGGATGTGCAGCTCATCGTCTGGAAGGGCCACTGCGAGGTTCATGAACGCTTCACCGGCGAGGAACTGCGCGCCTATCGCGAGGCCGATCCCTCGGTGAAGATCATCGCCCACCCCGAATGCCCGCCCGACGTGCTTGCCGAAGCCGATTTCACAGGCTCAACGGCGAAGATGATCGACTGGGTAAAGACCAACGAACCGCCGCGCGTCGTCATGGTCACGGAATGCTCGATGGCCGACAACGTCGCCGCCGAAACGCCGAACGTCAATTTCGTGCGGCCCTGCAATTTGTGCCCCTACATGAAGCGCATCAGCCTGCCGAAGATCCTCGACTCGCTGCTTGAGATGAAGGACGAAGTGGTGATCGATCCGATGATCGCCGAAAAAGCGCGCCGCTCGGTCGAGCGCATGATCAACCTCAAGTCCTGAACGGCGCGATGACAATGGAACTGGTGAAAAGCCGTATCCCGGCAGCCGAGGGGCCGCAGCACGACGACATCGTCATTATCGGCGGCGGCCTCGCCGGGCTGTTCTGCGCCCTCAAGCTGGCGCCACGCAGGGTGACGGTGCTGACTTCGGCTCCGATTGGCGAAGGTGCCTCTTCCGCCTGGGCGCAGGGCGGCATTGCCGCAGCCGTAAGCGAAGGCGATACGGCCGAAGCCCACACCGACGATACGATTGCGGCAGGCGCCGGGATCGTCGACCGGCAGATCACCCTGGGCATGGCGCGCGAGGCCGGCGAACGGATCAACGACCTCCTTGCCTATGGCGTACCGTTCGACCGGGACCTTGAAGGCAAACTTGCGGTTTCTCGCGAGGCCGCACATGGGGCAAGGCGTATCGTCCGGGTCGGCGGCGACATGGCCGGCAAGGCGATCATGGCGGCGCTGACCCGCACTGTTCGCGACACGCCGTCCATCACCCTGATCGAGGGTTATTCGGCCGAAAGCCTCATTACCGAGGGCAAGAAGGTAACCGGCGTCGTCGCACGCCCCGTCGAGGCGGACGGACGTCCGCAATTGCAGCTCGCGACGAGGGCGCTGATCCTCGCCAGCGGCGGCAGTGGACATCTTTACGCCGTGACGACCAACCCGGCCGAAGCCAATGGCGAAGGCATCGCCATCGCAGCGCGCGCCGGCGCGATCATTGCCGATCCGGAGTTCATCCAGTTTCACCCGACGGCGATCGCGATCGATCGCGACCCGGCGCCGCTTGCGACAGAAGCCCTTCGCGGCGAAGGCGCGACCCTGATTGACGCTGACGGCAACCGTTTCATGCGCGAGATCGACCCGGCCGCCGAGCTTGCGCCGCGCGATATCGTCGCGCGCGGCGTTTTCCGCATGCGCCGCGCCGGCAAGCCGGTGTTCCTCGATTGCCGCGAGGCGATCGGAGCGGCATTCCCGGAACATTTCCAGAAGGTCTATCAGACCTGCATCGACGCCGGCATCGACCCCGTCACCCAGCCCATTCCGGTAACGACCGCCGCGCACTACCACATGGGCGGCGTGCTGACCGACGCAATGGGCAGAACCAGCCTGGACGGGCTTTGGGCCTGTGGTGAAGTGACCTCGACCGGTGTTCATGGCGCGAACCGCCTGGCTTCCAATTCACTGCTCGAGGCAGTTGTCTTCGCCGCCCGCATCGCCAATGACGTCGCGACCGTCATCACCCAGGACGGAACACGCCGCCAAGCCGAAATCATCGCCGGTGCAGAGCGTGAACTGTTCGACGAGAATGCCGATATCGCAAAGCTTCGCGACACGATGACCGACAATGTTGGCGTTATCCGCAACGAAGCCGGCCTGATGGAAGCGATCAGCACCTTCGAGGCGCTGGAGCGCGGCGGCAGTTCCTCAACCCGTTTCCGCAACATGCTGGTGACGGCGAGACTGATCACGGTTGCCGCCCTCAACCGGCGCGAGAGCCGTGGCGGGCATTTCCGCGATGACTGGCCGAAGAGCGATCCGGCCCAGGCCCACAGGACCTACGTGACGCTTGAAGAGACGCTGCATCGCATCGATGAACTCAACGGGGGCCGGCGTCATGCCAAAGCCGCAGCAGGCTGACGCGGAGGCCGGGCTGCCCGCCCTGCCCGTGCCGCTCATCGACAAGGCCGTTCGTGCAGCGCTTGAGGAAGATCTCGGTCTTGCAGGCGATATCACGACGACGGCAACCATCGCCGAGGACGCCCGTTCCTCCGCCGTCATCGCCGCCAGAAAGGAAGGCGTGATCGCTGGGCTCGAGGTGGCGCGGGCGGCATTCGCGGCCTGCGACCCTGCCATCGCGTTCGAACCGCTCGTCAAGGACGGCGACGTCGTCGCGCCCGGCACGGCCGCGGCGCGGATCGAAGGGCCGTCGCGCGGCATCCTGACCGGCGAGCGAACGGCGCTCAATTTCATGTGCCACATGAGCGGCATCGCCACGCTCACCCGCGAATATGTGCAGAAGGCGGCCGGCACCAGGGCTCGCATCTGTTGCACCCGAAAGACCAATCCAGGGCTTCGCGCCTTTGAGAAATACGCGGTACGGGCGGGCGGCGGTTCATCGCACCGCTACGGCCTGTTCGACGCCGTGCTGATCAAGGACAACCATATCGTCGCAGCTGGCGGCATCGCGGCCGCAATCGGTCGTGCCCGCGCGCATGCCGGGCATCTGGTGAAAATCGAGATCGAAGTCGACAGCATCGACCAGTTGCGGGAAGTAATGGCGATTGGCGCGGATGTCGTGCTGCTCGACAATATGGCGCCGAAAATGCTGGCCGAGGCGGTCAGCATCATCGCCGGCCGCGCACTGGCCGAGACGTCCGGAGGGGTCAATCTCGATACGGTAGAAGCAATCGCGAAATCCGGCGTCGACCTGATTTCGGTGGGGGCGCTGACGCATTCGGCCCCGGTGCTCGATCTTGGCCTCGATTTCGTGGGCTGACCTGCGTCAGTAACGCTCTTCGAAGTAGAAGATGTGGCGGCCGATCTTGTCGACGCGATCCATGCCGCGGGCCCAGCGCGGGTGCACATAGGTCGCGTGGTAGTGCGTGGCGTGTCCGATGGCGGTCAGATAGCTGTCGCCGATCAGCGTCTGCTCGGCAATGCGGTTCGCCAGTTCCCAATGCTTCCCGTCATTGATGCGCTCCGGAATGCCGTCGCAGGCAAACGAGAACTGGCAGCGATTGCGCCAGCGGACGTTCTGATAGACGACGCCGCAGACTGAATTGGGATAGGTCGGATTGGAAACGCGGTTCATCACCACCTGCGCGACGGCGCGCTGGCCGAGTTCCGGTTCGCCCCGCGCCTCGAAGTAGATCGCCGTGGCGAGGCATTTCTGATCGCGGCGGAAATCGTCGTCGTAGAGATCGCGGCGCACGAGAACATTGAGCACGCCGGGCAGCATGGTGTTCCGTGCCTTCAGGCCATCGCTCGGCAGAAGCGAGGCATAGCGGGCCTGGCTGCCGTGCTGGCGCAGGCTGGTGAAGCTGATCGGCGTCGGGGCAACGGCGTCCGCTTTCATGAGCGCCGCGGGCAGATGGAAATTGGCGGCGGCAACCTTGCCGGCCGGACGCGGGGCAATGCGCGGCACGAACGTCGTTTCCGCGTCGAGCCTGTCGCCCTTGACGCTGCGGTCTATGCCACGCGCCGCATTGGCGATGGAGCCTGTGACGGTTTCACGATCGACCGCGCCCTCGATCTTCGCGCCGATATCGGCAACGCCCGTGATCAGGACCGGCGTCGGACGGTGGCTGAGCAGCGCATGGCCGTCATGCCTGAAAGCATCGAGCATCTGGTCGCGATTGCCCGAACCTGTAGGGAACGTCGCCTGGCTTGAGCCGGCGGCGAGAAACAGCAAGGCAAGGAGGTAAGACATGGTCGCCGGAAATTTCCGGCCCTGGCGGAAAACGCCTACGCAACGCATACGCTACACCCCAACAACGCAACCCGACAATACAGCATCCGCCGGCTTCCCCGTCCCCGAAGTCACCGGATGCACCCCTGCTCGCAGGCGTACATTCGATGAAGTATCCCGAATAAATGTTGACGGGTGATTAACCTTGAAAAGC
Source organism: Rhodobiaceae bacterium (assembly GCA_020637895.1). Lineage (GTDB taxonomy): Bacteria > Pseudomonadota > Alphaproteobacteria > Rhizobiales > Tepidamorphaceae > JACKJP01. The sequence continues at coordinate 327,280 of JACKJP010000002.1, forward strand.
GGTAAGGATTGGGCAGATCCGGGGCTGAAATCTGAAAACTGGCCTGAGGACTACTCGGGGCGCAGGGCCTGTGTGACCTGCGCGATCCGCGTGAAGGGACCCTTGCGGGAGGGACCCTCGTTGCCGCGCTTCATGCGGGCAAGTCCGTCTCTGCCAAAGCGCTCGCGGATCGCGTCGTTGACCCACGCATCTTCCTGAACGCTGCGACGATGGTCTCGCTGGGAAGCGGTCGCCGTCAGCATGTCGTTCACCGCCTCGTCCAGCCCATCGAAGCCTTCGGCCGCCGTGGACGAAACGACCAGCACGGCGGGCTTGCGGCCTGACGGTGCATTGAGGCCGAGCGCGCCTTCAACGTCGGCGCGGGCGCGCATGGCCGGCTTGCCGGTATCGCCCTTGGTGACCACGAAGATATCCGGCAGTTCGGTTATGCCCGCCTTCATATATTGCAGGCTGTCGCCTGAACCGGGCTGAACGCACAGGATGACGCAATCGGCGACGAAGCCGATATCGGCCTCGGATTGGCCGATGCCGACGCTTTCAACGATCACGCGGTCATAGACGGCGCGCATCAGGACCATCGCGGCGACGGTCTCGGCGGACAGACCGCCAAGCCTGTCGCGCGCGGCCATGGAGCGCACGAAGATGCCGTCATCTTCGGGGTTTGTGCGGATACGCGTGCGGTCGCCAAGCAGGGCGCCCCGCGTGTAGCGCGATGAAGGGTCTACCGCGATGACGCCAACGGTCAGGCCGGCGGCACGCCAGCGGGCTATCAGCGCGTTGGTGAGCGTCGACTTGCCGACACCGGGCGGGCCGGTAATCCCGATCACATCGCCCTTTGGCGCCGCGCAGGCCGCATCCAGCAGAGACACGACCGCGCTGTCGCCAGCACGCGTCTCGGCGAGCGTCAGTCCTTCGGCAAGCGAGCGCTTGCCACCGCTCCTGAGCTGGTCGAGCGTCGGCACCGCCATGGACGGCTTCAAGCGGTGGAACCGCCGCCGCCGCCAAGCGCGGCCTGCGCGGCGGCAAGACGCGCAATCGGCACGCGGTAGGGCGAACAGGACACGTAGTCGAGCCCGACCTTCTCGCAGAACCCGATCGACGCGGGGTCGCCACCATGCTCGCCACAGATACCGAGCTTGATCGCGTTGCGCGTCTTGCGGCCGCGCTCGGCCGCGATACTGACGAGTTCGCCGACACCATCCTGGTCGAGGCTGACAAACGGATCGATTTCCAGAATGCCGCGCTCCACATAGGTGCCGAGGAAGCTCGCCGCATCGTCACGGCTGATGCCGAACGTGGTCTGGGTCAGATCGTTGGTGCCGAAGGAGAAGAACTCGGCCGCCTCGGCAATCTCGCCGGCGCGCAGGGCCGCGCGCGGAAGCTCGATCATCGTGCCGACCTGATAGTCGAGCGTCGTCCCCTTCTCCTTGCCGACCTCGTCGGCAACGGCCGCAATGCGTTCCTTGAGCAGCGCAAGCTCCGCCTTGGTCGCAACGAGCGGGATCATGACTTCCGGCACGACCGGCGCGCCCGTCGCCCCGGCCGCTTCGATGGCGGCCTCGAAGATCGCCCGCGCCTGCATTTCATAGATCTCGGGATAGGAAATGCCGAGACGGCAACCTCGATGGCCGAGCATCGGGTTGAACTCATGCAGCGACTGCACCCGCTCGCGCAGCTTTTGCGGGGTTGCGCCGATCGCCGCCGCAACCTCGGCGATCTCCGCGTCCTCGTGGGGCAGGAATTCATGCAGCGGCGGATCGAGCAGCCTGATCGTCACCGGCAGCCCGGCCATGATCTCGAACAGTTCGGCAAAGTCCGCGCGCTGCATCGGCAAAATCTTGGCGAGTGCCTTGCGCCGCCCGGCGCTGTCGTCCGCAAGGATCATCTCGCGCACGGCGACGATACGGTCCTCATCGAAGAACATATGCTCGGTACGGCAAAGGCCGATCCCTTCGGCGCCAAACTCGCGCGCGGTACGCGCGTCGTGGGGCGTTTCGGCATTGGTGCGCACCTTCATGCGGCGTGCCGCATCCGCCCATTCCATCAGGGCCGCGAACTCGCCGGAAAGTTCCGGCTGCAGCATGTCGACCTTGCCGGCAAGCACCTGACCGGTCGCCCCGTCGATGGTGATGACGTCGCCCTTTTTCAGCGTACGTCCGAGCGCCGTCAGCGTTCCTGCGGCATAGTCGATGCGCACCGATCCAGCGCCCGAAACGCACGGCTTGCCCATGCCGCGCGCGACGACCGCCGCATGGCTGGTCATGCCGCCGCGCGTGGTCAGGATGCCTTCGGCGGCATGCATGCCATGAATGTCCTCTGGGCTCGTCTCGATACGCACCAGCACGACCTTGTGGCCCTGCGCCTTCAGCGCCTCGGCCTCATCGGAGGAGAAGACGATCTCGCCCTGGGCAGCACCTGGAGAAGCGGGCAGACCGGTCGCGATGACATCGCGCTTTGCCGCCGGGTCGATGGTCGGATGCAGGAGCTGGTCGAGCGAAGCGGGCTCAACGCGTCCGATCGCCTCTTCCTTGCTGATGAGACCATCATGGACCAGTTCGACGGCGATGCGCAGCGCCGCCTTGGCGGTACGTTTGCCGGAACGCGTCTGCAACATCCAGAGCTTGCCTTCCTCGATGGTGAACTCGAGGTCCTGCATGTCGCGGTAGTGGCGCTCTAGCCTGTCGCAGATCTTCTGGAATTCGCCGAAGACTTCCGGCATCAGCGTTTCCAGCGACGGCTTGTCGGAGCCTGCCGCCTTGCGCGCCTTTTCGGTGATGTCCTGCGGCGTGCGGATACCGGCGACGACATCCTCGCCCTGTGCGTTGACGAGGAATTCGCCGTAGAGCTCGTTTTCGCCGGTGGAGGGATTGCGGGTGAAGGCAACGCCGGTTGCGGAGGTCTCACCGAGATTGCCGAAGACCATCGCCTGGACGTTGACCGCCGTGCCCCAGCTCTCGGGAATCATGTGCAGCCGCCGGTAGGTGATGGCGCGCTGGTTCATCCATGAGGAGAACACGGCGCCGATCGCGCCCTGAAGCTGCTGGTGCGGGTCCTGCGGGAAGGGCGCGCCGGTTTCTTCCTCGACCCGCTTCTTGTAGTCGGCGACGATCTTCTTCCAGTCGTCGGCTGTCAGATCGGTATCGAGAACCGCGCCCTGCTCTTCCTTGTAGAATTCGAGGATATCCTCGAAATGATGGTGATCGACGCCAAGGACAACGTCGGAGTACATCTGGATGAAGCGGCGATAGCTGTCATAGACGAAGCGCGCATCGCCTGAAATGCGGACATAGGTCTCAACCGTCTGGTCGGTGAGACCGAGATTGAGCACCGTATCCATCATGCCGGGCATCGACGCTCTCGCGCCGGAACGAACCGAGACCAGCAACGGCTTTTCCGGGTCTCCGAACGTCTTGCCGGTCAATTTGGCGATATGGGCAAGCGCAGCTTCGATCTGCGCATCGAGGCCTTGCGGATATTGCCGGTCGTTGGCGTAAAACGCCGTGCACACTTCGGTGGTGATGGTGAAACCGGGCGGAACAGGCAGGCCGAGATTGCACATCTCGGCGAGATTGGCGCCCTTGCCGCCGAGCAGATTGCGCATATCGGCCGCGCCTTCCGCCTTGCCATCTCCGAACGTGTAGACCCATTTCGACATTGCGTGCGAATCCATCTTTTTTACGAAAGGCAAAGAGACGGATCGGGTTTAGCGGGAATCAGCCCGTTAGAAAATGGTCCCGGTCAAAAAAGACCCGGGCGACCGAAAACCTAGCCGGCGATGCGCGAAAAGTCCGCGACGGTACGGGTGGCCGCGCGGAATCTGCTCAGCAGTTTCAGGCGGTTGGCGCGCAGCGCAGGGTCTTCGGCATTGACGAGAATCGCTTCAAAGAAGGCATCGACCGGCGCGCGCAACCTTGAAAGCGCAGTCATCGCCTTTTCAAATTCTTCCGATCCGACAGCCGCCGAAGCATCGGAAACAGCCGATTCCAGCGCCGCGTGCAGCGCCTTTTCCGCCGGCTCCGTCAGGAGCGCGGCATCGGGCGCGGAATCGAACGCGCCCTCGCCGTCCTTCTTTTCTTCCGCACGCAGGATGTTGGCCGCGCGGTTATAGCCCGCCAGAAGGTTTGCCCCGTCGTCGGCCTTCAGGAAAGCGCCCAGCGCCTCGACGCGGCGGACGATGGCCAGAAGATCGTCGGCGTCGGCCGAGATGACGGCATCGACGAGGTCGTGACGCGCCCCTTCTTCGCGAAGCTGCACCTTCAGCCGGTCGTGGAAGAAGGCGAGTAGATCAGCATCAACTGCCGCGAGATCGCGAAGCGAAACTTTCAACTGGTTGGCGAGAACAATGCGAATGACGCCGAGGGCGGCGCGCCGAAGCGCGAAGGGATCCTTCGAGCCGGTCGGCTTTTCGTCGATGGCCCAGAAGCCAGTGAGGATATCGAGCTTGTCGGCCAGCGCCACGGCAATCGAGACCGGGTTTTCAGGCACGCGGTCAGACGGTCCCTGCGGCTTGTAGTGCTCCTCGATGGCCGCCGCGACCGCCTCGTCCTCGCCCTGCAGGAGCGCGTAAGTGCGGCCCATCTGGCCCTGCACTTCCGGAAACTCGCCGACGACCTCGGTCATCAGATCGGCTTTTGCCAGTTCCGCCGCTCGCGCGGCCTTTTCCGGATCGGCGCCGACCTTCGGGGCGATCTCTCGGGCAAGCCTGATGATACGATCAATGCGCTGCCCCTGCGTGCCGAGCTTCTCGTGGAAGACAATTTCCTGTGCGCGGAGCTTGGCGAGGCGCTGATCGAGCGGCTTGCCCTTGTCCTCGTATCCGGGAAGCGCGCGCTGGTCGGTCTGCCAGAAATAGAGCGCGTCGGAGAGTCGCGCCGCGATCACCCGCTCGTTGCCGGCGATGATCTTCCTGCCGCCATCCTCGGCAACGAGGTTTGACACCGTGATGAAGCGGTTGGCGAGATTGCCTGTCCTGGAATCACGCAGCACGAAACATTTCTGGTTGGCGCGTATGGTCAGACGGATCACTTCGGCCGGGATTTCCAGAAAGCTTTCGTCGAACGATCCCATCAGCACGACCGGCCATTCAACAAGACCCGCCACCTCTTCCAGAAGCGCTGCATCCTCCACGAGGTCGAAACCGGAAGCGAAGGCGAGATCCCTGGCATCATGCAGGATCATGTCCTGACGGCGAGCGGGATCGAGAACGACCTTCGCCTTTTCCAGAGAAGAAACGTAGTCGTCAAAACGGCGAACGGCGAAGGGTTCGGGCGCCATGAAGCGATGGCCGCGCGTACTGTTGCCGGATGCCAGCCCGTCGATTTCGAAGGGAACGATGTCTGTGTCTTCGGTTTCAGGCCCGAAGGTGCATAGCACAGACTGGAGCGGGCGCACCCAGCGCAGCGTTCCCGACCCCCAGCGCATGGATTTCGGCCAGGGAAAACCGCGCACCACGTTCGGCACGATATCGGCGACGATATCGATGGCCGGACGCCCAGCCTTCTCGATCAGCGCGACGTAAAAATCGCCCTTCTTGGGATCGGACTGGACCGTTGCCTGATCGATTGAAGAAAGCCCCGCGCCCTTGAGAAATCCGGCGAGCGCCTGCTCGGGCGCGCCGACGCGCGGCCCTTTTTTCTCCTCTTTCATATCCGGGCTTTTCGGCGGCAGGCCGGTCACGTTCAGGACCAGCCGGCGCGGCGTCGCAAATGCCTTTGCCGATTCATAGGTCAGGCCCGCGTCGACAAGCGCATCCGTCACAAGCTTGCGCAGATCCTCGCTGGCGCGTGGCTGCATCCGCGCGGGGATTTCTTCGCTGAAAAGTTCGAGAAGCAGGTCGGGCATCGGGCACTATGCATTCGGTTGAAAGTTTTAGGGTCGCGCCGGGTTAGCAAAGGTCTGATGTAAAGTCACGCGCGGGCTTCACCAGCCACCGCCGCCACCGCCGCCACCGCCGCCGCCCGAAAATCCGCCGCCGCCCGAACCCGAGGAACTCTTCGGCGCCGGCATGGCTGCCGCCATCGAACTCGACATTGCCGCCATCGCACTCCCGGTGACGCGGCCGATATTGGCGCTCGACCAGTTGCGCCCGGTATACCAGGCCGGCTGATAGGCATGGGCAGCCTGCGTTGGCGCGATGCGGGCAAGATAGGCGGAAAAGGCATCCGACCAGGGTTTTTCGACGCCGAGCGCAACCGCATAGGGCAGATAACGTTCGAAGAGTTCTTCGGACATTTCCGGCGCATCGCGAAGATTGAGGCGCTCGGTCTCGGCTGTCGTCAGATAAAGCATGAAGCCTTCAATACGGCTGAAGATCTTCGCGCCCAACTGTGTCGGCGCCCGCAACAGCAGCCGGAAGCCCATCAGTGTCCCGACGCCTGCAAAAACCACCAACCCGCCGATATTGTAGACCGGATATCCGCTCACCTGACCGAGGCCGAGCCCGATCAGGAGGAGAACGATGGCTCCGGCTATGAGCGCGATGCCGCGAAGGCGCTGAAAGCCGACCGGAAACGACGCGGTCAACATTTCACCGCCCTTGAACGCACCGAACCAGCCGAGCGAGGAAAAGATCACCGGAGCGATGATCGCAACACCGCCTTCGTCCGGCGGCTGCTGAAGAATGAGGGAGAGAATGGTGACAATGATGGCAGCGATCGCCCCGACGACGAACCAGGCAAGGTTGCTCTTAAAGAAGCGATCGCCATATTCGCGCTTGATCGTCCGCTCGAGCGCCGCGTGCGCGGAGATGAGCCTGACGCCCGCATTCTTGTTCATCCTGACCGTTTCGCCACCGCCGAAGAGCCGCTCGATCAGGATCGCCTCTCCATTGGAAAGCGGTTCCGTAGAGCCCTGCAACCGGCGAAACGTCACGACGCCCTTGGCGTCTTCCTCGATGCGGAGGTGCTTCTTGACGCCAAGCGACAGCAGCGCGCCGATCAGGGGACGGCTCGAACCACGGCGAATCTGACGAAACTCCTGGAAATGCAGGTAGGAAAGCGCCGCCGGCGAAAAACCCTCGGGCGGATGATAGAGCGGGATCACCGTTTCGCCGGGCGGATCGCGGCCGATCCGGTACCAGGTCACAAGCAGGTAACCGATGATGCCGAACCAGCCGACGGCAAAGACGAACACGCCGATATTGTCGAGGAACAGCCTCAGCCCATCGCCAATGCCCCGCTCCGGCACGACGCCTTTGGTGAAGCCAACGGCAACCGTCATGCCCTCACCCGGCGCGAGTGTACGCGTGGTGCTGAAGCTGACAGTCCCGGTGCCGACACCATTCGACCTGTAATTGCCGCCGCTGTCGCCATAGGCGCCGGTATAGGCCGCAGCCTGCTCTGCCACTGCCCCTTCGGGAAGATGCACGCGCGCGGTTGCGCCGCGTATCGGGAAACTCCAGAAATTACCCGTCGCATTCCAGTAGATTTCGTCGAAGCCGTCGAAGAATCGAAGCTGGCGGCTGGTGCGATAGACGATGGTGTAGGCGTAGATTCCCGGGCTCAGGTAGGTGTCTTCATCGCCGATATAGATGCGCAGGAAGCGGATCTTCTCCTGGGAAAATGTTTGCGTGTGATAGGGCGAATCGCGCCCGCCCTGCTGAACGCTGACGATGTCGAAGCCCTGTTTGGTCCAGAAGCCCACATCATCCAGCAAGCCAATGGGAATTTCGCGAAATATGCCACGGCGGATCTGATCGCCTTCGGCACGAACCGTGATGTTCTCCTCGACCAGCAGGTCACCATCCGTCTGCACGGTAACGTCGACATCAAAGGAAAGGATTTCCTCGCGCGCGAGGGCCGGCGCGGCTGCGGCGATAAGCGCGATGCAGAAGATCAGAGCTTTCAGGACAAAGCGCATGGGCAATCCATATGGACGTTCCAGACCGACAGCGCCTGTCCGCGCTGTAGACATACTTCGTGAAACACCGCCCGAGCCATATGGACCCTCGCGCTTTCGCGCAGGCCAGGGACCAGATCGGCCCGGCGTCCCAACTTCGTTACGACTCCCTTGGTAAACCCTACCGCGACTGTCAGCCCCTCTCCCGGCGCCAGCCCACTAGTCGTCCGGAAGCTGACCGTTCGAGTGCCCCCGCCGCTGACGACATAGGCGCTGCCATTATCTCCTCGGGCGCCGGTATATGCGGCAACCTGCTGAGCCACTGCGCCTTCAGGAAGATGTACCCGCGCGGTTGCACCGAGAATCGGGAAGCTCCAGTAGGTGCCCGTCGCGTTCCAGTAGATCTCGTCGAAGCCGTCAAAGAACCGGATCTGGCCGCTCATCCGGTAAAAGATCGTGTAGGCGTAGACGCCAGGGCTCAGATCGGTGTCCGCATCGCCGATATAGATGCGCAGGAAGCGGCCCTGCCTCCTGGTATGGAAGGGCGATTCCTTTCCGTCCTGCTGCACGCCGAGGAGGTCGAAACCGTCTGCCGTCCACAAGCCTCGATCATCCATTACACCAATGGGGATATCGCGGTAGATGCCGTGACGAATCTGATTGGCCTCGGCCCGGATTACGATGTTTTCCTCGACCAGCAGGTCGCCATCCGTCTGCACGGTAACGTCGACATCAAAGGACAGGATTTCCTCGCGCGCGAACGCCGGCGCGGCTGCGGCGACCGCGAGGCAAAAGAGCAGCGCTGCCAGAAGCCGACGCATGGACGATCAGGAAAACGAGACCTTGGGGACTTCCCTGTCCGCGGCATTCTCGATCTCGAAATACTGCGCAGAGGAAAAACCGAACTGACCTGCGATCAGGTTAGAGGGGAAGGATTCCACCGCCACATTGTTGTTGCGGACAGCGCCATTGTAATAGCGGCGCGACAGCTGGATTTCGTTTTCCGTTTCCTCCAGCGCGTTCTGGAAATCGAGAAAATTCTGGTTGGCCTTCAGTTCGGGATAGTTCTCGGCAACCGCAAGCAGCCTTCCGAGGGCCATCGACAGCGCGCCCTCGACCTTGGCGCGTTCCTCGGGCGAAGCATTGGAGGCCGACTGAGCCTGCCCGCGCAGCCGCGTCACCTCCTCAAGCACCTCGCGTTCGTGGGTCATGTAACCCTTCACGCTTTCAAGCAGATTGGGGATCAGATCGGCGCGGCGCTTGAGCTGCACGTCGATGCCGCTCCAGCCCTCGCTGACCATCTGCCGCAGCTTGACGAGGCGGTTGTAGAGCATCACGCCATAGAGCGCGACGACGACGATGATGATGAGAAGAATCATTCCGGTCATGACCAGCCCCTTGCAGCTTTTGCCGGATTATTACGGAAAGCGAAGGCGGGGTCGACTGTAAAGGCGCCTTTCAGGCCCCGCCGGCTTCCGTCTGGCGGAATGCCTCGCCGCAGGCCTTGGCCAGTTCGCGAACCCGCAGGATGTAATTCTGGCGTTCGGTCACCGAGATCGCGCCGCGCGCGTCGAGCAGATTAAAGGCGTGGCTCGCCTTGATCGCCTGATCATATGCCGGCAGCACCATCTGGTGATGCCCGCCCTCGACCTTCGGCGCGCCGGCGGTCAGCAGTGCCCTGCACTCGGCCTCAGCATCGGCGAAATGCCGGAACAGCATCTCCGGATTGGCGAATTCGAAATTGTGCCGCGAATATTCCTGTTCGGCCTGAAGAAAGACGTCGCCATAGGTCACCTTTTCGGCGCCCTCGCGGCCGTTGAAATTGAGGTCGTAGACATTGTCGACGCCCTGCACATACATCGCCAGGCGCTCCAGCCCGTAGGTCAGTTCGCCCGAAACGGGGTGGCAATCGATGCCGCAGACCTGCTGGAAGTAGGTGAACTGCGAGACTTCCATCCCGTCGCACCAGACCTCCCAGCCGAGCCCCCATGCACCCAGCGTCGGACTTTCCCAATCGTCCTCGACGAAGCGGATATCGTGGTTCTTCGGGTCGATCCCGATGGCGTAGAGGCTCTTCAGGTAGAGATCCTGGATGTCGGAAGGCGATGGCTTCAGGATTACCTGGTACTGGTAATAATGCTGAAGCCTGTTCGGATTTTCGCCATAGCGGCCGTCCTTCGGCCGCCGCGACGGCTGGACATAGGCAGCCATCCAGTGCTTCGGCCCGAGCGAGCGCAGCGTCGTGGCCGGATGAAACGTGCCGGCGCCGACCTCCATATCGTAAGGCTGCAGGATCACGCAGCCGTAGTCTGCCCAATAGCGGTGCAGCGTCAGGATCAATGCCTGGAAGGACCGCCTGGGGTCCATATGCGGGTCAAGGCTGGTATCTGACATGGTCTTCCTGATTGCGCTGTCGGTCGGGATGCGTCCGGGACGCCTCCCTGGGCCCTTGCCTCTATCGGGCAAGGCCGCCAGCGGTCAAGAGCCGTCGCCTTCGTTGCGCGGCCTGTATTCGCCCGACTTTTCGTCATAGATGAGATCGATCCCGCCGCCCGGACGGCGCGCCTCATCCTGCCGGTCGAGCATCCCGCCGACACGTCGCTGTTCGGCGCGCAGGAAACGGAATGCCCACACGGCGATCACAATGATGAAAACAATAAAGAGAAGCTGAGGCATCTCCGTTGCGCCTCAAAGACCGTATCGCGACCACCAGCCGCGTTCTTCAAGCGCACCGATGAGCCCGGCACCGATGGAGGCTGCACCGTCGCTGTCAACGCGCGGCGCGCGGCGCAGCAGACCGAGCAAACCCATGCCGCGTTGCTGGATCAGAACCGGCTTCACCTTGTCGCCATAGCGGCGGCGGAGCGTGGAGCGCATGTCCCCGAGTTCGTCGGCAAGGCCGAGTTCCACGCCCTTCATGCCGGTCCAGAATTCGCCGGTGAAAAGCCCCTTGCCGCCATCCTTCAGCTTGTCGCCGCGACGCTCCGTCACCATCCCTGCAAAGAGGTCGTGAATATCCTTCTGGAGCGCCTTCAGCCGTTTGATTTCCTCAGGCTTTTCCGGCTGGAACGCATCGAGCATCATCTTCTTCTCGCCGGCGGTATAGACACGCCGGTCAATGCCCAGCTTCTCGATGGCCCTGTCGAAGCCGAAACCGGCGGAAATCACCCCGATGGAACCGACGATCGAGCTTGGATCGACGACGATCTCGTCGCCCGCAAGCGCTATCATGTATCCGCCAGATGCGGCGACATCCTCTACGAAGACATGCACGGACTTGCCGTGTTCTTCGGCGAGGTCGCGCACGCGCCTGAAGATCAGATGAGACTGGACCGGCGATCCGCCCGGCGAATTGATGACGAGCGCGACGGCCGGCGCCTGTTTCATGCTGAATGCCTTTTCCAGCGGTCCGGCGAGGGAGGCCAGCGATACGGTCTGGCGCATCGGGCTGGAGGTCGCGATCACCCCATCCATGCGAACGACGGGCAGGATCGTGATGTCGGAACGGAACCGGGCGGGAAGGAGATTTTTCAGGAAGGCGGCCATGCGGCTCCTCATTGTACGCGTTCTGGCGTGATTTCAGTCAGTTCCGTGCAAGATGGGGCCGCGCGGGGCGCACCGCAAGCATTGGCTCAATTCATGGAGAGGGGCGCACCGTGACGCAGGATCGATTCCGGCTCATCGAGGAAGCCGTGCCCCTCGCCGGCGTGAAGGACGAGCGGAGCCAGAATTTGCAGCGGCGCACGCGATCCCTTGACGCCGCTCACCAGAATGCGCGTTGCGGGCAATCCGGCGCGCGGGTGTACCGGTTTTACGCGCAGCGAGCCGAAACGGCCGGCGAGCGCGCCCAGAACGCTGCCCAGCGCATCGGCTCGATGGATCAGCGTGAATGTTCCCGCTGGCTTGAGGATCGCTGCGGCGAAGCGGGACCAGGAATCCAGCATGCCCGGTCCCGCAGCATGTGCCCGCGCGCGATTTGCCAGTGGCGAGACGCGCGCCTTGCCGATTTCCTCAAATGGCGGATTGGCGATGACGTGGTCCGCTGCGGGACGAGCAAAGCCACAGGCCGAGGCCGCGCCCCGCGCCGTCAGGTCTTGCAGGACCACACGGGCGCGCTCCTCAAGACCGTTGAGGGCAATGTTTTCGCGTGCGAGCGCGGCAGCTTCCGCATCGATCTCAATCAGCGTGGCACGCGCTCCACCAACGCGGGCAAGCACGCAAAGACCGGCCACGCCGGTCGCCGCGCCGAGGTCGACAATGAGATCGCCGGATGCGGCCGCACAGGCTGCTCCCAGAAGGACGGCGTCGATACCCGAACGATGCCCGCGTTGCGGCTGGCGGATCGAGAGGCGGCCGCCGAGAAACGCGTCTTCACTGATTGCAATGGCGTCAGACGACATCGTCGATGCCGGCATCGCGCAGGATTGTCCGGGCCTCTTCGGCGCGATCGCGATCGGCCATCAGCCGGCGCGGCAGGACGCCGAGTGAGCCCTCAAGGATGCTCATGTTCTGATCGGCCAGAAAATGGACGATGCCGGCCTCCGACAAAAGCGACTGGGCCAGCGAGAGCTCGACGAAATTGTTGCTGCGCATGATCTCAATCATGGCGCCATTCCGTCGCATGCGGCAAAGCCTTCGCAGGCTTGCCCGGGGCGCCTGCCGCTCCTATTGTCGCCGCTAGCCGGAACCGGAGAGACCTGAAATTGGCTGTCGTCATATCGTTCGAGAATCCTGCCAGTGCCGAAAGGGGGCTCAAGCCCCTCAGCGACATCGTCGCGCCCGGCATGGCAAGGGTCAATTCCCTCATTCTCGAAAAGGCCGGTTCCGATGTCGACCTCATACCCGAACTGGCCAAGCACCTGATCGATTCAGGCGGCAAGCGCCTGCGCCCGATGCTGACAATCGCCGCCGCCGAGATGTGCGGCTATCCGGGCGAAGGCCATGTCAAGCTCGCGGCCAGCGTCGAATTCATGCATACAGCGACGCTGCTGCACGATGACGTCGTCGATGAAAGTGACCTGCGGCGCGGCAAGCCTTCCGCGCGCATGGTCTGGGGCAACCAGGCCAGCGTTCTGGTTGGCGACTTCCTGCTCGGCCAGGCTTTCCAGATGATGGTCGAGGTCGGCTCCCTCGATGCCCTTGGCGTCCTTTCTCAGGCGGCCTCCATCATCGCAGAAGGCGAGGTGATGCAGCTGACCACGGCGCAGAATCTCGCAACCACCGAGGATGAATATCTTGCCGTCATCCGCGCGAAGACGGCAGCGTTGTTCTCGGCGGCATCCGAAGTCGGCCCGATCGTCGCCGGCAAGGGCGCGGAAGAGCGCGCCGCCATGCGGTCGTTCGGTACCAATCTCGGCCTCGCCTTCCAGCTGATCGACGACGCGCTCGATTATTCGGGCAAGCAGAAGCAGTTGGGAAAGAGGGTCGGCGACGACCTGCGCGAAGGCAAGGTCACCATGCCGGTCCTGCTCGCCTACCGGCGCGGCAATCAGGACGAACGGGCGTTCTGGAAGCGCACGCTGGTGGAGCGCGACGTCACCGACGAGGACCTCGATGGCGCCATTTCGATCCTCCGCCGTCACAAGGCCATCGACGATACGGTCGAACGCGCCCGGCACTATGGCGCCATAGCCGCCGATGCGCTGGCCATCTTCCCTGAAGGTCCGCACCGCGCGGCGCTGCTCGACGCCGTCGCCTTCTGCGTCAGCCGCGTTCACTGAGCCCCGAAAGAAGCGCCGGCCGGCACCACCAGCCCGGCCTTGCGGATAAAATTCTTTCGACTGCGCTCGCGGCGCTGTCCACGTCGGCGAAAAGACCGAAGCATGTCGCCCCCGAACCTGTCATACGCGCCAGAAAACAGCCATCCAGACCGCGCAGTGCTCCGATGACATCGCCGATCTTCGGCGCGATACGTCTTGCCGGGCCTTCAAGGTCGTTTCTTGTTCCGGCGAGCCAGGAAAGCAACGCGGCTGAATCGGCAAGGTCGGGCATGGGCGGGAGCGGTGCATTGTCCCTGCGTTGCAAAGCACGAAAAACATCCGGCGTGGAGACGGAAGTCCCCGGATTGACGAGGACCGCATGAAGCGGCGGCATATTGTCGATGAAGGAAAGGCGCTCGCCGCGCCCGCGCGCAATCGCCGGCCGCGAAGCCATGCACATGGGAACGTCCGCGCCAAGCTGGCGGGCTGAATCGAGGATCGCCGGGTTGTCGGGAGAAAGTCCCGAAAGCCGCGTGAGCGCCCTGATCGCCGCGGCCGCATCCGCAGAGCCGCCCCCCATGCCCGATGCCACGGGCAGGTTCTTTTCAAGCGCGATTGCAAGCGGCGGCATGTCGGCAAGCTGCCGCATGGCCCTGAGGGCGGCAAAGACAAGATTGCCACCACCGGCCGGCACCTGCGCGGCGAAGTGTCCGGTAACACTGAATGCGTCGCCCGCGGCGTCGTTCCCGACGATGCTCAGCCTGTCGCCGACATCGGCGAAGACGACCAGCGTTTCCAGTTCGTGATAGCCGTCGGCGTTCTGACCGATAACGTGAAGAGCGAGGTTGATCTTTGCCGGCGCAAATTCGCTGGCGGAAATCTTACCCGCCATCGCCGTTCTTGGCCGCGCGCGTCGCGCCAGGATCGTCAGGCAGACCGGATTCGATCTTCTTGAGGATGGTCGCCAGCGTATCGGCGTCGGGGTCGAGATCGCGGGCGTGGTTCCACTGGAACCGCGCCTCGAACTTCCTTCCGGCCCGCCAATAGGCATCGCCGAGATGGTCGTTCAGGATCGCATCCTGCGGGCGCAGCTGTACCGCCCGTTCCAGCTGCGTCACCGCCTCTTCCCAGCGCCCGAGCTTGTAATAGGCCCAGCCGAGGCTGTCGACGATATATCCGTCATTGGGGCGCAGTTCGACGGCCTTCTCGATCATCTTGAGCGCCTTGTCGAGATGCAGCCCCTGATCGACCCACGAATATCCGAGATAGTTCAGGACAAACGGATGGTCCGGCTCGAGCTCGAGCGCCTTTTGCAGATCGGCCTCGGCCTTTGGCCATTCCTTGGCGCGCTCGTAGGACATGCCGCGGAAATAGAACAGGACCCAGTCGCTGCGATCGATCGGCGCGGCGCGGTCGATGGCAGTCGAGTATGCGACGGCAGCCTCGCCGAACCGCTCCGCATCGCGCAGGATATCGCCAAGGGCGACGGCCGCGTCGCGCTTGGCAGGTTCGGCCGCGGACAGTTTCTTGAGCGCATCCACCGCTTCGTCGGTACGGTCGAGATCGGCTAGATCCCTCGCACGGGCGATAGCGACGCTGTAGGCAAGCGGGGATGACGGCGGCACGCGGTCGTAGACCTCGATCGCGCGCTCATAATTGCCGCTGCCTTCTATGTAGTTGGCAAGTGCAATCAGCGCGAGCGGAAATTCCGGCTTCAGCATCATGGCCAACTGCAAATAGATCGTACCGAAACCGTCGGCGGCATCCTGCCCGAGCGCCGCGCCAAGGCCATAATAGACCTCGGCCGCGCCGTCCTGCGCAGTCAGGATATCGCCCTGCGGCACGCGGCCCTCGGCGATCGACGCCATCTCCTGTTCGATCAGCGGATGGCCGGGAAGCGCAGCGTTGAATTCACCGAGCATCTTCCTGGCCTCATCGGCCTTTCCGTTGGCCATGAGGACACGGGCATAGGCTTGCGTGACACGCAGCACCTTGTTGTCGGGGTCGTAAGCCTTGGCGTATTGCGCTTCGGCCTTCTGGCGATCGCCCAGCGTCTCGGCAATCAGCCCCGCATGATAGGCCTTGAGCTTCGCGATTTCCGCCGAACCGTTCTCGGCGATCGCATCGATCGCGGACGCAGCACCCTTCGCATCGCGCGCACCCGCGAAGGTCCAGGCGTTGATCAGACCGGCCGTGAGATCGGTCAGCGGCGTGCCCGCCGTTTCTGCCAGATGCTTGCGCGCCTCGGCATACTGGCGGCTGCGCAGCGCGCGCGTTGCAAGGATGACCCGGGCCAGCTTGTTGGACTGGTCGGTCTTGATCATCCGGTCGGCGAGCTGGACCGCCTGATTTTCATGGCCGGCCTCGATTTCGAGGCGAAGCGTTTCATCGTAAAGCGCGTTGCCGTCGTCGAGCGACAGGGCGCTTCGGAAGAATGTCGCGGCCGCTACCGTATCGTTGACGCTATAGGCCAGACGACCGGCGAGATAGTTGCCGGAAAAGGTACGTCCGACGAGAGGCTCGGCGGATTCTTCGGCCCATGCCGGGTGCAGGGTCAACGGCCCGGCCAGAAAGATGAATGCAGCCAGGGCCGAACGGCTAAGGACAGATTTCCGCATAGAGATCGACAGTCTCCCCAAACAAGGTCCCCGCGGGTGCCTCGAAGCCGAAGCACCATTGCGGGCAACTAGAGCCGCGAAGCATGGCCCAATTGGGGCGGTGCCGCAACAGCCGTCGCGGCAGCCGCCTACATGTTCGGATAGTTCGGACCGCCGCCGCCCTCAGGCACCGTCCAGTTGATATTCTGGTTCGGGTCCTTGATGTCGCATGTCTTGCAGTGGACGCAGTTCTGGGCATTGATGACGAACTTCGGGTCGCCCTCTTCCGCGCCGACCCACTCATAGACGCCGGCCGGGCAGTATCGGCTCGACGGGCCGGCATAGACTTCCCATTCCGACTTTTCCTGAAGCGCCATGTCCTTGACCTTGAGATGGACCGGCTGGTCTTCCTCATGATTGGTGTTGGACAGGAATACCGACGACAGCTTGTCGAAGGTCAGGACGCCATCGGGCTTGGGGTAGTCGATCTTCTTTTGCGATTTTGCCGGCTTCAGCGCCGCAAAATCCGGCTTGTCGTGCTTCAAGGTGCCGAACAGCGAAAAGCCGAGCGTGTTGGTCCACATGTCCAGACCGCCGAGAACAACGCCGGCGAGTGTGCCGAATTTCGACCACAAGGGCTTCACGTTCCGGACCTTCTTCAGGTCCTTGCCGATTTCCGAAGCGCGCCACGCATCGTCGAGCCCCATCAGCTCGTCATGCGAACGACCTTCGGCCAGTGCCGCAGCGACATGTTCGGCCGTCAGCATGCCCGAGAGCACCGCGTTGTGGCTGCCCTTGATGCGCGGCACGTTGACGAAGCCGGCAGAGCACCCGATCAGCGCGCCGCCCGGGAAAGTGACCTTGGGAACGGACTGCCAGCCGCCTTCGGTAATCGCACGGCCGCCGTAGGAAAGACGCTTGCCGCCGGCGAAGGTATCGCGGATGTCGGGATGCATCTTGAAGCGCTGGAATTCCTGGAAGGGCGAAAGCCAGGGGTTCTTGTAATTGAGATGGACGACGAAGCCGACGACCACCTGGTTGTCCTCAAGGTGATAGAGGAACGAGCCGCCGCCGGTTGAATTGTCGAGCGGCCAGCCGAATGAATGCTGGACGAGACCGGGCTGGTGCTTTGAGGGATCGACTTGCCAGAGTTCCTTGATGCCGAGACCGAATTTCTGCGGCGAGCGGCCTTCGGACAGGTTGAACTTCTCGATCAGCATCTTTGCCAGCGAACCGCGCACGCCTTCGCCGATCAGCGTGTATTTGGCGCGCAGTTCCATGCCGCGCATGTAACCGTCCTTGTGATCGCCGGTCTTGCCCACGCCCATGTCGCCGGTGGCAACGCCGAGGACCGCGCCATTGTCGTCATAGAGAATTTCAGCCGCGGCGAAGCCCGGATAGATTTCGACGCCAAGCGCTTCAGCCTTTTCCGCCAGCCAGCGGCAGACATTGCCAAGGCTTACGACATAATTGCCGTGATTGTTCATCAGCGGCGGCATTGCGAAATTGGGAAGACGGATCGAACCGGACTCGCCGAGATAGAGGAACTTGTCGACCTTCACCTCGGTCTTGAAGGGATGGCCTTCCTCCTCGCGCCAACCCGGCAGCAGACGGTCGACGCCGATCGGATCGACGACCGCACCGGAAAGGATGTGCGCGCCGACTTCCGATCCCTTTTCGAGAACGACGACGGAGATGTCCTCTCCCTTTTCAGCCGCCAGCTGTTTCAGCCTGATCGCAGCCGAAAGGCCCGCAGGACCAGCGCCGACGATAACGACGTCGAATTCCATCTGTTCGCGTTCGGGAAGGGCGTTTTCTTCACTCATTGTCTGTTTCCTCGGCCGTGTCGCGGTCGAAACCGTAAATGCAGCTAACCATTTCTGCCTTGGGCTATAAAATAGATTCAGCAAAAGAGCAAAACTGTTGCAACGATCCGTTCCCGGCCTCGCATCGCTGGACGCCCGCTGGTCGCCATGCGACATTTCCAGCGCGATGTCCGGGACGATCTGAACGGCGATACCTAAACATGAACCGCAGCCAGGCCTATGCCGCACTCCTGCAATGGCAGGCCGAAGCCGGCGCCGATGAGGCGATCGGCGAGGTCGCGTTCGACCGCCGCGCGGAGATGGCTGCGCCGAAGAATGCGCCGTCGAGCCCGGCGCTCGCACCCGCCGCCGCGCCGGCCGACGTCGATGCCATTGCCGCGGGGGCAGGTTCCATCGAGGAACTTGCCGCCATCCTGGAGACCTTTGACGGCTGCGCGCTGAAAAAGACCGCAAGCCGGCTTTGCCTGGGTGACGGCGTTACAACGGCCAGGCTGATGCTTGTCGGCGAAGGACCGGGTCGCGAGGAAGATCTTCAGGGCAAGCCCTTTGTCGGGCGGGCCGGTCAGCTGCTCGACCGGATGCTCAATGCGATCGGCCATGATCGAACATCGGTCTACATCACCAACTGCGTTTTCTGGCGTCCGCCGGGAAACCGCACGCCGACGCCAGAAGAAACCGCCGTCTGCCGCCCCTTCCTCGACCGTCAGATCGAGATCGTCGCGCCTGATGTCATCATCATGCTCGGCGCCGTCGCGGCGCAGACGCTGACCGGCCGCAAGGAAGGCATCACGAAGCTGCGAGGACGCTGGTTCGACATCGATGTGGGCGGGCGGCAAATTCCGGCGCTCGCGGCGTTGCATCCGGCCTATCTGCTGCGTCAGCCGGGTCAGAAGAAGTTTGCATGGCGCGACATGCTCGCGGCGCAGCGCAAGCTTGAAGAGAAAGCGGGAAGCGCATGAACCGGGTGGACGAAACGCGGACCTTCATACCGGTTCGTATTGCCGTGCTGACGGTTTCCGATACGCGTTCGCTGGAGGAAGACCGCTCGGGCGACACGCTCGCAGGCCGCATTGCGGAGGCCGGTCATCACCTTGTCGACCGCCGTGTCTGCCGCGACGAGACGGCCGAGATCAGATCGATCGTGAAGGAATGGATAGCGAACGCCGAAATCGATGTCGTCATCACCACCGGCGGCACCGGCTTTACCGGCCGCGACGTGACGCCGGAGGCAGTCGAGCCGCTGTTCGAAAAACGCATGGACGGCTTCTCGGTCGTGTTTCACATGCTGTCGCGCGACAAGATCGGCACATCGACGATTCAAAGCCGTGCGACCGCTGGTGTCGCCGGCGCAACCTATATCTTCGTGCTTCCGGGTTCACCGGGCGCCTGCAAGGACGCCTGGGACGGCATCCTGCAAGCCCAGCTCGATTACCGGCATCGACCATGCAATTTCGTGGAGATCATGCCGCGCCTCGACGAGCATCTCAAACGCGGCGGCAAGTGAGCTAGCCGAATGCGCGCCGCCATCTTCTGAAGGCCGGCAGGTCGTCGACATCCTCCAGCATGCGCATCTCGCCGACACTGAGGCCGGCAAGGCGCGACCTCGTATCCGCGTAGGCCTGATCGCTCGACATGCGAACCCCGCCGAATATCTGCTGGATGCGCGGAAAGCGTTTCAGGCCGATGAGCCAATAGCCGCCATCGGGCGATGGACCGATGACCGCATCGCACGCGCCAAGCAACCGGAAAGCGCGTTCGATATCCGCGCGCCTGATGCCCGGGATATCGCTACCGACAACCACGACAGGGCCAGGCGGCAGGAGGTCGAACTGACGCTGCATCCTTGCGCCGAGATCGCCCGGCCCCTGCGGGACGACGACCAGATCCAGACGGCCGATCGGCAGCGCGCCGACATGGGCGTTATCGGGCGTCACGGCAAGGATGGTTCGCCAGCGCGGCGAAGCCAGTTCCTTTACCTGTCCTGCAAGATTGGCCCGATAGAACCTCAGCGCCTCGGCCGCGCCAACGGCTCTGGCGAGCCGTGTCTTGACACGCCCCATAACCGGCTCGCGGGCCATGATGACGAGTGACGGTTTCAGATCAGCCATAGACCCGGCGTATCAGATCGGGCGAAAAGCCGAGCGAATACAGAACCAGACAACCGAGATTGCGCACTACCCGCCGGATGTAGCCGTTCTGGACGTAGCGCTCGGCGCTGGTGAGCGCCTTCGTATTGAGGCGTTTGAGACGCCGCCTGCCGATGCGCCGGACGATATCAACGTCTTCCATGATCGGCACATCGGAAAAGCCGCCGATCCGCTCATAGAGCCTGCGGCTGATCAGCAGACCCTGATCGCCATAGGGCAGTGCGAACAGGTGGACGCGCAGCGACACAGCCCATTCCAGCAGCCGCGCGCGCAACCGGTCGTCGTCCAGCGAAAACCTGAAGGCAGCTGCCTTCTCCGGTCCGTGGCGATTGATGAAGCGAAGAACCTCCGCTTCCCACCCCGGTTGAAGGACAGTATCGGCATGCAGAAACAGCAGCCAGTCGGCGCGCGCCTTTCGGGCGCCGGTGGCCAGCTGAATGCCCCTGCCCGGCCGCGCGGAAACAACATCGCAACCGGCATCATCGGCGACCTTGAGGGTCGGATCCGTCGAGCCGCCGTCGGCAATCACCACCTGGCGCACCAGGCCATCGAGCGCCGGTTCGTAGAGCGCCATCAGCACGGATGGCAGGCTCGCCGCGACATTCAAAGTGGGGATCACCACGCTCAGCATGACGGCTCAATAGCGCATTTACCGGTCGTTCACCATCACGCGCATGAACGCATGACGGTACATGATAAATGTTCTTGTTTTGTTCTCTTTCTGATGTTAAGCATGACCTCTTCGGAATTGCCAACAGGTATCGGGGTCATGGCGCGCGTCGAACGCCTTGTCGAACATCACGATCAAACTGCAAGGCCGGTGCGCGGGCGCGGCTCGGTGACGAACCGCTCCGGGCGGTTCGAGGCAAACGCGCGTATCCTTTTCGACGACGGATGGACGGATGGCAACCGCGCCGATGATGGCAGCGGGCAGATCCGCACTTCCGTGACAGACGAGCCCGCTCGGCGGATCATCACGAGGAACGAGTCGCCGGATATCGGTTTCGACCGGTCGATCAATCCCTATCGCGGCTGCGAGCATGGGTGCAGCTACTGCTTTGCGCGACCGACCCACGCTTATATGGGCCTTTCGCCCGGACTGGATTTCGAGACGCGGCTCTTTGCAAAGCCCGATGCGGCCCGTCTGCTTGAGCGGGAGCTTGCCGCGCCTGGTTACAAGGTTCGCTCGATCGCCATGGGAACCAACACCGATCCCTATCAGCCGATCGAGCGGGAGCGGCGGATCACCCGACAGATTCTCGAGGTGCTCGCGCGGTGCAACCACCCGGTCGGGATCGTGACCAAAAACGCGTTGATCGTCAGGGACATCGACATCCTTGCCCCGATGGCGGCAAAGGGACTGGCACGGGTCGCCCTCTCGGTGACGACGCTCGATGGAAAGATCGCGCGGGCGATCGAGCCGCGCGCGTCCACGCCGGGCAAGCGGCTCGCTGCGATCAAGGCGCTGTCCGATGCGGGCATTCCGACCGGAGTGAGTGTGGCTCCGGTCATCCCGGGCCTCACAGACAACGAAATGGAGGCCATTCTGGAGGCGGCGAGCAACGCCGGCGCAAAAAGCGCCAGCTACATTGCGCTGCGCCTGCCGCTGGAAGTGCGCGATCTCTTCGTCGAATCGCTGCTCACTCATTTTCCGGACCGCGCCGACAGGGTGATGTCGCTGATAGCTCAGATGCGGGAAGGCCGGCACTATCAGGCCGAATTCGGCAAACGCATGCGCGGCACCGGGCCGCTGGCCGATCTCATTGCAAAACGCTTCCATCTCGCCATTGCGAGGCTTGGCCTCAACAGACAGCGGGTTGCCCCCCGTTGCGACCTATTCCAGCCGCCGCGAAACAGCAGGCAGCCCGACCTCTTCGACGGCCTATGAACCATCCCCCAACCGGTCTCGTCCCAGCCCCCGGGGCGCCGGACCGGTCCTGCCGGCAGGCGCGACCCGCAGCGCGCCTGCCGGCCCCATCTTGAACAGAGCCGGTAAACCGGTGCAGGAATTCTGGATGGGCGGATTTTCAGAAATGCATCGCGGCACCGAAGAGCAGGCGCTTCTGGCGCGCGGCGTCCGGCGCATCGCCGGCGTTGACGAGGCAGGTCGAGGACCGCTCGCCGGCCCCGTCGTCGCGGCAGCCGTCGTCTTCGGCGACCGGGCACCTGCGGGAATCAACGATTCCAAGAAGCTGACGGCCCGTAGGAGAGAGAAGCTGCACGACGAAATCCTGTTCGGGGCCGACGTCGGAATTGCCATCGTTTCTCCCGCCACGATCGACCGGCTCAATATCCTGCGTGCCTCGCTGGAGGCTATGCGGATGGCTGTGGCGGCACTGGCCGCGCCGCCTGAGCACATCCTGGTGGATGGGCGCGACTGTCCTGAATGTCCGCATGACATGACCGCATTGATCGGAGGCGATGCCCGTTCGCTTTCCATAGCGGCGGCATCGATCATAGCGAAGGTGACGCGTGACCGGATCATGGAAGCGCTCTGTCCGCGCTATCCCGATTACGGGTTCAGTCGGCACAAGGGCTATCCCACCGCCGCGCATCGACAGACGCTTGCAACGCGCGGCGTGCTGGATCACCACCGGCGGAGCTTTGGGCCCGTGCGCGCCTGTCTTGGCGAGGCTGCGGCAAAAGATACGGAATATTTACGTTAACGGGCCACTCTCGACGGCGTTGTTGTAGCGTCAGTTGAGTAGAGTGATACCCGTCATGCGCAGTCACGCCGTCGCGGCGAAAATGCCGGCCGCGAAATCCCCCAGCAAGCTTTCAGAACATGTCGACCGCATCCTGATTGGTGATTGCATCGCCAATATGGAAAAGCTTCCCGCCGGCAGCGTCGACGCGATCTTCGCGGACCCGCCCTACTTCCTGCAGCTGGAACAGGCGCTATACCGACCCGACAATTCAAAGGTGGATGCGGTCGACGACGAATGGGACAAGTTTTCCGGCTTCGAGGCCTATGACGCCTTCACCCGCGCATGGCTGCTGGCAGCACGCAGGGTCCTCAAGCCGGATGGAGCGATCTGGGTGATCGGCTCCTATCACAACATTTTCCGCGTCGGTACGATCCTCCAGGATATCGGTTTCTGGATGCTCAACGATGTCATCTGGCGCAAGACCAATCCGATGCCGAATTTCCGCGGCAAGCGGCTCACGAACGCGCATGAAACGCTGATCTGGGCGGCGCGCGACCAGCAAAGCAAATACATGTTCAACTACGATGCGCTGAAGGCCTTCAATGAAGATGTCCAGATGCGCTCCGACTGGCTGATCCCGATCTGCACGGGAGCGGAAAGGCTGAAGGACGCGGATGGGCGCAAGGTTCATCCGACGCAGAAGCCCGAACAGCTTCTTCACCGCATCCTGATCACCTCGACGCAGCCCGGCGACGTCATCCTCGATCCGTTCTTCGGCTCAGGAACGACCGGCGCCGCGGCCAAAAGGCTCGGGCGTCATTTCATTGGCCTTGAACGCGATGCTGACTATGCAAAGGCGGCAGAGGCGCGGATTGCAGCGGTCGAGCCGTTCTCGCCGCAGGCACTGGCGATGGCCAGTGGCAAGCGCGCCGAACCGCGCGTTCCCTTCGGCTCGCTCATCGAACGCGGTCTGCTGCGGCCGGGCACGACATTGACCGACGCCAGGGGCGGACGCGGCGCGCTGGTGCGGATCGACGGCTCGCTCAGCCATGAAGGCTTCACCGGCTCGATCCACAAGGTCGGCGCCCATGTCCAGGGTCTTGAGGCTTGCAACGGCTGGACGTTCTGGCACATCGAACAGGACGGTCGCCGTCAGCCGATAGACGCCCTCAGAAGCATCATTCGTGAGGAAATGGCCGGCGCCGCCTGACAGGGTTCGCCTCAGGAGTAAACCTTGCGTGCGTGATCGAGGGCCTTGACCATCACCGTCGGCAGTCCCGCCTCGCCGATACGGGACAGCGGCTGCCACCACCATCCTTCGGGCGGATTGATACGCTGCATATGCGCCCTGTGGACGGTCAGCTCGAGGCCGAAATGGGTGAAGACGTGACGCACCGATCCCGGCAATTGCTGCCAGCGCGCATCGAGCGGCGCTTCGAATTTCGGCATCGCACCCTCATCCCATGCCGAGCCCGGCAGCTCGCTCATGCCACCTAGAAGCCCCTTTGGCGGGCGGCGGCGCAGTAGTACATCGCCTTCGCGGGAGAAGATGCAATAGACGCGGCCACGACGTTCCGGCCGCGGCTTTTTTGCCACCTTGACCGGTAGTTCCTCCTGCCTGCCGGCCTTGCGGGCGGCGCATCCGTCCCGCAGCGGACAGACAAGGCAATCCGGCTGGCGCGGGCGGCAAACCGTCGCCCCCAGGTCCATGAGTGCCTGCGCGACATCACCGGGTCTGGCCGGATCGAGAAACCCCTGCGCGGCGGTCGCGATTGCCGCCCGCGCGGCCGGCAAGGGCGTATCGATGTTGAAATAGCGCGCGGCAACGCGTTCGACGTTTCCGTCGACGGGGACAATCGGAAAATCGAAGGCAATCGCGGCGATCGCGCCTGACGTGTAGGCCCCGATGCCGGGCAGCGCCGACAGCGCATCGGGCGTTGCGGGCAATGCACCGTCGTATTGGGTCGCGACGGCTACTGCGCAGGCATGAAGATTTCTGGCCCGGGCGTAGTAGCCAAGCCCGGCCCATTCGGCCAATACGGT
Source organism: Rhodobiaceae bacterium (assembly GCA_020637895.1). Taxonomy (GTDB): domain Bacteria; phylum Pseudomonadota; class Alphaproteobacteria; order Rhizobiales; family Tepidamorphaceae; genus JACKJP01. The sequence goes on from JACKJP010000002.1 coordinate 352,076, forward strand.
CTCCAGCGGTGCACCTGCCAGAGAGTGGATGTCCGGCCAGCGCTCCAGGAAGGCCAGATAGCGCTCCCTGACGGTTGCAACCGTCGTCTGCTGCAGCATGATTTCGCTCAGCCAGACACGATAGGGATCCTGCCGCGTACCGGCGTGGGCGCGCCACGGCAGATCGCGGCGATGCCGGTCATACCATGCAAGCAGGTCTTTCGCGGGTGAGGCTGATGTCATCTGAAGCTTGTCGAGAGGGGCATGGAATGCAGTCTCCAACACGGGCATAATGGTCGCATGAACGAGGCACAAGACGAAGACCGCCAGAAGGATCCCGCGCGGGCCGGCGCATTGCGGCTGCTCGGTACGATCGTGCCGGCCATCGTCGGCGATGCGGCGAAGCGGCATGGGATCGCCGCCAGCGATCTCGTCGCAGCATGGCCCGAGATCGTCGGCGCCGAACTGGCCGCGAAATGCCGGCCGGTCAAGATCTCTGCCGGGAGCGCGCCGGGGCGGCAGCAGGCTGGCGGTCGCCGCGGACGCACGCTTGTCCTTTCTGCCAGCCGGGCCAGCGCGCTCGATATCGACTACGCGGCAGACCGGATCATCGCACGGGTCAACGCCTATCTCGGCCCCGGCGCGATCGGCCGCATCAGCGTCGAACCAACGCTGCAAACCGCCGCTCCGATTCGCGAGGAACGGCCTGACCCAGCACCCATCACGCCGGACCTGACGGGACTTTCTGAAATCGCCAATGAGCCGTTGCGCGACGCGCTCGCTCGTCTGCAGGGTGCGATGAAGGCGGAGAAGGCCCTGAAGCCTCGCTGAAGCCGGGGCATGCCCTCATCACGCGCATTTGTAGAACAGGGCGCTTTCCCCGCCACAATCAGGCTTTTATCTGACCCTATTGCAATTGCATTGTCGGCCGACGCATGTTGCGCCGAAGAGGCAAGCGTTACCGAGGAGTGAGACGAAAGTGATCAAAGCGACACGCCGCATAGTGCTTCAGGCAGCAGCCGTTCTTCTGGCCGGCTTCATGATGGCAACCGGGAGCGCATCCGCCTTCACGATGGAAGAAATGTCCGTCGCCGGACCGCTTGGCGACAAGACCCTCGGCGATCCGAATGCGCCCGTCACGATCATCGAATACGCGTCGCTTACCTGCCCGCACTGCGCACATTTTCATGAAACGGTCTTTCCGAAGCTGAAAAGCGACTACATCGACACCGGCAAGGTCTATTTCATCTATCGCGACTTCCCGCTCGACGGCCGCGCGCTTGGCGCGGCGATGCTGACCCGCTGTGTGCCGGAAGACAAATATTTCGACTTCGTCGGCCTTCTGTTCGACACCCAGCGCAAATGGGCGGCGGCTGAACCGGCCCAGGCCGAACAGGCCCTGCTTGACGTTGTAAAGCAGGCCGGATTCACACAGGAAAGTTTCTACGCCTGCTTGCAAAAACAGGACCTAGTTGATGGGATTCAATGGGTGCGGCAGCGGGCCAAGGATCGATTCGGGGTCAATGCAACGCCGTCGGTCTTCATCAATGGCGAATTGACTGAGGCTTTCACTTTTGAGGACATCGCGAAGGAAATCGACGCGGCCATGTAGCGCCGCCTTCGATCGTACCCCCGCCGCATGCGGGGTGGGGGCGCGGTCGCGATGAAATTCACGCGCCTCAGGATCGCCGGGTTCAAGACCTTCGTCGATCCGACCGACTTCCTGATCGAACCGGGCCTGACCGCCATCGTCGGCCCGAACGGCTGCGGCAAATCCAATCTCGTGGAAGCCCTGCGCTGGGTGATGGGCGAAAGCTCTCACAAGAGCCTGCGCGGCTCGGGGATGGACGACGTCATCTTCTCCGGCAGCGGCAACAGACCGGCCCGCAACACGGCCGAAGTCGTCGTCACCGTGGACAATGCCGAGCGCCTTGCGCCAAGCGCCTTCAACGATGCCGACACGCTTGAGATCAGCCGCCGCATCGAACGCGAAGCCGGCTCCTCCTATCGAATCAACGGCCGCGACGTGCGCGCCCGCGACGTGCAGCTTCTGTTCGCGGACGCATCCACCGGCGCGCATTCGCCCTCGATGGTGCGGCAGGGGCAGATCGGCGAACTGATCGGCGCCAAGCCCAAGGCACGACGCAAGATCCTTGAGGAAGCCGCCGGGATCGCCGGGTTGCATACCCGCCGTCACGAAGCCGAACTCAGATTGCGCGGCGCGGAACAGAACCTTGAACGCCTGAACGACGTCCTCGCCGAAATCGAAAGCCGGCTGGAAGCGTTGAAAAAGCAGGCCCGCCAGGCACAGCGCTATCGGCAGATGTCGGCCGAAATCCGCAAGACTGAAGCGATTCTCCTGCATTTGCGCTGGCGCGAGGCGGGCGAGCGGATCGCCGAACGCGAGAATATCCTCAGGCAGCTGGGCGACCGGGTTGCCGCCGAGAGCGGCGAAGTCGCCGGTCTGGAAACGGAGCGCGTGAAAGCGTCCGAAGCACTGCCAGCCCTGCGCGAATCGGAAACCCGCGCCGCCGCCGCGCTCAGGCATCTGGCGATAACGCGCGAAGGTCTCGACGCCGAGCGCCGGCGGATCGAAACGCGTCAGGGCGAACTCAAGGGCCGCATCGAGCAGGCCAAAGGCGACAGCGAGCGCGAGGCGCGAACCGTCGCGACGGTCGAGGAGACGTTGCGCGGCCTGAAGGCGGAAGCGCAGGACCTCATACGCGAGATCGAAGGTGCCACCACCCACGGCCAGGCCCTTGAAGCGAGCTTCCGCGAAGCTGAGGCACGATTGCAAACCGTCGAGGCGCGTCTCAGCGAGTTGACCCGCGAGCACGCCGAGCGCAGGGCGCGGCGTGGGCAGGTCGAACGGACCATCCGCGAGGAAGGCGAGCGCATTGCCCGGCTTGAAGCTCAGATCAGATCGGTGAAAGCCGATATTTCAGCGCTGACCTCCGAGGGCGATACGGGCAACATGATCGGCGCGCTTGAAGCCGCGGTCGAGACCGCAAGGCGCGAGGCGCAGGCCGCTGAAGTCGCCCATGGCGAAAAGCTTCACGCACAGGAGCAGGCGCGCGACGCGGAAACGGCGGCGCGGGAGCCGCTGCGTGAAGCCGAGGCCGAACTCAACGCCCTTCAGGCAGAGCAGCGCACACTTGCCAAGCTGATGGGTTCGGGCGGCGAATTGTGGCCACCCGTGCTTGAACAGGTGCATGCCGAGGCCGGTTTCGAACTCGCGCTCGGCGCCGCCATCGGCGACGATCTGGACCACCCTGCCGACAGCGCGGCCCCTGTCTTCTGGAGCGTGGCGGGAGAGCCGCAACCTGACGACGCGGCGTTGCCCGCAGGCACGCAGGTGCTGTCCGCCCATGTTCGTGCCCCCGCTTTTCTGAGCCGGAGGCTGGCGCAGATCGGGGTGGTATCAAGCCGTGCCGAAGGTGAACGCCTGCAGCCGGCGTTGAAGCCGGGCCAGCGTCTTGTGACCCGCCAGGGCGATCTTTGGCGCTGGGATGGTCTCGTTGCAGCGGCCGACGCGCCCGGCGCCGCGGCCAAGCGACTGGAACAGCGCAACCGTCTGGAAACGCTAGAGGGCCTTGTGACCGCTGCCGAGAAGCGACGGGATCAGCTTTCCGAGGGAATCGCAGGCGCGGCCGGCAAGGTCGCGGAGGCTGGTCAGGCGGAAGCTGCTGCGCGCGAGGATCGGCGCAAAGCCCAGTCAACGCTCGACCAGGCACAGCGCGCCCTTGCCGAAGCGCAAAAGGCGGCCGCCCGCGATACCGCGAAGCTGAGCGCGCTGACCGAGGCTGAGACCCGGCTCAATCATTCGCTTTCCGAATCGCGCAATGCACGTGAAGAAGCGGAGAAGGCGCTTGCCGCCTTCGGCGACGAGAGCGGCGCGGAGCGCGAGGTCGAGCAACAGCGAGGACTGGTCGCAACAGCGCGCGCGACCTATGCGGAATCGCGTGCGGCGCGCGACGGTCATGCCAACGCGCTTGCGGCACGGCAGCGGCGGGCCGGTGAAATCGCCCGCGACAGCGAACGCTGGGACAGCCAGCGCAAGGCCGCGGCCGAGCAGATCGCAACTCTCGTGCAAAGACAGGAAACACTAACCGCCGAGCTGGACTCTCTGGCAGACGCGCCGGCCGAACTCGATGCCCGGAAGGCCGCCCTGACCGGTGAGATGGAGGCGGCCGAGGCCAGGCGGAAGGAAGCGGCCGACATTCTGGCCGTGGCTGAAACCGCGCTCGCCGAAACCGAACGCAAGCTCAAGGCGGCCGAGGCGCGGGCCGGCGAAACCCGTGAACTCCGCGCCCGAGAGGAAGCAACGCTGGAAGGCCTGCGCCAGCGGCTTGCCGATGTCGCCGAAGCGATCACCGAGACGCTCGAATGTGCGCCGGGCGACGCGTTGCGCGCAGCCGGGGTGGGCGAAGATGAAACACTGCCCGACACGGAGCGCCTCGAAAGCAAGCTTGATCGCCTCAAGGGTGACCGCGAACGACTCGGCGGCGTAAACCTGCGCGCGGAAGAAGAGGCGCGCGAGGAACAGGAGCGCTTCGACGCGCTCAGCGGCGAACGGCAGGACCTGGAACAGGCGGTCGGGCGGCTCAGGGGCGCCATCCAGAGCCTGAACCGAGAAGGCCGGGAGCGACTTATTGCCGCATTCGAAACGGTCAACGGGCATTTCCAGGCACTGTTCACCAAGCTTTTCGGTGGCGGTTCGGCCGAGCTCCAGTTCACCGAATCCGACGATCCGCTGGAAGCCGGACTTGAAATTCTCGCCCGCCCGCCTGGCAAAAAGCCCGCCACGCTCACGCTGCTTTCCGGTGGTGAGCAGGCGCTGACGGCAATTGCCCTTATCTTCGCGGTTTTCTTGACGAATCCGGCGCCGATCTGCGTCATGGACGAGGTCGATGCGCCGCTCGACGATGCCAATGTCGACCGATTCTGTGCCCTGCTTGAAGAAATGGCCCGGCTCACCGATACGCGCTTCATGGTGATCACCCACAATCCGATCACGATGAGCCGCATGAACCGACTTTACGGGGTCACGATGGCCGAGCGCGGCGTCTCGCAACTGGTGTCTGTGGACCTCGTCGATGCCGAACGGCTGCGCGAGGCCGTATAACGGCACTGCACAAAAGCCTTTCTTTTATAATTTTCAGATAGTTAGTAATAGTAAAGCGATCCTTGACAGGGGTATGTGCTCAAATTATGGTGCGCCCGGTTTCGGCAGGCGCGGCCGCCTTTTCCGAAGCGTTGGGAGCCCCGGCAATGTCGGACAGTGACAAGCCTGGTTCAGATGCTGGAAAAGACCGTATCGACGGTGGCGGCGATGCTGAGCTGAAGGCACGACTGAACCGGCTGGGCAACGCGATCGCCGGAGCACGTGCTGAAGCGATTTCCGAGAGGCAGGCGGGGCCGCGCGACGGCAAGGCCAACTCCGGTATCGGGCAGGCGGTGAAACTCAGTTCGGAGTTCATTGCCGGAGTCGTAGTCGGGGGCGTTCTCGGGTATACCCTCGATTATTTCGCGGGCACGGCGCCATTCGGGCTGATCGTGCTCGTGCTATTGGGTTTTGCTGCTGGCGTCCGCAATCTGGTGCGGGCATCCCAGCGGATGGGCGGCTCGCAGACCGACAATGACGGCGATGCGGGCAAAGACAGTCGATAGAACAGGACACGGACAGCTTTGAGCAACGATCCCATCCATCAGTTTCACATCAACCGTCTCGTTCCGCTCGAGGTCGGCAATCTCGATCTGTCCTTCACCAACTCCTCGCTGTTCATGCTCGCCACGGTCGCCGCGGGCGCCGGCTTCATGATCCTCGCCTCGGGTGGACGCGGCCTAGTGCCCGGCCGCGCGCAATCGGTGGCCGAGCTCCTCTACGAGTTCGTGGCCAAGACCCTGCGCGACGCTGCGGGCCAGTCGGGAATGGTATTCTTCCCGTTCGTGTTCTCGCTGTTCGGTTTCGTCCTTCTGGCAAACCTGTTCGGCATGTTCCCCTATTTCTTCACCGTCACGAGCCACATCATCATCACGGGCGTCCTTGCGCTGCTGGTGATTTCGGTTGTGCTCGTGGTTGGCCTCGCCAAGCATGGCGTCAAGTTCTTCAAGCTGTTCGTTCCCGATGGCGTGCCGGCCATGCTGCTGCCGCTGGTGGTGCCGATCGAAGTGATTTCTTTCATCTCGCGCCCGGTCAGCCTTTCGGTACGTCTGTTCGCCAATATGCTGGCCGGCCACATCACGCTGAAAGTGTTCGCCGGCTTCATCGTCAGCATGTCCGCTGTCGGCATTGGCGGCATCGTCGGCGCAATCCTGCCGATGATCATGACGGTCGCGCTGACAGCGCTCGAATTCCTGGTGGTTTTCCTCCAGGCCTATGTGTTCGCCCTTCTGACGTGCATGTATCTGAACGATGCATTGCACCCCAGCCACTAGGCGCAGAAGGCCGGTCCGAATTCGTTCAACAACAGGTTTCGTGCTTATCCTAAGGAGCTAAAAATGGAAGCTGAAGCAGCAAAGTACATCGGCGCAGGCATCGCCTGCATCGGCATGGCGGGCGCCGGTATCGGCCTCGGTCAGATCTTCGGTCAGTATCTCGCCGGCGCACTGCGCAATCCGTCGGCCGCCGACGGCCAGTTCGGCCGCCTGATCTTCGGCTTCGCCATCACCGAAGCGCTGGGCATCTTCTCGCTGCTCGTCGCGCTGATCCTGCTGTTCGTCGTCTAATACAAACGACACCGCAGGACTGAAATGGCCGTGACGGCTCCCTTGCGGAGCCGTCGGCCGCCCTTGTCAGAACCGACGGCGTAAAGCCGACGAAGAGAGATCCATATGGCAACCGAGGCAGCACACGGGGTTGGTGAAGCCGCACATGGTGCGAGCGCCGCTTTCCCGCCTTTCGATCCATCGACGTTCGCGTCGCAGATCTTCTGGCTGGTGATTTCCTTCGCACTTTTCTACTACCTGATGTCGAAAGTCGCCCTGCCGCGACTGGCACAGATTCTCGAGGGACGTCAGGATCGGATCGCCACGGACCTTGCCGAGGCCGAACGCCTCAAGGCGGAGACCGACGAGGCCATTGCCGCCTACGAACAGGCCCTGGCCGAAGCACGTGAACGGGCCGGCAGCATTGCCCGCACGACGCGTGAAACCGTCAACGCCGAGATCGAAGCGGAGCGTCACGCTGCCGAAAAGGATCTCTCCGCGAAGCTTGCCGATGCCGACGGCCGTATCGCCAGCATCCGCGACAAGGCCATGGCAGACGTCTCCAGCGTCGCTGCCGAAGCCGCTGTTGCCGCCGTTCAGGCGGTTGCCGGCATCAAGATCACAAAGGGCGAGGCCGAGAAGGCCGTCGCCGCGGCCTGACGGGCAGAGAGGCTTAGAAACTCATGGAACTCGACGCGACATTCTACGCCCTGATCGCGCTGCTGATCTTCCTGGCGATCGTGATCTACATGAAGGTGCCGGGCCTGATTGCCGGTTCTCTCGACGGGCGGGCGGCCAACATCGCTCGCGAGATCGACGAAGCCAAGCGGCTGCGTGACGAGGCGCAGGGCCTGCTGGCGGAATATCAGCGCAAGCAGCGTGATGCCGAGCGCGAAGCTGAGGACATTATCGCCCAGGCGCGCGAGGAAGCCGAGCGCATGACCCGCGAGGCGAAGGAAGCGCTGGCCGATCTGATCGACCGTCGCACCAAGGCCGCCGAAGCCAAGATCTCCCAGGCTGAAGCGCACGCCTTCAACGAAGTCCGCGCCGCTGCCGCAGAAGCCGCGACGGCCGCTGCGGAACGGATCCTTACCGAAAAGGTGACGGGCAAGGCCGCCGACGATCTCATCACGAGCTCGATTGCCGATATCGGAAAGCAGCTCCAGTAATCTTTTCATTGCGATGACAAAAAAAGCCCGGCGTCTCCGCCGGGCTTTTTTGTTGAGGGCCTATTCAATCAAAGATCGGCGACAAACGCCTTGTAGGCTGCTTCATCCATGAGGGCCTCGATCTCAGACGGATTGGACAGCCTGACTTTCAGAAACCAGCCCGCTCCCGCCGGATCCTCGTTGACCAGCGCCGGGTTATCGGCAAGCGCCGCATTGACCTCGACGACCTCTCCGCTGACAGGCGCATAGACTTCGCTCGCCGCTTTCACCGACTCGACAACCGCCGCGTCGTCACCCGGTTTGACCTTGCGGCCCGGATCCGGCAGTTCGACATAGACAACGTCGCCCAGCTGTTCCTGCGCATAGTCGGTGATGCCGATGACGGCGACATCGCCTTCCATGCGAATCCACTCATGATCGCTTGAATATCTGGTGGTCATGAAAAGCAATCTCCCGGCAGTGGCAACGAACCGCCTTTGCCTCAGCGCGCGTAGCGGTGAGGTACGAACGGCATCTTGGCAATTCTTGCAGGTCTGGGCTGCCCGCGCACAAGAAGATCGACTCGGCTTTCCACAGGCGCGAAGGCAGAAGCCACGTAGCCCATTGCAACCGGACCGCCGAGAGTCGGCCCGAAGCCGCCGCTCGTTACAGACCCCACGACATTGCCATCGACCACGATCTCGGTCCCTTCGCGGGCCGGCGCGCGGCCCTCGGGAATGATTCCGACACGCCGGCGCGCCGGGCCGTCAGCCAGCTCGCGGGCGATCCGCTCAAAACCCGGGAAGCCACCTTCCACGCGCCTGCGCCTGCCGATCGACCACGTCAGTCCGGCTTCGACTGGTGACGTGGTCTCATCGATGTCATGGCCGTAAAGGCAAAGGCCTGCTTCGAGGCGCAAACTGTCGCGGGCGCCGAGGCCGATCGGCCGCACACGTTCGTCGGACAGGAGCCTGTCCCAGAGCTCCACCACATCTTCGCCCGCAATCGCGATTTCGAAGCCATCCTCGCCGGTATACCCGGACCGCGACACATGGCAGTCGATACCGCAGAGCGGCATGGAAGCGGCCGCCATGAACGGCAGGACCGTGGACGCCTCGCTCATCTCACCGAGAATCGCCGCGCTATGCGGCCCCTGCAGCGCGAGCAGGGCACGGTCGGGCATCGGCCGCAGCGTAACGCCGGCTGGCAGGCGCGCGGCGATATGGTCGTGGTCCACATCCTTGCGCGCCGCGTTGACGACGAGCAGCAGCGACCCGTCCAGCGCCGGCTCCGCCGGACGGGTGACCATCAGGTCATCGATGATGCCGCCCGTATCGTTGAGCAATTGGGTGTAGCGCTGGGCGCCGGGTTCGAGCGCGACGATCTCGGCCGGCACAAGGGCTTCCAGCGCCGCTGCCGCCGTCTCATGGGAGCGGTCGGACGCAACCAGCATGGCTTGGCCCATATGGGAGACGTCGAACAGGCCGGCGCTGGAACGGGTCCAGTTGTGCTCGGCCAGCACGCCATCGGGATACTGAACCGGCATGTCGTAGCCGGCAAAGCCGACCATGCGGGCCCCCAGCGCGACGTGGTGCGCGTGAAGCGGGGTCTGGAGCAGGCCGCTATCCATCGGCCTACCTGCGGCGCTCTTTCTTGATTTCGTCGAAACCGACATAGATGCGGTAGCCGTAGACCGTTTCGGGTGTCGGGAGCGGCAGCGTAATCCCGTCGCGCACAACGTCGAAAGGCACGCTGCTCTCGCCTGGATTGACCGTCACGGCGACACGCTCGATCTCGCTGAAGAGCGGCTTGTCATCCGAACCCAGCACCGCGATCCTGACCGGCAACTGGAACGTGCCGGGGCCGCCCTTCGGCCCGAGTATGGCGCGGCCGGCGATACCGATCTTGATGGTTACCTGGGTAACCTGAGGATCGTACACGCATTCGCGCGCGGTCTCGGTGACCGAGGCCTGCATCGTGATGGCCTGCTCGTCGCCCTCAGACCCCCGGACATAGTCGCGGAACAGTTCCGTACCGTCGAGAATCTGCGCTTCCGGGCAATAGGGTATCTCGCCCAGCGCCTGCTGGGTCGGGTCCGGTTTGGGCAATTCGCGCTGGCGGGGCTCGAACATGCCGCCCAGTCGGTCGCCAACCGCATTCGCGCGGGGCATGTTCTCCGATACCGGACCGCCGCAGCTGGCGAGAACGAGGCAGGATAGAATGGCCACCGGTCCGGCGATGCGGGACAGGGCAGCGGCGGAAGCTCTTGAAATCATTCGCGTCACTTGGGTGCTATTCCGAAAATCCATTGGCGAACGGCCAAACGGGCCGCGTGCCGGCGCGGTCGTTATATCAGCCTGCGCCGGCATTGCACACTGTCGCATTCGGTCGCGTCCTCCAACGCGCCGGGCGCGGACAGCTTGACAGGGCTTGCGGCCTGCACCGAATAAGGCCATCTAGAACCCCAAGGATCGCCATGACAGAGACGACGCGCAAACCGCCGCTGAAAATCCTCCTGTGCTCGCCGCGCGGATTCTGCGCGGGCGTGGACCGGGCGATCCAGATCGTCGAACTGGCACTCAAGACCTACGGGCCTCCGATCTACGTGCGTCATGAGATCGTGCACAACCGCTTCGTCGTCGACGATCTGAAGCGAAAGGGCGCGGTATTCGTTGAAGAACTCGAGCAGGTTCCCGACACCGACCGGCCGGTGATCTTCTCCGCCCATGGCGTTCCCAAACGTGTGCCTGCCGAAGCGGCCAATCGCAACATGTTCTATCTCGATGCGACCTGCCCGCTCGTTTCCAAGGTTCACAAGGAAGCCGAACTGCACCACCGGCGCGGGCGCGAAATCATCCTCATCGGCCATGCGGGGCATCCTGAAGTCGTCGGCACGATGGGGCAGTTGCCGCCTGGTGCCGTAAGGCTTGTAGAAACAGCAGCCGATGCTGAGGCTGTCATGCCCGAAAGACCCGAAGACGGCCTTGCCTATATCACGCAGACGACGCTCAGCGTCGACGACACGGCAGAGATGGTCGCCATTCTCAGGCGGCGCTTTCCCGACATCGTCGGACCGCATCGGGAAGACATTTGCTACGCCACAACGAATCGCCAGGATGCCGTAAAGGTTGTCGCCCCCAAGGTCGACGCGGTTGTCGTGGTCGGCGCACCCAACAGTTCAAATTCGCAGCGGCTGGTCGAGGTCGCCAAGCGCGCGGGTTGCCCCGTATCCTCGCTGATCCAGCACGCCGGCGATCTAGACTGGTCGTTGTTCGGCAACATTACATCGCTCGGCATCACTGCCGGCGCGTCGGCCCCGGAAGTCCTTGTGGAGGACGTAATCGCCGCGTTTGCCGAACGTTACGAAATCGAGATCGAGACAGTATCGACCGCTGAGGAAACCGTATCGTTCAACCTTCCCCGCCCCTTGCGCGAAGCGATGGCCGCCGCTGAATGAGCGCCGCGCAGACGCATGTCGATATTTTCACTGACGGTGCCTGTTCGGGAAATCCCGGTCCGGGCGGCTGGGGCGCTATCCTGCGCTATGGCGAGCACGAGAAGGAACTTTCCGGCGGCGAAGCGCAGACGACGAATAACAGAATGGAGATGCGTGCGGCCATCGAAGCGCTGAATGCGCTCAAGCGGCCCAGCGTGGTGGAATTGCATACCGACAGCGCGTATCTGCGCAACGGCATCACCGAATGGATTCACGGGTGGAAACGCCGCCAATGGCGCACCGCCGACAAGAAGCCCGTGAAGAATGTCGATCTCTGGCAGGCGCTCGACGAGGCCATAGCGCGCCACGAGGTGCGCTGGCATTGGGTGAAGGGTCATGCCGGTCACCCTGAAAACGAGCGTGCCGACGCGCTCGCGCGCGCCGGCATGGCGCCCTTCAAGCCTGCCTGAAGGCCTACATCAGGCCGAGCAGCGAACCGCCATCGCTGATTTCGACAGCCGGCGTCTTCTCCAGATTGAAATGCTTGATGACGCCATCTTCAATGAGCATCGAATAGCGCCGAGAGCGAATGCCCATGCCACCTTTCGACATGTCGGCTTCCAGACCCATCTCGTGGGTCAGGTGACCCGAGCCATCGGCGAGGAAGGTAATCTTGCCGTGGCTGCCGGTGCTGTGCGCCCACGCCTCCATCACCGATGCGTCATTGACCGCAAGACATACGATCTGGTCGACGCCCTTCTCGACGAACTTGTCGATATTGTTCAGAAAGCTCGGCAAATGGGTTTCGGTGCAACCCTTCGTAAAGGCACCCGGAACTGCGAAGAGTGCAGTCTTCTTGCCCCCGAACAGTTCTGACGTCGTGGTCTTTCCCCGTCCCTCTCCGGTAACGATGATCAGTTCCATTTCCGGCAGGCGATCGCCAATTGCTATCATGATCCTCACTTCCTCTTGCTTAGTATTCGTCCTGATCCGCCAGTGATAGACGGTTAACCCGAGGCTAGTCGAGTGTCAGCGTGCGTTCGAACGCACCCTTGTCGGAAACGCCGGTCAGGGTAAAAGGCTCCCCGGCGATCGCTGCCCCCTCCTTGCGCCCGGCGAGCGACAGCGTGAACCGATACCGGCCCTGCCCGTCGCGTCCGGCGGGCTTTGGCAACGCGAGATACCAACCCTCAGGAGCCTCGGCAAAAAGGTCAGCGTTAGCGGCCCCTTCCGGCGCGTCGAATACCAAGGTCAGGCTATCGTCTTCTCCCCTGATGGCCTGAAGACGCATGCCATCGTCCAAAGCGGGCAAGCGCCCCAGCGCCGCGGCAACGTCGCCGGCCAGATCCGGGCGACCCGGTACAAGGCGAATGGTCAGGCGCGCCGTGGCGGGCACGCAGATCTTCTCGCAAACGGCATAATCGAACTTCACGTCCAGTTGCACCGGCGCCGACCGGTCTGCCGGCTCGATTGCAATCGGGAAGGTAACGGAACCGGTGTAGCCGATGGAATCGCCATAGGCATCGCTGAACCTGTGCGGAGCGGGATAGCGCGCTTCGATGGCGTCGATATTTCCCGATTCGGCGAAGTCGAATTGCGGCGGCACCCCGGATTCTCCGGGATTGCGCCAATAGGTCTTCCAGCCGGGCTCAAGCTCGACCTGCAACGCAGCTGTCCATGTGGTGCCGGTGGTATCGCCGGCGATCAGTCGGAGCCGGCTGCTCTCACCGTTCTGCCAGGCACTTGTGAGAGGCGCCGCCGTCGACATCTGCGCCGCGACGGCCTGTGCGGGCACCAGTGGCAACACCCAGGCGAAGAGGAGTGGAACGAAGATTGTCCAGTCGGGTTTCATCTTTCCGTCATAGCCAATCAGTGCCCCCCGACGCCAGTCACGTACGACCCCGTCACATCAAGCCTGCGTGAAGTCCGACCGCGTTCCCGGCACATGTTACCGGTTTGTGCAATGCGCGTGTCCGCGCTAGCATGATCCTGTTCGCGAAGGAGACGCCGATGGAAACGAGCGGCCAATATCTCGACGGACGCATGCTCGTCGCCATGCCGAGCATGGGCGACGCCCGCTTCGAGAGGAGCGTTATCTATCTTTGCGCGCACTCCAAGGAGGGCGCGATGGGGATTATCGTCAACCAGATCGCGCCGAGCATTTCATTCCGCGAGCTGCTCGAACAGCTCGACATCGTTTCAGAAGACAAGCAGATCCGCCTGCCCGCCGATTTCGTCAATCGCAAGGTGTTCATCGGCGGCCCGGTTGAGACCGGCCGCGGCTTCGTACTCCACAGCCCGGACTATTTCGCAGAATCGAGCACATTGCCGATTGCCGACGATGTCTGCCTGACCTCGACTGTCGACATTCTGCGCGCGATGGTCGATGGACGAGGCCCGCGACGCAGCCTGTTCGCGCTTGGCTATTCCGGGTGGGCACCCGGACAGCTCGAGGCGGAAATCCGCGATAATGGCTGGCTGATGTGCGACGCAAATTCCGAGTTGGTCTTCGATACGCCGAACGAAGCCAAATATGAGCTCGCCATGCGCTCGATGGGCATTGACCCGGCCATGCTTTCTTCAAGCGCCGGCGAAGCCTGAGAACCCCCTGCCCTTCAGGCGTGGCGGGCCTTGCCCTCATGCTGCAACAGTTTGCGCGCCTCGTCGACGTGCATCGGCGCGCCGAACAGGAAGCCTTGCGCATATTCGCAGTCGAGCTGCTCAAGGCGATAGCGGTCATGTTCGGTTTCCGCGCCTTCTGCGACGACTTCCATTCCCAGATCGTGGGCAAGGGTGACAATCGCCTGGAGTACGACCGGTCCGTGTCCGTTCGCGCCCTCCTGAACGAAGGTCTTGTCGACCTTGATGACGTCGAACGGGAAACGGTGCAGATAGCCGAGCGCCGAATAGCCGGTGCCGAAATCATCGAGGGCAAGACCTGCGCCAAGTTCGCGGATCCGGGTCAGCACCTGGGCGCAGTATTCGGGATTTTCCATCACGAGGGATTCGGTGATCTCGAGTTTCAGGGTGCCCTTCTTGACCTCGCTGCGGCCGAGCACTGCCTTGACGTCATTGATGAAATCGTGGCGTAGCAACTGCCGGCTCGAAATATTGACGCTCATGAAGAGCGAATCGCGCCCCTCGCCCATGGAGCGCTGCCAGCTGCCAAGCTGCCGCGCCGCCGTCTCGAGCACGTAAAGACCGATATCGACGATCAGCCCGGTCTCCTCGGCGATGGAAATGAACTCCGCAGGATTGAGCCGTCCGAAACGCGGATGGTCCCAGCGCACCAGCGCCTCAAAACCCGCAACCAGCCCGTTCTCCAGGTTGATGATCGGCTGATAGAGAAGGTGGATCTCACCCCGTTCGATGGCGCGCCGCAGATCGGATTCCAGCGTCAGCCTGTCGCCGCCCACGGATCTCATGAGCGGCCTGTAGGCCTCGATGCGGTCCGGGCCGTTGCGCTTGGCATAGTACATCGCGATTTCGGCGTCCTCGAGGATTTCGTCCTTGCGGCGCTGCTTGCCATCATAGATTGCGAGGCCGAGACAGGCGGTCAGGATGATCTCCCGGCCGCCGAAGGCAATCGGCGTACGCACGGTCTTGCGAACGCTCTCCGCGAAGCCGGTGATGCGTTGAGCCTCCGTCTCGGAGATCACGATGATGCCGAACTGGTCACCGGCGAGCCTGGCCAGCGTATCCTGAGGCTTGAGAAGGCGCTGCAGGCGCCGCGCCACCGTCAGGAGCATGCTGTCGCCGATGGCAATGCCGGCGCTGTCATTGACCTGCCGGAAGCGATCGAGATCGACGACCATGACGGTCGGACGCTGCGCACCTTCCGTTCTGGTGCGCATCATGGCGTTGTCCAGCCGGTCGAGAAAAAGTTCACGTCCGGGCAATCCGGTCAGATTGTCGTGCACCGCATCGTGAAGGATCCGCTCTTCGGAGGTGCGAGCATCCGTGACATCGACGAGCGTACCGACGACACGCGACACCTCACCGTCGGTGCCGAGGATCGGCCGCGCACGCATGCGCATCCAGAGGTAATGCCCATCATCGGCGCGCAGGCGGAAATCCTGCGCGATGCGCCCGCGGCGCTGTTCCACAAGCGTGTCGAGCGTGGTGCGGAAACGGTCGCGATCGCCGGCATGGAGGGCATCGATCCAGTTCATGACCTGGCCTTCCAGCGAGCCACGCGACAAACCGAGCTTCGGCTCCAGTTCGGCGCCGACACTCAGGCGGTCACGCTGGACCTCCCAGTCCCACACGGTATAGCCGGCACCGATCAGCGCCAGCGCCTTGCGGTTCACATCGGGAATGACGCCGTGACTTATCGCTCCGGAAAACGCGTGTTGCATGACTGTAAAGCCTATCAGCAACACGAGGATCACGAGGCCACCGTTAAGCGCGGGCGAAACAAGGTCATTGCCCAGGCGTCCCGACACGATCATCCAGGCGCCAGCCAGCCAGGCGAGCAGCAAAAGCCAGGTCGGGATCAGCAGGAACGCCCTGTCAAAACCGCGAAACGTGAGAAACAGGATCAGACCCAGCCCGACGACAACGATAGCGGCGATCGATATCCGGGCGATGCCGGCGGCAAGCGGCGCATCGGCGATTGCAACCCAGACGAGACCAAGAAGTGAGATGAACCAGACGCCGGCAACCGGCAGAAAGCGGACATGCCATCGATTAAGGCTGAGATAGGAAAACAGGAACATCAGCAGCGTGGCTGCAAATATCGCCTCGGCACCCGCACGGTAGATCTGGTCGTCCTCAACCCCGACATTGACCAGCTTGTGCCAGAAGCCGAAATCGATGCACAGATAGGCAAGGACAGCCCACGCGACCGCGGCCGCGGCCGGAAACATCAGCGTGCCTCTGACGACGAACAGCACGGTCAGAAACAGCGCCAGAAGGCCTGAGATACCAAGCACGATGCCCTGATACAGCGTGAAGCTGTTGGTCTTGTCCTTGTAGGCATTCGGCTCCCACAGGCGCAGCTGAGGCAGCCGGTCGGATCTCAATTCGGCAACAAAGGTGACGACAGTGCCAGGATCGAGCGTGACGAGAAAGACGTCGGCGTCCTGGCTATCCTGACGTTCCGGCCTGAAACCCTGGCTCGGCGTTATTGCGGCGATACGCGACGCGCCCAGATCGGGCCGGAGGACACCGGAGCCGACGAGACGGAAATGCGGCGCCACGATCAGGCGGTCAATCTGTTCGTCGCTGTCATTCTGCAACGCAAAGACGGCCCAGCTCGCGGTGCGCCCGGGTTCGCGCGTACGCACCTCGATACGACGAACGATGCCGTCGGACCCCGGAGCGGTCGAAACCTGAATGCGATCGCCGTAACGGACATACATCTCGATGCCGCCGGAAAGATCGATGGCGGAATCTTCAGGCGCAACCTTTACCGCTTCCACAGCCATCGCGGGCTGCGCCGCGATCCAGAGCGCGGCCAGCAGCAGACAGAGCCGGCCAAGCCAGCGCATGGCTATAGAAAAACCAGACGCCATCAGAAAAGTCCGTCGGATTCGCGGAAGTCCGGCTCCGCTACGGCGGGCCGGGGATCGCTCTGGAGGATTGCGAAGAGCAGATGATCCTCCCAGGCGCCATTGATGCAAAGATAACGCCGCGCAAGCCCTTCGCGTGCGAAACCCGCCTTCTGCAGGACGCGGATCGACGCGTGGTTGGCAGGCATGCAGGCTGCCTCGACGCGGTTGAGGCGCAGGTGATCGAAGGCAAACCCGAGTGCGCCCGCAAGCGCCCGGCTCATCACGCCATTGGCTGCGTAGGGCGCTCCGACCCAGTAGCCGACGGTGCAGGCCTGGGTTACCCCTCGGCGCACATTGCCGAGCGTGACGCCGCCGACAATGGCGTCGCTGGATGCACGACAGATGAAGAACGGATAAGCCGCGTCGTCGCGCAGATCCTGCATGTATCGTCGGATGCGGCGCCGGAAAGCCGGCCGGGTCAGGTCATCGCGCGGCCAAACGGGTTCCCAGGGCGTCAGGAAGCGGCGGCTCTGCTGGCGCAATTCCGCCCATTCGACGAAATCCGTCATTTCCGGCGTGCGGAGGTACAATTCGCCCGCCGGTATGGCGGGCGGCATGTCGCTGCCAGAAAACGATTTCAGAAACGCCATTTCCCTGCCTGTCAGCGCAACTTCCCTGTTCAACATAATTTTTCGCGGAACGCTTCGGCCGATTCAAGGTCGATCTTCGGTCCAACGGTCGCAAGCGACACGCTGCCGCCGGAAAGAACCCCGCCGATCTTGTCACGTACCCCTGCCGAATCGATCGCCGCGAAGCGGTCCATGAGTTCTTCCATCGTCCAGACTCGGTCGTACATCAGTATCTGACGGCCAATCTGTTCGGCCCTTGCCGAAGCGCTTTCCAGGCTCATCAGGATACCGGCCTTTGCCTGTGCGCGGGCGCGATCGACTTCCCTGTCCGAAATATCGGATGCTGCCCGCTTCAGTTCACCGGCGATCGCCGTGAGCATTTCCTGCGCTGTCTCGGGTTCGGTCGCAGCGGCGATGCTGAACAGACCCGCATCTTCATAAGCGGCCAGATAGGAAAAGACCGAATAGCAGAGGCCGCGCCGTTCGCGGATCTCCTGAAACAGACGCGAGGACATCGCGCCGCCGAGAATTGCGGCCGCCACCCGATAGGTGAAATAGCCCTCGTCCCGATATCCGGGGGCGGGCAATGCGAGTGCGACCTGATACTGCTCGGTGTCGCGCACGACGCGGTTGTCGCCACCGACATAGCGCGCCACTTCGGATTTCGGCGCAGGTGCTGTCGCAAGCTTGCCAAACCGCGCTTCAAATTCCCGGACAACGGCACCGTGATCGACTGCACCTGCAGCCGAGACGACAATATCCGGTCCGTGATAACGCGCGTTCAGATAGCCGCGCAGATCGTCCGACGATGCCGCCCGAACCGAATCGGGCGTACCGAGAATGCTGCGACCGAGCGCCTGACCGGAAAAGGCTGCCTCTTGCAACAGATCATGGACGAGGTCGTCGGGCGTATCGTGCGCCGCGCCGATTTCCTGAACGATGACATTCTGTTCGCGGGCAAGTTCGGCGGGATCGAATGTGCTGCCAACGAGGATGTCGGACAGAATATCAATCGCCAGCGGCACATCTTCCTTCAAAACACGGGCGTAATAGGCCGTCGTCTCGTGGCTCGTAGCCGCATTCAGATCGCCACCGACCGATTCGATTTCTTCGGCGATGGCGGCGGCACTCCGCCGCTGCGTGCCCTTGAAGGCCATGTGCTCGAGCAGATGCGAGATGCCGTGCTCGGCCGGGCTCTCGTTGCGAGCGCCGGTGCGGACCCAGACCTGAACCGCCGCCGTCTCCAGATGCGGCATTGCATCTGTGACGATCCTGAGGCCGCCGGGAAGGTCGGTGCGCTCGACGGCCATCTTCTAGCTTCGCCTCTGGCGGAGGTAGGCGGCAATGGCCCCCCGGTCGGCCGGCATCACCTCGAAGCGTTCCGGTCGCTGATGGAGATCGGACAGCCAGGATGGAAGCGCCGCTTCGGCGCCGGTAGCGGCTTTCACCGCATCGGGAAATTTTGCCGGATGGGCGGTCGCCAGCGTCACCATCGGGCGATCGTCGGCATGCCTTTCGGCGACGACGCGACCGACCGCAGTATGGGGATCGAGGAGATATTCCGCCTTTTTCAGCGTCTCGCGCATGCAATCGCCAACGTCGCTTTCGCTGGCGCGTCCGGCTGCGAAATCCATCGCGATCGTATCGGTGACAACATCGCCAAGGTCGAACCCGCCCGATTGCGCAAGGCTTGCCATTGCGGCACGCACCGCAGCGGCGTCACGCCCGCCAGCCTCAAAAAGAAGACGTTCGAAATTGGACGAAATCTGGATATCCATGGACGGGCTTGTCGTGGGCACAACGCCCGCCAACTGGTACCGGCCGGTCTGGAGCGTACGGGCGAGAATGTCGTTCTCGTTTGTGGCGATGACAAGGCGGTCGATGGGAAGCCCCATGCGTCCAGCCACATATCCGGCGAAAATATCGCCGAAATTGCCCGTCGGCACCGTGAAGGAGACCGGCCTGCCGGGCGCCCCCAGCGCGCTGGCGGCGGTGAAATAGTAGACGATCTGCGCTGCGATGCGCGCCCAGTTGATCGAATTGACGCCCGACAGGCCAATCTCCTCGCGCAGCGCCCTGTCGGCAAAGAGCTGCTTGAGGATTGTCTGGCAGTCGTCGAATGTCCCCTCCACCGCGAGCGCATGCACGTTCGGTTCGGTGACGGTCGTCATCTGGCGGCGCTGTACGTCGCTGACACGGCCATGCGGATAGAGGATCACGACATCGACGCTGTCGAGCCCCCTGAAGGCTTCGATCGCCGCCCCTCCGGTATCGCCGGACGTCGCACCGACAATGGTGGCCCGGCGGCCCTGTCGCCGCAGGACATGATCCATCATCCGCGCCAGCAGCTGCATGGCGACATCCTTGAACGCCAGGGTTGGGCCGTGGAAAAGTTCAAGGATCCAGTCGCCCGGGCCGATCTGTACGAGCGGCGTCACGGCAGGATGGCGAAATGATGCGTATGCGTCCCGCGTCATGTCACGAAGCGCGCCGGTCTCGATATCGCCCCCGGTGAAGGGAGCAATGATCGCCGCAGCGACGTCGTGATAGTCCATCGCGGCGAATCCGGCGATCTCGTCAGGATCGATCCGCGGGTAGGATTCGGGGACATAAAGACCGCCGTCGGGCGCAAGTCCGGAAAGGAGGATGTCGGCAAACGGGGCCGGCGGCGCCTCGCCGCGGGTACTCACATAGCGCACTGACCAATTTCCTCCCGAAAGGATGCCGGGTTGTCTGCACAATCAAGGCGCCGCGACCCTATTCCCGATCGCCTGCATCAGCAAGTCGCAGGCGGCGCTGGCGTGTGAACCAGATGAGAAAGACGACGGCCTGAATCACGGCGAACGCAAACCATGTGAACACGTACTGCAGGTGGTTGTTGGGTATGTCGAGGCGTGTGGCGCCGGCCCGTGGCCAACCGGGCGCAGCATCGGGCTCCGCGGCGAAGGCGATTTGCGGGATTTCGATCGTGCCATCCTTGAGCGCGGTCGCCCTGAACTCAGCCGTCATCCCAGCGATATCGCGCCAGTACCAGCGGTTGCCCGCGACATCGTTGTCCGGTGTGAAAAGCGTCTGACGCCCCGGCTCGCGGACCAGCGCGACGATCGTGCGGTCGCCGGGCGGCGTCGCAATCGCGTCCAGCTGATCCTGCGGCACAAACCCACGGTTGACGATCACCGCCTGATCGGGCGCCGTCATCAACGGCGTGAAGACCTCATAACCAGCCGCGCCGCCCTGGCCGATCGAATAGAGATAGAGGTTGGCGCCCTCGACATACCGGCCGGAAAGGGCAACGCGCAGATACTCTACGTCATCGCCTGCCGCTGCCAGGCGAAGCGCCTCGTCAAGACTTACCGGATCGGCAGACAGGCGGCGTTCGATCCGCGCGAGGAGGTCCTGCTTCCATACGAGCCGCTGCATCTGCCAGATGCCCAGCGAAACAGTGACCGCTATGCCGATCAGCGCCATTACGGATGCAAAGGCGATAGCGCGGCGGGAGGCTGGCGCCGGCTGGGTCACTGGTTGCCCCTGTCGAGCTTTCCTTCCTCGGCGCGGCGCCGATACTGCTGAACGATCATGAGCCCCTTGAGCGGCCGCAACATGCCGAGCGAGAGGATGAGGATCAGCGGAATCCAGATGACCAGATGCACCCAGTAGGGGGGCTGGAAAGCCAGTTCGACAACGGCCGCCATCGCCACGACGATGAAACCGACGATCAGGATGACGAAGACGGCCGGCCCGTCGGCGGCATCGGCAAAATCGAGATCGAGCCCGCAGACGCTGCAGCGCGGAGCAACGCTCAGATAGCCCGAGAACACCTTGCCGTCACCGCATCGCGGGCAACGGCCGGCAATGCCGGTGGAGAATACCGGTTGTGGCGGATAGTCCTCGTCTCGCATCGGCGAATTCCTCTTCCGGAAACGCAAGCGGGGCGACCTGTCGGCCGCCCCGGCTTTGTTTGTTCAGACAGGCGGCGCCGGTCAGTGCCCGACGGGCACCGCGCCGGCCGAGCCCCAGATATAGATGCAGGCAAACAGGAACAGCCAGACGACGTCGACGAAGTGCCAGTACCAGGCGGCAGCCTCGAAGCCGAAATGATGGGTCGGCGTGAAATGCCCGGCAAAAGCGCGGAACAGGCATACGATCAGGAAGATCGTACCGATCAGCACGTGCGCACCGTGGAAGCCGGTCGCCATGAAGAACGTCGCACCATAGATGTGGCCACCGTAAGAGAATGCGGCGTGCGAATATTCGTAGGCCTGCACGCAGGTGAACAGAACGCCCAGCGCAATGGTGCATATCAGGCCCCATTTCAGGCCATCGCGATCGTTATGCAGGAGCGCGTGATGTGCCCACGTCACGGTGGTGCCGGATGTCAGCAGGATCAGCGTGTTGATCAGCGGAAGATGCCACGGATCGAAGACCTCGATGCCCGCCGGCGGCCAGTGCCCGCCGGTCAGCTCCGCACGCGTGTATTGGATCGCCTCGCCCGGGTAGAGCGCTGCATCGAAGAAGGCCCAGAACCATGCGACGAAGAACATCACTTCCGAAGCGATGAACATCAGCATCCCGTAGCGCAGGTGCAGCTGCACGACCGGCGTGTGGTAGCCGCCCTTTTCGGCTTCGCGGATGACGTCGCGCCACCAGGAAATCATCGTGTAGAAGATGCCGATGAATCCGAGGATGACGATCCAGGGACCCATATCGTGCATGAACATGACCATGCCGATGGCCCAGACGAATCCGGAGAAAGCGCCGATGAACGGCCAGGGGCTCGGATCGACGAGATGGTAATCGTGGTTCTTGGCGTGGGCGTCTGCCATCGGTTCAGTGCTCCCCTTTTGATCCGGCGGACCGGACCGTCAAATCACTTCATAGCGGTTTGGACTTGTCCGCGCCAGACAGGCCGACGACAGGCCCGGCGGGCTTGTCCTTCTTCTCATCGCGCACGGGAAAAAACGTGTAGGAAAGAGTGATCGTGGAGACCCCTTCAAGGTCGTCCTCGTCCACCATCGCCGGGTCGAGGAAGAAGACCACCGGCATGTGGATTTCTTCACCCGGCTCCAGTCGCTGCTCGGTAAAGCAGAAGCACTGGATCTTGTTGAAATAGGCGCCGGCCGCCGGGGGCGAGACATTGAAGGTCGCCGTCGCCGTGGCAGCGCTGTCGGTATCGTTCCGGGCATAGTAGTTGATCAGCGTCGAAGCACCGATCTTGACCCTGACCGTCCGTTGCTCGGGGCGGAACGTCCAGCCGAGCCCATTGGTGTTGGCATCGAATCGTACCGTGATTTCACGCTCGAGTACGGAGGACGCCGGCCCGTCGGCACGCTGCGTGGTGCCACCATATCCGGTGACGCTGCAGAAAAGGTTGTAGAGCGGCACCGCCGCGAAGGCGAGGCCGAGCATGCCGGCGACCACAACGCCGCAGATGACGGCGATACGCGTATTGCCTGAATGCACTTTCCTGTCGCTCATCGCCGCCTCACAGTTCCCGGCCGAACATTGCCGGACCGAACTTGACGATGGTCAGCACGTAGAAAAGAACGACGAGCCCAGCAAGCACAAGCGCCAGTGCCACGGAGCGGCGTCGGCGTCGGCGCTTTTCGGCCGCAGTGAGCTGGATACCCTCTTCGCCCATCGTCAGCTCCACCATGGCGCAAATGTCGCAAGGTCGAGCAGCCGCTCGGCAAGCAACGCGGCAAACAGGAGGAAGAGGTAGAGGATGGAAAAAGCAAACAGGTTGCGTGCCTGACGTTCCGCTGTCGCCGGCGTAGGCGCAAGGCGCAATGCCGCCGCAAGGCCGATGAAAACAGCGCCGAGCAGCACCGAAATGGCGCCGTAGAGATACCCGGCGAAACCGGCGGCGACGGGCGAAATGGCGACGGGAACGAAGATCAGGGAATAAAGCAGTATCTGGCGCCGCGTTTCACGCTCGCCGGCAACGACCGGCAGCATCGGTACGCCAGCGCGCTGATAATCGCCGGTCTTGTAGAGCGCCAGCGCCCAGAAATGGGGCGGCGTCCAAAGAAAGATGATGGCGAAAAGAATGACCGGCTCGATGGTCACGCCACCGGTTGCAGCGGCCCAACCGATCATCGGCGGGAATGCGCCTGCGGCGCCGCCGATGACGATGTTCTGCACCGTGGAGCGCTTCAGCCACATCGTATAGACGACGGCATAGAAGAAGATCGTGAAGGCAAGCAGTCCGGCGGCAAGCCAGTTTGCGGCAAGGCCGAGCAGAAGGACAGCACCTACAGAAAGGGCAAGGCCGAACGACAGCGCATCGCCGGGCGCAACCCGCCCCCGCGGCACGGGACGCCCGCGCGTACGCAGCATGACCGCGTCGATATCGGCGTCGTACCACATGTTGAGCGCACCGGACGCGCCGGCGCCCACTGCGATGGCCAGGAGCCAGATAAAGCCGAGAACCGGATTGACCGGTACCGGCGCGGCGACAATGCCGACCAGCGCGGTAAACACGACCAGCGACATGACGCGCGGCTTCAGCAGCGCGACAAAATCGCCGACATCGGCGCTGATGACCTCGGCCGTACGGGCGGCCGGGGTAATCTCATGCGGCAAATCGACGTCCATGTGGGTCATTCTTCACACAATACGGAACCTGGGCGGAGCGGCGGCGGACCGCCGCTCCGAGCCATGCCGTTGTCAGTTGATCTTCGGCAGCGTGTTGAACTGATGGAACGGCGGCGGCGAGGACAGCGTCCACTCCAGCGTCGTTGCGCTCTCGCCCCACGGATTGTCGCCGGCGATGCGCTTCTTCCTGAAAGCCTCGAAGGTGCAGTAGAGGAAGACGAGCACGCCAGCGGCCGAGATGTACGACCCGATCGACGAGACGAAGTTCCAGCCCGCGAACGCATCGGGATAGTCGACATAGCGGCGTGGCATGCCGGCGAGGCCGAGGAAGTGCTGCGGGAAGAAGATCAGGTTCACGCCCACGAAGGTCAGCACGAAATGGGTGCGGGCGAGGAATGAATTGTACATGTAGCCGAACATCTTCGGAAACCAGTAGTACCAGGCCGCGAAGATGCCGAAGGTCGCGCCCAGCGACATCGTGTAATGGAAGTGGGCGACGACATAGTAGGTGTCGTGGAGCGAACGGTCGATACCGGCATTGGCCAGAACGACGCCCGTCACACCGCCGACGGTGAACAGGAAAATGAAACCGAACGCCCAGAGCATCGGCGTGCGGAACGAAATCGATCCGCCCCACATCGTCGCGATCCAGGAGAAGATCTTCACGCCGGTCGGCACCGCGATGACCATCGTGGCGGCCACGAAATAGGCCTGCGTGTCGACATCCAGTCCGACCGTATACATGTGATGCGCCCACACCACGAAGCCGATCAGACCGATCGCGACCATGGCGTATGCCATGCCGAGATAGCCAAAGACGGGCTTGCGCGAGAATGTCGACACTACGTGGCTGATGACGCCGAAGGCCGGCATGATGATGATGTAAACTTCCGGGTGACCGAAGAACCAGAACAGATGCTGGTAGAGAATCGGATCGCCGCCGCCAGCCGGATCGAAGAAGGTCGTGCCGAAATTGCGGTCGGTCAGAAGCATGGTGATCGCGCCGGCAAGAACCGGCAGCGCCAGAAGCAGCAGGAACGCGGTGACGAGCGCCGACCAGACGAAGAGCGGCATCTTGTGCAGCGTCATGCCGGGCGCGCGCATATTGAAGATCGTCGTGATGAAGTTGATCGCGCCGAGGATCGAGGACGCGCCGGCCAGATGGAGCGAGAAAATCGCAAAATCCATCGCCGGTCCGGGGCTGCCATAGGTCGACAGTGGCGCATAGATCGTCCAGCCGTTACCCGCGCCATGGCCGCCTGCATCGCCGGGAACGAAGAGCGAGATCAACAGCAGGATCATCGCCATGGCGAGCAGCCAGAACGAAATGTTGTTCATGCGCGGGAAAGCCATGTCCGGCGCACCAATCATCAGCGGCACGAACCAGTTGCCGAAACCGCCCATCAGGGCCGGCATGACCATGAAGAACACCATGATCAGACCGTGCGCGGTGACGAAAACGTTGAACAGGTGACCATCGGAGAAGAACTGCAGGCCCGGCTCCATGAGCTCGAGACGCATGCCGACAGACAGTGAACCACCGATAATGCCGCCGATAATGGCGAGGATCAGATAGAGCGTTCCGATATCCTTGTGGTTGGTCGACATGACCCAACGGCGCCAGCCCGTCGGCGTATGCTCGTCGTGACCTTCTGCATGCGCTCCGTAAGCCATTTTACCCTTATCCTTCCTCGATTGAGTTCTGTTGTATCGCCACCAGCGGCGGCTGCCTTATTCGGCAGCGCCTGTCGTGGAGGCGACCATGTTGTCCTTGCCCCTCGGGGTATGCGCGGCGAACTTCTGCTTCGCCTCTGCCACCCAGGCGGCATAATCCTGCTCCGACACGACATGCACTTCGATGGGCATGAAGGCGTGATCGCGGCCGCAGAGCTCCGAGCACTGACCGTAATAGACGCCTTCCTTGGTCGCCTCGAACCAGGTTTCGTTCAGACGGCCGGGAATGGCGTCGATTTTGACACCGAATGCCGGAAGCGCCCAGGCGTGGATGACATCCGACGCCGTGATCTGCATCTTCACGATCTTGCCGACCGGAACGACGACGACGTTATCGACCGCCAGCAGCCGCGGCTGATCCGGTCCGCGCTCTTCGTCAGTGAGCATGATTGAATCGAAGGATACGCCCTCGATATCGGGATACTCGTAACCCCAGTACCACTGATAGCCGGTCGCCTTGATGGTGATGTCGGCCTCCGGGATCGTACGATCGAAGTAAAGAAGGCGCAGCGAGGGAATGGCGATGATGACCAGAATGATGATCGGGACCACCGTCCAGAGCACCTCGATCAACGTGTTGTGCGTGACCTTGGAAGGCGTCGGATTGGCCTTGGCGTTGAAGCGCACCGACACCCAGATCATCAGCAGGAGCACGAATGCGGAGATGATCACGCAAAGGATGAGCAGGAGATCGTGGAACTGGTGAATCCATTCGGCGATCGGGCTTGCCGCTTCCTGAAAGCCCATCTGCCACGGCTGCGGCGCGGCTGTGGCCGGCCCCGACATCAGCCCCGTGGCCAGTAGAGCCAACCCGGCGATGCCGGCAATCGCGTTGAAAATGCTGCGCATCAACTTCCCTCACCCGAATTCAAAGGACGCGTCGGTCGGATTGCCAACCGGAATCCCCGATGCTGTTCTCATCCCCGCCCGTGTCCGGGCAGGGAACAACCATGTCTAAAATCACATTTCCGCCACGCTCGGCAATGACTTTGCACAACCAACGCGCAATATCGCGACGGATTCTGCCCGGATTGGCGGCTTATTGCGGCAACATGTCGCGCTGGAACGAAAACGGGCGGACGGAACGGTCATCATTTCGCCGAATCGGAGTGACATTGGAATTCCCATCGCGCCTTGACACAGAATTGCCGTCTGCTACGCAGCCGGACAGGGTCGCTGAACAAAGGTCCGAATCATCCATGTACACGACACGCAACCTGCTGCTTGCGGTCATCGCTTTTCTTGCGACGGGCCTGGTCGCGACGATCAATCCAACACCGGCTTTTGCGCAAGGTGCCGTGCGCGCGACACATGGCGACTGGCAGATCCGCTGCGATACGCCTCCGGGCGCAAGCAGCGAGCAGTGCGCGCTGGTTCAGAGCGTGGCCGCCGAGGACCGGCAAAACGTCGGGCTGACCGTCATCGTGCTCAAGACCGCCGACGGCAAGGACCGGATCATGCGGGTTCTGGCGCCGCTCGGCGTCCTCCTTCCGACCGGCCTCGGTCTGAAGATCGACGATCAGGATGTCGGCACCGCCGGCTTCGTCAAATGCCTCGAAACCGGCTGCATTGCCGAAGTCGTGATCGAGGACCAGTTGATCCAGAAACTCGAGACTGGCGAAATCGCCGTCTTCATCATTTTTCAAACCCCCGAGGAAGGTATCGGTGTGCCTGTTTCGCTGAAGGGGTTCGCGGAAGGTTTCAAGGCACTGCCATGACGGAAACGGAAAGCGCCGGAGACCTGCTCGAACGAGGGGGCGTCGCCCTTGAGGAGGCCCGACGCATTCTGGCCGACGGACTCGGCAATGCCGATGACGGCGACCTTTTCGTGCAGAGTGCGCAATCGGAATCGCTCGTCTTCGACAACGGGCGGCTGCGCCAGTCGAGCTTCGATCGTTCAGGCGGGTTCGGCATGCGCGCCATCGCCGGCGCGAGCGCCGGTCATGCCCACGGCAATACGGTTTCACGCGATGCACTTGAACGCGCCGCCGATTCAGTGCGGGCGGCCGGTGCCGGCTATAGCGGAACGGTTGCTGACTCGCCGCCACGAACAAACCGGCGCCTCTATGAAGATGCGGACCCCATCAACAACCCGCAGTTCGCGCAGCGCGTGGCACTCGTCGAGGCGATCGATGCATTTGCAAGGCAATGCGATCCGCGTGTGCAGCAGGTCACGGTCTCGCTGGCGGCAAGTCGCAGCGCTGTCGGTATCCTGCGGGCCGACGGCAACTGGTATGAGGATGCGCGCCCGCTCATCCGGCTCAATGTCAGTGTCGTCGTATCGGACGGGAAGCGGCGCGAGAGCGGGTCGGCCGGCCATGGCGGCCGCGCTGACTTCGACTCATTGCTGAGCACCCATTCGTGGCAGGACATGGCGCGCGATGCCGTACGCCAGGCGCTGGTCAATCTGGACGCGCGCCCCGCGCCGGCAGGCACATTCGACATTGCGCTCGGCCCGGGATGGCCCGGCGTCCTGCTGCATGAAGCCGTCGGACACGGCCTTGAAGGCGATTTCGTCCGCAAGAAGCAAAGCGCTTTCGCCGGGCTCGTTGGCGAACGGGTCGCCGCCCCCGGTGTCACGGTCGTCGACGACGGCACGCTGTCGGGACGCCGCGGTTCGATCACGATCGACGACGAAGGCACGCCCTCGGGCGAGACGGTCCTTATCGAGGACGGCGGCTGGTCGGGTTCATGCAGGATCGACAGAACGCGCGGCTGATGGGCGTCAAACCGACCGGCAACGGACGGCGAGAAAGCTATGCGCACGCGCTCATGCCGCGCATGACCAATACCTACATGCGGTCTGGGCGAATATGACCCGAAGAGATCGTCGCCTCCATCGACGGAGGGCTTTACGCTGTCGGTTTCGGCGGCGGCCAGGTCGATATCACCTCCGGCAAGTTCGTTTTTGAATGCACCGAGGCCTACTGGGTGGAAAAAGGACGCATTGTGCATCCAGTGAAAGGCGCCATGCTGATCGGCAACGGGCCGGACGCACTGACCCGCGTACGCATGGTCGGCAACGACATGAAGCTTGATCCGGGCATCGGCACCTGCGGCAAGCAGGGCCAAAGCGTGCCGGTCGGCGTCGGCCAGCCGACATTGCGGATCGACCGGATGACGGTGGGCGGTACGGAACAGCGATAGCAAGGCGGCACCGGCCCTGACCGGAACCTGCCGGCAAGACGGGGGATTGCGGCACATGGCGGGCGAAGCTCCCGGACTTCTGGTCGAAACGGTGTCGCTGCTGGGCGCGGCCGTCGTTGCCGCCCCCCTGCTCCGCAAGCTCGGCATCGGTACCGTCCTTGCCTATCTCGCCGCAGGCATCGCCATCGGCCCGTGGGGCCTGCGCATGTTCAGCGATGCGGAAGTGATCCTTCACTTTGCCGAATTCGGCGTCGTCCTGCTTCTGTTCGTCATCGGTCTTGAACTGCGTCCGCCGCGCCTTTGGGCAATGCGGCACGACATCTTCCTGAACGGCACGGCGCAGCTTCTGATTACCGGGGCGATCTTCTTTGCAATCATCCTCGCGGCAACCGATCAGGCGATCTCGACAGCCGCGATGATCGGACTTTCGCTTGCGCTCTCATCCACCGCGTTTGGGCTGCGCATTCTGGAAGAACGCCACGAACTGGATGAGCCCTACGGGCGGAAATCCTTCGCCATCCTTCTGTTGCAGGATCTGGCGATCGTGCCGCTCCTCGCGCTGGCCGCACTTCTGGCGCCCTACGGCTCGGACATGGAACTCGCGCCCCTGGACATAGCGTTGATGGCAGGCGCCGTGATCGGGCTGACCATTGCAGGGCGCTTTCTGCTCAATCCGCTGTTCCGGGTGATCGCGCAGACCGGCGCGCGCGAACTTCTGACGGCGGCGGCACTCCTCATCGTGGCCGGGTCAGCGCTGCTGATGCAGCTTGTCGGCCTGTCCATGGCGATGGGCGCGTTTCTTGCCGGCGTGCTGCTCGCAGACTCTTCCTACCGCCACCAGCTGGAAGCCGATATCGAGCCTTTCCGCGGCCTGCTGCTCGGACTGTTCTTCATGGCTGTCGGCATGTCGATCGATCTCGGCGTGATCTGGGAGGAATGGATCACCGTCCTGGTTGCGGTTGTCGCGGTCGTGGTCGTGAAGTCGATCGTCATTTTCGCGACCCTGCGGCTGAGAGGATCAAGCGCGTCCGACGCGCTGCGTGCTGCCGGCACACTCTCTCAGGTCGGGGAGTTCTCCTTCGTCATGGTCACCGCAATGCGCGGCTTTGCGATGATCGACTACCGTCAGGCCGCCGTCCTGACCGCCGTCATCGGCCTGACCATGGCGGCAACGCCGCTTACGCGACTGGCTGCGGACAGGGCCGCGCGCCGGTTCAGACCGGTGGGTCAGGAGACACCGGACGAAAATTTCGACGATGCGGAAGGCCGGATACTGCTCATCGGATTTGGACGATTTGGCCAGCTTTCGGCGCAGCCGCTGTTGGCGCATGGCTGTTCGGTGACAATCGTCGACAATAATCCGGAACGGATAAAGGCGGCGGCCGATTTCGGCTTCAAGGTCTATTACGGCGACATGACGCGACTCGGCGTGCTCCGTGCCGCCGGCGCTGAACGCGCCGACATCATCGCCATCTGCCCGGACGGCAAGGCAACGATCGATCGCATCGTGGAACTCTGCAAGAAGCATTTCCCGACGGCAAAGCTATACGTACGCGCCATCGACCGCGACCATGCGGTCACGCTGCGGCGCCTCAATGCCGATTTCATCATCCGCGAGCTCGCCGAATCCGCATTCGCCTATGGCGAAGCCATTCTCGCCGGCCTCGGCGTCTCGGCGTCTGAAATCGAGGATGTGATATCGGAATCGCGGCGACGCGATTCAGAACGACTGGCGCTTCAGGAGGCGGGCGGCATGAACGCCGGGATCGAATTGCTGCCAACGCATGAGGCCGCCGCAAAGGGCAAATCCGCAAAAACCGGGACGTCAAAGAAGAGACGCAAGGCAAAGGCCGGCACGGAAAAATAGGGTGCCGCCCCCTATGCCGGCAAACCAAGTGCGCTTGACCGGGCGGGCAAACCGTTGCTTGCTCGCGATAAGAGGGTGATTCACGGGAGTCAGGTCATGTTCGATTTCGACGAGATCATGCGGCGGGCGCAGAATGGCGAGGCGGCAGACAACCTGGCCAACAGCTTCAACCTTTCGCAGAAGCAGATGAAGACGGCGCTCGACATGCTGCTGCCTGTCATCGCCGAGGGGTTTCGCCGCAACGCGCAGAACATGAACACCATGGCCGGGTTCTTCGATTCGATGACCGGAGGACGCCACGCCAGCTATTTTACCAACCCAGCGGATGCGTTCAGTGCCAGCGCGCGTGGCGATGGCAACGAGTTGCTCAACATGCTGTTCGGCTCCAATGACATGATGCGCACGATCGCGGAACAGACGGCCAAGGTCGTCGGCACCAATACGGAAATCATCCGCAACATGATGCCCCATCTCGCCTCGATCCTGGCGGGCGGCATCGAGAAGCAGGCCCGCGATCAAAATCCGTTCGAGGCGATGATGAAGCAGATGGGCGGGGTCAATCCGTTCACGATGATGATGGACAATTTTTTCAAGGTGCCCGCCGCGCCGCAACCGAGCGAAGGCGGCAAGGCCGCAGGCTCTGACGAACTGACCGGTCTGTGGCAGGACATGTTCCAGGCCGGACGAAAGGTCCAGGACGCTCAGGCGCAGGCACTTCAACGCATCTTCCAGGAATTCAAGAAGACCGATCCGAAGTCGGGTCAGTAGGCGTCCGGATCAGTAGGCTTCTTCGTCAAATAGCCTGTCGATATCCCCGTTCCAGCGGGTGCTGAAGGATTCGAGCAGGCGTTCTGCCGGGCTCATCGCGCTGTCGACGATCTCCTGAAGCGGGTCGAGAAAGCCGGTCTCATCGGCATCGCCACCCATTCCGCGAGCGCGCGCGGCAAGACCGGACCGTGAGATCTCCACCGCCCTGCGCGCAAGCGCAAGCACGTCAGTCTGTCTGAAGGGGGTGCGCAATCCCGTCCGCGGCACCTCGTCGCGCAGCGCCTGCCGTTCCTCTGCGGTCCAGTCACGCACGATATCCCACGCGGCATCCAGAGCGTTTTGGTCGTAAAGCAGTCCGACCCAGAAGGCCGATAGCGCGCAGAGGCGCCGCCACGGGCCGCCATCGGCGCCACGCATTTCCAGGAACCGCTTGAGCCGGACTTCCGGGAAGATCGTCGTCAGGTGGTTGACCCAGTCGGAGCGTGTCGGCTTTGCACCCGGCAGCGCAGGCAGCCGGCCTTCCATCAGATCGCGGAAAGACTGGCCGGCGGCGTTGTGATAGGTGTCGCCGCGCTTGACGAAATACATCGGGACATCAAGCGCATAATCAACATAGCGTTCGAAGCCGAAGCCGTCCTCGAAGACGAACGGCAACATGCCGGCACGCTGATTGTCGGTATCGCGCCAGACCTCGCTGCGAAACGACATGAATCCGTTCGGCCGGCTCTCGGTAAAGGGCGAACAGGCAAAAAGCGCCGTCGCGACCGGTTGCAATGCGAGACCCACCCGCATCTTGCGGACCATGTCCGCCTCGCTGGAAAAATCGAGATTAACCTGCACCGTCGCCGTCCGGTACATCATGTCGAGCCCACGTGTGCCGACCTTCGGCATGTAGGCACTCATGATGTCGTATCGCGCCTTGGGCATCCTCGGCGTTTCGGCAAGGCTCCATTTGGGCGAGAAGCCGACACCCAGGAACCCGATGCCGAGCGGTCCCGCGATCTCGCGCACCTGCGCGAGATGCGCATTCACCTCGCGGCAGGTCTGATGCAGCGTCTCGAGCGGCGCGCCGGACAGTTCGAACTGGCCGCCCGGCTCCAGCGAGATCGCGCCGCCCGCGACCGGGTCGAGCAGACCAATGATATTCTCGCCGTCGAATATCGGCTGCCAGCCGAGCGCCGCCTGCATGTTCTCCAGAATCGTACGCACGCCGCGCGTCCCGCCATAGGGCACGGGAGACTTGTCGGCGACATAGAACCCGAATTTTTCGTGCTCTGTCCCGATGCGCCAGGCTTGGCGCGGCTTGCATCCAGCTTCGAGATACTCAACCAGCGCAGCGCGGTTATCGAGCGGCGTGGCGTCTACTTCATCACGAGCCAAGTCAGATTGCTCCACTATCGTCGCCGTCACGCCGCCCCGGCGCCGACGTGTCGGATCCGGAGGTGTGGGACGGCATCAGTGATCACAGTTTCCAGCGCCGTTCAACCCGCGTCGGCGTCACGACCTCGCGATAGCCTGAAACGGCTTTGGCGCAAGGGTTCGCGGCTCATGCGCGCCAGTCGCCGCAGGCGGCCTGAACGAGGCTGAGCGCTGCCACCGCTGCGGTATCAGCGCGCATGATTCTCGGGCCAAGCGAGATCGCCAGGGTAGAATCGACCGCGCGGATCGCCTTGGCTTCCTCGGGGGTGAAGCCCCCTTCAGGTCCGATGAGAACGCTTTTTGCCCCTCGCCCGAGCCGAGAAAGCGCCTCCAGCGGACTGCCCGCCGCCGCGGTCTCATCGCAAAAGATGAGCGCGCGACCGGAAGGCCAGTTTGCGATGACATCGACCAGCGATATGGGCTCCATTATCTCCGGGACCCACAGGAGACCGCATTGTTCGGCTGCCTCAACAGCGTTGGCGTGAAGCCGGTCGGAATTGACCCGTTCGGCAATCGTGCGCGCGGTCAGCACGGGCCTGAGGCGCGAAACGCCCAGTTCGGTCGCCTTCTGCGCCGCATAATCCGTCCGCGCCTTCTTGAGGGGCGCAAAGAGCAGTTCCAGATCAGCGGGCGCGGTCTGATCCCGGATCTTCTTGCCTGGCGCGAGCGCGATTTCGCGCCGCGCGACAGACCCGGCCTCGTAGACCCATTCGCCGTCGCGGCCGTTGAAAAGAATGACCGGGTCGCCCGTTTTCCGGCGCATGACGTTGATGAGGTAGTGCGCCTGCGGGCCCGCAAGCGAGACCTCCTCACCCAGCGCGAAATCGACGAAGAGCCTGGGGACAGACTTCTCGCTCATTGCAGGACCGGAACTCGTATTTTCATGCCTTCTCGTCTATCGTGCGGCGCCTCCGGTGAAAAGCGCCTTTGAAGAATTGAAACCCCGTGCAGCAAGACCCGCAAATCACGCCGTCCATTGCCCAGCCGGACGCGCCTGCCGGCAACCTTTTCGACCGGTATGCGCCTGCGGCGCTGAAGCCCTACGGGCGTCTTGCGCGGTGGGACCGACCGATCGGCTGGTGGCTGCTGCTTCTGCCGTGCTGGTGGTCGGCGGCGCTGGCCGCAATTCATGCAGGGCGTCCGTTTCCCGATATCTGGCATCTGGTCCTGTTTCTGATCGGCGCCATCGCCATGCGCGGCGCAGGCTGCACCTATAACGACATTGTCGATCGGGAAATCGACGCGAAGGTTGCAAGAACCGCGACCCGCCCGCTGCCATCCGGCGCGGTAACCGCCCGGCAGGCTGCAATCTTTCTCGCATTGCAGGCCGTCGCCGGTCTGCTGGTCCTTCTTCAGTTCAACGCGTTCGCGATTGCCACCGGGATCGCATCGCTAGGCGCGGTAGCGATCTACCCGTTGATGAAGCGGATAACCTGGTGGCCGCAAAGCGTACTCGGCCTCGCCTTTTCCTGGGGCGCGCTGATGGGCTGGGCAGCAGCGCTTGGCAGGCTCGATGCCGCGCCCATCCTGCTTTATGCCGGCGGCATTGCATGGACGATCGGCTATGACACGATCTACGCGGTGCAGGACAAGGAAGACGACGCACTGATCGGTGTGAAATCCACCGCTCGCCTGTTCGGTGACAAAGCGCCGATGTGGGTTTCCGTGTTCTTTGTCGCAGCGACAATCCTGTTTGCCGGTGCAACATGGCTTGCGGGCGGCGGGATCATCGCATTTGCCGGACTGGCGGCAGGCGCGGCCCATATGGTCTGGCAGATCCGCCGGTTCGATCCTGCTGACGGCACGACGGCGCTGAGGCTCTTCCGTTCCAATCGCGACTACGGCCTGATCCTGTTTGCGGGGTTCTGTCTGGACGCGCTCTTCTAGAGCGGAAAGAACAGCGAAATGGCGAGCACGGCCGCGACCCCGACAAGGATATTCATCGGCACGCCAATCTTGACGAAATCGACGAAGCGATAGTCCGCCGCGCCGTAGACGAGCGTGTTGGTCTGGTATCCGATCGGCGTTGCAAAGCTGGCGCTCGCCCCGAACATGACGGCAACGACAACGGCGCGCGGATCGGCGCCCGTTCTCTCGGCAAGCCCGATTGCAATGGGCGTCAGTACGACGGCGACCGCGTTGTTGGTCACCAGTTCGGTCAGGACCGATGCCAGGAGATAGACGATCGCCACGAGAAGTATCGGCGGCAGACCGTCGAGGAACGGAAAAGCCTGATCGACGATCAGATCGAGCGCCCCGGCGTTTTCAAGACCGCGTCCGATCATCAGCATGCTGAAGATGAGCACCAGAATCGAGCCGTCGACGGTGTCCCATGCCTCATCGGCATCCACGCAGCGCATCAGCAGCAGCAATGCGACCGCAACCATTGCGAGAATGCCGATATCCGCAATGTTAAACGCCGCAAGAGCGACGACACCGGTCAACGCGATTACCACAAGCGGCGCACGCGAACGCCTGTAGGCCCGGCCGCTCGGCCGCGAGACGGAAACGAGCGCCGCCTCTTCGGCGAGGCGGTCGAATCCTTCTCCGGTTCCTTCCAGCAAAAGTTTGTCGGCCGGTTTCAAGCGCACATTCGCCAGATCAGGACCTGGAATGTGGCGATGACGGTTTGCGCCGAGGATGCGAACGCCGTAGCGGGCACCCAGAGAAAGGTCGGCAATCCGTTCGCCGACATTGGGCTTTGCCGGCGCGACGACCGCCTCGATCGTCATCACGTCGCCTTCGGCCCGCTTGCCCCTCCCGACCTGTAAATGCTCGTTATTGTTGAGGGTGAGCAGTTCGGACGTGGTCGCCACGACAATCAGTACATCGCCCTTTTC
Organism: Rhodobiaceae bacterium; assembly: GCA_020637895.1. Classification (GTDB taxonomy): domain Bacteria; phylum Pseudomonadota; class Alphaproteobacteria; order Rhizobiales; family Tepidamorphaceae; genus JACKJP01. The sequence goes on from JACKJP010000002.1 coordinate 387,840, forward strand.
CGGCACCATGGCCTCGACGTCGTTGCGGATGATCGTTCCGCTGCGGCGCAGGCCTAGAATGCGCAGACCCGGTTGGTTGAAAGTGGCTATTTCGGCAATGCGCCGGTCCGCGAACGGGGCAATATCGCGGATCGTCACTTCGGAAAGAAAGGCCGTTTCGCCCGCCAGCATGTCCTCACCCTGCCCCTGCCTGTCGGGTAACAGATACCTGCCGAGAACAGCCATGAGCGCGATGCCGGTGAGCGCGGCAACGATGCCGACAGGCGTGATCTCGAATATCGAAAAGGGCGCGATGCCATGCTGCCGCGCAACGCCATCGACAAGAATATTCGTCGAGGTACCGATCATCGTGCAGGTGCCACCAAGAATGGCGGCATAGGAAAGCGGGATGAGAAGGCGGGTTGGCGCCATTTTCGCGGTCGCTGCAAGTCGTGTGACAATCGGAATGAGGATCAGCACGACCGGTGTGTTGTTGACGAACGCGGATGCGACGATCGCGGCCGCCACAAGCACCGCCAGGGCCAGTAACGGCCGTTCGCCGGCGCGCGAGATGATGGCCGATCCGAGGGCGTCGAGAATCCCGGTGCGCACCAGCGCGCCCGATATCACGAACATCGCCGCGATCGTGATGGGCGCCGAATTTGAGAAAACCGAAAGGACTTCCTTCTGATCGAGGAAACCGAGCAGAAAGAATGCCGCCGCACCGACAGCGGCCGTTACTTCCGGGGGATACTTTTCCCAGACGAATGCGGCGAATAGAAGCGAAAGGATGCTGAGCGCGACGATCGCCTCATATCCTGCGAAGACAGCCGGCAAGAAGTTCTCCCGAGAACATCACGGACCAGCGGCGACAATGCGCACCAGCCCGTGGAAGTTCCCGACCGCAGAATTCTTCACGTACGTGCGATGATCTCGCGTTCGTCCCTGTGGACCGGACCGGCTTCACCGCCGACTTCGCGATACATCAGCTTCTTGGGCCGGCGCTCGCGGAAGAACGTATTGGCGCGCCGCGCGCGCGGCCGATCGACCTTGAGTTCTCCGAGTTTGGGAAATGGATCGACAAGAGCGCCGTCGGCACCTTCGATCAGCGCCGGGCAGTCCAGTATGCGTGCCCAGGCCTGCCAGTCGGCGATGATGTCGTCGTCGTCCTCGGCTTCCAGAAGCGGCAGGTCCAGATCGCCATTGCGGTGGCGGAGCACCAGTTGAAGCGCCTCGCCGCTGCGCGTCATGACAACGCCCTGATAGCAGGAGACCGGCACTGTCACATAAAGCGGCGGACGGCCGTCGCCGGCACGCCGGAAAGTAACCCGGGAAGCCTCCAGCGTGGCGGTCATCGACCGTGCCGGAAGCGCGACCCGTACCGGCAGAGCCATGGGATCAACCCGGCTCGCCGGCACGTCCTGTCGTGCAGTATGGGCAAATGCCCCGTTTGCGCATGACTGCGCGTTCGCGGAATCATATCCGCGCAGAATTGCTTGACGCCCCATAATGTCCTCGTCTGTTCGCGCCCGTTTTTCAGTCCCCGGGCTTCGTAACGTGAACCACCATAGAGGCCGCCGGTTGGGAGCAGCTTAAGGAAGCTGGTTAACCGGGCCTTTCGACGCTACATCGTAAATGATTGCTTGCCGGGCCTTGCCAGCCGAGCTGTCCCGTCGCACATAAACAACCTGTCCGAGCCCCGTTCAAACAGGGCCATCCGACACTCAGGAAACCGACATGATCGATCCCGACGCCCTGACCGAGCGCGCAGCAGCCCTTGTAGAAAAGGCAATCGCCGCCGGCGCGACGAGCGCAGATGCGATTGCCGTCGAAAGCACCTCGCTTTCCGCGTCCCTGTTACACGGGCAGGTAGAATCCACCGATCACTCGGAGGGCGTCGATATCGGACTTCGCGTCTTTGCCGGCAAGCGAAGTGCGATCGTCTCCACGACCCGTATGGAGCCCGACGGATTTGCCGACCTTGCAGGACGTGCGATGGCGATGGCGAAACTTGCGCCCGAAAGCGCCTATGAGGGTATCGATCCCGCGCCAACACCGGCGAAGGATCGCGATCTGGATCTGATCGATCGCAGCGCCGCGCCAGATATGGAAATGCTCAAGGCGCGCGCGCTGACAGCCGAAGAGGCCGCGCTTGCGACGAATGGCGTCAGCCGCTCAGGCGGCGCCGGCGCCTTGTGGTCGCGAACGGCCGTCGCACTGGTCACCTCCGCAGGATTTTCGGGCAGCTACGAAACGACACGCCATGGGATTTCTGCAACCGCGATCAGCGGTGAGGGCGTCCATATGGAACGCGAATACGACTGGACTTCGGCACGCCATCTGGCCGATCTGCGCTCGCCTGAAGAAATCGGTCGCGAAGCTGGCCTTCGGGCCGCCAGCCGGATCGACTCGCGCCAGGGACCTTCGGGCCGTTTCCCGGTCATTTTCGAACCGCGCATGGCGCGCTCGCTCATTGGCCACCTGCTTGGCGCCATCAACGGCGCGGCGATCGCCCGCAAGTCCTCATTCCTGACCGATCGCATCGGCGAGCAGATTGCCAGTGCAGCGCTTTCGATAGCGGACGATCCGTTCCTGCCGCGCGGCGGCGCATCACGTCCGTTCGACGGCGACGGGCGCAGCGACGGGCAAATTGCGCTTCTCGAAAAGGGCGTTCTCAGGACGTGGCTGCTCGACCTCGCTGCCGCACGCGAACTGTCGCTGACCCCGAACGGCCGGGCGAGCCGGGGAACCGGCGGGCATCCGTCCCCGTCTGCGACCAATGTGCGGGTCGCGCCGGGCTCCGACAGCCCCGAAGCGCTGATGAAAAGCGCAGGGCGCGGGCTGCTCGTAACCCAGTTGATGGGCCGCGGCGCCAACCTCATCAATGGCGACTACAGCCGCGGTGCCAGCGGCTTCTGGTTCGACAACGGAGAGATCCAGCATCCGGTCAACGAGATCACCATCGCGGGCAATCTGGGCGACATGCTTGTGAGCCTTGTGCCCGGAGCCGATGTCGATGACAGCGAACGGATTGCCTGCCCGAGCCTGATGACGGGGGAACTCACCATTGCAGGCTCATGAGGCGCTGCAAGATCTGAACCTGCTGCGCGAGGCGGCGCAGGCGGCGGGCGATCTGGCGCTGCGCTACCACCGCAGCGCTCCCCGCTCCTGGACCAAGGGCGACAATTCGCCCGTGAGTGAGGCCGATGTCGCCGTTGACCGGCTGCTGCGCAAGACGCTGACCGGCGCGCGTGGCAACTATGGCTGGCTTTCCGAAGAGAGCGAGGACAACCGCGATAGGCTGACGCGCGAGCGCGTTTTCGTCGTCGATCCGATCGATGGTACGCGCGCCTTCCTCGAAGGCGACGACCAATGGGTTGTGTCGGTTGCCGTCGTCTCGCCGCAGGGATCGGAGTGCGGCGTGCTTTACAATCCCGTGCGCGGCGAAATGTACGAGGCGGCCCGTGGCGCGGGCGCTCATCTGGACGGCCACCGGCTTCTCGTCACATCGCCGGGCGACAACTACAGGATCGCGGGTTCCAAACGGGATGTTTCCGGCTTGAATCTGAACAACAGCGCCAGCATTATCGATCGCAGATATGTGCCTTCGCTGGCCTACCGATTCGCCCTTGTCGCGGCGGGTCGGTTTGACGCGACGATGACTTCCGGCAGGTGCCGCGACTGGGACCTGGCGGCTGCCATGCTGATCGTCGAGGAAGCGGGCGGAGTGGTACGGCGTATCGACGGCGAGCCCATCCGGCTGAACATGCCCGAGCCGGTGCAGCCGCCGCTGGTCGCCGGCAGTAGAGAGACCGTCGAATTCCTCACCGGAAGGCGCCCGACAGACGGTGCCGGCCCATGACCATCGGAGACAAGATGAGCACAGCAGAACCCGCACAGCAGCTTCTCCATCTCGTGTTTGGCGGAGAGCTGGAAAATGTCGACAGAATTACCTTCAAGGACTTGAGCAAACTCGATATCGTCGGGATCTACCCCAATTATCGAACTGCCTATGACGCCTGGAAGTCGGCGGCGCAGGGCAGCGTCGATAACGCGCAGATGCGCTACTTCATCGTCCACATGCACAGGCTTCTCGATCCCGAAGCCAAGGGCGACTGAAGGCGGCAGGTCTTCGGGCCGCTGACGACAGACCTCGAACGGTCATGATCGCGGCCTGCCGATGCGGGTGACACAGGGCCGTCTTGCGGGTAAAGACAAGCCGGATCGGCGGCCGCCAGGGAGCGCGCATATTGCTGCAGAAAATCTTACGGAGCGGAACGGATATCGACCGTGCCGACGACCTGCTCGGCCACGAGCAGCTGAGCACGGGCGAACTCGTGCGGATGATGGTTCGCGACTATCTCTGGCCGAACCGCTGGCTGCTGACGGCAAGCTTCGTTTCGACGCTCGTCGTCGGCGCATCGACGGGCGCCATTCCGCTGCTGCTGCAATTCACCGCCGACGAAATCATCGTCAACCGGAACCGCGCCATGCTGACGGTCGTGCCGGTGGCGATCATCATCGTCCTGTTCGCCAAGGCGCTCTCCGAATATGTGTCGGCGGTCACGGAAAGCTATATCGGCATCTCGATTACGGCGGATCTGCGCAAACGCGTGATCGGCCGCCTGATGCATGCCGATCTCGCCTGGCTGCAACTCAGCCATAGCGGCCGGTTCGTCATGACCTTCATGAACGATGTGAAGGAACTGACGGACGGCGCGACGATCAGCATCATCTCGTTCGTCAAGAACCTGCTTCGGTGTCTGTTTCTTGTTGCCGCCATGTTCTATCTCGACTGGCGGCTTGCGATTTTCGCCGTTGCCGCCATTCCGATCGCGATCCGGCTGCTGGGCCGACATCGCGGCAAGAGCTTCAAGTATTCCCGCCAGACCATGGCCGAAACAGGCGACATGGGCTCACTCGTTTCGCAGGCATTGTCCGGCATTCGCGTGGTCAAGGCCTATGACCGCGAAGACGCGGAATCGTCCCGCATCGGCAGCACGATCGAACGCATGGCCGGTTATGCCATGCGCCTCGTCAGGGTTCGCCATGCGTCCGGCCCGATGACCGAGGCGCTTACCGGTCTCGGATTTGCGGCCGCGATCATGTATGGCGGCTGGCGTGGCCAGCAGGGAACGATGACGCTCGGCGAATTCACCGGCTTCATCGGCGCGGCCATGCTGATCTATCAGCCGCTGCGCCAGATGGCGACGATCCAGACGACGTTACAGACCGGCGTTGCCGCGGCGGGACGGGTCTTTGCCGTGCTCAACCGCGAGCACAAGGTCACCGACCGCCCCGGCGCCAGCCCGATCAACGCGGAGGCCGGCGACATCCGCTTTGAGAACGTGTCTTTTGCCTATGACGACGGCAAGCCGGTGTTGCGCGGCATCGACTTTCATGTTCCGGCGGGGCGTCGTTTCGCGCTTGTCGGTTCCAGCGGGTCGGGCAAGAGCACGATCATGAACCTGCTGCTGCGGTTCTACGATCCGGTTGAAGGGCGCATCCTGCTCGACGGGAAGGACATTTCGGAAGCGACGCTCGCCAGCGTCAGGCAGGCGTCGGCGCTTGTGACACAGGATCCGTTTCTGTTCGACGACACGATCCGCGCGAACATCGCCTATGGTAGCGAGGAGGCAAGCCAGGGCGAAATCGAGGCTGCGGCACGCGCGGCCGTCGCGCACGATTTCATCATGGAGCTGCCCAACGGCTATGACACGATCGCGGGCGAAGCCGGCCAGCGCCTTTCTGGCGGCCAGAAGCAGCGCATCGCGATTGCCCGCGCCATGCTGAGGCAGGCGCCCATCCTCCTGCTCGACGAACCGACAAGCGCGCTCGACAGCGAGTCGGAGGCGCAGATCCAGGTCGCGCTGGAACACCTGATCGAAGGGAAGACCGTGATCATGATCGCGCACCGGCTCTCGACAGTGCGCAACGCCGATTGCATTCTTGTTCTGGACAAGGGTCGCATCGTCGAACAGGGCACGCACGAGGAACTTATCGGACACAAGGGTGTCTATGCACGGCTCCACAAGACGCAACTGGCCGCTGACGCGCCCGTCTCCGAGCGACCGACAAGTCGCCGGCGCAAGAGCGCGAAGGGCTAACTGCGGCATGACGAGTATCAAGCGTTTTGGCGCCAAGCCCGGCGTGCAGCGGTTTCTTGGGCGGACAATCGCGCTATACCTCAAGTTCGTCGACCGGACGACGCGCTATACGATCGAACCGGCCGACATTTACGATCGCGTCGACCGGGATAGCCCGGCGATCATCGCCATGTGGCACGGGGAGCACTTCATGATGCCCTTCGTCAACCGACGCAACTACGTGATCAAGGCCTTGATCTCGCGCCATCGCGATGGCGAGATCAACGCCATCGCGGCCGAAGCAATGGGTATCGGAACTGTTCGCGGATCGGGCGACCATTCCGGCCGCTACCTGGAAAAGGGTGGCGTCGGTGCTTTCCGCGCCATGCTCGACGAACTGGAATTGGGCACGCATATCGCGCTCACGGCCGACGTGCCGAAGGTTGCCAAGCGGGCCGGTATGGGCATCGTCAAGCTGGCGTCACGGTCGGGGCGCCCGATCATTCCGGCGGTGATCGCGACGCACCGGCGCATAACGTTCGACAATTGGGACAAGAGCAAACTCAATCTGCCCTTCTCGAAAGGGGCAATGGTTGCCGGAGAGTGGGTTCACGTTCCGGCTGACGCCGATGACGAGACGCTCGAGCGGTGCCGGCGGCAGGTCGAGGACAATCTCAACGCTGCCATGAAAAGGGCTTATGAGATCGTCGATGGCTGAGCCGCTGCCCTTCTCGCTCAAGATGTACCGCCTGGGGACGCGGGTCATCAGCCCGTTTGTCGGCATGTGGCTCCAGAAGCGGCTCAAGGACGGGAAGGAAATCGGCCCGCGGCTGGAAGAACGGCTCGGCCGCAGCACGCTGAAGCGTCCTGAGGGAACGCTGATCTGGCTTCACTCGGCAAGCGTAGGCGAGACCAACGCAATCCTGCCGCTGATCGGACGCATCGCCCTGCGTTTTCCAACCGTATCGCTGCTGCTGACCACGGTAACGGTGACGTCCGCGGAAATAGCAGCAAAGAAATTGCCCGAGGGCGTCAAGCACCAGTTCGCCGTGCTCGATACGCCGAAGGCCGTCCGCAACTTTCTCGATCACTGGCAACCGGATCTGGCCGTGTTCGCGGAATCTGAAATCTGGCCGAACATGCTGTTCGATCTGAACAGGCGCGGCATTCCCGCGGCGATGATCAACGGACGCATGTCGGACCGGTCGTTCTCACGCTGGAAATATGCGCCCAAGACGATCCGCTGGCTGCTCAGCGCCTTCACGGTCTGTCTGGTCCAGTCGCAAACAGATCTCAGGCGCTTCCAGTCGCTGGGTGCGACCCATGCGGTCGCGACGGGCAACGTCAAGTTCGACGTCCCCGCGCCAGATGCTTCCGCGATGGACATGGCTGCATTCCGCAACGCCATCGGCGATCGCCCCGTCTGGGTTGCCGCGAGCACCCATCCTGGCGAGGAAGCGATCGTGCTGGAAGCGCATCAGCGCGTTCAGCGCGCGTTCCCGACGCTTTTGACGATGATCGTGCCGCGCCATCCCGAGCGCGGGCTATCGGTCCTGTCGCTGGCACGCAAGCGCGGCTTGCGCGCAAGCCTGAGGTCCGCACAGCGCCAGCCGGGCAAGGGAGATCAGGTGTTTGTCTTCGACAGCATCGGCGAGCTCGGCCTTGCCTATCGCCTGTGCGACATTGCCTTCATCGGCGGCTCGCTCGCCAAGCGCGGCGGGCAGAACCCGATCGAACCGGCAAAGCTGAAAACAGCGATCATGCACGGACCGGCGACGTTCAATTTTTCCGATGCCTATGCCGCGCTTGCCGACGGTGGCGGTGCCGAACAGGTCGATGGACCGCTCAAGATGGCCCAGAGCCTCGAAAGACTGATCTCCAATCCCGCCGCGCGACAGCTGCGGGCCAGTGCCGCCGCAAAAGCGATAGAACCGCTCGGCGGCGCGCTTGAAAAATCCTACGCGGTGCTTTCGACCTACATCAACGAAGCGTCGACGAGGCATTCCTGATGCAGGCGCCGGCTTTCTGGTGGAAGCCGAAGCCGGTCCTGGTCGCGCGCCTCCTGCAGCCGGCATCGCTGCTCTATGCCGGCGCGGCCCGCCTGCGCACCATACTGACGCGCCAGCGCAGTGCGCCCATCCCGATCATCTGCATCGGCAATCCGACGGTCGGCGGCGCCGGAAAGACGCCGACAGCCATCGCGGTGGCAGGAATGCTGGCGGGTGCGGGTCGCCGGCCGGTATTCCTGACGCGCGGCTATGGCGGGACGATCAAGGGGCCTGCGTTGGTCGAAATCGGCCGTCACGGCAGCCGCGAGGTGGGCGACGAACCGCTTATCCTCGCCCGGCACGCGCCCGTGATCGTCAGCGCCGACCGGGTCGCAGGCGCGAAGCTGGCTGCAAGCCATGGCGATGTCGTCGTCATGGACGACGGGTTCCAGAACCCTGCCCTTGGAAAGCACTTCTCCATTCTGGTCATCGATGGTCAGGTCGGCGTCGGCAACGGGCTGTGCCTGCCGGCCGGGCCTTTGCGCATGGGCCTTGGCGGGCAGTTGAAGTCAGCGGACGCAGTCCTCATCATCGGACGCGACGCGCGGAACATGGCCAGCTTCATACCGGACGGCGTCATGCATCTTTCCGGCCGCATCGCGAGTGTGCCTCCGGCGGCAATCGCCGGACGCCCGCTGATTGCATTTACCGGGATTGGCAGGCCATCGAAATTCTTCTCGACGCTGGAGGAAGCCGGCCTTGAAATCGCCGTGCGCGTTCCGTTCCCCGACCACCATGTATTTACCGAACGCGAGGCAGACGCCCTGCTGGATCATGCCGCACGTGAAAAGGCCCTCCTGGTATCGACAGAGAAGGACTGCGCGCGCCTGTCCGCCAAAGGCGACACAGCGCTTGCCACGCTAGCCGCACGGACGATTCCCTATCCGATCACGATGGAATTCGATCAAGCCAGCGCGACGGCGCTAGCGCGGAGCCTTTACGAAGCTATCGGCTAGCGCCTGCTCAGCATTTCCTGATGGCGGGCGGCAGCAATCGCCGCGCTGGCGTAGGGCTCCTGCCGGTCCACATTCCAGTAGCGCAATTCATCGAGCGGTATGGCGTCGCCTGTCACCGCGCAGCGAACGAACGCACCGCGCCGCACGATCCTGTAGTCGCCATCGAGATAGCGAAGCTGCGCTTCGCCTCCGTTTCCCGGCAATTCGAGCCTGTTCATGTCCCTACCTCGTCGTCGCTCATGAAATAGCCGCTGACGGCCGCCATTTCCAGCCCCGTGCCGCGCGCGCATGCTAGGCATCGTCTCCGAACAGATCCGGGGTCTGGCCACCCTGCTTCTTCGGCGACCCGCGGACAGACCTAGATGCGGGACCGCCGCCGGCAACCGCGCGCACCTCGCCGTCAGCAAACTGGATCGTCAATGCGGCGCCGCCGGCAATGCCTGCTGCCGAAGTCACGGGCGCATCATCGGCATCGCGAACAAGGGCAAATCCACGCGCCAGCGTTTCCACGTAGCTCAGCGCCCTGAGCAGCTTGTGCTTCTGGGCAAGGCTTTCAGACCTGCGATCCAGTTCGATACGAACCGCGCGGCCGGCCTGATGCCAAAGACCGGCAAGCCGCTCGGCGCCATTGGTCAGCGGATGACGCAGCAGGCCCGGCGACAATCGCGCCGCGACCTTGTCCAGCAGCGCGCGATGCGCCGCGACATTGGCGCCAAGCGCACGGGAAAGGCGTGCCCCGGCATGATCATGACGCTGACGTGCGAGCGCTATGATCTCCGCCGGCCGCGGCAGGCCGCGCACGGCTGCCTGGAGCAAAGCGCGGCTCTCCTTGATATGGCGGCTGAGCGAAGAAAGCAGACGGCTTTTCAGATCGGCGACACCGGCCAGCAATTCGCTGCGCACCGGGACCGCCATTTCGGCAGCGGCCGTGGGCGTAGGCGCCCGCATGTCGGCGGCGTGGTCGATAAGGGTCGTATCGGTTTCGTGGCCGACCGCCGAGATAAGTGGGATATGGCTGGCTGCCGCCGCACGCACGACGACCTCCTCGTTGAAGGCCCACAAATCCTCAAGGCTGCCGCCGCCGCGCGCGACGATGATGATATCCGGGCGCGGCAACGCGGGATCGTCGCCGAACCGGTTGAACCCTTCAATGCCGCGCGCGACCTCTTCGGCCGACCCTTCTCCCTGCACGCGCGCCGGCCAGACGAGAACGCGAACGGGAAACCGATCTGCAATGCGATGCAGGATATCTCGAATGACGGAACCCGTCGGCGACGTAATGACACCGATAACCGCCGGCAATCGCGGCAGGGGCTGTTTTCTGGCGGGATCGAACAGGCCTTCTGCCTGCAACTGGCGGCGGCGCGCCTCCAGCAGCGCCATGAGCGCTCCTTCGCCGGCCGGCTCGAGGGCTTCGATCACGATCTGGTACTTCGACGAACGCGGATAGGTCGTCACCTTGCCGGTGGCGATGACCTCAAGCCCTTCTTCGGGCTTGAAACGCAGACGGCCATAGGTTCCCCGCCAGACCACGGCGTCGATGACCGCATCGGCATCCTTTAGGGTAAAATAGGCGTGCCCGGAGGAGTGCGGCCCCGGAAACCGGAAATCTCGCCGCGAAGACGCACGAAGGCGAAATTCTCCTCAACCGTGCGCTTCAGCGCGCCGGCGGCCGGTATTCCGGAAGATTGCTGTTTCGGCGGTCACTATTTTTCCATACCGGCAGGATCGATTTGCGGTGCAAGGCGGTTCATACGCGATCAAGCCGATGCTACAACCCAGTTGCGCCGCGTGGAAGAAGCGGGCGGCAATCAGGAGACCCGTCAACGCATGAATGTGCTTCTCATCGGATCAGGCGGACGCGAACACGCGCTGGCCTGGGCGATTTCACGCAGCCCCGATCTGTCCCGGCTCTATTGCGCGCCTGGCAATGCAGGTATCGCCACTGTCGCAACGCTGGCGGCGCTCAACCCCGACGACCACGATGGCGTGATCCGGTTCGCGCGCGAGAGGCAGATCGGCCTGGTCGTCGTCGGCCCCGAGGCCCCGCTTGTCGGCGGGCTTGCCGATGCGCTTCGGGCCGAAGGCATCGCGACGTTCGGTCCGAGCGCCGCAGCCGCGCAACTTGAGGGCTCCAAGCGTTTTACCAAGGACCTGTGCCGCGACTATTCGATACCGACGGCCGCCTATGAAAGTTTCACCGACCCCAACGCCGCTAAGGCATTCGTCGAGAAGACCGGTGTTCCTATCGTCATCAAGGCAGACGGTCTGGCGGCCGGCAAGGGCGTCATCATCGCCGAGACGATGGACGATGCCAACGCCGCCATCGACGACATTCTTGGCGGCGCCTTTGGCGAGGCTGGCGCATCGATCGTCGTGGAACAGTTTCTGACTGGCGAAGAAGCGAGCTTCTTTGCGCTTTGCGACGGCGAGCGGGCGCTGGCGCTCGCTTCCGCCCAGGATCACAAACGTGCCTTTGACGGGGATACCGGTCCCAATACCGGCGGCATGGGCGCCTATTCGCCGGCGCCCATCTTGGACGATGCGATGAGCGCGCGCGTGATGCGCGAAATCATCGAGCCGACGCTGAAGGCAATGCGCGATAAGGGGTGCCCGTTTTCCGGTGTCCTGTTTGCCGGTCTGATGATCGACGCGGAGGGTCCCAAGCTGATCGAATACAACGTCCGCTTCGGCGATCCGGAATGCCAGGTGCTTATGATGCGCCTGAAGAGCGACGTCCTGGCGCTGCTCAGGGCCTCGGCGGAAGGCGCGCTCGCAGGGCAGAAGGCGGAATGGCATGACCAGACCGCGTTGACGGTCGTCATGGCCTCGCGGGGCTATCCCGGTGCCTATGAGAAGAATACCGAGATCGGCAGCCTTGCTGCGATCGACGATGATGACCTGAAGATCTTTCACGCGGGCACGGCTGAAAGGACGGCAGGCTGGTTGCGACCGGCGGGCGGGTCCTCAATGTCACCGCGCTCGGCGGATCGGTCACCGAAGCGCAGCAGCCGCGCCTATGCCGCCGTCGACCGCATCGACTGGCCGGGCGGTTTCTGCCGCCGCGACATCGGCTGGCGGGCGATCGAGCGCGCGAGGGGAATGCAAAATGAGCGCCCGCGCATCGGCCTTGCCTGAGCGGGCGGCGGTGCGCGCGGGTTCGCCCATATCGCCGTGATGGAAGCGCTGGACGATCTGGGCCTGCGCCCTTCCCATGTCACCGGCACGAGTATCGGCGCTATACTGGGCGCTGCCTGTTGCGCCGGCCTGACGGGGGGCGCGACATCCGGCACACGAAATACTCTCCATTTTCCGCACCCGATCGGAAGTACTCGCAATGATGCGGTCCAATGGAACCGGGCTCGGCGCGCTGGTTCGTCCGACGCTGGCTAATCCGCTGCAGATGAACGCGGAACGCCTGCTCGCCGCTTTCCTGCCAGGACGCGATGCCGCACAGCTTCGAAGATCTCAAGACCCCGATGACGGTCGTCGCGACGGATTTCTACCGGGGCGTCTCGGTCGATTTCGAAAGCGGCCCGCTGCGCCGGATCGTTGCCGCGTCCATGGCGATTCCGGCACTGTTCCGCCCGGTCGTCATCAACAAGACGGTTTATGTCGATGGCGGCGTCGTCGATCCGCTGCCGATGAGCCAGTTCGAGGACCGCGCCGACATCATCGTCGCCGTCGATGTGGTGAAGGGGCCGACGTTCAAACCGGTCGCATACCGACCACGTTCGAGGCCATTCTCGGCTCATCCCAGATGATGATGCAGAATATCCTGAACGCGCGCGTCGCCCGGCATCCGCCGGACGTCCTGATCAAACCGGACATCAGCGATTTCCGCATTCTGGAATTCTACCGCGCGCGGGCGATCCTGAAGGCATCCGAAGCCTTCATCGACGATGCGAAACGCGACATCGAGGCGGCGATCCAGCGCTTCGAGCATGCGCCGGTCAGCGCCGATCCTGAAAAACGACCTGAGCAGATCCGCCGCTTCGCGCGCGCCGAATGGCGCCGTAGACCTCCGGCGCATGGTGACAGGTCGGCTGATTGAAGAACCGCGGCCCGCCGTTTCACCACAATGCGCCGCCCTTCGGATCGGCCGCGCCGTAATAAAACCGCCTGATCCGGGCAAACGAGATGGCCGCCGCACACATCGCGCAGGGCTCCAGCGTCACGTAGAGATCACATCCGATGAGTCGTTCGCTGCCTGCAAGGCGCGCTGCCTCACGAATAACGAGAATTTCCGCATGAGCCGTCGGATCGCTGTCAGCACGCGTCCTGTTGCCGGCGCGGGCGACAATCCCGCCGTCGCGCACAAGGACGGCGCCGATCGGCACTTCGCCGCGCGCAGCGGCAGCCCTCGCCTCTTCCAGCGCAATCTGCATGAAGCCCGTCACCGGCGTTTGTTCCTCTCGTATGCAGCCAGACTTCCTGCTATCACCGCCCGACCATGAGGAAAACCTCCGACAAGCCGCCAACGGCCGGAACTGAGAGCGCAGAGCGAATCGCCAAGGTGATCGCACGCGCGGGTTTGTGTTCGCGCCGTGAGGCGGAGGGCTGGATCGCGGCCGGCAGGGTCAGCGTCAACGGCAAGGTCCTCGACAGCCCCGCATTCACGGTGACGGCGACCGATACGGTGGTCGTCGACGGCAATCCGCTGCCGAGCCGCGAACCGACACGGCTCTGGCTGCATCACAAGAAGCGCGGCTTCGTGACCACCAACCGCGACCCGCAGGGCCGTGCGACTGTCTTCGACGCATTACCCAAGGACATGCCGCGCGTGATCTCGGTCGGTCGGCTGGACATAAACACCGAGGGGCTGCTGCTGCTGACCAATGACGGCGGCCTTGCCCGGGTGCTGGAATTGCCGGCCACCGGATGGCTGCGCCGCTATCGCGTGCGCGCCCACGGAAAGCCGGATGCCGCCGCTCTGGCGGCCCTCGCCGGCGGCGTCGAGATAGACGGTATCCGCTACGGCCCTGTGGAAGCGGCGGTAGACCGCCAGCAGGGCGCAAACGCCTGGCTGACAGTCGCTTTGCGCGAAGGCAAGAACCGCGAGGTCAAACGCATCCTGGAGCATCTCGGCCTTGCCGTTACGCGCCTGATCCGGGTCTCGTTCGGGCCGTTTCAGCTGGGCGACCTGCAGCCTGGAGGGGTAGAGGAAGTCCGGCCCAAAGTGTTGCGCGACCAGCTCGGAACCAAGCTCGCGGCGGCAGCCAATGCCGATCTTGCTCCGCCTCCCCCGCGCCAGCCGCGCGGCGCGCCGAAAGAACAGCCGAAAAAAGAAAACCGCCGTCCGGCCGGTGGAAAGCCTCATGCGCGTCGTCGGCGGCCGCTTTAAGGGTCTGGCGCTGCATGCGCCAACCGACAACAGCATCCGGCCAAGCTCTGACCGGCTGCGCGAAGCCGTGTTCAACGTGCTCGCACATCGCTTCGACGATCCGGCGAACGGCGCGCGGGTGCTCGACCTGTTTGCCGGAACGGGCGCGCTCGGGATCGAGGCGCTATCGCGCGGCGCACGCTCCGCGCTTTTCATCGACATGTCGGCGCAGTCGCGCGCGCTGGTTCGGCGCAATCTGGAAGCTCCCGGGATCATGGGGCTGGCTCGGATATCGAAACGCGATGCAACGCATCTTGGACCGGCAAGCGGAACGGGGGGCTTCACCCTCGTCTTTCTCGATCCGCCTTATGGCAAGAAGCTTGCTGACAAGGCGCTCGCCCAGCTCGCCAGAGGCGGCTGGCTCGCCGCGAACGCGATTATTGTGGTCGAAGAACGGGCTGGCATTGATATTGAAGTGCCGGCGGCCTTTTCACAGCTCGACCGCCGCGACTATGGCGACAGCCAGGTGCTGTTCCTTCAATTCGGGGCGAACTGATCAGCCGAGGATTGCGCGAAGCGCGTGATAGAGGCCGGCGGCGAGCAATGCCGCGACCGGGACCGTGATCACCCAAGCCGCGATGATCGTCATGAAATGCGACCTGCGGACGAGAAGGCGGCGCTTCTGTTCCTCGCGGTCGCGGACCGGGCGGATCGTGGTGCCACCCTTCTTGCCGTGCTTGCGATTGACGTACTCGATGCGCCGGCGCGAGCGGTCGGTATACCATTCGCGAAAGAAGCCGACGCCGAACACGGCGCCCACCGCGATATGCGTGGAACTGACCGGCAGACCGAGCCACGAGGCGACGATGACCGTCACCGCCGCCGACAGCGCCACGCAATAGGCGCGCATCGGGTTCAGGCGGGTAATCTGCTCGCCGACCATCCGGATGAGGCGGGGCCCGAACAGCAATAGCCCGAACGAGATGCCAAGCGCGCCGACGGCCATGACCCAGAACGGAATGGAGACTTCGGCCGCGACCTCGCCAAGCGCAACGGTATGAACGATCGCCGCGAGCGGGCCGACGGCGTTGGCAACGTCGTTGGCGCCATGCGCGAAGGACAGGAGCGCTGCGGAAAAGACGAGCGGTATCCCGAACAGCTGCCGGAGCGACTGATTGCGGTTCTCCAGACCGCGTGACTGCCGGAAAATGACCGGCCTTGCGACAAGCCAGATGAGTAGTCCGATAGCGAGCCCAATGAGCAGCGCACTGGGAAGACCGAGCGGAATGAGCTTCTTGAGCCCCTTCATGACGAGATAGGCGGAAAAGACACCCGCCATGACGCCGATCAGCACCGGCACCCAGCGCCGGGCAGCAGCGATCTTGTTCTGCCGATAGATGATGAACACCTTGATGAAGGCAAGGCAGGCAGCGGCGATAACACCGCCCATCAGCGGCGAGATGACCCAGCTTGCGGCGATGCTGACCATGGTCGGCCAGTTGACCGCCGTCACACCCGCCGCGGCGATGCCCGCACCCATGACACCGCCGACAATCGCATGGGTCGTGGATACGGGCGCGCCGAACCAGGTGGCGATGTTGATCCAGAGCGCCGAAGAAATCAGCGCCGCCATCATCGCGGCGATGAAAACATGGGATTCGTTGACGGTCGCCGGATCGATGATGCCCTTGGAGATCGTACTGACCACATCGCCACCGGCAATCAGCGCGCCCGCAGCCTCGCAGACAGCGGCGATGACGAGCGCGCTCATCATCGTCAGCGCGCGCGATCCGACTGCCGGCCCCATATTGTTGGCAACGTCATTGGCGCCGATGTTGAGGGCCATGTAGGCGCCGATGACGACGGCGGCGACCGTCACCGCTGCGCCGGACTGCCCGGTGACATAACCGGCCGCAACAAACGCGCAGACTACGACGAACAACAGGGCCAGACCCGGTGCAGCAATGCCGCGGCCGAGGACGGTCGTCGCTTCCTCCATATAGCCGAACTTGTCGAGGTCTTTGTCGAGCGTCGGCTTGCGGTAGGTCTTGCTGTCTTTGCCCAAGGACAAAACCCCGTTCTCGCGACGAAGCCATTGCTCCGCCACCCTGTCACAAAACTGTCATAATCGGTTGACCCGGCGAGCGCGGAAAATCAAGGGGTCAGCGCCCGGAAACTGCCCTTTCAGACAAGTTTCTGCCGTTTGCCCGCTCAGATGCAAAGCGAAGCAAGACGTCACGCAGTCCCTCTTCATCGACAACGGCCGCCGCCTTTTCCGGCGCGAGCCAGCGCTTCTTGCGTTCGCCCGCTTCCGGAAACTTCTTGGCCTCGTCCCTGACGTCGAGCAGATAGACGACAACCCGCGTGGGCACGCTCAGATGTTCCGTGACGCCTTTGCGCGCCGGATAGCTTGCATAGGGTGTGGCATCGATCTCACCCTTTATCCCGGCCTCTTCATAGGCCTCGGTCGCCGCTGTCTCATGAGGCTTCCGGTCCGACATCGGCCAGCCTTTCGGCAATATCCAGCGCTCGCTGCCGCGCGAGGTGATGATCAACACGCGCAGGCCCGATTTCGTGCGCTTGTGGCAAAGGGCCGCGATCTGCAAACGCGGTGGCCGGCGCAGGAGGAGCAACGCCTGCCGGCAGATTGTTCGACCTGACTGAACCAGTTCCCGCCACATCCTGCTCAGCGCCTCCCGAACAGGCGTTCGATATCCGCAAGCTTGAGCTCGATGAATGTCGGCCGGCCGTGATTGCACTGGCTGGCGTTGGGCGTCGCCTCCATTTCCCTCAACAGGGCATTCATCTCGTCGGGCTTGAGACGGCGGCCAGAGCGAACCGATCCATGGCATGCCATGGTCGAGGCGACGGCATTGAGTTTTTCCGCCAGACGCGTCGTCGTATCCATATCGGCAATGTCTTCGGCGAGGTCCCGAACGAGGGAGCCGACATCGAAATCTCCTAGCAGCGCGGGCACCTCGCGCACCGCGACGGCACCGCGTCCGAAAGCCTCCAGCACCAGACCGAGGTCAGCCAGTTCGTCAGCCCGTTCGACAAGGCGATCGGCATCCTCGGGCGGGAGATCGACGACCTCCGGGATCAGCAGCATCTGACGCGCTGCGCCGCCCGTCTCCAGCGCCTTTTTCAGCCGCTCATAGACAAGCCGCTCGTGAGCGGCATGCTGGTCGACGATCACCAGCCCGTCGCCCGTCTGGGCGACGATGTAATTCTCGTGCAGTTGCGCGCGGGCGGCGCCCAGCGGCCATGACGACGTGTCGCCGGCCATATCATCGACAGCGGCGGCGGAAGGAGCCTGAAGATCGTCGAACGGGCGTTGCGCTTCGGCAAAGCCCTGCCTTGCGGCGGCAGGCTGGGTGGCATCCGGCCGCCATGACGGGCTGTTCCAACCGCTGCGCGCAGGACCGGCACTGAACGCGGCGAGCGCGGCATCGGCATGGCTCGCGGCCGACGCGGGGCCGCTGCCGGCGAAGGCACGACGCAGCGCGGAAACGAGGAGCCCACGCACAAGGCCGGCATCGCGAAAGCGTATTTCCGTCTTGGCCGGGTGAACGTTTACGTCAATGCTGCGTGGCGGCAGAGACAGCCAGAGTGCGACGACCGGATGGCGGTCCCGCGCCATCACGTCCATATAGCCGGCACGGATCGCGCCGGACAGGGTCTTGTCACGAACGGGACGGCCGTTGACGAAAATATATTGCTGCCGCGCGTTGGCGCGATGCCAGGTCGGCAGACCGACGAAGCCCGTCAGTTCCACTCCCTCACGGGCCACATCGATCGGCAGCATGTTGTCCTCAATATCGCTGCCGAGAACAGCGGCCAGGCGCCGATACCTTGCCTCTTCCGAAGGCCCGCTTTCACCGGGTAGCGAGAAGAGATTGCGTTCAGCGACAGTGAGCGCAAAGGCTACGTCGTGATGGGCGAGCGCAAGGCGTCGGACGATATCGGCGATCGCCTGATTTTCCGACGTTTCGCTCTTCAGGAATTTCAGGCGCGCCGGCGTCGCATAGAAGAGATCGGCCACCTCGACCCTCGTTCCTGTATTGGACGCGGCAGGGACCGGCGGCGATACATTTCCGGCGTCCACCTCGACGCGCCAGCCATTGTCCGCATCCTGCGTCCGCGTGACGATCGACAGCCGCGCCACGGAACCGATCGACGGCAATGCCTCGCCGCGAAAGCCAAGGGTGCGGATATCGACGATATTATCGCCCTCGATCTTGGAAGTTGCGTGACGCTCGATCGCGAGCGACACGTCTTCGCGAGACATGCCGGACCCGTCATCGACAACGCGTATGAGCCTCTGGCCACCGCCCTCGCAAACGATGTCCACGGACCTTGCGCCGGCATCCAGCGCGTTCTCGACAAGTTCCTTGACGACGCTCGCGGGTCTTTCGACCACTTCGCCCGCGGCGATCCGGTCGACGACATGATCGGGCAGGCGGCGGACGCTCATGACGATCCCTAGTCCTCCGCCAGATATTGTTTTGCGAGAATCTTGCCCTCTTCCACCGCTGGCTGGTCGAACGCATCGATGCCGAGAAGGTCGGCGGCGATAATCGTCTCAAGCATGAAATGCATGAGCAGTTCACCGATTGTCAGAGAATCGATCCGGTCCAGCAGGAAAGTGCGGACGGGGCGTCCGTTGCGCGCCAGCGTATCGGCTGTGGCGCGCTGCTGCGCCCACACAAAATCGCCGACATGGCGGCCTGCAAAGCCCTTCTCGCCTGCGCGGACCGCGAGGTCGGCAGGCAGTTCGGGCCCCTCCCCTCGCGTGTCGCGCATTATGAGCGTCACGAGCTTGTCGGCCGGGCCGTCGAGGAAAAGCTGCAACTGGCTGTGCTGGTCGACCGGCCCGACCGCTGCAACGGGCGTCGTTCCATTGCCGCCCTTGCCGAGGCTTTCCGACCAGAGCTGCACATACCAGCGCGTGAAACGTTCAAGCCTGTCGGCATAGGCCCACAGGACAGAAATCGTCCTGCCGTTCTCTGCCGCTGCCATGGAGAGCGCGGCGCCAAGGGCGGCCGGGCAATCGGCAGGCGCCGCGCCGCCGAGGACCGGTGCAAGGGCCCTGGCTGCGCCTTCGCGCACACGGGATGGATCGAGCCCGGCCAGGCTCGCCGGAATGAGGCCTACATTCGTCAGCGCCGAGAAGCGCCCGCCAACGCCGGGATCATGCTCCTGAAACGACACCCCATAGGGTGCAAGAAGATCGCGCAGCTTGTTCGGCGCGCCAGCCTTGACCGGCTCGCTGAGGCCCCTGACATGGTCGGCAATACGGTCGCCGAGCCCCGCCTTCTTCAACGCGTCGAGGACGGCCATCGTCTGGATCAGCGTTTCTCCGGTGCCGCCGGATTTGGAAACAGCGAGAAAGCGCGTCTCGGCGAGCGGCGTCGAGGCCAGCGCGTCGGCAAGACTGACCGGATCGAGATTGTCGAGAAAGGACAGTCTGGCGCCCCTGGACACGACGCCGGCAACATTCCAGCCCGCCGCCTGCGCCAGAGTCTGGCCACCAAGGCTTGAGCCGCCTGTGCCCAGAAGGACCGCATGGGAACAGCGGGCCAGCCAGTTCGCCATCTCGCCGACGGCCGGAAGGTCATCGCCGCGCGAGGGAAGCGCAAGCAACGGCAGC
This sequence comes from Rhodobiaceae bacterium, assembly GCA_020637895.1. Classification (GTDB taxonomy): domain Bacteria; phylum Pseudomonadota; class Alphaproteobacteria; order Rhizobiales; family Tepidamorphaceae; genus JACKJP01. Next base: position 407,882 of record JACKJP010000002.1, read on the forward strand.
GTACCTGCGCGCGCCTTGGCACGCAGTGACTCCAGCGCCGGGCGCGCACGTTCCAGCCAGCCATTCAGCGCATCGGCTGACACGCCACCGGCGACGTGGTCTTTCAGACATAATTCGATGGATTGACGCATCGGTTCGTTCGCTCTTGTTGCGCGGCGCCTCTGGCCGGCCGGGAACGAGGGCGAATCAGCCGGAGACGCCGGGAGAAAGAATAAGGGCAATCGCCCCGCCCGTCATGGTGCGCCCCCGGCAGAATGAGGGGAAAACGGGAAAAGGCGCGAAAGGATGCGTCAGCCGCCGGAACCGGCCATCGCGGCCTTGCTGCCGACGATCGTCACATAGGGTGCGCCCGTGCCGAACAGCCGTCCTGACACACGCTTTACGTCGTCCAGCGTCACCGCGTCGATCAGGCCGTTGCGGCGGTCGAAATAATCAATGCCGAGACCATCCAGCTGAATGCCGAGGACCTGACTGGCAATCTTGCTTGAGGTATCGAAGCGCAGGGCATAGGAGCCCTTGAGAAAGGCCTTGGCCTTGTCCAGTTCCTCCTGGGACGGACCGTCTTTTGCAATGCGCGCAATCTCCTCGCGGATGATCGAGAGGGACTGGGCTGCCCGGTCCGCACGCGTCGCAACGCCACCGGCATAGAGCGCGGCATGATCCAGCGGATAAAGATAGGTGTAGACCGAATAGGCAAGGCCGCGCTTCTCGCGAACCTCGTCATAGAGGCGCGAGGTGAAGGTACCGCCGCCGATAATGTGATTGAGCACATAGGCGGGAATGAAGTCGTCGTCGTGACGGTCGATACCCGGCCCGCCGAACTGGATTACGGTCTGTGCGATATCGGTATCGATCACCGTCTCGAACGGCGCCGGCACAGGCTCGACATCGGCAACCGGCGTCAGCACAGCCTTTTCGGGGAGCGCACCGAAAACGCGGTCAAGGAGTGGTCCCAGGCGCTCTGCGTCGATCGCGCCGACAACCGCAATGTGCAACTGGTCGCGGGAGAAGTTCGCCTTGACGAAGGCGGCGAGATCAGCAGGCGAGATCGCGGCGACGGTATCGATCGTTCCCTCCTGCGGCCGGCCGTATGGGTGATCGGGAAAGACCGCGGCCATCCAGGCGCGCCCGGCAATCGTATTCGGTTCAGACAGATCGTCGCGCAGGGAAGAGAGGAGTTGTCCGCGGATGCGCTCGACCGCGTCATCGTCGAAACGGGGGGCGGTGAGCGCCAGACGGATCAGATCGAATCCCTCATCGATGTTTTCCTCAACGACGCGAATGCTACCGAAGAATTCGTCGCGACTGGCGTCGAAATTGTATCTGAGCGCCAGCTCGCCGGCGCGGCGCTGGAACGCCTGCGCGTCCATGTCGCCCGCGCCTTCGTCCAGCAGGGCGGACACCATGTTGGCGGTGCCAAGCCGTTCGATGGAATCCTGGCTGCTGCCACCGGCGAAGGCAAAATTCATCGCGATCAGCGGGACGGTGTGTTCCTCGACCAGCCAGGCCTCGATACCGCCTGGGCTGACGACGCGCTGGATTTCGGTCGCCGATGACGGCCGCGCTGCAAGAAGCAGCAGGGCGAACGCCGTCAGGACCGGGGCGATGTGAACGGCAAGGCGTCTCATGACGGCTCCTTCGCGGTTTCCGCCGGCGCCGAACGAAGGTAGCCGGTCGCGGAATTCTCAATCCGGAAATATTGCCGGAGCGCTGCATTGACCGCGTCTGGCGAAACCTTGCGAATACGGTCCGGCCACTGCTCGACCGCCTCTACGCTCGATCCGGTCGTGAGGGCGATCCCGAAGATCCGTGCAAGAGATGCCTGGCTATCCTGCGCATAGATGGCATCGGCAAGGACCGACTTCTTCGCCCGCTCGATCTCGTCGCTGCTCACCCCCTCCTTGACCAGCGATGCCAGTTCCTCGTCGAACGCCTTTTCGACGGCCTCCAGACTGACGCCGGCTGCCGGCACCACGAAGAAATTGAAGGCGGTATCATCCAGCGACGAGCCCTGATAGTAGCCGCCGGCGCCCGTTGCTATCTTTCGCTCGACGACCAGCTTGCGGTAGAGAACGCTCGTCGGACCGCCCGCGATAACCTCCGCCAGAATGTCGAGGGCTTCGGCCTCGCCGGGTTCGGCCGTCGAATAACTGGGTACGCGATAGACGCGGCGCAGATTTTCCTGTTCGACCCGCGGATCGGCGAGGCTGACGCTGCGCGCCGCATGGAGGTCCGGATCCTGATGGCGGACGCGCGGTGGCGCATCGGCACGCCTTTCGATCGGACCGTAGTATTTTTCGGCGAGCTTGCGCACCTCGGCCTGTTCAACATCGCCGGCCACAACGAGGATGGCGTTGTTGGGCGTGTAATAGCGGCGGTAGACGTCGAGCGCATCCTCGCGGTTGAGCGCCTCGATTTCGTCCTGCCAGCCGATGATCGGACGGCCATAGGGATGCTCGACGTGAAAGACCGAGTCCAGCGCCTCGCCCAGCCGCGTGCCGGGGTCGTTGTCAACACGGCTCCGCCGCTCCTCCAGCACGACATCGCGTTCGGTCTTAACGATGTCGTCGGTGAGGATCAGATTGGTCATGCGATCGGCTTCCATCTCCATGACCATGGGCAGGTTTTCGCGCGCCACGCGCTGGAAATAGGCGGTGTAATCGGACGAGGTGAAGGCATTTTCCTGCCCGCCAACCGCCGCGACGGCGTCGGAAAAGGTTTTGCCGGGGAATTTCCCCGTTCCCTTGAACATCAGATGTTCGAGGAAATGGGCAACGCCAGCCTTGCCCGGCTCTTCGTCTGCCGATCCGACCTTGTACCAGACCATATGCGTGACGACCGGGCTTCTGTGATCGGGTATGACAACGACCTGAAGTCCGTTGTCGAGCATGAAGGTGTCGGCGTCGAGGGCCTCTGCCACAGGTGCCATCAGAAGGCAGAACAGCGCGGCGAGCACATATGACGGGCGCAGGCGGAACGGCATCAGTCTCTTAAACCTCCGGTCGGCGGAAACAATGCAGGGGATCATCCTGCCAAGCGACAAGCATTGGCAAGGAATTGCGGTCGAGGTCGCCAGATTGTGATCGCCGGCCAGAACATGCCGTCAGGCGGCCCGATACCCGATCAGTAGGGCTTGAAATCCTTGGTCGGGTCGTTGCTGGTTCCGGGACGCTGTCCGGGCGCATCTTCCGGCTTGATGACCGGGGCACCCGCCGCAGCGGCGCGCACGCCGCTTGGCGGATCGGTCAGGTAGGCGCGTTCGGGTTCGACATATCCCTCGGGCAGCACCTGCGAGGCGGCACCGGCGCGAAGCTGTTCAGGCGTCATGACCGGCGAAGCGCCATTGGGCTGCGAGAAGATCGGCGTATCGCCGGTGCGCGGCTTTGCGCGGCCGCGCATGCCGGCATTGGCAGCCCACTGATCGAGTTCCTGCGGGGTCAGGACGCGCGAGGTTTCGCCGCCCGGACCGCCGAGACGCTCTTCGTAGTTGCGCTTGATCGCTTCCTGACGCCGCTCGGTGAACTCACGCATCTGAACGTCGGGGTCGTTCGGCCAGCGCGGGTCGTTGCTTCGCGCAAGATGTTCCTGCGGCGGCGGCAGACTTGAATCGGGCGGCATCACCAGCGGCGCGCGCGGCTTGTATTCGATGTCCGGCTTCTCCGATGAGGAAAACCCGAGAAGTTTCAGCGGATCGACCGCATAGGCAGACGAACCCGTCATCAGGGTCACCGCCAGAGCCAATCCCGTACCGCGTGCTATCCAGATCAGCCTGTTCATCAGCATCCCGTAAAATTCGCAGCGCAACCGCAATGCGCCCTGGCAACGTGCCGACCGCAAAATCCGGACCTAGCTTTTCGCGTCGGTCCCGTCCGGCCCATCCTGTTGCGAAGCATTCTCCGCACTATTCTTGGCACCATTATGGCCAGCGCGGAAGGAGTCATACAGAAGACCGGCGACACCGGCAACGATGGCGGCATCGGCAAGGTTAAACACATACCACGAGAAATCGCCGACATAAAAGTGGAAGAGATCGACGACGGCGCCGCGCAGCAAGCGGTCGATGGCATTGGCGAGCGCGCCGCCAGCGACAAGGCCGAGGCTCAGCGCAGGCAGCATGGCACGCACGCGCAGCAGCCAGATCAACATCAAAATCGCCGCGATGGCACTGACTGCGATCAGGAAAAAACGTCCGGCCTGGCCGTCCTGCTGAAAGAGCCCATAGCTGATGCCACGGTTCCAGACGAGCACGATCTCGAAGAACGAGGTAACCCGCATGGGACCGCGACCCGCGATATCAAGCGGCACCAGAAACCACCATTTGACGGCCTGGTCGGCAATCAGCGTGATGACGGCGGCGGCAAGGCCGACGGTCAGATAGGGCCTGGCCATTCTTCTTCCTATCCGTCGAGCCCGGCAGCCGCGCGCTCACGCATGGCAGCGGCATCACGCAGGGAAATATCAGGATACTCCGGATCGGAACCGACTTCCGGCAGGATCTTCCAGGACCTAGCGCATTTGCGGCCTTCTGCGAGTGCCGGACTGACCGCAGCGACAACGTCCGGCAGGCGGAATGCATCTGTCGGGGCTTCGGCAAGCGGTTTGACGTCAAAGCCGGATGTGATCGAGATATCTGCCATATCGAGCCCCTCGATGGCGCTCAGCAGCGCCTCGTCGGAGAGATACAGCACCGGTGCTGCCTCAAGCGATGAACCGATGCGCTTGTCGCGGCGCTCGATTTCAAGCGCGCCGGTGACAACGCGGCGAACCCTGCGCACCTTTTCCCAGCGCGCGGCAACCGCATCGTCGCGCCACTCGGCGGGGAGGTCTGGAAACAGTTCAAGATGGACCGAATTGCCCTCGCCGGGGAACCGGTCAAGCCAGGCTTCCTCCATGGTGAACGGCAATAGCGGGGCAAGCCAGGTCACGAAGGCGCGGAAAATGCGGTCGATCACCTGGAGCGCCGCCTTGCGCCGGACGCTGGAGATCGGGTCGCAGTAGAGCGCGTCCTTGCGGATGTCGAAATAGAAGGCGGAAAGATCGACCGTGGCAAAGTTGAAGAGCACCTGCCAGACCTTCTTGAATTCGTAGTCGTCATAGGCCGCGCGAACCGAAACCGACAGCCGCGACAGCCGGTCGAGCATATAGCGTTCAAGCTCGGGCATCTCGGCGAGCGGCACGTCCTCGCCATCGTAATGGGCGAGCGTACCGAGCATCCAGCGGACCGTGTTGCGCAACTTGCGGTAGGCTTCCGCATTGCTTTTCAGGATTTCCGGGCCGATACGCTGATCGTCAGCATAGTCGCAGGAAGCCACCCAGAGGCGCAGGATATCGGCGCCATACTGTTCGATGACCTTTTGCGGGAAGACCTGGTTGTTCAGCGACTTCGACATCTTGCGGCCGTCTTCGGCCATGGTGAAGCCGTGGGTGATGACCTCGTCATAGGGCGCCCGGCCGCGCGTGCCGCAGCTTTCAAGCAGCGAGGAATGGAACCAGCCGCGATGCTGGTCGGACCCTTCCAGATAGATCACGGTGTCACGGCCGCCATCGATCTTGCGATGGCATTTCAGATCGTCGCGCTTCTCCAGAACGAAAGCGTGGGTAGAGCCGGAATCGAACCAGACATCGAGGATGTCCATGACCTGCTCCCAGCGCGCCGGGTCGTGGTCATTGCCGAGGAAACGGGCCGCCGCCCCCTCCTCGAACCACGCATCGGCACCCTCGGCGCGGAACGCGTCGACGATGCGGGAATTGACCTTCTCGTCGCGCAGGATCTCGCCCGTCTGCGGATCGACGAAGATGGCGATCGGCACGCCCCAGGCACGCTGCCGGGAGAGGACCCAGTCCGGCCGCGCCTCGATCATGCCGCGCAGACGGTTCTGGCCGGCCTTCGGGACGAAGCGCGTTACGTCGATGGCATCGAGAGCGCGTTTACGAAGCGTGTCGCCCGCTCCGCCGATATCGCGGTCCATGTGGACGAACCATTGCGGCGTGTTGCGGAAGATGACGGGCTTCTTTGAGCGCCAGGAATGCGGGTACTGATGCTTCAGCCGCCCGCGCGAGAACAGCATGCCGGCGCCGATCAGCGCCTTGATGACCGCCTCGTTGGCATCACCCTTGTTGCCCTCGTCGGTGATCACCTGATGACCTTCAAAACCCGGGGCATCCTTGGTGAACCGTCCGTCCGGCCCGACGGTAAAGGGGATTTCCGTCACGATGCCGCGCGCTTCCAGAGCGCGGGCATTGTCCATCCAGACCTCGAAGTCCTCGCGGCCGTGACCGGGAGCGGTATGAACGAAGCCGGTACCTGTCTCGTCGGTGACATGCTCGCCTTCCAGCAGCGGCACATCGAAACCGTAGCCCATGCCGGCAAGCGGATGGCGGCAGGTGATGCTTGCGAGGTCTCCCGCGGTAACAACGGCGAGTTTCCTGAAACCGAGCTTCGCCTTGCCGAAGGCTTCCTCGGCGAGCGCGTCGGCGAGCACATACTTCTCGCCCGGCCTGGGGCCGAAATCGTTCTCCGCGCTGGTGACCTCATAGAGGCCATAGGCGATGCGGCCCGAATAGCTGATCGCGCGGTTGCCAGGGATCGTCCAGGGCGTTGTCGTCCAGATGACGACGAAAGCGCCCTCAAGAGGCCCACCAGCGACAGGAAACTTCACCCAGACCATGTCCGACTGGTAGTCGTGATACTCGACTTCCGCCTCGGCGAGAGCGGTACGTTCCACCACGGACCACATGACCGGCTTGGAGCCGCGATAGAGCTGGCCGTCGGCGGCGAATTTCATCAGCTCGGATGCGATCGTCGCCTCGCCCTCGAAGCTCATGGTGAGGTACGGATTGGCGAAATCGCCCTCCACACCCATGCGGCGGAATTCCTCGCCCTGCACCTTCACCCAATGGGAGGCGAACTCGCGGCACTGTGCGCGGAACTCATTGACCGGCACCTCGTCCTTGTTCTTGCCCTCGGCGCGGTACTGTTCCTCGATCTTCCATTCGATCGGCAGGCCGTGGCAGTCCCAGCCGGGCACGTAGTTGGATTCAAAACCGGCCATCTGCTTGGACCGCGTGACGACGTCCTTCAGGATCTTGTTCAGCGCATGACCGATGTGAAGGTGGCCGTTCGCATAGGGCGGGCCGTCATGCAGGATGTAGCGGACGCGATCCTTGCCGGCCTCGCGCAGGCGCTTGTAGAGGTTCATGTCGTCCCAGCGGGCAATGATCTCCGGCTCTTTCTGCGGAAGGCCGGCGCGCATGGGGAAATCGGTGCTGGGCAGGTACAGCGTCTGCGAATAGTCGCGTCCGCCCGTCTGGGAAGTCTTGTCGTTCATGGATATCTTTTTCGCTTGGCTCTGTGCGGCGCCGGCGTGAACCGTACGCGCACCGATTATTCGTTCAGGTCACACAATCCGCACCCGGCGCCCCATCGCTGCTGTTTCAGCAGGAGGCCGGGCGGATAATTCGCTGTATCGGTCGAGCGGCTACGCGTTTCATGGGCGCGACTTCTAACAGCACGGGCGGTGGGAATAAAGCGTCATGCTGCGCAGCCAGTCCGATCGGTCAGGCAGCGCCGCCCGGCGCGGTGGTGGCGAGAAAGCGGTCTATCGGCGTCAGCGCCAGCCCGGCCAGTTCATCGCGTGCCCGATCACAATCGCGGTGCATCTGCTCGACCAGCGCCGCCACGCTGTCGAATCTGGCTTCCTCGCGCAAAAGCGAGACGAGAACGACATCGATCTCACGGCCGTAGAGATCCTCGTTGAAGTCGAAGAAATAAGGTTCAAGCAGCGGCGCGCCATTGTCGAATTGCGGCCGGCGTCCGAAGCTTGCGACACCGGGTACCATCCGCCCGTCGAAGCGACCCAGCACGGCGTAGATGCCATGGCGGAGACCGCATTCGGGCGCGAGACGGATATTGGCCGTCGGGAAGCCCAGCTCGCGACCGCGCTTTTCGCCGTGCACGACTTCGCCGGTGACGAACCAGTGATAGCCGAGCACCTCGTCGGCGGCCTCGACCTTGCCTTCGTCGAGCAGGGAACGGATCGCGCTGGAGGCGAAGACGGAACCGCCTTCGTCGCCGTGGGCCTGCTCGATCGTGACATCGAAACCGCAGCGCGGGCCGGTTTCGGCAAGCATCGCCGGCGAGCCCCGCCTGCCCTTGCCGAAATGGAAATCGAAGCCGACGACGACATGCGACGCGGCAAGCCGGGCGCAAAGGATGTCGACGATGAAGGCTTCAGCCTCGACGCTTGCGAGTTCCTTGTTGAATTCCATTTCAACGCAGCCCTGAAGACCGACGGCCTGAAACAGGCGACGCTTGGCGAGACGCGGGCTCAGGCGGAATATCGGTTTGTCGGGTGCGAAAAGAGTGCGCGGGTGCGGTTCGAATGTCAGCGCATAGGCCGGCAGGCCGCGCTCGGCCGCGATGCTGGTCGCATGTCCCAGAACGGCCTGATGGCCGCGATGAACGCCATCGAAATTGCCGATGGCAACGACCGCACCGCGCATGTGATCGGGCACGCCATCGGTGCCGAAGACCTCAAATCCACCGCCTGTCCGGCCGTTCGTCGTCATCGGTTCGCGCCCGCCGCCTGTTTCTACTGATCGCGCCTCGGCACGTATACGAGCGCCTCGCCTTCAAGGACAAGCTCGCCGTCGACCTGGCATTCGCAGCGCAGCCGCGCGCGCTGTTTTTCTTCGATCAGCTCGACGACCTCGACACGCGCCTTGATCGTGCTGCCGACGAATACCGGCGCCCTGAAGAACAGCGTCTGCGACATGTAGACGGCGCCGGGTCCGGGCAATCGCGTCCCCAGAAGAGCCGAAAACAGGCTCGCGGTGAACATCCCGTGGGCGATGCGTCCGCCAAAAGGCGTCGTCTGCGCATAGGCCTCATCGAGGTGAATCGGATTGTCGTCGCCCGAGATTTCTGCAAATCCGGTCAGATCGCTTTCCGCCACGGTGTGGCTCAGGTTCTCGTTCATGCCGATCTGCAGGTCCTCGAACCTATATCCCGATATCTGCGCCGTCACGCTGTTCTCCCTTGATGGCAAGGCGCGGAACCTAAAGCGCAGGCAAGGGAATGGCAACCGTCACCATGCCGTTTCGGTAGCTCCTGACGCGGACGTTAACCGATGTTTCATCAGCCATATCTAGACTGCGCGGCAACGTGACTTGCGGGACGGCCGGACCGGACCCGGGAGCCGGCAGAATGAGGAGCCGACAAGGGCTCACCGGGACAGTGACCGTTTAGGGGATACGAATATGGCCGTTGATCTTTCGATGCCTATTCTGGTCGTCGACGACTACAAGACGATGATCAGGATTATCCGCAACCTTCTCAAGCAGCTCGGGTTCGACGATGTCGACGATGCCGCCGACGGCACCGAAGCGTTGGAGAAGATGAAGAGCCGCAGATACGGCCTTGTCATTTCCGACTGGAACATGGAGCCGATGACCGGCTACGAACTGCTCAAGCAGGTGCGTGGGGACGACAGGCTCGGCCGGACGCCCTTCATCATGATCACCGCCGAATCCAAGACTGAAAACGTCATCGCGGCAAAGAAGGCCGGCGTGAACAATTACATCGTCAAGCCGTTCAACGCCGCAACGCTCAAAGCCAAGATCGACTCGGTCTTCGGCGAATAACGATTCAGGCCAGACGGGCGGCCTATTCGCCCGTCGGGCATCCGGCGAGAACCGGCGCAACCCTGTTCCGGTCCGCCGCCAAGCGAGAGTTGCGCTGATGGGAAGAGCGAGAGCGACAGGCCGCATCAAGCCGGTGATCGACTATCTTGGCCGCGATAACGCGGGCGAAAAGGTCAATCCGGACGATGTTCTGGAACTGTCGCGCCGCATGGCCGACGCGGTGACCGATCAGATTGCCCGCCACGGCGAGGAGATGCACCGCGAATTCTCCGAAATCATCAGCCATCTGGACGTCATGCGTCTGGAGATCGCGCGGCTGAAGGCCGGCGAAGCGAGCCAGCAACTCCCCGTAGCCGGCGGTGACCTGCGCTCCGTCGTCGCCGCGACGGAAGAAGCCAGCCACAGCATCATGGCCGCCGCCGAAGACGTCATGAACGATGCCCCGACCGATCCGGAAGCCTACCGGGCATTCGTTGAGGAAAAGATGCTGACGATCTTCGAGGCCTGTTCCTTCCAGGACCTCGCAGGCCAGCGGATCGCGCGCGTTGCCGAAACGCTCGACTTCCTCGAACTGCGTCTGCGTCGGTTCGCCGAGCATTTCTCATGCGCGGAAGATGCCGCGATGGAAGACGAGACCGAAAAGGCGCGTGCTTTGCGGCGCGAAGAACTGATCCTTCACGGACCTTCCGATGACGGTATCTCGCAGGACGATATCGACGCCCTGTTCTCCTGAACGGCAATAATCTACCAGACCAGAAGCGACATGACCGCACGCGGGCTTACGCCTGCCGCGCCGAAAGCTGCCTCCATCGGCGCCCGGTCGTTTGCGCCGCGACCGATTTCGCTGCCGTGAATGCCCCCGGCAATGAACAGGCCGTCGATGTCGTAGCGCGCGGCACCGGTCATGTCGGTGCGAATGCTGTCGCCGATCGCGAGCATTCTGGCACGGGACGTATCGCCGGCATTCAGCATTTCCAGCGCCCGGTCGTATACCGGCGCATGCGGCTTGCCCGCCCAGAGCACCTGCCCGCCCATATCCTGGTAAAGCTCCGCCAGCGCTCCGGCACAATGGATCAACCTGTCGCCACGCTCGACCACGATATCCGGATTGGCGCAGACCATCGGCAGGTCGCGGGCGCGACATTGCGACAGCAGTTCGCGGTAATCCTCTGGCGTTTCGTTTTCATCGTCGAACAGTCCGGTATTGACGATGAACTCGGCGTCGGCGGCCTCGACCCTGCGGACGGAAAACCCTTCAAACAGGGACAGGTCGCGACCGGGGCCGAGGTGAAAGACGCTGGCGCCGTCATGCCGGCCGATTTCGGCACGCGTCAGATCGCCCGATGTAACGATGGTATCATAGGCACCCGTCGGTACGGCGAGCCGATCGAGCATCGCGCGAACGGCAGCCGCGGGACGCGGCGCATTGGTGACGAGAGCTACCTTACCGCCATCCGCCCGGAACCTGACAAGGGCATCGCATGCCCCTTCCCATGCCCGCACGCCGTTATGGACCACGCCCCAGATGTCGCAGAACAGAAGATCGTAATCGCCTGCGATATCGGCAAAATGATCCAGCCAGATGAAGCCGCCCGAAGCGGTTGCACTACGCTCGTCTTTGGCCATGAAACTAGCCGACCTTGGCCATTGAAGATGGCAGCGCAGCGTCCTGCATCACGTCGGCGCGCACCGGCCGCGGCGGCGAGAAGAGATTTCCCTGGGCCAGCGTGACATCGTAGTCGAGCAGATCGACGACCTCCGACTCGCGCTCGATATCGGTGGCGATCAATTCGATCCCGTAGCGTGCCAACAGATCGTGCAGATCGGCAGGGTCAATATCGGCATCGATCCGCGCAGCCTCGCTCAGCAGCAGCGCCGCCGGCACCTTGATGAAACGGAAGTGCTGTTCGAACAGCGCCTTGGCATCGAAATCGAGCCGGGTGACATGATCCATGGAATAGCGGTAGCCGAGTTCCGACAGCCGATCGAGGCTGGCAAGCTCGATCGGGCCGGCGGCTTCCACGGCTGCTTGCGAAAACTCGAACACGATCTGCGATGACAGCGCCCTGTTGTGTTCCATGAATTCAACGAACTGGGCGAAGAAATCGCCGTCCGTCAGCGACTGCGGCGAAATATTGCAGAAAAGGCCGAACTCGCGCTCACGCGTCTGCAGGCGGCGAACCACCTGCACGGCACGATAGAGCATCATGTTGTCGATGACCGGCATAAGCCGCCCGGCCTCCGCGACATCGAGAAAATCCTCGGGCGTAATGAGCTTGCCGTCTTCGGTCTTCAGCCGGGTCAGGGCCTCGTAATGACCGACCTTTCGCTGTGGTAGCGTCACCACGGGCTGGAGATGGATTTCCATCCGGCTCTCGTTGACGCTGTCAGCAACGAGCTTGGCGAAAGCATCATCGCTGAGGCTGGCGAATGCGCCGGTCCGGCGGGGTGCGGCGGGCCTGGCGGGCTTGGCCGGTTCCTCGGCTACCGGTTCGGGCTGCGCCTTCTGCGCCTTCGGCTTGCGCGCGGCGGCCTCGCGCACGGGCGCTTCGGCAATTCGCTCGCCGATCTGCCGGACAAGGGTTTCGAGCAGCCCGATCTCGGCCGACAGCGGTGCGATCTTCTCCGCCACCGTATCCTCGATGTTATTGAGCAGACGGGCTTCGTTCGCACCGATGCGCGCATCGAGTTCGGCAACGTCGCGCACCAGCCTGCTTGTCACGTTGCTGAGATCCTCAAGGCGCTCGTGAAAGCCGCTGCGCTCACGCATGCGGCCCGCGACGAACTGACCGAGAATCATCAGGAGCAGAACGGCGACACCGATCCAGCCGGCTTCGCCCACCGGCAGGCCGACCTTGATGTACAGCACCGCTGAAAGCGACGCCGCAACCGCCATCATCGATAGCGCGATCACCCAGTTAATGATGCGATTCATGCGGTCCAGCTCCGTCCCGATTCGCGATTGTGCACATTGCTGGGTGCGGAAACAACATCGCGTGGCAAAGCTTTGTTTACCCTGTTTGTGGAAAGTTGAGGGAACGGAGAACAACAACCTGCGGTGAGGTCGGGCAAAGCGCATGGGCAGCATATCGGAACACACGGCAGCAAGGACCATCGCGTTTGTCGGCGGCGACAGTGCATTCGCCCGCCGGATGGCCGAAAAGCTGCCTGAGGCACTGCCATTCGCGGTCAATTGCGTGCTTGTCGAATCACGCGAGGAATTCGCGCGTCTGTCGGCGGCCAGCCAGGCCGATATCGCGATCATCGATCTTTCGTTCGACAGCAACCCGGCCAGAATGATCGCGGAAGCCGCCGAGCGTTTTCCCGTCGTGCTGGCCCTGTCCGACGGCGGTTCGGTCCGCCAGGCGGTGAATGCCGTCCGCCATGGCGCCGCCGACTTTTTGATCAAGCCGCTCAGCGTCACACATCTCGCCGACCGGATCGGCGCTGCCGCCGAAACCTTCGACAGGCCGACACCCGTCATCATGGCCAGCGGCAAGGCAACCGCGGTGACCGACGACTTTGAAGGCTTTATCGGCAATTCGCGCCAGATGGCCGCGGTCTACGACCAGATCCGGCGTGTCGCGCCGGCGCGCGGCCCGGTCTTCATCACGGGCGAGAGCGGGACGGGCAAGGAGGTCTGCGCCAACGCGATCCATGCGCGCTCCAACCGAAGCAACGGGCCGCTGATCGCCATCAACTGCGCCGCCATCCCCCGCGACCTGATGGAATCGGAATTGTTCGGCCATGTTCGCGGCGCCTTCACCGGCGCCCATGAAGACCGCCCCGGTGCTGCGGAGCTGGCAGATGGCGGTACGCTGTTTCTCGACGAGATCTGCGAGATGGATCTGGCGCTGCAGACCAAACTGTTGCGCTTCGTCCAGTCGGGCACACTCAGGCGCGTTGGCGACAACCGCGAGCGCAAGGTCAATGTCCGGATCGTCGCGGCCACCAACCGCGACCCGCTGCGCGAAATCCAGAAAGGCAATTTCCGCGAAGACCTCTATTACCGGCTTCACGTATTGCCGATCCATCTGCCGCCGTTGCGGCTGCGCGAAACCGACATCATGCCGCTCGCGACCGCGTTCCTGCTGCGATACAGCGCAGAAGAAGGCCGCGATTTCTATGGATTCGACTTCGACGCCGAGGCGCTGCTGATGCAGGCGCCATGGCCTGGCAACGTGCGTCAGCTTGAAAACACGATCCAGCGCATCGTCGTCATGAACGAAGGCACGACCGTGAACGCCGCGATGATGCCGGCGAACCTCATGCGCGGTGAGGCGAACCTGCTTTCCATGCCGGAAGACGAGATCGAACAGGTCAAAGCCGAAGCCGTCGAGCCGCTATGGCGGCAGGAAAAGCGGATCATCGAGCAGGCGATCACGCGGTTCGGCGGCAATATTGCCAAGGCCGCAGCCGCGCTGGAGGTGAGCCCTTCGACGATCTATCGCAAGCGGATGGGCTGGGCGCACGCCTGAGTAGCGCTCACGCGCCCTCCGGCCGTTCGCGTTCGAATATCTGCTCGCGCATCGGCCTTCCCCATTGGCGGCCTTCGAACTCGTCGATCAGCGTGAAACCGTTCGCCTCATAAAGGTGCCGTGCCGCATCAAGCCCCCGAAAGGTCCAGAGCCGCGTTCGCGCAAATCCCGACCGGTCACAGAACAAAAGCGCCTCAGACAGAAGCTTGCGGCCGACGCCGGTGCCGCGCGCCAGATCGTCGGTGATGAACCAGCGCAGATGCGCTGCATCGTCCAGATCTTCGCCATCTATCGCGACACTACCGACAATGCGACCATTGAGACTGGCGTGCCAGATTCCATTGCGGGCGGAGGATAGACGCGGCAGGAAGCCGCCAAGGCCTTCCGCGACACGCGCCTCGAATACATGATCGAAACCGTGGGCGATGGAATAATAGTTTCCGTGCATCTCGATGATGCGTGCGGTAAGGCCTGGGACATAGCCTTCCCTCACTGCGGCTTCCCGATGATTTGTAGGCGCGGGGTCTAGGCGTTCTTCGCGCAATCGGGCCAGTGCGGCGGCATAGGCAGCAAGCCCCCGGGAAACCTGTTCACCCTCCAACGGCCCCATGAGCGTCAGAGCCCTTTCGACCTGGTCGCTGGCGAAGGCATTGATCTTTGACTGCATTTTCCGGCCTTCATCCGTCAGGAGAAGCAGGCGCCGCCGTCCATCGCGTTCGTCAACACTTTGCTGCACGAGACCCTGTGCACAAAGCCCGGCTAAAAGTCGGCTCACCGTCGATTTTTCCAGCAGCAGAAGCACGCCAAGGGCCTTGGCGTCCATTGAGTGTCCGCGCCCAATCTCGACGATTGCGTGCACCGCGGACGCCGACAGTGCGGTGCCGGCAAGCGTCGGTTTGAGGAAACCAAGTTCACGCACCATTCTGCGCGACGCGTCGCGTATGCCTTCAACCGGCATCGATCTGCCCCCGGATCAGCGAAGATAGTTGCATATTACAACTTTTTGGCAGGATCGGCCAACAGAAGCTTGCGGCTCACCGACCGCGACCCCATCTGCTCAACCATCGCTTTGGTGTTAACCACGAGCGACGGACAAGAGGACGCAGCGAAGAAATTTCTATATCGCATAGCCGCGCGGACTTGACGTCCTTCCCCACACAAACTATCTCAACGGCCATCTGTTAGCACTCTCGTCAGTTGAGTGCCAACAGCCATTCAGATCAGTTGCAACTCAGTCAAGGGAGCTGCTCCATGCAATTCCGTCCTCTGCACGACCGCGTTGTCGTGAAGCGCATCGACGAAGAAGAAAAGACCGCCGGCGGCATCATCATTCCTGATTCCGCCAAGGAAAAGCCGAGCCAGGGCGAAGTCGTGGCTGTGGGCCCCGGTGCCCGCGACGACAACGGTCAGCGCATCGAACTCGACGTTCAGGTCGGCGATGTCGTGCTATTCGGCAAATGGTCGGGCACCGAAGTCAAATTCGAAGGCACCGAATATCTCATTATGAAGGAATCCGACATCATGGGTGTCGTGTCCTCCAAGAAGGCCGGCAAGAAGGCCGCCTAAATCCCCAATGAAGGGATTCAAGGCGGCTTTTTTATTGCCCGCTGAACAAGAACGATTCTGAAAAAGGAAACAGGATATGTCTGCGAAAGAAGTGAAGTTTTCGCGCGACGCCCGTGAGAAGATGCTCCGCGGCGTCGACATCCTCGCCAATGCCGTGAAGGTGACGCTCGGTCCGAAGGGCCGCAACGTCGTCATCGAGAAGTCCTTCGGCGCTCCGCGCATCACCAAGGACGGCGTAACGGTTGCGAAGGAAATCGAACTTGAAGACAAGTTCGAGAACATGGGCGCACAGATGGTGCGCGAAGTCGCCTCCAAGACTAACGACATCGCAGGTGACGGCACCACGACCGCCACGGTTCTGGCCCAGGCGATCGTCAAGGAAGGCGCCAAGTCGGTTGCCGCCGGCATGAACCCGATGGACCTGAAGCGCGGCGTCGACCTGGCCGTTGCCGAAGTCATCAAGGACCTGGAAAAGCGCTCCAAGAAGATCAAGTCTTCCGAGGAAGTCGCCCAAGTCGGCACGATCTCCGCCAATGGCGAAAAGGAAATCGGCGATATGATCGCCAGCGCCATGCAGAAGGTCGGCAATGAGGGCGTGATCACGGTTGAAGAGGCCAAGAGCCTCGAGACCGAACTGGAAGTCGTCGAAGGCATGCAGTTCGACCGCGGCTACCTTTCGCCCTACTTCATCACCAATGCGGAAAAGATGGTCGCGGATCTGGAAGATCCGTTCATCCTGCTGCACGAGAAGAAGCTCTCCAACCTGCAGGCAATGCTGCCGGTTCTGGAAGCCGTCGTTCAGTCTTCCCGTCCGCTGCTGATCATCGCCGAGGACGTCGAGGGAGAGGCGCTTGCCACGCTCGTCGTCAACAAGCTCCGTGGCGGCCTGAAGGTCGCGGCCGTCAAGGCACCGGGCTTCGGCGATCGCCGCAAGGCCATGCTTGAGGACATCGCGACCCTGACCGGCGGTCAGGTGATCTCCGAAGACCTCGGCATCAAGCTTGAGAATGTCTCTCTCGCCATGCTCGGCACCGCGAAGAAGGTCTCCATCACCAAGGAAGAGACCACCATCGTCGACGGCGCCGGCAAGAAGAAGGACATCGAAGCCCGCGTCAACCAGATCAAGGCGCAGATCGAGGAGACCACCTCCGATTACGATCGCGAGAAGCTCCAGGAGCGTCTGGCCAAGCTCGCAGGCGGCGTCGCGGTCATCCGCGTCGGCGGCGCGACCGAAGTTGAGGTGAAGGAGCGCAAGGACCGCGTCGATGACGCGCTCAATGCAACCCGCGCCGCGGTCGAGGAAGGCATCGTTCCGGGCGGCGGCACCGCGCTGCTGCGCGCCAAGAAGGCCGTTCTGAAGCTCTCCAGCGACAATGCCGACATCCAGGCCGGCATCAACATCGTGCTGAAGGCGCTTGAGGCCCCGATCCGCCAGATCGCCGAGAACGCCGGTGTCGAAGGCTCGATCGTCGTTGGCAAGCTGGCCGACATGAAGGGCGACACGATGGGCTTCGACGCGCAGAACGAGGACTACAAGGACCTCGTCGCCGCCGGCATCATCGACCCGACGAAGGTCGTGCGTACGGCGCTGCAGGATGCGGCTTCCGTCGCAGGTCTGCTCATCACCACCGAGGCGATGGTCGCCGAAGTGCCGAAGAAAGACGCCCCCGCAATGCCGGGCGGCGGCATGGGCGGCATGGGTGGCATGGGCGGCATGGACTTCTAAAGTCCGGCCAGCCGAACGAATATGCGAAAGGGCGGCTTCGGCCGCCCTTTCTTTTTGCCGCCGGTCCGTGACGACGCGGCACCGTTCGGCTAGGGTGCCGCGCCATGATCTCGCAAAAAAGCCGCTACGCGCTGCGCGCGCTTATTCATCTCGCCCGCCATGGCGATGCCAGCATCGCGACGATCGCCGAGCACGAGAACATTCCACGCAAATATCTGGAAGCGATCATGGCCGAGCTGAAGCTGCACGGGTTCGTTACGAGCCGGCGGGGCAAGAGCGGCGGCTATACGCTGGCGCGGCCAGCAAGCGCGATTTCCTTTGCCGACGTGCTCAGAGCTACCGACGGGCCGTTGGCGCTGGCCCCGTGCGCCAGCCGCACAGCCTACAGGCGCTGCGAGGATTGCGTGGACGTGGAAACCTGTTCAATCCGCCATGCGCTTATCGCCGCGCGGGATGCGACAGCGGCTGTGCTCGAAGCGACCTTCCTGTCCGATCCGGAGGCAGACGCCGAGGTTACGTGAAATAGCCTGTTGCTTATTCCTATAATTCCGATAGGATTTATATGAATAAAGCGAGGGTATGATCATGGACGCTTCATCCGTCTTGGAATTCGCACTGTTTCTTCTCGTCGGCTTCGGCGCACAGCTGATCGACGGCGCACTCGGCATGGCCTATGGCGTCTCGTCGACCACCTTCCTGATATCGCTCGGCGTGACGCCCGCGCATGCATCCGCCAGCGTGCATTTCGCCGAACTCTTCACCACAGCGGCCTCCGGCGTTTCCCACTGGCTCAACGGCAATATCGACTGGCGGCTTTTCCGCCGCCTCGCGCCTGCCGGAATCGTCGGAGGCGCACTCGGCACCTTCGTTCTGACCGGCATCGACGGGCAGGCAATCCGCCCATACGTCGTCGCCTATCTTGCAATCATGGGCCTGATCGTGCTGTCGCGCGCCTTCCTGCCACGACGTCAGGCGGGCGACCGCTGGCGGTTTGCCGCGCCGCTTGGCGTCGGTGGGGGCTTTGCCGACGCCATCGGTGGCGGCGGATGGGGACCAATCGTGACATCAAGCCTGCTTGGCGCGGGAAACAGCACCCGCTTCACGATCGGGACCGTCAACGCGGCCGAGTTTCTGGTCACCGTCACGATCTCGGCAAGCTTCGTGATCGCCATGCTCTCCGGGCACTGGGAAGACGCCGATGGCCTGACGGCGAGCGCCATGCCGGTTGCTGGTCTCATCGTGGGCGGGCTCATCGCGGCGCCCATGGCCGGCCGCATCACCAGACGCGTGCCGCACAGGCCGATGCTGGCGGCAGTCGGCATGCTGATCCTGACACTTGCCGGCGTCCAGATAGCCCAGATCATCGGAGGGTGAATGATTTATAGCGACCCGGAGAACAGTTTATTGCGACGGCGGCCATTTTTCCTTTCGAGCGAATAATTCACATGGGGGCGCTCATCCCGATACCCGCCGAACCCGAGCCGGCGCCAATGAAAGGAAAATCCAATGGATCAGGCAAAAATCTGGGCAGCACCGGTAGGCCGCCTTCTCATCGCAATCATCTTCATCGTCGCAGGCGCCGGCAAGCTGACAGCCATCGGCGGTACACAGCAGTATATGGAAGCCTATGGCATTCCGAGCGCGCTGGTCTATCCGACGATCGCACTGGAACTGCTTGGCGGGATCGCCATCATCCTCGGCTGGCAGACCCGCATCATCGCTCTTGCCCTCGCCGCCTTCACGCTGGTCGCCGCACTGATCTTCCACAACAATCTCGGCGACCAGATGCAGCAGATCATGTTCATGAAAAACCTGGCGATTACCGGCGGCCTGCTCTTCCTCGTCGCCTTCGGTGCGGGCCGGCTGTCGATCGACAGCAGGAGCTGAACACCAGCACATATGTGTCGCTGGCAGGCATTGCGACAACGTCGCGCGCTTGGTTCAATCAGGCGGCATGCGGCGGACCTGAGCAGGCGGGCATGACGGAGGCCAACCGTCGGCCCGCCTGGACGCCAAAAACGCCCAAGCAAAATTCCGCAAGCACACCCTTGCGATCGCCTTCGTGCGGGCGCATCTTCTCCCTCGCGCGGAATTGCCGCGCGATTTTCCATGAGCAGACGTTCGCATGACACAGATTTCGGACCAGACACCCGATACCGCCGGCAAGTCCAGCGGCCTCTCGCCCCTGACATTCGCCGTTGTGGCGTCGGCTATCGGCGCGACGCTACTGATCGCATCCGAGTTCGTGGTCGTGGCGCTGGCGCTCGACTGGTCGGTAACCGGCCTTCTCGGCCTTGGTCGCAACGGCCTGCTGACAGGCGCGGCGATCATGGCGCCATTCCTGCTCTACGGTTGCTGGTGGACCTTCCGGCGCACGCTTTCCGTTGAACGGCGGATGTCGGCCTAGCGGGCGACGAGCCTGCCGACGATCCCGTCGTAGAGCGGATTGGACGCGGCAAAGACGTCTTCGGGCTGCGATACGGAAACCGCCGTCGCCCCTGCCTCACGCAAAGCGACCGTCACCGCATGCACGCTGTCGGCGGGGCAGTGAAGAACGGCCGGTGACGCATCCTCGCCAAACGGCAGCGCGCAATCGTGCCTCCGGGCAATCGCCGAAGCGGCGGCGCCATCGACGCGCGCACGAATTTCCCGCACACTGCGCGCATTGAGTTCAGCGGCGATCCTGTCGAAGACATTGCGGAGCGCCGACTTCGTCGCCTGGTTCCAGTCCGCCTTCAGGCTGGTCACCAGATGCGCCTGACTTTCCAGCATCGTGCCGTCGGCCAAAACTTTCAGTGCGTTGGCGGCGAGCGTCGCGCCGGTCGTCGTGATGTCGACGATGGCATCGGCGGCGCCCGATGACGGCGCACCTTCCGTTGCCCCCAGGCTTTCCACGATCCGGTAATCGACAATGCCGAAGCGGGCAAAGAAGCCGCGCGTCAGGTTGACATATTTCGTCGCGATCCGTACCGGCCGGCCGTGGCGGGCACGGAAGCTTTCGGCAACGTCGTCGAGATCGGCCATCGTGTCGACATCGATCCAGACCTGCGGCACGGCAACGACGACATTGGCAAAGCCGAAGCCGAGCGGCACCGACAGATCGACGATCCTGTCCGCATCCGTGATCTTCTCGCGGATGAGATCTTCGCCGGTGACGCCGAGATGGACATTGCCGGCGGCCAGTTCGCCGGCGATCTCGCTGGCTGACAGGAACAGCACGTCGATATCGTCGATGCCGGCAAAGCGGCCGGTATAGCCGCGCGCGCCGCTATCGCGCTTCAGCTTCAGCCCGGCGCGCGCGAAGAAGGCTTCGGCATTTTCCTGAAGCCGTCCTTTTGCCGGTACGGCGACGATCAGTTTGCCGCTCATCGCCGCGCCGCCTTTTCTGCCCGGTCCATCCAGATCGCAAAGCCGACGGCAGGCAATGCCTCGGCGCCGAGTGCCGCGAGCAACCCGTCGTACCGACCGCCACCGGCAAGCGGCAGATCTCTTCCGCGCGCATGGATTTCAAAGACGAAACCCGAATAGTAATCGAGGCGGCGGCCAAAGCCGGCGGTGAAAGTGGCGGGGGCGGTCACATCCTTCAGGGCATCTGCCCTTGCCGCGAATTGCTGAAGGCCACGGTCAATGTCGATTCCCGCTTCCCGGGCGGCCGCCTGGAAGGCATCGAGCGCTTGCGCCGGCGTTCCCTCGATCCCGGCAAAGCGCGTCAGCTGCGCCTTGATGCCAGCCGAAAGGCGCGCGCCGCGTTCAAATTCGGCCTGCTCCAGAAGCCGCTCGGCAATCTCGGCAGCACTGCGGCCGCCGACCGGCGTGATTCCTGCAACGCCCACGAGTTCTTCCACCATCGCCGTCGCGGAGGCCCGGTCTGCGCCCGCAAGCGCATTGACGAGGCGGGCACGCGTACCGCCTTCCGGCCCGGTTTCCTGGGTCAGCATCGCAGCGATGCCGCCGGCGCGCGTAAAACCGCGGCGCAGGCGCTTCAGCCAGACAGCCGGCAGATCGAATGCCTCTATCGCCGCCATGACCAGGCCCGGATCGCCCATGCGGATCGTGACGTCCTCAACGCCGAGCACGCGCAGCGCTTCCAGCGCGACAAGCAGCGTATCGGCGTCAGCGGCGGCACGGTCTTCCTGACCGAAGGATTCAATGCCCGCCTGTTCGATTTCCACCGGCCCGTCGCCGGCCCGGTAACGGAAGACAGGGCCGTGATACCAGTAGCCACCCTCACCCGCCCCGGCATCGAGGTGCCGGCGGACAAGCGGGATCGTATATTCGGGCCGCAGGCACATATCCGTCCCGTCCGGCGACTGGACCAGAAGAAGCCGCCGGCGAATATCCTCACCCGACAGATCGAGGAACAACTCGGACGACTGGAGAATGGCCGGTTCGGCGCGCGCAAGTCCACGCCCGCCGAAGAGGGCCGCAAGTGCCGGGTTCTGTCTGTCTGCTGTCATTTCGGATCAGACTGTCTGGAATGGGCAAAACGCAATTGCCGGGGTCATAGCAAGACACGCGCGGTGTTGCGAGCGCAAAGCGCGCTCGCGGTTACCTGCCCGCATGATGAGCGACGATGGCTCTGACCGCTTCGACCATGTCGTCTTCCCGCACCGTCACCTGCGCAGGGCGCGCCTCGCGATATTCATCGCGATCCTCGATCTGACCGGCGATCTTCGCGCCCTCGATCAGATCCTTTATCTGCACCGTACCCGCAGCACGTTCATCTGACCCCTGAATGACGACACAGGGGCTGCCGCGCCGGTCGGCGTATTTCATCTGCGCCTTCATGCCGGATGTGCCGAGATAGAGCTCGGCGCGAATGTCCGCAGCGCGCAGCTTCGCCACCATCGCCTGATAGGCGGGTACCTGATCCCTGTCCATGACCAGCACGACCACCGGACCGAGCGGCGGCGACATCTCGATCTTGCCGAGATTGGAAAGCGCCGACATCAGCCGGCTGACACCGATCGAAAAGCCGGTCGCAGGCACTTCCTCGCCACGGAAGCGCGCGACCAGACCGTCATAGCGTCCGCCGCCAGCTACCGAACCGAAGATAACCTTCTGGCCTTTCTCGTTCACGGTCTCGAACGTCAGTTCGGCCTCGAAGACAGGCCCGGTGTAATATTCAAGACCGCGCACGACGGAGGGATCGATGCGGATGCGGCCGTCGCCATAGCCGGCAGCATCGATCAGGGCGGAGATCGCCTCGAGCTCTGAAACACCATCGCCCGGCGCAACGCCGGCGAGCGACTCGATCGTCTGCGCATTGGTGTCCCTGCCGGCACCGACAAGCGCGAGCACGTCGAAGATCTGCTCCGGTTCAAGCCCGGCGCCCTTCGTGTAGTCGCCGCTCTCGTCCTCGCGACCCTCGCCGAGCAACTGACGCACGCCCTCGATGCCCAGACGGTCGAGCTTGTCGATCGCACGCAACACCGTCAGGCGCGTCACCGCGTGGCCATCGCCGCCAAGGCCGATGGTCTCCATCACGCCATCAAGCACCTTGCGGTTGTTGACGCGGATCACGTAATCGCCGCGCGCGATGCCGAGCGCTTCCAGCGTATCGGCCATCAGCATGCAGATTTCAGCATCCGCCGCCGGGCTCGCGGTACCAACCGTATCGGCGTCGAACTGAAGGAACTGCCGGAATCTGCCCGGTCCCGGCTTCTCGTTGCGGAAGACATAGCCCTGCCTGTAGCTGCGATAGGGCTTGGGCAGGCGGTCGTAATTTTCGGCGACATAACGGGCGAGCGGCGCGGTCAGATCGTAGCGCAGCGACAGCCATTGCTCGTCATCATCCTGGAATGAGAAGACGCCTTCATTCGGCCTGTCGCTGTCGGGCAGAAACTTGCCGAGCGCCTGGGTATATTCGACAGCGGGGGTCTCGACCGGATCGAAGCCATACCGTTCGAAAACGGCTGCGATCTTTGCCAGCATGTCGCGATAGGCCACCGCCTCGCCGGCATCGCGGTCGGCGAAGCCGCGAGGCTTTGCCGCATCGATGAGATTGTCCCTGTTCTTCGCCATGATCGTCCGGAATGCGCATGCCGGCGCGGAATGCGCGCGGCTCGCGGCCTACCTAGCCAATGCGGCGTGGATGAGCAAGGCGCAACGCCCAAAGGAGAGGTGACGAAAGGATCAATCGAAAAGCGCGTCGATGTCATCCTGCGAGGCGACGCCCTCCGCCCCGTCGAGCGCAGGTCCGTTCAGCAGGGCCGCATCGCCTTCGCGCGCGGGCCTTTCCTCGGCCTCGACATCGTCGAAACCGTCAAGCCCGCCCCAGATGTCCATCATGCGCTCCACCCGTTCCTCGATGAACTTGAGCGCGCCGACGACCTTGGTGATGCGTTGACCGGTCAGGTCCTGAAAGTTGCAGGCTTCGAAAATGCGAACGACATGTTCCTGGATGTCGCGCGCGAGATCGCCTTCCGCGCCCCTGAGGGCGGCGACCAGATCGCCGGCCTGCTGATCGATCGTCTCGGCAACCGAAAGGATCGTCTCGGTCGCCTGCTCCGTATCGGAAACGATGGCGCCAAGTTCGTCGGTGACATGGATACTGTTGCGGTCGCGCAGGCTGTTTCGATGGAGCGTTGCAATTTCGCGCTTGGTGTCGGCGATTGCCGCCTGGATCTCTTCAAGCTCGCTTTTCAGCTTGCGCGCCTCTGCGAACTGGAGGGCCTGTTCACCCGCCGCATGGTTTTCAACGATGCGCAAGGCCTCGTCGCTCGCCGGGGCCAGCGCGCGTTGAAGGTCGCCTATCGCCTGAAGGACTTCACGGTGCCGGGCCGCCGCGGCCCCATCGCCATCAGCCACGCCTGCATTCGGTGCCGCATTCTCGATCCTGAAGCGTCGCTGCAACATTTGGCTTCCCCAACAATGGCCGTCTTTGCCGATAATCAGATGCAACGCTCAGCCTAGCCTTCGTGTTCTTAAAGAACGGTTCACCCTGTTCGTTCATGCGACGTAAACCACGCGGGAAGCTTTTGCCGTCAACCCTAACGCGCGTTAACCAGTTCGCCGCTCATTGCCCGGTAAAGTCCGTTCATGACCGGGCGCGGAGGATGGGGCCCCGCCCGGGAACATGTGTGTTGCGTTCAAGTCTGGGGCCATTTTCGATGAAACCGATCACTCTTCTGCTCGCCGGGGCAGCCGTCGCGCTGTCGCTGCAAGGCGCCGCGGCGAACGACTATCGCTCTTCGTCTGCGCGGCCGCAGCCAAATCAGGACATGCCGTTTCCCAAGCTCATGAACTCCATATTCGGCGAACCGGCGCCGGCGCGCGGCATGGCACCGCAGGCGCCCGCCTATCAGCCCTACCCGCAGGGGCTGGAGCCGAGGCGCGGGGCTGAACCGCGCAGCCGCGCGGCCTATGCGCCAGCGCAGCAGCAGCCGACCCGCTACATGCCGGCCACCCCGGCGCAGGCCGGTACGACCACCCCGGCGTTCGATCCCAAATATGCCAAGCAGACGGTCGCCTATCAGGGCGCCGAAAAGCCGGGCACGATCGTCATCGATACGAACGAGCGTTTCCTCTACCTCGTTGAGGAAGACGGAAAGGCCCTGCGCTACGGCGTCGGCGTCGGTCGTCCGGGCTTTGAATGGGCCGGAACGCACAAGGTCACGCGCAAGGCGGAATGGCCCGACTGGCGTCCGCCGGAAGAAATGCGCCAGCGCCAGCCGGGCCTGCCGGAAATGATGCCCGGCGGTCCGCGCAACCCGCTCGGCGCGCGCGCGCTCTATCTGGGTTCGACGCTCTACCGCATTCATGGCTCCAATGAACCGTGGACGATCGGTCACGCCGTCTCGTCGGGCTGCATCCGCATGCGCAACGAGGACGTGATGGATCTCTACGAACGGGTTCCCGTCGGAGCGACCGTCAAAGTTATCTGAGAGCCGGGGGGCATCAGAGGCGGGAGGGGATGGCACGCCAGTGCCGTCCCCTTTCCGTTTTCAGGGCGCTGTGTCTACTCCCTTTTGCCGGTTGTCGCGGTTGCCGCGCGCCATGTAACAATGGCGGCATAAAGGGAGGGAGACTGCGAACATGCCGGCCAGCGACAAGGAATCCCCGCGCCGCGTTGCG
Source organism: Rhodobiaceae bacterium (assembly GCA_020637895.1). Taxonomy (GTDB): domain Bacteria; phylum Pseudomonadota; class Alphaproteobacteria; order Rhizobiales; family Tepidamorphaceae; genus JACKJP01. The sequence goes on from JACKJP010000002.1 coordinate 433,370, forward strand.
CTGTTCGTGACGTGTCTCGTCGATCTGATGCGCCCGGTCGTCGGCTTTGCCGCCGTGAAGCTTCTGGGGGATGCGGGCTGCATTGTCGAAGTGCCCGGCGACCAGACCTGCTGCGGGCAGCCGGCATGGAATTCAGGCGACCGCGCGGATGCGCAGGCCATCGCGCGCAAGACGATCGCACTTCTTGAAAAGTACGATCACGTCGTCGTTCCGTCGGGCTCCTGCGCCGGCATGATCGCGCGGCACTATCCGGAAATGTTCAGCAACGATCTGCACTGGCGCGGACGGGCGGAACGCCTTGCCGCCAAGACACATGAACTCACCAGCTTCCTGACGGATGTCCTCGGGGTCGGAACCGTCGAAGCGGCGTTTGACGGCGCTGTGACCTATCACGATTCATGCGCCGGGCTTCGTGAACTCGGCATCCGCGAACAACCGCGCCGGCTGCTCGCGGGCGTGGACGGACTGTCGCTGACGGAGCTTGCCGACAGCGAAGCCTGTTGCGGCTTTGGCGGCACGTTCTGCGTCAAGTATCCCGATATCTCGACGGCGATCGTCGACCGCAAAATCGGCGCTGTCGCGGCGAGCGGCGCCGATACCCTGCTGGCCGGCGATCTGGGCTGTCTGATGAACATGGCCGGGCGGCTGTCCCGCGAGGGTCACACGGTAAAGGTGCGCCATGTCGCCGAGGTGCTGGCGGGAATGGCGGGCGGTCCCGCCATTGGCGAGGGCGCCGGCAAGGAGGGCAAGCAATGAAAATGCACTCCGCCGATTTCAGCGCAGACGCAAGGGCGGCACTTGCCGACAGGCAGCTTCAGCGCGCGCTCGGCAACGTGCAGCGCGGGTTTGTCGAAAAGCGCCGCAAGGCGCGCGACAAGCTCCCGGAGTTCGACGCCCTGCGCGACAGCGCCAAGGCGATCAAGGACCACACGCTCGCCCATCTCGATCTTTATCTGGAGACATATGAGACGAGGGTGAAGGAAAGCGGCGGCCATGTTCACTGGGCCGCCGACGAGGCGGAAGCTCGCGATATCGTTCTCGACATATGCCGCAATGCCGGCGCGCAAACGGTCACCAAGGGCAAGTCGATGATCTCCGAGGAGATCGCCCTCAATCCCTTCCTCGAAACGAACGGCCTGACGGTCGTGGAAACCGACCTTGGGGAATACATCATCCAGCTGCGCGGCGAACATCCGAGCCACATCATCGCGCCGGCGGTGCATGTGAACCGGGACGAGGTGGAGGCCGACTTCCGGCGCCACCATGATTTCCTGCCAGCCTCGCGAAATCTGGAAGCGCCGGAGAGCCTGCTGTCGGAGGCGCGCGGCGTCCTGCGCGAGAAATTCCTTGCGGCCGATGTCGGCATCACGGGGGCCAATTTCCTGATTGCCGAAACCGGCTCGTCCATCATCGTGACCAACGAGGGCAATGGCGACCTCACGCAGCTTCTGCCGCGCGTCCACATCGTGCTTGCCAGCCTCGAGAAGGTCGTACCCACGCTTGAAGACGCCAGCCAGATCCTGCGGCTGCTGGCGAGGTCGGCATCGGGGCAGGAATTTTCGGTCTATACGACCCTCTCCACGGGCCCGCGCCGGCCGGAGGACCCTGACGGTCCCGCCGAATACCACGTCGTGCTGCTGGACAATGGCCGATCGAAAATGCTCGGCACCGAGTTTCAGGACATGCTGCGGTGCATCCGCTGCGGCGCCTGCCTCAACCATTGCCCGGTCTACCACGCCATCGGCGGTCACGCCTATGGATCGGTCTATCCGGGCCCCATGGGCGCGGTGCTGTCGCCGGCGCTGGCCGGCGTCGACAAGGCCGGCGCACTGCCCAACGCGTCGACGTTCTGCGGACGCTGCGAGGAAGTCTGCCCGATGCGCATTCCGTTGCCGAAAATGATGCGCCAGTGGCGCGAGCGCGAGTTCGCACAGAACATGTCGCCTCCAACGCAGCGCTACGGCATCAGGCTGTGGGCCTTCTTCGCCCGGCGCCCGGCGCTATACCGTCTGATGGCAGGCGCCGCGGCGAGCCTATTGCGCATGATGGGGCGCAATGGGCGCATCGCCAGCCTGCCGCTCGGCGGTGGCTGGACCGCGACCCGCGATTTTCCGGCCCCGCAGGGACGCACGTTTCAGGAAATGTGGCGCGCGCGCGGAAAGAAGGTTGCATGACGAGCCGGGACACCATTCTCGGCGCGCTGCGCCGTGCGATCGGTCCGGCCGCCAACGATGCCGCGCGCAGGAAGGCCGTGCAGACACGCCTTTCGGAACACCCGCGTGGCCTCATTCCCGCACGTGGCCAGTTGCCGGCCGACGAACGTATCGCGCTCTTCCGGAAGATGCTCGAGGACGTCAGCGCGTCCGTGGAGACAGTCAAAGCCGAAAGCGAAATCCCCGCCGCTGTTGCCGGGTGGCTGCGTCGCCGCAACGCTCCGCAAAGTCTTGTACATGGCGCAGACCCCCATATCAGGGACATGCCGTGGCAGGACGAGGCGGAGCTGAAGCGCCGCGAGGGAAAGGCGGCTGGCGATGACGTGACCGGCCTTTCACGAGCCGTCTGCGGCGTTGCGGAAACCGGAACGCTCATGCTGCTTTCTGGCCCGGACAATCCGTCGACGATCAACTTCCTGCCCGAAAACCATATCATCGTCATCTCGGCGGCCGATATCGAAGGCGACTATGAAAGCGCCTGGGACCGCCTGCGTGCGATAAAGGGCGACGGAATCATGCCCCGCACGGTCAATCTTGTAACCGGCCCTTCCCGCTCCGCCGACATCGAGCAGACACTGCTGCTGGGCGCGCACGGGCCGAGAGCGCTGCACGTCATCATCGTTGAAGACTAGGAATCCGCCCGCCGCCGCGCGAAGAGGCGACCATCGATCGTGATCAGGCCGATCATGATCATTGCCATGCCGACGCCGTCGGTAACGCCCAGCTGCTCGCCAAGGACAAAGGTTCCCAGCAGGATCGCATTGATCGGCACGATGAAGGTCACCAGCGACGTGTTGGTCGCGCCGGCTCGGGCGAGCAGACGGAAGAACAGAAGATAGGCGACCGCAGTGGAAAAGATGCCAAGCGCGATGACCGATGCGAGCGCTGGCATGGAAGGGGCATGCAGCGTCCAGGGCCGGTCGACGACCAGCATCACCGGTAGAAGGATGGACGATGAGACCGTAACCTGGGCCGTCGCCGTCACCATCGGCCGGTCGCGGTGGAAGCGGCGTCCGTAGATGGCCGCAAAACCATACGAAAGCGTTGCGCCTATCACCGAAAGCTGACCCCATACCGAATTGCCAATGCCGGCAAGGGCATCGACGCCGATCATCACGACCACGCCGCCCATGCCGAGAAGAATGCCGGCTGACTTGTTGAAGGTCAGCTTTTCATCTCCGGTCAGCATATGGGCAAGCAACACCGTCCAGAGCGGTGTCGTTGCGTTGAGGATCGAGGTGAGCGCACTCGAAATCTGCGTTTGCGCCAGCACCAGCAGACTGAATGGCAACGCATTGTTGATGAGACCGAGAAGCAGGTAGGGCGCCCAGCCGCGCAGCCCTTTTGGCAGAACCCGGCCGGTCAGACGGCAGAACGCCTGTAGCAGAACGGCGGCGATGAAAACCCTCAGAAAGATGACGGTGAACGGCGGCACGCCACCGTCCAGCGCAACAGCGGTGAAAAAGAACGAGGCGCCCCAGATCGTCGAAAGGCCGAGCAGCATCGCCCATTCGCGCGGGCCGAAGGTTATGGCCGGTTTTGGCTGTGAGACGTTCATCGCAGGCCTTGCTCGCGGAACATTGCGCCTCACCTAGAGCATGTAGCGCGGCAAGACCACCCGAAACCGGCGCCGGACAAAGAAAGAGCCGCCGGGCCTTTTCGGCGCAGCGGCTCGTGTGATGGCTCGGCGGATGCGTCAGGCGTTCTCGACGGAAACCACCTGGAATGTGTGCATGTCGCCGTCCTCATCCTTTACCGACACATATTCGCCGATGTTGAATGCGTGGCCGCCGAAGCGGTAGCCGGCCTCGTCGTCCTCGTCGCCCTCGATATCGTAGATGAAAGCCCAGGAACCGCCCGGCCGATGAACCAGATGGCCGACATCGTCGGCCTCAAGCCCCCAGAACCGGCGTACGCGGCAATGCTCGCGCTCCTGCTTCCATGCAGCGGCGTCGATATGCCCGTCCGAATCAAGCGGCGCGGTGAACTCATAGCCATGTTGCGGGCTACCGTTAGGATGTTCGGCGCTGCGGGCCAAGTTCATGCGAATTTTCTTCAGATGCGCGGCGGCCGGTCCGCTCATGGCAAACTCCCTTGAATGTCTCGTTCGCTCGGCAATATCCCGAGCTATCCAGTCGGTGCAACATAGCATGGCAGAAAACATGCTCATTGCCCGGCAAAAACCGCGTTGACGAAGATCAAACCTTTTGCGCCGACAATGCATCCGCGAGACGAACCGCCGGCAGCCAGCAGGCATCCGGTGCAATTCGGGGATGAGGACATGCCGAGATTTGCCGCCAACCTGTCGACGCTCTTTACCGAGCTTCCGTTCAGGTCCCGCTTCACCGCCGCCCGGATGGCCGGCTTCGATGCGGTCGAACTGACGTTTCCTTACGATCATCCCGCCGAGGCGCTGGCGGCCGAACTCGGCATGCAAAACATGCAATTGGTCATGTTCAGTGCGCCAGCAGGCGACTGGGAAGCAGGAGACAGGGGCCTCGCCGCACTGCCAGGGCGCGAAGCCCAGTTCGAGGCGTCGATCGAGGCGGCGCTTGCCTATGCCGAGATGACCGGATGCCCTATCGTCAATGTGATGGCTGGCATTTTACCACCGATGGTCGATCCCGATCACGCCTACGCGACGCTGCTCGCCAATCTGCGGCAGGCCGCTGAGGCGGCAGCGGCCAAGAACGTCATGCTGGTGATAGAGCCGGTCAGCACCGCCGAGATGCCCGGCTATTACCTCAACGAGTTTCCGCTTGCGGTGAGGGCGCTGGAAAATCTGGCGCATCCCAATGTCGGACTGCTCTTCGACGTCTACAGCCGGCAGATCCTGCATGGCGATGTCGCCGCGTCGATTCAGGAATGCGTGCCGCTGACCCGCCACTACCAGATCGCCAACGCGCCCTTCAGGGTAGACCCGGAACATGGCGAGCTCAATTTCGACTATCTCTTCCGGCTCATCGACGAGAGCGGCTATGACGGCTGGGTCGGCTGCGAATACAACCCGCTCAACGGTACCAAGGCGAGCCTGGAGTGGTTCAAGCCATACCGAACAAAGGTCATGCTCTAGGCGCGGGCCTGCCTTCCCGCTGGAAACGGAACAGATAGTATTCGCTTGCCGCCGCATAGACGGCGCCGACCGCGGCATAGCGGACGCCGGCAAACCCATTGAGAAAGAAGCGACGCATCACATAGATGCGGACAAAACGCCCCAGCGGGTAGAAGATCAGCCGCAGGACGCTGGCGCGGCGACCCTCCATGTGCCTCATGCGGGCTTTGAGAGACGCATTGCGCAAAGCCCGGTCGCGATGCGGGCCCCATTGCGTATCGGCGAAATGCAGGATTTCCCCGCTTCCTGCGGGAGCGCGCCGGACGGTGCCGCTGACGATCGGCGCTTCATGAACGATCCGATCTGGGTCATAGACGGTTTGGCGGCGGCGAAACAGGCGCAGCACGCGCCCCGGCCGCGACCAGCGGTGCGCCAACCCGAAGCCAGCCAGATGATCGCGCCGTTGCAGCACCCAGCCATCCACATCCGGCTTTGAAGCGAGGTGCGGCAGTGCAGCGGCCAATGGGGGAGAGAGGACTTCGTCGGCATCGAGGTTGAGGCACCAGTCGGCCGTGCACAGGTTCAGCGCGAACTGCTTCTGGCCGGCAAAGCCGCGCCAGTTCTCCTCATAGAGGCGGATCGGCAGGCCCTGGGCCACGAGAGCTTCGATGATCGAGAAAGTGCGGTCTTTCGAACCGGAATCGACGACGACGATTTCATCGAATGCTGAAAGACTTTCGAGACAGGGGCCAATCGTGGCTTCGGCATCCTTGCAGATGACAAATGCGCCGAGCGTGGCCCCTGTCCCGACGTCTTCATTCACCGTAGGGGTTCGGTCCGTACTGGTTCGCACCCGGTTGCGATGGTTTGATATAGAAATAGAGCAACACAAATCCCCCAAGGGGCACAAAGATCAGCAGCAGCCACCAACCGGTGCGGCCAATGTCGTGCAGCCGCCTTATGCTGACTGCGATGCTGGGTATCACAGAGGCCAGCCAGAACAGACCGCCGAGGATACCGATCCCCCACAAGCTGGCCATACCCATGCCGTCCATATTTGCAGGATCAATATCGGCGGCGTTCATACCGAAAAAGAAACTGTTGACGATGCTAAGCAGTAAATAGGCAATCCAAGTGAAGAGAACGAAATACCAGAATTCCGCCCGCGCGGCGCGGCCGGTAAACCCGAAATAATTTGTGTAGACATTGACGATTGCGGATTTCATGTCCATTGCGGTTCCTTCCCCGAAAAGCTGCCGACATAGATGAACGAGACGAACTCGACCAGTTTTGCCGGTTGCCGTCAATCGGGATCGAACGGTTCGAGGAAGCCGCGCAGTGGGCAATTTACAGGATAATACGCTGCAGTTACTGTCCGCTTACATATAAAAGCAATCGAGGGAGGAATTCATGGCAAAATCGCGCGTGGTATTGCTGACGGGCGGCGGACGCGGTCTTGGCCGTGTCATGGCGCTGTCGTTGCTGAAGGCCGGTCACAAGGTGATCCTTTCATCAACCGACCAGCAGTCGCTGAACGAGGTCGCCGAAGAGAGCGGCGCGGGCGACCGCGTGGCCACGATAACGGCAAACCTTGCCAAGCCCGGCGAGGCTGAATGGCTTGCGGAAGAAGCCTCGAAAATCTTCGGGCCTGTCGAGGCACTCATCAACAATGCCGGCGTCAGCGCGGATTCGTTGCGCGACAACTACCTCGCCAATCCGCTGAAATTCTGGGAGGCGACGCGCGAGCAGATCGAGAAGTTCTTCGCCATCAACTCCGTCGCGCCGATGGTGCTGGCGGGCAAGCTGGCGCCAGCGATGATCGAACGCGGCTGGGGCCGGATCATTGGCAATACGACCAGCCTCGATACGATGCTGCGCATGCCGCTCTATGGCGGCTCTAAAGCGGCGCAGGAAGCCGAGCTTTCTGTTGCTGCCCTGTCGCTGGCGGGTACGGGCGTGACCGCCAATGTGCTGGTGCCGGGCGGCGCGACAGGATCGCGCATGACGGACCGGACCGGCCTGTCGCGCGACGATGTCATGTCCGATACGATCATGGCCGGGCCGATCGCATTCCTGGTTTCCGACGAGGCCGACGATTTCAACGGTCGGCGAATTCTCGCCAATCTTTGGGATACATCGCTGCCGCCAAAGGAAGCCGCGGCGAAGGCAAGTGACGTGATCGCCTGGACCGGCTTCGGCATCCAGGGCGTGCAGCCGAAGAATGCCGGGGCGATCTTCCAGCGCTGAAGTCCGCGAGCCGCCGCTTTCAGGCGGCGGCCGAACCCCAGCGCATCCTGACCTCTTCAAGCAGCCGGGTGCGGAACCAGACATGCGATGCAGTCCGGTCAAAGCGGCTGTGCCAGTAGAGCTGCATGTTCGGCGTGGGGATCGGGATCGGCGGTTCGAATACCAGCAGATCTCCGGGGTTGTGCATGTTGGCTATCAGCTGAACCGGGACCGAGGCGATCATGGTGGTCCGCGCAACCACCTCCAGAACCGCATCGAAATGCGGGACGACCAGCGACACCCTGCGCTTTCGCCCGGCGCGCGCCAGGGCCGCGTCAGTCATCCCGGTCATCGTGCCATCGATCGAGCGCAGGGCATGAGGCAATGCACAGAACAGGTCTAGCGGCAATTCGTCACCCGATTTCAGCCCGGCGGTTCTGATCGCCGGGTTATTGCGTGCCGCCACGATCTTGAACGGTGATGCGAAGAGCAAATCACTCGACACCCAGCCCGGCACCTCGGTCGGTTGCTCAAGGGCAAAATCCAGCTCGCCGGTTTCCAGCATGTCTGTGAGGTCGCCGCGTCCGCTGTCGAGGAAGCGCACAGCGACATGCGGCGCCTCCCTCGCCAATGTCGCGGCGAACGGCGGCATCAGGCGCATGGAAAAGAAGTCCGCGCCTCTGAGCGTAAATGTCATCTCGGCCGTTTCCGGCCGGAAGGGCTGCGCGGCGACCAGCGCCGCCTCCAGCCTGCCAAGCGCTTCGGCAATCGCAGGCGCGATCGTCTCGGCGTGAGGCGTTGGTGCCATGCCGTTCCCGACGCGGACGAAGAGGGGATCGCCCAACTGGTCGCGCAGCCGCCCAAGCGCAGCACTGACAGCCGGTTGGCTAAGGCCGAGTTCGTCTGCCGCGCGCGTGACATTGCGCATTTCCTGCAACGCCATGAAAACGCGCATGAGGTTGAGATCGAGCGCTCTGAAATTCACCATATCTATGACTGTTATTTAATCATTTAATTTCTAGATATGTTAGCTGGCAGCTATTCTCGCGTCAACGCAAACCGAGAAGGAGATATGCCATGTCCGTTCCCACTGATGCGCTGTGGTTCCTGAACACCCGCGTCGAGATTGTCATACCCGCCGCGTCCGGCACCGACCGGCTTTCAGTCATCCGGCATTCGGCGCCGTACGGAGATTCACCGCCGCTGCACATTCACGATACCGAAGACGAGGTATTCCACGTGCTGGAAGGGAACGTCCTGTTCTCGGTCGATGGAAAATTCATTGAGGTATCTGGCGGCGATACCGTTCTTGCGCCCAAAGGAGTGCCGCACACATATGTCGTGGAGTCGCGGAACGGGGCGAAATGGCTGACACTGACGAGCCCGGGCGATTTTGAGGAATTCGTGCGCGAAGCTTCAAGGCCGGCGATTTCGTCCGGGCTTCCCGAGCCGCATGGAGCACCCACGCCGGAAATGGCCGAGCAACTGGCGCAGATGTCGGCCCGCCACAATATACGGCTCGTCGGCAATCCGCTTAGCCCGCGCACGCAGGCCATGGCGACGGGAACCAATGGCTGAATATTGGCGCCCGAGACCGAAAATTCGATTCGAATGAGGAATTATCCGTTTGAAATGATTGGTACAGCTGCCCCGGCTTGAACGGGGGACCTCCTGATCCACAATCAGGCGCTCTAACCAACTGAGCTACAGCTGCACATCAATCATCGGATATGGGCGAGACTGATAACCGCCCGCAGCCGATCAGGCAAGTGTGTCGGGCCTGCTTTGACCCGCAAAACGAAGGCCCGGCATCACTGCCGGGCCTTTGCGACCGACCGCCGTGCCGCCGAAAGCCGGCGGCCAGTCATTCAGAATGCGGATTTGACGCTTGCCATCGTCTTGTTCAGGTTCTCGCGCGCCGGCGAAACCGTGTCTTCGATGGCCTTGCCGATCTTGCCCTGGAATGCCTTGGCCTGATCCGTCATGCCTTCGAACTGGCGCTTGGCGAATTTCGTCTGCAGCTCAATGAATTCAGCCAGCGTGCGGGTGCCCATCAGGGCCTCGAGGTGATCGAAACCATCTGCCACCGATGCCTTGGCCGCGTGAATCGCCGACTTGTTGATCTCCGCCGAATTGCGCGAAATCGCGTCGAAGGTCGTCTCGACCATCGCGCTGGAATCATTGGCGATTGTCTTGCATGTCTCGTAGGTTTCGCGCGCACGCGTCATGCCGAGTTCGGCCATGTTGCGAACCGGTTCGGGCATCGAGAAGCTGTCGAAGGCCTTCGTTGCGCTCGCCGTCGCCGCTTCTGCGACGTCAACGACTTCTTCGGCAATCTCTTCCTTCTTGGGGGTCTTGATCTTGGGGGTCGGCGTATCGCTCATAATGGAATCCTTTCCATTTCCGGATGCGGGGGCGCATTTCGTGCAGCCCCGTCTGCTAGAATATAGGGGCAGAATTGTGCGTTGCAACAAAACATTTGTGCAGTGCGAAATAAAATTGTCATCTTGCGCGCGCACATCGACTTAACCAATTCTTAAGATAAGCGTTCCCGGCGCGAGGCCCGCGGTGGACGAAAAGTGCCGCCGACGCCTATAGTCCGGAGCAATTGGCGCAAACGTTGTGGGACTCTTGCGTCTTTCGATTTTTGGTAGCGCCTGAGGCCGGTTTCGGCCTCGTGGTGCAATCTGAACTGGACGGCAGTCGCTACGCATGACCGGCAACCTTCAAAGCCTGCAGGCCTTCGCGGACCTGATCTCGGCCCGGCCGGCATGGATCTGGGATTCCGCCGGGCACCGGGCAACTGAAGCCAATGCGTCCGCCGCAGCACTGTTCGGTTTTGGTGAAATCGCAGCATTCGAGGCCCATCGCTTCGATGCGGGCAGCCGTCTTGCCCGGCAATGCGATGCGATCGCCGGCAGCCAGATCCGCCGCCGGCAGCCCGGTATCGAACGGATCCGCGTCATTCAGGGCGTTCGCGACTTCGTCGTCACCGTGCAATGCACAGCTCGCGCAGACGGCACGATGGCGTTTCAGGCGCTCGACACCGGACCGTTCCGCATTCCCCCGGTCGCGCGCCGCATCGCCATGGCTGCTGAAGGCCTGCCGGACGAGGTTACGCTAACCGACCGTTTCGGCGGCGTGCTCGGCGGGCGCCGCACCGACTCCGACGACCTTGGGGACATCGCACGCGACTTTGCCGGCAGCGGCGACAAGTCTGCCGTGACGGGTGGCTGGGAACTGACGCGCCTCGATGCAGGCGACGCCGTCATTATTGCTGCAAGGCGCGGGCAACGCGCCGAGCCGGCTGCCCGCACGGCGCCGCTCAGCATCGTGAGGACCCTGCCAGTACGGCCCGCCGCCAATGACAGAACAAGGACCGAAGAAGGCGGCGATCCACTTTTCGGCCTGCGATACCGGTTGCTGATCGATCTGGACGGCGTCGTCAGCGATGCCGACCCCGCCCTGTCGGCGCTGCTCGGCTACCACGGCGACGACATTGCCGGCGTCGACCTCAACCACGTCTGCGAGACGCGGGACGATGCGTTGGCGAACGCGCTGGCCGCAGGCACCGCATTCCGCGACGTGCCGGCCGTCTGGACCGGGCCTGCAAGCACGCGCGGCTTCATTTTTTCCGGCGCTCCGGTTTACGACGAGGATCTGGAACTGGCCGGCTATCGCGCCCACGCCACGGGGGGCGTGGAGATTTCCGACGATACCTCCGCCGAGCGGGAAGTCCCCGTCGCAGCGGCAGACGAAGCGTTCATCGCGGCGGCGAGAGCCATCCTCGCGGATGAAGATCTTGGCGACGACTTCGACGATGAGGAAGAAATCGCACCGCCCGCGAAGACAGACGATCAACGTGCGCAATTGCTGCCGCACGAGGCAAAGGCCTTTCAGGAGATCGGACGCGCGCTGACCGGCGACGATACAGCTGCGGAGGACACGGAAGCGAATGGTGCGGGGCTGGAGGATTCCGGGCCCGACGAACCTTCCACCGCCGAAGCTGCCGAAGCTGAAGACATCTCTGAAGTCGCCCCTCAACTGCCGGAGATGGCAGAGCAGCAGCGTGACGAGCCCGCAAGCGCAGATGCCGATATCGCAGCGTCGGGGGAAGACACCCAAAGTCTGCCCGGCGGTGGCGACCAGGCGGTGACGGACGATGACGGCCGTCTCATCGACGAGGTGTCGGACGGCATCATCGTCTTTCGCGATGAATCGATCCTGCAGGCCAACCGGCCGCTCCTCCAGATGTTCGGATATGCCGATATCGCCGGCATAGAGCAGGCCGGCGGCGTCGGCGCGCTTTTCGCCGAAAGGCTCGACCTTGCCGCCGAGAGCGGGCGCCGCCTCGTCGGCGTCACCCGTAGCGGCGATTCCTTTGCCATCGACGCGCGGCTGCGCCGGATCACCAGTGGCGGCAACGCGGCGATGGCCTATTTCGTGCGTCCGATCGTCGAGGCGGCAGCGCCTGAGGCAAAGCCGGAACCTGCCGACCGGCAGGTCGACGCGGATGCGGAAATCGCAGAGCTCAGGGCCATACTCGACACCGCGACCGAAGGCGTCGTCGTACTCGACAGCGAAGGCCGTATCGAGCGTCTGAACCAGAGTGCCGAAGCGCTTTTCGGCCATGACAGCAGCGCCGTTTCCGGCAAGGCGTTCACGACACTGATTGCGCCGGAAAGCCGGGATTCGGTTCAGGATTACATCGACGGGCTGAAGCGCAATGGCGTTGCCAGCATCCTCAATGACGGGCGCGAGATCACAGGCCGTGTCGCCCAGGGAGGTGCGCTTCCGCTTTTCCTGACCATGGGCAGGCTCGGCGAGGGACCGCAAGCGAAGTTCTGTGCCGTCATTCGTGACATTACGCAATGGAAGAAGGCCGAGAGCGAACTGGTGGAGGCGCGCCGCAAGGCCGAAACGCTGAGCGCGCAGAAATCGGAGTTTCTGGCAAAGATCAGCCACGAAATCCGCACACCCCTGAATGCGATCATCGGCTTTTCAGAAGTCATGATCGAGGAGCGGTTCGGCCCTATCGGCAATGAAAGATACCGTGGCTACATGCATGACATTCGCACCAGCGGCGATCATGTTCTCAGCCTGATCAACGACCTGCTCGATCTGTCCAAGATCGAGGCGGGACACATGGAGCTGGATTTCGGTTCGGTCCTGCTCAATGACGTCGTCGAGCAGTCCGTCGCCATCATGCAGCCGCAGGCCAACAAGGAGCGGATCCTTATCCGGACCAACCTGACGCATGACCTGCCGCCGGTCGTCGCCGACCAGCGAAGCATGCGCCAGGTGCTGCTCAACCTGCTCTCCAATGCCGTCAAATTCACCCCGCCGGGTGGACAGATCATCGTTTCGACGATCCACACCGCAGATGGCGACGTGCTGCTACGGGTTCGCGATACCGGTGTCGGCATGAACGAAACCGACATCCGGACCGCCATGGAGCCGTTCCGTCAGGTCGGCCAGAACCGGCTCAACACCAAGGTGGGAACCGGCCTCGGCCTGCCTCTGACAAAAGCCCTCGTGGAAGCGAACCGGGCCAGTTTCGGGATCGAGAGCAAGGTCGATCACGGCACGCTGATCGAGGTTTCCTTTCCCCAGAACCGGGTGCTCGCCGAGTAGGTGGTTGTAAAGATGACCTTTTCGGTCGTCTTTTTTGGAACTATTCTAAGATACTGATTTCAGTGGCAAAATAATTTGACATCGGACCGCCGATACGGGACATCTCGGGCGTCGCGCTTCATTATCGAGGCGCGCTGAACTCGCGATGACGGGGCCTTAACCCCCGTCGATTGGAGGAACTGATGAATTCCGCAACATTCGCCCGCCGGCCGCTCGCCGCGATGGGTTTTGTCTTTCTTTCGACACTGGCGACGCCCGGCGTGGCGGCCGAGGTCAATATCTATTCCTATCGTCAGCCGGAACTGATCCAGCCCGTGCTCGATGCGTTCACCAAGGAAACGGGCATCGAGACCAATGTGCTCTTCCTCGACAAGGGTCTGGAGCAGCGCATCAAGTCCGAGGGCGCCAACTCCCCTGCCGACCTCATCCTGACGGTCGACATCGGCCGGCTCGATGCCGCAAAGGCTGCCGGCGTTACCGAAGCGATCACCGACGCGACGATCGAAGGCAACATCCCGGCACAGTTCCGAGATCCGGAAGGTCACTGGTTCGGCCTGACGATGCGCGGTCGGGTCGTCTATGCCTCGCGCGACCGTGTCGCACAGGATTCCATCACCTACGAAGACCTCGCCGACCCCAAGTGGAAGGGCAAAATCTGCATTCGCGACGGCCAGCACTTCTACAATATCGGCCTGTTTGCCTCGATGATCGCTCATGACGGCGCGGAAAAGACCGAGACCTGGCTTGAGGGACTGCGCGACAATCTCGCACACAAGCCGGAAGGCAACGACCGCTCGCAGGCCAAGGCAATCCATGCGGGCGAATGCGATATCGCGCTGGGCAACACCTATTATGTCGGCCTGATGCTGACCAACGACAAGGAGCCGGAGCAGAAGGAATGGGCCAAATCCATCAAGATCCTGTTCCCGAACAATGATACGCGCGGCACCCATGTGAACATATCCGGCATGGCGCTGGTAAAGACGGCGCCGCATCGTGAAGATGCAATCAAGCTGATGGAATTCCTCTCCAGCGGCGAAGCGCAGACGATCTATGCCGAACAGGTCTTCGAATATCCGCTGAAACCGGGAACACAGGCCTCCAAGGTGGTGCAGTCGTTCGGCGAAATTCATCCCGACAAGCTTCCGCTCGGTGAAATCGCCGGGCACCGCAAGGAAGCTTCGGAACTGGTCGACAAGGTCGGTTTCAACAACGGCCCGGCGACGTAGGGGCGGCGGGATTGGCAGCGACGGGTCAATTGCATCCGGCAGGCCGGCGCCATGCGATGGCGCCGGCAACGTCGCATGCGCCTGTCCTGACAGCGGTCGCGGTCATTGTCAGCCTGCTCGTTGCCCTCCCGGTCATCTCGCTTTGCTGGATTGCCGCGACAAGCGGCATCGACAGCCTGCTGCAACTGTTCCGGACGGTCCTGCCCGGCGCGGCGCTGACGACCTCCCTGCTGATGGCGGGCGTCGCCGTGCTGAGCGGCATGATGGGCGCGATGGGCGCGTGGCTCGTCACCTTCTTCGAGTTTCCCGGCCGACGCGTTTTCGCCTGGGCCATGGTCCTGCCGCTCGCCGTTCCCACCTATCTTGCCGCCTACGCCTTCGTCGAATTCTTCTCCTTCACCGGGCCGGTGCAGCAATTTGTCCGCCTCGTCGGCGACTTTCAGACCTCGCGGGACTATTTCTTTCCCAATATCCGTTCGCTCGGCGGAGCGGTGCTTATCCTCTCGCTCGTCCTTTACCCCTATGTCTATCTGGCGTGCCGGGCGTTGTTCGCGCTGCAGGGCCGGCGGCTGGTCGAGGCGTCGCAATTGCTGGGAGCAGGCCAATGGCGCATCTTCCGGCGCATTCTCGTTCCAATGGCACGCCCTGCGATCGCGCTCGGCATCACGCTGGCGCTGATGGAAACCATTAACGACATCGGCGCGGTCGAATTTCTGGGCGTCAGGACGCTGACCTTCTCCGTCTTCTCGCTATGGCTCAACCAGGGCGATCTGGCGGGGGCTGCCCAACTCGCGCTCGTCCTGCTGGTGGTCGTCTTCGGTCTCATACTGATCGAGCGGCAAGCGCGCCGCGACCAGCGATATTTCGAACTTCGCAGCAGCGGTCAGGGTAGCTTCAGCCTCTATCGTCTGCGTGGGGCAACCGCGCTGATCGCGTTCGCCGCCTGCCTCTTCCCCATCGTGACGGGGTTCGGCATTCCCGCCTATGTGCTGGGCGGTTATGCGCTGCACAGGCTGGAAGGCTTTACCGACCCGAAACTGCTTGAAGCCCTCGCCACCAGCCTCGCTTTCGCGGCAGCTGCCGCGACAGTGACTGTCGCCGCCGGCTTCGTGCTCGCATATTGGGCGCGTCTTCGGGGTCGCCGCGGCGAATCGCCTCTCGTCCGGCTCGCAACGATCGGCTATGCGATCCCGGGCACAATCGTGGCGCTCGGCCTGTTCATACCCATTGCCGCCTTCGACAATGCTGTCGATGGCTTCATGCGCGGTTCTTTCGGGATCGCCACAGGCCTTCTACTTTCCGGCTCCGGCGTACTGATCCTCTACGCCTATGCGATCCGCTTCATGGCGATGGCCGAAGGCGCACTCGATGGCGGTCTCAAGAAGCTGTCGCCGAGCCTCGACATGGCGGCGCGGACGCTGGGACGAAGCCATTTCCAGACCGTCAGACAGGTGCTTCTTCCGCTCCTTTGGCCACCATTGGCCACCGGCGCGCTGCTTGTCTTCATCGACAGCCTGAAGGAACTGTCCGCGACGATCCTTCTGCGTCCGTTCGGGGTCAACACGCTTTCGACCTACATCTACGAATTCGCGTCGCGGGCCCGCATAGAGGATGCGAGCCCGGCTGCCTTCGTTATCATTCTTGCGGGCATCACGCCGGTCTACCTGCTTTCGCACATGGCCCGCCGCGGTAACTGACGCGAAGGCCCACACGAACCCTTTACAAGCGGTCAGGCCGGATGCAGCCTTTGCCGACAAAAAAGGGCTGCGGGGAATGAAACGCGACAAGGAACTGCGCCTCGCGCTTGTGCTTTACGGCGGCGTGTCGCTGGCGATCTACATGTTCGGCGTGACACGCGAGGTTCACAAGCTCGCGCGCGCCTCACGGCTCTATTTCGCCGAGCCAGACGCCAATCGCCGCCAGAACCAGCCATTTCCATCCGACGATGCCGTGCGGGGGCGCGAGACCGATACGGAGCGGGTCTATTTCGACCTGCTGCAGGCGCTCGCCGAAGAAAGCGAGATCCGCATCGTCTGCGATGTCATTTCCGGCGCATCGGCCGGCGGCGTGACGGGCATGTTCCTCGCACGCGCGCTCGCCCACGACCTGCCGCTCGATCCGCTTCGGGAACTCTGGCTGACCCATGCCGACGTTCTCGAACTCGCCGATGAAAAGGCACGCTATTCGCGCTGGATCAAGACACTCATCAACCCTTTCCTGCGGATGGCGATGACCGGACGCATGGACCTTGGCGACGATCCGGAAACCCGCGACAAGCTTGAAAAATTCATGAAGCTGCGCTGGTTCAAACCGCCGTTTTCGGGCGCCAAGTTCACGCACTGGATGCTCGATGCCTGCGAGCGCATGGATGCGCAGGATCGCGGCCGTTCGTTGCTGCCAAATGGCCACCCGCTGGATCTCTTCATCTCGCTGACCGATTTCAACGGGCATCCAAGCCAGTTGAAGTTGCACGACCCGGCGCATATCGCCGAGCGCGAACATCGCTTTCCCGTCACCTTCCGTTACCGGCGTTCGCCTTCGGGCCTGCATGACACGCTCGGCCAGCAAAATGTTCCGGGCCTAGTTTTCGCCGCGCGTGCCACCGCGTCCTTTCCCGGCGCATTTCCGCCGGCGACGATCCGTGAAGTGGACCAGGCGCTTCGGCGACGGGGCAAGGCGTGGCCTGACAGGAAACTGTTCCTCACCCAGAATTTTTCAGCGGAGGCGCGAAGCGGACGGGTGCTTGAAGACATCCCGTTCATCGATGGCAGCGTCGTCAACAACAAGCCCTTCGCCTTTGCCATCGCTGCGGTAGGCAATCGCCCCGCGCAGCGCGAAATTGCCAGGCGCATCGTCTATGTCGATCCAAATCCGGATTACCATCCGGACATTCCCTTCACGCTTTCGGATTCCACTCCGGGTTTCTTTCGCGCGATCGTGGCGTCTCTTGCCGAGATCCCGCGCAATGAACCGATCGTCGATGACCTCGCGGTCGTCGAGCAGCACAACCGTCATGTCCATCTCGTGGCGTCAGCGATCGATGCCGCCATTCCGCAGGTCGGGCCGATGGTCGACAACATCGTCGATCCCGACAAGCTGCATGGCCCCTCGCAGGGCGCATTCGCCGAATGGCGCGACAAGGCCAACACGGCTGCCGCCGCCCAGTCCGGATTTGCCTTCCAGAGCTATCTGAGACTGAAGTGCCTGATGGTGCTCGGCCGGGTGAATACGCTCGCCGCGTCGCTGGCCGGGATTACACCGCCGGAAATTCCGATGGCGGAAATCGAAGCGCTACTCACCAACACCGACCCGCGGGTGGCGACCGCGCCAAGGGTTATCCAGTTCCTGCGCGCCTTCGACGTCGATTTTCGCGTGCGCCGCCTGCGCTTCGTCATTTCGCGCCTCAATGGCCTCTACAAGGATGCCGGCCGACACGGGACGGCGGCATCGCTTGACGGCAAGCTGCTCGACGATCTCAAGAACGAGCTGTACGCCCAGCTCGACAACGCAAGACAGCTTTGGAAGCCGGAAGCGCATGGCGAGCCGATGCGCGCCGTTGCGGCGGAAATGCTTGCGGCCGGGACGATCCCCGATCCCGACGGTGCGGCAAAGCCGCTGCGCGAGGCGCTGGATCTGGATTCACTCGACCGCCGCTCGGACGAACTCTTCAGCATCATGGTGCTGAACTATCTGCCCGAATGGGCCCGGCATCCGCTCATCGTCGCCTATGTCGGGTTTCCGTTCTTCGATGTACTGACGCTGCCGATGACCCAGCAGACCGATCTGGCCGAACTCGATGCCGTCCTGATCGACCGGATCAGTCCTGCGGATGCGAACACCATTCGCAAGGGAGGCGCGGGCGGCAAGCTGAAAGGCATCGCGCTTCACCATTTCGGCGCGTTCTTCAACAGGCGCTGGCGCGAGAATGACTATCTGTGGGGACGGCTAACCGCCGCCGAACGGCTGGTGGATATCCTCGTCGGCGCAGCGGGCGCTGCCAATTTCGATACCGCGCCCTACAAGGACCGCCTGTTTGAGGCCATTCTCGATGCGGAGACACCGCATCTGAAGGCCGACCCGGATCTCATCGCTTCGATCCGGGCCGAGTGGCACAAGCGCCGCGCCGAAATGCCTTGAGACGGGGCGCCGCTCAGACGAGCGCCGCTTCCGTCTTCTCGCGGACTTCAGCTTCCGAGACGTCCGGCGCCAGTTCGACAAGCTTCAGACCGCCCTTCACGACGTCAAAGACACCAAGGTTCGTGATGATGCGATCGACAACGGCGGTGCCGGTCAGCGGCAGGGTGCACTTCTTGAGAAGCTTGGGATTGCCGGCCTTGTCGGTGTGATCCATGATGACGACGACGCGCTTCACGCCGGCGACCAGATCCATCGCGCCGCCCATGCCCTTGACCAGCTTGCCGGGCACCATCCAGTTTGCCAGATCGCCATTTTCGGCAACTTCCATCGCGCCGAGAATGGCCATCGCGATCTTGCCGCCGCGGATCATGCTGAACGACGTCGCGCTGTCAAAATAGGACGTGCGGGCAAGTTCGGTGATGGTCTGCTTGCCGGCGTTGATGAGATCGGGATCGATCTCGTCCTCTGTCGGGAACGGCCCCATGCCAAGCATGCCGTTTTCAGACTGGAGCGTTACGTCCACGCCTTCCGGGATGTAGTTCGATACCAGCGTCGGAATGCCGATGCCGAGATTGACATACATGCCGTCTTCGAGTTCCTGCGCCGCTCGTGCGGCCATCTGATTGCGATCCCAAGCCATGTCTGTCCTCCTCAGGCGGCGCGCACGGTGCGCTGCTCGATCCGCTTTTCGTGATTGCCCTGAAGAATCCTGTGCACGAAGATTCCAGGTGTGTGGATGCAGTCCGGATCAAGGCTTCCCCGCGGCACAAGTTCCTCAACCTCTGCGACGCAGATCTTGCCGCAGGTCGCGGCATTCGGATTGAAGTTGCGCGCCGTCTTGCGGAATACGAGATTGCCGGTGTCGTCGCCCTTCCAGGCCTTGACGATGGAGAGATCGGCAACGATGCCGCGCTCCATGATGTAGGTTTCGCCGTCGAAATCCTTGTGTTCCTTGCCTTCGGCAATGACAGTTCCAACACCGGTCTTGGTGTAGAATCCCGGAATGCCGGCGCCGCCTGCCCGCATGCGCTCGGCAAGCGTCCCCTGCGGATTGAATTCAAGCTCAAGCTCGCCCGACAGATACTGGCGCATGAACTCGGCGTTCTCGCCGACATAGGATGAAATCATCTTCTTGACCTGCCGGGACTGCAGCAGGATTCCGAGGCCGAAATCATCAACGCCAGCGTTGTTCGACGCCACCGTCAGATCCTTCGTGCCGGCCTTGCGGATGGCTGAGATCAGGTTTTCGGGAATGCCGCAAAGGCCGAAGCCGCCCGCCGCGATGAACATGCCGTCAAACAGAAGCCCATCGAGCGCTTCCTCGGCGGACTGGTAAACTTTCTGCATCGTCACTCCCCTATCCTGCGGGTCTTTCACCCTGGCCCCGTTTGGCCATCGTCGCGCATCCACTCACGGCCGCACGGCAGATCGGCCGCGCATCCCGCATATGACCGATTGAACGCGGGTTTGAAAAGATGCGCAAGCGTACGTGTTCATTTGCCGTCGGCAGACCGTCCACCGTTTCGGGCGTCCGGCATCGTTGTGACTAGGGTTACATTCCGCCTGTGTGCGATGCAACAGGCGGTTCGTCACCACATTCCAACGGCAATGAGGCGGGTGCGCCCGGAAAGGGTCACAACTCCGCCTTTCCGATCGGTCATGCACCGGTGGTATTAGGTGGCAGAATCGCGGAAGAAGCCCTTGCAGGGATATATCCTTGTTGGCGCTCACGGATTCTGACACCAATTGTGAAAAGCAAGACTGCGGCAGTTGTTTTTTGCCATCAAACACCTATCGTCGCCGGCAAACGGCGGTGCGGGACCAATCGGGGGGGAATAAAGCCTGTCATGCGGCGCGTACTGATTGCATTGGCGGCACTGATCGTCATCGTGGTGGCGGGCGCCGTCCTGCTCACCCAGACGGTTTCGCCTCACACGATCCAGCAGGAAGTCGCGCGGCATGCCTCTCGCCTGTCTGGGTTCGATGTGCGGATCGATGGCGATACGCGCTTTTCGCTCTGGCCGGCGATCGGATTCAATATCCGCAACGTGACGCTGACCGGACACGACAGCAATACACCCGTTGCCGTCATGGACGAACTTGACGGAACCGTGAAGATATTGCCGCTGCTCAGTGGCGAGGTCGTGGTGAGTTCGTTCAGGCTCGTGCGTCCGAAAATAACGTTATACAGGGGAACCGGCGGGCGGACGAACTGGCAGACCGGATCGGCGGGCAGCGTGGAAAAGGCGGTCGACACGCAGGCTGCCGCGCCGGGCAACGGCAATACGGCGGTCCGTGTCGGCGTCGTCGAGATCAGCGAAGGGACGGTCGTCTATCAGGACGCGAGCGGCGGCCATCTGAACCTGACCGGCATCAATGGCAGCCTGACATGGCCGAACGCTCAGGCGCCGGCAACAGCGGCCGGCTCGCTCATCTGGAACGGTTCTGCCATCGAATTTACCGGCCGGGTGGCCGAACCGCTGGCGTTCATGGGCTCTGGAAAGAGCGCTTTCACCGCAGCGCTGAGTTCGAGCCTTGGCCAGTTGAAGCTGGAAGGCAGTGCGAACACGAGGGCGGAATTCCAGTTCAACGGTACGGCCGATCTTCGCTCGGGCAAATTGCGCGCACTTCTTTCGTGGCTCAACGTTCCGGTCGGCGCCGGTCCGGGTCTGAACGACGCGGTTTTGACAGGAAGCGTCAATCTCGTCGGCGGCAACGCGGCGCTGTCCAATCTCAAGATGCGTATCGACAATACGAACGCCGAGGGTGCGGTGAAGATCGGCCGGACGGCCGGACTGACCACAATCCAGGGTACCCTCGCCGCCGATGCGGTCGATCTCGGCCGATATCAAAATCCCGCGCCGCAGGGCGATCCCGCCCGTCAGGGCCAGCCCGGCGCAACCGAACGCGGCGGCCGCACCCTCGATCTGACAGGACTGAAAGGTTTCGACATAGACCTCCGGCTCTCGGCGGCGAGCGTCAAGCTCGGCAAGGCGGCGATCAGCCGGACGGCCGTCAGCCTGACCGCGCGCGAAGGCAAATTCCAAATCGCCATCGGTGAAGCCGACATATTCGGCGGCAGGGCCTCGGGCACGATTTCGGGGACGACCGCCGCGAGCGGAAACCTGCCGATGATGACCAGCTTTCAGGCCAAGGGCATCCAGGCGGCACCGCTGCTCGATGCGCTCGATCTGCCGCCACGCCTGACCGGCAAGATCGACATGACCTTCAATGCGGACGGCAATGGCGCAAACGGCGCGCGGTTCATGCGTACGATGAACGGACAGGCCAAGATCGATGTTGCCAACGCGGTATTGAGCGGTGTTGATCTCAGGCGCGCGATCGAACTCGTATTCGACCCGGCCAAGGCTGCGCAGACGCAGGCGAGCAGCCAGACGGCGCTTACGAGCATCAACGGCAGCTTCACCATCAAGAACGGTGTTTCGTCGACCAACGATCTGGTCCTCACGGGCAACCAGCTGAAGATCGGTCTGAACGGCAGTCACGATATTCCCAGCGGTGCTCTCGACGGCAGCGGGGTCGCCGAGATCGGCGCTGCGGCACAGGGCGGCCAGGCCCCGCTCGCCATACCGTTCCGTCTTGGCGGGACGGTGGCGGCTCCCAAGATCGCGCCCGATGCCGCGTGGCTGCTCGACCTCAACAATCCCGAGAGCCGCCAGAAACTGCAGGACTCAGCAAAGACACTGCTCAAGAACGGAATCGGCAAGCTGTTCGAGCGTAACAGGCAGTAGCGCGCCATCGGCCGGGCGACATGTTTCGCCTGCGAGCCTCTTTGCTGCTAAGATCAATCCAAGTTTCCAGAATCGGCGCGCCGCCTCGTTGTGGCAGCCTATGCCGCCTCGTGATGCGAGGCGGATCGGGCATGTGCTGAGAACAACCAGAAGAAGGGGGCGGTCTGACGCCGCTCGAACCTGAAATTCCATGAGAGAAGTAACCAGTATCGAACCTACCGAACGCGGCAGCATCACCAGTTTCGAGGACGCGCGGCGATGGATATCGGAACGGGGGATTGAGGAGATAGAATGCATTGTCCCCGATCTCGCTGGCGTGGCGCGCGGCAAGATCGTGCCGGCGGCGAAATTCTTCGAAGGGCGGGTCATGAACCTGCCGCAGTCGATCTTCCTGCAGACGATCAGCGGGGATTATCCGGAAACCGACGACCTGTCGTTCTACGACGAGGCGGACAGCGACTATAATTTCGTTCCGGATTTCGCGACGCTGTCGCTCGTCCCGTGGGAGAACGAGCCGACCGCGCAAATCATCCACGATGCCTTCCATCGAGATGGTAGAGCCGTCGATGTCGCCCCCCGAAACGTGCTGCGGCGGGTCATCAAACTTTTCGAAAACAGAGGCTGGGCGCCGATTGTCGCGCCGGAAATAGAATTCTACCTGGTCAAGCCGAATACAGATCCCGACTATCCTCTCGAGCCGCCAGTCGGCCGCTCGGGCCGGCCGGAAGCCGGGCGCAATTCCTTCTCCATCAGCGCGGTCAACGAGTTCGATCCGCTTGTCGATCTGATCTACGACTATTCGGAAGCGCAGGGGCTGGAAATCGATACGCTGATTCACGAGGAAGGCGCCGCACAGCTTGAGATCAACCTCAGGCATGGAGCGCCGCTGGAACTGGCCGACCAGGTCTTTCTGTTCAAGCGAACGATCCGCGAGGCCGCGCTGGCGCAGAACGTCTACGCGACCTTCATGGCAAAGCCCATCGCGCGCGAACCAGGCTCGGCAATGCATATCCACCAGTCGATTCAGGATATCGAGACGGGAAAGAACATCTTCAGCAATTCCGATGGCGATCCGACATCCGAATTTCATTCGTTCATCGCCGGCATGCAGGCCTACCTGCCCGCCGTGATGGCAATGATGGCGCCCTATGTGAATTCTTACCGTCGCGTGGTGCGCGGTACGGCGGCGCCGATCAACATCCAGTGGGGGCACGACAACAGAACGGTTGGCATCCGGATACCCTATTCCAAGCCGGATTCGCGCCGGGTGGAAAACCGCGTGCCGTCCTCCGACGCCAATCCCTATCTGGCCATCGCAGGTTCGCTGGCCGCCGGCTGGCTCGGCATCGAGGAAGGGCTGACGCCAACCACGCCAGTGACCGGCAGTGCCCACGGTTTCGACTACGACCTGCCCCGCGGCCTGCTTGAGGCGGTGGCCCTGCTGAAGGAGACAGAGCGGCTCCGCGACACGCTGGGTGCGAATTTCGTTGATCTCTATGCCGCGGTTAAGACGGCGGAGTTCGAGACCTTCATGCAGGTCATCAGTCCGTGGGAACGGGAATATCTGCTGCTGAATGTCTGAGACCGCCAGCGCTCACGCCGCCTCGCTCTACGCAGCCACACCTTCTGGCGACCCGCCCTATCCATCTCTCGCAGGCGACGTGCAGACCGATGTCTGCATTGTCGGCGGCGGCTACACGGGGCTTTCGGCCGCGCTACACCTTGCCGAACGCGGCTATTCGGTCGTGCTGCTGGAGGGCCGGCGGATCGGCTGGGGCGCGTCGGGGCGCAATGGCGGGCAGGTCCATTCCGGCCAGCGCCGCGATCAGGAAGATCTCGAGCGGATCGCCGGACGCGAAGCCGCCCGGATGCTCTGGGACATGGCAGAGGAAGCAAAGGCGCATCTGCATCAGAGGATCGAGCAGCACGCCGTTTCATGCGACTACAGGCCGGGCCTCATTTACGGCCTGCACAAGGCCAGCCACATCGGTGACTGGCAGCGTCATATCGAAAAGCTCCGGCGCGACTATGGCTATGACAAGGTCAGCACGCTCGACCGCGACGCGATGCGCGCTGCCGTCGCCAGCCCCTATTTCTTTGGCGGCGCACGCGATGCAGGCGGAGGCCATCTCGATCCGCTGGCACTGGCGCGCGGGTTGGCCAGGGCGGCGGCGGCGGCGGGCGCGGTCCTGCATGAAGGCACGATGGTCACCGGCTTTGAGGGCGGTGAACCGGTCCGCGTCAGGACTGCCGGCGGCACGGTCAGCGCCAAGCAGCTCGTTCTGGCCTGCAATGGCTATCTGGGGCGGCTCAGCGGCGCCGTTGCCCGCAGGGTGATGCCGCTGAACAATTTCATCGTCGCGACCGAGCCGCTGGGCGCGCGCGCGCAAGAGCTGATCGCTGGCGGCGAAGCGGTCTCGGACACGCGTTTCGTCGTCAATTATTTCCGGATCGGCGGCGACAGGCGGCTTATCTTCGGCGGCGGCGAAACCTATGGCTATCGGTTTCCCGCCGATATCGCGTCATTCGTACGCCCCAAAATGCTCCGGATATTTCCGCAACTTGCCGACGCACGGATCGACTTTGGCTGGGGCGGCACGCTGGCGATCACGCCGACCCGCCTGCCCTTCATCCGGCGCATCCGGCCCAACATCTACAATGCGTCGGGCTTTTGCGGCCATGGCGTCGCCATCGCGCCTTTTGCCGGACGCCTCGTCGCCGAGGCCATCGACGGCCAGATGAGCCGCTTCGATGTCTTCGCAAGGCTGCCGGTACCACGTTTTCCGGGCGGTACGCTGCTGCGCTGGCCTATCCTGGTTTCAGCAATGACGTGGTACGGGCTGAGGGATCGGCTTTAGGCCGCCACGCGCCGCGCCCCAGGCGTCGATGACCCGATTCAGAGGAGCTTTCGCAGTTCCGCGGCAGCCTCGGACGCGGGCCGCTTGGCGTTGAAGGGGGCGACGAATTCGCCCCGGCGGTTGAACAGGTAGACGACTGCCGTGTGGTCGATCGTATAGTCGTTCCCCTCCAGCGGGACCTTGCGGTAATAGACCTTGAAGTCCTTCGCAACCGCGGCGATCTCCTCCTTCGTGCCGGTCAGGCCGGTGAACTGGGGACCGAAGCTGCTGACATACTCCGCCATCGACTGAGGCGTATCGCGTTCAGGATCGACGGATATGAAAATCACATCGATCTTGCCGGCATCGTCGCCGAGTTCACCGAAGATCGTGGAAAGTTCATAGAGCGTCGTCGGGCAGACATCCGGGCAATGGGTGAAGCCAAAGAAGACCAGATGCGGACGGCCGGCAAAATCGGCCTCGGTCACGCGTTTGCCGGTCTGATCGACCAGAGAAAATCTTTCGCGAATGCTGGAAGCGGCCGCGTTCTCAGGCGCGTTGACGACCGAATACCAGGCAACGCCAAGGGCAATCAGCCCAATGACAAGCAGGGCGAAGGCTGGAACCAGCGGGCGCAATTTTGCATTCATGGGAAAAACCGTTTGTCAGAAACAGCTCAGGAAGGCGTCGCCGGTCATCATCGCAAGCGCCACCGCCGCGCCATGCCCGTACCAGAGGATGCCGGCCGCACCGAGCAGCAGCGCGCCGCCGACAGCGGCCACCGTCAGCGGCACCGCAGCAGCAATATCAGGGCTGGTCGTTTCATTGTTCATCGGTGACATCATATCAAAGACCCCGGCCCCTGCCGATCACAATCTGCGGAGAGGGCTGCGGCGTATGGTATCGACGCGCGATTGGCCTATACTGCCCGCGATTTCCGGCGCCAACAGCCCTGATGTGGCACCGGTCAGCCGTCAACAGGATTGCCGCATGCGGAAATACGTCTCCAACAAGGATGAGCCCGTCCGGCTGTTCGACAACGATCTGCTTGAAGCCCTCTCGCGCGTTCATCCGGTAACGCCGCTGGTGCTCTACCTTCCCGTCGGCATGTTGCTGATCTGGCTCAGCACGACCCGGTTCGACACCAGCGCTGCAACGTTCGTCATTTATGCGGTTGGCGGCGCCGCAATATGGACGCTGACGGAGTACGTGCTCCACCGCCACCTGTTTCACCTCGATAGTGAAAATCCGCGTCTGAAGCGGCTGATCTATGTCATCCACGGCATCCATCACGACTACCCCAACGATTCCCGGCGGCTCGTCATGCCCCCGTCGATCAGCCTGCCCGTGGGCGTCGCGGTCTTCCTTCTCTTCTGGCTGATCGCCGGCATGGCGCCGGCACTGCCGCTGCTGTTCGGCTTCGGCTTCGGCTATCTGTGCTACGACATGGGACACTATGCGACGCACCACCTGCCGATGCGAAAAGGCTTTCTGAAAGTGCTGCGCGACAATCACCTTCGCCACCACTACGAGACTTCGGAGCGCGCCTATGGCGTGTCGTCGCCACTTTGGGACTGGGTATTCGGCACGCTGCTGCCCGGCAAAGGTCAGCGCAGCCGGACCTCCCCGTCCGACTGAGGCGGCGCGATGGGAACCTTCATCGCCCTGCTCCGCGCCGTTAATGTCGGCGGCACCGGCAAGATGCCGATGCGCGACCTGAAATCCATGTGCGAAGCGGAAGGCTTTGAGGACGTCACGACCTATATCGCCAGCGGGAATGTGATCTTTCGTACCGGCCTGTCGAAAGAAGCCGCGAAGGCGGCGCTTGAGAAGCGTCTTGCCGCCTATGCAGGCAAACCGGTCGGCGTCGTCATCAGGACCGGCGAGGAACTGGCCCGGATCGCCGTGGCAAATCCGTTTGCCGATGCACCGGCAAGCAAGGTCATGGCTTTCTTCCTGCCCGATCCGCCGCCAGCCAATGCCCTGAAGGACATGAAGGGCAAGGCCGACGAGGATGTGGCTCTCGGAAAGTGCGAAATCTACGTCCACTATCCGTCGGGCCAGGGCCGTTCGAAGCTGATCATACCGGCGGCGAAAGCAGGCACCGCGCGCAACATGAATACGGTGGCAAAGCTGGTGACGCTGGCGGAAGCGGCCAGCAATCAGCAATGATAAATCACTTTACATTGTAGAGTAATTGGCGCTAAATGCGCTAATGAACGATGTCGATTCAGCGCTCCAGGATATTGCGCGGTTGCGCGAGCAACTGGCGGCGAGCAGCCGTTTCCAGGGACTTGCGCCCGGTATCGTCGCGCTCAGCGGATGCTTTGCGCTGGCGCTGGGCGGATGGCAACATCTGCTGGGAGAAGACGACCTCGTCGTGTGGATGATGCTCGCTGCGGTCTGCGCCTTGATGATCGGAACCGAAGCGGTCGCGAGAGCTCGCAAGATTCATCGTTCGATGGCGGGTCGAATGCTCGGCACGACGCTAAACCGATTTCTTCCAGTTGCAGCTGCGGCAGCGATTCTGGGGAGCGTCGTGACGATCGTCGCTCCTGAACACAGCCGATTGCTTCCAGGCATGTGGCAGCTGCTGATGGGAATCGGCATCTTTGCCGTGCTGTCCAATCTTCCACGGCAGATGGTCATTGCTGCGGTGTTCTACTTCGCGGCAGCAACGGCTTCGCTCATCATGAGCGCGGCGGAATGGCCTGCAACTGTCTTGCTGATGGCGATTCCGTTCGGAATTGGCCAGTTGCTTGTCGCCGCAATTCTTTACCTCGCATCGCAAGAGGCTTCGCATGGCTGACCGCTCCAACGCACCCTTTGCCTTCGACGGGCTGGATCGAACACTCCATGAGAGAGCGCGACTCAGCATCATGACCTCGCTTGCGGACCACCCCAAAGGACTGAGCTTTACCGAATTGCGGGAATTGTCCGGCCTTACCGATGGCAATCTCAGCCGCCATGTCCAGATCCTGGAAGAGGCGGGCATGATTCTCGTAACCAAGGGGTTTGAAGGCCGACGGCCGCTGACGACATGTGCGCTGACAGATGAAGGCCGCGCACGGTTCTCCGATTATCTGACTGTGCTGGAGCAGGTCTTGAGCAGCGCCCGCCGACGCCAGCCCAAAGGCAAACTGAGGGAAAAGCTGGCATGAATTTCCCAATCGAACGACTCTCGATCCGGAACGGCCGCTCCGGCGGCGGTTCGGCGTCCCCTTTTTTGCAACTTCACTTTGCAATACAAAGTTATTTACATGCTCAAAGGAAACCGTTTCACAGGCGCCGCCAGGCGCAGGCGCTACTCGCCTATGCAGGCATTGTCATTGCCGCCGCAGCGGCAAACCTTGGATACGCGACTTCAGCGGCAAGCGGCGCGGCACTGCTCGGCCTGACGTTCCCGGGCGCGGGGATCCTGCATTGGGCAACGGCCGGCCAGCTTCTCCACGCATTCGGGTTTTTCGCCGCTTCGCTCGCGATATTTGCCGGCGCTCTGGTCCTCTGGTTCACGACGGGGAATATCGTCGCGCCCGTCGCTGTATGGATTGGTCTTGCGGTGCTGTCCGGCTATCCGGACTTTTTCGCCCTAGAGGCCGGGGATGGCGCAGTCGATATCTGGCCGTGGCTCATCGCGCCGGCTGCCCTGTCGGTCGCTACGGCCGGGTGGTGGCGAGCCGGGCGCGCCGCCGCCAATACGAGAATAGCCGTTGCGCCATGTCGCGCTTCGCCAACCCGCATCGCCGCCACGCCAGCCGGCCTCTCCCACGAAGACGCCAAACGGCTGAGGCTGCTCCTCGATCGGGCGCTACAGCCGGTCGAGGCTTTCGACGGCTTTGAGAGGCGCGACCAGTTTCAGACCGCCGCGCTTCGCTATCAGGTCAACTTCATGGCATACGCACTCGCCATTGCTCAGGGCCTTCACGCGCCCGGCGCGCATGCGTGTTTTGCGGATGCGCAGATGCGCCTCATGTCGAAGATCGGCGATCGGCGTCTGTGGTCTTACTGGCGTCTTGAAAATGCGTGGGGCAACCTGCGGCTCGGGAGTGATCCCGTTTCCCGTCAGAACATCATGTATTCAGGGTTCGTTGCGCTCCAGATGGCCCTTGGCGGAAACCGGACACTTGTGCTGCACGCGGCCGGCAGGCCGCTGGCCGCGCTTAGATTGAACGACATCTCGGAACGGCTTTCCGCGCAGTACCGTTCGTCTTCCTACGGCCTGCTTGAATGCGAGCCGAACTGGATATACCCGCTCTGCAACCTGATCACCATGACCGGCCTAAAGGCGGCGGACGCACGCCTCGGAACCCGCTACTGGGACGGTCTTGCATTGCCCTTCATCGATGCACTTGCCCGAGAGGGAATGTCCAGGAACGGCTCATTCATTGCCTTTCGCTCGTCGCTGACCGGCATTGGCGTTGCCGCGCCCGGCGGGATCGTCATGCAGGCCCTTCCGTGCCTTTTTCTCAACGCGCTTTCTCCTGACCTCGCGCAACGACAATGGCAACGCGTCAGACAGCGCCTGGATCGCGCATCCTGGCCGCGCGCGTTCTGGCCTGTGGATATCGGCAACTACGGTTTCAGTCGCGCCTCCAGCTATGCTGCGACTGCTGCCGCCGCTGTGGAAATGGGCGACGACGAAATCGCGACGGAGTGCCTGCACCGCCTGGAATCGGAGTGCCCGTCGCGTGAAAGCGCAGACGTCATCCATCGCGAGAGGGCATCTTTGTGGGCGCATGCGCTGGAACTGATTGCACGCTGCAACCACGCGAATGGACTGCGCAACCTGACGACCCGCCGCGATACAGGGGCCGGACCGCAACTGATGATTGCACCTTATCCTGAAATCGTGATCCGCAGAGCTATTAGTCGGGGTGACATTCTCGATATTCTGATCGAGCCCGGCCGGCCGGACGTCAGTTCCGTACTCGAGTTTGGCGATATGAAACCGCAGCGGCTCTACCGTACGGGCCTCCCGGCACAGCCTTTCATCAAATCGGATCGCCTCGGCCGCGCGCGGCTACGCATCGCACTTGTCAAACCAACGCGCATTGCGCTCGAACCCGTGGTCTGAAGAGGTATTCATGGTTTGCTGCACCCTCATTGCGGCGTTGATCGGCGTATTCCTACCGCCGTTCGTCGCGAACCGCCCAAATCCGCTGGCATGGCGGCCAGACCACGGTGATCAGTCGGTCGGGCCGTATGCGCATCGTGCCGGTAGCCGGCTGGCAAGCTTCTCACATGCTTACGATGGACTGCGCTTTCTCATCGGCAATGAACGGAACATGCGTATCCATGTCGGCCTGGCGACACTCGCGATTTTCCTTGGCATATGGCTGGAAATCGACACGGCGGAATGGCGATGGCTGATCCTTGCCGTGTCACTGGTGTTCGCGGCGGAGGCACTGAACACGGCCGTCGAACAAACATGCAATGCAGTCAGCCGTGAATTCCACCCGGCAATCAAGGCCGCAAAGGACGTTGGCGCCGCCGCCGTCCTGATCGCCGCCGTCGCCTCGGCATCGATCGGCGCGAGCGTGTTCCTGCCGCGTGTGTTGCCCGCGCTCTTAGACGGCGACGTGGATTCTCTGGCGCTCATCTGCCAGGGGTTATGAGCCCGAGCCCTGCTGGCGCCGCGCAATATAGCCACGGCGCCGCTGCTGGCGCTACTATCCGGCAGATCAATCAGCAGATCGGGAAATAGCCTGATGACGGCTGTCCGCATTCTAACCGCCACTTGCCTAATCTGGTTAGCGTTAGCGATCCCGGATGCGAGCGCCCAGCAGAGCCAGCGGACCAATGCTGGCACGGCCCCCGATCCAGCTGCGACACTAGTGATCCCCAATCCTTTGCCGGTTGAAATCGTCGACAGCCCAGAAGCTTCGGCGGCCCGAGATCGCAGCGCGGCCGAGGCCGCAAAACGAGAAGCTGACGCCCTAGCAGTTCAACAGAGCTTAGATGCATCCAGCAAAGAGATGGCGGCGGCAACAAAAGAACTGCGCGACTACGCATTCATTTCAATGTTGGTTGGCGCAGCGAGTGCCGTTTCCCTATTTTTTGCTCTGTATCTGACTTCGCGGGCCAATGAACATGCCCGCAAATCATTTCAAATCACACGGAACCTGAGTAAGCGGCAACAGCGAGCCTATCTCCACACCCATAAACTGGGTGCGCAATTCATGAAGGACTACAACCTGATCGAAATAACTGGCAGCGTTAAGAACTATGGAAACTCGCCAGCGCGAAAGGCTCGTCTGGTTCACCTTTGGGCAGCAGAAGAAGAGTTTGATGAAGCATGGTGGGATCTAGAATTTGAAAAAACGAGCGAAGGCAGCGTACCTCAATCTGGCAAGGTCGAGTTCGTTATAAGAACGGCAAGCAGCATAGATCCACGCAAGTCGCTCACTCGAGAACAGGTACTTGAGATCTATTCTGGCAGACTAAGTCTCTGGGTCATCATCAAGATCTCTTACGAGGATATCTTTGGCGATGAGCAGATGACCTTCGAACGCCATATGCTGCACCAGTTCCCGGACGGCAGTTTCCGATTCGTCTTCGAGCCGACGGAGAAAGAGGACACCTAAGCGATCATTCCACGAACAGTCTCCGTAAAACTCGATGTAAAACCGCTATCTACAACCGACTATCGAACCGCCATTAACTTATTGAAATATTGGCTGGAGCGGGTAGCGGGAATCGAACCCGCGCGTTCAGCTTGGGAAGCTGACAGGCTACCATTACATCATACCCGCGGGGCAACTGGCGCCGCCGACGAAGCGCGAACATAATCCGCGCCGCGCCTTCCCTCAAGCGAAAGAGATGGGGCCCTAGAGCCTGACCTCACGGCCGGACGCCGATGACTCGATGATCGCCTCGATCACCTGCATGTTGCGCACGCCATCTTCGCAGCTGACCAGCGGTTCTCCGCCATTGCGGATCAGGTCGCCGAAATGCTCAAGCTGCGCCACATAGGGGTCGGCATGCGCGGCTGCGAGCGGCGCGCCTTCCATCTTCCGCGTCCAGTCCGGCGCACCTGAATATGTCCAGAGCTTGAGGTCGGGCAGGCTGAGGCCGCCTTTCGAGCCGGCATAGACGTGCGCGATCGTATCGTGGACCGGGAACCGTCCGGGATTTTCACCGCATGTCAGATCCCATGCCCAGGGGCCCGCCGCGGCATCGGAAATCGCCAGCGCCGCCATGCCGCCGGACCTGAACGTCACGATCGCGGCGGCCGTATCCTCAACCTCGAGGCCCCGCACCGCGTTGCTCGCCACGCCCCGCACGGAAGCGATCTCGCCGAAGAAGTGCCGAAGCAGATCGAC
The DNA here is from genome assembly GCA_020637895.1 of Rhodobiaceae bacterium. GTDB lineage: Bacteria > Pseudomonadota > Alphaproteobacteria > Rhizobiales > Tepidamorphaceae > JACKJP01. The sequence continues at coordinate 465,772 of JACKJP010000002.1, forward strand.
CTCGTGAATGAGATTGATGTGCAGCACGCCGCCCTGCCCGGCCCGGCTGCGCCACGGCACGTCGAAATAGGCCGGCGGCTTCATCAGCGCACAGGATACGTTGGCCATGACGAGCGAACCGATCGCACCGTCGCCAATCGCCTTTTTCGCGGCCTTGATGATCGGGTTGTGGCGCCGGTGATGGCCGACCAGCAGGGGCACGTCGCCGTTGCCGACGACCTTCAGAAGTTCCAGACCCGTTTCGACCGTCGCCGCCACCGGCTTTTCCAGCAGGACGGGAATTCCAGCCTCGATGAGCTCCCTGGCGATCGCGACATGGGTGTGATTGGGCGATGCAACGACCGCCGCTTCGAAGCCGCCGCCGGCGCGCAAATCGTCCAGCGCAGCGAAATGAGGGACGCCGCGCGCGGCCGCAATCTCGGCACCCGCCGCCGAAGGTTCGACAATCGCCGCAAGGCGCATGCCGGGCACACGCTCAAGCGTTTCGATATGGGTCCTGCCAATGATACCGGCGCCGATGACCGCAACGCGAATGTCCGCCATTGCCCGCTTCCTCCCGTTCCTGCTCTTGTTGAATTGCCGTTCACAAACTAGCAGCGTACGACGCCGATGGAAGACCTCCCGGGCAGGAAACGCACAATGCGATCAACCGAAAGTGAGAGCGGTGTCATCGCGGGCGCACTCGATCTGCAAGCCTGCTGTGCTAAACAGTCGTCAGGCAATCGCCGACGACAGGAAGACCATGAATCGCCATACGATCATCGACCTGCCCAACGGATCTCCGGGCAAGTTCCAGCATCCGGACATCACCGCCAAGGGCGAACGGCGCGCGAGGGTCGGGCTAAAGGCGCTCGATACGCTCTGGTTCAATACCGGCACGCTTTGCAACATTACCTGCCGCAACTGCTATATCGAATCGAGTCCGACGAACGACCGACTGGCCTATCTGACAGTCGCCGAAGTCGCCGCATTTCTGGACGAGATCGAGGCGCTCGGCCTCGCCACGCGTGAAATCGGTTTCACCGGCGGCGAACCGTTCATGAACCCTGAATTCAACGCCATGCTGCGGCTGACGCTTGAGCGCGGATTTGAAGCGCTGGTTCTGACAAACGCCATGCAGCCGATGCAGCGCAACGGCATCCGCGGCGAACTCCTGGACATCCAGCGCGACCATGGAAAAAGGCTCACGATACGCGTCAGCCTCGACCATCATAGCCGCGAACTCCATGAGGAAGAGCGCGGCAAAGGCACGTTTGCGCGGGCGCTGGAAGGCATCGACTGGCTTTCGGCCAACGGCTTCAACATCACCATCGCCGGACGGACCTGCTGGGGCGAGAGCGAGAATGAATCCCGCGCCGGCTATCGTGCGCTTTTTGACAGCCGGGGATGGCAGATCGATGCTGATCACCCGGCCTCGCTGGTGCTGTTTCCGGAAATGGACGAGAAAGTCGACGTCCCGGAGATCACGGTCGATTGCTGGAACATCCTGCACAAGAGCCCCGACGATGTCATGTGTGCGTCAAGCCGCATGGTGGTGAAACGCAAGGGCGATGCCGCGCCGACGGTGCTGCCCTGCACGCTGCTGCCCTATGACCGGGAATTCGGCATGGGGACGACGCTTGCCGAGGCCGCACGCGCCGACGGGCTGATGTTCGACGACGGGGCGGTGAAGCTTTGCCATCCGCACTGCGCCAAGTTCTGCGTCCTCGGCGGCGCCAGCTGCTCGGTCTGAAAGCCCCCCAACGCAGCCGCCCGTCATGACGATGGCGAAGCCGTATGGATTGCCCGGTCGAGCCGGGCAATGACGGTGGGTGGGGTGACGCCGAGCGCTCCACCGCGATGCGGAAGAGGCGATGCAGAGTTGGCGATGCAGGCCTGGCCGGTGGCGCGACTCCGGTTTGCCCGCCGGCCGCGTTGGAAAGAGAGCCGGCGCGACGGGCAGCGCGCCATATAAATGCCTGTCATCATCAAACTTGGCCCGACGATACATACCGTCTGCCGTAGCGGTGGACGTAGGCAACGCCTGCCCCCGAACAACGCAACCCTCGGCCGGGTCGATGTGCTCGCGGTATGGATTGCCCGGTCGAGCCGGGCAATGACGGTGTTTTTGTCCCGCACCGTGCCGAGAGTCGATGCGACGGGCGGGCCGTCATATGAAAGCCTGTCATCGTCGGGCTTGACCCGACGATCCATGCCGCCCGCCCTTCCGGACGACGGGAATTGCCGTATCTCGCTAGCCCGAATAGGCGCGGAAGTGCTTTGAGAGCTTGAGACCCTGCGCCTGATAATTGGAACCGATCCCGGTGCCATAGAGCGCCTTCGGCTTTTCGGCCAGCCGTTCATAGACCAGCCTTCCAACCGTCTGACCATCCTCCAGGATGAAGGGAACCTCCCGGCTCCTCACCTCAAGCACGGCACGGCTGCCGGTGCCGCCAGCCGCCGAATGGCCGAAACCGGGGTCGAAGAAGCCGGCATAGTGAACCCGAAACTCGCCGACCAGCGGATCGAACGGGACCATCTCGGCGGCATGGTCTGGCGGCACATGTACCGCTTCCTTGGAGGCGAGAATGTAAAACTCGTTCGGATCGAGGATCAGCGCACCGCCTTTTTGCGGCTTCAGCACGTCCCAGAAATCGAGAACGTCGCAGGCGTCTCGCTTGTCGACATCGATGACCGAGGCGTGGCGGCGCGCGCGAAAACCGACCGTCTCGCCAAAGCCGGTCAGATCGACGCTGACCAGAAGCCCGGCGTCGATGCGCGGCTCGGCACCGACGGCGAGAACTTCACGGGCGTGAAGATCGCGAAGCGTCGTATCGTCAAGGCGCGCAAGACCGCGCCGGAACCTGATCTGAGACAGGCGCGAGCCGGTGCGGACGAGGATCGGGAACGTGCGCGGCGAAATCTCCAGATAGAGCGGTCCCTCGTAGCCTGCCTCGATCTTGTCGAAAGCGCGGGCATGATCGGCAATGACGCGGGTGAAGATGTCGAGCCGGCCCGTCGAGCTCTTGGGGTTTGTATCGGCGGCCAGATGATCCGGCAGACGCAGCGCTTCGAGCAACGGCACGATATAGACGCAGCCCGTTTCCAGCACCGCGCCTTCGCGGATATCCACCTCGTGCAGCGAAAATCCCTTGAGGCATTCCTGGACAGTCCGGCCGGCTCCCGGCAGGAAGCTGGCGCGCACGCGATAGGCCGTGCGCCCAAGCCGCAGGTCGAGGCTGGCCGGCTGGATCTGGTCGTGGTCCGGATCGCGGCCCATGACGATCTGCCGGTTGGCGATCATCCGCGAGATCATATGGTCGGGAAGAATGCCGCTGGGGCTCGTCCCGGCTTGCTTTTCGGCCAAGCTCAAACCTCCGGCCAGACACGTTGCGCCAAAAGCTCTAGCCGAGCCGGCGCTTGACGCCAAGAGCGGCTTGGGGAAAGTATATGCGATAATTCACTGTGGTCATTTGAGCCGGCCGGCTTGCAGCCACATTAAAGGGAAGTCGCTAAAAGGCCGGGAAGCAGGGATGCATGCGTCATCCCCGGATTTCCGGCATTTCTGGCGACCCGGCTTCACCGCGAGGCTGGGATTTTTGTTGGAAGTGGAAGACAGACGATGACCGAAGAAACGTTCCCCCTCTCGCAGGACACCCTGCTTGTACACGGCGGAACCGTGCGCAGCCAGCACGGGGAGACTTCCGAAGCGATCTACATGACGTCCGGCTTTACCTACAAGTCGGCCGAATCCGCAGAGGCGCGCTTCAAGGGAGAGGAAGAAGGCTTCGTCTACAGCCGCTACGCCAATCCGACGGTCGCCATGTTCGAAAAGCGCATGGCGCTGCTGGAAGGCGCCGAAGGCGCGCGGGCAACCGGTAGCGGCATGGCTGCCGTCGCCGCGGCGCTGATCAGCCAGGTCAAGGCCGGCGATCACATCGTCGCGGCCAGAGCGCTGTTCTCGTCATGCCGCTACATCATCGAGGACCTGCTGCCGCGCTTTGGCGTTGAGTCGACCCTTGTCGACGGCTGCGACCTTGACCAGTGGCGCGCCGCGATGCGCCCCAACACGGTGCTGACATTCCTGGAGTCGCCGACCAATCCGATGCTCGACGTGATCGATATCGAGGCCGTCGCCGACATCACGCGCAAGGGCGGCGCCCGGCTGGTCGTGGATAATGTGTTCGCAACGCCGCTCGTACAGCGCCCGTTGAAACTCGGCGCGTCGATCGTCGTCTATTCCGCAACCAAGCATATCGACGGGCAGGGCCGGTGCCTGGGCGGCGTGATCCTGTCGGACCAGGAAACGCTGGATGGCGCGCTGAAGGATTATCTGCGCCATACCGGGCCCGCGATAAGCCCGTTCAACGCCTGGCTGCTGCTCAAGGGGCTGGAAACACTGCCGCTGCGTACCGAACGACATGCGGCGACCGCCGCGGCGCTGGCCGATCATCTGGCCGGGCACGCCAAGGTCTCCAACGTCCGCTATCCCGGTCGCAGCGATCATCCCCAGCATGCGCTCGCCAAGAAGCAGATGACGAACGGCGGGCCGATGGTTGCCTTCGATATCAATGGCGGCAAGACGGCCGCGTTCACCTTCCTGAACGCGCTGCAGACGATCCGCATCTCCAATAATCTGGGCGACGCCAAGAGCCTGATCACGCATCCGGCGACGACAACGCATCAGCGCATGGAGGAGAGCGAGCGCGAACTGCTCGGCATCACAGGCTCCACGGTGCGCATCTCCTGCGGACTGGAATCGGTGGGAGATCTGGTCGCGGATATCGACCGGGCGCTCGCGCGGGTCTAAAAGGAGGATATGTACAGCGCCACGACACATGAAATCAGGGTTACGGTGACGCCGGAGTTCAGCCCGGAGAAATCGACACCGACCAAGCAGCATTTCTTCTGGCACTATACGATAGAGATCACCAATCTCGGCATGCCCGCAGTCCAGCTTCTGACCCGCCACTGGCGGATAACCGACGCACATGGACGCAATTCAATCGTCGACGGCGAAGGGGTCGTGGGCGAAAAGCCGGTGCTGCGGGCCGGTGAGAGCTTTACCTATACCAGCGGCGTGCCGCTGGCGACGCCGTCGGGGTTCATGCGCGGCGAGTACGGCATGTGCCAGGTCGACGGCGACCAGCGTTTCAAGGTCGAGATTCCCGCATTTTCGCTCGATACGCCTGATGACCAGCCTGTCGTCAATTGAGCCGGCGCCACGTGGCCTGATCGATGTGCGACCGGCGCTGTCGGTCGTCGGCGTGCTGCTTGCGCTCCTTGGCACCGCCATGCTGATGCCCGCGATGATCGACCTCTATTTCGGCAATGCCGACTGGATCGTGTTCGCCGGCGCGGCACTGATCACCGTGTTCGTCGGCGGCATGCTCTGGATCACGTGCCGCGGCAGAGCCCGTTCCATCACCTTGCGGCAGGCTTTCGTGATGACCACGCTGGCATGGCTCGCGCTGGTCGTCTTCGGCGCCCTGCCGCTCTACTGGTGCAATCTCAACCTCAGCCTGACCGATGCGATCTTCGAATCCATGTCCGGCCTGACGACGACCGGCGCGACCGTCATCAACGGGCTGGACAACGCCCCGCCGGGCATCCTGTTCTGGCGTGCGCAGCAGCAATGGCTGGGCGGCCTCGGGATCATCGTCATGGCGGTGGCCGTGCTGCCGCTGCTGCAGATCGGCGGCATGCAGATGTTCAAGACCGAGGCGTTCGAAACGCCTGACAAGATACTGCCGCGCGCCACCCAGATTTCCGGCATGCTCACGCTCGTCTATGTCGGGCTGACGATGGCCTGCGCCCTTGCCTACCTGGTCGCCGGCATGCGGCTGTTCGATGCCGTGACCCATGCGATGACGACGGTCGCGACAGGCGGCTTTTCCACGCATGACGCATCGTTCGGATATTTCGATTCCGCCGCCATCGAAATGATCGCAGTCGCCTTCATGCTGCTTGGAAGCCTGCCGTTCCTGCTGTTTGTCCGTATCATCCAGGGCAAGCCGGCCGACCTTTTCCGCGATACGCAGGTCAGGGTCTTTCTGGCGATCCTCGCCGGACTGACGGCCCTCATCACGATCCGGCTGCTGTTCAACGGATTGCCCTTCGGCGAGGCGCTGCGCGATGCCGCCTTCAACCTGACCTCAATCATGACCGGCACAGGCTTTGCCACCGACGGCTATCACCTGTGGGGCTCCTTCGCGGTTACGATCTTCTTCATTGCAACGTTCCTTGGCGGCTGCGCCGGATCGACAAGCTGCGGCATCAAGACTTTCCGCATCATCATCGTATGGGAGGATCTCAAGCAGCATTTGCGCCGGATCGTCTATCCCAACGCCATAGCCATCAAGCGCTACAACGGGCGACCGCTGCCCGATCACGTGTCGGCAGCCGTGCAGAGCTTCATCTTTCTCTACATGGCGCTGTTTGCGCTGCTGGCGGTCGCTCTCAACCTGACGGGGCTGGATACGCTGACAGCCCTGTCGGGCGCTGCCACCGCGATCTCCAATGTCGGCCCGGGCCTCGGCGATGTCATCGGTCCGTCCACGACGTTCGCCGCCGTCCCCGATGCGGCGAAATGGCTTCTGTCGGCGGGTATGCTGATCGGCCGACTTGAGATATTCACCATTCTCGTTCTCTTCATTCCGGCATTCTGGCGATGAACGGCCTGAAACCCATATCCGCCCTCCCCCAGGAACTTAGGCTCGGCCGGGTCGACTACGCGTCGGTGATGTCGATCATCGGCCTCGTCGTGATGACGCTTGGAATTGCGATGCTCGTCCCCGCGGCCGTCGATCTGAGGGTCGGCAATCCCGACTGGCAGGTATTTGTCGTGGCCGGGTTCGTCACGACCCTGATGGGCGGTCTGAGCTGGCTTACGACGCGCAAGGCCGCGGCGCGGCTAGAGGTGCGCGAAGCATTTCTGCTGACCACCCTGACATGGATCATCCTTGCCGCCTTCGGCTGCCTGCCGTTCTATTTCGCATCGCTGAAACTCAGTTTCGCCGACGCCTATTTCGAAGCGATGAGCGGCATGACGACCACCGGCTCGACAACGATCGTCGGGCTCGACAGCGCGCCTCCCGGCATCCTCATCTGGCGCGCCATCCTGCAATGGATCGGCGGCGTCGGGATCATCGTCATCGCGCTGGCCGTCATGCCGGGGCTGCGTGTGGGCGGCATGCAGCTTCTGCAAACCGAATCCTCAGATCGTTCCGAGAAGATCCTGCCCCGCGTCAGCGCGATGGCGGGAACGATCCTTGCCATTTACTGCACGCTGACCTTCGGCTGCCTCATCGCCTACTGGCTGGCCGGCATGACGCCGTTCGAGGCTCTCGCGCATGCGCTGACGACGCTGGCGACAGGCGGCTTCTCCACAAGCGATTCCTCGATCGGACATTTCCAGAGCGATGCCATCGAATGGATCTGCACCGTCTTCATGTTTGCCGCCAGCCTGCCCTTCCTGGCCTATATGCGCTATTTGCGCGGCGGGCTGAAAGCCCTAGGCGAGGATCCGCAGATCAGGCTGTTCGTCATTCTTGCGGGCTGCGCGGCGGCTGTGCAGGCCATGTATCTGATCATCAGCAACACGATGGGCCATGCCGACGCCATCCGGCTTTCGCTCTTCAATACCGCGACGATCCTTTCCACGACCGGCTATGCGGCCGCGGACTATACGGGCTGGGGCCCGTTCTACAACGCCGTCATCTTCCTTCTCATGTTCGTTGGCGGTTGCGCGGGCTCAAGCGCGGGCGGCCTGAAAATCCTCCGGCTCGGCATCATCATCGCCGTCCTAAAGCAGCACCTTTCACGCATCATCCGGCCGCATGGCATCTTTCCGGTGCGGTTCGGCTCACGGCGCGTCCACGACGATGTCGCGGTCGGCGTCAGTGGATTCCTTTTCCTCTATCTCGCCGCCTTCGCCATTGTGGCGCTGGTTCTGAACATGACCGGCCTGGACGGAATCACCGCGCTGTCTGCCTCGGTCACAACACTGGCCAATGTCGGCCCTGGGCTGGGGCCGACGATCGGTCCTGCGGGAACGTTCCAGAGCTTCACTGATCTGCAGAAATGGATATGCTCCGGGGCAATGCTGCTCGGCCGGCTCGAACTGCTGACCGTGCTTGTGCTTTTCATTCCCCGCTTCTGGCGCTGACGAGGACCGACACGTTGACCGGCAATACGATCTCGATTCTTGAGAAACTCGTCGCCTTCGACACGACGAGCGACCGCTCCAACCTGCCGCTGCTCGACTATGTCCGCGACTATCTGGCCGGCTTTGGCGTGGCATCCACGTTGATCCATGACGAGACAGGGGAAAAGGCCAACCTTGTCGCGACAATCGGTCCTGTCGGCGAAGGTGGCATCGCACTGTCGGGCCATACCGATTGCGTGCCGGTGACCGGGCAGCCCTGGGAAAGCGATCCGTTCACGCTGACGCGCAAGGGCGACCGGCTCTACGGGCGCGGGACCTGCGACATGAAGGGCTTCGATGCCGCGGTCCTCGCGGCAGTGCCCGCGATGGTCGCGGCGGAGCTGAAGACGCCGATCCACATCATCTTCTCCTATGACGAGGAGATCGGCTGCGTCGGCGTCCGGCGCGCCATCGCGCAGCTCGGTCAGGACCTGCCGATGCCCCTCGCCGTGATTGTCGGCGAGCCAACGAACATGAAAGTGGTCGATGCCCACAAGGGCATCGCCGATTTCGAAACGACGGTGATCGGCGTTGAGGCGCATTCCTCGGTCCTCGATACCGGCGCCAACGCCATTCTCGCCGCCCTGCCGCTGATGCTGGAGCTGATTGAGATCCGCGAGCAGGCCAAGGCGATCGGCGACTATACGGGCCGTTTCGATCCGCCCTATTCGTCCATCCATATCGGCAAGATCAAGGGCGGTACGGCCAGCAACATCGTGCCGCGAGAGTGCCGGTTCGTCTGGGAGGTCCGGGCGATCCCCGGTTTCCACGCGCGCGACGTCTGTGACCGCCTGATGGGCTTTGCTGTGCGCGAGATCCTGCCGGGCCTGCATGCAATCTCCGAAGAAACCGACATTTCCACGGTTCAGCTCGTCTCCGCGCCGGCCCTTGCGCCCGATCCGGGATCGCTGGCCGAGCGGATCGCGCTGCGCGCCGCCGGGCTCAACGAAACGCAGACGGTCTCGTATATGACCGAAGCTGGCCTCTTCCAGCGCGCCGGTGCCCCGGCGATCGTCTGTGGCCCAGGCAGTATCGCGCAGGCGCACAAGCCCAACGAGTTCATCGAAATCGCGCAGTTGGAAGCGTGCCAGGCATTCCTCGGGAAAATCATCGAGATCGCCCGCGAGGGCGCCTAGTCTCCGGCGTCTTCCCGCGACGCCGCCGCCTGCGCATAGGCTTCGACCTCATCAGGATCGAGCCGGTAGGTCGTCGAACAGAATTCGCACGTCACCTCGATCAGGCCGTCCGCATTCGGATCGCCACGCTCGTCCGGCGGGAAACTCGCCAGCATCGCCTTGACCTGCTGCTGCGAGCAGCGGCACTCCTCGCGGATCGCCAGCGGATCGAAGACCGCCGTGTCGTGTTCATTGAAGAGACGCCTGAGCACCGTGCCGGCAGCGATCCCCGGATCTGTCAGTTCATGGTCCTCAAGCGTATCGACCAGGCTGACGGCCTCGACCCACCGATCATCATCGTCACGCTCGATCTCTTCGAAGCCCTGCGGCGCATCGCCCGGTGGCAGGTCGCGAGGTGCTGACGCGCTTTCCGGAAAATGCTGCACCATCAGGCCGCCAGCCCGCCAGTGCGACCGGCCGGTGCCCTTGCCCATCAACTCGCCGCCGGCAAGTCGCAGGCGCGTCGGGATCTGTTCGGACTGTCGAAAATAGGTGTGAGCGGCCGCCTGGAGGCCATCGCCTTCCAGCGCAACAACACCCTGATAGCGATTGCCGCCACCGCCCTGGTCGATGGTCATTGCAAGATGCCCGGTGCCGAGCAAAACCGCGCTCCCCGCACCGTTCCCCGCTTCCTGAACGGCCGCGCGATCAAAGCGGATCGTCGCGCGAAGCCTGTCGGGCAGCTGGTAATCGACGACCATGAGGCTGACCGGTCCGTCCGACTGGGTCTGCAGGATGAAGCGGCCTTCGGTCTTCAGCGACGAGCCGAGCAAAAGCGCCAGCGTCGCCGCCTCGCCTGCTAGTCGCGCCACCGGAGCTGGAAAGCCATGACGGGCAACGATGGTATCTATCGCAGGACCGAGCCGGACGAGCCGGCCGCGCACATCAAGCGCCTCGATGGCGAATGGAAGGACGCAGTCATCGAGGGCAGGATCGAATATGAGATCTGCGAGATTGGTATCGCTCATCAGCTCGCGCCGTCGAAGCACCACGCCAGAATGCCCTTCTGGGCGTGGAGTCTGTTCTCAGCTTCATCGAAGACGACGGATTGCGGACCATCCATCACCTCGTCCGTCACCTCCTCGCCGCGATGGGCGGGAAGGCAGTGCATGAAGATCGCGTCCGGGCTGGCCGCTTTCATCAAACGTGAATTGACCTGATAGGGCTTGAGCAGATTGTGCCGGCGCTCGCGCTCGCTGTCGCCCATTGAAACCCACGTGTCCGTGACGACGCAGTCGGCACCGTCAACGGCTTCGAACGGATCGGTCGTCACATGCATTTCCGCGCCTTCGCGGGCGGCCCACTCAACGATTTGGGGCTCAGGCGCAAGCGGCGGAGGCGAGGCGATATTCATGCGGAAACCGAACCGCGCCGCGGCATGAATCCATGACGTCGTAACGTTGTTGCTGTCGCCGCAATAGGCAACCGTACGCCCGGCGATATCGCCGCGATGTTCCTGATAGGTCAGGACATCGGCCATCACCTGACAGGGATGGGAGACGCGCGTGAGACCGTTGATGACCGGCACGGTCGCGTAGGCTGCCAGCTCGGCCAGTGCCTCATGATCGAGGATGCGGATCATGATCGCGTCGACATAGCGCGAGAGAACGCGCGCAGTGTCGGCAATGGATTCGCCACGGCCAAGCTGCATTTCGCTGCCGGTCAGATTGATCGTCTCGCCGCCGAGTTCGCGCATCGCGATATCGAAAGAAACGCGCGTACGGGTCGACGGGCGCTCGAAGATCATCGCGAGCACCTTGCCCTTGAGAGGCTGATATCCGCGGCGGTTCGACTTCATGGCGCGCGCGTTGGCCAAGATGCCGGACAGGGTCGCTCCGTCAAATGAATCGAGATCGAGAAAATGGCGCGGTGTCTTGATCATGGCAAAGCCTTACGCGCTACGCGCGCTGTTCGCCTCAAGGGCAATGGCGGCCTGCTCGAGCGCCTCAAGCGCGGCGGAGACGTCTTCCGCGGTGATGTTGAGCGGCGGCAGCAGGCGCACGACATTGTCGCCGGCACCGACCAGAAGGAGATGGGCGTTACGCGCGGCCGCGACGACTTCTGTATTCGGAACGACACATTCCAGCCCAAGCAACAGGCCGCGCCCGCGCAGGCCCCTGAAGATATCGGGATGGCCATCGACCAGCGCCGCCAGACCCTGCTTGAAACGCAGCGATATCTCCTGAACATGTTCAAGGAATCCCGGTACCAGAACATGATCGAGCACCGCATTGCCAACCGCCATGGCAAGCGGATTGCCGCCATAGGTGGAGCCATGGGTGCCCGCAGTCATCCCCCGGGCCGCTTCTTCGGTCGCAAGACATGCGCCCAGCGGAAACCCGCCGCCGATGCCTTTCGCGACCGCCATGATGTCAGGGGTCACGCCTGCCCATTCATGTGCGAAGAGTTTGCCGGTGCGCCCCATGCCGCACTGGATTTCATCGCAGATCAGCAGCAGGCCCTCGTCATCGCACAATTCACGCAGCGCGCGCAGGAAGGCATCCGGGACGACGCGGACGCCACCCTCGCCCTGTACCGGCTCAATGAGGATACCTGCCGTCTCGGGGCCAATCGCCGCCTTGACCGCATCAATATCGAGCGCGGTGACCTGGTCGAACCCCTCGACCTTGGGACCGAAGCCCTCGATGTATTTGGCCTGGCCACCGGCGGCGATCGTCGCCAGCGTGCGCCCGTGGAAAGCGCCCTCGAAGGTGATCAGGCGATAACGTTCCGGATGTCCGCCAACGGCGTGATATTTACGCGCCGTCTTGATGGCGCATTCCATCGCCTCGGCGCCGGAATTGGTGAAGAATGCGCGGTCGGCGAAACTGGCCTCGCACAGACGCTGGGCCAATCTTTCCTGACCCGGAATCTGGAAAACGTTCGAAACGTGCCAGACCTTGGCCGCCTGATCGGTCAGCGCCTTGATGAGACCGGGATGAGCATGGCCCAACAGGCTGACGGCGATGCCGCCGGCAAAGTCCAGATAAGCTTCGCCATCCGCCGTGAACAGGCGCGCGCCTTCGCCCCGCTCGAAAGCGATGGGTGCACGTGCGTAGGTCGGCAATACGGCGGACATGGCCAAAGTTCCCAATGCCCTTTTCAGCAGGGCGCAAAATAGAAAGCGCCGCCCTTTCGGCGGCGTTACTGCAGGATTTTAAAGACTTGCTTTCGCCTGTCAACGAGGCTGGCCCGCAAGCATGCCTGCAAAAGCCTTGTGGAAAGCGCAAACAACACCCTGCGGACTCTTGCACGCGAGTCCCCGAAGGTCTAGTTTCAGGCCTGTCAGATACGATATTTGGTGCGGCGGACCTGAGCACCCCCTAAATTTGGCGTCTTGTAACAACGGCCGCTTGCGGCCGAGCGCCGGGGGATTCTGCGGGCCGAAACGGCAAATTGCATTGTTTCAAGGGGATGCGGCGATGTCCTGGACCGACGAACGCGTTGAGATGCTCAAGAAGCTCTGGGCCGAAGGGCTCAGCGCCAGCCAGATCGCGGCAAAGCTCGGTGACGTGACCCGAAACGCGGTCATCGGCAAGGTGCATCGACTTGGTCTTTCAGGTCGGATGAAGACCGTGCGTACCAGCCAGCCGCGCCCGCGCAGGCAGCGCCAGCCGAGCCCGCCCAGACGCCCTACCGTTATCGGCAATACGGCGCTGAAGGCGCATGTCGACGCTGTTGCCGAGCCCGTCATCCGGCCCCGGCCGGCCGTGGTCCAAGAACTCGTCATCCCGCCGAGCGAGCGGCTGTCGATCCTGCAGCTGTCAGAATACACCTGCAAATGGCCGATCGGCGATCCGAGCGCGGAGGACTTTCACTTCTGCGGCCGCAAATCGCAGACAACGGGCCCGTATTGCGAACATCACGCCAGCGTCGCCTACCAGCCGGCCTCTGACAGGCGGCGCAAGAAGAGCAGCGACGCAGGCTGATTTGAGCTACAGGATCTAACAGCAGGCGGTGGCGCTTCAGCGCACCGCCTGTTTTGCTGCAAAGCGCTCGTCGAACGCGTATCCGGCGCCGCGAACGGTGCGGATCGGATCGACCCTCCTGCCGCGATTGAGAACCTTGCGCAGCCGCCCGACATGGACGTCGATCGTCCGCTCGTCGACATACACATCGCGGCCCCAGACGCCATCCAGCAGTTGTTCGCGCGAATAGACGCGGCCGGGCGTCTGCATGAAGAACTCCAGCAGGCGGAATTCGGTCGGCCCGAGCTGAAGATCGCGTCCGCCACGGCTGACGCGATGGGTCTCGCGGTCGAGCACGATATCGCCGGCGCGCAATACAGTGGAGATCAGTTCAGGCCGCGAGCGACGCAGCAGCGCCTTGATGCGAGCCATGAGTTCGGGAACGGAAAACGGCTTGACGACATAGTCGTCGGCGCCCGTTGCAAGGCCGCGGACGCGCTCGCTCTCTTCGCCCCGGGCGGTGAGCATGACAACCGGTAGCCGTTCGGTCTCGCCGCGCAGCCGCAGGCGGCGGCACAGTTCGATGCCGGAAATTCCCGGCAACATCCAGTCGAGCACGAGCAGATCCGGCACGGCTTCCTTGAGACGGATCTCCGCCTCGTCGCCGCGCCCGATCGTCTCGACGAGATAGCCCTCGGCTTCAAGATTGTAGCGAAGCAACATGGCAAGAGGCTCTTCGTCCTCGACCACCATGATATGGGCCTTGTTCGTCATCTTAACGGCCTTACCTGCAATATCAGTCGTCGTCGTCCATCGGCGGTTCGACATTGGCGAAGCTGGTTGAATCCTGCTTCGGCCGATCCGCGCCGATCAACTGCCCCTTCACCAGGAAATGGACGTTCTCGGCGATGTTGGTCGAATGATCGCCGATCCGCTCGACATTCTTGGCTGCGAAAAGAAGATGCGTGCAAAGCGAGATATTGCGCGGATCTTCCATCATGTAGGTCAGCAGTTCGCGGAAGATCGAATTGTACATCGCATCGATCTCGCTGTCGCGATTCCACACGTCCAGCGCCATCTCGACGTCGCGCCGCGTAAAGGCATCCAGCACATCGTGCAGCTGGGCCATGGCAAGACGGCTCATATGTTCAACGCCCGTCATGATGCGCTTGGGCTGCATCTCGCCACGGATCGCGACGACCCGCTTGGCGATATTCTTGGCAAGGTCGCCGATGCGCTCAAGATCGGATGCGATCTTGATGCCGGTGACAATCTCGCGCAGGTCCGCCGCCATCGGCTGGCGCTTGGCGATGAGGACGATGGCGCTTTCCTCAACATCCATTTCCAGCCTGTCGATGGCGTCGTCGGACCGGATGGTGGCGAGCGCCAGGGGCTCGTCCTGACGGGAAAGCGCGAGAACGGAATCGGAAAGCTGACGCTCCGCCAGACCGCCCATGCGGCCAAGCTTGGCAGACAGATCCTTCAGTTCCGCATCGAACGAAGTGACGATGTGCTCTTGCAATGGACTTCTCCCGAATGCTGCGAGGGCCGCCCTCTCAGCCGAACCGGCCGGTGATGTAATCATGGGTCCGCTGATCGCGCGGATTGGTGAAAATTTCCTGCGTCTCGCCATGCTCGACCAGCTTGCCGAGATGGAAGAACGCCGTGCGCTGCGACACGCGGGCCGCCTGCTGCATCGAGTGCGTGACGATGACGATGCAGAAATTCTCCCGCAGTTCGTCGATCAGTTCCTCGATTCTGGCGGTCGCGATCGGGTCGAGCGCCGAGCAGGGTTCGTCCATCAGGATGACTTCAGGATTGACCGCAATCGTGCGGGCGATGCACAGGCGCTGCTGCTGACCGCCGGAAAGGCCGGTCCCCGGCTCGTCGAGACGATCCTTGACCTCTTCATAGAGGCTCGCCTTTCGCAGGCTGGTGACGACGATGTCGTCGAGCTCGGTGCGATTGCGGGCAAGGCCATGAATGCGCGGACCGTAGGCGACATTCTCGTAGATCGATTTCGGGAACGGGTTCGGCTTCTGGAACACCATTCCGACCCTGGCGCGCAGCTCAACGACATCGATCTTCCGATCGTAGATATCCTGGTCGTCAAGCTTGATCTCGCCTTCGATGCGAGCGATGTCGATCGTGTCGTTCATGCGGTTCAGGCAACGCAGAAATGTCGACTTGCCGCAGCCGGAAGGGCCGATCAGCGCCGTCACCTCATTGTTGTTGATATCCAGATTGACGCCAAACAGGGCCTGCTTGGCGCCATAGAAAACGTCGACATCGCGTGCCGTCATCTTCAGCGTGTCATTGCGCATCTGCTCTGCCGCCATCGGCTGTTCCATGGTCTGAAATTCCATTCTGGTATCGTTCATCATCACGTTCCAGTCCTCTACCACCGCCGCTCGAAGCGTTTGCGCAGATAGACCGCCGCCGCGTTCATCACGAAGAGGAACCCGAGAAGGACGATGGTCGCACCGGCGGTGCGTTCAACAAAGCCACGTTCCGCAGACGTTGCCCACATATAGATCTGGACCGGCAGCGCGGTGGCCGGATCGAGCGGCGTTGAGGGAACATCGACCACAAAGGCGACAAGGCCGATCATCAGCAGCGGCGCGGTTTCGCCCAGCGCCTGAACCAGACCGATGATCGTACCGGTCATGATGCCCGGCAGCGCCAGCGGCAGGACATGATGGGTGATGGCCTGCATCTTGGATGCGCCGACGCCCAGAGCCCCCTCGCGGATCGATGGCGGAACGGCTGTAATCGCCGCACGCGCCGCGATGATGATCGTCGGCAGTGTCATCAGGGTCAGCACCAGGCCGCCAACAAGCGAGGCCGAGCGCGGCAGGCCGAAAAAGTTGATGAAGACCGCAAGACCGAGAAGGCCGAAGACGATCGAGGGGACCGCGGCGAGATTGTTGATGTTGACCTCGATCAGGTCGGTCCAGCGATTGCGCGGCGCGAATTCCTCAAGGTAGACCGCCGCGGCGACGCCGATCGGCACGGCCAGCAGCACGACGACCACCATCATGAAGAACGATCCGACGATGGCGACCAGCAGGCCTGCCGTCTCCGGCTGGCTGGATGCGCCAAAGGTGAAGAGGCCCGTATTGAAGCGCTTCTTCAATACACCCTCTTCGACCATCCTGTCGGCCCATGCGACCTGCCGATCGTTCACCTGCCGGTTGGCCTCCGGCACATCGCGCGAGATCGCCCCCTTGAGCAGCGCGTCGACATCGCCATTGGCGAGCAGGTTGAACGAGACCGTCTGACCGATCAGCGAGGGATCGCCGAGCACCGCCTCGCGAAGCTGCGTATCGACACCGCGCGACAGCAGCCCGTTGGCGTCGCGCCGTTCGGGACGGCTTTCCGCGTCGACGCCGAGACGCTCGTAGAGCGCCTGACGCGCAAGCTTGGTGTAGTCCGCCGCGCGGATCACGTTCGGATCGCCCGTATTGTCAGGATCGATGACAGTGCGGTCGAGCTTGACCGCAATCGCGAAGGACGACTGTACGAAGGCGCTCCAGCCGTTCGAGACAATCGACGCGAACAGCACGATCAGAAAGAAGAACGCGAAAGACAGCGCCGCGATGCCATAGTAGCGGAAACGCCTCTCTGCTGCGTAACGCCGCCGGGTTCGCGCGGAAAGCTCGTCCGCGGTCAGCCGGTGAACAGGGATGACCGTGTCGCTCATTCGTACTGCTCCCGGTATTTGCGGACTGTGTGAAGCGCGATGATGTTGAGGCCGAGCGTGAGAATGAACAGCGTCAGCCCGAGCGCGAACGCGACGAGCGTCTGCGGCGAATTGAACTCAAGGTCGCCCGTGAGCTGGCTGACGATCTTCACCGTCATGGTGGTGACCGGCTCAAGCGGATTGAGCGTCAGGTTGGCGGCAATGCCGGCCGCCATGACGACAATCATTGTCTCGCCGATGGCGCGGGACGCTGCCAGCAGGACGGCGCCGACGATCCCCGGCAGCGCGGCGGGCATGACGACCCGCTTGATCGTCTCCGACTGCGTCGCGCCAAGGCCATAGGAACCCTCGCGCATGGCACGCGGCACCGCCGTGATGATGTCGTCGGACAGCGACGACACGAACGGGATGATCATCACGCCCATGACAACGCCCGCGGTGAGCACCGAATTGGCCGAAATTTCCAGCCCGATCGCGCCGCCCGTATCGCGCAGGAACGGGCCGAAGGTGACGAGCGCAAACAGGCCGTAGACGATGGTCGGAATGCCCGC
Organism: Rhodobiaceae bacterium; assembly: GCA_020637895.1. Classification (GTDB taxonomy): domain Bacteria; phylum Pseudomonadota; class Alphaproteobacteria; order Rhizobiales; family Tepidamorphaceae; genus JACKJP01. The sequence goes on from JACKJP010000002.1 coordinate 483,294, forward strand.
GAGGACTTCCAGTACCGGCTTGGCAAAGGCGCGCAGGCGCGAGGACGCGTATTCCGACATGTAGATCGCCGAGAACAGGCCGACCGGAACAGCGACCAGCATCGCGACGAAGGAGATGAACAGCGTTCCCCAGAGCAGCGGCAGGATGCCGAACTGGCCGGCACCCTCGCGGCCGGGGGCCGAGAACCGCGGATCCCATACGGTTCCGAAAAGGAAATCGGTCACCGGGACGATCGAAAAGAAGTGGATCGATTCAAACAGCACCGACATGACGATGCCGAACGTCGTCAGGATCGCGACGCCCGACGCGGCGAGCAGGCCGATCAACATCATACGTTCAACGATATTGCGGGCGCGCATGGCCGGCGCAATACGCCTCCAGCCGATAAAAAAGCCGAGAATGGCCGCGACAGCGCTGACAAGAGCGGCCAGAAGACGGCTGGTCATCTTGGCCGAAGCCATATGCTCGGCAACATCGACCATGAAGGGTTCGGGTGCGGAGGGAAGAAAAATGCCTTTGGCGGCGAGCATACGCTGGGTTCCATCGGCGCCCGCGCGCATCTGCGCGAGTTCATCATCACTGAGGCGATTGTATCCGTCCGCCAGATTGTTGATGACGCCCATCACGAGGTTCTGTTCGGCGACCGGAAGGTCGAGGACAGTTTGCGGAAGCTCGCCTCGGGCCGAATTATTGATGATGAGCGGCTCAGCAACGCCCCAGACGACAATGACGAAAAGAGCCGGCAGAATGGCCATCAGGGCCAGATAGACACCGTGGTAGACGGGGCGGGAATGGAGCCGCTGCGAGCCGCGATTGAGGACGCCGGCGCGAGTACGCCCGACAAACATCGCGAGCGGGAAGATGATCACCAGCGCCAGGATGAGCATTCCTGTCGACATTTATCGAACCCCCCGGTACGAGCTGACCTGAAGAACTGACTGAAATACAGAGTGAGTGGCCGGGCCGGATTTCTCCAGCCCGGCAACCCGATCGATTACATGCCGAGCGTGGTCTCGGCCTTCACAGCTTCCTGAACCTTCTTGAGTTCGGCTTCAGGAGCCGGGACCAGACCGTACTCGGCCAGCGGGCCGTCAGCACCGGCCATACGGTCGGAGACGAAGAATTCAGCGTATTCCTTCAGGCCCGGAATGACGCCGATATGCGCCTTCTTGACGTAGAAGTAGAGCGGACGGGAAACCGGGTACTCGCCCTTGGCAACGGTCTCGACGCTCGGGGTCACACCACCCATCGTGGCGACCTGCAGCTTGTCGGTGTTGTTCTCGTAGAACGACAGGCCGAACACGCCGATGCCGGTCGGGTTGGAGGAGATGCGGGCCAGCGTTTCGGTGTAGTCGCCGTCGATATCGACCGCAACGCCATCCTTACGAACCTGCATGCAGGCCTTCGCGGCGGCCTTCTCTTCCATGCCGGACTTCACCATGGCTTCCAAAGCGCCTGACGCCTTGCAGCCGGCCTCGAGAACCTTTTCCTCGAAGACTTCACGGGTGCCGTGCTTCTCGCCGGGGATGTAGGCGGCGATCTTCACGTCCGGGAACTTCGCGTTGACCTGCTTCCAGGTCGTGTTCGGGTTGTCGACCAGCTTGCCGTCGACCAGCACCTTCGGGGCCAGCGCGTTGAACCAGTCCTTCGGCTCGAAAGCGTAGCTGTCGCCCTTGGCGTCGGAAGCGAAGACGATGCCGTCATAACCGAAGCGGACTTCGATGATGTCCTTCACGCCGGCTTCGGCGCACGACTTGATTTCGGAGTCCTTGATCTTGCGCGAGGCATTCGCGACGTCGATCGTGTCGGGACCGACACCCTGGCAGAACTGCTTCAGGCCGGCAGAAGAACCGCCGGATTCAACGACCGGCGCCTTGAAGTTGCCGAAAGCCTTGCCGAATTCCTCGGCGACGATCTGGGCGTAGGGCAGGACGGTGGACGAGCCGGCGACCTGGATCTGGTCACGGGCCAGCGCGGGAGAAGCCAGAACGATGCCAGCCAGCATCGTGGTCCCGGCGAGAGTTGAGAATTTCATGGTGCGTTCCTTGGTTTAAAAGGATCATCAAAGATGGAACCGGACTGCCCGGCTCCGGCGTCAACGGTGGCACTCTAGGCACCGGACACGTTGTTTCTATGTCGCTTGAATGACATGTTGATGACACTTCAACCAATTGTAATATTTGCGAAAATCACGCGACTTTCGCTTCCTGATGTAAAATCGGAAGCGATACTGTGAACGTCGCGCCCTCGCCTTCGCGACTATCGACCTTGAGCGAGCAACGATGGCGGTTGAGGATGTGCTTGACGATGGCAAGACCAAGGCCCGTACCCCCCGTTTCGCGGCTCTGCGCAACATCGACGCGATAGAATCGCTCGGTCAGACGGGGCAGATGTTCGGCCGGGATGCCGGGACCGTAGTCGCGCACCATGACCACCGCCTCCGGCCGCTTGGCCGATCCGCCCGCCGCAAGCGATACATCGACGAATTTTCCGCCACGGCCATATTTGACGGCATTCTCGACGATGTTCTGGAAAACCTGCGTGATTTCATCGCGGTCGGCCAGCATGCGAAACGGCCCGGCGGCCAGATCGGCACGGATCTCGACCCCGTTTGCCGCGGCAATCGGCTGCAAGGCATCGACCACATGACGGACCACCGGCACCAGATCAATCTCGGTATCCGGCTGGACATGGGCCTTCAGCTCGATGCGGCTGAGCGAAAGCAGGTCGTCGATCAGGCGGGCCATGCGCCGGGCCTGCTCCGCCATGGTGGCCAGAAACTTTTCCCGCGCCTTGGTATCGTCGCGCGCGGGCCCCTGCAATGTTTCGATGAAGCCGGTCAGAGACGCGAGCGGGGTGCGCAGTTCATGACTGGCATTGGCGACGAAATCGGCGCGCATGCGCTCCAGCCGCTGCGCCGGCGTCAGATCGCGAATGGCGAGCATGACCATCTCCGGCCGGCCGGCCGAGCCGCGTGCGCCGAGCGGCGATACGGTGACCTCCAGCCATCGTTCGACGGGAAAGCGCTCGGTGAAGGTGACCGTCTCGCTGCCGCCGCCTCCGGTCACCCGGTCCAGCGCCTCGCCCAGTTCCGGCGCGCGCATGTAGGGCGTTATCGGGCGCCCTTTCTCAAGCCCGGAGAAGATCCGGCCCGCCGCCGGATTGATCGTGTGAACGTTGGTGTGACCGTCGAGAAGGATGACCGGCTCGGGAAACGCGGCGAGCAGGCCGACGATGGCGACATCCCGTTCGACGCGCTGCATGAAACCGCCGGTGGACACCGCATCGCGGCGGACATTCACCTGCGGCCTTACGGCGTAGACCAGCGCAGCACCCATTGCCGCCAGCGCAATGATGGCCGGCAGGGGGGCAACGCCACCCCAGCCTATCGCGAGCACGCAGAGCGCGAGTGCGACGGCAAGCGCGATCGCAAAGCGCCGGCGGGGAGAACGCCTGACAGGGTTGTCGGGTGAAAGGACCATCAAATGCATTCCCGATATTTTCGCCGCGGCCTTATTGCACATGGCCCGGCGACTGATAGTTTACGTAAGGGGCGGGTCGGATGCGACGTCTGATTTCAGATGGCGGAAGACACGCGTTTTCAGCAATTCTGTATAGTCAGATTCCGGGGCGGGAATGGCGAAACAGCAAAGTTTCGACAGTATCAGGATCGACGATCCGACACTGCCTGAGTGGGTACGCGAGAATGCGATCACGTCAGGGGAATACCCCTATGACAAGCGCATGAAACGCAAGAAATATGAAAAGCAGTTGACGCTACTGCAGATCGAACTGCTCAAATTGCAGAACTGGCTGCAGACGACGGGTACCCGCGCCGTCGTTATCTTCGAGGGACGAGATGCGGCCGGCAAGGGCGGCACCATCCTTCGCGTCATGCAGCATCTCAATCCGCGACACGCGCGGACGATCGCCCTGACAAAGCCGACGGATGCCGAACAGGGCCAATGGTATTTCCAGCGCTATATCCAGCACCTGCCGACAGCCGGGGACATGAGCGTGTTCGACCGTTCGTGGTACAATCGGGCAGGCGTGGAGCCGGTGATGGGCTTTTGCACCGAGGAGCAGACGACGACATTCCTTGCCGAAGTTCCGCGCTTTGAAAAGCTGCTCGTCGACGATGGAATCGTGCTCATCAAGTTCTGGCTCAATGTCGGGCGGGAAATGCAACTCCGCCGCTTCCATGACCGGCGGCATGACCCTCTCAAGCAGTGGAAGCTTTCAGAAGTCGATATCAAGGGCATGTCGCTATGGGATGCCTATGGCGACGCACGCGACAGGATGTTCAAGGCGACGCACACGGAAGCCGCGCCATGGACCGTCGTCAAATCGAACGACAAGATGCGCACGCGTCTCAATGTCATTCGCGCCATTCTCAACCGTTTCGACTATGGCGGCGGCATGCACGAGGTCGATGGCAGCATTGTCGGCGGCCCGGACCTGGTGCTCGGACAATGAATGAAGCGGCCGAGAATCGGCTCACCGCGGCGGAAGGCCCACCCATTCTCGTCATACCGTTCATGTGGATCGGCGACTTCGTGCGCTGCCAGTCCGTCTATCAAGTACTAAAGGCGCGGTTTCCCGACCGCCCCATCGACATCGTTTCCACCCCGCTCTGCGCGCCACTGACGAAGCTCATGCCGGAGGTGCGCGATACGATCGTGGTCTCGTTCCCGCGCGGCAAGCTGGCCCTTTCTGCAAGGCGCGCCTTCGCCCGCAAACTTTCCGGGCATCACTACGGCTCCTGCTACCTGATGCTCGGCACGTTGAAGGATGGGCTGGTGCCTTGGCTGGCTGGCATTCCCGAGCGCGTCGGCTGGGTCGGCGAATGGCGATACGGGCTGCTGACCGATGCGCGACGCGGCGAAAAGCGCATCGGCAATCTGACCGCCAGATGTATCGCGCTGGCGCTTCCGAAGGGGATGGAGTTGCCCGACAGGTTGCCGGCGCCCCGGCTGGCGGTGACACCGCAGATGGCCGCGGAATGGCGCGCACGAAACGGGCTGGGCGATCCCGGCGGGCCGATCGTCGCGATGGCGCCGGGTTGCAACGACCCGGAAAGAACGTGGCCTCTTGAACGTTATGCGGAGCTTGCCCGTCTCCTCACGGCGAGCGGGCACCGCGTCGTCGTCATGGGCGGGCCCGCCGAAAAGCCACTCGCCGCAGCCATCCTCGCCAGGGCCGGATCGGGCGCATTCGATGGAACCGGCACGGATCTTTATGAAGCGGCATTGCAGGCTGCGGCGGCCGACGTGCTCGTTGCCAACGATTCCGGCCTGCTTCACGTCGGCGCGGCAACGGGCACGCGCTCGATCGCCATCTATGGCGGCAGCAGCCATGCCCATACCGGCCCGCTCAACGCCAATGTCTGGCCCCTCGATGTGCGCCTCAGCGGCGAGGCCGCAGACTGGCTGAAAATCTTCACGCCGGCACGGCTGTTCGATGAGGTCAGGGCGCAGCTCGGCGCAGCGTGAGCGCATTGACGGCGCCGCGCAGCTCGTGCCAAACCGCCCGGCAACGAGACCTTGAGGCCCCGCGATATGAATTTGACAGCCGGCGACATCACAGCGCTGCAGGACGGACGCACGAAGGCGTGGCACGAAAGCGAACCGTCGATTGCCGGCGAAGGCCTGCTGCGGCTGGCCGAGGAGAACCACTGGCGCAATTTCGCGCTGTGGCATGAAGAAGACAAGGCGCGGCGGGACGACATGGGCGCCGAGTATGTCTACACGGCCAAGCGCGCGATCGACGGCTACAACCAGCAGCGCAACAACTTCATCGAGAAGATGGACGAACTCCTGTTCGGCGCGCTTGGGCCTTTCGCCGAAACGCTGCCGATGAATTCCGAAACGCCGGGCATGATGATCGACCGCCTGTCGATCCTGTCGCTGAAGCGATTTCACATGTGGGAAGAGACGGTCCGCGATGATGCCGACGATGCCCATATTGCCGCGTGCAGGCACAAGCTGCAGGTGATCGAGAAACAGCGCGGCGACCTCGCCTCCGCGCTCGATGCGCTGCTCGCCGAAGCAGGGAATGGCAAACGCGGCTTCCGCGTCTATTATCAGTTCAAGATGTATAACGACCCGGCGCTCAATCCGGAACTCTACCGGAAGAAGTAGCGAGGCCGGGCGCCGGGGGATGAGCGCGTGGCGGAAGCGGCCGAGACATTCGACTATATCATCGTCGGCGCAGGGTCTGCGGGCGCCGTCCTTGCCAACCGGCTGAGCGCCGACCCCAAGACGCGCGTACTGCTGCTGGAAGCGGGCGGGCGCGACAACTACCACTGGATCCATATCCCCATCGGGTATCTCTACTGCATCGGCAATCCGCGCACGGACTGGGGTTTCCGGACCGAAGCGGAAAAGGGCCTGAACGGGCGCAGCCTGCTCTATCCGCGCGGCAAAGTGCTGGGCGGCTGCTCGTCGATCAACGGCATGTTGTACCTACGCGGACAGGCCCGCGACTACGACCAGTGGCGGCAGATGGGCAATGCCGGCTGGGGGTGGGACGATGTCCTGCCCTATTTCAAAAAGTCTGAGGACTATTATGCCGGCGCCGACGACATGCACGGCGCGGGCGGCGAATGGCGGGTTGAAGAACAGCGCCTGCGCTGGGACATCCTCGACGCGTTCCGCGACGCCTGCGAGCAGGCCGGCATACCGCGCACCGAGGATTTCAACAGGGGAGACAATTTCGGTTCATCCTATTTCCGCGTGAACCAGAAGAACGGCTGGCGCTGGAACACGGCCAAGGGCTTCCTGCGCCCGATCCGCGATCGCGACAACCTGAGGATCGAGACGAAGGCGATGTGCGAATCGCTGATCATGGAGGGGCGGCGCGCCCGGGGTGTGCGGTACCGTCAGAACGGCATCCTGCGCCAGGCGCATGCGAGCGGCGAAACGATCCTCGCGGCCGGGGCCATCGGCTCGCCGCAGCTGCTGCAGCTTTCCGGTATCGGCCCGGCCCGATTGCTGAGGACGCACGGGATCGACGTCATCCACGCACTTGAAGGCGTCGGCCGGAATCTGCAGGACCATTTGCAGCTGCGGACGATCTTCAGGCTGCAGAACGCGAAGACGCTTAATCAGATCGCCGGGAACTGGATGGGACGTGCGGCGATCGGCCTTGAATACGCACTCAAGCGAACCGGTCCGATGTCGATGGCGCCGAGCCAGCTTGGCGTCTTTGCCAAATCAGATTTGACGCAGGAAACGCCCGATCTGGAATATCACGTTCAGCCGCTGTCGCTCGACAAGTTCGGCGACCCGCTGCACGACTTCCCGGCGATGACGGCGAGCGTCTGCCATCTCAGACCGCAATCGCGCGGCGAGGTGTCCATCAGGTCCGCCAACCCGAACGATCACCCGGTCATCGCGCCGAACTATCTTTCAGCCCAGAGCGACCGGGCGGTCGCGGTCAGCGCGATACGCCTGACGCGGCAGATCATGCAGCAACCGGCGATGAACCCTTACGCCCCTGAAGAGTTTCTGCCGGGCGCGGATGCGCAGAGCGATGAGGAACTGGCCAGGGCGGCGGGCGATATCGGCACGACGATCTTTCACCCCGTCGGCACGGCCAAAATGGGAAGCGACGAGATGGCTGTAGTTGACGACAGGCTGCGGGTGCACGGCATCGAAGGCCTCAGGGTAGCCGACGCCTCGATCATGCCGACCATCACCTCCGGCAACACCAATTCGCCGACCATCATGATCGCGGAAAAAGCCGCCGTGATGATTGTCGAAGATGCGGGACGGGCGCGGGGACGAGCGGCATGAACCGCGCCGCATCGCTCATCGTCTTCCTGGCCATCGTCATCGGCGGCGGGCTTGCCATCGGCTATCTGACGGCGCCGGGCGAGTGGTACATCGCGCTTCAAAAGCCCCCCTTCAACCCGCCGGCATGGGTATTCGCGCCCGTCTGGACGCTGCTCTATGTCCTGATCGCCATCGCCGGCTGGCGGATCTGGCGGATCGCGCCGGCGGGAACGGCGATGAAGCTCTGGATCGCCCAGATGATCCTCAATTTCCTGTGGTCGCCGACTTTCTTTGCCGCGCACATGACCGGGGCTGCGTTGATCGTGATCCTGCTCTTGCTGGCGGCGATCATCGGCTTTATCGCCACAGCCCGGCGCACCGACAAAGTCGCCGCCTTTCTGTTCGTCCCTTATGCGGCCTGGGTCGCCTTCGCCAGCGTGCTGAACGCTTCCATATTCGTGTTGAATTGACAGTGACGATTGGCGCTTGCCGCCGATTGAGCTAACCATTTCAGGATGGACCGGCAGGCAACGCCCGACGCACTGGAAAAACTGATCGCTGAGGCAAAAGCCTCGGGCGGCTCCGAACGTTCCAATTACCAGATTTTCATTACCGGACTAGCGCAAGATATTCTTGGTCTGGAGCGGCCGGTTATGGCCAGCGCTGAAAACCAGTTCAATGACTATGTCTATGAGCGTCGGGTGGATTTCAAACACCCGGATGGATCGCGCACTGCCGGTTTCATCGACTGCTACAAGCGCGGCTGCTTCATTCTTGAAGCCAAGCAGTCGGTGAAGAGGGCGCTTAAGAAAGCTGTTCCCGAACAGGGCGATTTACTGCCAGAAGAAGCCTCGCAAATCAAAGCAGGGCATGCCAAACGAGGCACCCGGCAATGGGACCAGGTAATGCAGGCGGCGCGCAAGCAGGCAGAAAATTATGCCCGCGCACTGCCCGTCGAACATGGCTATCCGCCTTTTCTTCTGGTCTGCGACGTTGGCCATGTGATCGAGGTCTATGCCGATTTCTCCGGACAGGGGAAAAACTACGCTCACTTCCCGGACCGGCAGAACTATCGGATCGGCATCGATGACCTGCGCGACGAAGACGTGCAGGCGCGCCTGCGGGCGATCTGGACCGACCCGCATTCACTGGACCCGGCGAAGAAGTCGGCCGAAGTCACCCGCGATATCGCCGAGCGGCTGGCGAAGGTCGCCAAGCGCCTGGAGGGTCGGCACGACCCGAAGGATGTCGCGGAATTTCTCATGCGCTGCCTGTTCACGATGTTCGCCGAGGACGTCGACCTGATTCCGAAGGACGGGTTCGCGGCGCTGCTTGAAGAGTTGAAGCAGAAGCCGGAGACGTTCGTCCCGGCATTGGAAAATCTGTGGCGGACGATGGACGAAGGCGGCTACGAGCCGCGCATGATGGTTGCGCTGAAGCGCTTCAACGGCTCGCTCTTCAAGAACCGCAAGGCGCTGCCGCTCGATGCCGACGGCATCCATGAATTGTGGGTGGCGGCAAAACGCGACTGGCGCGATGTGGAGCCGGCCATCTTCGGTACCCTGCTGGAACGCGCGCTCGACCCGAAGGAGCGTTCCAAGCTCGGCGCGCATTATACGCCGCGCGCCTATGTGGAACGGCTGGTCATTCCGACGATCATCGAGCCGTTGCGCGCCGAATGGGATGTTGTGCAGGGGCGCGTCAAGGAGTTCATCGAGCAGAAGAAGGCGGCGGACGCCATCAAGGCGGTCAAGGATTATCACCACCGGCTCTGCACGATCCGGATACTCGATCCGGCCTGCGGTACAGGCAATTTCCTTTACGTTTCGCTTGAGCTTCTGAAGAAGCTTGAGGGCGAGGTGCTGGAAGCGCTGGATGCGCTCGGCGAGGATGCGCCCAAATTCATGATGGAAGGGGAGACGGTAGGGCCGCGCCAGTTCCACGGGCTGGAGATCAATCCGCGCGCGGTGCCGATCGCCGATCTGGTGCTGTGGATCGGCTTCATCAAATGGCAGCTCCGCACGAGCGGGCTGAGCGCAATCGCCGAACCCGTCCTGCACGCCTATGGCACGATCCGCCATCAGGACGCGATCCTTGCCTATGACCGGCAGGAGATGCTGCGCGATGAGAACGGCAAGCCGCTCTCGCGCTGGGATGGGGTGACGACAAAGCTGCACCCGATCACCGGCGAAGAGGTGCCGGACCCCGACGCGACGGTGCCGCTCTACACCTATCACAACCCCCGCATCGCCGACTGGCCGGAAGCGGAGTTCATCGTCGGCAACCCCCCGTTCATCGGCGGCAAGGACATGCGCGCCGAACTCGGCGACGGCTATGCGGAAGCCTGCTGGAAGGCGCGCCCGCACATGCCGGGCGGGGCCGATTTCGTCATGCATTTCTGGGACGAGGCGGCGCGGCGGCTCGCCCGCAAGGGTACGGCGAAACAGCCCAATCCGCTGATCCGCTTTGGCTTCATCACAACCAATTCGATCACCCAGACTTTTTCGCGGCGAGTGATCGAGAAACATCTTTCCGGCAAGCCGCCGATCAGCCTCGTCTTCGCGGTGGCAGACCACCCGTGGCTGAAAGCGTCCGACAAGGCCGCCGTGCGCATCGCCATGACGGTGGCTGAAAAGGGTGAGCATGAGGGCGTGCTGGCGGAAGTCGTCAGCGAGGACGGGCTGAACAGCGACACGCCGAAGGTGGAACTGGAAAGGCGCGAAGGGAAGATAACGGGGAAGATAGAAATCGGCGCGGACTTGGCGTTGGCCAAGGCACTGCAATCCAACGACGTATTGTCGAGCCGGGGGGTGTCGCTCCATGGCGCCGGTTTCATTGTCACGCCACAGCAGGCCGCAGCCGTTGGCCTCGGGCGTATCGCCGGGCTGGAAAAATACATCCTCGACTACCGTAATGGCCGCGACATTGCGCAGCGACCGCGAGGGGTCAAGGTCATCGACTTCTTCGACATGCCTATCGATGACGTGCGAAAGCGATATCCTGAGGCCTACCAACATATTCTGGCGACCGTGAAACCAGAGCGGGATCAGAACAACCGCGCGACCTATCGCGATAACTGGTGGATATTCGGTGAGCCGCGCAGAGACCTTCGCCCCGCTTTGGCGACCCTCCCTCGCTACATCACGACCGTCGAAACCTCCAAACATCGCTTCTTCCAGTTTCTCGACGCGAGCATTCGCCCCGACAATATGCTGGTGAATGTCGGTATCGAGCAGGCGGAAATTCTGGCGGCGCTTTCCTCGCGCCTACACGTTACTTGGGCTCTCGCCGCTGGTGGTTGGCTCGGCGTCGGCAACGATCCACGTTATAACAAGACCCGAACCTTCGACCCCTTCCCTTTCCCGGCCTGCCTGACCGACGACAGCGATTTGGCGCTGCGCGAAAGGCTCGCCGAACTCGGCGAACGCCTTGACGCCTTCCGCAAGGAACGTCTGGCAGAACACGAACACCTGACCATGACCGGCATGTACAATGTGCTGGAGCGGTTGCGCGAACTGGAGAACGGCTGCGACGTGCCGCCGCTGACCGATGCCGAACGCGACATTCACGACGCCGGGCTGATTTCCGTCTTGAAGGAAATCCACGACGAGATCGACCGCGCGGTCTTCAAAGCCTATGGCTGGGAAGATCTTGGCGAACGGATCGTCGGGCGGCCCGGCGCGACGCTGCCCTCAACCCACAAGAGCGAGGACCAGGAGGCGGCGGAGGAAGAGCTGCTTTCCCGGCTCGTCGCGCTCAATCTGGAACGTCAGGTCGAAGAGGCCAAGGGTAAGGTGCGCTGGCTGCGGCCCGACTACCAGATTCCAAAACTTGGCGGGAAGGTCGCCAAGACCGGCGAGGCAGAGCAGATCGAGGCTGATATCGCCGTCATCGCCGCCGCCGAAAAGCCCAAATGGCCCTCGGATGGCATGGCGCAGATCCGCATCGTCCGAGACGTTCTGGCGAAGGCAGCAGCCCCAGCGAGTGCTGGTGACATCGCCGCAGTCTTCGACGGCCGCACGAGCGCCAAACGCAAGGATCGTGTGGAAGAAGCGCTGGAGACGCTGGCGGCAACAGGTGCGGCCCGCGCCGATAACGAAAGCGGAGAAGCGCGCTACTTCCTGCCGCGCTGAATCGGGTTGCGGCAATCGGGAGCAAGCATGCAGCCAACGATCCAAAGCGAACGCTACCTCCTCATCGGTCACCCGGTTGGTCATCTGAGGGTCGCCGACCAGTTCAATGCCGGGCTTGAGGATCGTGGCGCGAATGGCCGCATGACGGTACGCGACATCGCGCCGGAAGATCTCGCCGGCTTCACCGATGCAGCGAGGGGTATGATCGGCCTGCGCGGCTTTCTGGTCAGCCGCCCGCACAAGCAGACGATCCTGCCGTTTCTCGACAGGCTGACGCGCGACGCCGAGGCTGCGGGCCTTGCCAATATCGTGCGGCGCGAGACGGACGGCTCCCTCACCGGCCACCAGCTCGACGGGCCGGGCTTTCTGGCCGGGATGCACGCCAACGGGTTCGAGCCTTCAGGCAAGCGCATCTTCATTCAGGGCGCAGGCGGCGTTGCCGCCGCGATCGGTTATGCTCTTGCCGAGGCAGGCGCGCGCGAGATCCTGATCGCCAACAGGACGCCCGAAAGGGCGAAAGCGCTGGCGCAACGGCTTGGCAGAACCTTTGCCGAGAGCTGCTCGTTCAGGATCGTTGCCGGGCCAACGAAGGAAGCCGATGCCGCGATCAATGCGACCAGCCTCGGAACGGCGGCGGACGACCGCCTTCCTTTCGACCCAGCATCCCTCGGCCCGGACGTCCATATCGCCGACGTCGTCAACCTCGCCGGCGCAACCGCGCTGGAGAACGCTGCAAGGCGGGCGGGGCAGACGTTCCAGCCAGGGCGCGATGCCGTTCTGCCGCAATACGCGCTGATGCATGCCTTTTTCGGCGCGAGTTGACGGGATGCGCGCGGGCCGATCGGAACCGCCGATCCCGTTGATGGACCAGCGGTATGGATTGCCCGGTCGAGCCGGGCAATGACGGAGGGTGGGATTGGAGCCTGCCAATCCGGTTCGCCAAGCCGTGTGAGATACGTCGGACGGCAATACAATGCCGAAGCCCGTCATCGCCGGACTTGATCCGGCGATCCATTCCGACAGCGGCACGGCAAGCGGAGCAATCTTGCCTGCGCCGTCGATCCCGTTGCCAGACCAGCGGCGTGGATTGCCCGGTCGAACCGGGAAATGACGGCGTTTGTGGCCTGTCCTTACCCGAAGCTTCGCTTGCCGGAATTCAACTTGGTCGGAGCGGAACCGCGCGGCAGCAGCATTTCGCCATCGAATGTCGCCGGGTAGCGGGCGACGCGCTTGCGCCCATCGGGTGTATCGATTTCGTGGAACACGCGGTTGTGGATGATCTGCGGTTCGTTGAGCATATCCTCAGGGTTGTTCACCGGACCGCAAGGCAGGTCGAGCGCGGTGAATATCTCGAGCCATTCCTTCGATGTCTTTTCGCGGATCGGACCAGCAATCCTGTCATAGAATGTCCGCGACATTTCCTTCGGGCTCTTGATCTGCTTCAGTTCTTCTTTCCATTCCGGATGCCCGATACCTTCAAGCGTGCGTCCGAAATGCTTGCCGGTGACGGGCGACAGCGTGATGTAGCCGTCGCTTGTCTGGAAGACCGGCTGCGGCAGCTTCGCCTGGTCGGCATCGTCTTCGACAAAGGTGCGGTTATGCATCGCGTCGGGGAAGGTGTAGTAGGCCATCATGTCGAGCATCGACGTCTCGACATGCAGGCCCTTGCCGGTGCGTTCGCGCTGGAACAGCGCGGCGAGCATGAACTGGGCGATGAGCATGCCGGTCACCTTGTCGGCGACAAAATTGTTGGTCGCCCGCGGAAACCCGCCATCCGCCTCATAGGCGAACAACCCGACCCGGCCCTGAATGAGCGCGTCATAGGCAGGTTGCGCGGCCAGTTCGCCGTCGGCGCCATAGCCGGTCATCGACACCTGGATAAGGCGCGGATTGAGCTTTGAGAGCTGCTCGTAGCCAAGACCAAGGGACGCGGACACGCGCGGCCGCCATGTCTCGATGAAAATGTCGGCCTCGGCGATCAGGCCTTTAAGCGTCTCCATGCCTTCGTCGGATTTCAGGTCCAGTGCGAGCGAGCTCTTGCCATTGTTGCAATTGCCCCACATCACGCCGGTCCCGTTCCATCGGTGACCCACATTGCGGTAGGCATCGCCATGCGGCGGCTCGATCTTGATCACCTCGGCACCGAGCGTTCCAAGCATCTGTGCGCTCAGCGGCCCCGACAGGTAGCCAGCCGCCTCGACAATTCTGATCCCGTCCAGCGGACGCATTGCATTGTTTTCCTTCGATTCAGCGCCCTGCATGGCTCGCTCCCTTCACGTTCTCGCGTTTCCTCACCACCAGGGTTCTAATGCCCGGCGGACGTGTTCGTTGACATCTGCATGGCGCGAAGCCGCGCCATCTCCAGAACCATTTCCAGCGTCGGCATCTCCAGACCCGAAAGACGCCGGACCTCGCCAATGGACTCTTCCAGAATGTCGAGTTCCAGCGGCTTGCCCTTCTCAAGATCCTGAAGCATCGACATCTTGTGCGACGCACCGCTCGCAGTCAGGGCTATGCGCTTTCCGGGCGGCTGCGGAACCTCGACGCCGAGCACCCGCGCCGCGGCATCGGCCTCTTCCATCATCTTCTGCAATATGTCGCCACAGTGCTCCGCGATCTGACCGTTGCGGGCAAGCGTGAGGATGCCGAGCGGATTCCAGCAAAGACTATTGACGAACTTGACCCAGATCGCGCCGCGAACGTTGGCGTTCACCTTCGAGGGAATGCCGCTTTCGGTCAGTATTTCGGCAAGGCGCGTCACGCGGGGCGACAGCGAGCCGTCGAGTTCGCCGATCGGGCAACCGGCCTTCGCACCGTCCTGCGCAACGGTGCCCGGCGCTACCGTGTGGGCGCCGATCCAATAGACGATACCGAGCACGTTCTTCGCCGGCATCAGCTTTGCCTGACGCCCCGTCGGATCGATAAGCGGCACGCCGGGGGAGTTCTCAAGCGACGCACCGGTGAAAAAATAGTGCGGCAGACCGGTCGTCGGCGGCAGCACGGCGGTGTCCGGGCCGATCAGGGTCGCGATCCCGTCGAGCGCCTGGTCCATCTGATGGGCTTTCAGCGTCAGCAGGACATAGTCCTGAACCCCGAGTTCAGCAGGATCGTCGGTTACATTGACCGGCACGGTGAACGTTTCGTCGGGCAGTTCCACGGTCAGCCCTTTGTCGCGCATGACATCGAGCGCCTCGCCGCGTGCGACGAGACTGACCTCGCAAAGGCCGGCCCTTGCAAGCTGCCCCGCGATGACGCCGCCGATCGCGCCGGCGCCGAAGACACAGATTTTCAATGGTTGAACCAATGGCATGGGATTGCAGTTTACAGAACGACAACTGCCCTGTCAGCCTTTTTCGCCGTCAGCTTCGGTCTATGTTCAGACCGCCTCATAGCTTGTGGCGAGCGTGCCTGCGAGTTGCGCGGCAAATCGCGCTGCCGCAACGGGGAGCGTCCGTCCGCGAAGCTGGGCCATGTGTATCGTGCCGGCCGGTATGTCGCGGACGTCGAGGGGGCGAGACACCATGCGCCCGGTGCGCGTCGGTTCAGACAGGCCAACGGGTATCTGGAAGGTCAGGATGTTCTCCGCGACCGCGTGATAGCGGAGGAATTCGAAGCTGTCCGATTCCACCACCGGCGTGATTTTCAGCGACTGGCGCTGCGCGGCGCTGTCCAGAAGATGGCGCACGCCATATGTGCTTGCCGGCAATGCCAGCGGATAGGACAGGCAGTCGGCGAGCCGGACACTCGTTTCTCCCGCCAGCGGGTGTCCGGGCGCCATGACCGCATGGATTTGCTGGCGGACCGCCGCGAGAACCTGGACTTCAGACATCCTGACAGGCTCGAAGACTATGGCGATATCGGCGGTGTAGTCGGCAAGCGACCTTTCCGCAGCCTCACGGTCGCGCAGATGCACGCCGAAAGTGACCTGTGGATGCTCACGCCGGTAATTGGCGATTTCGCCCGGCAGGAAATAGGGCAGAAACGCCTGGCTGCACGCAATCGAGACATGCCCGCGACGAACCCCCGACAGATCGGCGATCTGCGATTTCACCCGTTCCATGTCGGATAGCTGGTGACGAATGTGGTGGATGAGGATCTCACCGGCGCTGTTCAGGCGTACGCCGCGCGGCATGCGTTCGAAAATCGGCACGCCCAATTCTTCCTCGATGGCGAGAATCCGGCGGTTGAGAGCCGTCGATGTTATCGACAGCATCTCGGCCGCCTTTCGGATCGAACCGGTTCTGGCGACGACATCGATATAACGGGCGGAAGTGAGATGGCGCATCGGACAATCCCCAGTGATGCAATTTTTGCAGCATAGCGCGATTTATTTAGCACAAGACAGATGCGCTTCACGCCCAATAGGCTTTTGCTCCAAAGTCGGCAATCACAGGGTGTGCCGACGCTTCACAGGGGCAAACAGGCAGGAGATTTGAAGATGAAGACTCCCACACGCCGCCAATTTCTCAAGACAACGAGCCTGGTCGCAGGCGCCGCGGCACTGGGCAGCGCGCTGCCCTTCTCGGCAGCACGCGCCGCCGGCCTGACCATCGGGTTTATCTATGTCGGCCCCAAGGACGACTACGGCTACAACCAGGCGCATGCCGAAGGTGCCGCCGCCGTCAAGGCGATGGAAGGCGTCACGGTTGTCGAGGAAGAGAATGTCGCCGAGACGGTCGATGTTCAGAAGTCGATGGAGAGCATGATCAATTTCGATGGCGCGAGCCTGCTCTTCCCGACATCGTTCGGCTATTTCGATCCGCACATTCTGGCGCTGGCGCCGAAATATCCCGACGTGCGCTTTGAGCATTGCGGCGGCCTGTGGTCGGCCGACAAGCACCCGAAGAATACCGGTTCCTATTTCGGCTATATCGGCATGGGTCAGTTCCTGAACGGCATCGCCGCCGGTCATGCGACGAAATCCAAGAAGATCGGCTTTGTCGCCGCCAAGCCGATCCCGCAGGTGCTGCTGAACATCAACTCCTTCCTGCTCGGCGCGCGGACGGTCGATCCGAGCATCACCTGTCAGGTGATCTTCACGGGCGAATGGTCGCTCGCGGTCAAGGAAGCGGAAGCCACGAACGCACTGGCCGATCAGGGCGTCGATGTCGTCACCTGCCATGTCGATGGTCCGAAGGTCGTGATGGAAACGGCGGCGGGCCGCGGCATGTATCTTTGCGGCTATCACGCCAACCAGTCGCCGCTGGCGCCCGACAAATACCTGACCGGCGCGGAGTGGAACTGGGCCAATGTCTATACCGGCATGGTCAAGACCGTGCAGTCGGGCGGCACGATTCCGAATTTCGTGCGTGGCGGCCTGGCCGAAGGCTTCATCAAGATGAGCCCGCTCGGACCGGCTGTTTCAGATGCCGCGCGCAAGCAGTTCACCGAAACGCACGACGCCATCATGAAAGGCAATTACGCTGTCATCAACGGCCCGATGAAAGACAACAAGGGCAATGTGATCGCGACTGCCGGACAGAGCTTCGTCGAAACTGACGTCGCGCTGGAAAGCATGGACTATCTGGTCGATGGCGTAATCGGCTCGACATCGTAGGCGAGCCGGCCTCACGGGGGCAGCAGCGATGAGCGCGGACATCACCGCAGAGACACCGGCGAAGGGCACCAGCCTGCAACTCGGTCATATTCTGCGGCGGGCCGAACCGATCATCATCTCGCTCATCGCGATGCTCGCCGGTCTTGCCCTTTTCGGTCTTTTCCTTCTGGCGGTCGGCAAATCGCCGATCACCTTCTACGAGCTCGTCTACAAGGCCGGATTCGGGTCTGCCTTTTCCTGGCAGAACACGCTGTCGCGAGCAGCTCCGCTTCTCCTTTCCGCCCTGTGCGTGGCGTTGCCCGCGCGTCTCGGCCTCGTCGTGATCGGCGGCGAAGGCGCGATCGTGCTTGGCGGGGTCGCGGCCGGTGCTGCCGGCATGTACCTGCCGGGTCTGCCGGGCGCCATCGGTATCGCGGCGATGATGATCGCGGCGGCGATTGCCGGCGGCGCATGGATCGGCGCGGTCGGCGCGATGCGGCACTACCGGGGCGTCAACGAGACGATCTCGAGCCTCTTGATGGCCTATATCGCGATCGCATTGATGAACCATCTCGTCGAAGGGCCGCTGCGCGATCCGGCAAGCCTGAACAAGCCATCGACGGCGCCGATCGAGGCAGCCTACAGAATCGGCGAGATGCCGTTTCTCGGCACGCACTGGGGTCTCGGTCTCGGCGTTCTCGCCTGCATTGCATGCTGGGTCCTGATCGACAGGACAAGCTGGGGATTTGCTGCCCGGATCGCCGGCGGCAATACAAGGGCCGCGGAAGTGCAGGGGCTTCCCGTCGGCCGGCTGGTGATCGGCTTCACCGCGCTGGGGGGCGCGCTGGCCGGTCTTGCCGGCATGATGGAGGTGGCGGCCGTGCACGGCTCGGCCAACGCCTCACTGGCGGCGGGTTATGGCTATACGGGGATTCTGATCGCCTTCCTGGCGCGCCATAACCCGCTCGCCATTATTCCCGTCGCGCTGCTGCTTGCCGGTTTCGAGGCCTCAAGCGGTCTCGTCCAGCGCCGGCTCGACCTGCCAGACGCCACAGTGCTCGTCCTGCAGGGGTTCGTCTTCATCACAATATTGCTGTCAGAAACCGCCTATGGCCGGTTCAAGCTGTTCCGTCCCGACGAATGGAGGCGCAAATGACCGGCGCGGATATCGGCTGGTGGGGTGTGCCACTTGCCATTCTGGGCGGCGCCATCCGGGTCTCGACGCCGTTCCTGTTCGTCAGTCTGGGCGAATGCCTGACGGAACGTTCCGGCCGCATCAATCTCGGCCTTGAAGGCACGCTCGTCTTCGGCGCGATGAGCGGCTACGCCGTCGCCTATGAGACCAATTCGGCCTGGCTCGGCGTTCTCGCCGCCGCCATCGCCGGCAGCATGTTCGGCCTCTTTCACGGCTGGATTTGCAAACTCCCGCGCGTCAACGACATCGCCATCGGCATCGCGCTGATGCTGTTTGGCATGGGCCTCGCGTTCTTCTTCGGCAAACCCTACATCCAGCCAGTCGCGCCGGACCTCCCCGCCTTCGAATTTGGCGCGTGGTCGTCGCTGCCGCAGATGCAGGCAGCGCTCAAGGTCAATGTCCTGTTCCTTGTCGGCATTGTCCTTGCCATCGCCATGGCGTGGATGTTCCGCGCGACCCGGCTCGGGCTGACAATCAGGGTCGTCGGCGACAGTACGGATTCCGCCCGGGCGCTCGGCATCAATCCCGATCTGGTGCGGCTTCTGGCAACGGGCGCCGGCGGCGCTCTGGCCGGTGTCGCGGGTGCCTATCTCTCGCTTTACTATCCGGGCAGCTGGAACGAGGGCATTTCATCCGGCCAGGGCCTGATGGCCGTCGCGCTCGTTATCTTCGCGCGCTGGAACCCGATCAACTGCTTCTGGGCCGCGCTGATGTTCGGCGGCGCGGGGGCGCTGGGACCCGCGCTGCAATCGGTCGGCGTCAGTCAGGGCTATTACCTGTTCTATGCCGCGCCTTACGTGCTGACCCTCGTCGTTCTCGTCGCGACCAGTTCCGGACGCGGGCTGCTTGCCTCGGCGCCCGGCAGCCTGAGCATCACAAAGTAGGAACCAAGAGACATGGCCGAAGTGCATACGATCACCGCCGATCCCTATCCCTGGCCCTACAATGGCGACCTGAGGCCAGAGAATACCGCGCTGATCATCATCGACATGCAGACGGACTTCTGCGGCAAGGGCGGCTATGTCGATTCCATGGGATACGATCTCAGCCTGACGCGGGCACCGATCGAGCCGATCAAGAAGGTCCTCGGCGCGATGCGCGAGAAGGGCTACCACATCATCCATACCCGCGAAGGCCACCGTCCGGACCTCGCCGACCTGCCGCCCAACAAGCGCTGGCGCTCCCGCCGCATCGGCGCGGGGATCGGGGATGCGGGCCCGTGCGGCAAGATCCTCATTCGCGGCGAACCGGGCTGGAATATCATCGACGAACTGGCGCCGCTGCCGGACGAGCCGATCATCGACAAGCCCGGCAAGGGCAGCTTCTACGCGACCGACCTCGATCTGCTGCTGCATACGCGCGGCATCGAGAACATCATCCTGACCGGCATCACCACCGACGTCTGCGTGCACACGACGATGCGCGAGGCAAACGATCGCGGCTATGAGTGCCTCATCCTTGAGGATTGCTGCGGCGCGACCGACCCGGGCAACCACGCCGCGGCAATCAACATGGTCAAGATGCAGGGCGGCGTTTTCGGCAGCGTCTCCAACAGCACCGATTTCCTCAAGGGGCTGCCATGAGCGAACCCGAACACAGCCCCGATCACGCGCTCGCCGTCGAGACTGTAGGCCTGACCATGCGTTTCGGCGCCTTCACGGCGCTCGACAATGCGTCGCTGAAGTTCAAGCCCGGTACCTTCCATGCGCTGCTTGGCGAAAACGGCGCGGGCAAATCGACGCTCGTCAAATGCATGATGGGCTTTTACCGGCCAACCGACGGTCAGATGATGATCGACGGGCGCGAGGTCGACATTCCCGATCCGCGCGCGGCACATGCGCTGGGTCTGGGCATGGTCTACCAGCATTTCACGCTGGTGCCTTCGCTGACGGCGGCGGAAAATCTCGTCATCAGCCGTGAGGATGCGCCGACTATCATCAACTGGCGCGCCGAGCGCGAGAAGCTCGATGCCTTCATGAAAACGATGCCGTTCAAGGTGCCGCTCGAGCAGCCGGTCAACCGGCTGGCAGCGGGCGAAAAGCAGAAGCTTGAACTGCTCAAGCAGCTCTATCTTGGCCGCAAGTTCCTGATCCTTGACGAGCCGACTTCGGTGCTGACGCCCGCCGAGGCCGACGAGCTGCTGGGCATGGTACGCGGCATGACGCAGTCAGGCGCACTGACGGCGGTGATGATCACCCACAAGTTTCGCGAGGTTTCCGCCTTCGCCGACGACGTGTCCGTCTTGAGACGCGGCGTTCATGTCGGCAGCGGCCGTGTCGGCGACTACACCCATGCCGATCTTGCCGCGATGATGATCGGCGAAAAGACAATTCAGCAATCGGCCGAGCGCAGGGGAGAAGCCGGCGAAGCGATCCTCAGCGTCAGCAATGCGCTGGCGCCCGACCGCTCTGGCCTCAAGACGATCGACATTGAAAGCCTCAAGGTCCGCGCTGGCGAGATCGTCGGTATCGCCGGCGTGTCCGGCAACGGTCAGATGGAACTGATGGAAATACTGACCGGACAACGACCGCTGACGGGCGGCAGGATCGAGGTCGAAGGCAGGCCCTACCATGCGAGCCGGCGCGAGGCCCGCAACCTCAAGGTCCGCTATCTGCCCGAAGAGCCGCTGCGCAATGCCTGCGCGCCAAAGATGAGCGTTGCGGAGAATATAGCCTTCCGCACATTCGACATCGACCGCGCCGGCAAGCCGCGGTTCTGGCTCGACAAGACGGCCATGACCGCGCGCGGACGCGAACTCGTCGACGCGTTCAAGGTCAAGACGGCATCGATCGACAGCGAGATCGCATCCCTCTCCGGCGGCAATGTGCAGCGCGCGGTCCTTGCCCGCGAACTGACCGGAGAGGTCGACCTGCTGATCATTTCCAATCCCTGCTTCGGTCTCGATTTTTCGGCGATCGCAGAAATTCGCGCGCGCATCGTCGCCGCCCGAAACAGCGGAACGGCCGTGCTGCTGATCAGCGAGGATCTCGATGAAATCCTCGAACTTTCCGATCGTATCCTGGTGATGGCGGAAGGCCGCCTGGTCTATGAGACAACGGCGGCGGCAGCCGATACGAACGAGATCGGCGCGCATATGACAGGGCACGAATGATGAGCGACGTTGCGGCCAGGCCATTCCCCTTCCCGCTTGACCCTGAACACGCGGCACTGATCGTCATCGACATGCAACGCGACTTCATCGAGAAGGGCGGCTTCGGGGCGAGCCTCGGCAATGACGTGACGCGTCTTCAGGCGATTGTTCCGACTGTTGCGCGGCTGATCGGGGTTTGTCGCAGCGCAAACGTACCCGTCATTCACACACGCGAATGCCACCTGCCAGACCTTTCAGACTGTCCGCCCGCCAAGCGGGAGCGGGGCAAGCCGACATTGCGCATCGGCGATGAGGGACCGATGGGCCGCGTCCTGATCAAGGGCGAGCCGGGTGCGGAAATCATCCCCGAAGTATTTCCGATCGAAGGCGAGCATGTCATCGACAAGCCAGGCAAGGGCGCATTCTACGCGACCGGCCTGCAGCCGATTCTCGACGAACTCGGCATTACGCAACTCATCTTCGCAGGCGTCACAACCGAAGTCTGCGTCCAGACCACGATGCGCGAGGCCAATGACCGCGGCTATGAGTGCCTGCTGGCAAGCGACGCGACCGAAAGCTACTTCCCGGAGTTCAAGCAAGCGGCGCTCGACATGATCGCGGCGCAAGGTGCCATCGTTGGATGGGTCGCGACGACGGAAGACATCGCCAGGGCGCTCGCATGACCAAACCCTTCTCTCTTGCGGGCCTGATCGACGGGGGCTGGCGCGACTGCGCTTTTGAACCGTTCAGGCCGGGCATTGAAATGTGCACGCTTGTTGAAGGCAGTCCGACCGTCGCGCTGCTGAAATATGCGCCGGGCGGGCATGCGCCTTTGCACAGGCATACGGGACTTGAGACCGTGATCGTGCTGGAAGGCTCGCAACGCGACGAACATGGCCTTTATGAAAAAGGCGCCGTCGTCTTCAATCCGGCCCAGTCGCAGCATTCCGTCACATCGGACGACGGCTGCATCGTGCTCATCCAGTGGCACAGCCCTATCGAATTCCTATAGGCTCAGTTTCGCTCGCGACCGCCATTTGACGCCACGCACCCGCGATGATAATGAAACATGAATCACTTTTCATGTATTGTCGTAGCGAGCGTTTTGCCGACCATGCCGGAATCTTCGACAACGCCGATTCAGACCAGCCTGCCAAAGACCAAACGAGGCCGGGCGCGGCGCGAGCAGATCCTGCGGGCTGCCGAGCAGGTTTTCGCCGAACGCGGTTTTTCGGATACGTCCATCTCCGATATCACGCGTGTCGCGGGCACGGCGCAGGGCACGCTCTATATCTATTTCAACAGCAAGGAAGACATCTTCCGCGAGCTCGTCGCAGAGATGGGGCACCTGACACGCACCGTCGTCGCCGAAGCGATCGGCTCCGCCAAGGGACGGCTGGAGGCTGAAAAGATCGGTCTTCGCACCTTTCTGGAGTTCGTTGCCGAGCGCCCGGCACTTTACCGGATCGTCGAGGAAGCACGGTTCGTCCATCCGCCATCCTACGAAGCCTATTTCGCATCATTCGCCGACGCCTACAGACGGCAGCTTGAGACCGCCGCCAAGCGCGGCGACATCAAACCGGGCGATGCCGAAATCAGGGCGTGGGCGCTGATGGGCATGGCCAAGACCCTCGGCGAGCGGTTCGTCCTTTGGAAAAAGGACCGGGAAATCGACGAGGTTGCCGACTGCGCGTTCGATCTGATCGGCAAGGGCCTCGAACCGTGACCGCGAAGCGGGTTCTGAGCGAGCACCGCACGCTACCTTCCGGCCGGCTTGTGGCCGATATCCTGCTCCACGCCGCAACGCGCTGCAACAGCCTCGAACCGCAGATACTGGGGGAGCTTCAGACCGCATTCGCCGATGCCCTGTCGGCGAAAGCCGCGTTTGTCACGCTCACCGGCGACGGCCGACATTTTTCCACTGGCGGCGATGTCGAGGCCTTCCACGAAGCGGGCGACAGATACGGATATGCGGAGCGCCTGGTCGGTCAGCTTCAGGCCATCGTCGGCGGCATGCTGGCGAGCAACGCGATCATCGTCGCGGCAGCGCAGGGCGCGACGACGGGCGGCAGCGCCGGCCTGCTCTTTGCTGCCGATCTCGTCATCATGTCCGAAGACGCCTTTCTGCAGCCCTATTACGCCGAAGTCGGATTTGCGCCCGATGGCGGATGGTGCGCACTGCTGCCTGAAAGGATCGGCGCTGGACGCGCCCTTGCGGTCCAGCTCGAAAATCGGCGGATACCAGCCAGAGACGCGCTTGCATTCGGCATCGCCAATCGCATCGTTCCGGCAGATCAATTGCAGAGCGCGCTGGCAGAAACCGTCGAGCGGCTCGATGCCGATCATGTCGTCGATGCCATGATCGCGGCCAAACGGCTGGTCTGGGACGAAGGGCGTCTAGACCAAATTGCCAACAGACTGGCCGCGGAACACGCGGCATTCTGCGCGGAAATCGTGAAACCCGGCACAGAACGGGGGATGGCGCGCTTTCTGAGCGCGCTTTGAGGAACGAACGGGATGTTTGAACATCTGCCGGACATGGCGGCAAAACGTGCCGAGCTGACCCCGGACGCGGTCGCCTTCGTGGAAGCGGAGACCGCGCGTCGCTGGTCGTTTGCAGATATCAACACCGCCGCAGACCGGCTCGGCGCCGGGTTGGAGACACTGGGACTTCATCGCGGCGAGCGGCTCGCCATCCTCACCTGGAACCGCGTGGAATTTTTCATTGCGCTTTTCGCCTGCCAGAAGACCGGCATCATCCTGGCGCCGCTCAACTGGCGCCAGCCGGTCGCCGAACTTCTTCCGGTCGTGGAATCTGTCGGTGCATCGGCAATCCTCTTCGATGCGGAGAATGCCGAAAGCGGGCGAGCGCTGGCAGCACGGGCCAACTTGAAGCGGCTGGCCATCGGTGGCGCGCAGCAGGGCGAGGCAGCCGTCGAGGCGCTGATGGAAAAAGACGCCGCCGCCTATACCGCCGCTGTCTCAGCGACTGAGCCGTGGTACCTCCTCTTCACCTCCGGCACGACCGGCCTGCCGAAAGCCGTGGTGCAGACGGCGCGGATGTGCTGGGCCAACACCGTCAATATCGGCCAGGCCGTCGACCTGGTCAGCAGCGACAGGAGCATCAATTTCCTTCCGCTGTTTCACACTGCCGGCATCAATCTCTATACGATGCCACTGTTTCTCCATGGCGGTTCGTCAATCATCGTCAAACGGTTCGAACCTGCGACCATCCTCGGCCTGATCGGCGCCGAAAAGATCACGCAGTTCTTCGGTGTTCCTGCGATCTTCCAGGCTTTCAGCCTCCACCCGGACGTCGAATCCGTCGACTGGAACGACGTGCGCTGCGCCTGCGGCGGCGCGCCCCTTCCCGAACCGCATATCCGCTTCTTCGCCGAACGCGGGGCGATGATCTGCAACGGCTTCGGGATGACCGAGACGGGGCCGACCGCTTTCGTTGTCGACCGTGCGCATGCGGTGGAAAAGATCGGGTCGGTCGGCAGACCGCAAAGCCTGACCGAGGTGCGGCTCGATGGCATCGAACCGGGCGCGCCCGGCACGGGAGAAGTGCTGCTGCGCGGCCCTGCGATTACGCCGGGCTATTTTGAAAATCACGATGCAACGTCAGCTGCATTCACCGAAGACGGCTGGCTGCGTTCCGGTGACATCGCGCGGCGCGACGCGGACGGCTACTATTTCATCGTCGACCGCATCAAGGACATGTTCATCTCCGGTGGCGAGAACGTCTATCCCGCCGAGGTGGAGCGCGTACTCGTCAGCCATGAAGCGATACTGGAAGCTGCCGTCATCGGCATCAGCGACGAAAAATGGGGCGAAAGCGGCGCCGCCTTCATTCTCCTCAGGCCGGGGCGCACGCTCGACACGGCCACCCTCGCCGGCTGGTGCCGCGAGCGCCTTGCCGCCTACAAGGTGCCGCGCAGCTTCACCATTGTTGACGACTTTCCCCGGACCGCCGCAGGCAAGGTGCGCAAGCCCGAACTGAGGAAGATGGCATGAGCAGCCTGCTGATCGAACGGCAGTGGATTCCAACACAGGAAGAATTCGATCTCTTCGCCCGCATTTCCGGGGACGACAACCCCATCCATGTCGACCCGGAATTTTCGGCGCGTACACGCTTCGGCCGCACCGTGTCGCATGGCATGCTGATCTATTCCAAACTCTGGGGGCTGATCATGGACGCGATGCCGGACGCAAGGCAGGCGTCGCAATTCATGATGTTTCCGCACCCGTGCTTTGCCGGCGAGCCGGTCAATCTCACCGTCGAGGAAATTGCCGGAAGGCGCCTGTCGGTACGGGCAGTCCGGCAGGCAGACGGGGCAGAACTGCTCGTCGGCGAAGCGGAGTTGGCGTGATGAAAACCGGGGACTTCGCTGAAGTGCGCCGCAGTTTCGACCATTCGGAGATGGCAGCGTTTTCCGCGCTTGCCGGCACCGGGGTGCTTCCCGAAGCGGTCCCCGAACCGCTGATCGCCGCCATGTTCTCCTATCTTCTCGGCGTGAAACTGCCGGGACCGGGCACCAATTATCTCAAGCAGGAAATGTGCTTCTTGAGGCCGGCGCCGCTGGGCGTGACACTGACTGCGCGGGTGGAGATTTCCCGCCTCAGGCCGGAAAAGCATCTGGTCGATCTTTGGGCAACCTGCACCACGCCCGAGGGAAGCGTCATCTGCGAAGGACGCTCGCTGGTGCTGGCAAAGGACGTATCGGCCTAACTCTGTCGCTGCGCAAAAGCGCCAATCACATCGGCGAAGGCTTCCGGCTCTTCAAGGTGCGGCGCGTGGCCCGACGCGGCAAAGCTGTGCAGATCGGCGTCGGGTGCGGCTGCGGCCAGCCACTCGGCAGTCTGGCGCGAATAGACGCGGCTGCGAGCACCATGGGTCACGAGAAAGGGTATGGAAATCCTTTCCACCATCGCACGGCAATCGGCGTTGGAAAGCGACGCCCACATCGCGTTCATCGCGTGCGCGTCGGTTGAGCGGATCTGGGCGACTGCGTCATCGAAACTGAAGATGGCGGCGCCCTTTCGGTCAGCGAACATGCCGGCCGCGATGGCGGGGGCAGCGGATGCCCAGTCCTTTTCGAAGCGCTCGGCATTGTGCCGGATCTTTTCGCGCGTCTGACCTTTCAGGCCGAGCGTCCAGCCGCCCTCGTTGACGATCTTCGGGCTCATGTCGACCGATACCAGACCGCGCACCCGACCTTCTCCGTAGCGATCCAGATAGGTCCATGCGGTAGCCGCGCCAAGCGACCATCCAACCATGATGATGGCGGAAAGGCCGCGTGTTTCGATGAGACGAGCGACCAGATCGGCCGCGCTGTCGATGGATGGCTCAATGCCCAGCGCCCTGCCATGACCCGGCAGATCGGGGGCGACGCAATGGAACCTGCCGGAAAGCCGCGCGAACTGGTCGGCGAAGAGCCTGCTCTCCATCGTCCAGCCATGAAGAAACAGAATTGTCGGCCCCTGCCCGGCCTCCAGGGCGAAGGGCGTTTCCATCCTACCGGCCTTGCCGCAGGCGGCCGACGATGCCGGTGGGAAAGAAGTAGACCGACAGGACGAAGAGGACGCCAAGCCAGAGCAGCCAACGGTCGGGATCAAAGAAGAGCGGCAGGACGGGTACCTTGGCGGTAGCGCTCGCGGCGACGGCCATCAGTTCCTGAAGGTAGTTCTGCGCGATGATGAAGACGGCCGCACCGATCACCGCGCCGTACATCGTGCCCATGCCGCCGATCACGACCATCAGCAGGATATCGATCATGATCTCGAAGCTCAGCGTCGTATCGGGACCGACATAGCGCAGCCAGATGGCAAAGAGGGACCCGGCGATAGCGGCCACGGCCGCTGAAATGCAGGTCGCTGCGGTGCGGTAGTAGACGACGCGATAGCCGATCGCCTCGGCCCTGAAGTCGTTCTCGCGGATCGCCTGCAGCACGCGCCCGAAGGGCGAATTGACGATTCGCAAAAGCAGCAGGAACAGAATGAGCGCGCTGAAAAACACCAGATAGTAGTTCAGCAGCTTGCCGTTCAGGGAGACATCGAAGAGCCTGCCGTCGGCGAATTTGAATGCCGGCGTCAGAGCACGGGGTATCTGGTAGTTGAGCCCGTCTTCTCCGCCGGTTAGCGACGAGAGCTGGCTGACCAGCACCGCAACGGCGGAAGCGACAGCCAGCGTGATCATGGCAAAGAAGATCGCCCGCACGCGCAGACTGAAGAGACCGATCAGCAATGCAAGGACAGCAGCGGCGACAGCCCCGGCCAGCGTTCCCACGATCAGCGCATCGAAGCCGCGACCCATATGGACGGACGCAAGCGCGACGCCATAGGCCCCCATGCCGAAGAACATGGTGTGGGCGAACGAGACGATGCCGCCATAGCCGAGCATCAGATCGTAGCTGGCGACGAGCACGATGAAGATGCAGATTCTAGCCGCCGTCTCCAGCGAGCGGATGCCGGGGAAGAGGAACGGTGCCAGCGCAAGACCGATCAGGATCGCAAGCAGGATGATCGTGAGAACGATGCTGCGCGGCCGGTCACCGGAAATGAGGCGCGTCAACATCGTCATTTCGCCTTCACAACGGGCAGCATGCCCTGCGGCCGCCACATCAGGATCAGCACAAGAAGACCGATATTGGAGATCAGCGCGACCTTCGGCTCGATGAAGCCGACATAGTTCTGGAGCAGGCCGACGAGCAGCGCGCCAATGAAACAGCCTTCCACCGATCCGAGACCGCCGATGATGACGACGATGAACACGAGCACCATCATTTCCTGGCCCATATGGGCGGTGATGACCTCCTGGTAGAGCGCCCACATCACGCCGCCGAGACCGGCAAGCGCCGAGCCGGCGATGAACACCGCGACGAACACGATCCTGAGCCGATAGCCGAGCGCCTCGACCATCTCGCCGTTCTGAACGCCGGCGCGAACGATCAGTCCGATCTTGGTGGAACGCAGGACCCAGATCATGGCCAGGAAAAGGACCAGCCCGAAGCCAACCGCGAGCAGCCGGTATTTTTCGATCGCCGCGCCCGCAAAGGTGATTGCGCCCTTGAGCATCTCAGGCCTCGAAAAGAAGATCTCGTCCGGGCCCCAGACGATCAGGATCAGCTGCTCGACAATGATGAGCCCGCCCATCGTGACGAGGATCTGTTTGAGATGGGCGCCGTAAACGGGCTTCACGATCACCCGTTCAAAGATCCAGCCCATGACCGCCGTCGCCGCCATCGCACCGGCGACGGCGACAAGGACGGCCGCGATGTTGAGCGCCAGCGACGGGGCGCCGGTCAGCGAGCCGAGCGCCAGCAGGATACTGACTCCGACAAACGCGCCTACCGAGATGAATGCGCCGTGGCCGAAATTGATGACGTCCATCAGGCCGAAGACCAGCGTGAGGCCGGATGCCATGATGAAGATCATCATGCCCATCGCGAGGCCCGAGACCGTCAATGTCAGCCAGGACGATGTTGCGGGGATCGCCAGATAGCCGACGACGACGAGAAGCGGTACGAGCAACAGCGGCAGATGACGCTGCATGCGCTGCCATGTTGAAAGCCCGGTAATGGTCGGGGCGTGATCGGGTGCGGCGGTCATGCGCTCTCCATGCTCAGGCCCATGAGGCGTTCCTGCAATGCGGTGTCGCCGGCAAGCGTTGCCATCTCTCCGGCCCAGACGACACGGCCGTCATCCATGACCGCGCAGGTGTCGCCGAGCGCCTTGGCGACGGAAAAGTTCTGTTCGACGAGAAGGATCGAAGCGCCCTCCTGTTTCAGCGCGCGCAACGCACCGGCAAGGGTTGCGACGATGGCCGGGGCGAGCCCCTTGGTCGGCTCGTCGATGAGATAGAGCCGGCGCTTCTCGATCATCGCGCGGGCGACCGACAGCATCTGCTTCTGCCCGCCGGACAGCGTCCCCGCCTCCTTTTTCCAGAATGTCCTGAGCGGCGGAAATACGCTCTGCAGCCAGTCCAGCCGTTCTGCATCGATGGGGCCGCTGACGGCTGCGAGCGTCATGTTCTCCTCAACGGAGAGATCGGAGAAAATGCCCATGTCCTCCGGCACGAAGCCAATGCCGCGACGGGCGATGGCTGGCGTCGGCAATGCGGCGATGTCCTCGCCCCGGAAGACAACGCGGCCCTCTTTGGCGCGCCACAGGCCCATGATCGTGCGCAACGTCGTCGTCTTGCCGACCCCGTTGCGACCAAGCAGCATGGTGACGCCACCGGCGGGTACTTCCAGATCGACACCGCGAAGAATGTGGTACTGGGCAATGTCGGTGTGGACGCCCTGAAGGCTGAGGACCGGATCAGACATCGGCGAGATCCCGTCCAAGATAGGCTTCCTGCACGACGTCGGACGCCATCACTTCTGCCGGCGGTCCATCCGCCGCGAGCGCGCCGTTGTGAAGCACGACGATGCGGTCGGCGAGGCTGCGAATGACATCCATCTTGTGTTCGACCAGCAGGATCGCGCGGCGGCTGTCAGCCTTGAGTTCAGCAATCAGATCCAGAACCACGGGCGCATCGTCGACGGACATGCCGGCGGTCGGCTCGTCGAACATGTAGACGAGCGGATCGAGCGCGATGAGCAACGCGACCTCGAGCTTTCGCTGATTGCCATGCGAGAGTTCGGAAACCTTTTGCGCGGCGAGCGCGTCGAGGCGGACGCGTTTGAGGACGGCGGCGGCGGCATCGCTGATCGCGCTATCGCTGTCGGCCATGGAGAAGAGGCGGAAGCCCCGATGCCGCTGCGCCTGAATGACGAGGCGGACATTCTCCAGCACCGTGAGATTGGGAAAGAGGTTGGTAAGCTGAAAGGCGCGGCCGATGCCGCGATGCGTCCGCTCGGCGACGGGCATGCGGGTGATCTCGTGCCGATTGAGAAAGACGCGACCCGCACTGGCGCGGATCTGGCCGGAGATCAGGTTGAAATAGGTCGTCTTGCCCGCGCCGTTGGGTCCGACGATCGCGGTGAGTTCGCCGGCGCGAAAAGCGCAGCTGACATGATCGACGGCGACATGACCGCCGAAGCGTACCGTCAGGTCGCTCGTTTCCAGGATGGCGTCGGCCATGGCTGTCCCCGGGGTCCAGGAGGTTCAGAAGGGAGCGGCCGGAGCCGCCCCCCTCCGGGGAGGATCACTTGTTGCGGATCGGGATATCCATATCGTCGATCTTCAGTTCGCGGACGAGCTCGGGAATGGCCCACGCGACATTCGGATCAACCTTGATCTTGAAGTGATACATGGACTGGAGAGCCTGATGGTCCTCGGGTCGGAAGCGCATCGTGCCCTTCGGCGTTTCCCACTCCATGCCTTCCATGGCTTTGATCAGCGCTTCGGTGTCGGTCGACCCGGCCTTCTTGATCGCCTCGACGATCGCGATGCCTGCCGCCATGCCGCCGGCAGTGAAGAAGTCGGGCGGTGAATCGTAGCGCTTCTTGTGTTCGGCGACGAGCCAGTCGTTCACCGGGTTCTTGGGGATTTCATAGTAATAGTAGGTCGCGCCTTCCAGGCCCGGCAGCTCCTTGTAGGCGGCAAGTGCCGCGAGGATGTTGCCGCCGGTGGCGATCTGGATGCCATAGCGCGAGGGATCCATGGCGTTGATCTTGCCCATCGGGTTGCCGCCGCCGGCCCAGATGATGAAGAGCTTCTTGTCGCCCTTGACGTCCTTCATCGCATTGAAGATGCGCTCCGCCGCGGCGGTGAAGTCGGTCGTGTCGGTGGGGACATATTCCTCGTGTACGATTTCCGCGCCCGTCGAGCCGAGCGCCTCCTTGAAGGCGGAGACACCGTCGCGGCCAAAGGCGTAGTCCTGGGCAAGCGTTGCGATCTTCACGTCCTTGCCGCCGAGAGCGACCGCATTGGCGATCGCGTCCTGGCTGGAGTTGCGGCCGGTGCGGAAGATGTAACGGTTCCAGTCCTTGCCGGTGATGGAATCGGCAACAGCCGGTTCAACGATGAGGATCTTTTCGTATTCCTTGGCGACCGGCAGCATGGCCAGGGCAACGCCGGAGCTGACGGGGCCGACGGCGATGGCGGCATCGTCGTCGCCATAGGCTTCGGCAAGCATCGCCTTACCGATATCGGGCTTCAGCTGCGTGTCCTTCTCAATCACGACGATCGGCTCGTCATTGATCTTCATGGTGCCGCCGGTTGCATATTCCAGCCCCAGCATCAGGCCGATATGCGACTGCTTGGCATAGGCTTCCAGCGCGCCGGTCTTGCCGTAGACATGGGCGATCTTGATGTCGGCGGCGGCTGCGCCCGTGAAGGCGAGCAGGCCGGCGATCGATAGTGCGAGGGTGCGTTTCATCCTTTTCCTCCCTTGGAAAATACGGATAGACGATCAATTTATGAATTATGAATCATTTGTCATGTTATGAGCATCCGGCCCTCGAGTCAATTGGCCCGATGCGTGGTCCTGCACGTGTTTTCCACGGGCATGACAGCGGCTTGACTCAACGCATGGCGACGGATTTTAATAGGAACAAATAGTGAACATACTGGAGCGTTCAGCGTTGGAACAGCTGGCTCGAAACATGCCGTCGCTGCCTGGCATGGCGACACCTTTCATAACCCCGCCTCCGGAGGACGGCGCCCGCCTTGGATTCGGGGCAGCCGATATCGACGGCCATCTTGGCGGCGGGCTCATGCGCGGCACACTGCACGAAGTGCGTTGCGCGCAGACACGCGGGATCGGTATCGCCACGGGACTTGTGCTCGGCCTTCTGGCCCGGCTGGAACGGAGCGACAGGCGTATCGTCTGGGTCTCCGATCCGGCCGCCGAACCCGAAGCCGGCTGCCTCTATCCCGACGGGCTCGTCCAGCTCGGCTTCGATCCGGCACGGCTGATCGTCGTCACGCCAAAGGACATGAAGGACGCGCTTTGGGCCGGCGATCAGGCGGCAGGCTGCGAGGGCATCGCCGCGCTTGTCATGCATGTCAGGGGCAATCCGGGAAAACTCGACCTCACGGCAACCCGCCGGCTGATGCTGCGGGCGCGCGAGAGCAGGGTCACCGTCCTGATCCTGCGCCAGGGCGGCGAAGGCGAACCCGGCGCCGCGGCAACCCGCTGGGAGGTGACACCCCTTCCCTCCCTGACCCACGAGGCTTTCCGCGAAGGCATCGGCCGACCGACCGTGATGGCAAGGCTCGAGCGCAACCGCAGCGGCCGCAACGGGGTATGGCGGCTGGCTTTCGATCCGGAACGGAAAGGTTTCATCCATGTGCCCGAGTCCAGCACCGCGCAGGAAGCGCCGACGGCGGATCGTCTCGATCTTCCTGCCGCATCTGGCAAGCGACCGGATCGCCCGGCTGAAATGGGGCAGGTCATGGCTTTCGAACGGGCGTCCTGACGCCCCGCCCATCGTCGTCACGGCAAGGCAGAAGAACACGGTCCGCATCATCGCCCATGAAACCGACGGCGCGCGGCACGGTTTCTTTTCCGGCCAGCCGCTGGGCGATGCGCGGGCATTGATGCCATCGCTGGAATGCCACGAACAGGACGTGGAGGCCGACGCCGCGCTGCTCGCGGCCGCCGCTACGTGGTGCGACCGCTATACGCCGCTTGTCGCCATCGACGGGCGCGACGGACTGCTGCTCGACATCACCGGCTGCGCGCATCTTTTCGGCGGCGAAACCGCTCTGCTCGAAGACATCGAGACGCGCCTCAGGCTGCAGGGCCTGCAGGCAAGGAGTTGCGCTGCCGACACGGCGGGGGCGGCCTGGGCGATGACGCATTACGGGAAGGCGCGGCAAG
Organism: Rhodobiaceae bacterium; assembly: GCA_020637895.1. Lineage (GTDB taxonomy): Bacteria > Pseudomonadota > Alphaproteobacteria > Rhizobiales > Tepidamorphaceae > JACKJP01. The sequence continues at coordinate 516,798 of JACKJP010000002.1, forward strand.
TCGCGCCGGGCGACAGCGAACCCGTCCTTTCCCTGCCGCTCGGATCCCTGCGCATCGACGAAGAAACCGTTTCGGGGCTGGCGCGGGTGGGCCTCCGTACCGTCGGCTGCATCGCCTACATGCCGCGCGCGCCGCTGGCGGCCCGGTTCGGCGAAGCGCTGCTTGAACGGCTCGACCAGGCACTCGGGCGCGAGGAGGAAGCACTTTCGCCGCGCCTGCCGGTCGCGCCGCTGATGAGCGAGAAGCGCTTCAACGAGCCGATCGTTCATGAGGACGATATCCGCCGGACGATCCTGCTGCTGGCGCGCAATGCCGTGCCGCTTCTGGAGCAGCGGGGACTGGGCGCGCGGGTTCTTGCGCTCAAACTCTTCAGGACCGATGGCGAAGTGCTGTCTCTCACCGTTCATGCCGCAAATGCCATGCGGGCGCCGGAACGCATACGCGCGCTTTTCGACGAGCGGCTGGCGGCGCTCGCCGATGAATTCGACGCCGGTTTCGGTTTCGATCTTCTGCGCCTCGACATCATCGAAACCGATCCCTTCGATGCCGCACAGGGCGACATGCTCTCCAGAACGGCCGCGGGCGAGGGAGCCGGCGCGCTGATCGACCGGCTCGGCGCGCGCCTGGGGCCGGAGCGCGTGCGCGCGTTCGCCTATGCCGACACCCATATCCCCGAACGTCGCTCCGGCCTCATTCCCGTCATCAGGCATCGCGGCGGCGACCCCGCGCCGCAGCCTGCCGATGGCGCTGCGACGCGGCCGATCTTCCTGCTAAACAGGCCCGAGCCACTTGAGGTGATCGCCGAAGTACCCGACGGGCCGCCGATCCGCTTTCGCTGGCGAAAGGTGCCGTATGCCGTCCTGCGCAGCGAGGGACCGGAGCGGATCGCCTGCGAATGGTGGCGCGACGGGCGGGGCGCGCTGACGCGGGACTATTTCCGCATCGAGGACGAGAACGGCTACCGGTTCTGGCTGTTCCGGCACGGGCTTTACGAGCGCGAGACGGCGCGGCCGCGCTGGTTCATGCACGGACTCTTCGCATGACGGGCGGACGGGCAATCGTGGAGCTGGCGGCGGCCAGCAATTTCTCATTTCTGCGCGGCGCCTCGCATCCGGAAGAAATGGTGCTGGAAGCAGCAGCCCTCGGCCTCGATGGCATCGCCATCTGCGACCGCAACTCGCTTGCCGGCGTGGTACGCGCCCATATGGCCGCAAAGGAGGCGAGTATCGGTTTTGCCGTCGGCTGCCGGCTCGTCTTCATGGACGGCACACCCGACATCTTCGTCTGGCCCGAGGACCGCAAATCTTACGGCCATCTCTGCGAACTGCTGACGCTCGGCAAACGCCGCGCGCCCAAGGGCGAATGCCACCTGAGGTTTGCCGACCTCATGGAGAAGGGCGAGGGTCTGCTGCTGGCGCTTGTCCCACCAAGGGAAATCGACGGCAGGCTGGCCGATATTCTCAAAACGCTTGCTGACCGCTTCGGCGACCATGTCCACCTTGCGCTCAGTCGCCATTACGGGCCGGGCGACCAGCGGCGGATGAAGACGCTTTTCGCGCTGGCGAAGGCCAGCAATGTTCCCCTCGTCGCCATTGGCGACGCGCTCTATCACACGCCTGCCCGGCGCCCCTTGCAGGATGTACTGACCTGCATTCGTGAGCACGAGACGCTGCAAGGCATCGGCACGCGACTGGAGGCGAATGCGGAACGGCACCTGCGCGACCCGCGGGCGATGCGGCATCTTTTCAGGGGCCATGAAGCCGCTCTCGGCCAGGCTGCCGCCCTGTTCGGCCGCATCGACTTTTCACTCGACGAACTGCGTCACCAGTACCCGGAAGATCCGGTCTTCGAGGAACTGGGCAACCGGCGCCTTTCCTCACAGGAAGCCCTTGCCGGGCTTGTCGCGCTCGGCCTGAAGGAGCGCTATCCGGCCGGTCCGCCGGAAAAGGTCCTGAAGTCCATCGACCATGAAATGGCGCTGATCGCCAGGCTCGACTATGCGCCCTACTTTCTCACCGTGCGGGATATCGTCCGCTTCGCCCGCTCGCAGGGCATCCTGTGCCAGGGGCGCGGTTCGGCGGCCAATTCCGTCGTCTGTTACTGCCTCGGCGTTACCGACGTGAACCCGGACAAGGTCGATCTGCTGTTTGAGCGCTTCATCTCGGAGGAACGGGGAGAACCGCCCGATATCGACGTCGATTTCGAGCATGAGCGGCGCGAGGAGGTGATCCAGTACATCTATGGCAAGTACGGGCGCGACAAGGCCGGGCTTGCCGCCACCGTCGTCTCCTATCGCTCGCGCTCGGCGCTACGCGAGGTCGCCAAGGTCTTCGGCTATTCCGACGATGCGATCAGCGCCATCAACGGCACCAAATGGGGTAGCTGGTCGGTACAGATCGACGAGGAGGATGCCCGCCGCGCCGGCCTTGATCCGACAGACCGGCACTTAAAGCAGATGCTCGATCTGGCCTCGGAGATCATCGGCTTTCCGCGTCATCTCTCGCAGCATGTCGGCGGCTTCGTCATCACCCGCGACAGGCTCTCGTCGCTGGTCCCCATCGAGAACGCGGCGATGGAAGACCGCACGATCGTGGAATGGGACAAGGACGATCTGGAAAGTCTCGGCATGCTGAAGATCGACGTGCTGGCGCTGGGCATGCTGACCTGCATCCGCAAGGCCTTCGGTTTTCTCAGATCTCACTACGACCGCCGCGAGACGCTGGCGTCGCTGGAAGACGGCGACAAGCCGACATACGACATGATCTGCCGCGCCGACACGATCGGCGTCTTCCAGATCGAAAGCCGGGCGCAGATGTCGATGCTGCCGCGGCTTCAGCCGCGCAAGTATTACGACCTCGTCATCGAGGTCGCGATCGTCCGGCCGGGACCGATACAGGGCAACATGGTCCATCCCTATCTCCGGCGCCGGCAGGGCAAGGAGCCGGTCGTCTATCCCAAGGAAGAGCTCAAACGCGTGCTGGAGAAAACGCTGGGCGTTCCCCTGTTCCAGGAGCAGGCGATGAACATCGCCATCGTCGCGGCGGGCTTCACGCCGGGTGAGGCCGACAAGCTGCGCCGGGCAATGGCGACCTTCCGGCGCGTCGGCACCATCGCCTCCTTCCAGAGCAAGATGGTGGAAGGCATGGTCGCCAACGGCTATGAGCGCGAATTCGCCGAGCACTGCTTCCGGCAGATCGAGGGCTTCGGCGAGTATGGCTTCCCTGAAAGCCATGCGGCGAGCTTCGCCCTGCTCGTCTATGTCTCCTGCTGGCTCAAATGCCACTACCCGGACGTCTTCTGCGCGGCGATCCTCAATTCCCAACCGATGGGTTTCTATGCACCGGCCCAGCTGATCCGCGACGCGCGCGAACACGGCGTCGAAGTGCGGCCGGTCGACATCAACCATTCCGGCTGGGACACGCTGCTGGAGCCGGGCGCGCAGACGCGTCCCGTCTCCCCTCAGCACCGGCCGATGGCCGGCATCATGAAGAACAGCCACGCGGTCCGGCTCGGCTTGCGGCAGGTGAAGGGGCTTGGCGAAGAAGACGCAAACCGGCTGATGGAAAGACGCGGGCGCGGCTATGACAGCGTGCGCGACCTGTGGATGCGATCCGGCCTGACGCGCCGCGCGATCGAGAAGCTCGCCGAAGCGGACTGTTTCGGATCGCTCGGCCTTTCGCGGCGCGATGCGCTATGGGCTGCGCGCGCGCTCGACCCGCTGTCGAGCGCCGAACGGCTGCCGCTTTTCGCCGCCGCCGGTCAGGCGCGCCTTCAGGACGAGCCCGACATCGCCCTGCCGCCGATGCCGCTTGGCGAGGAAGTCGTCAACGACTATCAGTCGCTCTCCTTCTCGCTGAAGGCTCACCCCATGGCCTTTCTGCGCAAGCGGCTGGACAGGACCCGGTGCGTGCCGAGCGTGGCGCTGCAGACGATGCGGAACGGCGCGCGCGTCAAGGTGGCGGGGCTGGTGCTGGTGCGCCAGCGGCCGGGTTCGGCAAAGGGCGTCATTTTCGAGACGATCGAAGACGAGACGGGCGTCGCCAATCTGATCGTCTGGCCGAAGACCTTCGAGAAGTACCGCGCCATCGTTCTCGGCTCGCGCTGCGTCGGCGTTATCGGGAAACTGCAGAAGGAGGAAAACGTCATCCATGTCGTGGTAGAGCACATGGAAGATCTGATGCCGATGCTCTCAACCCTGACATCGCGCAGGATCGAGGATCTCGGCCAGACCTCGAATGCCGACGAGGCGACAAAGCCCGGCATGGATGCCCGCGACAAGGAGCGTACGCCGGCGCGGCTGAAGCGGCTGATGCGCACCTATCCGTCGCGGCAGGACGGCACGGCCTCGGCCATGCCCAAGGGGCGCAATTTTCACTAGACGGGGACGGACCGAAGATCAGGATTTCCCTACCGTCGGCGATGCAGGCATGGCAACGCGGAATATCGCCTCGAAGCCATCCTCCCTGCCGCGTGCGGGCGAGCGTATATCGAAGCCGCCTTCCGCGCCGACCGCTACCGCCTGGACGATGGAAAGGCCCAGGCCGCTTCCCTCCGCCATCGTCTGGCCGCGCTCGAACTGCCGCACGATCGCTTCGAGAACCTCCGGCGCGACGACGGGCGATTCATTGACCACATGCAACGTGCCCTCACGCGACAGCGCGACATCGACCCTGCCCTCGCCACTACGATGCTTGATCGCGTTCTCGATCAGGTTGCGGCAGACGATGGAAAGGGCATCCGGATCGATATCGGCCATGACAGGCATTCCGGGCAGCGAAAGGCGCACAGGATTGCCTTCCCGCTGCGCGCCGGCATCCTGTACCGTCAACCGGATCACTTCCCGGATATCGTAAGGGGCAGGACTGCGCATGCGGCCGCTTTCGGCCCGCGCCAGTTGCATCAGCTTTTCCGACAGCCGGTTGAGCCTCTTCAATGACGTTTCGATCTCGACAGCCCGGCGCTTCGCCGTATCCTCGCCCGTCTCGGCAATGAGGCGCTGGGTCTGCGCAAGAGCGGCCGCTACCGGCGTGCGCAGTTCATGGGCCGCATTGGCGGTAAAGCTACGCTCGGCATCCAGCGCCCGTCGGACACGTTCAAGAAGGCTATCGACCGCAGTCGCGACAGGGACGATTTCCTGCGGCAGATCGCCCGCGCCGAGCGGCGACAGATCGCCGCTGCCGCGCGTCTCGATCGAGGCGCTGAACCGGCGGACCGGGGAAAGGGTGGTGCGCACTAGAACCCAAATGGCAACGAGGCTGAGCGGCAGAAGCCCGATCAGCGGCAGTGCCAGCGCCATGATGGTATCGTGCGCGACCTCGCGTCGGTGCTCCAGCGGTTCGGCGACAGAGATCGTAATCGTTCCCTGGACCGCAGCGTCCTGATAGATCCGGTGGGTCGGCGTCATGCGAAAGCCGATGCCGTCGAAAGCAGGAAAATCAACCGTATCGGCATTTTGCGACCGGAGCAGCGTGCGGCCAAGATCATCGCGCACCACATAAACAAGATATTCCTCGTTGCCGGTCAGGGCGGCGATACGCTGGTTCACCCCCTCTTCCTCCCGGCTCATGATATCGGTAACGGCAAGCGGCAGGATGCGCTGTGCCGTCGCCTGCAGCGCGCCGTCAAAAACCTCGCCGATCTCGTTGTCGAGAATTCGCGCCGTCATGAAAGCCGTCGCAATCCAAGCGGCCGCCACCACCAGACCGATAGTCAGGGCGAGCCGCCAGAGGAGCGAGCCGGGCTTTTTCACGCCTGTTCCCCGAGCCTGTAGCCAAGGCCGCGGACGGTCTCGATGCTCTCCCGCCCGAGCTTCTTGCGGAGTCGGCTGACATGCACCTCGATCGTGTTGCTTTCGATCTCGGTATCGAAAGAGTAGAGCCTTTCTTCCAGCTGCCCCTTGGACAGCAGCTGGCCAGGTCGCTGCACCAGCGATTCAAACAGAACCCATTCGCGCGCGGTCAGCGTGACCGGCCTGCCGTTCAGCCGTACCGAGCGACCGGCAAGGTCAATCTGAAGGTTGCCGATCGTCACCAGAGGATTGGGGTTACCCGCGTAGCGCCGGGAGACCGCGTTGAGCCTGGCGGACAGTTCCGACAGGTCGAACGGCTTGACCAGATAATCGTCGGCGCCCGCATTGAGTCCGTCGATACGGTCGGTGATCTGGTCGAGCGCGGTGAGGATAATGACCGGCGTCACATCGCCGGCGGAACGGATTGTCCGAAGAAATCCGATGCCGCGGCCATCGGGAAGCATCAGGTCGAGCAGGATGAGATCATAGGCCGCAGCCTTCAGATGATCCGCGGCATGATCGAGGCGCAGGACCCAGTCGACCGAATGACCATCGGCTGCAACCTGGTCACGCACCGCCGCGCCCAGAACCGTATCGTCTTCGATCAACAGAACGCGCATGCCAGGCCCACCTCGATTGCTTTTGGCCATCTTCTGGGTTTGTAACCTGAACCTCAGCTTAAGTCGAAAGCAGATCGGCCTTCAGCCTGCGTTCAGGCTTGCGGCCTAGAGTGTGTCGTGCTGACCTGTGGCCGGAGTAGATAGATTGAAGTCTTCAATGATCGCGACCCTGATCCTGTCGAACGTGCTTGCCGCTGGCATTGCGCGCGCCGACGACCGCGATCGCGACTGCTTCGTGCCGGTCGCGGACTGGCAGCCGCGCGACGCCGTTCAGAAAATGGCCACGGAACTGGGATGGACCGTGCGCCGGATCAAGATCGACGACGGTTGCTACCAGATAAAGGGAACCGATCGAGACGGACGCTCGATCGAAGCCAAGGTCAATCCCGCGACGCTGGAAATCGTCGACATGGAAACGAAAGACCGCGACCACGACTAGCGTCGGCGGCAGTTGGCCTCCTTTCGATCCCTCACATTCTTCCGGCTCATTCCGATTTGAAAATACCTTCAGGCGAGCAGCAAGCTGACGGCGACCTGAAGCACTTTCCTGGCTTGCGTCAGGTAGGGCTCATGTCGCGGCGCCATTCTGTCACCGGTCCAACAAGGAAGGAGACCTGTGATGAAAACCTCTTCAGCCATTCTGGCCATCGCCGCAACGCTTGGCCTTGCTTCGGTGCCGGCCATTGCCAACGCATCGCTCTATCACCTGAACCCGGCCGCGCTCGTGCCCGCGAACCAGAGCGTCATGCATGCCCAGGGTATCGCGGTCGCGGACAGCAGCCATGAGATGGAAGAGCACCGTGAAGCGCGCGATCACGATCACGACCGTTACGCGGAAGATGACGACGACAACCGGGGCGGCAACAACGCGGCGCCCGCCGGCACGGTCAGCCCGCCGGCCAACGGCCTGTTCAACGAGCAGACCAAGATACACGTGAACTGACAGGCGCGCGCGACCCGGCGCAAGTCCTGAATATCCCGGCCCTGCGGCATCGGCCCAGGGACCGGGATTTTCAATGGCTTCGGAAAGCTTACGCCAGCCTTAAGCCCAATCGTCGCCATCGTCAGGATGAGATCAGGCGGGCGGTCCAGAACAAGGCTGCAAAAGAAACACGGAGCCTCCCGATGATGAAATCACTTGCCGCCGCACTTCTCCTCAGCACGACACTCACGCTGCCAACCGCAGCACTCGCGAAGTCCGTAACCTTTACCACGACGCTGAACCGCTACGGCGGCAACGGCGCCTATCTTGCGTTCTACGTGACCGATGCCAATGGTAACTACGAGGGTAGCCTATGGATGGCCGGCGGCAACTCGCGCTACTACCATCATCTGGGAGGCTGGTACCAGGCAACCGGCGGCAATCCAGGCGAGATCAACGGCATTACAGGCGCCAGCGTCGGTTCCGGACGCTCCCTGTCGGTTACATTCGACCTAGCAGACGCGCTGTTCGATGCCGGCTACCAGTTGCATATCGATGCTGCTGCCGAGGACATGCGGGAAAGCCCGTCGGATGTCGTCGTGCCGCTGACCAGCCAGGGAAGCGGTCAGGCGACACGGGGCCGCCGCTACGTCTCCAGCTTCTCCTACAGCATGTAACTGCGCGGTCAGGAACAAGTCATGCTGCGTTCCCTGCACAGATTGCCCGGTCTTGCCGCCGCGATCCTCGTGATCGTTCTGGCCGCGAGCGGTGCGGCACTTTCGGTCTTTACGGCGATGGAACGCTGGCAGGCGCCGCCTGCCCGCGACGTCGCCGTAACAACGACGGCGCAGCTGGCCGGCCGGGTGAAAGACGCGTTTCCTGGCGTGGAACAGATAAAGCGGTCGCCCTCGGGTCAGATCACCGCATTCTATTTCAGGGACGATGTGCCGCATGCCGCCATTATCGACCCGCTCACCGGACTTGGTATCGCGAGTCATACACGTTCACCGACCGAGCGATGGCTGACCAACCTCCATCGTTCGCTGTTTCTTGGCGATGGCGGACGCATGGCCGCTGCTGCCGGCGCCGGCGCGATGCTGCTACTCTCATTTTCCGGACTGGCTCTCCTGGCACGTCGATCCGGCGGATGGCGAAAGATTTTCGCAGCCGCGCGCGGCAGTGCACCGGGACGATGGCACGTGACTCTCGCGCGGGTTGCAGCGCCCGGTTTCATCCTGTCGTCGCTGACCGCCCTCGTCATGTTCGCCGGCACATTCGGGATTTTGCCGAAAGGCTCCGAGCCCCCCGCAATACCGAGCATGGTCAGCGGCCAGAGCGGATATTCCCCCGCCGATATGCCGCTGCTGCAGGCGACGCCGCTCAGCCAGTTGCGCGAGCTCAGCTTTCCGTACGCCGGTGACAAGACGGATGTCTTCACCCTCAAGACAGATACCGGGGACGGCTTCATCGATCAGGGTACCGGTCAGACCCTCGCATGGACACCGCATGATGCCTGGCAGCGATTTAACGAAGCGATCTATATGCTCCATACAGGACACGGCGCCTGGTGGCTGGGCCTGCTCCTCGGCATGGCAGCTCTCGCGGCACCCGTGCTGTCGGCCACCGGTTTCCTGATGTGGTTGGCCGGTCGGCGGTCGCGACCGCGCATCGCGCACAATGCCGCCCCGGGGCGCGCCAATACCGTCATCCTCGTCGGCTCCGAAAGCGGAACGACCTGGGGGTTCGCCGCGAGCCTGCACAAGTCGCTGACTGCAGCAGGCCAGCATGTCCACGTGGCGGAAATGGATCGCTTCGCGCCGCACAGCTACAGCCACGCGGAGCGTCTTCTTATTCTCACCGCAACCTATGGTGACGGCGATGCTCCGGCCTCGGCCCGGCAGTTCCTGACGCGTCTCGCCGAACTTCCGGCGGCGCCCGAAATGCGGATTGCCATTCTCGGCTTCGGTGAACGTCAGTTCGCCGCCTATTGCGCCTTTGCCCATGAGGTTGCCCGTCAGGCCGCGCGGAAGGGCTGGAAGAGCCTCATTCCCATGGACACCGTCGACCGGCAGTCGCCTCAGGATTTTGCGCGCTGGGGCCGGGCGCTAGGCAAAGCCATGGGCATCGATCTGGAGCTGGCCCATCACCCGGCCGCCCCGCGCGCCCATCAACTCACCCTCATATCCCGGCGGGACTATGGCGCCGAAATACAGGCGCCATCGGCAATCCTGCGCTTTGCCCTGCCGCAGCGCGGCATGCTGGCTCGCCTGTCAGGCAAGGCAATCGCCAGATTCGAGGCCGGCGACCTGATCGGCATGATGCCGCGCGGTTCGAACGTGCCCCGCTTCTATTCGCTTGCCTCGGGCAGCGACGACGGATTTATCGAAATATGCGTCAGCAGACATCCGGGCGGGCTCTGTTCCGGGCAGTTGCTTGCACTCAGGCCCGGCGACACGATCATCGGCTTCATCCGCCGCAACGATGCGTTTCGCCCTGCCCGCAATCGCAAGCCAGTGATCATGATCGGCGCGGGAACCGGCATTGGCCCGCTTGCCGGCTTTGCACGGGCGAACGACAGCCGGCGGCCGATGCACCTTTATTTCGGCGCACGCCATCCCCGCTCCGACCTGCTCTATGAAGAAGAACTGCGGCGCTGGCATGCCGAGGGCAGGCTGGAGACGGCGCTTGCCGCGTTCTCCCGCGCCGGCAAGGGAGCCTATGTGCAGGATATCATCATGCGCGATGCCGCCCGTCTGAGAACGCTGATCGAGAACGGCGCCCAGATTCTCGTCTGCGGCAGTCGCGACATGGCGAACGGCGTTCAGGCCGCACTTGCGGAAATCCTACTGCCGTCCGGCCTGACGCCGGTCGCCCTCAAAGCGAAGGGACAATATGCCGAAGATGTCTACTGACCTGATCCGTCATGTCGCCAGCGGCCCGACCATGGGCACGCGCTGGTCGGCAATTTACTACGTCCCGCCGCAGGCACCCATCGCAGCGATAGACCGGGTGCTTGCCGCAAGCGTGAATGCTGTCGACCGTCAAATGTCGAGCTGGAACGATGCATCAGACCTCTCGGTCCTCAACGCCGCGCCGTTGCGCAGGTGGCAACCGGTCAGTCCGGAGATGCTTGAGGTCATCGAGTGTGGACTGCATGTCGGCACACTCTCTCGGGGCGCCTTTGACATCGGCATGGGTGATGCGGTCAGCGCGTGGGGTTTCGGTCCGCGCGATGCCGACACCCGCGCCATCAGTCGCGCATTGGGTACGCCGCGCCCGCCGGCAAACCAATGTCTCGAAATCGACGGCGAGAACCTGAGGCTGCGCAAGATCTCCCCGATTACGCTCGACCTCGGTGGCATCGCCAAGGGCTACGGCGTCGACCGTCTCGCCGATACGCTCCTAGAATTTGGCATTGGACACGCGCTGACATGTATCGACGGCGAACTGCGCGCCATCGGCGCACAGCCCGACGGCAACCCGTGGGCGATTGCCATAGAACGACCCGACGAGGGTATCCGGGCACCCTTTTCGATCCTGGAACTGGCGGACGCATCCGTCGCGACGTCCGGCGACTACAGGCACTTCGTCACTCTCGGGGAAAGACGCTACTCACATACGATGAGCCCCGTGCGCGGCGGGCCGGTGGAAAATGATGTCGCGTCGGTGACGGTCGTTGCAGAAACATGCATGGAAGCTGACGCATGGGCGACTGCCCTCATGGTGCTCGGGGCGGAAACCGGCGGCGATCTGGCGCGCATGCGCGGACTGAACGCGCTTTTCATCCGTCGTTGTCAGGACAGCCTGATCCAGACGGGTACAGGACAGATCTTTCAAAGTGTCGAAACGGATACTCAAACTGAAAGCCGCGCTTCCGGCTGACAGACTTCAGGCCATCCTGAGGCGCGCGAGGCCGTATCATTCGCGTGAAAAACGCGCTGTCCGGGCCTTGTGCAATGCCACCGTCCCGGCAACGCCCGGCACGGGTGCCCGCGACAAGGAGCGCACGCCGGCGCGGCTGAAGCGCCTCTGTCCGCAGCGGCCTCGGCCATGCCCAAGGGAGCGCAATTTTCATTGAAGCGAACACACGCTGTGGCAAACTGCGGTACCGATCCGCGCCACCGTGAAAGGAAGATGCATGCCGCCAACGCCGCCGGACGACCTGCTCATTCGACATGAGCAGACGGCCAGCAAAGGCCGCTATTCGGTCAATCTGAACGGTGCGGAAGCAGAGATGACCTACACACGCGCTGGCGAAAAACTCATCATCATCGACCATACATATGTTCCCGACGCGATGCGGGGACGGTCGGTCGGCGAGGCCCTGGTCGCCCGCGCCGTTGAAGATGCGCGCGCGTCGGGAATCTCAATCATCCCGCTATGCCCCTTCGCCAAGGCGCAGATCGAACGCCACCTGGAATGGCGCGACGTATTGAAAAATTGACGACCTAGGCCGTACGCGCCCCAGTCGGCGCAATACTGTCTCTCACGCTCGGGAACTTGCGCGTCCGGCGCTTCAACAGCGCGACAGTTTCATCCAGCCCTTGATTGTTCTCATCCAAATGAACGACGTGCCGGGCAAGCCAATCGTATCGCTTCGCCATCAACGCTGCCCAAACCTGAAAGAAATCGATGCCCTCGAAAACCAGCGCGCCCTCACGCGCATAGGTCTGGCGCTCGCGTTCGAAGACAAGCGGATGCTCGGTCCAGTGCAGGTTGGGTTTCAGGTGATGACTGATGTGATAGCCATCGTTGAAGGACGTCCGGTTGTAACGGCAATTGATGCAGGTGATTGAATTCAGATAGCAGTTGCCGGGATCTGCCGGATCGATGAAAGCATGCTGCCCCCAGTTGCCGGCCATCATCAGGAACCGCGTCATTACCAGCGGCACAACGAAGACCAGTAAAGCCGCCTGCAAGTTGAATACCATCAGCGCAATCACGACAGCCCAGTAAACGAGTTCGCCCCGCATCATGCGCCGCAGCAGTTTCATGCGGCGGCGGCGCAGCACATAGGCCGTCAGTTCGTAGAAGATCCCGAAGAAGAAGCGCAGGAAATAAAGCAGGAAATGGCCCGCACTGTCGCGCTGATAGGGCATGGTCGTGCTCAGGTCATCCTCCAGATTGTTCTCCGGATGATGCATTCCGATGTGGTGCGCATAATAGGTGTCGGGCGTCTCGCCAAAGAAAGGCCCGAGCACCCAGGGAATGTAATTGTTGGCCCAACGGAAGCGCGGTTTGAACAGCGTCCGGTGACAGGTGTTGTGCAGCATCAGGATGAACGGCGACAGGAAGATGCCGAACAGCAGTACATAGTACCCGGCATATGCCCACCATGGCGGGTCGCCCATGACAAACAACACGACAGCCAACGGGATCAGGATGAAGGTTATCTGAAGACAAAGATAAATGAACGGCAGATCGCGCGGATCGTTGATGAAGCGGCACCAGAAACGGTCGAAGGCCGTCAGCGGCTTCGAAGGATCGTAGACCGGATCTGTCGTGATGCGCGCCAAATTTCCCAACTCCATTCAGCCGCCGGATGCCTGCCGCAACGATAGACAATTCGGGTCGGCATAACCACACCCGGCACGATTGGAGAATTTAGCCATGAAAAAACGGGCAATCGCCCCGCGCCCGACAAATTTCGCTTGATTTATTGACCGCTTCGGCCGCTAGCCTCCGGCCGTTGTCCGCCGCCCGTTCTATGGAGCCCGTCCTTGTCACTGCCGCGTTTCGGTTTGGCCGTCATGGCCGTTTCCGTCTTTCTGACGACCACCCATTGGGCATCCGCCCAGGCCACCGCGCCGGCGATGCCGCCACCGGTCTTCAAACAAACCTATGGCGCCGCTGCTCCCTTCAGTTTCGACCGGCTTGCCGAGCGTGCAAAGGCGCTCGCGGCAAAACCCTATGTGCCGCCCGTCGTCCGGCAGGCGGATGTGCTGGAGAAGATCGACTATGACGCGCACTGGCGGATCAAGTTCCGGCCGGAGGCAACGCTGCAGATCGGCAATATCCCGTTTCAGTTTTTCCATCTGGGCACCTATTTCCGCGAACCGGTGAAAATTTTCACGGTGGCTGATGGCGCTGCCCGCGAGATCAGGTACACGCCTGCCTATTTCGATATGCCGGCTGACGGTCCGGCGCGCGCGCTGGCGCGCGACGCAGGCTTCGCCGGCTTCCGGATTATGCGACCAGACCTCAAGAGCGACTGGATATCGTTTCTCGGCGCGGCCTACTTTCGAAGCGACGGTGCCTTTCGCCAATATGGCCTTTCAGCCCGTGGCATTGCGCTGAACACAGGCCTTGGCTCGCCGGAGGAGTTCCCGCGTTTCACCGAGTTTTACCTGAGCGAGGATGCGCAGGGCCGCGCCGTCATCCATGCGCTGCTTGACGGACCGAGCGTTGCGGGCGCCTACCGTCTCGTCATCCGCAACACCGATGGCGAAGGGCAGGTCATGGAGGTCTCGAGCCGCCTGTTCTTCCGTGCCCCGGTCGAGCGGTTGGGAATCGCGCCGCTGACGTCGATGTACTGGTATTCCGAAAGCAACCGGTGGCAGGCCTCCGACTGGCGGCCGGAAGTCCATGACACGGACGGTCTGATGCTCCTGACCGGCGCGGGCGAACATATCTGGCGCCCGCTCAACGATCCCGCACGTGTCGTCACCTCTTCCTATATGGACAACAATGTGAAGGGTTTCGGGCTGATCCAGCGCGACCGCGATTTCAACAATTACCAGGACGACGGCGTCTTCTACGACAAGCGCCCGGCGGTCTGGGTCGAGCCCACCTCACCCTGGGGCGCCGGCGCGGTGCAACTAGTCGAGATCCCGACAGACGATGAAATCTTCGACAACATCGTCGCCTTCTGGAATCCGGCGCAGAAGCCCGCCGCCGGCGACGAAATGCGCTTCGACTACCGCCTCTACTGGTCCGACAGGCCGCCCGTGGCAATGAACCTCGCGCGAACGGTCGCGACCCGGATCGGCCGCGGCGGCGTACCGGGCCAGAAGCGCCCCGAGGGCCTGATCAAGGTCGTGCTCGACTTCGACGGCCCGGCCCTCAAGGGCCTCGGGCAGAAGGATGGTGTGAAACCGCAGATCACCGCACCCGCCGGCGTCGAGATCGTCAACCCCTATGTACTGCCGATCGTCGGCACCGATCGCTGGCGCATGGTCTTCGATATCAGGTCGCCAGCCGACCGCGAGACGGTAGACCTTCGCGCCTATCTGTCGCGCGGCAACGCGCCGCTGACGGAGACGTGGCTCGGGCAGGTTCATCCGGCGCAGATGAAGGGTGCCCGTTGAGCGGTTGGCGCGCGATTATGATCCCTGCAGTGCGGCATAACCTTTGCCCAGGATCGGTCCCGTCGGCCGGCCGGTCGGCGAACCGCCAAGCGGCTCCAGCGTGATCTCGTAGAGCTGCTGATCGGCGGGACGCGGCAAATCCTGACTGTGCAGCAAGGTCGGTTGGACGCCGCTCAGAATCCCGAGCGACGTCGCGCCCATCTCCTTCGACGGCAAGGTCCAGACCTGCATTGTTCGATCAGACGGAACTTCTATGTCCGCGACAAAGCGCACCTGCGCAGTGTCGTTGCCATAGTCTTCGATGATTGCCTGAGGAACGCCGTTCTGGTCCAGCAGGACCGCGACCACCGCCGGCTGCGGATCGGGATTGAACCAGCCAAGACCGAAGCCGATAATCAGGCCCGCAAGTGAAGCGGCCATCATGCCCCATGCCGATCGCCTTGTCCCAACCGCCGCGGCAGGGTTTGTCGCGCCGGGTCTCAATATTGTGGGATGCTCGGCTACCGCACGTTTGACGCGGCTCGTCATGTCATCGGGCACATCAGCCTCCGGCGCCGACAGATCGAGCGGCAGCAACCTGTCATGCAAATCGCCGACCCGCCGGGCCAGCGCTTCGTCATGTGCCATGGCCGCCTCAAACGCTTCCGTCTCGCTGTCGGACAACAGGCCCAGCACATAGTCGTCTGCTTGTGCCAGAAAATCGTTGGAGGTCGCTGTCATGACAGGCACTCCCGCAGGGCACTGAGGCCGCGACGGATCCATGATTTCGCGGTGCCCAACGGCACGCCCTGTCTCGCCGAAATTTCGCCGTGGCTGAATCCGACCACATGCGCGAGCAGAATTGCCTCCCGGCTGGCCGGATCGAGCGTGGCAAGGCAGTCTCGCAATCTGGTTGAACCGGGCAGCATTTCCCAACCTTCCTCGCGAACGATCTCCTGACGTGCCTCCTGAAGGAAGGTCAGTTCAGGCGGCGACAAGATGCTCAGCCGGGCATCGTCGCGAAGGATATTGCGACAGCGATTGCGCAATATGGCGTAAACCCAGCCGCGTGCTGAACCGTTGCCGGCACGAAACTGGGTGGCCTTGCGCCAGATCTGCACCATTGAGTCCTGCAGGGCCTCTTCGGCAAGGTCGCGCCTTCCGAGCATTCGCGACGCAATGCCGAGCATACGCCCGCCCTCGAGCGCCAGCACAGCTTCAAGCCCGTGCTCCTGACCTTTGGCGCAGGCCGCGAGCGCGCCTTCCAGAGTACCCGGCCGCGCCGCATCGCCTTGCGTCAAATCGATCACCCTGTCTGCTCCCCCGGTGCCAGGGGACGGCACGGGCTTCTTCATACCATGAAGATCACCGGCACCCGCATACTGCCACATCAAGAAATCCTCGCTGTTGAAGGTAGAGACACGGGGAACGCAAAAAAAGATGCAAAAAAATTTCCCCTCCCTGCATCCGAATCCGCTCGGCCGGTGTCTTCGGGACCAAGGACGGTGATGAACACCAGTCCTGACAGGCTAACCAGGAAGGAATTCCACCATGCTTCGCATCGCAGCCCTTTCATCCACCGCCATCGTCATGTCGATGTCCGCGGCGCTCGCAGCGCCGGCCATCGGTCTTGTCGGCGACAAGACCCTGGTGATGTTCGATACAGAGACGCTCGCCGTTTCCGGCACCAAAGATGTAACCGGCGTCGACAGGCTTGTCGGCATAGACCTGCGCCCCTCCAACAAGACGTTGGTCGGTGTGACGCCCGACAATGTCGTCGTCGTCATCGACCCGGCGACGGGCGCCGCCGAAAAGCTTTCCACGATGGACACGAAGCTGCCGATGGGTGACAGCTCGGTCATCGTCGACTTCAACCCAGCCGCCGACAAACTTCGCTTCATGTCCGGCACCACCAATCACCGCGTCGACGTTGAAACCGGCAAGGTGACGGTCGACGGCAGCCTCGCATACGAGGCTAAGGACATGCATGCCGGCGAGGCTCCGAACATCGTCGCCGCAGCCTATATCAACAGCTACGGCAAGCCCGAAAAGACCAAGATGTTCGATATCGACGCAACCATTGTGGCCCTCATCCAGCAGACTTCACCCAATGACGGCACGCTGGCTGCCATCGGCAAGCTGGGCCTCGACGGGGCGAAGGGGCCATTCGCCTTCGACGTGGAGACCGGCGCCGACATGATGAACACAGCCTGGCTGGTCAACGCCAACACGCTCTATTCGGTGGATCTGGACAGCGGCAAAGCTGCCGCAAAAGGCAAGATCGAAGGCGTGAATGGTGACATCCGCGACATTACAATCATGCCGACGATGTAACTCCTGACCGCATCAGCGGCATGATGGAAGGCGCGGTCCCGCCCCGGCCCGCGCCTTCCTGCAATTTGAGGGAGCAGGCCGTGAAAGCACTGCACTTCAGCGTGCGGTCAACTGCAGCATCGCCCTGACCGCAACCTCGTAGCCCTGCGGGCCAAGGCCCGCGATGACGGCGGTCGCAACCTTCGAGACAAGCGAATTGTGGTAGATCGCCTCGCGCTTGTGAATGTTGGAGATGTGCAGTTCGATGATCGGAGCGGGAAACATCTTCAGCGCGTCGAGGATGGCGATCGAAACGAAGGTGAAGGCGGCCGGATTGATGATGATGCCGGCGGCCGGGCTGTCGATCGCCTCATGTACCCAATCAATGATTTCGTATTCCCGGTTGGACTGGCGGAACTCGACGACCACATCGCCGGCAGCCTTGCGGCACATGGTCTCGATTTCGGCCAAGGTCGTGCTGCCATAGATTTCCGGTTCGCGGGTGCCGAGACGGTTCAGGTTCGGGCCGTTCAGGATGTAGATCGGTCTGGTCATTGCGGTCACCCCTGATAGCCGAACAGGCGGGGAAGGAAGAGGACGAGCGAGGGGAAGAAGGTGATGAGGCCGAGCGCGACGAGCATCGCATAGAGGAAGGGCAGCACCTCGCGAACCAGCGAACGCAGGGAGACATTGCCGATATTCGTCATGATGAAGAGGAGCAGCCCATAGGGCGGCGTGATCAGCCCGATCATGATGTTGACGACGCAGACGATGCCGAAATGGACCAGATCGATGCCGAGTGCATTGGCGGTCGGAATCAGCACCGGCAGGACAATCAGAATGATGGTCGTGCCTTCCAGCAGACAGCCGAGGACAAGCAGCAGAATGTTGACGATGACGAGGAACATCGTCGGCGAGAGGTCCATGCTCTGCATCAGCAGAGTCAGGGTGCGCGGAATGTTTTCAACCGTGACGACGTAGTTGAAGACCAGCGCACCCGCGATCAGCATGCCGATAGAGGCTGTCATGCGCGCGCTGGTCAGCAGCATCGAATAGATACCTCGCAGGGTCATGGTCCGATAGAAGAACACCGAGATGAGAAAGGCGTAGCTTGCCGCGATTGCGGCTGCTTCCGTCGGCGTCGTGACGCCTGAATAGATGCCGCCGAGCAGCACGACGGGCATCATCAGCGCCGGCAATGCGCGGAAGGTTATGCCCGGCAACTTTTTCACCGGCACCGGCTCTTCGACCGGGAACCCGCGCCGGCGGGCTGTCCACACGACCATCACCATCATGATCAGGCCCATCAAAAGGCCTGGAACCATGCCGCCGAGGAACAGGTAGCCGATGGAGGCATCGGAAACGAGCGCGTAGAGCACGACGGGAATAGACGGCGGAATGATCGGCCCGATGATCGCGGTTGCCGCGGTGAGCGCCGCGGCGAAACTCGCCGGATAGCGCCCGCCCTCCGTCATCATCTTCTGCATCATGCGGCCGACGCCGGCCGCATCGGCGATCGCGGAACCCGACATGCCCGCAAAGATGATCGACTGGACGATATTGACCTGCGCAAGCCCCCCGCGGAAGCGGCCGACCAGCGCGTTGCAGAAATTCAGCAGCCGGATCGTCATTGATCCGGAATTCATGATTTCGGCCGACAGGATGAACAGCGGCACCGCGAGCAGGATATAGCTCGTATACATGCCGTTCAGCAGCTGCTCGGCGGCCGTGCCCATGTCGAGGCCTGCCAGATAGAGGTAGAGAATGGACGAAACGATCATCGCATGTCCGATCGGCAGGCCGAGCAGGCTTAGCGCGACGATGGAGACGACGCAGACGAGAAACGGATCGACGCTCATGACCGGCGCTCCCCGGTTCCCTCGTCCGGCATGACCTCACCGGGGCGAAGGGCGCGCCACAGGATCCAACCGTAGCGCACGAGGACCGCGACCGCGAAGATGATGTAGATCGAAAACAGGTAGTCGAACCTGATCTTCATGTAGGCGCTCTTCTGCACCTTCATGAATGTCACATAATCGTAGGCGGCAGGCATCGAGAGCAGGTAAAGCGCGATCAGGGCGAGGGCGGCAATCGCTGCCATCCAGCGTCGCGCGCCGGGCCTTACGGAGCTGTAGACGAGGTCGAAGCGGATTTCCTCATCCTCGCGCAGCACAAGCGCCGCGCCCCAGAGGACGAGCCAGAGCCACATGATGACCGTCAGTTCGGACGTCCATCCGATCGGCAGATTGAGGACATAGCGAAAGAGAATCTGGGCAAGGAACGCCAGAAACATGACCGCCAGCATGAGCGCGAGCAGGTTTTCGGCCCGCCGGTAGAAAAACGTTCCGATTGACGAAAGCCGCATTGAGACCTCCCCGTTCGATTTCCGCCGTCGCCCCGTAGCGGTTGGCGGAGAACCGGCATGACCCCGGCGACGCGCGCCGGGGTCACGCTTTTCTCAGGCGATCAGAGAGCGTTGATGCGGTCAACCATTCCGGCCGGCCAATCCTTGGCCAGATCGGATTCCAGATACATTTTCTGGGCGTGCTTGCGGAAGGCATCGACGTCGGGCTTGTAGATCTTCAGGCCTTTTTCCTTGAAGAACGCGGCGAGGTCGTCTTCCCGCTTCTGATGCTGCGCGGTGCTCCAGGCGATGGCATCGTCGGCAGCCTTCTGGACCTTTGCCTGCTGGTCGGGCGACAGCTTGTTCCATGCGTCCAGCGAGATCGTCAGCAGGTCATAACCGACCAGATGCGAGGTCAGCACGATCTGCTTCATGACTTCGTAGAACTTCATGTTCTGGACGTTCGGGAAAGGATTGTCCTGACCGTCGATCGCGCCGGTCTGGAGACCGGTATAGACTTCCGCGTAGGCCATCGGCACCGGGTTGGCGCCGAGCGCCTTGCCGAGGAACTGCCAAGCATCGCCACCCGGCATACGCAGCTTGATGCCGGCCATGTCCTCGGGCGTGGTGATCGTCTTGTCGAGATTGAGACCGACCTGGCGCGAGCCGAAATAGGTCGGGCCGAGAATCTTCACCTTGAGCTGGTCCTCGACCATCTTCTTCATCTCGGCGCCCGCGTCGCTTGCGAAGAATTTCTGCAGATGCGCGGCGTCACGGAACAGGTAGGCCGAGGTCAGCACCGACCATGCCGGGATCTGGTTGGAGATATCCTGCGGGGCAATGTTGCCCATTTCCAGATTGCCGCGCTGCAGCGCCACGAGTTCGGTGCCCTGCTTGAAGAGCGTGCCGCCGTAGTATCCCTGATAGTCGAAGTCCGGTCCGATGGCCTCGGCGAACTTCTTCATCATTTCGGCGCGGATGTCCTGATCGGAAAACACCGCAGAGAAGCGAAGCTGAACCTTGCCTTGCGCGGCAGCGGCGCCGGCAAAACCCATCACCGCTACCGCCGTGGCCGCAGCCATCAGGGTGCGTCTTGTCAGATTGATCATCGAATAGTCCTCCCAGACCGTTTGCCTGACCGTTTTTGGCGCCAATCGCATGGCGAAAGCGGCGGTATTCATGCCCGCCGATCGCAAAGTCATGACACTAGACAGATCAATGATCAATAGCCGAAATGGAAAATCTCCTATATTTTTGATTTTATCATTCGCTTTCATTCTTGGGGATGAGAATTGCCCGCACCTCATTCGGACAAGCATCCTTCCGCCATCTGTCCGACCGGGGAGACACAGGCTTTCTTGCGTTCCCGATTGTCCGAGATTATCAAAAACCTATGAAACAAGCTGCGATTCCGGCAAATGCCGACAACGGCCTCACGATTGGAGAAAACGCGTATCGTCGGATACGCGCCGACATCATCTTCGGCCGCCTCACACCCGGGCAGAAACTCAAGCTTGAGAGGCTGCGCGACACTTACGGCGCCAGCATCTCCACCCTGCGCGAGATTCTGAACAGGCTCTCGTCGGAGAGTCTCGTACTCGCCGAAGGCCAGCGCGGATTCGAGGTCGCCCCCGTATCCGCCGACAACCTGAAGCAGATCGCCGATCTCCGCCTGCTGCTGGAAGCGCACGCGCTGGAGCAGTCCTTTGTCGCCGGCGACATGGAATGGGAAGGCCGAGTCGTTGCCGCCCACCACAAGCTTGCGGCAATGGAAAAGCGCATGTTGGCCGGCGATCGCAGCGAGACCGAAGTCTGGAAGCGCTATGACTGGGAATTTCATCAGGCGCTGATTTCCGCCTGCGGTTCAGCCGCGCTCATGGAAACTCATGGCGGCGTATTCGACAAATATCTTCGCTACCAGATGATCGCCCTTTCCTTTCGCGGCGATATCGCGGCCGAGGAACACAGGATGCTGCTGGAATGCGCGTTGAAGCGCGATGCCGTGCGCGCCCGGGAAATCCTGGCGCGGCACGTCCAGGGCGGCGTTGAGCACGCGCTCGCCACCGGGACCATCCGCTAACCAACATATGATGAAATTAAAAACACCATATAAAAATAAAATTGTGCGTTGCTGAATCTGGTGCCGGCGTCTATCGTCAAATCTCCGCAGCCCATGAGGGCGCCGGGGGTTTTATGCCATGGCCATCGTCAGACTTGGGCTCATCGGGGACAACATCGCTCGGTCGCAGTCTCCACGACTTCACGTCGAGGCCGGGCGGCTCTGCGGGCTGCACGTTACCTATGAGCGGCTGATCCCGCGCGATCTGGACATGGACTTCAGTTCCGTCTTCGCGCGGTGCGCCGGAGAGGGCTATCGCGGCATCAACGTGACCTACCCCTACAAGGAACGCGTGGTCGGCCTGCTGGCCTCGCCCGATCGCCAGACGGCGATGATCGGCGCCTGCAACACGGTGATCTTCACAGCCAGAGGGCCGGCCGGGCACAACACCGATTTCTCCGGTTTCATGGCGGCGTTCCAGGCAAGGTTCGGCCGCGGCGCGCCGGGCATTGTCGCGATGGCGGGCGCGGGCGGCGTCGGCAAGGCGATCGCCTTTGCACTGGCCGGCCTCAAGGCCCGGCAGCTCAGACTGTACGATCCGGATGCAGGCAAGATGGCGGCGCTCGCTGAAGCGCTTCGCAGCGCCGGGACAGGTCTTGAAACTGTCTGCGCAGCCTCCGTGGACGAGGCGGCAGAAGGCGCCAACGGCCTCGTCAACTGCACGCCCATCGGCATGAGCGGTTATCCTGGCTCGGCGATGGAGACGCACCACATGCGCGGCGCGGTCTGGGCGTTCGACGCGGTCTACACGCCGGTCGATACTGCGTTCCTGCGCCTTGCCGGCGAGCAGGGCCTTGAAGTGATCAGCGGCTATGAACTGTTCTTTCATCAGGGCATCGACGCGTTCCGCCATTTCACCGGTATCGACGTCGACGCGGCAGCGCTGCGCCGCGCGCTCGGCAGTGTGGGCATGAAAAGGGAAGAGGCATGAAGACGTCGATCGCGACCGTCTCGATCAGCGGCGACCTGAGGGAAAAGCTCGCGGCCATCGCCGCTGCCGGCTTCGATGGCGTTGAAATCTTTGAGAACGATTTCCTCGCCTTCGATGGCACGCCGGCCGATGTCGGCCGCATGGTGCGCGATCACGGGCTGGAGATCACGCTGTTCCAGCCCTTCCGCGATTTTGAGGGCCTGCCGGAACCGCAGCGCGGCCGCGCGTTCGACCGGGCGGAACGCAAGTTCGACCTGATGCAGGAACTCGGCACGGACCTTATGCTGGTCTGTTCCAGCGTCTCGCCGAACGCGCTTGGCGGCATCGACCGGGCGGCCGCCGATTTCCGCGAACTCGGCGAACGGGCCGGCAGGCGCGGTCTTCGCGTGGGCTACGAGGCGCTGGCGTGGGGACGCTATGTCAACGACCACCGCGATGCCTGGGAGGTGGTGCGGCGGGCCGACCATCCGGCGATCGGCATCATCCTCGATTCCTTCCATACGCTGTCGCGCGGCATCGACCCGAAGACCATCTGCGCCATTCCCGGCGACAAGATCATGATCGTCCAGCTTGCCGATGCGCCGCGCCTGGAAATGGATCTGCTGTCATGGAGCCGCCACTACCGCAACATGCCGGGGCAAGGCGACCTGCCCGTCACCGACTTCATGCGCGCCGTCGCCTCGACTGGCTATGACGGCCCGCTGTCGCTTGAAATCTTCAACGACCAGTTCCGCGGCGGCTCGCCGCGAACCATCGCAGTCGACGGCCACCGCTCCCTCGTCAGCCTGATGGACGGCGTCCACCGGCTTGAACCTTCCATTGCCATCGACGTTCCGGAAATGCCGGACCGCGTCGGCGTCCGGGGGATCGAATTCGCCGAATTCGCCGCCGACGAGCGTGAGGCGGCAGAGCTTGGCGACCTTCTGAAGACGATGGGGTTCAGCCCCTATGCGCATCACCGCTCAAAGGATGTGACCGTATGGCGGCAGGGCGGCGACGGCGGCATCAACATCGTCGTCAATACCGAGCGCGAGGGACTTGCCCATTCCTCCTACATCGTTCACGGCACGAACGCCTATGCCATCGGCCTGAAGGTCGACGATGCGGCGGCAACGAGCGCGAGAGCCCGGGCGCTGGGGGCTGAACCCTTCGAGCAGGAGCGCGGCCCCGGCGAAATGAAGATCCCGGCGATCCGCGGCGTTTCCGGCGGGGTCATCTATTTTACCGACGGCGGCGACCTTTCCCACGTCTGGGAAGTGGAGTTCGAAACGCTGCCCGCTTCCGGCGAGAAGGGCGCGGGCCTGACCGGCATCGACCACATCGCGCAGACGATGAACTATGAGGAGATGCTGACCTGGGTGCTGTTCTACACCGCGATCCTGAAGACGAGAAAATCGCCGATGGTGGATGTCGTCGACCCCGGCGGCCTGGTGCGCAGCCAGGTGATCGAGGCGGAAGACGGCGGCAGGTTGCGCCTCACCCTCAACGGCGCGGAAAACCGCAAGACGCTGGCCGGGCATTTCCTCGCCGAGAGTTTCGGCTCGTCGGTGCAGCATATCGCGTTTGCGACGGACGATATCTTCGCAACCGCGCAGGCGCTAAAAGCGAAGGGCTTCAGGCCGCTCGCCATCTCACCCAATTACTATGACGATCTGGATGCGCGCCTCGCGCTGGACGGCGACCTGCTGAAGCGGCTTGAGGCGCACGACATCCTCTACGACCGCGACGCGAACGGGGAATATTTCCAGCTCTACAGCCAGAACTACGGCGAAGGCTTCTTTTTCGAGATCGTGGAGCGGCGCGGCGGCTATGCCGGCTATGGTGCGGCCAACGCCCAGTTCCGCATTGCCGCGCAGCACCGGGGCATGCGCCCGGCGGGCATGCCGAAGCTTTAGGCCGGGATGACGCCTGGCAGCGCGCCGGACAACCGCTCTCATCCCGGCCCGACTCATGCATAGTGGCCGCATGAGAGCCCTCGCCATCGAGCTTTGGTACTTCTTTATCGCCAATGCGCGCGCCAGCTATTTCGGCGCGTTCCTGCTGTCGCTGTTCCTGCTGACGGAAATCGTCGCCGTCCCCTTCATCAGCCGGTACGATTTCATCTTTCTGGCCGCCATTGCCTTTCAGGTGACGGCCCTGCTGATGCGCTTCGAGAGCCCGAAAGAATTCTTCGTCATCATCCTCTTTCATATCCTCGCGACGATCATGGAGCTCTTCAAGACCAACCCGGAAATCGGCTCGTGGACCTATCCGGGCGTGAGCCAGACCTGGTTCACGCTCTATACGGTGCCGCTGTTCACCGGCTTTCTCTATTCGGCCGTCGGCAGCTATATCTCGCGCGCCTTTCTCTTCCTGAACCTCACCTATGAGCGGTTTCCCGCCACCATCCATCTGTGGGTTCTGGCGGTGCTGATCTATGTGAACTTCTTCACGCACCACTACACATACGATCTGCGCTATTTCCTGTTCGCCTATGCCGTGATCGTCTTCTTCCGCACGACCATTCATTTTCAGGTCTACAGGAAACGGTGCAGCATGCCTTTCCTGCTGTCGGCGCTGCTGACAGCCTTCTTCATCTGGATTGCGGAAAATCTCGGCACCTTCACAAAGATATGGCTCTACCCCAGCCAGATCGAGCGCTGGCACCTGATCTCGCTGGGCAAGCTCGGCTCGTGGTTCCTGCTGCTGATCCTCAGCTTCGCACTGGTCTCGATTATTTATCGGGAGCGGATAAGGGGGTGAGGCTACAGCGAGCGATTGAAATACAATCTTGGAAAAATGGTGCCAGGGGCGGAATCACATGAAAAACCAACCCCTTGTATCTATGCGCTTATTAGATCACTCTACTGCTCTTATACCCTGATTTTTACCCCCATTTTAAATTTTGGCTTTGGTTCGGTTCCCTAAGGCATTCATCAACAACGCCACAGTCCGTGATTGTGAGACATCAAACAGCTGCTACCATATTGTTGCCTCGGTAGGTGTTTGCCTCCTTCCCAGAGACCAAGATTTCAAACGGACACGCCGCACCTGAATGACACTACGTTAACCAAGCACTACTGACTGTCGGCAGACGATATTAGCTTTTCCTGAGAATGCATCATATTTGGGGGGACTAGAGAAATGGAAGAAGCGCTGCTGAGAGAAATCTCAGAAAAATATCTACTGCCTTTCTTCTCCGGCGCTACCATTGAACTAAGCTCGACACCATCCAAAACGTCAGCTCGTGCCGTAGCTATTCTCTCTCCGCAGATTATCGGCTTCAAGGTGAACAAGGCGGACAAATACCGCCTAAGATTTCGACGCGACCAACCATTTGCCCAAAAGACGGATCCAGCACGTGAGACGCTGCTCATAGAGTCGTTCGTCGGCATCTTGGGAACTATGGAAGAGCAGCTTAGTGGTCCCCTCAAAGACGACCTGCTTTCAACATTTCAACGACGTGTTGTGGCACGTGCCGCTGCTGACGATGGGGGAGAACGGCAACTCCTTTCGGTGATCGACCAGATGGCTCAGTGGGCGACGAATCTATATGAGGGGGCCCCAATTGTGAGTGCGATCGGCATCGACCCAACTGCAACGGGTTCCGAAGAATTGCCGCTGGAGAAGTTCAGCCAAGACGACTTCGCGGCAGTTCTTTCGAATGGGTTCGACACGTTATTAATCTTTGATCCCGCTCTCAATTTTTCGAGTCACTCCGTCTTGCCCCCAAATGGCGCCGCGTTGGAGAGCTGCCCCTGGCGACACGCTGCAATCGCGAACTGGACCAAAACGGAAAGCGGACGCGTAGCGGTTGTTCTCAATCGGCTTGGCGAAATTTTGGTATTCCGTGATGGGCTGCTTCTTTTCGCGCGACGTGGCGGCAAATGGCATTTCTTGACCCATGGTCCGGTGCTCAACCAAATGGGGGTGCCCAAGAATAAGAGCATAAGAAGGGCGATCTACGAAACGGTTCTCGACGCCTCGTTCGCCCGCACTGGCGCTTGTCTTGGAGTTGTTCGGGCGAATTCTGGCCGGAAGTGGGAACATGCCGTAGCCGAATTAGACCGCCTAAACGGGGGTGCCTCTCGCAAGGCATTGTCCATTGCTCGGATCGTATCCAATAGAAAATTTCAAGATCTCGAACGGACGCTCCGCCAAGAACTGGTAGCCATCGATGGTGCAACCATAATTGATCACAAAGGCAATGTGCTTGCCGTCGGCGCAATCATTAGCCTCCCCGCAGGTAGCACCGGAGGCGGAAGGACTGCTGCGGCGAAGGAACTTGCTAAGCTTGGCCTGGGCGTAAAGGTCTCACAGGACGGAAGAATATCAGCGTATCGCCCCAGTAGCATGCCCCAAACTCCCGAGCTAGCATTTGAATTGATGTAACGTTCACATATTCGACGCGCATTCAGAACATTGGCATTCAATCTCCTCCCACCACGAGGTACTGTGCGTACTACCCTAGGGCAATCCCTTGGGGCATCGCGATGCTCCTCAACATGAGGAGCTTCGTGATGAGAATGTTGAGCAAGCGGCAGGTGAAAGAGTTGGTTCTGTACTCTCCGCAGCACATTGCGCGCCTAGAAGCAGCCGGCCAATTCCCCAAGCGGGTACAGCTAGGCAGTAACCGGGTGGGATGGGTTGAAGAAGAAGTACTGAGCTGGCTTCAACGACGCATCGACGCGCGCGATCAACAGCACTGACTCTCCTTCTGTGAGAGCGAGGAGAGCCGGCGGCGACGTCGGCTCTCTTTCATTTGCGTCTTCATTGAGGGGATAGGCTGGGGGATACGGTATCCCCATCCAATTGCCGACGAAGTGATGCGCCTCGTCGCTCATACCGTCACATGCAGAAACGCATGTGCAACAAATCTTGGCAGTAATCATGCAAAAGCATAAGATTTTGCGTGATGTGGCCATTTAGGAGGCCGTTTGAACGGAGCGATGAGTATGCGTCCGTTCACCACCAATACTGAATTATTTGTCGAATTTTCATTGAAACGATATTGCGCAAGATGCGCGTTCTGGCGTCTTGCTCCTAAGGAGACACCTTTCATGAAAGTCTTTTTGCGACGCGCGCAGCGCGATGCTGGCCTCTTGGGCGGCAAAATCATCTTCTCCCTCGA
Organism: Rhodobiaceae bacterium; assembly: GCA_020637895.1. Lineage (GTDB taxonomy): Bacteria > Pseudomonadota > Alphaproteobacteria > Rhizobiales > Tepidamorphaceae > JACKJP01. The sequence goes on from JACKJP010000002.1 coordinate 544,231, forward strand.
CGCCCGGATTGAACCCACACCGGAAGAAGCGGACGCGATCCGCAAATACAAACTTGGCGGAATTTCCGTCTACAACAGTGAGAGCGCCAAGAAACACGCGAGCGGCGTCGCCACCAATCTCGCAAGCGGTAAGGTATGGGGTACCGCAAAAGCGGCGGTAAGCGCTGGCATGATGGCGCTGTCCCTGCGCTGCACGCTCGACAGCCTGACCAAGGGTCAGCACATCGAGTGCAAGGATATGGAGGAGCTACTCGGCGCCGAGGCGGCAATCATCGAGGCGTGCAACACCGCCAAGGCGTTTCTCGAAGCGGCAGTAACATTCGATGGCCGGGAAGAAGTCATTGAAATTTGAGCCGCCGCGCCCATCCGCCTACACGCCCTTCCTCCGGCGGTTTACGGATGAGCGAGCGCGGGATTTGGCCGACACGATCTCTCTCTATGAACGCGTCACCGCGAAGCGTCGGGTGACGATTTGGTCGCGCGATAACGTGTTGGCCAATGTCAGCAAACTGGCCTTTCGCCAAATCGCAGAAATCGTCCCCCTGCCAACGCAGGCAGCGATCGCGGATTCGCTCATAGCCTGTCAAATTGAGATACTTGCATTAGAGCACACCATCTTCGTGACGCCGGAGATTGACTGGAAGGCGGCGGTATTCACGTTGCAGGAGCAGGTCGATCTCCGCCGGTTCTTGCGTGCTCAGGAATATTTTCTGGCGAATGAAGAACATATCGCTGACGAGCTTGTCACGACGCTAACCAACCTCTTCGCCGGCATCGTCAGCGCGCTGCCGCCGCTATCTGACAACGCAGCGACCGGCGCACAATTCACCGTCCCATTGTTCACGATTGTTGCCGATCCGCACGACTTGGTCGATCGCATTGTCGGTACGCTGATGAAGCCTCATTTGGCTGAGAGAGGGTTGTTCACGACGCTCCAGGATACAATCTACCGCAATGCCTGCAACGCGTCTGGCGTCCCATATGATGCGGAGCCAAAGAAGCCACTCATCGCCCCGGCGGATTCCAGATTGCCGCCAGAAGCCCTTGTCGAAGCCTATCTAGGTGACACACCGCTTTTTGACCTGTTGTCCGCGCAGGTCCCGTTTTCGCTCTCGGAACCAATACGGTTCGAGCACATGCACATCGTCGCCGGTAGCGGTCACGGAAAGACCCAGACATTGCAGCAATTGATCCTGCATGATCTTGATGCCGTCGCGACCGGTCGCGCCTCGATCGTCGTCATCGACAGCCAAAGCGACCTCATCAACAACATCGCCGGCATGAAGCTTTTCGCACCCGGTCAGCCGCTCGCTGAGCGGTTGGTGCTCATAGACCCGACAGACCTCGAATGGCCGGTAGCGCTCAATCTTTTCGACGCGGGGTTGGATCGGCTCGATCAATACTCACTGCTTGATCGCGAGCGGCTGACGAATAGCATCCTTGAACTGTACGACTTCGTGCTTGGGTCGCTGCTCGATGCCGGCATGACGCAGAAGCAGAACGTCATCTTCCGATACATCACCCGCCTCCTGATCCGTATTCCTGGAGCGACCATCCACACGCTACGAGAGCTGCTCGAAGACGGTGGCAGCGAACGGTATCGAACGCAGATTTCGGCGCTTAGCGGCTCTGCACGCGCATTTTTTGAGAATGAATTTGATGGCAAAGAATTTGTCTCAACCAAGCGTCAGGTCTTACGTCGCCTCTATGGCATTCTCGAAAACCAGACCTTCGAGCGCATGTTCAGCCATCCGAAAAGCAAGCTCGACCTATTCTCTGAGATGAACGCTGGCAAAGTGATTTTGATCAACACAGCGAAGGATCTATTGAAGGAGAATGGCACCGAAATTTTCGGCCGGTTCTTTATCGCGATGATCGCGCAAGCCGCACAGGAGCGCGCGGTACTGCCGGCCCAGCAGCGGCTGCCGACATTTGTTTATATCGATGAAGCTAACGACTACTTCGATCGGAACATCGGCGTCATCCTGAGTCAGGCACGCAAATACAATGTCGGCATGGTGCTCGCCCATCAATTTCTTGGCCAGATCGACAGCAAGCTGCACGAGGCGGTTGCGGCGAACACATCAATCAAGTTCGCGGGAGGTGTCTCTTCAAAAGATGCTCGCGCATTGGCCGCTGACTTACGCACGGATGCCAGCTTTATTGAAGCGCAGCAGAAGCTCTCATTTGCAGCCTTCATAAAGGGGCAAACCAAGCACGCTGTCTCGCTCCGTGTGAGACCCGGCCAGATGGAGCAGTGTGAGAGATTGACCGAACAGGAGCGACAACAGCAGCGCAATGCGATGCGCGGCCGATATGCCGTGCACTATTCAGAGCTCGCAAATGATAGCGAAATTGCAGTCGAACGCGATCCCGCCGCCGACCAACCCGATGATGGGAAGCCCATGCCGTGGTGAAGACAAGATTGAGAGGGGGAAAATTTCATGGCTCAGCAAAATGATATCGACAAGATGTTGCCGATGGTACGCTGGTTCGACATCAGCGTCCTATTCAAGATCATCAAGCCGGTCATCATTTCGGCGATCTTTGGCAAATATGCCGACCGGCGACTTGTCCATGCGGCGCTTGATCGCCCGGATGAGAACGAAATGTCAGCCAGAGCCGACATACGGGCCAACTTTGTGCCGGACGAAGACGGCGCGGTTTGGTTTGACTATGCCGCCGATACCGGTGACGGTTTCAGTTCGACCTACAGCATTGCACTTAGCCTCGCTGCCCCAACTCTTAGTATCGACGGCAAGACTACGCGGCGTGGCGATCTTCTGGTTCTCGGCGGCGATCAGGTCTATCCCGATGCTTCACTTGAGAATTACATCAATCGCTTTCAAACGCCGTTTATGTGGGCGCTGCCAGATCAGGGGTCAGAGGAAGGAGTACCGCACCCCTATATTTTCGCGGTTCCCGGAAATCATGACTGGTATGATGGCCTTACGCTGTTTCTGGCGCTTTTCTGCAAAAAGACGGAATGGAAAATCGGCAATTGGAGAGCGCCGCAACGCAGGAGCTATTTTGCCCTTCGTCTGACCGACGACTGGTGGCTGTGGGGCGTCGATGTAGCGCTCGAGGAAGATGTGGATCAACCGCAGTCAGACTATTTCGAAGAAATCCTTGGCCAGATGCCGTCGGGGGCCAATCTGATCATCTGCACTGCCGAACCCGGATGGCAATATGCGTCAGTCCGCGGCGAGCAGACCTTCAACCACAAGGCGTATGAAAGCCTTGGATACTTCAGCGGACTGGTGCGAAAGTCGGGCAAGGACATAAAGATTCCACTCGTCCTATCTGGCGATACGCATCACTACTGCCGCTACGTCGCTGAAAAATCCGGCACGCAATTCATAACAGCGGGAGGTGGAGGCGCTTTCTTGCATCCCACCCATCAACTTCAAGATGAAGTACGAGCTTGGTGGTTTCGAAGCAATGATCGCCTAACGCTGGCTCCGAACACTTCACGTCAAAGCGCAGATGTAGGGGGCGATGCCAAGGCCCGATACCCCTCCGAGTCCGCCAGCAAGAAATTGCTGTGGGGCAATTTGGGGTTTGCCTTTGGAAACTGGAAACTCTCGGGTTTGTTAGGCTTTGATTATGCGTTTTTCGGCCTGTTGAGCCTCATGTGGAGCGATCTGGGCACATGGGCAAATCTTTTTTCCAACCCGCTCTGGTGGATTGCCGTTCTCGTTAACGGGGCGGCCTTCTGGGGGTATGCGGACGAAAGAAACTGGGTTCGGCACGGAAAGGTCGTCTTTCGCAACAGCGCCCCATGGATGCGCAAAGCTATACTTGCAAGTTCTCACGTACTAGCCCACGTCGTTGCCCTCACGGCGCTGGCTCGCCTGTTGTACACCTATGGTACCGAGCGACTGGGCCTTGAGTTTTGGACGTGGGGCTTCAACTCGTATTTCGTCGCGTCGATGCTGTTGATTGGGGGCATCGTCGCCGGGACGATCTTTGGTTCGTATCTTCTCTTCAGTTGTCGATTGCTGGCCGCACATCCCAACGACGCGTTCAGCGCGCTCAGCCTTGACGGGTACAAAAATTTTCTTCGATTCCGCATTAGCGGGAATTCCATCACGGTATTCCCGATTGGTTTGGACACAGTTCCCAAGCGCAATTTGTGGAAGCCAAATCCGGCACATGAAACAGATGCTTCTCAGCCCGAAGTCATCGCGGATGGAGGGCTAACCTATCGGCTGATCGAAGAGCCGATCGTTATTTCCTCGTAACCAACCCAACTAACGCATCGCCATTTTGGAGCGCCCCTCGAAACAAAATGTGAAGCTGCCTCACTGACGCTCATAGGATTCCATCCGCGACATGGTCCCTCATACCGCACGTGGAGGACCAGTCGCCAATTTGAGAGATTGCGTTCCTCATCGGTGGAGGAACCATGATGTTAGATTCAGTGGGGCGGCGTTCTCGTTTCAAACGCACACGCACCGGGAAACGGCTGACGCTCGGTGATCGCGATATCGAAATCCTGCGCTGGCTATACCGATACCGCTACCTGCGGCAGACGCACTTGCTCAAACTCCTTCGGCCTAAATCAGAAAAGCGCTTCGTCGAGCGCTTGGGCGATCTTTTTCACGAGACCGGTCTGATTGATCGGCCGGAAGCAAACGCCACGCTATTCGACGCCCACTGCATGTCGATGCTCTATGAAATCAGTGATGCCGGTATCGCTTATTTGACGGTGCAGGACGCACTCCCCGAAAGAGCGGTGACTTTCTCGCGTCGTCGTTCACGTGGCCATCGACCGCAGTTGCTGCACCAGCTGATGATCATCGAAACCCTCACGGACATCGAATTGGCCTGCCTGTATGCACCGAATGAGCGGTTCGTCCCGATAGATGAAATCCTTGCGCGCGCACCGGCCACGACGCGGGATGCCCCCAACCCGTTATCGATTGCAGTCACCCTCCGTCCAAACTCAGCGCACCCGATTATCCGGTCACCTCTCGAAGCCCACGTCATCCCCGATGCCCTCTACGGCATTGAGTATGAAATGGATGGACAAAAGCTCTATCGGTTTTGGGCGCTGGAATGCGAACGGACGAGCCCTGCATCGCGATCGACGACTGTCAAATCTAGCACAGCCCTGAAACGTGCGGCCTACCACGCGATGATCGCGACTAAGGCATTCCAAGGGCACTGGGGAATCCCAAACCTTGAACTAAATGTTCGATGATAGAAATGAAGGTGCGCCTCCCGGCTTTGTAGCTTTATTATTTTTTTCAACGGAGGGTTAGGCGAGATCGTGGTTTCCTACCGTGTATGCGTCCGCCCATTTTTTTAGTTCGCACACATTTGCGGAATATTTATCTTCAGAATAAACATTTATGAATTTATAATCATCGGTACTTTGCTCAAGACGTCGTTCTACGTCATCGATTAAATTTCTTATCTTCTTAACAAAATTTAGGGCATGTATGCGAAACTCCTCTTTATTTCTCATTCTATTTTCATCAGAAACGAATTGCGTAAATAATAATAACAATCCCGTTGGTAACCCGACAAATTCTGCAAAAATTCTCAAATCCGCAAAATCTGCGGATCTCTTTTGATTTACTAATTTATAAATATATTGCTTTACGCTCGATTCTGATTCAGTATTTACTGGATTCCTCCTTCTTTTATATATATCATTCACATAGCGTAATACTTCGGTGAATTTCGTGATCCTTAAGAACTCGGGGACTGAAAGATTATCCCTCCCGCCATTCTGGACGTGGCTCCAACGGCTTGAGATCGCTACGATTGTCGCCGAAATGCCGGTCGGAAAGAATTTGTCTTCGTGGCGGTCTGGGACAGCCGTAGCGCTAACGCGAACCCTCTTCGTTGTGCCTTGCATCTCATTCCCCCCTTGCAAGTACGCCTTAACCGAATCACCCTAGCGTGCTTGTAATCGATTTTCGTCAAATGATCGCGCCCTGCGCCCTCTAGATGTAGCGTGCTATAATATCATCAGACGCCAAATGCGGCGCGTGCTTGGCGAAAATAAGGGGGACCAGTATTCTCAAAATACTGGTCCCAATGCCGCGTCGTTAACCCCGCGGCGAACAGGCCAGGTAGCAAGGGACGGCGATTTCGAAGTTGCGACCTTCGAACTCAATTGCCGCCCGCGTCGTCCACCAAAAAGGAACCGAGAAGATGAACAAACACAGACGAACGTCCCGATCGCGACGCGGTCGAAAATCTTCAAGCGCGTCAGCTACCCGATCTGAGGTCGACCGAAGTCGACCCTCAAGCCTCATTGTTTCTAATTTAGATACAAAGGCCTTTTCAAACAATACGCGCGGGGTCGCGCTTGTCAAGGTCGGCACAATCACATCCACCGGAAATCCGCCGTTTCGGCCTGATTTAGTGGCTGTCGCTGCAACCGTTTTTCATCGCTATCTCAGCCAGATCGGCCTGTCGGCGAGGGAATTCTGCGAGCAGTTCAATCTGCCACAGCGCACGTTCGACGCGTGGATGGCAAATCGCACGGGAAGCCGCGCTGCAGGTCATACTAAGCGTGGGCCCATTCGGTTACTGCAAACGATTTTGGATACTGTGACGCTCCCGGAACATGTTGCTGAAGCGCTCCGCGACGTCACCGAATATGGCGAGAGGTTCCTCCGCCGTCGCGAACCGCCACAAATTGCGCCGAAACCACCGCAAATTTGATGACGCACTTTCCCGCCGGCTTCTGACGCGAGGCCGGTGCACAGTCCAATAGCTGGCGACATTGCCAGCGATTTGGGAAAAGGAGAAAGAAATGGCGAAGTTTGGCAGCGTGAAGACGAGAGATGGCGAGGTCGTAAGCGGAAAGATCGTTAGCGATGGACCCAGTCTGGGAACGGCCATCGCCGGAGCGTTGATCGGCACCGCAATCGCGGGTCCGGTTGGTGGGGTCATCCTTGGAGGCGCCGCTGCAAGCGTCGACGAACGCACCGTCGAGACCGCAGACGGAACGCGGGTTCGCGGCAAGCGGTTCTAGTCCCACCTTGGGGCGGCACACCGTGTGTCGCCCCACTACTTCCATCACTTTGCGCCCATACGAACGGGACTAAGATTCACAGCATCGTTCAACGATTGATTTCTGCCACCGCAAGCCCTTGTGGAGTCATCACGTATATGTCTGGAGCGCCGCGACGCCGAAAGTCGAGAATCGGTTCCGTGGGCTGTCCACTCACAAGAGGTCGTCCTGGTGCCGGCAGCCAGATATCCGGCATCGCAGGAAAGGCCACATCAGCGCCATCACCGTTTGGAAGGAGCTGTGCGTAACCGAGCGAATGCTGAAACTCTATGACCTCAGGGCTGACGCTGAACAGGAATTCCGCTGACATCGTCCGCCGGATGCCCGTCGGACCGTGCATCATGGGCTGCGCTTGTTGATCCTCGGCACGAGCCATAACCCCCGAGGCACCAAGCGCGAGCAACGCCATAAGAACCACTACCGATCCCCGCATCTATTCCGCCCCCTTGCCGAGGGCGAACTTGCCGGACGAACGCAAGAAGATCGCAAGGATTGGAAGGGCCAGAAACACAATGACGATCGTGAAAAACACACTCTTGCCGCCAGATGGGCTATCGGGCGCAGCCATCGTCGCCCAGATCGTGGGACTGAACATAAAGACGCTAACAGCGCCGATAAGGCTTGTCACAGTGGCGAACATCTTATCGCCAGCAAGCGCCCCAATCGCCGCCAGCAGCATCGCGAAGCCAGTCCCGAAAATTCCAATTAGCGGTACAAAAAACGACAGCACAACCGTGATGACGGCTGCAATACCAAACCCCATAGCCATTTAACGCCCTTTCCAGATTGTCAGCGCAATTTCATTTGCACGTCGAGGCGCCTTGCTTTGGATATATTAGGCGCAGTGAACAAAATGAGGGATTCTGTTCACTTCTATACATATAATACTGACTTTTATTCTTGCGAGCCCGGCCTTCGCGTGTCACTATGTAACCGAAAGCGCGAGACGTCGGGGCTCGGATGTATGGGGCACTGAACAGAATCCCTCATTCCGTTCACCGGTAGCAAACCCACCGTTTGGTATCGGGAATCAGGGACGGCTAGGCGTTTTCGAAAGCACCATTATGAACGATGCAGGATCGCTGCTGAGGAAGTCGGAGCGGGGTGTTTTTAGCCTCTACGCCCGTTCGGGCGAGCGAAAGTATATCAACGCGGCGGAGCGGCGGCTCTTTGTCGAAGCAGCAAACCAAAGTGACGTGGTGACACGTGCGTTCTGCCTCACGCTTCTATACACCGGGTGCCGACTTTCCGAAGCGCTGAAGCTCACCACCGACGGTGTGCAAGGGGACGTCAGCGTCATCGCGATCCATTCATTGAAGAAGCGGCAGCGCCATCTCATTCGAGAGGTGCCGGTGCCGAAGTTTGTCGTTGAGGCAATCCAACATGCCTCAGCATCCGGGTCGATGGCACTTCAGCACGATCACCGCATATGGCAATGGAAGCGCACGTGGGCGTGGATGCGCGTCAAAGCTGTGATGGCTGACGCAGGAATCGTAGGCATCCATGCAACTCCAAAGGGGCTACGACACGGATTTGGAGTTCATGCGATTCACACGGGCGTGCCACTAAATCTTGTGCAAAAATGGCTTGGCCATGCACAGATGAGCACGACCGCCATATACACGAATGCGGTGGGTCCGGAGGAACGAGCGATCGCGCAACGCATGTGGTGAGTGCTATGCGCGCTCGTCGTCCATCACCGCAACCACGCGACGCAGTGCCTCAATATACACAGTCTTTGCAGGTTCCCCTTCCCATGCACGCCGTCCGGTAGGCAACCACGGTGCAATCTCAGGAAATCGATCGGCAAGTGCCGCGGCTTCTTCGTACTTGTTCGCGCATTTCTTCTCTGGCGGAGCCGAGATCGCCGAATGATGCTCTCCACTTTCAACGCAGGCGCGGGCGATCGCGTCGATCACGCCTTTGGCTGCCTCACCCTTTCGGCAGCGATCATCCAGCGCCTCGGTGAGCAACAGATTGGGGCGCAATTCGGAGATCAACTTTCTTGCCCACCCTGCGGCCAATTCAGGCGACGTGAACATCTTCTTCGATATCGACCAATCCTTCGCCTGGCCATCGACAACGAACACATAGCCCACGCGGCCACTCGCAACCGCGAAGGACAGCGCCCTAAGCGGCATGTCCGGCAGGCAAGACGGATAGAGCTTCTGCTAGTCGGTTGATCGTTTGTTGTCGGTTGCGGATAGTAGACCAATTGGCGCCGCAGTCCGGCAAGCTGGCAACGCGCTCTGGCAAGTCCTCGCAAAGCTGCAATAGCACACTGTCAAAGAGGCTTTCGACAGATCGATCATAGATAAGAGCGAGCGCGCAGCACTCAGCTGCATTCGGCATCATCCTTCCCAGTTCGAACTGAGACAGTCGCGACTGGTTGATGCCAATAAGGTGTGCGCAATCGCTTTGCCGCAGGCCCGACTTGCGGCGAGCGACTTTCAGATCCAAACCAAATTCGTTGATCATAGGTGGGTGGTTTTAGCTGATAAACCGATCGTCAGTTTAGGCTCGGCTCGCTACTCAAAAAGACCCACCCATATTCAGATTCCGCATTTCTGGTCAGCCTCACCTACAACACAGCGCGCTATGGCCGATCAGCGTAGCGGAGGGGTGGAACCCCTCCGCTTCACGCCATACCGCCCTGTGTAGCTCAGCTCACATGGGTGTCTCATGGGTAGCGCCAGCCTAGCCGATCGACATGCCGGTGCAAGACGACCGCGCATGCGCGGGCGACATCAGCGGCCCTCTTTGCTGCATGCAGCTCGCGCGTATCCTGAAAACCTATGCTCGACCCAATGGAACGGCTTCGCCAGCATATCGACGCCTGTATCGGCGCATGATGCGCGAAGGCCGATGGCCATTGTCACCCCTACCGGATTCGACTCCTGATGAGGATTTGCTAGAGTCGGAGTCTCCCCCAACGGACGTATGAAATACTTTGTCTACTGTCGAAAATCGCAGGAGGCCGAAGACCGGCAGGTCATGTCGCTCGCCTCACAAGCCGATGAGATCGACCGTCTGATTGCAGCCGATCACACGATCGAAATCGTCGATCGATACGATGAGGCATTCAGCGCCAAACAGCCGGGAAGGCCGCTCTTCGACGCAATGCTGAAGCGCATTGAGGATGGTGAGGCTGACGGGATCATCGCGTGGCATCCCGACCGTCTCGCGCGCAACTCGATGGACGGTGGGCGCGTCATCTACCTGCTCGACACCGGTGCAATGAAAGACCTGCGCTTTTGCAGCTACGCCTTCGAGAATTCCTCGCAAGGCAAATTCATGCTCAACATCATTTTCGGCTATTCCAAATACTACGTCGACAGCCTGTCTGAAAACGTCAAGCGCGGCTTTCGCACAAAGCTGCGCAATGGATGGCGACCTAATCTCGCGCCAATCGGTTACCGCAACTGTCGCGAGACCGGGACGATCGTACCGGACGGGGAACACTTCGAAGCGGTCAAGGCGATGTTCGAGTTGCTGCTGACCGGCTCATATACCGTCTCACACATTCACCGAATTGTCTGTGACCGCTGGGGATATGTCACGCCGGTTTGGAAGTCGCGCGGTGGCAAGCAGTTGGGACGGAGCGCCCTGTATCGGATCCTCAGCAATCCCTTTTACGCGGGATATTTCCGCTGGAACGGGGAACTCCATATCGGAAGCCATCAACCCCTCATATCGAAGGCGGCATTCGAGAAAGCTCAAACCCTGCTGCATCGGCCAAATCAACCGCGCCCCAAGAAATTAGCATTTGTGTATCGAGGGATTTTCAAATGTGGGGCTTGCGGGCTTGGCGTCACTGCCGAGCGAAAGCGAAAGCCGGGCGGCCGAACCTACGTCTACTATCACTGCACTCGCGTCCATCGAACCCCGCGATGCCGACAACCGTCCATTGAGGAGAAGGAACTAGAACGACAGATCGTAGCGTTCCTCGACCGGATTCGACTGCCGAAGTCGATCGACGATTGGCTCAATCGAGCAACGAATGCCACGGAAGCGGAAATTGCGCAGGCACGCAGCCAGGCGATGAAACCGCTGGCCAATCGGGTCAAAGGCCTTAAGCGGCAAATTGAAACACTGACCGACCTACGGGTGCGCGAGATCGTAGACGACGCTGAATTCCTGACGAAGCGTGAGCACCTGCAACTTCAACTCGGCAAAGCGGAAGAAGAGCTGCAACGTGCGCAAACGGAGACCGTGACGTTCGAACCCGTTCGCATCCTCGAAATGCTTTGCAATGGAGCCAAAAATTGGTTTTCCGCCGGCGACGAAGAGACCAAGCGCACGATACTGAAAATTCTATGTTCGAACCCGGTTCTGAAAGACGGAAAAGCCTTACTTGAAGCCAAGAAACCCTTCGTCGAACTGCATCATTTGGCGCAGTTTCCCCATCTGCGGGGAGACAAAGACCTTGTTCGAAGGGTCACCCCACATCCAAATATGCCATTTCAGGACCCCCAAGGCACAAACGAAGTGCTGCGGGCGTGGACTTCTGATCATGCGGTGCTGGTAACAACGAAAGAAGCACAGCGACTGTTCGACAAGATTGCAGCGCAAGAAATTCATCGGTCGAATTAGCTTGCTGTGTGCGCCGCACTCTTTCCATCTAGTCGGCCTCTTGCTCCTCAGGATAGGGGCGCGAGATGGAATGTGACCAGCCTTCTCGTAGTTGAACGTTTCGGTACCAATAAAATTTGCTTCCTTCGGTCTGTGCCACCGAAGCACCTCTATGAATCATTGCTCGTACAACAGAGTTTCGTGGATGGTCCTCATCCTCTTTGGCTGAGCTAACGACTGTGCTGAATAGCTCTTGTCCCTGCGGCAACGGAGCAGAAAGACGCTCACCCAACCATCGATCCAAGATCTCGGTCGAGACGTTCCTACGCGAGCCGTGATGTGGAATCTGAAACCTTTTTACACCTGGCAACGTGATCCCTGCATTGGGTGCAAAATCGGCGGCTTCCTCTAGAGCACCCCGCCCGCCATCCCCAGTGAGAAGCACAGTATCACCGCACATTGTTGCGTGCTGAATAACGCTCATCTCGTTCTCGGCGCTCGTATCCTCCGTCGAAAATACTTCCTCCCCCCAAGCCGCTTTGTAGAGACTGACAATCTTTTCCACCATCGCTTTAGCGGACGATCCGAATGCTCCGAGAAGCGTCTGCGCGGCGTCGGCTTTTGATTGTGGCGTACGATCAGAATTTGCGATTAGGTCAAAGTAGCGCTCAGGCGATGGCGCGAGGACTGTGAACGCACCAATTTGTGCGCCTTGGAACGGCGCTCTGATCTCGATGCCCTTCTCCAAGGCAATCTCCTCAAGCGCAACAATATTCGGATACGCTTCGCGTAGATAGCCAACAAGATTTTCTACAGATGAGACTTTGGAAAATCGATCAAGAAGAACATCGGCATATTCCCACGGACGCAACATCCAGAGCGTCCCAACAGAAAACTCTTCCAACACCGTTCTCAGCCCACCGGCATGATCTCCGTCCGGATGTGTAAGCACGACATGATCGATATATCCGGGGTTTCCATAATACTCAGATATATGAGAAACCACACTCGGCCCTGTCTCTTGGTATCCGCCATCAACCACATGGATGAATTCCTCACCATTCATTCGATATCGGAGTGTTATGGCATCGCCACTTTTCTTTGTTTCAACCGGTAAAAAATCAATCTCGTAAAGGTCGTTTTGCATATGTATTTACCGCGCTATTTCTGTTTCTTGTAATTTTCGACTCGTTTGTGAATATATGATGTCTGCTTTCGAAAAGAAAAAACGTACAATATGAAAACTAGAGAGCTAATGAGAATGCCAGTCAGCTCTTCCGATACGATCGCGTTGGCGACAAGTTCGGCGGCAACATAGGTGATAGCAAGGCACAACAACAACGCGACGATGGTTCTGTACACATTGTTCACCTCTAGAAGTTCGTTGATCTTAGGGTCTTTTTTCGAAGCTTCTATATAATCACTGTAGTCCGCGTACTCCACAATTCGAAGCAACTTGAATAGCGGCTCGATGACAACCGAGCCTATTCGACTAATCGTCATGCCTGAGAAATAGAAGAGAAATAAATCAATTACTATATTTTCGCTCGACAGATTCCATATACCAAAGTGTCTAATGACGAATACAAAAACCGCACCGGGAAAAAGGTAGTTGAATAGATTGTAGGTGGACAGTTTTGCTAACAGCTCCCCCATGAACGAATCCTACCCTCTCTGTTGACAATGAGCAATCGACGACGCCCTGCGCATACAGTCCAGCTAGAAATGACGCCCTGTGCAACACACGAATCTGAAACAGAGCGGTGTCACGCCCCAAAATGCTAAATCTTCGCGCCGGCACGCCTAGGAACCTTAAGACTTCCAGCAGCTACCTGCGTTAGCGCGCCTATGACCAGATCCGTGCATTTACTATATGTTTCAGCCCTTTCGCTATCTGGAGCAAGATATTGCCGGGGGGTCAGGCATGTTCGATTTCAGCTCAAAAGGGCTCGCGCGAGCATGGTGGCGCATAAATTTTTGTGACGAGATAATTGTTCAATTCGATTTTCAAAGCTGACGAGAAGGCTAGATGTAGAACGATGGATGGGAACAATTCCGAAAATGGTGGGCTCGATGCTGGAGCCCAAGAACTGCCCGCTGAAACACTTCCATCAAGCTGCTCGGTTAACATTCGCGGCTGGGAAAACGACGACGAAGCTGAGGCGAGAAAATTTGGACAGGATGTGCTTTCTCTTGCGAGGGAGGTGTCGCGTTATCTTGATCTGAGCCGCCTGGAAGGAATTGTTATCGGCTGGGACTATGCTGAAGCGCTCGCAAGCGTCGATCAGGGAGAAGGCGTGCCGCCAACTGCTCCGACCGCCAACGAATATGGTCAAGGTGGCGCGATGGCAATGCATGTAGTCCGCGACGACGAGATTTGGAGCGTTGTAGTGATCTGGACCGCCTTAGTGCGTCAGCTAAGTCAGACCAAACAGCCCGAGCACCAATTGGCCCTCCAGACCTTTGTCCACGAGTTGGTTCACGTCAATGATCTTAGGTTATTCACTCGAACCTATCCTGGTGGTTGGCGTGCGGCAAAACCTAGGGATGGTAGAGATGCCAACCTGCAGCCAATCGTACACCCTTGCCAATCCGAATACTCAGCGCAACGCCGTGCCGCTTGGGCGGCGCCCGAACATGGTCTTGCCCTCCTAGACATGCTGGGTGACGCGATGAAGGACGTAGACGGGCAAATCCGATCCGCACGCGTCAGCTACCGCCGACATGGAGACCTTGATCGGTACTGGTCTGTTGTGGTCCAGCGGCTTACGTTCCTATTCCAAGCGATCGGATATGGCCTCGGTCACGCGGATTGGGTAGAGGCCAAAGCTAAAGAACATCCCGAACTCGCCGCGCGCTACCGCGCGAAGCTTGCCGATCTTGCTGGCTTTCCGTCTGGATGGATGCTTGACGCTTGTCGGGACGCAGTCAAACCATTCTTTGAGCTCGAACAATGGGTCGATATGAATATCTATGATCCCTTGATCGAAGTATTGGAGCGGCTCCTAAATCAGAATGGGATGTACACCAGAGCACACGGCGATGGCATCTATGTGTACATGCCCTACACGGGACTACACGATTTGTAGGTAGTAGGCGCAGACAGAGTGGATACCCAGCTAGGCGGAAGGAGGTGTGCGGCCTATAGGCACCTATCGACCCCCCACCCGCTTATTGTCACCAACGTTTGGGGTCACGGCGAAGCGCTGCGTGGAGCTGAATCATGTCATTTGCGATCACTCGTATTTCATCGATAGTGACCGCCTCACCGAACTCTACCTCAAATAATAGTCGGAGTTCTTCGACCGCGTGATCAGAGAGCCCAGATTTCATCGGACTCAGTCTAAGGATCGCATTGAAAGGCGAAAGACTCGTCGCCAAGCGGAATTGAAATGCGGGGCACCCTATCCGCATCTGTTCGCCAACATCACACTAGCGCGATGGAATTCCCAAATGAGGCGATCACGGTTCTTGGGGTGACCAATGGCCGAGAGCCAAAGAAGCAATTCGGAATCAAACAGGCAGATCGCCTATTTCATCACTACATCATCGGACAAACCGGTACCGGCAAGTCGACGCTCATGCTCAACATGGCGATGCAAGACCTTGAGCAGGGTCGCGGCTTCTGCCTCATCGATCCGCACGGTGATCTTGCCAGATCGCTCGCGCGCACAGCTGGCGACCGCTGTCTCTACTGGGACGCAGCCGATCCCGCGTGCCCCTATGGGTACAACCCGCTGAGCTATGTCGCCGCAAGCTACCGTCCGCTTGTTGCTTCCGGCCTGATCGACACCCTCAAAAAGCAGTGGGCTGATGCGTGGGGCGCTCGAATGGAGCACCTGCTGCGATACTGCCTTCTCGCGCTATTGGAGCAGCCATTCTCATCGCTGCAAGACATCATGCCGATGTTCCTAGACAAGGACTTTCGGCGTGGGGTGCTCTCTTCAGTCAAGGATCCGATGGTCCGGCAGTTTTGGACGAGCGAGTTCCCGAAAATGAACTACAAGACAGCGGTCGATGGTGTGGCGCCGATCGCCAACAAGCTCGGCGCCTTCCTAGCGCATCCGGTGGTCCGCAAGGCTGTCTGCGAGCCAGAACAGCCGCTCCGCTTCCGGCGGATCATGGACGACGGCAAATCGTTGATCGTCAACCTGGCGAAGGGTCGGCTCGGCGCGGATATCTCAAATATTCTGGGTGGGCTTGTTGTGTCCAGTATCGCACATGCTGCCTATAGCCGGCAGGACATCCAAGAGAATGAGCGGCGACCATACATCTTATATGTCGATGAATTCCAGTCGTTCACCAGCGCAGTGTTCGCGGAGATGCTGTCTGAGCTGCGCAAGCACCGGTTGGGCCTTGTCTTGGCGCATCAGTTCACATCTCAGCTTGATACCGACGTGTTCGAAGCAGTTGTCGGCAACGTAGGAACGCTCTCCGCATTTCGCCTAGGAGCGACTGATGCTGCTGTCTTGGCTAAGCAGTTTGGTGCAGACATTCCAGGAGTCCGAGATCTTCTCGATCTACCAAACCACGGGATGTATCTGAGGCTTATGATCGATGAGCAACGCAGCATGCCTTTCTTGGCAAGATCGATGCACGGAAAGCCGAATGATTGCAGCAACGCGAGACGGAATGATGCTTAGGTGAGCATTAGAAACAGCATCGATCACTTCGTCTCGTAGAGATGCTATCTGGCAATCAGTTCATTACAGTCGCTGGATCACATGATACTCGGAACTTGCGCCGTTCTATACGATGTCATCGTTCAAAAATTTGCATGATATCTTTCTCGGGAACATGCAAATGTGATACGCGTGGATCGCAATAATGCCTACCACGGCGCACTTTGCCGCGAACAAATTCCAGAACTATAACCTCAGGGGTTACAAATTTACTATAACTCCCATCGCTTTGCTGTGACGGATACGATTCCACAACCTCTATCATTACGACGTCACTGTTCGAAATAACGTTCTTAATATGATATTCCCTTCCTATAATATCGTATATTGGCTCAAAATCCTCCTCTTCAACACCCCTGTGCTCGGGAAACTTATTTCCGTATTTATCGACATACATCCAAGTCATAGAATACTTTGGATGCAACTTCTTCAAGGCCTCTGTCAGATTTCCAGAGGCCTCGTCATCTAGCAAACTCAGAGCGATATTTTTATTTTTATACTCTTCCCCCATATATACATATTAACATATATCAAGCTATTCGCAATTTAGATAAATTTCTAGAAATTGAAGGATATTCGTTAAATTTGTACCAAATTTCTGTCGAAAAAATACTAGATGCAAGAAAACGCTCTCCAAACCAGTGCCATTTCTGATATAGCTTTGCGAATTCTTTCTTGAAATTTCCCGGTCCGTTCATTTCGATATTTTTTTCCAATTCACCGCTTAAAATTAAGATATCTATATTTTCAATTTTTGACAATAAAGCTTCTGTCAACTCACTAAGTTCTTCTATACTATCTATAATTTTATTTAGAGCGCCAAAAAATCCTTTCTTTTTGTTCCATTCTACAACATCTCCCCACGCATCTCTACTTACAATTCCATCGCGCTCTAAGGCAGTCCCCATACTTACAAAATCTAACGTCTTGAACGGTGGCAAATCTACATATTTATCGGCAATCATCTGATCAAAAAGTTTTGAGCACGAAATTTTTGTTTCTGATAGGGCCATTATAGACTTTTCTAATTCAGATTTTAATTTAAATGCTTCACCTACGTCTCCGTCAAGTTCCGCAAGTATGATGTCTTCAAGAGCCACATTGGCCAGCTCTAGGCTCGCTCGCGCGCAGCTGAGTGAACGAGATAGCTTCGTTGAATTCTTCAGATATCGATTGCATGGCTGATGATTCTGACCGCCCATGAGCATGTTCCTTTCGCTTCGCTAGAATTAGGAAGTCACAACTTCCAGTTGGCCTTCAACCTACACTTTATGATGTCTATCCTTGTTTCAGGCATTGATCATGACCGGACGCCGCTCCGACTGAAAGAGTTAAGTACTCCAAAAGCCCCGACCATTCTTGCATGAGCTTAACTCGCTGGTCCCAGTAAGTAGCCCGATTATAGATACGTCGGATGGCATTGCGATCTTGATGGGCCAAGACTGCCTCGATGACGTCTGGATCATAGCCGCGAGAGTTGAGGATGGAGCTCGCCGTCACGCGAAAGCCATGTGCGGTCACTTCGGCCGGGCCATAGCCCATTCGGCGCAACGCGGCATTGAACGCGTTCTCAGACAGGGGACGGTACTTTGATCGGATCGAGGGAAAGACTAGCGATCCTCCCTCGGACAATGGCCAGATAGCCCGCAGGATGGATAACGCCTGTTTCGACAGCGGGACATCATGGGGCTGGCGCATTTTCATACGTTCAGCCGGAATGCGCCACACGGCGTTGTCGAGATCGAATTCGGATCGGACCGCGCCGCGTACTTCCCCAGGGCGGACGCAGGTCAGTATCAGAAATTTCAATGCGGCTGTGATCGTCGGCCAGCCGTCATACTCGTCGATCGCCTGCAACAGCTTCCCGAATTCTCGCTCATCGGTAATCGCTGCACGTCCGACTACTTGCGGCGACAAGAGCGCGCCGCGCAGTGGTTCTGTAGGATCGGTGTCTGCACGCAGCGTCACGATCGCATGGCGGAAGACTGTGCCAATCACGCCACGCAGGCGGCGAGCGGTCTCGCGACGGCCCGTCTTTTCGATCTTTCTGAGCAGGTCCAGAATCTCTGCCGGATGGATGTCTCGCACCGGTCTGCCGCCGATCGGCGAGGCAAGGTCTTTCAGTAGCCAACGCGTCTTGGCCAACGTAGCTGGCGCTGCACCGCCCGCTTCCATGCGTTCGAGGTATTCGTCAGCAATCAGCCCAAATGTCTGTCGGGCGGCTGTCTCAGCCGCGATCTTGTCGAGCTTTTTCTTTGCGCCGGGGTCAGCACCATCGAGCAGCAGCCGCTTTGCCTCATCACGCCGGGCTCTCGCGTCGGCGATGGAAAGGAGCGGATACGGTCCAAAGGATAGAAGCTTCTCTTTCCCTCCAAAGCGGTATTTCAGTCGCCAAAGCTTCGATCCGGTAGGCTGAACCAGAATATGCAACCCCCCGCTGTCCGAAAGCTTGTATGCCTTCTCGCGGGGCTTGGCTTTGCGTAGAGCGAATTCGGTCAGTGCCATTGGGGGTACCGCCAATCTGCTTTGGGGGTAACACCCTGATACGATACCCCCATTTTCATGAGAAACAAGGGGTATGCATGTGCAGCTATGCGCGAGTGGGTGAAATTAAACCGCTGTATTTACGCGGTTTTTTATACGCTCGGTGATGCTATGAGAAGAGGTGATGGTGCCCAGGGGCGGAATCGAACCACCGACACTGCGATTTTCAGTCGCATGCTCTACCAACTGAGCTACCTGGGCATCCGGCCGGCCGGAAGGCCGCGGCGACCGCGCCGTCAAGGGCGGGCCGGCGGTTTATAGGAGATATGACAGGCCCGTGCAAGCACCCGCGCCGCGTTGAGGCGAACTAATCGTCCTCGCCCTCGCCGGGCATGGAATCGGCCTCGTCGGTGCGCTTGCCGGCAATGACATAGCTGCCGGAGAGCCAGCGGTTGAGATCGACATCGGCGCAGCGTCTGGAGCAGAACGGACGATAATCCTCCGACTGCGGCTTGCCGCAGATCGGGCAGGCGGGCGCGGCGGTTTCTTCAGGTTCGGCAGATTGGGTCATGGTGACAGACTGGCGTGCCGGGCGGCGCGCCGCAAGGCCGTCAGGCCGGCATGTTGAGCCAGCCATGGGTGACGGGGAAGCCCTCGCCGGCCAGAAGCTGCATGGTCTCGTATAGCGGCAGGCCGACAACGGAGCTGTAGGAGCCGATCAGCTTGACGACGAAAGAGCCGGCGATGCCCTGGATGGCATAGCCGCCGGCCTTGCCGCGCCATTCGCCGGAGGCGAGATAGCCTTCGATCTCCTGCCGCGAGAGGCGCTTGAAGCGCACACGCGTCTCCACCAGTTTCTGGCGGATCGCGCCCTTGGGCGTCACGAGGCAGATGGAGGTGTAGACGCGGTGATTGCGGCCCGATAGCAGGCGCAGCGTCGTTGCCGCCTCTTCCAGCGCCTCGGTCTTGGGCAGCACGCGGCGGCCGACGCAGACCACCGTATCGGCGGTGAGGATGTAGGCGTTGCGCAGGCGCTCGTCGCGCTTTCCCGCGTGTATGGCGACTTCGGCCTTGGTGCGCGAAAGGCGCTTGGCGAGCGTGCGCGGCAATTCGCCCTTGATGTGCGTTTCGTCGATGGAGGCCGGCCAGAGAAGATCGGGCTCGATGCCGACCTGCTGGAGAAGGGCAAGACGGCGCGGCGAACCGCTGGCAAGGACGATCGGGGGACGCGCGGACATCGGACCTTCACCTCTTCTCAAAAAAAGTCCGCCTCAGGCGGACGGCGCGTCAAACATCGGTTCCTGAAAAGCGGGCATGCGGCGCCGGGCGCCGGCAACGCCTCACTTGAAGCGGTAGGTGATGCGCCCCTTGGTCAGATCGTAGGGTGTCATCTCAACCTGCACCTTGTCGCCGGCAAGAACGCGAATGCGGTTCTTGCGCATGCGGCCGGCGGTGTGGGCGACGATCTCGTGCCCGTTTTCCAGCTTCACGCGGAACGTCGCGTTGGGCAGAAGCTCGACGACGACGCCGGGAAATTCCAGGAGTTCTTCCTTGGCCATGTATACCTATAGTCTTGGGTGCCTCTTTAAAGCTGCCCGCAAGGTCTTGGCCCCGCAGGCAGGCGGCGGCAACCTAACCGAAAGCGAAACAAAAGGAAACCGGGCAAATCGGCCGGTTGCAGGGCTCAATGGGTCGCCGGCGGCGCCCATGCGAAACGACGGCGGATACGGGTTTCCAGCGCATCGCGCACGCGGCGATAGGCATCGAGGCGCGCATCGCGCGAGCCGTGCTCGGTAGATGGGTCCTCGGTCGGCCAGTATTCGACATCGGCGGCCAGCGTGCGGGTCATTTCCAGCGCCTTGTGGTGCGCCTCCGGGGCCAGCGTGATGATGAGGTCGAACGAGGTATCGCCAAGCTCTTCCAGCGAAATCGGCTGGTGGCCGGCAATATCGGCGCCCACCTCGTCCATGACGGCGGCGGCAAACCCGTCCGGCTCGCCATGGCGCACGCCGGCGGAGGCGATGTAGACGCCGCTAGGAAAATGCAGCTTCATCAGGGCGGCGGCCATGGGCGAACGGATCGAGTTCAGCCCGCACACAAACAGAACCGATTGCGGCGGCTTGCCCGGCTCCATCTCAGCCCTTCCAGTGGAGCACGCAGATCAGGGTGAAGAGGCGGCGGGCGGTATCGAAATCGACGGTGATCTTGCCGGCAAGGCGCTCGATCAGCACGTTCGAGCCGTCGTTGTGGATCCCGCGGCGGCCCATGTCGATCGCCTCGATGCGGCTCGGGCTTGCCGTCTTGATGGCCTCAAAATAGCTCTCGCAGACCATGAAATAGTCGCGCACGATGCGCCGGAACGGCGTCAGCGAAAGGATATGGGTGACGAGCGTCTGCCCCTTCTCGTCGCCGATGTCGAGAACCAGCCGGTTCTCCTGGATCGACAGGTTCAGCGTATAGGGGCCGTCGTCGCGGTCATCGAGCGCGAAGCTGTTCTCCTCAAGCAGGTCGAAGATCGCGACCGCCCGCTCGTGTTCGATGTCGGGCGATGAACGGCCGATGCTTTTCTCGTCGAGATTGACGGCGACCAGCCGGTTACTCGGCTTTACCGCCTCCGCGCTCATGCGTCCTCGCCGTCATGGTCGGGAACGGCGCGGGCGGCCCATGCACCGCCGAGATCGCCCAGCGCAATTTCCACGCATTCGACCTCGAGGCGAATCGTGCCGCCGCCGGAGAATTCCATGTCGATGGTGCCGCCGGGGGACTGGCCGGGCGTGAACTGCAGGCTGAGCAGATTGAACACCGCTTCCGGCCGCTTCTGGTCAATGCCGCTGCGACGGACCGCCGTCACCCGCTCGATGCGCAGGGCCGCGCGGCGGCGCTCAGGCGTCCCGGTCGCTGCCGTTTCCCAGGCGAAGCGGTTGAAGAGGCCGGCGAACCGCCGCTGCTTCGGCAGAAAGGCGAGATCGCCGACGCGGACGACCGCATCCTGCAGATGGGCCGCGACGACGGCCATATCGTCGGCATCCAGCGCGATGAGTTTGAGCGCCTGCATCTGCCGGTCCTTTCAGCAACGGTCACGGAAACAAGAAGCCGTCCGTTGATTATCGCAACGGGGGACAGGGACGCAACGGTGGGGCGGCAATTGCCGTCGATTTCAGGAGGCGAGACGCTCGATCGTCGCGCCGCAATTGCCGAGCTTCTGCTCAAGCTGCTCAAAGCCGCGGTCGAGGTGATAGATGCGGCTGATCGTCGTCTCGCCCTCGGCCACCAGCCCGGCGATGACGAGCGAGACGGAGGCGCGCAGGTCGGTTGCCATGACCGGCGCACCGGTCAGCCGCTTTACCCCGCGAATCGTCGCCATTTCGCCATTCAGCGAAATATCGGCGCCGAGCCGGGCAAGTTCCTGCACATGCATGAAGCGGTTCTCGAAGATCGTCTCGGTGATGTGCGAGGTGCCCTCGGCGCGGCACATAAGGGCCATGAGCTGGGCCTGAAGATCGGTCGGGAAAGCGGGAAAGGGCGCGGTGGTAACGTCGACGGGTTGCAGCCCTGCCCCGTTGCGGGCAACACGGATGCCGCTGTTGTTCTCGGTAATCGTCACGCCGGAGCCGCGCAGCACGTCGAGCGCCGATTCAAGCAGGCCGGCGCGCGCGCCTTCCAGCTGCACGTCGCCGCCGGTCATCGCGACCGCCATGGCATAGGTACCTGTTTCGATGCGGTCGGGCAGCACTGCATGGCGGGCGCCATGAAGCGCATCGACACCCTCGATCACCAGCGTTTCGGTGCCGATGCCGGTGATGTTGGCCCCCATCTTGTTGAGGCAGGCCGCGACATCGCCGATCTCCGGCTCGCGGGCAGCATTTTCCAGCACCGTGGTACCGCGCGCCAGAACAGCCGCCATCAACACGTTATGCGTCGCGCCGACGGATACCTTGGGGAAGCTGATCGTCGCGCCCTTCAGGCCGCGCGGCGCTTCGGCCAGCGCGTAGCCATTCTCGATATCGATGGAGGCGCCGAGCGCGCGCAGTCCCATCAGATGAAGATCGACCGGCCGCGTGCCGATGGCGCAGCCACCCGGCAGCGACACCTTTGCCTTGCCGCAGCGGGCCAGCAGCGGCCCGAGCACCCAGAAGCTCGCCCGCATCTGCGAGACCAGATCATAGGGCGCGGTGGTATCGACGATGTCGCGCGCGGTCAGCGTCATGACCTGGCCGGTCGTCTCCGACTGGCCGGCGCGCTTGCCGGCAATCGCCATGTCGACACCGTGATTGCCGAGGATGCGGCCGAGCAGATTGACGTCGCGCAGGCGCGGGACATTTTCCAGCACCAGCGGTTCGGGCGTCAGGATCGAGGCGATCATCAGCGGCAGGGCCGCATTCTTGGCGCCGGAGATCGGGATGGTGCCGTTCAGGGCGCTGCCGCCGACGATTCTGATCCGTTCCACGCTTGCTTCCTTACCGTTCGCGCTCTTTGAAGGGCGCGGTTTAGCCATCAATAAAGGCCGGCGCAAGGCCGGCGGATCTCAGTCTTCCGTATCACCGGCGGGCGCGCCGGAGCCCGTCTGGCGCGGATTTGCCGCCTCGTCGCGTCGCGCACGACCCTGTGCCTTGCGCCGCAACAGGTTCTGCCGCAGCGCCTCGGCTAGACGCCTGTCCCGCTCCGACCTGTTGTCGACCTTGCCGTCAACGCGTTCGGCCATCGCCCGTTCCCTGATTGATACAGCCGCACTGTAGGACAGGTGAAAGGCGGCGGGAAGCCTCGGGTCGTTCGTCGATCCGGCCGGCTTAGCGACAAATCATGGCTTGCAACGGCGCGTGCGGTGACCTAAACGGTTCGCGCTGGTTAAAAGGTCGCACGATCAGGCTCATCCTGCCTCGTTGATCGACCATCAGGCGGGCTGCGGTAGCTCAGTGGTAGAGCACTCCCTTGGTAAGGGAGAGGTCGAGAGTTCAATCCTCTCTCGCAGCACCATTTTTCCCCAATACATTCAGTCGCATCGCACCGGATATTGTGCCGCCGGCAAACTTTCTTTGACTTGGTCGCCCATCGGCGTTCTTATTTCCCTACGGGAAGCATGGACTTTCCGGTCATTGGGAGAGAGGGCTGAAATTTGGAAACGATCCTTCCGATTATCATACAGATCGTCACCGGCATCATCGGCGGTCAGGCGGTCGGGGCGGCGGTCAAGCAGGCCGCGATGAGCCAGTTGCCGAAAATTCTCAGCGGCGCCATCGGCGGCGTTGCGGGCGGCACGATCCTGGGCAGCATTCTGGGCGGCGGTGACGCGGCAGGCATGGGCGGCATGATTTCCGACGCGATCGGCGGCGTTGGCGGTGGCGCGATCCTGACGGGCATCGTCGGCGCCGTCCTCAACGCCATGAAGAAGTAACCGGTTCGCCGGCAACGACTATCGGGCGGGCGACCGGCATTGATCCGGCCGCCCGTTCTTCACGCCACGACCGAAACCTTGCCGAACTGCTCGCCCTTATAAAGGCGGTCAAGCGCATCGCGGATATCCGGCATTCTGAAGGTCTTGTCGATGACGGGCTTGATAAGCCCCTGATTGAAGACGTCGATCAGCAGACGGAACTCGCCGACATCGCCGCCCGTCGAGCCATAGACGGTGAGCTGCCTTATGAACATGCGCTGGATATCGGCGGACGGATGGCTGCCCGTCGTCGCCCCGCAGGTGACGAGACGTCCGCCGCGGCGCAGCGATTTGAGCGAATCGCCCCAGCTCGCATCGCCCACACTGTCGATGACCATGTCGACGCCGCCGCCGGACATGTCGAGGATCGCCTTGGCCACATTGTCCTTCGTGTAGTTCACCCCACCTTCGGCGCCCATTGCCACCGCGCGGGCGATCTTCTCATCGCTCGAAGACGTCACGAACACCCGCGCGCCGATCATCTTCGCAAGCTGCAGGCAGGCGACCGCGACGCCGCCGCCGATTCCGACGATCAGCACGCTTTCGCCCGGCATCAGCGTCTGTTTGCCGAACAGCATCCGCCATGCGGTCAGATGGCCCGTCATCAGCGCACCGGCGGCCTGCATGTCGGCGTCATCGACAAGGGGGAAGAAATTGCGGCTGGGCATTGCGATGTAATCGGCAAATCCGCCGTCGCGGTGCTCGCCCATGATCTGGACTTTTTCACACAGAGGCTGGTTGCCGGCCATGCAATAGCGGCATGAACCGCAGAACGCGCCAGCATAGAGAATGACCTTCTGGCCAACCTCAAGACCGCTGCCCGGCTCGGTCTCGACGATCTCGCCGGCGCCCTCGACGCCCATGACCTGCGGCAGGGAATGGGTGATGCCGACGCCGCTGTCGCGCATGTAAAGATCGACGCGGTTGATCGAGGAGGAAAGCACCCGCATCACCGATTCACCGGGCTTGCGCACAGGATCGGGATAGTCGCTCCACGTTACGCCGTCAGCGCCGCGCTCTGTGAGAACCGCTGCCTTCATTTTCGCTCCCCTTTTCTTTCGCCTTTCCGCTCCGGTGTCTGGAAATCCCGGCGGTTGAACGAATACTGCGCACGCCGCCGTTGCCCGCGCAAGGCTGACGGGGCATGGCGGGCTGCGTGACCTGCGACAACAAAATCGGCTGGACGTTTGCTCAGGCGATCATCTTAAGGCCGATGCCAGGCCTTGCGGACAAGCGCGATCAGGGCCTGCTGTCACTTGACGCCAGGCCGGGGTGGCTGCGAGTCTGATTACTCAGTGATTCGAATATATCCGGTCGCCATGTGACAGGTGGAGATCGATCTCGGCCCTGTCGGCCCGGTCCCCGAAAGCAGTGCCGTTCAGCAGCATTGTCTGAAGTAGCGTCGTCGCCGATTGCGTCGAGCCGCATTCGCGGCGAGCCGCTTCTACGCGTTCACCCAACTGCGCAAAGAGATCTCGGGTGAGGGAATACTGCATCTGGCGGACAAACCTCGTACTAACATGGGGTCGCTCTTCATGAATGTTACGCGGGTCCAATTAATAGAAGTTCAACGCGGCAAGGCAGTTTGCTCCTATCGGCCCAGCGGACCGAGTGAGTGAGACTGCAAATGACGATCGAACTCAGGGGAAATACCAAACTTGAAATGAAGCTCGTGACCAATCATGAGCAGTTGCTGCACGCCTATGCGGTGCGCGCGATATGCTTCATGGATGAACACGGGGTTTCGGCGCGTCAGGTCTACGATGGCAACGACTATCAGGCCACCCATGCCATCGCCTATGAGAATGACGAGCCGGTCGGGACCATTCGCGTGCGATGGTTCCGCGAGTTTGCGAAACTGGAGAGAACCTCTTTCCTTCCAAGCCACCGCAATCCCTGGATCATCAAGGCCTGCGCGCACTTCATCTTCGACCACTGCGCGCGCAAGGGCTTCGACACGGTCATTACGCATGCCCTGCCCCGGCCCGCGCTGCTGTGGCAAAGGCTGCTGGACTTCAAGGTCTCAGACAAACCGAGATTCAATTTCGTCGGCCACGAGGGCGATTACGTGGAACTCGTCAGGCCGATCGAACCGCCGGGGAACGCCATCGGACTGCACACCGATATCGCGACACTGTTTCGCGTGGAAGGAGAATGGGATGAGCAATCGGGCTTTGAAGCTAACAAATGACGTACAGCCAGCTCTCCAGGGTCGGGAACCGAAGGGCATCGAGACCCTGATCGAAAGCATCAGGACGACGACCGTCATTCATGAAAGGATCTTCCGGACCCTTCTTGATGGCGGTACGGCGCTGTCGCCGGACCTCGCCGACTTCCTTGAGGAGGCCGGCAAGAAGTACCTGAGCATGTCGAAGCAGATCAGCGCTGCCTACGTGGAAGCGACCTTCATAGATTAAGAAGGAAGCGCAGTCCCTCGTCATGCTTGCCGGGGGGTATGGACAGCCTCAGATCCGGGGCAAACCACGGATTTTCGGGTGCGAAGGTTTCGCAGAGCCAGTCGAACATGGCCCTGACGGCAGGGTTTTCCAGCCGCTGTGTCAGCGCAACGCCATAAATCGGCACCCGCACATGCACATCCAGGTCGAGCGGGATCGCTGACGGTTCGATGCAGGTATAGCTGCCGAGCAGGCCGATCCCCAGGCCGGATTTCACCAGCATGCTGTAGGAGAACATGCTGTCGGAGGAATAGCGCACACGGCCCTTGTTGCAGACTTTCAGCCAGTCCTCCCACAGCCCGGTTCGGGCCGCATAATAGTCCGACTGGATGACATCGTGACAGTCGAGGTTGCTGCGCAACGGCAGGCCGCGCTTGTCGACATATTCGCGCGTCGCGATGGGGATGAAATGGAGAAAACCGAGTTCGCGGGTCGTGACTTCGGCAGAATCTGCCTTCATGAAGCCAACCATGAGATCGGTCTGGTTTTCCTTCAGATCGATCAGGTTGCTGGGCAGCCGGAAATCGACGTCGACCTCGGGATGCATCGCGCAGAACTCTCGCATCGCGGGCGCACCGAATAGGCCTGCGAGCCCCTCTGTAATGCTCACACGCACGCGGCCGCGCGGCATCTTCGCGGTGGACGAGATGTCGGTGGAGATATTGTGAATGGCAAAGTCGAGATCGGCGACGCGGCGGGCAAGGCTCTGCCCTTCGGCGGTCAGCTGGACGCCCTGATTGGTAATGACCAGCAACCTGGCACGGACCACGTCCTGGAGACGCTCGACCGCGCGCGCGACCGTCGGCTGGCTGACGCCAAGCTCTTCGGCGGCCCGTGCGAACGCGCCATTCTTCGCGACCGAAAGGAAGATGTGAAGTTCGCGCCAGATCGGCTGGCTCAGCGTTCCCGGCGTCTCCAGCAGGCCCTTGGTACGCAGGGCCTGATTGGGGTCGAAAGGATGAATATTCTCTTTTGAATCTGACATGACCACCCTGTCCCATGGGCAGCAAAAAACAAAGTATACCCGAGCCGACTATGCGACGACTCCAACGGTCGATCAATCAACCTCAACGGGACTGGCAGGCGCATCGAGGAAGGGACAGCAGCCTTCGTGCTTGAAAACGTAAGGTTAACCGGCCGTTAACGATGTATTAAGAAAGTTTTCCAGCCCACCCATGAAGACCTCCAGACGGTCGTGATGGAGCCAATGGCCGGCATCTTCGACCATCGTCACCTGCGCATTGCGGAAATGCGCGGCGCGGCCGTCTTCCCTCGGATCGGTCGCCCAGCTCTTCTCGCCATAGACATGCCAGACCGGACAGGTGATGCAGCCCCAGATCCGATGAATTTCGGCATCGGTGAGGTCGAACGGCGGCATCGGGACAAATGCCGGATCGTAAAGCCAGCTCACGGTGCCGTCGGGATTGTGCCGCACACCGGTGCCCGTCAGATGCGCAAGGTGTTCTTCGGAAAGCTGCGGGTGAGCGGCGCGCATCCGCTCCATCGCCTCCGCGACGTCCTTCATGACCCGCGCCGCACGGTGCGTCGCGCGCCGGCGCTGGCCGACCCACTCCTGCAACCGTGCTTCCAGGGGACGCCGCTCGCGTTCGGCGATCTGCGTGGGCGAACGGCCCAGCCCCTCGATGGCAACGAGGCGTTCGACGCGATCGGGAAACAGGCCGCAATATCGTATGGTGATATTGCCGCCGAGCGAATGGCCGATGATGACGGGCTTATCAGCCTCGAGCTCGTCCATCAGCGCGGCAAAATCGAGGACGTTGTCCATGACCGTGTAGGCGCCATCGCTGACCCGGTCGCTCCAGCCATGGCCGCGAAGGTCATGAGCGATGACCCGATAGCGCTTCGCCAGGCGCGGCGCGATCCAGTCCCAGCTGCGCTTCTGATCGCGACCGCCGTGGACGAGAAAGAGAAGCGGCGCTTCAGGATCGCCCCACTCGGCGTATGAGAGGGTGAGCCGCTGCGAACGGAAGGTCTTCAGTGCGCGCGGTTGCGGCATTGTGCTGGCGGTCATCGGCGGGAGGCTCCGGACGGTGGATTGACATGCATCATTACGCGCTGGACGCGCCCGCGCTATTGAGGCGCGTCACATTGTCTTGTTTGATCGAAGGCGGGTTCAAATCCGCCGCGCGGACGGATAATGTGGCGCGCAGACGGGGTTGAGACGTCAAAGGGTTCGGTGACATGAGTTTCGATTACAATAGGGTTTTCGCCGACGCAATCGCGTCGCTGCACGATGAAAACCGCTATCGCGTCTTCGCCGATATCGAGCGCATCGCTGGCCAGTTTCCGCGCGCGACCCTGCGCCGCGACGGCGCGACGCGCGACATCACGGTGTGGTGTTCCAACGATTATCTCGGCATGGGGCAGCACCCGACGGTCGTTCAGGCATTTCTCGACACCGCCAAGCGCAACGGCATCGGCGCCGGCGGCACCCGCAATATCTCCGGCACGCATCATCCAGTCGTTCTGCTCGAGGATGAGCTTGCGGACCTGCATGGCAAGGCCGCCGCGCTGGTCTTTTCGTCGGGCTTCGTTTCCAACGAGGCGGCGATTTCGACAATTGCCCGTCTCCTGCCGGGCTGCGTGATCTTTTCGGATGCGCTCAATCATGCCTCGATGATCGCCGGCATCCGCAACGCCGGCTGCGAACGCAAGATCTTCCGCCATAATGACGTGGAACATCTGGAAACGCTGCTCAAGGCCGAGCCAGCCGACCGGCCCAAACTGATCGCCTTTGAATCCGTCTACTCGATGGATGGCGATGTCGCCCCGATCCACGCGATCTGCGACCTTGCCGAGAAATACGGCGCAATGACCTATATCGACGAAGTCCATGCGGTCGGCATGTATGGCCCGCGCGGTGGCGGCGTCTCGGAGCAGGTCGGCGCGGCGCACCGCATCGACGTCATCGAAGGAACCCTTGCAAAAGCCTATGGCTGCATGGGTGGATACATCACCGCCTCCAGGGACATCGTTGACGCGGTACGCTCATATGCCGCCGGATTCATCTTCACCACGACGATGCCGCCGGCAATCGCCGCGGCTGCACGGGCGGCCATCGCGCATCTGAAGGTTTCCGGCATCGAACGCGCGGGCCAGCAGCGTCAGGCTCAGCGCACCAAGGACGAACTGGCTCGCCGCGGCTTGCCGGTCATGGCCTCCGAAACCCATATCGTGCCGGTTCTCGTCGGCAATCCGGCACTGGCCAAGGCGGCCACGGACCGTCTGCTCGAACATCACGGCATCTACATCCAGCCTATCAACTATCCGACCGTGCCGCGTGGCACCGAACGTCTGAGGATCACGCCCGGCCCGCTGCATGACGACCGGCTGGTCGAGGCGCTTGCCGATGCGCTGGTCGAAACCTGGCATCATCTGAAGCTGCCCTTCACGACCATGCCGGACGCGGCGGCGGCCGAATAAATTCGATCTGCGTCCCGCGCTATTCGTCACCCGGCCGCTTTTCCTGACGGGATTCGTCTGGCAGGTCGTCGTCTTCAAGGACGCGGAGCGCCGCCCCGTCGAGATCGTCGAATTGCCCCGATTTCATGGACCAGAGAAACGCGGCAAGGCCGATCAGGCCGAGCAGCAGGGCAACCGGGATGAGAATCAGCAGAATGTTCATCCGAGCACTCTAGCGCGCCTGACACGACGCCTGAAGAAACGCTGACTTCGTTCAGGCGCGGCGAGCGCGCAGCGCGTTCAGCGTGACAAGAACCGAAGAACCCGACATGGCTAGAGCCGCGATGAGCGGCGTCACGAACCCGGCGATGGCGATCGGCACGGCCAGCGTGTTGTAGATCACGGCAAGCCAGAGATTGCCGCCCATCAGCCCACGCGCCTTTCGTGCCAGGGCATGGGCCTCGACAACCGGCCGCAACGCATTGCCAAGGAACACCCCGTCAGCGGCAGCCTGGCTGATATGTGCCGCCGTTACCGGCGACAGCGAAACATGCGCCGCGGCAAGGGCGGGAGCGTCGTTAAGTCCATCTCCGACCATCAGGACCCTGCGGCCCTCAGCTTTCAACGCCTCGATACGCGCGATCTTCGCCTGCGGCGTCACGCCGGCCTGCCAGTCGTCAACGCCAAGGGCCGATGCGATTTCTGCAACGGCGGGCGCGCGATCGCCTGACAGGATTTCGATCACCAGACCGCGGGCGCGAAGCGCTGCCACCGTCTCAGCCGCGTCGGGCCGCATATGCTGCCGAACGGGAATTGCGGCAATCTCGTCACCTGTTCTCAGCCAGACGAGACTATCGCCGGCATGTCCGGCCTCAGCAGCCTGACGGGCGGCCACACTCACACCGCAGAAGTCCGCCGACCCCAGCCTCACCTCCACGCCATCAAGCGTGCCGGAAACACCGCCGCCGGGTGTCTCCCTGAGACCTTCAGGGGCCGGTCCGGCGGCGAGAGCCTGCAACGATGCCGCGAGCGGATGGCGGCTGGCGCGCGCCAGATGACCGGCAATGCCCTTCGCCCTCTCCGTGAGCATAGCGGCGTCGGCCAGCGGAGACGGCAGCGTCAGCGTTCCGGTCTTGTCGAAGACAACCGTGTCGACTTCGGCGAGACGTTCGATGGCATCGCCCGCGTTGAGAAGCAGCCCTGCCCTGAACATGGCGCCGGAAGAGACGACCTGCACGGCCGGAATGGCGAGACCGAGCGCGCACGGGCAGGTGATGATGAGGACGGCAATGGCGATGACAAGCGACTGTTCCCAGCCTGCACCGGCAAGCAGCCAGCCAAGGAAAGTCAGCGCCGCCGCCGTGTGTACCAGCGGGGCGTAAAGGGAGGCCGCCTTGTCGGCCAGTGCCACCCGACCCGTCTTGGCCGCATAGGCATTGTCGAGGAGCTTCTGGACCTCGTCGATGAGCATGCCCTTGGCAGCGGCGGTTACGGTTACAGTGAGCGGACCGGAAAGATTGAGCGTGCCGGCATAGACCATGTCGCCGGCTTCAACCTTCATCGGCATTGTTTCGCCGGTAACCATCGAACAGTCGACTTCAGATGTCCCGCTGGCGACAACGCCGTCGACGGCTATTCGCTCTCCGGCTGCGACGGCGACCCTGTCGCCGGGATCGATGGCGGAAACCGGCACCTCGACGACGGAGCCGTCGGGACGGATGCGGCGGGCGCTATCGGCGCGCAGGCTGGCGAGGTTGACCGCCTGAGCGCGAGTGCGGCGGCGCATGTTCTGTTCCAGGTAGCGGCCCGTCAGCAGAAAGAAGATCAGCATCACGGCGCTGTCGAAATAGGCGTGCTCGGCATGCTGGAAGGTCTGGAACAGGCTCATGGCGACCGCCAGCGTGATGCCGATCGCAATCGGCACATCCATATTGACGCTGCGCTTCCTGATGGCCCGGAACGCCGACAGGTAGAAAGGCTGGCCGGAATAGGCGAGCGTCGGCAGCGCGATGAGCGCCGAGATCAGATGAAACAGATCGCGCGTTTCAGGCGTGATATCGCTGGCGTTGCCCCACCAGACGGACACCGACAGCAGCATGATGTTCATCGCGGCGAAGGCAGCAACGGCAAGACGCCGCAGAAGGTCCGATGCCTCTTTCGCTTCGGCCGTTTCGGCGCTGGCCGCATCGAAAGGGCGCGCCTGATAGCCAAGCGCCTCTACCTTGTCGATGATACCCGCCGGGTCTAGCGCGCCGTCGCGCCATTCCACAGCGAGCCGGCGGTTGGTGAAATTCAGCCGAACGCGGGTAACCCCGGGCATCTTGCCGACGCCTTCCTCCAGCTTGCGCATACAGCCGGCGCAACGAACGCCTTCCACAGCGAAATCCATATGACGTCCCGCGTCACCGATGTCGGTGATGAAACTCGTCAGGTCGCGTTCGTGAACACCCATGGCCCAATGACCCCAAGACGCCCTATTTCAGGAGCACGCGGTTGGTCGATGTATAGACGAGTTCGTTGGCCGAACGCGCCTCGATCACCACGTCCCAATTGCCGGTTGCGAGAGGTGGCAGCGCAGCCGCATAGCGCCCGGCCTCAACCTCGCTTAGCGCCACTTCCGCATCGTGCGCCTCGGTCACCGGGCTGCGGAATATGGCGGTAACGGAAAGGCCCGCGGCGGGCGCGGCATTCGCGCCGTGCAGCCTGACGGTCATGCGGCCGGCAGCATTGTCAATATCGGCCTCTGCCTTCCAGCCGGCGGCCGACTGCGCTTCGGCCCTGGCGATGCTTTCATTGAAGCCGCGACCGGCTTCATAGGCGTTCGGCGCCTCGATACCTGTGAAGGTAGAGAGCGCGAACCACATCATCACGACATTGGCGACGGTAATGAGACCGAAGAATGCGACCAGCGACCAGAACACCATCCAGCCAGTTATCCGAAAACCGGATTGTCTCGTCATCGCTTCCGCCTGCATCGCATTGTCTCCCATCGGTTCGAATCCCGGCACGTGCCGTTTCCTATTTGCCGGGTGCCTTGAAGAAGTCGCCGGCGGTCTGTGAAACACCACTGTCCAGATCGGTCATCGTGAAGGTCACATCCGTCGAGGCTGCAAGTTTCGCCCCGGTCGGCGCGAACACGAGCACACGAACCTCGTGGGTGGAATCCGCCGCGACCGGCACGACCGGATTGCCACTGACCGTCTCGTCGACTCCGACGATCTCAAGTCTTGCGCCGTCGATGCCTGAGACCGCTACGCTAAAGCGGCGCTCCTGATTGGATTTGTTGAGCAGACGCATCGTATAGCCGTTGCGGATCGAGCCGTCCGACAGCGTCACGAATACCGGGTTGCGGTCATGCAGGACCGAAACGCCCTCGCTCTGCCGTGTGGCCAGCGTGTACAGCATAAGTCCGCCAACGATCGCGATGATCGCTGCATAGATGACGGTGCGGGCGCGGACCGGACGGTAGATCGAGGGTTTGCCCTGCTGGCGACGCTCAATATTGATGTCGGTGTCATAGTAGATGAGGTTTCGCGGCCGGCCGATCTTGTCCATCACGGTATTGCAGGCATCGATGCAAAGACCGCACTGGATACACTCAAGTTGCATCCCGTCGCGGATATCGATGCCGGTCGGACAAACCGCCACGCACTGGAAACAATCAACGCAGTCGCCGGCCGGTTCGCCCGCCTCCTGCACACGTGCTGCCTGCTTGACCGACATGCGCGGCTCGCCGCGGTCATGTCGGTAGGTCACGTTTAGCGCCCACTCGTCGGTCAGCGCGGCCTGGATGCGCGGCCACGGACACATGTAGACGCAGACCTGCTCGCGCATGAAACCGGCGAGAACGTAGGTCGTTCCGGTCAGGATCGCGATCCACAGATAGGCGATCAGCGGCGCATCGCCGGTCGCAAGGCTCCGCACCAGCGTCGGCGCGTCGGAGAAATAGAGAACCCACGCACCGCCGGTCCACCAGGCGATCAGCAGCCACATCGTGTGCTTGGCGACCTTTTCGCCGATCTTCGTTGCGGTCCAGGGCTCCTTCTCAAGCTTCATCCGCTCGCGGCGGTCGCCTTCGACCAGACGCTCGACGGCATAGAAGAGGTCGGTCCAGACTGTCTGGGGACAAAGATACCCGCACCACAGACGACCGGCGAGTGCGTTCATGAGGAACAGAGCCATCGCCGCGAGAATGAGGAGGCCCGTGAAATAATAGACTTCCTGCGGCCAGATCTCGATGAAGAAGAAGTAGAAGCGGCGACCGGGGATATCCACCAGAACCGCCTGATCCGGCGCGCCGGGGCCCCGATCCCAGCGCACGAAGGGCAGAAGATAGTAGACGCCGAGGGCGATGCCCATGATCGCCCATTTGATGGAGCGGAACGTGCCGGAGACCTTCTGCGGGAAGACCTTCTTGCGCGCGGCATAGAGGCTGCCGCCACCAGCACTATCCGATTCGGTCCGCATCGTTCCGCTCCACCGTTACCGTTTACTGGCCGCCACCGAGGCTGTGGACATAGACAGCCAGCGACTTGATCGTCACTTCGTCGAGGCGACCGCCCCATGCCGGCATCACGCCATGACGGCTGTTGGTGATCGTCTCGACAACCGTCGGAAGATCGCCGCCATAGAGCCAGATCGCGTCCCTCAGATTGGGCGCGCCCAGATCCTTCGTGCCGGTCGCGTCTTCGCCATGGCAGGCGGCGCAATTGTCCGCGAACAGCGTCTGACCCTCGGCGATGTCGGCACCCTCGGTTGTCGTGCCGGACAATGACAGGACATAGGCCGCAACGTTGCGGATCTGTCCGCTCTCAAGGATGCCGTCACGACCGAAAGCCGGCATGTCGCTGATCCGCGTGTCGTCGTTTGCGTCCCAGCGGATACCGTTCTCCAGCGTCGTGTGGATGTCTTCCAGCGTGCCGCCCCAGAGCCAGTCGTCGTCATTGAGGTTGGGATACCCCTTGGCGCCCGCCGCGCCCGAACCGTGGCAGGGTGCGCAATTGTCGCCGAAGGCTGCCTTGCCGTTCGCCAGTGCGAACTGCAGGTAGTCAGGATTGGAGCGGATATCCTCTAGCGATGCCGACGCCAGCCCGGCGCCATTGGTGGCGCGAAGGGCTTCCAGCTCGGAGACCTCACGTTGGACGCGCAGACGATCGGAATCGCCGAACATGCCGCGCGTGTAGTCGGTAACCAGCGGCCATGCGGGATAGACGACCCAGTAGCCGACCGCCCAGATCACACAGGCATAGAAGGTCCAAAGCCACCAGCGCGGCAGCGGGTTGTTGAGCTCCTTCAGACCGTCCCATTCATGGCCGGTCGTCTCGATGCCGCTCAGTTCGTCAATGTGCTTGTTTGCCATGGTCTCAGTCCTCCCTGAGCGGGATGTTGGCGGCGTCTTCGAAACGCCGGCGATTGGCGGGCCAGAGCGCGTAGACGAGTACGCCCGCAAAGATCAGCACGAAGTAGAGAAGGCCCCATGTCTGGGCGAAATGCGCCAGTGCGGTGTAGTTCATGACAGCCTCCCTCACCGGATGTTCACGTCAGCCTTGGCGTCGAAGGTCGAGAAATCGACCAGCGTGCCAAGCATCTGCAGATAGGCGATCAGCGCGTCGAGTTCGGTGACCATCTTCGGGTCGCCGTCGAAGTCGCGCACATTGGCGCCCGGATAGCGTTCAAGGAGCCCATCCACGCCATCGTTCTCCGGATCGGCCTGCGCCTTCAGATCCGCTACCGCAGCCTCGATCATCGCTTCGTCATAGGGTACGCCGACGAGCGCGTTGGTCTTCAGGTCAGCGGCAATCTGCCGGATGTCGAGACGGGTTTTCGCCAGGAACGGATAGCCGGGCATGATGGAGGCCGGCACGACATCGCGCGGATTGACCAGATGGGCACGGTGCCAATCGTCCGAATACTTGCCACCGACGCGCGCCAGATCCGGTCCGGAGCGCTTGGAGCCCCACTGGAACGGATGGTCATACATGCTTTCAGCCGCCAGGCTGTAGTGACCGTAGCGTTCCACCTCGTCGCGCAGGGTGCGGATCATCTGGCTATGGCAGGTGTAGCAACCCTCGCGAACATAGATGTTGCGACCTGCCAGTTCGAGCGGCGTGTAGGGACGCATCCCGTCGACTTTCTCGATTGTCGACTTCAGATAGAAGTTCGGGACCAGTTCGACCAACCCGCCAATCGCAACGACGATCAGCACGCCAACAAGCAGGACAATGGAGTTCTTTTCGAAGATTTCGTGTCTGTTCAACATTGCCCGTCTCCTTATTCAGCGGGCTGCAGGCGAGCGCCGGCACCGACGGGTTCGGCTTCCGCCTCTTCCCCGTGCCGTGCGGTCATCCACAAATTGTAGGCCATGATCACCGCGCCGATCAGGAACAGCGCGCCGCCAAGGGCCCGGATCAGGTAGAAGGGGTGCATCGCTTCGACCGTCTCGATGAAGGAATATTCCAGGAAGCCAAGGGCCGTGTATGACCGCCACATCAGACCCTGGAGAATACCCGACACCCACATCGCGGAGATGTAGAGGACGATGCCGATGGTGGCCGTCCAGAAGTGCCAGTTGACCAGCTTCAGCGAGTACAGGCCCTTGCGGTTCCACAGCCAGGGAACGAGGCAGTAGAGCGCGCCGAAGGAGACGAAGCCGACCCAGCCAAGCGCACCTGAATGCACGTGTCCGATCGTCCAGTCCGTATAGTGGCTGAGCGAATTGACGGCGCGGATCGACATCAGCGGGCCTTCGAATGTCGACATGCCGTAGAACGCAACCGAGACCACCAGCATGCGCAGGACCGGGTCGGTGCGCAGCTTGTCCCAGGCGCCCGACAGCGTCATCAGGCCGTTGATCATGCCACCCCAGGAGGGCATCCACAGCATGATGGAGAAGGTCATGCCGAGGGTCTGCGCCCATTGCGGGGTCGCGGTGTAGTGCAGGTGATGGGGGCCTGCCCAGATGTAGAGGAAGATCAGCGACCAGAAATGGACGATCGACAGGCGGTATGAATAGACCGGCCGGTCGGCCCGCTTGGGCACGAAATAGTACATGATGGCGAGGAAGCCGGCGGTCAGGAAGAAGCCGACCGCGTTATGGCCGTACCACCATTGCGTCATCGCATCCTGCATGCCCGACCAGACGATGTAGCTCTTGGTGCCGAACACCGAGACCGGGATCGTCGCGTTGTTGACCAGATGCAGCATGGCGATCGTGACGATGAAAGCGAGGTAGAACCAGTTCGCCACATAGATATGCGGCTCCTTGCGCTTCCAGAGCGTCGCCAGGAAGACAAGAAGATAGACGACCCAGACGATGGTCAGCCACAGGTCGGCGTACCATTCCGGCTCTGCATATTCCTTGCTTTGCGTGACGCCGAGCAGATAGCCGGTGCCCGCGATGAGGATGAAGAAGTTGTATCCCCACACGACGAACCAGCTTCCCAGTTCGCCGGCGATTCGCGTGCGGGAGGTGCGCTGAACGACGTAGAACGACGTTGCCAGCAGCACATTGCCGCCGAAGGCAAAGATCACAGCCGAGGTGTGCAGCGGGCGCAGGCGACCGAACGTCGTCCATGGCAGATCGAAATTCAACACCGGAAAGGCCAGCTGAAGCGCGATCACGAGACCGACGAGGAACCCGGCGAGCCCCCAGAAGACGGCGAAAAATGTCGCCAGTTTCACCGGTCCGAGCTGATAGTTCGGTTTGCCGTTGATCTCCTGCGGAATTGCCTCGCCGCGCTCCGTGTAGCGCTTGATCAGCAAGAATGCCGCGGCGCCGGAAGCCAGCGTCGCGAGTGCCGCGTGAAATGCCATTGCCTGATCTTCGGCTTTCGCCACAACGATCAGGCATACAAGGGCTGCGACGGTCATCGCCGCGATCAGTCCGCCTTCGCCAATGGAAAGCGGCCGCCGTTGAATTGCTGTTGCCATTTTTCTCTACCCGTTTCCCCGAGACCGGATCGGTCTTTGCCGAACGAATGGCGAAACGGCATGCCGGTTCACCATCGTCAGGCGACAGGACATGGCGGAATGGCTTTCAGGGCATTGATATTGATCAACCCCGTAGTCGGATGCGTCGCGACGCCGCAGCAATCGGCCCGGCGAAATGTCGCACCAGACCCCCCCCCGCGCGGGAATACCGTCAAATATTTCTGAGAAGCCAGGGCAAGCTCAACGAAATCGCCAGAAACCGCAGAATGTGATGCAGGCCGACATAGGCAGGATCGAGGTGCATGACGGTTGCCAGCGCGATCATCGCATCAAGGCCGCCCGGTGCGAAAGCAAGGAGCGGCAGAATGAAATCCATTCCCGTTACGGCACTGACGACAACCGCGCCCGCGGCCGCAACGATGGTCGCGACCGCGAATATGGCAACCCCGATACCAAGCGTGCTGAAAAGAATTCGGCGAGAGAGACTTGCAAATCGCGAGCCGATGACGGTGCCGAGACAGACAAGCGCGGCATTCATCGCCAGCGGCGGTACGGCGGCATGTGTGGCGGATGACCCATGCAGCGCGGCGCTGGCGATCAGCGCGCCGACGATCCAGCCCCCCGGCACCTTCATTCGCGCGGCGATGAACCCGGCGGCCGCGCAAACTGAAATGAGAAGCAACAGATCGAACGACAGGAAGGGCGCCGACGGCCGCGATGGCATGTCCGGCAGGACGATCATCGGCAGGAACAGGACAAGAATGACGACCCTCAGCGTCTGAACGCCGGCGACCCGCTGGACATCGGCGCCGCGATCGATCGCGGTTGCGGTAATCACCGAGAGAGCTCCTGGCAGGGCGCTGAGCACAGCCGTGTCGCGATCCCAGCCCCAGCGACGCAGCATACGGTAGCCTATCCAGCTGCCAAGCGGGAAGGTAATGAAGAGAACGGCCAGCGAAAGCGGCCATTTGTGAATCTGCCCAAGGGCCTCCGGCGTGACCCCCGACCCGCCGGATGCCCCCATGAGAATGAATGCGACAGGCATCAGACCCAGCGGACCTTCGATCGGCCAGCCGAGAATAGAGGCTGCGGCCACCGAAATCAGCGGACCGGTCACCCATGGCAACGGCAGCCCGGCAAAATAGGCCGCAATGCCACCGACAATGCCGATCGCAAGGGCGAATAACTGCCGGCCCAAACGCAGGAGACGCTGGCGGGATGCGGTATCTTCCGGTTTCGAAGACGAACTCATATGGCTCTATTTGCCATAGGCGGGTT
Organism: Rhodobiaceae bacterium; assembly: GCA_020637895.1. Classification (GTDB taxonomy): domain Bacteria; phylum Pseudomonadota; class Alphaproteobacteria; order Rhizobiales; family Tepidamorphaceae; genus JACKJP01. The sequence goes on from JACKJP010000002.1 coordinate 583,522, forward strand.
CATTCGTCATCGGTTCGCGAGGATGAATGCTCCGACTTGATCGGCATCAAAGCGCAAGGGGCAAAAGCTCCGCAGACTTGGCTTCATGAACCGGAAAATCGAATTGGCCGAGAGCCAGACACCGCGCTACACCTCCTATCCGACCGCTCCGCATTTCAATGCGGATGTCGGGCCTCAGACTCATGCGGCATGGCTCGATGCGGTACCTGCCGATGAGCCTGTATCGCTCTATTTTCACGTACCGTTCTGCCGAACGCTGTGCCACTACTGCGGCTGCCATACCAAGGCCGTGCACAAGCAGGAGCCGGTAGACGCCTATGCCCGGCGAATCGAGGGCGAGCTTGCGCTGGTGGCAGCGCATCTCGGCCGAACACGCGGCGTCAGCCACATTCACTGGGGCGGCGGCACGCCGACTATCATCGGCACGGAGGGGCTTCAGCGCATCATCGAGCAGATCCATCAGCGCCTTGCGCCGACAGAGAGCTGCGAACACGCCATCGAACTCGATCCGCGATACGTCTCCGGCGCGCTCGCGCGCGAACTTGCTGATTGCGGCATCAATCGCGCCAGCCTTGGCGTTCAGGATTTCAATCCGCGTGTTCAGGCGGCCATCGGCCGTATCCAGCCCTATGATCTGGTCGTCGCGGTGGTGGAGCGCCTGCGACGCGCAGGGATCGAGCGGCTGAATTTCGACCTGATGTACGGGCTTCCGGCACAAACGATGGCCGATCTGGTTGCCACGATCGAACGGACAATCGCACTCAACCCGTCGCGGATCGCCCTTTTTGGCTATGCACATGTGCCCTGGTTCAAGAAAAACCAGCAACTGATCGACGAGGCCTTGCTGCCAGGAACACAGGCCCGCCTCGAACAGGTGGAAGTCGCGGCAGAAACGCTCGAAGCCGCAGGCTATGTGCCGGTAGGTCTGGATCATTTCGCCCTTCCCGGCGACCCGCTGGCCGTGGCGGCGGCGGAGGGTACGCTACGTCGGAATTTTCAGGGCTACACGACCGACAGTGCCGAAACGCTCATCGGTCTCGGCGCTTCATCGATCAGCCAGTTCCGGCAGGGATACACGCAGAATGACGCGGCGACCGCACTTTGGTCGCGCGCGATCGACAGCAGCGAGTTCGCCACCCGGCGCGGATATGCCCTGACTCAGGAAGACCGCGTTCGACGGCGCATCATCGAACAGCTGATGTGCACGCTGATCGCCGATCCTTCGGCTATCGCCCGAGCCCATGGCGTGGACCCGTCCATTCTGCGCCCGTCACTGGAGCGCCTTACGCCCCTCATCGACGACGGCTATGTCGAGTTTGACGGCAATGTCGTGCGCATTCCCGAGGCCGAACGGCACATGATGCGTCTGGTTGCCGTCGCTTTCGACACCTTCCACAAGCAGGAGCCGCAGCGACACGCGCGGTCCGTCTGAGCGGGCTCGCCCGCTTTCAGCAACTAGCGACCTCGCCGGTTACATACAGGACATCGGCGGCAGCCAAAAAAATGGCCGCATTCCCTTAAGAATGCGGCCAGTTGGCAAGAGGAGGGTACCGGTTCCTCACCGGAATTCGGCCGCACCGGCCGGCAACGAACCCCCTATTCGTCGCCGGTCAGCGCGGTGATCGCAGACATATCCGCGATCAAGATCAAATCCTGCCGTTCCATTGCGATGACGCCGCGGCGGCGCAGGTCGGAGAAAGACCGGCTCACCGTTTCGATCGTCAGGCCGAGATAGTCGGCGATTTCCTGGCGGGTCATGGAGAGGCGGATTCGCGCCTCGCCTTCTTCGACGTTGCCGGCGAGACCGGCCAGGAAAGTAGCGATACGTTCCATCGCGGACTTGCGCCCGAGCAACACCATATGCCCGTGCATCGCAGCGTGCCGGCCGACCAGATATTCCGACAGCATCTGCTGGAAATGACCCGCTTCGCCGCAAGCCGAACGGTCATATGCGGCAATCCGGCTCGGGCGCAGCACTTCGGCGGTGCACTGGTATTCGTCCGCCAGTGTCAGGCCGAAATAGTCGCCGGGGCCAAGAAGCTCGACGATCTGGCGGCGCCCGTCCGGCAGCAGCCGAAACAGCATCATCGCGCCATCGATCAGCTTGAAATAGCGCCCGGCAGCGTCGCCTTCATAAAAGACGATGTCGTGCTGATCGGCGCGAAGGGATTGTATCTCGCAGCTGTCGGAAACAGCGCGCTGGGCGCGCATTGGCCGCAGATCGATGATCGCTGCATGGCTCATTTCCGTCCTCCTGCGTTGCCGGCGAATTGATCGCCGCATTGGCTTGAAGGTACGGGAGCTTACCCTGGCGCGAAATTCGGTTGGCTACGTAAGGACTACTGCGTAACCCATTTGGCTAATGAGGTGCGGCAGCATGCGCCGGCCATCAGACGCCGCGAACAATGTTGGGGCGAAAGGCGACTTCGCAGCGTTTGAAATCGCTCAGACCAGCGAACGCAGTAACCGGCCGGCTTCCTCGCGCTGTGTCTCGAGCGTCTCAGCCAGATCCTTGATCTCTGCAATTCGAGCCTTGAGCGCGCGCGACAGAATGTCTGTGCTGGTGGCCTCGCTGCGGCTCTGGACCAGCGCGGCGAGCAGTTCGCCGATCTGATCCACCGGCATGCCGACTGAACGGCACATATGTATGATCGCCATGAGCCTTCGCGATTCAGGTCCATAGAATCGATGGCGTCCGGACCTGCGGGGATTGAGCAGGCCTTTTTCTTCGTAGAAGCGCAGGGTTCTCAGGCTGACGCCAAAACGCTCCGCCATCTCCGCGATGCCGATTTCCTTCTCCAGCCCATCGTCGGGCAAGAATCCCGAAGGCAAGGGCGGTAGGTCCGCCTCGTTCATTTCCTTCTCCTAGGTTAGCCGGCTAATATTTTGGACATCAAAATCTCTTGTCGCTTTCGAGCCCGAAGCCGAACTTACGTTAGGAATTGTGGCCCCGACGCCCGTGGTTGAAAAGGAACCAAGGGTTACAGTTGCCGAATGTAACAGTTAAGACTGTCGTAAAATGGGGCTAATTCGGCCGGTTGCGGGGCTGGATCGGCGGGCGTTGGAGCGCTATAAGTCGCGCATCAACGAACAGCCGGTGGACGGGCGTGCCAGGCATGAGAGGCCGACTTATCTTTTGCATGCTGGCTATCGCCGGTGTGGTGGCGACCATCGGCATGACAGGCGCGGTGCGCGCAACCGAGCTGGCCATTCCCAATTTTGTCGATCCGGGACGCTATGTGGTCAAACCCGATTTTGACCGGATCCGGCAGATCAGGTTTCTGACCGAACTCGATGCACCTCCCTTCAGCTATATCGGCCCTGACGGCGAACTGACCGGATTCAATGTCGATCTTGCCCGGGAGATCTGCCGCACTCTCGACCTGCCCTGCACCATCCAGGGATTCAAATGGGATCTCCTGATCTCGGGGCTCGAAGCCGATCGTGGCGACGCGATCATCGCGCAGATCGCGATCAACGAAGAGAGCCGCAAACGCTTCCTGTTCACAGACAGATATCTGGCGCGACCCGGTCGATTTGTCGGCAGCGAGCGCGTGACGGCTCAGGACGCAACCCCGACCGAACTCGGGGGAAAGACCGTTGCGGTCGTCGCCGGAAGCGCCCATGAAGCCTTCCTGAGAAATGCATTTCCCGGATCGGCGGCAATGCCTTTTCCGGACATGAACGCGGCGCTGAAGGCACTGACGGATGGCAAGGTCGAACTTGTGTTCGGCGACGCGCTGTCCCTATCCCTGTGGCTCAACGGCAAGGGCTCGGACGGGTGCTGCCGCTTCGTCGGCGGCCCCTTCACGGAAAGCCGCTATTTCGGGGAAGGTCTGGCAATCGCCGTGGCGCCGGACAACGCACCCCTCGCCGATGCGCTCAATCACGCGCTGGCGCGGGTCGGCGCGTCAAACGCCTTCCTGGAAATTTACCTGCGCTATTTCCCGATATCGTTCTACTGAGTTTCGAACGCGCTGCTTCAATTGCGTTCAGCGCTGTCTTTCCGCGTCGGCCCCGACGGGTGATCCGGCATGAACGGCAGCAGCAGGCTCCAGATCAGATGCGTCGGCTTCTCGTCAGGATAATCGTCCAGACCGATGCGCATCCCCTCATGGCCGGCGGAGGGCTGGGGCACGTAGGTCGCAAAAATGCGGTCCCACAGCGACAGATTAAAACCGTAGTTGGAATCGGTTTCGCCGCGAATGACCGAATGGTGCACGCGATGCATGTCGGGTGTCACGACGAACAGGCGCAACAGGCGGTCGAGGCCGAGCGGCAGACGCGCATTGGCGTGATTGAAGACGGCCGAACCGTTAAGCACGGCCTCGAAGACAAAGACCGCGAGCGGCGGCGCACCGATAAGAAAGATCACGACCGCCTTCCACAGCATCGAAAGCAGTATCTCGATGGGATGGAAGCGCAGCGCCGTCGTGACATCGATGTCGCGATCTGCGTGATGCACGCGATGGAGCCGCCAGAAGAGCGGTATCTTATGCGATGCGACATGCTGCGCGTAGACGGCCAGATCAAGGACGATGAAAGAAGCGATGCCCGCGACCCAGCCGGGCAACGCGATCAGGTTGAAGAGGCCCCAGCCCGCTTCCTGCGCCGCGATTGCAAAGCCGACAGCGGCGAGCGGGAATATCAGGCGCACGGCGATTGCATCGATGGCGACAATCGAGAGGTTGGTGAGCCAGCGGCGACCCTTCAGCGCGACGAGCGCGCGCCTCGGCTGCGCAAGCTCCCAGCCTGCCATTCCCAGAAAAATGCCCGCGAAGATCACAATGCGAATGACGCCATCGCTCATCGCGGCAACCCTGTTCTTTCCTCAGGGCTTGCGGAACCGGGCACGCGCCGCCCGTTCGATCGCGGCGACGGTCAGGTTGTCGAGATCGAGGCGATCGCGAATGATCTGCAGAAGCCGCAATTCCTCCTGCTCGACATGAAGGTCGGCCGCGGCGACCTCGACCGCCAGTGCATAGGCGGTATCGTGCCAGCGTTCCGGCAGACTGTCCGCGATGAGGTCGAGAACGGCATCGAGGCCTTCCTCGCCGAGCATGGTGCCGCATGCTTCGGCAACGGAGACCAGTTTCTCGCGGTCGAATTCGGCAAATGCCGGAAGATTCTGCACCACCGCGCCAATGCGCTTGAGCTCGGGGTCGGTCATATCGCGATCAGCTGCCGCCATCGTCACCATGACGTAGATAAAGGTTTCCTGGATGCTTAGCTTTGCCATGGCGGTCTCTTCTTCCCTACCGTTTCGCGCTGCGGCTGTCTGTGCCGGATGGCAAGCTATGTGCTGCCACCCCCCGCTTCAAGTATCTTGCGCCCTGACCGAAGCTTAGAAGACGCGTCGGATTGACGCTAGGATGCCAGTTGAAGCGATGACAAAGCCCCGAGCGGGCCCGCTTCCATCCTGCGGTGAAAGGCACTAGTGTCCGCGCGCGCCGAACAGGCGGGCATGGCAGGGAGATTGAGCCGGAATGACGGATTTGCGCGCGCTTGGGATGGAAAGCAGGGCCTGGCCCTTCGAGGAGGCGCGCAAGCTTCTGGATCGCCGGGCCAAACAGCCGTCGGACGGGCCGGTTCTTTTCGAGACCGGTTACGGACCGAGCGGGCTTCCCCATATCGGCACCTTCGGCGAAGTCGCCCGCACCAGCATGGTGCGCCATGCGCTTTCGGTCATCAGCGACATGCCGACACGGCTGATCTGCTTTTCGGACGACATGGACGGCCTGCGCAAGGTGCCAGACAATGTCCCCAACCGCGACATGCTGACCGAATATCTGGAGCGGCCGCTCACTGTCGTGCCCGATCCGTTCGGCAAGTTCGAGAGCTTCGGGCATCACAACAATGCAATGCTTCGCTCGTTCCTCGACCGCTTCGGCTTCGAGTATGAATTCTACAGCGCGACAGAATGCTATCGCAGTGGCCGTTTTGACGCTGCCCTGATGCGCGTTCTGGAGTGTTTCGACGCAGTGCGCGATACGATCCTGCCGACGCTGGGGTCCGAGCGCCGCGCGACCTACAGCCCGTTTCTTCCGGTCTGCCCGCGAACCGGGAAGGTTCTTCAGGTGCCGGTGATCGAAAAGGACATCGCCGCCGGCACGATCACCTACAAGGACCCGGAAACCGACGAAGCGGTCACGGTTCCGGTCACGGGCGGCGGCTGCAAGCTGCAATGGAAAGCCGACTGGGCAATGCGCTGGTTCGCCCTCGGCGTCGACTACGAGATGTCAGGCAAGGACCTGATCGATTCCGTCACGCTTTCCAGCCGCATCTGCAAGATCCTGGGCGGTACCCCGCCGGAAGGATTCAATTATGAGCTCTTCCTGGACGACAAGGGTCAGAAGATTTCAAAGTCGAAGGGCAACGGACTGACGATCGACGAGTGGCTGCGCTACGCAAGCCCTGAAAGCCTGTCGCTCTTCATGTATCAGGCGCCGCGCAAGGCAAAGCGCCTCTATTTCGACGTCATCCCCCGCAATGTGGACGACTACGAGCAGCATCTTGCGGCCTATGCCGAACAGGCGCCTGACAGACAACTCGTCAATCCGGTCTGGCACGTTCATCACGGACATCCACCAGAGCCGGAACTGCCCCTGTCCTTCTCCATGCTGCTCAATCTTGTCAGCGCTTCAAACGCGCATGAGAAATCCGTGCTCTGGGGATTCATCCGTCGTTATGCGCCGGAGGCGACGCCGGAGAGCCATCCACGGCTGGATGCCCTCGTCGGATACGCGATTGCCTATTTTGAGGATTTCGTCGCGCCAACGAAGAAGTTCCGGGTTGCGAGCGACCAGGAGCGGGCGGCAATACTCGACCTGGCAGCGCGGCTCGGCACAGTCGAACCGGGCAATGAGACCGACGGCGAACTGATCCAGAATATCGTCTACGCCGTCGGCAAGGACCACGGGTTCGACCCGCTGCGCGACTGGTTCAAGGCGCTCTACGAAGTGCTGCTTGGACAGGAACAGGGGCCGCGGTTTGGGTCCTTCGTCGCGCTATACGGCATCACCGAGACCCGAACGATGATCAACGACCGCCTGGCGCGTCCGCATCATTCGTGAGCAGTCGGGGTGCGGGAGCGAACTGGCCCACATGGGCTTCCCGCGCTTCATCCCATGCCTGACGATAGGTCTCGGGCGCGTCGTCTCCAGGGCTAGCCCAGCCCTGCCTGACGAGCCAGAGGCCGATATCCAGCTTCCCGATCTGACAGTATCGCGCGTCATCACCCGCATCGGCGCCCTGCGCCCGGAACCCGATCGAACAACTGAGCGCACGCCGGCCGACCAGCATCTGGAAGGCCGTCGCGCCGGCACGCCCGCAGCGCCACTCACGTCCCTCGCCGTCGGTGCAACTGGCCTGAAGGGCGAGCGGCTCTATGCCGGCCATCCGGATGGTTTCCTTGCCCTTCCTGATGACACCGGCGGACAGGACCAGGGGCCGGTAAAGCAACGTCGGTTTCGGCGGCCGTGGCGGTGGTGGCGGCGGTTCCCTGGCCGGCAGGCGCGTAAGCTCGCCGCTGACGATCGGGCCCGGCAAGGCGCTGGGCGGCGTCACGTCGCGCACTTCTGCGGCAGGCTCGGTCGGCAGGCTGGCGGGGGGCGGCGGCGCGGGAGGCGGGGGTTCGGGTGCCGTCAGATACAGCCACCCGAATATGCTCGCGGTACACAGTACCGCGATGGAAAGCATCCTTGAGATGAACCCCTTGAACATGTCTCGTCACATCGTCCGTCAAAGCGCATTCAGGTTCAATGAGCAATTCCATCGTGACCGGAAACGCACTAGGTTGCGCCGCAAGATACCGATTCCGGCCAAGAGATGAACGCAATCTACAAGATCGCCAGACGGAAGGAATGGGAAGCCGCCAAAGGCGGTGGTTTCTATGCCGGATCGCCCGACGACCTGCGCGACGGCTTCATCCATTTCTCGACCGCCGAACAGCTTGCCGGAACGCTGGCGAAGCATTTCGCAAATGACCCCGATCTCCTTCTGCTCACCGTGGACGCGGCCGGGCTGGGAGAAGCGCTACGCTGGGAAACCTCGCGCCGCGGCGAGCTTTTTCCCCATCTCTACCGGCCCCTGCTGGTGGGAGAGGTAACAGCGGTCCGCGACATCACGGACACCGATCGAAAGCCGACGCCAAAATGATCTCTGGACTGAGCCGTCTAGCCCAACCCTTCCTGCTGGCCATGGACCCCGAACAGGCCCATGAGCTCACGATCAGGGCCCTCTCGTCAGGACTTCATCCCCGCGCCATCATGCCCGTCGACCCGCTACTCCGGCAGCGCTTCTGGGATCTGGACTTCCCCAATCCGCTTGGCATGGCCGCGGGCTTCGACAAGAACGCGAAGGCACCGGATGCGCTGCTCAGCATCGGCTTCGGCTTTACCGAAATCGGCACGGTGACGCCGCTGGCGCAGGCCGGCAATCCACGCCCCCGCATCTTCCGATTGCGCGAGGACCAGGGTGTGGTCAACAGGCTCGGCTTCAACAATGAAGGCCATGAAGCCGCCCTGCGGCGCCTGCGAGGACGCCCGAGACGAGGGATCGTCGGTGTCAATATCGGTGCGAACAAGGACAGCGCCGACCGCATTTCCGATTATGTCGCAGGCATTGGCACATTCGCCGCGGTCGCTTCGTATTTCACCGTAAACATTTCCTCTCCCAATACGCCGGGCCTGCGCAACCTGCAGCAGGGCGAGGCGCTGGACGAGTTGCTTGAAAAGGTCATGGCCGCGCGGAATGCCGCGACGGGCGAGGGGCGCCGCGCCCCGGTTCTCCTGAAAGTCGCTCCCGACATCGACCGCCTCCAGATCGATACAATCGCCGCAGCCGTCCGCGCTCACGCTGTCGATGGGATCATCGTCTCCAACACGACCCTCGCGCGCACCGGGTTGAGAAGCCCCCTTCGCGACGAGACCGGCGGCCTTTCCGGGCGTCCGCTGTTTGAACGCTCCACCATCGTGCTGGCGCAGATGCGCCTTGCCGTCGGCCCCGAGCTGCCGATCATCGGCGTTGGCGGCATTCATTCGGCCGACAGCGCGTGGGAGAAATTGCGTGCCGGCGCAAACCTCCTGCAAATCTATTCGGCGCTCGTCTATGGCGGCGTCGGGCTGGCGGCCGATATCGTCGCAGGGATCGCGCGCCGCATGCACAGGGAAAAGCTGGGCTCGCTGGCGGAAGTCACATCGACAGGCGCCGAGGACTGGGCGTCGCGGGCACCCTGACAGGATATCGATTCAGTCGAGAAAGGGATCGAGGCTCGCCGCGTCGATGGGTTTCCGGATCAGTCCGGCCACCTTCAACCCGTCCATGTGATCGCTAATGCGCTTTTCCGATTCGCCCGTAACGACCACGATGCGCGGCTGATGCTTCAGGCCGTTCAGCCACCGTATGAGCTCGCCACCCTTCATGCCCGGCAGACCGAGATCGACAATTACCAGATCGTCAGCGCCGGGTGGCCCCGCGGCGATGAAACTTTCCGCGTCGCTGTAGACAGAAACTTCGCCGTCATGACCGGCAAAGACCATCCTCAGCGAATCTGCAACGCCGGAGTCGTCTTCGATGATGTGGACCGCCATGGTACGCAGAACCCGGATTTCCCCCTGATGCTTGAACAATCAGGTATTGGAAAGAGGCATACCTTGAGGCAGATCAAATCCGTGCCATGACGATCCGCACGAGGTCGGCGGCATTGCGCGCGCCGAGCTTCTCCATGATCCGCGCCCGATGCACCTCGATCGTGCGCGGGCTGATGCCAAGCGAGCGACCGGCTTCCTTGTTGGAAGCGCCGGCAGTGATGAGCGTCACCACTTCGCGTTCGCGCGGTGTCAGCTGATCGGCGCCCGGTACGCCGTTCAGATCGATATCCGCCGGGTCGTTCGCCCGCTCCCGCCGAACTGCGGTCGCCTCACGGATCTGGGACACGACATGGTCGGCATTGAAGGGCTTTTCGATGAAATCGTGCGCGCCCTGCTTGATGGCGTTTACGGCCATGGGAATATCGCCCTGACCCGAGATCACAAATATGGGGGCCGGATAATGCTGGGCATCGATTTCGCGCAGTACGTCAAACCCTGACTTGCCGGGCATGTGAACATCAAGGATGACGGGCGCCGGCCCAAGCGCGGCAACATCGGAGATGAACGTCGCAGGATCCTGATAGGCGCGAACGTCGAATCCTTCTATCGAGAAGACCATGCCAAGGGCATCAAGAATTGCTGCGTCATCATCTACGAGATAGATGAGCTCTTGCGACATCACTCCACCCTCTTGCCGGTAGATTATTATCTGGTTGATGCAATCCTAAGCAGAATTTCCCGCAGCCGGCAAATAGAGTGAGAAAGTCGCGCCCCTGCCATTTCCACCGGGTTCAACCTCAAGTTCACCACCGTGATTTTGTGCAATCGAACGCGAAATTGCGAGCCCCAGCCCCATGCCGTTGGACTTGCTCGTTGCGAATGCGTGGAAAAGGTCGGGAATGATTTCGGGCGCGATCCCCGGGCCGTTGTCGCAAATGGAATACACAACCCGGTCCCCGCTTCGGAAAATCCGGGTGCGAATGATCCGCCGCTGTTTGCCCGCCACGGCCTCCAGTGCATTTCGAACGAGATTGACGATGATCTGCTGAATCTGAACCGGGTCCACAAGAACGTCCGGTAGGTCCGGTTCGACCTCGCCATGCCACTCCACCTTCTGGCTTAGCTTGCCGATATTGGCGAACTCCGTCGCCTCCCGGGCGGTCGTCGCCAGCGACACGGGACGCTTCTCCGTCTCGCGCTTTTCGACAAACCGGCGAATGCGCTGAATGATGTCGCCTGCCCGGCCCGATTCCCGCAGCGCCTTGTCGCAGATCTCGCGCAGTACCGCCTGCGCAGACGCTTCGGATGAACTGCGATCGAGCGCCCTGAGCCCCGCCTGCAGGTAAAGGGTCAAGGCGGTCAGTGGCTGGTTCAGTTCATGGGCGAGCGCTGCTCCCATTTCATCCAGCGCGTTCACGCGGGCGATATGGATCAGCTGGTCCTGCAGTTCCTTGATGCGCGTTTCCGATGCGCGCTGCTCCCTGAGGTCGCGCAGTATGCCGATGAACTGGCGTCCGTCCGGCGTACCGGCTTCGCCGACTGAAAGCTCGAGCGGAAATTCGGTGCCGTCCTTGTGCCGGCCTTCCACGGCACGGCCGATGCCGATGATTTTGCGCTCGCCGGTATCGAGATAGTCGGAAATGTATGTGTCGTGCGCCTCGCGGTCGGCCGCAGTCATGATCATGCGGACATTCTGGCCCAATGCGTCTTCGGCCGTGTAGCCGAACATCGCTTCGCAGGCCTTGTTGTAGACGAGGATCTTGCCCCGCTGATCGATGACGATGATGCCCTGGACCGCCGTATCGAGCACCGACGCCAGACGGGCTTTTGAAACCGCATCGTTCTCGGACGTCGGAATGGCCGGATCCTCCTGAAACCTGTCGAAACGCAGGAGCGGGCCGGTCCCTACCGGCCCGCTCCTGCAATATTTCTATTTGCGCTTGGCCAGGAGATCGCGGATTTCGGTCAGAAGTGCCTGATCCTTTGTCGGCGCCGGCGCAGCCTCTGGCGCCGGTTCTTCCTTGCGCCTCAGCGAGTTTACCGCCTTCACCATCAGGAAGATGATCCATGCGAGAATGATAAAGTTGACGATCGCCGTGATGAACGCGCCATAGGCGAGCACTGAACCCTGCTCGCGCGCCGCGTCCAGGGTCGAAGCCGTCACGCCGCCCGACAGGGGTAGAAAATAGTCAGAGAAATCGAAGCCGCCGAAAATCGCGCCGACAACCGGCATGATGACGTCGTCTGTAAGCGACTTGACGATGGTGCCGAACGCGCCGCCGATGATGACGCCGACGGCGAGGTCCATGACATTGCCGCGGGCAATGAATTCCTTGAATTCCGAGCCGATTGACATTGGGGTATCCTCCCGAATCTGGTTTCCGCCGGGGTCAGGATACACCGCGCACAAAGCATGGTGAGAAAAATATACCGCCCCGTCAGCTCATCAGGTCGCGTGCAAGATGCGCGATGTTGCCGAGCGACGACAGCGCCTCACGCAGCGCGCTTTGCTGTGCCGGCTTGAGCTTTTTGGGGTCGATCGCATTGCCCGGCGGCAGTCCCTCTGCAATGTCGTCGAGCTGCTGGGCGACGATAAGGTCCATCAGCATCGCGTGCACGCGAATGAGATTGCCGAGATCCTGCGCGCCGCCGATTTCCCTTGCCAGCAACCCTTCCAGCCTCGCACGGGTGGAGCGCTCGGCTACGCTGTGCCTGATGGCAAGAGCACGGGCGAGCGTAACGATGGGGAAAAGCCCTCCCTTCTTGAGGTCGACACGGCCGTTTTCGGTCCGGATACCGCCAAAGAAGCCGACCGGGGGTGAGTAGTCTTCCGCCTGCTTTGCCAGCAGCTGCGCAAAGAGCTTCTCGCCGCCCGCCGCTTCGTGAGCCGTGTTCCACAGTTGCCGCGCAAGCGCCGCGTCGCCGTGCACGGCCCGGAAATCGTAGAAGATATCCACATTCAGCAGATCCTCCGGCCGGGAGCGGCGAATCCAGTCGGCAATCGTTTCCTCCCATTCGCCGAGCGTCCGCCTCCACACCGGCTGCGAGGCCATGATGCCGCCCTTGCAATAGGGAATGCCAACCGCGTTGAGTGTATCGGCAACACGCGTTGCCAGATCGGCGAACCACAGGTCGGCCTCGTCTCGCCTTTCCGTATTGGCGTAGACGATTGCATTGTCCTGATCGGGTGCGAGCATGCTTTCGCCGCGGCCGCCGGAGCCAAGAACGAGGAGCGCGTAAGGGACCGGCGCCTCGCCCTTGCCTTCCGCCTTCATCGCCGCCACCGCGAGTTCGGCGGCCCGCCGGGTGATGGCGCCGAGTTCACGGCTGACGATGCCTGCGATTTCCCGGCCGTCGGCCCCTTCGGCAAGCAGGCCCCGGGCAATCAGCGGGAGCCTGGCCCAGGCCGCGCCCAGTTGGCCAAGCCCTGCGGCGCTGTCGATCTCGTCGCCGAGCGATATCGCATCCGTCGCGCGCAACCTGAGAAGGTCTCGCTGGCTGAGCACGCCGACAACGATGCCGTCCTCGTTCTTGACGCCGAGATGACGGATGTTGCGTCGGCTCATGCGGCCGATCGCACGGTAGAGATACGCATCCTCGTAGACGCATTCGACCGGTCGTGAGGCGATTTCCGATATGGGCCGCTGAAACGCCGATGCACCATCGCGAGCCAGCGCGCGGAGAAGGTCGCGCTCCGTCACAATGCCGGCGTCCGCGGCCTCCGGTTCGCTCCTTTCGCTCACGATCGCCGCGCTGATGCGCTTGTCGGCAAGCAGCGTCAAAGCCTGCTGGATGGATGCGTTGCCGGAAATCGCGATCGGCGGGCGGCTCATCACCTCGCCGGCACGATGGCGATAGGGATAGGCATCGAGGCGCGCGAGCGCCTTTTCGCTGAGTGAAACCTTGCGGTCGCTGACCGGCTCGGCCCAGCCTGCCCGGTAATGCTCATCCAGGATTTCGGTCATGCCGCGGCAGGCGGCCTCGGCCTCCGCGAGCGTGCGAATATTGCGTTCGCGCAGATACGGAACGAGCGCCAGAAAGACGCCTGCGGTCGTCAACGCGTCGCCCATGGCGCTATGGCGCTCTGTAACGGTAACCCCGAGCCGCGCGGCGACGGTATCGAGCGAATGTTCGGGCATGTCCGGCAGCGCGATGCGCGACAGGATGGCGGTACAGAGTGTTCGCGGGCGATGGAACGGCAAGCCGGCGAGCTTGTGCTCGCGCTCGAGTATGGCGATATCGAAACCGATCGAATGGCCGACCAGGATGCGATCCTGAATGAAGGATTCCAGCGCGCCCGAGATGGCCGCGAAGGACGGACTGTCGGACACCATGGCGTCATCTATGTGGTGGACGGCGGTCGAACCCGGAGGAATGGACACGCCCGGATTCACCAGTGTCTGGAACGTTTCAGCCGCGTCGACAACGCCTTCATGGATCGCCAGGGCGCCGACCTGGATCAGCCTTGCCGTTTTCGTGTCCAGGCCCGTCGTCTCGGTATCGAGCGACACCGCGTCAATCGAAATCAGCGGTGTCGCGCTGAGCCGCGTCGCCTTTTTCATGCGCTTTCTCCCCCTCGCGTCACGCTTCCCTGGTGCGGACGCCCGGAAGGATTATGACCTGCTTCTGGCGCTTTTCACATTGCGGCAGATCACGCCGCCGCTAGGCCTGATCGAGAAGAACGCTCACCAGTCGCTCCGGTCGCAGCCGCCGGCGGTTGGTCTCGTAGATGCTCGCCAGATTCATGCGCAGGTGGTTGTGCACCAGCATCCGGTCGTGGCCGCGCAGTTCCTTGTGAATGGGAAGCAGGTCGAAGAACTGGTCGAAGGTCGCGTCCGGGATATGTTTGAAGGGATGGGGTGGAGCAAGGCGCAACGGACGCAGCCTTGCTTCAAGCCAGTCTCGCTTCACCGCCCAGAAGTCCGCCGGCTCGCCTTCCGGTACCGGATATCGCTCCAACACCGTTTTCGCCACATCGATCAGCGCCTCGTGGGCTTCGGGTGTGCGCCCTCTTTCGTCGTCGCGAAGGACGGCATCGATCATTTCCGTCACATTGCCGAGGGCGATCGGAAAACTGTTCCAGCGCGAACTTTCGATTGCCGCGACGAAGGCCTTTTCCTTGAACAGGTGCTGCCAGTTGGAGCCGGCACGGGCCCTTGAATATTCAAAGATCGCCTTCTGGGTCAAAAACGCGGCATGGCTGTCGAGAAAGTCGGCGAGCGCCTCGCGCGTCTCGATCTCGGGCTTGCGCCGGAACATCTGCAGAAGGCCCATCTGCGCCTGCCTTTCGCTACTTTCACACCAAATCGCTGGACAAGCCTGCCCGATTGCTCTGGACTGAATATCCGCAAAATGTGCCGTCGGACAAGCGACCCGTCGCGGTGCGGTACTGATATCGGGGCAATAGCGGGGGAGGCGCGCAAGAAGTGCAGGGTTGGGTCGTCGTTGCCGCGGCTGTGCTTTATCTGGGATTTCTGTTCCTAGTCGCCACCTATGGCGACAGGGCGGCCCAGAAGGGTGCTTGGCTGCGCGGACGACCGCTGATCTATGCACTCAGTCTTTGTGTCTACTGCACCTCGTGGACATTCTTTGGCAGCGTCGGACTGGCCTCGGTCCAGGGGCTGGATTTCCTGACCATCTATATCGGCGCGGGCCTGATGATCGGCGCCGGCTATCCGCTGCTGCTGCATGTGACCCGTCTGGCGAAGCGCCACAACATCACATCGATCGCCGACTTCATGGCCGCGCGCTACGGCAAGAGCCCCGCTGTCGCGGCGACGGTCACCATCATCGCGCTTATCGGCGTCGTTCCTTATATCGCGCTCCAGCTGAAGGCCGTATCCGCATCGGTCGGGACGATGGCCGGGTATATTTCAACGCCCGATTATTTCTCCGGACCGCCGGTCATCGCCGATATATCGTTGCTCGTCGCCATCGCGCTGGCCATGTTCGCAATTCTGTTCGGCACCCGCCATGCCGACGCGACCGAACACCAGCACGGCATGATGCTGGCAGTTGCCACGGAATCGATCGTCAAGATTCTCGCATTTCTCGTCGGCGGGCTGTTCGTCACCTACGGCATGTTCGACGGCATCGGCGATATCTGGGAGCGGGCCACCGCAACGCAGGTCATCGCGCCGCTGTTTACCCGAACTCTCGAAGGCGGCACGTGGATCACGATGCTGTTCCTGAGCGCGACGTGCATTCTTCTGCTGCCCCGGCAGTTCCACGTCGCGGTCGTGGAGAACAATTCGCCCCGTGAGATCCGCCTCGCGGCATGGGTGTTCCCGCTCTACCTGATCATCATCAACATTTTCGTCGTCCCCATTGCCATTGCGGGAACTTTGACCTTCGGCACCGGGGTCGTCGATGCCGACATGTTCGTTCTTGCGTTACCGATGCTGGCGAACGCCAACGCGGTGACGCTCGCGGTCTTCATTGGCGGCCTCTCGGCCGCCACGGCGATGGTCATCGTTGCCAGCGTCGCGCTCGCGATCATGGTCTGCAACGATCTGGTCGTGCCGATGCTGCTGCGCCGGCGCGGCATGCTGATGGCCAACAGCGGCGACATCCCGCGCATGCTGCTCAACATCAGGCGCATCGCGATTCTTGCGATTCTACTGCTCGGCTTTGCCTATTACCGGCTTGTCGGCAACACCGCCGCGCTTGCTTCCATCGGCCTGCTTTCGTTCGCGGCAATCGCGCAGCTGGCGCCGGCCTTCTTCATCGGGCTGATCTGGCGGCGGGCAACGGCACGCGGCGCGCTTGCCGGCATGATCTGCGGTTTCGCAGTCTGGGCCTACACGCTGCTCCTGCCGAACTTCGCGGCTTCCGGTCTGATCGACCCAACGTTCCTTAACGAGGGGCCGATGGGTATCGCGTTCCTGCGACCGCAGACGCTGTTCAACATCGATTTCGCACCATTGCCGCACGGCGTCTTCTGGAGCCTGCTCGTCAATGTCCTTGCATTATCGATCGTCTCGCTGCTGTCGTCACAAAGCCCTGTCGAGCGCCTGCAGGCAAACAATTTCGTACCGCTCGATCTGACACCGCTGCCGCAGACGCGGCGCTATCCGGGCGCGCGGGTCAAGATCGAGGAGGTGCAGGATACGGTCGGGCGGTATATCGGCCACGACCGGGCAGCGCGCGCTTTTGAGTCCTACGCGCAGGACCATAATCTCGATCTGAAGGATACATCTGTCGAGGCCGATATCGGCCTGCTGCGCCATGCCGAATTCCTGCTGGCGAGCTCGATCGGCGCGGCCTCCGCACGCCTCGTGCTTTCGCTCCTGCTGCAGCGCCATGTGGTGGGGGATGTCGAAGCGATGCGCCTCCTCGACGATGCCTCGACGGCGCTCCAGTACAATCGCGACATCATGCAGTCGGCGCTCGACAACGTCCGCCACGGCATTGCCGTCTATGACGAAAATCTGTCGCTGATCATGTGGAACAGGCAGTTGCGCGCAATTCTCGACCTGCCCGCGGATATGGGCCGGATCGGCATCACGCTTGCCGACATGATCCGCTATATGGCCGAACGGGGCGATTTCGGCGAAGGCGATCCGGTGCGCATTTCCGACACCCGCGTCGAGCTCGTGATCAACAGCAAGGACAGGCTGCACGAACGCCTTGCCGACGGCCGCGTGCTGGAGTTCAGCACCGATATCATGCCCGGCGGCGGCTTCGTCATCGCCGTCACCGACATTACCGAATCGGTGGACGCGGCCGAAGCATTGGCCCGGTCGAACGAGACCCTCGAGCGCAGGGTGGCGGAACGGACGGCGGAACTGACGCGGCTCAATACCGAGCTGGAAAAAGCCAAATCGGATGCCGAGGAGGCCAATTTCGGCAAGACCCGGTTCCTCGCCGCCGCCAGCCATGACCTGCTGCAGCCGCTCAATGCCGCGCGGCTCTATGCCGCCTCGCTGGCCGAGATCAGGCTCGCGGAGCCGGCAGACGGCCTGACACGCAATATCGATGCGTCGCTCAATGCCGTGGAAGACATTCTGGGCGCGATTCTCGATATTTCACGGCTTGATGCCGGGCGGATGAAGCCGGAACTGACTGTCTTCAACCTCAACGACGTGATCACCCAGCTTGGTGTGGAGTTCGGACCGCTGGCGCGGGAGCGGGGAATCGAGCTGCGGCTCGTGCCCTGCAACCTGACGGTTCGAAGCGATCGACGGCTGCTCAGCCGGATGATGCAGAACCTCGTCTCCAACGCGATCAAATATACGCGGCGCGGACGGGTGCTTGTCGGTTGCAGGCGAAGCGGCAGCCGCGTGCGGATCAACGTCGTCGATACGGGACCCGGCATTCCCGCGTCCAAGCAACGCATCATCTTCCGCGAGTTCCAGCGACTTGACGAAGGCAGCGCCCAGGCCAAGGGCCTTGGATTGGGCCTGTCGATCGTCGAACGCGTCGGCAAGGTTCTTAAGCATCCCGTGACCGTGAACTCCAAGGTCGGTCACGGCTCGGTATTTTCAGTCGAGATTCCCCTGAGCAACGTCGCGGCGCTTCCGTCCACCGATGCCGCACCGCCGCCCTCGCCGCTGGCGCGACTGGCCGGGCGACGTGTTCTTTGCGTCGATAACGAAGATCGCATTCTTGAAGGCATGCGATCGCTGCTGGGCGCATGGGAATGCGAAGTCATGACGGCGCCGGGCATTTCGGCGGCCAACCGGCTGCTTCGCGAAAACCGGCAGCCGCCGGACATCATCCTGATGGACTATCACCTGGACGGCGCAAACGGCCTCGACGCGATTACCGATCTTCGCTGGAAATTCGGCCCCGATATTCCTGCCATTCTCATTACCGCAGACAGGACGCCCGCGATCCGCCAGGCGGCACGCGAGCGCGATATCGCCGTTCTCAACAAGCCGGTGCGGCCTGCCGCGCTACGCGCCCTGATGTCGCAACAATTGCGCACACCGGTCAGCGCTGCGGGCTGAGTTCAGTTCTCGTCGGCAAAGGGCGCGACGGTAAGATTGGGATCGATTCTGGCGGCCGCGATGACGGCCTGCGTCCGACTCTCGACATTCAGCTTCTGCAGGATCGCCGATACATGCGCCTTGATCGTGGCCTCCGAGACGGAGAGCTTGTAGGCGATCTGCTTGTTGAGCAGCCCCTCGGAGAGCATCATCAGCACACGGACCTGCTGCGGCGTGAGGGTCGCGAATCGCGCCGTGAGATCGGCAAGCTCGTCATCCCCGGAACTGGCCTCCGCAATCCCCGGCGGCATCCAGACTTCGCCCTCGAGCACGGCGCTTACGGCCTCCCTGATCTGCGAGATGTCCATCGACTTGGGCACATAACCCGATGCGCCAAACTCCATGCAGCGGCGGATGACGGTCGGATCCTCATGCGCGGATATGACGATGACCGGGATATCGGGATACTGGGCCCGCAGATAGAGCAGGCCGGACAGGCCGCTGACGCCAGGCATCGACAGATCGAGCAACACGAGATCGGGTGCCGTACCACCGTCGAGCTGATCGGCGATTTCGGTATAGGTCCCCGCTTCAAGAAGGGTTCCGCCGGCCGTCAGCGACGACAGGGAATTCTTCAGCGCATCCCGGAAGAGCGGGTGATCGTCGGCAATGAGGATCGTGACGCGGTTTTCCTGCGTGCCCGCCGCCATAGAACGATTCGCCCCCGCCAATCTTCAGCCTGCGACCAATGTCACGGGTTTGAGAAGATATGGCAAGTGCGAAGCCCGCGATTGCTTTGTGGAATTGCTGCCGCACCGGAGATTTCCCGCGAAATGCCCGCGCGATGGGCAACTATCCGAAAGTCCAATGTGGCTTTTTGGGGGCGGGTGCTAGTGTCGCCACCGGCTGCTGAAGGCGGGTGCATCATGCCCCCGCCTGAACGCGCCGGTCGCGCGGGATTGCCCTCGCAAATCCGCAGGCCGATGCAGGAATCCGGGCCGATACGGGAATCATCGTCGCGGGGACGATGCGTATCGATCAAGGCCCGATAATTGGGAGGGTGACACCCATGGCCAGTTCGAATGACGAAGCCTGGTGGTCGAAAACGAAGGGGCTGATGATCACGACGCTGATCATCTGGTTCATTTTCAGTTTCGGCATCCATTTCTTCGTAGACTCGCTGAACAAGATCGTAATTTTGGGCTTTCCGCTCGGCTTCTACATGGCCGCGCAGGGCTCGCTGATCGTCTTCGTGATCCTGATCTTCTGGTTCGCCGGACGTCAGGACTCCATCGATCGTGAATTCGGCGTCGCCGAAGAAGACTGAGGGGGGACGCACAATGGCTACTCAATCCGGGGGTGATTTCACCTCCAATCTCGGCAAGATCTACGGAATTTACACCGGCGGCTTCGCCGCGTTCGTGATCCTGCTGGCAATTCTCGAACAGGTCGGTGTCTCCAACAGGGTCATCGGCTATCTGTTCGTGTTCTTCACGCTCGCGGTCTATGCCGGCATCGGCATTCTCTCGCGGACGATGCAGGTCTCCGAATATTACGTCGCCGGGCGCAAGGTGCCGGCGATCTACAACGGCATGGCAACGGGCGCCGACTGGATGTCAGGTGCTTCGTTCGTCGGTCTGGCCGGCACGTTCTACGTGCTGGGCTATGACGGCCTCGCCTTCGCGCTGGGCTGGACGGGCGGCTATGTGCTCGTGGCCGTGCTCGTCGCGCCGTACCTGCGCAAATTCGGTGCCTATACGGTGCCGGACTTCCTGGCGGCGCGGTTCGGCGGAAACTTCGCCCGACTGCTCGGCATCATCGTGCTGTTCTGCTGCTCCTTCACCTACGTGGTGGCGCAGATCTACGCGACCGGCATCATCACTTCGCGGTTCATCGGCATCTCGTTCGAGTATTCGGTGTTCCTCGGACTGCTCGGCATTCTGGTCTGCTCGCTTCTGGGCGGCATGCGTGCCGTTACCTGGACGCAGGTGGCCCAGTACATCGTGCTGATCGTGGCCTATCTGATCCCGGTCGTGATCCTGTCGGCGCAGAAGTACGGCGTGCCGATCCCGCAGCTCATGTACGGTCAGGCGCTGCAGGATATCGCTGCGCTCGAACAGGCCAACAACATCACCGGCGCTGCCGGCGAGTCGCTTGGCGCAGTCGGACAGTTCAAGACCCACATCCAGCCCCATACGACATATGACCAGTTCAACTTCTTCGCGTTGATCCTGTGTCTGATGATCGGCACCGCGTCGCTGCCGCATGTTCTCATGCGCTACTTCACGACGCCGAGCGTGCGTGACGCACGCAAGTCGGTCGGCTGGTCGATGCTGTTCATCTTCATCCTCTACTTCACGGCGCCGGCCTATGCCGCCTTCGCGAAGCTCGAGGTGCTGCAGAACGTCATCGGAACGGCAATCACCGATCTGCCGCGCTGGGTCTATATCTGGGGTGCGGAAGGGCTGGAACTGGTGAAGATCTGCGGCAAGGCCGCATCGTCGCCGGAAGCGGTTGCCGCAGCATGCGGTGCAGGCAAGGAAATCCTCGCCGCCGGCGATATCGCCATCAACACCGACGCGGTGGTGCTGGCAACGCCGGAAATCGCTGGCCTGCCCTATGTGATCGCCGGCCTGGTGGCCGCCGGTGGCCTTGCCGCCGCGCTGTCAACCGCCGACGGTCTCCTTCTGGCCATCGCCAATGCCCTCAGCCACGACATCTACTACAAGATGGTCGATCCCAACGCACCGACCTCACGGCGTCTGATCGTCGCCCGTGTGCTGTTGCTGCTGGTGGCTCTCGTTGCGGCCTACGTCGCCTCGACCAAGCCGGCCGACATCCTGTCGATGGTGGCTTGGGCGTTCTCGCTGGCAGCGGCGGGCAACTTCCCGGCGCTCGTGCTCGGCATCTGGTGGAAGCGTTGTACCTCGGCGGGTGCCGTCGCGGGTATCATCGCGGGCTTTGGCGTGACGCTGATCTATCTGATCGGCAACGTCTATGGCTTCGACCTGGTGAAGGGCACCGGAGACGAGTTCTCCTGGGGCTTCCTCGGACTGACAGACAAGGTGCTGTCGATCAACGCCGGCATGTTCGGCATCCCGGTCGGCTTCATCGTGATGATCGTGGTCAGTCTGCTCACCCCTGCCCCATCGCAGGAGATGCAGGACATGATCGACGAAATCCGCCGTCCGCGCGGTGGTACGGTCATGCAGGAAAAGGCTGCCTGATCCCATCAGGATCGCGCAAAGCAAACGACGGGGCCCCGGTAACCGGGGCCCCGTTCACTTTTTTAAGTCGTGCATCGCTCACCGCGGATTGCTAGACAGAACCAACAACGATCCGCGGGAAGCCCGGCGACGGCAGGGGAAGACATGTCCAATCCGTTCATCGAATACTGGTATTTCCATATACCCAACTATGTGCTGGCTCTGGTCATGTACACGCTGCTGGCGCGCTTCATCCTTTCGTTCTTCCTGCCGCCCGACAGCCGCAACTACATTTTTCGCGCCTTCTGCGCATTGACGAACTGGTTTCTCGCGCCAGTGCGCTTTCTGACACCTGCCATGGTGCCGCATATGCTGCTGCTGCTTTTCGCGGTCGTCTGGGCCGTCGCGTTGCGCTATGCGCTCTATTTCGCGCTGACAGGCGTCGGCCTTGCGCCGACCATTTCGTGAGGTCCGGGATGCCGCGCCAGCACATCATCTTTCTCATCACCGCATTCGCCATCGTGAACGGGATCTTCTCGCCGTTCCTGCCCTACGCGGTCGCCGCCGTGCGCCTTCTGGCTCCGGGCCTGCTGATCTTCAGCGCCCCTGTCCTGTTCCTGTTCGGTTCGTTGCTGCTGTCGACGATGACCATCATCGCCGCTGGCGTTCCGGCCGCGCTCTACGAGCGACTCGCCGGCAGAAAGGAATCCGACGACATTTCATCGCTTATCTGGCTTGCCGGAACGGCGCTGCTGTCGTTGCAGGCCATCACCGTGGCTGCCGGCATATTTTTCTGATTTGCTAACCATTCCTCCAAACCAAACCTTAAGGCGAGCGGCCTAGAGGTGGATGCAGCCGTACCAGATTTGTGGAGGTTGCATTCGATGTTCGATCCGGAAAATGAAGACTTTGCCGCGGCGATGCGGAATTTTGGCCTCGCCTGCATGGGCATTTTCATGATCCTGCTCGGCTACCGCGACGATCCGCAGGCGGCAGCACAGATTGGCGGGCTGCTCAGCTTCGCCGGGACGATCGTCATGATCGCCCATCGCTCGGGCAAGAGCAAAGGCGGGCTGACGCGGGCCGTTCGGATCGTGGCCGGCCGCGACAATGTCGATGCCGCGGAGACACCGCGCCTGTGGTTTGCATCCTGGCTCGCCGCAATGTCGGCCGGCTTCTGGGCGCTGACGGTGATCGTTCCCCTTCTTGGCTGATCACGCCACCTGTCGCCGTTCAACAATATGTTTATTGCTGCACCTGCGAACTAGACGATAGCTTCAATCGAAGCCATCGGAAGGTGTACTGCGCTGGAACATTTGCGCCATGCAGCCCTGATATCCGTGGGCCGGGCCTGTGGGTTTGCCGGTCTTGGCATCCTCTGCCTCATGATCGGCCTCAGCTACGACATCCTGGCAGCCCTGCGCACCGGCGGTGTTTGCGTCAGCCTTCTGACAATCGTCCTCATCTTCCGCTCCTCACGGGCGGCCAGAGTCGATCATCGACGTACGGAACTCTGGCTCATGCTTGAAGAGCGCCAGCAGCCACCGGAGGCTTATGCGCGCTGGGCGGTATCCACCGCGCTGAGGGACGCCTATCTGCGGTTTGCCCAATATTCCGCGCTGGCTTCGATCATCATCTGGACGGCCGCGCTCGGCCTTTCACTATTCATGCCTTCGGTCGCACCATTGACGACCGAGCGACTGGACGGCGGCATCCTGCACGTGGGATAGAACTCCCGCCGATTTCAGACGGTCATGCGCGCCGACAACGCGCGTCAGACCATCGACGCATGAAGGGGGAACAGATGACCGAGCCAATGCTGACGCTGCGCACCATGGCCAACACCTGGGAATGCGACGGCAACGGTCATCTGAACATCCAGTTCTATTTCGGAAACTTCGACGATGCGGGCCGGGTTTTCGCGGCAGCGGGCTGGGCCCCGACCGATCCTCTGATCTCGCGCCACATCCGGTTTCACGCGGAGCTGCACGCCGAACAGGATATCATCATCCGTTCCAAAGCCGTGCCGGCCGGCGTCGTGCACCATATGTATACCGACGACGGCGCACGCCTTTCCGCCACCGCCATCGACCTGCACGGCGCGCCGACGACATTCGGCATCGACGACGAGGCCGCGCCTCGCGGCCTTGACATCGCGCCGCCAGAGGCCGCCGACCTCACCGCTTTGCTGGCAACGGGTGAAGCCGTCATCGCCAATATCGCCGTGGTGCGCCCCGAACAATGCGACCCGCAACGCGGCATGACAGACCGGCATATCGTTTCGTGCATATCCAATGCAGCGGCAGCAGCATGGGCGTTGGCCGGGTTCGACATCGCCTTCCGGCGCCAGAACGGGCTCGGCACGGTCGCTGTGGAAATGAAGGTCACCGCACATGAGCGGCCCTCGCCGGGCGATATACTCGAAATCATCAGTTCGCCGCGTGCCGCAACATCGAAGATCGTCCGCATGCACCATTGCGTGCGCAACCGTTCCACCGGGCGCGTCGCGGTGACGGGCGACATCGTCGCCCTGCTGATGGACCTCAAGAAGCGTCGCACCGTCAGCCTGCCACAAGATCGGCTGGCGCCGTGGCTGAGGAGCTGAAAGGCCCCTGGAAAGGCTATTTGGTGAAGTAGCCACCGATTTCCGCGACGAATGCGAGAAACCCGCGCGTCATCCGCTCCAGCGCGCCCATCGCCCGATCGATACCGTCCTGCTGAGACTTTTGTTGGGAGGTGTCGCCATCGCCGTCGTGACGGTCTTCACCCTCTAGCAGCTCGATGCGCTTGCGCATCTCATTGCGCGTGTCTTCCAGCGTTTCGATACGGCGGTTGAGGCGGGAAATTTCATCCTCGAATGCCTCGAGATCGTCTGGAACGAGCGTGCAGGACCATGCGCCGGATGTCGGCCGGCAGAATGAAGATATGCCGGTTTCGCGGTCGGTCCTCAGATATCCCCCTTCAACCGCTTCCACGCTATAGCGAGCATTGTCGTCGGCCTTGGTGCCGGCAAGCGCAGGCAGAGCCAGCGCCGATGCTGCCAGGAGCGAAAGAACTAGAGCGCGCATACGCAACCTCTTCCCGCGCGATGGGGTCGATATCAGAAACTATAACGCGGCCACCGGGTCATTACGAGGGGTCGGATCTGTAGGGTGCCCTGCCGGAGGCCAGCGCGTCTTCAAGCAGCTCAAGCCTGTCCTGCCCCCAGAACGGCTCTCCGTTGAGCACGTAGCAGGGAGAGCCGACGCAATCATGCGCGATGGCGTCCTGCGTATTGCGTTCGTATATGTCGGCAATTTCAGGCGTGCCGGCAGCCTCTATCAGTGCCTGCCCGTCCAGCCCGAGATCGGAGGCGAGCGTCTTCAGCGTGCTCTCGTCGCCCGCGTCCAGATCATTCAGCCAGACGGCCTGGAAGCAGCTCAGCGTGAACGAAAACGGATCAACACCGCGCTCCTGCAACGCAATGATCATCCTGTCTGCCAACGCCGGCCTGAGTGGAATGTGGGCCGGGCGCAACGTCAGAGGAACCCCCCGCTTTTCGCGCCAGCGTTGCAACTCGTACCAACGATAGGTTTGCCGGGCAGGATGGCGTTGCGGCAACGGTGCGCCGCCGGTCACCGCGAAAACATCAAGCAGTTTGAACGGGCGATAGCGAATCTCGGCCCTCTGCCTTTCAGCGATGTCGCGAAGCATACTATGACCGAGATATGCCCATCCGCTGATAATACTGAAGTGATAGTCGATTTTAGCAACCATCGTATTGTCCTCCCTGCATTCGCATGCGCGCCGGAATTGGAAGCGCCACGGAACGTTGCCTGACGTCACTATAGGAGGAACGCGCGCGCCTTGCGATCCGGCACAACTCAAGGCCCGGTTCGATCTGGCGCAAGACCATCTGCCTCATATGAAAAAAGGCCCCGGCAGTTTCCCGCCGGGACCTCGATGAAAGGCTGGATAAATCAGAACTTGCGGGTCGCCTGGAAGGCCACCGAGAAGGCGTCGAAGTCGATGCCGGGCGCGAAGGCATTCACGATGCCATAGTTCACGTCGGTGTAGGCCGCTTCAACAATGAACTCCAGATTCTTGACCGGCGTCCAGTAGACGTCGCCGACGACCTGGAAGACATCAACGCCGAGCCAGGAGGTCGGAATCGGGATCGGCGAAGAGCCGGGCTCTGCCTCGGCATAGGCTGCCGAAAGCTCAAAGCCCAGGGTCGGACTGAAGGTGAAATTCACACCGCCCATAACCATCCATTCCTCGACGTTGTCGAGGATAAGCGTGCCGGTGATGTCGGTAATGACGTCTCCGATTGCCAGCGACGAATGAGCGTTGAAGCCGTCCGAATAGTATGCCCGCGCGAGCAGAACGACGGACGACGTCAGATTGATGTTTGCGCCCGCGTCGATACGCCAGCCGATCTCACGGTCGGATACCGCAGTCCCGAGCGGTGCCTGCGCGTAGACGTTCTGCCGAACACCGGCGGCGATCTGCGCAGAACCCCAGGAGCCGTCGAATGCGAGTGCGGCGACGATCGCCGGCATCTCGTCGCGTTCCTGGATCAGGCCGATCGTGCCACCAATCAGGTTGTTGAAGTACTCACCGGACTGATTGAACGCCGGATCTTCAAGAGCGATGGCCAGCGTCATGCCATTGCCGAGCGGCATCGTGTAGCGGACCTGGACCGAACGGCCATAGGGATCGCCGATATGCCCGATGAACTCGGTGACGGATGGGGCCGAATCGCCATGGGCGAACAGCGTATCCGTCTTGCCGAAGGTCCAGTTGCCGAACTGGATGAAAGCGTGACGCAACTGGAATGGACCACCGGTCGAGGCATTCGTGTCGTTTGCCTGCATTTCGATGAACGCACGCACGATGCCGTATTCGGTAGAGGTGCGGGCGTCGAAATTCAGCCGCGCCTGAGCGTTCATCACGAACGTATCGTCGGTCGTGTGGAAGAAGTCGCTCGGGCCGATATCGTCCCAGCCATAGCTGTTGCTGGCGCCAAGTCCGGCGACATTGTCGGTCGCCGTGCCAGCGATGAAACGAGCGTGACCGCCGACCTTGAAACAGATGTCGGTACCGGGAAGTTCGATGAAGCCGGTGATGTCGCACCGGTATACAGGTTCGCGGGCCGGTGCCTTCGGCATGTCGGCGGCCTGCGCCCCGGTGGCCACGAGCAACGCGGCTGTACCGAGGAGAAGACTTGTCTTGCGGGTCATGGGTGCCCCCTTGTTGATACGATTTTAAGAACCGAGACGCCATGACCGGCGCAACTCGATGGGGCCATATGAGGGGGTCTACATGACAGGTTCTTGAAGCCTGGATTGCAAAGAGATGTTTTGTAGGGAAATTCACTTTGTGACAGCGCATGGAAGCGAGACTGTCGTAAATGAGCAACATCCTGCGCCTCGACGCATACATCGCATTCCAAAAGCAAAAACCCCGGCGGTTGCCCGCCGGGGTCTGCAATCCGAATGGATCGGTAAGGCTTAGAAGCTCCGGGTGGCCTGGAAGGCAACCGAGAAGGCGTCGAAATCGATGCCGGGAGCGAAAGCATTGACGATGCCGTAGTTCACGTCGGTGTAGGCAACTTCAACACCCAGTTCCAGATTGTTGACCGGGGTCCAGAAGACGTTACCGACGACCTGGAACACATCAACAGCAAGCCATGCGGTCGGGATCGGGATCGGCGACGAACCCGGCTCGGCTTCCGCGTAGGCGGCCGAGATCGAGGCCGTCATGTCCGGACGGAAGGCAAAGCTCAGACCACCCATGACCATCCATTCCTCGACATTGTCGAGAATGAGCGTGCCGGTGATATCGGTGATCACGTCACCGGTCGCCAGCGAAGAGTGACCGTTGAAGCCATCCGAGTAGTATGCACGGGCAAGCAGCGCGATCGTCGAGGTCAGGTTGATGTTCGCGCCCGCGTCGATGCGCCAGCCGATATCACGATCAGCAATCGCCGTTCCCAGCGGGGTCTGCGCGTAGACGTTCTGGCGGACACCGGCTGCGACCTGAGCCGAACCCCAGGAACCGTCGAAGGACAGAGCGGCGACGATCGCCGGCATCTCATCGCGTTCCTGAGCCAGACCGATCGGCGTACCGATCAGGTTGTTGAAGAATTCACCAGCCTGCTGATAGGCCGGATCTTCCAGCGCGACCGCCAGGGTCATGCCATTGCCGAGCGGCATCGTGTAGCGAACCTGGACCGAACGGCCATAGGGATCGCCGATGTGGACGATGAAGTCGGTGTAAGCCGGGGCCGAGGCGCCGTGGGCGAACAGCGTGTCCGTCTTACCGAACGTCCAGTTGCCGAACTGGATGAACGCGTGACGCAGCTGGAAGGAACCGCCCGTCGAGGCATTGGTGTCTTCAGCCTGCATTTCGATGAAGGCGCGAACAATGCCGTACTCGGTCGAGGTGCGGGCATCGAAGTTCAGGCGGGCATTGGCATGCATCACGAACGTATCGCCGGTCGTGTGCGTGTTGTTGCCGCCGATGTCACCCCAGAAATAGGCGGGGTTGGCGCCAAGGCCGGTGACATTGTCGGAAGCGACACCAGCATAGAAGCGGGCGAAGCCGCCGATCTTGAAGCAGATGTCGGTGCCCGGCAGTTCGATGAAGCCGGTAATGTCGCAGCGATAGACAGGCTCACGGGCCGGTGCCTTCGGCATGTCCGCAGCCTGCGCACCCGTAACCAGCAGCGCCGCTGCCGATCCCAGGAGGAGAGCTTTCTTGTTGATCATCAAAGGATGCCTCGTTCTTAGTGGTTCAACCCCGCCAGCGCCGGAACGAAAAATCACCCCGCCACATGAGAGCCACTACTTTTTTGCTTTCGCGCGGGCGGCATGACAAGCGGATTGCAGTCGATCATGAATCTCCGGCACGATTTCCGGATAATCTGTGGCGAAGCTGCAACAGGGCCTGTGGCCAAACTGCCGAAACCTTAGGCAAACTACAATAAATTAAGCAGAATCGCGTTCATACTTCGGTAATAAAAAACCCCGGCAGTTGCCTGCCGGGGTCTTCTCGGTCCCGTGTCCGGGACTGATTCGATCCGATGTCTTAGAAGACGCGCTTGGCTTCGAAGACGATCGAGAAGGCGTCCGTACCGGTCGGGTTCGGCGTCAGGATCGGCAGGTTGTAGTTGACGTCGACGTAAGCGACTTCAACACCGAAATCCAGGCCCTTCACCGGGGTCCAGAAGACGTTCGCCATCACCTGGAAGACGTCGATGCTGACCTGAGCCGGCGTGAAGAGCACCGCGGTCGTGCCGACGGTCGTGCTCGGCTCGGCCGTCGCGTAAGCGACGAACATGCCGGACTTCCATGCCGGGGCCCACTGGATGTTCGCACCAACTGCAACCATCCACTCTTCGATCGACGCGCCAATCGCGCCGGTCGCGGTGTTCACGAGAACATCGCCAAGGCTGATGCCGCTCGGCTGGTTGTAGGCGTCCGAATACGAACCGCGAGCCATCAGGGTCACGTTGGAGGTGGCCTTCACATAGACGCCACCTTCGACGCGCCAGCCGATGTCACGGTCGGCAATCGTCGTGCCAAGAGCGAGGGCATAAACGTTCTGACGAACGCCCGCACCGATGGAGAAGCCGCCCCAGGAACCGGCCCAGCTCAGCTGAGCGACGAGATCCGGAACCTCATTGCGTTCCTGCGTGGAGGTAACGCCGCCGAAGAGCGTGCCGGGACGCGCAACGTTGACCTGGTTGCGGAACTGCAGACCATAGTCGCCGTCATTATAGAATGCCGGGTCTTCGATGGCGACGGCGAGGCTGAGGCCATTGCCGAGCGGCATCGTGTAGCGGACCTGCACCGGACGACCGCCCTGGCCGGCGAACAGCGTGCCGTTGACGCCGTAATCGGTCAGATACGGGGTGACGCCAGCCGGGTTCAGCGTGCGGGTCGTCTTACCAATCGTCCAGTTACCGAACTGGATGAAGGCATGACGCAGATCGAACGAGCCGCCGGTCGAGGCGTTGTTGTCATGGGCCTGCATTTCGATGAAGGCACGCAGCGTACCGTATTCGGTGGACGTGCGGGCATCGAAGTTCAGACGGCCATGAACGTGCATGACGAGCGTGTCATCGGTCGTGTGAACAGAGCTGCCACCGACGTTCTTCCACGAATGGAAGATACTGCCGCCGACGACGTTGTCCTGCGCCAGAACGGCATAGGCAATCACCTGGCCGCCGACCTTGAAGCAGATATCGGTACCCGGCAGTTCGATAAAGCCGGTGATATCGCACCGGTAGACAGGCTCGCGCGCCGGTGCCTTCGGCATGTCGGCGGCCTGTGCTCCGGTAACCAGCAGCGCGGCCGCCGATCCCAGGAGCAGGGTCTTTTTGTTGATCATCACTAGGTTCCCAAGAATTTGCCCGCCGACCCCCTGGACGGCGCTGCAGGTGCCAATTGTTCGACAATGCCCCCGGACAGCAAGAGAATACTTGGACATCCCAGCCTTAACTGGCGGGAAAATGATACAGTGTGGCCAAACAGCAACGAATTGAAAGAATTTGTACGCAAAACGTCACGTTTAAACCTGGCCTCTACCAGATTTTTTCATCGGCTCGCCTCGAGCTTAGAGAATATATCCGAGAATAGCTTCTATTTTTCTTAAGTATCAAAAGAAACAGCCGGCACCTATATTGGTACCGGCTGTGCGCCATCCCCTATCCAGAGCAGGATTAAGCGGCCTTCTTCCTCGTCTTTTCCGGATTGAACCGAACGTAAAAGCGATCACCCTTCGCGGCCATGTCAACGAGAAGAGCGTTCGGTTTGAAGCGCTCACCGTATTTTTTCTGGAATTTTTTTGCCGTCTTGACGAATTTGTCTGTCCCCATCATGTCGATATAGCTGAGCGTGCCACCTGCCCAGGGAGCAAAGCCGAAGCCGAGAATCGATCCGACATCGGCTTCACGCACATCCGTCAGGATGCCTTCCTCGAAAATGCGGGCGGTCTCCAGCGCCTGCGCGACCAGCAGGCGCTGCTTGAGCTCTTCGATATCGAAGCTTTCCGCCGGCTTTGGCTCCACGATCTCGGCCAGCCCAGGCCAGAGCTGCTTTTTCCTGCCGTCATAGTCGTAGAAGCCCTTGCCGGCCTTGCGCCCGGCGCGACCGCGCTTGACCGCCATTTCCTCCAGCAGCGCTTCCTGGCGCGGATCGATCGCCTTTGCGCCCATATCCTTCTTCGTCGCCTGCAGGATCTTCCAGGCCAGATCAACCGCCACCTCGTCATTGAGCGAAAGCGGGCCGACGGGCATGCCCGCCATGCGGCCGGCATTTTCGATCATCGCGGGCGGAACGCCCTCGAGCAGCATCATGTGCCCCTCGCGAATATAGGTCATGACGGTGCGGCTGGTGTAGAAACCGCGGCCGTCATTGACGACGATCGGCGTCTTGCGGATCGCCCGAATGAAATCCAGCGCGGCGGCAAGCGCCCTGTCGCCGGTCTTCTTGCCCATGATCACTTCAACGAGCATCATCTTGTCGACGGGCGAGAAGAAATGGATGCCGATGAACTTTTCCGGATCGGCGACATTCTCGGCGAGCGACGTTATCGGCAGGGTCGAGGTGTTCGACGCAATGATCGTATCGGCCGAAAGATAGGGTGCCGCCTTGGCCATCGCCTCGGCCTTGACCCCACGGTCCTCGAAGACCGCCTCGATGACAAGATCGCAACCCTTGAGCGCCGAATAGTCGTCGCTTGCGGTTATCAGCGACAGAACCTTGCCTTTGGCTTCCTCGGTCGCCTTGCCGCGCTGGACCGCCTTGGTCATCAGATCTTCCGTGTGCGCCTTGCCCCTGTCGGCACTGGCCTGATCGCGGTCGATGAGCACGACCGGGATACCCGCGCGCGCGGAGACATAGGCGATGCCGGCACCCATGAATCCGGCGCCGATGATGCCGATCCTGCCGAGTTTGGTCGCCGGCACCTTTGCCGGTCGGCGGGCACCCTTGCTGAGGGCCTGCATGGAGATGAAGAGCGAGCGGATCATGGCCGCCGCCTGCGGGGTGCGCAGCACATGGGCGAAGTAGCGCGACTCGATGCGCAGCGCGATGTCCATCGGCATCAGCAGGCCTTCATAGACCGCCGACATGACAGCGCGGATGCCGGGATAGAGATCGAAAGTCTCCTTGCGGTAGAGCGCGTTGGCGGCCGCGAAAGTCTGCATCCCGTTCGGCGAGAACACGGGCCCGCCGGGAAGCTTGAACTTCTCGCGGTCCCAGGGCTGGACGCCCTCGCCGCCGCCGACAATCCACTTCTTTGCCGTGGCGACCAGATCGGCTGCCGGCACCGTCTCGTTGATGATGCCCATCGCCTTTGCCTTGGAGAAGGCAAGTTCCGTTCCCTGCAGAAGCAGCGGCAGCGCATCGATCGGCGCCAGCATGCGGGTCAAGCGCTGCGTGCCGCCGGCGCCGGGGAACAGACCGACCTTGACTTCCGGCAATCCGACCTTGCCATTGCTGTCGCTGGCGGCGACGCGGTAGTGGCAGGCAAGCGCCAGTTCGAAACCGCCGCCGAGCGCGGTGCCGGTCAGGGCCGCGACGACGGGCTTGCCGCAGGTTTCCATGCGGCGCAACAGCAATGACAGCTTTCGGCTCTCGTCGAACAGCATCTGCATGGCCGCTTCGGGCTTCTTCGCGGCCTGTTTGGTGAATGCGCCAAGCATGTCCTCAAGCATGGTGAGGTCGGCACCCGCGCAGAAGCTGTCCTTGCCGGACGTGACGACCGCGCCCTTGATGGAATCGTTTGTCGCGATGTCTTCAACGATTGCGGCGAGTTCCTCCATCGCCTTCAAGTCGAAGACGTTCATCGCCCGGCCCTTCATGTCCCAGGTGACGAGCGCGATACCGTCCTTGTCCGTTTCAACGGTGAAATTCTGGTAAGCCATGATCTTCCTCCCGGCGGTCTTCAGACGCGCTCAATGATGGTTGCCGTGCCCATGCCGGAGCCGATGCACAGTGTGACGAGGGCTGTATTGAGGTCTCGGCGCTCAAGTTCGTCGAGCGCGGTGCCGAGCAGCATTGCGCCGGTCGCGCCGAGCGGATGGCCGAGCGCGATCGCACCGCCATTCACGTTGACCTTCTCACCGTCGAGGTCGAAGGCCTGCATGAAGCGCAGCACGACCGACGCGAACGCCTCGTTGACCTCGATGAGATCGATATCGTCAAGGCTCATGCCGGAGCGCTTGAGCACTTTCTTCGTCACATCGACAGGGCCGGTCAGCATCAGTGCCGGATCGGAGCCGATATTGGCGTAGGCACGGATCCTGGCCCGCGGCTTCAGCCCTGCCTTCTTGCCGGCCTGCTTGGAGCCGATCAGGACCGCTGCGGCGCCGTCGACGATGCCCGAAGAATTGCCGGCGTGATGGACGTAGTTGATCTTCTCCACCTCCGGATGCGCCTGGATGCCGACGGCGTCAAATCCCGCCATTGCCGCCATGCCCTCAAATGACGGGTTGAGGCTCGCCAGCGACTGCATCGTGGTCTCGGGACGCATGTGCTCGTCGCGATCCAGGATGGTCAGGCCGTTGACGTCCCTGACCGGCACGACGGAATTCTTGAAGTAGCCCTTCTTCCATGCGCGCGCCGCCCGCTTCTGGCTTTCCAGCGCATAGGCATCGACTTCGGTACGGCTGAAGCCGTATTTCGTCGCGATCAGATCGGCGGAAATACCCTGCGGCATGTAGTAGGCGGGAAGGGCGACGGATGGATCGACCGGCCAGGAGCCGCCGGACGCGCCAATGCCGACACGGCTCATGCTTTCAACGCCACCGCCGATTGTGAGGCCATGCTGGCCGGAGATGATCTCGCCGGCAGCGAAATTCACCGCGTCCAGCCCGGAAGCACAGAACCTGTTGATCTGCACGCCGGGAACCGAGGTGTCGTATCCGGCCTTGAACACCGCCATGCGCGCAATGTCGCTGCCTGCCTCACCAACAGGATCGACGCAGCCGAGTACCACGTCGTCGAGCATGGTGGTGTCGAGGCCGTTGCGATCGCGTATCGCATCGAGCGTCTGGGCGGCGAGATCGACGGCCGTCACCTCATGCAGGCTGCCGTCCTTCTTGCCGCGTCCGCGCGGGGTGCGGACATGATCGAATATCAGTGCGTCGGCCATACTTTCCTCCTGGAAACCTTGTCCTGTTTGACCCGTCTTGCCGCTACGCTGCGGCTTTCGGCGCGGGCATTGCCTTTATGTCACTCGCTCCGCATCGCGCGGGCACCAATCGTTCAGAATGCGTCGGCGGGGAGCGCCATCATGCTGTCGGCGCCGGTCTGGATACGCGCCAGATGCGCCGCCGTTTCCGGCATCAATCGTTCCATGAAGAAGCGCCCGGTCGTCAGCTTTGCCTCGAGAAATGCCTTGTTCCCGCCAGCGGCCAGCCCCTGCTGCGCGGCCTGCGCCATCAGGGCCCACATGTATCCGAGCACGACGAGCCCGAAGAGATGCATGTAATCGGTGGAACCGGCGCCCGCATTGTCGGGCTTTTTCATGGCATTCTGCATGAACCACATGGTCGCGGCCTGCAGGTCGTCGGCACCCTGCTTGAGCGGCCTGGTGTAAGGCGCCATCGCCTCGTTATCCTTGTTGGCGGCGACGAACGCTCCCACTTCCTGGAAAAAGGCCATGATGGCGCGGCCGCCGTCGCGGCCGAGCTTGCGGCCGACGAGATCGAGCGCCTGAATGCCGTTCGCGCCCTCATAGATCATGGCGATACGGGCATCGCGCACGAACTGCTCCATGCCCCATTCGCCGATATAGCCGTGCCCGCCATAAATCTGCTGCGCGTTGACGGTGTTGGCAAAGCCCACATCCGTCAGCACGCCCTTGATCACCGGCGTGAGCAGACCCAGCATGTCGTCGGCTTCTTCCCTCGCCTTCTCGTCATCGGACCGATGCAGCACATCGGCCTTCAGCGAAACCCAGAGGATCAGAGCGCGCGCGGCCTCGTTGAACGCACGCATCTGCATCAGCATGCGGCGCACATCGGGATGGACGATGATGGGATCGGCCTTACCGTCCGGGTTCTTCGGGCCGGTCAGGGCGCGGCCCTGGAGGCGCTCGCGAGCGTAGGTCACCGCATTCTGATAGGCGACCACCGACATGCCGAGACCCTGGACGCCAACGGCGAGGCGGGCCTCGTTCATCATCACGAACATCGCGTTGAGACCGCGGTTTTCCTCGCCGACAAGCCAGCCGGTCGCACCGTCGTAGTTCATGACACAGGTCGCATTGCCATGAATGCCCATCTTCTCCTCGATCTTGCCGCAGGAAAGCGCATTGCGCTCGCCGGCCTCGCCAGCGGCATCGGGCAGAAATTTGGGCACGACGAAGAGCGATATTCCCTTCGTTCCCTCAGGCGCGCCCTCGATACGCGCCAGGACGAGATGAACGATGTTGTCGGTCAGATCGTGCTCGCCGGCCGAAATGAAGATCTTCTGACCGGTAATCTTGTAGCTGCCGTCCTTCTGCGGGACTGCCTTGGTACGAAGCAGGCCAAGATCGGTGCCGCAATGCGGTTCGGTCAGGTTCATCGTACCGGACCACGCGCCTTCAGCCATCTTGGGCAGATAGGCCTGCTTTATCTCGTCATTGGCATGCGTATAGAGAGCGGCAAACGCGCCCTGGGACAGCCCCGGATACATGCCCCATGCGAGATTCGCGGACGAGATGAACTCCTGCATGATGGTGTTGACCACGCCCGGCAGGCCTTGGCCGCCATATTGCGGCGGCAAAGACAGGCCGATCCAACCACCTTCCTTATAGGTAAGGTATGCGTCCTTGAAACCTTCCGGCGTCGTGACGCTTCCATCGTCATGCCGCTTGCAGCCCTGCCGGTCCCCGATGACGTTGAGCGGCGCCAATGTCTCGGCCGCGAGCTTGCCGCCCTCTTCCAGAATTGCGGAAAGCACATCAGGACTTGCATCGGAAAATCCCGGCAAATTGCCGTATTTCTCGACTTTCAAGACATCATTGAGCAGGAACAGTACGTCCTCGACGGGCGCTTCGTAGCTTGGCATTGCCGGCGTCTCCTCACCTATCAGCGGGCCTTGGCGACCCGACTTGTGGTCACTTGATCCAATCTCGGCGCCGATTCCTTACCTATACGGAAGGATTTCGCGGCGACCAGTGCTTTGGTGATATATACGCTTTACGTTAACGTAAGTCTAGAACCTTCCCTTGAATTAGCCCTGTTTGGTCGTCTTCTCCTTGAGCATACCTTCAACGATATCACAGGTTCGCGAAAGCTCCCGTATGGCAATCTCGATCTCGCTCTTCTGGGCCTCGAGCTTGGCGACCTGTTCGCGGAAACGGTTGAGCGAGACGCGAAGTTGCGTCACCTGCCCGTCCTTCAGATCATAGAGATCGAGCATCGCCTTGATGTCGGAAAGCGGGAATCCGACCTTCTTGCCCATCAATATAAGCTTCAGACGCGCCCGGTCACGGCGCGAGTAAAGACGCGTCATGCCGTCACGACGCGGGTTCAGAAGACCTTTGTCCTCGTAAAAGCGCAATGCGCGCAGCGTCGTATCAAACTCGCGCGACAGATCGCCAATCGTGAAGACTGTCTGATGTGGCGGCAGCGTGCCGGGTTTGCGACCGGTTACCTCATCGGCGAGCATTTCGGCCGCGAGATCCTCCGTATGTTCAATCATAGCATGGCTCCAGTATTCCAGTTGGATTCATTCTAACTTACGTTAAGGGAATATACAATTTCAAATTTTGCTCAAACGCGTAATATTATTGCTCAACAATACGCTTCGCCCGCCCGATGGGCCTGAATTCAAATGAGGCTGAGTGCGCGATGATTTTGTCTCAATGGCGCGCATGAGAGTGCATCGCAGCCTTGATCCGGCGCCTTGACGCCCGCATCCAACAAGACGCCTAGGCGCCAAATGCGGCAGGACTGCGCCATCGCGGCAACGTGGCGCCATGAATCCTGCAAGGCTGATGCGTGGCGGCACTTAACCACTTCTTTACCACGATCGTTAACGATCCCTTGTGCCGGTATCCGGCGATTTGCCGTTTCCCGCCAGGTCAGGGACGGAAGCGCTGGCGCCGACAAAGATATTGCCCAAGGGCCGCAAAGCCGGTTCCAACCTGAGAAAACAGCCTCCCGACGCGTTCACGCGCGGCGGGCCTGGAGATGAAGATGCCGTCCAGCGCCGCGTGGAAACCCCGCAGACCCAGCCGCTCCGCCTTCAATGAAGACGACCATTCGGATGGCTCCCTGCGCCAGTTGCTGACCCGATCGTTGCGCGAGATGGCAGGGCGCGAGGAACCGGGCGCCTACCGCCGCGCGACGAGCGCAAACCGGCAGCTCGCTGGCGCATTGCGTCGTCACCTCCACATGCTCGAGGCATCCGCGCATCAGCCTTCCGGCTATTATGATGATTTCGATTTTGACGACTACGATGATCCGCGCGACCGCGCGCTGGAGCATCTGGCGGAAGAAAGCCGGCTGACCCGTCAGGCGCTCTTTGCGATGGCAGATCGGCTGGAGGAGCGACTTGGCGGCGCAAGGTCCGTTCCCTCACCGGCGACGCCGGCAGAGCCCGCCGCCGAACTCGATCCGCGCGAAACCGAAATTGCCGCCCTTCGTGCCATGCTGGACATGCTCGAAGCGCAACAGGCGCCGGCCAGCGACGAGTTCGCCGCATCGGATCTCGCATCACAGGCTGAGCCGGCATTTCAAGCACCGGCGTCCGAAGCATCGCCGATCGGCCATCCAAGCGACGAGCGCCTTGCCCGTCTGGAAGATCGCCTCAACCAGATCGCCGAAGCGATTGTCGCAAAGACGCAGGCCGAGACCGGTCCTACGTCCGGAAGCCAGATCGAAGCCTCGATCCGGCGCATCGCCGATACGCAACAGGCGATAAGTCACAATATCGGCGAGACCGACGAACGGTACCGCGCGACGCTCGATGAGCGGCTCAACGCGCTGGCAAGCCGAATCGAATCCAAAATCCAGCAGGAAAACACCCAGGAGGCCATCGGCGGCCTGGAGCGCGAACTCCGCGAGATGTCTGATCGCCTTGCGCAGCCGGACGTCGATCTTGGCGGGCTGGTTTCGGAAGTCCGTTCAGTCGCCGACAAGATCGATGCGATTCCCGCGCATTCGGAGAGCGCTTTCCGTCGGATCGCCAGCGGACTGGCCGAACATATCGATTCGTCGTCCTCCGCGACGATCAGCACCCTGCGCGCCGATATCGAGAAAATTCACGCCTCGGCACCCGCGCCGGACGTCAGCTCCATCGAGCATGCGATTGCCGACATTGCCCTGCGGCTCGATACCGCAGGTCAGGCCGAACTCGGCGCGCTGCGCGACGAGATTGCTCAGATGCGCAGCGAAATCCACAATAGCGGGCGTGTCGACCTTACCGGCATCGAGGGATCGCTCGCACTTCTGCTGCAGAAGCTGGACGAGCGCCCGGCCGAGCCGGCGCGCGCCGACGATACGGCCGTGCTCGCCGCGGTCGAGCGACGCATCGCTCAGCTGTCAGAAGATATCGCCAATGTACGCGCCGCCGACGCGACGCCGTCGCAGATCGAACCGCTGCTGACCGACCTTGCCCGGCGTATCGATGCCAGCCGCGCCGACGCCGTCGAGGCCGCGCGTCAGGCAGCCGAAGCGGCGGCAGGAAAGGTCATGGCAACGCCTGCCGGCGATCCGGCCCCGGACAAGGCGCTGATCGGCGCCCTGCAGTCGGAAATTCGCCAGCTGCGTCAATCGAGCGACCAATCGGACCGGCGTACGCAGGATACGCTGGAAGCGGTTCATGACGTTCTGGGAAAGATCGTCGATCGTCTGTCGGACATGGAGCGTGACGTCGTCGCCTCCGCGCCGGGCATGGAGCCGGCAAAGGAACGCAAGTCGGCCATGGCGCCCGCGCTGCCGCCTGCCGAAACCCTGATAGCGACCGCCGAGCCAGCGATGCCTGCGGCAACGGAACGCAAGACGATGCCAGGCGCGCCAACCAACACGCCGGCCGGAGAAACCTCTCCCTCATTGAAGGACGATGTCCCGCTTCCGCCCCGCATGGCGCGCCATAGCGAAGAGACCGTCAGTGCCGTCGAAGCGTCGGCCAGCGTCGAAAAGAACGAAGACAAGACCGATTTCATCGCCGCAGCGCGCCGTGCGGCGCGAGCAGCGGCGGCCGAGGAAGCCGCGACCGCGAACGATCTTCCCAAGGGCCTCGCCCGTCTGCTGCGTCGCAAGGCCAAGGAAACCGATGCGCTCGCTGGCGACATGGGCACGGCAACGCCAGCGGAGCGGAAAGATCCTACTCCCGATCGCACCAAGCGCGTCGCGCGCGGCGCGGAAAAGGCCGAAACCGTCAAGGATGCGCCCGTTTCCAAGCGTGAGCGTATCGTTGCCGGTGCCGCCGAAACGCCAGCCAATCTCGTGGCCGACGTTCGAAGTGAAGAGACCGAAAAGCCCGCCGGCTCGCGCAAGACGATCGTCTACGGCATGTCGATCTTCCTGATCCTGATGGGCAGCTGGCAGGTCTACCGCATGTTTACCGGGCCCAAGACGCCGCCGGCTCCCGCCGCAGTCTCGGCGCCGCAACAAACCGCGCCCGCGACGCAGACGCCCCCCGCGGCAACCGACAGCGCACCGACCGGGCGGCAGGGCGAGGACACGGCTGCGCCCGACAAGCAGTCGTCGATCGGCACGCAGGGCACGCCGCGTCAGATCGAAATCGGTCAGCTGCCAAAAGTCTCCGACAAGGTCGCAGCGACAGATGGCAGCGCGCTGAAGAGCGACGACGCAACCGCGACAGCCACGGTGCCGCCGCGCCTTGCTGATCTGCCGACAAGCCTGCCGCTTGGCCTGCGCGAAGCGGCAGCCGGTGGCGACATGCTCGCCCGCTATGAGATCGGCACCCGGTATGCAGAGGCACGGGATGTCCCGCAGGATCTGGAGAAAGCCGCGCAATGGTTCGAACTTGCGGCCGCCCAGGGCCACGCTCCCTCCCAGTTCCGGCTCGGCGGCATGTTCGAGAAGGGCAATGGCGTGCCCAAGGACAACGAACTGGCCAAGATCTGGTACGAGCGCGCGGCCGAAAAGGGTAACCGCCGCGCAATGCACAATCTTGCGGTTCTTCTCGCGGACGGTTCAGCCGGAAAGCCGGACTATCCGGTCGCCGCGGACTGGTTCCGCCGCGCGGCGGAATTCGGCCTGCGTGACAGCCAGTACAATCTCGGAATCCTGTATGCACGCGGTATGGGCGTGGGTCAGGATCTGAAGGAATCCTACAAATGGTTCTCCATCGCCGCCGCCGCCGGCGACACGGAGGCGAAGGGCAAGGCCGACGAACTGGCCCGTCGCATGGACCCGCAGAGCGTCGCGCAGGCCAAGATCGCAGCGAATGGCTGGCAGGCACAGCCGCTCGACGAACTCGCCAATTCAACCGATACCGGCGAAGCGCCCTGGAACCGCGAAACGACCGCGTCCATTCCGCTCGACGGCCCGGCTCTGATCCGCGAGGCGCAGCAGCTTCTGGGCCAGCTCGGGTATGACGCCGGAGACCCTGACGGCATCGCCGGTCAGCAGACCCGGAATGCGGTCGTTGCCTTCCAGAAGGAAGCCGGCCTGACAGCCAATGGCAAGATCGACCCGTTCCTGATTGATGCCCTTCGCAAACAACCCCGCTAAAGGCAGCAAATTCGGGCGTTTTACTTGACAACCGGCCATTCTGGGTATCTGACCGAAAGGCGGGGCGTTTCGTTGTAACTGACCGTTCGTGGTGCGCCGGTTTCAGCCGGTTCGATACCGTCGGGTTGTGTGTGCCGGATCCATCTCGACCATGGATATATACCTGCCGATAGCTGAAATCTCGCTCAACATGGCGATGTTGTTCGGGATCGGCTGCGCGGTCGGGTTCCTGTCCGGAATGTTCGGTGTCGGCGGCGGATTTCTGATCACGCCGCTGCTCATCTTCATCGGCGTTCCCTCCGCCGTCGCCGTTGCGACCGGTTCAAATCAGGTCATTGCCGCATCGGTCTCGGGAGCGCTCGCCCACTGGCGCCGCAAGTCGATCGATTTCGGTCTGGGACTGGTCCTGCTCGTCGGCGGTATCGGCGGTTCGATCGCCGGCGTCTGGCTGTTCAAGATCCTGCGCGAGAGCGGCCAGGTCGATATCGTGGTCGGACTTGCCTATACGGCCTTTCTCGGCGTCATCGGTATCCTGATGCTCAACGAGAGCGTTCGCGCGATCCGCCGCAGCCGCAAGGGCGCGCTGCCGACATTGCGGCGGCCCGGCCAGCACAACTGGATACACGGGCTTCCGGGCAAGGTCCGGTTCAAGCGCTCACGGCTTTACATCAGCGTCGTTCCGGTGCTGCTGGTCGGAGCCAGCGTCGGTGTCCTCGCCGCCATCATGGGCGTCGGCGGCGGCTTCATCATGGTCCCGGCCATGATCTATCTTCTGCGCGTGCCGACGAACGTGGTTATCGGCACATCGCTGTTTCAGATCATTTTCGTCACCGCCATCACGACCGTGCTCCATGCGGCCGCGAACGGGACGGTCGACATCGTGCTCGCCTTCGTGCTGATGGTCGGCGGTGTCATTGGTGCGCAGTTCGGCGCTCAGGCCGGGCAAAGGCTCAAGGCCGAGCAGATGCGCGCGCTGCTCGCGATGCTCGTGCTGATCGTCTGCGTCCGGGTCCTGTTCGAACTCGTCGCGCGGCCGGACGACCTCTTCACCCTATCAGTGATCGGGCCATGATCATGCGAAGCGCGACCGGATGGCTGGCACTCCTCATTGGGTTCGTTCTGACATGCCTGCCGGCACGCGCTGAAAAACTGGTCCTGACCGTTTCCGACGATACGATCGAGGTGACATCGAGCTTTTCGGGCGCCGGGATCGCGCTTCTCGGTTCCATCCAGCGCGACAGCCAGACTGTCTCGCGGCAGGCCGGATATGACATCGTCATCGCGGTGCGCGGGCCCAAGGAAAATATCGTCACGCGAAAGCGCGAACGCGTGGCCGGCATCTGGGTCAACCGCAGCTCGGTGCGCTACTACGGGGTTCCCTCGCTCTACATCGTCTCATCAACGCGGCCGCTTGAGGATATCGCTTCGCCTGGCGTTCTCGCGCGCGAATCTCTTGGTCTTGCAAACGCCGCCGGACAGACGCTGAGCCGCGCCTCGGAAGCCGATCTTGCCCAGTTCCGCGAAGCCACGATCCGGCTGAAGGAGAAAGAAGGGCTTTACGTGCAGGAGACGGGAAAGGTGGCGATGATCGGCGGGACCCTGTTCCGCACGCGCATCGACCTGCCCG
The DNA here is from genome assembly GCA_020637895.1 of Rhodobiaceae bacterium. GTDB lineage: Bacteria > Pseudomonadota > Alphaproteobacteria > Rhizobiales > Tepidamorphaceae > JACKJP01. The sequence continues at coordinate 625,563 of JACKJP010000002.1, forward strand.
CGAACATGCGCACCGGCCACTACGAAGCGACCGTGTATCTCTTCTCCGGCGGCGCTTTGGTCGCGCAGGACTGGGTAGGTTTCTATGCGGCCAAGCGCGGATTTGAAGCCACGGTCAGCGATCTGGCCCAATACGATCCGCTGACATATGGCATCATCGCCGTAGTGCTTGCCGCGATGACCGGCTGGGTTGGGGCGTTCCTGTTCCGGCGCGACTAGGGGCTGTCCGGCGCAATCAGTCGGGCCGGAGGTTGCGGCGGCTGAACAGGTAGACCGATTTTTCTCCGATCGCGTGGATCCGCAGGGGCGCAGCAAAGAGCCCGGCAAACGCTTCGTCCAGCACGTTCAGCCCGCCGGTGAACGCGCCGAAGGCTGGCATGACAAGGCGGCTACCGTCCCCGGCAAAGCAGCGCCGCCGGAACATACGTCCGGCGCTGACGATGCGCGCGCACGGGTGCAGATGGCCCGCGATCTCACCAGCTGGCGCACCAAGCCTCGGTTCATGCCGCAGGACGAGCGGTCCCATGACGATTTCGCTGACCCGCGTGCCGCCGACGCTGCCTGGTATTTCCGGGTCGTGATTGCCCGATATCCAGATCCATTCCCGCCCCGCTTGAAGCGCGCCTATCGTTTCGACATCAGCGCCATGCAGGCGTTCTCCCGCGTAACGGTCGTGAAAGCTGTCGCCGAGCGCAACGACACACCGCGGGTTCAGCCGCGCAATGACCCGCGCCAGCACGGCCAGTGTCGCGGCAGTATCATAGGGGGGCAGCAGCGCGCCGCGCCGCGCGTGGGATGAACCCTTCTCAAGATGCAGGTCGGCGACGAGCAGCGTCCGCTCCTCGGCCCACCACAATGCACCGCTCGGCAGCGGCATGAGCGGCACGCCATTGACGGCCAGCGGATATCCGCTGCGCGAGGCTGTCGATACCTCAGACCTCACCTATAGCCTCCTCGATCAGTTCGTCCGCGCCGAGCGCCAGAAGCGCTTCATTGGCCTCTCCATAGACGGGCTCGCGGCCGATCTCGAGCATGACGGGGACTGCCAGCGGCGAAACACGCGACAGCGGCTGGTGGATGATGTGTCCGCTGATCCGCTTCAGCATCTGACCGAGGCGCGCGATATCCAGAAGGCCGCTTGCCGCGTCGGCATATGTTGCCTCCAGCAGGATGTGATCCGGCTCGTGGCTCCGCAACACGTCATAGATGAGATCGGATGAAACCGTCATCTGTCGGCCTGTCTTCTCCTGCCCCGGATAGCGCCGCTCGATCAGCCCGGCGATCGTGGCGACATTGCGGAATGTTCGCTTCATCAGGTTCGATTCGGCAAGCCATGCGTCGAGATCGTCGCCGAGCATGTCTTCGTCGAACAGATCGGGAAGCGACAGGCGGCCCGAACCGATCAGCCCGCCATAATCGCCGATGCCCCAGATCGCGAGCGCGTATTCGGACGCAACGAAGCCGAGCGGACGGGCGCCAGCACGCTCGAGCCTGCGGGTTAAAAGCATGCCGAGGGACTGATGACACAGCCGACCTTCAAAGGGGTAGCAGACCAGGTAAAACCGGTTGCCGCGCGGGAAGGTCTCGACGAGAAGGTCGTCGCGCCCGGGCAGGCGCGAACGAAATTGCTGGATTTCGAGCCATTCGCGCACCTGACCGGGAAGCGGTGCCCAGTTCGCCGGATCTGCGAGCATCGCGCGCACGCGGTCAGCGAGATAGGTGGACAGCGGAAACTTGCCGCCCTGATAGGAGGGAATGCGCGGGTCTTCGCCGACGGCACGGCTGACCAGAGCGCTGTTTTCCGCAAGCCCCTCGAAGCGCAGAACCTCGCCCGCAAACATGAACGTATCGGAGGGCCCGAGCTGTTCAATGAACCATTCCTCGATCTCGCCGAGAACGCGGCCGCCGACTCTGGCCCGGCGGCCTGTGCGAACAAGACGCACCTTGAGCATCGGCGCCTCGACGATAGTCCCGACATTCAGCCTGTATTGCTGGGCGACCCTGGGGTTTGCGACGCGCCAGAGACCCTCCGGTGTCTGTCTGATGCGGGCATACCGGTCATAGGTGCGCAGCGCATAGCCGCCTGTCGCGACGAAATCGAGCACGCGGTCGAAGCGAGGCCGATCGAGGTCGCGATAGGGCCAGCTACCCGTGATCTCGCCATAGACATCGTCGGCGCTGAAAGGGCTTCCGCAGGCGAGGCCGAGGAGATGCTGGGCAAGGACATCAAGACCGCCCGTGCGCGGCGGCGGAGAATCCTGCGCTCCTTCCGCCAGAGCCTCGACGGCGGCTTCACACTCCATGACCTCGAAGCGGTTTGCCGGCACCAGCACCGCGCGCGATGGTTCATCGAGCCGATGGTTGGCGCGTCCGATCCGCTGGGCAAGGCGGCTTGCCCCCTTCGGCGCACCGACATTGATGACAAGATCCACGTCGCCCCAGTCGATGCCGAGATCAAGCGTCGCTGTTGCAACGACGGCGCGCAGCGTGCCGGCTGCCATGGCCGCCTCGACCTTGCGGCGCTGGCCGACATCAAGCGAGCCATGGTGGAGCGCAATGGCGAGCCCGTCATCGTTGATCCGCCACAGATCCTGGAAGAGCTTTTCAGCCTGCGCGCGCGTGTTGACGAAGATGAGGGCAAGACCTGCCCCGGCAACCAGCCGGTAGATATCTTCCAGCGCATGGGCTGCCATGTGCCCGGCCCAGGGAATCCGGCCGCTCGCCTTCATGATCTCGACATTCGGGGCAGCGCCTTCCGGCGCCATGACGATGTCGGCGACCGCGGTCCCGCGCCCGGTCTGAGGCACCAGCCAGCCAGCCAGCGCCGGCGGATCGGCCACGGTTGCCGAAAGACCAACGGTTCTGAGACCTGGCGAGAACTGACGCAGCCTTGCAAGGCCGAGCGCCAGCAGATCGCCGCGTTTGGAGGTTACCAGCGCGTGCAGTTCATCAAAGATCACGGTCTGCAGGTTTCCAAAGAGTGTTTCTGCTTCACGCGACGCAATCAGCAGCGCGATCTGTTCGGGCGTGGTCACCAGAATATCGGGCGGCGTTCTCTTCTGACGCTGGCGACGCGAGGCGGGCGTATCGCCGGTGCGGGTCTCGACCTTGATATCCAGCCCCATTTCAGCGATCGGCGCCTCCAGATTGCGGGCTATATCGACGGCCAGAGCCTTCAGCGGCGAAACATAGAGGGTGTGCAGACCGCGGCTTTTCTTCTGCGAGAGCGCAATGAGGCTCGGCAGAAATCCAGCAAGCGTCTTTCCTGCGCCTGTCGGCGCGATCAAAAGAACCGAGCGCGATGCCCCGGCCCTTTCGATCATCTCCTGTTGATGGCCGCGCAGTCGCCAGCCGCGACTGGCAAACCAGCGCTCGAAACGATCAGGCAGGGGAGCGGGGGCATCCATCCGTCAAGAGGTAGCGGGCGCCGGTGCCTTCGCCAAGCGCCGACTGAACCGTACCCGTCGCCGGGACGTTTATTGTCATCAGGGACAAATCCATCGAACCTGTCAGCACGGAAGAAAAGGTATTTGCGCCAGAAGATGCGTGCCAGCGAACTCCTGACCGTCACCGATAGCGGGCTCTACTGCCCGCCCGGCGGTTTTTACATCGATCCGGACAGACCGGTGGACCGCGCGCTTGTCACACATGGTCATGCCGACCATGCGCGATCCGGCCACGCCCATGTCATGGCGACGCAGCAGACGCTCGACATCATGAAAATCCGCTACGGGGCGGGATTTGCGGGCGCTGAACAGGCTGCCAGCTACGGAAATGATCTGAATGTCGGCGGTGTACACGTCAAATTCGTGCCCGCCGGACACATTCTCGGCGCGGCGCAGATCGTGCTCGAGTTTGAGGGCGTCAGGATCGTCGTCTCCGGGGATTACAAGCGCGCCCCTGACCCGACATGCGAGCCCTTCGAACCCGTCCCTTGCGACATCTTCATCACCGAAGCGACCTTCGGCCTTCCGGTCTTCAGCCATCCACCGGTCGTGGAGGAAATCGGTAAACTGACGACGTCGGTTACCGACTTTCCCGAGCGGACACATGTCATAGGCGCCTATTCGCTTGGCAAGGCGCAACGGCTGATCGCACTGCTGCGCGACAATGGCCACGATGCCCCGATCTTCGTGCACGGTGCGCTGGAACGGCTCAATGCCTACTACGTGTCCCAGGGCATCGAGCTTGGCGATATCAGGCTCGTCGCCAACTCCAGCGCGGAAGAGATGCGCGGGGCGGTTGTGATCGCGCCTCCCTCGGCGCTGGGCGACCGATGGATGCGGCGCTTCGACGACCCGCTGCCGGGGTTTGCCTCCGGCTGGATGCAGATTAGGGCGAGGCGGCGTCAGCGCGGCGTCGAACTGCCGCTGACCCTGTCAGACCATATCGACTGGCCGGACCTGACCGCGACGATCAGCGAAATCGGCCCTGGCGAGGTCTGGGTGACGCATGGGCGCGAGGAAGCCACCGTGCGCTGGTGCGAACTGAACGGGATCAAGGCGCAACCGCTGTCGCTTCTCGGCTTTGAGGACGAAGCGGAATGACGCGCCTCGATGCAGACACCGGCGCGATGCCTTCAGGCAGCCTCAAAGCCTTTGCCGAACTCCTCGACCGTCTGGTTCTGACGCCGTCGCGGAATGGGAAGCTTCGGCTGATCGCGACCTATCTTGCGGATACTCCCGACCCCGATCGCGGGATCGCCCTCGCCATTCTCGCCGGAGAGCTGTCGCTGAAAGCCGTCAAAGCGAATCTTTTCCGCACACTGGCAGAAGAACACATCGATCCGATACTTTTTCGGCTTTCGTACGATTATGTCGGTGATCTCGCCGAAACCGTATCTCTCGTCTGGCCTCAGAAGGCGGATAACGCTGGATCCTTGGGTCTGGCGGACTGTGTGGCCCGGCTGGAAGCGCTGACACGCGCGGAAGCACCGGCTGTCGTTGCCGATCTACTGGACCGCCTCAACCCGGCGGGACGCTGGGCGCTGATCAAACTTGCGACGGGCGGGCTTCGTATCGGCATTTCTGCAAGGCTGACCAAGCAAGCGCTGGCGCTCTATGGCGGAAAGGATGTCGCCGAGATCGAGGAACTTTGGCACGGTCTCAAAATTCCCTACGGCGATTTGTTCGCGTGGCTCGAAGGCGGCGAGAAGCCGAAGAATACAATTATTGCGGGCTTCTCCCCCGTGATGCTTTCCCATCCGCTTGACGCGGCCTTGCTAAGCAATCTCGACCTTCGCGACTATCAGGCCGAGTGGAAATGGGACGGCATCCGGGTCCAGGCGGTTGGCCAGCAGGGTGTCGCGCGGCTTTATTCGCGCAGCGGCGAGGACATTTCAGGCGCATTCCCGGATGTCGTGGAAGCAATCGACTTTGATGCCGTCATTGACGGAGAATTGCTCGCACGCGTCCCGAAGACGGGCAGAACGGGTACATTTTCCGATCTGCAGCAAAGACTTAACCGCAAGACCGTATCCAGTACTTTGCTGGCTAAATATCCGGTCATGGTCCGCGCCTACGATCTGCTGAGGCTCGATGGGGAGGATCTACGCGAAAGACCGCTGTCCGAACGACGAGAGCGACTCGATACCTTTATCGCGAACCTTGATAGCGACCGGTTTGACATTTCGCCCGCACTCGAAATCCCAGACGCCGCAGCGCTCTCCGCCCTGCGTGCGAATCCACCCGAACCGCCGATAGAGGGCGTGATGCTGAAACGGCGCGACGCGCCCTATGTCGCCGGCCGGCCGAAAGGGCAATGGTGGAAGTGGAAGCGCGATCCGTTCAACGTCGATGCGGTGCTGATGTATGCGCAGCGCGGTCACGGAAAGCGGTCGGGCATCTATTCCGATTTCACCTTCGGCGTCTGGCAGGATGGCGAGACCGGCTTGCAGCTCGTGCCGGTCGGCAAGGCCTATTTCGGTTTCACCGATGCGGAACTTGCCGAACTGGACCGCTTCGTGCGCAACAATACGGTGGAGCGGTACGGTCCTGTCCGGTCCGTACGCGCCGAGCCGCAGCATGGCCTCGTCCTCGAAATTGCGTTCGAGGGCCTCAACCGGTCCAAACGGCACCGTTCCGGCGTCGCCATGCGATTTCCGCGGATTTCACGCATCAGGTGGGACAAGAAGCCGATCGAGGCCGACCGGATCGGGGCGTTGGAGATACTGCTCGACTAGTCTCCGGCTGCGGATATTGAGTTGAACGCTTGCAGCGACGCGGCGCGATGCTTAGTTCTTCTGCGGGGTCCGGGATCAGCCGGGCGTAAGAGGACAACATCATGGCGAACGGCAATCTGGAACGCGTGATTGGCGGCACGCCCGGCGCTGTCCTGCTGCGGCTGGTCGTTCTGTCCATCGTCGTCGGGATCGTCCTGTCGGCGCTGGGACTGGACCCGCGCGATATCTGGCAATCCATCACCCGCCTCTTCGAACGCATCTACAATATGGGTTTCGACGCGATCGAATGGGCTTTCCGCTACTTCCTGCTCGGCGCGGTGATCGTCGTTCCGATCTGGATACTGATGCGCGTGTTCAAGGTTCTGCCGGGTTCGCGAAATCCCGACTGAGGCGGCATTTCAGGATAAGTCGCGACTGTTCGCCCCGGCGGCGTGAAGGCCGCCGAGGCGTCCGGACGTGAATGCCCAGCCGAGATGATGCCCGTGCCCGTCGAGCAGCAGGCCGCCCTGGCCTGCCGAACCGACCGCGTAAAGCCCCGGTACGACCCGCCCATCGTCTCGAATGACCTGATGGTGGCCGTTCACTGACAGCCCGCCTTCCGTCAGGATGATCCAGCTCCGAACCGGCCCCAAGGCATGAAACGGCCCTTTTTCCAGCGGACGACGACCGTTGCGGGCGCATTCGTCATTGTATGCGGCAACCTCTTCCTCCAGAGCGCCTTCCGGCACGCCCATGGATCGGGCAACCGCCGCAAGCGTGTCGCCCCGGTAGTAGATATCCGGCCGCGTGCGCCTGAAATCGGGTACATAGGCATAGGCCACACCCGGCGCCGTGCACACAAAATACGGCCAGGCGGAAAACTGTCGCGCGACGGCCTCGTCAAACAGGATGAAGCCGGCCTTGTCCGGTTGCCCGCCGAACGCGTGTGTCGGCTTGTCGAGTTCGTCGGCAAAGCGCCGCCCGTTCCTGTTCACGAGGATCGCGCCCTGTTCGAACATCGTCGGCTCGGGGCTGAGATAGGTCGTTACGAACTGCAGGACGAATGGGCGAAGAAGCCATGAAGGCATGGTCTCCAGCGCCGTTTTCATCAGGCCCGTCAGCCAGGGCCAGGGTGGCAGGCGCTGCACCAGCGCGGCTTTGGCCGGCGGCATGAAGCGCAGGTTCGGCCCGTACATCAATTCGCCGAAATCGATCTTCGCACCCAGTTCCTCCCCCATGCGCTGGCCGTCGCCGGTATTGGTCGTATTGACGCCGTCGACATCGCGCATCGGCGGATTGAACCGCCCCTTCCACTCCGGGCTTGAGGAATAATCGCCCGAGGCAAGAATGACGGCGCGCGAGGCCAGGAAACGCGTCTCGCGGCCATCGACCATGGCTATGACACCGCGGACGCGGTCGCCTTCCAAGATGAGTTGCCGGACCGGCGTATTCACACGGGCATCGACACCCACGCGCTCGGCCTCTCTTTTCAGGAAATAGATGTAGGCGCGCGAATTCGGCAGGATATTGTGCATGCGTGGCACGCGATGCGGCGGCTCGGGCATCGGACCATAGAAGCGGACCCCGAGTTTCATCAGCCACTTCACACTGTCACCGACATTGTCGACGAGAACGCGCCGAAGCTCCAGATTGTCGCGCGCGGCGCGTTCAGGTCCGGAAAATTTCTCGGCAAACTTCCCCATGTCTTCGAAATGCGCATCGGCATTGTCGGCGATTCCCGCCTTCTTCTGATGCGGCGTTCCCGTTGCCGTGATGGAGCCGATGGAAAGCCCCGTGCTGCCGCGCAACTCGCTGTGCTTTTCAAGAAGAATGACGCTCGCGCCCGCCTTACGGGCAAAGATCGCCGCGGTCAGGCCCGATCCGCCGCCGCCGACGACGATTATGTCAGATTCCTGCACCTGCTGCCCCGTCATCGCGTGGGCCTTACGCCGCAATTCAGGTCGGTGAGCAAGCGACCATTTGCCCCGTTGCATTGCATGACGTTACTCCCTGATACCGGCGGCTGGCGCCGCTCTGTGATTTTGTGAGTATACGGAGCTTTTCCCGTTTGCAAAGCGGCGGCGCGACGTGGAGCCTTGGAAAACTGTCGACGTGTTGCTGGTCGCGCAGGAACGCTCGCTTGCGACGCCGCGTTTCGGTACCGGAAAAAGGAAGGGGCCCGCTTTGGCTGTTACGAGAACAAGGATCGTGATTGTCGGCGCAGGCACTGCCGGACTGGCAGCGCTGCGGGAAATCAGGGATCAGACTGACGATTTCATCCTGATCAATGACGGCCCCTACGGAACGACCTGTGCCCGCGTCGGCTGCATGCCGTCCAAAGCGCTCATTGCCGCGGCAAACGCCTTTCATGCGCGAAGCCGGCTGGAAACCTTCGGCATCAATGGCGCTGAGAACGTCAAGGCCGACATCCCCAGCGTGATGAAGCGCGTACGCGCATTGCGCGATGATTTCGTTTCCGGTGTCCTCAGGGCAACGGACGGGCTTGGTGCACGCAATATTGCCGGCCGGGCCAGGCTCGACGGTCCGAACAGGGTGATCGTCGGCAATCAGGTCATCGAAGCCGACCGGATCATTCTCGCACCGGGCTCCAGTCCCATCGTTCCGGGCCCGTGGAAAAAGCTCGGAGACAGCGTCTTTACGACGGACAGCTTTTTCGAACTGGAGGATCTGCCGCGGCGTATCGGCGTCATCGGCCTTGGCGCGATCGGCGCGGAACTTGCGCAGGCGCTCGCGCGCCTTGGTCTTGAAGTCCATGCATTCGACGGATCGCGGCGGATCGCAGGGGTGAGCGATGAGAAGGTCGCTGCGATTCTGGAGAATGCATTGCGCGAGGAATATTCGATCCATCTGGAAACGCAGGTGGAACTCGCAGCTGCGGGAGACGGCGCGGTTGCCATCAGCTGGAATGGCGGCAGCGTTATCGTCGACAAGGTCCTCGCAGCCGTCGGACGCAGCCCGAATTTCGACGGTCTCGGCCTTGAAACGCTGGGCGTCCCGCTCGACAGCAGGGGAATGCCGAAAGTCGATCCGACAACAATGCGCATCGCAGATACCGATGTATTTCTGGCCGGTGACGCGAACGGTCACAATCCATTGCTGCATGAAGGTACCGATGAAGGCCACATCGCCGGCATCTGCGCGACCCATTCCGAGCAGGCAGAGCTAAGGCGGCGCACGCCTCTCGGCATCGTCTTCTGCGACCCGGAAGTCGCCGCTGTCGGCATGCGAGCGGACGCCCTTGAACCTGCGAATACCATCATCGGCGAGGTCTCTTTTGCAAATCAGGGTCGCGCGCGCACCATGCAGGTCAACCAAGGCCTGCTGCGCGTCTATGCCAGGCGGAGCGACGGACGGCTGCTCGGCGCGGAAATGGCCGCCCCGTCGGCTGAACATCTGGCGCATCTGCTGGCACTGGCGATCGACCGGGACCTGAATGTCCACGACCTGCTGCGTATGCCGTTCTATCACCCAACGCTCGAGGAGGGGCTGCGCACCGCCCTGCGTGCTATTGCCCGGCAGTTGCCGCCCTGCAGCATTTCCGATCTTGCACGGTGCAAGCCGCTCAATGTCCAGGCACTGGAGTAGAGGCGGGATTCACCGCGTCGGAACGGCACCGCAGTCAACCCAACAAGATAGACATCTCTGTCGTCAGCCAAACCGGTCCAACAGGTCGATCAGAAGCGGCGTGAGCCGCCGTATCTCAGCGCGATGCGTTGCCGACAGCTCCGCGAGAAGTATTTCGGCGCGCTCCGTCAGGACCAGTATCGTCCTGCGCCTGTCTTGTTTGGACGTTTCGCGTCTGACCAGGCCAATGGCTTCCAGCCGGCTTACCAACTCTGACGCGCTGTGGGGCTTGAGGATCAACCGTTCGGCCAGATAGCCGACGCTCGCCTCCTTACCGGCTGCGCCGCGGATGGCGAGAAGAGCCTGATGCTGCTGTGGCGCAAGCCCGACCTCGATTGCCTTTGCTTCGCTGAATGCCAGAAAGCCGCGCAATGCCGTCCGGAAGTCGGAAAGCGCGGCATAGTCGCTGTCAGTGAGGGAATTCGATTGCTGGTTCACTCTTCAATCCGTGGTTGATAAATATCGTATCACGATATAATTAAGGCGTTCTCCTCAACAACTTCAGATCGATCCTACCTTGCCGAACGAACATCACCGATTGGCTGACCACAGTGCCGACAGGCGCATGATCATGCTGGCCGCGATGGCATTGGTGGTCGGCACGGGGGGCGCGTGCGGAGCGTGGATCCTTCTGAAGCTGATTGCAACGGCAACCAACCTTTTCTGGTTTGGCCGCCTATCTGACGACCCGGCGCCAATCGCTGGTGCCAGCCTCGGGTTGGCCGCGATCATGATCCCTGTCATCGGGAGCCTGATCGTTGGGGTGATGGCCCGTTTCGGCTCCGAGAAGATACGCGGGCACGGGATACCCGAAGCGATCGAAGCCATTCTCTATGGCGAAAGCCGCCTGTCGCTAAAGGTCGCGTTGCTGAAGCCGATTTCATCCGCCATATCGATCGGCAGCGGCGGGCCCTTTGGCGCGGAAGGCCCGATCATAATGACCGGCGGCGCCATAGGCTCCCTGTTCGCGCAATGCTTCCGTCTGAGTGCGGCCGAACGCAAGACGCTGCTGGTGGCGGGTGCAGCAGCAGGGATGACCGCCATCTTCAATACCCCGGTTGCCGCCATCATGCTGGCAATCGAAATACTGTTGTTCGAATGGAAGCCGAGAAGCTTTGTGCCCGTTGTTGTTGCCGCGCTTGTCGCATGGGCATGGCGGCCGCTGATGATCGGAAGCGGGCCGATGTTTTCCTTTGTTGCCGCAACTCCAGAGGGCGTATGGCCGCTCGGCGCCGGATTGCTGGTGGGCGCGGCCGTCGGAATAGAGGCCTCCCTGCTTTCCATCATCCTGTACAGGATCGAAGATCTGTTTCACCACCTCCCGATCCATTGGATGTGGTGGCCGGCAATCGCAGCGGTGGTGGTGGGCGTGGTCGGACTGTTCGATCCGAATGTGCTCGGTGCGGGATATGCCAGCATCCAGACATTGTTGGATGGCTCTATCGCGCTGCGCGCGGCGATGATCCTGCTTGCTCTCAAGGCACTGGTCTGGCTGGTGGCCTTGGGCTCGGGAACCTCGGGAGGTGTGCTTGCCCCCTTGCTCATATTGGGAGGAGCCGCAGGCTACACGATCGGCAATGTGCTTCCGGGCGATCCTGGCTTCTGGGCAATGGTCGGCATGGCCGGAATCATGAGCGGGGCCATGCGCGCGCCAATGACGGGGGCGCTGTTCGCCGTCGAACTGACCGCCCATTTCGATGCGCTACCGCTCACGGTTGTGGCGGCAGGCGGATCGTATGCCATCAGCGTGCTGATGATGCCGCGGTCGATCCTGACGGAAAAGATCGCCCGGCGCGGCCGGCATATACGGCAGGAGTACACGGTCGACCCACTCGATCTGATCCAGGCCCGCCAGATCATGACGCGTGATCCGGATGTCTTGCCGGGAACCATGCAGGTGGCCGATGCGCTGACGTTCTTTCGGCAGAAGGCAACCCACCGGAGCTATCCGCTGGTCAACGCGGAAGGTCAGTTGCTGGGAGTCGTCTCTCGCAATGACGCCTTGCGCTGGCAGGACGAAGAGATACCCCCGGATTCGACGCTGGCCGATATTCTCTCGGATGCCTCGCAGCCTGCAGCCTATCCGGAAAGTCTCAGCGGCGAGATCGCGGATATGATCATCACTACAGGCAACGGACGCATACCAATCGTTGATCGGGCGACAAGGCGGGTAGTCGGCATGCTCTCGCGCCAGGACCTTCTGAAAACCCGCAGCGTATATCGTCTGGCGGAAACCAGGCGAGAAAGGTGAACTCGCAATGTTGCGATCGAGGAAGGCCAATCTGGTAAGCTCACGATCGTCTCAGGAACGGCGTTCCGGTTTGGGAGCATGCACCCAGGCGGGGGCGCATCCATCTTACCGCCTTGCTTGTTTGTGAATTCGATGTTGTTCGGCCAACGGGCGCGGACGCGCTCGTAGAGAGTTCTGAACGCAGGCTCCCAGTCAGTCCCTCCCTGTGGCTGGAAGACGGAAAAACTAATTCTGCGCTGCTCTGGCAACCCGTTCACAACGATATTTGTGCCAGGCTCACGGCACAGGCTGAATTGCAGCCACGGGAACCCATCGTCGGTGCGCACCTTGCCGTAGAATGACCAATCGCCCGAATCCCTAAGAGCCACCATTTCCCGTTCGACGTCATGCCACTGATCGATATCAACCATAAGATCGAACCCGCCCACTGCGCTGAAGCTCGAGGTGCGTCCGTCACGGAACAAATTGTGGCAGCTTCTATCCCTGGTGGCCTCCGGGACGATGAAGAAGGCCGCAACAACGCCCATAGCCGCGACCGACAATAGTGCAGCCCGCCTTGAAGGCCGTGGAGACGGCAGTTCCCGCGTCTGGTTCGCGCTTGGGACGATGAACCAAAAAAGTAGTGCGGAACCGGCACCGAGCAGACCGAAAAAGGCGATACCCCTAAGGTTGTCGGCGTCGAAAAGTATTGAAAGAGCGGATGGATGCGACGCCGCCGCAAGCGCCGCCATTATCGCCATCGGCGCGGAGCCGACAACAAAGCCCACAAGACACGCAACGACCCATGTGTCCTTTCGAGCAGCCCGGATCATCAGATAGGGGGCTAGTCCGAGAATGAGAGCAGAGACCAAGACGAATGGGAAGGCCAGCGGAAATAGCCGTGCCTCTCTCTCCAACAGCGCATAGGCACAAGCTGCCGCGCCACTGGCAATCACAAAACCGGCGAGGATAATCAATACATCCAGCGATCGTGTATCGGTTTTGAACATCGGCTCTCATCCTGTCGCGCGCAGAGCTTACCGCTCCTTCTGCTGCTCGTGGCGATTATCGTTCAGAAAAGCTACCGACCCAATCTCTTCGCCGGCTTTGCTTTTCCTGCCATGATGATTGATAAATGACGTAACGTCATTTGCAGCGCGGGCCAAAACAACGCAACGATTTCCGCAGTCGATCGTTTTCAGGGAGGAAAGTGACCATGTTCGATATCCTGAAGCGTGCCGTCATTCCTGTCGCTGCAGCCGCACTTGCTATTGTCGCGCTGCTTGCCGGTTGGTTCGTGATCGCCACGCTTCTGCTTCTGGTCGTTGCGCTGGGCATCTACGATTACATGCAGCGCGACTGGACGATTACCCGCAACTTCCCGGTCGCGGGGCGTATCCGGTGGATCTTCTACAAGCTTCGCCCCTACCTCTATGCCTATATCGTCGAAGATGACCTGCACGGAACGCCCTATTCGTTCGAGGCACGAAACCTCGTCCAGTCTCGCGCGCGCGGTGAGAACGATACGCACCCGTTCGGCACCGAGCGCGATGTCGATGGTGAGGAATATCAGTGGATCGGACATTCCATCGCCCCCGAGCCCAACCCCGATCTGAATCCCCGCGTCACCGTTGGCAACGATCAGTGCGGCAAGCCCTATTCCGCCTCGGTACTGAACATCAGCGCGATGAGCTTTGGCGCCCTGTCAGCGAATGCCGTTCGCGCTCTCAATCTCGGCGCGAAGACTGGCGGCTTCTATCACGACACCGGCGAAGGCGGACTGTCGGACCATCACCTCGCCCATGGCGGCGACATCGTCTGGGAGCTTGGGTCCGGCTATTTCGGGGCGCGCGGCAAGGACGGCCGGTTCGACCCTGAGAGATTCCGCGACGGGGCCGCGCACGAACAGGTCAGGATGACCGAGATCAAGCTGTCCCAGGGTGCCAAGCCAGGCCATGGCGGCCTCTTGCCGGCAGCAAAGGTCACAGAGGAAATCGCGCGCATAAGACAGGTCCCCGCGCATCAGGACTGCCTGTCGCCGCGCGGCCATTCGGCATTTTCCACGCCCATCGAACTGATGGAATTCGCCGCGAGGATGCGAGACCTTTCCGGCGGAAAGCCGGTTGGCATGAAGCTGTGCGTTGGCCAGCCGCATGAACCTTTCGCGATAGTGAAGGCGATGCTTGAAACCGGTATCAGGCCGGACTTCATCGTCGTCGATGGCGGCGAGGGCGGTACGGGGGCGGCGCCGCTTGAACTGTCAGACTGGGTCGGCATGCCGCTGTCGGAGGGCCTTGTGCTGATGCGCAACGCGCTGGTCGGCGCGGGGCTGAAGGACCATGTCCGCCTTGCCGCAAGCGGCAAGGTCTATTCCGGCATGGGGCTGGCGAGAAACATCGCCCTGGGCGCCGACTGGTGCAACGCGGCGCGCGCGTTCATGCTTTCCATCGGCTGCATTCAGGCGCAGCGTTGTCACCTCGGCACCTGCCCGACAGGCGTGACGACACAGAACCCGGGCCGGCAGCGAGGCCTCGTCCCGGAAGTCCAGGGCGAACGCGCGGCGCGGTTTCACGCCAAGACGCTGGAAGCGTTGGCCGACATCGTCGCGGCTGCGGGGTTCAGGCACCCGCATGAGCTCGAGCCCCATCACCTGATGCACCGGACGGGGCCCGAAAAGGCAATCCCGATGGATCGGATCCACACCTTCCTGCCGTCCGGCGTGCTGCTGGAAGCGCCGGAAGAGACGATCTACGCGGACTGGTGGCGGGCCGCGCGCGCCGACAGTTTCCGCCCGGCGTTCGACCTCGTTCCCGCCCGCGCCACCGCCAAGAACGAACCAGCAGAAATGTGAGGCCTGCCATGTCCCGAAACGTTGCCGAAGTCGTCGTCGAAACGCTGGTCGAAGCTGGCGCGAAGCGATGCTGGGGCATCGTCGGCGATACGATCAACCACTTCACCGACGCGGTGCGCAGATCCGATCTGCGCTGGGTCCATGTCCGTCACGAGGAAGCCGGCGCGCTGGCCGCAGGCGGCGAAGCATTCATGACCGGCGAACTGGCGGTCTGCGCGGGCACCTGCGGGCCGGGCAGCCTGCATTTCGTCAACGGCATCTTCGAAAGCCACCGCAACGGCGCACCTGTCGTGCTGATTGCATCCGACGTGGCGCGGGCCGAGGCCGGGCTGAATTTTCCGCAGGAAGTCGACCAGAGAAAGATATACGAACAGACCAGCGTCTTCTGCGAATATATCAGTCATCCCGATCAGGCACGCCGTATCACGGCGATGGCCGCACAGGCGGCCCTTGCAAGGCGCGGAGTCGCCGTCGTCATCGTCAATGGCGACATGTTCACCGAGGCAACCGACGACGCGCTCGCGTGGCGGGTTCACAGGTCATCGCCGGTGCTGCGCCCCTCAGACGCGGAGATGGACGAACTGGCAGCAGCGCTGAACGACGCTGCCAAAATCACCATCTACGCGGGCATTGGCGCCCGCAGCGCCGGGCCGCAGGTGGCCACACTGGCTGAAGCGCTGGCGGCACCGGTCGTTCATACCAGCCGCGCCAAGGAGTTCATCGAACCGGACAACCCGTTCAATGTCGGCATGACCGGTATTCTCGGAAATCGCGCCGGCGTGGACGCGATCGACGGCGCCGACATCGTGCTCTGCCTGGGAACGGACTTCGCCTGGACCCAATATTACCCGGACGGCAAGCACGTCATCCAGATCGACCGCGATCCGACGCATCTGGGTCGGCGCGCTCCGGTTCGTCTCGGCCTTGTCGGCGATGTCGGTGATACGATCGATGCGCTGCTGACCCGCCTGAAAAGACGCGATGACCGACGCCATCTGGAGAAAACCCTCAAGCAATGGCGGGAAGATCGCGAAGCCTATGCGAAATCCGGCGAGACCGCCGACCCGGCGTTGATCCATCCGCAGGCCGTAACGCAGATGCTGGACCGGCTTGCCGGCGATGACGCAATCTTCACCGCCGATGGCGGCTCGCCCATGGTCTGGCTATTGCGACACCTGACAGCAAGGGGGGAAAGACGCTTCCTGACCAGCCTGCTGCACGGAACGATGGCCAATGCCTACCCGCAGGCCATGGGGATTGCGGCAGCCTATCCTGGGCGTCAGGTCATCGCGATGTGCGGCGACGGCGGCATGACCATGCTGATGGGCGACCTGCTGACGCTCGTTCAGGAAAAGCTGCCGGTCAAACTGCTCATCTACAACAATGGTTCGCTTGGCTTCGTGGAAATGGAACAACGCGTCGAGGGATTGCTCGACGCATTCACCGGGCTGAAGAATCCGGACTTCTCGGCCCTCGCCAAAGCCTGCGATATCGCAGGCTGGCGGGTTGAGAACGCGGGCGATCTTGAGACCGCGATGCGCGCCTGGCTGGCCGCCGAGGGGCCGGCGCTGCTCGATGTCACCGTCAACCGGATGGAACTCGTCATGCCGCCGAAGGTGGAAATCTCGCAGGTCGCATCGACGGCGATGTTCGGCGTCAAGGCGGTTCTCGACGGCCGCGCAAGGGAAGTAGTCGCCCTGCTGCGGGACAATTTTCTGAAATAGTCAAATGCCTGTCTGGTTAAATCTGATCTTCGTCTTCTCGCTCCTGATCGCCATTCTATGCGCGGTGTGGATTGCCCATGACTGCCGGCGCTATCCCCAGCGGATGGGGATCATGAACCTCGTCTGGCCGCTTTGCGCACTGTTCGGTTCGTTGCCTCTTGTCTGGTTCTACAGGCGACACGGCCGCGCCACAGGCGGCCACACATATGGCGATACGCCCATGCCAATCGCCGTTGCAAAGGGTGCCCTGCATTGCGGCTCAGGCTGCATGCTCGGCGACATGATTGCGGAGACGATGGTGGCGCTCGTGCCCGCTGTCCTCGTGCCGCTCGGCTGGCCCGGCCTTTTCGATGAAAAGATGTTCGCGGCCTGGGTCCTCGATTTCATCTTTGCCTTCGGGCTCGGCATCGTCTTTCAGTACTTCGCGATCGCCCCGATGCGCGGGCTGGGGCCCGGTGACGGTATTGTCGCGGCTCTCAAGGCGGATGCGCTGTCATTGATTTCGTGGCAGGTCGGCATGTACGGCGCGATGGCAATTGCCGTCTTCGGCATATTCCGTCCCTTGTTCAACGTTACTCCTGATGCCGCTTCGCCAGCCTTCTGGTTCGCCATGCAGTTCGCGATGATCGCAGGGCTCGCGACGGCCTATCCGATGAACTGGTGGCTGATCCGGGCCGGGATCAAGGAAAGGATGTGAAGCTTTAGCCGCCGGCGGGCCAAGATCCCTCGCCGTCATCCGGGCTTGCCGAATTGCACCAGGTGACAACGCGGCGGATCGTACTCCTCACCTTCGATCCCACGCATCGGCCATGGCTGACCGACTATCTGCCCGAACTGGCCGCGCTGGACGAAGACCAGATGCCCGCGATGGCGGATTATGAAAAATGGCTGGGACAGGTTCAGATCATGCCGGTTCCCGTGCCGCATGATTGCACGGACGGGTTTCTTTACGCCTATTGGCGTCGGCCGGAAGCCTATCTGGATGTGCGCATCCGTTCAGGCAGTTCGTCCTTCTGGGCCATCGGCGATTGTGACGCGGGGCTGGAAAGGCTGAGGCGGGACATTCAATCTGGCGCATGGGCGGAACGGTATGCGGGCCAGCTCGATCTCGACACCTATGACGCGGGATACCGGCTGGTCGTGGCCGGGTGATCGAGCCTACCCCGCACCCGCACGTCGTCACCGCCTGTTGCTGCGACTACTTCGCTTTCCAGGTCCCGACACCATTGTGGCATTCAACATTTCCGGAAGCGAAAAAATTGCACCACCCGCCGGGGGTCTTGATCGAAAGCATGCTGCTCGTGTGCTTCGTTACAGGTCGGTCATCCAACATGTTCTTCGACTCGCTGTAGCGTAGCCGGAAGGTCTTCCCCCCAAGGCTTCCGGTCGAAAAAATGGCCGTGACAGTCTGCCCGTCCTTTAGCAACGGCCCCGCCACGGCGAGCGGTGCTGACGAAAGGAATGCGATCATCGCCGCTGCTCCCGCGATCGCCAGCGTATGGTGTTTCTTCATCGTCGATTTCCTTCCCGGTTCAGGCCATGAAATCGCGGCGGGATCTTCGCCTTTCGCGGTTGCCTGTCATAGGGCGCATGAAATACGCAAATCCCGTGTTGAACAAGCACCGCGGCCTATTCACGGTTGGCCGCGCGACCGCTTCATGCCAGCTCGGCGTACAGGCCCTTACAATGGGCAGGCGGCAGACCGCTCCGCCGAAATCGCAGCGGCGTAAATAGCCCAATGAAATTCGTGAAAATGGCGCGCCCGAAAGGATTCGAACCTCTGACCCCCAGATTCGTAGTCTGGTGCTCTATCCAGCTGAGCTACGGGCGCCTGATGCCTTTTACCATCGCCTAACGGCCCGGTCGGGCCAGCGAGGCCTTTCTCCTAAACACATGAGCGGAAGATTTCAAGCGCTACCGGTTGCCCTTTGCGATGCCTTGCGGCGCGGACGGGTCTTGCCGGATGGCGAGGCGCCGTTTCCATCGGGAATGGTGACGACGAATGTCGCGCCGGATTTCGTCTCGTCGAGATGAATGGCGCCGCCATGGGCGCGCACCAGTTCAGCCGCGATCGCAAGGCCAAGGCCGGTGCCGCCGGCACGGGTGGAGCCTCTGAATGCCTCAAAAAGCGCTTCGCGCGCCTTGGCCGGCACGCCCGGGCCCGTATCGCTGACGACGATTTCCACCATTTCTCCGTCGCGCGCGGCATGGATCGTCAGCACATGGCCTTCCAGACCGGGTTCGTGGGCGGCCATCGCCTGCATGGCATTGCGAACGAGATTGGAGAGCACGCGGAAAAGATGTTCCCGGTCTGCATGAATCTGGAGATCGCCGGGCACGCGGTTGGCGAAGCGCAGGCCGCCCACCGCCTCAAGACCGACACCGCCGACCGCATCCTCGACAAGCGGCGCAAGAGCAAATGTCCCGCGTTCAGGCGTCTGCTCCTCGGCCCTGCCGTATTTCAGCGTGTCGGTGCAAAAGCCGATGGCGCGATCCAGCGTGGCGATGAGTTTGGGGGCAAAGCGCTGGACATTGGGATCAGGAATGGCGCCGACACGATCGACCAGAAGCTGCGCCGACGAAAGCAGATTGCGAAGATCGTGGTTGATCTTGCTGACGGCGAGGCCCATCGAGGCAAGGTGGTTCTTCTGCTGCAATGCCGCAGCGAGCTGTCGCTGCATGTCGGCAAGCTCCCTTTCCGCAACGCCAATCTCGTCGGCCCGGCCGCTTGGAGAGATGATGCGGTCGACCTGTTCGGGGCGCTGGCCGAACGCCACCATGTTTGCCGTCAGATGCCGCATCGGGCGCACCAGCAGCCAGTTGAGCGCCAGATAGACGAGGCCGGCGGTTATCAGCGAGATGACGATCGACAGCGAAAGAATGTTGACGGAGAACTGGAACATCGCGTCGCGAAGCGGCTTCTCGTCGATGATGATCTCGACGAATTCACCGCCCATCGGCGCGTCGCCGACGACCCTGAGCGCCCGGCCGTCGCCGTGCACCAGCGTATCGAATGCATGCATGATCGCGTTTACGACGCTGCCGTCGCGCATATCCTCCACGTAGTCGACTTCGGGCGGCATGTCGGAAAAAGCCAGCATGCGGCGGCTTTCAGCCCGCTTCATGGCGACCGCATGGGCACCGACATTGTCGAGAAGTTCGCGCTGGAGTTCCTGCGGCACCATGTCATCCGGGGCCGCATCAAGGACGAGGGCAGCAATCTGAGCGGCATTGAGCCGGTCGCGCAGCCAGTTCTGCCTGAAATTGGCGATGGACGGCACATAGATCAGCACTTCGCCGAGCATGACGAAGAGGATGGTCAGCATCAGGAGTTTTGCCGACAGGCCGGGGCCGCGCGGCTTTCTGAGAATGCCGATCCGGGGCTGCGGTTGAACCTTATCGTCCATATGCCCTCAAACCTTTCGAGGGGAACCTAGCCGAATTTGCGCAAAAAGACGATCAGGCGCCGTAGCCACGGATTCCTGAGGCTCGGCGTGTAATAGGAAATGGCTGCCCGCTTGCCGATCTCGGCAAGGGTCGGATAGGGCGAGACAAAACGGGTGAAGGCGTCGATCTTCATTCTCTCCGCAACAGCCAGCGACCACATGTTTATCAGTTCTCCGGCATGGGCACCGACGATCGTCGCGCCGAGAACGCGACCCTTCCTGTTCGTGATGACCTTGATGAACCCTTCGGTTTCCCGCTCCGCCTGGGCGCGGTCATTTTCGTGATATGGCCAGCGCAGCACACGGATACCGATGCCCTGCTCACGCGCGCTCGCCTCGTCGATGCCGACATGGGCAAGTTCGGGGTCTGTGAAGGTCACACGGGGGATATGATCGGTTCTGACCGAAATCGGCAGACGGAACACAGCGTTCCGGATGACAAGTCCGGCGTGATAATTCGCCATGTGAGTGAACTGCAGGCCGCCCGCGGCATCGCCAATGGCGTATATGCGACGATTTGTCGTACGCAGGCCGGCATCGACGACGACGCCGCGCGGGCTCGTCTCGACCTTTGCCCTGGCGAGGTCCAGCGAATCCAGATTTGGGCGTCTGCCGGTCGCGACGACCAGATCGCTAGCCTCAAGGCTTTCCTGCCCGCCATCCGACTTCACGACGACGCGGACGCCGTTCTGGATATTCTCGACCCTGACGATCCGGACCCCTGTCCGAATATCAATACCTTCCTTGCGCAACTCGTTGAGCACCGTAATCGCGGCCTCGGGATCCTCCCGTCCAAGCGGTGTGCCCGCTTCCAGGACGATGACATCGGACCCGAGCCGGTGAAACGCCTGCGCGATCTCCATGCCGATCGGCCCACCGCCGATGACGATCAGCCGTGTTGGCCGCCGCCGAAGCTCGAAGACCGTTTCGTTCGTAAGGTATGCAACTTCGGAAATGCCCTTGATGGGGGGCACCGCCGGTGCCGACCCGGTTGCGATGACGAACCGGCGTGCCCGGATTTCCTTGCCGCCGGCGCTGAGCGTCCGTCGGGACGTGAAGCGTCCTTCGCCCTGAATCACGCGCACGCCAAGGCCCGTAAACCGTTCCACTGAATCATTGGGTGCGATCGCCGCCACAACCTGGCGGATATGATTGTTGACGCGGCCGAAATTGACTTTCGGGTCGACGTCGGCGATGCCGAACTGCCGCGCGTTGCGCATGTGATGAGCACGCTTGCCTGCGGCAAGAAATGCTTTGGATGGCACGCACCCGTAATTTAGGCAGTCGCCGCCCATCAGCCCGCGTTCCACCAGCACGACGGGTACGCCAAAGGCGGCGGCGGCAGCGGCGACGGACAGCCCCCCCGATCCGGCGCCGATGACGCAGATGTCGGTATCAATGCGATCGCTCATGCCTTGTCTTTTCCGTCATTTGCCAGCCTGCCCGCGCCGACTCGCTTTTTAAGGAAAACGGGGATTAACGCAACGGCACCCAGCAGCACCAGCGCAGCCAGCAACTCTGGCGTGACGATACTGGAAAGCTCGAAGCTGAAGGGACAGTCGGCCGGCGTTGCCCCGGCCCTTTCCAGGCATGCCGCGCGCGCCGCCGTCTGGGCATCGATCACCGAATCCAGCCCGGCGCCGACGAAGGTGAAGGCGAGCGTGCCGGGGATGATCCCGAAAAACGTCCCGATGACATAGGTGGCGAGCGGGACACCGAGCAAGGCGGGGGCAAGGTTGACAAGCCAGAACGGAAAGACGGGCACCAGGCGCAGGAAAAGCATGTAGCTCAGCGCATTCTGGCGGAACCCCTCTGCCATCCTTTCGGCAACGCCTCCGGCCTTCTTCGCCAGGCCCGCCCCCAGCGACGAACGGGCGATGAGAAAGATGACGACCGAACCGGCAGTTGCCGCCACCACGGTTGCCGCACCGCCCAGAATCCAGCCGTAAAGCAGGCCGCCGGCCAGGGTCATGATGGTTGCACCGGGTATCGAAAGGGCGACGACCACGACATACAGCCCGACATATACGGCCAGCGAGGCAACGAAATGGGAATCGACGAATGCGCCCAGCGCCTGCCGCTGCGCGGCAAGCGTTTCAAAGCTCAGCCAGCGGTACCAGCCCTGCTGGAAGCCCAGCGCCATGAAGACGACGAGCCCGATGAGCGGCAACTGCCGCCTGGCAAGCGACAGAAAGCGGCTTGCAGGGCCTGCGCCGGCTTCATGCGCGCCATTCTTCCGTTGTGTCGTCACGCGTTTCTCCCGAGCCCCGTACGCTTTCGCGATTCACTATCCCTTCCTAACGCAAATCGTTGCGAAGGCAGCAACTTCCAGCCCCTTCTCACCCGCTTTTGATATTGCGTCATCGGACATGAAGCGCATCACGGCAGGCGATGACGCGCCGGCCGGCCGTTCTTTGACGGTCATACAATTGACTTGCCCTTGCCGGACACCTTATAAGCTGCCGCGAATTCGCGATATGCAGAGTTTCCCCGTGATCCATTGGCGATGGGTCGCTGCCAGGACGCCGGACGGCCAGGTCGCGACAGGGGACATGATTTTGAACAATTGACGCCCGGATGGCGGAGTAGACGACGTGAAACGTACATATCAACCTTCTAAGCTGATCCGTAAGCGGCGGCATGGATTCCGCGCCCGCATGGCGACGGCTGCCGGACGCAAGGTTCTCGCCCGCCGCCGTGCGCGCGGCCGCAAGAAGCTTTCGGCCTGAGGACGGGCCGGTCAGCGTTGTCACGATGCTGCTCACCGGCGACACAGAGCAACGCTCCGCGAATGAAGGATTGGCGACGCTGAAGAAGCGCGCCGATTTTCTTCAGGTCCAGAAAGGACGAAAGAGCGTGCGCAACTCCCTCATTCTGCAGGTACGCGACCGGCGCGACGGCTCAAGCCTCGTGCGGACCGGTTTCACTGTCAGCCGCAAGGTCGGCAATGCGGTGGAGCGCAACCGCGTTCGCCGGCGCCTGCGCGCGGCATTGGGCGAAACGGCACCGGTTGCCGCACGTGACGGCCACGACTATGTGGTTGTCGGACGGCGCATGACGCTTCAGACCCCCTATCGCACGATCGTCGACGATCTCGCCTCGGCGTTCCGCTCAATTCACCGCGCTCCGGCCTCAGACCGCTAGGATTCATCTTATGCCCGAGAACCGCAATTACATCCTGGCCATCGCGCTCTCGGTGGTTGTGCTCATTGCGTGGCACTTCTTCTACAACATTCCCAACATGCAAAAGCGCGAGGCGGAAGCCGCGCGGCAGCAGGCGCAGGCGCAGCAGGTTCAGCAGCAGCCGTCGACGCCCGGCGCGCCGTCTTCCGCGCCCACGGCTCCGGGAACGCCGTCGACGGCAGGCTCGAACGTTCCGACACCGGGCGGTTCGGCCACCCCGGCAGCCAGCACGCCAAGCACCGCAACCCGCGAGACGGCAATCGCCTCCAGCCAGCGCGTTCCGATTGAAACGCCGACGCTTTCCGGATCGCTCTCGCTCAAGGGCGCGCGGATCGACGACCTTCTGCTCAATGGCTATCGCGAGACGATCGATCCGGCGAGCCCGCGCATCGAACTGCTTTCGCCGAGCGGCGCACCCCATCCTTATTATGCTGAATTCGGCTGGATTGCCGGCGCGGGCGCCGGCGACGGCATGCCGCTGCCCAATGCGCAGACGGAATGGTCGGTGGCCGGCAATGGCCGCCTGACGCCGGAAAATCCGGTCACGCTGACCTGGGACAACGGACAGGGGCTGGTCTTCAACCGCAAGATCAGCGTCGACAGCAGCTACATGTTCACCGTGACGGACGAGGTCCGCAATAGCGGCGATGCGGCGGTGACGCTCTACCCATATGGCCTCGTATCCCGCCACGGCCGCCCGCAGGTTGCCGGCTACTACATCCTGCATGAAGGCATGATCGGCGTTCTCGGCGAAGCCGGCCTTCAGGAGGTCAAGTACAAGAACCTCGAAAAGGACGGCGCCGTTTCGATGGACGCGACCGGCGGCTGGCTCGGCATCACCGACAAGTACTGGGCCGCGGTGCTGATCCCCGACCAGTCAACGCCCTACAAGGGCCGGTTCGTGCCGGGCGGCACGGCAGAGACGCCGAATTATCAGGCCGACTATCTGATGCCGGCCGTCAATGTTCCCGCCAGCGGCACTGCCTCCACGACGGCGCGGCTCTTCGCGGGCGCCAAGGAAGTCTCGCTGATCAACAGCTACGAGGACAGGCTCGGCATTTCCCGCTTCGACCTGATGATCGACTGGGGCTGGTTCTACTTCCTGACAAAGCCGCTCTTTGTCGTCATCGACTGGCTTTACAAGCTGGTCGGCAATTTCGGCGTCGCGATCCTTCTGGTGACCGTGATGGTGAAGCTGATCTTCTTCCCGCTTGCCAACAAGTCCTACACGTCGATGAGCAAGATGAAGAAGGCGCAGCCAATGGTCGAGCAGATCAAGCAGCGCTATCCGGACGACCGTATGAAGCAGCAGCAGGCGATGATGGAGCTCTACAAGAAAGAGAAGATCAACCCGATGTCGGGCTGTCTTCCGATCCTGCTGCAGATCCCTGTGTTCTTCTCGCTCTACAAGGTGCTTTTCGTCACGATCGAAATGCGCCATGCGCCGTTCTTCGGCTGGATCCAGGATCTTTCCGCGCCGGACCCGACGTCTGTCTTCACGCTGTTCGGGCTGATCCCCTGGGAAGTGCCGCACTTCCTGATGATCGGTATCTGGCCGCTGATCATGGGCGTGACGATGTTCGTCCAGATGCGGCTCAATCCGCCGCCGCCGGATCCGACGCAGGCGATGATCTTCAACTGGATGCCCGTCGTCTTCACCTTCATGCTCGGCACGTTCCCGGCGGGTCTGGTGATCTACTGGGCGTGGAACAACACGCTGTCGATCATCCAGCAGTCGATCATCATGCGCCGGCTCGGCGTGAAGGTTGAACTCTGGGACAATATCCGGCGGCTGTTGCCGGGCGGCAGGAAGAAGACCGCCGAATAGCGGCGGCAGCCAGAAGCGATGGACACAAACGACGAAATCGAAAAGGCGGCGCTTGAAAAGGGCCGCCTTCTCTTTTCCGGCCCGCTCGGCTTCGAGAAGGGCGTGGTCGCGCTCGACCAGTTGCCCGCCGACGGGCGTGTCGAAATCGCGTTCGCCGGCCGGTCCAATGTCGGCAAGTCCACGCTCGTCAATGCGCTGACCGGACGAAAGGCGCTGGCGCGCGCTTCCAATACGCCGGGCCGCACGCGCGAACTGAACCTCTTCCTGATCGGTGACAGTCTCAGGGCTGTGGACATGCCCGGCTACGGCTATGCAAAGGCCCCCAAGACCGAGATCAGCCGCTGGCAGAAGCTCATCAAGACCTACCTGCGCGGCCGCGCAGGCCTGACCCGGGTCTATGTG
This sequence comes from Rhodobiaceae bacterium, assembly GCA_020637895.1. Classification (GTDB taxonomy): domain Bacteria; phylum Pseudomonadota; class Alphaproteobacteria; order Rhizobiales; family Tepidamorphaceae; genus JACKJP01. Next base: position 651,031 of record JACKJP010000002.1, read on the forward strand.
CTGATCGATGCCCGCCACGGCATCAACAAGACCGACCTGCCAATGCTGGATCTGCTCGACGAATGCGCCGTGTCCTACCAGATCGTGCTGACCAAGATGGACAAGCTGAAGACAGGCGAGGCCGAGAAAGTCGTCAGTGCCACCGCCGAAGCGATCTCCAAGCGGCCCGCGGCCTTCCCCGTGCTGATCGCCACATCGGCGGAAAAGGGCGGCGGAATCGACGAATTGCGGGCAGCGATCGCAGACCTCATCTGACCGCCGCAAAGCTGACGCACAAGCGTCATGCAATCAGGCTAGACAGGCCTCCCGTCGAACGGAAGGCCCATGACGATGCCGCGTACAGACACCGCCTACGCAACATGGAACGAGACATGGCAGACAGAGACCGGCCGAAGCGCGTGGTCGAAAGCCGAGCCGGACGTCCTCTCATGCGCAAAGGTCATCCGCGAAGCCGGAGGCTCGCACGCGCTCGATCTTGGATGTGGGGTCGGACGCCATGCGCTGGCGCTGGCGAAGATGGGTTTCAAGGTCGACGCCCTTGACGGCAGCCCGGCCGGGCTTGCCGAACTGGCTCGCGAAGCGCAGGTCGCCGGGCTCGATATCGTGACGCGGCAGGGGATGATGGACCTGCTGCCCTATCGGGACGAGGTATTCGACTACCTGCTGACATTCAATGTCATCTATCACGGCGACCGTGATGTGGTGACCCGCACGATCGCCGAGATTCACCGTGTCCTGAAGCCCGGTGGCACCCTTCAATTGACGATGCTTTCAAAGCGCAACGTCAATTATGGTCAGGGCGAGGAGATCGCGCCCGGCACCTTCGTTGTCACAAACGCTGGTGACGACAAGGTTCACCCGCATTTCTACTGCAATGCCCGCGAACTGGTGTTGCTGCTCGCGAGTTTCGAGATCTCATCCCTGATCGACCGCGAACACAAGCCCGGACACTGGCACTGGCATGCTGTCGCCAGCAGGTCCTGAGGAGTATCAGGAGAAGCGGGTGCGGAGGCGGTCGGTCACGAATTCCATCGCGAAGACGAAGATAAATATCGCAATGATGATCGTCGACGCGCTGCGGTACTGGAAGAGGTCAAAGGCGACCTTAAGTTCCTGACCGATACCGCCAGCGCCGACGAGGCCAAGAACGACCGAGGAGCGGACAGCCTTTTCGAAGGCAAAAAGCGACGTGTTGATCAGCGAGGGCATGACTGCCGGCAAAACGGCCCCCGCCATGATCGAGACCCGGGTCGCCCCGATGGCAGACAGCGCCTGCTGCGGGGCCTTGTCCGCGTCTTCGAATGCCTCGGCAAAAAACCTGCCGCAAAAGCCGATCGTATCGACGACGATGGTCATCGTGCCGGCGATTGCGCCAAGCCCGACCGAAGCGATGAAGATCAGCGCCCAGACCAGATCGGGAACGGTGCGCAGAAACGATATGAATGCCTTGGCGGCGAGATTGACCAAAGGCACACCACCAAGACCGCGCGCTGCAAGCCAGGCCGTCACCGGCAGGCTGGGCAGCACACCGATCACGGTGCCGGCAAGTGCGATTTCAATGGTTTCGAGCAGTCGCCCCGCCATGCGCAGCAGGAAATCCAGGTCGGTCTCGGGCGGCAGCATTCGGCCGATCAGCCGGCTCATGCGCGGTGCGCCCTCGATCAGCCTTTGAGGCGATGGCGCGACATCGGAGATGGCCGCGATGATCAGCGCCGCAGCGGCGATCAGCAAGGCGAAGCGCAAAGCGCTCAGCCCGGAGAACCGGGGCGGCAGGGCGCTGGTGGCCGATCGGCTCAACTGAACACTCCATCGAGGTGATGACGGCGTATGTCCGCGCGCGGCAGGTCGAAGGCGATCCGGCCGCCCTTCAGCGCGATGATGCGGTCGGCATAGCGGCGCGCGTGTTCCATATCGTGCGAGGTGAACAGAACCGTCGCGCTGCTCTCGCGCGCGACCGACGCGAATATCTCCATCACCTCTTCGCCGGCTGCCGGGTCGAGGCTGGCCGCCGGTTCGTCGGCGATCAGCAGTCTGGGGCGGCGCACGAGCGCCCGCGCGATGGCCACCCGCTGCGACTGCCCTCCAGACAGCCTGTCGGCCCGGACGGCGCGGAAGGTGTCGAGGCGGACCTCGTGCAAGCGCCTGAAGCGCTTCACGGCGACATCGATCGGGCGCGAGGGCCTGGTGCCAGCAGCGCCAGCCTCCCGGGTCTCCAAGCTGGCCCTGAACGACATTCGACAGTGCTGTGAGGCGGCCGACGAGACTGTGGTGCTGGAAGACAAAACCGAGGTCGCGCCGGATCGACCTGAGGGCTGCGGCCGGCGGCCAGCCACTGAAGCGCTGGCCGAGCACCGTTATGTCGCCGCCGCCGGTCGGATGCAGACCGGCCAGGCAGCGCAGCAGCGTCGATTTGCCCGAACCGTTGGCGCCGATCAGGCCGACGATCTCGCCGGCGGCGACATCGAAGCTGACGCCGCTGAGAACGGGCGGCAGTCCGCGTCCATAAGCTTTGACGAGATCACGGAACGGAACGGCAAACTCCCGGTCCGGTGAGGCGTCCGGACCAGGAGCACTGCCGAAGCGTCTTGCCGCAGGCGGTCGCGCGGCCGACGCGACTTCAGTTTCCGACAAAGCCATTGAACGTGGTCACGCCGATCGTCCGGTACATGGAGCGGACGTAGTCGTAGTTCTTGTCCTCGATACCGGCGAGAAAAGAAGCCGCCCATGTATTTCTGATTGTCATCGCCCTTCAGCACCGCTTCCATCAGTGACTTTCCGTCCTTGACGAAGGAATCGCGAACCGTTGCGACGATGTCGGGCGATACACCCTTGCGAGCGACGAGAATATCGTTGGGCAGGTCGGGACCGCGCGCGATGACCGAGAAAGCGACTTCGGATAGGCAGCGCGGATCTTCTCCAAGATGGCTGCGATTCATGCCGACGGCCTGAATGTCACCATTTGACCATAGGCCTCGACCGCGGTGTTGCGGCTGATGATCTGGCCGTCATAGTCGACACCGTATTTCAAACCATGGTCCGCCAGAGCCTGCGCGGGCCAAGATGCTGCGAAGTCGACCCGACCGAGCCGAAGGCGACCTTCTGGCCTTTCAGGTCCTCGACCGTCTGGATCGGGCCATCAGAGAGGGTGACGATCTGAGCGTAATATTCCGGGCGCTGCCAGGCGACGACGATCGTCGGCTGGGCCAGTTGCTTGATCACGACATATTCTGCTGGGCCGGTGAGTACGAAATCGACCTGTTCCGACACCATCGCCTCGACCGCCGCCGTGCGCGAGCTCACGGGAAAGAGCTCGACCTCGTGGCCGGTAATCTTGGACAGCGCATCGCTGAAAGGTCCAAATTCACGCTGCAGGGCCTCAAGACCCTCAATATCTGTGACGGCAAGGCGGATCTTTTCCGCCGCGACGGCGGATGCCGTCAGGGCGAAAGACACAAGGATCGTGGCGAGAAAGCGAAGCATCGGCCCCTCCATTGGTGAAAGATTGCGTTGCTTCACTCCTACCCGCCGGCGATGACCCTCAATTAACGGAAATGATTCGGTTTTGTGACAGGCACCTGCCGATCAGGCAGCATGCCGGCGATTGAGCGTGCGGTCATGATCGGCTATTCAGCTTCCCGTAACAGCCCGCAAGAGAAGATGCAGTAGAGCCGATGACCGACGAGAATGCAGAACACAGGGGCGCTGGCGACCAGGCCCACGTCCTTTCCCAGGCGCTGCCCTACATGCAGCGCTACAACGACCGAACGGTCGTGGTGAAATATGGCGGTCACGCAATGGGCGATTCCTCCCTTGCGCGCGCATTCGCACGAGACATCACGCTGCTGAAGCAGTCCGGCGTTCGGCCGATCGTCGTCCATGGCGGCGGCCCCCAGATCGCGGCGATGCTCGACAAGCTCGGCATCCGCTCCGAATTCAAGGCGGGTCTCAGGGTCACCGACAAGGCGACGGTGGAAATCGTCGAAATGGTGCTCGCCGGGTCCATCAACAAGGAAATCGTTCAGGCGATCAACGCCGAGGGCGGCCGGGCCATCGGGCTTTGCGGCAAGGATGGCAACATGGTCACCGTCACCAAGGCGACGCGGACCATGGTCGATCCGGACTCCAACATCGAAAAGGTCGTCGATCTCGGTTTCGTCGGCGAACCGCAGACGGTCAGGCCCGCGGTCATCGACATGGTGGCGCGCGAGGACTTGATCCCCGTCATCGCCCCGGTCGCGCCGGGCACCGACGGCGAGACCTACAATGTCAACGCAGATACGTTTGCTGGCGCCATCGCCGGGGCACTCGGCGCGACCCGCCTTCTGTTCCTGACCGACGTCGCCGGCGTCCTCGACAAGAACGGCGTGCTGCAGAAGGAACTGACGGTGGCCGAAGCGCGCGCGCTGATCGCCGACGGCACGATTTCCGGCGGCATGATCCCCAAGGTCGAGACGTGCATCGAGGCGCTGGCGCGCGGTGTGGAAGGCGTCGTGATCCTGAACGGCAAGACGCCGCACGCCGTGCTGCTTGAACTCTTCACCGAGCACGGCGCGGGTACACTGATCACGCCGTAAGACGTCACTCGACGACTGGCGGAGGCGGAGCCGGACGGTTCGTCAGATCTGCCTTCGGCATGACGAGATGCACCGCCACGGCGACGATCAGGAACGCGACAATCTCGTAGATGAGGGCGGCACGCAGCGCCGCGACATATTCGGTGTGCCCCGGCGCACCGTGACCGAGCAGCGTCAGGAAGAATATCTCGCCGACGATGGCAACGCCGATCGCGCCGCCGAGCTGCTGGAACGACTGCATGCCACCGGATGCCGAACCGGCATCGCGCGGCGCGGCGCCAGAGAGCGCCAGCTGGAAGATCGGCCCGATGGCGCCGCCCATGCCCAGACCGGCGAGGTAGAGCGGCACGGTCAGGTCGAACGAACTGACCGAATCCCCAAGGCCGCCGACGATATAGCGCAGCACGAACATGATGACCGCCATCAGCGCTGAGCCGACGAGCAGGCGCTTGCGCAACCAGCGATGGCCGAACCAGCGGCTGGCCAAGGACGCCGTCATGATACCCAGCGGGAACGGCATCGTGGTCAGGCCCGAATGAAGGGGGGTAAAGCCGAAACCTTCCTGCAGGAAGAGCGCCAGGATCAGAAAGAAGCCGGGAATGCCAGAAAAGAAGATTGTGCCAAGGGCGCTGCCGATCACGAATGTGCGGGTCGTCAGAAGTGACATCGGCAGAAGCTGCGGCCCGCCTACGCGCGCCTGACGGCGCTCCCAGAGCGTAAAGACGATGCCTGCCGGAAGGGCCGCGGCAATCATGATGAAGCACCAGAGCGGCCAGCCGAGGCCGCGCCCCTCGATCATCGGGAAAAGGACGAGCAGGATCGTAACCGCGGCGAGCGCGATCCCGACGATGTCGATACCGAGCTGACGGTGACCTGAGATCGACGGGATAAACCGCAGTCCCGCGACGATCGCGAAGATTCCGATCGGAACATTGACGAGAAAAATCGGGCGCCAGGCAAGCCCGGCGATGTCGGCGCTGATGAGCAGGCCGCCGAGCGTCGGGCCGGTCACCGCCGCCAGGCTTGCGGCAATTCCGAATGTGGCGAACGCGCTTGCGCGTTCGTGCGGCGGGAACACGACCTGCGCGATTGCCAGTGTCTGCGGCGCCATCATCGCAGCGGCTGCCCCTTGCAGGACGCGGCCGGCGATCAGCACCTCGGCGTTGGGCGCCATGCCGCAGAGCGCGGAGAACAGCGTGAACAGCGCGACGCCGGCCAGAAACATGGTGCGACGCCCGATCATATCGCCGAGCCTGCCGAAGGGCAGAAGGCCAAGCGCGAAGGTCAGGATATAGGCTGCGACCACCCATTCGATATCGCTGGGCGTCGCTCCCAGTTCGCGCCTGAGGCTCGGCAGCGAGACGTTGACGATCGTCACATCCATCAGGTTCATGAAGTTGGCGATAAGCAGGACCGACAGTGCGATCCAGCGCCCTTCGAGCGGAGGCTGACCCTCCATGTTTGCGTCAAGCGTGGTCATTGCCCTGTCCGGAACTAGCGGTAGATGACGAGAACGACGATACCGAGCGCGATCAGCACACAGCCGATCGTCTCGATGCGGTTGATGGGCTCACGGAAGAAGAACACCGTTGAGGCGAAGGTAAAGAGAATCTCGATCTGCGCGAGCGCCTTGACGATGGCCGCCTGCTGCAGGGTCATGGCCATGAACCAGCCGAACGACGCCGTCGCACCGACAAAGCCGACCGCCAGCCCGGTTTTCCATGCCGCACGGACCCGCCCGATCTCTGCCGGTTCGCGCAGCCACATCCATATAAGCAACAGGACTGTCTGCAGCGTGATCGCGCATACGAGCGTCATCGCCGCCTGCATCATGAAATTGGGATAGCCCAGCGCCAGCGAGGCAGCGCGATAACCGACTGCGGCGATGCCGAACGCCGTGCCCGAAGCAAGCCCGATGAGCGAGGTGCGGGAAACGATGGAGGCGGCAAGGTTGCGAAGGCTCATTGCGTGATGGGCAATGGAAATCAGCATCACGCCGAACACGGTAATCAGGATTGCGATCAGCGCGCCGGACGTTACCAGTTCGCCCAGAAACAGCAGCCCGAAGATGGCGGCCTGCGCTGGTTCAGTACGCGAATAGGCGGTACCGACCGCAAAGTTGCGAAACGAGAAGAGATGCACCAGCAATGCCTGGGCGATGATCTGCCCGAGGGCCGCGACCGTGACCCATAACGCGAACGCCGCATTGGGACGCGGTATCTCATAACCGAGCACGAAGTGCAGGACGAGAAGGAACAGAATGGCGAACGGCACGCCATAGCCGAAGCGCACGAAGGTTGCCCCTGTCGTGCCCATGACCTTCTTGAGATGTTTCTGGAGTGTCGAACGGATATTCTGAAGAAAAGCCGCAGCGACCGTTATCACGACCCATGTCTGCATCGTCCTTCAACTACACCCGTTCGGCGATCAGGTCACGCGCGCGGCAGCATGGCTGCCTTGCGCCAGTTGCGCGGCTCTGACACAACAACCGCCGGTGAAATTGCGCCCGAAACCGCTTTCCAGATCGGAAGAAGTCACACGCTGATGGCCACGAAGCGATCATTTCTCGACGAACTTGCCCATGTGCGCGAATGGGTTTTCGATCTCGACAACACGCTCTATCCGCCGGGCAGCCATCTGTTCGATCAGGTGGCGGTGAAAATGAACGACTACATCCGGGGCTTCCTGAAGGTCGATGCGGAGAAGGCAAAGCGGATTCGCCGCGACTATTACAAGCGCTACGGTACGACGATGCGCGGCCTGATGATCGAACATGGGCTCGACCCGCATGATTTTCTGGAAAAGGTTCACGACATCGACCACTCCCCCTTGCAGCCGGATCCGGCGCTCGGCTCCGCCATCGCCGCATTGCCCGGGCGGAAATTCGTGCTGACCAACGGTTCGCGCGGCCATGCGGAGGCGGTGACGCGACGCCTCGGCATCGAAGAGCATTTTGAGGACATGTTCGATATCGTCGCGGCCAATTTCGAGCCCAAGCCCGCGCGCGGTCCCTACGATCTCTTTCTTGCGCGCAACGGCATCGATCCGGCAGCGGCGGCGATGTTTGAGGACCTGCCGCAGAATCTGGAAATCCCGCACGCGCTGGGCATGCGGACCGTTCTCGTGACGGCCAAGGGCGCGAACCCGCCGAGGGCTGCGCATATCGACCACGTCACCGACGATCTGACACTGTTCCTCAGCGCCTTCGATCGCGCCGCCTGAGGCCCGTCAGCGCCGGTAGAAACCGGCGATCGCGTCCCAGCCGTCCTCGGCCGTCTCAACGAACGTGATGAGGTCGATATCCTGGGGCGAGATCGTCCCTGCCTCGACCAGCGCGTCGAAGTTTATCACCTTGCGCCAGAACGCCTCGCCGAACAGCACAAGCGGGAAGCGCCTGACCTTGCCGGTCTGGATCAGGGTAAGCGCCTCGAAGAGTTCATCCATCGTGCCAAACCCTCCCGGGAATGCGACGACAGCGCGGGCACGCATGAGGAAATGCATCTTGCGCAGCGCGAAATAGTGAAACTGCAGGCATAGCTCGGGTGTGATGTAACCGTTGGGCGCCTGCTCATGCGGGAGAACGATATTCAGACCGATCGAGGGCGCGCCGATATCGGCAGCGCCGCGGTTGGCCGCTTCCATGATGCCGGGCCCACCGCCCGAGACGACGACATATTCGCGAAAGCCGCTGTCGCGCGAGGCTTCCGACACGATCCGGGCAAACTTGCGCGCTTCCTCATAATGGGGTTTGAGCGCGGGGTTGGCCGAACCCGTATCGTCACCCTGTATCCGCGCCGATCCGAAAATCACGACCGTGGATTCAATGCCGTATTGCTGCATGACGAGTTCAGGCTTGAGCAGCTCAAGCTGCAAACGGACCGGCCGCAATTCATCGCGCAGGATGAAGTCATGATCGGTGAAGGCAAGCCGATAGGCGGGCGATTCCGTCTGCGGCGTTGAGGGCTGGCGCTTCCAGGCCTCAAGATCCTGCGGTGCGGAGCGCATCGGCCCGCGGCGAGCGCTGCTTTCCTGATCTGTCATCGAAATTCCCGTTTCCCGCGCCGAGCGTACGCATGAACACGCGCCTAGCGTCCCATCCCCTATTGTCTCTTTCATTCAAGCGGCAAAGGGTTACAAAGCCGTTGCGGCCGGGCGCTTCCATCTCAGGGTAATGGCTCTAACGTCCGCGCGGCATCCGGCAAGGACGTGTCCCTGCCACGACTTGCGAGAGAAGAAGAGGAATTCGATGAAGCCGGACAATCTCCAGAGCGTGATCGATGACGCGTTCGAAGCCCGCGACAACATCAACGCCAACACCAAGGGCCAGGTGCGCGACGCGGTGAACGAAGCGCTGAACCTGCTGGATAGCGGAAAGGCGCGCGTTGCCGAAAAGCAGGCTGATGGCAACTGGAAGGTCAATCAGTGGCTGAAGAAGGCCGTGCTGCTGTCGTTCCGGCTCGAGCCGATGAAGGTGGTGAAGGGCGGTCCGGGAGAATCGGTCTGGTGGGACAAGGTCGATTCCAAGTTCGAAGGCTGGGGCGCGCTCGATTTCGAGAATGCCGGTTTTCGCGCGGTGCCCAACTGCGTGGTCCGACGCTCCGCCCATATCGGCCGCAACGTCGTGCTGATGCCCTCTTTCGTCAATCTCGGCGCCTATGTCGATGACGGGACCATGGTCGATACCTGGGCGACGGTCGGATCGTGCGCGCAGATCGGCAAGAACGTTCATCTTTCCGGCGGCGCCGGGATCGGTGGCGTGCTCGAGCCGTTGCAGGCTGATCCGACGATCATCGAGGACAACTGCTTCATCGGCGCCCGGTCGGAAGTCGTGGAAGGCTGCATCGTGCGCGAGGGTTCGGTGCTCGGCATGGGCGTCTATATCGGCAAGTCCACCAAGATCGTCGATCGCGCGACCGGGGAAATCTTCATGGGCGAGGTGCCGCCCTATTCCGTCGTTGTCTCCGGCTCTCTGCCCGGCAAGAACGTGCCCGGCGAAAACTGGGGCCCGAGCCTTTACTGCGCCGTGATCGTCAAGCGCGTCGACGAGAAGACCCGGGCGAAGACGTCGGTCAACGAACTGCTGAGGGATTGACGGAAGCGGGTCAAGATCATGAATAACGGCCCCGCCGATCCGGTCGAGATCGCAGCTTCGCTGATACGCTGCGACAGCGTGACGCCGCGAGACGGCGGCGCCCTTCCGGCGCTCGCCCGTTTTCTCGATGGGCGCGGCTTTCATACGGAAATTGTGCGGTTCAGCGAGCCCGGCACACCCGATATCGACAATCTCTACGCCCGCTTCGGATCGAAGAGCCCCTGTCTGGTCTTCGCCGGCCATACCGATGTCGTGCCGCCGGGAGACGAAAGTCGCTGGCGCCATCCGCCATTCAGCGCCGATATTGAGGACGGACGTCTCTACGGGCGCGGGGCTGTGGACATGAAGGGCGGGATTGCCGCCTTTGCGGCGGCGGCGGCGAATTATATCTCCGCGTGCAATGGAGATTTTCCCGGTTCCATCGCTTTCCTCATCACCGGCGACGAGGAAGGCCCCGCAGTGAACGGGACCGTCAAGCTGCTGGACTGGGCGGCGCGGCGTGGAGAACGGTTCGATCATTGCGTACTTGGCGAGCCGACTTCAGCCGAGACGCTTGGTGATCAACTCAAAATTGGCCGGCGCGGCTCCTACTCCTTCACCCTGACCGTCGAAGGGACGCAGGGCCACGTCGCCTATCCGCATCTGGCCGACAATCCCGTACGCGGACTGACGACGCTGATGGATGCCCTGCTTGCCACACCGCTTGATGAAGGCAGCGAGCATTTTGACCCGTCGACGCTGGAACCCGTTGGCCTGGAAGCCGGGACGGGCGCGTGGAACGTCATTCCTGGCCGGGCAAGGGTCAGCATGAACAGCCGCTTCAACGACCTGTGGACCTCAAAGACGCTGAGGGCAGAACTGGAAAGACGGCTTGAGGCCGCCAGCGGCGATATGCGACACCGTCCGGACGGCAAGCAGCCGATCCGCTGGCTGATCGAAGAACTGCCCGGTGCGAGCCAATCCTTTCTGGCGAGAGACGAGGATCTGATCGGTCTCCTGAAGAGCGCAGTTGCCGCAAGAACGGGCAAGGACCCAAAGCTTTCCACAAGCGGCGGAACGTCTGACGCCCGTTTCATCAAGGATTTTTGTCCCGTCGTCGAACTCGGGCTGGTTGGCAAAACCATGCACGGTATCGACGAGAATGTGCCGGTCGAGGAGCTGAAGGCACTCAGCGCCATCTATTCCGATTTCATCGAACGCTATTTCGACTTTCACACTGGCCGCAAAGCCTGAAGGCGCAGCACCGCGATGCTCTTTCCTTCCATCAGCGATATCCAGCGCAACCTTACCGCCGTGTGGGCGGTATTCCGCGGGAACAGGGACGCCATCCGGCAGGTCGACGCATCTTACGAAGGGTTCTGGCGGAGCTTCGCTGCCATTGTCCTGCTGATTCCCCTCTACATCGCCTTCGTCATGTCAGAGATCGCCGTTATCGAATCGCGCGATCTGATCCCTGCCGAATTCAGCCCGACGTGGCACGCGGCCGTGAGGGCGATCAGTATCGTCATCGACTGGGTCGGATATCCACTTCTCATGCTCGTCATGGCGCGGCCGCTTGGCATCGCAAGCCGCTATGCGACCTATATCGCTGCCTATAACTGGTCGAGCGTGATCATTTCGGTCCCGCTTGCCCTGCCCGGCATTCTTCTCGGCCTCGGCATGATTTCCACCGGCATTGCCGGCGCCCTGATGCTTGTGGGGCTGGCCGTTTTCGTCCGCATGCGATTTGTCGTGGCGCGCGCAGCGCTCGAGGTGTCCGTCGCGACGGCCGCCGGCCTTGTCCTGCTCGACTTTCTGCTGGGCCTTGCGCTCGCAGAACTTTTCGACCGGATGACGGGCCTCTGACACCAGCGGCCGGCTAACCCACAGGGCGGTGCCGGGCACAGGCGTGACTTCACCAGACTGCAGCAGACCAGCCATTCGCTGAACGAAATCTCGATGCTCGGACAACTAGTAGTCGACGCGTGCCAGATAGAGGCCGCAGGCGGGCGCCACCGGGCCGCACCGTGTACGATCGCGCGCGCTCAGGGCCTCTTCCAGATCGGTACGCGTCCAGCGCCCCTCACCCACCAGCTTGAGCGTCCCCGCCATCGAGCGAACCTGGTTATGAAGAAAGGATCGAGCCGATACGATCAGGAAAATATCGTCCTCATCACGCCTCACATCGAAGCGGTCTATCGTTCGCATCGGCGATTTGGCCTGGCAATCGGTGGAGCGAAAAGTCGTAAAATCGTGGTGCCCGACAAAAGCCCGCGCGGCGTCCGCCATAGCGTCGACGTCCAGCGGCCTCGCCACCCACCAGGCGCGATTGAGATCGAGCGCAAGCTGGCTGCGGCGATTGAGGATACGATAGTGGTAGTGGCGCGCGGTCGCGGAGAAACGGGCGTCAAAATCCGTCGCCACCGGCGTTGCTTCAAGAATGGATACAGGTAGTGGGCGCAAATGGGCGTTTATCGCGTCGCGCACCGTATCGGCCGGCCACGCCTTGGAAAGATCCGCGTGGGCAACCTGGCCGCGCGCGTGAACGCCTGTGTCGGTGCGGCCTGCGGCCCGAATCCGTATCTCGTCGCCGCTGAATGCGAGGATCGCCTCTTCCACCGCCTGCTGCACGCTCAGGCCGTTATGCTGCGCCTGCCACCCCACGAATGGCGTGCCATCATATTCAATATCGAGTCGATACCGATGTGCCATGGTTATTCCAGACGGTCGCCTAGCACGAGTTTCTGGCCGAGCAGAAAAGTGCCGGAATCCATCGCCCTGGCACCCGCGCGTTGCACCTGCTGCAGCCGTACTGCGCCCTCGCCGCAGGCGATCGTCAGCCTGTTGTCGAGGATGATGCCCGGCTCGCCTTTGCCTTCAGCCAACGATGAGCGAAGGATCTTGAGCCTCGAACCGTCGGGCATCTGGGTCCATGCGCCGGGGAACGGGCTGAGGCCCCGGATATGGTTGTGAACTTCCGCAGCAGAACGCGACCAGTCGACGCGCGCCTCGACCTTGTCGATCTTCGCCGCATAGGTCACGCCTTCCTCGGCCTGCGTCTCGCAATCAAGCTGGCCGAGCGCCAGCGCGCTCATTGCGCGCAGCATCAGCCCCGCGCCGGCGCGGGCCAGTTCGTCGTGGAGGTCGCCGGCTGTCATATCCGCGCCGATCGCAACAGCTTCCTCCATACAGACAGGGCCGGTATCGAGGCCTGCTTCCATGCGCATGATGCTGGCGGCCGTCGTGCCGTCACCTGCCATGATGGCGCGCTGGATCGGCGCTGCGCCGCGCCAGCGCGGCAGTTTCGAAGCGTGCAGGTTGAAGCAGCCATACCGGGTGGCGTCGAGCACGGCCTGCGGCAGGATAAGACCATAGGCAACCACAACCGCCGCATCGGCCTCAAATCCGGCGAACTGGTCGATGGCATCCTGATTGCGGAAATTCCGGGGTGTCAGGACCGGCAGGCCGAAATCACCGGCCGCCCGCGCAACCGGTGTCGGCATCTCGGCCATGCCGCGCCCGGCGGGCTTTGCGGGCTGACTGTAAACGGCCCTGATGTCATGGCCCGCGCCGACGAGTTCCGCGAGCGTCGGGACCGCGAAATCGGGCGAACCCATGAAGATCAGCTTGAGTGCCATGGCGTCCCCCGAATACGAACAGCCTCAGCCGACCGTTTCGGTCTTGCGCCTGTCGATCTTGGAAAATTTCTTCATCACGCGGTCACGCTTCAGGCGCGACAGATGATCGATGAAAAGCCTGCCGTCGAGATGGTCCAACTCATGCTGAACGCAGGTGGCCAGAATGCCCTCGCATTCCATGACCTGCGGCTTGCCGTCGCGATCGAGAAACTCGACCGTGCAACGTGCGGGCCGCTCGACATCCTCGTAATATTCCGGGATCGACAGGCAGCCTTCCTGATGCACCGACAATTCGTCGGAAACCACCGTCAGGCGCGGATTGACGAGATAGATCGGGCTCGGCTCTTCGTCTTCGCGTCCGGCGACATCGATGACCACGAGGCGACGCATGACGCCGACCTGACATCCGGCAAGACCGATGCCGGGCGCGTCGTACATGGTCTCCAGCATGTCGTCGAGGATCGCACGCACCTCATCGTCGACCTTTTCGACGGGCGCGCAGACCTCCCGCAGCCGGGAATCTGGAATATGAAGGATCTCTCGCTTGGCCATGATCGATCAGATAGGCAAAGCCTTGCCCGGGGTCAACTGGCGCCGAATCTCGGCGCGTGTTCGCGTTTTGGTCCCATTGCCTTCCGAATCGCGCTATTGATGTGCCCGTGATGCAGGAAATCATTCTGACGATCGGGGGCCGGGCCTTAACCGCGGGCGAGCTTGTGCTGGCCGGTGGCTGTCTGGCGTTGGCCCTGCTCCTGGCCATCGCGATTGTCCTGATCGCCGGACAGCGCGGCCGCCATCGCGAACAGGAAGAAGATGTTCGCCGCGCCGTTGAGGCTGACCGGCAGATGGCCGAACTGATGCGCGCGCAGGCTGAAATGACCGGCCGCATGCAGACGATGGCCGAGGTCTTCGGCAACCGCCATGCCGACCTCGCGCGGGCCCTAAGCGAGCGCATAGACAGTTTCGGGCAGCGTCTGCATTCAAATCTCAGCGCCAGCACGCAGGCAACGCATGACAATCTGAGCAAGCTCAACGAGCGGCTAGCCGTCATCGACAAGGCGCAGAGCAACATCACCGAATTGTCCAAGGAAGTCGTCAGCCTGCAGGATATCCTCTCCAACAAGCAGGCGCGCGGCGCCTTCGGCCAGGGCCGGATGGAGGCCATCGTCGCCGACGGCCTGCCGCAGGGGCGCTACCGCTTCCAGGCGACACTCTCCAACGGCAAGATGCCCGATTGCCTGATCGATTTCGCCGACAACGCCCCGCCGCTTGTGATCGACGCCAAGTTTCCACTCGAAGCGGTAACGGCCTTTCGGGAGGCGCGCGACGGGGATACGCGCAAGCATGCGATGGCCCGGATGCGAACCGATGTCGGCAAGCATATCGGCGATATCACCGACCGGTATTTCATACCCGGCGAGACGCAGGACATCGCGATCATGTTCGTGCCGTCGGAATCGCTCTATGCGGACCTCAACGAGTATTTCGAGGACATCATCCAGAAGGCACATCGGGCACGCGTCATCATCGTCGGGCCGTCAATGCTGATGCTGGCAATTCAGGTGATGCAATCGATTCTGCGCGACCAGAAGATGCGCGAGCAGGCGCACATCATCCATCGCGAGGTCGGCATGCTGTCCGACGACGTGCGGCGCCTGAGCGAGCGTGTGGAGAAACTGAAGACCCATTTCGGTCAGGCCGGAAAGGATATCGACGACATCCTGATTTCAACGGACAAGATCGTGAAGCGCGGCGGCAGGCTGCGTGAACTCGATTTCGAGGACGCGAACGCGCAACCGCAGCTCCTCGCCGGCGAATAAGGACACCCATGAGCCTCGTCGATATTGCAGAGCGCCGCTTTCCGGGCCTTTCGGTCTATCTGCAAAAGCGTGTTCTGCTGATCCTGTTTCTCGGCTTTTCATCCGGCCTGCCGCTCGCGCTTTCAGGCTCGACGCTGCTGATCTGGATGACCGACCGTGGCGTCGACCTGAAGACCGTCGGCCTGTTTGCCCTCGCCGGTACGCCCTACACGTTCAAGTTTCTCTGGGCACCTCTCGTCGATGCCTGGCAGATCCCCGTCCTTTCGCGCCTGCTTGGGCGGCGACGCGGGTGGATGGTCTTTACGCAACTACTCCTGATCGCCGCCATTCTATGGCTGGCAACGCTCGATCCGGTGACGATGGCGCCCTATGTAGCGCTTGGCGCGGTGCTGATCGCGACGGCGTCGGCAACGCAGGACATCATCATCGACGCTTTCCGGGTGGAGAGCCTTGAGGATAGCGAACAGGCCGCCGGTCTCGCACTCTATGTGCCGGCCTACCGGGTTGCCCTGCTGGTCTCGACGGCCGGTGCCGTCGGTATCGTTCATATGATGGAGAAGAGCGGCGTTCTGCCCACGCAAAGCTGGCCCTGGGCCTATATGATAATGGCGGCCCTCGTCGTCGTCGGCCTGATCGCAACCCTTGTCGCACGCGAACCGGACATGCCGGAAGCCGATGAGCAGACGGAAGGCGAGAAGAGCACGGACGCTTTCCGGCGCCTGATGGCGACAGCCTATGAGTCCTTCCACGAGTTCCTGACCCGCGACAACGCCGTCATGGTGCTGATCTTCGTCGTCGTCTTCAAACTCTGCGATGCGCTGGCCGGCGTGATGACCGGACCCTTCGTCATCGACATCGGCTTCGACAAGGGCACCTATGTGGAAATCGTCAAAGGCGTCGGCCTGATCGCGCTGCTGCTGGGCGGCCTTGCCGGCGGCTGGGTGGCAAAACGGCTTTCCATGTATCAGGCGCTATGGATCGCCGGCATTATCCAGATGGCTTCCAACCTCGTCTTCTCATGGCAGGCGATGGTCGGCGTCGACAGCTGGGCGCTGACGGTGACCATCTGTGTCGAGAACTTCACCGGCGGCATCGGGACAGTTATCTTCCTTGCCTACCTTTCCTCGCTCTGCACCAACGCCCTCCATACGGCCACGCAATACGCGCTGCTTTCGGCGCTGGCCACATTTGGGCGCACCACCATTTCATCGGGATCGGGATTCATCGTCGAGTCGACCGGCTGGGAATGGTTCTTCGTGATCACGGCGCTTACCGGCATACCCGCACTGCTGCTGCTGTGGTGGCTTAAGCTGCGCGGTCATTTTGCCGGCAAAGAAGCTGCGCCGGTCAGAACGGCTGGCGCTGCCTGATGGCGGCGGCAAGCGTGCCGTCGTCGAGATAATCGAGTTCGCCGCCGACCGGTACGCCATGCGCAAGGCGCGATACCTTCACCTCGCCGCCGGCCAGCATGTCGGTGATATAATGCGCCGTCGTCTGCCCCTCGACGGTAGCATTCACGGCGAGGATTATTTCCTTCACAGCTGGATCGCCGGCACGCTCAAGCAATTTCGGAATTGACAGATCGTCCGGTCCGACGCCGTCGAGCGGCGAGAGCGTGCCACCCAGCACATGATAACGGCCGCTGGTCGCCTGCGCCCGTTCCAGCGCCCAGAGATCGCCGACCGTTTCGACAACGACGATCACCGAGGGATCGCGGCGCGGATCGGTGCACAGGTGACAGGGCGATGCGGTATCAATGTTGCCGCAGGTCTCGCAGGCGACGACATGATCGAACGCGTCGCGCATCGCCGCTGCCAGCGGACCGAGCAACTGGTCCTTCCGTTCTATGAGATGCAATGCGGCACGCCGGGCAGACCGTGGACCAAGCCCCGGGAGCCGCGCCAATAGCTGGATCAGCCGATCAATCTCGCTGCCGCTGTTGCTCATCGGATGCTGCAGGTCACATGCCCGGCAGCTTCATGCCCGGAGGCAGGCCGAGCCCGCTCGTCATCGCCTGCATCTTTTCCGCCGCAGCCGCTTCCGCCTTGCGCCTTGCCTCGTTGACGGCAGCGAGCACGAGATCCTCGACGATCTCCTTTTCTTCCGGTTTCAGCAGGCTTTCGTCAATCGAAAGCGACTTCAGTTCGCCCTTGCCCGAGACCGTGGCCCTGACCATGCCACCGCCGGCGTCTCCGTCGACGACGAGCTCGTCAAGTTCGGCCTGGGCATCCGCGAGCTTGGTCTGAAGCTCCTTCGCCTGCTTCATCATTTTCAGGAAGTCCATCGGTCACTCTCCATCGGGATCGGTTTCGGCCTCGGGATCGGCAAGGCCTTCCGGGGTGGCTGCCCGCAGTTCGCGCACGGTCATTTCCGCATCGGGAAACTGTGCCATCACCGCCGCGACGACCGGGTTGCTCTTGAGCGCCGCAAGGCGCCGGTCCTCGCTGTCGCGGCGGCGCTTCTCAAGCGGGTCTTCCCCCACTTCGCGCGACGGACTGACCATCCAGGTCTGTCCGGTCCATTCCTTCAAACGGCTCGACAGCTCATTGTAGATATTCACCGGCGCGCCGGATTCCAGCGCGAATTCCAGTGACAGATGCCCGAACCTGACAGGCCGAACGAAGCGTTCCAGCTTCATCTTCAGCGGAATATCGCGCTGTGCTTCCGCCAGGGCGACGATATCCTCAATGCGATCAAGCCGGATCGCGGGAGCAGCGGCCGCCATGACCGTCTCCGGCGTTTCCCGCGGACGCGGCGCGGCAAGTCCGTGGCCACGCATGTCGCCACGCGGCGATGAGGGCACGAAGGCACGGGGCGACCCGGCCGGAGCGCCTGCGCCGATAACCGTTTCTCCGGCACTGTCGCCGCCTTCGGCGAGTTTCCTCAATGCTTCTTCCGGCGTCGGCATCGTTGCCATATGGGCAAGGCGCACCAGAACCATCTCGGCCGCATGCGCCGGGCGCGGGGCCGTTTCAACTTCGCCATGGCCCTTGAGCAGAACCTGCCATGCACGCGACAGCGCGGAAACGGGAAGCGTCTCGGCGAAGGCCGCGCCGCGCACCCGCTCATCCTCGTTCAGCGCCTGATCGCTTCGAAGATCGGGTGTCAGCTTGAAACGGGTGGCCAGATGGGCGGCCTCGGCCAGATCGTCGATCACCGCCAGCGGATCGGCACCGGTCACGTAGAGCTCGTCGAATATGGCGAGAGCTCCGGCGATATCGCCCTGCATGACCGTTTCGAAGAGATCCAGCGTTCGGCCTCGATCGGCAACGCCGAGCATCGCGCGAAGCGCTTCGGCATCGACCTTCCCTCCGCCATGGGCAATGGCCTGATCGAGCAGCGAGAGCGCATCGCGAACCGAACCCTCGGCGGCCCTAGCGATCAGCGCCAGGGCGTCGTCCTCGACCTCGACCGCTTCCTTTTCGGAAATGCCCGCAAGATGGGCGGTCAGCACGTCGCCCGGGATACGGCGCAGATCGAAGCGCTGGCAACGCGAAAGGACGGTAATCGGCACTTTCCGGATTTCCGTCGTCGCGAAGATGAACTTCACGTGGTCCGGGGGCTCTTCCAGGGTCTTCAGCAGCCCGTTGAAGGCCGCGCGGGAGAGCATGTGCACCTCGTCTATGATGAAGACCTTGTAGCGCGCCGCGACCGGCCGGTATGCCGCACTGTCGATGATGTCGCGAATGTCGTCGATGCCGGTATGGGAGGCGGCGTCCATCTCGATGACGTCCATATGACGGGAATCGAGGATCGCTTCGCAATGAACGCCCATCTGGGGCATGTCCAGCGTCGGTTCATCGTGTCCGGGGGCGGAATAATTGAATGCGCGGGCAAGCACGCGGGCGGTCGTCGTCTTGCCGACGCCGCGGACGCCGGTCAGCATATAGGCATGGGCGAGACGCCCGGCTGCGAAGGCGTTGCGCAACGTGCGCACCATCGCCTCCTGACCGATCAGATCGGCAAAGCTTGTCGGGCGGTACTTGCGCGCCAGCACGCGATAGCCGCTCTGCGGCTGCGCGGCCATGGTCTCCATCGGGCGCTCGTCCATGAAATCCCGTCCATTCTTTCGGGTTCAGACCGAAAGGCGCATTGTGCACGATTCTCCGGCGGGCAGAAGGTGGGAGACTGGACAGACGACCCGAACCGAAACTCGTTAGGGCTGCTTCCTTCCGGACCTGACCCGGTTGGCGAGGGATCCGCCCGCCGCCAGCCTCCCGGTGGCGTTATATCAGTACCGGGGTGGCTGTTGGCAAGGGTTGCGGAACAAGTTGGCACCATCTCTTGCCTGGACACGCATTTCCGGCTTTTCTCTCACGCTGATCCCCGGACATGCCAGCAATGCAAGATTCCGCCTCCGACTTTCATCTCGACCTGCGCCTGGAAGGCGACACGCTGCCCGTTGGCAACCTATTCCTGTCGCGCGTCCTGTTGATGAACGATACCCGCTACCCGTGGGTGATCGCCGTGCCGCGACGTGCCGGTCTGATCGAGATCATCGACCTTTCCGAAGACGAG
The DNA here is from genome assembly GCA_020637895.1 of Rhodobiaceae bacterium. Classification (GTDB taxonomy): domain Bacteria; phylum Pseudomonadota; class Alphaproteobacteria; order Rhizobiales; family Tepidamorphaceae; genus JACKJP01. Next base: position 670,652 of record JACKJP010000002.1, read on the forward strand.
CGCGAGCAGTTCTGGCGCGAGGTGGACATCCTGGCGCGATGCGTCAAATCAATGCACCCGCACGCCAAACTGAACGTCGGCGCACTGGGCAATGTTGTAAAACAGCTGCATTTCCATATCGTCGCGCGGCATACCGCCGATGCCGCCTGGCCGGGACCTGTCTGGGGGCATGGCGCACGCACGCCATATGACGCAGATGGAGGCGCGCGCCTTGTCGCGCAGTTTCAAAAAGCGCTCCGACACGAACTGACCTGAATGGATTCCGGCATGAACGACGACCTGACAAGCAGAATGGGTTTTGCCCGCAGCTTCATAGACCGGCAGGCGCTGCTACGCGCCAATGACGAGGAAATGGCGGCAATGCTCGGGCGGCGCGAAGCGCTGTTCTATCTGTTTGCCGATGACAGGGTGCTCGTGCAGGTCGGCGCCGCGCCGCAGACCGCTGGCTTTGCGGCCGAACATGCAGAAGGCCTGATGAGCGGCGAACCCCCGGTCTTCCTCGGTGTCGCCGACGGCCGGCCACTGTTTGCCGCCTCCGTCATCGCGGAAGCGCCGCTGCCGGAGGCGATAAAGCCGATCGACATTCGGTCAGTCGCCATGCAGGGATTGCTGCCCGATGGCGAACTGGGCGCGCTGGCGCAGGGCCGTTCCATGCTCTACTGGCATGCGACGCATCGTTTCTGTTCGCGCTGCGGGCACGAGAGCACACCCGTCCAGGGTGGCTACAGGCGCGACTGCAGCCATTGCGGCGCGCAGCATTTTCCCAGAACCGACCCGGTCTCGATCATGCTGATCGTGAATGGGGAGAATTGCCTGCTGGGGCGTTCGGGCCGTTTCGCCGCACCGATGTACTCGACGCTTGCCGGTTTCATCGAGCCGGGCGAAACGATCGAAGACGCTGTGAGGCGCGAGACGATGGAGGAGGCCGGCATCACGGTCGGCAAGGTCACCTATCTGGCCAGCCAGCCCTGGCCGTTCCCGGCATCGCTGATGATCGGCTGCTATGGCAAGGCTCTTTCGGAAGACATCGTCATCGACCGCGAAGAGCTGATGGACGCCCGATGGTTCTCGCGCGATGAAGTTCGCATCATGCTGTCGGGTGAGCATCCTGACGGGCTTGTCGTCCCGCAGCGCTTTTCCATCGCCCACCAGCTGATCTGGTCATGGGTGAACGGTCATGTCGCGATCTGAGGCGTGTGAAATCTACTCCGGGTGCCGCAGGCTCGGCTCTTCGACAGCCGTCTCACGAATAGACTCGCGGAAAGAAGCGGCCTTGTAGACGCCGAGAATCTTGAACTCACGCGTGTAATATTCAAGCTCGTCAAGCGCGCGCGCTACCGCCGGATCGTGCGGATGGCCCTCGATATCGGCATAGAACTGCGTGGCGAAGAACTGGCCTTCAAGCTGATAGGATTCCAGCTTGGTCATGTTGACGCCATTCGTGGCAAAGCCGCCCATCGCCTTGTAGAGCGCGGCCGGCACGTTGCGCACGCGGAAGACGAAGGTCGTGATCGTTCCCGAACCGCCGGCATCGACCCAGCGCGGCTCGCGCGAAAGAATGACGAACCGTGTCGTGTTGTGGTCCTCGTCCTCGACATCGCTGGCAAGGATATCCAGCCCGTAGATCTCCGCCGCGAGGCTCGACGCGAGCGCACCCTGCGTTGCGTCGCCGAGCGCCGCGATCTCACGCGCCGAACCTGCGGTATCGGCTGCGATCACTGCTGTCACGCCGCGCTTTCTGATCAGCTTGCGGCACTGGCCGAGCGCCATGACGTGGCTGCGGATATGGGTCAGCCCCTCAAGCGTCGCGCCGCGGACGCCGACGAGCTGATGATGGATCGGCAGGAAATACTCGCCGATGATCGACAGGCCGGATGTCGGCATCAGATAGTGGATATCGGCGACACGGCCGGCGACCGAATTCTCGATCGGGATCATCGCCAGCGCCGCGCGCCCTTCCGCAACCTCGGCGAACGCATCCTCGAAGGTGGCGCACGGCACGGCCTCATATTCTGGGAACACCTCCTGGCAGGCGATGTGCGAATTGGCTCCGGGCTCGCCCTGGAAGACGATCTTGCTGCTGGCATTGGACATGGCGAAAAGTCTTTTTCTTTAAATAAATCAGGCCCGTGCGCCAATCAGGCGGCGGGCCAGCTCTAGGTCGGCGGGAGTATCGACGCCCACCGGCACGGAGTCAACGAGTGCGACATCGATGCGCATGCCCGCTTCCAGCGCACGCAGTTGCTCAAGCCTCTCGCGTTTTTCAAGCGCCGATGGCGGCAGCTGGACAAACCGTTCGAGCGCATTCCGCCGATAGGCATAAATGCCGATGTGATGATAGAGCGGCCCATCCCCATGAGGTGCGGTGGCGCGGGTGAAGTACAGCGCCCTGAAATGCCGCTCGCCCAGTGGCGAGGCGACAATCTTCACGACATTCGGATCAACGCGTTCGCCCTCGTCCGTAATCTCGGCGGCAATCGTGCCGATATCCACAGCCGGATCGGCGAGCAATGCACCGGCGGCGGCGATGTCGCCGGGCTCGATCAGCGGATAGTCGCCCTGGAGATTGATGATGGCGTCATGATGCCCGTGCGGATCGACCCGGCGGAGCGCCTCGAATATGCGGTCCGAGCCGGATGGGTGGTCAGGGCTGGTGAGCACGGCCCGACCGCCCGCAGCTTCAATAACAGAGGCGATTTCCGGCGTATCGGTGGCCACAAGCGCGCTCCCGGCGCCGGCGGCGAGCGCTGCTTCCCAGACGCGTAGAATCATCGGCTTTCCGCCAAGGTCGGCGAGTGGTTTTCGCGGCAGACGCGTCGCGGCCATGCGGGCCGGAATGATGACGAGCGGGTTCACCTTTTTGTTGCGCCCTTTTGCCGCTGTGCAAGACTATTGAACGGGCCGCTTATACGTGTTGCTTTGGCCGCCGGAAAGCGGGTAGTCTCCGCCGCGATTTGGGCGGGGCTTGCCACCAGTATAACGATTCCGGGATCGATCCTCGCGAACCTGTTGATAAACATGGTGTTTGACAACAATGGACAGTTTTGAATTCAACAAGATCGCTGGCGCAGTTCTGTTTACCGTGCTTGTGGTCCTAGGTATTGGCGTGCTGGCTGACGGCATTTTTGACGTAGAGAAGCCGGAAAAGCCGGGCTATGCGATCGCGGTTGCAGAAGCGGGCGCTGCCGGCGACAGCGCAGGCAAGGAAGCTGCAGCGGAAACGCCGCTGCCGGTGCTTCTGGCCTCGGCTTCCGCCGAAAAGGGCGCCGATGTCGCCAAGAAATGCGCCTCCTGCCACTCCTTTGAGCAGGGTGGACCGAACAAGGTTGGCCCGGACCTCTACAATGTCGTCGGCCGCGTAAAGGGTTCGCATGAGGGCTTCAAGTATTCCTCTGCCATGGAAGAGCATCACGCCGCCGGCGAGACCTGGACGCTTGAGGATCTGAACCATTTCATCCGCGATCCGAAGGGTACGATCCCCGGAACGGCGATGGGCTTTGCCGGCCTCAAGAAGGATGGCGAGCGGGCCGACATGCTGATGTATCTGCGTTCGCTGTCCGACAATCCGGTGCCGCTGCCGCAGCCTGAGGCCGCAGCGCCCGCCGCCAGCGAAAGCGCCCCGGCCGCGAGCGCTTCGAGCGAAAGCACGCCAGCGCCGGCACAGGGCGAGAGCACCAACCAGGAAGGCGCTACGCCCGCGCCGACTTCATCCGAGCAGCAGCCGGCAGCGCCGCAGCAGGAGATGAAGCCGCAGGAAGAGCAAAAGCCCCAGCAGTAAGCCGGGTCTGCGACTTCCTACGCGATCGAGAGCCGGCCTTCGGGCCGGCTTTTTCTTTGCTCCAAGCGAACCGAACCCATGCCGATGAATTCCTGGTGAACGCGGCCGAGCATCATTCGACGGCGCCGCCGCGATTTTGTACGATTGCCGGACTAAGACCGTAACTATCCGCTACCCGATCAGGAGAACCATCGTTGACCATTGCCATCCGACGCCTGCTTGCCGCCCTATTCGCCCTGACGATCGCGTCACTGACGCCCGTCGCCGCCAACGCGCAGCAGGAAGCAGAGTGGCACCATGGTCTGTCGCTGTTCGGCGAGCTGAAATACGGGCCGGACTTTAAGCATTTCGATTACGTCAATCCGGACGCACCGAAGGGCGGGACACTGCGCATGTCGGCTGCAGGCACGTTCGATTCGCTAAACCCGTTCATCGTCAAGGGCGTGCCGGCGGGCGCATCGGCCGCCATCTACGACACGCTCATGGAGAGCGCCTACGACGAACCGTCAGCCAAATATGGTCTGGTCGCCGAATCCGTTTCCTACCCTGACGACTTCTCGTCGGTTACCTTCAAATTGCGCCCCGAAGCGCGCTGGCACGACGGTAAGCCGATCACACCGGAAGATATCATCTGGTCGCTGGAGACGCTCAAGAAGTCGCACCCCTTCTACAACGCCTACTATCGCAACGTGACGAGCGCCGAGGTCACCGGCGAGCATGAAGTCACCTTCCGCTTCGACCAGAAGGGCAATCGCGAATTGCCTCTGATCACAAGCGAATTCCCGATCCTGCCGAAGCACTACTGGGAGGCGGAAGGCCGCGATTTCTCGGCGACGACCCTTGAGCCGCCGCTCGGTTCATCCGCCTACAAGATCGGCGAAATCCAGCCTGGTCGCTCGATCACGCTGGAGCGGGTGGACGACTACTGGGCCAAGGATCTGCCGGTCAATATAGGCCGGCACAATTTCAAATCTATCCGATACGAGTATTTCCGCGACAGCACCGTCGCGCTGGAGGCGTTCAAGGCCGACGCGTTCGATATCCGGCTGGAAAACAGCGCAAAGAACTGGGCTACAGCATACGACTTTCCGGCGGTCCAGCGCGGCGATGTTATCGCCGAAGTGTTCAAGGCCAAGAACGCTGAGCCCATGCAGGGCCTGGTCTTCAATCTCAGGCGCGAGAAGTTCGCCGATCCACGCGTCCGCGAAGCCTTCAACTACGCATTCGATTTCGAATGGCTGAACGCAAATATCTTTTATGGCCAGTACCAGCGGACGGGCAGCTATTTCGCCAATTCGGAACTTGCCGCGACCGGCCTGCCGGAGGGACTAGAGCTTGAAATGCTTGAACCTCTGCGCGGCAAGGTGCCGGAAGAAGTCTTCACCACGCCGTTTGAAAATCCGGTCGGCGGCGATACGCGGCAGATGCGCACCAATTTGCGCAAGGCGCGCGATCTGCTGGAAGCGGCTGGCTGGCGTATCGGCAATTCCAATGGCCATCAGGCCCTGGTGAACGACAAGGGCGAACCCTTCAACGTAGAATTCCTGCTCGTCCAGCCGGATATGGAGCGGATCGTCGCCCCCTATATCCAGAATCTGGAAAAGCTCGGTATCAATGCGTCGATCCGCACGGTCGATAGCGCCCAATATCAGGAGCGCATGGACAGTTTCGACTACGACATGACCACGGCCGTCTTTCAGCAGTCGCTTTCGCCGGGCAACGAGCAGCGCGAGTTCTGGGGATCGGAGGCCGCGGACATGCGCGGCAGCCGCAATGTCATGGGGATCAAGAATCCTGCCGTCGACACCCTGATCCAGAAGATCATCTTCGCCGAAGATCGCGCCCATCTGGTGGCCGCCTCGAAGGCGCTCGACCGCGTGCTGCTATGGAACCACTATCTCGTCCCGCAATTCTATTTCGCCGGCGACCGCGTCGCGCGCTGGGACCGGTTCGGACTGCCGGAGACATTGCCCGACTACGTATTCACGACCGACAACTGGTGGTGGGACGAGGCGAAGGCGGCCAAGATCAAGGGCGCGAACTGATGCAAAAAGGCCCGAACCGACGCGTCGTATTGGCCGGCGCCGCGGCGAGCCTGGCGTTCCTTCGCGGATTGCCCGCTGTCGCCGAGGAGACGCCCCGGCTGCACGGGCTCTCTGCCTTCGGCGACCTGAAATACGGGGCGGACTTTACCCATTTCGCCTATGTCAATCCGGACGCGCCCAAGGGCGGGAACCTCGCGCGCACCACGTCGGTGTGGGCGTTCAACCAGAACCCGAACACCTTTAACACGCTCAACACGCTGATCCTGAAAGGCGATGCGCCGGTCATGCTCAACATGATCTACGACACGCTGATGGTCAGGGCGCTGGACGAACCCGATGCGGTCTACGGACTGATCGCGGAATGGGTGGAAAAGCATGATGGCGGCAACCGCATCCGTTTCGGCCTGCGACCCGAAGCCCGCTTTCACGACGGTTCGGCGCTGACAGCCGAGGATGTCGCCTTCACGCTCGAGACGCTAAAGAAGGACGGCCACCCGCATATCTCGCAGTCGCTGATCGAAATGGAGAGCGCGAGCGCGGTCGAACCACATGTGCTTGAGGTCGTCTTCACTGGACGGCAGGCGCGTGATCTTCCGCAGTTCGTCGCCTCGCTGCCGATCATCTCGAAGGCCTTTTACGCGAGCCGCGAATTCACCGATGCGACGATGGAACGCCCGCTCGGCTGCGGGCCATACAAGGTCGGCGATTTCCGGCAGGGGACGTATATTTCTTACGAACGGGTCGACGACTATTGGGGCCGCGACCTGCCGGTCAATCGCGGCCGGCATAATTTCGATTCGATCCGATACGAGTTCTATCGCGACCGCGATGTCGCCTTCGAAGCGTTCAAGGCCGGCCGATACACGTTTCGCGAGGAGTTCACGTCGCGCGTCTGGGCGACCGGCTATGATTTTCCGGCGATTGCCGACGGGCGGGTGGTGCGCGCGACATTGCCGGACCAGACGCCATCGGGTGCGCAAGGCTGGTTCATCAATACACGGCGCGAGAAGTTCGCTGATCCCCGAGTCCGCGAGGCGCTGATCAACGGGTTCGATTTCGAGTGGACGAACAAGTCTCTTTTCTATGGCGCCTACAGCCGCACCAAGAGCTATTTCCAGAATTCGGAGATGATGGCCGAAGGCCCTCCCTCGCCGGCCGAACTGGCACTGCTTGAGCCGTTTCGCGGCAAGGTCCCCGATGAGGTATTCGGCGAGCCCTATTCGCCGCCGGTATCCGACGGCTCTGGCCGCGACCGGTCGCTTTTTGCAAAGGCAACGAAGCTTCTGGAAGAGGCCGGCGTCGGACTAAAGGACGGCCACCGCGTGATGCCGGACGGCACACCGTTCGAAGTCGAATTTCTCGACGATGACGGGAGCCTCGAGCGCATTGCGCAGCCCTATATGCGCAATCTGGAACGCCTCGGCATCGCCACCCGTTTCCGCCAGGTGGATGCGGCGCAATATCAGGACCGGCTCAACAGTTTCGACTTCGATCTCGTCGTTCAGCGATATTCGATGCCGCCGATTCCCGGCGAGGAAATCAAGCGCTACTGGGTGAGCGCTGAAGCCGGCATCGCGGGGACGCGCAATCTTTCCGGCATCAGAAGCCCGGCGATCGACGCGCTGACGGAGACGATGATCGCGGCCAGGACGCGCGAAGAACAGATCATCGCCGCCAAAGCGCTCGACCGGATCCTGCGCGCCGGCCGCTACTGGGTTCCGCAGTGGAACCGAGGTACGCATCTGGTCGCCTACTGGGACCAGTTTGGCTTCCCACCTGAAAAACCGCGCTATGCGCTCGAAGTCGACAGCACGTGGTGGTTCGATAAGGATAAGGCCAGACGAATCGGCAAGGAAGGATAGTCAGAACCGCCCATGGCCGCCTACATCATCCGCCGCCTGCTTCTGATGATCCCGACCCTGTTCGGGATCATGCTGATTTCATTCGTGATCGTTCAGTTCGCGCCGGGCGGACCGGTCGAGCGCGTAATTGCGCAGTTGCAGGGGACCGACGTTTCGGCGACGGCGCGGGTCGGCGGCTCCAGCGGCGGCGAGCTTGGCGGCGCCGCCAACCTGCCGGGCGGAGCGGACGCCACCAATTCCAAATATCGCGGCGCGCGCGGTCTCGACCCGGCCTTCATCAAGCAGCTCGAAACGCAGTTCGGCTTCGACAAGCCGGCGCCAGAGCGATTCTGGCTGATGCTGAAGAACTACATCACCTTCGACTTCGGCCGCAGCTATTTCCGCGACATATCAGTCATCGACCTGATCGTGGAGAAGATGCCGGTATCGATCTCGCTGGGCATCTGGATGCTGTTTCTGTCCTACGGGATTTCCATACCGCTCGGGATCGCCAAGGCGGTGCGCGACGGAACGAGCTTCGATATCTGGACGAGCGGCATCATCATCGTCGGTTACGCGATACCCGGCTTCCTGTTCGCCGTGCTACTGATCGTGCTGTTCGCGGGCGGCAGCTTCTTCGACGTGTTCCCGCTTCGCGGCCTTGTCTCCGACGATTTCTTCAAGATGCCCTGGTATCGGCAGATCGCCGACTATTTCTGGCATCTGACATTGCCGATCATCTCCATGGCGATCGGCGCATTTGCCACCTCGACGCTTCTGACGAAAAACTCGTTTCTCGATGAAATCCGCAAGCAGTACGTCATGACGGCGCGGATGAAGGGACTCACCGAAAGACAGGTTCTCTACGGGCATGTCTTTCGCAATGCGATGCTCATCATCATCGCCGGCATTCCGGGCGCCTTCATCGGCGCGTTCTTTGCCGGTTCGCTGCTGATCGAGACAATCTTCTCGCTCGACGGCCTCGGGCTGCTATCGTTTGAATCGATCGTCAATCGCGATTATCCGGTCGTCTTCGCGACGCTCTACATCTTCTCTCTGGTCGGGCTAATCGTGAATCTCATCTCGGACCTCACCTATACCTGGGTCGATCCGCGGATCGACTTCGAGGCGCGCAGGCTGTGATGGCGGAGGCCGGTGTCATCGACAATAGGCCCGCGAGGCGGCCTGCCATGTCGCCGCTCAACCAGCGGCGCTGGCGCAACTTCAAGGCCAACAGGCGCGGCTACTGGTCGCTCTGGATCTTTCTTGTCCTCTTCGTCGTAACCCTCGGCGCGGAATTCGTCGCCAACGACAAGCCGCTCTATGTGAGCTATCAGGGACAATCCTATTTCCCCATCTTCAGCTTCTATCCGGAGACGGCCTTCGGCGGCGATTTCGAGACGGAGGCCGACTATCGCGATCCGTTCGTGCAGGACCTGATTCTCGATGCCGGCGGCACGATGATCTGGCCCGCAATCCGCTATTCCTACCGAACGGTCGATACGGAAATTCCGGTCCCCGCGCCGGCGCCGCCCTGGTGGATGATGGACAGGGAGGCGGTTTGCGGACTGCAGGAAAAAGGCCTCGATGACCGCAACTGCACGCTCGGCAATTTCCATTGGCTCGGCACCGACGACCAGGCCCGGGACGTGCTTGCGCGCCTGATCTACGGCTTCCGGCTGAGTGTGCTTTTCGGGCTTGTCCTGACCTTCTTCTCGTCCATCGTCGGCATAGCCGCAGGCGCCATGCAGGGCTATTTCGGCGGCTGGACCGACCTTGTCTTCCAGCGCTTCCTTGAAGTGTGGAGTTCGATACCGCAGCTCTATTTGCTGATCATCATTGCTTCGATCATCGAACCGAACTTCTGGATCCTGCTCGGCATACTGCTGTTATTTTCCTGGGTCACGCTGGTGGGCGTCGTCAGGGCCGAATTCCTCCGCGCGCGCAATTTCGAATATGTCAGCGCGGCGCGAGCCCTCGGCGTCGGCAATCTGACGATCATCCTGCGTCACATGCTGCCGAACGCGATGGTTGCCACGCTGACCTTCATGCCGTTCATCCTGAACGGGTCGATCACGACGCTGACCTCGCTGGATTTCCTCGGCTTCGGCCTGCCACCCGGGTCCCCCTCGCTCGGCGAATTGCTGGCGCAGGGCAAGGCCAACCTTCAGGCCCCCTGGCTCGGCCTGACCGGATTCTTCGTCATCGCGCTGATGCTGAGCCTCTTGATTTTTATCGGCGAGGCGGTGCGCGACGCGCTCGATCCCCGCAAGACATTTCACTGAAGGGGTCGATGCCGGATCACGATCACAGCCACGGACACGTTCACGGCCACAGCCATGGCCACGCCCATGGCAATGAACGACGCCTGCTTTTTGCCGCCGCCATCATTGGCGGCTTTATGCTGGCGGAGGTTGCCGGCGGCATCGCATCAGGCTCGCTCGCCCTGCTCGCCGATGCCGGCCACATGGTCACCGATTTCATCTCGCTGGCGCTGGCCTTTATGGCAACCCGCCTTGCCCGGAAGCCTGCCGACGGCGTTCGTACCTATGGCTACGGCAGGCTTCAGGTGCTCGCCGCATTCGTCAACGGTATCGCCCTGTTTCCGATCGCGATCTGGATCGTCGTCGAGGCATGGCACCGTATCAGCTCGCCGCAACCCGTGGCGGGTACGATGCTCTTCGTCATTGCGGCGATCGGGCTCGCGGTCAACGTCGTCACCTTCTTCATGCTCCATGGAAGCGATGACAAGGACGTCAATATCCGCGCCGCCGCCGCTCATGTCGCCGGCGACCTTCTCGGATCGGTTGCGGCGATCGCGGCCGGTATCGTGATCATGACGACAGGCTGGACCCCCATCGACCCGCTCCTGTCCGTGGTCGTTGCGGCGATCATTGCCTATAGCGGCTACAAGGTGACGAAGGATGCCGGACACGTCCTGCTCGAAGCCGCGCCTTTCGAAATTGACCGGGCCGCCGTGCCACCGGCAATCGTTTCCGAAATCGGGCCCGTTGAGGATGTCCATCACGTTCATCTGTGGATGCTGACCGACCGGATGACGATGGCCACGCTGCACGCCCGGATCGACAGGAATGCCGACGCTGGAAACGCCATCGCCGAGATCAAGACATTGATGAAGACGCGTTTCGGAATCGATCACACGACCGTCGAGATCGAGTTCGGAGAATGTGCGGACCGTGCGAAGGGGCATGGCTGATGGAAACTGGCGCACCCCTGCTCGACATTCGCGACCTTTCTGTCGATTTCCGGCAGGGGCAGGACGTCACGCACGCCGTGAAGAAAGTCAGCTTCAACATCGCACCCGGCGAGACGGTCGCGCTTGTCGGCGAATCCGGTTCGGGCAAATCGGTGACGGCGCTGTCGGTGCTCAAACTGCTGCCTTATCCCGCAGCCTCTCACCCCTCCGGCGAAATCCTGTTCAGGGGGGAAGATCTTCTTGACCGCGACGAACGCGACCTCAGAAACGTTCGCGGCAACGACATCACGATGATCTTTCAGGAGCCGATGACGAGTCTCAACCCGCTGCACACGGTGGAGCGGCAGATCAGCGAGATGCTCAAACTCCACAAGGGACTTTCCGACAAGGCGGCACGCGCGCGCACGATAGAGCTTCTCGATCAGGTCGGCATCCGCGAACCGGAGAAGCGGTTGCAAAGCTACCCGCATCAGCTCTCGGGCGGTCAGCGCCAGCGGGTGATGATCGCGATGGCGCTTGCCAACGAACCTGACCTGCTTATCGCAGACGAACCGACGACGGCGCTCGACGTCACCGTGCAGGCCCAGATCCTCGCGCTGTTGAAGGATCTGCAAAAGCGCTTCGGCATGGCCGTGCTGCTGATCACTCACGACCTTGCCATCGTGCGCAAGGTCGCAGACAGGGTCTGCGTCATGAAGGCGGGCGAAATCGTCGAGCAGGGCGCGACGCGGGCGATCTTCGAGGCGCCGCAGCACCCCTATACGCAGCACCTGCTTGCAGCCGAGCCAAAGGGCGAGCCGACACCGATCGACGAGACCAAGCCGGTCATCCTCAAGGCCGAGGATGTGCGCGTCTGGTTTCCGATCAAGCGCGGCTTCCTGCGGCGAACCGTCGACTACATCAAGGCTGTCGACGGAATAGACGCCGAAGTGCGGTCAGGCCAGACGCTGGGCATCGTCGGGGAATCCGGTTCCGGCAAGACGACGCTGGGTCTGGCGCTTCTTCGCCTGATCAGTTCGAAGGGCCGGATCGTCTATCAGGGGACTGAGATATCGAGCCTCAGCTTTGCCCAGATGCGGCCGCTGCGCAGCCAGATGCAGGTCGTCTTTCAGGACCCATTCGGTTCGCTCAGCCCGCGCATGTCTATTGCCGACATCGTCGGCGAGGGCCTTGCGATTCACCGGCGCGATCTTGATGGCGAGGCACGGCGCGAACGCGTTGCGCAGACATTGCAGGAAGTCGGCATCGATCCGGCGAGCATGGACCGCTTTCCGCATGAATTCTCGGGAGGGCAGCGTCAGCGGATTTCGATCGCAAGGGCGCTGGTGCTGGAGCCCAGACTCGTGATGCTCGACGAACCGACCAGCGCGCTCGACATGAGCGTACAGGCCCAGATCGTCGATCTTCTGCGCGCGCTCCAGCAGCGGCACGATCTGGCCTATCTGTTCATCAGCCACGACCTGAAGGTCGTCCGCGCACTTTCCAACAATATTATCGTCATGCGCGCGGGCAAGATCGTGGAATCCGGTCCGTCTGCAGAGATTTTCCGGGCACCGCGTACCGCCTACACGAAGGCGCTCATGGCCGCCGCCTTCAATATCGAAGTCGCGCCTGAAGGCGTGGTCGCCCAGTAGCAGCACGGGAACCGCTTTCCCGGCTTCGGCGTTTCCAATCCAATTCAACTGGACATGGAGACAAGACAATGCGCGGTATTCTGCTCTGGGTTCTCGGGATCCCGATCCCCATCATTATCCTGCTCTATCTTTTCAAAGTCATCTGACGGCAGACGGACGCCGAACGGAGGTAGGCTTTGCGTAAAGGCGCGCGATGCGGTCGACCGCATCGCGCAGAGGTTCGCGGGCCACCGTCATGGAGTGGCCATTGGCGTGTATGATCGTCGCACTATCGACGAGAATCGCGACATGGCCTTTCCAGAAAACGAGATCACCTCGCTTTAGCGCCGCGTCTCGCCAGTGTCCGGCAATCGCCTCGCCGACCGAGCGCTCCTGCATGTCGGTATCGCGCGGAACGTCTATCCCGGCCATTCCCATCGACAGCTGAACCAGACCCGAGCAGTCCAGGCCAAATGCCGATCTGCCGCCCCACAGATAGGGGGCGAAGATCATCGTTTCGGCAACGGCAACATAGTCGGGCGCAACAACATCGAGCGGTTCCAGATGCGCTGCTACAATCGCAGTGCCATCATCGAGCACCGCGTAGTCAGTGCCGCGCGTCGATGCGTTCGATGCAACGCTGACAAGCGAGCCCATAGACAGTCCGTCCACTGGCGGAAGCTTCATATCCGGTCCCGGATAGCGGAATGTCCGCGGGACGCGCACGCGGTGTGTCGAACTTTGGTTCGGCTGCGCGAGACTGTCTGTCGGAATGTAACCGACGTAATCGTCGCTTTCCGCCTGTACCCAGGCCCAGCCTTCGCCATTGTCCTCGAACTGGACGACCGTCTCGCCGAACAGCAACTCGGTGTCAGTCGGCGCGTCGCTGCGAGGTTCCCGCTTGAGACGCGTGACGGGTACGACAAGCCGGCGCCTGAAGCCTTTTGCGAACCGCTCAGCCTCGACGCGGCCTTCGAGACGTATATCGGCAAGATCGGGACGATAGGCATTGAGGCGCGGGTCCGGAGCGGTCATCGCGGCAACTCCGCCGCCTTCTCCACGACCAGATCGGCGAGGCGGTCCAGATAGAGGGCTCCCTCGACCGTCCGCTGGATGATCACATTACGCCTGTCGGCTTCGTCCCGGCGGCGCGTGACCAGCCCCATGGCCCCCATCGTATTGAGAGCCCGTGTGATCACCGGCTTGGTGACGCCGAGACGGGCGGCCAGTCCGCGAACAGTGTGCGGCGGCGGCTCCAGATAGATCGTCGTCAGGATCGTGATCTGGCGCACGGTCAGGTCGTGCACATCGTCGCGCACAAGCGCGAGGTGAACGGCATGCCACAGTTTCAGCGCCTGAGAAGCGCGCAATTCGACCGCCATGAGCAAACCCGCTTCGTGCGCCTCCGCGGGGCGCACGCTTTCATTTCGGGTCCGTTATATTCCGGCAGCTCGATCAGGTCAATTGGAGCTGGCGATGAAGGCCCCGGCATCAGGCGGGGTAGCGGTCTTCCAGCAGAGAATAGAGCGCTCTGATGGCCATCGCTTCGCCACCTTCCGGCCTTCCGGGCTTGGTCGAGGCATTCCATGCATAGATGTCGAAATGCGCCCACACCTTCGCCTTCTCGACGAAACGAGACAGAAACAGCGCCGCGGTGATGGCGCCCGCGAAACCGCCGCTGCCGGCGTTGTTGATATCGGCGACCTTGGAATCGAGCATCGACATGTACGGCTTCCATAGCGGCAGCCGCCAAAGCGGATCGCGCTGCGAGGCAGCCTTTCCTGCGAGCGAAACGGCGAATTCATCGTCGCCGGTGAAGAACGGCGGAATTTCAGGACCCATTGCAACGCGTGCAGCACCTGTGAGCGTCGCCATGTCGATCATCAGATCGGGACTTTCGGCATCGCCGAGCGCCAGCGCATCGGCCAGAACGAGCCGGCCTTCGGCGTCGGTGTTACCGATTTCCACGCTGATACCCTTGCGGCTCTCCAGGACATCGCCGGGCCTGAAGGCGTTGCCCGAGACGGCGTTTTCCACCGCCGGTATCAGGACCCGCAGGCGCAGCTTGAGGCCTGCGTCCATGATCATGTCCGCGAGTGCCAGAACATTGGCGGCACCGCCCATGTCCTTCTTCATCATCAACATCCCGGCCGACGTCTTCAGATCCAGACCGCCGGTATCGAAGCAGACGCCTTTTCCGACGAGCGTCACCTTTGGGGCCTTGGCCGGGCCCCAGGTCATGTCGATCAGGCGCGGCGCTCTGGTCGAGGCACGGCCAACCGCATGGATCATCGGAAAATTCTGCTTGAGAAGCGCTTCGCCGGTTGTGACGGCAATTTTGGCGCCGTGTCGTTTCGCCACCACACGCGCCGCCGCCTCCAGCTCCGCCGGCCCCATTTCTCCCGCCGCGGTGTTGATAAGATCGCGGGCCAGAAAGACGCTTCGCGCAAGCCGTTGCAGTCTGGCCGCGTCGACACCCCTGGGCGGTACGAGACGAACTTTCGCCGCATCACTCTTTCGGTAGCGGCTGAAGCGATAGGCCCCCGCCAGAAAGGCGAAGGCCGCCAGTTCGGGTTCGGGAGCGTCCTCAAGGCGGTAGGTCCCCTCGGGCAATTCCGCCGGCAACCGGCCCGCAAGCATCGGATCGGGATCGCTCCCCATCCCCAGAAGCGCCAATTCCGGTTTGCCGCTCGCATCAGGGAGTAGCAGAAGACGGCCCGCTTGCGCCTTGAAACCAGTCGCTTCGGCGAAGCTGCGTTGCGCGGGCGAGAGCACGCCCAGACTGGCGGCGAGCCCGTCGGCGGAAACGCATTTTACAGACAGCGCCTGCGCCCGTGGGCTTGCGAGCAGCTTCTCTGAATCGGTCATATATGAAGGCATGAGTTTCCCCGGGCGTATGGTTTGCCAGCGTTGCGAGTCGGCATCCGACAGCGGGCAATTAACCATGCATTAGGGTTAACGGTCTATTGATCTGTGACGGCAAACCCTTGCTAAAGACAGGAAATTCCGTGCCTATCGCCGTCATCCGTTCCGTTCCGGCCATCGCCCTTGCCGCCGCGCTCGCAATTGCAGCAGGCGGCTGCAGTTCGTCGCGCAGCGGATATACCGGGTCGATCGGCAGTTCGGCGGGCGCGAACCTTTCACAGGTCGAAAAGGCCTATCGCGCGCGTCCCGACGAGCCGCGCATGGCGCTCGCCTACGCGGAACGACTGAAGGAAAGCGGCGACACGAAGACCTCCCAGGCCGTGCTGATGCGCGCGGCGGTCGTCACACCGGACGATCCCGGCGTCCTCTCCGCACTCGGACGCGGCATGCTGGAGTCGGGCGATGCCGGCGCAGCGCTGACGACCCTGAACAAGGCCCGGGCAGCGGGCGCGAATGACTGGCGCACGCTCTCGGCCCTTGGCACGGCCCACGACATGAGCGACGAGCACGATCAGGCCCAGAAGGTCTACAGGGACGCGCTGAAGCAGGCACCTGACGAGCCCGCCATCGCCAGCAATTACGGCCTTTCGCTTGCGCTGTCGGGCAAGCTTTCGGAGGCCGAAACAATGTTACGCACGGCCGCCGCCAAGCGCGGGGCCGACGAAAAGGTGCGCCAGAACCTTGCGCTCGTTCTCGGCCTTCAGGGAAAGTTCAAGGAAGCCGAACAGGTCGCGACCGCCGATCTTCCGCCCGAAAAGGCCGCCGAGAACGTTGCCTACATGCGCCAGATGCTGAGCCAGGACGATCGCTGGAAGGCCATCAAGGCCGGCGACAAGAAGTCCTGAGGCGGCCTGCACCCCCGCCAACCTGAAAGCCGGCGTAAATCTGTCACAAATCGCGCTAAATCTTCGCGGATGCGGGGCGCGCGCGAAAGAATGGCAATCAACGGGGCGGCGGACGACAAGGTCCGGGCCAGGCGCCGATGTTTCTCCCGCGCGCAATTTCAGTCCGGCATCTGACCCATGCAGGCGGCACGCGATGGGCGCGAACCAGGCTGGCATTATTGGGTTCTGCTTTCGATCCTGCTGCACGTGGCCGCCTTCGCCCTGCTCCGTATCCAGCCGCGCCTGGCCACGCCGCAAGCCGACCGCCGCTTCTCTGTCGAGATTCTGTCGCCGAGGCAGTTCGACGCCCTGTCGATGCCGCCGCCCTCGCCAAACGGGACAGGCAATCGGCCTCAATCGCCAGATGAAGGCATGGTCAATGCTCAGCAGCTCTATTCGACCGCGCTGCTGCGCAACCCGGCGAACCGGCAGGCGCGGGAAGCGCTGGGAGACGTCACTGCTGACGAGCGCGCGCTGCAACTTTGCAACAGCGAGGCCGTGGAGCAGGTGCGGCGGCGGGACGTCAATCTCAAACCCGACTTCGTTATCGCCTATGCACGATCGGAAATCGCGGTCGAACAATCGGGCGACGATGCGCTCATCAGGGCGGATGGCGCCGCACTGCGCAGTGGCGACCGCTGGTACGAGCTGCAATTCCACTGCCACCTGACAGCGGACATGGCCGACATCACGTCTTTCCAGTTCCGGCTGGGCGCGGAGATCGAAAGGCAGTTGTGGGATGAACTTGGCCTGCCCGGCGGCAAGGGCGGCGAGGACTGAGTCTTGCCGCTATTCCAGGTTCATCACCTTGATCGCCGCCGGTCCAAGGATGACGACGAAGAGAACCGGCAGAAAGAAGGTGATCATCGGAACCGTGAGCTTGGGCGGCAAACCCGCAGCCTTGCGCTCGGCCTCGGCCATGCGCATGTCGCGATTTTCCTGCGCCATGACGCGGAGCGCGGTGCCGAGCGGCGTGCCGTAACGCTCGGCCTGTATGAGCGCGGTCGTCACGCCGCGGACGCCGGCAAGGCCGGTGCGCCGCCCGAGATTTTCGTAAGCCTGCCGGCGATCCTGAAGATAGGACAATTCCGCCGTCGTCAGGGTCAGTTCCTCGGCGAGCGCTATAGACTGGCTGCCGATCTCCTGGCTGACCTTTCTGAACGCCGCCTCAATCGACATGCCCGATTCCACGCAGATCAGCATCAAATCGAGCGCGTCGGGAAATGCCTTCTGGATGTCGGTCTGTCGCTTGCTGATCCGGTTTGAAATGTAGAGGTTCGGTGCAAAGAACCCCGCATAGGCAGCGCCGAGCGCGATCAAAAGCTTGATCGTCATGGGATGCTGCGAAAATTTGCCGAGCACGAACACGTAGAACACGGCTGCCAGGAAGAATGCGATCGGCAACGCGAGGCGAACGAAAAGATAGGCAACCAGAGGCGACTGGCCCCGCAAACCGGCCATCGCCAGCTTGTCCTTGGTATCTTCCGATTCCAGCGCGCGGCGGAGATTGAGCTTTTCCACCACGTCAAGCATGAACGCCTTGGGCGACTGGCGGAGTTCGACGCGCTGCCCCTTGGCCAGACGCGCGCGCTCACGCTCGCGCATTTTCTGGCGCTCCTTGGAGAGATATTTCATCCGGCTGCCGAGCTTGTCGCCGGAGACATAGGGCATCGCAAAGGTCAGGATCGTTGCGATCGCGGCGACGGCAGAGAAGAAGGCCGCCAGCGTCTGGGTATTGAGCACCGCATCCAGAAAATCGAACATCGCTTGGCCCTATATCTCGAAATTGATCATCTTGCGCATGACGAGCACGCCGAGTGTCATCCACAACGCAGATCCCGCCAGCATCATGTGGCCGACACGCTCGGTCCACAGCAGCGAGATGTAGTCGGGGCTGGTGATGTAGACGAGCAGCATGACGACGAGCGGCAGCGCGCCGATGATGGCGGCGGAGGCCTTGGCCTCCTGGCTGACGGCACGAATCTTCGCCTTCATCTTCTTGCGGCCGCGCAGGACGTTGGAGAGGTTCGAAAGCGCCTCGGCGAGGTTGCCGCCTGACTGCTGCTGGATCGTGATGACGATGGAGAAGAAGTTAGCCTCCGGCAGCGGCATGCGCTCATACATCTTGGTGACGCACTCGGCGAGCGTGAGGCCGAGCGCCTGGGTCTCGATGATACGGCGGAATTCGCTTTTGACGGGCTCCTGCGATTCCTTGGCAATCACGCGAAAGCAGTCGTTGACCGGCAGGCCGGCCTTGATGCCGCGCACAATCACGTCGACCGCGGTCGCGAATTCGTCGAGGAATTTGCGCTGGCGACGGGCCTTGAGAAATTTTAGCAGCCAGGCCGGAAAGCCGAGACCGAAGACGAAGCCCATGAGCAGGGTCACATAGATCGGCGCCTGGATGATGAGCCCGACGAGCATGCCCAGAAGCGCCATACCGCCGCATATCAGGTAGTAGGTTCGCGGCGTCCACTTCAGGCCGGCCTGAAGCAGCCGCTGGCGCAATGGCGGCTTGTTTGCAGCCTTCTGCTTGGCTTCAAGATCGGAGAGTGTCGTCTGCAACTGCTTGCGGCGCTTGTCTGCCTCGTTGGCGCGCTGCCGGACCGCCCGCGTCGGTTGCTCCTTCGCGGCAACGGATTTGATCCGCTTGGCCGCGGTACGTTCACCCGAAAGCAACGGATAGATGAATACCCACGCAACGCCGCCGATGGCGACGAAGGCCATGACGGAGATGGCGAGTGTAGTCATCTGGCCCTGAAACATCGGCCCTTACGCCCCCGCCGCGTATTGATCGACCTCTGCGGCGTCCAGCGCCTGCGCAAGGCGGCTTTCCTCGCCGAAATAGCGGGCGCGGTCCCAGAATGCAGGCCGGGCAATACCGGTCGAGCGATGCTTGCCGATAATTCGGCCGTTGGCGTCTTCACCGTCCATGTCGTAGACGAAGAGGTCCTGCGTGATGATGACATCCCCCTCGGTGCCGAGCACCTCGGTGATGTGGGTAATGCGGCGCGAGCCGTCGCGCAGTCGCGCGGCCTGGACGATGACATCGACCGAGCCGCAGATGATCTCGCGGACAGTCTTCTGCGGCAGCGTGAAACCGCCCATGGCGATCATCGCTTCAATACGGTTGAGGCATTCGCGCGGGCTGTTGGAGTGGATCGTGCCCATCGAGCCGTCATGACCGGTGTTCATGGCCTGCAGCAGGTCGAAGACTTCAGGTCCGCGCACTTCGCCCACGATGATCCGTTCCGGACGCATACGCAGGCAGTTCTTGACCAGATCGCGCATCGTGATCTCGCCTTCGCCCTCAAGGTTGGGCGGGCGCGTTTCGAGGCGCACGACATGCGGTTGCTGAAGCTGCAGTTCGGCGGAGTCTTCGCAGGTAATGATGCGCTCGTCGCTGTCGATGTAGCGGGTCAGGCAGTTGAGCAGCGTCGTCTTGCCCGAGCCGGTACCGCCGGAAATGATCGTATTGCAGCGGACACGGCCGATGACTTCCAGGATCGTCGCGCCTTCAGGCGAGATCGAACCGAACTTGACGAGCTGATCGAGGGTCAGCTTGTCCTTCTTGAACTTACGAATTGTAAGCGCGGCGCCATCGATCGCCAGGGGCGGGGCGATGACGTTGACGCGGCTGCCGTCGGGAAGGCGCGCGTCGCATATCGGGCTGGATTCATCGACGCGGCGGCCGACCTGTCCGACGATGCGCTGGCAAATGTTGAGCAACTGGCTGGCGTCGCGGAAGCGCACGCTGGTCTGCTCGATCTTGCCGTTGACTTCGATGTAGACCGTCTCCGGTCCGTTGACCATGATATCGGCGATGTCGTCGCGGGCCAGCAGAGGCTCCAGCGGACCGTAGCCGAGAACGTCGTTGCAGATGTCGTCAAGCAGCGCTTCCTGCTCGGAGATCGACATGACGACATTCTTCAGTGCGATGATCTCGTTGACGATATCGCGGATCTCATCGCGCGCCGACTCGCCGTCCATCTTGGCGAGTTGCGAGAGGTCGATGGCGTCGATCAGTGCCGAGAAGATCAGCGTCTTGATGTCGTAATAGTCTTCCGACCGGCGCGGCGAAGGACCTGACTTCGGCGGTGGCGCCTTGGCCGGCGGGGGCTTCGGCGCGGACTGGGGCGCGGCAGGACGCGGCGCGGCCGCGGTGGAAGGTTGCCCGGCTGCGGGCTGATTGCCAAAAGTTCCGGCAGGGCGCGGGGCGGCCTGAGCCGCGACCGGCTGTTCGGCCGCAGGCGGACGGGCGGGTTCCGGCTGGACGGGTTGTTCCAACTTCGGCGCCGGTGCCGGTTCGGGCGCAGGCGCGGGCGCTGCCTCGCGCGCCGGCGGCGGCGGCGCTGGCCGGAACTCGTCGGAACCTGTACCTCTTTTTCCGAACATCAGACTGCCTTCAACCCTTGCGCTTCAACTTCTCCAGCAATGGCGAGAGGGCGGAGCGCTTGCGGGCGCGAACCTCACGCTTGCCCATCAGCGTCTCGGCGAGCGTCCCGAACGCCTCTACCGGCTTCGCCGACGCCTGCATTTCGGCGATCATCTGCCCGTTATTGGCAGCAGTGCCGAAAAGCTGCGGATCGAATGCAACGACGGCGCTCGGCTCCAGACCGACCGAATCGCCAAATTCCTTCGGTGCGATTTCCGGTCGCTTGGGGATACCGACCTGGTTCAGCACGAGAAAAGGCTGGCGGTCGTGCGAGCGGTTGGCCTTGAGATGATCGACCAGATTCTTGGTATTGCGCAGGCTGGTCAGATCCGGCGTTGCGGTGATGATGATGTCGTCGGCCTGCATCAGCGTGGAATGGGCCCAGCCAGACCACATGTGGGGGACGTCGAGCACCGTGGCGGGGACGTTTCCGCGCACAAGCGCAAAGAGCTGATCGAGCGGCGTCTGCTCCACATCGTATTCTCGCTCAAGCGTGCCGGGCGAGGCCATCAGGCTCAGACGGTCGGTGCATTTGGACATGAGCCGGTCGAGAAAATTCTCGTCCAGACGTTCGCCGGCGTAGATCGCATCGGCGATGCCCTGCACCGGGTCCTGATTGAAATTCAGGCCGGACGTACCAAAGGGAAGATCCAGATCGGCGATAACGACATCCTGAAGCAGGTCCTGACTGATGGCCCAGGCGACATTATGCGCGATGGTCGATGAACCGGCGCCGCCGCGCGCGCCGAAGAAGGCCAGCGTGCGACCGAGCTGCTTGGCCTTGTCGGTACCGAAGACCGCCGAGATCGAGCCAAGGAAATCCAGCGGGTCCATGGGAACCACGAGATAGTCCGTGACGCCGCGGTCGATCAGCCGACGATAGAGAAGAATGTCGTTCGTGTGGCCGATGATGATGACCTTGGTATCGGGATCGCAGACTTCGGCCAGCGAATCGAGCGACATCAGAAGGGCGTCCGGCGTGCTCGTCGTTTCAAGCGCGATGACATTGGGGGTCGGCGCGGCTTCGTAGAACTCGCGCGCGGCCGCAAGTCCGCCCATCTGTACAGTCATGTGCGTGCGGCCGGCC
Source organism: Rhodobiaceae bacterium (assembly GCA_020637895.1). Classification (GTDB taxonomy): domain Bacteria; phylum Pseudomonadota; class Alphaproteobacteria; order Rhizobiales; family Tepidamorphaceae; genus JACKJP01. The sequence continues at coordinate 692,477 of JACKJP010000002.1, forward strand.
CGGCGGTCTGCCGCGGCCTGACTGAGAAGGCCATGGACTTCTTCGGTCTCGCAGAAGCATTGGATCGAGATGCGGGGCAGCGGCGGTACGAACTTGCGTTCGTCCGCGCCGCCTGCGGCACTCATATATTCCTGGGCCATCGACATTACTCAGACACCTTCGAAGCTGTTCCGGCGTTAGGATCGTTGCGAATCGTCGCGGTGTCCTGCCCCTGACGGTACTTGTCGAAGACCGTTCTCCGGCGATTGGGATCGGCAGGCTCTTCGGCGCGGGGACCGGTCAGGTCACGCGGGTCGGACACCATCTCGGCGAGGTTCTGCTGGGTCGCGCAGCCGAAGTTGTAATATTCGAGGTTTTGCGGCCCGGCATTGAGCGTACGCGGCCACAATCCGCATTGCGGGGTGGAAGCGGCGAACTCACCATATGACAGATGCACCGGCGGGTTTGGTTGGCCCGCGCCGCTATAGGGACGGACGATGATATTTTCCTGTTCGATACCCTCGTCAGCGGCCAGTACGCGAATTTCACCGAGGATCGAATAGGTCAGGCCCTCGTTCGCCGACCCGCTCGGCATGATGACCTGAAGGATCGTCTTTGCGTCATTGCGGTAAGCGCGGAGGAAACCAATCAGCGCGGTGCGGTCCTTCGGGCTCATGCCCTGTGCCGCGATATCGGGATAGATCGAGAGGTCGCTCGTCTGATAACCGACATTGATCGGGTGGCGCTGCTCGGAGGTCAGGGGCACGGCGTGCGTGATCTCGGGTCGCGTCGTCTTGGCGCATCCGGCCAGTCCGGCCGCAGCCAGAGCCAGGGCGAACAGGGACACGGTGCGAAGAGGATGTTGGGTACGCATGGCGCTATTTGTCTCCACGAACCTGTGCACTACTTCACGATGAAGCCCGGCTGGCCGTTGTAACGACCTTCGGGCCTGGCGCCGGCAACGCCATAAATTCGGTTGAGACGGCCCAGAAGGATCGTCACCGGATCGGAAGCCGGATAGAGGTTCTCGTCCGGACGGGCGAGCTTGCTGCGGGCCGTCGGATCGACCAGATACGGCGTCACGAGCACGACCAGTTCGGTTTCGTTGTTCTGATAGTCGCGGCTGCGGAACAGCGTTCCGAGGACGGGCACGTCCTTGAGGCCGGGAAAGCCGTTGATGATCTGACGTGTGTCCTGCTGCAGCAGACCAGCGAGCGCCAGCGAACCGCCGCTCGGCAGTTCCACCGTCGTATCGGCGCGGCGGACCTTCAGGCCGGGAACACGCACATCAGAGAAGACCAGTGCATTCTCGTCGGTCAATTCGGAGACTTCGGTCGCGACCTTCACGGAGATGCGGCCGGCCGACATCACGACAGGCGTGAAGGCCAGCGCGACGCCGAATTCCTTGAACTGGATCTGGACGTTGCCATCCTTGTCGCGACCGATCGGCACCGGGAACTCGCCGCCGGCCAGGAATTTCGCGGACTCGCCGGAGATCGCCGAGAGCGTCGGTTCGGCGAGAATGCGCAGCATGCCGTTCTGTTCTAGGGCCTGCAAAGTGCCGCTGACCTTGTCCGTGCCGCTGGCATAGCCAAGCGTGGCGGCCGTCGCGCTCAAAGCCTTGTTGGCGACCGAGAACGGGTTCTCGGTGACGACGGCGCTGGTGATCGTGCCGGAAGTCAGCGCCGACGCGAGGTCTATGCCAAACTGCTTGAGTACGGTGCGGCGCACTTCGGCGACCGACACTTTCAGGAATACCTGCTCCTTGCCGGCAACCGCGACCATCGAGAGAACCTGCTCGGGCTTTCCGACGAAGCGGGCCGCGATGTCGGCGGCGCGATCGGCATCCGTGGGGCGCTGCACGACACCTGACAGGATGACGTTGTCGTTGATCGCCTCGACGGTGACCTGGGAACCTGGCACCAGCTGGGCGATGGTGCGCGCCAACACGTTGAGGTCACGCTCGACCTGGAGTTCCACGCCGGCGATCTGCCGGCCCTGCGCATCGAAGAAGAAGATGTTGGTCATCCCGACTTCCATGCCAATGAGATAGGCGCGCCGGGCTGTCCGCATGACAGCGTCCGCGATCTTCGGGTTGGAAACCAGAACGTCGACCGCATCACGCGGCAGGTCGACGATCATCGACTTGTTGAGCCCGAGTCGGAGATACTTGCTGGACGAATCCTGCGCGCTGATGCGCACCTGCTGGCTATCGGCGTCTGCCGCCTGCGTACCCTGGACGCCGGCGCTGAAGAAGGTCGCCGCAGTCAGACCCAGGATCAGGCCGTAGGTGGCGAGCCGCTGCAGCGGACCGAACGTGGCCATCTTGTTCGAGCGCATCAGTTGGCCCCCACTACCTGTCTGGAGATACCGTATTTGACGACAGTCACGCCGCCGCCGCGACGTCCGCCAAGGAGCTGGTCACCGGCCTGCGTGCCGTCCGCGTTGAGCCCGTCCTTGCCGTCAAGGATTGAGCGCAGTGCGAGCGACAAATCGCCAAGCTGCTCGGCAAGAGCGAGGATTTCGGCCTGGCGGCCGTTGAGCTCGAGCGTCGCGACGTTGCCGACGACATTCTGGTTGCCGTCCTTTTCCTCGACGGTCTGGTCGATGGCGAGGACCCGTACGTTCTCCAGGACTGTTTCGCTGACATATGTTTCCTGATCGTCGCCGGCGGCGGTTTGCCTGCGCTCGCGGCGGGTCAGGATCACGTCGACGCGGTCATTGGGCAGAATGAAGCCGCCGGCGCCGGTCTGTGGTGATGTCTTGGTGGAAATCGCGCGCATGCCTGAGGGCAGCAGCGCGGAAAGATAGCCGCCTCGCCCGGCCTTGACGATCTTCGCCTGACGCATCGGCTCGCCGTCGAAAAATGCTCCGCGCGCGACCGCCCCGGTGAATTCTTCCATCGCGTCCGGCGACGATTCCTTGGTGACGAAGGCGTCGTTCGCACTGCCCTTAGGCCAGGCTTCCCATCGAAGATCGCCGGAGGCAATCGCCTGTCCGGGCGTGATGTCCTTGTTGGCAACCAGTACGTTGACCGTATCGACCTTCGGCGCCTCGGTCATGACGACAGGCGCCTTGGTGTCGACACTGCTGGCCATGCGCCAGGCAACTACGCCGGCGACAAGGGCCACACCCAGAACGGCAATACGCGCCTTGTTCATGATGACTACCCCAATCCACTACAGGCCCGAAATCGAGGCCTCTGGCAGACGAGTGTCGCGGCGAACCGTCAAATTATGGTTAATGAACTCTGAGCAATTGATTGCAACGTCAAATAATTCCCGCCGCCCAAGGTGCGCGGGCTGCGACAACGAGGCCGGCGAGCGCCAGCGCAATTCCGTAAGGAATGCCGGTATTGGCGCGATGCAGACGTGCCAGCCATTCCTTTCCGGCCAGCCCGGATGGCAGCGGCATCTGCCGCACAAAAACCAGGGCGACAGTCAGCAGTCCGCCGGCGAGGGAGGCCCACACGACATATTCCAGAATCAGATGCGGGCCGACCCACAGCGCCGTCGCCGCGAAAAATTTCGCATCGCCCCCGCCGATCCACCCGGCCGAGAACAGCGCGAAGCCGAGCACCAGCGCGCCGAAGCCGACCGCCACGTGCAGGCCGATGGCTGTCCACCCCATGCCCGAGAATACGGCCACAACAACGAAGAGGACCGCCAGGCCTGCCGTCAGGCGGTTCGGAATCGTCATCGTGAAAAGATCGCAGAACGCCGCCAGGATCATGGCCGCCTGGAAAATCAGTAGAAAGAGAAGTGCTGTCATATCACCGGTCCCATGCGGCGCCTCGCGCCCGAATGCCCCCATCATGCAAGCAAGCCGTAAAATCAGGGTAAAGGCCGCGATTGGGAAAACATTAACCAAGGCGGCCCTACTGTAACGCCGGATTGGCCGCGCGCCGGGCGCGTTCGCCGTACCGGAGAAATTTCTGATGTCCGCAAGATTTGCTTCGCTCGTTGCCCCGATCGCCATAGCCGGGACGTTGTTTGCCGCACCGGCGATGGCCGAATCCCTTGTCGTTTCGGTCGACAGGGCAACCATCATGCGGCTGGACCAGCCAGCGGCTACAATCATCATCGGCAATCCGGCAATCGCGGATGCTTCGGTTCAGAACCGTGAAATGCTGATCGTTACCGGCAAGGCCTATGGCAGCACGAACCTGATCGTCCTTGATGGCCAGGGCCAGGTGATCTCCGAATCCACAATCTACGTTCAGGCAGTGCAGGACGGTGCGGTTACCGTTCAGCGAGGCATGGACAAGGTGTCGCTTGCCTGTACGCCGAATTGCGAGCGTGTGCTGGCGATCGGCGACAGCAGCGACGCGTTCTCCGCTGTCGGAAGCCAGATGGAAACCCGCAACCGGATTGCGACAGGCGCCGAGGCCCCCGCGGGCAACAACTGATTGAAAACTGCTGTTTACGCTTTGCTTACCATGAGGCCAGATTGCGCATATGCGCGATGCCGGGCACGGCAGGCGTAAAGGAACCAGCAAGTCTTCTCCGATACTGTCCCTTACGGAAAAGGGTTTTCGGGCTTGATTTGGGGTTCGCCATGACGGCAAGCGGCCGGCGGCAAGGCATTTTGTTGAAACGCAGCGTTGGCAGTCTTTTGTCGAACGCCACTCGGCAGCGATTCAGCAATGACCGCAGCGGCGTTGCCGCGGTCGAGTTCGCGCTCGTCGCGATGCCCTTTTTTGCGCTTCTCTTCGCCGTCCTGCAGACCGCGCTGATCTTTTTTGCCGGCCAGGTGCTGGAATCGGGTGTTTCGGAAGCGGCGCGAATGATCCGCACCGGTCAGGCGCAGGCGCAGGGTTTCGACCAGGCCAAATTCAAGCAGGAAGTATGCGACCACATCTTCGGTCTGATCTCCTGCAATGCATCGCTCAATCTCGACGTTCGAACCTATCCGAGCTTCGACCAGGTCAAAACAACCAAATATGAGAATGGCGAATTCGTCGAGGACTACAAGTATCAGCCGGGCGTCGGCGGCGACATCGTCGTCGTCCGCGCGTTCTTCGAATGGCCGATCATCATGCCGCTGATGGGCGTAAACCAGGGCGACATGGACAACGGCAACCTCCTGCTCGCTTCCGCGATCGTCTTCCGCAACGAGCCATTCTGAGGACAGGATCGATGGCCGCACGCGAACATCACAATATGGACCTCATCAGCCGCTTCGCACGCGCCCGGGAAGGGGTGTCCGCCGTCGAGTTCGCGCTGGTTCTCCCGTTCCTGATCCTGCTCTATCTCGGCGGAACGGAGCTGTCGCACGCCATTACCGTCGACCGCAAGCTGACTGCCATGACAAGCTCGGTTGCCGACCTGGTATCTCAGGCAGCGGTCATCGAGAACGCGGAGATGAACGGCATCTTCAACGCGGTCTCGGCCATCCTCGCACCCTATAGTGCCAACGATGCAACCGTGGTCGTCTCTTCCATAAAGGTCGACAGCAATGGCGTTGCCAAGGTCGACTGGAGCGACGGGTTCCACAAGGCGGCCCGTGCAAAGGGCTCTACCGTGACGCTGCCGGCCGGCATCGCCGAGAAGGGGACCACCATCATCATGGCCGAGGGGACATACACCTATTCCCCGCAGTTCGGCGCGGCCCTGACCGGCCCGGTCAACCTGTCAGACAGCTTCTATCTGCGTCCGCGCGTCACCGACTCCATCCAGCGCACCAATTGAGTTGCCAGCCGCGAAAGGCTAATAGCGACCTTCCGGAGTAGACCGCTTCCGGGAAACCGCCGGGGTTCGCGCTTGCCATTTCCTTCCAGCCGATCGACGCGCATCACGCTTACCGCGCTTGCCCTGGCATTGGCGGCGGCCCTGTCGCTCGCTGTCGGACCGGCGCATCTTTCGCCGGCAACGCTATTCCGCGGGGTCGCGGGCAGCGACGAGACCGCGCGCATCATCCTTTTCGAACTCAGACTGCCACGGACACTGCTTGCGCTCGTCATCGGCGGCGGCCTCGGCCTGGCCGGCGCGGGCCTGCAAGGGTTCCTGCGCAATCCGCTGGCCGCGCCCGATCTCGTCGGTGCGAGCAACGCGGCCGCGTTCGGTGCTGTCGTCATGCTGGCGACGGGCGCCGCCAATGCGCTTTCCTGGCTGTTGCCGGTTTCCGCGATCCTGTGCAGCCTGCTCGCCGTCGCAGGCGTTCTTGCCGCGGCCGGGCGCGACCCGCGCATACTGACCGTCGTGCTCGCCGGGCTGGCTGTGTCGGCCCTCGGTGCCGCGCTCGTCGCGCTGACGCTCAATCTAGCGCCCAATGATTTCGCAGCGCTGGAAATCGCGTTCTGGCTGCTCGGCTCGCTCGCCGACCGGTCCTTCACGCATATCGCCATCGCGCTTCCGCCGATCGTTCTCGGCGCCGCCCTCATCCTCAGGCGCGGGGCGATGCTGGACGCACTGGCGCTTGGTGAGGAAACAGCCCGTTCGCTTGGATTCAACATCGCACGCGAGCAGGTTCTGCTGGTCATCGGCGTCGCGCTGATATCGGGTGCAAGCGTCGCCGTTGCCGGCGTCATCGGTTTCATCGGCCTTGTCGCACCGCATCTTGCGCGGCCCTTCGTCGGATCGCGGCCAGCCGCGGTGCTGGTGCCCTCGGCTGTCACGGGCGCACTGATGCTGACCTGCGCCGATACCGCCCTGCGCCTGATCCCCTCGCTCGACGAGATCAGGCTCGGCGTCATCACCGCGCTGCTCGGCGCACCTTTCTTCTTCCTTCTGGTGCTGCGCGAGCGCCGTTCGATGCGATGGGGCTGAGATGGCTTCGACCTTCGACTGCCGGAATGTCACCGTCACGCGGGGCGCCAGGCATCTGCTGGCCGATCTGTCGCTGACGATTGCGCCCGGGCTGACCGGTCTTGTCGGCCCGAATGGCGCGGGTAAAACGACGCTCCTGCGGGTCCTTGCGGGACTGGAGGATCCGGCAGCTGGGACGGTCGCGTTCGACGGCGCCCCGCTTGCGGCGATGAGCATGCAGACGCGGGCGCGAAAGCTTGCCTATCTGGCTCAGGAAGCTGCGATCCACTGGCCGATGCCCGCGCGCGAAGTCGTCGCTCTCGGCAGGCTTCCTTTCGCAGACTCTCAAAGCGCTGCCGGGCGCGCCGCCTGTGAGGAAGCCATGCGGTTGACCGGGACGACGCATCTCGCCGATCAGATCGCCGACAGCCTTTCAGGCGGAGAGAGGGCTCGAATCCTGCTGGCAAGGGCCATCGCGGTCGGCGCACCGGTATTGCTTGCCGACGAACCGACGGCCGCGCTCGATCTGAAATACCGTCTGGAGACCTTCTCGCTGCTTCGCCGCCTGGCCGATGACGGGCAGACGATTGTGGCCGCGTTTCACGATCTGGCGTTTGCCGAGAGATTTGCCGACCGTGTCATCGTTCTCAGTGGCGGCTTGCTCGCGGGCGAGGGCATGCCCGACTCCACGCTGACCGACGATCTCATCTCCCGGGTGTTTGAAGTGTCCGCCGGCCCGGCCGGCCGCTTCGGGCCGCGCTGGGAGCCTGCCTGACCGCCGATCAGATATCCTCGCCGGGCAACGATTCCAGATAACGCCCGTAGGCCGTCGAACCAAACCGCCGCGCGGCGGCCGCAAGCATCGCATCGTCGATCCAGCCACTGCGCCAGGCGATTTCTTCAAGGCAGGCGACGATCAGGCCCTGCCGTTCCTGGATCGCGCGGACGAATTCTCCGGCATCGAGCAGGCTTGAATGGGTTCCAGCATCGAGCCACGCAATGCCGCGACCGAGCTTTTCCACGCTGAGATCGCCGCGACCGAGATAGGCGCGGTTGATGTCCGTGATCTCCAGCTCCCCGCGCGGGCTTGGCTTCAGACTGCTCGCGATGTCGACGACGCTGTTGTCGTAGAAATAGAGCCCGGTAACCGCCCAATGCGATTTCGGCGCGGCAGGCTTTTCCTCGATCGATATGGCGCGGCCTTCCCTGGTCATTTCGACGACGCCATACCGCTCCGGATCTTCAACGTGATAGGCAAAGACCGTTGCGCCCTTTTCCACCGCGGCAGCGCGGCGCAGCGCCGGTGTAAGACCACCGCCGAAGAACATGTTGTCGCCGAGGACCAGCGCCGCTGGCGAGCCGCCGAGAAAATCGCGGCCGATGATGAAAGCTTCGGCAAGGCCTCTCGGTTCAGCCTGTTCGGCATAGACGAGATGCATCCCGAACTGTCCGCCCTCGCCGAAGAGACGACGATACTGCGGCAGATCCTCGGGTGTGGAGATGATCATGACCTCGCGAATGCCCGCCAGCATCAGCGCCGACAGCGAATAGTAGATCATCGGCTTGTCGTAGATCGGCACCAACTGCTTGGAGACCCCGAGCGTCGCCGGATAGAGGCGCGTGCCGCGCCCCCCGGCGAGGACGATACCCTTTCGCGCCGTGCTCATGTGCTGGTGATCTCCCCTTGTCGTTCGGCCAACGCCGCCATACAGCGTGACAGGCCCGTTTTCCAGTCCGGCAGGGCAATCGAGAAGTCCCGCCTTGCTTTCCCGCAGTCGAGAACCGACCAGGCAGGGCGCGGCGCCGGCGCGCCGTAGCGTTCCGTCGTCGTCGTCTCAAGCCGCGCCTTGACCGGCCAGCCGCGCGCGCGCGCCTCCTCGAATATGGCCGAGGCAAAGCCGAACCACGTCGTCATGCCCGCATGCGCGAGGTGATAGATGCCTTGCGGGGCCTGCGGCGCCATCGTCAGCAGCGCCTGCGCCAGATCGGCGACATAGGTGGGTGCACCTGTCTGGTCGTCGACCACCGACAGGACGTCGCGGCTTTCTCCGAGCCGAAGCATCGTGGCGAGAAAATTACCGCCGGTCGCGCCGTAGAGCCAGGAGGTCCGAACGACCGCAACACGGCCGCCCGCAGCAAGCACTGCCTCCTCACCCTGTGCCTTCGAGCGGCCATAGACCGAACGCGGCTCTATCGGGTCATCCTCACGCCATGGCCGGCCAGGATCGCCGCTGAAAACATAGTCGGTGGATATATGGATCAGCGGAGCATCGTGGCGGGCAGCCGCGTGGGCGACCACACCCGGTGCCCGGGCGTTGAGCGCGAATGCTGCTTCCGCATTGCCTTCCGCCGCGTCGACGGCCGTATAGGCGGCTGTATTGACGATGACCGACGGCCTTAGCTCTTCAATTCGTTCCGCCACCGCCGTTTCATCCCACAGGTCGATGTCGGCTCGGCCAAGGCTGACGGAGCGTGTGTCACCGGCGGCGGCCGCCAAAGCACGCGCAAGCTGACCGTTTCGACCCAAAATCAGGATGGGGGACATCATTTCCGGCTCGAAAGACCGAGCCGCGAACCCGCATAGACACCCTCGCGCAAGGGCCGCCACCAGCCTTCGTTGGACAGATACCAGCGCACAGTCGCCTCCAGCCCGCTTTCAAAGCTCTGAAGCGGCTTCCATCCAAGAACATCATGGGCCCGGCCGGCGTCGATCGCGTAGCGCATGTCATGGCCCGGCCGGTCGGTTACGAAACGGATCAGGTCGCGGCGCGGGGCGGTCGCCGGCGAAAGCTGGTCGAGGATATCGCAGATCGTCCCGACGACATCGATATTCCGACGTTCCGCGCTGCCGCCGAAATTGTATTTTTCGCCGATTTGCCCGTGCTGAAGCGCCGCCCAAAGACCGCGCGCGTGATCCTCCACATACAGCCAGTCCCGCACATTCTCGCCCTTGCCATAGACAGGCAATTCCCGGCCCTCGAGCGCGTTGAGCGTGATGAGCGGAATGAGTTTCTCGGGAAACTGGCGCGGCCCGTAATTGTTCGAGCAGTTGGTGATGACGACCGGCAGCCCGTAGGTGCGGCACCATGCGCTCGCCAGATGATCGGACGCCGCCTTGGACGCGGAATAGGGTGAGGAAGGATCGTATGCCGTCGTTTCGGTAAAATAGCCCTCGGCGCCGAGCGAGCCATATACCTCGTCGGTGGATACATGCAGGAAGCGGAAGCGGCCTCTGTCGTCCGCCGAAAGATCGGAAAAATGCGCGCGCGCCGCCTCAAGCAGGGCATATGTGCCGACAATATTGGTTTCGATGAAATCGCCTGCCGCATCAATCGAACGGTCGACATGGCTTTCGGCAGCAAGATGCATCACCGCATCGATGCGCTCTTCGGCGAGAAGGCCGGATACGAGCGCCCGGTCGCCTATGTCGCCACGGACGAAACGATAGCGGGGATCTGACTCGATATCGGCAAGCGAAGCCGGATTTGCAGCGTAGGTCAGCTTGTCGAGATTGACGACGCGGGCATCCGTCTCATCGATCAGATAGCGGCACAATGCCGCGCCGATGAAGCCGCAGCCGCCGGTAATGAGAACGCGGCGCCCCGTCTTCATGCCGCATCTCCGAAACGAAATGCCGGCGGCATGTCGGCAAGCCTTGGAAAGCCGGCATCGCGATCATTGGCGGAAATGACGGTGGGGTCGAGACCCCAGTCGATGCCGAGCGCCGGATCAGACCAGAGCAGCCCGCCTTCCGCATCCCTGGCATAGGGACCATCCACCTTGTACTCGACCTCGCAGTCGTCGCAGAGCGTGACGTAACCATGGGCAAAGCCTCTGGGTACGAATATCTGACGCCCTTCATCGGCATCGAGATCGGCGAAAACGTGGCGCCCGAAGGTTGGGGAGCCCTCTCGGATATCCACGGCAACGTCGCGTATCCTGCCACGCACGCAGCGCACAAGCTTGCCCTGGGCATGAGGCGGCTTCTGGAAATGAAGACCGCGCAGCGTTCCCATGGCCTGCGAATAGGCATGGTTGTCCTGCAGGAAGGCCGGAGTGAGACCGGTCGCCTCGGCGAATGCGGCGTCATTATAGGGAATGGAAAACCATCCCCGCGCGTCGCCGAAGCGCGGCGGTGTCAGGACGAATACGCCCGGAATGTCCAATTGTGTCGCTTGCATGAATTCCAAATAGAAGTTTTCTGCGATCAAGCCGGTTTCCGGCGCTTATAAGGGGACAGGACGCGGCTGTCATCATCGCCGCACTTCAGGCGGCCGCGACGATGACGGCTGCGGCAAGCAGGACGGCGACAAGCACCAGGGCGGCGATTGCAAGCGGTCCGATATCGCGGCGGAGTTGCCCAGCATCCCGGGGCAAGGGGAGAACCGCATCGCGTTCGGGCAGCGCGGAAGACGACGCGGCAGGCCCCGCAGGAACCGGCTGCGCGCCGAGGCGCACCAGTTCATCATTGAGAGTGGCCCTCAGGAGCGCTTCAAGCCGTCGCTCCGCTGGCATCGCGGGAACCGGCCTGGCGACGGGCGTTGTGGCCGGGCGCAAGGGCGTCGCCGGTGTTTTTGACGCAGGCGGTGCGGCCCGGTCCGGTGGCAAGACAGGCTGGACAGGCACAGTTGCCTTCGGCTTGGGCGCCATTTCGGGTCGAGGCGACGTTGTCAGCGGACTCGCAACTGCCGCACGCGAACCAAACGACGTCGGCGCCGGCCTCGGTGAAACGGGGGCGGGACGAACCGGCGCCTGTGGCTGACGTGCCCTGTAGCGCGATTCAAGCAGCGCAATTGCCGCGTCGAGTTCGGAAACAAGCTCCTCCGCGGCGCTTTCGCTGATCTTTCGGCCCGACTTCTCGGCGGTCGCGACCAGCTGATCGCGGACCCGGCGATACACCCCCAATCGCGATTGCTCCGAGCCGTCGGAACTGGCCAGTAATCTTTCGATCACGGGAAGGAATCGATTTTGTGCCAAAAGCCGCGCCCGTTGGTGGAAAATCCCCGGCGCGCACTATAGAACACATGGCGCGCCACGGCGGCAAGCACCGCCCGGTGGGTTGAAGGCAGTCCGTACAGACAGACAGACATGACACAAAAAATCTATCCGGTGATACTGAGCGGCGGTGCGGGTACGAGGCTTTGGCCGCTCTCGCGGCGCGATCATCCAAAGCAGCTCATTCCGCTGATGGGAGCACACTCGCCATTCGCAGAAACGCTGCGCCGCGTCGACGATCCGATGTTCCAGCCGCCGGTCGTCGTCAGCAACGATTCCTACCGGTTTGCCATCGTTGACGAGATGGCCTCCGTCGGTGTCAGCGGCGACATCGTTCTCGAACCCGAAGGGCGCGATTCCGGCCCCGCCATCCTCGCAGCGGCCGCGCTGCTGGCAGATCGCGATGACGATGCCATCGTGCTTGTCCTGCCATCCGACCACCACATCCCCGATCCGGCGGCTTTCCGCGCGAGCATCGCGGAAGGCGTTGCCGCCGCGCAATCCGGCAGGATCGTTACCTTCGGCATCGCTCCCTCGCATCCGGAAACCGGCTACGGCTATATCAGCACCGGAGACGCGATCGATGGCGCGGCGCCCGCGCTTTCCGTCGCCGGGTTCATCGAGAAGCCTGCAACCGAGCTTGCCCTGCAACTGATGCGCAGCGGCTGTTTCTGGAACAGCGGCATGTTCATGTTCCGCGCCGCCGCGCTGATCGACATCGCCGGGAAACTACAGCCCAAAATGCTGGCTGCGGTTCGCGACGCAGTGAATGCGGTGGAAGCCGACCTCTCCTTTCAGCGTCTCGGCGCGGATGCCTTTCGGGATGCGCCGGCGATTTCCTTCGACCACGCCATCATGGAAAAGACCGATCGGGCCGCGGTCGTGCCCGTCAGCTTTGCCTGGTCGGACATGGGAACGTGGGAAGCCGTCTGGATGCAGTCGGAGCGCGACGAAAACGGCAATGCCGTCCTCGGCGACACTGTTCTGGAGGACGTCAGGAACGCCTATGTGCGCAGTGAGGGACCGCTGACCGTCGTCGCCGGGATCGAGGACGTCAACGTCATCGTCACGCAGGATGCGGTTCTCGTCGCAGGCCAGGGCGCGACCGGCAAGATCAAGACGATCGCCGCGCGGCTGGCCGCGGAAGGACGCAACGAGGCACTGCATCACCGGCGCGTCCACCGGCCATGGGGCTGGTTCGAAAGCCTGCAGATCGGAGAACGCTTTCAGGTCAAGCGGATCATGGTCAAACCGGGACACAAGCTCTCCCTCCAGAAGCACCACCACCGGGCGGAACACTGGGTGGTGGTCAAGGGGTCAGCCGAAGTGACGGTCGACGCGAATGTGACGATGCTCGGCGAAAACGAATCCACCTATATCCCGATGGGCGCCGTGCACCGGCTCGGCAATCCCGGCAAGATCCCGGTGGAGATCATCGAAATCCAGACCGGCGCCTATCTCGGCGAAGACGATATCGTGCGCTTCAGCGACGATTACGGACGCGGGGGATAAGACGACCTCGCTGCCGTCGGGCGATGACGGCGGCAGGCCTGCGGCTTCGCAGCCCTAGACGCCCAGGTAACGCTGGGCGATGGCGGGGTCCGATACGAACGCCTCGCGTCCGCCTGTCCAGACCGTCACGCCCTTTTCCATGATCGTGAAGCGGTCTGCGATGCGCGCGAGCGCACCGACATGCTTGTCGACGACGAGGATGGCCTGCCCGTGCTGCTTCAGCGACGCGAGGCAATGCCAGATGTCGGCGCGCAGCAATGGGGCTAGGCCCTCGGTCGCCTCATCCAGCACCAGCAATTCCGGATTGGTCATGAGGGCCCGGCCGATCGCGAGCATCTGCTGTTCGCCGCCCGAGATTCTGGTGCCGCCATGGCTGCGCCGCGCCTTGAGCGCGGGAAACAGCGAATAGACGGAAGCGAGGTCCCAGCGACCCGGCCGCGCCGTCGCGACAAGGTTTTCCTCGACCGACAGGCGCGGGAATATCTGACGTCCCTCGGGAACAAGCCCGATGCCGGCGCCCGCAATCTGGAACGGCGCGAGGCCCGACAGCTCGCGGCCCCTGAAGACCAGCGAGCCGGCAGACGGCTTCAGCAGACCCATCAGCGCCCTGATGGTCGTCGTCTTGCCCATGCCGTTGCGGCCCATAAGGGCAACCACCTCGCCCGCGCCGATATCGAGATCCACATCATGGAGTACCGGACTGGCGCCATAGGAAGCCCGCAGGCCGCGAACGACGAGCATCATGCCACCAGCCCCTCATCGCTTCCCAGATAGGCGGCCTGGACCTCGGGATTGGCGCGGATTTCCGCGGCCGTGCCGCTGGCGATGATGCGGCCATAGACGAGAACGCTGATGCGGTCGGCCAGCGCGAAGACGGCATCCATGTCGTGCTCGATCAGCAGCACCGGGACAGTTCCTTTCAGTCGCTCGAGCAGCGCGACAAGCGCTGCCGTTTCCTCGCCCCCGGCACCCGCCATCGGTTCATCGGCAAGCAGCAGCCGGGGCGCGCGCGCCAGCACGATCGCCATTTCCAGCATCCGCTTCTCGCCATGGCTGAGCGAGCCGGCCAGCGTATCGACACGGCGGCCAAGGCCGACAGACTCGATGATCGCGGAAGCGCGCTCACACCACCCGGTTTCAAGGGCAGGCGCGGGCAGGAAACGGAACCGCCGGCACTCAAGCCCCTGAATAGCGATCGTTACATTCTCAAGGACCGTGAAACGCGGGAGAACAGCCGTGATCTGGAAGGACCGTGCAAGGCCAAGGCGCGCACGCTCGTGCGGCGGCAGCCCCGTAATGTCTCTGCCTTCCAGAAATACCCGTCCCGCATCAGGCGTGACGGCCCCTGCAATCTCGCTGACTAGCGTTGTCTTGCCGGCGCCATTTGGGCCGATCAACGCGTGAATCTCACCCGGCCGGACTTCCAGATCGATGCCATCGGAGACCACAAGTCCGCCATAGGCCTTGCGCAGTCCCTCCACCTTCAAAGTCGGAGACATCATGTCCGCCTCGTCTTGATGAAGCTGCCGAGACCGCCCGGCGCGCGCAGGACCACCAGAATAAGGAGCGGGCCGAGGATGATGCGCCAGTGCTGCCAGAAGCCGGCCAGCACATGTTCCAGCCCGAGATAGGCCAGCGCGCCGGCGATCGGACCGAACAGCGTGCCCATGCCGCCGAGAACGACCATGACGATCAGCTCGCCGGAGCGCTGCCAGTTCATGTAGGCCGGGCTGACGAATTCAGCGTGATTGGCAAGCAGACCACCCGCCAGACCGGCAATGGCGCCAGAGATCGTGTAGATCGCCAGCCGGTGGGCGAAGATATCGAAGCCGAGCGATTCCACGCGCGCCTCATTCTGTCGCGCCGCGGTGATCACCTTGCCGAAGGGAGATGCGACGAGCAAACGGGCCAGCACCCAGACCGCCGCCAGCAGTATGAGAACGAAGGCATAGAAGACCCTTTCGTCCTCCAGAATGCCCGAGCCGAAAATCGTGCTGCGGCTCCAGACCGTCAGACCGTCATCGCCGCCATAGGCCGAAAGGCTTGTCGCCGTGAAATAGATCATCTGGCCGAAGGCAAGCGTGATCATGATGAAATAGACGCCGCGCGTCCTGACCGCGACGAAGCCTGTGACGAGGGAAAACAGGCCTGACGCCAATACTGCCAGCGGTAGCACGATGAGGCCTTCATTGAGACCATGGGAAGCCGCAATGCCGACCGAGTAGGCGCCAATGCCGACAGCCCCCGCCTGCCCGAAACTGACCATCGCCCCATAACCGAGAATGAGGTCGAGGCTGATGGCGGCGATGGCAAAGATGAGCATGCGCGAGGCCAGCACCGTCCAGAACGGATTGCCGGACATTTCCGCAATCATCGGCCAGGCAGCCGCGACGACGAAGAGCGCCAAAGGCAGCCATCCGGCACGGCGTCTGGTGCTGGTCAAGTGCCCCTCGCAGGAAACAGGCCGGCCGGCCGGAAAAACAGGACAACGGCCATCAGAATGTAAATCAGCATCGATGCGAGCGCCGGGCCGACATCGTTTGCCGCCGACGGCGACAGGAACAGTTTCATCAGATCGGTTGCGAAGGAGCGGCCCATCGTATCGACAAAGCCGATGATCAGGGCAGCGAGAAACGCGCCGCGTACCGACCCAATGCCGCCGATGACGATGACGACAAAGGCAAGGATCAGGAGATTGTCGCCCATGCTCGGTTCAACGGCGAGGATGGGCGCGGCCATCATGCCGGCGAAACCTGCCAGCATTGCCCCGAAGCCGAAGACCATCGCGAAAAGGCGATCGATATTGATGCCCAGCGCCGCGACGATCGGCGCGTGGGTTGCGCCGGCGCGCACCAGCATGCCGACCCGCGTGCGGGCGATGAGCAGCCATAGCAGCAGAGCGACGGCAAGGCCGGCGGCGATGATGCCGATGCGATATACGGGATAGAGCAGGCCGGGCATCAGGACGATCGAGCCTGAAAGCGCCTCCGGTATGGGAAGCGAAAGAGGGGATGGCCCCCAGATCATGCGGGCCGCCTCGTTCAGCGTCAGGATAACGCCGAAAGTGGCGAGCACCTGGTCCAGATGGTCCCTGCCCATAAGGTGTCGGAAGACGAGCCACTGCAGCAACAGCCCGAAGGCGAGCGAGGCGGCCAGCGCCAGGATCACGGCAATCATGAAATTGCCGGTGAGCAGCCAGGCGGTGACAGCAAAATAGGCGCCCGCCATGTACTGCACGCCATGCGCGAGATTGATGAAATCCATCACGCCGAAAACGAGCGTCAGGCCGGCGGCGATCAGGAATAGCAGGATGCCGAGTTGCAGCCCGTTCAGGCTCTGCACCGCCATGAGCATCAGGCTCATCGAATTCGCCCCCGGAAATGGATCGCGGGCCGGATCGTCTCCGGCCCGCGATCGAGTTCGTATGAAATCACATTTTACACTGTTCGGCGTAGGCATCGCCGTGATCGGTGAAGACCTTCTCGACCGCTTCGGTCACATAGGCGCCGGCATCGTTCTTCACCGCCTTCACCAGATAGAAATCCTGGATCGGAAAATGGTTGGTGTTGAACTTGAAGGAACCGCGCGTGGAGTCGAAGGACGCGGTTTCCAGCGCCTTGACCAGCGAATCCTTGTCGAGCTTGCCGCCCGAGGCCTTGACCGCCGCATCGATCAGCTTTGCGGTATCGTAGCCCTGGCTGGCATAGAGCGAGGGCTCATAACCATAGGCGGCGCGGAAGGCCTCAACGAAGGCCTTGTTCGCCGCGTTGTCGAGGTTCGGGGCCCACTGGCTGCCGGCAAACATGCCGACGGCGTCATCCTTGGTCGCGGGCAGGGTCGTCTCATCGACGGTAAAGGCCGACAGGAAGGGAATGGTGCCGGTCAGGCCCGCCTGGCTGTACTGCTTCACGAGGTTGACGCCCATGCCGCCCGGCATGAACGTGAAGACGGCATCCGGCTTGGCCGCGGCGATGCGCGCCAGTTCGGCGGAAAAATCGAGCTGGCCGAGCTGGGTGAAGATTTCGTCGGCCACCTCGCCCTTGTAGTAGCGCTTGAAGCCAGCCATTGAGTCCTTGCCAGCCTGATAGTTCGGCGCCATCAGAATGACCTTCTTGAAGCCCTTCGACTCGGCATACTGGCCCATGACCTCATGGTTGTTGTCGTTTTGCCACGCGGTGTTGAAGTAGGTTGCCGAGCAACCCTGGCCGGCAAGCGGCGCGGGACCGGCATTCGGGCTGATGACGACAACGCCAGCGTCGCTGAGCGGCTTTGCCACCGCCATCATGACATTCGAAAACACGGTGCCCACGACGATCTGCACTTTGTCGCTTTCGGCCAGTTCCCTGGCCTTGCTGACCGCGACATCCGGCTTGAGTTCGTCATCGGCGACGATCACTTCGGTGGCGACGCCGCCGAACTTGCCGTCGGCTTCCTTCAGGCCGAGCATGAAGCCGTCCTGCACATGTTTGCCGAGCGACGCGGCCGGACCGGAAAGGGTCAGCATCATGCCGATCTTCAGGTCGTCCGCTGCTGCCGAACCGGCAGCGATCCCGAGCGCTGCGGCAAAAGCCAGCGCACCCACTCCAAACTTCTTCATCGAACCGTTCACTCCCTTGATTGCCCGTAGGATTCCGCTCTCGCCCCGCACTGGCGCGAACATGAAGGCGGCAGCTTAAAAGCGGGACATGCGATCACGCAATGCGCTTAAGGTCTGACGCGCGCCAAAGCCTTACGTATTTCTCCTTAAGGGTAAGAAATTACGTGATTTTACTGCGACATCGCGCACCATCGACCCGCATCGCCGGAGCGCCTAGATGCACCGTCATATTGCAGTGCAAAAAAGGAAAAGAGCAGATGTCCTCCCTTCGCATCGCCCCCCGCACACTCGACCGCATCACGGCCGCCGGTTTCTTCGTGCTCCTGCTGACGCCGGTCTTCTACGCCTGGCATCTGGTGACAACGACCGCCATCTGACCGCCGGCCATCGTAAATCCGCGGCGCGATCGCGCTTGCGCATGGCGGCCCGCTCGTTTAGGCCCCTTGGGCACATCAACCAGGGGACAGGGATTGCCGGGCGCGCCATGGGCGATATCCGCATTGTCAGACTGACCGACCTCGACGCCAACGCGCGTGCCGGACTGACCCGGCGCGCCGAGGAGGACTTCTCGCGCTATGTCGAAGGCGCCCGCCCCATCATCGAGGCGGTGCGCACGCGCGGCGACGAAGCGCTTGCAGAGTTTGCCGCCAAATTCGACGGCGCGCCCGTCGCCGCCGACGGCATTGCAGCCACCGCTGCCGAGTTCGATGCCGCAGAAAACCGGCTCGGCGACGATCTCAAGGCAGCAATGCAGCTGGCCGCAGCCAATATCCGGCGGTTTCACGAAGAACAGAAACCGGAAGCCCTCGTCATGACCGAGATGGCTCCCGGCGTTCTCGCCGGCGACCGCGTTACGCCCATTCCTTCGGTCGCCGCCTATGTGCCGCGCGGCAAGGGCGCGTTTCCCTCGGTCGCGCTGATGACGACCATTCCCGCCGTGGTCGCCGGCGTAAAGCGCATCGCCGTGCTGACACCGCCGACGCCTGAAGGCGGCATCGACGACGCGACCCTTTATGCCTGCCGGCTTGCTGGTGTTTCGGAAGTCTTCCGCTGCGGCGGCGCGCAGGCAGTCGCCGCAGTCGCCTATGGAACGCAGACCGTACCGAAGATGGCAAAGGTGCTTGGGCCGGGTAGCCCCTGGGTCGTCGCCGCGATGCAGCTGCTTTCCAATGTCATCGACGTCGGTCCGCCGGCTGGCCCATCTGAATCGATCATTCTCGCCGAGGCCGGATCGAACATCCGAAATGTCGCACTCGACCTTCTCAACGAGGCCGAGCATGGTCCCGATTCCTCGGCGTGGCTCGTCACGCCCGACGCCGATCTGGCATCCGCCGCCGCAGGCGAGATCGAAGCGCTGCTTGGGCAAATGGGGCCGGAACGCGCAGGGTATGCACGCACCGTCCTGTCAGGACCTGCCGGTGGCATCCTCATCACGCCGGACATGCAGACAGCCTGCGACTTCATCAACGACTACGCGCCCGAGCATCTGATGGTGCATGCAGCGGACCCGTTCACGCTGCTGGAAAAGCTGGAGAACGCCGGCGAAATCCTGCTGGGCGGAAATACCGCGATCGCCATTGCAAATTATGTGCTTGGACCCAATCACGTACTGCCGACCGGTGGCTGGGCGAAAACCCGCTCGGCGCTCTCGGTCCATGACTTCATGAAGCGGCAGACGATCGCGCATCTGACCCGTGCCGGCTTCGACCGGCTTGCAGGCGCCGCAGAGACTTTCGCTCGCTACGAAGGGTTCGACGCGCATGCCAATGCCGTTTCCAGCCTGCGACAGCGCCAAAACGACTAGGCGCTATTTCGCAGCCTGCCGCGCGGCGGCCCTGGCGGTCTCGATATAGATTTCCCGCAGACGCTTCGTGACCGGGCCGGGCGCTCCGTTGCCAATCGGGCGGCCGTCAAGTTCGACAATCGGCATGACGAGCGCCGTCGCGGCGGTCAGAAACATTTCGCGCGCGGCGTAGGCCTCTTTTAGGGTAAAGGGGCGCTCGTGCAGCACGATGCCGGTTTCGTCAGCGAGCTTCATCGTCGTGCGCCGGGTAATGCCGGCGAGAATGGCGCTCGACAGCTGACGTGTCACAAGCGACCCGTCCGCCGCGACGATCCACAGATTCGACGACGCGCCTTCAGTAACCGTTCCGTCCTCATGCATTACCGCTTCGCCCGCGCCGGCGGCGGCAGCCGTCTGCTTGGCGAGAACCTGAGCCAGAAGCGCCACCGACTTGATGTCCCGGCGGGTCCAGCGGATATCGGGAACAGACACAGCCTTGATGCCTGATCTGGCACCCGGCGCATCAACGAGATCGCGCGCCTGCGTGAACAGGACGACCGTCTGACTGACGTTCTTCGGAAAGGCGAAATCGCGTTCGGCTGCGCCTCGCGTTACCTGCAGATAGACCGCGCCTTCTGTCAGGCCGTTCCGCTTGACGATCTCGCGGTGAAGCTGCTCGAGCGCCGGCCCATCCATCGGCATGCCCATGCCGATTTCCTTCAGCGAACGCTGCAATCGCGCAATATGCGCTTCGAAATCCACGAGCCCGCCATCGATGACGCAGGTCACCTCATATGCCCCGTCGGCAAACAGGAAACCGCGATCGAGCACGGAGACCCGCGCGTCTTCCAGCGGCAGAAACTGGCCGTTCACATAGGCGATGCGGGACATGGGCGACCTTCTCTGGCAGGCGTTCGGATGGCCCCGTCTTTAAGGTAAGGCACCGGCGCGGGGAAGCGCCTTCTTGACAGGGCAGCCGGGGAAAAGTCACTTGCGGGCAGCATAACCTGACTGGCGGAAGACCCATGAGCAACCATAACCTCTACGCCCAGATCGCCGCGCGCTTTCCGGCCAAGCCTGAAGACAAGCTGTTTGCCAGGCTGCCCGACGGACGCCGCTACAGCTATGGCGATGTCGACCGGGTTTCCGCGCAGTTTGCAAATCTGGTTCGCGCGCTCGGGGCAATGCCCGGCGACCGCGTTGCCGTTCAGGTTGAAAAGAGCATCGAGGCGCTGATGCTCTATCTCGGCGTTGTGCGCGCCGGCTGCGTCTTCCTGCCGTTGAATACCGGCTATCCGCCTGCCGAAGTCGCCTATTTTCTGGGTGATGCCAAACCTGCACTGTTCATCTGCTCGCCGGAAAAGCGTGAGGCGCTCGCACCAGTCGCCAGGGACGCCGGCGCGCGGCTTGAGACGCTCGGCGTCTACCGGACGCCCAGGGACGACGAAAGCGTCGAGGCCATAGCCGGCACCATCGCGGCGATGGGGCTTGAAGCGGCAAAATCGTTCCAGACCCATGAGAATGACGGCTCGGATCTCGCGGCTATTCTCTACACGTCCGGCACCACCGGACGCTCAAAGGGCGCGATGCTCAGCCATGACAACCTCGCGTCCAATTCCATTACACTCGCGGAATACTGGCGATTCACGCCCGACGATGTGCTGATCCACGCCCTGCCGATCTTCCATACACACGGCCTTTTCGTCGCGACCAACGTTGCCCTGTTCGCGAATGCCTCGATCATTCTCCTGCAGAAGTTCGACGCTGCCGAAGTCCTCCGCTGGATGCCGGAGGCGACCTCGATGATGGGCGTTCCGACCTTCTATACGCGCCTGCTCGACGAGACGGGGCTCACGAAAGACGTTGCGTCGGGGATGCGCCTTTTTGTTTCGGGCTCCGCGCCGCTGCTCGCCGAAACGCATCGCGCCTGGACCGAGCGAACGGGCCACAAGATTCTCGAACGCTACGGCATGACCGAAACCAACATGAACACCTCCAACCCCTATGACGGCGAACGGCGTCCGGGAACGGTCGGCTTCGCCCTGCCCGGCGTATTGCTCAGGATCGTCGACCCGGAAACGGGCACGCCGGTAAAGAAGGGTGAAATCGGGATGATCGAGGTGAAGGGGCCGAATGTCTTTTCCGGCTATTGGCAAATGCCGGAGAAGACCGCGAGCGAGTTCCGCACTGACGGCTTCTTCATCACCGGCGATCTCGCCCGCGAGGACGAGGATGGCTATGTCCACATCGTCGGGCGCGGCAAGGACCTCATCATTACCGGGGGCTTCAACGTTTATCCGAAGGAAGTCGAGGGGCATATCGACGACATGGACGGCGTCAACGAATCGGCTGTGATCGGCGTGCCGCACCGTGATTTCGGCGAAGCGGTCGTCGCCATTGTCGTGCCGGAAAAAGGCGCTTCGCCAGACCCGGATGCTATTGGCGCGGCACTGCGCGAAAAGCTCGCCGCTTTCAAATGCCCCAAGAAGATCTTCATCGTCGACGAACTCCCTCGCAACACGATGGGCAAGGTTCAGAAGAACCTGCTGCGCGATCAATATAAGGGCATCTTCGGCTAGGCCGGTCGGTCAAACCGGCGGACGGAATGGCTTGCCAAGGCATGCGGGCGCTGCCGAATAGGCGGACCCCGGGCGCATCGAGATGATCGTCAGGACCAGGATCGTCGCCAGATAGGGCATCATCGCCAGCACCTCCGGCGCGATCAGGCCGAAGCCCGCGGCCTTGGCGTGGAGTTCAAGCGTCATGACGAGACCGAACAGATAGGCTCCGGCCAGCAGACGCCCCGGCCGCCATGACGCGAAGACGACAAGGGCGAGCGCGATCCAGCCACGCCCGGCTGTCAGCTTTTCCGACCACATCGGCGTCAGCATCAGCGAGAAGCAGGCGCCGCCAAGCCCCGCCATCGCGCCGCCGAAGGCCACGGCAAGATACCGGATGGCGATGACGTTGTAGCCGATCGAATGGGCCGCATCGGCCGATTCTCCCACGGCCCTGAGAATGAGCCCGGCACGTGAGCGGCTCAGAAACCAGGCAACGCCAACCGTCAGCACGAGGGACAGATATACCATCGGGTGATGGGAGAAGATCAGTCGGCCCAGCGGATGCAGCGCCAGCACGTCGGGAAAGATGCGGATGGACGCATCCACGGTTCTGCCGACGAAACCCTTGCCGGCCAGAGCCGAAAGACCGGTGCCGAAGATCGTCAGTGCGAGACCCGTGGCGACCTGATTGGCGGCAAGCGTCAGCGTCAGCACGGCAAAGACCATCGACGCGGCCGCGCCGGCAACGATCGCCGCGATGAACCCGAGCGTCGGACTGCCCGTTGTCGCCGCCATGGCAAAGCCGGTGACCGCGCCGATCAGCATCATACCTTCAACGCCGAGATTGAGGACGCCGGATTTTTCCACGACCAATGCTCCGAGCCCGGCGATCAGAACCGGCGTGGAGGCGGTGATGACGGTGACGAAAATGGCAATCAGGATATCGGCGCTCATGCGTTTTCATCCCTTTCGAACACCAGCCGGTTGCTGACGAACACATCGACCGCCAGCAGGAAGAAGAGCATCATCGCCTGAAAGACGCCGATGGCGGCATTGGGTACGCCAAGCCGGGTCTGTGCGATCTCGCCTCCGACAATCGAAATAGCAAGGACGAGCGCGCCCAGCACGATGCCCAGAGGATTGAGGCGGCCGAGAAAGGCGACGATGATCGCGGCAAAGCCGTAGCCGACGCCGAACTGCGGCGTGAGCTGGCCGAAAGGACCTGCCGCCTCGAATATTCCGGCAAGACCGGCAAGGCCGCCGCTCAGCATCAGGCTGAACCAGACCACCCGGTCGTTGCGGAAGCCCCCGTAGAGCGCCGCGTGCGGCGCAAGTCCGACCGTTCTGCCGGCAAACCCGACGGTCGTCCGTTGCATGACGATCCACATCACGAGCGCGATGACGAGCGCGAGGGGGACGCCGAGATGTATCACCGTTCCCGGGACCACGATCGGCAGGGATTCGGCCGCTTCGAAGAGCCGTGTCTGAGGAAAATTGAAGCCGTTCGGGTCACGCCAGGGACCGCGTGTCAGATAGAACAGGAGCTGGATGGCGACATAGGTCAGCATCAGCGTCACCAGTATTTCGTTGACGCGGAAGCGGGTGCGCAGAAGCGCAGGCAACGCCGCCCATGCCATGCCGCCAAGCACACCGGCGAAGCACATCAGCGGCAGGGGCGAGCCGGGAAGGGAACCGTCCGCGAGCAGCGCAACGCCCGTTCCGGCAATCGCGCCGGCGATATACTGACCCTCGGCACCGATGTTCCAGACATTGGCCCGGAAACCGTAGGCCAGACCGCATGCAATGATCAGCATCGGCGCCGCCTTGACGCCGAGATCCTGCCAGCGCTGGGGGTTGAGGACAGGCTCCAGGAAGATCGTCTCAACCGCCTTGAGGCCGTTGATACCAAGCGCGGCAAAGACGAGCGTTCCGACGATCATGGTCGCAAGAACCGCAAGGACCGGCCCGAACCAGAAAATCAGCCGCGAGGGCTTGAGACGGGGGACTATCGCTATTTTCATGCCGGTGTCACCACGGCTGGCTCACCATGGATGCCGCCCATCAGCATGCCGATCCGTTCGACCGAAACGGTGGCAGCAGGGCCCATTTCGGTGAGACGTCCCTGATTGATGACGGCGACCGTGTCTGCCAGCAGAAGCAGTTCGTCGAGGTCCTGACTGATGAGGACGATGGCCGTGCCGGCGGCGGCGAGGTCGGCGATGGCCTGACGCACTGTAACCGCAGCACCCGCATCGACGCCCCAGGTCGGCTGGGCAACGACCAGTATGCGCGGGTTCTGTGCGATCTCGCGGCCAAGAACGAATTTCTGCAGATTGCCGCCCGAAAGGCTTGATGCTTCCGCATCGACGCCAGTGGTGCGCACATCAAAACGCGAGATGACCTCGCCACTGAACCGCCGCGCGCGGCGCCGGCGGATGAGACCTGCACTGGTCAGGGCAAGCGTTCGCCTGCCCGTCAGCACAAGATTTTCCCAAAGCGTGAAGGACGGGACGGCGGCGTGACCGTTGCGTTCCTCCGGCAGTGCGCAAAGGCCCAGCGCCCGCCTTGAGGAAGGTGACTTGTCGCCGGCGGAAATGCCGCCGATGCGGATCACGCCCGGGGCGCAGGGCCGCTCGCCAGACAGCGCGGCAAAGAGTTCATTCTGTCCGTTGCCGGCGATGCCTGCGATACCGAATATCTCGCCGGCCTGGACCGAAAACGCGATTTCAGCGAGAGGCGTGCCGAACAGGGATGATGGAGCAAGGGACAGCCCCTCGACGGAAAGGCGGACTTCGCGTTTGCGTGAAGGCGCCGTCGCCTGACGCGCCACGTCTTTCAGTTCCGATCCGATCATCATCTCGGCGAGCTTGCGCGCGCTGGTCTTGCCCGGATTGCATTTTGCCACCTTTCGACCGGCGCGCAGGATCGTTGCGCTGTCGCAGAGCCGCTTCACCTCTTCCAGCTTGTGCGAGATGTAGAGGATCGAACAGCCTTCTTCCGAGATCCGGCGCAACGTCTTGAAGAGGTGTTCGATCTCCTGCGGCGTCAGTACCGAAGTCGGCTCATCCATGATCAGCAGCTTCGGCCTGAGCAGGAGCGCGCGCACGATCTCGATCCGCTGGCGTTCGCCGGCCGACAAGGTATGTACCGCGCGTCTGGGATCGAGCGGCAGATTGTAGGTATGGAGGATGTCGCGAATACGCGATTCCAGCCTGCGCCGCGGTACGGGCTCATCGAGACCGAGCGCAATATTCTCCAGCACGGTCATGGCCTCAAACAGCGAAAAATGCTGGAAAACCATACCGATGCCGAGATATCGCGCGGTCTTCGGACTATCGATCGTGACAGGCTCGCCGTCCCAATAAATCTGACCGGCATCGGGTTTCAGCACGCCGTAGAGCATCTTGACGAGCGTCGATTTGCCAGCACCGTTCTCACCGACGAGCGCGTGGATTTCGCCCGGGGCTACGGACATGGTCACGTCGTCATTGGCGACGATCCCCGGAAAGCTGCGACAGATGCCCTTCAGAGCGATCCGCGGCGCCGCATCCTTCTTCTTCTGTTTCTGCCCCGCCATTTCCGCCCGTCTTCCCCGACCCCTCGTGCAAGGACTCTTCGATCTATATTGCACCGCGTCAATAGTTGCGGACAAAAGCTTCGGGGAAATTGACGCTGGACAAATACCGACCAGTTGGTATGTTCAGCGCGATAGAGACGGAGTTGCCGATGACAAAGCAGGATACGAAACAGACCGCGAGGGATCGCCTGCTCGATGCAGCGCTGGTCGTTATTCGGGAAAAGGGCTACGCGGCAGCGACGGTGGATGATCTGTGCGCGTCCGCCGGCGTGACCAAGGGCGCATTCTTTCATCATTTCAGATCGAAGGAAGACCTCGCTGTCGCCGCAGCCGATTACTGGTCTCAAATGACCGGCGCGCTGTTTGCTGGCGCGCCCTATCATCGCCATAACGATCCGCTCGACCGGGTGCTTGCCTATGTCGATTTTCGGCGTGAGCTGCTCCAAGGCGCCGTGCCTGAATTCACCTGCCTCGTCGGCACGATGGTGCAGGAAACCTACGACAGCAATCCGGCAATACGCCTGGCGTGCGATGCCAGCATATCCGGCCATGCGCGGACACTCGAAGCGGATATCGCCGAGGCGATGGAACTTCATGGCGTGAAGGGCGACTGGACCGCCGAGAGCCTCGCTCTTTTCACGCAGGCAGCACTGCAGGGCGCCTTCATCCTCGCCAAGGCCAAGGAGAGCTCAGAGGTCGCAGCCGACATGGTCGACCATCTGCACCGCTATATCGCCCTGCTTTTCGCCAGACCAGACCAGGCGACCAAAACAGCCTGACCAGACCCCCACCAGGAGCAAGACAACATGAGCGAACAGAATGAGAAACCACATGAAACCGGTGTGCACAGCGTTTCCCCGCATCTGATCTGCAAGGATGCGGCGAAGGCGATCGAGTTCTATCGCAACGCGTTCGGCGCGACGGAGATGATGCGGCTGGAAGGCCCGAACGGAAAGCTGATGCATGGCTGTGTCTGCATCAACGGCTCATCGGTCATGCTCGTCGATGAAGCGCCCGAATGGAACATGTTGGGGCCCAAGGCACTTAAGGGAACACCGGTGACGATCCATCTGATCGTTGATGACGCCGATGCCTTCGCAGAGCGCGCCGTCAAAGCCGGTGCGTCGCTGGTCATGCCGGTGGCGGACATGTTCTGGGGTGACCGTTACGGCGTCGTTGAAGATCCGTTCGGCCACCGATGGGCAATCGCAACGCCGAAGCGCAATGTATCGCCTGAGGAAATCAGGCAGGCCGTTGCAAGCATGACGCCCGAATGCGAACCGCAGAGCTGAGGACAGAAATGATGGATGCGACGAGCGCAATGAATAGCCGCGAACTGGTTCTCGACCGGCTTCTGGACGCGCCGCGCAGCGCAATCTGGCGCTGCTGGACCGAACCGGAACTTCTCATGCAGTGGTTCTGCCCGAAACCGTGGACGGTGTCGCGTGTCGGAATCGACGTCCGCCCGGGCGGCTCAAGCCTTGTGGTGATGCGCAGTCCCGAGGGTGAGGAATTTCCCAATCCCGGCGTCTATCTGGAAGTCGTGCCAGGAAGGAAACTCGTCTTTACCGATGCCTATACAAGCGCGTGGCAGCCCTCGCAAAAGCCGTTCATGACGGCCGTCGTCACCTTCGACGACGAGGGCGATAAGACCCGCTACGTCGCGCGTTGCTTTCACTGGACGGTGGAAGACCGCGAGCAGCACGAAAAGATGGGTTTTCACGAAGGCTGGGGCCAGGCTGCCAATCAGCTTGAAGAACTCGCCAGGACCCTGTGAAGCGCAAACACGCCGAAGGAGTATCGGAATGGCTTATGTGAACGGATTTCTGCTCGCGGTACCGACAGCAAATCGGGAAAAATATCGCGATATCACAGAGAAGGCTGCCGTGGTCTTCAAGGACTACGGTGCGCTGAACGTCGTTGAGGCCTGGGGCCAGGACGTGCCTGACGGCAAGATCACATCGTTTCCGATGGCAGTGAAACTCAAGGATGACGAGACGGTCGTGTTTTCATGGATCATCTGGCCGTCACGCGAAATGAGCGAAGCCGGTATGAAAAAGGCGATGGAGGATAGCCGCCTCGACATGAGTGCCAATGACATGCCGTTCGACGGGATGCGCATGATGTGGGGCGGCTTTGAAACAATCGTCGAAGCCTGATCGAGCCACCGTCAAAATACGCAAAACGATAACCAAACCGACGGGAAAGCTCGCGCCGTTTACCGCATAAAAACACTTCGGCCCAAAAATCGCCCCGATTGCACGTTGCAGTTGGAACCGGATAACAGGGAGGAGCGTTCTTATGAACATGGGCACGCATCCGGAAAAAAGAACCTACGCATCGGCACCGTCACCGCGGCCAGATGGATTCGACCGGTTGATCGAGCACTATGACGATCAGCTGGCGCCCCTCTTCGTGGGCAATTCCTTCAACGTTCTCATGGACTTGCGCAACGCCATCGACGCCCTTCGCCAGGAGGGCATCGAGAGCAATGGCCCTGCCCTGTCCCAGTTCGCCCATGCCTGGACGAATGCATCGCGCATGCTGACGCTTGCAGCGATTCGGCGCCGGCCCAGCAACGTCGTCGTTCATTAGACGCGTTCGCCGGGTCTTTCGACTTTTCCTTATCGCCATAAATAGATAATCCTGTCGCCCGACGGCGGAACGGGCCGTTTTCCTTCACGCAGGATCGCCTCGCCATGAAAGTTTCGCCTCTCGCGCCAGCCAGCTATCCGACGCTCAAACCGATCGATGGCGTGCGCATGGCTGCCGTCGAGTGCCAGATTCGCTACAAGGGCCGACCCGATCTCATGCTCATGGCATTTGATGAAGGTACTGCCGTTGCCGGCGCGCTGACCCGTTCGACGACCGCAGGGCCGCCCGTCGAATGGTGCCGGGCGCATCTCGCCGGCGGCACGGTGCGTGCCATCGCCGCCAATTCGGGCAACGCGAATGCCTATACGGGCCAGAAGGGCCACGCGATCGTCAGGGCAAGCGCCGAAAAGGCGGCCGAGGTCGTTGGATGCAAGGCGAGCGAAGTGTTCATCGCCTCGACCGGCGTGATCGGTGAGCCGCCGCCCCTGGAAAAACTGACCGCCGGCATCGAAAACGCATCCGGCCTGCTCAAGGCCGATGCCTGGATGGATACGGCGCGCGCCATCATGACGACGGACACCTTCCCGAAGGTCGCAACCCGGCAAGCAACGATCGATGGCAAGACGGTGACGATAAACGGCATCGCCAAGGGTTCGGGCATGATCGCACCCGACATGGCGACGATGCTGGTCTTCATCGCAACCGACGCCGCGATTGCGCCCAAAGCGCTTCAGGACATGACCGATGGCGCCGTTGAACGCACCTTCAACTGCATCACGGTCGACAGCGACACCTCAACCAGCGATACGCTGATCACCGCTGCCACCGGCAAAGCGGGCAACACGCCCGTCAGTGAGGCAGACGATCCGCGCGCGGCCGATTTCGCCGCCGCCTATGAAGCTCTATGCATGGAGCTCGCCCATCTGGTGATCCGGGATGGCGAGGGCGCCACCAAATTTGTCGAAATCGAAGTCACCGGTGCGAAGTCCGACAAGGATGCCAAACAGATCGCGCTCAGCATCGCCAATGCGCCGCTCGTCAAGACTGCGATTGCCGGTTCCGATCCCAACTGGGGGCGTATCCTGATGGCCGTGGGCAAATCCGGAATCGCGCTAGACCAGCGCGACATCACCGTCACGATCTGCGGCATCAGGGTGACGGAGAACGGCGCGGTTGCGCCTTCCTATGTCGAAGCGGACGCCGCAGCCCTGATGAAGAAGGACGATATCTCCATCGGCGTCGACATCGCCCAGGGAAAGGGCAGGTCCAGGGTTTGGACGTGCGACCTGACGCACGGTTATATCGACATCAATGTAAGCTATCGAAGCTAGTCTCAGACCCGGTCGTTCTTACACCGGCGCGACCATCAGCAGGGCATCGCCCTGCGAATAGTGCAGTTCCGGGCACGGAACGAGCGGGCGACGGGCGACTTCCGCAAATCCCAGCCTTTGATACAGCTCGAGCGCTGGCCGGTTTTGCTCAAAGACGATGAGGCTGATGCAATTAAAATGTTCCAGGCGGGCCCGGGCCGCCGCAGCTTCCACCAGTTGCGTGCCGATACCTCGCCGGGCGAAGCGCTCGTGGACGGCAACCCCCGCGATATAAAAGCTCGGCGCTTCCTCCAATTCGCTATAGGGCCGCAGAACCGGGTCTTCGTCCGGTTCGCCGCGAGTCTCCATGCCGAAGCCGTGCAACATCCCGGCGATCTCGCCATCGACCTTCGCGATCGTGCAGTTCTCAAAACTGAAGGCTATGCCCGTGCGCGCATAGCGCCGCTCCCCGACATCGAGCAAGTCTGATGCGCCGGGATCGACTTTGCGCCAGATGTAGGCGGCAAGGCCGTCCGAAGATATCAGAAACAGCTCCGCAATCGCCCGCGCGTCGTCGACGGTTGCAGGACGGAGCGTTGCCGGTTTGCCAGCCATTGCCTAATCGACCGACGGGATGAACTCTTCGAGCATCCCCATCATACGGTCGATCTGGTCTTTCTCGACAATCAGCGGCGGCGAAAGGGCGATCGTGTCGCCGGTGACGCGGATGAGCAGGCCCGCCCGGAAAGCCTTGACGAAGATTTCATAGGCCCGCTTGCCCGGCGCGCCCGGGCGGCTTTCAAGCTCGATGCCGCCGACAATGCCGCAATTGCGGATGTCGACGACGTGCTTTGTCCCTTTCAGCGCATGCAGCTTTTCTTCCCAGTAGGGTTCAAGATCGGCGGCGCGTTCGAACAGCTTTTCCCGCCGGTAGATTTCCTGGGTCGCGAGCGCTGCCGCGCAGGCGGCCGGAGAGCCGGAATAGGTATAGCCGTGGAAAAATTCGATGACCGCTTCGTCGCCCTGCATCATGGCATCGTGGACAGCCTGCCTGACGAACACCGCGCCCATCGGAATGACGCCGTTGGTCAGTCCCTTCGCGGTCGTCATGATGTCCGGCATCACACCGAATTTCTCCACCGCGAACGGCGCCCCGAGACGTCCGAATCCGGTGATGACCTCGTCGAAGATCAGAAGGATGCCATGCTTGTCGCAGATGGCGCGCAGACGTTGCAGGTAGTTTTCCGGCGGCACGAGCACACCGGTCGAGCCGGCGACCGGCTCGACGATGACGCAGGCGATCGTTTCCGCGCCGTGCAGCGCGATCAGCCGCTCAAGGTCGTCGGCATATTCGGCACCATGACGCGGCTGTCCCTTCGAGAACGCGTTGCGCGCCGGGTCGTGGGTGTGAACGATGTGGTCGGAGCCGGGCAGCAACGCAGCTGTAAACGTCTTCCGATTGGCGACGAGCCCGCCGACAGAAATTCCGCCGAAACCGACACCGTGATAGCCGCGTTCGCGGCCGATCACGCGGGTGCGACCGGCGTCGCCCTTGGCGCGGTGGTAGGCGAGCGCGATCTTCAGGGCCGTGTCCGCCGATTCGGAGCCCGAATTTGTGAAAAACACCCGGTTGAGCGCCTTGTCGACAACACCTGACAGGACTTCGGCGGTCTCGAAGGCCAGCGGGTGGCCCATCTGGAAGGTCGGCGCATAGTCCAACTCTTCCAGCTGCCGGCCAACGGCCTCGCTGATTTCGCGCCTGCCGTGACCGGCATTGCAGCACCAGAGTCCTGAGGTGCCATCGAGCACCTGATTGCCGTCGACATCGGTGTAATACATGCCACTTGCGGCAGCGAGCATTCGCGGCGCCGCCTTGAACTGGCGGTTGGCCGTAAACGGCATCCAGAAATTCTCAAGCTTCGGCATATTGCCGCGCGGCTCAGCGTTCATGGGCTGATTTTCCCTAAAAGCGATTCCTCAAGATCGTTTCTTCGTCCTTTGGCGGTTCTTTATGCGGTTGAAATGACAGCCGTAAAGACAGACGCTCAGGAAATGCAGCATCGCGATCCGCACACGAGACGTTGAAAGCATGGCTCCTATCCCACGCCCGCGCACCGGCGGTCAAATCCTAGTTGATCAACTCATCGCCCAAGGCGTGACCCGCGCCGCCTGCGTTCCGGGCGAAAGCTACCTCGCGGTCCTCGATGCGCTTCACGATACGGCCATCGATCTCATCGTCTGCCGCCAGGAAGCCGGCGCAACCATCATGGCCGAAGCGGAAGGCAAGCTCACCGGGCGGCCGGGCATCGCGTTTGTAACGCGCGGCCCCGGCGCGACGAACGGGAGCCACGGTGTTCATATCGCCATGCAGGATTCCACGCCAATGATCATGTTCGTCGGCCAGGTAGAGCGCGCGGCGCGCGGGCGTGAGGCGTTTCAGGAAATCGATTACCGGGCCATGTTCGGTCCGATCGCCAAATGGGCCGTCGAGATCGACGATGCGGCGCGTATCCCGGAACTCGTCGCCAGGGCATTCCGCGTCGCCATGCAGGGGCGGCCGGGGCCGGTCGTCATCGCACTGCCCGAGGACATGCTCACTGAAAGCGCGGCCGTCGCCGACGCTCCGTATGTCGTCGCCGCCGAAAGCGCGCCCGTGAAACAGGATATGGACAGGCTCGCCGGCCTCCTTGCGGAAGCGGTATCGCCGATCGCAATTCTCGGCGGTTCGCGCTGGTCCGCCGAAGGCGCTGCCGACATGGCGGCGGCCGCTGCCCGGCACGGGCTGCCGGTCGCGACATCGTTCCGCCGCACGCATCTTTTTCCAGCCAGCAATCCGAACTATGCCGGTGACCTCGGTATCGGCCCCAATCCGAAGCTTGCCGAGCGGGTACGGAATGCCGATCTTGTCCTGCTCGTCGGCGGGCGTTTGTCCGAAATGCCATCGTCCTCCTATTCGCTGCTCGCCATTCCCTCGCCGAACCAGACACTCGTCCACGTCCACCCTTCCGCGGAAGAACTGGGACGGGTCTATCAGCCGGCACTGGCCATCAATTGCCCGCCCGGCCCCTTCGCTGCGGCCCTCGCGGCAATGGAAGGCGGCGGCAACGGCGAAGCCGCGGCGCAGGCGCATGCGGACTATCTCGACTGGTCGGAAACGCCGCTGAAAGTGCCCGGCGCATTCCAATACGGGGACGTGATGGTCTGGCTGCGCGATCGCCTGAAGGTCGACGCGATCATTACCAATGGCGCGGGAAATTATGCCGCCTGGATTCATCGCTACTACCGGTTTCACCAGTTCGGCACCCAGCTTGCGCCCACATCGGGATCGATGGGATATGGCGTGCCCGCCGCCATCATGGCCAAGCGCGTCCACCCGCAAAGGGAAGTCGTCTGCTTTGCAGGCGACGGGTGTTTCATGATGAATGGACAGGAATTCGCAACCGCAGTCCAATACGCCATCCCCGTTATCTTCATCGTCGTCGACAACGGGATGTACGGGACGATCCGCATGCACCAGGAACGCGAATATCCCGGCCGTGTCAGCGGAACGGCGCTCCGCAACCCCGATTTTGCAGCCTATGCCAGAGCGTTCGGCGGATATGGGGAAAAGGTTGAGAGGACGGAAGACTTTGCCGCCGCCTTTGAACGCGCGGTGGCGTCCGGTCAGCCCTCGATCCTGCACTGCATTCTCGACCCGGAAGCCATTACACCGGCAAAGACGCTGACCGGCATCAGAACGAACGGCTAGGCGCCGAAGTCCGTCGTTTCGAGGATGCGCTTCGACAGCAGCAGGGCCGCGCCGCTGGCGGCTGCCATCTGCGGCAGGATCATCCACTCCAGCGCCCATGCCGCGCCAGATCGTTCCATTTCGTGGATCATGGCCTGATGCAGGCCGGCGATCTGCGTGGCGTTGAACCTTGCAAGGGCAATCACCACCTCGGCGGCGACCGGATTGACCTTGTGCGCCATCGCGGACGATCCGCCTCCTTCGGTCAGCCGAACCTGCCCCACGCCATCCTGGGCCATCAGCACGATATCCTGCGCCATCTTTCCCAGCGAGCCGGAAACCAGAGCAAACCAGTGGCCGGTATCGGCAACCCAGCCGCGCGAAGACTGACGGCGCGTGCTATCGAAGCCAAGATCGAGCGCAGCAGCCATGTGATTGGCTATGTCCAGCTTTTCCTTGCCGATATCGCGCCGGTCGCCGACGGCGCCACCAAGGTGCAGGACGCAGACAAGCTTGCGCACACCGCCAGCACGGATCCGGCATTCGGCGAGCGGGCGCCGCCATTCCGAAAGGCGGTGCGACAGCTGGATCGGGATTGCCGCGCGCATCCGGGTCACGCCCATGATTTCACGCTCGCCCGAATTTTCCGCGATGACCGACAGCGCGTCCTCGATCTCGGCCAGACGCTGTTCGAAAAGGGTGAAGACGTGCCCGAGGCGGACCGCAAGGCTCGTGTCGATCAGGTCCTGACTGGTTGCCCCCTTGTGGAGCGACGCACGCTGCGGCTCATCAAGCTTCTCGCGCAAGGCCTTGACCAGCGCGGGCACGATCATGCCGTCCCTGGCCGCGCCCGCGGCAAGCGCGGCGATGTCAGGTTTAAACGCTTCGGCAACCTCGACAATGGCCCTGGCGTCGCTCTCGTCGATTTCCCGATATGCGGCCTGCGCATTGGCAAGCGCGGCCTCGAAATCCAGCATGGCCGCGATATCGGCCTCGGGGGAAAAGAGCTGCTGGACCTCCCTGTCACCCACAAGCTCGGAAAAGAGCGGGTTGTCGAACAGGGATGCGCTCATGTCTCAAGCCTTGTTTTCTTCGGCATATACCTGTTTGGCGATGCGGAAGGCGGAATTGGCGGCGGGCACGCCGGCATAGACGGCAACATGCATGAAAACCTCGCGCATGTCTTCTGCAGTCGCACCGGTGTTGCGCGTCGCACGCAGGTGCATCGCCAGCTCTTCCTCATGGCCGAGCGCGGCAAGCAGCGCGATGGTGACGATCGAGCGCTCGCGCAGCGAAAAATGCTTGCCCGACCAGACAGAGCCCCACGCGCCCTCCGTGATGAAACGCTGGAAATCCCTGTCGAAATCGGTTTTGCCCGCCTCCGCACGGTCGACATGGGCATTGCCCAGAACCTTGCGGCGAACCTTCATGCCCCGCTGATGTGCTGTTTCGTCAGACAATGCCGCTTTCCTTCATGAATGTCGCAATCAGATCGGCCACCGTCGCCGGCGTTTCCACGCAGGGCAGGTGACCGGCACCCTCGATCAGTTCAAATCTCGCGCCGTCGATCAGCGCATGGAGTTCGCGCATGAGCGCCGGCGGCGTCGAACCGTCCTCGGTGCCGGCAATGCAAAGTGCCGGCTTGCGGATACGCCTTGTCGGTTCGGTCAAATCCTCCGCGGCGATCGCGGCGCCGGTGCCGACATATCCCTCCACCGGGGTTCGCACGAGCATATTGCGCCAGCCTCGCAATTCGGTCGGGAAATCTCTCCTGTATCCGGGCGAAAACCAGCGTTGCATGACAGCGTCGGCCAGCGATTCAATGCCGTTGGCGCGGACAGCGGCAATACGCTCATGCCACATTTGCGGCGGCCCGATGATGTGCGCGGTGTTGGACAGGATGAGCGCGCGAACCCGATCCGGGTTTTGTGCGGTAAACAGCTGAGCAATCATCCCACCGACCGACAAGCCGCAAAGAACCGGCGCCTTGAGGCCGAAATGGTCGAGAACGACGCCAAGGTCGGAACATGCTCCAGGCTGTAAGGCGCTGGCGGTGCATCGAGAAGGCCGTGGCCGCGCTTGTCATAGGTATAGCACGCGAAATCGGGGCGAGCCGTTCAGTCACCTCGTTCCAGATGCGCCCGTCAGTGCCAAGGGAATTGATGAAGACGATTGGCTGGCCCCTGCTCTGCGGCGCCTTGCCGACATGCAGGACAACATCCTTGTTGCGGATGAAATTCAACGCCATCGTTTCCCCGGATTTTTATTCTGACGCGCGCATGATGCGCTTTTTGCTGGTCTTGCAACGGTGCGCGCCTATAGTTGACAAAACAACTTAGTGGGGAGGGCAGGAATGCACACAGGTCGCCATCATCAGTGCAGGGCCGGCGGGCTTCTGCTCGGACAGATCCTGCACAATGCAGGCATCGACAACGTGATCCTCGAGCGACAGAGCGCAGAGTATGTCCTCGGCCGCGTGCGGGCCGGGGTCATCGAGGAGGTGCGGCGGATATCCTGCGTGAAGCCGGCGTCGGCGCCAGACTCGATCGCGAAGGCCTTGTCCATGACGGGTTCGATATTCATGCGCCGCATCGAGACATCCATATCAACCTGAAAAGGCTGAGCGGGGCGCGCCGTCATCATCTACGGACAGACCGAAGCCACGCGACCTCATGGAAGCAAGGCGAGCTTCCGGACGGCCGACGATATACGAGGCAAAGGACGTCGCCCTACACGATTTCGATTCGGACTCGCCGAAGGTCAGCTATGTGAAAGATGGCCAGAAACACGAAATCAGCTGCGACTACATTGCCGGCTGCGACGGCTACCACGGCATCAGCCGTGCATCGGTGCCCGAGGCCTCGATCAAGACCTATGAGCGCGTCTATCCGTTTGCGTGGTTCGGGCTGCTTGCGGATGTGCCCCCCGTCTCACCGGAACTGATCTATGTGCAGAACCCGGAAGGCTTCGCGCTCTGCTCCATGCGCTCCATGACGCGCAGTCGCTATTACGTTCAGTGCGGTCTGGACGAAACAGCCGAAGGCATGTCCGACGAGGCATTCTGGAAGATTCTCAAGTCGCGCCTTCCCGCGGAGGCGGCTGAAACGCTGGTTACCGGCCCGTCGATCGAAAAACTCGTCGCGCCGCTTCGCAGTTTCGTTGCAGAGCCGATGCGCTTCGGCAGGCTGTTCCTTGCCGGAGATGCCGCCCACATCGTTCCGCCGACCGGCGCGAAGGGGCTCAACCTCGCGATCAGCGACGTTCATTATCTTTCGCAGGCAATCATCGAACACGTGCAGGAGAAGACGGCAGCCGGCATAGATGCGTACTCCCAGAAGGCCCTCGCGCGGATCTGGAAGGCCGAGCGCTTTTCGGCATGGATGACACAATTGCTGCATCGTTTCCCC
Source organism: Rhodobiaceae bacterium (assembly GCA_020637895.1). Taxonomy (GTDB): domain Bacteria; phylum Pseudomonadota; class Alphaproteobacteria; order Rhizobiales; family Tepidamorphaceae; genus JACKJP01. The sequence goes on from JACKJP010000002.1 coordinate 729,266, forward strand.
GACACCGACAGCTTCGCGGCGCCGTTGCAGCGCGCCGAGGTTACCTATCTTGCCGATTCGGAAGCGGCCCAGACGGCGCTTGCGGAAAACTATGCCGGCCTGCCCTACTGAAAAGGCCGGATGCCGGCAAAGTTTGGAACCAAAGTGATCCGCCGTGGCGTTTCCGGCCTATTCATGGCATTGGAAACGCCGGAAGGCAGAAACACTGTTGGCCATTTCGCTGGTAACGCCACCCCTGGAAGACCTGCTCGCGCGCATCGCGGCCGGCGACCGGAAATGTTGCGCCGATCTCTATGATCGCGCTTCGGCGAAACTCTTTGGCGTCATTCTACGTATCCTGCAAGACAGGGCTTTGGCCGAAGACGTATTGCAGGAGTGTTTCGTGACGATCTGGCAGAAAGCGGAAAGCTTCGACACCACGCGCGGCTCTGCGGTGGCGTGGATGTCGACGATCGCGCGCAATCGCGCAATCGACGTGAAGCGCGCTGCAAAACCCGCCTCCCGAAGCGTTGAAATCGGCGAAGTCGTCGAAGACGATGCTGCGCTTATCGAACGCATGCCGGATATTGCCGAAGCGCAGGCGTTGCGACACTGCCTGAAGGGCCTCGACGAAGAAGATCGCCAGATGGTTGTCATGGCCTATGTCGCGGGCTATTCGCGAGAGGAACTGGCCAGCCGTCACGGCAGGCCTGTCGGGACGATCAAGGTGCGGCTGCACAGGGCGCTTGCGGGCCTGAGGAGCTGCCTCGGGGACAGGCGATGAGCGATAGAGACCAACGCGCCGCCGAATATGTGCTCGGCACGCTGCCCCCGGAAGAAAGGGCCGCAGTGGCGCTGGAGGCCCGCACCAATGCCGGTCTCGCTGCCGAAATAGCCTGGTGGCAGGCACGGCTTTCCCCGCTTGCAGACATGATCGAGCCGGTCGCCCCGCCGCCGCATCTGCGCGACAGGATACTTGCCCGGGCAAATATGCCGTCTGCGGCCAACGACAAGGTCGTGGCCGGGCTGCGGCGCCGTCTTCGCTATTGGCAGGCCGGTGCGGCTGCTGCCGGGATCGCCGCCGTCATCCTCGCCGGCACGATGCTGACCGGCCCGCTCGCCAGCTTCGGCAAGCGCGGCGATACCTATGTCGCCATGGTGACCCAGGACGGACAGACACCGGCGATGCTGGTAAGTGTCGATACGAAATCCGGGCAGGTTCAGGTACTCCCCCTGCGTGTCGAAAGACCCGCCGGACACAGCCTGGAGATCTGGTATATCGCCGGAGAGAACGCGCCGAGGTCGGTAGGCCTTCTGGGAGACGGCGATACGCTGACGTCTCTCAGGGTTTCCGGCATCCCGCTGGCCGAAAGCGGCGTCTTCGCCCTCACCGTCGAGCCGCCCGGCGGCTCGCCGAGCGGCAAGCCAACTGGCCCTGTTGTCTATTCCGGTACGCTGATCCGCCAGCCCTGACATCGCGAACCTGTCGGCAAGGGGGGACAAGTCCCCATAATACGTGTCCACATATCTGCCTGAACCAAGGCGGGATGGATTGCCCGGTCGAGCCGGGCAATGACAGAGGATGGGTGTGCTGCCGTGCGCGCCCAGCGCTCACCCGATCGCTCGGGCGGAGAGTTGGAGCAACGCCGTCCTCCAACCCGAAGCCGGTCATCGTCGGACCCCATTCCTCTGTCGTTTCGATGCTGCTGGGCGATGCCGAAGGTCTTCTCTCGCGACCACCCGTCGCACTGACGGCAAGGCAAATGCGGGCATTCCGCTCCATGTTCCGACCGCCGCAAAAAGAAGCGGCCCGGATCCTTGCAGGATCCGGACCGCAGGGGCCTCGGAAGGGAGGCTTTGTTCAGTCAGCCCGTTACGACTTCGGCAGAAGCACGTGGTCGATGACGTGGATCACGCCGTTCGACTGGTCGACGTCGGCGATCGTGACGTGAGCAACGTTGCCCTGTTCGTCGGTGATCGTGATCTTGCCGCCTTCAGTCTTGGCCGTGAATACGCAGCCGCCGACCGTCTTGACCGGGTGGGCGCCGCCATCATCGGCAACCATCTTCTTGATCGCGTCGGACATCGCATCAGCCGCGACGACATGGCAGGTCAGAATCTTGGTCAGCTGATCCTTGTTCTCCGGCTTCAGCAGCGTTTCGACGGTACCCTTCGGCAGCGCGTCGAAGGCTTCATTGGTCGGCGCGAAAACGGTGAACGGGCCCTTGCCCTGAAGTGTATCGACAAGACCGGCTGCCTTGACCGCGGCGACAAGCGTCGTGTGGTCCTTGGAGTTCACGGCATTCTCGATGATGTTCTTGGATGGGTACATCGGCGCGCCGCCGACTTCCTTCGTCATTTCGGCATATGCGCCGCCCATGGCGATGCCGCCGGCGACGGCAACAGCTGCGGTGGAAAGCATAATCTTGCGAATATTCTTCATTGTTCGGACTCCTCCGGTTCATACGTTGGGACATGCGGCGGTGTGAAAAGGTCAGGGGGAAGGCCGCTGTCGCCCGCAGTTACGGAGCACCGGGGAAAAGGGTTTCAAAAAAATTCGATTGGCCAAAAACAAAAGGGCCGCCCTCGGGCGGCCCTTCGAAATCTTCCGAGTATTTCCGGTCAGAGCACGATCACGCGGGTTCCGACCTTGGCGCGTTCGTAGAGATCGGCCACATCCTCGTTGAGCATGCGGATACAGCCCGACGACATGGCCTTGCCGATGCTGCGCGGCTCGTTGGTGCCGTGCAGGCGATACATCGTATCGCGGCCACCGTCATAGAGATACATCGCCCGTGCGCCGAGCGGATTGCTCGGACCGCCGGGCATGCCGCCGGCATATTTCTTCAGGTAGGGCTCACGCGCAATCATCGAAGAAGGCGGTGTCCAGGTCGGCCATTTCTGCTTAGCGCCGATACGGGCCTGACCGCTCCAGCGGAAGCCGTCGCGCCCGACCCCGATGCCATAGCGGATCGCAGTGCCGTTCTCTTCCACGAAATAAAGGTGCCGCTCCTTCGTGTTGACGATGATCGTGCCCGGCTTTTCCTTGCCCGAATAGGTCACGCGCTGGCGCTTCCATTCCGGGTCCATCATTCCGCTGTAGCTGGGAATGCTGAAGCGCTCGCCGTGCACGGGTGCCAGCGATGCCACGTGAGAGCCCGACGAAACGCATGCCGAAACCAAACCAAGGGCCAGGAACAGCCCCAAAATCCTCATAAGTTTGCCAGTCAAATCGAAATCCCCGCCTTGCCGCGTTGTTGCCTAATACCGGTCGCTACCGAAGCGGGAGCATTTGACCGCCGTTATCTTGTCAATTGATTAACCATCAACCTAAATTGCTTTGCACGTCACAGGTATTGCTTTTAGGCAACACTCGCGGGCTTTTATCAGCAAAAGGTCAGGGATATCTGCCGTAGCGGCAGAATGGTTCATGCATAGCCGTGCTGCATGAGATCCTTCATGTGCAGGATATTGAGCGCCCGGCCGTTCTCCACGACCACGAGATGGGCGATGCGGCGCGCCTTCATCAGGTCTACCGTCTGGCGGATCAGCGTGCCGGTTTCCACGGTCAGCGGCGCGCGGGTCATGATATCGGCGGCGCGCTTGTCGAACAGGTCCGGCGCATAGGCGCGGCGAAGGTCGCCCTCGGTGATCAGCCCCTCCAGCGCGCTCGACGCCGGCGTTACGACCGCAACGCAACCCATGCCCGTTTCTGCAAATGTCGCGATGACCTGATCAATTCCCGCATCGGGCGCGACGAAGGGTGGCGTGCCTGCATGCTCCTCAAGAAACCTGCCGACAGTCGTCAGCTGCATGCCAAGCCGGCCACCGGGATGAAACTGCGCAAAATCGATATCGCCGAAGCCGCGCGCCTCCATCAGGATGACGGCCAGCACGTGACCCAGCGCCAGCATCATCATCGCCGATGTGGTCGGCGCCAGATTGATCGGACAGACTTCCTCGACTTCCGGCATGCGCAGGACGACATTGGCAGCCTTGCCGAGCCTGCTGGCGGGCTTCATCGTGATCGCGATCACGGGGATGGCCTGACCATGGCAATAGTCGGTAACGGCAGTCAGTTCCTTCGACGCACCGGAATTGGAAATGGCGAGCACCACATCTTCAGGCGTAATCATGCCCAGATCGCCATGGGCCGCCTCGCCGGCGTGAACGAAAAAGCTCGGCGTTCCGGTCGATGCGAATGTTGCGGCGAGCTTGCGCCCGATATGCCCTGATTTGCCGATACCGGTAACGACGAGACGTCCCCGCGCCATCATGATGAGGCTGATTGCCCTGGTAACTTCCTCGCCGATCTCGCGTTCGAGGGCCTCAAGACCGGCGCGTTCGCGCGCAATGATGCTGCGCGCGCGGGCGAGAATGGCTGCGGTGTCGGTCGTCTCGATCATGGGGCGACAAGCGATACAGGCCCGCAGGGCATCTGGCAATCGTCAGCGGGTATGATCGATGAAGACGCTCGCGCGCGCCGATGCGCCGGCAGCGTCGATCACCGTCAGCGTGACGAAGCCATCGCCCGGCGGCACAAAAAGCCGCTGCCTTTCCAAATCTGCGGCGGCGATGGGGACACCGTCGGCAAGCCAGACGAATGGCGCCTGACCGCCGCGCACCTTGAGTGCGAGCGCGTCCAGACGACTGCCTATTTCCACACGCGCGCCTGCCGGCGGATAGGCAATGACCGGAGAATCCGCCGCATCCTTGCGGGCGCGCGGTCCACCGAAGCGCCTCAGCGCAGGCGGGAGCGAGGCGGTCGTCATTTCTCGGACACCTGCCGGAGCATCGGGCAGCGGCACACGCCTGCCGAGCCTTTCGAACGCGTCAAACAGGATCGGCGCAGCCGCATCGAGCCCAATCAGGCCAGGCATGGGCGCGCCATCGGGCCTGCCGACCCAGACGCCGATGACATGGGCGCCATCGGCGCCCACCGCCCAGGCATCGCGATAGCCGTAGGACGTGCCGGTCTTGAAGGCGATGCGGCCGCCGCGCACGTTGCCAGGCGTCGGCGCTCCGGCGAGAACGTCCATCACCTGCCAGGCGGCGCGCGAGGAAACGATCTCTTCGGAAGGCGCGAATGCCGGCGCAGCCTGTTCATGCAACTGCACCTTCCGGCCACCGGTCGCGAGCGCAGCATGGATGGCAACGAGATCGCGTAATGTGATGCCGATACCGCCTAGCCCGACGGCAAGACCCGGGGGCGACAGATCGCTCAGCTGCGGCGCGGCGCCTGCGCGGCGCATGGCCGCGACGAGGCGAGACGGGCCGACCGCTTCAAGCATCTTTACTGCCGGGACATTCAGGGAAAGCTGGAGCGCCTCGCGGACACGCACAGTGCCGCGAAACTGATGATCGAAATTTTCAGGTCTGTAGCCGGCGAAGCTTGCCGGCCTGTCCTCGATCAGCGTTTCGGGATGGGCAAGGCCCGCATCGAAGCCCAATGCGTAGATCAGCGGCTTGAGCGCGGAACCGGGCGAACGCGGCCGTCCGGTCATATCGACATAGCCGTCTCGGCGGCGGTCGAACGGATCGGCCGTGCCGACCGAAGCGCTGATTTCGCCGGTTTTCAGATCGGCAACGAGTATCGCCGCTGAAATATCCCGCCCAAGACGCGCCACTGCCTCCTTCGCAAGCGTCTCAAGCCTCGCCTGTAATGCGCTGTCGATCGTCGTGGGCACGACCGCGCCGGCCGGCTTTCCGGTCGCAAGCCTTGCGGCAAGAAGGACCGCGTGTAGCGGGAGGTCATGGCGCTGCGGGATCGGCTCTGCATTGGCGACACGCGCTTCGGCCGACGATATGAGACCGGCCTCAACGGCACGCTCCAGCACACGCCCGCGGGCAGCCTTCGCCGCCGCCGGATCGCGGTCCGGACGCCTTGCTTCCGGCGACTGCGGAAGGGCAACCAGAAGAGCAGCTTCCGCCGCTGACAGCCTGACGGGCTCCTTGCCAAACCAGGCAAGCGACGCCGCGCGGACGCCCTCAATGTTGCCGCCATAGGGGGCGAGCGTCAGATAGCGCCCGAGGATCTCGCGTTTGCCGGCTTCCGCTTCGATTGCCCGTGCGAGTGCCATCTGTCGAAGCTTGCCTGAAGGCCCCCTTGTGTCGATGGAACCCTCAAGGCGGGCAAGCTGCATTGTCAGCGTGGAGGCGCCGGACACCACCCTTCCGTTCGCGAGCACCTGACCGGCGGCGCGCAGGACCGCTCGACCATCAACGCCGTCATGGCTGAAGAAGCGACGGTCTTCATAGGCGATCAGCATCTGCTGGAAACGCCCGTCGATCCGATCGAGGTCCGCCTTCAGGCGCCAGCGGCCATCGGCGACGGGGAAAGCCCGCAGGATCGCTCCATCCTTCCCGACGACGACGGTGCCCGTCTCGATCGAGGGTGGCGGCAGATCGACCCGGGTCATACCCGTTCGCAGCGCGGCGGGCACCGCGGCAACCGCGAAACAGGCAAGGCCGATGGCGGCGATGGCGGACCGCGACACCATCGAACTTACCTCAACGGCCCGATGATCTTGACATGCCCCGCACCGGTGCGAGCCCGATATTCCGGCCTGTACATATCCTCGACCTGCGCCGCCGGATGGGCAAAGCTGCCCGGCGACACGGCACGGACAACATAGGCGAGTTGGAACTCCGTGGAATCGTTCGCCGAACGGTCCACCGCCGCGACGAACCGGTCGCTGCGGAACTCCGTGTGAGCAGTTTCGTCGAGCGAATCGATGGCCTCGATGTCGGGGACGTCGGCACTGGCGATCAGGCTCGGATTATCGATTTCCAGACCGGCGGGCAGCGGGTCGTTGACGATAAGGCGCGCCGCCCTCTCCTCGCTCGTGGTCACCGTCAGTACCGCGAAGAAACGCGTTCCGAGCGCGATGTCGGTTGGCTGCATTTCGTTGCCGTCGAGATCGTAGTATTGGCGAACGATCCGATAGCCGTTGCCGCCCGCCGGCTCGGGGGCGAGCGGAACACCCGAGACGGTCACGCGCGTGGTCGCCGGCCGCGAGCCGCGATTGGCGATAACGACCGGGGCGGCGGTGAGATCGTCGCCGTCGAAACGCGACGAATAGTTGCCCTGGATTGCCTGGCCACCGATATCGAGCTGGAGCGGAACGGCACCCTTCTGCAGGGCATTCGCGGCGAGTGTCAGCCAGACGAGTTCCTGCGTGGAAACGTGCTTGCGGGCATTGAAGGCCGCAGAAATGCCCTTGGACAGATCCGCCATGTCGGCGGGTGCCACACCGGTTTCGGCCGCAAGCGTCAGCACCGCCGCGCCATCGCGCAGCGCCGAACCGTAATCCTCACGCCAGCCGGTATCCTCGTCCTGACGGAGCGAGGCGATGGCGGCCCGCATCGTTGTTGCGGCGTTTCGCGTGTCGCCATAGAGAGCCAGTGCGGCGGCAAGCTGCGCCTTGGCCATGGGCGTTGCGAAATTGTCGAGCCTGGCTTCCGCGTAGTAGCGCAGATCGCCAATTGCCGCGCGGCCGTTTCGGGCCAGCACATAAAGCGCGTAGGCAACATCTTCGCCGCCGGAATCGAATTCGGAAACATAGGCCAGGCCATTGCGCAGATTGTCGATGGCCTGACGCATCGCCGCTTCGGGTACGTCGTAACCCTTTTCGCGCGCCCGGGTCAGGAACTCGGTGACATAGGCGTTGAGCCACATGTTGTTCGCGTCGCCCTGTCCCCAGAGCGAGAAACCGCCGTTGGACGCCTGGTTGGCAAGGATCAGGGGGATCGTCTTGCGTACCCGCTCGGCAATCTCGCCGTCCGCGGGCAGACCCGCTTCCCGCGCGACGTCATCGAGATAGACCAAAGGCAGCGCCCGGCTGGTCAGCTGCTCAGTACAGCCATAGGGGTAGCGATCGAGCATCGCCAGCAGCCCCGGCACATCGAGGTCGCCCGCACCGCCGACGGCAACCGTGATCGCCGATGTTCCAGACAGCAGCCCGTCCAGCAGACCTTCATCCAGCGTCAGATCGGCGCCCGGACGTATTTCCGTCGAAACGTAGCGCAGGACTTCCGGTTCGTTCGCTCGAACCGGCATGTTCAATGCCTTTTCGAGCTCCGAACCGTCCGGAGTCGTTACGCGAACGGTCAGAACATGATCGCCGACGTCGCCGGCAATAATCGGCACGAGAATCTGCTGTCGTTCTCCCTGTCCGAGCTCGACTGTGCGATCGGCGCCCTCAGGGATCGTGACGCCCTCGCCTTCGACGGAGATCTTGACCAGCCCTGTCGGGCCTTCGACATGGGCAAGATCAAGCGCGAGGCGCGACTGGTCGCCCGGCGCGAGGAAATTGGGCAGGCTCGCGGTCACGACGATGGGATCGCGAACAATCACCTCTCGCGATGCATGCCCGATTCCGGCTGCGCTCCAAGCCATCACCGAAAGGCGCACCGTTCCGTTGAAATCCGGCAGGTCGACTTCGATCCTCGCCGTCCCGTCGGCACCGACCTCGACGACGCCGGAATGGAAAGCGACGAGATCCTCGGTGGGCGGCGGCACGTCGAAACGCGCCAGCGCGCCATCGCCGCCGGAACGCACCATGCCGGGAGCGCCCTGCATCCGGTCGATCAGCCGCCCGTAGACATCGCGTATGTCCAGCCCGAGACGGCGCTGGCCGAAATACCAGCCATCGGGATCGGGCACCGGGTGGCGTGTCAGGGTGAGGATTCCGAGATCGACGGCCGCAAGGGTGAAATAGGCTTTCTCGCCAGCCTTCAGATTGGCGATATTGACCTCGACCGGCAACTGGCCACGCGGCCGCGTGACGTCTTCGCTGGAGATCGCAACGTCCAGCTTGCGGCTTTCAGGATCGACAGCTGCCCATTGCAGGCCGATCGCGCGGCCGGGCATGCGCCGGGCATCGATATCCATCGGCCGGTAGAGCATCGCCGTCACATAGGCGCCTGGACCCCATTCGGCCGTTACCGGCAGTTCCACATCGGCGCCGCCCTCAGCGACCTGAACCGACTTCATTGCAATCAGACGGTCATCGGCCACCATGACGAGCGCGGTACCGGAAAAACGCGGCGTGAGATGGACGACTGCGGTCTCGCCGACCTTGTAACGCTCCTTGTCGAGCGCGACCTTGAGCACGTCCGGCGTGTCCTCGGCGGTCGGCGTGACGTACCAGCCAGACTCAAACTCGCTGCCCGCGCCGGATACGCCGGCGGCGTTGACTGTCATCGCATAGCCGCCCCACTTGACGGGAGCCTCGATACGCGCCGGCTCGTCTTTGGGGATATCGACATTGCCGCTGGCGACCCGCTTGGTGGTCGTCACCGGCTCGTAGTTCCAGGTTCCGTCCGAATTGTACCACTGAAAGCGCGTTTCGCGCTCCGCCAGCTGCCATGCCGCGCCGGCCAGTGCGACGCGGTTGCCGTCGGCATCGATCGCGATGACCTCAAATCGGGCGTTGCCGCCCTCCTCGACACTGCCGTCGAAAAGGGGTTTCAGGCCGACACGGATTCCGTCGCCGCGAACCGGCAGATCAAGCGTCCGCTCGACCGGGCGGCCACCGGAATCGACCACCCGGATGAAGGCGGTTGCCACCATCGGCAGGCTCGTCGGCGGGGCCTCGGGCAGTGCCAGCGGCACGACCGCATGACCGTCTTCGTCCGTCGTCTCCGATATATCGAGCGGCTGGATCATGGGCTCGAAGGCGTCGTCCGGAAGGCCGAACTCATAGCCCGGCCAAGCCTTGATCTCGCGGCTTGAGACGAGCTTCGTCTCGCCCTCGATCCGCAGATCCGAAGCCGGCGCGCCATAGAGGAACCGCGCGTCGAGCGAGACTTCTCCCGCGTCGTCCAGCGTGATGGCTTCCGCATCGCTCTTCAATGAGAAATCAAGGCGTTCGGGCTGGAAGTCCTCAACGAGAAACTTCACCTCGGCGAGAGCCGGTCCCTTCGGATCGGTATAGTAACCGGCCCGCCACTGGCCACGCATCGCGGCGGCGGAAAGCTCTATCCGCGCGTGGTGACCGCCAAGACCGGCATCCGGGACCGTCCGACGCAGATACTCCACGCCGTCCGGTCGCTTCATGATGAGGGTCAGCGGCGTTGCCTCGACTGCATCCGCCTTCGCATTGCGAACAAGCGCCGTCAGCTCGACCTCTTCGCCGGGCCTGTAGACGCCGCGATCGCTGACCGCATAGAGATCGAGCGCATCGGCCGCCGGACGGCCCGCGACACCCCGGTCGGTGAGATCAAAGCCTGGCGCACTGTAGTCGAGAAAGGCGTAGTCGCCTGCTTCCGTTTCGACGACGACAAGCGCCGGAGCGTTGCCGCCATCGCCGTTGAGCAGACCGGGATCCAGACGGGCGCGCCCCTCCCCGTCGGTCTTCGCGGTGCCGAGGATTTCATCGTTCAGCGCAACAAGGCGAACCGTTGCCCCGCCAATCGGCGCTGCGGTTCGGAGTGACCGGGCAAAGACGTTCAGTCCGTCAGAGCCATCAAGCGCGGCGATGCCGATATCGGTGACGATGAACCATTGCGTCGCGGAGGGCTGCCAGTCCTCATCGCGCAACTCGTTGCCGGCTTTGGCGGTCAGGATATAGACGCCGGGCTTGAGCGCGCCGGTGATCTGGGAAACCGGTATCGCGGTCGTCATGTCGCGGTTCAGTTCGCGGCGAACGGTGACCTCGCCCTGCCAGACGGCCTCGCCCTTGGAATCGCGAATCTCGGAGAAATCATAGGTGTTGAGCTGCGACAGGAAGCTGGAGTCGCCGACCGTTCTGGCAAGCGAGCGATCGCCAATCCGGACGAGCTCGGCCTTCACCATATCCGTGTTGACGGTGATGACGGGTATCGTCGCCTCGCCTCCGGCGGGCAGGACATAGGCCTTGCCGGGGAACCGCACCGACGGGGCCCGATCGCGCACATAGATATCCAGATCGACATTGCGCTTCAGCTTTTCACCATCGCCCGCGGGAAGGCCCGCCCGAACGGTGACGCGATAGCGTTCGCCATGACGCACGCCATCGATACAAATCTGCCTTTCCTCGGATTCTGTCGCGATGTCACCGGCGCCCTCGACCTGAACGAAATCGGCGGCACGGAAGGTGCCGGTCGCGATCGGATCGGAGAAGACGACGCAAAGGCGCGGCGAGATCGCATCGGAATCGACCGTGTGCTCGACGATGCGGAACCCTCTCTCAAGTTCCAGCTTGGCCAGCGAATCGCGTACCCAGTCGACGGGGTTGGCCTCGATACTCGCGCGGTAAGCGCGGATCGCGTTCTTCCACTGGCTCTGCCGCTGCAGGGCGACCGCTAGCATGGCAAGCGCATCGCCGCGCACCTGCGGCGCGTCGGAATTCAGCACCGCATTGATCGCGGCGGAAACTGCCTCTTCCTGCTGCCGGTTCTTGGCCCGCCAGTCGTCGGTGTCCGTCGAGATGACGGCGCGGGCAAACCGGCCCCAAAGGGAGCCGTCGCCCTGCGCCTTTCGCAGCGCGCGCTGGTAACTCTCGCTAACACCCTCGACGTTCTTATCGGTCCGGGCCGCGTCACCGGCTGTCGCCAGTTCGGAAACCGAACGCGGATCGACGGGCAATTTCGAAACGGCGCCGGCGAACCTTCGCGCATCGTCGACATAGCGTTGCGGCAGGAAAGCCAGCGCTTCCTTTCGCTTCTCGATCGTATCGGGAGAAATGACCTGCCGCGAAACGATCTTGCCGCCGACCGCCCCGGCGAAGGACTGCGCCTTGCCGGCCTTGTTCTTCATGAAGCACCAGCCAGCCTTCGTATTGAAGGTGAAGGCCTGGCACTGGCTGTCGGCGATGCAGGCGCGTGAACAGTCGTCGAGGCTGATGTCCTTGATCGTCTTGTAATCGCCGCCGAAAAAATCGGTGTCCTGGCTGAGAACGATCTCTCGCGTCGATTGCTGTGCGGGCGCCGGTCCGGCATGAAGCAAGGCCGCAACGGCGAAGAAGGCCCCGGCGCCGACGCGCCCGAACCGACCGAATTCACGCATGTTCATTAGGACACCTCCCGACGCCTCGCCGCCCCGGCAACGCCAAGTCTAGGCTTGCGATCATGTCGGCGTAAAGACGCGAGAAAAGATCAAATCTTCCGCGACATGCGCACCACGTACGAAATGACGGCGGCAACGGCCCTGTAGAGTTCTTCCGGAATTTCCTCATCGAGCGCGACATGGGAGAGCGCCTCGGCCAGCGCCGGATTTTCCTCGATCATTACACCGTGCTTTTGTGCTTCCTCGATAATCCGCCGGGCAAGTTCTCCTTCTCCCCGCGCGGTAACGACAGGCGCGCCCGTCCCCTCATACTGCAGGGCTACCGCGCGCGTTCTTTCAGGCGTATCGCTCATGAGCGGCGATCCAGGAAAAAACCCGAAGGCGTCGCCTGAGGTCGCGGCTTGCCTGTGCGTGCGGTTATTTCACCTGAGGCCAGCCCCGCCGCTTCCAGCGACGCCTGCAACTCGTCAAGCCCGGCCCGAAGCGTCTCGGCCATGGATTCATTTTCAGCATAGAGCGAAACATCCACCCTGTCGCCGGCCAGACCGACCGAGGCGTGCGTCGGCCCTGCCTCGCCGGGTTCCAGCGAGAACCGCACGCGCCACCCCTTTTCCGCACGGCCGTCCTTTGTGCGACGCTCACGGGCGAGGCGCATCTGAACGGTGCCGGTTCCGCCCGCAACGGCAATTGGAATTTCGACCATCATTTCGGGCGTATCCGCGGCAGGATCGGCCCGGTCGGGAAGCGAGGCGATCTGCAACAGCCGAATCCGGTGAAGGGCGCCGTCGACGCGTGCCAGGAGATGACGGGCCGCTTCCTGCGGTTCGCCGGCGAACGACATGCTGCGCGGCGGCTCGCCATGCAGTGGTGCCCCGCGCTGAGGCGGCGGCGACCGGTTCTCCGGTAAGGGCGAACCGGCGTCGCGGCCAACCCAGTCGGCAAGTGCCTGCCGCAGCGTTTGCAGCGCCGTCTTCATGTCCGTTCCGACCGGCTGCCCGCGCGCCAGCAGCGCTTCGGTCTGGACACCGGAGCGCTCAATCGCCTGACGGAGCGCGGCCGCATCCGGCGCGTCGCCACTGACCCTCAGCCCAAGAAGTCGCACGATCGCTGCCGTGACGGGCGTCGGAATCGCGTTGCGTACCGGTGCAAGGCGCAGCACGGCGTCGGCCTCTGCAAAGAGGCCGGCCAGACCCGATTGTTTCACAGCCGAATCCGATTTCGCCGCGGCGACGGCGGCTTCCGCATGCGGCGGCAGGCCCGGCCGGTTCGACGTCGCGGCCGGGGGCACGGTTTCTGCTTCCGCAGCGCCCGGCGCCTGCGGACCGACGCGATAGCGCGCCTGTCCCTGAACAAGAGCGGCCGTGGCTTGGGGCAGGGGTGAAGCTGGTGGCGGGTTGGAGGATGGTGGCAGTGCCGGCGCTGACGATCCGGACGGTACGGTCGATTGGGGCTGCGCTGAAAGCTGCGTCTGCTGCGACGGTTGAGCGGCCGCCTGTGACGCCGACGTAGCCGTCAGTACCGGGCCTGCCGCGACTGCCGGCGACGGTGGCGAGGCTTGCGGTGCGCTTCCGCCAGGTACGGGAACGGAAGGCGCGACTGGCGCCGGCTGACTTGTCGTGACGATGGTCGCCGGTGTCGCACCGGTCTGCGGTGTCGATGCGGCAGGCGTCGCACGCAGGATCGTAATCGTTGGGGCGCTGCCGCCCTGTTGCACCTGAAAGACCACCTCGCTGCCAGGCGGAAGAGGCGCTGGCAATTTCACGTCGATCGCGCCGCCACGGAACAGAAGCCGCGCCAGTTCGCCGGAGAGCTGGGCGGAAACTCTGGCGGCGATGACATCGCCGGCATTGAGCGTAGCGGAAGAGTCGGCGCCGGTGAGTGCCGCCAGCACCGCAGGAAGGCCAGAAGCGGACGGCGATACGGCCATGTCGCTATGCCCGACTCATGTTGCACCCCTCAGTTTTGCCAGTATCAGGCAATCGGCCGGCCTTGCAAAGGCGCGGTGCGCACCATGGTTTCGCGGTCTTTACCCGGATGGCGGCGATTGGCTTGGACGGCTCGTTGCGATACGAGTTTCGCCCTTGAAACTTTGGGAATGAACGGCGTGCGCGATGAAGGCCCGATGACCCGGCGGACAACCGGGGGACCCAAGGCAATAGCGGCCAATGCCGCCGCCTTCTGGTTCCTCGGCGTCTTTCCGGTGCTTGGCGTTCTTTTCAACCGCGGGCATATGGGTATTGCGGCGATTGGCCTTGCGGTGTGTGCCGGCATCGCCGTTGCCGATTACGGATCAAAGCCGACGCTGGCAAAGATGGCGGAGGCCTGGCGTCCTCCCTATGCCTCGGTCGTCTGGGCCGTCCTGTTCCTCTGCGCTCTGGCGATGCTGTCGGCGATGTGGGCCTTTGACGGACCTTTCGCGCTGCAGAAGTCGGCAAGCCTTTTCGGTGTGCTGCTGATCGCAGCTGCGGCAGGCGCATTCATGTCGGGCAGCGATCCGTCAAAGGCGGCATTCTTTGGCTTCTCAGGCCTGCTGCTGGCCAGCCTGTTTCTTGCCGAAGAAGCGATCGGTCCAGCCTATTTTTCTTCCTGGAAGATATTCTTCGATCATCCCCAATGGGCGATCGGGACCGACGGCAACGCCCGTCTTCTCGACCATTATCTCATGCAACTCAATCGCTCGGTCGTCACCGTTTCGATCCTGCTGTGGCCCGTCGGATTCATGCTCTGGCATCGCGGCCGACGCATCATGCTGGCGCTATTGCTGCTCATTGCGCTTCCGGCCATCGCCATGTCGTTCAGTCAGTCGGCGATATTCGGCCTCGCCGCAGGCAGCGTCGCGGCGCTGGCGACGATGGTCGTCGGACGCATCGCTGTCTACGGCCTCGCCGCAGCAATCATGGTGCTGGCCGCCGAGGCGCCGCTGATTTTCAAGGTCATGCCCGGCATTGCCGGAGACTTTCTCGTCAGCGCGGCAGGCGGCGGCGGCGCGGGGGAAAGGCTGGTCATCTGGGAGGCTTTCGCCGAAAGCATCTACCAGAAGCCGATACTTGGCTGGGGCGCGGATGCGGGCCGGTTCTTCGGCCGCGAGGGAATTCCCGCCGAGCATGTGCCGACCGGCTGGCCGGATGCGATCTGGCATCATCCGCATAACGGGTTTCTCCAGGGCTGGGTCGACTTTGGAATCTTCGGCGGCTTTGCCGTCGGCGCGATCTTCGCGGCGGCGGCGCTGGCGATTGCCAGGCTACCCGCTCCGCTAAGGCCATCGGCGCTCGGCTGTCTCGCCGCAAGCGCAGCGGTCACGCTCGTCAGCCACGGGCTATGGCAAACCTGGTCGTTGATGCTGATGGGGCTAGCGGCCGCGTTGTTCGTCTGGCTGGCAAAGACCATCACGCTGGAGCGCGGCCTTGCCGACGCGCTCAGTAAGGCCGACCGTCCTTGTGCGTGAAAATCCAGCCCGACGGCCCCATAACGGCCTGGATATCGTCGTTCGGATAGGACCCCTCGTCTCCTGGCGTGCGGTCGCCCATTTCCAGATAGATGACGTCGTCAGCGGTTCGATTGACAAGCTGGTGGGCGACACCGCCCGCGGGGAAACCGGCACACATTCCTGGTGAGAGCTGAACCTCGCCCTGATCGGTGACCAGCACCGGGTCTCCCTGGAGGATATAGACGAATTCGTCCTGCCGGCTGTGACGGTGCAGGAGAGCCGATTCGCCGCCTGGTGCGAGCCGGGTCAGGTTGACGCCGAAATTCTTCAAACCGAACAGGTCGCCGAGCGGACGCTTCTCGCGCCTTGCCATGCGACTGAAGAATGGCTCGGGATAATTCGATGGCTTCACGCGCGGCGCAGCGTCGGCGGCGCGTATGGCGAGTGGATTTTCGGTGCTCTTCTCGGACATGCAGGCTTTTCCCGAAGGCTCCCATCAATGGGCGTCGCGCAGCGAGGCGAGCGAAAGATATTCCCACACCGCTACGGCGACCAGCAGGACGCAGACGATAGCGGCAAGAAGCAGCACGGAAAAGAAGCCGGATGCTGCGAATATGACGGCAAGGCCGAGGAGTCCCGCGATGTGTGAAAGGGGCGGGCGGCCGGATATGACGCCCTTGAACCAGAGATTTCCGGCCATGAAGATCGCCGGGCCGCCGACCAGCGCCGCTGCCGTCCCGGCGCCGGCGAGCGCATCAGGACGGGCGAGCGTGAAGTCGGCCGCCACCGCGGTGACCAGAATGCCCGCGACGATGGGGATATGGGCATAAGTGTAGGCGGCGCGCGCCACGCTGCCGGGGTCTTGAGCCCCCTCGATCAGATGTGCGCCGCGTTCGTGGCCGAACCGGAAATAGATCCACCAAAGCGCGATGGTCGTCAGGAATGAGATGGCGAAGGCGGTCATCAGGGTACCTGTCCATTCGCTTTCGCTGAATATGCGGCCGGTCACCAGGATCGTCTCTCCAAGACAAATGATGACGAACAGGGCGCAGCGTTCAGCCATATGGGCGCCTGACACGTTCCAGGTCGACGATTCGGATAAGCCGAGGACCGGCACCCAGAAACCCAGCGCCGGCGCGGCATACTCGATTGCCAGCGCTGCGATCCAGAGCAGCAGGCGCCACTCGTGATGGGCAAATCCGCCAGCGATCCAGAACATGCCGGAAAACACCAGCCACAGCGTGATGCGAAGGAAGTTCCGGTAGCGCACATCGTCGAAACCACGATTGGCCAGCGTGATGAAAGTGGTCCTCCCGACCTGCATCGCGACATAGGCGCCGGCGAAGTATAGCCCGCGATCCCCGAAGGCTTCCGGGATCGATGTCGAGAGCACGAGGCCCAGAAACATCATGACGAAGAGCATTGCGCGGGTGGACATGTGGGCCGGATTCAGCCAGTTCATGGCCCAGGTCGTGTATATCCATACCCACCAGACACCCAGCACCATGAGCAGCGCCTCGGCAACGCCGAGCGGGGTGAAATGATGCGCCATCGTGTGTGAGAGCTGGATGATGGTGAATACGAAGACCAGATCGAAAAACAGCTCTATGAACGAGACCTTGCCGTCCTCGCTCTCGCCTCTGCGGCGAAACAGCCCGCTCTTTCGATGTCCCTCGTTCATGCCTGCCCCCAGCGCCATCAGCCTGTCAGGCAGACTTCATGACGCCACGGATAAAACGTCAATCCCGGGATGAAGCCGGAAGATCGGTCCAAGCCGAAAGCGCCTCAGATCTTGCCGTTTTCATCTAGCCAGGCGATCACCAGATCGGCAAGCGCCTCAGCCTCCGCGGTCGTGGTATCGAGGCGGATTTCCGCGAGTTCCGGCGCCTCGTAGGGAGAATCGATGCCGGTGAAGTTCTTCAGCTGGCCCGATTTCGCCTTGGCATAGAGGCCCTTTGGATCGCGCGCGGCGCACACATCGATCGGCGTATCGATGAACACTTCCACGAACTCTCCCGGCTCCATCCGTTCGCGCGCAAGACGCCTCTCAGACCGGAAAGGCGAGATGAAGGAAACCAGCGTGATCAGCCCGGCATCGGCGAAGAGGCGGGCGACTTCCGCAACGCGGCGGATATTCTCCACCCGGTCGGCATCGGTAAAACCGAGATCGCGATTCAGCCCGTGCCGGACATTGTCTCCGTCGAGCAGATGGGTGTGGCGGCCCCGGCCGTGAAGTTTCTTCTCCACGATATTGGCGATGGTCGACTTGCCGGACCCGGAAAGGCCGGTAAACCAGAGAACGACAGGCTGTTGGCCCTTCAGCGACGCCTTGGCCTGGCGGCCCGTATCGAGAGCCTGCCAATGTATGTTCGTCGCCCGCCGCAGGGCAAAATCGATCATGCCGGCGCCAACCGTCAGATTGGTCAGGCGATCGATCAGAATGAACGAACCGGTCTGCCGGTTGTCGGCATACGGATCGAAGGCAACGGGCTCGGCGAGCGAGATATTGCAGACACCGATATCGTTGAGCTCGAGTGTCTTGGCGGCTTCATGGCCGAAGCTCTCCACATCGACGCGATACTTGATCTCGGTGACGCTGGCAGGAATTTCGCGCGGGCCGATCTTCAGCAGATAGGGCCTGCCCGGCAGCAGCGCGGAATCGTTCATCCATATGAGATGGGCGGCAAACTGGTCGGCGACTTCCGGGCGGCTGGCGGCATCGACGAGCATGTCGCCGCGGGAAATGTCGATCTCGTCGGCGAGCACGATGGTCACAGCCTCTCCGGCCTCGGCTTGCGGCAGGTCGTCGCCCTGGGCAACGATGCGCGAGACTGTCGTGACCTTGCCGGATGCGGCAACGGCAATCTGCTGTCCGGGCCGGACCGAGCCGCCGGCAAGCGTTCCGCAATAGCCGCGGAAATCGGCGTCGGGACGATTCACCCATTGGACCGGAAAGCGCAGGTGAGGGGCAGCGTCGCGCCCTCCGGCCGGCACCGTTTCCAGATGTTCCAGCACGGTTGGGCCTTCATACCAGCTCATGTGGGCACTTTTGGCGGTCACGTTATCGCCAAGCTTCGCGGACACCGGAATGACGGCAAGACTTTCGAATCCGAGGTCGGCGGCGAGCGCGCGAAACGCTCCGGCAATCTCGTCGAACCTTTCGCGGCTGTAGCCGACAAGGTCCATCTTGTTGACCGCCAGCACAACGTGGCGGATGCCCAGAAGCGCCGTGATATAGGCATGCCTGCGGGTCTGACGCATGAGACCCTGGCGCGCGTCAACCAGAAGCAGCGCCAGATCGGCTGTCGAGGCACCCGTCGCCATGTTGCGCGTATACTGTTCATGGCCGGGCGTGTCGGCGACGATGAACTTGCGCTTCTCGGTGGCGAAATAGCGATAGGCCACATCGATGGTGATGCCCTGCTCCCGCTCCGCTTCCAGGCCGTCTACGAGGAGCGCAAAATCGACATCCGTTCCTGCCGTGCCGAACCGCGCGGAATCGGATTGCAGCGACGTCAGCTGGTCTTCGAAGAGCAGCTGGGAATCATAGAGCAACCTGCCAATCAGCGTTGACTTGCCGTCGTCGACGCTGCCGCAGGTCAGGAAGCGAAGCAGGTCCTTCTGCTCCTGGGCTGCAAGGAATGTCTGAAGCGTGGCCGTATCCATGTCAGAAATAGCCTTCGCGCTTCTTGCGCTCCATGGAGGCGCCCTGCTCCCTGTCGATCAGGCGGCCAGCGCGCTCGGACGACCGGACCGCGATCGTCTCGGCAACGATTTCCTGCAAGGTCGTTGCGCCGGATTCCACCGCGGCGGTAAGCGGGTAGCAGCCAAGCGTGCGGAAGCGCACCATGCGCTGTTGCGGCACTTCGCCGGGTGACAGCGGCAGACGCCCGTCGTCGACCATAATCAGCTGACCGTCGCGTTCGACCACGGGCCGCTCGGCGGCAAAATAGAGCGGCGGCAACGGGATGTCCTCGGCAAGGATATATTGCCAGATGTCGAGCTCGGTCCAGTTGGAGAGCGGAAACACGCGGATCGATTCACCTGGCCTGATGCGCGTGTTGTAGAGATTCCAGAGTTCGGGACGCTGGTTTTTCGGGTCCCAGATCTGCGCGGCATTGCGGAAGGAGAAGACGCGCTCCTTGGCGCGCGATTTCTCCTCGTCGCGGCGCGCGCCGCCGAACGCGGCATCGAACCGGCGCTTGACCATCGCGGCCTTCAGCGCATCGGTCTTCATGATCTGGGTGTAGTTGGACCCGTGTTCGAACGGGTTGATGCCCTGAGCAACGCCTTCGCTGTTCTGCTCGACGATAAGATCGAGCCCGAAACGCCGCACTGTCTCGTCCCGGAAGGAAATCATTTCGCGGAATTTCCAGCCGGTATCGATATGCATCAGCGGGAAAGGCGGTTTTGCCGGATAGAACGCCTTCATCGCCAGATGAAGCATGACGGAAGAGTCCTTGCCGATCGAATAAAGCATGACCGGCCGGGCGAACGACGCCGCGACTTCCCGCATGATGTAGATCGCCTCCGCCTCGAGGCGCTGAAGATGAGTCAGCGATCGTTCGCGCAAGGGACCGTCCTCAAATCCACCGAATTCAAGAATGCCTTCTAGAGCGTATGCCGCCGTGAGGGAAGGCGTGAATCGGGGTCAGGCCGCTTCGGAAGCAAGCGCTGCGCGCGCAGCATCGATAATGCGGTTCTGCGTCTCTTCTTCGAGATAGGGATGCATCGGCAGGCTGATGACCTCATCGGCAAGCTTTTCGCAAACCGGCAGGCCGCCCTGGGCGACAGGGAAGCGGCGGTAGGCCGTCTGAACATGCATGGGCTTAGGATAATAGATCGCCGTGGGGATGCCTTCGGTCTTCAGCTGCTCGGCAAACGCGGCGCGGCGCTCGGCGCTGAGACGGATCGTGTACTGCGCCCACGTCGACACACATCCATCCGCGACAACGGGTGTGATGACCTGCGTGCCCAGACCCTCATTATAGCGCTGGGCGACAAGCTGCCGTGCCTCGATCTCGTCCGGGAATATCTCCAGTTTCTGGAGGAGTACGGCGGCCTGGATCGTGTCGAGGCGCCCGTTCATGCCGATCCGGACATTGTCATATTTGTCGGTGCCCTGACCGTGGTTGCGGATCGAGCGAATGATGCCTGCAAGAGCGTCATTGTCGGTAAAGATCGCGCCACCGTCCCCATAGCAGCCGAGCGGCTTGGCGGGGAAGAAACTGGTCGCGGCGGATTCCCCGATCGACCCGGTCCGGCGCCCCTTATAGGTGCCGCCGAAACCCTGAGCCGTGTCACATAGAAGCCAGAGCCCTTCCTGCGAGCAGATGGGTTCAATCGCATCGTAGTCGGCCGGCTGGCCAAAAAGATCGACCGCGATCACCCCTACGGGTTTGAGGGTCAGTTCACGCGCCTTCAGGATTGCCTTCTTGAGGCTTTCCGGATCGAGATTGAACGTATCGGGCAGGCAATCGGCAAAAATTGGCGTCGCCCCGAGCCAGGCGATGACTTCGCCGGTCGCGGCGAATGTGAAGGAGGGACAGATGATGGCGTCGCCCGGGCCCACGCCCTTGGCCATCAGGATCATGGCGAGCGCGTCCGTCCCGCTGGAGCAGGAGATCGCGTGGGCCGAACCGGAAAATTCCGCCAGCTTCTCTTCCAGCTCAGTCACTTCCGGCCCCATGACATAGGCGCCGTGATTGACGACTTTCAGAATGGCTTCATCGACCCGGTCTCCCAGCCTGCGGCGCTGCGCGCCAAGATCGATGAAGGGAAGCTGGCTCATGCTGGTCACTCTCTAAATGGGAAGGCCCGATGCTCAGGCTTGCAGACAGCTTCTTGCCACAGAGAAGGTGCGGCCCGCCAGACACTTGATATTTCCCAATGTGTCCATCATTGCAGCCATGTGGCGCGGCTTTCGGTCCAGATCCGACGTGTCGGGAACACATCGCCGCAAGAGGCTATTTCGTTTTCGCAGCGCCTTCTGTTTCAGGCTGCACCGCGCGGCAATCGGTTGGCGTCGAGCATTCGTCAAAGCGGACATAGTCGATCTCAACGGCCTGCTCCGCCGACCCATAATTGACGAGCACGATAGGCCGCACATAGCGCGTTCCAGGACGGAACGTCGTATGGGTCCTGTTGCCTTCACCGGTAATGAAACCGCTGCGCTGTTGCCAGTCATCAAGCGTAGAGAGGGCTTCCTGCATGGCGAAATACCGGTGCGTGCCCGGCGCATCGGTCTGAAGCTTTCCATCTGCGTCATATGTGGCAACGCCTGCATTGACGCGGCTCGCGTGAGACTTGTCCGTCGCAACGCTTCGCAGACCTATTTCCATTCGGTAGAGCTTGGAGGTATCAACGCGATAGCGATCCGCGGAAATCAGCTGGGCCCGCCCCTCCACAAAAAGGACAGAGCGTTCGTCGACCCGCCGGAATTCGTAACGCTCCCCGTCGGACTGGGTGAACGGCTTGCCGTTAACCTGGACAAATCCGCTGTCCGGGCCGTCGAAATCCGACATCACCGGCCCCTCGAGATGCAGACCCGTATCCCGCATTGAAAACACGATGACAGGGATAGCGACGGCGCAGGCCACCAGCGCCGCGCTCGCCCAGCCTATCCAGCGGCGCGAACCGCCGTGCCTGGCCGCCGCTATAGCAGACGGAGGCGGCGCCACGGCAGCTTCCACCCGGGCGATCGCCGCCTCGATCCTGTCCACCGCACCCGGGCGCTCCGAGCTTGCCAGCGCAGCGGTCTCCGTGATGAACGCACGCGCTCGCGCGTACAATTTTCCCCGTCCCTGAATATCGTCAGGCGGAAGGCGATCGACCGCTGCGCGGATAATGGATTCGTAGTCTGCGCTCATGCTCTGCTTTCCGAGCCGCCGTGACATCGTTGGGCAATCATATCATCTCCCCGGAACGACCCGCCAGCCTCCGGGAGACGCCTCCGCAGCATCTTCCAGATCAATATAAAACCTTCAAATCAAAGTAAATTCTAATAAATTTCGTCTATTTGTCGCACGTATGTGCAATGTCGATCGCCGAAGGCTCAAAATCCGGGTGCAAGTCTTGCTGCGCTCTTGACCGCCTGTATAAATCAGCTGTCGGGTAAAGGAAGGCGATTCGATTTGAGGTTCAAAATAGTCCCGAACCGACTTGCGGCATTTGCATACGATCTGACCGCCACGATGATTGCCGTCGCGCTTGCATTCGCGGCGCGTCTTGGGGTGGACGGACTGCCGGAGGCTGGCGCTCTCTTTCGCATGGTTGGCGCCTTCGTGGTCGTTGCCGTGGTTATCTATCCGCTGAGCCGGATGTACAACGCATCCTGGCGCTATACGTCCCTGCGCGAACTCAGCGCGATCATTCGCGGCGTTACGCTGACGGTTCTGTCCGCGGTCCTCGTGATCTTCATGTTCGATCGTGCGCTACCGCTGCCGCGTACGGTTCCCGTGATTGCGTGGTTCTTCCTCATCGTCTGCCTCGGCGCCGGTCGGCTTGCGCTCAGGGAAATTCGCGAGTTCGGCAAGGGAGAGACGCTGCTACCCCGTTTCAGGCGCGCAGCCGGGGTCCAAACCGGCGGGCGGCGTCCGGTACTGCTTTACGGTTTCGGTGACGATGCGGAGCTTTTCATCCGTTCGGCCGAGAACAAGCGGCGTTCATCGGATCACCAGCCGATCGCAATCGTCGATGACCATCCCAAGAACTGGGGCCGTCAACTGCGCGGCGTACCGGTTATCGGCCCGCTAGAGCAGCTGCCTGAGAAGATCGGCCGGCTCAATCCCAGGCCTGAACGTCTGATCATCATGAACGATCTGATGGTCAGGCCGACCTTCCGCGCCTCGATGCAGCAGCTTCTTACTATCGCAGAAAAGGCCGGGATAG
The DNA here is from genome assembly GCA_020637895.1 of Rhodobiaceae bacterium. Lineage (GTDB taxonomy): Bacteria > Pseudomonadota > Alphaproteobacteria > Rhizobiales > Tepidamorphaceae > JACKJP01. The sequence goes on from JACKJP010000002.1 coordinate 752,551, forward strand.
AAGCTGCGCGTTTCACCGGCGTGGGTGACCTGATTTCGCCGGTCGGAGACGGGGCCGGCGAAATTCGCGCGATCGACACAGAGGCGGTTCTGCACCGCTCCAGCGTGATGCTCGACCTGTCCGGCATCGAACAGATGATCAGGGGCAATACTGTTCTGATTACCGGCGCAGGCGGCTCGATCGGGTCCGAAATCGCCCGTCAGATCGCCCCGCTGAGGCCAGACCGGATCGTCCTTCTGGAGAACAGCGAATTCGCACTCTACCGCATCGACATGGAAATGCGGGCGGCGGCCGGTGAAAGCGTCATCGAACCTGTTCTGTGCGACATCAAGGAGGCAGAGGCGATCCGCCGGATATTCGCGCAGTACCGGCCGGATGTCGTGTTCCACGCGGCCGCGCTCAAGCATGTGCCGCTGGTGGAAATGAACCCGCTTGAAGGCATACGCACCAATATTTTCGGTACGCTCAACGTGGCGCGCGCTTCCGTCGAAGCCCGTGTTCAGGCCTTCGTACAGATTTCGACGGACAAGGCCGTGCGCCCCTCCAATGTCATGGGGGCGACAAAGCGTCTTGGCGAAATGATCTGCCAGGGGCTTGATGTGGAGAGCGCCGAAACGCGCTTCATTGCAGTCCGGTTCGGCAACGTTCTCGGATCGACGGGGTCGGTTGTTCCGCTGTTTCGCCGGCAGATTGCCCAGGGCGGTCCGGTCACGGTGACCTCGCCGGAGGTCACACGCTACTTCATGACCATCCAGGAAGCGGTGCAACTCGTTCTCAAGGCCTCGGCCCACAGCATTTCCAGACCGGACATGCGCGGCAAAATCTTCGTCCTCGACATGGGTGATCCGGTCCACATCATCGAGCTTGCCAGAAAGATGATCCGTTTGGAGGGGCTGGAGCCCGGGCGTGACGTCGAGATCCGGTTCATCGGTCTTCGGCCGGGCGAAAAAATGCACGAGGAGCTGTTCGATCCGGTTGACGAAATGGCCGTGCAGGAAACCGACGGCCTGACGGTCATTGAAGCTGCGGGCGGCCGCTTCCACGATCTTGAACGGCAGCTCGACCTGCTGGCCAAGGCCGTGGCGGGACGCAATGCGCCGCTTGCTCTGGATCTTCTTCGGTCGGCGATTGCCGGCAGTTCCGACCGAATGTCCGAACGGGCCTGATCTGAGTCGGCGCATCGCCTGCCGCAGTAAATTCCCGATCATGAGCCCGATACTGTTTTGCCCGTCCTGCCGCGCAGCACGATAAAGCGCCATACCGAAAGCAGGGAGGCCAGCGCCTCTGTGACAACGATCGTGGCGACAATATCGAACAGGGTAACCTGCGGCTGGGTCAGGAGATAGGCAAGCTTTGCGCCCATCTTCAAAGCCACGATCGCGAAGGCAGCACGGCTTTCGCCCAGTGCGAGCAGACTCTGAAATCCGAGCGTTCCTGCCATGAAGGCAATTGGCGCGATGAGCGCGAGGCCTGCCTCCCTTGCACTGAAAGGAATGCCAGCAATCGCAAACTGTTCGCTTGCGCCGATGCCGGCAAGGAAAGGTAACGCGATGGCAAGGGCTGATATGGCCCCCGCCGAGATCAACAGGCTGACCTTGCGCTGCCATGCAGAACGGCCGGCAAAATGCGCTGCTGCGAAAATGTTGAAAATGCCAAGCGGCAGCAATGTCACGCCTGCCATGGCCGCATAGATCACGTCTATCACCGCGAAATAGCCATCGCCAATCGTACTGGCAAATGCACGGTCGATGAAGCGTGCGGAAGATTGCGCCGCCTGGGCGGCAAAGACGGATGTCCAGATCATGAGCCCTGCGGCGCTCGGCGCGAGATCTTTCCAACCAATCCCAATTGCCGGGCGCCCGCGACGAAAGACAATCAGCGCAAAATACAGCAGCACGGCAAAGCAATAGGCAAAGAAGGCCGCAGGCGTGCCGTCGGCAAACTGAAAAAGGACGACAAAGCCGGCCACATAAGCAAGCGACACGACAAGCTGCTGGCCGGCAATCAGCGGGTAGCTGCGGGTTTCCAGGTAGCGGTAACGGTAGACAGCGTAGGGCATCACCATCAGTGAAACGAAAAGCGCGATGTGGCCGTAGAACCGCGCATCTTCGAGCTTCTCGCCTGTAAAGCCGGGGGCAACCACGAGATCAAAAAGGAAGTACTGGGCGAGAATGGCGAAGGCAGCATAGACGACAAAATAGTCGCCGACGCGCGCGCCTTTCGTTCCATGGAAGTGATTGGCCGCCGCGCTGGCCATCGTCGTGAAAAGATAGATCTGGATGGCCGTCGACGCCTTGACGACGTCAAGTGCGCTGCCAAAGCCCAGCAGCAATATCAGCACGAGGTCGCGTGAAAGTTGCGCGGTGATGGAGAGGCCCAGAATGCCTATGTTATGCCTGAGCGACAGACCTGTGTGGAGGCTGCCTTGCGATTGCCCACGCCGCGACATTGCTATCGGACCGTTCCGCTGGTCGCCAGAGCGTCCTTGGCCGATCGGCTGGCTGGCCGCAATTTTTCGATTGCCTGGATGAGCGTCTCGATGACGCGCTCCTGCTGATCGTCGCTCATACCGGAACCGGAAGGCAGGCAAAGTCCCCGCGAGAACAGATCCTCGCTATGCCGCCCGCCGCGGTAATCGGCGCCGGCGAAGACCGGCTGCATGTGCATAGGCTTCCAAAGCGGGCGGGTTTCGATGTCGGCGGCTTCGCAGTGCCTCACAACCTGGCTTATGACGTCGCCCCAATCGCGATCGAAAAGCAGGCAGGTCAGCCAGCGGTTGCAGCGCGTGCCGTCTGCCTCCGGCATGAAATCAACGCCCCCTATGATCCCGAGGGCCTCGCGGTAGCGCGCGAAGATTTGCCGGCGGCGGGCGACCTTCGCTTCGATCTGCTCCAGCTGCCCGATACCGATTGCCGCGGAAATATTCGACAGACGGTAATTGTACCCGATTTCGGTATGCTCGTAGTGGACGGCCGCCTGCCGCGCCTGCTGGGACAGATAACGCGCCTGGGCCACGAAAGCGGGGTCATCGGAGAGCAGCATGCCGCCGCCCGATGTCGTGATGATCTTGTTGCCGTTGAAGGACAGGATCGCGGCCCTCGCCCCCTTGCCGCTGTGCAGCGCGCCAGACCACGATCCGAGCGCCTCGGCGCTGTCGCATATGACGGGAACGCCATAGGTCTCCGCAGCAGCGACGATGCGCTTCAAATCCGAGCACTGACCATAAAGGTCTGCCGGGACGATGGCGGCGGGAAGTGTATTGCTGTACGCCGCAGCCTTCAGTTCCGTTTCGATCAAATCGGCATCGATCGTCCAGCGTGCCGGGTCCACATCGAAGAAGACCGGCCGCGCCCCGACGTAATCGACCGGCGACACCCCTCCGATAAAGGTCATCGAAGGCAGCCACACCGTATCGCCCGCGCCGACACCAAGCAGGCGTAACGCAAGATGCAATGCGGCGGTGCCGCTCGAAAGGGCGACAGCGTGCTTAATACCGGTATAGCCGACCATGTCGTTTTCGAAGCGCTCGAGCATCGGGCCCGCCGGCGCCACGAAATTGCTGTCGAACGCGGCATCGACCAATTCCCTTTCGCGGCCGGCAATGTGCGGCGGGGAAAGAAATATCCTCGTCAAAGTCGCGCCCCCGATTTCCAGTCCACCAGCGTTCTGCCCATCAGAATGAAATCGGTCGCAAGGCGGTAGTTGTCGATATAATCCAGTGTCATGCGCACCTTGGCCGGAAATATGATGTCGCGATTATAGGCTTCCGGATCGTCCTGCCCTGCAAGGATCTGCTCCTCGTTGCGAAACGCCAGCGAACCGGGACCGGTGACGCCAGGCCTTACATTCAGGATTCTGCGCCATTCGAGCGGCAGATCGCGATACATCTCTTCCACATCCGGCCGCGGACCGACAAAACTCATATCGCCGCGAAGAACGTTCAACAATTGCGGCAGTTCGTCGAGCTTTGTTCGGCGCAGAAATGCGCCGAGCCGGGTTATCCTCGGATCGCCTGCGGCAGTGACGTGCGTCGTGATTTTCACTGAAGGACGCATCGTCCTGATCTTGATGAGCGTGAACGGCCGGCCATAAAGTCCGATCCGCCGTTGCCGGAACAATCCCGGGTTGCCCGTATCCGCCCTTGCGGCAAGGGCAAGCAGGACGATCAACCACCACAACATGACCATCAGAATGGCCGCGCCGCCAAAATCGATGCTTCGTTTGACGAACGCCCGCGGCTGCGGGATACCGAACCGCCGTTCGCCGGCTTCAAGAGGAAGGCTCATAGCCGTGAACCTTCAATACCGGCGCCATGACATCAAGCGCCGTGTCGGTGAAAAGATCCCGAGATTGCCGCCAGCTGCCGCCGCGATCGCGGATAGTGGCAAGGGCCGAACGGGGGACCCGGCTTCCTACGTCCTCGCCATACCATTGGCCCAGCCGCTCCAGAATCTGGCCGGGGTCCGAGACGAACTCTTCGTAGCGTATCGCAAACATCTTTTCCTGCGGCATGACCGAGAATGCAGCGTCGCTTGCAAGAACGCACTCGGCCCACTGTCGCGCACATAGTTCAACCAGTTCATGGGCCGCAGCATAGCTGTTCATGCCAGGAAAACGCGGGCCCCAAAGTGCCTGCCGCCGTGACGTCGAACGCATCTGGTGCCAGCGATTTTCCAGAAAGCGGAGGGCGTAGTGCGGGATATCCCCGGGCGGTGCAAAGCGCAGCTTTCGCAGCAGATAGGCCGGTTCGATGCCGGCAGTCCATCGACGCATCGCCGACAGCGTCACGTCACGGCCGTCTCGCACAAGGTAAAGATAGCGCGCCTCGGGAATGATGCTGTCGACATACGGTACGCGCAGTGAGTTGGCGCATGTCTTTTCAACGATGACGGACGCGGTGGTTGCTCTTTGGATCCTGTCGAAAGCCCGTCTGACGTATGGTCGCGCCGCACCCGCGGCAGCCGGCGGAATGGCATCGTCCGGCCAGTTGGTATTGCCGTGCCGCCAGATCAGGTTGATCTCGTCGCAGGGCCAGGTGGCCCATCCCGGAATGGCCGTGAGCGTGTCGCGCAGCATGTTGGTGCCTGAACGGCCCGCTCCAATGATGACCAATGGACGCATGGTCATGCCGCATCTTCCGTCTGCAGCGCACTCATCAGCGACAGCCATTTCGCGCGCGTTCGCTCAAGCGAGAACGTCTCCGACAGTCCGCGCGCGGACTTCTTCATTTCATCGAGGTCCGTTCGGGCGGTCGCTTCGATCTGCCGCGCCACATCCGCGACGGACGCATTGGCATCGAGGACCGCGCCGGCGCCCGCATCATCGATCATGCGTGCAAGACTGCAATCGTCGGCGACGAGCGCAAGGATCGGGCGCCCAGCGGCCAGATAGGTCAATGTCTTCGATGGAAACGCATAATGCGCGATCACATGATCCAGAGAGATTACCGCAACATCGCTCCGACAGATTTGCAGGAACGCTTCCCGCGGTGTTCTCAACCCGTGGAAAACAACGTTCCCGATGTTGCCGCTGCGAACGATTTTCTCAAGTTCTGGCTTCACCTGCCCTTCGCCGACAAGATCGAGTTGCGCCAATGCCGGGTCGATCCTGCCAAAGGCCTCAACCAGTTTCTCCAGATTTTGAAACCGGCCGAGATTGCCGGCGAAAATAAACCTCACCGCCGCGCCACTCCCGGTGCGCCGTTCGTCGATCGGGGGTTCTTCCGCGCCAATGGCAAAATTGTTTATGACCGACACCGGACCGGTTGCCGCGCCGCGCGCCTTCAGGCTCGCAACCATGTCATCGCCCGGTACGACAATCGCGTCCGCAGCGTTGACCGTGCGCGCGTCGAGCCATTTCAGCCACCGCGAGAAACGGCCATCGGGCATCATGCCGGACGCTACCGCAATTTCCGGGTAGATGTCCTGAACGTGATAGAGGAACTTCGCGCCCCTGAGCGCCGCAATCCAACGCAATAGCGCGCCCTGCAACACTGGCGGCATGGATGCGGTCCAGATCAGGTCCGGGCGGCGGGCAAAGGCCAGGGCAACGGCCGCCATCAGGACGAACGCGAAACTGTTGACCCTGCGGCGGAGACCGCGACCGCCCTCCGCAAGCAGCGGCAGGCGGCGTATCGAAACGCCACCCCTCGTTTCGCTCCAGGGCTGTCGCGGAATGCCTGCTTCCGGCTTGTAGGAAGGCTGCGCGGTAACGATCGTCACATCATGACCGGCCTCGACAAGCCATCGCGACATTTCCCTGAGCATCGTCGCATATGGCGGCGTATCGGGGTGAAAGTAGCGGTAAGCGATAAGTATCCGCATCGCAGATTTTCAGGAAATGCTTGGCTGCGTGCCATGCCAGCGCTCGTTGAGACCGGCAGTGCCGAGAATCAGCCGGACGACGCGTTGCGACGTATTGGTGATCTGGTAATCAACAGGAACAGGCGGGATTTCGCCGGCCGCAAAATCGGCCATCGCCATGGTGACGCCGTCAATAATCGTTTGCGAGGCGAGCCCCGTCACGATGATCGAACCGGTATCGAGCGCTTCAGGCCGCTCGATGGCGTTGCGGATCGTCACCGCCGGAAAGCCGAGAATCGATGCTTCCTCGCTGATCGTGCCGGAATCGGAGATGGCGCAGCCGGCTGACATCTGCAGCCTGTTGTAGTCATGGAAGCCGAACGGTTTCAGGAGATGGAGATCGTCGGGGATTTTTCGGCCCATCTCATCGATCCGCTTGCGTGTGCGCGGGTGGGTCGAGACGATCACGGGCTTTCCATGCTGGCGCGCCAGGACCGTCAGCGCATTGAGTATAGATGACAGATTGTCTTCCCGATCGACGTTTTCTTCGCGGTGAAAGGAGGCGATGAAATATCCGCCCGGCTGCAGATTGAGCCGGGCAAGGATGTCGCTTTCCTCGATCTTCTTCCGGTACGTGGCGAGCACTTCGGCCATGGGCGAGCCGGTCAGATAGATGCGCCGTTGCGGCAATCCTTCGGCAATCAGATGGCGCCTTGCATGTTCGGTGTAGACCAGATTGAAATCGGCGATGTGATCGACCATGCGTCGATTGAGTTCTTCGGGAACATCAAGATCGAAACAACGATTTCCGGCTTCCATGTGATAGACGGGAACGCGGTTCTTGCGTGCCGGCAGCGCGGCTACACAGGAGTTCGTGTCGCCGAGGATGAGGACAGCGTCGGGCCTTTCCTCCCGTATTACCCGGTCGGCCGAAATGATGACGTTGCCCATCGTCTGCGATGCGGTCTCGCCGGCGGCTTCAAGGAAGTGCTTCGGTTTCGGCAAATCGAGATCCCTGAAGAAGACCTCGTTCAGCTCGTAGTCGTAATTCTGCCCTGTATGAACGAGCACGAGCTCGACCGTACGCTGAAGGCGGTGAATGACCGCGGCAAGGCGAATGATTTCCGGCCGCGTCCCGACGATCACCATGACCTTCATGCTGGCGAGGCGGTTCATCACACGGTCTCCGCATAAGTATCGGGATTGTCCGGATCGAAAATGTCATGCGACCAGAAGAGCGTCAGCAACTCCCCATCGCCGGTATTGGTGATGTTGTGTGTATGCAGCGTCGGCATGTCGACGAAGACCGGTTCTTTCCCGTTCACGTCGAAATCAACGGTTACATCTGAAAACAGGCGTCGGATCGATATTCGTGCCGTGCCGGCAAGGACGACGAAACGCTCAACCTTGTGGAAGTGGAAATGATTGCCACGGGTAATTCCCGGCAAGGTGGTGGAAAAGAAGCACTGACCGCCATTGCGTTCCTTGACGCACTCAAACAGCGAACCCCGCTGGTCGGCGCGGCGTTCGAGCGCAAAGGGATATGCGGCCGGGAACAGGACCGACCGATAGGTGTTGAAAAGATCCAGATCGAAGCTATCCCGCAAATCGGGAACGATCCCGTCGCGGTAATCGGCATGCATGGCAGCGATCTTTCCGGCGACTGCTGCAACGGAGGTCTCTCGGCCAGACGGCCGCAATTGGCCGGATGAACGACTTTCGAGCGCGTCGGCAAAGATCTCCGCCGCCTCGCTGTAGTGCATCAGTTCCACCGGATTGTCGCCATGAATGCCGGGCCTGTCGCCGGCCGCGATCTGATGGCAGAAGGTCGCGACGAAAGAATTGTAATTAGGCCTTGTATATTCGCCGAACAGGTTCGGCAGGACGATCTCGCAGAACGGTGAGCCGATTGCGGCAAGAATATCCGCCGCATCGGCCTTCGCATCGCCGTAGACATTGCTCAGATCCCGCTGGATCGAAGATGCGTAGACGATCAGCGGCGACACGCCATTATCGGAGATGGCTGCGGCGAGATCGCGCGCGGGCGCCAGGTTGCCGTCCCTGACTTCACTGTCGGCACCCCGATTGACACCCGCCAGATGAACGATCGCATCGCAATCCTTCACGAAGGCGCCGAGCTTTACTGAGTCTGCAAATATGTCGCGCCCTGCAATCGCGACCTCGTGCCCGGCAACATGCGTCAGGCGGCAGCGCAGATGAAAGCCAAACTGGCCCGCGCCACCGGTAATCCCGATCTTCATGCGGCAGCCCCGATGCCCGCCTCGCGAAGCCCTTCCTGGATGATCGGCAGAGTCAGCAGCAGTTCCTTCGTCTGCTCAAGATCGAGCTGCGAGGTGTTGTGGGAATGGTAGTCGTCGTTCTCGCCGACTTCCCTGTGCCCCTCCTGAAAGAATGCGGCGTAGTTGAGACTGCGGGTATCGACGGGTATGCGGTAATAGTCGCCCATGTCTTCCGCACGGGCGAGCTCCGCCGCGGTCGCCAATGTCTCGTAGAGCTTCTCGCCGTGCCGCTCGCCGATGGTGCGGATCTCGACATCTGAACGGAAAAGCTGACGCATCGCCTCGGCCAGAATGCCCATATTCGAAGCCGGCGCCTTGCGGATGAAAATATCGCCCTGTTCGGCATTGTGAAAAGCATGCTCGACCAGTTCCACCGTCTGCGGCAATGGCAGCAGGAAACGGGTCATTTCCGGGTCCGTGACTGTCAGCGGCCGGCCCTTCAACAGCAGGTCGATGAACAGCGGGATTACGCTCCCGCGCGATCCCATGACATTGCCGTAGCGTACAACCGAAAATACCGTTTGCGGCGAAACCGTTTCGCGAGCCTTGGCCGCGACCAGTTTCTCCATCAGGCCTTTCGTCATGCCCATCGCGTTGATCGGCAATACCGCCTTGTCGGTCGACAGCAGCACGCATTTCCGGACGCCTGAATCGACCGCAGCATCGATGACATTCTGCGAACCCAGGACGTTCGTGCGGACCGCTTCTATCGGGAAAAATTCGCAGGACGGCACCTGCTTGAGCGCGGCTGCATGAAAGACGAAATCCATGCCCTGCATCGCCCGGTCGACAGCGGCACGGTCGCGGACGTCGCCGATGATGAATTCAAGCCGCTCATCGGCGATCCGCGAACGCAGCGTGTGCTGCTTTTCCTCATCGCGCGAGAATATACGGATGCGCGCATAGCCGTTATCCAGCAGATGACGCAGCATGGTTTGGCCAAAAGACCCCGTGCCGCCCGTGATCAACGCAGAGAAGCTCAAAAGAAAACCTCAAAATCTTGTCAAATTGCCGAAGCGGAAAAAGAATCAACGCAAAAGCCGGTGCCTGACACTAACATGATTTATGGGGCTTCCCAGCCCGCAAGCGCGGTAGAATGAGGCGATCGTCAGCTTTGCGAAGCGCTTCTGCCATCAATCGTGAACAGGACTTTCGACCGGCCGGTGAATGCTTGTACACTTAAGCTGGGAGTTCGTTTGGATAGCCAAAAATCTCAAAATCCCGACTGTAAATCTGCCGGACCTTGCTCGCGGTGCGCGAATTGTAAAAATCGTGCAGTTGCTTGCTCGCGCCGAATGCGTTCGGAGCGTTCTCGAGCTTCAGCAAATCCGGAATGCCGAGAGCCTTGGCGACAGCATCGAGATCGTCCTGCAATCGCTCAAATCTGCATATTTTGTTATATTCGACCAGACCTTGAAATGTCTGGTCAGACTGGGGTCGCCAATGAGGATTCATGTCAAACGAACGCTGCGCCCCGACGATCTCCACGAAGTCGTCGAATGCAATGTGTTGTGAGACGTCCTCGACGCTTTCCACAGAGACCCCAAATTTCAGTGACAGGGCAAGCTTCTTTACCGGTCCTCCCGGAACCGCAATTTTGGAAAGGTAGCAGGACAAGAGCCTTTCGTATGGATTTCTGACGACGCAAAACTTAAAAATGTTTCGATCAGACCAGACGTCCTTTGGCAGCGACGAATCGTTAATCCGTAGCAATGGAGATAAATTTCTCTGATGAACTGAATGTTTTGAAAATATCGGAACGGCGACCCCATCCCGTTCATACTCATAGACCTGAAGGGCACGCTTTATTGTGGTGCAGGCCACTTTTGGCGTTTCAACGAATACATAGCCTAGATGTTTTGATACATGTATGTGATATAAAACTTCGCCGACTGGCATAAAAGCAGCAGCTTCCTTAATGAACCGGAGCTGTTCGAGCTCTGCATTCCTCAGTTTTCTCATCCTGACCTACGTCCAGTGCTGAATGCGCAGAAGGTTAATTGCCTTTTTGACCCTACGTAGGCATGAGGTCACATCTTTTGCCATCCGGACCAATGGCATCTCCCAAGGGTTATTGGTCACTCAATAGCCGACGAAAGGCCAGTGTCGGACTTGGCACGACACTCATGGCATTGGTGCGTTCCAGCAATGAAGCCGTGCCGCGTTTGCGTCGAATTGCATGCCCTGTACCGGGAATGATCTTGTGTGCGATCCCGTGCTCGATGGTTTTGAGGTTCCAACCCCAGTCTTCATATCCGATACCGTCGGTCAGATTGGTCTTCGGATAGGGAACATCCAGGAATATTTCCCGCCTGGCGCTGACAAGTGCGGTCCATGGATTGACGAAAGCCATATCAATCAAGTCAAAGCCCTCATCGTCCATATCCGCATTGCAGAATATGTAAGTCTCACCGCCAAAGAAAAGGTTGATCTGGGGGTGCCAGACGACTCTTCGCGTCGTTTCCCGCGATGCCCTGACGCTGGCAATGAGCCAATCGTCAGCCCACAGATCGTCTCCATCGACGAAAGCCAGCAGATCGCCCCTGGCCTTTCGCGCACCAAAATTTCGAGCTGCGCCAAGGTCTCCCAAAGTGACCTCGAAAATTCGCCAGCTATCATCGGTCAAGGCGCGAGCGGTATGAATCGTACGCATATCGACCCGGTCAGCGACCAGAAGCACCTCGACACGAATCCCGGCACTTTCCGCGGCTCGCGCTGCTCGACGCACGCTTTGAAGCGTCGGTGCACAAAGATAGCCCTCCAGATGCAGGTTCACGATCGCTGTGATATCCGGCTTCACGTCTCGATCTCCAGAAAGCCGCCCTTTTTGGAAAGCGCCGTTTCCAGGCTCGCCCATGTATGCGCATTGCAAACATACTCGGCCAGCCTCTTCCCCTTTCGCGCTGCCCCGATCGTGTCGCTTGCCACTTCATTCAATGCCGCTACATAGGCGTCCGCATTTTCATACGCGTCGATCAGCCAACCGCGCGTTGACGAAACGACTTCCCCTACGCCGCCGACATTTGATGCGACAACAGGAAACGCGAACGCGGCAGCTTCCAGCACCACATTCGGGATGCCGTCGCATAGCGACGTATAGAGGAATGCATCATATCGTTCCAAGGGGAGCGCATCGAAGGATGAATAGGCCCCGCAAAGCTCAACGTTCTCAAATCCCGTCACCATTTTCCGGAGTTCGCAGACGTCCTCTTCGTTCCCCGTGCCCCAGATCGAGAACCTATAGCTCTCCGGACATTTCCTGATGATTTCAGCCAGGAGCGCATAGTTCTTCTGGCGCGCGATGCGACTCGCCCAGAAGATGTGCAATTCACTATCGCGACGACCGGTGCGCCGGTATGCATCAGACGGCTCGACCCGAATCGGAATTTTGAGGGGAATCATCCTGCGCGCGTCATCATTTGCAAAATGATGCTTTTCGATAAGCTCGGCCTTGAACGCGCGATTATCTAAATATACTTTCTTGTAAATATGTATGGTGTCTCGAATATATAAATCGGCATAACCAACCGCCAAGCCGCCTTTATTATAATCTGAACAAAATACGCATGAATATATATCGGTATACTTTCCAATAAATTTTCCCCTATCGGCACAAATTCTCCACATTATATTTGAATTTATGTTTATGATTTTTTTCGGCCTGGCAGTTCTGATTATCAACTCGACCAGTTTTATCTTTTTTTCATGACTCGTTTCAGCCGTCAGGCGAGCGACATTGACAATCCTTATATTGTCCGGAAGCCAATCTTTTCCATCCAGCCTGTCGAAATCCAGGACAAATACAACAACTGAACCTAAACCAAATTTTCCAACGGCCGAGCGAACGATGCTGGATGCAACAACGTCCGCACCGCTGTGAATGCACCACGGTACAAAAACGAAATGCGTCGCCTCTTTCGGGATTTGTTTCAGTATTTCTCGCAACAGTGTTTTCAGTTCAATGTCATGGACTGCCGCGTTCGCAATTGAGAGGCTTGCAGGTCTATCCAACTGCTCTGTCGCGTAAAGTTGCGGATCCAGGTCGGCGACCGACTTCAGAATCGACCGCACGGCGTCGAGCACGCCGCTTGGCGGGCCGGAATGGCGCCCCTCGAATCTGCCATGATCTATGAAATGTAGGAGTGGATTTGCGCCCTGGATATCGGGGTACTGCTCCCAGTACCACAAAGTGGAAAATGACGGGCCGGGGTCCAACCCTTCCCACACACCTTCCTCCAGAAAATGCAGCGCTGCAGATCCGCCAATGTCGTAAGCTTCTTCATATTGGTCTCGGTACCAGCGCTCGTCGAACAGGCCGGAGTCGAGAACCTTGGCGACGTGCGCGCCAAATCGCCTGCCGACTACGTCTTTCTTAAAATACTCGCGGCCCTCGCTCTTGCCATAGAGGACATAGTGCTCCAGCGCATCCATCCCGGATGATGCAACGTCAGGATAATTACGAAGGTATCGGGCCGCGTCGAAGACTTTATGCTTATTCGGATGAATCCACTTCGCAGTCTTGCGCCCTTTCCTTCGGAATAACTCACCGAATTTCATTAGACTGCCCCCACGCCGCACTATGGGTCCTACAATTCAACCCCGCTTCAGCTGTCCCCACGTCGACAATCTAAAAGTCTCACGCCTCCGTAGGATGTAGCCGCAATGCATCATTTCGCCAGCACAGATATCGAGAAGCAAGCCTAATAGTATTCTTGCCGACAGCCTGTCGACATACCGCAGGAATTTCCAGCCCTTTTCAAGGTGGGCCTATGTCTCCTGGCTTGAGGCTCATCGGGAAATCAGCGGCGTCCGTCGAAGGTCGGACGCCCGAGCGAGTGATACAGAAGACCGCTACCGGCAATTTCGGTCGCGCTGAACATCAGCCTGGTATCGAAGACGAGCGGCGTCTTCATCGCGTCAGCAATCCGCCTCAAGTCCATTTCCCGGTAATGCTGCCACTCGGTCAGAATGACCAGCAGGTCGGCACCCTGCGCGGCGGCAACGGGATCATCGAACCATACCACTTCGTCCAGTACGCGCCTTGCCGGCGCCATGGCCTCCGGATCGTGCGCCCGCACGGATATGCCCGCCGCCTGCAGCCGCGGAATGATCACGAGACTCGGTGCCTCGCGGATATCGTCCGTTTCGGGCTTGAAGGCGATGCCAAGAACCGCAACGGTCTTGCCGGTTGCCTCGCCAAGCAGCTCAAGCACCTTGCCGGCGACCTCGTCCTTGCGAGACTCATTGATCATGATCACTTCCTCGATCAGCCGCTGACGGCGATCGACCGCCTTGCCGATCTCGACGAAGGCGCGCGAATCCTTTGGAAAGCATGAGCCGCCAATCCCCGGACCGGGCGCCAGGAATTTGGGACCGATGCGGCTGTCCAGACCGATGCCGCGCGCGATCACCTGCGCGTCGCCGCCTTCTATGCGCTCACACAGATTGGCGATTTCATTGATATAGGTGACCTTAAGCGCAAGGAATGCATTGGACGCATACTTGATGAGTTCCGCGTTCTCCAGGCTCGTCGCGATATGCGGCACGCCTGCTTCGATCAACGGCCGATAGAGCGCCGTGAGCCTATTGGCCGCCCGTTCATCTGACCCTCCGAAGACGAGCCGGTCGGGGTGCATGAAATCCTCAATCGCCTTGCCTTCGCGAAGAAACTCCGGATTGGAACCGATGGAAAAATCCAGATCCGGACGTGCCGCCGAGACCATGGCGGCGATCCGCCGGCAGGTACCGACCGGTACGGTCGACTTGACCACCAGAACCGTACCCGCGCGCAAATGCGGGGCAATATCGTTCACGGCGGCGAAGACATAATCGAGATTGGCTTCGCCGCTGCCTTCGCGGGTCGGGGTGCCGACGGCAATGAAAACCATGTCGGCAACGGCAACGGGTTCAGCCGGATCGGCATCGAATGACAGCCTGCCGGCGGCGAGATTGCTTTTCAGCTTCTCTTCCAGCCCCGGCTCATAAATCGGCACCAGACCGTTCTTCAGCCGCTCCACGCGCCCTGCATCAATATCGACGCAGGTCACATGCGCGCCGATATCCGCCAGGCACACGCCGGACACAAGCCCGACATAGCCCGCTCCAATGATCACGATCTGCATATACCGTGCTCCCGGTATCCCTGGGCGACCGGCCCTTACACCGATTCGCGCTTTCGCCTTCCAGCACGGGTCATATACGCTTCAACGTGACAGCGATATGTCGGCACGATGTCGGCAGCGCCAAGGCGGTGGAAATAGTCTGGAAGGTGCGCACATTATTTTCGATGTGATCATTGCCGGTGGTGGCGTGAACGGCTGCGGTATTGCGCGCGACGCGGCCGGCCGTGGAATTTCGGTGCTGCTTGCCGAACAGGGAGATCTGGCGGAAGGCACCTCTTCGCGATCGACGAAGCTCGTGCATGGCGGGCTTCGATATCTGGAACAGTTCGAGTTCCGTCTCGTGCACGAAGCGCTGACCGAGCGGGAAGTGCTCTGGAACCTCGCGCCTCATATCATCCATCCGTTGCGTTTCGTGCTGCCACATCATGACGGATTGCGCCCCGCGTGGATGCTGCGACTCGGTCTTTTCCTCTACGATCACATTGGCGGGCGACGCAAACTGCCTGCAACGCGGGTACTCGACCTTGCAACGGATGCTGCCGGCAAGGCTCTGAAGCCCCAATACCGAAAGGCGTTCGAATATTCCGACCTGTGGGTCGATGACGCCCGGCTGGTCGCGTTGAATGCGCGGGACGCGGCAGATCGCGGCGCCGAAATCCGCACACGCTGCCGCATCGAGAGCGCCCGGCGCGAAGACGGGATCTGGCATGTCGGGCTTTGCGACACGCGCACAGGCGCTCGGGAACAGGCACGCGCGCACGTTCTGATCAACGCGACGGGTTCGTGGGCGGACCGGTTCGCCCAGGGGCCGCTCGCCGAGCCGCAACGAAAGCGGATCCGGCTTGTGCAGGGTAGCCATATCATCGTGCCTCGGCTTTTCGACCACGATCGTTGCTACATCTTTCAGAATGGCGACGGGCGCATCTTTTTCGCCATACCCTATGAGAGCGAATTCACGCTGATCGGCACGACGGATCGCGACTTTGCCGGCGATCCGGCATCCGTATCGATCAGCGATGAGGAAGTGGCCTATCTGTGCGCAGGCGCCAATGACTACTTCCGGACGCCTTTGACGCCAGACGATGTGGCATGGGCCTATTCGGGCGTGCGGTCGCTCTTTGAGGAGGGTGAGGGCAAGCCGCAGGACGCAACGCGCGACTACGTGCTCGAACGGCAGGGCGAGGCGGGCGAGGCTGCGCTGATCAACATCTTCGGTGGCAAGATCACGACCTACCGCAGGCTGTCGGAGGAAGTTCTGGAGATCGTTTGCGACGTGCTTGGGCGCGACGATTTACCCTGGACGCACGCAGGAACGCTGCCGGGCGGCGATCTCGGCCGGGAAGGCTTTGCCGGACTGGTCGCGCGCCTCGAAAGGTACTTCCCGTTTCTCGAACCGGAACTGGCGACAAGGCTTGCTCATGGCTACGGTACCCAGGCGTTTCGGGTGCTTGACGACGCACGGTCCGAAGCCGATCTGGGCCAGCCCTTCGGCCACGGGCTTTTCGAGCGGGAGGTTCGCTATCTCGTCGAGCGCGAATGGGCGATGACTGCCGAAGACATTCTCTGGCGCCGCAGCAAGCTCGGCCTGCGGTTCAATGAACAGCAGGCCGAGGTTCTTTCGACGTTCGTGACGGAGCTCAGTTCTCCCGCGAAAGGCAGTCGCTGAACGAGGCGGCCATGTTGGCAATCAGTTCGAAATAGAGGTCGGGTCCATCCTTCAGTGAGGCGCCGAGCGGATCGAGTGTGCCGGCATGTGCGCCCGTTCCCTCAAGCACCGTATCGACGATCGCGGACGGGAACTGCGGCTCACTGAAGACGCACGGGACTTTTGACTGCGCAATACGTTCGCGGATTTCGCCAAGACGTTTGGCGCTCGGCGGGGTTTCGGGGCTGACGGTTATCGAACCGACTGCCTCAAGGCCGAACCTGTGCTCGAAATAGTGATAGGCATCATGGAAAACGATGAAGTGCCTGTCGGAAACCGGCGCGACCTGGGCTTGCGCCTTCTCCATGAGCATCTCGATGCGCGCCTGCATCCTGGCGGCGTTCGCCTTGTAGCGCTGCTCGTTGACCGGATCGGCCGCAATCAGCGTCTTTTCCATCTCGCTCACGATGAGGCTTGCGTTGGTCGGATCGAGCCAGAGATGCATGTCCGCCTCGTGTTCGTGATGATGCTCCCCATGTTCGCCATCCTCATGGTCTTCTTCGCCGTGGTCGCCGTCATGATGGGGCTCCGCCTGGGCATGCTCTTCCTCGCCGTCGTGGTGATGCGCTTCAAAGGCGCCGCCTTCCCGGGGCTTGAGAATGGTCAGATCCGGTGTTTCTGAAAGGGCAACGACACGGGCTTCTCCTGCCAGCGCCGCAAGCGGCTTCTCAAGGAAGTTCTCCAGCCCTTCGCCCACCCAGAAGACAACATCGGCATCCTCAAGCGCGCGGGCCTGTGATGGCTTCAGGCTATAGACATGCGGGGACGCGCCGCCGGAAACGATCAGCGCCGGCTCACCGACGCCCTGCATCAAGCCCGCGGCCAGCGAATGGATCGGCTTGATGGACGCAACAACCCTGACGGCGGCCTGACAAGCTATCGTGCTTGCCAGCAGACCGGCGGCTACGGACGCGGTAAGGAACAGTCGGCGCATTGGGAGACCTTTCATATTGAAATGTTATTTCATTACACCATTTGTGTAATGCTATAACGTATGGCATAAGCGCTGACAAGATGGACGATTACACGAAACTCAAATCTGAACCGGTCGCAGCCGCCAGGGGGCCTAATGGAGCCGCTCCCGGCGAGGGTCGCGCCGTGCTCGCGGAACTTGCCGGCGCAGGCGTCTTTCGCGCCGGACGCTGGCTGGTGCGCAATGTCGACCTTTCCATCAGGCGAGGTGAAATCGTCACCGTGATCGGACCCAACGGGTCTGGCAAATCGACGACCGTCAAATTGCTGCTGGGCCTCATGAAAGCGAGCGAAGGCCGCGTTTCGCGCGTGGATGGCCTGACGATCGGCTACGTTCCTCAGCGCCTTGGAATCGATCCGACACTTCCACTTACCGTCGAGCGTCTCATGCGACTGACCGGACGGCGCAGTTCCGGCGACATCCGCGCAGCGCTCGAAGAAACGGGCGTGCCGCATCTGATGAAGACACCAGTGCGCTCCCTGTCGGGCGGCGAGTTTCAGCGCGTGCTTCTTGCCCGCGCATTGATCGCAAAGCCCGACCTTCTGGTGCTGGATGAACCCGTTCAGGGCGTCGATTTCACCGGCGAGATCATGCTCTATGAGCTTATTGGCCGGATCAGGGACCGCCTGGACTGCGGTATCCTGCTGATCTCACACGATCTGCATATCGTCATGGCCAAGACCGACACGGTGATCTGCCTGAACGGGCATGTCTGCTGCCAGGGCACGCCAGAGACGGTTGCCGGTAGCGCGGAATACAAGTCGCTGTTCGGACCGAAGGCGGCGGAAACCCTTGCAGTCTACCGGCATGAGCACGATCACGTGCATGGCGAGAGCGGCGCGGTTCACGAGCATCATCACGGCCACCACCATCACGGCCACCATCATCACGCCGGCGACGATCCGGTCGACGGGAACCATCGTCATGACTGACGCGTTTGTCCTGCGCGCCCTTGCGGCCGGTATCGGCATCGCATTGATTGCCGGCCCGCTGGGCTGCTTTGTTGTCTGGCGCCGCATGGCATATTTCGGCGATACGATGGCCCATGCCGGACTGCTCGGAATTGCCCTTTCTCTGTTGCTGGAAGTAAACATGGTCGCTGCCGTCTTCGCGGTGGCGCTGGCAGTCGCCGCGGCCCTTGTCGGCCTTGAAAGGCGCGCCGGACTTTCAGCCGACTCGCTTCTCGGGATTCTCGCCCACTCGACGCTTTCGATCGGGCTCGTGCTTGTCGCGATGATGCCCTGGGTCAGGACAGATCTGATGGGTTACCTCTTCGGCGACATTCTTTCCGTCACCATGACCGACATCGCCATCATCTGGATCGGCGGCGTCATTATCGTCGGCGCGCTAGCGTCGATCTGGCGGCCTCTGCTTGCCGGAACGGTCAACCGTGACCTTGCCTATGCCGAAGGTCTGAACCCCGACCGGGCGCGGCTCGTCTTCATGCTGCTCCTTGCGCTGATGATCGCGATTGCAATGAAGATCGTCGGGATACTGCTCATCACCGCACTGCTGATCATCCCGGCGGCCGCGGCGCGTCGTTTTGCAACCTCGCCGGAGATGATGGCGGCGCTGGCCGCCATCGCAGGTTGCCTTTCGGTTTCCGGCGGGCTTGCCGCATCGCTGGAACTCGATACGCCGGCGGCCCCGTCAATGGTCGTTGCCGCCTTGATCATCTTCCTTGCCGGCTTCGCCGCGCGCGGCAGGCTTCTTGAACAGGGAGGCGCCTGATGAGTGCAGCCGAACAGGTCTTGACCCGCAACCAGCAGGCGGTCCTCGATGTTCTGACCGAAGCGACCGGGCCCCTCAGCGCATACGGAATCCTCGACGCGCTGCGGCCGGCCGGCTTCCGTGCGCCGCTTCAGGTCTACAGGGCGCTCGACAAACTGCTCGAGGCCGGGCTTGCCCACCGGATCGAGAGCATGAACGCCTTCGTAGCCTGTGCCAGTCCGGACGATGCCCATCACGAGGCCATCGTCTTCATGCTTTGCGAGAACTGCGGACAGACAGTCGAGTTTGCCGATCACAAGCTTGCGCACCGGCTCGACGAATTGTGCCACATGAAGGATTTTCAGGCACACAAGCAGACGATCGAGATACGGGGTCTTTGCGCACGCTGCGCAAAGGCTGCATGACGGCAAGGGCGCAAGGTTATCGGGTTGCTCCGCGTCCATAGCGCATAAAGAAATCCCAGGCGAGATCGACTGCCTCCGCGTCATGGCAGGTCGGTCCGAGCAGCGTTCGCAAGACGGGGCCGTTCCGAGCATCCTGCTGCCGGGTCGGAGCAGCATGGCCGCTTCCTATCATGGTGGAGAAGAGAACGGGCGCGCCGCCTGCGCCGGCCGGAAAGAAATCAACGGAGATGCGGCAACCATCATCCGGATCGAGATCAGGCAGCAATTCGAATTCATGGCCGAATGTCGTTGCGCGATTTGCCGCTACCCACCAGTTCCGGGTTCCTAATGCCGACATGACCTTGCCGCGCGCCCTGCCAATGGTGCCACCAGCCCAGGGTATCAAAGGATCATCAGTCGCATTGGCGATCATCAACGGAACCGGATGCGCCGGTACAGCAAGCGGCGGGCCATCGGGCAATGCGGCGATGAACGCCGCGCCAGCTGCAAACCGGGACGGCGCCTCTATCAGAAGGCGGAACACCATCATCCCGCCGTTCGAAGCACCAGTTACGAACACATGGTCAGCGTCGGTTCTAAATTCCGTGCCAGCCCAGTCAAGCATGTCGAGGATGAATCCCACATCGTCGGCGTCGGTGCCGTCGACTATGTCGTTTTCGCGCAAGTCGTTCCAATGTTGTCGCTCACCGGCACCGCTGCCCGTTTGCGGATCGGTGCCGTTCGGGATGAGAAGGAGAGTATTCCCGAGCCTTGCAACTACCGGCCACCTCGCCATGGCGGCGCCATGGCGCGCGACCATCTTATGCATGCTCTGGCCACCGCCATGAAGGAGAACGACGACGGATGCAGGCTTTGCCCGGTCAGCCGGTGGGAGCACCAGAAAAAAGCGATCCCGTCCCCCAGACAGGAAATGACGTTCGATAAAATCTTCCGCTGCAGGTGACGCCGTGTCGGCAGCGCCTGGCCTGGCAGGAAGCCACAGACAAAGCGTAAAAATCGTAAGCAGGAGGAAACGTTTGAAGAGCGCTGCGTCAAGAGCGCGCCGCGCGCCGCAGTCCAGCATCATCGCCTCGAAAGGTTTTGATCGCTCGCGAGCGCCGCCAGCCCGATCAGCGCTGGATCTGCGCGCGTGATGATCATGGTCGGGATCCGCGACAGCCGCAGCCGCATTTTTCCACCCTCCTCGAATATCGCGCGGAAGAGATCGAGATCGGCGACCTGCCGCCATCCCTCGACGACACCTCCGACCAGAAAGACGCCGTCCCAGACGGCTGACGCCAGCGCCAGATTGCGGGTTGCGCGAGCCAGCCACACAGTAAAATGGTGCAACGCCTCGCGCGCTGCGCCGTCAGTCGCAGCGCCTGCGAGGACGGCGGCAGAGTCTTCCAGCGACGGCCTGATCTGATCGCGTTGGCAGATCTTCCGGTAGAGCGCCAGCAGCCCGTAACCGGAAATCACGTCCTCGACGGTGAATTCGGGCGCGAGCAGGGACAACTCCCGCGCGTCTTCGCCGCCGATTGACATGTGACCGGCTTCACCCGGGACGCTGGTCCAGCCTTGGGCGCTTCTGACGATGAGCGCGGCGCCGAAGCCGGTTCCGACATTGACCGCCAGCATGCGCTTCGCCGATGCCTGGCTCAGCCTGGCCGGGCCAAATGCGACCACGTCGCCCGATTGCAATACCGGCAACGCATGGGCAACAGCTTCAAGATCGTTCAGGAGGCGCGCCGGTGTGCCGATCTTTGCCGACACGCTTTCCTCGCTGATGCGCCAATGTGCATTGGTCAGCTGCACACGGCCATCGAGGACCGGACCGGCAGCGCTGATGGCTGCCATGACACAGCCTTCAGCACCGCCCGTCAATTTCAGATAGGCATCGAGCGCATCGTCGAAGTCTGAAAAGTCGCGAACCTTGAAGTCATGGCGAGCAACAATGCCGCCGCCCTCATCGGTCCGTGCGAAGCGCGCATTGGTGCCGCCGATGTCGGCGAGCAGGCGCCACGCCGTCATGCGGCAGGACCTGTCGGCACCGCATCCAGCACTTTCAGGAAATCGTCCTGCCAGCTTTTCGCATCGTACTGGCGTATCCGCCTGAGCAGCGCGGCATGGCGATTGCGGCGTTCCTCAACCGGCATCGTGATCGCCGTCTGCATCGCGGCTGCGACCTCGTCGACGTCATAGGGGTTGACGACCAGCGCCTCCTGAAGCTCTTCAGCCGCGCCGGCAAAGCGGGACAGCACAAGTGCGCCCGGATCGGCTTCATCCTGCGCCGCCACAAATTCCTTCGCCACCAGATTCATTCCATCACGCAGCGGTGTGACGAGCCCGACCTGACTGCCGCGGAACAGCGCAGCCAGCGTCGAGCGCGGGACGTTGCGATGGATGTATTGCAGCGGCGTCCAGTCGTACTCGCCGAAACGGCCGTTGATCGCGCCGGCCAGACCCTCAAGCTCAAGGCGTATATCGGCATAGGCCTCGACATCTTCTCGCGTCGGTGGCGCCACCTGCAGGAAACTGACGCGCCTGTGGTTCTCGGGGTAAAGCTCAAGAAGTCTCTCGAACGCGCGCAGTCGGTCGGGAAGGCCCTTTGAATAATCAAGCCGGTCAACGCCGATGATATGGCTGCCCGCCGGCTGATGGCGCTTGAGCCGGCCGATCTCTTCTCGTGCCTCGCGCGTAACCGCCATTTCGGCGAACGCATCGACATCGATGCCAATCGGGAAACGGCGAACCATGATCGTACGCCCGAACGCGGTAACCTGCCCGTCGGCCATAACCTCACCGCCTTGGGCCAGAACATGACGCTCGAAATTGGCAACGTCGGCATGGGTCTGGAAGCCGACAAGGTCGTAGGAGAAGAGCGTGCGCAGCAGCCATTCATATTCCGGTGCCGCGGCCAGCACATCGGGCGGCGGAAACGGAATATGCAAGAAGAAGCCGATCTTGTGCGGCAGGCCCCGCTGGCGCAGTTCGGCTGCAAGCGGAATCAGGTGATAGTCGTGAACCCAGATCACGTCGTCCGGTTTCAGGAAGGGGCGCAACGCGTCAGCGAACTTGGAATTCACACGCCGATAGCCTTTTAGATCGCCCTTGTTGAACCTGGCGAGATCGAGCCGGTAGTGCAGGATCGGCCAGAGCATCGAGTTGGAAAAGCCGAGATAATATTCCTTGTAATCCTTTTGGGTCAGCGGCAGCGTCACGGTTGTGACTGGACCATCCTTATGAACGTTTGCCGGAAGGCGACGTGACTGCGCCGTGACATTGCCGTCCCATCCAAACCACAGGCCGCCGCGTTCTTGCAGCGCATCGCCGACAGCGACCGCGAGGCCTCCGCTCTGGCTGCCCTTTGAAAGATCGGCAACCCGATTGGAGACGACAACGAGCCTCGTCATACCACCGCGTCCCAAGGCCTTGAGAGGCGGATCGCGCCATTGATGATACCGACCATCGAATAGGTCTGCGGGAAGTTACCCCACAATTCGCCTGTTGCCGGATCTGTATCTTCCGAAAGCAGACCGAGATGATTGCGACTGTTCAGCATCGCTTCGAAAATCTCCCGCGCTTCCTCGATCCTGCCGATCCGCGCCAGCGCATCAAGCCGCCAGAAGGTGCAGATGTTGAAAGCGGTTTCGGGGCGCCCGAAATCGTCTTCCGCCTCGTAGCGCATCGTATGCGGTCCACGGCCCAGCGTGGCCTCGACCTTTTCCACGGTCGAGACGAAACGCGGATCTTTCGGATCGATAAAGCCCACTTCGGACATGAGGAGAACGCTGGCATCCATACTGCTGCCACCGAAACTCTCCACGAATGCCTTTCGTTCCTCGCTCCAGGCTTCGGTGAGGATACGCTGCTTGATGATGTCGGCACGCTCCCGCCAGTAGATCGCGCGCGGGGCGATCCCGAGATGCGCGGCGATGTGGGCAAGGCGGTCGCAGCCCGCCCAGCACATCAACGATGACGAGGTATGAATGCGGGCGCGTGAGCGATATTCCCAGATGCCGGCATCGGGCTGATCGTACAGCGCAAAGGCGCGTTCTCCCATCTGTTCGAGCCGCTTGAAATCCTCTTCGCCTGGGCGCATCAGCAGCCGTGTGTCGAAGAAGGCCTGGGAAACGCCGAGGATCACCTGTCCGTAAACATCGTGCTGAAAATGCTCGTAGGCCTGATTGCCGCGGCGAACAGGTCCCATCCCGCGATAGCCGGGAAGGCTGGTGACGAGATTCTCGACTAGCGAAGACTGCAGTCCTACCGAATATACCGGCTGAAGATGCTCGCCGCCGGCGGCGGCGACCACATTCATCAGCCAGTGGAAATAGTTCTCCATCGCGCCCACCGACGCCAGACTGTTGAGCGCGCGAACGACGAAGAACGCATCGCGGATCCAGCAATAGCGATAGTCCCAGTTGCGACCGCTGCCCGGTGCTTCGGGGATCGATGTCGTCATCGCTGCGACGATTGCGCCGGTCTGCTCGTAGGTACACATCTTCAGCGTGATCGCGGCGCGGATCACCGCCTCCTGCCAGTCGAGGGGCAGGGCCAGACGGCGCGACCATCCGCGCCAGTAGTCGATCGTCTGCTCCTCGAATTCGCGCGCGGTTTCCTTCACGCCGCTGGTCAGCGTTTCATCCGGGCCAAGGATGAAGTCGAGCGGGCCATCAAGGTTGAAGACGGTATCCTCAAGCAGGAAATCGATGGGCGCGTCCGTGTTGAGGCGGAGCGTCAACTCCTGGCCGACAAAGCGGATGTGATTGGACCCGTAGGTGATGTGCGGCGCGTCGGCGCCATATCCAAAGCGCGGGCGCAGTCGTATCCGGATACGGGGCGTGCCGGACAGCGGCGTGATCCGGCGCACCAGCGTCTGCGGTCTGAAGACGCGGCCGCGCGAAAAGAAGCGCGGTGCGCAATCCGTGATCTCAAGCGATCCGGCCGGTGAATGAAGACGCGTACGCAGCACGCCGGTGCTGGACACATATTCCTGATCCGTTGCGGTCAAACCCTCAAGCTCGACAGCAAAGACGCCCTCGCGCGCTCCTTCCTGCCGCGAATTCAGCAGCGCGCTGAAAACCGGATCGCCGTCAAAGCGCGGCAGGCACCACCAGACGATGTCACCCTTTCTGTCGATCAGCGCACTGATGGAACAGTTGCCGATAATGCCGAGTTCAAGACTGCTCACGCGCCATTTGCCCTTTCCAGATCGTCCGCTATCAATTCCAGCCAGCCAAGAAAATCATCGATCGAACCTGCCCGGTAGCTGGCCGATGTCTCGCCGGGGCCGACCTTGATGCTGATACCGCCGCGACGGTTGACGACGGCGAAGGCATCCTCATCGGTTACGTCATCGCCGGCGAATAGGGGAACGCGGCCGGCAAAGGGTGGTTCTCCAAGAAATGCATCGATCGCGTCGCCCTTGTTGCTGGACCCTGCTTTCGCCTCGATGACCATCTTGCCGCGCAGGATATGTATCCCGCCCAGATCGTCGGTCGCGCGGTCGATGGCGGCGACGCAGGCATCCTTCAGCTCGGGCCGGGCGCGGTAGTGCAGCGCGATCGAGCTGCGCTTGCGTTCCAGCAGCAGCCCCTTCTCGGCCGCCAAGAATGGCGCAAGCCGTTCGGCAACACTTTCCAGGAGCGCGGCATCGACAGGATAGGCACTCAGCGCACCGCCATGACTTCGCCTTTCCAGCCCGTGAACGCCGGCGACCGGCAGGTGAAGCGGCTCGAGAAAGCGATCAATGTCGCTGATGTTGCGGCCGGTCACGATCGCAAGCGCACCTGAAAGCGTCGTGCTCAGCTGGTCCATCGCGCGCTTGGTGGCGGGCGCAACGATCACCGCGTCGGGGCGCTCGGCGATATCCACCAAAGTCCCGTCGAAATCGAGAAAGACCGCCATGTTCGAAAGGTCGAACGAAAGCGGCGGCAGGCTGGACGACAATTCGCTCATGCGTCGGATCGGCTATCGGGCTGATGGACGGGCGGGCGGCAATGCGATGCCGGAGCGGAATCGCAACTGAAAAGATAGACAATCGCGCGCGGCATGGCCACCCGCGAAGGCGCGGCCTAGAGATATCCGGATGAACGGCGACCTATTTGCCCGAATGGGCCGCGGCCGTGCGAGCCTTGAGGTCGCGAAGCGTGCCGATCTCGAGTGCCGTCGGTGCAGGGGTTTCCTCAAGGCTGTCGGCAAACCTGACCGTCCAGCCGCATGTCTCCTGCACGTTCTCCCGAGTCACGCCGGGGTGCAGCGAGACGACGGTGAATTCCTTCGTCACCGGATCGGGCTTCCAGATCGCGAGATCGGTGATGAGAAGCGTCGGACCCCTGGTCGTGATGCCGAGGCGCTCGCGGTGATCGCCGCCCTCGCCGTGGCCGAAGGACGTAAAGAAGTCGATCTTCTCGACCAGCGCCCGCTTGCTCTGCTTGCAGGTGATGTAAATTTCGCCGCAGGAGGTCGCGATCTCCGGCGCACCACCGCCGCCGGGCAGGCGTGTCGACGGATTGTGGTAATCGCCAATGACGGTCGTGTTGATATTGCCGAAGCGGTCAAGCTGCGCCGCGCCCAGAAAGCCTATCGTGATGCGGCCGCCCTGCAGCCAGTATCGGAACATTTCCGGGACGGAGACGGTCGTCACCGCCGTATCGCACAATTCGCCATCGCCGATGGAAAGAGGCAGCACGTCCGGCGCGGTGCCAATCGTCCCGCTCTCGTAGATGAGGGTGATGTCGGGCGCGTGAGTCAGGCGCGCGACATTGCAGGCCGCCGAGGGCGCACCGATGCCAACGAAGCAGACGTCGCTCGACGAGAGGGCGCGGGACGCGGCAATCGTCATCATTTCATCGGGGGTGAAGGCGGCGGCAGTCATCTTGCCCTCCTCAGATCTGCGACGCGGTCGTTGAAATCATCCGGCGTGGCCTCAAGCACGTTTTCCTTCATCCATGCGGTAAAGGAGTCACGGTCTGCCGCGATCCTGTCCCACTCGATGTATTTGGCGTTGTCGCGATCGTAGTAGCCATGCGTATAGGATGGATGGGCACCGCCGGGGACGACCGCGATTGCCGTTATCGTCCAGTCGGGAAGCACACAGGCATTGGTGTGGGTCGAAAGATCGTCGACGATCTCCTCGACCGTGACGACGGCGCGCTTTGCCGCGAGCACCGCTTCTTTCTGGATGCCTATGATGCCCTCGACCAGCACATTGCCCTTGCGGTCAGCCTTCTGCGCGTGAACGAAGCTGACGTCGGGACGGATGGAGGGAACGGCGGCGAGTTTTTCGCCGGTGAACGGACAGATGATGGAGCGGATATTGGGATTGACCTCGGCGAGGCCCGCGCCGCGATAGCCGCGAAGAACCGCGAGCGGCAGGCCGGCAGCGCCCGCCTCATAGGCATTGGCCATCGCAGCGTGGCTGTGCTCCTCGATTTCGGGGCTGTTGGGCCAGCCGTTTTCCACCGCATCGCGCAGCCGGCGCAGCAGGCCGACGCCCGGATTGCCCGCATAGGAGAAAATCAGCTTCTTCGCCATGCCCATCCCGATCATCTGATCGTAGACAAGGTCGGGCGTCATGCGAACGAGGGTCAGATCCCTGAAACCCTGGCGAATTGCCTCATGCGCAGCAGCATGGGGTATCAGATGGGTAAATCCCTCGAAGGCAACGACATCGCCATCGTGGAGATTTTCGCGCACGGCATCGGCAAGTGAGAGAAACGTCGCCATGGGGGACCTTTTTTGACTTCTCAACCAGGGGCCTGCCTGTTTACGACATGGAGCCATGGGTGAAAAGACATCTATGGTCTTATGCGGAGAAGAAAGAATGACGTTCCAGAACCTGCAATATGAAGTGAAGGACCATGTCGCGATCCTCGGCATGAACCGTCCCGAAAGCCGCAACGCGCTCGGCGGGACAATGCGGCAGGATCTGATCGACGGGTTCGCAAAGGCCGAGAACGACAGCGACGTGCGTGCGATCGTGCTGACCGGCGTCGGCAAGGCATTCTGCGCCGGCGGCGATCTGAAGGATTTCAACCGCAACTTCGAAGCCGGCATCGAAAAGCCGGTCGAGGAAAAATACGCGCCGCGGCGCGATCTCATCGTCAGGGCCATCTATGAGGCGACCAAACCGGTGATCGCCGCGGTCAACGGCGCTGCCGCGGGCGCCGGGATGAATATCGCCCTTGCCGCCGACATACGCTACGCATCGACCGGCGCCGTCTTCTCGCAGTCCTTCGTCAAGCGCGGCGTTCATCCCGACTTCGGCGGGACCTATTTCCTTCCCCGCATGATCGGGGCGGCCCAGGCGGCGGAAATGATCTTCACCGGCGACCTGATCGATGCGCAGGAAGCCCTCAGGCTGGGGATAGTTTCAAAGCTCTTCGAACCGGCCGGGCTGATGGATGCAACGCTAGATCTTGCAAGACGTATCGCCGCCGGACCGCCGGTCGCCATCAGGCTGGCCAAGAAAAACCTTCGTCTGAATGCCAATGAACCCAATCTTCAGCAGGCGCTCGATCGCGAGACCGCGGCGCAGAACCTCTGCTTCGACATGCAGGATGCACGCGAGGGCATGAAGGCGTTCGTCGAGAAACGCGACCCCGTGTTCAAAGGCGAGTGAGCGGCCCGTCGTCGCCATCAACTGGGCTTCAAGGGAATTTGATTGGCATTCGGGGCGCCAGCCGTTGCTACTTCGCCAAAAGGGCCTGACGGCCAATCGCACGGTAAAGCCAAGGGAATTTCAATGTCGGGAATACTCGTTGCGTCGATCGGCGCGGTGCTGGTCGCCAGCTTTTTCATCTCGCCGAGGGTTCGCACCGCTGACGGCTTCTTCAGAGGTTTCAGCGACAGCGGCGCGGCACCCGGCCTGGGGACCCTGATCCTCTCGCAGGTCACGACATGGATTTTCGCCCGTTCTCTGATGAACGCGGCGATTCTCGGCTACTATTACGGCATCGCCGGAACGCTGGCCTATGCTGCCTATTACCTCTCTTTCGTGACCGGCGCGCTGATCGTCGACGGCATCCGATTCAGACACGGCTTCGAAAGCATTCAGGACTTCCTGCGAGCGCGGTTCGGCAAAGCCGGAACCGGCGCCTACAATATCGTCATCGGTATCCGTCTGCTCAGCGAGGTGTTCGCCAATCTTCTCGTCGTCGGCATCATTTTCGGCGTCGCCGGCACGATGACCTACACCGTCGCGATCATCGCGATCGCCGCGCTGACGCTGGGCTATTCGATGATGGGCGGTCTTTCCGCCTCATTGCGTACCGATGTGCTGCAGTCGGTCGTTCTGATGGCCGTGCTCGCGGTGCTGCTCGTCCGGGTCCTCGGGCTCGACGATTTCGCCTTCGCGCCGGTCCTCTCCAGCAGCCCGGACCTGACATCGCCGGGCTGGGTTCTCCTCGTCGTCGCCGGGCTCCAGGTCATCAGCTATCCGATGCATGATCCGGTCATGATGGATCGTGGTTTCCTCGCCGATCGCCGCACGACGATGGCGAGCTTCTATCATGCGTGCTGGATCAGCATCGCATGCATCCTTGCCTTCGGTCTTCTGGGCATCCACGCCGGGCTTCACAAGGCGGCTGGCGAGGACATGGTCGCGACGCTGACGAGGCTGCTCGGCGAACCGACGATGATCCTGTTCAATATCGCGCTGGTGATCTCGGCCGTCTCGACAATGGATTCCACGCTTTCCAGCGCCGCCAAGCTTGGCGTCGTCGACATGAAGCTCGCTGCACCGACCGCCGCCAACGGCCGTATCGCAATGGCGCTCTGTCTCGTCGGCGGCCTCGGTTTCGTCTTCCTCGGCTCCAAGGATCTGTTCGATGCCGTGGCGGTCAGCGGTACCGCATCGATGTTCCTTGCACCTGTCGCTATCTTCTCCATCTGGCTCAACCGGGATATCGCGCCCTGGGCCTTCATCGTCGCGTTTTTCGCAGCGATGGCGGGCGCCGCCCTCTACTTCATGGAAACGAGCGGCTATATCGACCTCATCCAGCCGCTGACCGGCATCGGGCCGAAATATACCAAGCTACTGCTCATATCCTCGGTCGTCCTTATCGTCGGGTGCGGCGCGTTCGCACTGGGCATGAAGCCGCGGCGCGCGGGGCTGCAACAGGCATGAGCGATCTCGGAGAAATCGCAGGCCCGCTTCTGATTTTCGGCGGCCCCTGCTCCAACCTGCAGGCGACGACGGCAGTCAGGGCCGAGGCGGCGATGCTGGGCATTCCGCCCGAACGGTGCGTCTGCACGGGCGATGTGACGGCCTACTGCGCCAATCCCCGCGAAACTGTTGCGCTCGTGCGCGAATGGGGCTGCCACGTCGTCATGGGCAATTGTGAGGAAAACCTTGCAAATGACGCAGGCGATTGCGGCTGCGGCT
The DNA here is from genome assembly GCA_020637895.1 of Rhodobiaceae bacterium. GTDB lineage: Bacteria > Pseudomonadota > Alphaproteobacteria > Rhizobiales > Tepidamorphaceae > JACKJP01. The sequence goes on from JACKJP010000002.1 coordinate 782,457, forward strand.
TTGCGGAAGGGACCGCCTGCGATGTGCTGGCGCGGGAATGGTACGCCCATGCGTCATCATTGATCGGCGCCGACGACAGGGCCTGGATGGGCAGGCTTCCCCGCCGGATCAGTTTCCGGTGCGGCACGCAGCGCGTCGTCGTCATTCATGGCGCGGTCGATACGATCAACCGATACGTCTTCGCGTCGAGCCCCGAAGCCGACAAACTTGAACAGGCGACACGCGCGAACGCCGACATCATTATCGGCGGGCATAGCGGCATACCCTTCACGCAGCGCCTTGCCGACGGCCGTATCTGGCACAATGCCGGGATCATCGGCATTCCGGCAAACGATGGCGCCACAGACACCTGGTACAGCCTCATGCATTCTGAAGGTGGCGCTATCCGCTTCGAACACAGGCGGCTGGCATATGATTTTCAATCGGCCGCCGCCGCGATGCGGGAGGCGCACCTTGCCGACGGTTATGCTCTCGCGCTTGAAACGGGCATCTGGCCAAGCCTCGATATATTGCCGGCAAAGGAACGCGGTGAAACGGGATTGCCGCTGGCGATTGCCTAGCTGGCAAACGCCTTGGCGCGGTCACGCAGATCGAACTTCTGGATCTTGCCCGATGCCGTTCGCGGCATCTCATCGAGGACTTCTACCCGTTCGGGCCAGAACTGCTTGGCGACCTTCGCGCCGGCCATATAATCGCGCAGCAATGGCAGATCGAATGCCTCGCCCGGCTTGACGGTGACATAAGCGCAGGCCCGCTCACCCAGCCGCTCGTCCGGATACCCGACGAGCGCCACGGCGGTGACCGAGGGATGCGCGAAGATCAGGTTTTCGATTTCCACGACCGGAATATTTTCGCCGCCACGGATGATGACATCCTTGGTTCGCCCGGCGATACGGATGTAGCCGTCCTCGAACTTGAAGGCGAGATCGCCGCTGTCGAGCCAGCCGTTTTCATCGAAAGCAATGACATCGGGCCGCTTGTAGTAGCCCATGAAATTCGTCAGGCCGCGCGCCTGTAGGCGGCCCACGGCATGTGGCGGCAATTCGTTGCCGCCGTCATCGACGATCCGGATTTCCATTCCCGGAACCGCGCAGCCGTCGGTCGCCGCCGACTTCTCACGGCCGACTTCCGGCGCGGTCAGCGTGCCGGTCAGGCATTCCGTCATGCCCCAGAGGCTTGAGACCGGAAAGCCGAGTTCATTCCAGGCCCGCTCGATGAGCGCCGGCGGAATCGGCGCGCCACTGCAAATCCATGTCCTGAGCTTCGGCTTGGCGCCGGTCAGCTTTGCCGCGGCGATGCAGGTATCATTGAGGAAAACAGGCGCCGCACCGACATGCGTGACACCCTCCCGCACCATGATCCGCACCGCTTCATCGGCGTTCCAGATATCCTGCAGAACGATCGTGCCGCCCATGTGCAGCCCCTGCACCAGAACGACATAACCTGTCATGTGCCCGAGCGGGGAACATCCGAGCAGGACGGTTTCGTGACTATGGCCGAGCTGGCCGGCAATCGTGCGCACGGTCGCGATCACCGAGTTGTTGCAATGCATGACGCCCTTGGGCTGGCCGGTCGTGCCGGAGGTGAAGGCCAGCACGGAGAACTCATCCGGCGATACCGGTCCGGGTGCTGACGGCGCGGGGGCAGGCAGGCTCTCCGCACCGCCGAGCAACGCGCGGTCGAACGCATTCTCGCCATCGCCGCCAACGACCACTATGTTCTTCAAAGACGGCAACTCGGCCTGCAGCCCTTCGGCCATTTCCTCGTAGTCAAAGCCGCGGAAGACCTTGGGCACCACGAGGACCTTCGAGCCGCTATGGCCGAGCATGTATTTAAGTTCGTATTCGCGCAGGATCGGCATCAGCGGGTTGATCACCGCGCCAAGCCGGCCGCAGGCCAGCACCATGACGACGAACTGCCACCAGTTGGGAAGCTGTACCGATACGATGTCGCGCGGGCCGACGCCCATTGCCTGAAGCGCGGCGGCGGCCTTGCCGGTGACATCGTTCAGTGCGCTGTAGGTCAGCCGCCGGGTCGCCTCTCCCGGCGCGCCGTCTGCCCGGTATTCGACGATGGCATCCTTGTCGGGGCGCAGCGTCGCCTGCTCGCTGAACATGGAATCGACGGTGTGATCGATCCACCAGCCCTTGGAGCGCATGTTCGCGGCATGCGCGTCCCAGTCAAAAGCCGCCGTCATCGAACGTTCCTCACGAAGCCCTGGCGCCGCTGGCGAGAAGCTGCTCGGCAATCAGCATCGTCTGGATCTCCGACGTGCCTTCCATGATCTGGTGGGCCTTGGCGTCGCGGAAGATGCGGCAAACGGGCGAGTCCTCCAGCGTGCCCAGCGCGCCCTGTATCTGAACCGCATCTGCCGACGCCTTCATCAGCGCGTCGGTGGCGAAGAGCTTCACCATCGCCGACTCCATGCGTGCCCGCTCGACGCCGGAGTCCTTCAGCCAGGCTAGATGGTAGACGAGATATTTAGCCGCCTCCATATTTGTTGCCATATCGGCGATCTTTGCCTGGATCATCTGGTGACGGGCGATCGGAGCGCCCCTCAGAACGCGGCTGTTCGCGTAGGCGACGGATTCATCAAGACAGGCGCGTATGGCGCCGGCACAACGCGCGCCGAAGGCGCAGCGATTGCCCTCAAGACTGCTCAGCATGATCGCCAGCCCGCTGCCCTCGTTGCCAAGGCGCGCACTCTCGGGCACGCGGCAATTGTCAAAGACGACTTCGCAGACTTCATCGACATGACGGGTCAGCATCTTCGGCAGGAGCGTCACCGTCATGCCGGGCGTTCCCTTGTCGACGATGAAGATCGTGAAGCGCGGCTTGCCGTCCCGCTCGTCGGTCTTGGCAAGGACCATCACCGCATCGGATGAGACACCGTAGCTGATCCATTTCTTGGTGCCGTTGAGGACATAAGAATCGCCATCGCGCTTGGCGACGGTCTGCGCGGAAGCGACATCGCTGCCACCCTGCGGTTCGGTGGAGGCGATGGAAAGCAGGATCTCGCCGCGGATGAGCGGACCGAGATACTTGTCCTTCTGCGCGTCGGTACCGAAATGGTAGAGCTGCTGGCCGGTCATGACGCTGTTCAGGCCTATGACGGCGGAAAGCACCAGGCAATGATAACCGAGCTCCTCGATCGTGCGCATCATTGTGACGTTGTCGAGACCCGCGCCGCCCCACGCCTTCGGGATCGTGACACCGAGCAGACCCGCCTTGCCCATCTTCCGGTAGATTTCGATGGGAAACCGTTCTTCGCGGTTATAGGCGTCGGCATTCGGCGCGATTTCGCGTTCGGCGAATTCACGCGCGGCCCTGATAAAATCTTCCTGCTCTGCGGTCAGACTGAAATCCATACCCATCCCTCTCTTCAAACGTCGCATTCCATGGCGCGGCAATTATTCAAACTATCATTCGAATAATACGCCAGACAAATATCGCTTGGCTCTGATCTGAGACGACCGTGTATCGCTGCCTCAGAGGGAGCGGCCGGACGCCGCCCAGCGTTCCTTGAGCGCAGCCTTGAGAACCTTGCCGATCCCGTTGCGCGGCAGATCCTCGACGAACTCGACAGCGGCGATGCGCTGCGCCTTGTTCACCTTGCCACTGCTCCAGCCCATCAGTTCTTCCTCGGTCAGGCCGGAACCCGGCTCGGCGATGACGAACGCGACGGGCGTTTCGCCCCATCGTGCGGAAGGAACGCCGGTCACCGCGACATCGGCAACCTTGGGATGCTCGCGCAGCACGGTCTCAAGATCGCTCGGATATATGTTGAACCCACCCGAAATGATCATGTCCTTGCGCCGGTCCATGAGAACCAGAAATCCGTCTTCGTCAAATCGACCAACGTCACCGGTGCGGATGAAGCGCTTTCCGGCGGCGTCGAACCATTCGGCCTCGCGGGTCTTCTCCGGAAGCTTGTGATAGCAGACCATCATGGTCGGCGAATTGCCGACGATCTCGCCGACCGAACCGGGCGGCAGCTCGTTGCCGTCTTCGTCGATGACACGCATGTCATGGCCGACCAGCGGATGCCCGACCGTATGCAGCTTGCCGGGATTGAGACGGGCGTCGAGGCGGCAAACGCCACCGCCCTCGGTCATCCCGTAAAACTCCACGAGTTCGCCCGGCCAGTGCGCGAGAATGCGCGCCTTCAGCTCGGCGGCGAAATGCGCGCTGCCGCAGGATTTGACCTCGAAGGAAGACAGGTCATAACGCTCGAAGCCTTCAACATCCATGATGCGCTGGAACTGCACCGGAACCATCATGGAATGGGTGACGCGATGTTCTTCGGCAAGTTCCAGATAGCGGCGGGCATCGAACTTTGCCATCAGCACGATCTTACCGCCCATCGCGAGTGGCGGCAGAAAGCTTGAAAGCGTCATGTTCGAATAGAGCGGAATGGACACCATCGCCACGGTGTCGGGGCTATAGCCCAGTCCCTTGAACATCTGGAACTGCGCCCAGCGAAAATCATGGGGCAGCACGATGCCCTTGGGCGTGCCCGTCGTGCCCGAGGAATAGATGATATTGAAGGGATCCTTGGGCCCGACCGTCACCGGCTCGGGCCTCGCGCCGACCGGCGCGAGCCATTCGGCGAAGGGCTTTCCGTGCGCCGAACCATCCAGAGCGACCACGCGCACGCGCTCGAATGCATCCGTCGTTCCCAGTATTTGGGCCACCGCGTCGTCGAGGAATATTTGCGGGGCATCCGAATCGGCGAGCATCCGGGCAAGGTTCTCCGCCGCCATGTCCGGTGCGAGAAGCGCCACCCCGACCCCGGCGCGCAGGCTACCCACCATCGCGAATACGTAGGCCAGCGAATTCTTGCTGGAGATCGCGACGAAGTCACCGCGCCTGAAGCCATCGCGCTGCATGGCGGCCGCAACGCGGTCGGCGACGGCGTCGAGTTCTGCGTAGGTTACACTCCGATCGTCGAGGACGAGCGCGACGTGGTCGGGCTGTTCGGCTGCATGCAGGGCGATGAGGTGCGAAAGCGTGCCAAACTCTTCCTTGAGATAGTCTTCAACGGACATGCGTCTCACCTGTGTTTGAAACTCGAGCGCGCGTCTGCGCGAAGACAACAAGGCCGTCGGCTGCGACGGTCTCGAGCGATCTGCAGGTCCGACCCGGACTGATGAAATCATACCCGACCGCAGTCATGAACGAACCTCCCCTTTTGTGTATCCGAAAGCACTGGCTGGCGCATGCTCGCGGCCCGCTCTGACGGCGGTCAGGTCAAGGTAAGCTAACTGACTTTCATATTGCAATCGAAGTCTGGACAGGGGCGCAGGAACGCTCCGGAGCCGTTCACTTGCCGCTCGGACCGAACGGATAGCTGTTGTCGCTGACGGAGAGAACGCATTTGCGCAGCAAGGCCTCGAGCTGGGTGAATTCCTTCTCGCTCAGCCCCGCGAAAATGCGGCGGATCGGTTCGGCGAGATAATCGGCCGCGTTCTCGGTAACCTTTCTCCCCAGCGGCGTGATGCTGATATTGGAACGGCGGGCATCATTGGCCTCGACCTCCCGCATCGCGTAACCCTCATCGACGATCGAGGCGATGATACGGGTCATGTTTGCGCGGCTTGTGCCGACAAGATCGCTGAGGTCGCTCGGTGTCGCCTGTCCGTCCTTGCTGGCCATCAGCAGGCAAAGCACCTGAAAGGTCAGTTCGGTCAGGCCCACTTTCCTGAACTCACCATCGAGAACTTCGCTGATGCTGGCAAGATTGAGCCGCAAAAGCCGGACCAGAACCGTTTCTGCGCTCGGCAGATTGGGCAGGGCCCACGCCATCGCGGGTGTGCTGACATCAATCGCGGCAAGTCTGCTCGCGCCTCTCATGCTCTTCAACTCCCGAGCGACGCCTTCCCGATAGGCGCCAATTGACCGTCGTCCGGGTTTCGTCGCAGCGCGACGCCGGCGCCTCGTGCTACTGCGCCCTCCCTTTCCGGTCAATTCGGATGCGTTGCTCATGATGACATTGCCCGCCCGATCAGCAGCTTGCCGTCACGGGATAAGCACTGGCTTGATGCAGCGACCTTCGTGCTGATCTTCGACCGCGCGGTTGATGTCCTTGAGCGGGTACGTCTTCACGAAACGGTCGAACGCGAAGCGGCCCTCAAGAAAGCGGTCGACAAGTTCGGGGATGAAGACATCCGGATCGCTGTCGCCTTCCACGATGCCGCGATAGGTGAAGCCGCCGCCCAGAACTTCGCGCAGCGTTCCCGGCAGTTTGAGATCGGCGCGATCGACAGGCGGCACGCCGACAAAACCGAACGTTCCGCGCGGAGCAAGGTAGCCGGGCACGCCTTCGATGGCGGCCGGGGCGCCTGACGTATCGAGGACATAGGCCGCTCCTACCGGCAGGATCTGGCGGAAGGCCTGCTGGATGTCTCCCGATCTCGGATCAAGCGCGTGCGTCGCGCCGAGCGCCATGGCCATGTCGCGGCGACTCTCGTGCGGTTCGATCACGACAACCGGATCGCAGCCCTGAAGGACCGCGCCCATCACCGCCGCGAGCCCGACCGACCCGCCGCCGAGAATGACGATCGAAGACCCTTTTGGGCATTTGAGCGAACGCATGACCGCTCCGGCGCCTGTCTGCAATCCGCAGCCCAGGGCACCGGCGATCTCCAGCGGCATCTCGTCACGGATTTTCACCACATTGCGCTCCCGGGCAAGCGCATGGGTTCCGAAGGATGACTGGGCAAAGAAGCCGGCATGAATGCCGCCGCCCTCACCGTGAATGAAGAAGCTGCCATCCGGGCGCACACCGCCATAATTGATCCCGACGCGATTGTGGCAATAGGCGGGCTCATGGATATCGCATGTGGGACAATGGCCGCAGGAGCCGAAGGTCAGAACGACCCGGTCGCCCGGCTTCACCTTCGTCACCCCCACGCCGACGGCTTCGACAATGCCGGCACCTTCGTGGCCGAAGACGGCGGGAAAGCGCATCCGCATGCCGCCTTCCCTTGCCAGCACGTCGGTATGGCACAGGCCGACGCCGACGATGCGTACAAGCACCTCACCCTCCCGGGGCGCGTCGAGTTCGGCCGTTTCGATCGAGAAGGGCGCACCCGTCTGGCGCACCACCGCAGCGGTGATCTTCATCGTTCGTCTTCCTTCTTCCGGTAACCGTGCAGACCTATTCGAGCTCGTAGGTCACCGGGAGCGTCTTCAGGCCGCCGACGAAATTGGTCTGCACCCAGCGCGGCTCGCCGTTCAGTTCAAAGCGTCTGACCAGCGGCATCAGCGCCTTGAAGAAGATCTGCAACTCAAGACGCGCGAGAGCCATGCCCAGACAGATATGAGGACCGAAACCGAAGCCGAGGTGGCGGTTGGGCTTGCGGTCGATGCGGAAAGTCCACGGATCGTCGAACAGATCCTCGTCGCGGTTGGCCGAGGGGAAGGCGAGCAACAGGTTATCGCCAGCCTTGATGGTCTTGCCGCGAAGTTCGTAATCCTCCTTGGCCGTCCGGAAGAAATGCTTCACCGGTGAGACCCAGCGGATCATTTCCTCGACCGCCGCATGGGTCAGATCGGGGTTGGCCTTCAGCTTGTCCCACTCGGCCGGATTCTGGATCATCGCCAGCACGCCGCCCGCCGATGTCGAGCCCGTCGTGTCATGGCCGGCGCCGGCAAGCGCGACAAAGTACATTTGTGCGATCGCGGGATCGATCGGTTCGCCATTGACCCGCGCATTGGCGATCAGCGAAGCGACATCGTCTGCCGGATGGTCACGCTTTTCCTTGGCCAGCGGCTCGAAATAATCGAAATACTGGAACGTCGCCTCGATGATCCCTTCACCCTTGCCGACTTCCGGATCGGTGCCGCCGAAATACCGGGCGGTCGCATCCATGATCTTCCTTTCGCTGACCGGGTCGTCCTTGATACCGAGGATGAGCATGATGACGCGCAGCGGATAGGGAGACGCGATTTCCTTGTAGAAGTCGCAGGCTGGCGCCTTGGCCAGCAGATCCTTCATGCCGCGATCCGCGAGAGCGGTGATTTTAGGGGAAAGGCCATGGATCGGAGTGGGCTGGAACCACTCTTGGGCGATCTGCCGGTAGACCTTGTGATCGGGCGGATCCATCTGCGAGATGGCACGGCCGAAATGGGGCTTGCCGCCGGCCGCGGCCGCCATCTTCTTTTCGTATTCGATAGGGAAGAGCTTGCTGCGCGGGTAGGCCAGAAACTTGTCGGGCTGACGCTCGATTTCCATGATGTCGGCGTGCTTCGTCACCGTCCAGAAGGGGCGATGACCCTCGGGCTGCGTCCAGTGCAGCGGATCGTTCTGCCGCATTTGCGTATAAAGGCCATGCTGTTTGGCCAGATCCGCATAGGTTCTGGGATCGGCAATATCGTTGTCCAAAGTCTGATCGAGCATTGTTTCCTCCTTTGACGTCGTTGCCGCTACTGTCAGTTGAAAAGAACGCCCGGCAGCCATAGCGAGAGCGCCGGGATGAAGGCGATGACCAGCACGCGCACGATGTCGACGGCGATGAACGGAACAATGCCGAGAATGATCGTGCGCAGATTGAGGCCGGGTGTTGAGGCCTGCAGAACGAAAAGATTGACCCCGATGGGTGGCGTGATCAGGCCGAGCTCGGTGACGATGACGAGCAATACGCCAAACCAGACCGGGTCGTAGCCGAGCCCGACGATCACCGGGAAGAAGAGCGGAATGGTCAGAAGCACCAGCGCAACGCTGTCGAGCACGCAGCCGAGCAGAATGTAGATGCCGATGATCATCAGGATGACCGCGTAAGGGGGTATCCCCGCGCCAGTGATGGTTGCTGTCAACGCCCGATGAATGCCGCTCTGGTTGAGGAATTCGGCGTAGCAGGCCGCACCAAGAATGATTGCGAAAATCACGGCGCTGAGACGGCCTGAATCGATCAGGACGGCATAGAGAGCCCTCAGCGAAAAGCCACGCCTTGACAGGGCAAGGATGAACGCGCCGAACGCGCCGACGCCGGAGGCTTCGGTCGATGTCATGACGCCACCGTAAATGCCGCCCATGACGAGCCCGAAGAGCGCGAGGACCGGCCAGATTCTCAGCAGCCTGCCAGCCTTCACGCGCGCCGATTCTTCCGTGCCGGCACCGGGCGGCGGCGCCAGTTCGGGGCGCCTCCACAGTGACCAGCGGATGGCGATGATATAGCCGGCGACGCCGACAAGGCCGGGGACAAGACCCGCGGCAAAAAGCTTGCCGATATGGGTCTGCGTAAACACACCGTAGGTCAGAAGGAGAATGCTCGGCGGGATCAGGATGCCGAGGGTACCGCCGGCCGCGACGGTCGCGGCGCTTAGCCGGTCATGATAGCCGAGCTTGCGCATCGGCGGGATGGCAACCTTCGCCATGGTGGCGGCCGTTGCCGCGCTCGACCCGCAGATTGCGCCGAAACCCGCGCAGGAAACGACGGTCGCGACGGCAAGGCCGCCGCGTCTGCCGCCGAGATAGGCCTGAGCTGCCGAAAACAGGTCGTCGGCGATGCCCGAGCGGGCGACGAGATTGCCCATCAGCACAAAAAGAGGGATCGCGCTCAGCGTATAGGCAAAGCTGAAATCCCAAAGCACCGTCGTGACCATACCGAGCGTCGCAGGCCAGTTGACGATCAACGCATAGCCGCCAATGCCGGTCACGATCAGCGCCAGCGCGATCGGAACGCGCGCGCCGACAAGCGCGAAGAGGACAACGAACGAGATGATCGCCGCCGTCATTGCAGCGTCTCCGCATGATCGTCATCGCCGCCTTCTCCCGGCTCCCTGGCAGCCAGCAGGAATGCCGCGGCGCAGACGATGAAAAGGACGCCCATGACGACCGCGAAGATCCAGAGCGGCAGCGAGAGGATCATCGTCGTCTCGTTGTATCGTGCTACCGCACCGGCATGACGGAACATCATCCAGGCAAAAAGGGCGAATACGGCGGCCCCGATCAGCGAGGCCGCCACATTCTGTATCCGCCGCGCCAGGGGCGAGGCGGGGATAAGATCTACCGAGATATGCCCGTGTTGCCGGGCAAGCAGCGGAAACGCGGTGGCGATAATGATCGCAACCAGAATTTCCACCACTTCGCCCGCCCAGATGACCGGACGGTTGAAGACACTCCGGCCAACGACATCCGCGAAGACGAGGATCGTCAGCAGGCCGAGTGCGACAGCCATCACAGCGGTCAGGATGCGTTCGACGAAACGAACGGCAGCGCGAAACATCTCGGTAAACCGTCAGCCGATGCTATTTGGAGCAGGTTTCACGGATGTCGGCGACGACCTGTTCAGGCTTCTCAAGCCCGGCAGCACGCGCCTCGTCGATCCACGCCTGGACGACCGGTTCGGTTATCTTGCGCAATTCGGCGTTCATCTCGGGCGATGCTTCCTTGACCTCGCCGCCATTATCCCTGACCGCCTGAATGGCCGCATCGTCGGCTGCCTTGATGCGGGCCGCAAGCTTCTGGCCCAGCACGTTGCCCGAAAGCTTGTCGATCGCCGCGCGATCGGCCTCGCTGATGGAATTCCACTTGTCCTGGTTCATCAGGAAGGACACCACGGCACCAGAGGATGTGCCGCCATCAAGAAGCAGACCGTGCTTCATGACGTCAGCGAGACCGAAGCTCTTGATCACTTCGGAGGGCGTCATCGCACCGTCCACCACGCCCGAAGACGCAAGCTCATAGAGTTCCGAAACAGGCTTTTGAACCGGCACCGACCCAAGCAGTTCCGCGACCTTGACCATCGTGGCGCCGCCCGTACGGATCTTCAGGCCCTGGAAATCGGCGACCGCCTTGATTTCCTTTTCGCGCGTATAGACATGCGAAGGCGCAACCGAGAAAACCGTGATCGGATGAATGCCGTCGAATTCCTTGAAGCTGGCAAACTTCTCCGGATAGTAGGTGTTGAGCATGCCGATAAGCGCAGAGGTCGAATTGCACACGAATGGCAGTTCGAAGGCGCGCGTCATGACAAAGCGGCCGGGTTTATAGGCCGCCACGAAGAACGACATGTCCGCCTGACCTTCGGCGACGACATCGAGCTGCGCGGGAACGCTGCCGACGACTTTCGGAAACGTCTCGAACTTGACCCGACCCTCGGTCGCCTTCTCGACGTCGGCGAACCACTCGTTGATTGTCTGAAGAAAGATGTGACCGGCCGGCAGCCAGTTCGAATAACGAACGGTCACTGTTTCAGCCGAAGCGCCCGAGGGCGCTGAAAAAGCTAGCGCGAGGCAGGCGCCGGCCAGCAGTCTCCTGAACGATATAGACATGATGGTTTCCTCCTATTGATGTGGTTGCTGCGCCCGTTCTTTTTTGCGGGCTGCACTGCCGGTTCGACCGGTTGATGCTATTTGATGAAGCTAGATGGCCCTCCGCAATACGCGGACGCCAGGCAGGGGGTCGGCAAAAGCAAAGCCGGGCATGGGCCCGATGGCCGGCGCGCCCGATGACAGCATGTTCCTATGGACGCAAGCGGCCATTACCCTTCCCCCTTGTAATCGGCCGGTTCTCCGGCACTTCTGTTCACGCTGCGGACAGCCATTCCGACTGCCGGAGGCCAGTCGACACGCACCCAGCGTGGCGAAGACGCGCTCAAGATAGTACCAGGCTGTACTATTAGTCAACGGATTTGGTAGCACCATCCGGGCTTGCCCGGTCGTGCGACGAGCGCGCCGCCACGAGGCGAATGGATGCCCTGGATATCACCCGTTATGGCGCGGGTGCGGCGGCGAGGGTGGCCAGCTTCCGGTCGAAGTAGTCGATTGTCCTGGCAAGTCCTTCGCGGAGCGGTGTCGACGGCTGCCAGCCCAGCGAGGCGCGCGCATTCGAGATGTCAGGACAACGCTGCTTCGGGTCGTCGGCCGGCAGCGGCCTGTTCACAAGCTGTGACCGCGATCCCGTCAACTCGATGACCAGCGACGCGAGCTCAGCAATCGTGAATTCTTCGGGATTACCCAGATTGATCGGACCGGTGATTTCCGCGTCACTCGCCATGAACCGGACAAATCCGTCGATCAGATCGTCGACATAGCAGAACGCCCGGGTCTGGCGTCCGTCACCATAGATGGTGATAGGGTCGCCGCGCAGTGCCTGAACAATGAAATTGGAAACGACGCGCCCATCGTCGACATGCATGTGCGGGCCATAGGTATTGAAGATCCGCGCCACCTTGATCGGCAGGCCATACTGCCGGAGATAGTCAAAGAAAAGCGTCTCGGCGCAGCGCTTGCCCTCGTCATAGCAGGATCGGGGCCCAATCGGATTCACATGCCCCCAGTAGGTTTCCGGTTGCGGGTGAACCGCCGGGTCACCGTAGACTTCTGATGTGGAAGCCTGGAAAATCCGCGCATTCAGGCGCTTTGCGAGCCCGAGCATGTTGATTGCGCCATGGACGCTGGTCTTCGTCGTCTGAACCGGATCGAGCTGATAATGGATGGGGGAAGCCGGACAGGCGAGATTGTAGATCTCATCGACTTCGACATACAGCGGGAACGTTATGTCGTGCCGGATCACCTCAAACAGAGGATTTTCAAGCAAAGGCAGAATGTTGTCGCGTTCTCCGGTGTAGAAATTATCGGCACAGAGCACCTCGTTGCCTTCCGACAGCAGGCGCGCGCACAGATGCGAGCCAAGAAAGCCCGCACCGCCGGTTACCAGTACCCGTTTGCGCCTGCCACGGAGTGTGGGTGCAATTCTGGCCATTCATCTTTCCTTTTTTAACGACAGCGCGACTTCCATGCTCATCAATCGCGATACAAGCCCATAGCGGAATTCAGGAAGCCTGTTCATCTGCACCAATTTTTGCCATAGTTCAGCCAGCAATTGGCCACAATTCCTGCACTCGCGATGCAAGACATTATTCTCCATATCGGCCTGCCGAAAACAGGCTCCACCTACCTTCAGCATTGGCTTTCGCTCAACCGTGGCGCCCTGATGCTAAACGGGCTTGGCGTTCATGCCCTTCCCGGCTTTGGTCACAGCGTTCGCGAAGAGTTCGAAAACTATCTCGCCGATGGCGGAAGACTTCCCGAGAATGCAATCGATATTGGCGCGGAGTTTGCTTCCAACGGGGGTTCGCTACCGGTCATTTCCTCGGAAGGTTTCTGGCGTCACAAGCCAGCGGACGTGAAGCGCTTCCTCGAACTCAAGAACGTCAGAGTCTCAAAGGTCGTTGTATTCCTGCGCAGACAGGACCGTCTCGAGGCATCACTTTATAACCAGCGCGTCAAGGTCCGCGGCTTCCGCGATCGATTTTCACCCGGCGACCGGCGGCTCGATTACCTCGCTCTCTGGGAGGCCTGGGCCAATGCCTTTGGAAACGAAAATATAGTTGCGATTGATTATGACAATGCCGTTGCGACGGACAAGATCGAGAACATCTTCCTTGAGTGCATCGGATATCCTCGTCTGTGTGATCCCGTGGCGCCGAGGGGAGCACTGGCAACCAACCCGAGCCCCGACGCGGCGCTCCTCGAAATCATCCGCCTGAACAATCTCAGGGGTCACCCGCCGATGGTGAACCCGCTCAAGGAGTATGTCCTGAGGCACCTCAAGCCCGGACCTGCCTTTGGCATCGATCAGGAAAGCGCCTCGCGGGTCGAGGAAATCTGGATCGAGAACAACCGGAAGCTTGCTGAACGTCTGGGAGGCGCGGATTTTCAGACGCTGACTACGCCAGGTTGGAAGACAAAAGGGCTCGACTTGTCCGGCAAGGATGTATCCGAACGGCTGATTGAGCTGATCGCCGTGCTCGCCGATGCGAGCAGTTCTGTCTGGTTTTCCGCCCTCGACCGCGATCTTGTCCCCACTGGCTCACAATCGTCCGGCGCTCGGAAAAAGGCCGCATCCAATGCACGGGCCGACGAGCTGGCCGCACGGGCAGGCGTCAACAGCCGGGCGCTGCGCCAGCTCTGCTCGCGTGCAGAACGCGCCGGGATTTTCGAATGCAATTCCGGACGGGCCGATGCAACGCCGGCTGGACCGACTGAGCCCGCGCTCCATCACTCAACATTTAACGAAATGATCGATCTGGCCGCATATGCAACATCCATTCTGCGGGCGAAGCAGGAGATGAACAGCAGAAAATTAACCCGCGGGCATGATGGCACGATAGGCATGGTGTTCCGCGCCATCCCGACGTCGCTGAGGAAGAATTTTGTCACCAGGCCTGATCTCCTGCTGAAGAAAGCCTACAGCCGGGCGCGCTTCCTTTAGTGCCGAGACCTTCGCTTTATCGGCTGCGCTAGCACCCAACCCAACGTCGGACTATCAAAGTATGTGACTTCCTGCCATTATTTGGCCGCGAAATTGCCACTGAAAAGACATTTTTCATGCGGGATGCCATCCTTCACATCGGGATGCCCAAGACGGGATCGACCTATCTCCAGCACTGGCTGGCGCTGAACCGCCATGCGCTATTGGCAAACGGCCTTTCGATTGCCGGCAAGCCGGGGTTCGGCCACAGGGTTCGAGAGGAGTTCGAAGCCTATCTTGCCGGCGGAGAGATCCTGCCACCCGATCCGATCGACATCGACGGCGCGCTTCCGGGAGGACAGGCATCGATCGCAATGATCTCCTCGGAAGGGTTCTCGATCCACAAGCCCACAGAGGTGAAGCGATACCTTGAACTGAAGCGGCTGAACGTCATCAAGGTGGTACTCGTACTGCTCAGGCAGGATCGATACGAAGCCTCGATCTTCAATCAACGGGTAAAGATCAGGGGGCTATGGGAGGTGCCGGAGGACCCGACCTTCGCGATGGACTACATGGAGATGTGGCAGGCCTGGGCGGATAGCTTCGGTCCTGATGCCATGGTCGTTTTCGACTATGACCAATGCCTCGGCTCCAGGAAGATCGAAGACGTCTTCCTTTCGCGGTTGGGCTTTCCGCCGCTGATCGAACCGACCATTCCAGAAGGGCCGATCGCCACCAATCCCAGCCCGAATGCCGCGCTCATGGAAATCATTCGGCTGAGCAATATGCGCGGCCATCCGCCAATGGTGAGCGCGATCAAGCAGCACGCCCTGGGCCGAATGCCGCGCGAGCCACGCTTCGGGCTGACGCAGGATGCCGTCACGCGGATCGAGTCATGTTTTCTGAAATCGAACCGCGAACTGGCCCGGCGCATCGGCGGTGAAGGACTGGAAGGGCTGACTACGCCGGGGTGGAAGAGCCGGGGCAAGAACCTGACAGGTGCGGATGTTACCGCCGAACTGATCGAACTCATCGGAATCCTCGCAGATGCAACCGCCGCTATTTCCATTTCATCGCTCGATCCTGACCTGATGGGTCCCATCCAAAAGCGAAGGGCATCGCTGGACACGCGCGCGATCATGGATCGTACCGCCGAAATCGCGGCCCGCGCCAATGGCAACATCGTCAACATCGGCCTCCTGTTGGAGCGTGCTGAAGGCGCAGGCACCTTCGAACCCGACCTCAAGCGTGCCGACGCGACACCGTCGATCAGAGTGAGACCGACGATCGAACGGACCAGTTTCAATGAGTTGATCGATCTCGCCGCCTTTGCTGTCTGTCTGCTGAAAGCAAGACAGGAAACTCAGCGGCGCAGGAATGGTGAGAGAGCGATATCTGCCAAACCTTTATTGCGCGTCGTTGCGCAACCACTGCGAAACAGCTGGCTGCTGCGTCCGGATCTGCTGATCAGGAAAGCGCAGGAACGAATACGCATCTTCTGAGGCAGGAAACTGCCCCATTTGCCTGCCGATTGAAGCACCGTTGTATCGCAAGCCATAACGAATGCACCCTATCCACAATCGGTCATTCTTGCCATAGGCTTGCCGGAAACGCCTGCGTACAGGGAGTGCGATGCAGGAAGCAATTCTACATATCGGCCTGCCCAAGACCGCCTCCACTTATCTGCAACGCTGGCTGGCGCTGAACAGAGAAGCGCTGGAGCATATCGGCCTTGGTGTCGATAGCAGTCGTGGTTTTGGACACCAGATTCGCATTGAATTCGATGAATTTGTCTCGAATGGCATGGAGCTGCCAAACGATGGCATCGACATACGCGGCCTGCTGGGCAATGAAGGCCGAACGATACCTGTGATTTCCTCGGAGTCCTTCTGGCATCGCGATCCTGAACAAATCCAGAGGTATTTTGCATACAAGCAACTGCGTATCTCGAAGGTTGTATTTTTCCTGCGCCGCCAGGATCGCATGGAGGCTGCGCAGTACGCGCAACATGTAAAAGGCGACGGCTGGGCGACAACGTTCGAACAAGGCGACGAGCGCCTTAATTACCTTGCGCTCTGGCAATCCTGGGCGCGCTGCTTTGGTTCTGATCGTGTCGCAGTCCTCGACTATGACGCCTGCGACAACATGAACAAAGTCGAGCATGCCTTCATGGACAGTATCGGATTCCCGAGGCTGAAGGATCCGAGTGTTCCCGACAGGGCGCTCGTTACCAATCCAACACCAGATGCCGCGCTCGTTGAAATCATTCGTCTCAACAATCTTAGGGGGCATGCGGTCGTCCAGCAGCCCATGCTTCGCGACATCATCGGCAAGATGAGCGCAGCAGCCCCCTTCGGTATTGAACAAGAAATCGTATCCGAGATTGAAGCCACCTGGATCGATATCAACCGTGAACTTGTCGATCGTCTAGGTGGAAAAGGGTTCGAAGCGCTTACGACAGCGGGATGGCGATCGGCCGGAATCGACTTGGCAGGAAAGGACGTAACGGCGCGGCTGGTCGAACTCATTTCGATCGTTGCGGAACTGACCGAGAAGGTCGCAATGCCATCGCTGAATGCGGAGATCATGCGTCCGTATCGTTTTCAGGCCTATCCGTCTCACGACATTTCCAGCAACAGCAGAGCAGACGAGATCGTCGCCATAACAAGAGGCAGTGCCGAGGCTCTGCGCCTGCTTTTCGCACGCGCGACCGACGCCGGTGTTTTCGAAACCGGACAGTCCCGAGCAGACGCGACACCCAAGGTCCGAACGGGGCCAACGGTCGCCCGTACGACCTTCAATGAACTGATCGACCTGGCGGCATTTGCTATGCATTTGCTGGAAGCGCGACATCGGTTGCGCAAACGTGAGCGAGACGGCATCGATAAAGCGAGTGAAAGTGCCACCTTTGCCACGACCCGCACCGAAAAGAAGCGAAAGCCCCTGATCCTCAGGCCAGACCTCATGGCCAAAAAGGCATTCTATCGCACAAGATATTTCTATCTCGACCCAGACTATTACCTGGCCACCAACCCTGATGTCGCAGCTGTGGGGATGGACCCCTATATTCATTACGGTCGAACGGGAATCCGGGAAGGACGCAGACCGCGCAGGGACAGTTCATACGAGAAATTCGAACGCGACATTTCTCCGCCAGTACCCAGATTCCTGCCACAGATCGATCCGCGGCGAAGCACGGTGCTGGTGGTGCTGCACGAGGGTTCGCGCACCGGCGCACCGCTCATCGGCTACAATCTCGTTCTATATCTCCTCAAACGATACAACGTCGTGGTAGTCGCGCTCGAGAACGGGCCTATCGTGCGCGCGTGCGCAAAAGCCGGCGCACAGATAATCGCGCCGGAAAAAGGGCGCATCAGGTCCTGGCTGATTGCGGGAGAACTCGTCGACAAGGCGATCAAGAGCGCGGCGATTTCATTCGCGCTAGTCAATTCAGTCGATTCACGCTTCGTACAGCGACGGCTCCGGGAAAAGAAAATCCCTACGGTGCTGCTCGTCCACGAATTTGCCAGCTACATCCGTCCGCTGGAGGAATTCTGCGAAGCGCTGGATCGCGCCGACCAAATTGTATTTCCATCCCGGATCGTTGCAGAGAACGCTGAAGCC
Organism: Rhodobiaceae bacterium; assembly: GCA_020637895.1. Lineage (GTDB taxonomy): Bacteria > Pseudomonadota > Alphaproteobacteria > Rhizobiales > Tepidamorphaceae > JACKJP01. Next base: position 800,281 of record JACKJP010000002.1, read on the forward strand.
CTGCACCCGGAACTAAGCAGTGAAAAGTACCAAATTCGCGCTCAGGGGCTGTGCAGGCTGCCAGAAGATGTCCAATCCGCTGCAAACGGTCGAAGACCAAATGCAATTGAGAAAGACGAGCAGGTGCGCTCGCTGCTCGGACTAGAAAATTCCGACCAGGATCGAGTGACGATAGTGGGAATCGGCGCGGTCAACCAGCGCAAGGGGGTAGATCTTTTCATACAGTGCGCCGCGCATTACTTTGCCGGCAATCCTGATGACAATGTTCGCTTTGTCTGGGTAGGCGGGGGACATAGACCCGATGTCGACGGCGGCTTTTCAGCAAGCATCGCCGACCAGATCACCCGATCGAAGCTTGAAGGTCGAGTTACCTTCGCTGGCGAAATCAAGAACATGGACGCGGTTTACCGGAACGCCGACATACTGGCGCTCACATCGCGGCTCGATCCCATGCCAAACGTGGCGATCGAGGCTTTCTGCGCGGCCATACCAGTCGTCTGTTTTGCCCGTGCCGCCGGAACGGGCGAGACGCTGGAGGACGCCGGCGTCGCACCGCTCTGCATTGCCGAGTACCTCAACACCCATGACATGGCGGCGAAGATCGCGGCTCTGGTCCATTCGCCTTCGCTGAAAAGCGAAGTCGGAGAAACGCTGAGACGGCACGTCGAAGGCAAGTTCGATTTCGATGACTACGCCACTTTCGTCGAGGAGCTGGCGCTTGCAGCAGGAGCCGATCGACAAGCCGAAGGACAGGTGGGTTGAGCGCGGCCGAGGTGACGCTCGTCACCGGCGGCGCCGGTTATATCGGCAGCCATGTTGCGAAGGCTCTCGCCAGCCAGGGGCACAAGGTTGTCGTCTTCGACGACCTGTCGACCGGCCATGAGTACCTTGCGCACGGGCACATTCTTGAACGCGGTTCGTTACTGGACCAGCACCGCCTCGGCGAGGTGATCGAGCGCCATGCGCCGCGTGCGGTCATACATCTGGCAGGATCCGCCTATGTCGGAGAATCGAATATCGATCCCGGCAAATACTACCGGAACAATGTCGGCGGAACGCTCAACCTTCTGACGGCCATGCGCGACAGTGGAGTTGAAAAGCTGGTTTTTTCCAGTAGTTGCGCGACATATGGCATCCCCTCGCATATTCCGATCAGCGAAGACCAACCCCAGCACCCGATCAATCCCTATGGCCGCTCCAAGCTCGTCGCGGAAATGATGATGCGCGACTTTTCTGCTGCGCACGGCCTGCGGTCGGTCGCGCTCCGTTACTTCAACGCCGCTGGCGCCAGTGCCGATGGCGATATCGGGGAAGACCACGACCCAGAGACGCACCTCATTCCGCTTGCGATCAACGCCGCTACGGGCCGGGCGGCGGCGCTCAGGATTTTCGGCGACGACTACGATACGCCCGATGGCACATGCATCCGGGATTATGTGCATGTCAGCGACCTTGCCGATGCGCATGTGAAGGCCCTCACCTGGCTCGACGACCATGACGGTTTCTCGGCCTTCAATCTGGCGAACGAGAGGGGCAATTCGGTGCGCGATGTGATTGCGGCCGTCGAGAAGGCGACCAGCCTCCGCGTACCGCACAGCATCGGCAAGCGGCGACCGGGCGACCCCGCACGGCTTGTCGGTGATGCGGCGCGAGCACAACGGATGCTTGGCTGGAAGCCCCTGCATTCGTCGCTTGACGAAATCATCGCGTCAGCCTGCCGCTGGCATCGGCGAACCAAGTAGTTCAGCGGCGTCGAGATTGCTGACTGGATCTCGATTCGCTACCGTCAGGCGCTGTCTCTCAGCAGCAATGTCGTGCGGTTGAGCTTGTCGGCAAGGTTGATCGCCATGATGCGATGCCATTCCGACGCAAGCTCGGGATCGGACAGCAACGCCTGTCGCAACGCTTCGGCACGGGCGCAATAGACCACGGCATCAGTCTCCGCGATCACGTCGGCCGTGCGGGCAAGACCGGCGTAGCTGGCAATCTCGCCGACAAAGGAACCCGCCCGCAGCGAGCGCACCCGCAGGCTGTCACCGGTCGCAGTCTGCGCCGAAACAGCAAGGCGGCCATGGTCAATCAGAAAAACATCGGTGTCACGCGCACCGAAGGCGATCAGCTTTTCGCCCGCCTTAAGTTCGCGTCGCTCCATCATATCCAGCATCCTGGGCGCTAGCTCGGGCCGGGTCAGAAGCTCTTCAAGTGTTGTCAGCGCGGTTTCGTCAGAACGACCATCGCATCCGGTGAGGATCAAGCGCTCTTCGGCCTGTTCGAGCGCAGCATCCGTCGTCTCGACATAGTCGAGATGGTCACTGAAGCGCCCGCATAGCCCGTTGCTCTGCAATGCCCTGTGGGCTTCGCCGGTGGCTTCTGCGAGGACCAGCTTCATCGCCGCGCCTTCAGCAATGTTGTGAAGTTTCAGGATGGTCGAGATCGCAGCTGAATCGAGGCCGTTCACGCGCTTGAGATCGCAGATGATCTCTTCGGGCGGTGTATCGCAATCGAGCGCTTCCCTTACCCGCGTGAACAGCTGCTCCGCCGATCCGAAGAAGAGATAGCCCTGGACTGAAAGGATCAGAACCTTCTCGCCGAGACGATCGAGGATTGCCGTCTGCTGGGGGCCGCGATCGACAGTGCTGCGCCGTGTCGTCAGCGTGTCGGTCCGCCGGATAACTGGAATTCTGGCATAGATCACCGCGAAGATGATGCAGGCCACGACGATTCCGATGCCAATTGCCGTCAGCATGCTGAGCGTGATCGTGGAAACGACGATGAGCGCAATGACGAGCATATCGGTGCGGCTGTGCCGCGATGCCGGTGCAATACCCCATGCGTAGGCAATGCTCAGGCCGACATAGCCCATCAGGCCGGCGGTCGCGAATATGGGCAGGAATGGCATGACCTCGCGCGACATCGCGATGCCGGCGACGAGTACCGCGCAGACGGCGTAGGCGGCGCCATGACCTCTGGCACCCATGTGAAGCACGGAAACCGTGTTGACCGCCGAAGGATAGCTGACAGTACCGCCGACAAGTCCGAGCCCGATATTGGCAAGGCCGGTGCGTTGAAGCATCGAACGCGAACTGAGTTCCCGGCGGCTGGCAAGCTCAATGCCGTTCATGTTGAACATCAGGCCAAGTATGCTGACCATGACCGCGCCCAGTATGCTCGGAATAACATCAAGAACCAGCGCGGCGTCGACCCCGGCGAAGGTCGCGAGATTGCCTGTGAGATCACCTGCCGTTGCGGAGGCTGGAAGAAATCCGGCGCCCCTCAGCCCCTCCACATTAGTGCCGTTCAGAACGGCCAGCAGATAAAAACCAACGATCATCGCGCCGAAGCCCACCGCCGGACCGAAATCCTTGCGCCAGCGCGCAAGGATGAACATGGCGACAATCGCACCTGTCATCAGAAGAAGGTTTTCGAGATCGGCGAGAACCCAGGTGCCTCCAACGATGTCCGAAAGGCTTCGTGTCGGTGAGATCAGACGACCGGACGAGATGAAAAGCAGAATGCCGGCTGCGGTCAGGAAGCCGGAAGAAACGGCGTAGGGTGTCAGCCGCAGAATGCGGCTGATGTCGAGGCGCGCGGTCAGGACCATCACGATGCCGGTTACCACCGCCGTCGCTCCGAGCAGCATGAATATCTGAACGACACCTTCCTGTGGCGCTCCCCTCTCTGCGGCCCGCGCGGCGATCGCGAAGATAGCCGGGAAAAGGAAGGCAATGGGCGCGATCTGGACCGCACCCAACACAAGCCCGTGGCGTTTGCCTGGCAAAAGGACGAGCGTCGCGACGATACTCGAAATCAGCATCATCGTGCCGCCCCACGCCGCGCCGACGGCGAGATCGCCGGAAAAGATCAGCGCTGAAACCGAGAGCGAAAAGACAAGAATGTTGAAGCCTGCGATCGCGCCAGCACTTGCTTCATGCAGCAACGTCGCGGAATGACCGGGCTGTCTGGCAACGCGCTCATCCTTCACGACCATGCTCTCCGGCGATCCGGGCGTTCACTCAAAACCATTCATGACACCCGTTGCTGGTCAGGTTCGGCGCCGAGATTACCGCATGGCGCAGAACGCTGTTCAACGCAAATCAACGACAGATCGGATCGGCCGTTGTCGTGGCATGGATTGAATTGCCTGAACGCAGCGTAGACCGGGAATTTCGTGTGCTGCAACCCGTCGAAAGGCGGGCCGGTGCAAATCACATTTCCAGCAGGCGGAAACCTATTTGTGCAGGGCCATCGGCGTTTGCTGTCGTTGCGACGGTTTCATCGCCAATTCACGAAACGGCGACGGAACCAGACCGTTCAAAAGGCTTGTCACTTCGATCAAGGCGAATGGCGATGGATGAAACCACGCCTTCAGCGCATTGCCGCCGAGCGAAAAATCGAAGATTTCAAGACCCTGACCGATCGCCCACTGGGCGGTCTCGGCGATCAGAACCTTGCCGAGGCCGAGGCGAACGATCTCCGCGTCGTCGCTCTGACCGATACGCAGGCCGATATAACGATTGCCATAGCGCAGGCCGAGCAATCCGGCGACCGGCGTTCCGTCGACCCAGATGCCAGAAACGGTCACCATTTCGGCAAACTCCGGCTCATCGACGAGCGCGCGATAGAATTGGCGATACCCGTCCTCCTCAAGGAAGTACCGATCGCCTTTTTCAGGGACACGCTGGCGCTGGGCGCGCTGGATGACCTCGAATACCGCTCTGCGCTCACCGGGATCGCTCGCCATCGAAAAGGATGTCGGGCCAATCTGCTCCAACGCGCGGCCGATGCGCTGTATCTCGCTTCGCTTCTTCTTGCTCAAGGCACGAAGAAAATCCCCGCCACTTTCGGACAGTCGGAGATAATGCGCCTGGAGCCTTTCAGCCCGCGCATCGGAAAGCAGACCGAATGGATTGTCGGCGCCTTCGATACGCGCCGGCATCTTCCGCAACCGCAGCAGTGCATACGGACGAAGTGCGCGCGTCAGCGCCTTGAAGACGGCATGCATCGATGCCCGGTCGACAGGGCTGCGCGGTCCGAGCAAGACCTGATTGTAGTCGCTTACCCCGCGGTCGGCGAACTCCACCAACGGAAGGAAGTAGCGCTTCCGCCGCACAAGCGGCAGCACCATGGCAACCGTCGACGGATCGATTTCGGAATCACTGGCGGGCCCGTCCACGATGACCGCTATAACCGGGCGTACACCTCTATCGGCACAGAAGCTCCTGTACCAGAGAGATAGCCAGCGGCTGCTCTGGAACGCCATGTTCGCGCCGCCGCCCCCTGGGGTCAGGCATGCCCAGAGCGACTCCACCTGGCTGAAGTCATCGAAGAGCCGAACGCCATATGCGGGAGCATTGCCCATCGCCGGGTTCAGATATCCGTCATGGCAAAGCCGCCCCGGGCATTCCTGCCGAGAACGAAGCTCTGCGCGTGAGAACGGGCAACGCGCCGCTCAAGCAGGCCGGCTTTCGCAAAGCCCGCCTGGAGCAATGCCTTGCCAAAATAGACCGGACCGGATGTGGGCCGCGTGCGACTGGTAATGCCGAAGCGATGCCTGAGAATGGCATTGGCAAGGTTCATGTGATTGAGCCGCTTGATCGGCGTGGTGAGATATTCGGTCGTCACCGACACGTTCATCATGTCGCCGTTCTCGACGCGATGCGGCGCGTTCAATTGCCAATGCAGCATTTCGCCCGGCTTCAGCGGCAGGACGGCTGCGCCCTCATCGAAAGCCTTTTCATAATCCAGCTTCTCGACCCCGTCATACGTGATGTCCTGAAGCTGCTCGTCGCTGATATAGGGGGCCTCGGGCGGATAGACGTAGACAGTTTTTTCGCCGCGTATCTGCCAGAGCGACTGGCCGGGCAGGTCGGCATGATAGTCGACCTTGGTGCGCGGGCCTGAAATCAACACACCCATCTTGCCGGGGAATGCGTCAAGCCCACCGACATCTTCGCCCAATTCCTTCAGGAAAGTTGCAAACAGGCTGGCGAAGCGCGGGTCCACCTGATCGATCGAGCGGAGGTTCAGCCAAAGCTGATTTTCGCGTATCGCATCGATGATCTCCCGACCGCTCAGTCCGTCGACCCGACCGATCCGCCATCTGCGTTCGCTGCCGAAAGCGCCCATCGAGATGAGGCTGTAGCTTTCGACCGGATACCGGTCGATGATTTCGGCAAGGGCCTCATCGGTAAAGAGGCCGGTCTCCGCAAGACGGTGCTGCAGCCTGATCGGCGCCCTGCCCCAGTCCCGCGATGCCTGCGGCGTCCAGTCGGTCAGCCGTCCGTGCACTGCCGAAAAATCTTTTCCGCTCGAATGGATCGTCATGTTCGTTCTCCCGTGCGCGGCGTCAAAACCGGCTTCAGGTACCTGATCGATAAAGTTTTATTCTGCCTGAGCAGGGCGGAGAACCGTTGATTGAAAAGTCGGTTAACCCGAAAGGCCCTGCTGTGTGCCTGTCGGCGCCTGACATGGCGCCACGCCAATCCGCCTGAGTGTCTGGGCAATCGTCTCGACGCGTATGCCGCGGCGCCTGACCAGATCGACGATTGTCCTGAAATAGGCCGGCGAACAACCGATATCGCTCGGGCGCTGCCGAACGTCATGGGTGTAGAAAATCAGCCAGCCGCGCGTCTTTTCGGCTTCGTCGATCAGCGCGCCGATAGATTCAGGGTCGCTGGACACGTCATAAAGCTCCTGCGCGCGCAGGTGTGCCAGATCGATGACACCGGAATTGATCCCGGATTCGATGCCCCTGAGGCCGGCAAACCTGTTCATCAGGGCAAGCTTGGTGCGCAGAGATACGACGCCATAGGGATAGGCGAACGAAACCGGCGGCACGGCCGCTCCCATCCGCTCCAGCTGTTCGATATTGCGGGTCACATCGTCGAGCATGTCGGCAATGGGCGTTTGCTGGACATTGAGGTGATCGTGCGTGTGGGCGCCGATCTCGTGGCCACGCCCGGCAAGATCGACAACAACGTCATCTGTCGCGATCAACTGCCCGTTCTCACGGTCGCCGGCCAGCCCGCCAGAATAGTAGAATGTGCCGCGCATGCCGGCATCTTCCAGCGCGGGCGCAGCATTCTCAGCTGCCGAAAGCGGAAAGTCGTCAAAGGTGAAGGCGATGACCGGCTCATCGAGCTGGAGGGAATGCGGCCGGAACGGAATTCGCCGCGCCGCGCGCCGCGAGCCGCCCGAGACAATCTTTTCCACCAATCTTGAAGCGATATCGATAACGGTCATTTCAATTTCGATCGCGTCCCAACTGCGATGGGGCGGAATGTATGCGCGATCCGGCGTGCAATCAAAGGAACCCTTGAAACATGCTAAACGGGCCTGCCGCCGCGCTTTTCAATGTTGGCGATGAACGCCGCCGCCGCGCTTTCGGCCGTAAAGTCATTGGCCCGCAGGCGCGCTCCGGCGGTATCGGGCGGCGACTCCAGCGCATTCACGATTGCGCGGGCAAGCTCTCCGACATTGCCGACGGGGACAAGCGCGCCCCAGCGCCCGCCGGCGAGTATTTCCCGGGGACCATAGGGCGCGTCGGTGGAAACAACGGGAACGCCGGCTGCCATTGCCTCGACGATCGCGTTGCCGAACCCCTCGTGCCGCGAGGACGAGACAAAAAGCGCGGCTCGCGACAAGAGGGCTGCCGGGTCATGCTGATAGCCGAGCAGCGTGACGTGATCGCTCAGCCCACGGGCACGGATCATCGATTCCAGCGCGGCGCGCCCGGTTCCTTCACCGGCGATCTCCAGACGAACCGGACGCGCATTCCTGACAATGTCGACCGCTTCGATCAATGTTGCGAAATCCTTCTCCGGTGAAAGGCGCCCGACCGCGGCGATCAGTCCGGGCTCGGGTCTTTTCGGCATCGTCTCCAGTCGCGCGAAATCGTCCCTCGCCATAACCGCATTCGTACCAAGACAGACAACCCTGTCAGCCGGAACACGGAAATGGGCCATGAGATCTCGTCGCACGGCCTCCGTCAGCGTGACGACGAGATCTGCTCGCGGATATATCCAGGGCGCCATCCTGTAGGCGATGCGGTTCTGGACATAAGGATCGTTGTTACGCGCCTGGAGCGGACTTGCGACCTCTCTCAATACGATCATCGGTCGCTGGCTGGGCGGTGTCATGAGCATCGCAATAACAGCCAGTGTATTGCCACTCGCCTCGGACGCCACGAATACGTCGGGCCGCTCGCCTGCATAAAAGCGGCGCAGCGCGGGGATTGCCGCGGCCATGCGAAGCTTTCGTCCGCGACCGAGGTCGATCAGATCGACAGAGGGTGCGATCAGATCTGCCAGCGGCCCCTCAGCGTCCAGCGTGACGACGGCACAGGCAACGCCGCGCGACGCAATGCCATTGGCAAGCATGATGGCGTCACGTTGTGCGCCGCCTCCACTCAGGCCGCGCACGAGGAAGCTGAGCTTGCCGGGCATTTCGACCGATGGGCCGCGCCGACTATCCGTTGCCTCGGTCAAATCGCTTTCGCTCCCACGAGATGCTCCATTAACGACGCCGAGCAGTCTTGCTGGCGAATAATTGCAATTTCACTTAAATCACCTGCTAATATTTGGCCGCAGAGCGTTTTGAGCGTGAAAAACCTTTTCTCGTCCATCTATCTGGTTTCCAAAATATCGTCTGCGCTTCTGACGGTGCTTTCGATCGCGATTTTCACGCGCCTGGTCAGCCACGATATCTTCGGTCAGTATCTGATCGGCTTTGCCTTTGCGTTCATCACCTACAGCGTTGTAACGCAATGGCTTCTCGGCGCTCATTTCGGCCAGCAGTCACGTCAGCACGCAGCCCCGATCGCCGGCGGCGCGATCATTCTGACGGGCGTATCGGTCATGGCGGGCATGGCCATGATCTTCATTGCCACTCTGAGCGGCTTCATAGGCGCGGATATCGCGCTTCCCACCGCCCTGCTGCTGTTTGGACTGTCGGCCTATTTCGTTGCCAATGAGGTTGGCCGCGCGCAATTGCTGGTCATGTCGGTCACGTCCGGTGCGTTCCTGCGCAGTCTCGGCACGCTTGTCCTCGGTTCCCTCGCGCTGTGGCAGTTCGGAACGGCCGCCTCGCTCCTGATCGCCGTGGCCATTGCCCACACGATCGCGACATTGCCGATCATAGTCGGTCTGAAGCGGACGATATGGACGAGCGGATTCGTCTGGCCGCAGCGGTCGATCTATAAACAGTTGTGGCGATATGGCTGGCCGCTCATCATCGCAGGCGGCGCATCCGCGCTCGCTCTATATATCGACCGTTTGTTGCTAGAACGCTATTTCGGGACGGAAGCCGTCGGACCCTACGGTGCCACGCTCGATTTCATCAAACAGAGTTTCGTGATCGTTGGTGAGACGATCGCCGTTTCCTATGTATCAAGCGCCAAATCCCTGCATGGCGACAACGCAAGGGAACAGGCAGCGCCAGTCCTTCAGCACGCCTTCGTCACGGCGGCATTCCTCGCCACCTTCGGCATCGTCTTCTATGTCCTGCTCGGCGATGCGCTGTTCGCGCTCGTACTCGACGCCGACTATCAGGAAGCGGTGCCTCTGGTGCCCATGCTGGCCTTCGCAAACGCCCTGCTGATCCTGCGCGCCTATTACTTCGCGCAGACCATCTACTTCTCCAATTCGGTCAGGCTCGAACTGGTCTCGATGCTCGTTGCCCTTGTCGTGGGTTCCGGCGCCGGCATCTGGCTCATTCCCGCATACGGTATTACCGGCGCGGCGATGGCTTTTACGGCAGCGCAGTTCGCCGCGCTGATGGTGTTCCTCGGCAGCAGGGAATCGCGGCAGACGATGCCTGTCGATCTCGGCAAGTTCGCCAAGGTCGTGGCGGCGGGGGTGGCTACGATCGCCATTGGTGAGGTGGTAACCCACAGCCTTCCCACGGCAACCGCCATGGTGGTGAACCTTACCCTGATCGCGGCTGTCTCGGGGTGGCTGCTTGTTCGCTGGAACATGTTCGATGCCGCGCATCTGTGGGACGGCTTCGGACGCAGCCTCGGCATTGCCGGGCGCGGAGGGCGCTAGAGCAAGGCTGGACTTTTTCAGGTCAGCGGGCGCTGGCCGTCCAGCAATTCCAGATATTTCCCGATCATTCGCTCCACCGAATGGTGCGCGCGTGCGCTGGCAGCGGAGCGCGACCGCGCGGCTGGCGCGGGATAATCGTCGAGAGTGGTGCGCACGGCCAGAGCAAGTCCACCGGCATCGCCAGCCGCATGATAGCGCACCATGCCCGGCGCAGCGCCCGCGTCACCGAGAACCTCCCTGAGCACGGGCAGGTCGGAAGCGACGATCGGCATGCCGGCGATCAGTGCTTCAGCGCCCGCAAGGCCAAATGTCTCCCAGACCGAGGGGAACAGATAGATGTCGCCGGCGAGCAGAAATTCCCTGAGCTCCGCGTGATCGACCGAGCCTGGAAGATGAAAACGCTCTGCCGCGCCGTTCCCGGCAGCCAGCGCGAGGAGCCGGGTCCGTTCGGGTCCATCGCCCGCGATCGCGAGATGCACTTCGGGCAAATCGCCCAATGCCTCAACGGCGCAATCAAATCCCTTCTGCGAGGTCAGCCGCCCGGTGGCGACCAGCAGCTTCGCCCCGGGAGGGACGCCGAGCCTTGTGCGCCAGTCCATATGCTGCACGCCCTCAAGCAACGGCGAGACCCCATGCGCGACCAGCCTTATCCGTTGGCGATAGCGGGATGGATAGGCGCTGAAGGCATCGGTCGTTGCCAGCGAGTTGGAGACAATCGCGGTGTATGCGCCCAGCGCCCCGAGCGCCCGGTCGAAGACGCGCCAATGACCACGGATCGCTTCGGGAATTGCAGAAAGGTGCGAGACTCGCACCGGCGTTCCAACGAGCGTGCCGAGGATTCCGGTGGCGACGGAAGCTGCGGCATGGTGGGCAAGGATGGCATCATAGCGGCCGGTTGCGATGCGGCCGACAACCTTGCCGACATGCAGCATCTTCCGTATCGGACCGCCGGGCGCAAGCAGTGCGAGATTATCGACCTCGACACCATGCTCGCGCAGTCCCTTTTCGATCATTCTTGAGAGCACGCGGACACCGCCGACGTCGTCGCGGCTGACAAGTTGCAGAACCCGGTGGTTTCCTGCCGACGCCACGGTCATCGAACGATACGCTCCGCACGAACCCAGTATTGCAGGCAGGCGATGGCGATCACCATGGTGAACCAGGTCGGGTTGCCGCGATTGAAGAGCACCGCTTCAAGGCACGAGATGAGCAGGCCGAACAGCCAGATCTGGGCCAGGAAATCCAGAAAAGCCTTCTCTGCGCTGCTGCCAGTCAGCGAGCGCAGCGACATGATGTTCCGCCAGGGCATGATCGCGGCCCAGACAAGTACCAGCGCAAGGCCCGGCAAGCCGCCGGCAAGTGCCGTTTCCAGATATCCATTGTGTGCGTGTGAGGCGAGCGCGGCCGTCGCGTCGGACGATGCGGTGCCATAGACCAGACCGGTATCCCAGAAGGTAAAGTAGCCATATCCGGCGACCCTGGCCTTGCCGATCGCGTCCATCGCGAGTTGCCAGATATCGGTTCTGCCGGTGAAGGAAGGATCCGGCATGACCGATGCGAGCGCGTTGTGAATGCCGGTGAACGCGACGCTGCCCAGCGTCAGTGTCAGGACGACGCCGAGGAACCCGAAGACGGCCAGAAAGGCGATCACTTTCGACCGGATGCGGACCATGGAAAATGCGATCATCAGGACCGGAACGATCAGCAGTAGCGCCGATTTGCCCCCTGACATGACCATCAGGAACAGTGACGCGGCAATGATCGCAAGACCCCAGACGAGGTTCCTGACGCGGGCGATGAGAATGCCGACGAAAACGAACGGGTTCGTCATCGCAGCCAGTTCGTTCTTGTGCGCAAAGATCCCGCGCCAGTCGCCGGCAAGCGTCTGCTCGGAGACATCCTTGACGGTGTGAATGGCAAGTTCCGGCGCGAGCAATACTCCCAGAAAACATCCGGCGATCATGGCCGTCACCGCCACGCCCAGCGCCGAAATGCAGGCATCGAGATTCCTGACCATGAGCGGTAGCGAGGCGGCGACGAAGATGACGCACATGGCCAGCGCCAGGCGGTTGAGTGCAAGACCCGCATTCGATGAAGCAAGACTCGTCAGGGCAAACCAGCCGACAACCAGAATGAGAGGAACAGTGACGAACTGCATCAATGTCGTCAGCCGCCCGCGGGCAAGGACGAGACCGCCGCTCGTCATGACCAGCAAGATGGTGACGGCCTTTCGAAACCCGTTGGAACGTGTCGTATCGTCGATGGCCGCGTAGTCCTGCAGGCTGGCGAAGGGCTGTACCTCTGTCCAGATCGCCAGAAGCGTCGCGACGAACAATACGAATGCAATGACATCCAGCGCGTCGATGTGATCGAAGGCGCCCGTGCGAAAGCCAGGCCCTGTATCCGCTGGGCGGCTCATTGCTGGCCTGCGTTCAGAATGCGCGCCGTCCGCCCGCGTTTGCTGCGTGTCAGCAAGAGCATCGCAGCAACCGGATTTGATGTCAGGTAGCGTTTGGCCAGACGGCCGGGATCGCGGGCCATCCGGTAAGCCCATTCAAGACCGGCATCCTGCATCCACAAGGGCGCGCGCGGGGCGCTGCCGGACAGAAAATTGAACAGCCCGCCACTCGTCTTGATCAGGCCCACGCCTGTCAGCACATGGGCAAAGCGCATGTAGAACTGCTGTTCGCGCGGCACGCCAAGCGAGAGCCATAGAATGTCCGGACCGATCTCGTTGATCTGCCGCACGTGCCGGACCCACTCCGCATGATCGTGAAATCCGTGCAGGCGTCCGGCGATCTTCAGATGAGGATAGGCCTCACGGACATTGTCGACGGCGCGCCGGTTCTCATCCTCTGTGGCGCCGAGGAAGAACATTGTCGCCGGTCGATCCCTGCATGCATCGGCAACGTCGTGAAAGAGGTCGGTTGTCGCGACGCGCTCGGGAAGGGTCAGACCCGTCAGCCGGCGCGCCATGAGCACAAGCGGCTGGCCGTCGCAACTGATGACATCGGCATAGAGCATCGCCTCACGAAGGCTTTGATCGCGCGCCGTATCCGATATGACCTGACCGTTGACGCTGGTGCCGATCCAGGGCCTGTCGCCACGGCGGGTAAGGGCAAGATCAATCAGGAGCGCGGCCGTGCGTTGCCTGTCGAGCCGCGCAACCGGCAGCCCACCAAGTTCAAGCGTCTCGATAGTGATCGGATCAGACATCGGGCGCGGTTCTCCAGTCGTCACGCAGGGCAGAGCGCCGCAGCAGCGCGCGCACGAACGCGCCGGCTTCCGACGGCCTGCCGTCCTCGCTCGCCAGCAGGTTCGGCATCGCGCCGACGCTGTAGCACCAGGCGGTATGATTCAGGCCGAGCGCCTCGAGAGCCTCGCGCGCGAACGGTTCGCCGAATCCCTTGACCGTGCCGTGCAGTTCGCCCCGCGTCTCGGGGCTGAAGCCCCATTCGGTCACAACGACAGGCCGGATTTCATGCAGGCCGCCGAGCGTACGCAGGCGGGCCGCCATATCGCCGCGTTCGGCATTCGGATAAGCGTGCCAGACATAGGCGACGCGCGGGTCGTCGACGAGATCGTTTCTGACACCGACGAGGTCGTGCGCCCAATAACCGCCCGCGCACAGCACGATATTTTCGGCGTGCGCCCTGATGGCAGTGACGATCCGCACCCAGGCCGCCTTGAAAACCGGCCAGTGCTCACCGGTCGCCTTCCAGAACCGCGCGTCGATGGAAGGCTCGTTCCAGATCTCGAAAAGGATGGCCGGATCATTTCCGTAGATCTTCGCCATCTCCGTCCAGAAGCCGATCGTCTCCTCGATACCGGCGATATTGGCGTCCGTTGGCAGGCCCCAGGCTTCGGGAACAAGCGGATCGTAATATCCGGGAAAACCGATCCTGTGCCAGTCGATGATGACGAAAAGACCCGCCGCACGCGCCGCGGCGACGTTGGCCGAGAGCGCTGCCGCGACACCTGTCCGATCCCGCCGCCACAGACCCGGCTGGACGCTGATGCGCACGACGTTTGCCCGCCAGTCCGAAGCAAGGTGCCGGTAGTCGGAAAGCGGCCGGTCGGCGCGGATATAGGTCGGGTCGCCAACGGCCACCCCAGTCAGGCGCAACCGCTGCGCGCCGATCTGAAGATGCCTGCCGACAATCTCGATGCGGGATGCCGGTTCGCCTGCACGGGCCGTTCGCTGGCCGAGCGTCGCAGCCATTGCCAACGCACCGGTTCCCACGATGAGGCGTCTGCGATCAATCCTGCCTGGCTGATCGATGGGCATTGCGCGGAGCCCTTCTCATTCAGCCGGGTGGGGCGCGTAGGACGCGGTGCGCGGTTCGGCGTCCCTGCGGTCAGGACGTCGGTCCGGATCGCGGTCGACGTAACGCGATTGCGTGCCCGCCGGTGCCGCATCCGCCCGATGATCGCGAGGTGGTGTGAACCGCAGCATCTGCAACATCAGTCCGAAGGCGGCGCCACCGCAGAAACCGATCATCAGCGCAAGCGGCAGAAGTATCGCGCGCCGCGGCGGGAACCGCTTGTAGAGCGGCGGGGTCGCCTCGGAAATGACCTGCATGTTGATCGTATTGATCTGGGCCTGCTCACGGGTCTCACGAGCACGCAGAAGCGCTTCCTCATAGACGGCGCGGCTGCTTTCGGCCTCCCGTTCGAGCTGACGAAGCTGGACGCGCGCGTTGTCGCTGGTCTGGAACGTCCCGGTCAGACGCTTCAGGGCGGCAACCGCAGCATCATGTTCAGCTTGAGCGTTGTCGTATTCCAGCTGCGCGTTCGTGCGAAGCCGCGCGACTTCCTGCGCGATGGATCGCGAGATGGTGTCGATCTGGCTCTGGGCGCGTATGCGAGCGGGATGACGCGGCCCGAGGGTCGCGGTAAGCGCCCCGAGTTCGGCCTCTGCTCTTTCGTACTCTCCGCGCAGACGCAGCATGTCGGCCGATTTCGTTGCCGCCGGCGACGACAGGAAGAGCGTGGGATTGTTCTTCATCAGGTTGAGCTGGTCGAGCTCGGCCTTCGCCTCGTCCATCGCACGTTCTGCATTGCTGACAGAAAGGTTCGCCTCTCCAAGACGCTTCTCGATCAGCGTTCCGGAATTGGTGACGACGATGTTGTTGGCCGTCTTGAAGCGTTCGACCGCCTCTTCATTGTTGCGAACCGTCGCGCGGAGGCCGTCGAGGCGCTGCTCGAGCGATCCGGAGGCCTGTTCGGCCTGTTCGGCTCGCTGCTTCTCGCGCATCGCCATATAGGTGGAGACGATCGCGTTGGCGATGTCGGCTGCCTTGGTGGCGGTTTCGGCGCGGGCATAGATCTCGATGAAATAGGTCCGGTCGGCTCGGATGACGTGGACCTTCCTGGACAACGCATCGACCGCGCTCTGCTCCAGTTCTTCGTCGCTGACGGCGTCTTCGTTCATTGGCGACAGCAGTCGGCTGATCGGATTCCGGCTTGAGACGAATTCACGGTCATAAGCAAGGTCGAGCTTGCGGACCACTGCCCTCAGGACACCGGCCGATTCCATGATCCGCGCCTGGCTTTCGATGAACGCCGCGCCCGAATCGCCAGGGGAAAGATTGGGGCTGATATCATTGCGCAGAAGCTGAAGATCCTGCGGATCGACATAGACCTGCGCGCTGGCTTCGTAGGATGGCCTCAGAACCTGGCTCAGCAGGAAGGCCGCAAGCACGCAAGCGATCGCGCCGCCAAGCGCCCAGAAACGCGCGCGCCACAGGCCTCGCGCGATATCCCCGACGCTCCACGCAGAACCGCCGGCGGAATCGAGCCGCAGGCTACCCGTGTCGTCGTCACTCCTGGAACCGCCGTACTGAAACATAGCGCTCTCCTCAATTCCCGTTTCAGGCCAGCTTCATGGCCTGATCTGACACAGGGCCGGCGACCGCGTTTCATTTCGGTACGGACGGGTCCTGCCTGCCAGTAACCTCGCAAGCGACGTGCCAGACGGTTCGGGGAATATCGGCGGCGTTGCCGCCGAAGTCCTTCAGAAGACGTTTCGATGGGTGGCCGGAGAAACGACGGTCATGATCAGGATCCACACATCAAGGAAGATCGACCAGTTCTCGATATAGTGAAGGTCGTGCAGGGTGCGGCCCTGCATCTGCTCCAGTGTCACCGTTTCGCCTCGATAGCCGTTGATCTGCGCCCAGCCGGTTATTCCGGGCTTGATGCGCTGGCGATAGGCGTAGTTGCCCATCTGGCGACCAAGCTCATCGTCATGCGAGACCGCATGCGGCCGGGGTCCGACAAGGCTCATCGTGCCAGTCAGAACCGTGATGAGCTGCGGCAATTCGTCGAGGCTTGCCGCACGGAGCAAACGCCCGACCCGGGTAATGCGCCTGTCGCCACGTTCGGCCTGGCGCATTTCCGTACCCGCCTCCATGACGGTCATGGAGCGGAACTTCAGAATATTGAACGGCTCGCCGTTGAACCCACGGCGGAGCTGGCTGAAGAATACCGGGCCGGGACTATCCAGTTTGATGGCGATTGCGATGGCGAGGAATACCGGCGACAGCAGCACAAGACCGAACGATGCGCCCACAAGATCGAGCGCGCGCTTGAGGATGACGGAAATGGCGCTCAGAGGCTGGCGCAACACACGCAACGTATTGGTGCCGCCGATCGGGACAACGTCAATGACGTGCAACCGGTCGACCTTGCTGTCGATTGCGAAGACGACGTTGAGCGAGAAACGCTTCAATTCCGAAACGACCTGGCTCATGACCGGAAGCTGCGCGATGTCTCCGGTAACGACGATGAAGTGTGCGCCGCGTCTCAAAGCCGTGGCCGCGAAGGCGGCCACCTCCCCGGGGACAAGCCTGCCGTCGTCGACGATGTCCTCAAGGTAAAGCGTTCCCGTGATCGACTGGCCATGCCGCCACAGATCGTTCGCGAGAAGAAATTCCAGAATGCTGGTGCGCTCGCCGAGCACGGCGATCTTCTGAAAGCGCAACGCACCACCCGCGATCTGACGCGACAGGAAGGAGTGCATCAGGCCGCGCACTCCGATCGCATAGGGAATGCCGAGCAGGTAGGCGGCAGTCAGCGAAACACGCGACAGGTCGCCGATCCTGCCGCTCAGGAAAGCGATCATCAACACGCCGGCAAACGACGCGGTCCATCCGAAGATGGTCGCCGGCAGCATTGCCGTGAGGTGTCGCTCACCGGCAAAGAACCGCATGGCCGCACTGCCGGCAAAAAGCGCGTAGAAAGCCGCGAAGAGCGCGGCGAAGATGGCATAGAGATGCCAGGCAATGCCGCCGGGGCCGTCAAGCAGCACGACATGATAGAAAACCGCCGGGACGATAAATGCGAGCATCGCAAGAATGCCTTCGATGCCGGCGAGAATTACCGCCAGCCAAGTAGGCTCGCCGGCCTCCTTCCATTGAGGCCGCTGAATACTTCTGGCACCGAATGAGCGAGGCCGCTCTGCGATAGACATGCATGTAATCCGCGTTTTGAAACAGATCACATCTATGCGGTCTTTTGACTTTCCCCAAGAATCTACTTAATTTTTCGTTAATAGATAAAATTTGATTAAATTTTTAACTATAGGGCGAAATCGCTCAATTCGGCAGGGCAACGGCTGCATCGATGGGTGATGAGGTGGGGAGTTCCCGGCCGCCGGCCCGTCCTAGCGAAGACCGGCGTCCTAGCGAAGACCGGCGTGCTGGCGATAGATCGCGCCGAGTACGCGCCGGAGCGTCGGATCCGACATCGCGACCGCCATCAGCGGATCGGCAGGAGAAGCCGGGCCGTGCGACTCCAGCAGGCCGCGCATGTCGATATGATTTCCGCAAAGATTGCTGGCATCGCACAGGAGCCGGTCGCGCCCCCTCGACAGCGCCAGCGCGGAGCGGGGCCACGCGCGCCACTCATTGGTTGCAAGCGAGACGACAATGCGGTCGCCGGGGATCGGGGAGAACAGGCTGAAGCCGCCATAGCGCAGATCGCCTGTCAGCGACGTAACAAGCAGGTGAGCCAGCGTCGGCGCAATGTCCACGCCAGAAACCAGCCGCTCTGCATTGCCCTCGGCGGCACGCGCGAGATCGGCAGGGACAGACGATGGAACCTTCATCAGGAAGACCGGCGAGAGTACGCCGGCCGAAAAGCTCTGGAGCCTCGCGGCGGCAACAAAGCTCTGAAGTTTCGCGGGCGGATCGGCCTGCATCTGCCCGCGCTCGACCTCGCCGTGATCTCCGATGATGATGATCAGCGCATCATCGAGCCGGCCCACGTCCTTGAGCGCATGGACGAGCATTTCAAATCCCGCCTCCTCGACAAACGTGGCGCGTTGACGCGGCGCTTCCAGCGTCGAGGGGATCGGAAAGCGGCTTTGCCGCTGAAACGGCACGTGCAATCCATTGGGATAGATTGCCAGAAAAAGCCGGTCACGACTTTCGCGGATCGCACCGGCGGCCGCCTCGAAAGTGAAATAGTCGTCTATGCCCAGCTCGTTGACGAGCGGATGGCCGGCATTGCCGGCGTCGAAAATTTCGTCGATCCCGGCATTTTCCAGGTAGCGGTCAAAATGGGCCCATCGCAGGCTGGATGATGAATAAAGGGCCGTGCGGTAACCTCGGCTTGAGGCAAGACTGAAGAGCAACGGCATCTTGTGCAGTTTTCCGATACCCTCATGGGGGCCGGTTCCGGTCAGAATGGTCGGTATCGCGATGTCGCTTGCATTGCTGCCCGTAACCGCGTTGTCGAACCTGATCCATCCACGTTCGCCGCCGATCTGAACCAGCTTTTCGGCAAGCGACATCAGCCCGTCGGATGACGGGACAAGGCGACCGGCGGATTCCATGACGATCAGGATGATCGTTTCGGGCATCGCTATCGGCCGGGTCAAGATACTGAATGCCCCGGATCGGTCGGCCGCGTGAAGCGGCGAGGCCGGTATCGGCGGCTCGTCGAGCAACGCGCTGACAGATGCGCGCGGCGCGCCCACGCCGAGAGCGGGGATGGCGAGCGCAAGTAAACCAACGGCCAATGCCGCGGCGGCGACGGTCCGCCGGTTTTCGCTCGCCCCCGCAGAGCGCGACAGCAAGAGACCCGCCGCGATGGGCGCAAGCGTCGCCAGAACGAGACCTGCCGACAGATAGGCTTTGCCCCAGGCGACAAAGATCGCCGGTGACAATTCGCCTGCCGTGACGGGCAGATAGGGGAACACGACGTGAAACGGCACGCCGAAGAAATTCAGGCTGGCGATTTCAAGCAGGAAGAAACCTGCGAGTAATACCAGCCCAAGCGACATCGCGACGCCATTAAGACGTGACAGGGCACGCAGCCTGAGGACGAGATAGACGGCGAGCGACCAGACGAGCACAAGAACGAAGTTCAGCCGGACAATTGCGATCGCTTCACCCGACGCACGCACAGCGTAAAGGACGCTCGCCGTCGTGATCACTACAAGGGCAAGGGCCAACCCGCTCTCGCGCAGGAATTCCCGGCTGAAAATCCGACCTGACTGCAACTGTCGCCTGCCCTCGGAAGTAATTCTTTGCGGACATATAACGCATCAGCTGCCAGCGAACGCAATCTGGCTAAATCGCGTGCCTAATTGGTTCGCCGTCGGCATCGATGCTGCAGGCTGCAAATGTAACGAATGGCGAAATGGCGGAGGGAGAGGGATTCGAACCCTCGATACGGTTTCCCGTATACACGCGTTCCAGGCGTGCGCCTTCAACCACTCGGCCACCCCTCCCGCTATTCGGCGCGTTTGGGGCGCGCCGGGCGGAGACGGGCATAACGCGCCTGCCATCTGAAGACAAGCACGGATCGCGGCCAAATGCGCTCCTGGTCTCTTGCCTTTGACGCGGCAGTTTGTAATTTAGCCTCAAAATGCGGCCCACCTTCAGGAACTGCGCCCGGTTTCAGCGCTTTTCATTCCCATGATCAGAGCGTTCATCTATTTCATCGGCTTCTGGCTTCTGGCCGGCGCATTCATCGGCGCCATCGCCGATGGGGCGCGTTCGATTGCCGCGGGGGAACTGCTGCTGATGCCGGCGGGCGAACTGTGGGCATGGATTTCTGCTGACAGTATCGAAGCGACGCGCCAGTCGCTGGAAGCGCAGGGTCTTTCGCTCCTCTGGGATCCGGTCCTGGCTGGATTGCTCAAGGTTCCCGCCTCCATCATCGGCATCGCGGTCGGCGCATTGCTGATGTGGGTCGGGCGGCGGCGCAGGCCGCGGGCGACCATCGGCGAACTCGACCTGCGCTAGGTCCGCGCACGCGAAAGCATTCACCACCTTGTTAACGGGGCGCCGAGCACGCCCTCTGTAAAGGGCAGCGCGGAAGCGCCATATCGGCTACTGTCTTTTCACCGTCATCAGCAGGAGGCGACAAATCATGCTGTTCATGCGCAAGACCGCCGAAATTCCTTCGCCGGCCGATGCCCTGCCTGGCCGCGACAGCCCGATCAGGACCGCCAGCCATCATTTCGTCAATGGCGAACCTTTGAAGGGGCCCTATCCCGACGGTGCCGAGCGCATCGTTTTCGGCCTAGGCTGCTTCTGGGGTGCCGAACGGGTTTTCTGGAAGCTGCCGGGCGTGATCGTGACGGCCGTCGGATACGCCGGCGGCTACACGTCCAACCCGACCTATGAAGAAGTATGCTCGGGGCGCACCGGCCACAACGAGGTCGTGCTGGTCGTCTATGATCCGGCGAGAATTTCCGTGGACGCGCTCCTCAAGGCCTTCTGGGAAGCTCACGACCCGACACAGGGCATGCGGCAGGGCAACGATGTGGGCACGCAATACCGCTCAGGCATCTATGTCACGACGGATGAGCAGCGCGAGGCTGCGGAGAAAAGCCGCGATGCCTATGGCGATGCGCTGAAGGACCGTGGATACGGTGCAGTAACGACGGAAATCAGGGACGCCGGCGATTTCTACTTCGCCGAAGACTACCACCAGCAGTATCTGGCCAAGAACCCGGCCGGCTATTGCGGTCTTGGCGGCACCGGAATTTCCTGCCCGGCCTAGGCCTTTCGCCATGGCCTGCGGGAATAGAAAAAGGCTCGCGGCATGGCCGCGAGCCTTTGAATTTCTTGTCGCAGAGCCGGGCCTGCCGGCTCCCGCACCTTATTGCAGGCCGGTGGCGACCGACGTGAAGCTCGTCACGAGGTTGTCACCGACAGTGCCGACAACAACGATGATCGCGACAGAGATGCCGGCAGCGATGAGGCCGTATTCAATGGCCGTGGCGCCGGACTCGTTCTTCAGAAACTGAGCGAACTTCTTCATGGATCCATACTCCTGATACTAACACCATACTCTGTTCCGCCGCCGTCCCTCTTCTCTTGGGGCAGGTCATGTGCCGGAACTGGAGCGACCTTAGCGCGAGGGACTTTCCGGAAGATTAATTCAATCTCACACACCCGATATGTTTGGTGCGTGGTGAACGAACTCTTACCAACCCAAGGTTAGGTCAGGCCGCCGACCTTCACTTGATGTCGGGCCGTTTCGCCGGCATCGGAACGTTCGGCATGGTCGGGGCAGGCGCTGTTGTCGGCCCGGTATCGGCGGCGAGCCGCTGTCCGATCAGATCGGACGCGGCAAGAACATCCGAACAGGTAGCGGGCAGACTTGCCAAGGTGAGCTCACGCTTGGGCTTCGGCTTCTGGCCGGGCTTCGGCGGCGCCGGCGGCCTGGAGATCATTGCTATCCAGTCGTCGAGTTCCTTGCCGCAGCCATCGTCGGCGGCGGGCGCGGGCTGGTTCTCGCACTCGGACGATCCGGCAGGACATTTAAGGCGCACATGGAAATGATAATAGTGCCCCCACCATGGGCGCACCTTCGATAGCCATGCCCGATCGTCGCCCGCCCATTTGCAAAGCGCCTGCTTCAACCCCGGGTGGAGAAATATACGGGCGACCTGTGGGTAGGAGGCGGCGCGGCGTATGAGCTTCTTCTCGGCATCAGTGAACTTGTTCGGGTCGGCATGGATATTGTCTCCGGCGAGCATCGAGATCGCACTGATGCCCGACTTTTCGCTTCGCTCGGCAGCACTCATCTCGTGATCCGGCATTGCCCGCAGCCAGATATCGGCGTCGAGGCCGATCTGATGGCTGGCGTGGCCGGTGAGCATCGGTCCTCCCCGCGGCTGCGCGAGGTCCCCGACCAGCAGACCCGGCCAGCCATCCTTGTCGCGCGCGTCGCGGGCGAGCTGCTCGAGATAGTCGATCAGAACCGGCTGACCCCAGTTTCGATTGCGCTCCAGCCGCATGACCTGCCAGGCGTCGCCCGTGACCGGCAGCGCCTTGCCGCCAGCCATACACCCGCGTGCATAGGACCCGATGGCGCGCGCCTTCATGTCCGCCGGCAGGGCCTTGGCACCGAAGAGCTGCTTGGCGGGCTCGGCTGCTTTCGCCGGGGACGCCACAAGCGCTGCCATGCCGACCGCGATCATCGCGGCCACAAGCACAACGCCCGCAACAAGGGCGGACAGGGTTCCACGTCCTCGGGTCTTGATTTCAGGTTTGGTCTCGCCGGAATGCGTCATGACTTCCAGAAGCTCTTTGAAAAATCCGGTCCGCGACCGGCGATGCAGCGGTCCGTCCCCGGCGCATTATGGTTTCGACTTCGTAAACGCGATGTAAAGCCGCCGGCGCGCCCGATCAGGCGGCCAGCGGCAATGCACGAAGATGCGCGAAGAAAATGGCGAGTTTGGGAACGTGTCAGTCGTTCATCTTCAGCGCCGCGATGAACGCTTCCTGAGGAATTTCAACCTTGCCGAACTGCCGCATGCGCTTCTTGCCCTCTTTCTGCTTTTCAAGAAGCTTGCGCTTGCGGGTTACGTCGCCGCCATAGCATTTCGCCGTCACGTCCTTGCGCAGGGCCCTGATGGTCTCGCGCGCGATCACCTTGCCGCCGATGGCAGCCTGGATCGGGATCTGGAACATGTGCTGCGGGATCATGTCCTTGAGCTTCTCGCACATGGCGCGGCCGCGCTTTTCAGCCTGCGAGCGATGGACGAGGATCGACAGCGCGTCGACCGGTTCGGCGTTGACCAGTATCTGCATCTTTACAAGATCGCCGGTCTTGTAATCGGTCAGGTGATAGTCGAACGAGGCATAGCCCTTGGAGACCGATTTCAGGCGATCGTAAAAGTCGAACACTACTTCGTTGAGCGGCAGGTCGTAGACCACCATCGCGCGATTGCCGACATAGGAAAGATCCACCTGAATCCCGCGCCGGTCCTGGCAGAGCTTCAGAATGGCACCGAGATAATCATCTGGCGTCATGATCGTCGCGCGGATCCACGGTTCGGCGATTTCGTCGATCTTCACGACATCTGGCATATCGACGGGGTTATGGAGTTCCTTCTCGTCACCATTGGTGAGCGTCAGGCGATAAACGACCGACGGCGCGGTGGCGATGAGATCGAGATCGAATTCGCGCTCAAGCCGTTCCTGAATGATCTCCAGGTGCAGAAGCCCGAGAAACCCGCAGCGGAAACCGAAACCGAGCGCGGCGGAAGTCTCCATCTCGAATGAGAAACTGGCGTCATTCAGACGCAGCTTGCCCATCGCCGTGCGCAGATCTTCAAAATCGGCGGCATCGATCGGGAAGAGGCCGCAGAAGACGACCGGCTGGGCCGGCTTGAAGCCGGGCAGCGCCGTCGCGCAGGGCTTGCGATCGTCGGTAATGGTATCGCCGACACGGGTATCGGCAACTTCCTTGATCGAAGCTGTGATGACGCCGATCTCGCCGGGCATCAATTCGTCCTTGAGAAGCAGGCTCGGGGTCATCACGCCGATACGGTCGATGTCGTAGACCGCGCCCGTGCCCATCATCTTGATGCGCTGGCCCTTCTTCATCCGACCGTCGATGACGCGTACCAGCACCATGACGCCGAGATACGCATCGTACCAGCTGTCTACGAGGAGCGCCTTTAGCGGCTGATCGATATCGCCCTTGGGGGCCGGCAGGCGGTGCACGATGGCTTCCAGAACCTCGTCTATGCCTAGGCCGGTCTTGGCCGAAACCAGGACGGCATCCGACGCATCGAGACCGATCACGTCCTCAATCTGCTGGCGGATTCGGTCCGGCTCTGCGGCAGGCAGGTCGATCTTGTTGAGAACCGGGACGATCTCGTGGTTGTTGTCGATCGCCTGGTAGACGTTGGCGAGCGTCTGCGCCTCGACGCCCTGCGAGGCATCGACGACAAGCAGCGAGCCCTCGCACGCGGCAAGCGAGCGCGAAACCTCATAGGCAAAATCGACATGGCCGGGCGTGTCGATGAGGTTGAGCGTATATTCCTTGCCGTCCTTCGCCTTGTAGAGAAGCCGGACGGTCTGCGCCTTGATCGTGATGCCGCGCTCGCGCTCGATATCCATGGAATCGAGCACCTGCTCCTTCATCTCGCGTTCCGACAATGTGCCGGTCGACTGGATGAGACGGTCCGCAAGCGTCGACTTCCCGTGATCGATATGGGCGACGATCGAGAAGTTGCGAATATGGTCAATGGTCTTTGTCATTGCGGCGGGGTCTAACACGCAATGCGGGCAGGCGGGAAGCGGTTTCAGACGCCCTCGCGGCGTTGGCGGGAACGATCAGCGACCGTGGACTCATACCTTCGTCGAATGGCGCCAATTGACGATACGGAAACAAGCGAGGTTAACCCGTCATTAAGCCCGCCTATCATATTAGTATTATTGAATTAATCGTATGCATACGTGACTAATTTCAGGGGGAGGAATGATATGTCCGTCACGGGAGTGGAAAGGTTCTTCGACGAAGACGAACTCATCGTCAGCAAGACCAATCTGAAAGGACACATCACATACTGCAATGACGTGTTCCTGCGCATCGCCGGCTATACGGAAAAAGAGTGTATCGGCCAGCCGCACAGCATGATCCGGCATCCCGACATGCCGCGCGCGATCTTTCAGCTGCTTTGGGAGACGGTCCAGGACGGGCGTGAAATCTTCGCCTATGTAATGAACCGCTGCAAGAATGGCGACCACTACTGGGTGCATGCCCACGTCACGCCGAGCCGCGACGGCGGCGGTAATATCATCGGCTATCATTCAAATCGCCGGGTTCCCGATCGCCGCGTGCTGCAGGCCGAGATCATCCCGCTTTACGCCAGGCTGCGTGCCGAGGAAGAGAAGTTCCAGAACCGGAAGGACGGACTGACGGCATCGGCAGGACTCGTGGCGGCGATGCTGCGCGAACGCGGCAAGCCCTATGACGAGTTCGTCGCAACGCTCTAGTTCCAGTTTTCAAAAGCAATCAGAGAAGAAGGATGGAAACGCATGTTTTCCAACCCGTACAAAACTGCCGTCATGAAAGCGCTGAAGGTGTGTGAGGCCGTCGCCGATGGGGACTTCGAGGCACGGGTCACAGGGATTGCAGGATCGGGAGACGACGCGCGTCTGCTGCATGCGATCAATCGCCTGATCGACCGTTCGGATGCCTATGTGCGCGAGACCCGTGCTTCGCTGGAGTATGTCGCGACGAACCGATATTTCCGCCGGATTTCGGTGAACGGCATGAAGGGCTCATTCGGCGAGGCCGCCGGCGCCGTGAACGGCGCGATGGATGCGATCCAGAAGCGGGTCGCTAGCTTCGGCGCGGTAGTTGAGGCGTTCGAGACGCAAATGCAGGAAGTCGTGCATTCCGTGTCTTCCGCGGCGACGGAGCTCGACAGCTCGGCTCATGAGATGGCCTCGACAACCCAGACTGCCGAAGAAAAGTCGCAGGCCATCGCAAGCGCCGCAGAGGAGGCTTCGGCAAACATGAGCGCTGTCGCCGCTGCGACCGAAGAAATGACCCATACCGTCGAGGAAATCAGCAAGCAGACGATCAACTCCAGGCAGGTTACGAATGAAGCGGTGGATGCAGTGGCCAAGGCGAGGGTGGAGATAAACCGCCTCTCGGAGGCCTCAGAACGCATCGGCAAGGTCGTGTCGCTGATTACCGAGATCGCGGAGCAGACAAACCTGCTCGCCCTCAACGCGACAATCGAAGCCGCACGCGCGGGCGAAGCCGGCAAGGGATTTGCCGTCGTCGCCTCGGAGGTCAAGGGGCTTGCCGGCCAGACTGCCAAGGCGACCGGCGAAATCAGGGCTCAGGTTGCCGACGTGCAGTCGGTTACACAAATCGTCGTGGAGGCAATGTCCTCGATCACCTCGACAATCGACAAGGTCAGCGAAATCACTTCAGCCATTGCAACAGCCGCCGAGGAGCAGAGCGCCGCTGCCCGCGAAATTGCCGGCAGTACCAGCCAGGCCTCACTCGGCGCACAGGATGTCAGCGCAAACGTCGCGATGGTCAGCCGGGTCGTTGGCGAGACAAGCACCGCTTCTCATCATGTGCTTGAAGCCTCCAGAGAGCTCTCGCAGCGGGGCGAAACGATGCGCACGGCCGTCGACGGTTTCATTACGGAAGTACGCAAAGTCGTCTGAGCGGCGCGCCAAAAAGGAAAAGGCCCGCGCATTCATCGCGGGCCTTCTTCAAATGCGATGAAGGAACGCTACTCGGCGGCCTGCGCCAGAACCGGTGCAGCCAGCTTCACGTCCGCGTCCACATGGGCCTCGAATTTCACGAAATTGTCGGCGAACATCGTGGCAAGCTTCGCAGCCTGTGCGTCATAGGCGGCGCGATCGGACCAGGTTGAACGCGGGTCAAGAATTGCGCTGTCGACACCACGGACAGCAACGGGAACCTCAAAGCCGAACACAGGATCGACGCGCATCTCTGCATCCGCAAGCGAGCCATCGAGTGCAGCGGCGAGCAGCGCACGCGTCGCGGCGATCGGCATGCGGCGGCCGACGCCGGTAACGCCGCCGGTCCAGCCGGTATTGACCAGCCAGCATGTCACGTTGTGGCGGGCGATCAGGTCACGCAGCAGATTGCCATAGACTGACGGATGACGCGGCATGAACGGAGCGCCAAAGCACGTCGAGAACGTCGCCTGCGGTTCGGTCACACCCTTCTCGGTTCCGGCAACCTTCGCGGTATAGCCGGACAGAAAGTGATACATCGCCTGGCTCGGCGTGAGCTTGGCGATGGGCGGCATGACGCTGAACGCATCGCAGGTCAGCATGATGATATTGCGCGGCCGCCCGGCAAGACCCGTTTCGCTGGCATTCGGAATGGCTTCCAGCGGATAGGCGCAACGGGTGTTCTCGGTCAGACGTCCGTCGTCGAAATCGGGCATGCGGGTAGCCGGATCGATGATCACGTTTTCCAGCACGGTGCCGAAGCGGCGCGTCGTGTTGTAGATTTCCGGTTCGGCTTCCTCAGACAGACGGATCGTCTTGGCGTAGCAGCCGCCCTCGAAGTTGAAGACGCCGCGCGGCGACCAGCCGTGTTCGTCGTCGCCGATCAGCGTGCGGTTCGGATCGGCCGAAAGCGTCGTCTTGCCTGTCCCCGACAGACCGAAGAACACCGCAACGTCATCGCCCTCGCCCGCGTTGGCCGAGCAATGCATCGGCATCACGCCCTTTTCGGGCAGAATGTGGTTGAGATAGGTGAAGACCGATTTCTTGATTTCACCAGCATAGGAAGTGCCGGCGATCAGCACGACGCGACGGGTGAAATCGACCGCGATCACCGTTTCCGTGCGGCAGCCGTGGCGTGCCGGATCGGCCTTGAAACCCGGCAGATCGACGATCGTCATATCCGGCACGAAGTCTTTGAGATCTTCGCTCGCCGGCCGGATCAGAAGATTGCGGATGAAAAGCGCGTGCCAGGCATAATCGGTGAAAACGCGAACCTTGATCCGGTTCTCCGGATCGGCGCCGCCATAGAGATCCTGCGCGTGCAGCGTCATGCCCTCCGCAAAGGCGAGCATGTCCCGATACAGCGTCTCGAACTTTTCCGGCGCCATGGGCTTGTTGTTGTCCCACCAGACGACCGGGTCGGTCGCGGTGTCGCGGACAACGAACTTGTCCTGCGCGGAACGGCCCGTGTGCTGACCGGTCTCGACCGCGAAAGCGCCGTGTGCCGTCAACTGCCCCTCACCGCGTGCGGTCGCCCGCTCCACCAGAATAGCGGCAATATCGTTCCAATGAACGCCAGCGAGATTGCGGAAACCGAAAGTATCAGCGCCGCATGCGCTGTTGCGCAGCCCTGTCTCTTTCACCTGAGTGTCACTCCTGATCGTTCGAACGCCTGATATTGCGTCGGCACGCTCCCTAACGTCGGTCAATTGCAAAAGGTTCTTAAGTGCCTTTTAGCGCGACCGCGCGCGCCTCCCCCCACAAAAACCGGGCCATCCTTTACGTTACCATTTTGTCTGCCGCAAGGGAGTCGTTTGTCGCATCAGCGTCACATTTCCTGTCTTCAGGGTAAATCAGCGTGACTTGCCACGTGCCTGATCGGCCATCTCCTTCAGAATCCTGCGCAAACGCTCAGGCGAGTCTGCCGGTTCAGGGAACGATATATGGCAGGCGCCCGCTTGCCCGACGAGCGTCAGCCCGGCTGAATCAGCCCCGGCGCAGCGCCAGTCCGAACCTTCAACGCCCCCGTAGTGGCGCGCGTAGAGAATCATCGCATCGCGATGATCGGCATTCATATGCGCAATGATGCCCGCCTGCGCGGCGGCCAGAGAGTCGATGCGCTGCGCGAGCAGGGCACCCGGATCGACGCCCGTGATACGCCCGAAGCCGGCAACCAGATGGCAGGCCTCGATATCGAGGCGGTAAAACGAAAAATCGGCAAACCCGGCATATTGCGCCGCGCCCGGATGATGGCCGAGAAAGCGGGCGGATACCGCATCCGCCTCGACCTTGCGCATGCGGCCGCGCAGCGAGATACGCGGACGCACGAGCGCGGGGCCCTCACCCTCGCGCCGGTCCAGCAGTATTGACGCGCGGCCGTCGCGCTCGAGGTTCCTGGTATGGACGGCGAGGCGCGAAAGAAGCGTCAGCGGCGCGCCGTCATCATCGCTGGCAATCTCCACCAGCGATGCAAACGGGCCGCCCCTGTCATCGAGCGTCGCAAGCGACCCGACGAGGCTGGTGCGCAAAAGACTGCGGGCCGTTGCCACGGGATCGAACTCGTCGCTGGGCATTACCGTCCGCCTCCTGTACCGCCGGCCATGTCAAGTCGACCGCATTTCCTTTGAAGGCGCAATTGGATAGGCTTGCCGAAGCCGCTGGCAATCCCTATCTGCGGCCAGACGCGCTGGCTGCCTTAATTTCGCCGATGATTGCCGCGCAGAAAGCGTCTGACCGATTGCAACGATGCCCGATCACACTGACAACGGCAACCGCCCGGAGTTCCCATGCCGACAATTGCCCTGGTCGATGACGACCGCAACATCCTGACTTCCGTGTCGATGGCGCTGGAAGCGGAAGGCTATCGCATTCAGACCTACACCGATGGCGTTTCGGCGCTGGACGGGTTGAAGATCGCTCCGGTGGATTTGGCCATTCTCGATATCAAGATGCCGCGCATGGATGGCATGGAGCTTCTGCGCCGGCTTCGGCAGAAGTCCGAGCTTCCGGTCATTTTCCTGACGTCCAAGGACGATGAGATCGACGAGCTTTTCGGCCTCAAGATGGGCGCCGACGATTTCATCAAGAAGCCCTTTTCCCAGCGCCTGCTGGTGGAGCGCGTGCGGGCGGTGCTGCGGCGGGCGGCAAGCCGCGAACCGGGCGCGGCGCCGGTCGAAAGCGCCAAGGCGCTGGAACGCGGCCAGCTTGTCATGGACTCCGAGCGTCACACATGCACCTGGGGCAACAGGCCGGTTACGCTGACGGTGACCGAGTTCCTGATCCTTCAGGCGCTCGCGCAGCGGCCCGGCGTGGTGAAAAGCCGCAATGCGCTTATGGACGCGGCCTATTCGGATGAAATCTATGTCGACGACCGCACGATCGACAGCCACATCAAGCGGCTTCGCAAGAAATTCAAGGCGGTCGATGACAGTTTCGATATGATCGAAACGCTCTATGGCGTCGGCTACAGGTTCCGCGAGATCTAAGACCGGCGCGCCGGGCCCGACAGTCGATTGATATGCCGGGCCGGAACGAACAAGGCGCAGCGCGGATCACGATGGCAACGCAAAGCGAATGGGCAGGAACTGAGCGCACGGCCGCCGAGAAGGCGGAACGGCGCTCGCGTCGCGTGCCCTCGATGCTGCGCCGGCTCGTCGACACAACCTTTTCCAGCCTGACCCGCCGGATCATCGCGCTCAATCTGGTAGGCCTGTTCCTGATGGTGACGGGCATCCTGTTCCTGAACCAGTTCCGCGAGGGCCTGACCGACGCGCGGGTGCAGAGCCTGCTGACGCAGGGCGAAATCATCGCCGGCGCCATAGCGGCCTCCGCCACGGTCGAACTCGACAGCGTCACCATCGATCCCAACAAGCTTCTCGAGCTTGGCGCCGGCGACAGTCTGGCGCCGACCGACCAGCAGCTCGGCCTCATCGATTTTCCGATCAATCCGGAACAGGTGGCGCCGGTTCTGCGGCGCCTGATCTCGCCAACCAGAACACGCGCACGCATCTACGATCGTGAGGGCGTGCTGATCCTTGATTCCAAGCATCTCTACAGTCAGGGACAGGTGCTGCGGTTCGACCTGCCGCCGCCCGACGCCACCCAGCCTCCCTGGTATCGGCGGCTCTGGCGTTCCGTCCGGGCGCGCTTCCGTCGCGGCGACCTGCCCGTCTATCAGGAACTCGGGCCGACCCAGGGACGCGACTATCCGGAAGTCTCCGCATCGCTGAAGGGGCAGCAGGCCTCGGTCGTGCGGGTCAACGATCTTGGTGAGATCGTCGTCTCGGTGGCCGTGCCGATCCAGCGCTTCCGGACCGTTCTCGGTTCGCTGATGCTTTCAACGCAGGGCGCCGATATCGACAATATCGTTCGCGCGGAACGCTACGCGATCCTGCGCATCTTCGTGATGGCCGCGCTGGTGACGACTTTGCTGTCGTGGCTGCTGGCGAGCACGATCGCCGGACCCGTCCATCGTCTCGCGGCGGCGGCCGAACGGGTAAGGCACGGCAAGAAGGGCCGCGAGAAAATCCCCGGCTTCGACGGCCGGCGCGACGAAATCGGCCACCTCGCCCATGCGCTCGACGACATGACACAGGCTCTCTATACGCGGATCGAGGCGATCGAACGTTTCGCCGCCGACGTCGCTCACGAACTCAAGAACCCGTTGACCTCGCTGCGCAGTGCCATCGAAACGCTGCCGCTCGTCAAGTCGGCACAGGATCGCGAGCGCCTTCTGGCAGTGATCCATCACGACATACGCCGGCTGGACCGCCTCATCAGTGACATTTCCGATGCCTCACGGCTCGACGCGGAACTCGCGCGCGAGGATGCCGAACCGGTCGATATCGCCAGGCTGCTCGATGCCGTTGTCGGCATGTCGCGCGATCTTGCCGAGAAGAACGGCGTATCGATACAACTCACCAACGAGCAGGCGAAGGGCGACAAGATGCCGATGCTCGTTGAAGGGCACGACAGCCGCCTCGCGCAGGTGGTCACGAACCTGATAGACAATGCCGTCTCGTTCTCGCCGCCGGGCGGTGAAGTGCGCCTGAGGGCGCGCCGGCGCGCCGACAAGATCGTTGTCACCGTCGACGATGACGGCCCCGGCATTCCGGAAGGCAATCTGGAGCGGATTTTTCAGCGCTTCTATACCGATCGCGCCGACCGTTCGGGGTTCGGCCAGAATTCCGGGCTCGGGCTGTCGATCTCCAAGCAGATTGTGGAGGCCCATGACGGCACGATCCATGCCGAGAATCGCCAGGACGGCGAAGAGATCAAGGGTGCGCGCTTCACCGTAATCCTTCCCGCTGCCGGTTTCGATGCGTGAGGCGAACGCCGACAGGATGGATGACGATACGATCCACGCCACCGCGGTGGCCATCGGCGAAAAGGCGGTCATCCTCCGCGGCCCGGCGGGAAGCGGCAAATCGCGGCTCGCATTTGCGCTGATCAATCGCGGGACGCCGCGGACATCGCATATGCTGATCGGGGATGACCGCATCCATGCGTGTGCCGCCAATGGCAGGCTTGTGGTCAGCGGCCATGAACGCGTTGCCGGCCTGATCGAATTGCGCGGCGCCGGCATCATCAGGCTCCCGTTCCTGGCACGTGCCGTTGCAGGCCTTGTCGTCGATTGCCACAGGGCGCCGGAACGTCTGCCGGAGGGCGCTTTGCTGTGGGCGGACATCCGGGGCGTCAAATTGCCGCGGGCATTTGTCGATCCGACCGCGGGCGACGCCGCCGACCGTGTCATTGCGCTCAGCGCCATTGCCCGCGACGTCAACGCCTGGAACCGGCTGGGCGACCCGGCGCTGTTTCCTTACGACGACTGATTCAGACCGGCTGGCGGCAACGCGTGAAAGCCGGGGAAAGCGGGGTTGCTTTCCCGGCGCGCTGATGAGCATGATGCCCGTCCTGCGGTCGCAAAAAGGCTTGGCCACTCGGCGGCACGCAGCGAGGGATGATCAACGGAGAGCGCCTTAACGCATGATCGGTCTTGTCGTCGTGACGCATGGCCGGCTGGCGGCGGAATTTCGCGCCGCGGTCGAGCACGTAGTGGGTCCGCAGGAGCGCTTCGAAACGATTTCGATCGGCCCGGACGACGACATGGAGGCGCGCCGTGTCGAAATTCTGGATGCCGTGCAACGCGCCGATGCCGGCGACGGCGTGATCATTCTGACCGACATGTTCGGCGGGACGCCGTCAAACCTTGCCATTTCCATCATGGGGCAGGCGCCGGTAGAGGTTCTTGCCGGGGTCAACCTGCCCATGCTCATAAAGCTCGCCAGCATTCGTGGCAGCGCTACGCTGTCGGATGCCGTCCACACCGCGATGGAAGCGGGACGGAAATATATTTCCGTGGCCAGCGAGATTCTCAACGGAAGAGAATGAACGACCGCCACGCCGTGACCGTGCAGATATGCAATCGCAAGGGCCTGCATGCGCGGGCCTCGGCGGCTTTCGTGCGCACCGTGGAACAGTTCGACGCCGACATTGCGGTGAGTTTCGACGGGCAGACGGTCGGCGGCGGCTCGATCATGGCGCTGCTGACGATGGCTGCAGGTCCCGGCAGTGAGATCGAGATCAGCGCTACCGGGCCGGAAGCGGGAGACGCCATCGCGGCGCTCAAGGTACTTGTCGAAACCGGATTCGGCGAAGATACCGAAGGCCGTTGTCAGCCCGGCAAGGCCACCATATAAACATATCTTTATACATTGATTGAGTTTGCGGGCAGGCTCTGCTATGCCCTGCCGCAAATGCCGGCCGGCGCGTTGACGCCGGCGGACCGGACCCATCGATCAAGCATACTGCCAAGGAGCATCCCATGGCCGCCGACTACATCGTCAAGGATATTGCGCTCGCCGACTACGGCCGCAAGGAAATCGTCATCGCCGAGACCGAGATGCCGGGTCTGATGTCCGTGCGCGAGGAATATGCCGCCGCGCAGCCGTTGAAGGGAGCCCGGATCGCCGGATCGCTGCACATGACCGTGCAGACCGCCGTGCTGATCGAGACACTCGCGGCGCTTGGCGCTGAAGTGCGCTGGGCGTCCTGCAACATCTTCTCGACGCAGGATCACGCCGCAGCGGCAATCGCCGCGGGCGGAACGCCGGTCTTCGCCGTCAAGGGTGAGACGCTCGAGGAATACTGGGATTACTGCGACCGCATCTTCCTGTTCGACGATGGCGCCAACATGATCCTCGACGACGGGGGCGATGCGACGATGTACATCCTGATCGGCGCGCGCGTGGAAGAAGGTGAAACGGACCTCATCGCCAACCCCACGTCGGAAGAAGAAACCGTCTTCTTTGCCCAGATCCGCAAGCGCATGGCGTCCGATCCGGGCTGGTTCATCAAGCAGCGCCACAAGATCCGCGGCGTTTCGGAAGAAACGACGACCGGCGTGCACCGGCTCTACCAGCTGATGGACAAGGGTCATCTGCCATTCCCGGCGATCAATGTGAACGACTCCGTCACCAAGTCGAAGTTCGACAACAAGTATGGCTGCCGCGAGAGCCTCGTCGACGGTATCCGCCGTGCGACCGATGTCATGATGGCGGGCAAGACCGCCGTCGTCTGCGGCTATGGCGACGTCGGCAAGGGCTCGGCTGCCAGCCTTCGCGGCGCGGGCGCTCGCGTGAAGGTAACAGAAGTCGATCCCATCTGCGCACTGCAGGCAGCGATGGACGGCTACGAAGTCGTGCAGCTCGAAGATGCCGTTGCAACCGCCGACATCTTCATCACCGCGACGGGCAATCGCGATGTCATCCGCCTCGAGCACATGCGCGAGATGAAGGACATGGCGATCGTCGGCAATATCGGCCATTTCGACAATGAAATTCAGGTCGCACAGCTGAAAAACCACAAGTGGACGAACATCAAGGACCAGGTCGACATGATCGAGATGCCGGCCGGCAACCGGATCATCCTGCTGTCGCAGGGGCGGCTGCTCAATCTGGGCAATGCGACCGGCCATCCGTCCTTCGTGATGTCGGCATCCTTCACCAACCAGGTGCTGGCGCAGATCGAACTCTGGTCGAAGGGCCAAGCCTACGAAAACAAGGTCTATGTCCTGCCCAAGCATCTCGACGAGAAGGTCGCCAGGCTGCATCTGGACAAGATCGGCGTGCGACTGACCGAACTGACCAACGCACAGGCGGACTATATCGGCGTCACGCCGAGCGGCCCGTTCAAGCCCGAGCAGTATCGCTACTGACGCCTGCCTGTCGGGATTCATCCCCCGGCGGCAGTTGCGACCCGCGCAGATGTCGGTACATTCATTGGTGATTCGGGTTCGGCCACACGATCCCGGATCACTCACGACGCGGGCGGACAAGCGGCGGGCGAACCTGCACCGTGTCGGATTTGCGGGGCAGGATTGCGATGCGTTGGCGGGCATTGATGACGGGAGCCGGAGCCGCGCTGGCGGCAAGCCCCGCCCTTGCCCAGGCCACCCCTGAAACTGTCTTCGACCAAATGCTTCCGGCAGGCGTGGAAAACTATTTCGTTCTCGCAATTATTGCCGGTGTCGTCTCCTTTGCCGTGGTGGTCGCAATCCACTGGTCGCGCACCCAGGCGCAGTTGAGCGGCCTCAAGCAGGAAAACGAAGCGGCTTTTGCCCGCATGCAGGCCGAACGGGACGCCGCATTCGCACTTCTGATGGCGGGCTATCCAATTGTCATTCGCTGGGGTCCGGATGCACAGGATCCGGCCATAGACTGCGCGGCACCAGCCGGCTCGCCGCTGCCGGCCGATCGCGCCGACGTGCTGGCATTCGGTCGCTGGCTGGCACCGGCCGCGGCCGCCGAGCTCGAACACGCCATCGGCCTCCTGCGCAGTGCTGGCACGAGCTTTTCCCTCGCACTCGCGACGCGACACGGTGCGCCGATACAGGCCGACGGGATGGCGTCCGGGGCCATGCAGGTCGTGCGTTTCCGCGATAGCGGCGAAAGCGAGCGCGCCTATGCGCAGCTCTATGAAAATTACCGGCTGCTGAAGCGCGACGCTGAGGCGTTGCAGACAGTGCTTGCAGCCGTCGCGATGCCGGCCTGGCTTCGCGACGGGGAAGGTCGTCTGAGCTGGGTCAACGAAGCCTATGCGGCGGCCACCGGCAACGGCAGCGCGGCCAATGCCGTCGAGAAAGACGCATCGATCTTCGGCAATGATGCCGATCGCGAGATTGCCGCGGCGCTCGAGACCGCCGGTCACTATCGCGCGCACATGACGCTGCCTGGAAGCGGCCGCCATTTCGCGCTGGAGACCTGCCGCGTCGCAGGCATCGAGGCCGGTATCGCCCTCGACGTTACTGAAGACAGCAAGGCGCTCCGCTCGCTGTCGCAGGAGATCGACGGACATCTTCATACGCTCAACAAGCTGGGAACGGGCGTTGCCCGCTTCGACGACCGCCTGCGTCTTCAGTTTGCGAATACGGCCGTCCGCCGGCTCTGGCAGCTCGACCCGGAATGGCTCGATGCCAGCCCGCATGGCGGGGATATCCTCGATGCGTTGCGCTCTGCCCGGCGAATACCGGACGAAGCCGATTATCGTGGCTGGAAGGAGCGCTTCCTGACCATTCCGGAAAAGACGCGAGACGAGCTGTGGCGCCTGCCGGACGGGCAGAAGCTGAGGGTCGTCGCCGACCCTCAACCGCAGGGCGGCATCGCCTATCTGTTCGAGGACGTGACGGAGCGCATGGCGCTGCAATCGCGCTTCGAACAGGTTTCCGAACTGCAGCGGGAGACGCTGGACAATCTCAGCGAGGCCATCGTTGTCTTTGCCTCCAATGGCCGGCTTCGCCTGTCTAACCCGGCCATGCACGAAATGTGGAGCCTGGACGAATCGGCGATGGCAAGCGCGCCGCGTATCGACCAGGTGATCGCCTGGTGCCGTGACCGGCATGGCGAGAACGACGACTGGGCCGCGCTTCATGCCGCCGTCACCGGCCTTGAGGATCGCAGGCAGGGACTGGAGCGCCGCTTCAGACGGGCCGACGGACGTGTCATTCACATGTCGGCGGCACCGCTGCCCGACGGCGGAACGCTTGCCGTCTTCATCGACGTGACCGACGCGGCCAATGTCGAGGAGACGCTGCGCCAGGCAAACGAAGCGCTGACCGCCGCAGCCAAGCTGCGCAACGATTTCCTCCAGAAGATCTCCTACGAACTGCGCGTACCGCTTACCACCATCATCGGATATGCCCAGATCCTTGCCGGAACGCCCGGCGCACCTGAATCGCGGCGTAGCGAACAGACCGGCCATATCCTGACCTCTGCCAACGCGCTGCTGACCATGATCGACGACATTCTCGATCTTGCCACAGTCGATGCCGGCGCGATGACGATCGATATCGCCGACATCGACATTTCCAGGATCATCGATTCCGCATGCGAGGGTCTGCGCGATCGGCTCGAAGCTAAATCCATCGTGCTGTCTGTCGATATTGAAGACGATATCGGCCCCCTGAAGGGCGATGCTGCACGCCTGAAACAGGTGCTTTTCAACATCCTCTCGAACGCCATCGGATTCAGCGACGATGGCGGACGCATCGAGATCGGCTGTGCTGGCGACGCCACTGCGGTGACCGTGACCGTCCGCGATTACGGGGCAGGCATAGCTCAGGAGCAGCTCGGAAGGGTTTTCGACCGCTTTGAAAGCCACACCGCCGGCACGGCCCACCGCGGCGCCGGCCTCGGCCTTGCCATCGTGCGCAGCTTCGTTGCGCTGCACGGCGGCAATGTGCAGATCGAATCCAGAAAGGCCGAAGGAACGAGCGTCGTCGTTCGCCTGCCGCGCATGCCAAAGCCCCCGGAGGTCAAGCAGATTCCGCCGGCAGCGCCGCGCACCGCCGCAAGCGAAGAAGCCGCCCGCGCACGACGGACGTCGTGACATGGCCGCGTTCGGAACAGGTCACGCTATGCGCGTGCAAAGGCAACTCGCGCTTGCTGACGAAGCGGCGAGCGAGGCGCTGGCGGCCGAGCTTTCCCTCTACGCCAGACCGGGCGACCTGATCCTCCTGTCCGGCGATCTCGGCGCCGGCAAGACGCATTTCGCCCGGGCGATGATCCGGGCCATCGCCAATGAGGAAACGCTCGACGTTCCAAGCCCGACCTTCACGCTGAGACAGGATTACGAGACGGCCCGGTTCCCGATCGCGCATTTCGATTTCTACCGGCTTGGCGGGGCGGCTGAGGCCGACGAACTCGACATCGACGGGGCGCTCGCGGGCGGTATGGCCCTGATCGAATGGCCAGAGCGCGCCGAAGCGCTGCTCAGCGGCTGGCCGGCAACGCTCACCCTGCATTTCGACTTCGGCGACAGTGGCGGCCGCACGGTATCGGTCACAGGGCGCGGAAGCTGGGCGGAGCGGCTGGAGAGACGCGAGACTGTCCAGACCTTCCTTTCCGATTGCGGCCATGGCGGCAACCGCCGCACCTTCCTGCAGGGCGATGCGTCACCGCGCCGATACGAAAGGCTCTTCCCGGCCTCGGGAGGGTCCGTGATCCTGATGGATTCGCCGGAGGCGCCCGATCCCGGCCTCGCCGGTGGGCCGAGCTACAGCCGCATCGCGCGGCTGGCCGAAAGTGTGCGTCCGTTCATTGCCATGGCCCGGGGTCTGCGCGAGGCGGGCCTTCACGCCCCCGCGATCCACGATTCCGACGCACGTGCCGGACTGATCCTTCTCGACGACCTCGGCGACGGACGCATCGTCGATGCCGGCGGACCCGTCGCAGAGCGTTACGAAGCGGCGATCGACGCGCTGGCGCATCTGCATTCCAAAGACATGCGCGAGGCGGCCGACAATTATCGGCTGCCGCTCTATGCGCTGGAGACGATGCTGGCCGAAGTCAGCCTTGCCTGCGAATGGTACCTGCCCTGGCGGCACGGTCATCCGGCCGTCACGAAAATCGCCGAAGAGCTGCAGGCTGCCTTCCGGCTCGTTCTCGAGCCGGTATTGCACCCGGCAGACAACAAGAGCTGGACGTTGCGCGACTATCATTCACCCAACATCATCTGGATCGAGAACGCCACCGGCATCGACAGGGTCGGCATCATCGATTTCCAGGACGCGCTGATCGGGCCTGCGGCCTATGACGTCGCGTCCCTATGCATGGATGCGCGGGTCGATGTCTCCGAGACGCTGGAAGCGCGTCTTCTCGAACGCTATTGCACGGCACGCGGCCCTCGCTTCGATGAAGAAGCGTTTCGGCGCGATTATGCGGCGATGGCGGCGCAGCGAAACAGCAAGATCATCGGCATATTCGCGCGCCTTGCGCTTCGCGACGGCAAGACACGCTATCTTGCGCATCAGCCGCGGATCGCCGGCTATCTCAGCCGCGCGCTTGCCCACCCGCACATGAAGCCGGTCAGAAGCTGGTACGAAAAGCACCTGCCGGAAGCGCTCGACGCCAGGAAGGTGCTCAAGTGAAAATATCGCGGGCCATGGTGCTGGCAGCGGGCCTCGGCACCCGCATGCGGCCGATAACGGACACTTGCCCCAAACCGCTTGTAAAGGTTGCGGGCACGGCTTTGCTCGATCACGCGCTGGACCGCCTTGCCGATGCCGGCATTGCCCGCGCCGTGGTCAATGTTCATTACCTCGCCGATCAGGTTGAGGCCCATCTGAAGAGCCGCAAGGTGCCGAAGATCGCGATATCCGACGAGCGCGGGATGCTGCTGGAGACCGGCGGCGGCATAAAGAAGGCGTTACCGCTGCTCGGCAAGAACCCATTCCTCGTCATGAACTCGGACAGTTTCTGGGTCGAAGGCCGGCCACCGACGCTGCCGCGCATGATGGCAAGCTTCGATGCGAAGAAGATGGACATGTTTTTGCTGGTCGCGGCGAGCACGGCCAGCACAGGCTATGACGGCCGGGGCGATTTCGTGCTGTTGCCGGACGGTCGGCTGGAGCGGCGCAAGGAAAAGGAGGTCGCTCCTTTCGTCTACACCGGCGTCGCGATCATCGATCCGGCAATCTTCAAGACTACCCCGGACGGCGCATTCTCGCTTAACCTGCTGTTCGACAGGGCTATCGAATCGGGCCGGCTGTTCGGCCAGCGCCTCGACGGGCTCTGGATGCATGTCGGAACGCCGGATGCGATCGGAGAGGCCGAGGCGGCCATCGGCGCCAGCATACTTTAAGAGGCCAATACATGAAGGTGACGCCGAAGGTCTGGACGATTCCGCCCTCGGTACCCTTTCTGCCGGCACTCGCCGAAGCGCTGCACAGTGGCTTGCTGCCGGGATTTGGCCCCGATGCGGCGCAGCGCGCCACGATCCTACTGCCGACACGGCGGGCTGCAATCGGGCTGACCGAACTGCTGGCCCGGCGCGCCCCGGGCGGCGCGGCGATCCTGCCGTCAATCCGCACGCTGGGCGATATCGACGCCGACCGAATGGTGACGGATGGCGATGAAACGGGCGCAACGGACATTCAGGGGCTTGCCGGACGGGCGGCGATCGACTTCCTTCGCCGTCCGGTCATCGCACCGATGGCACGACACCTTGAACTGACATGGCTCGTGCTGGAATGGGGCCGCCGTGTCGCCGGCAATCTCAGGCTTCCAAACGGCGACAGTCCGGCCGCGCCGACGCAGGCGCGCGAGGCTGCCAGCCTTGCCGGGCAACTTGCCGGCCTCATGGATTCTCTGGAGATCGAGGAGGTCGACCCGGCCCGCATCGCCGAACTGACCGGAGACGGCTTTGAATCCTATTGGGACGTTACGCTCAAGTTCCTGTCGATCATGACCCAGGAATGGCCGAAGATCCTGGCTGCGCGCGGCGCGCTCGATGCGGCGGCAAGGCGCAGCAGGCTGATCGAGGCGTTCAGACAAAGGCTTGAGAAAGAACAGGGCGATGCGCCGGTGATTGCCGCCGGTTCGACAGGATCGGTGCCGGCAACGGCGCGACTGCTGAGAACGATATCGCGGCTGCCAAACGGTCATGTCATCCTGCCTGGCCTCGATACCCATCTGGATGCGCCTTCCTTTGATGCGATAACCAATAGCGACTCGCTACATCCTGGCCATCCGCAGTTCGGGCTTGCAAGGCTGTTGCAGGCGATCGGCACAAGCCGCGACCAGATCGAAGTTCTCGATCCGGAGACTGTCGAGAACGGCCATCGCGACATGCTCTTCAGTTCGCTCATGCGTCCTGCCGCGACGGCGGAGCTGTGGGCCGGCGACGATCGCTGGCGTGGCGGCAAAGACGTTGACGAGGCTCTTGGCGGCGTAACGCTCCTGGAAGCCAGGGACGACCGCGAGGAAGCGCTTTCTATCGCAGTGGCAATGCGCGAGGCGCTCGAGCAACGGGGCAAGCGGGCCGCGCTCGTCACACCGGACCGAATTCTGGCGCGCCGCGTGAAAGCCGAACTCGGTCGCTGGAACATCGATGTTGCCGATTCTGCGGGCGTCCCGCTCGCCGAAACCGATGCCGGGAGACTGGCGCGGCTGATTGCCGAGGCCGTGGCGTCGCGCCTGCCGCCGGAGACGGTTATCGCGCTTCTGCATCACCCGCTTTCCAGGCTGGGGTATGAAAGAGAGAGCCTGCAAACGGCAGCGCAGGCGCTCGAGATCATGACATTGCGCGGCCCAAGGCCAGGTCCGGCGAGCGGCGGGCTCGTGGCGGCGCTCATGGCGCGGCTTGACGCCCTCGCCGACCCGGCAACCCGGGCAGACCCGATCATCCGCAGGGCGCACCTGCTGGGTGAAGAAGCACGCGAACTGGCATCCCGGCTGCAGGGCGCACTCTCGCCGCTGGAGGCGCTCGAAAGCGGCGACCTCCGCACGCTGGCGCTGGCACATCGCGACGCGATGCTGGCGGTCGTGCAGGACGAGGCCGGCATGATGCCGCCCGACGCAGCGCCAGTCGTCGCGATGCTCGATGAGATCGCTGGGAGTGCGCCCGACAGCCTCACGATTGCCATCACGGACTATCCTGGCCTGTTCGATGCGCTGATTGCCGGACGGAACATGCCGGACTATGGGCGAAGTCATCCGCGCCTTCAGATCCTGGGCACGATCGAAGCACGCCTTGTCGACACCGACCTGATGATTCTGGGCGGTCTGAATGAGGGAGTCTGGCCTGGCGAGGCAGTCGTCGATCCGTTTCTGGACCGGACGAGCCGCAAGGCCGTCGGCCTGCCGGCGCCTGAGCGTCGCATCGGCCTTGCCGCCCATGATTTCGTTCAGGCCGCCGCCGGGCGGGAGGTCATCCTGTCTAGGGCGGCCGCAAGCGGCGGCAAGCCGGCAATTCCCTCACGCTGGCTGCAGCGCCTGCGCACGGTGATCGGTCAAGACCGCTATGGCGAACTCGGCCGACGCGGCGCGCGTCTGGGCGCAATCGCCCGTGCGCTCGATCAGCGTTCGCCCGTCATCAGTTTTCCCGAACCAAAACCCCGCCCACCGGTTGAGAAAAGGCCTCGCCGCATCAGCGCCAGCCGGATCACGACATGGATACGCGACCCCTACACGATCTATGCGAGCGCGATCCTGAAGCTCGACCCGCTGGAAGCCGTCGGAGCCGCTCCGGGTCCGGCGGAGCGCGGAACCTTCATCCATGCCGCGCTCGAAATATTCGAGCGCGAAAGAATGGAAGGCATTGGCGGGGACAAGCTCGGCCATCTGATTGCCTGCGGCGAAAGGGCCCTCGCGCCTCTCGCCATCTATCCGGACCTCACCGCGCTCTGGCGCCGGCAGTTCGTGCGCATCGCCACCTGGTATCTCGCGTGGCGCGAGACGCGCGTTCCGCACATCACCTCAAGCCTGATTGAAAAGCACGGTCGGCTTCCGCTCGACATGCCGGGAGGGCCCTACCTTCTCACCGCGATCGCCGACCGGATCGACATCATGAAGGACGGCACCATCGAGATCCTCGACTACAAGACAGGCGTTCCGCCTTCAGCAGCCGTCGTCAGGTCCGGCCTCGAACCGCAGCTGACGATCGAGGCTGCGATGGTTGCGGCGGGCACATGGGACAAGCACCACGAAGGCCGTGCAATCGGAGCCCTGCGCTATCTGAAGCTCGGCGGCGGGCACCCGCCGGGCGAGGAACTCGAGATCACACCCGAACGCGGATCGACCTTCGACCCGAATGAGGCGG
This sequence comes from Rhodobiaceae bacterium, assembly GCA_020637895.1. GTDB lineage: Bacteria > Pseudomonadota > Alphaproteobacteria > Rhizobiales > Tepidamorphaceae > JACKJP01. Next base: position 842,906 of record JACKJP010000002.1, read on the forward strand.
CAGCCGAAGCGCTATCCGGCCTGCGTTCGCTGATCGAGGCCTATGATCGCCAGGAGCAGCCCTATCTGGTCAAGCCGCGCGTTGCCTTCCTTCTTCGCTACGCCGATTACGACCATCTGTCGCGCCATGCCGAGTGGAGCGCGATGGAGGATGCGGAGGGCGAGGCATGACGGCGGTACCGGCAGCCCTTGAAGCGCAGCAGCGGCTTGCCGCCGATCCGGCACGGTCGGCATGGGTTACAGCCAATGCCGGGTCGGGCAAGACCCATGTGCTGGTGCAACGTGTCCTGCGCCTGCTCCTAGACGGGGTGGATCCGGCGCGACTGCTCTGCCTTACCTTTACCAATGCCGCAGCGGCGCAGATGGCAGACCGGATCAGCGTGTCGCTGGGGCGCTGGGCGGTTTGCGACGATGAAACCCTTGGCAGAAGCCTTGCCGACATGCTGGGCCGCGCGCCAAAGCCGCATGAGCTGGCGCGCGCGCGACGACTGTTCGCGCAAGCGATCGAAACACCGGGCCGCCTCAAGATCCAGACCATCCACGCCTTCTGCGAACGGGTGCTTCAGCTGTTTCCCTTCGAGGCCGGCGTCCCGGCGGGTTTCACGGTGCTCGATGATCTGGAGACACGCCGGTTGACCGAAGCCGCTCTTGCCGAAGTGCTCATCGACTCAGAGTCGTCCCCGGATGGCGAGGCCGCGGCATTGCTTGACGAAATCCTCGCCAGACGCAGCGAACATTCAATGCGCGACGCCCTTGCGAGGCTCATCGGCAAAAGAGGCCGGTATCTGGCGTGGCGGCAGAACGGGGGCACGGCACATCGCTATCTGCGGATCGACAAGGCCCTTAAGACAGAAGAGATCCTCTCATCGTTTGCCGACTATTCAACTGTCATCGCCTCCGGCTGGGGTTCGGTCTGCGCCGCGCTTCTCGCAGACAACTCATCGACCATGCAGAAGCTCGGAGATAACTTTCAGTCGGCGGCGGGCGACAGGCTCGCACAGGCCCGTTGCGTGATCGCTTCCTATTTCACGCTTGGGAACAAGCCGCAGGCAAGTTTCCCGACGAAATCCCTGCAGAAGAGTGCGCCGGCCCTCTTTGCCGCGTTCGACGCCGATCGCGAAGCCGCCATCGCCGCAATGGACAAGCTTCTTGCCGTGAATGTCGCCGTATCGAGCGAAGCGCTGTTCGGATTTGCCGACAAGGTGCTCGCCGCCTATGCCCGGCTCAAGGCCGAGGCATCGGCGCTCGATTTCGACGATCTGATCGGACGCATGGAAGCGCTGCTGACCAATGGTCACGGACCCTGGGTGCTCTACCGTCTCGACCGGGGCATCGATCATATTCTCGTCGATGAGGCGCAGGACACCAGCCCGGAACAATGGCGCATCGTGCGGGCACTGGCCGAAGAATTCTTCGCAGGCGAAGGCGCCTCGGACGAGGTGCGGACGATCTTCGCCGTGGGCGACGAGAAACAGTCCATCTATTCGTTTCAGGGCGCCGATCCGCAGGGCTTCCGCAATATGAAGAGCCTGTTCCAGCGGCGCGTCGATCAGGCCGGACTGACATTCAGCGCAGTCGCTCTCACTCATTCTTTCCGCTCCACTCCCGATGTCCTTGCCTCCGTCGATGCGGTATTCGCCCATGATGAGGCGGCGCGCGGCGTTGGCGAACGTGACGCGGAAGGCGCAGCGCTCGGGCTCAGCCATATCGCCATCCATGCGGCGCAGAGGGGGATCGTCGAACTCTGGCCGCCTGTGCCGGCGAAGGAGAAGGACAAGGGCAGCGCCTGGGACGCGCCGCTCGATCGCGACGACGAGACCCACAATACGGTCATTCTCGCCAAAAATATTGCCGGCAAAATAAAGGCGTTGATCGACGCTGGAACACCCCTGTTGTCGACCGCCCGCGACGGCAAGGCGCCCCGGGCCGCGAGCGAAGGCGACTTCCTGATCTTGCTGCGAAAGCGCACGAGGCTGGCTCGACCGATCGTCAAGGCGCTCAAGGACGCGGGCCTGAAAGTCGCCGGTGCCGACCGCCTGAAGATCGCCGAACATATCGCGGTGCAGGACCTGATCGGCCTTGGCACGCTGTGCTGGTTGCCGGAAGACGACCTGACCCTGGCTTCGGTGCTCAAGAGCCCACTTTTCGGTCTTGGCGAAGATGACATCTACCGTCTTGCGGTCGATCGCGAGGGGAGCCTTATCGCCGCGCTCGAACAATCAGGCGAAACAACTCATCAAAACGTTTATGAGCGACTCGATACCTTTCGCCGATTCGGTCAGTCGGCGAGGCCGTTTGACTTCTTTGCCTTCGTTCTTGGCGCTTGCGGCGGACGCGACGCGATCCACGCGCGAATGGGGGTCGAAGCGCTCGACCCGGTGGATGAATTCCTGTCCCTGGCGCTCGCCCATGAACAGTCCCACGCCGCGACGCTACCCGGCTTCATCGCATGGGTCGCGGAGGGCGGCGCCGAAATCAAGCGCGACATGGATGAGGATGCTGGCGAGATCCGTGTCATGACGGTGCATGGGTCAAAGGGCCTTGAGGCACCGGTCGTATTCCTGCCCGATACCATGAGCGTGCCGACAACCGGCGACCTCGACAGCGTACTGTTCGATAACGGGGCCGATCCGTTCGAACCGGCCACCGGCGCCTTGTGGATAGCCTCCGACGAGAACTCACCGGAGATTGCACGCCAGCTGAAACAGGATGCGCTGGCCGCTGCCGAGGAAGAGTACCGGCGCCTGCTTTATGTCGCGATGACACGGGCGAAGGACCGGCTCTATATTTGCGGGGCCGCCCCCGCACGCCCATCGAAGAAGCCCTCCTGGCACGCGCTGGCCGAAGCTGGGATCCGGCCCCTCGCGACAGAGGTGGAAGAGGCCATCGGGACCGTCCTGCGGATAGGCGAAGAACCTGGCGCTCCGGGCCAGTTACCGGCACCGGGTACCGGCGAAGAAGCATTGCCGCTGTGGGCGGTTGCGAACGCGGAACCGGAAGATCCGATCACGCGCGCCCGACCCAGTGCCAATTTTTCGCGCGGAAACGAATTTGCCGTCAGACGCGGCCTCCTCGTCCACGGCCTTCTGGAAATTCTCCCCGACATTCCGCAGGACCGCAGGACAGAAGCCGCCATGCGCTATCTGGAAATCCAGGCAGCCGATCTTTCGGCGAGCATGCGTGCCGCGATTTCAGACAGCGTCTTTTCGATCCTGGATGCGCCAGCATTCGCCGCTGTCTTTGCAGAGGGCAGCGCCGCCGAAGTCGCGATCGCGGGCATGCTGGGTGAAGGCGGCACTGAGCGATTTGTCTCAGGCCGTGTCGACAGGCTTATTGTCAATCACGACGAGGTCCTGATCGTCGACTTCAAGAGCGACGTTGCGCCGCCGCCATCGGGCGCGCCGCTGCCACCGCATTACGCAAGCCAGATGGAAGATTACCGGCGGCTCGCCAACGCCGCCTACCCGAATCGCCGCGTACGTGTTGCCATCCTCTGGACTTCGCTGCCCCGGCTCGATCCGGTTGAGCCATAAGGCCTATACGCGCCTCGCTTGACCATCGGGTGCCGCGTTCTTAACTATCTGGTCGAAAGTTCCGATCATTTTGAAAGGCGGGCGCTCCCGTCAGGAGAAAATCTCATGGTTGCCAAGAATGTGAGCCAGACGTCCTTCGACAGCGAAGTCCTGCAGTCTTCCGAGCCGGTGCTCGTCGATTTCTGGGCGGAATGGTGCGGCCCGTGCAAGCAGCTCTCGCCTACGCTCGACGAAATCGCAGCCGAAATGGAAGGCAAGGTGACGATCGCCAAGGTGAATATCGATGAAAATCAGGATATCGCCGTGAAGTATGGCGTGCGCGCCATTCCGATGCTGGCTTTGTTCAAGGATGGCGAGCTTGCCGGAACGCAGGTTGGCGTTCAGCCCAAGAGCCGTCTCGTCAGCTGGATCAACGACACGATCTGAACGGCTTATCGAGCGAAAACAGGGCCGGCTCCGACGGGGCCGGCCTTTTTTCATGCCGTCTGCGCGGTTTCAAGGTCGCGCAGCACCGCCCCTGCCAGATAGAGCGAACCGCAGATCAGAATGCGCGGGCTTTCTATGCGCGGGACGATATGAAGGGCTTCGCGAACATCGCGCGCCCTTGCGACGGCGAGTCCCGCACTAGACGCGATATCGGCCAGCTGTGCGGGCGCAATTCCCGCATCGGAATCGGGGACCGGAACGGCGATCACGCGGCGCGCAATGTCCTTGAAGGCCGAAAGAAAGCCTAACGCGTCCTTGGTGCGCAGCATGCCGCAGATCAGATATAGCGGCCGCGGGTCGCGGTCTTCCATTCCGGCCATTGCCTCGGCAATAACGCGTCCGGCGGCAGGATTGTGACCGCCGTCAAGCCAGATCTCGGAACCTTCCGGAGCGTGTCCGGCGAGGGCTGTTCCCGAGAGATTCTGCAGGCGAGCGGGCCACTCGGCTCTCTCAAGGCCGGTCTCTATGGCGGAAACCGGAAACTGCGGGTCGATCGCCCGGAGAACGGCAATCGCCGTGCCTGCGTTCTCAAGCTGGTGCCGGCCGGGCAGGCGCGGGCGCGCCAGATCGAGCAGACCGGCATCGTCCTGAAAGACCATGCGACCGTGCTCCTCGTACACGTGCCAGTCCTCACCGCCAACGAAAAGCGGCGCGTGCGCCCGCGCCGCGGCACTTGCAATAACGCTTGCCGCGTCAGGATGCTGGGCGGCGCTGATGACGGGGCGGCCGCGCTTGATGATCCCTGCTTTCTCACCGGCGATCGCGGCGATGTCCGGGCCGAGGAAGTCGGTATGATCGAGAGACACCGGCGTGATGACGCTGGCAAGCGGCGTCTTGACGACATTGGTGGAATCCAGCCTGCCGCCCATGCCGACCTCAAGCAGCAGGATATCGGCGGGATGCCGCGAGAAGGCGAGCAGCGCGGCAGCGGTGATGATCTCGAACAAGGTGATCGGCTGGCCGTCGTTGACGCGTTCGCATTCGGCGAGCACTGCAGACAGTTCCTCCTCGCCGATCAGCACACCACCGCCGGGACGGCCAAGCCTTATGCGCTCATGAAAATGGGCCAGATGCGGAGACGTGTAGACGTGAACGGATTTTCCGGCGGCCTCGTAGAACGCCCTCAGATAGGCGATCACCGAACCCTTGCCATTGGTGCCGGCAACATGAATGACCGGGGGAAGACTGTCCTGCGGACTGCCAAGCGCTTCCAGAATGCGCCACATCCGGTCGAGCGACAGATCGATCAGGCGCGGATGCAGACCTGTAAGCCGCTCAAGCAGGGTTGCTGAATCGGTCATGGGCGCGATCCGCCGTTTGGCCGGGAGCCGCGCCAGCTGATCGCAAGAACTGCCATCAGGCGTCGGCGGCGGCCGGCTCCGCGGTGTCGGGCTCAGGCGCTTCCGGCATGGGTACGGAAGCGGCCGCGGCGCGAACCGGTTCGCTCTTCACCAGAAGGTGGCAAATGCGCGAAAGCGTCGAGCGCAGGTTGTGCCGCGGCACGACAAGGTCGACCATGCCATGCTCATGCAGGTATTCGGCGCGCTGGAACCCGGGCGGCAGCTTCTCGCGGATCGTCTGCTCGATGACGCGCGGGCCGGCAAAACCGATAAGCGCGCCCGGCTCCGCGATCTGCACATCGCCAAGCATCGCGTAGGAAGCCGTAACGCCGCCGGTCGTGGGATGGGTCAGCACGACGATATAGGGCAGTCCGAGCTCGCGCAGTTCCTGAACGGCGACGGTGGTCTTCGGCATCTGCATCAGCGACAGGATCCCCTCCTGCATGCGCGCGCCGCCGGAAGCGGCGAACATGATGAAGGGGGTGCGATGGCGGGCTGCCGACTGCATGCCAGCGACGACGGCAGCGCCGGCAGCCATGCCGAGCGACCCGCCGAGAAAATCGAAGTCCTGCACCGCGGCAGTGACCTTCAGGCCGTCCAGCGTGCCGACCCCTACCAGCACCGCATCCTCGCGCCCCGTCTTGGCGCGAGCGTCCTTGAGGCGATCGACGTAGCGGCGCTCGTCGCGGAACTTCAGCGGATCGACCGGCACGGATGGCGTCTGGATCTGCTCGAAAAGGCCTTCGTCAAATAGGCTCCTCAGCCGGTCTTCAGCAGGCATGCGCAGGTGATAGCCGGACCCGGGAATGACATAGAGATTGGCGACGAGGTCCCGGTGAAAGACCATCTCGCCGGTTTCCGGGCATTTGACCCAGAGATTTTCGGGCGTATCGCGCTTCGGGCCGAGCAGGTTGCGAAAGCCGGGGCGCAGACGGTTGGTGATCCAGTTCATGACGCTTTCCCTATAAGCCCATTGCGACTATTCGGCGGCAGACCGGGCGGGCTTGCGCACGCCTTCGGCCAGCTGGCGCACCAGTGAGGTTACCGCCTCGACAGTCCCCGCGCTGCCACGACCTTTCTCATCAAGGCTGCCACGTACGGCCTCGACCAGCGCCGAGCCGACGACGACGCCATCGGCAACCTCGGCAATCGCGGCGGCCTGATCGGGCGTCTTGACGCCGAAACCGACGGCGACCGGCAGATCGGTCTTGCCCTTGATGCGCTTGACCGCCGCGGCGACCTTGCCGGCATCCGGGCTTGCCGAACCGGTAATGCCGGTGATCGAAACATAGTAGACGAAGCCGGAGGTATTCTGAAGCACGCGGGGCAGACGCCTGTCATCCGTCGTCGGCGCGGCAAGGCGGATGAAATTGATGCCACGCTCAAGCGCCGGGATGCAGAGTTCATCGTCAGCTTCCGGCGGCAGATCGACCACGATCAGGCCATCCACGCCATCCTTCACGCAATCTTCGAGAAAGCGCTCCGGACCGTAGATGTAGATGGGGTTGTAGTAGCCCATCAGCACAATCGGTGTGTCGCCGTCTGTTTCGCGGAACGCGCGCACCATGGCGAGCGTCTTCACCAGTGTCTGGCCCGCCTTGAGCGCCCGCAACCCCGCCAACTGGATCGCGGGTCCATCGGCCATGGGGTCTGAGAACGGCATGCCAAGCTCGATGACGTCCGCGCCGGCAGCCGGCAGGCCCTTCAGGATCGACAGCGACGTCTCGTAATCGGGATCGCCGGCGGTGACGAACGTGACGAGCGCGGCCCGGCCTTCGGCTTTCAGCGCGGCGAACCGGCGATCAATGCGGGAGGCGCCCATCAGATATCCATTCCCAGATGCTTGGCGACGGCGAAGACATCCTTGTCGCCGCGACCGCAGAGGTTCATCACGATGATCTCGTCGCGGCCCATTTCCGGTGCGCGCTTGATGACCTCGGCAAGCGCGTGAGAAGGCTCCAGCGCCGGAATGATGCCCTCCAGACGCGTCAGCAACTGGAACGCGTCCAGCGCTTCCTGATCCATGATCGGCACATATTCGACGCGGCCCGTCTCTTTCAGCCAGGAATGCTCCGGCCCGATCCCGGGGTAGTCCAGCCCCGCCGAAATCGAATGGCCTTCCTTGATCTGTCCGTCCGCGTCCTGCAGCAGATAGGTGCGGTTGCCATGCAGCACACCCGGCCGGCCTGCCGTCAGCGAGGCGCAGTGCTCTTCGCCGTCCAGACCCTTGCCACCGGCCTCAACGCCGACGATCCGGATGTTCTTTTCGTCCAGGAACGGATGGAAGAGGCCGATCGCATTGGAGCCGCCGCCGACCGCCGCGACGAGCATATCCGGCAGGCGCCCTTCGGCCGCCATGATCTGCTCGCGCACTTCCTTGCCGATCACGGACTGGAATTCGCGGACCAGCTCCGGATAGGGGTGCGGACCCGCTGCGGTGCCGATCAGGTAATAGGTGCTCTCGACATTCGTCACCCAGTCTCTCAGCGCCTCGTTCATGGCGTCCTTGAGCGTTCCGTGACCGGCGGTGACGGGATGCACCTTCGCCCCGAGCAGGCGCATGCGGAACACGTTGGGTGCCTGCCGCTCGACGTCTGTCGCGCCCATATAGACTTCGCAAGGAAAACCGAAACGCGCTGCCACCGTCGCCGAGGCGACGCCATGCTGGCCGGCGCCGGTCTCGGCGATGATCCGCGTCTTGCCCATGCGCTTTGCGAGCAGGATCTGGCCCAGGCAATTATTGATCTTGTGGCTACCGGTATGGTTCAGCTCGTCGCGCTTGAAATAGATCTTCGCGCCACCGAGATGCTCTGTCAGGCGCTCGGCGAAATAGAGCGGCGAGGGCCTGCCGGTGTAATGCGTATTGAGATAGGAAAGCTCCTGCTGGAATGCCGGATCGTTCCGCGCGGCCTGCCATTCTGCCTGCAGGTCGAGGATGAGCGGCATCAGCGTCTCGGCGACGAACCGGCCGCCGAAAATGCCGAACTTGCCCTGTTCGTCCGGGCCGGTACGGAATGAGTTGGGCATCGTTGCGGTCGCTGTCTTACTCACGAACTCACTCTCGCTTCACTTGACGCCGCAGCCTTCCGGGCATTGGCGATGAACTGCCGGATAAGCGCTTCGTCCTTCACCCCAGGCGCACGCTCCACGCCCGAGGATACATCGACCCCCGCCGGCCGCACCGCAGCAATCGCCGCCGCGACATTTGAAGGGTTGAGCCCACCGGAAAGCATGAAGGAGCGGCCCGGGTCAAGCTTGGCGAGAATATCCCAGTCGAAGGTCCGGCCGTGTCCGCCGGGACGGGTCGCGTCCCTCGGCGGCTTGGCATCGAGCAGAATGCGGTCGGCAACGCCAAAATAGGCGTCCAGCGCAGACAGATCCTGAGTGTCCGCGATGCCGACCGCCTTCATCACGGGCAGTCCCGTGCGCGCCTTGATGTCGCGCACCCGCTGCGGGGTCTCGCTGCCGTGCAACTGCAGCATGTCGATACCCGCGGCCACCGCATCGTCGATCAGCGCGTCGTCGGCATCCACCACCAAGGCGACCGCCAGCGCGCGGCCGCGCGCGGCCTTGAGCAGCGGCGCGGCTTCGGCAGGCGAGATGTCGCGCGGCGAAGGCGGGAAGAACACAAATCCCACCATGTCGGCACCCGCATCGATGGCGGCGGAAAGGTTCTGCATGTCGCGCAGACCGCAAATCTTGACGTCAATCGGCATTGAGGGACCGGAAGCTGATATGGTGCCGGATCTGCCGGCAGTGAAAGGTTCAGGCGGCGCGTTTGGGGGCCGGGAGGGCGCGGGCACCGCCATCGGCGCCGGCAGCCTCGGCCTTGACCCGCCACCGGGCCGCCTCGTCGCGGCTCGCGCGGGCCTTTCGACGCCACTTGCCCTGCGAAAGCCAGGACGCAAAACCGCCGATCGCAACGCCGATGATGAGCGTGAGAAAGATCACGATGTACAGCGGCATTTGAACCGCGAACGCAGGCTCAGCAGAAACCGGGTCGAGCGAAACCGTCACGGCCTCCCGGTTGGCCACCGCGAAAACCACCAGCAACGCGGCCAGTGGAATTATGAAGACGAACCAGACGATGCGCCTGAGCATCAGTGCCGTCCTTTCGACGTTTCAGGCGTCAGCCCTCGTCACCGCCGTTGAGCCGCTCACGCATTTCCTTGCCGCTCTTGAAGAACGGCACGACCTTCTCGTCGACGGCGACCTTGTCGCCCGTGCGCGGATTGCGGCCCTGCCGGGCCCGCCGCTGACGGACCGAGAAGGCGCCGAAGCCGCGAAGCTCGACCCTGTCGCCACGCGATAGGGCGTCGGCGATTTCATCCAGGATCGCGTTGACGATCATTTCGACATCACGCTGGTACAGATGCGGATTCTGCTGCGCGATCTTCGATATCAGTTCCGACTTTATCATGGCCCCCGCCACACTCTTCCCGCCTTCATCGGCAGGTTTGAAAATTGCCCTGTTATCTTTCAAGCCCGACATTCTGTGCCAGAATGCTTATCTGTCAACCATTTGCGGCTCCCAAACCGCAACAAGTCCGCTTATCGGGGCCTGCGGCCCCGCCAGAAGACCGGCCAGACGCTCCATGCCGAACAGGCGCGCCACCGCCTGAACCGACATACCGGCGAATCCGGCGTCCGGCGCCATGTCGCGGATCGGTATCTCGTCACCGATCTCGTGTTCCTTTGCGAGCCAGGCGCGGATCTCTTCCTCGCCGCCAAGCTCATCGATCAGCCCGTTCTCAACCGCCTGCTTGCCGGTGTAAAGGCGGCCATCGGCAAGCTGCCGGGCGCGCGTCTCTTCCATCCCGCGCCGTTCGGCGACAAGGCCGACGAACCAGTCGTAGGAATCTTCCACCAGCACCTTCATCGCGGCAATGGCCTCGGGGCTGTCGGGTGTGAAGGGGTTGGGCTCGGCCTTGAGCGGCGCGCTCTTCACGGTCGAGAACGAGACGCCCACATTGTCGAGCAGCCGCGTAACATTGGCCCACTGGAAAATGACGCCGATGGAGCCGGTCAGCGTATTGCGGCGGGCGACGATATGGTCGGCCGAAATCGCCGCGATATAGCCGCCGGAGGCCGCCAGCGTTCCGAGATCGGCGACAACAGGCTTCTTCGCGGCGACCTTGCGAACCGCATTGAAGAGTTCTTCCGACCCCGCCGTCGTGCCGCCGGGGCTGTCGATGGACAGTATCAGCGCGCGGATATTGTCGTTCTTTTCGATGCGATTGATCAGATCGAGCGTCTTCCGGTCGCCAGTGATGAGGCCGGTTATCTGGACCCTGGCGATCTGTTCTCCGCCAAACGCGCCGAAACTGTTGCGGGCGACGAAGCCGGCAACGACGAGAACGAGAAGAATGACAAGCGCGAGCGCTGCAAGGCGCCAGCGCGAAAGACGGCGAGTGAGGCGACGGCGGTCAACGACTTCCTGCGCATCGAGCGGCATCAAGGGCCTCCAGAACTCGCGTTTGAACTACACTGGGGCGGGCGCCCCGGCCCCGCGAGAGATGATGTCTCCCGCGGGACGGTATCTTGAGGATCGGACGCTTACTCTGCGTCGTCGCCGTCGTTCTGGTTCTTGGCCTTGTTGAGCGCGGCACCCAGAATGTCGCCGAGCGAAGCGCCGCTGTCGGACGAGCCGTACTGGGCAACCGCTTCCTTCTCTTCGGCGATTTCCAACGCCTTGATCGAAACGCCGATCTTGTGCGTCTTCTTGTCGAACTGGGTAATGCGCGCGTCAACACGCTCGCCCGGCGCGAAACGCTCCGGCCGCTGTTCGGCACGGTCGCGGGCGAGATCGGCACGGCGGATAAAGGCCGTCAGCTCGCTGTCGGCGATCCGGACGTCGATGCCGCCTTCCTTCACGTCGATGACCTCGCAGGTCACGACCTGACCCTTGCGCAGCCCATCCTCGCCACCGGCATCCTTGAACGGATCGGAACCGAGCTGCTTAATGCCCAGGCTGATGCGTTCCTTGTCGGTGTCGATGTCGAGCACCTGCGCCTTGACGATGTCGCCGCGATTGTAGTCCTCGATCGCCTGCTCGCCCGGACGGTTCCAGTCGAGATCGGAAAGGTGGACCATGCCGTCGACGTCGTTGTCGAGACCGATGAATAGACCGAACTCGGTCTTGTTCTTGACCTCGCCTTCGACGACGGAGCCGATCGGATGGCTCTTTGCGAAAGCGTCCCACGGATTGTCCAGGCACTGCTTCAGGCCGAGGCTGATGCGACGCTTCTGCGGATCGACCTCGAGGATCATCACCTCGACTTCCTGGCTGGTCGCGACGATCTTGCCCGGATGGACATTCTTCTTCGTCCAGCTCATCTCGGAAACGTGGATGAGGCCTTCGACGCCCGGCTCCAGCTCGACGAACGCGCCGTAGTCGGTGATGTTGGTGACACGGCCCTTGAAACGCGTATCGACCGGATACTTGGCTTCGACGCCTTCCCACGGATCGGCTTCAAGCTGCTTCATGCCGAGGCTGATGCGCTGGGTTTCCTGGTTCACCTTCACGACGCGGACCTTGACGGTCTGGCCGACGGTCAGGACTTCCGACGGATGGTTGACGCGGCGCCATGCGATATCGGTCACATGGAGCAGGCCGTCGATACCGCCAAGGTCGACGAACGCACCGTAATCGGTGATGTTCTTGACGACGCCCTCGATGACCTGGCCCTCTTCGAGGCTCTGGACCAGTTCGTGACGCTGCTCGGCACGGCTCTCCTCGAGCACCGAGCGACGCGAGACGACGATATTGCCGCGGCGGCGATCCATCTTCAGGATCAGGAAGGGCTGCGGCGTGTGCATCAGCGGGGTCACGTCGCGGATCGGACGGATATCGACCTGGCTGCGCGGCAGGAACGCCACGGCGCCGTCGAGATCGACGGTGAACCCGCCCTTGACCTGATTGAAGATCTGACCTTCGACCTTTTCCTGGTTCTCGAAGGATTTCTCCAGCTTGACCCAGCTTTCCTCACGGCGCGCCTTGTCGCGCGACAGGACGGCTTCGCCGAGCGCATTTTCGACGCGCTCAAGGTACACCTCGACAGTGTCGCCGATCTTGATGGACGGTTCGCGGCCATGGCCGCCGAATTCCTTCAGGGGGACGCGGCCTTCGGTCTTCAGGCCGACATCGACGATCGCCATGTCCTTTTCGATGGCGATGACGCGGCCACGGACGACGCTTCCCTCGTCGGGCGCACGCAGTTGAAGGCTTTCGTTGAGGAGGGTTTCGAAATCTTCGCGGGAAGGGTTGAATTGGGTTGATGCCACTGGGCTGTGCTTTCTTGAACGGCGGACCTTATGCCGGGGGGCCTGTTCCTTCAGGCAGTGTCCCTGACCTCGGTCGCCGGTTGGCGTTGATACCGAATGCCTCTGGCCGCGTTACCGGACTGAGGCGGCGAAACGATCTTCTGTCCCGAACAACCGTCTGGCACGGTCCGGACGCACAAGCAGCCGCTGGCGGCCAAACAACGCGAAAGCCCTATGGCGAGGCCCGTTTTCCATCATCAATGGCAGGGTCGTCGCGCATGAGTTTCGGCGCCGCTGGCGATACGGCCGGAAGAGGATCAAAGACACCGTCTCCCGCAAGGCTCAAACGACCGGCCCGTCACCCTGGACAATGTCCACGGCGGCCCGGAATGCGGCTTCTATATCCAAATCGCTGGTATCGAGCAAGTGCGCGTCGGGCGCAGCGGCAAGCGGGCTGACCGCGCGACCGGCGTCGCGCGCATCGCGGCGCTTCAGATCTGCAAGCACATCGTCATAGGTCACCGTTTCGCCGCGCGCCGTCAGTTCGGCATGGCGGCGGCGGGCGCGCACCTCCGGCGAGGCCGTCACGAATAGCTTCACTTCCGCTTCAGGGCAGATCACCGTGCCGATATCGCGCCCGTCGATCACCGCACCGGGCGGGGTTGCCGCGAAACGTCGCTGCAACTGCACCAGCGCGGCACGAACCGGCGGCATCTGGGCGACCCGCGAGGCTGCTTCGGCAATCTCGTCGCCGCGCAATGCGTCCGGCCGAAGATCGGCAAGAGCGAGCCGCGAAGCGATAAGGGTCGCCGTCTCCTCGTCGTCCAGCGCGTGTCCGGCGAGCAGCATTCCCCGGCCCACGGCACGGTAGAGAAGGCCGGTATCGAGATGCGGCAGGCCAAATCGTTCGGCGAGCCTGCGGGCAAGCGTGCCCTTGCCGGATGCCGCAGGACCGTCGATGGCGATGATCACGCCGCACCATCGCGAATATCGGCGCCAAGATGTTCCATGACACCACGGAAGGCGGGGAAGCTGGTCATGATCATGCGCCCGTCATCGACAGTCACCGGCTTTTCGGCGGCCAGCCCCATCACGAGGAAAGACATGGCGATGCGGTGGTCCATATGCGTCTCGACCGTGCCGCCGCCGGGCACCCTTGCGCCCATCCCCTCGACGATCAGGTCGTCGCCTTCAATCGCGAAGCGTACGCCATTGGCGGCAAGCCCGGCGGCCACGGCGGCAAGGCGATCGCTTTCCTTGACGCGCAGTTCCGACAGACCGCGCATTCTGGTTACGCCCGAGGCAAAGGACGCAGCGACCGCGAGGACGGGGTATTCGTCGATCATCGAGGGCGCGCGATCGGCCGGGACATCGACGCCGGTGAGCGCGCCGGCCTCGACCAGCACATCGGCAACCGGCTCACCGCCGGCGTCGCGCTCGTTCCGGAGTGTGATCTTCGCGCCCATCTCGATCAGCGTCGTCACAAGACCGGTACGCGTCGGATTGGTCATCATGGCCGGGATTTCGATGCGCGAACCGGGAACGAGGACCGCCGCGACGAGCGGAAATGCCGCCGAGCTCGGATCGGCCGGAACCGCAACCGGCGCGCCCTTCAGCTTCTGGCCGCCCTTGAGGCTGATATGCCGCGCGCCTTCGCGATCGGTCTCGATATCCAGTCTTGCGCCGAAATGCGCCAGCATCCGTTCGGTATGATCGCGCGTCGCCTCCGGTTCGATGACGGTCGTCACGCCCCGGCTGGTCAGGCCTGCGAGCAGCATGGCCGACTTGACCTGCGCGGACGGTACCGCAAGGCGATGGGTGACCGGGATCGGCTCCAGCGCGCCATGAAGCGTCAGCGGCAGTTTCTCGGCACCGCCCTCGACCCAGGCGCCCATCGTCGCCAGCGGTTTCAGGACACGCCCCATCGGACGTTTCCGAAGCGAGGCGTCGCCGTCGAACGTCGCCTTGATGCCGTGACCGGCGACAACGCCCATCAGCAGACGCGCGCCAGTACCCGAATTGCCGAAATCGAGCGTCCCGTCAGGTTCCAGAAGCGCGCCGGCGCCAGCACCGACGACCCGCCACGAGCCATATCCCAGCCGTTCCACCTTCGCGCCGAGCTGCGCCATGACGCGCGCGGTTGCGAGAATATCCTCGCCTTCCAGCAGGCCTTCGATCCGCGTTTCGCCGTGAGCAAGCGCGCCAAGGATCAGTGCGCGGTGGGAAATGGACTTGTCGCCCGGGATTGGCGCCTCCCCCGCGAGCGCCTTTCCGCGCCATGCCGTCAGCGGATTCGGGGCCAGATCATGGGCGGTGTCGGACATGGCTTGGCTCCAGCGCTGCCAGGAAGACGCGCGGTACGGAATGACTGTTTCCGGGCCACGCATGCCCGCCCCGATAGCACAGCACTTTTCACCTTGCCAGAGTGCTGCGGGCGGCGCTTTCGCCGCATGGAGGCGCTACGCCCGTTTTTGGTTTTGACAAGCGCGCGGCGACCGGTCTATGGGAGGCCCCTAGTTCAATTCGGCACATCGTTGCCGGACAGACGGTCAATCGGGCTTCATCGACGGAAGAGCAGACGTGGCAAAAGCGGACCTTGGCACAAAGCGTATCTGCGGGAATTGCGAGACGAAATTCTACGATCTCGGCAAGAACCCGATCATCTGCCCCAAATGCGGCACTGAATTCACCCTCGAGACGGCGCACATTACCCGCGTGAAGCCTTCCACGGCGCGCGAGAAGCCCGAAGAGGACGAGGAAGACGAGGCGGAAGAGGCCGAAGACGAGGAAGACGAAGACCTCGACGACGATGATTCTCTCGTCCCGCTGGAAGAAGCCGACGACGACGAGGAAGAGACCGGCCGCGCCGGTGTCTCCGACGAGGAAGAAGACGAAGACGATGTCGATATTCCCGATCTCGATGACGAGGATATCGACGATGTCGACGACGACGATGACGACGATTTCGTCGACGACGAGGATGACGACGACGTCTCCGGTCTGCTCGACGGCGACATCAAGACCGACGACGACTAGAAGCCTGTCGGAAAACCCGCGCCGGTGAGTTGCATCGGCGCGAGGAATGGCTTACAGGCTTGCCGCGCGCCTCTCCTCGGATGCGCGGCGGTTCCCGCAAACCCAGGCGGAAACCGGACATGAACTGCAAGGGGCCATAGCTCAGTTGGGAGAGCGCTTGAATGGCATTCAAGAGGTCAGGGGTTCGACTCCCCTTGGCTCCACCAGTTCCCGGAAGGCACTTTGAAGCCCTCCACGAAAGCCGCCTTCGGGCGGCTTTTTCGTTTTCGGGATGCGCCTTGACACTGCCGTCATAAAGATTGCCAATGATCTCAAACGCGGCGCTTTCGGGGAGGGGCGGCGCAACTCATGAACAATGCATTTGCCGGCACCCATGGCCGCACGGCCCTGCTGACCCTGCTGGCCATGATCGCCTTTGCCGCCAACTCGCTGCTGTGCCGACAGGCGCTGGGAGGCGGGCTGATCGATGCGGCGAGCTTTGCCACCGTCAGGACATTTTCAGGCGCGGCCATGCTGGCATTGTTGCTGGCGCTGCGCGGCAAGGCGCCGACCGGGCGCCCGACCGGCTGGCGCGCACCGCTGATGCTCTTCACCTATATGGCCTTCTTCTCCTTCGCCTATCTCTCGCTGAGCGCCGGTACGGGCGCGCTGATACTCTTCGGCACGGTGCAACTGACGATGTTCGCCGTCGCCCTGAAACGCGGCGAGCGCTTCTCCGCGCTGGCCCTTGCGGGCATTGCCATCGCGCTAGCGGGGCTGGTCTATCTCGTGCTTCCGGGCGTCACCGCGCCCGACCCGCTGGGCGCGGCGCTGATGGTCATCGCCGGCATCGGATGGGGCTTCTACACGCTGATCGGCCGCAGCAGTACCGAACCGCTTGCGACGACGGCGCGGAACTTTCTCCTGACCCTGCCGCTGACTATCCTCGTCAGCCTGTTGTTCTGGCCGGACACGAACTATCAGCCCGCGGGCCTGCTGCTCGCCGTCGCCTCGGGCGCCATCGCGTCGGGCTGCGGCTATGCGATCTGGTATGCCGCGCTTGCAGGCCTGACGGCAACGCGAGCCGCGATCATCCAGCTTTCCGTGCCCGTGATCGCTGCGATAGGCGGCGTCCTGTTTCTCGCCGAGCCGTTGACCGCGCGAATCATCATCGCCTCCGTCCTGACAATCGGCGGCGTGCTGATCGTGATCACGCGGCGGACAGCCTGAAATACACGCAAGGCCCGGCTTTCCATCCGGGGCAGGCAGGTTATTCTCTGCGCCGACACAAAAGCCGCCGATCAAGGCGGCAGGCAGAGGAAACGACCAGTTGAAATTGCACGAAGCGGTGGCACGCAATCTTTCCGATCACGATGTGGACCTTCTTTTCGGCCTGATCGGCGACGCCAATCTCTATCTTGTTGACGCCTATTCCCGGCTTCCGGGCTGCCGGTTCATGCCGGCGACGCACGAGGCGCTCGCTATGCAGATGGCGCTCGGCTATGCGCAGGTGACCGGCCGGATCGGGGTCGCGACGGTCACCCATGGCGCCGCGCTCGCCAATACGGTGACTGCCCTCATCGAGGGCGTGAAATCGTCGGTGCCCGTCGTACTCCTTGCCGGCGATACGCCGGCCGAGGATCTGGAGCACCTGCAGAAAATCGGCCAGAAAGAATTGATCGCGGCGACCGGAGCTGGATTCGTGCCGCTGCGCGGCGCTGCGACCTATGCGGAAGATGTCGGCACCGCGTTCAGGCGCGCGGCGGTCGAGCGGCGCCCGATCGTCCTCAACATGCCGTCAAACCAGCAGTGGGACGATGTCGAGTACCGCCTTGTACGACACAAGCTGCCCGATCTGCGCATGATCGTCCCGGAAAGTTCCGATCTCGACGAAGCCATCGGTATCATTGCCGCCGCCCGCAGCCCTGTCATCCTGGCCGGGCGCGGCGCAGCCGGGCCGCAGGCGCGAAATGCCCTAAAGCGCCTTGCGGACAGGATCGGCGCCCCCTTGATGACAACCCTGCGCGGACGCGACCTCTTCAAAGGCGAGAGCCACGCGCTGGGTATTTTCGGAACGCTGAGCGCGCCGGAAGGCGTGGAAGCGATAGCCGCAAGCGATTGCGTGATCGCCTTCGGCGCCAGCCTCAACAGATTCACGACCAGCAAGGGCGACCTGCTCAAGAAAAAGCGCGTGGTTCAGGTCGATATCGACGCGGCGGCGATCGGCCGACATATAATGCCGGACGCGGGCCTTGTCGGCGATGCGGCACTGACGGCCGATCTCTTCATGCGGTGGCTCGACGAGGCTGAGATTCCCGGTTCGGGCTTTCGCGACGGTCCGCTTGCAGACAGGCTCGCCGCAATTCCGACGATCAGCAGCACGCCGCGCAACGGACCGGAGACCGTCGACCTGCCGACGGCGCTGACGGCACTGAACGATGCGATCCCGGAAGACCGCCTCGTTACCACGGATGCCGGGCGCTTTCTGCGCTACGCTTGGGCGGCATTCCCCGTTCCCGCACCGCAGTCCTTCATCTTTACCGTCGCGATCGGCTCCATCGGCCTGGGGCTCGGTCATGCGATCGGCGCCGCGGCCGGTTCGCCGGGCCGTACCAGTGTGCTCATTGCAGGTGACGGCGGCCTGATGCTGAGCGGCCTGACCGAGCTGCACACCGCCGTTGCCAGCCGGCTCGATCTTGTCGTCATCGTCTGCAACGACGGCAGCTACGGCGCCGAACATGTGCAGTTCGTCGAGAGGGGCATGGACCCCTCGCTCTCGCTCTTCGACTGGCCCGATTTTGCGACCGTTGCGAGGGCCATGGGCGCCGACGCCGTCACCGTTGCGGGCGAAGACGGCCTTTCCGCTGCCATCAAGGCTATCGGATCGCGGAACAAACCCCTCCTCATCGATCTCAAACTCGATCCGGACGCCATCGTATCCATGCGCAGATAAGCGCCGATCGGCATTTGTCGTTACCCCGGGCCGGTGAAGCGAGAGCGGCATGGATTGCCCTTGCCCGGTCGGGCCACCCGGTGACGGGGAACCATCGACCGAACGCGGATTTTCCGCGCACTTGCGGGCCATTAAGTGAAAACCCATATACAAATCCGAGGCCATGAGGGTCTCGATCGGGTGCCGTCATCGGGCCCGACAAGGTCGCTTTGAAAGGACTTTGGATAGGAATGTCACGCGTTTTGACACTTAACAGTCCCTATCTGCTCGGGTTCGACGGGATCGAGCGCATGCTCGACCGGATCGTCAAATCCTCCGGAGACGGGTTTCCGCCCTACAATATCGAGCGGTTGAAGAACACGCAGACCGGAACGGACCGGCTGCGGATCACGCTTGCAGTGGCCGGGTTTTCCCAGTCCGATCTGGACGTGAGGATCGAAGCCAACCAGCTCACCATCAGCGGCCGCCAGGCAGATGGGGAAGAGCGCGAATATCTGCATCGCGGTATCGCCGCGCGGCAGTTTCAGCGGGTCTTCCTGCTTGCCGACGGGATCGAGGTCATCAGTGCCAATCTGGAAAACGGCCTGCTGGCGATCGACCTTCAGCGTGTAGCCCCCGAAACGACCGTCAAGCGGATCGACATCGGGACAGGAGGTGTATCATGAACGCGACGGAGAAGAGATTTTCGGGCGGCGACGCCATTCAGTTCAGCCTGGAGCAGCTTGCAGCCCTGGGCCTCGGTGAGGTCGCCTATGTGAAGGCGGTTTCCAACGAGGATCTGCCGGAAGATTTGCGCCAGGAAATGGGCGCACGGCCGGGCGAGGCCGTCTACGCCCTGCATCAGGCCAATGGCGACCCGATCCTTATCGCACAGACCCGCGATCTGGCGCTGGCAGGCGCGATGGAGCGCCAGCTGGCACCCGTGACACTTCACTGAGTGTGGAAAAATGCCCGGCGCCGCGATCAGGCGGCGTTGGGCGCAGACCCCGCCGCGAGCACCGCATAGAGCGTTGCCGCATCACGGCTTGAGCGAAGCTTGGCCGCCAGATCACTATCCCTGAGAGCGCGAGCGACCTTTGCCAGCGCCTTGAGATGATCGGCGCCTTCATCCTCGGGCGCAAGCAGCAGGAAAATGAGATCGACGGGTTCGTCGTCGATGGCATCGAAATCGATCGGCTTCTCGAGCCGGGCGAAAGCGCCCACGATCTTGTCGACGCCGCGAATGCGCGCATGCGGAATGGCGATGCCATGGCCGATTCCGGTGGAGCCGAGCCGCTCGCGCTGCAGCAGCTGGTCGAAAATCTCACGCGCCGGCAGGCCGACACGTTCGGCGAGCCGTTCAGCGAGATCCTGTATCGCCTGCTTCTTGCTAACCGCTTTCAGCGACCCGACAAGAGCGTCGGGCGCTATCAGATCGGTGAGGTCCATTCGTGTCTCCTGGTGCCGGTCAACAACCGGTCGTCCACAAACGACGGCGGGGCCTAGCCCGCTGCCGCCTCCGGGTCGATCCAGCCGATATGGCCGTCCTTGCGCCGGTACACAACGTTAAGGCGGTCATTGGCGATATTGGTGAAGACGATGACCGGCGCTTCCGCCAGATCGAGCGCCATCACGGCCATGCCGACCGTCATCTTCTTCATCGCGGAGCGGGCCTCAGCGACGATGACCGGATTGTCACCGCTCTCCTCGTCGCCGTCGTCCTCGCCCTGCGCGATCGTATAATCTGCGGCGCTGAAGTCGCTGTCGGCAAAATCACGCGGATGGTGGTCACTCAGGCGCCGGTTGTATCGACGCAACCGCTTCTCAAGCCGGATCGCCGCCTTGTCGAAGCTCTGGTAGGCGTCACCCGCCTCGCCCTGCGATTTCAGGACGATGCCTGAATCGAGGTGCAGATGGCATTCAGCCCTGAACTGACTGCCTTCGCGGCTGATGACGACATGCCCGCCATAGCCCCGGTCGAAATACTTGCTCAATCCGTCCGCGAGCCGGCTGTTGATGGAGCCGCGCAACGCTTCGCCGATATCGATATTCTTGCCGCTGATCTGAACTGTCATCGCGTCTTTGATCCGGAATTGCCGAAATATGCCGGCGCCGGGCCTGGGGATGAACCCCGCACCGGTCCGGCGCTCTGAGGTCGCCGGACCTCCCGGCGATTGCATGCTGGCCGTCCCGGCGCAAGCGGCGCGGACACTATGTTTCCTTCACAGCCAAGTCAATGACGGAAACGTGACAGGCGCAAGCCCTGATGCGAAGACCGTCCACAGGGGCTCGCAGATGTGTCGGCGCTATAGCACCGCCGTCTTTTCGCGGCGGCGCTGCACCGATGAGGGGATGTTCAGCGACTCCCGGTACTTGGCCACCGTGCGGCGCGCAAGATCGATCCCGGAATCGCGCAGGCGGGCCACGATTGCGTCATCGGAGAGGACATCGTCGGGCGCCTCTGCATCGATCATCTCGCGTATGCGGTGGCGTACCGCCTCGGCCGAATGGGCCTCCCCGTTGCCGGTCGCGGCGATCGCGGTGGTAAAGAAATATTTCAGTTCGAAGATGCCGCGGGGCGTCGCCATGTATTTGTTGGACGTCACACGGCTGACGGTCGATTCGTGCATGTCGATGCGTTCCGCGACCTGCCGCAGATTTAGCGGCTTGAGGTGCTGTACGCCATAGGCGAAGAACGCATCCTGCTGGCGGACGATTTCGGTGGCGACCTTGAGGATCGTGCGGGCGCGCTGATCGAGCGATTTCATCAGCCAGCTCGCGTCCTGCATGCACTCGTTGAGAAACGTCTTCGCCTTCGCGCCTTCTGCCGAGTTTCCGACCGCGGCATAGTATGAGCGGTTGATGAGCAGGCGCGGCAGCTGCTCGCTCACGAGATCGATGCGCCAGCCGCCGTCGGCCGCTTCACGGACAATGACATCCGGCGCGATTGTCTGGCTGGTGCCGCCGCCGAAAGCGCTGCCGGGACGGGGATCGAGCGAGCGGATTTCCGCGACCATGCCCGCGAGATCCTCATCGTCGCAGCGGCAGAGCTTTTTCAGCTGGGCAAAATCGCGACGGGCCAGCAACTCCAGATTGGCAACGAGTGCCTGCATCATGGGATCGAGCCGATCGCGTTCGGCAAGTTGGAGCGCCAGACATTCGGCCAGATCGCGTGCAAAGACGCCGCTTGGCTCAAGTTCCTGCAGGCGTCCGAGGAGCGCCGCGATGCGTGCCTCGCCGACACCCAGCCTGTCGGCAATGTCGGCCAGCGGTTCGCGCAGATAGCCGCCTTCGTCGAGCAATCCTATCAGGTGAAGCGCGATCAGACGGTCGGTGTCATCCGTCAGGAAGCCGATCTGGCTTTCCAGATGCGCCGCAAGGCTCGTTTCGGCTGTCGCGAAATCCTCGAGATTGACGTCGCCATCGGCAAATCCGCCCCGGCCGACGCCATCCCACATCGCCCCGCCGCCAGGCTCTGATTGCGGGGTGACGCCCGGTCCCTCGGGCTCGAATACATCATCGCGGTCGGCATCTATTGCCTCGGCTATATTGCCGACATCGCCGCTATCGGCGGTCTGGACGAGGTCACCGCTTTCAGTTGTCTCGCGCCGGGGCGCATCGCCCTCGTCATCGCTCTCGACGCGCTCAAGCAAGGGGTTGCGCTCAAGCTCCTGCTCGATGAAGGCGGCGAGTTCCACATTGTTGTATTGCAGAAGCTTGATCGCCTGCAGGAGCTGCGGCGTCATGACCAGCGATTGGCCGACCCTCAGTTCCAGTCTGGGCGATATGGCCATGCCGCTCTCCGATCCTAAAGCCGGAAATCTTCGCCGAGATAGTGCCGCCGCACTTCCTCGTTGGCGATGACCGCCTCGGGCGTGCCTTCCATCAGCACCTGGCCGTCATGGATGATGTAGGCGCGGTCGATCAGGCCAAGGGTCTCGCGGACATTGTGATCGGTAATGAGCACGCCGATGCCACGGTCGGTCAGATGCCGCACGAGCAGGCGAATATCGTTGACGGCGATCGGATCGATGCCGGCGAAGGGCTCGTCGAGCAACATGAACGAAGGGCGTGAAGCGAGCGCGCGGGCGATCTCGCAGCGCCGACGTTCGCCACCCGAAAGGGCAATGGACGGCGAATGGCGCAGGCGCGCGATGTCGAACTCTTCCAGCAGCTGATCGAGATCGCGGGCGCGGACGGCCGGGTCGGGTTCGACGATCTCGAGCACCGCCCTGATGTTCTGCTCGACCGACAGGCCACGGAAGATCGACGGCTCCTGCGGGAGATAGCCGATGCCGAGACGCGCCCGCCGGTACATCGGCAGCGATGTCACGTCATAACCGTCGATGGCGATGGCGCCGGCGTCAGCACGTACCAGGCCCGTGACCATGTAGAAAACCGTGGTCTTGCCTGCGCCGTTCGGGCCGAGCAGGCCGACGACCTCGCCGCGTCTCACACCAAGGCTGACGCCCTTGACGACCTTGCGGCGGCGATAGGACTTTTCGACCCCGTAAACGGCGAGCCAGCCGGTTGCCGCGGCGATCGGCTGGTCGCGTCGCCGGGAGGGGCGTACCGCCCCGTTTGAAGCTGCCGGACGTATACGTTGCCGGATACTGCCAAGGCGGCTGGAAACCGTATTCAAGATATTCAAACGTCACGTCCCTTGAGGCAGGAATGCGCAATTGGCCCGAAGTTTGCATATCGAGCGAGGCGATTCAACATGAATGGGTGTTGCGGTTAACTTCGCGCGGCCGGCGGGCTATTGCGCGGACTTCGGCGTGCGGTCGACGGTGGAGGGCAGGAACAGGCCACGGACGCGGCCGCCGTCCTTGGCCGTATTGGTCAGGCGAGACTTGCCGGTGTTCAGATCGATCAGCAATTCCTCGCCGCGCAGCACATTCGGCCCCTGCGTCAGGACGACCCCGCCGCCAAGCTTGATGGTGCGGGTGGAAACGCTGTAGTCGGCCCACTCGCCGGTCGCTTCCTGATCCTTGGATCGGATCAGCACCTTGCCGCGCGCCTCTAGCCGCGTGATCTTCTGGTTGCTGCCGACCTGTCCGGCGGACTCTTCCTTTTTGCCCCGATCGCCCGCGTTGCCGCTGTAGTGGACGACGAGTTTGCTGGTCCGCAGCGTCATATCGCCCTGCTGGACGAAGACATTGCCGGAAAACGTGCCGGTCTGCTCCTTGTCCTGGATGTCGAGCTTGTCGGCCTCGATCTTCACCGGCTTGTCGGAATCGATCTGGAAGCTGGAGGCAGAACCTTCGTTCTGTTTGGGCGCCTGAGCCAGCGCGGCGCCACCGGCAACAGGTGCGAGCAGCGCCAGAGCAAGAATCAGAGACTGGGAAAAGCGCTTGCCGTTCATTGCGATTTCTTCTCGGCGTCCTTGGCGGCCTGCGAGTCGAGCAGGACGTCGACGACGACGCGGCCGGTGAAATAGATCCGCGTACCCTTGTCCTCGATCTCAACCGCATCGGATCTGATGGTGCCGTCGAGCCCCTCGATGAGAACCGGCTTGTCCGACGTCACGCGGCCGGCGCCCATGTCAACGTCGGCCCGAT
This sequence comes from Rhodobiaceae bacterium, assembly GCA_020637895.1. Taxonomy (GTDB): domain Bacteria; phylum Pseudomonadota; class Alphaproteobacteria; order Rhizobiales; family Tepidamorphaceae; genus JACKJP01. The sequence continues at coordinate 867,035 of JACKJP010000002.1, forward strand.
CGAGATGGGCGACATAACCGCTGCTGGAGGAAACGACGACATCCTTTTCCAGAAGGAGCGTGCGTTTCTGCGCGTTGTAGAGCCCGCTCGCGGCGCTGAGCGTCGTCTCGCGGCCACCGCTTTCGTTCAACGTGCCGTCGACCGTCTGCAGCCGCACCAGGTTGGGCGACTTGATATCCTGCTCGGCGCGCGTCGCGGTGACGCGATAGGCCTCATTGTTCTTGCCGTAACCGGACAGTTCCGGATTGGTCATGGTAACGGTCGAACCGTCCATCTTGACCTCGCCGATGCTGACCGAAGGCATGCCGCCGGTCAGGTTTAGGCCGGAAAGCAGAATGACGACGCTGATGGCGAGCGCCGTCGCGGGCAGCACCCGGCGAAGCAGCAGCACCCGGCGCGTATGCCGGCGCGCATCGCCCAGCGCGCTCGCAAAGCGCTGCTGGACACCGCGATCGTCACCCTGCCGGGGAATGGCGAAATCACTCAACCGCCTGCCCGTCCCTCTCCCGAATTCCACTTCATGGCTGGTTCGTATGCTAACACAAACAGCCTGTTTCTGGCTTTTTTCCGGCGCGCCGCAGCGCGTCAGACATGGGCGAAAATATCCTCCTCCGGCCAGCCGGCCAGATCGAGCTCGGCGCGTGCCGGCAGAAAGGCAAAGCAAGCCGCGGCGAGATCCATCCGTCCCTCGCGATCCAGCATGGCCGTCAGCCTGGCCCGCAGCTCGTGAAGGTAAAGGACGTCCGATGCTGCATATTGGAGCTGTGCGTCGCTGAGTTCGGCCGCGCCCCAGTCGGAGCTTTGCTGCTGCTTGGACAGTTCCACACCGATCAGTTCCCTGCACAGATCCTTCAGGCCATGCCGGTCAGTATAGGTGCGCACCAGCCTCGACGCGATCTTGGTGCAGAAGACCGGCGTTGCGAAAATACCGAAATGGTGGCGCATCATGGCGACATCGAAGCGCGCGAAATGAAAGATCTTCGTCACCGCCTGATCCGACATGACGCGCTTGAGATTGGGCGCATCGTAGGACGAGCGATCAAGCTGAACGATATGCGCGTTCCCGTCGCCTGCCGACAATTGCACGACGCAGAGGGCGTCGCGCTGCAGGTTGAGGCCGAGCGTTTCTGTGTCGACCGCGACCGCGTCGCCGAAATCGACGTCCGCCGGCAGGTCTCCCTTGTGAAGAAAGTTCGTCATTTGGGCTTTCTAGCCTGCGAATCGCGGCTCTGTCACGGGTCAAAACGGTCGCTTCGGGCGAAACGCGGCAAGCTGCCGCCAGCCCTGATACGAAATATTACGTATGGTTATATTTATATTTTTATTAACCGGCATGGCCCATCTATTTGGGGTGAGAGTATTTTTGGCTGGATCGCCTTATTTTTTTATCAATTTCAAAATCGGCCTGACTACTTTCCATCGATAGCAGATTGCAGCGGGACGCAATTCGACATGGCTGAAAAACCCTCCGTCACCGGAAAAGAACGCTTCTTCCAACCCGAAGAAATCATCGTCAGCAAAACAGACCTGAAGGGTCGCCTGACTTACGCAAACCGGACCTTTATCGACCTCTCCGGATATACCGAGAGCGAGTGCCTCGGCCAGCAGCACAATCTGATCCGCCATCCGGACATGCCACGGGCGATCTTCAACCTGCTGTGGGAGACGATCCAGGACGGGCGGGAAATCTTCGCCTATGTGGTCAATCGCTCGAAGAACGGGGATCATTACTGGGTTTATGCCCATGTCACGCCGAGCCGCGACATGGACGGCAACATCGTGGGCTACCACTCCAATCGCCGCGTGCCGGACCGCGACATCCTCAACAACCACATCCTGCCACTCTACGAGCGACTTTTGCGGATCGAGCGCGATCCGGCCAATCGCAAGGAAGGACTGGCGGCATCGCGCGCCGAACTTCAGCGGGTCCTCGATGAGGCCGGCAAGAAATACGACGAGTTCATCATGACGGTCGGCCAGGGCAAGCGACGCGGCTATCGCGACGCCGGGCCCCGGAACGCCGCGGCCTAGATCACCACGCAAAAGGAGCGAGCCCGGTGTTTTCCAGTCAGTCAAAATCCATTCGAAGGGCCCTTGAGGTCGTGACGGCCGCGGCCGGCGGTGACTTTGAGGCGCGAATCACCCATATCCGCGAGACCGGCGATCTCGGCGAGCTGATGCACGCGATCAACCTGCTCATCGACAGGACCGACGCCTATTTGCGAGAGTCGAAGGCCTGCCTCGACTATGTCAGCCGCAACCAGCATTTCCGGATGATTGCCGAAACGGGTACCTGCGGCGCCTTTCTTGAAGCGAGCATGACGATCAACAAGGCGACCTGGCTGATCAAGCAGCGCCATGAGGAATTCGGCGAGATCGCGACGTCGTTCGAAAACCAGATGCAGACGGTGGTGGAATCGATGGCCGGTTCCATAACCGAAATGGGTGCTGTCACCTCACAGCTGGAAAGCGCGGCGACGCTTGCCCGCGACCGGACGATCACCGTATCGCAGAGTGCCGAGGAGACGTCTGCCAATCTCCAGGGTGTTGCCAGCGCGACGGAAGAGCTGAGCAGCGCCATTTCCGAAATCAACCGGCAGGTCGTCCAGTCGACCGACGCCACGCGCGATGCCGTCGACAAGTCGCAGTCGATGAGCGACGAGATTTCCGGGCTCGCGACGGCTTCTCAGAAGATCGGTCAGGTGGTGGAACTGATCAGCGACATTGCCGCGCAGACAAACCTTCTTGCCCTGAATGCGACGATCGAGGCGGCGCGGGCCGGCGAGGCCGGGCGCGGCTTTGCCGTCGTGGCACAGGAAGTAAAGACGCTTTCCGGACAGACCGCCAAGGCGACCGACGAAATCGCGGCGCAGATCGCCAGCATCCAGACGGCGACCGAACGTGCGGTGAAGGCCAACCGCGTGATCAGCGAAACGATTGGCGGCGTCAGTGAAATTTCGACCGCCATCGCGGCCGCCGTGGAGGAACAGAGCGCCGCGACAGGCGAGATCGCGCGGCATGTGGAAGATTCCGCCGCCGGCACGCGTGGCGTCAGCGAAAGCCTTGCCGACGTATCACGGGCGACCGACGAGGCGCAGCAGGCCTCGGCGCAGGTCTTGCGGGCTTCCAACGACCTAGCCGAACAGGAAAAGGTGCTGCGGGGCCTGCGCGAACAGATGCAGGAATTCCTTACCGAAATCCGCAAGGTCGGGTAGGCAGGGCGCCAACGACACCGCTTCTTGCAGAACGCGAGGTGTCGACGCGGTCGTCAGGTCGGGCTGTTCCGCTTGGTAATATCGGCCGTCGTGTTCTTGTGCGGATAGGGCTCGGCGGGAACCGGAACCCCGAGATGCGCGCATAGCGGTTCCCAGCCTTCGCCAAGCCGATGGACCAACAGCCGGTCGGCACGAACCGTGGCCATGACGTCCTCGATATGCGCTTCGTAGACGCCGATCACGTAATCCCGGTCGTCCGCGCGGCTGCCGAAGGTCTTCGCGATGATCCTGAAGCCGACCGATTCGCGATCTTCGGTGTTCTGGAAGAACTTGAGGAGGGTTGCCTCGTAACTCTTCCACCAGCTTTCCGGATCGCGCCACGTGAGAATGACCCGCGCTTCGGTATAACGGGCCAGCAACTCTCGCCAGTAATAGACAGCAGGCCAGTCGACACAGGAGCGGTAGCCTTCGAACAGATCTTCCCAATCGGCCTGGCCAGTGGTCATGAATGCCCGCCAGCGCGCCTTCATCAACGGGTTCGACGTCACCTCGAACATGTGATGGCAAGGACCGAAACCCAGCAGATTCAGTGCCTCGCGCATTGAATCTGTGCCCGTGCGGCCAAATCCCGCACCAATGACCTCAAGCGTCATCCTGCTATCCCCCCTGATGACGAATGCGATTATTTAGCAGTTTATCATGAACCGTCGCGGCTGCGGGCCATTATTTCAGTGACTGCCGGTCGTGGGACGCAGCGTTCGGAACAGCTCGGCGAATGCGGGTCGGCAGGGGCTCGCCAGCTGCGAATCTCCAGGCTTGCGGCATTCAGCCAGGGAAGATCGCCATGCGCTGGCTGACGGGCGAAACGGGACGAGCGATGCCGCCTCCGCAACGACTGGAGGCGAACGCGTCTTAAGCCATGGGATATTGGAGGGGTATCGGGTGGTAATGGTGCCCAGGAGAAGACTCGAACTTCCACTCCCTTTCGAGAACTAGCACCTGAAGCTAGCGCGTCTACCAATTCCGCCACCTGGGCACAGGCAAGGCGACATTCACCTATTCGTTCACCCCGGCCTTGTCAATTGCATCCGCTACCGGTTTTCCCGGCCTGTACATGACACGCCGCCTCGACTATTGGAGGATGATCGAAAAGGGTCAGGACGCGGGCGGAATCGGGCCCGGATCGTCAGACAGGCGGAGAGCGGCATGCAGATTGGTACCAAGGGTCTGGTGACGGTTTTCGGCGGATCCGGCTTTGTCGGGCGCCACGTTGTGCGGGCTCTCGCCAAACGCGGTTACAGGGTCCGCGTCGCCGTACGCCGGCCCGATCTTGCCGGGCATCTGCAACCGCTCGGGCGCGTCGGCCAGATCCACGCGGTCCAGGCCAATATCCGCAATTTGCCGTCGATCGTCCGCGCCGTTCAGGGCGCCGATGCCGTCGTCAATCTGGTGGGAATCCTGCACGAGAGCGGGCGTCAGACATTCGATGCGGTACAGGCCTTCGGCGCCGGCGCCGCGGCACGTGCGGCGAAAGAAGCCGGCGCTGCGCATTTCGTCCAGATGTCGGCAATCGGCGCTTCAGCCGATTCAGACGCCGACTATGCCCGCAGCAAGGCGGAAGGCGAAAGACGCGTGTTGGAAGCGTTTCCCGGCGCAACGATCATCCGGCCTTCCGTCGTCTTCGGACCGGAGGACGATTTCTTCAACCGGTTCGCGGCCATGGCGCGGATTTCTCCCGCGCTTCCGCTGATCGGCGGCGGCAATACGAAATTCCAGGTCGTCTATGTCGGCGACGTAGCAGAGGTCATCGCGCGCGGCGTCGATGGCACGCTGAAACCCGGCGCGACCTACGAGATCGGCGGCGAAAGCGTCGCGACCTTCAAGGAACTGATGCAGCTGATGCTGCAGGAAATCGGCCGCAAGCGGCTTCTTGTGCCGTTGCCGTTCCCGATCGCACGGATGAAGGCAGGCGTCCTTCAATATCTGCCGGGCAAACTGCTGACGCCCGATCAGGTGGAAATGCTGAAGACGGACAATGTCGTATCCGAAGCGGCAAAAAAGGCCGGCCTGACGCTGGAAGGCCTCGGAATCCAGCCGACGGCAATGGAAAATATCCTGCCGGAATATCTCTGGCGCTTCCGCAAGCTTGGACAGTTCCAGACTTCACCGACGAATACGCCGGTGCAGTAAGCGCCGCCGGGCCTTCTCAGACCCGCGCCGAAAATCAGCCCAGAAAATAGAGCCCGGCAAGGCCTGCCGTGCCGACGATGATCCGCCACCAGGCGAAGAAGCCGAAGCCGTGGCGCGATACGAAGTTCAACAGCCCGCGCACGACGACGACGCCGGCGATGAACGCGCAGACAAAACCGACCGCGATCAGTGCGGCATCATCGGCTGACAGCACATCCCGGTTCTTCCACGCATCGTAGGCGAAAGCGCCCGCCATCGTCGGCATGGCGAGGAAAAAGGAAAACTCCGCAGCCGCACGCTTGTCGACGCCAAGCAGCATCGCGCCACCGATCGTTGCGCCCGATCGCGATACGCCGGGGATCATCGCCAGACACTGGCAAAGGCCGATCTTCAGGCAGAGACCGGGCGTCAGCGCCATGGCGTCGTCATGAACGGGCTGCAGCGGCTGGCGGTCGATCCACATCAGGATGATGCCACCGACGATCAGCGTGATGCAGATAAGCACCGGCGTCTCAAACAGAACATTCTTGATGAAATCGTGGGCGAGCGCGCCGATCACTGCCGCCGGCAGGAACGCGACGAGAATGCCGATAACGAAATTGCGCGAGCGCGCGCTCGACGGCAGCGTCACGAGCACATTCCACAGGCGTGTGAAGTAGACGGTGATGACCGCCAGCACCGCGCCGAGCTGAATCAGCACTTCGAATGCCTTGCCCGACGACTCAAAGCCGAGAAAATGCCCGGCAAGCAGAAGATGCGCCGTGGATGAGACCGGAATAAATTCCGTCAGCCCTTCCAGAATTCCGAGAAATGCCGCTTCGCCGAACGTTCCCGCCGCCATAGTCTTCATGTCTCCGCTGATCGTCCGCAGGCACCCGAGCGGCGCGAATCATATTGTTCGCGCGCCGCCTGCGCTCTATACCGGGTTCCGCGCGGCCCTCCAATCGCCGCATTCGTCGGCGAGCAGGACCGGGCCTCGCCGACAATGATTCCAACAAGGGCAACAAGCCTATCGATGACCCTGACCCTCATTCACCACACCTTCTGCCCCTTCTCGCGCGCGATCCGGATTTCCTTCGGGGAATATGGTCTCGGCGCGGAATTCATCGAGGAACGCGTGTGGGAGCGGCGGCGCGAATTCCTTGCCGTCAATCCGGCCGGCACGCTGCCGGTGCTGCTGGACGGCGAGACGACGGTGTGCGGCATTCGCGCGATCGGAGAATATCTCGACGAGACGCGCGGCGAGGGCCTTGGCGACCGGCGGCTGATGCCGGCATCCCCGCCGGCCCGCGCCGAAGTCAGGCGATTGCTCGACTGGTTCGACATCAAGTTCAATGAGGAAGTGACGGTCTATCTGGCGACGGAGAAGATCTACAAGCGCACGATGCGACCCGAACAGGGCGGCGGCGCGCCAGAGGCCGGCCTGATCCGCGCGGCCAGCAGCAATATCCGCTATCATCTGCACTATATCGGCTATCTCACGGCGCGGCGGCGCTGGCTGTCGGGCGACCGGTTCAGCCTTGCCGATATCGCCGCTGCCGCGCATCTGTCGATTGCCGACTATCTCGGCAATGTGCCCTGGGACTCCTATGGCGAAGCGAAGGAATGGTATGCGCGCGTCAAATCGCGCCCTGCATTCCGGCCGCTGCTTGTCGATCATGTTCCCGGCATGCCACCCTCCTCAACCTATGTGGACCTCGATTTCTAGGACCGACACGCGCTTCCGCGCCGCGCTCGAAAGCCGTGCGGACGCTCTCGGATTCGGTGCCGTCGGCATTGCCTCCGCACAGGGCGACGCTCGCTTGCGCGAGCGGCTTGCCGCCTTCATCGAGGCTGGCCATCACGGAACCATGGAGTGGCTTTCGCGCGACGGGGAAAAGCGCACCGCACCGGACATTCTCTGGCCGGATGCGCGTTCGGCGATCATGCTGGGCGTCAACTACGCGCCGGCGGACGACCCGATGGATGCTCTGACACAGAAAGAGACCGGGACGATCTCGGCATATGCCCGCAGGCGCGATTATCATGACATCATCAAGGGGCGGCTGAAGCAGCTCGCATCCTGGGTCGCCGCGGAAACGCAGGGACAGGTCAAGGTCTTTGTCGATACCGCACCGCTGATGGAAAAGCCGCTGGCCGAAAAGGCCGGTATCGGGTGGCAGGGCAAGCACACCAATCTGGTGTCGCGCACTTACGGTTCCTGGCTCTTCCTCGGCGCCATCCTGACGGAAGCGGAAATCGCGCCAGATGCTGCCGAAACCGATCATTGCGGCGCCTGCCGGGCCTGCCTCGACATCTGCCCGACCAACGCTTTCCCCGCGCCATACCGGCTCGATGCAACGCGCTGCATCGCCTATCTGACGATCGAGCATCACGGACCGATAGACATCGAATTCCGCGAAGCTATGGGAAACCGGATCTTCGGCTGCGACGACTGTCTTGCCGTCTGCCCCTGGAACAAGTTTGCGCGGGCCAGCGGAGATTCCAAACTCGCGCTCAAACCCGATCTCGCCGGCCGGCCGCTGGCCGAATATGCCCGCCTCGACGACGCGGCGTTCCGTGCGCTGTTCGCCGGAACGCCAGTAAAGCGCACGGGGCGGGAGCGCTTTGTCCGCAATGTCATGATTGCCATCGGCAATAGTGGCGACGCGGCGCTCGGCGGTGAAGCGGAAGCCGGGCTTTCCGACCAATCTCCACTTGTTCGGGGCATGGCCGTGTGGGCATTGTCGCGGCTTGTCGAACCTCCTCAGTGGCAGGCGCTGAAAGCACGACACAGGCCGCTCGAACGGGATGCCCAGGTGATCGAGGAATGGGATCGGGCTGCATGAACAAGACCCTGCTCTGCCTCGGCTTCGGATTTTGCGCTGAGAGACTGGCCGGTTCGCTCGACGCCAGTGACTGGCGCGTCTTCGGCACAACCCGCGATGCGGACAAGGCAGTGGCGCTCAAGGCGCGCGGCTATCGGCCCGTCGATCCCGGCGACCGCGATGCACTGGCAAAAGCGCTCACCGAAGCCTCCCATATCCTGATCTCCGCTTCGCCCGCGAAGGGTGGAGACCCCTTTCTCGGCGCCGCAGAAAAAGCGCGGGCCGACCGGGAAGTGCCGCCTGATTGGATCGGCTATCTCTCGACGACCGGCGTCTATGGCGTCAGCGACGGCAGCATGGTCAATGAAGACACGCCAGCGCGGCCGGTGCTTGAGCGCGGCAAGGCGCGCCTTGAAGCCGAACTCGCATGGACAGCGCTTGCCGCAAAGATCGGCGCGCCACTGTCCGTCTTCAGGCTTGCCGGCATCTACGGGCCTGGACGCAACGCCATCGAGCAGCTGCGGACCGGGACCGCCAAACGCATCGTCAAACCGGGGCAGGTCTTCAACCGCATCCATGTCGACGACATCGCGCAGATTTTACGCGCTTCGATCGCGAATCCTGCCGCCGACGGGATCTACAACGTTGCCGACGATTTCGCTTCTCCGCCGCAGGACGTCATTGCCTATGCGGCGGCGTTGATCGGCATGGCGCCACCGCCGGAAACGCCCTTCGAGCAGGCTGACCTAAGCCCCATGGCGAAAAGCTTCTATGAAGAGAACAAGCTGATCGACAATCGCCGCGTCAAGGAGCGGCTCGGCATCAACCTGCTCTATCCGGACTACCGTGCGGGACTGGCCGCAATCCTTGCCGAAAGTCACCAGTAGCGTTTGACGGTCCGGCAGATCAGATCGATGTCCGTCGGCCGCGACAGGCGATGGTCGCCATCGGCTATCACCGTCATCGAGACATCGTCGAGGGCGAGACTGGCCGTCAGTTCCTGAGACAGGGTTAGCGGCACATCCGGGTCGCGGGCGCCGTGAATGATGTGGATCGGGCAGCCCAGGCGGATATCGCGGCCGAGGATCAGATGGTTCGCGCCGTCGTCGAGCAGCGCCTGACCGACGCGGTACGGCCCGTCATCATAGGCCGAGGGCCGCTCGCACACGCCTCTTGCCTCAAGCTGCCGCCGCATTTCGGGTGTCAGGGCGGGTTTGAGCAGCCTTTCCGTCATATCGACAGCGGGCGCGATCAAGACGAGGGCCTTGACGCGATGCCCGGCCGTCACCATCTCCTCGGCCAGCCTGAGGCTGATCCACCCACCCATCGACGAGCCAACGAGAACCGGATTTTCACCAGCAAGGGCGGCAACGGCACGGGCCTCCTCAAGCCAGCGCGACACCGTTGCCTCTGCCATGTCACCGGGCGAGCGCCCGTTGGCGGAGTAGTCGAAACGCCAGTATGCGCGGCCGTTTTCGGCGCAGAACCGATCCAGCGCGCTCGCCTTCGTGCCGGTCATCGACGAGTTGAAGCCACCGAGCCAGAGCACCGCCGGAAAGGCACCCTCGCGCTCCAGCGCGGCGATGGACCGGCCATCGGCGCCAACCCTCAGTTCATGTTCTGAAATATCGTCGTTCATCGAAGGATTGAATGGAACCTTTGCAAAGAGATTTGACTTGTCGAAACGCTGCGCCAATCCTATACCGCTGTTCAGGCCCGCTGGCGCCTTTTGAAGCCCGCAAATTGCGAAACCGGATCAAGGAGACACTGCTATCCCACGCCGCCCGATGAAAGCGCCGCCGACCGTAAAAGAAGGACCGCGCGCAAATGAAGAGATTACTGTTCCTTTCGTGCAGCTTATTGACGATAGCGGCTCCAATATAGGCCGAGTCCCGATAGAAAGAGCCATCGAGCTCGCCGAGGCCGCCGGCCTCGACCTGGTAGAGATCGCGCCCAACAACGATCCGCCGGTCTGCAAGATCATGGATCACGGCAAATACAAGTATCAGGCCCAGAAGAAGGCCGCCGAGGCGCGCAAGAAGCAGAAGACCGTCGAGGTCAAGGAAATCAAGATGCGGCCGAACATCGACACCCATGATTATGAGGTGAAGATGCGCTCGGTTAAGCGGTTCTTCGAGGAAGGCGACAAGGTGAAGCTCACCATGCGTTTCCGCGGCCGCGAAATGGCCCATCAGGAGCTTGGCCTGGAAGTGCTCAACAAGGTGCGGGACGAGGTTGCCGAGATCGCCAAGGTTGAAGCCGAACCCAAGCTCGAGGGGCGGCAGATGATCATGGTGCTGGCGCCGCGCTAGGGCCCCGTGCCCGGCTGGCGTCTCGCCCATCAGGAGGTGCCTTCGATGATCGACCATGTCGGCTTTGCCGTAACCGATTTCAACAAGGCGAAGACCTTCTACAAGCAGGCGCTGGCGCCGCTCTCCATTTCCCTGCTGCGGGAATTCAGCGGCGCCGATACCGGCGGCGAGGCGCATGCCGGTTTTGGCGCCGACGGCAAGCCGTTCTTCTGGATCGGCACAGGAAAGCGTGCCGCGACCAGCGTCCATGTTGCTTTCCGTGCCAGGAGCCGTGCCGAGGTCGACGCGTTCTACAAGGCGGCGATCGTGGCGGGCGGCACCGACAATGGCGAACCGGGCGTCCGCGAGCATTATCACGCCGACTATTACGGCGCCTTCGTGCTCGACCCGGACGGCAATAACATCGAGGCGGTCTGCCACCGCCCCGAATAAGCTCGCCCGGCAGTTGCCGGGCATGTTGCAAAACCCCGACCTTGCCTATATAAGCCGCCCGTTCGCGCCGCCCGGCCTGATTTAAGGGCATGCCGTGGCGGCGGACTGATGCTCGGTGCCAATCCGCATGAATGCGGGTCACGGCGCGAGACTTTCTAAAAGGAGAGCAAAATGCCCAAGCTGAAAAGCAAAAGCGGCGCCAAGAAGCGCTTCAAGACGACTGCCAGCGGCAAGTTCAAGGTCGCACAGGCCGGCAAGCGTCACGGCATGATCAAGCGTACGACGAAGTTCATTCGCAACGCCCGCGGCACGATGGTTGTCTCGGAATCGGATGCGAAGATCGTCCGCAAGTTCCTGCCCTACGCCTGAACCCTTTCGTCAGAACGCTTTCATCAGGAGAGATGAGACATGGCCCGCGTTAAGAGAGGCGTGACCGCTCACGCCCGTCACAAAAAGATCCTCAAGCAGGCGAAAGGCTATTACGGCCGCCGCAAGAACGTCTTCCGCCCCGCCGTTCAGGCGGTGGAGAAGGCCGGCCAGTACGCCTATCGCGACCGCAGGACCAAAAAGCGCAACTTCCGCGCCCTTTGGATCCAGCGCATCAACGCCGCCGTCCGTGAGGCAACCGGCAACGAGATGACCTACGGCCGATTTATCGACGGCCTCGGCAAAGCCGGGGTCGACGTCGATCGCAAGGTCCTTGCCGATCTTGCCGTGCATTCGCCCGACGCGTTCAACGCGTTGGTCGATCGCGCGAAGGCGGCGCTGGCTTAAATCAAGCCACCCGACGATCTCGATCCGAATTGGCTTTGGCCTGAGGCCTTCGGCAACGGCGACCCGAAAGCGGGCCGCCGTCGCCAAAGGGTCCGGCCGTGGCCGGACCTGTCCGGCTCCCGCAAACCGGGAGCATCGCAACGTGCAAGACAGGGAACGGATATCCGGTGAGCGATACGCAATCAGAAATCGGCAAGCTTGAAGAAGAGATCGCCGCCGCCATCCAAGGCGCGGCGGACGAAAGCGCACTGGAAGAAATCCGGGTCGGCGCGCTCGGCAAGAAAGGCTCCATTACCGAAAAGCTCAAGGGCCTCGGGGCCATGAGCATCGACGAGCGGAAGACCTTCGGGCCGATGCTGAACGGTCTGCGCGACCGTGTTGCGACAATGATCGATGCCCGCAAGGCGACGCTCGGCGCAGCGGCGCTGGACGCAAGGCTTGCCGCCGAAAAAGTCGATGTGACCCTGCCACTGCGCGAACCGGCGATCAGCGCGGGGCGCATCCATCCGGTGAGCCAGGTCATCGACGAATTGACCGCGATCTTCGCCGATATGGGATTTTCCATCGCGGAAGGTCCCCATATCGAGACCGACACCTACAACTTCACCATGCTGAACATTCCGGAGGACCACCCGGCGCGGCAGGAGATGGACACGTTCTATCTCAATCCGCGCGAGGACGGTTCGCGGCTTGTATTGCGCACGCATACCAGCCCGGTTCAGATCCGCCACATGCTGGCCAACAAGCCGCCGATCCGCATCATCGCGCCCGGCCGGGTGTTCCGCTGCGACTATGACCAGACCCACACCCCGATGTTCCATCAGGTGGAAGGGCTGGTTATCGACAAACAGGCCAATCTCGCCAACCTCAAATGGGTGCTTGAGGAGTTCTGCAAGGCGTTCTTCGAGGTGGACGAGGTGAAGATGCGGTTCCGCGCGTCGCACTTCCCCTTCACCGAACCCTCGATGGAAGTCGACATCAACTGCTCGCGGGTCGGCAACGAACTGCGTATCGGCGAGGGCGACGACTGGCTGGAGATCCTCGGCTGCGGGATGGTGCACCCGAACGTGCTGCGCCATGTCGGACTCGATCCGGCGGAATATCAGGGCTTTGCCTGGGGCATGGGGATAGACCGCATCGCCATGCTCAAATACGGCATTCCGGACCTCAGGACCTTCTTCGCCTCCGACCTGCGCTGGCTGAGGCATTACGGATTTGCGACCCTTGATCTGCCTTCGCTTGCGGGAGGACTGAGCCGATGAAGTTCACGCTTTCCTGGCTGAAGGAACATCTCCAGACCGACAGTTCGGTTGAGGAGATCTGCGACAAGCTCAGCCTGATCGGGCTCGAGGTGGAAAGCGTGGAGAATGCCGCCGAAGCTCTCGGCGCCTTCACGATCTGCCGCGTCATCGAGGCAAAGCAGCACCCCAACGCCGATCGCCTGCGCGTCTGCATGGTCGATACCGGCTCGGGAGATCCCGTTCAGGTCGTCTGCGGCGCGCCCAACGCGCGCACCGGCATGATCGGCGTCTTTGCCGGCCCCGGCACGCATATTCCCGGAACGGGCGTGGATTTGCAGAAGGGAAACATACGCGGTCAGGATTCCTTCGGCATGCTTTGCTCGGAGCGCGAACTGATGCTGTCCGACGATCATCAGGGCATCATCGATCTGCCCGAGGATGCGCCGGTGGGAACCCGCTATGTCGACTATGCCGGCCTTGACGATGCCGTCATCGATATCGCCATCACACCCAATCGCGGCGACGCGCTGGGCGTTGCCGGCGTCGCCCGCGACCTTGCGGCGGCGGGTCTCGGCAACCAGATCACCAAGACACCAGCGCCGGTGAAAGGCGACTTCCCTTCGCCTGTCAGCGTCAGGATCGACCTGCCGGAGGGCAAGGAGCATCTCTGCCCGGCATTCGCGCTGCGCATGGTCAAGGGCGTCAAGAACGGCCCCTCGCCCGAATGGCTGCAGAAGCGCCTCAAGGCAATCGGCCTGCGCCCCATCAACGCGCTTGTGGACATCACCAATTACATCACCTTCGATCGCGGCAGGCCGCTGCATGTGTTCGACGCGGCCAAGGTGCGCGGCGATCTGGCCGTGCGACTCGCCAGATCAGGCGAAAGTCTGACGGCCCTCGACGGCAAGGACTATTCGCTGACCGGCGAGATGGTCGTCATCGGTGACGAGTATGGCGTTGAATCGCTTGCCGGCATCATGGGCGGCGAATCCACCGGATGCGAGGACGGTACTGTTGACGTGCTGATCGAGAGCGCGCTGTGGGATCCGAAGACCACCGCCGCCACCGGCCGCGCGCTCGGCATCCATTCCGATGCCCGCTACCGGTTCGAGCGCGGTGTCGACCCGGCATTCTGCGTGCCGGGCCTCGACATGGCGACGACCATGGTCATTGAACTTTGCGGCGGCACGCCCAGCGAGACGGTGCTGGCCGGTGCGATCCCAGGCGACGAGAAGGTCATCACATACGATCCGGCCGCCGTGAGTCGACTCACGGGGCTCGACGTCCCCTTCATCGAACAGAAGGCCATTCTTTCGCGGCTCGGCTTCTGGGTCGCGGGCAATCCGCCGGAATGCAAGGTCGCGGTGCCGAGTTTCCGCCCGGATGTGCACGAGGCTGCCGATATCGTGGAAGAGGTCATCCGCCTCGTCGGTGTCGACCGGATCGTGCCGCAGCCGCTGCCGCGCGAAGCGCGTGTGCCCAAGCCTGTTCTCACGGCGCTGCAACAGCGTTCGCGCGGCGCAAGGCGCGCCCTGGCCGCACGCGGCATGGTCGAGGCCGTGACCTGGTCCTTCATCCAGAACGAACATGCGTCGCTTTTCGGCGGCGGTGACAAGGCGCGACGCCTTGCAAACCCGATCTCGGCGGACATGAGCGACATGCGCCCCTCACCGCTTCCCGGGCTCGTCCTTGCGGCGCAGAAGAATGCCGACAGGGGCCTTGGCGACACCGCGCTGTTCGAAGTCGGCGCGACCTATGGCGGCGGCGACCCGGAAGACCAGCGCGAAGTCGCAGCAGGTGTTCGCCGCGGCACGGCAGGACCATCCGGCAACGGACGGCACTGGACCGGCAATGCTTCCGCCGCCGGTGTGTTCGATGCCAAGGCCGATGCCATGGCCGCGCTCGCGGAGGCCGGCGCGCCGGTCGCCTCGCTGCAGACATTTGCAGAATCGGCGCCCTGGTATCACCCGGGCCGTTCCGGCTCGTTGCGCCTCGGACCGAAGAATGTTCTGGCAACTTTCGGCGAACTGCATCCGCGCGTCCTTTCCGCGCTCGGCGCTGACGGGCCGGTTGCCGGGTTCGAAATCTTCCTCGATGCGCTGCCAACGCCAAAGGCCAGGGCGACGCGCGCCAAGCCGGCGCTCGATCTTTCCGACCTCATGCCGCTGACGCGGGACTTCGCGTTCATTGTCGATACGGCAACAGAAGCGGAAAAGATCCTGCGCGCGGCGAGAGGCGCGGAGAAAGCGCTGATCAGCGACGTGTTCGTGTTTGACGTTTTCACCGGCGCATCGCTCGGCGAGGGGAACAAGTCGGTCGCCATCGAGGTGACGATCCAGCCGCGCGACAAGACGCTGACGGACGAGGAGATCGACGCGATTTCGGCGAAGGTCGTCGAGGCCGTGGAGAAGGCGACCGGCGGAAGCTTGCGCGGCTGAGGCACGCACGCCGTCCATTGTTGCCGAACCGAAAAAGGAATGGATCGCCGGGTCAAGCCCGACGATGACAGGCCTCGGGGTGGCGCAGCTTGGGCAGACTACCTCCCACCCTCATTCGCGACGGATTGCGGTGGGAATAGATTGGCATGAACGGCAAACCCAACCTCCGTCATTGCCGGGCTCGACCGTGCAATCCATACCGCCCATCCTTCAGCGTGACGGGTGGTCGCGAGGGTGATCCACGCCACCGCCTTCAATACCGAGACGACAGAGGAATGGATCGCCGGGTCAAGCCCGGCGATGACAGGCCTCGGGGTTTGGGAATGCCCGTCGTCTTTCAGGATACGTTCTCCGGCTCGCCCTCGCCACCGCTGTTCTCAGAGGCTGTGATGATAGGGAACGGCAGACCCAACCTCCGTCATTGCCGGGCTTGACCCGGCAATCCATACCGCCTGACTCTCAACGCGACGGTCGGCGCGGGCAACCAAACGCCCCTACCGCTCAGTAATAAAGACCCATCGCCGAAAGCCGGATGCGAGGCCCGCGCACGATCGGCACGCTGGTCACGTGGGGGCGCGTTTCAGTGGGGACGACGGGCGCACCGACCCTGCCGGCGAGTGCCATCAAACGGGCAACACGGTCTTTCGTTTCGGGATGCGTGCGCAACACCGAGGGCTGCGGCATGCGCCCGCCGGGCATTGCCATTTCCCAGAAGCGTCCCTGCTTTTCCTCCAGCACCAGCAGCGCCGAGGCGAGGCCTTCCGGATCGCCGGTAATGGCGGCAGCCTCCAGATCGGCATCGTATTCGCGGGTCCGGCTGAGCGCGAGCTGCAGCAGCGCGCCGACCGTTGGCGAGGCGATGAGCACCAGGATGCCGAGCCAGGGAAAGGTTGCCTGCCCCGTCAGCATCATCGGCAGATTGAAGAAGACAGCGAAGATGCCGATGGTCGACATCAGCGAGGTCAGTCGGCTCACCGCATCGGCGATTGCCATGACGTTGAGATCCTCGTTGCGGATATGGCTCATCTCATGGGCGAGGACGCCGGCAAGCTGGCGCACAGTCAGGCCCCGCAACAGACCGTCCGTCACGCAGATCGCCGCTTCCGGTCCGCGCCCGACGGCAAAGGCATTCATCATCCTGGAGCGGACATAATAGAGCTTCGGCTCGGCGGGCAGCCCGGCGCGCCCTGAAAGCAGCGCGATGAGACGTGCGCCTTCCGGGAAGGTTGCGCTATCCATCGGCTCGGCCCGGTAGAGCGTGAGGATGGCCGACGGTGAAACATTGCGCGCGACAACCACGAAAATGCCGCCGGCGAGCAGCGCCCAGAAGATGCCGCGCGGGCCTGAGAACACATAGGCCGTTGCCGCCAGCAGGGCGAGCGCACCGCCGACCAGCAGCCATGTGTGGAAGAAGTTAAGCCAGCGATGCGAACGCTCGACGGCGATATCGAGCCGGCCCTCGTCCATATCACGCGCTCCCGATCAGGATGCCCGCGGCAAAGACGAGGGCGCCGCCGAGAACGATCTGCATGGCTGCGCGGAAGAACGGCGTTTCCATGTATTTCCATCGAATCCACGCGATTGCCCAAAGTTCGATGAAAACGATGATGATGGCGACGATGGTCGCGGTCCAGAAATCGGGAATGAGATAGGGAAGCGCGTGACCGAGTCCGCCGATAGCCGTCATGACACCGGAGGAGAGGCCGCGCTTGAACGGCGAGCCGCGCCCGGTCAACACGCCATCGTCGGAGAAGGCCTCCGTCAGCGCCATGGAAATGCCCGCGCCGATGGCGGCGGCAAGACCGACGAGAAAGGTACTGAACGTATCGTGGGTGGCAAAGGCCGCTGCGAAGATCGGCGCGAGCGTTGAGACCGATCCATCCATCAGCCCGGCAAGGCCCGGCTGAACCCAGATCAGCAGAAATTGCTTGGCCGCCTCGCGCTCTTCGGTCGCACGCGCTTCAGGACCAAGATGCTCCTTTTCCAGCGCGTCGGCCGTTTCCTTGTGCTTGGCCTCGGCGGCGGCGAGATCGCCGAGCAGCTTGCGGGTCGCTGCATCGGTGGAGCGGGCCGCCGCCTTGGCGTAGAAATTGGCGGCTTCCGCCTCCATGGATTCGGCTTCGGCGCGAATGCGCTCAATACCGAGATTTTCCATCAGCCAGACCGGCCGGCGCGGATAGAAACCGGCGACATGCTCGCGCCGGATCACCGGGATCGTTTCGCCGAAACGCCTGCGGTGCAGATCGATCAGCCAGGCGCGATGGGTGTTCTCCTCCTCGGCCATGCCGTCGAAGACGGCCGCGCTGGCCGGAAAGTCCTTGCGCAGCTTCTCGGCGTAGTTGGCATAAATGCGCCCGTCTTCCTCTTCGGAGGAAATCGCGAGCGCCAGGACTTCCTGTTCGCTGAGTTCCGAAAAGCGCCGCTTGGTTGCCGTGAACAGCTGCATGATCCCGTCCCGCCGATATTTACAATAGTTCTAATGTAGGCGATGGGATCGCCTCGCGCCACCGCTCAAATGCGGCTGGTCAGCTGCCTGCTTCTGGCGAATAAGCAACGCAGAGGAGATCGAAATCCTCCTCCGAGAGCGATGCGCGGAACTGGCGGCAGCGGACGCCGTCGCGCCGCTGGCATGAACCGCACGAGCCGAAGGCGACCGTTTCGGAAAGTTCCGCCATGGCCTCCAGCAGGGCGCCAAGCTTTCCGCCCAGTTCCACGGCCTCGGCGCCCAGCATCGCGGCCGCGGCCTCGACATCCTGCAACGGATCGCGGCGGATGAAGGATTGACCCCGGTCGGTCAGGGCCAGCGAGACGGAGCGCCGGTCCCGGGACGAGCGCTGACGCGTCAGCAGCCCCTTCCGTTCCAGCGCGATGAGGGTCTGCGAGACCGTGCCCTTGGTGGCCCCGAGATAGCGGGTAACGGCGCCGGGCGTGCGCGAGAACCGGTTTGCGCGCGAGAGATAGCGCAGCGCTGCCCATTGCGCCGGGTTGAGGCCGGAAACCTGCGCCCGTGCCCGAAGCAGCCTTGCAAGCCGGTCGATCCGGTCGGCGATGGCGCGGGGCGGGCTCTCGGTCATCTTCCCCTATCTGCCCTAATGGGCCTCTTCCCAGTTGGCGGCGGCGCGCGCATCGACCTGCAGCGGCACTTTCAGTTTCAGCACCGGTTCGGGCGCAGCGACCATGATCTTGCGGACGACCTCGGCGGTCGCGTCAACTTCATCATCCGGAACCTCGAAGATCAATTCGTCATGCACCTGCAACAGCATGCGGGCGGAAAGCTTTTCTTCCTTCAGCGCTGGCATCATACGCACCATCGCGCGGCGGATGATATCTGCGGCAGAACCCTGAATCGGTGCGTTGATCGCGGCGCGCTCCATGAAGGCGCGGTGCGACGGGTGGCCGGTGCGCACTTCCGGGTAATGGCATTTACGGCCGAAGATCGTGGTCACGTAGAGCTGGTCGCGCACCGTCTTCTTGGTCTCGTCCATATAGTCGCGGATGCCAGGGAAGCGTTCAAAATAGCGCTTGATGTAGCTTGCCGCCTCTTCGCGCGGGATGGAAAGCTGATTGGCGAGGCCGAAGGCGGAAATCCCGTAGATGATGCCGAAATTGATTGCCTTGGCGCGGCGACGGATCATCGGGTCCATGCCCTCGATGGGCACGGAGAACATTTCCGAGGCCGTCATGGCGTGAATGTCGAGCCCGTCGGCAAAGGCCTTCCGAAGCTGCGGGATGTCGGCGATATGGGCAAGGACACGCAATTCGATCTGGCTGTAATCGGCCGACAGCAGCTTGTGGCCGGGCGCTGCGACGAAGGCCTTCCTTATCTTGCGGCCTTCCTCGGTGCGCACCGGGATATTCTGCAAATTGGGGTCTGACGATGAAAGGCGTCCCGTCGTCGTCGAAGCCATCGCGAAAGACGTATGGACGCGGCCCGTGTCCGGATTGACGTAGGTCGGCAGCGCGTCGGCATAGGTACTCTTCAGCTTCTGCAGGCCGCGCCACTCCAGCACCTTGGCCGGAAGCTCATGGCCCTCGGCCGCAAGATCCTCAAGGACGCTCGCGCCGGTCGTCCAGGCGCCGGTCTTGGTCTTGGAGGCGCCCGGCAGGCCCATCTTGCCGAAGAGGATATCGCCGAGCTGCTTGGGCGAGCCGATGTTGAAGCTCTCGCCCGCCAGTTCCTCGATTTCCGATTCCAGCGCGCCCATGCCTTGCGCGAAATCGCCAGAGAGCCGCGCCAGCATCGCCCGGTCGATGGAAATGCCCTCGCGCTCCATTGCCAGCAGGACCGGCACCAGCGGCCGCTCCAGCGTTTCATAGACCGTCGTGACGCGCTCTCCCGAAAGCCGCGCCTTCAGCATCAGCCAGAGACGCAGCGTTACGTCGGCATCCTCGGCGGCATACTGGGTCGCGCGGTCGAGCGGCACCTGGTCGAAGGTCAGCTTGCCCCGCCCCGTGCCCGCCACGTCCGAAAAGCTCATCGGCGTGTGGCCGAGATGGCGTTTTGAAAGCTCGTCCATGCCGTGGCTGCCCCGGCCCGCATCGAGCACGTAGGAGATCAGCATCGTGTCGTCGAAGGGTTTCACCGAAACGCCGTAGCGCGACATCAGCAGCATGTCGTATTTGGCGTTCTGGAGGATCTTCAGCGTCGCCTCGTCCTCCAGCAAGGCCTTCAGCCGTTCCAGCGCATCGGCAAGTTTGATCTGCTCGATGCCGCCGCCATCGCCGAAATCGAACCCGTCGGCAGCGCGATGGGCGACCGGCACGTAGCAGGCCCGGCCAGGCTCCGTTGAAAGCGAGAAACCGACAAGATCGGCCTGCATCGCATCGAGCCCCGTCGTTTCCGTATCGAAGGCGACGACACCCTTTTCGGCGATCTCTGCCATCCAGGCATCGAGCTGTTCAAGCGTCGTCACGGTCTCGTAGGACGCAAGGTCGAACGGAACACCGGACAGCCAGTCGGCCATCGCCGCCGCGCCATCTGCCGGTGTCGGGTCGCCGCCGTCGGAACGCTGGGACTGTGTGGCCTTTACCGGTTCCGGCTCGGCGGCCTCCCAATTGTCGATATCGACCGGCTGCGCCTCGACCTCGCCGGCCTCGGTGCCGGTATATTCGGCAACGCGCCGGGTGATGGTGGTGAATTCCATCGCCTTGAGGAACGCGATCAGCTTCGGCCCGTCCGGTTCGACGACCTTCAGTTCCTCGATGGGATGGTTCAGCGGCACCTCGCGGTCGAGCGTTGCAAGCCGGCGCGACAGGCGGGCGATCTCGGCATTGTCGATCAGCGACTGGCGGCGCTTGGGCTGCTTGACGTTCTCCGCATTGGCGAGCACGCCATCGAGGTCGCCATATTCCTCCATCAGCTGGGCGGCGGTCTTCACGCCAATGCCGGGCACGCCGGGGATATTGTCGGTGGAATCGCCGATCAGGCCCTGCACGTCGGCGACGAGCGCCGGCGGGACGCCGAATTTCTCGATCACCTCCGGCACGCCGATACGCTTGTCCTTCATCGTGTCGAACATGATGACGCGGTCGCCGACGAGCTGCATCAGATCCTTGTCGGAGGCAACGATCGTCACCTGCGCGCCGGCTTCCTCGGCGATGCGGGCATAGGTCGCGATCAGATCGTCGGCCTCGAAATTCTCCTGCTCGATGCAGGCGACCGAAAAGGCCCGCGTCGCATCGCGGATCAGGCCGAACTGCGGGATCAGGTCTTCCGGCGGGTCGGGCCGGTGCGCCTTGTAGTCGGAATAGAACTCATTGCGGAAGGATTTGCCGGAATGATCGAAGATGACGCCGATATGGGTCGGCGGCTCCAGCCCTTCCGATCCGTCGCGCAGCAGCTTCCACAGCATGTTGCAGAAGCCGGCAACGGCGCCGACCGGCAGCCCGTCGGACTTGCGGGTCAGCGGCGGCAGCGCGTGATAGGCGCGGAAAATATAGGAGGAGCCGTCAACGAGGACGACGTGATCGCCGGTTTTGGGCGCATCTTTGTGCATATCTTGGGAATCGGGGCGCGACATGGCCGGATCATGCCGCGCCCGGCCTGCGATTG
This sequence comes from Rhodobiaceae bacterium, assembly GCA_020637895.1. Lineage (GTDB taxonomy): Bacteria > Pseudomonadota > Alphaproteobacteria > Rhizobiales > Tepidamorphaceae > JACKJP01. The sequence continues at coordinate 888,496 of JACKJP010000002.1, forward strand.
CGACCCCTAATTCGCGCTGTTCGTGGCCGGTTTCAATGCCGGGCATGGCGGCAGACGCACCGCCACCCGTGACGACAGGGCAGAGGAATGGATCGTCGGATCAAGTCCGACGATGACGGGCTTTGATCTGACGACAGGCCGTGCCCATTCTCTCAGGCGTCATTGCCGGGCTCGACCGGCAATCCATACCGCCTTGCTTCCGGCACGACGGACTTGTCGATGAGTGGCGTACACACCGCCCTGTTTGCCGAAGCGACAGTGGAATGGATCGTCGGATCAAGTCCGACGATGACAGGCTTTTGTTTGGCGACGGGCCATCCCCATTTTCTCAGGCGTCATTGCCGGGCCTGACCCGGCAATCCATACCGCCGGGGCCGGCGACGCGCATGGCGCCAGCGCGCGTCACCCCATGATTGTCGGATAGAGATCGTTCCAGTCCGGATTGTCTTTCTCGATCAGGTCGATCTTCCACTGGCGTTTCCAGCCTTTGATCGCCTTCTCCCGCCGGATCGCTGATGCCGCATCCGGGCAGGCTTCAAGATGAACCAGACGCCGCACGGCATGGGTCTTCGTAAAGCCGGCAATGCTGCCTTCGCGATGCTCGAAGGCGCGCCGCGCGATATCAGCGGTGACGCCGGTGTAAAGCGTGCCACCCTTGCGGCTGTCCATGATGTAGACGAAGAACTGCTTCATGCGGCGACAAGGATGGCGGAATGGATCGTCGGATCAAGTCCGACGATGACAGGCTTTGGTTAGCGACGGGCCGTGCCTATCCTCTCGGGCGTCATTGCCGGGCTCGACCCGGCAATCCATACCGCCTTGTTCCCGGCGTAACGGGCACGGGCGGGCGGGTTAGCCCTCGCCGCCACATCAAATGTTGAAGCGACAGTGGAATGGATCGTCGGATCAAGTCCGACGATGACAGGCATTGGGTTGGCGGGACGGTGGTGCCCCAAACACGCCTCGCGGGGGGTTGATTGATTGGCGCGGCGCTGCTCGTCCCTTTGTTCGCCCGACTGCGGGCACGTACCCACTCCTGACGCGCCTTGCGGCGGCCGTTGCCTTGCCGGAGCGCTTCCCCACCCACCGTCATTGCCGGGCTCGACCCGGCAATCCATACCGCTGTCCTCTCGCCCCGATGATGGCTTGCGCTAGTACTCCGGCGCCTGCGCCGAAGGGTCGAAGGCGAGGTGCAGCCGGTCGGCGGCGGCCCTTGCGAACATCAACGTCAGCATCCGCCGCCGCGCGCCGGCAAGCTTCTCCTCCACCGCTTCACGCAGGATCGCCGCGCCATAATCGTCGGCGGCGATGAAGCCCGCATCCTCAGGGAAGATGTCGATGGAGAGATCGGGCGGCGCTGCGAAATAGATCAGGTCGCAGAACGCGCGATATTCGTGCCATTTGGCATCGGCCCTGAGATCGGCGACGCTCGACTTTATTTCAACGATCATGATCTGCCCGGCGGGCGAGATGGCCATGATGTCGGCGCGGCGGCCCGTCTTCAGCGTGACTTCCGAAATGCTCGACCAGCCTTCCGCGCGCAGCATCCGCCGCACCCCGCGCTGGACCATCAGCGCGCGCGGCGACTGACGAAGGTCTTCCAGCGGATCGCGGCCGAAAATGTCGCTCATAGGATCAGCAGCGGTTTGCCCGTCACGCCCCGCGTCTCCAGACTTTCATGCGCCTCTTCCACGCTGTCCATCGTATAGCGCTCGCCCTGGCGGATCTGCAGCTGCCCGGCGAGAATGGCGGCGAAGATGTCGTTCGCCCGCATGCGGAATTCTTCGGCGCTCGCCACATGATCGGCAAGCCGTGGCCGCGTCAGGAAAAGCGACCCGGCCTCACCGAGCTCAATCGGGTTGAGATCGGTGACGGAGCCGGTGACCGAGCCGAAATTGACGATCAGCCCGCGCTTTCGCGCCGCGCGGAAACTGTCGCGCAGCGTTTCCTTGCCCAGCGCGTCGAAGACGACATCGACGCCCTTTCCACCGGTCGCCGCGCGCGCATGCTCGGCAAAGCCGCCCGCATCGTAAGCGAAGCATTTTTCCGCACCCAGCGCCTCGACGATCGCGCGTTTTTCCGGCGTGCTCGCCGTCGCCAGCACGCGGATGCCCATGGCGACGGCAAGCTGCACCATGATCTGGCCGATTCCGCCGGAGGCTGCATGAATGAGGCAGCTGTCGCCCTTTGCAAGCTGGCCGACCTCATGGAGCAGGTAATGCGCGGTCAGCCCGTGGAAGAGGCTGGACGCCGCCATCTCATGGGAAATCCCGTCCGGCAGTTTCACCGCCCGCGCCGCCGTGACGACGGCATAATCGGCATAGGAGCCCCAGACGAGGCAGTAGGCGACACGGTCGCCGGGCCGGAAATCATCCACACCCGGCCCGGTCTCGATCACCTCGCCCGCGCCCTCAACGCCCAGCGTAACCGGCAGCGTCACCGGATAGGTCGTCGAGCCGTGATATTTGCCGATCCGCGTATGCACATCCATGAAGTTGATGCCAGCCACCGCCAGCTTCACCAGCAGCTGGCCCGCGCCGGGCTTCGGGATATCGAGCTCGCGCCGGATCAGCACGTCCGGCCCGCCATAGGTGTCGATCTGGATGGCGCGCATCGTCTCCCCGTCTCCCTTCATGTTTCGGATCGGCTCCTTCTAGGCGCGATTCTGGCTGCCGGCAAATCGGCGACACGCGCCGGGGCTTTTACGCGGCAGGCTTTCCTGCAAGAGTTGGCGGCAACAAGGGACAGAAGAGAAGACCAAAGGGAGGCGTAAGGGGTTTCATGGTGCGTTTCAGCGTCGGCGATGTGACGATCACCCGGATCGAGGAGATGAACGGGCCGGGCATGAAGCCCGAGGAGATCTTCCGCCATTTCGACCCGGCGATGCTCGACGCCTGCCCCGACGCGCTGACGCCCGACCTCTACCACGCGAAATCCGGCCGCCTCTTTTCCAGCATCCACAGCTGGCTGATCGAGATCGGCGGCCAAAAGGTGCTCGTCGATACCGCCTCCGGCAACGACAAGGACAGGCCGGGCCTTTTCTCCCGTTTTGATCATCTGAACCTGCCCTGGCTGGAAAATCTCAAAAGCGCGGGCGTTGAGCCGGAAGACATCGACATCGTCTTCTGCACCCATCTGCATGTCGATCATGTCGGCTGGAACACGAAACTCGAGGACGGCAAATGGGTGCCGACCTTCCCGCAGGCCGAATATGTCTTCGGCCGCGCCGAATACGAGCACTGGACGACCGGCCCGGGCGCGGCGAACCTGCCCGACAACAAGGCGGTGATCGACGACAGCGTGACGCCGCTGATCGGCGTTGCCGATGTGCGCATGCTGGAAGATGGCGAAGAGGTGGTGCCCGGCCTTATCGCGAAGATCGCCCCCGGCCACACGATGCAGCAGATGGTGCTGGAACATGACGGGGCCAATGGCGGCTTTGTCTGCTCGGCCGATGTCTTCCACCACCCGTTGCAGGTCTGGTATCCGGAAATGTCGAGCGTCTTTGCCGAAAACCCGGCGCTTGCCGCCAGAACGCGGTTTGAGCTTTTCAGCGAATGGGCATCGAAAGGCCACCTCGTCCTGCCCAGCCACCCCGGCGCGCCCTTCGCCGGCTATATCCGCCAGCAGGGCGGCAAGTTCCGCTACGAACCGGCCACGCCGGTTTGAGGGCGGATCGCCTCTAACGGCAGCTGAACGATTTGCTTGCCGCTTGACCTTTGCCGGATCAGGATGCGTCCCGGCGCTGCTTGTGGCGCTGTTCGGGGACAATTCAAGATGAACAATCCGAAGGTGACGGCAGCCATGGGCGCCGTGGCGTCACTCTATCTCGGCTACAGGCTTTTCGGGCCGACCGACGAAGCGCCGAGCCCCACGCTCTATGCCCTGCAATGGGTGCTCTTCATCGCCGCGCTGATCGGGCTGGTCGGGGGGCTTTATCAGATGTCGAAGGGGAAGTGAGGCTGTCCCGGACGGCGTTACGGGAAATTGCGAAATTTTGTCCGGGTTGAAGTTTCATTATTGCGCACCCGACAAATTGATGGCTCCCATCACAGGCTTCACTTGACCATTAGAAACTGCAATTTATCTTTTTGCCAGATACTGCATCCAGGCTTCCGGCGGATGACTTCCAGTCAACATCGCGAGACGAAGCCCACTCCATAATATTTTTGGGCCGGTAAGCCGAATTTTGCTGCATTCTTTCGAACACAGATCGATCAATCGTCTCAAATAAATTGCTACTTGTGACCCCGTCGACCATCCGCTCTTTTTCTCCAACCGGTCTGTTATAAGGAGGGAAAAGGAGGCTATAAAAGCCCTTCAGGAAGTCACCGTACGAGTCTGCAATAACTGCTGTGTGAATATCGTCCAGTTGAGCGGGTATCCGTCGAAAGCATAAACCGAGGCCTGCGGCTTTTTCGATCATCCATCTCAGCGGTCTTTGGGCGAGGGTATCATTGAAATAACCGCCGCCCACATTCGAATGCGCACCAGGGAACCACCGTTGCTCTATATTCACGATACTGCGCTGATTGTTGGTGGTATTTTTGATCGTCCATAGAGTGGGTGCAAACTTCTTTCGAAATTCGTCAACGGCGATGGCGTGGAAAGCATTCTCTATAGGTGTGCGCAACCCGGTATGCATCCACGTGAAGGAACTGGTGCTGAAGTTGTTGAACGAGCCTACGGGAATCCCCAAGGCGCCGACCGTGTCCCAGACGCCGACCATTTTAATATGAGTGTGTATGCAGAACTTGCTCTGAGACCGAATTTTGGAGCGCCGGTGGCTGGAGTTTTCCGGCTCTTTTCACGGTGACGGGCTGGTTGCACCACCGGGATTCTGCAACGCGACCGGGACGTTGTATCCGATCGCAGAGTGAGGCCGAACCTCGTTGTAGTCTCTACGCCAATCCTCCATCTTTTCGCGGGCATCCGCAAGGGTCAGGAACCAATGAGCGTTCAGGCATTCCGTCCGGAACTTGCTGTTGAAGGCTTCGATGAAGCCATTGTCCGTCGGTTTGCCAGGCCGTGAGAAGTCGAGGGTGACGTGGTTCGCATAGGCCCAGAGATCGAGGTCACGGGAGATAAACTCGCTGCCGTTATCGACCCTGATCGTCTTCGGGTAGCCCACTTGGTTGCACACTCGCTCGAGCGTTTGGACTACGTCCTCGCCGCGATAGGTGAATTGCGGATCGGTTGCCGGGCAGTAGCGGGAATGGGTGTCGACGATGGTCAGAATGCGTAGCTTCTTGCCGGTCGCGAGCTGGTCGTGGACAAAATCCATGGCCCAGACATCGTTCGGTCCGACAGCCTCCTGGCGATCCTCTCTGAGCTTGGCCTTTACGCGCCGCTTGGGGTGCTTGTTCCTCAGTTGAAGGCCCAACTCATTGTAAATCCTGCGGGTCTTCTTCATGTTGATCACCCATCCTTCACGGCGCAGCAGAACGTGCACGCGGCGGTAGCCGAACCGCACACGCGTCTCGCAAATCTCCTTGATCCTTCGTTCGAGCGCGGCCTGCCCGGTGCGGCGGGATTTGTAGTGGTAGGTCGAGGTGTCGAACTTCAGCGCCTTGCAGGCCCGTCTGATCGATATCCCCCAATCCACCAGCATCCCGTCGACCAGCTTGCGCTTCCGCGCAGGCCTCAGAGCTTTCGGCGGATGACGTCCTGCAGCATCTCACGATCCAGCGTCAGATCAGCGACAATCTTCTTGAGCCGGCTGTTCTCATCTTCCAAAGCCTTCAGCCGGCGCATCTCATCCGGTAGCAGCCCCGCATACTTTTTCTTCCAGTTGAAATACGTCGCCTGACTGATCCCCGCCTTGCGGCAGATCTCTGCCACCGGCACGCCGTCATCGCCCTGCTTCAATATGAACGCCTTCTGCGCGTCCGAAAACTTCGATGCCTTCATCGTCTTCCACTCCATTCCAGCGAGGGAATCTTAAGCGGAAAACTCTAACTAAAAGCGATCCAGTTTTCGGGGAGCAGAGCAAACTGCCTGATCCATTGGTCTTCGAGGCTGAATGAATCTTCTCCATCTGCAGCCATCTTGTCGAGTTTGTATAGAGTTGGGAGATCTTCCCGCCTGTACCGTTCGTAGAGCTGCTCAATGCCAAGTGGGCTACCCGCACTCAAAACACCGTACTTAGCTAGAAATCCGGCAACTGTCCTAGCGGTGAACGCTCCCCGGCTAAAACCGAAAATGAAAACCTCATCACCCGGGTCGAAGTTCTCCACTACCCATTGGTATGCTTCTAGCACGTTCTGGCCCAATCCCTTGCCAAAAGTACCGCCTTTGAAACCGGCAACGCCGACGTCGTAATATAGGCGCTGCTCAACACCGTCTGCATCCTGAAGACTGCATAGTGCCTTCATGCGCCAGACGTTTGTGTTCGATTTGACGGTATTCCAGGTTCCATCCAAAAACAGGGCGAGGCGCTTCATTGAATGATCCTCGAGAGAAACGACATCCCATCCTCAACCCGTTTGCGGATCGATACGAGTTGGCTGTGGCTGAAGGTGCCAGCTGCTCCGTGCGTGCCGCTATTGAATACGTCAAATAGTCGAACCACCGCTTCTATGTCAGATTCGACGAAGTCCTCGAGACGAGCGTCGGTTAGTCCCTTTCTGTGCAGAAAATAGCTGATCTTCGCGCGTCGTGTAGGATTGCCGTTCTGCGTAGTTGGGGAATTGGGAAGAGCGGAAAAGACGTCTGCATCAGGAGCCTTGATCTCCAAAATTTGCGCAATCACTTCACGCGCACTTGTGCAAAAATGCCTTGCTGCATCGGGGTTTTGAGGACTCAGGGAAAAGATAGCCCCGCGCCATCTGTCCACCAGATCAACGGAAACGCTCTTCAAGAAATCTAGCAGCTCTCGCTGGCCTTCTTCGTTCTGCTGGTTCGGCAGCTGCTCGGTGTCACCGAACAGTGCATTCATAACACCTGCGTTGTTGGCTGCCTCACGCTCCGAAAGGTCAAGTATCTCATCAAAGCGACCGACCAGCCCATCAGCTTCTGCATGACTCTCCAGCCTCTCGTAGTTCGTCTGCACCAAGTTTACCGTTGCCCGATAATCAACAAACCTGGGTGAGCTTTGTCGGCTGGCTAGTTTCTGCAATTCGCGGCGGAGACGGTCGCGATTGGCTCGTACCCGATTGTTGTGAGCCCGAACGGCTGAGTTATACCGATTGATCTCCTGATTGGCTTTGGCGACGTTCTGCTTAACCTTCAGATTAAATTTCTTTGCCTCGCGGTTATATTGATCAACTGCCCTCTTGGCCTGTTGCTGGGCCTGACGCATCTTGCTGTTGAACTGCGATATTGACATACGTGTAACCATTTTGAGCCTCGACTAAGTGCCGGCAATGAGGCGTCATCGTTCCGATGATGACCTAAGGTCGGTGTAGCGTAGAAAACCGAGTCGCAAAAGAACAAAATGAAAACCTCTAACATTCCCGGAAAGGCGTACTAGTTATAACCGGAAACCCAACGGCACGTTAAGTAATTGATGTTCTGCGCCTTCAATGTGGAGTTCATAGAAAATTATATCGAAATAATCAGTCCTTCTTTTTTCTGGCGACCTCATCGTCCGCCATCAGCGTTTCACACGCGACTATTAGTTGGCGACCATACTGGTCAGACGCATCAAGCACGCTACTTTCGGACACGCCAAAGAGGAAGAATAGGCCGTGCAGTAAGCTTACAATGAGCACCGTCCCGTATTGTGGTACGGGTGCCCAGTCAGCACTCCACAGCATCCACACACAGCCGACCACAACGATCCCGTTGATTCCTAAGCCGACCCACTTTAGCCCGAGCAGGTTCCGACGAAAGCCGTAGACAACGTTTTCTCCAAAGAGAACCTTAAACTTCGCTTGGTCACGAGTTCGCTCGCGCAGCCAGTTGCCCGCGAGAATATAGTAGGCGTCTGCCCGACTAGGATCCTTAGTTTCAGACGCAGCAGTCGGAGAACGTTCGCCAAGCTTCGATGCGAGGAAAGTGTGGTACCGGGCCTTCGACTTCATATCGATCACTTTGTCCCTGTGCCGCAAAACTGTTGGGAACGGTCGGCCGCTTGAAAACACGAACATTCTTTTCTCGACACGGCGGCCCAGCCGTCTTGAAAGGTCTGAGAAGCCGAAAAAGAGGACTGCCACCGCCGTGGTGATAAGCACCTGCGGAAGCCCAATCTTGTCCCAATCGGCGGCGAAGCTCGCCAGCATGAAAGCAATGGCTGGAGCTATCGCCAGGATGGCCGGAAAAAGTCGGGCGCGAACCACGTAGGTGTCGAGGCGCTCCATCACTCTATTCCGTGTATTTGGAAGCGAAGGCGATTGCGGTGAGTGCGCCCGATCCGTCTCGGCTCGGCATATCATGACTTTGTCGAATCCAACCCCCAGTCGTCTTGCTAACGGGGTAACCGCGCCTCAAGAATGCGTTCGACACACGCCGCCTAGGATATTCTGGCTTGTTGTTCCCAACTGAGCAGAACGCTGTCCCGCGCGAAGCACTTCCTTCCGGCAGAACGTTGCCGAGCCAGCGATTGAGAACACTCGGCGTGACATTACGTCGGCTTCCATGATGGGGAACTTGGACAAAGTTCGGCGGGGACAAGCGCCCTAGATGCTCTGCGGCATCTGCCGCCCGACCCAAAGCGTCGGGGCCTGCATCAGCTGTTAGAAGCGCGGTTCGCCCGTCCAAACTTCCCAGTTGGACAATGCAGGATTCGTTTGAGGGTGAGGTAGGAGCTGGGTTCTCCTCGAGCGCTTCCTCCCCCCATGATTCGAAAAATTGCATTAGCTGTTTTACGGCCTCGCCTAACTTTGCAAAAATCCCCTTCTCCGGCCTCACGTAACTAGTAGGGGTTCGATCGAACTGCGGAATAAGCTCCAAGTAGCGCTCACGCGTAGGAGCCATAACCGTGAATGCGCCGATCTGAGTGTAGGTGAAGGCGTCATTGATCGGGATGCCCTTGCTAACAGCAAGGTCTTCAAGCTGAGCCAAAAGTGGGTACGCATCCCTGATCACTTTCGCCAACCCATCAAACGTATAGTTCCCGTGGAACGCTCCGACTATCTCGGCCGCAAAACGCCACGGACGGTTCATCCATAGCGCGCCCACATCAAAATGCTTAACCACACTGATGAGCCCGGTAACGTGGTCGTTGTCAGCGTGAGAAAGAACAACATGATCAATGAACCCGGGGGCTCCATAGTGCTCATTGATATGATCAATGATGGTCTGCCCCGTAGCAGCGTAGCCGCCGTCCACTACGTAAATTGTGTACCCGGTTTGCGCATCTCCATGGCGGACGCAGATTGCATCGCCGTTGCTCTCACCTACCGGAAGAAATTCAATTTCATAGGCCATCTGTCAATACCCGCTTGAATTAGTAGTTGAATATAAGACGCAACTGTATCGAGTAAAAATTCGTGCTTATCGCCACCTTTGCAATAAGCTTCTATTCCGTACCGAATTCAAGCTGCCCATCAGGAAACAGTATGCTTACACCGTCTCATTTCCTCGCAATCTGCACCCAGATACTGTCCAATCCAGTCACTAATTCACCCAACAATAAAATGCTGATTCGCAATAATAATCGATATTGCCGTTCGGCGACTTCGTTCGTAAAATTGCCACACAAAGTCAATGCTTGGCTTCAGCCATCCCGCAAAAGGCTACCATCAATAATTGCCGGTTTACGAGTTCGCGCGCAAAGGGGATAATCCCCTATGTAAATGACTAATTCGCCTCAGAACTAGGCACCCTAGGCCGTGTCTCCGTCATTTCCTCAGCGCCCCAGGTTCACCCTACGTCCGCCTACTTCATGATCATGCATGTCTTGGGCGGTTAGGGCCGTATGGGTCTCTAGCGGCTAACTCCGCGTTACCCACGTTTCCTCCTCAGGCAGCCGCTCAAGGCCCCTGTGGGGCTAATCCGTTGTCGCAGGACGCTACATAGGTGACTGAGGACGCGGGTCTTCATCCAAACCAATGCCAACGAGGCTCGCCTTGAGAAGTAGAAGACGCCGCGCTGGTAAAACGTAGGGTGACCGATGGTCTCCCATTTGGTCTACCCTCCGATAAGTTACAACAGAAAACTGTTGGAAATTAGAGGGTTATGCATAATCGACACGGGGAACTGGCGCACCCGACAGGATTCGAACCTGTGACCTTTGGAATCGGAATCCAACGCTCTATCCAGCTGAGCTACGGGTGCTTAAGGGCGGGCGATAACGCGCCACAAGCCGCGCGGACCATAGTCGATCCCTTTTCCCGCATCAACGCTTTCGTCATTCCTTTCCGCTAGCCTCTTCCCACTCCCCGCCACAACAAGAAGCGGGGCGGGCGCGCTTTCCCCTTTCGGCACGGCTCTTGCCAGACAAAAGGCAAATGCCGGCGACATGGGGCGGATCGTCCCGGCATGAAGCAGGAGTGAGGCCATGGTGTCCCGAAATGAAACAGGCCGCGTCGACTGGGTCGACTACGGCAAAGGCTTTTGCATCATCTTCGTCGTGATGATGCATTCCACGCTCGGCGTGGAGTGGGCGGCCGGCCAGGAAGGCTGGATGCATTATCTCGTCGCCTTCGCAAAGCCGTTCCGCATGCCCGATTTCTTTCTGATCGCGGGTCTTTTCCTGTCGGCGCGCATCGACAAGCCGTGGCGCGAATATCTCGATTCCAAGGTGCTGCACTTCCTCTATTTCTACTGGCTCTGGGCCATCATCCAGCTGGCGATCAAGGAATGGCCGGGCATCGCGCAGGCGGGCAACTGGGGCGATATCCCCTATTCCGTCTTCTATGCGGCGATCGAGCCGTTCGGCACGCTCTGGTTCATCTACATGCTGCCGGTGTTCTTCGTGGTGGTGAAGGCGCTGAAGCGCGTGCCCGTGCCGGTCATCTGGCTGGCCGCGGCGGCGCTGGAAATCGCCCATATCCATACCGGCTGGATCATGATCGACGAGTTCGCCGCGCGTTTTGTCTATTTCTACACCGGCTTTGTCGCAGCCCCCGTCATCTTCCGGATGGCCGCGCGGGCGCAGGCGCTGCCGGTGCTCGGCCTTGCCGCGCTTCTTGGCTGGGGCGTGATGAACGGCGTGGCCGTGTTCGGCGGGGTTTCGGAGATGCCGTTCGTCTCGCTCGGCCTCGGCCTTGCCGGCGCAGGCGCGGTGGTAACGCTTTCCGCGCTGCTGGCGAAGGTGCACTTCCTTGGTTTCATGCGCTGGCTGGGGCAGAATTCCATCGTCATCTATCTGGCGTTCTTCTTCCCCATGGCGGTCACCCGCACGGTGCTGCTGAAGACCGGGATCATTACCGATATCGGCACGATCTCCGTGCTGGTGACGTTCGCGGGCGTCGCCGCGCCGGCCATCTTCTATCTGCTGGTGCGGGATACGAAGCTCGGCTTCCTCTATCGCCGCCCGCAATGGGCACGGCTGAAGCCGGCGGCCAAATCGCCGCCGCCGTCGGTGCTCGCACCGCAGCCCGCCGAATAAAGCTCAAGGCCCCGGTTCACTTCCGGGGCCTTTTTCGTTTGCGACGCCGGCGCCCACATGTGGCATCGCCGCCCGCGCCCGCCGCGCCGGGAACACGGCGGTATGGATTGCCGGGTCAAGCCCGGCAATGACGGCGGGTGGGTGGGGCGCTTTACCAAGGCAATGACCACTTCGGGGCGTGGCCAGAGCGGGGCGTGTCGGCAGTCGGGCGATCAGAGGGACGAGCAACGTGGCGGCAAACCAAAGCCTGTCATCGTCGGACCTGATCCGACGATCCATTCCTCTGTCGCTTCAGTGGGTGCGGCGTTGCGTTTGGCATGGCGGCAGGAATACCGCCCGCCCGTTCCGTCGAGCGCCCGGCGGTATGGATTGCCGGGTCAAGCCCGGCAATGACACGTCGAGGATCGGGGTTCTGCCCGTCGTCATCTCAAAGCCTGCCATCGTCGGACCTGATCCGACGATCCATTCCTCTGTCGCTTCTGCGGATACAGCGTTGCGTTGGTCATGGCGGCAGGAATATCGCCCGCCCGTTCCGTCGAACGCCCGGCGGTATGGATTGCCGGGTCAGGCCCGGCAATGACGGTGGGTGGGTTGAGCGCTTCGCCAAGGCAATGGCCGCTTCGGGGCGTGGCCAGAGCAGTGCGTGTCGTCAGTCGGGCAATCAGAGGGACGTGCAACGTGGCGGCAAACCAAAGCCTGTCATCGTCGGACTTGATCCGACGATCCATTCCTCCGTCGCTTCAGGGGGTGCGCCGTTGCGTAGGGCATGGCGGCAGGAATACCGCCCGCCCGTTCCGTCGAACGCCCGGCGGTATGGATTGCCGGGTCAGGCCCGGCAATGACGGCGGGTGGGTGAGGCGCTTTACCAAGGCAATGACCACTTCGGGGCGTGGCCAGAGCGGGGCGCGTCGTCAGTCGGGCGATCAGAGAGACGAGCAACGTGGCGGCAAACCAAAGCCTGTCATCGTCGGACCTGATCCGACGATCCATTCCTCTGTCGCTTCGGTGGGTGCGGCGTTGCGTAGGGCATGGCAGCAGGAATACCGCCCGCCCGGTTCGTCGAACGCCCGGCGGTATGGATTGCCGGGTCGAGCCCGGCAATGACTGTGGGTGGGGCGGGCGTGATCCAACACCAATCCCAACCGTGCGGTTTCGAAATCGATGCGGCGGCCTAGCGCGGGGCGCGTTTGGCGAGGATGCGCTGCAGGGTGCGGCGGTGCATGCCGAGGCGGCGGGCGGTCTCGGAAACGTTACGGTCGCAGCCTTCATAGACGCGCTGGATATGCTCCCAGCGGACGCGGTCGGCCGACATCGGGTTGTCGGGCGGCGGCGGCGGCGTTTCACCCTCGCCCATCAGCGCGTTGTAGATGTCGTCGGCATCGGCGGGCTTGGCCAGATAGTCGATCGCGCCGCGCTTCACCGCGGTGACGGCGGTGGCGATGTTGCCGTAGCCGGTCAGGATGATGGCGCGGGCATCCGGCTTCAGGGCCTTGAGCGCGGCGACGACATCAAGGCCGTTGCCATCTTCCAGGCGCATGTCGACGACGGCGTAATCGGGCGGCGTCGTCTCCACGATCGCGCGCGCCTCGGCCACCGAACCGGCGACCTTGACCGTGAACCCGCGCTTTTCCATCGCCCGGGCGAGCCGGTTGCAGAAGGGCGCGTCGTCATCGAGAATCAGCAGCGAACCTGCCGTATCCGCACTCATGCCTCTTGCCTGTCCTTGTCCCCGGTCTGCGGGCAGGATCAGTAGAGTGTCTGAGCCTGCCTGCCGGGTAATTTCTTGTCATATTCGGCACCGTCGAAGGACGGATCTGCTGTTTTAAGCATCTCGCCAGCAGAGGGCAATGTTTCACGGGCAACGCGCACGGCAGGATCCCAGAGGCGGGAGCGCAGAATCGCCCGCGCGCACTGGAAATAGACCGTGTCGATGCTGATGACCATGACCGTCGCGGGCGCCTTGCCATCGACGGCGAAGCGTTCGCAAAGCGCCGGATCGGCCGTGAGGCTGGCCCTGCCGGTGAGACGCAGCGCCTCGTTCATGCCCGGCACGAGGCAGATCAGCCCGATGCGCGGATCGGCGATGATGTTGCGCAGCGTATCGAGCCTGTTGTTGCCGCGCCTGTCGGGGATCGCGACCGTGCGGTCATCCAGCACCGCGATGAAGCCCGGCGCGTCGCCGCGCGGAGAACAGTCGACGCCGCGCGGGCCGGTCGTTGCCAGCACCGCGAATGGCGTTGCCTCGACGATGCGCCGGTAAGCGGGAGAAAGGTGATCGAGAACCTTCACCGTTGAGGCCGGCGTCGGCTCGAGCGGATAGATCGCCTCCAGCGTCGCAAGGTCGGTTACCGCGTGGGGATCTGGCCGAAGCTCTGCCATCGTGTCGCCCCTTCAAGGCTGGTTCAGGCGGCCGGCGCCTCCAGCAGGCGGCGCGGCCATTCGATGCGCACCCGCGCCCCGCCACCGATCATGTTCTCAAAGCGCAGGCTTGCACCGGTACGCTCCAACAATGTCTTTGCGATGAACACGCCGAGCCCGAGGCCCTTGTCGTTGTCGCGGCCGCCGCCAGCCTTGGTCTGCCGCCCCTTGCGGCTGCCGATATAGGGGTCGCCGAGCTTGTCGAGAATGGCGAGCGGAAAGCCCGGCCCGTCATCGGCAACGGTGACAGTGATCCGATCGGCATTCCAGCCGATATCGATCCCGACCGACGCCTCGGCGAAGTCGGTGGCGTTCTCCACGATATTGCCGAGCCCGTACATGATCGCCGGATCCCTGCGGCAGGTCGGCGCATCGCCATCGCCCTCGGCGCGAACGGCCAGCGTGACGCCGAAGCCGCGATGCGGGCTGGCGATCTCGTCGACCAGCACGGGCAGCGCGATGCGCCCGAGCGGGCCTTCCGACATGCCGTCGAGCGAGCCGAGCTTGGACAGGATATCGCGGCAGCGCTTGGACTGCGTGACGAGAAGGCGGATGTCGTCGGCGAGCGGACTGTCGGCCGGGAGTTCCTTGGCGAGTTCACTCGAGACCAGGTGGATCGTCGCCAGCGGCGTTCCCAGTTCATGCGCCGTCGCGGCGGCAAGACCGTCGAGCGTCGAAAGATGATGCTCGCGCGCCAGCGCCAGTTCCGCGGCCGAAAGGGCGCTGGCCAGCGTCAGGGATTCCGCCGAGATGCGCCAGGCATAGATGCCGACAAAGGCGGTACAGGCGGCAAGGCCGGCCCAGACGCCGGCGACGTAAAGGCCGCGCGGCATGATCAGCTCGCCGGTAAACCAGGGCAGCGGCCAATGGAAAATGCCGAGCACGGCGGACGCGAAGAGGACAAGCAGGCCGAGCGCGACGGTAATGCGCGGCTCAAGGGCGCTCGCCGACACCACGACCGGAACGATCAGCAGCAGGGCGAAGGGATTCGTCAGGCCGCCGGTGAGATAGAGCAGGGCTGAAAGCTGGATGGTGTCATAGGCAAGCAGGACGGCGGCGGCGACCGGCGACAGGCGGTGCGAGGCCGCATAGCGGATCCGCAGCACGATGTTCAGGCAGGCCGACAGCGCGACGAGAATCAGGCAGAGGCCCAGCGGCAGGTCGAAGCCAAGTCCGTAATAGACGGCGAGAATCGTGCCCGCCTGGCCGACGACGGCAAGCCAGCGCAGGCGGCTCAGCGTTTGCAGGCGAAGGCGGCGTGCCGCCGGGGCCGGAATTTCGTTCAGGGCTTCCATGACACGCGTACCTCAAACGGACCGGACAACACCTCATGTGCTATGCAGAAGCCTGCCGCGCCTTGCAAGGGCCGAGCGGAGCGGCAATGCAATCGGCAAATCGTCGAACTTGCTAAAATGCCCTGCTTCCCCTATCATATTGCAGTGCAGCATGACCCCCCAAGGGCAAGCCATGCCCGATAATGCTGAGGAATTTGCATGTATTATCAATGGTATGAACTCACGCACGCGGCGTTGAGCCCAGTTCGCGCGATGGCAGACGCCACGCGGCTTTATTACAAGAATCCGCTCAATCCGGTGACGCATACGGGTTTTGGCCGCTCGGTCGCAGCCTCGATGGAACTCTTCGAACGGATGACGCGCCGCTATGGCAAGCCGTCGTTCGGCATCCAGAGCGTCAACAGCGGCGGCACGCGGGTGAATGTGAAGGAGGAAATCGTCTGGCAGCGGCCGTTCTGCAGCCTGCTGCATTTCTCCAAGTCGCTGCCGAACGGGCGCTCGCCCGGCCCCAAGCTGCTAATCGTCGCGCCGATGTCCGGCCACTATGCGACGCTGCTGCGCGGCACCGTCGAGGACATGCTGCCCAATCACGATGTCTACATCACCGACTGGATGGACGCACGGATGGTGCCGCTCGACCAGGGCCGGTTCGATCTTGACGATTATATCGACTACGTCATCTCCATCCTGCATTTCCTTGGCGGCGACACCAACGTGATGGCCGTCTGTCAGCCATCCGTGCCGGTTCTTGCCGCTGTTGCAGTCATGGAGGGGCGGGACGACCCCTATACGCCGCAGTCGATGACACTCATGGGCGGCCCGATCGACACGCGTCGCAACCCGACTGCGGTGAACCAGCTGGCCGAAAGCCACGATATCGACTGGTTCCGGCGCAATGCCGTGATGACCGTGCCATGGCCGCATCCCGGCTTCATGCGCGAAGTCTATCCTGGGTTCCTGCAGCTTTCCGGGTTCATGAGCATGAATCTCGACCGCCATGTGGAAGCGCATCACGAACTGTTCCAGCACCTGATCCAGGGCGATGGCGATTCGGCGGAAAAGCACCGCGAATTCTATGACGAGTATCTCGCCGTCATGGACCTGACCGCCGAATTCTATCTGCAGACTGTCGAGACGGTGTTCATCGATCATTCGCTGCCAAAGGGCGAAATGATGCATCGGGGCATGCCGGTCGATCTCACCAAGATCCGGAATTGCGCGCTGATGACCGTCGAAGGCGAGCGGGACGATATCTCGGGCCTCGGCCAGACGCAGGCGGCGCACGACCTGTGCCCAAATATTCCCGAGGACCGCAAGGTTCACTACATGCAGCCCAAGGTCGGACATTACGGCGTCTTCAACGGCTCGCGCTTCCGGTCGGAGATCGCGCCGCGGATCAGCGACTTCATCCTGTCGACACAGCCGCGGCGGCCGCTTTCCCGGTCGATTGCCAAGGTCGCTTCGGTGCTGAGCCCGAAGCCGGCACCTGAACCTGCGCCGGCAGTTGCCGCAGAACCGGCGACGCCGCCGAAGACCAATGGTTCGGCGCCAGCCGACGACCTTACGCGCATCGCCGGGATCGGTCCGAAACTCGCCAAGATGCTGAAGTCGAAAGGGATCGAGCATTTCACCCAGATCGCGGCGCTCGACGACGAGGCGGCGGCGAAGCTCGATTCAGAACTCAACTTCAAGGGCAGGATTGCCCGCGACAAATGGATCGCGCAGGCGCGGCGGCTCGCTGAAAACCACTAGGCCGCCCGTTCTCCCGACAGCCAGTCGGAATGGATTGCCCGGTCAGGCCGGGCAATGACGGAGGGTTGGGCACGGCCCATCGTCCAGTATAAGCCTGTCATCGTCGGACTTGATCCGACGATCCATTCCTCCGTCGTTTCCGCATCCTTGGCGGTTGCGAGAGCCGCCCTATCGCGCCACCCCCAGAGCCGCGGCCGGTTCGGTCCGCCGAAGTGGCCTAGCGCTTTTTCAGCATTTCGCGGGCGATCACGACGCGCTGAATCTGGTTGGTGCCTTCCCAGATCTGATTGACCTTGGCATCGCGGAACATGCGCTCAACCGGATAATCTTTCGAGCATCCGGCCGAGCCGAGAATCTGGACGGCGTCCGTCGTCACCTTCATCGCGACATCGGTCGGAAATGCCTTGGACATGGAGGATTTGGCAGCGATCCCCTCAAGATTGCCCGCGTCGATCCTGGCGGCGCAGTCATAGACGACGAGGCGCGCCGCATCGGTATGCATCTGCATGTCGGCGAGCATGAACTGGACGGCCTGAAAATCGGAAATCGCGCGGCCGAACTGCTGGCGCTCGCGGGCAAAATCGAGCGCGACATCGGTCGCCCCTTGCGCGATTCCGACCGCCATCGCGCCGACCGTCGGGCGTGACAGATCGAGAATGCGCATCGCGGCCAGAAAGCCCTTGCCCTCCTCACCGATCAGGTTCTCGGCGGGGACGCGAACGTTGTCGAGGTACATCTGGCCGCTCGGCGCGCCGCGCATGCCGAGCTTGCGCTCAGGCGTTGCGAACTCAAGACCAGGCGTATCGGCCGGCACGATGAAACAGCTGATATTGTCGATGCCGCGCCGCTCCACATCACCGGTCTTGGCGAAAATCGTCACATATTTCGACAGCGTTCCCCACGAAACCCACGCCTTGTGACCGTTGAGCACGTAGGAATCGCCATCCTTTACCGCGCGCGTCTTCATGGACGCCGGGTCGGAGCCAGCCTCAGGCTCCGTGATCGCTGCGGCGGAAAGCGTGTGACCGGCAGCGATTTCCGGGAAGAAGCGACGGCGCTGTTCCTCGGAGCCGAAATTCATCAGAACGCCAATGATGGAAAACCAGTTTCGCGCGGCCACGAGGGCGCAGGCCTGGGAGACCCTGGCGATTTCCTCGCGCACGATGCAAACGCTGGTCAGGTTGCCGCCGGGCCCACCATATTCCTCCGGCAGGCCAATCTGGACAAGGCCGAGATCGCCAAACAGCCGGAAGATATTTTCCGGAATGGCATCGTCGTCATCGACCTTCTGCGCGATGGGGCGGACCTCGCGATCGACCATGTTGCGCACCATGTCGCGCAGCGCGATCTGGTCTGCGGTAAAATGCATCATGCGTATGTATCCCCCATCCAATGCAGCCGGCTCATACGCGAACAACATGCCCGCCGTGTCAACATGCTCAGACCGGGGTTTGAGCACCCGGCGGCGCCGGTTCCGGTATTGCCCGCGACACTGCCGCCCGTACGATCGCAACCATGTCGTCGACCGCGGGATTGGCACGACCGGTGTCCCAGACGAAGGAAAAGGGAACCTTGAGAACGGGTGATCCGAGCGGGCGAAGCGGAACGCCTTCCGGCACGAGGCCGGCAAGCGAACTTGGAATGAAACTCACGCCTGCGCCTGTCGAGACCATCGTCAGCAGCACCGTCGGCTGGGAAATATTGGCCACGACCTTCGGCTCGACCTCCGCCGCCAGGAATGCCGTCATCACATAGACGCCAAAGCGGGCGCCGGCCGTCGGCATGATCACCGGGACATCGCGCAGGTCCTCCAGCCGGACCTCGCTCTTCCCGGCAAGCCGATGCCCCGGCGGCAGGCAGCAAAGAACCGGATCGAAGAGAATCGGCAGGCTGGCGATGCGCGTGTGGGCCGGCGGGTTGGGGATGAAGAAACAATCGACATCGCCTTCCGTCAGCATGCGCTCGAAATCGGTCGACGAGTGCTCGAGCAATACCGTGTCCGTGCGCGGATAGGCCTGGCGAAAGGTCTGTACGATCCGCGGCATGGGCGAATTGAGCGCCATGGACGAAGAATAGCCGATGCGAAGGCGCCGTCTGGGATGCCCGCCGGCGAGCCTCGTCGTCTCCAGCACCCTGCCGAGATGATCGAGCAGGTCGGGCAACTCGCGATAGAGCGCTTCTCCGGCCTCCGTCATCCGCACGTGATGCGGACTGCGGTCGAACAGCTTCACCCCCAGAATGTCCTCCAGACGCAGGATCTGCTCGCTGAGCGAAGATTGCGAAACGTGCGCGCGGCGCGCGGCGCGCGTGAAGTTCAGCTCTTCGGCGAGAAGCCTGAAATTACGCAGATGCCGCAGTTCCACCAGCAAGGCTCTAACACCCGTTCGTTCACTCAATCGCTATCGGCCATTCCGATAGTCGATACGCCTGAAATGCGTTCGAGCCAATAGTGCATGCCGATCCGAACCCATGATAGTTGAACCCCGATGGCCAATGCGGCTCGTCGCAAACGGGAGCGACGATAGCCAATGCACTCGAAAGGGAGAGAGAATGATTACCGCAGAAGATCTGGAATATCACTTCAGCGACAGTGACGATTACACCTGGGCAGAGACCTACTATCTGCCGATTTCCATTCCCACGGAGCGCATCTTCGGACATGTCTATGTGTGCACCCGGCCGGTCCTCGGCTCGATGTCGAACGACATCCGCTTCCACGGGTCGGTAAGCAACACCGAGTTCGAACTGCTCTATTGCGACGCCCAGTTCCATCTGCCCGCACCGAAGAAATTCTCCCATATCGAGGGCCCGAACGGACTGAGCGTGAAGGCCGTCAAGCCGCCACGCGATTACCGGATCGACTATGTCGGTTTCGACGACACCGAAGTTCATCTCGACATGAAGGGAATCATGGACCCCTGGGACATTCATGATCCCAAGCTCAATCCGCTCGCGGGCAAGACGCACGAGGAACGCCTTGCAAGCACATCCATGGGCAGCGGCTATCAGGGCCATTTCGACATGCATTGCCACACCCAGGGCACCGTCAAGATCCGCGGCGTGGAGTTCGAGGTCGATGTCATCGACCGGATGAATCACAGCTGGGGCCCGCGTCCGGAAAAGGACATCCCGCCGATGAATTCCGTCTGGGCGCAGTTCGGCGAGGAACTCGGCTTCCGCTTCCACATGCATCTCGACCCGACCCAGCCAAACGGCGAAGACCAGCGCTTCGCGCACGGCTATCTGCTCGACAGCGGCGAGGTCTACGCAATCACCGAACTCAACATGTCGACGACACGCCTCGGCATCGTGCCGATCTCGATCGAGGTCGAGCTCAAGGACGAGCGCGGCAAGGAATATGTGCTGCGCGGCATCCCGCTATGCGGCGGTCCGTGGAGGGCATATGCCACGGCCATCTGCTGGATCGGCCTCATCCAGTGGGAACTGAACGGCAAGATCGGTCACGGCTCGCTGCAGGAAAATCACGCGCTTCCCGTCGAAACGCGGCTTCGCGGGCGCCGGTGGAAGGATCGGATTCCGCTCCTCAGCGCCTGATCTGTCAATCGAACGGCCGGCCACAGATCGCTGCGGTCGGCCGTCATGCCTTTCCGGACATTGCTTCCAAAGTGGCGTGCGTGACGCGGATCAGATTCTTGATGCCGGCTGTCTGGCGGCTGGCATCCCATACGAGCGAAAACGGCATCGCGATGGGTGGGTCGCCGAGGCGTCTGAGATGTATGCCGTCGGGGGCCATTCTTTCCAGCGTCGCCGACAGAAAGCTGATCCCGACGCCAGCGGACACCATCGTCAGGAACACGGACGGCCGTGAGGCCCTGGCAGCGATCGTCGGTTCGACCCCATGGCTGTTGCAGGCCGCCAGGATGAACTCCGCCGACCAGCTGCCCGGGTTGGGCAGAATCAGCGGCTGACCCCTGAGATCCTCAACCGTCAGAACATCCTTGTGGGCAAGCTTGCTGTCGGGCGGAAGGCAGCAGACAACAGGATCGTGCAGGACGTGCAGAAAGGAAATCTTCGGATTGTCGGGCGGGTTGGGGACGAAGACGCAATCGAGCGCATTGTCCATCAGCGCGACCTCCGCCCCGTTGGACGACTGTTCGAACAGCGTGGTTTCGATGTCGGGATGCTGTCGGCGGAAATTCTGGATGATGCGGGACATGGGCGTGTTGAGCGCCATCGCCGAATATCCTACGCGCAGCCGTTCGCGCGCCTCGCCGCTGGCCTGACGCGTCCGTTCGACGATACGCCCGACATTGTCGAGGAGGCCTGGCAGTTCCTCGCGAAGAACCTCCCCGGCCATCGTCAGCTTGACGTGCCGGCGGCTGCGGTCGAACAGCTTCACGCCCAGAACATCCTCGAGCCTGAGGATCTGCTCGCTGAGCGAGGACTGCGAAATGTGCGCGCGCATGGCAGCCCGACTGAAATTGAGCTCCTCGGCAAGAAGCTTGAAGTTGCGCAGGTGGCGCAGTTCGACAGTCAAGGCGGGCCCTTTCGGCCCTCAGGGCCTCTTATCGGAAATTCCGATAACTCTTACACCTGAATCCCGAACACGCAAAGCCTAGTCGCCGTGAATTGGCGCATGGTATCGGACTCCAACAATAACATGACGTAGCGAACGATAAGCATGCGTCAGAAATTCGTCTTCGCGACATGCGGGGACAGGGGAGAAAACGTGATTCTACGACATTGGAAGAACGCCGGCTCGCGACAGACCGCCCACGGTCCGCGCTCCGCCTCAATTTCAAGTCCAGACACATGCAGCTGAACCAATGGCGCCACGCCGCCGGACCTTGTCCACGGCAGGCGCCGGATTCTGCTGCAGCGACCAAAGAACTGCCAGAACGCAACGCAGTCAATCGGAGGAAACCATGAAGAAATCTGTCAAATTACTGACCCTGATGCTGGGTGCCAGCCTGCTGGCCGCAGCGCCCGCAACGGCACAGGACAAGAAAATCACCCTACAGCTCGCCGGCAGCTATCCCGCACCTACCAGCATTCTTGGCCCGGCACAGGAGCGCCTGACAAAGCAGATCGAAGCGCTGTCCGGCGGCTCCATCGAGGTGAAATTCTTCGCCCCCGGCGCATTGCTGCCACCGAAGGAATATTTCGACGCGATCAGCAGCGGCGCACTCGACGCAGCGTTCACCGACAGCCTCATATGGTCAGGCAAGGATATCGGCTTCACGCTCTTCACCAACGTCCCCTTCGGCCCCGGCGCGCCTGAATATCTCGCCTGGATGAAGCAGGGCGGCGGCGAAGAGATGATGAAGGAGCTTTACGGCAAATATAATATCGTCAGCATGGTCTGCGGCTTCCTGGCCGCGGAAGGCGGCGGCTGGTTCCGCAAGCCGATCGACTCGCTCGACGATCTCAAGGGCCTGAAGTTCCGCATCGGCGGCCTCGGCGGCAATGTGATGGAGAAGCTTGGCGTCTCGACACAGAACATCAGCCCCGGCGAGCTGCTTCAGGCGCTGCAACTCGGCACCGTCGACGCGGCGGAATTCTCCATGCCGTCGATCGACAAGTCGCTCGGCTTCCAGACCGTCACCAAATACTACTACTTCCCCGGCTGGCAGGCGCAGTCGAGCTTCCCGGTGCTGCTGATCTCCAAGGCCAAATGGGATGCAATGTCCCAGCAGCAGAAGGATTCGGTCCAGGCCGCCTGCGACCAGAGCACCATGTCGATGCTGACCGAAGGCGAGGCGCTCCAGCCCAAGGCACTGGCCGACCTTGAGGCCGCCGGCGTGGAAATCCGCGAATATCCGGAAGACGTGCTCAAGGCGCTCGAGGAAAAGTGGCAGGAAGTCGCCGCCGAGCAGGCGCAGAAGAGCGAGAACTTCAAGAAGGCTTGGGACTCCTACAGCGCCTTCCGCGCGCAATACGCGAAATGGAAGAAGATCGGTTTCGTCAAATAACGATCGCCAAAGCCCCGGGCGAAAGCCCGGGGCGATTTCGCCCGTGCGCCAGGAAAGTCAGATGGATCGTTCATGATGCTAGCCGAAAGTCCGCTGATGAAAATCAGCCGGGGAATTGACGCCTGGCTTCGCCTCGTCGCCCATGCCTTCTCATGGGCTCTGCTGCTTCTCGTTTTCGCCGTCTGTCTTGATGTCGTAACCAGGAAGATCGGCCTTCAGGTTCCGGGCCTCGGTTCGACGCGGCTGCAGGAACTTGAGTGGCACCTTCAGGCAATCCTGTTCTGCGCCTGGATCGGATACGCCTACACGCGCGATGCCCATATCAGGGTCGACGTTCTGACCAGCGGCCTGAGCCATCGCACCAAATGCATCATTGAGATTGCCGGCTGCATTCTGCTCGCCTTTCCCTACCTGCTGGTCGCGCTGCCTTATGCCCATCAGTTCATGATGGTGTCCTTCCACCAGGGCGAAGGGTCACCGAACAGTTCCGGGCTGCCCTATCGCTGGATCATCAAGGCCGCGCTCTATGCCGCCTTCTGGGGCCTGATGCTGGCGAACATATCGGTCCTACTGAAGAACATCGCGATGCTCGTCTCGGGCGATGCCGAAGCGGAGCGCGCAGCCAATGCCTAGCTTTTTTGCCGACACGCTACCGTTGTGGATGTTTGCCGTCATGGTCGTCGGCCTTTTCACCGGCTATCCCGTCGCCTTCGTGCTGGGCGCTGTCGGAATCCTGTTCGGCTTCATCGGCATCGCGATGGGCGAATTCCACATGATCCAGTTCATGAACCTGCTGCCGCGCATCTACCGGCAGGCGGTCGAGAACCCCGTCTTCGTGGCTATTCCGCTATTCATTTTCATGGGGTCAATTCTCCAGAAGAGCCGTGTGGCGGAGGATCTTCTCCTGTCATTGCAGGCGATCCTCGGCGGTCTGAGAGGCGGCCTTGCCGTCGCCGTCATCCTGGTCGGAACCGTCCTTGCGGCAATGACGGGCATGATCGGCGCCTCGGTCGTGGTCATCAGCATCATCGCACTGCCTCTGATGCTCAGCCGGAACTACAGCCCGGAAATCAGCACCGGGTCGGTCGCCGCAGCCGGCACGCTCGGCATCCTGATCCCGCCGAGCATCATGCTCGTCGTCATGGGTGATATGCTGCAGGCTTCGGTCGCCGCGCTGTTTGCCGGCGCCATCCTGCCGGGACTGCTGCTGGCCAGCCTCTATGTGATCTACCTTCTGGTTCTGGGATTCCTGAAGCCCAGTGTCGGACCCGCGACGCCGCCTGAGGAAAATGCATTCAGAAGCGGGGCGGCGATGTTCACGCTGCTGAAAGCTCTCATTCCCCCGCTGCTGCTCATCATCATCGTGCTCGGTTCAATCTATGGCGGGTTTGCAACCCCGACCGAGGCGGCCGGTGTCGGCTGTGCCGGTGCGCTGTTGCTCGCCGCCCTCAAGCGAACGGTGTCGTTCGCCGCCCTGCGCGAGATGGTCCTGGATGCATCGCTGACAGTCGGAATGGTCTATTTCGTCATCTTCGGCGCAACGCTATTTTCGTATGTGTTCCGCATGCTCGGAGGAGACGATGTTGTGCACGGAATGCTGGAATCCATGGGCGTGGACACGGGCTTTCATGTGCTGATGGCCCTGATGATCGGCGTATTCATCCTGGGATTTTTCTTCGACTGGCTGGAGATCTGCCTGATCGTCCTGCCGATCTTCGCACCCATACTCGTCTCCGCCGATTTCAGTTCCTTCGTCGCAACGCCGGGACACGTGCTCGTCTGGGCCGCGGTGGTCGTTGCGATCAACATGCAGACGTCGTTCCTGACACCGCCCTTCGGCTTCGCCCTTTTCTATATGCGCGGCGTCGCCCCTGCCGAGATCAGCACCGTTTCGATCTACAAGGGCGTCATCCCGTTCATCGCGATCCAGATTGTCGTGGTCGCGATCGCCATCGCATTCCCCGATCTGGTGCTATTCCTGCCGCGCCACTGGGGTCTTCTATTCTGAGATACGCAACCTTCCGCCTGCGGATCGTTTCGCGGCGCATCCCCTTCAATACCTGAGGAGACGACTTTGATTACCGCCCAAGACCTCGAATATCACTACAGCGACACCGACGACTACACCTGGGCCGAAACCTACTACCTGCCCATCTCGCTGCCTGAGGAGCGCATCTTCGGCCACGTCTATGTCTGCACCCGGCCCAAGCTCGGCTCGATGTCAAACGACATCCGCTTCATGGGGTGCGTCAGTGCGACGGAGTTCGAACTGCTCTATTGCGACACGGACTTCCAGCTGCCCGCGCCGGAACGCTTTTCCCACGTGCACGGCCCGAACGGCCTCAGCGTGAAAGCCGTGAACCCGCCGCGCGACTATCGGATCGACTATGTCGGACAGGACGATACCGAAATCCATGTCGACATGATCGGCATCATGCACCCCTGGGACATTCACGACAAAAACCTCAACCCTCTCGCCGGCGGCACGCCTGAGGAACAGCTTGCGCGCACCTCGATGGGCAGCGGCTACAAGGGTCATTTCGACATGCACTGCCGGACGAAGGGAACCGTGAAGATCCGCGGCAAGGAGTACAGGGTCGATGTCGTCGACCGCATGAACCACAGCTGGGGACCAAGGCCCGAGAAGACCGTTCCGCCCATGAATTCCTTCTGGGCGCAGTTCGGCGAGGAGCTCGGATTCCGCATTCACATGCATCTGGATCCGAACAAGCCGGCCGGCGACGATCAGAAACTTGCCCACGGCTATCTGCTCGACAAGGGCGAGGTCTTCGCCATCATGGACACCAAGGTCCGCACGACGCGCCTCGGGATCGTTCCGATCTTCGTCGAGGTCCATGTTACCGACCAGCGCGGCAACGAATATCGTCTGCGCGGCAACCCGATCGCCGGCGCGCCGTGGCGAGCCTATTCCAATTCGGTCTGCTGGGTCGGCCTTATGGAGTGGGAAATGGGCGGCAAGATCGGCGGCGGTAGCTTCCAGGAAAACCGCGCCATCACCGTGGAAAACGAGTTCCGCGGACGGCGCTTCGAGGACCGCATACCCTACATCACGGCGTAGCCGCCCGCTCGGCGATTACCCGCATCAGGAAATGGTGAACATACATGACAGGTGCAGTTAAGACGGCGGGAGAAAGCAGGCTTGAGCCCAGGCTTTTCCTACCCGCCGAAGACGTTCGGGCAAAGCGCCAATGGCGAGACGACCCGAGCGAGGACATTGTCGCAAGGATAAGACAGGCGTTTCCCAGCGAGCGCGAATACGACGTGATGTTCAGCCGCAAGATGCAGCGGCGGAACCTGGGGCCCTACCGGATTCCTTCTCTTGGAGAAATGTCGGGTTATGTCCGCCATTTCCTCAACGATCATATCGATGGCGGCTTTGAAATCAGCGATGAGGGCTGGCTCACGGGCGGAGCATCAAAGCTGCAGTTCGGCTTCACGCTGACCTGGACGGAAGGGGGCAGGAAACAGACGGAAAAGCTGGTTGTCCGGATGGAGCCGGCCGAATCGCTCAACACGACCAGCCGTGGCCGGGAATTCCAGATGATCCAGGCGATGAACGGCGTCGTCCCGGTTCCGAAGACCTACTGGATGGATCCGCAGGGCAAGTGGTTTCCCGAACCGGCGATCGTCTACGGGTTCATCACTGGGACGACGAAACCGTCGCAGGACAAGGCCCGCGTCAGCGGCACCGGTACCGTCTTCTCGCCCGAACTGCGCGCCAAGCTTGGTCCGCAGTTCACCGGTCACCTGGCTGCCATCCATTCCCATGACTATACAAAATCGAACTTTGACATGTTCGACGTCCCGGAGATCGGCACCACCCAGTCGGCGCTGTGGCAGCTCAACCGCGTGCTGCGGGTCTGGGAAGAGGACCGCGGGGAGGATATTCCGCTCGTTGAAGCCGCGACCAACTGGCTCAGAGACAATCTGCCGGTGCTTGACCGGGTGAGCCCGATTCATGGCGATTATCGCAGCGGAAATTTCCTCTTCGACGAGGCGAAGGGTGAAATGACCGGCTGGCTGGACTGGGAGCGTGGTTATCTCGGCGATCGCCACCGCGACCTTGCCTGGGCGACAACGCGGCTCTTCGGCAACACCGCCGAAGACGGCAAGACATTCCTGGTCTGCGGGCTGGTGCCTGAGGAACAGTTCTACGAGGATTACGAGAAGCTTTCGGGCCTCTCCATCGATCCCAAACGCATGCATTACTACCGTGTCTTCAATGCCTATCAGC
The DNA here is from genome assembly GCA_020637895.1 of Rhodobiaceae bacterium. Lineage (GTDB taxonomy): Bacteria > Pseudomonadota > Alphaproteobacteria > Rhizobiales > Tepidamorphaceae > JACKJP01. The sequence continues at coordinate 915,643 of JACKJP010000002.1, forward strand.
TCGTTTGCTCGTGCCTTGGCACCAGCTATCGCGTCGTGCGGCTCGGTAAGTCGCATCAGGACGTTCTGCTGTCGATCGTGGAAGGTGCTGCCTATCCGATCGCCAACGAGTTGCTTCAGGTTCTCGGGGAGGCAAACTGATGGCTGACAGAACACTGGACGGGCTGCGCGCCTGCATCACGTCGCTGAACACAATTGTCGGACCTGCCGTCGACAAGTCGGGTGATACGCTCGCCCGCGAACAGGTTGCCCTGATGGCAAAGTATCTGGACTTTCTGGTTGACCGGCTCGACTACGCAGAGGACCGTTCGCGGTTCGAGCTTGGAGCCTATGCCGACATGGCTGACGAAATCGCGACCTGCCTGAGTGGCGGTTCCGTCAGCGACGCAGAACTGGACGAGAGGCGCGGACTTGCCCGCACGCTCCTCAGTGGCGGCGCAGGCAAGGGACGACTGGAATCGGCGAGCGGCGATTTGCAGGCCTCGATCAGCAGAGTGGTCCGTGCGCTCGGCGAGCAGGATCATCCGCTGAGAACGCAGGTTGACCGCATTGTCATCCGCCACTCCAACGCGGTCGTATCGCTTCAGCGGGCGTGGTTTGCACCACAGGCCTGGGAAGCGGCCGGCGTGACGGTTCCGGATATCGACGAGGTTCTGGGGACCGGCAGGAAGGCCTGACAGTGGCGCGGCGATGCGAATCGCCGCACCATCGGCGCCATGCTGTTGCGCCTCGGAAGAACGGCAAAAGAGCCACCGGCCGACCGGCAGATCATGACGATCTTTGCCGGCGGCCGGTCCGTGCCGGTCATCCTTCGCCGGTCACCGCGCGCAAGGCGCATTTCGCTGAGACTCGGCCAGAAGGGCGACGCCTTCGTTCTGACCCTGCCCGTCCGGGGGCGCGAAGGCGACGCCATACACTTCGCGGAACGGCATCGCGGCTGGATGGAGACTCGGCTCGATCGGCTTCCCGCACAGGTCGCCTTTGCAGCGGGAGAGTCCATTCCGCTTCGCGGCGTCGAGCACCGGCTGGAAGCACGCGGCGGGCTCAGAGGACTTGTCCGCGTACTGCCTGAGAGTGCGGACGGGCCGGTCATATCGGTGCCCGGCGCGCCGGAACATTTTTCACGAAAGCTGACCGATTTTCTCAAGGCGGAGGCAAGGCGCGACCTGACACGTTCTGCTGCCGCCTATTGCGCGGCCATCGGCGTCGAGGAGCGCCGCATCGCGCTGCGCGATCCTGCAACGCGATGGGGATCGTGCTCCACCAGCGGGACGATTTCCTTCTCCTGGCGTCTGATCATGGCGCCGCCCGACGTGCTGGACTACCTTGCCGCCCATGAAGTCGCGCATATCGCACACATGAATCATGGTGCCGGGTTCTGGCGCCTCGTGCGGCAGATATGTCCGCACACCGACAATGCCGAACGCTGGCTGAAGCGGCACGGCCGGGACCTCCATGCCTATGGCCCGAAAGCCTAGGCAGGGTACAAGGCATGCAAATTTGCATGGCCGGCCCTGCGTATACGTATGTGGGAACCGGCGCCCGCGACGTTTAAACAGTCTATCATGACCGTGACCCCTGCCTCGGACAGCGAACCCCGTTCATTGGGGATGACCACCCTTCTTGCCATGATGACGGCCCTCGGCCCGATGGCGAGCTGTCTCTATCTGCCGTCCTTTCCGGCAATGGTGGCGGCCTTCGGCGGCACGCCGGCAGAGGCACAGCTGACATTGAGCGTCTTCAGCTTCGGCATGGCGAGCGGCGTGCTCGTCTACGGGCCGGTCGCAGATCACTATGGCCGCAAGCCGGTCTTGCTGGTCGCCATGGCGATCTTCGTCGTTGCTTCGCTCGCCTGCATATTCGTCCCCGATCTCCAGACGATGGCGGCAATGCGCTTCATCCAGGCGCTCGGCGCTTCCGGGCCGCTGGTTCTCGGCCGTTCCATCGTGCGCGATCTTTACGAAGGGGCGCGGGCCGGTGCGGAGCTTGCGCGGCTTTCCTCGATCATGGGGCTGGTGCCGGCAATGGCGCCGATCCTCGGTGGCGTGCTGCAGCAATATTTCGGCTGGCCATCAACCTTCATCGCCATCGCCGGTGTCGGCGCGTTCTGTCTGACCGGCATCGCGCTGACGATGCCGGAAACGGCGCCGTCACGTCAGAGCCGGCGAATGACTCCGGGCGATCTCATCCGCAGCTATGTCTTTCTGTCACGTCACTGGGTTTTCTGGCGTTACACGATCCTCGTCGCGCTGAGCTATGCGGGCTTGTTCAGCCTTCTCTCCGCGTCGCCGCATATCCTCCAGGACATTGCAGGCCTTTCGCCGTTTGCGTTCGGCGTTTCCTTCAACATCGTGATGTTCGGCTATATCGGCGGCACGATCTCGGGCCGGATGGTCGTGTCGCGCGTCGGGATGGAGCGCGCCATCGGCATCGGCACCATCGTTGCGCTCGTCGGCGCTGGCGCGGCGCTGGCGACGACCGAAATGCTGGGCGTCACGGCATGGACCGTACTGCCGCCGATCGCGCTCGCCTATTTCGGCATCGGCATGTACTACCCGCAGGGCATTGCCGGCGCGCTTATCCCGTTCCCCGAAAGGGCGGGCGCCGCGTCCTCCCTCATGACCAGCATCATCATGCTTCTGGCAGCGATCGTCGGTCTCGTCGTCGGCCACAGTCTGGGCGATACGGCAAGGCCATTGACCTTCGCGCTCCTGATCACCGGCGTTCTTTCACTGGTGTTCTCGCTGCTGCCGACAGGCCATTCCGAGCAAAATTAGAACGATCGTTCGAAAAAACGTTCAAAAGCCGTTTTCAATCCGTCGAATGAATTGACATTCATTCATCTATGCCCTGCAATGGGAACAACCGGCCCGCCGGACTGACGGAACCGGGCCTCATCAAACAATCAGCGAAAGGGAGACACATCTGATGTCATTGCTATTTTCACGACTGAAGCGCGCTGCCGGCGCGGTGGCAATCGCCGCGATCGGACTTGGCGCAACAGCGGCGTCCGCGCAGGACGTCACGACACTGCGTCTCTCGACCCACCATCCGAGCAACTCGCCGGAGATCGAGAAGATCATCAATCCGATGAAGGAATTCATCGAGACCAAGAGCGGCGGAAAGCTGAAGGTCGAGGTCTACCCGAACGCGATGCTGAACAGCCCGAAGGACGCCTTCAAGGCCCTGTCGACGGATATCGCCGACATCGCCCCGACCTATCCGGTCTATCAGGCACGCAGCTTCTCGCTGAACCACGTGTCGAGCCTGCCGCAGGCTTTTCCGAACACCTATGTCGGCTTCCGCGTGAACGAGGAGCTCTACGCCGACTTCTACAAACCCGAATGGGACAAGATCGGCGTCTATCCGCTTTTCTACGCGGTCACCGACACCTACGACCTGATCACGACCAAGCCGATCAAGAGCATCGACGATCTGAAGGGCATGAAGATCCGGTCGGCAGGCGGCATCATGGATGAGGTCGTCAAGGCGCTCGGCGCCAGTGCGGTTTCCATTCCGATTTCCGAAGCCTACACGGCATTCCAGCAGGGTGTCGTCGACGGCATTTTCCAGGGTGCATCGAACATGATCACCTTCCGCCTCAACGAGGTCGGCAAGTACTACGTGCCGCTGGCCATTACCCGCACGGCCATTCCGTGGTCGGTCAACCCGGAAACCTTCAAGAAGCTCTCTCCGGACATGCAGCAGGTCGTGTTCGACGCTGCGCGCGAGGCGACGATCAACTATGCCGACCGCTACACCAATGCCGTCGAGCAGGCCCAGAAGGAGCTGAAGGAAAGCGGCGTCCAGACGATCGAACTTTCCAAGGAAGACCACGACAAGATCCAGGCCGCGATCAATCCGCTCTGGGACAAGTTCATCGAGGAGAATGGCGACCAGGGCAAGGCGCTTGTCGAAGCGCTGCGCTCAAAGGTGGCGGCCTATGGCGACATGGACCGCGACACCTTCGTGCGCCTGCAGCGTGAAGAGCCCGTCAAGGGCATGATGCCGCCGCAGAAGTAAACAGACGCAAACGGAGAGACGATCATGGCGGCCCTGAATACGGCAACGACAGCAATCAATCGCTTCGTCCATTTCAGCCATCTTCTGGCCGGCATGGTCGTCCTGCCCGTGATGATCTTCCTGATCGGGCTGGACGTCACGATGAGGTATGCCTTCTCGGCGCCGCTGGTCTGGGTGCAGGAACTGACGTCGCTCCTGCTTATCATCGTGATCATGCTCGGACTTGGCTATGCCTACGCCCAGCGCGTGCATGTACGCATGGAAATGCTTTACGAGCGCGGCGGGAGCGGATTTCAGGCGCTGGGGGATGTCCTCGCCGCACTTTGCGGTCTGTTGCTGTTTTCGATGCTCGCCTGGCAGGCCTGGCTGGACATTCCCTACATGCTCCGGATCGGAGAGGCGACGGAGGAACTCGGGATCATCCTTTGGCCCTTCCGCCTGTTTCTCTGCTTCATGTGCATCGTTGTCTGCATCCAGCTGCTGCTGGACATGGTCAAGGCGCTGCGAATGCTTTTTGCGCCGTCTGCCGACGAACCGCGACAATAAAAGAACGCGGCGCGCGGAAAAGACGCGCCTCAAACCATCGATTTTCTTTACCCCGGGGGAATTAGACAGGCATGGACGCCAGCACCATTGGACTTCTGGGCATGATCGGCCTGCTCGTACTGGTCATGTGGGGCGTGCCGATCGGCTTTGCCCTTTCCGCCGTCGGCCTTACCGGGCTCTGGGCCCTTGCCGGGCAGGGTCCTGCCCTGTCGCAGGCAACCATGGTCTTCTGGCATGAGGGCACGAATTTCGTCCTCATCGCCATCCCGATGTTCGTGCTGATGGGCAATATCGTCCGCCACACAGGAATCGCGTCGGACCTGTTCACCTGCGGGTCGCACTGGTTCGGACGCCTGCCGGGCGGACTTGCCATCGCTTCCGTATTCGGCTGCGCCGGCTTTGGCGCAATCACCGGCTCAAGCGCTGCCACCGTCTCGACCATGGGCAAGATCGTGATCCCCGAGATGCGGCGCTTCAACTACAATCTGGAGCTCGGCGCCGGCGCGCTTTCGGCTTCGGGCACCCTCGGCATCCTCATTCCGCCCAGCCTCATCTTCATCTTCTACGGCAGCATGACCGATAATTCGATCGGCAAGCTCTTCATTGCCGGAATCGTCCCCGGGATCATGACGGCCGTCATCTTCTCGCTCGTCATCTATGGCCGCTGCCTGATCAACAAGGATCTCGGTCCGGCAACGCCGGACGCCGGCTGGGGACCGAGATTGCGTTCACTGAGCGCGCTGGGGCCGATCCTCGGCCTGTTCGGCCTTGTCGTCGGCGGCCTCTATTTCGGCATTTTCACACCGACAGAGGCCTCGGGCATCGGCGTGATCGGCGTCCTTGCCTACGCTGTGATCACGCGGCGCATCACGATGAAGGCGCTGCGCGAGGCGGTCGAGGATACGATCCTCACCACCGTCATGCTGTTTGCCATTATCGTCGGCGGCTATCTGATTGCCCGGTTCCTGGTGCTGACCGGCATCACCGCGCAGATCATCGGCTTCGTCAGCGGCCTCGACCTCAACCCTTATGTTTTCATCCTGCTGCTGTCGCTGATGTACATCGTGCTGGGCATGCTGCTCGACGTGTTCGGCATGATGATCCTGACGATTCCCTTCGTCTATCCGGTGGTCGTCCATCTCGGCTTCGATCCGATCTGGTTCGGCGTCTACGTCGTCATCATGGCCGAGATCGCCCTGATCACGCCGCCCATCGGGGTCAATGTGTTCATCATGCGCTCGGTCACGCCGGAGCTTTCAACGGAGAGGATATTCAGGGGCGTCATGCCCTTCTTTGCCGCCGAGCTCGTGATCGTCGCGCTGCTCGTCGCGTTTCCCTCGATCGCGCTGGTTCTGCTGCCCTGACGTACTTTCCGGCAGTGGCTAGCGTCCGAAGATGCGGCCGAAGAAATTGCCGATACCCCGACCGACCTGCTTGACCGCAGTGCCGGCGGCATCGGCGACCGGATGGTCCTGTCGGTTCCACGGCATCTGATCGGACGCGATCAGCGGCTTGTCCGGGTTTTCAGGGACATAGCCCCCCGGCAGATCGATCGCCGGCATGCCCTTGTGCGCTTCGGCCATCACATTGTGCCAGATTTCCGCGGGCACAGAGCCACCCGTCACCCGGTTCATCGGCGTTGCATCGTCATTGCCGACCCAGACGCCGGCCGTATAGCTCGCCGTATAGCCAATGAACCAGGCGTCCTTGTAGCCCTGGGTCGTGCCGGTCTTGCCTGCCGCCGGATGACCGTCGATGCGCGCGCGGGTCCCGGTGCCCTCGGTCACCGTCTTCTGAAGCATGTAGTTCATCCGCGCGACGGCTTCGTGCGAAACGACCTGGCCGGGCCCGGTCCCGTTGCGTTCGTACAGGATGTCGCCCTCGACACTGCGGATGCGGCGGATGACATGGGGGACCACGCCGTAGCCGCCATTGGACAGCGGCACGTAGGCGCTGGTCAGCTCCAGCAGCGAGACTTCCGAAGTCCCAAGCGCGATGGACAGGTTGGGCTCGATGGGCGAACGGATGCCAAGTCGTTTTGCGGTCGCGATGACGGACTTCGGGCCCACTTCATCGGCAAGCCTGACGGCAACCGTATTGATCGAATGCGACAGTGCCTGCGCCAGCGTCACCGGCCCCTTATATTCATTCTCGTAGTTTTCAGGCCTGTATCCGCCGATATTGACCGGCTCGTCGACACGAACGTCCATCGGCGAAAGGCCCTGCTCCATGGCCGTCAGGTAGACGAAAGGCTTGAAGGAGGAACCGGGCTGGCGATGGGCGTCCACGGCACGGTTGAATTCGCTGCCACGATAGTTGCGTCCGCCGACAAGCGCACGCACCGCGCCATAGGGATCCATCATGACGACGGCGCCCTGACCGATCTTGCGCTTCTTGCCGTTCTCGGCGAGCGCAGCGCGCAGCGCCTTTTCCGCATCGCGCTGAAGGGCCGGGTCGATCGTCGTATCCACGACGATATCTCCCTTCACCTTGCCGATGTACTGTTCGACCTCCTTGGCCACCATGTCGGCGACATAGTTCATCGAACTGCCGATGCCGTCATCGGCAGAACCGCTGGCGTCCAGGCGCGCGAGTTCGGCTTCCCTTGACGTGATGAAACCGGCATCGACCATCGCGGCGATCACGGTCTTTGCGCGATCCTCGGCAAGGTCGGGATTCTTGTTTGGAGCATATCGCGAAGGCGCCTTCAGCAATCCGGCGAGCATCGCCGCTTCGCCAAGCGTCACCTGACGCGCGGACTTGCCGAAATAGCGCTGCGCTGCGGCCTCGACACCATAGGCACCCGCCCCGAGATAGACCCGATTGAGGTACATCTCCATGATCTCGTCCTTGCTGTAGTGGAACTCGAGCCACAGCGCGAGGCCGAGTTCCTGCAGCTTTCGCTTGTAGGTACGCTCGGGGTTAAGGAAGAGATTCTTGGCAAGCTGCTGGGTCAGCGTCGAGCCGCCCTGGACGACATCTCCGGAGGTAAAGTTGACGACGACGGCGCGGGCAAGGCCGAGCGGATCGACGCCGAAATGGCTGTAAAAGCGGCGATCCTCGATCGCCATGACGGCCTGTGGAAGATAGGGCGGCAGTTCATAGAGCCGCACCTCCTCGCCGCCGGTTTCGCCGCGGTTTCCGACCAGCGAGCCATCCATCGCGACAATGCGGATGTTCGGCGGGCGCTTGGGGATCGCAAGCTCGGTATCGCCGGGCAGGTTGAGCAATGCCCAGCCGATGACGCCGGCAACGCCGATTGCCAGCCAGACACAGGCGACGATACCCCAATAGAACGCGCGCCTGATCAGGCTGCGGCGCTTGCCACCATTGCCGCCTTTGCCATTTCCACGCCGGCGACCGGATCGCGTCTGCTTTTGCGGCCTTTCACGCTTCGGCCTTTCCGGCCTTTCCCCGCCAGGCGCGCCGCCCGGACGATCGGCGGCCGAAAGGCGCATCTCGCCCGTCTTGCGGCGCGGTTCGGGGAGGCGAGGCTCGACGGAGCGATTCATACCTTCATGGTCTCCTGTCTGCCAGGCATCCGGTCACGTGGCGCACGACCCGAACTCATCATTGTCGCAATGCGTTCCCGCCGCCAGAAGGCGATGCCGGGCACCCCGCGTCTTCACTGTTAAATAGGGGGATTTAAAGGCGGGTTAAGCATATTGAATTTGCTCATCCATCGCTTCACATCCCGCCTAGGGCACGCTCGGCTTCCTCAGCCGTTATATATCCTGCGGCCACCATCGCTTTCAGCACGGATGCGGCCCTGTTGCGCGCGCGATCAGGGTATCTCTCGGGCGCGTAGGCGGACGGCGATTTGAGCATCCCGGCAAGCATCGCGGTCTCGCCGAGCGACAGGTCGCGAGCGGCCTTGTCAAAATACTGTCGAGCCGCCGCTTCAATGCCGTAGGCGCCTGATCCGAAATAGGCTTCGTTCAGATACGCCTCGAGTATCTCATCCTTGGAGAATCTGAACGCCAGCCAGAGCGAGAGCGCAAGCCGCTGCGCCTGCAGGTCAAAATGGCGGCGAGGCGAGTGAGCAAGGAGCTGCGCAGCTAGCGACTGTGTGATCGTCGTATGCGTGATCCCGATATTGAATCGGTCGTAGAAGCGCGGATCTTCGGCCGCGACAACAGCGTTCTTGATGTGATCGGACAGCGCGTCGCCGAGGAGGGGTATCCCCGCATCCTGCTGAAGGGCGAGAATCGGGCGGCCGACAAAACAGACGATGGCGACGAGGGCCGATAGGGTCATCGCCGCTGCGGAGAGTAGTGCCCACTTTGCAATCCGCCTTGCCATCGCCCCCCAGTGTGCCCAAATAACGTTTGCCGCGCTCGTGGCGATGCTTTGAAAATCAGTAGTCTATCCTGCATGATCGGCGGGCAGGAATATGACGGCACGGTTGGTGCCGTTCCCTCTCAAACGGACTTTCTGGACATGAATGAACCTTCCAAGCCCGCAGGCGCCGTCACACCCGAACAGGCAGAACAGCTCAGCCGCGATGGCGAGGCGATCCTGATCGACATTCGCGGGCCGGACGAATGGGCGCAGTCCGGACTGGCCGAAGGCGCGCTTGCGATATCGGTTCATGAACCGGGGTTTGTCGAAAGGCTCAACGAGGCTATGGGTGGCGATTTGAGCCGCCCGACGATGCTGATCTGCGCGACCGGCGGCCGTTCCGGGCAGGTTGTCCGCCAGTTGCGGCAGATGGGCTATGACGGGATCATCGACGTTCCTGAGGGCATGTTCGGCAATTATTACGGCCCGGGGTGGATAGGCGCGGGGCTGCCGGTGAAGCCCTACAAGAGCGAGTGACCGGCATCTTGCGGCAGGTGACCATCATCGGCGGCGGGCCGGCGGGCGCTTCCTGCGCATTGTGGCTGAAGAAACTCGGCCATGATCCGCTGCTTGTGGAAGCCGGCGGACGACTTGGCGGCCTTCAGGTCGACAACCCGTTCACAAATGGCTGGATTGTGACCTCGCCGCCCGCGCCAGGCGACAGCTTCGCCAAAACGATCCAGGAAAACATCGAACAGGCGAAAATCGAGCATCGGCTGTCGGCGAAGGTCGCGGCGGTCAGGAAGCACGAAGGCTATTTTGCCATCTCGTTTGATGACGGCGAGGAAATCCAGTCGCATCTTGTCGTGCTTGCGACCGGCGTCCGGGCAGCGACGGGCGGGCTGACGCGTGGACCCGGCATCGTTTTCGGACCCGGCCAGCAGATCGCCTCTGCCGATTTTGAGGGCAAGAAGGTTGCCATTCTCGGCGGCGGCGACAATGCTTTCGAGAATTATCTCTACATTCGCGATCGCGGGGCTGCCGAAGTCACCGTATTTGCCCGCTCGGTCAGGGCGCGCGATGCTTTCCGCGATGCTGTCCCGCAGGCCGATGTGCGCCGCGGCGACTACACGGCCGACACAGGTGAACTGACAGTCAACGGTGAGAAATTCGACATTCTGGCGGTATTTTATGGTTTTCGCGCGCTGATGCCCGACAAGGTTCTGCCCTCACCCGGGCTCGACCATGCCGGCTACGTGGCAACCAACAGTCGATGCGAAACGAGTATCGAGGGGCTTTACGCCATCGGAGAAATCGCCAACCGGATGCATCCGTGTTGCGTAACGGCGATGGCCGACGGAATCGTTGCGGCAAAGGATATCCAGCACCGGCTTGAAGGCCGGATCTGAAGGTCCGCCGTGTCGCGGACCGTCGCCAGTCCGATCAGGTATCGACCGTGGCGGCGAGCGCGTTTTCCTGGATGAACTCGCGGCGCGGTTCGACGTCGTCGCCCATCAGGCTTGAGAAGGTCAGGTCGGCGTCGTCGAGTTCCTTGACCCTGACCTGAAGCAGGGAACGCGCTTCGGTGTCGAGCGTCGTTTCCCAGAGCTGCTCCGGGTTCATCTCGCCAAGACCTTTGTAACGCTGGATCGCGATGCCCTTCCGGCCGGTGGCCATCACCGCATCGCTTAGCGCCACCGGACCCCGGATTGCGGTCTCGCTTTCCTTGCGCACGTAGCGGGCTGCCTTGCCGAAGGTCTCCTGCAGGAATTTGGCGCGTTCATCGAGCCGCCGCGCATCGGCTGAGCCAAAGAAGGCCGCATCCAGCGTCACGATCTCGCGCAGACCGCGCACGGTCCGTGAGAAACGATAGTCGCCATTGTCCAGCGCCTCGCCTTCCCAACCGCGCTCAAAGCTGTCGGCAAGCAGATCGAGGCGGCGGGCGACGTAACCGACAGCCTGTTCGCGCTCCTGTGCCGATTTGGCCGCTTCCGGATTGAGAATGCCCGCGATCGCGGCCTGCTCGACCAGGGTGCGATCGTAGCGCGAGTGCATGCCGTCGAGAATCCGGCGCACGGCAATCGATTCATCGACCACCCGGCGCAGATCCTGTCCGCTCAGGACCTCTCCCGAAGCCAGCGTCAGCGTCGCATCGTCCAGTCCGCCGGCGACCAGATACTCCTCCATCGCCCGTTCGTCTTTGAGATATTGCTCGGACTGGCCGCGCCGCACCTTGTAAAGCGGCGGCTGTGCGATGAAGAGATGGCCGGCCTCGATGAGCTGCGGCATCTGGCGATAGAAGAAGGTCAGCAGAAGCGTGCGGATATGGGCGCCATCGACATCGGCGTCCGTCATGATGATGATCTTGTGATAGCGCAGTTTCGCCAGATCGAAATCGTCGCGCCCGATGCCGGTGCCGAGCGCGGTGATCAGCGTGCCGATTTCATTGGATGAGAGCATCTTGTCGAAACGCGCGCGCTCGACATTCAGGATCTTTCCGCGCAGCGGCAGCACGGCCTGAAAGCCGCGATGGCGCCCCTGCTTGGCACTGCCGCCGGCCGAATCGCCCTCGACGAGAAACAGCTCGGCCTTGGCCGGATCGCGCTCCTGGCAGTCGGCAAGCTTGCCGGGAAGGTTGGCGACATCAAGCGCGCCCTTGCGGCGGGTCAGCTCGCGGGCCTTACGCGCCGCCTCGCGGGCAGCCGCCGCCTCTGCGACCTTCGAGACGACAAGCTTGGCCTCGGTCGGGTGCTCCTCAAACCAGCGATTAAGCTGCTCGTTGACGATATTCTCCACCACGGGCCGCACTTCGGACGACACCAGCTTGTCCTTGGTCTGGCTGGAGAATTTGGGATCGGGCACCTTGACGGAAAGCACCGCCGTCAGGCCTTCGCGGCAGTCGTCGCCAGTCAGCGAGACCTTTTCGCGCCGGGCAATGCCGCTCTGTTCGGCATAGCCGGTCACCTGCCGGGTCAGCGCGCCGCGGAAACCGGCCATATGGGTGCCGCCATCGCGCTGGGGAATGTTGTTGGTGAAGCAGAGGACGCTCTCGTGATAGCCGTCGTTCCACCACATGGCGAGTTCGACGACGATGCCATCGCGTTCGCCGCCCACGACGATCGGCGAGGGGGTCAGCGGATGGCGCGCACGGTCGAGCCAGCGCACGAAGGCTTCAAGGCCGCCTTCGTAATGCATCTCCTCGACGCGCGGCTCGACGCCGCGCCTGTCGGTCAGGACAATCGTGACGCCGGAATTGAGGAATGCGAGTTCGCGCAACCGGTGCTCGAGCGTTGCAAATTCGAACTCGGTCCTGGTGAACGTCGCCTTGCTCGGCAGGAAGGTAACCTCCGTTCCCGAGCGTCCCGGCGCATCGCCCGCCGGCGCCAGCGGCGCTTCGGCGACGCCATCGCGAAAACTCATCTTGTGCAGCTTGCCGCTGCGACGGATCGTCAGGTCGAGGCGCGACGACAGCGCGTTGACGACCGAAACGCCAACGCCGTGAAGACCGCCGGAAACCTTGTAGGAATTCTGGTCGAACTTACCGCCGGCATGCAGCTGGGTCATGATGACCTCGGCGGCCGAAATTCCCTCTTCGGGATGAATATCGGTGGGAATGCCGCGGCCATTGTCAGTCACGGTGCACGAGCCATCGGGATTGAGCGTCACCGTCACCCGGTCGGCATGGCCGGCCAACGCCTCGTCGATCGCGTTGTCGACGACCTCATAGACCATGTGATGGAGACCGGAGCCGTCATCGGTATCGCCGATATACATGCCCGGGCGTTTGCGCACCGCATCCAGGCCCTTGAGAACCTTGATGGATTCGGCGCCATAGCCATCGCTTTCTGGCCGTTCCGTTTCGTCGCTCATGCCGAATGTCCGTGTTGTCCTCGCACTGCCTTTCGCGGCTTTCCGCGCGGCGGCGAATCATTGAATTGAATCAGCCACATCATAGCATTTTCACTGCCACAATTGCAGCCCCGGCGTCAGTGTTGCGGAACGACCGAAACCGACCCCGCGACGACCTCCAGAAAGTGCGCCCGGCCCGTCAGGGCGGAAAACAGCGGCATGTCGGTTCCGGTCATGAAAGCCTGCACGCCAAGGTCGGAAATCGCATCGAAAAGCGCCTGCCTTCGCAGGTCGTCAAGATGGGCCGCGATTTCGTCGAAAAGAAGGACTGGCGCGCGCCCGCCCTGCCGTCTCGCGATCAACCCGGCATGGGCCATCATGAGACCGACGAGCAGCGCCTTCTGTTCACCGGTGGATGCCCGGCGCGCCTCGACATCCTTCGGACCGTGGCGAACCAGGAGGTCGCTTCTGTGCGGGCCTTCCAGCGTCCGGCCGGCCCGGGCATCGGCAAGGCGCCCGCGCGCAAGTGCCGCCCGATACCCGTCCTCCGCCGCCGTTGCTCCCGAAGCCGCGACGGCTTCCTCCACAGGGCCCGCCAGCGAGAGGTCTGCCCAGGGGAAGGGACTGGCATCGCGTCCGGCACCGGCGATTTCGGCGCAAAGGGCGTCGAGCGCAGCGATTCTCGCCGCAGCGACAGCAACGCCATGGGCCGCCATCTCCGCCTCGATTGCGTCGAGCAGCCGGGAATCGGGCCGACGATCCTCAAGGGCACGGTTGCGCTGCCGCATCGCCCGCTCGAACGCCGCGTAGCGACGCCCATGCGCGGGGTCGCCGGCCAGCACGAGGCGGTCGAAAAAGCGGCGGCGATCTCCGGGCGGGCCGGACAGGACACCGTCCATCTGCGGGGTCAGCCAGATCGCCGAAAAGACTTCGCCCAGCGCATTGACTGAGGAAGCCGGTTCGCTATCGATGCGCACTTCGCGGCTGGTGGCCTGGCTGCCGGCAGTCAGGCCCGTGCCGATGGCAAGCAGACCGCCCTCGGCCTCGATCCGCCCCGCCACGGCCCAGCCGCCCGCGCCCTTCTCGCGCGTGAGGTCCTCAAGACCGGCCTGACGCAGACCGCGTCCTGGGACAAGCAGCGAAACGGCCTCGAGAATATTGGTCTTGCCGGCGCCATTCGCCCCGGTCAGGACGATGGCGCCGCCCGGCAGCTCAAGCGTGAGGGCGGCGTAGTTCCGGAAATCGGCAAGCGCCAGGCGGCGCAAAGCGTGGGGGCGGCCGTTCATGGCCGGTCCGGCGCAGGCTGTCCCGCGTCAGACGCGCATCGGCATGAGCACATAGAGCGCCGAAACATCCTCTTCATCGTGCACAAGCGTCGGCGAGCCGGCATCGTTCAGCTCGAACACCGCCGTATCGGTATCCAGCTGGCCGGTGATATCGAGCAGATAGCGGGCATTGAAACCGATATCGATGGGATCGCTGGCATAGTCGGCGGGCACTTCTTCGGTCGCACTGCCCGAATCCGGGTTGTTGACCGACAGAACAACGCGGTCTGGCGCGATCGACAGCTTCACCGCGCGGCCGCGCTCGCTGGATACGGTCGAGACGAGATCGACGGCACGCGCGAAGGCCTTGTTGTCGAGCTTGAGCATCTTGTCGTTGCCGCTCGGAATGACGCGTCCATAGTCGGGAAAGGTCCCGTCGATCAGCTTGGAGGTCAGTACGACCTGACCGATCGTGAAGCGGATCTTGGTTGCGGAAAGCTCGATGTCGACAATGGCGTCCGGCGTTTCCAGCAGACGCTGCAATTCCTGGACGGTCTTGCGCGGCACGATGATCCCCGGCATCCCGCTGATCCCCTCAGGCGCCTCCGTCTCGAGCCGCGCGAGGCGATGGCCGTCGGTTGCAACGGCGCGCAGGACCGGCTTGCCGTCCGAATCGGTCGCATGCAGGTAGATGCCATTGAGGTAATAGCGGGTCTCTTCCTGGGAAATCGCGAACTGGGTCTTGTCGAGCAGGCGCTTGAGGACCGCGGACGATATGGTGAAGGCATGCGTCATCTCGCCGGCCGTCAGGTCGGGGAAATCGGTGGCAGGGAGAACCTGCAGCATGAAGCGCGCGCGGCCGGAACGGACGATCAGCGAACTGTCGTCGGCGCCGCTCTCGAGCACGATCTGCGCGCCATCCGGCAGCTTGCGGACGAGATCGTAGAATACATGGGCCGGCACGGTCGTCGCACCTTCGCTCGCGACATCGGCCGCCAGCGTCTCGACGATCTCGATATCGAGGTCCGTCGCCTTCAGCTTCAGGCGGCCATCGGCGCCATCGATCAGGATGTTGGACAGTATCGGTATCGTGTTGCGGCGCTCGACCACCCGATGAACATGGGTCAGCGACTTGACGAGTTCGCTGCGTTCAACCGTAACACGCATCGCAATTGTCCTGATCTTACAACGAATGAAAGTTCCCCGCCGCCGCGCGGCAGGCCCGCCTGCGGACGGACGGACAGCGACCTTGCCCACAAAGGCGCGAAGTTGCAAGCCGAAGGGCGCTACGAATAGGGGATTTTGGGGCCTGAAAGCGGCATTTGCAGCCGTTCAGGCCCCGAAGGCGTGAAATGTGAACTTCCGGCCTAGTCTTCCAGGTCCTGAATGAGACGCCGGAGCTCGGAAACCTCGCGGGCGAGATCGTCGCTCTGGGCGATCAGTCCCTCGATCTTGCGGACCGCATGAAGCACCGTCGTGTGGTCCCTGTTGCCGAACCGCTTGCCGATTTCCGGCAGCGAACGCAACGTCATCTGCTTGGCCAGATACATGGCGATCTGACGGGGACGGACGACAGCCTGGGTCCGGCGCGAGGAAATGAGATCCTGGCGGCTGAGGCGGAAATGCTGGGCGACGGCACGCTGGATATTCTCGATGCGCACCTGAGGCCGTTCGCGCTGGATGACGATGTCGCGGATGGCGCGCTCGGCATAGGCAAGCGTGACCGGCTCTCCGGAAAAGCGCGCGAATGCCGCAAGCCGGTTGAGCGAACCCTCAAGATCGCGGCCATCGCCGGTCACATGGGCAGCGATGTAGTCGATCACGTCGTCGCCGATCACGAAGGTCGGGTCATCGCGGCCGAGTTCGGCAAGCCTGCGATTGAGGATCTCGCGCCGCATCGACGGATCGAGCGGGCCGATTTCGCAGACGAGACCGCCAGCGAGCCTTGAGCGCATGCGCTCATCGAGCTCGGTCAGTTCGCCGGGCGGACGATCGGCGACGACGACAACCTGCCGGCCGCTCTCGATCAGCGCATTCACCGTGTGGCAGAATTCGCGCTGCGTCGCCTTGCCGGCCATGAACTGGATATCGTCGATCAGCAGAAGGTCGATCTCACGAAGGCGCTCCTTGAAGGCGATGGCCCCATCGGAACGGATCGCATTGACGAACCGGAAGACAAATTCCTGGGCTGACAGATGAAGAATGCGGCGGCCGCCCGGCTTCTCGCTCGCTTCCCAGCCGATGGCATGAAGAATGTGCGTCTTGCCGCGCCCGACGCCGCCGTGAATGAACAGCGGATTGTAGGCGATACGATCACCGGCGAGCGCAGAGGCGATCTGCCGCGCAGCAGCCACCGCGATCGAATTCCCGCGTCCGACAGCCAGCGCCTCGAAACGATGGCGGGCGTCGAACGCCGCTCCCTCGACACCGGCCGGAACATTACGCGGCTGCATGGCAATGCCGGCGCGCGGCAGGACCGGACGGGCCGGCTGCGGCACCGCTGGCTTTGCCAGGACGCGCTTTTCCACCGGACGGACACGCAGGTCGACGCGTTCGACGCGCAGCGGCTCTTCCTGCCACAGAGCGACGATGCGGGCGAGATAATTGGCCCGGATCCAGCTCTTCAGGAAAGAGGTCGGCACCGAAAGGGTGACGGTGGCGCCGTCATAGGTATCGAGACGCATGCGCCCGAACCAGCTGGAGAAGATATCTTCACCAAGCTCCGTGCGCAGCCGCTTAAGGATGCGTTCCCAGGCATCGCCCGGGAGCTTCGTGCCGCCCGTCGTCTCGGCCTGCGTACCTGTGACGCTCACCTCGACATCCGTGCCGACAACCCTGTCCATGCCGATCGATTCCATTTTGTTCTGGCCCCACAATTCCGTTTTCATGTTTCGCCGCGCCGGCTTTGGCGCCGGCTCCTTTTTGTTCAGCGCCGGCAATCAGCCCTGCCGCCAGGGCAAACCGCGCTTCTTCCAGCCGTTCCTGTTTCCACGATGGCCTTCGCCATCGGCATCGCCTTCAAAACCCTCACTCACGTTGAAGCACTTACCGTAGCCCTGCGCCGTCATCGCAATCGCCGCGTTGCGACTGCGGACGCCGGACCGGCAAAGGAACAGCAGCTTTGCATCAGGTGCCACGCCCAGCTCTTCCAGCCGTTGCTTCATGGCCTGCGCAAAATCCGGATCGGGCACCATGCCGGGAAACTTCGCCCACTCGACCAGAACGAGTTCGCGTTCCAGCGTCGAAAGATCGGGAAGGCCGACAAAGTGCCATTCGGCCTGACTGCGTACGTCGATCAGAACAGCCCCGGGATCGGATTGCAGCACGCTGAATGCTTCTTCCGGATCGATGTCGCCCTGATAGCCGCTCATGAAGTCATGCCTCGTCAAACAATATTGTACCGTTCGCGCGGAATGCTTCCGCACGCTCTTAGTCTTCTCATTTTAGCGCTTAACGAACCAAAAGACCCGTAAGCCGGGTTCTCTTACTGACTATCGATGGGCCGACCTAATATTCTTCATTTCTCAAAGTCCCCCAGAAATTTAGACACAAGTTGCCCGTTGCGAGAAATCACCCGCTTTTTACTTGTGACGCTTCACGAAATATTCAGGTGTCTCCCTGAACGGTTTTGAACATAGCCAAGCCGATCAGCCGAGGCAACGGCGTCTGGATGACGAGCGGGTGACGAAAGGGTGACGCGGCAGGGGAGTCGGCGAGGGGTCCTCTCAACTGTCAAAACTAAGACGTTGAGGAATCGCCTTGATTCAATTCCGCTGCCAAAAATGCCACATCGCCGGACGGGTTGAAAAAAATTTTTCCGACTTTTTCGCTTGACATGCACCGGGGCTGGAAAGCGCCCGACCGGCCCCTCGTCATAGGGCTAAAGCATTGATTCAGGCCGGAATCCGCTGAGCATTTCCAAACGCCGTAGAAAGTCGCAAAACGCCTTTAAAATGGGCAAAAAACAAAAGCCCGGCTGAGACAGCCGGGCTTCGCAAAAACGTCACCTGTTCGTCACGCTCAGGCAGGCAGCGCCTTTACGCGCGCCGACAGGCGGGAAACCTTACGAGAGGCGGTAGAGCGATGAATGATGCCCTTCTGCGCCGCACGCATGATCACGGGTTCAGCGGCACGAAGGGCCGCTTCGGCGGCAGAACGTTCGCCGGACGCGAGCGCCTCTTCGACCTTGCGGATGAAACCGCGCATACGGCTGCGGCGCGCCTTGTTGACCTCGGTACGGGCCGCGATCTTGCGGACCATCTTTTTGGCCGATGACGTATTCGGCATGGTGGTACTGCCCTTTTAAAATTCTGGTTGCGGGCGCCGGGGCGACGAGCCGTACGGCGACAAAATCAAGCGGCGGGCGCATCGGCACCCGCCACATTTGACGCCGGGTATAATTCGGGCGGTCGCTTTCGTCAACAATCCTTCGCGCGGGCGCGCGGGAACTGTGGCCGGACCCTAGCGATTGCGGAATCGCGGGCTGCGCTTTTCGACGAAGGCTTCCATGCCTTCCTTCTGGTCTTCCGTTGCAAACATGGCAAAGAAGACGCGCCGCTCGAAGCGTATGCCCTCGGCCAGTGTCGTCTCATAGGAGCGATTGATCGTCTCCTTGGTCATGGCGACGGCGGTCTGCGACATGCCGGCGATCTTCTCGGCTGCCTTGATCGCCTCGTCCAGAAGTTCGCCTGCCGGGATGACCCGGCTGACGAGACCGGAGCGTTCCGCTTCCGCCGCATCCATCATCCGGCCGGTCAGGCACATTTCCATCGCCTTCGACTTGCCGATGAAGCGGGTCAAACGCTGCGTGCCGCCGATTCCTGGCATGACGCCGAGCTGAATCTCGGGCTGGCCAAACTTGGCCGTATCGGCAGCGAGGATGAAGTCGCACATCATCGCCAGCTCGCAGCCACCACCGAGCGCATAGCCGGCGACTGCCGCGATGATGGGCTTCGGATGGGCGGCAATCCTGTCAAATCCGCCGAAAAGATCACCCTTGTAGACATCCATATAGGATTTGGACTGCATCATCTTGATGTCGGCACCGGCCGCGAACGCCTTCTCGCTACCGGTCAGCACCGTGCAACCGATCTCCTCATCCACCTCGATGTCGGCAAAGGCGGCAACCAGTTCTGCTGTCAGTTCGTCATTCAGCGCGTTCAATGCCTTGGGGCGATTGAGCGTCACGATTGCGATGCCGCCGCGCTTTTCGACGGTGATGGTTTCATAGGCCATCTGGAAAACTCCCTTTTCCGGCTTGTCTCGATCTCATCCGGATCAGCGCTGACAGACGGGGCAGTGAAAACTTGCCCGGCCCGATTGCACGATCCGGCGAATGGTTCCCCCGCAGCCGGGACGCGGGCAGGATTCGCCGGCGCGATCATATACACGGAAGTCGTGCTGGAAATAGCCAAGGCTGCCATCGGCGCGCATATAGTCGCGCAGGGAAGAGCCGCCCGCCTGAATGGCATCGGCAATCGTCTCGCGGATGGCTGTCGCCAGCGCCTCGGACCGCGCCGCGGCGACCGAACCGCGGCGGGCCAGACTGGAAGCTTCCCGGCGCGGTGACAGACCGGCACGATGAAGCGCCTCGCTGACATATATATTGCCAAGGCCCGCAACGACGCGCTGATCGAGCAACGCGGCTTTCAGCGGTGTCTTTTTTCCCGCCAGGCGCGAGGCAAGCAGCCGCCCGTCCAGCGTGTTGCCGGTCGGCTCGGGTCCAAGATCCTTCAGCATGGGATGGGCGGTGAGCGCGTCAGGCCCGGCGAGCAGCATGAAACCGAAGCGGCGCGGGTCATTATAGATGACACGCACGCCGCTACCGAGCGTGAATACGACGTGGTCGTGCGCGGCCTGCCGGTCGCGGGCGAAATGAAAATCGCCGGGCAATTCCGCGCGGGTGCCATCCTCCATGCGAAACGACCCGCTCATTCCCAGATGGGCAATAACGATATTGCCGTCATCCATTGCGAGCAGAAGGAATTTGGCGCGCCTGCCGAGCGAAACGATACGGCGGCCCGCAAGCTGCTCGGCGAAGCCATCGGCAAACGGAAACCGCAGATCGGGCCGTCCCAGCGAAACATTCGCGACCATCGCCCCTTCCATGACGGGCTGAAGGCCGCGCCGGACAGTCTCGACTTCGGGCAATTCGGGCAAAGGTCTGATCCGCCGGGCAAGTTACCAAGTTCGTTCTGCAAGATAGCGCCCGGGCGACGGCTGCGCTATGGTCCGCCCGCATGAACAGGAATTCTACTGACAGCGCGTCGGGCGAGACGCATTTCGGCTATTCGCAGATCCCCTACGAGGAAAAGCAGGGGCTGGTCGATGGCGTCTTCAAGCGTGTCGCCAGCCGCTACGATCTGATGAACGATCTGATGTCCGGCGGTCTGCACCGTCTGTGGAAGGACGCGCTGATCGAAAGGCTCGCGCCGCCGCGTGCGCGGGCAGGATACAGGCTGCTCGATGTTGCGGGCGGCACGGGCGATATCGTGCTGCGTTTCCTCAAGACGACGCAAGCGGGCGAGGCGGTTCTCTGCGACATCAATCCGGCCATGGTCGAAGCCGGGCGCGATCGCTTCGCAGGAGAGAGCCGCGTGCGCTTTTCCATCGGCAATGCCGAGAGCCTGCCATTCCCGGACCGGCATTTCGACGCCTATACGATCGCCTTCGGGATTCGCAACGTGCCGCGCCTCGACCTTGCCCTTTCGGAGGCCTTCAGGGTGCTGAAGCCGGGCGGACACTTCCTGTGCCTTGAATTCTCTCAGGTCGAAGTGCCGGGCCTCGACCGTCTCTATGACGCCTTTTCCTTCAATATCATTCCGGCGCTCGGCAAGGCCGTCGCGGGCGACCGGGAATCCTATCAGTATCTTGTGGAATCGATCCGCCGCTTCCCCGATCAGGCAAGCTTTGCCCGCAAGATCGCGGCTGCCGGATTTGAACGCGTCGATTATCGCAATCTCACCGGCGGGATCGCGGCGATCCATTCCGGCTGGCGGATTTAGCAAAGCGATGGCACGTCCCGGCGCTTACTTGCGGTTGATCGCTGCCGGCTGGACGCTTACACGCGCCGGGCTGTTCGAACTTGTCATTCGCACCGCGCCGGACGCACCGCCACTGCCGATCAGGCTGCTGCGCTTTCTGGGGCCGCGCGGCAGCAGCAGCCGCATCGGCGTGAAGCTGCGCGACGCGCTGGTAAGGCTCGGACCATCCTACGTGAAGCTCGGACAGTTCCTGGCAACGCGGGCCGATGTCGTCGGCACCGAAATCGCGGAGGCCCTTTCCGGCCTGAAAGACGAAATGGCGCCCTTCGGCAGCGCCGAAACGCATCGTATCATCCGTCAGACCACCAATCAGGCGCCGGACGAGATCTTCGCGTCCATTTCCGAACCCGTCGCGGCGGCCTCGATCGCGCAGGTCCATCGGAGCGTATTGAAGGAGACCGGCGAAACCGTCGCGCTGAAGGTTCTGAGGCCGGATGTCCGCCGACGGTTCGCGCACGACATCGAGAGTTATTTCACGGCCGCAAGGATGATCGAGCGGTGGATACCGGAGAGCCGGCGCCTGCGGCCCGTTGCCGTGGTCGAGACGCTGGAGCGCTCCATGGTCCTGGAAACGGACCTGCGGATAGAAGCGGCCGCGCTGTCTGAACTCAGGGAGAATACCGCAGGCGATCCAGGCTTCCGCGTTCCCGACGTCAACTGGGCGTTCACGGGGCGCGACCTTCTCGTCAGCGAGTGGATCGACGGCATCAAGCTTGCCGATATCCCGGCACTGGACGCCGCCGGTTTCGACCGCCCTGCGCTGGCCCGCCAGGTGGTGCAAAGCTTCCTGCGTCAGGCCATTCGCGACGGATTCTTCCATGCCGACATGCATGAGGGCAATCTGTTCGTCGATGCCGCGGGCAGGATCGTCGCGGTCGATTGCGGCATCATGGGGCGGATCGGCAAGGGCGAACAGCGGTTCCTTGCCGAAATTCTCTACGGCTTCATCAGGCGCGACTATGCGCGGATCGCTGAAGTTCATTTCGAGGCCGGCTATGTGCCTGCGACGCACAATGTTGCCGATTTCGCGCAGGCTCTGCGGGCCATCGGCGAGCCCATCCACGGCATCAGCGCCCGCGACATCTCGATGGCCAGACTGCTTGGGCTGCTGTTCGAGATCACCGACCTTTTCGACATGCAGACGCGAACCGAACTCGTGCTTCTGCAGAAGACGATGGTCGTCGTCGAAGGCGTCGCGCGGCGGCTCGATGCCGATTTCGACATGTGGAAGACCGCGGAGCCGGTGGTCGGCGAGTGGATTACCCGAAATCTCGGGCCGGTCGGCAAGGTTGGCGATGTGGTTGAAGGCGGCGGGGAAATCGGCCGGTTTCTCGCCCGTGTGCCCGGCCTTCTCACGCGCGCCGATCATCTCGCCCGCTCGCTGACCGAACAGTCCGAGAAAGGCTGGCGACTTGACGAGGAGACGGTGAAGGCGATCGCCCGCGCCGAAAGCCGCTACAACCGGTCAGGCCGGATCGCTCTGTGGGTGATCGCGATCCTGCTGGCCATCCTCGTCCTGACTTGAGGCAACTATGCAGGCGCGGCGGATACAGCTAGTTTTTGGGGACACAGGCGGCGCATATTGCGTGGGGTTCGGATTGTGATGCGTAGTCTTGACGACAGGACCATCGTTCTGGTGATCGGGGGCGGCATCGCCGCCTACAAGTCGCTCGACCTGATCCGGCGGTTGCGCGAACGCGGCGCAAAAGTGCGCGTCGTGATAACAGCGGCGGCCGCGCATTTCATCACGCCCCTATCTGCCAGTGCCATTGCCGGTGAACCGGCTTTTTCAGACCTGTTCGACGTGAACGACGAACACGACGTCGGCCATATCCGGCTTGCCCGCCAGGCCGACCTCATCATTGTTGCACCCGCGACCGCGGACCGGATGGCGCAGATGGCCTACGGTCTCGCAGGCGATCTTGCAGGCGCCGTGCTGCTGGCAACGCGCGCGCCTGTGCTGCTTGCTCCCGCGATGAACCCGCAAATGTGGGCGCATCCGGCCACCCGGCGCAATCTCGCGCAGCTTCGCCAGGATGGTGTCCAGACAGTCGGACCCAATAGCGGTGAAATGGCAGAAAGCGGCGAAGCCGGCATCGGACGCATGGCCGAACCGATGGAAATCGCCGAGGCAGCCGAAAGGCTGCTCTCCGGCAACGGTCCTCTCGCCGGGCGTCATGTGCTGATCACGTCAGGCCCGACCCACGAGCCTATCGACCCGGTGCGCTATATCGCCAACCGCTCGTCGGGCAAGCAGGGTCATGCGATCGCTTCCGCCGCCGCGCGCGCGGGTGCCAGGGTTACGCTTGTCAGCGGGCCGGTTTCCATCGCCGATCCGGCCGGCGTTGCCACCGTTCACGTGGAAAGCGCGAGGGAAATGCAGAAGGCTGTCGAAAATGCCCTGCCGGCCGATGTTGCTATCTTCGCGGCGGCCGTCGCGGACTGGCGGCCGGAATCCGTCTCGGCGCAAAAGACAAAGAAGGCCGCGGGCGGGCTGCCGACGCTCAGCCTCACCGAAAATCCCGACATCCTCGCAACCGTCTCATCGCTGGGCAAAGGCCGACCCGGTCTCGTGATCGGCTTTGCCGCCGAAACCGAAAAGATCGAAGAACATGCGAGCGCGAAACTTGCGCGCAAGGGCTGCGACTGGATCGTCGCCAATGACGTTTCGGGCAACGGCACGAGCACCGGCAGCGTCATGGGTGGCAACCTCAACCGCGTGACGATTTTCCAGAAGGGCGGCGACAGCGAGAGCTGGCCCGAGATGGACAAGACCGGCGTTGCATCGCGGCTGGTTGAAAAGATCGCATCCGCGCTGCAGGCCGGCAAATGACGAAGATTGCGGTTGCCATCACACGCCTGCAACACGCGCAAGACCTGCCGCTGCCTTCCTATGAGAGCGCCGGCGCTGCCGGCATGGATCTGCGTGCCGCCGTTGACGCTCCCCTGTCCCTGCAACCTGGCGAACGCGCCCTGCTGCCGACCGGGATAGCCATTGCTCTGCCGGAAGGCTTTGAGGCTCAGGTCCGGCCGCGGTCAGGACTTGCCGTCAAGCATGGCATCACGGTGCTGAACAGCCCCGGGACCATCGACAGCGACTATCGCGGCGAGATCAAGGTGCCGCTGATCAATCATGGCGACGAAGCGTTCCTGATCCAGCGCGGCGAACGCATCGCACAGATGGTGATCGCACCGGTAACACGGGTCTCGTTTGAAGAAGTGGCGACGCTCGATGAAACAAAGCGTGGCGCGGGTGGTTTCGGCTCGACCGGACGCTGAACCGCGCCTGGACATTTTTTTCAATTTTCTCGCGCATTATTCGCTGTGCTGCAAAAGAATTTCAAAAATTAGCGCCATTGCGGATTTTCTTACTCAAATGGGGCGTCGTGCGGAGAAGCCCCGCCCCTCGAAGCGCCCGCAGTGAAGCGCTATATTCAGGTAGTGAAACAATGCGACTGCAAAGCCAAGGGAGCGAAGGATGAGTGCCAGCAAGCCCGGAAGGGGCCGCATCTATAATTCCATCACCGAAACCATCGGCGATACCCCCATCGTACGGCTCGACCGTATCGCGAAGGAAAAGGGCGTCGAGGCGAACCTGCTCGCCAAGCTGGAATTCTTCAATCCAATCGCAAGCGTGAAGGACCGCATTGGCGTAGCCATGATCGACGCGCTGGAGAAGGCCGGGAAGATCAACAAGGATACCGTGCTGATCGAACCGACGTCCGGCAACACCGGCATCGCGCTCGCCTTCGTCGCGGCGGCTCGCGGCTACAGGCTGATCCTCGTCATGCCGGAAACGATGTCGATAGAGCGTCGAAAGATGCTGCGTCTGCTCGGTGCCGAGCTCGTCCTCACCGAGGGACCGAAAGGCATGAAGGGCGCCGTCGCCAAAGCCGACGAACTCGTCGCCGCCACCCCCAATGCGGTCATGCCCCAGCAGTTTGAAAACCCGGCAAACCCGGCAATCCACCGTGTCACGACGGCTGAGGAAATCTGGAACGATACGGGCGGAGCCATCGACTATTTCGTCTCCGGCATCGGTACCGGCGGTACGATCACAGGCGTCGGCGAGGTGCTGAAACCCCGAAAGCCCGACCTGAAGGTCATTGCAATCGAGCCCGAAGCCAGCCCCGTGCTTTCCGGCGGTCAGGCGGGCCCGCACAAGATCCAGGGCATCGGCGCCGGCTTTGTTCCCGGCGTGCTCGACCGAAGCGTCATCGACGAGGTCATGACGGTGACCAATGAGGAGAGCTTCGAGCATGCGAGGCTTGCCGCCTCCCTTGAGGGCATTCCGGTCGGCATCTCGTCGGGCGCAGCCATCGCAACGGCAATCAAGATCGGCAAGCGTCCGGAAGCAAAGGGCAAGAACATCGTCCTCATCATCCCGTCCTTTGCCGAGCGCTATCTGTCGACAGCGCTCTTCGAAGGGCTCGAATAGGCCTGCATCCCCTTGCCCCGGCGGCCGCGCAATTGACCGCTGCCGCCGCCGGGCGCAAAGCTCACCCTCATGAGCATGTTTTCTGCCGAAGAACTTGAGCGCTACGCGCGCCATCTCGTGCTGCCGGAGGTCGGCGGCGCGGGACAGCAGAAGCTAAAACGCGCGAAAATACTGGTGATCGGCGCGGGCGGCCTCGGCGCGCCGGTCATCGAGTATCTCGCCGCCGCCGGTGTCGGGACGCTCGGGATCGTCGATGATGACGCTGTTTCCCTTTCAAACCTCCAGCGACAGATCATCCATCGAACCGGCGATATCGGCCGGCCGAAGGTCGATAGCGCTTCCGACATGGTTCGCGCCCTCAACCCCCATGTCGCGGTCAACCGTTTCGCCGAAAGGCTGACGCCCGACAACGCGATGGCGCTGATCGGCGGCCATGACCTGGTGATCGACGGCAGCGATAATTTCGCCACCCGCTATCTTGCTTCCGATGCGAGCTTTCTGGCTGCAAAGCCGCTGGTGACGGGATCGGTGGGCCGGTTCGATGGCGCCGTGACGACACTGGCGCCGCATCTGACGGGGCCTGACGGCATGCCGAACCCGACCTATCGCTGCCTTTTCCCCAAAGCGCCTGCCCCAGGCGCGGTGCCGGCCTGCGCTGAAGCCGGTATTCTCGGGGTCGTCACGGGCGTGGTCGGTACGATCATGGCGCTGGAAGCGGTCAAGATGATCGCCGGGATCGGCGAATCGCTAGTCGGGAGACTGCTGCTCATCGACGCGCTGTCGATGCGGTTCGACACGATGGGCTATCGGCGCGACCCGGCCAATCCGCTCAACGGCGACGGCCCGCGTTACGCGGACCTGTCGCACCTCATCGACTAAATATCAGAGCGGTCGACTGAACATCAGAGCGACGACGGCAGAACGCGGTCAGGCGGCCGGTGCCCGTCGGCATAGGTCTTGATGTTGATGATGACCTTTTCGCCCATGTCGATGCGGCTCTCGATCGTGGCCGAACCCATATGCGGCAATGCCAGAACGTTTGGTGCCGCGACCAGCTTCGGATTGATGGCCGGTTCGTGTTCGAAAACGTCGAGGCCGGCGCCGGCAAGGTCGCCCGCGTCGATCATCCGCGCCAGCGCGTTCTCGTCGATAACCTCGCCGCGGGCCGTATTGACGACATAGGCTTCCGGCCGCAGCAGCTTGAGGCGCCGGGCGGAAAGCAGATGGTAGGTCGCGGGCGTATGCGGGCAATGAACGGAAATCACGTCCATGCGGGCCAGCATCTGGTCGAGGCTGTCCCAGTAGGTTGCTTCAAGCTCCGTCTCGACGGCAGGGCTGAGGCGGCGGCGATTATGATAATGAATCTGCATGCCGAAGGCCTTGGCGCGGCGCGCCACAGCCTGGCCGATGCGTCCCATGCCGATGATGCCGAGACGCTTGCCGTTGATGCGGTGACCGAGAAGCCAGGTCGGTGCCCAGCCCTTCCATTCGCCGGCCTCAAGCGCCTTGATGCCATCGTGAATGCGGCGCGGCACGGCGAGAATCAGCGCCATCGCCATATCGGCGGTATCCTCGGTGAGGACGCCGGGCGTATTCGTAACGGTGATGCCGCGGCGATTGGCCGATTCAACATCGATGTGGTCGACGCCGTTGCCGTAATTGGCAATCAGCTTCAGCTTCGGCCCGGCCTGCGCAAGGACGCCGGCATCGATCCTGTCAGTGACGGTCGGCACGAGGACATCCGCACGACGAACGGCCTCCATCATGGCGCTTTGCGTCATCGGCACGTCTTCGATGTTCAGTTCGGCGTCGAACAATTCGCGCATGCGCGTCTCGACCACATCGGGAAGCTTGCGGGTGACGATGACGAGCGGTCTCATTTTGCCCATGAAGCGTGCCTTGGGTTCGCGGGATTCAGTCCATGTTAACCGTTACCGTTTCATCCTCAATATGGATGGTCTGGGGACCGGCGCCGAACCTCATAACAGAAGGTTCGGGCAAACACAAAGCACTGGCGCCACACTCTCAGAACACCGGAACGGGTTGGGGTTTGCAATCGTGAAGCGGCACCGAAAGAGCGGTCTGGTCCTGCTGGGCTTTGCCGCCGTATTTTTCATCGGCACGTCTGTTGCCTCGCTGTGGACTTCGACACCACAGGAGGCGAAGGCCAAGACTATCGACCAGCTCATTACCGGCAGCATCACGCCGCCGGTCCAGAAGGGTCCGAGCGGGCTGCCGCTACCCCGCTTCGTCAGCCTGAAATCCGACCGCATCAACGTTCGCGCCGGACCGGGGCAGGATTATCCCGTCAGCTGGATATTCAACCGCGCCGGCATGCCGGTCGAAATCATCGCCGAATTCGAGAACTGGCGCCGCATCCGCGATGCGGAAGGCGCGGAGGGCTGGATCTATCATTCGCTGCTGAGCGGCCGCAGGACCGGCGTCATCACGCCGTGGGAAAGCGACGACAAGGCCTATCCCATGCTCTCCTCGCAGGCGCAGGGGCGCATTGTCGCCAATCTCAAGCCGAATATCGTCGTGAATATCAACCACTGCGACAGCCAGTGGTGCGAGATTGCAGCGCGCGGCTATGAGGGTTATGTGCCGCAGAAGGATATCTGGGGCGTCTATCCCGGAGAAGTCGTCGACAACTAGGAGCCGCCCGCCGCAGGGCAGGCGCTCAAAGCCGGCCTAGCGGCGCGGCGCGCGGGCTGTGCGCAGGCGCACGACGACGTCGACATGGGTCACTTCCATGCCTTCCGGCGTCTGCGGCAATCCTTCCACGCGGATGGAGCCGGGCGGATCGATATCGATCAGCCGGTTCTCGTTCTCGATATAATAGTGATGATGATTGCTGACATTGGTATCGAAATAGGATTTCGAACCGTTGACCGCGACCTCACGCAGGAGCCCTGCCTCGGTAAACTGGTGCAGCGTGTTGTAAACCGTTGCCAGCGATACCGGGATCGACGCATCGACCGCCTCGACGTGCAATGCCTCGGCCGTCACATGACGGTCCCGGCCATCGAGCAGAAGGCTACCGAGCGCAACGCGCTGACGAGTGGGACGCAGGCCTGCATCCCTGAGCTTGTTTTCCACCGATTCGCGCATACTTGACTGGACGTTCGTCCCTCAATGACGTGACTTTCGTCTTGTTTGCCACAAATCGGATGACAAATCAAAGCAACCCCTCCAATAGCCTGAATCACCCTTTCACGTGTTACGGCTTTCAGGCCTGCCTAGCCTATGTTAGGAACGGTCCCGAAAACGCGTTCCCGCCAACAGAAGAATTGAAGAAAGTTCCGGTTATATGACAGAAAGGCGCTCGCAATTTTCCTACGAAGAACTCCTGTCCTGCGGGCGCGGAGAGCTTTTCGGACCCGGCAATGCGCAGCTTCCGCTGCCGCCGATGCTGATGTTCGACCGGATCACCGAGATCAGCGAAAGCGGCGGTGCGAACGACAAGGGCCTGATACGCGCCGAACTCGATGTCAGGCCGGACCTCTGGTTCTTCGATTGCCACTTCAAGGGCGACCCCGTAATGCCCGGCTGCCTCGGCCTCGATGCCCTTTGGCAAATGCTCGGGTTTTTCCTCGGCTGGATCGGTCAGCCCGGCAAGGGCCGTGCGCTGGCGACCGGCGAGGTGAAGTTCATCGGCCAGGTTCTGCCGAGCGTCAAACTGCTCGAATACGGCGTCGATCTCAAACGCGTCATCAAGCGCAAGCTGACGCTTGGCCTCGGCGATGGCTGGGTCAAGGCGGATGGCGAGGTCATTTTCCAGGCCAGCGATCTGAGGGTGGGGCTTTTCCTGCCCGAGGGCCAGACGGCATAGTGGAGCCGGACAGACAGGCCGCGCGGTATCCGCGTCCAATCGATTTTTTCAGGAGGCTCGTATCATGAGACGCGTTGTCGTCACCGGTATGGGAATCGTTTCCTCGATCGGCAATAACACGCAGGAAGTCACGAATTCGCTCTATGAGGCGAAATCGGGCATCGTGCGCGCCGACAAATATGCCGAACTCGGCTTTCGTTGCCAGGTACATGGAGCCCCGACGCTGGAGCCGGGCGAGGGCGTCGATCGCCGCGCCATGCGCTTCCATGGCGGCGGCACCGCCTGGAACCATGTCGCCATGGATCAGGCCATTCTCGACGCCGGGCTGGAGGAGAGCGACATCTCCAACGAAAAGACCGGCATCATCATGGGGTCGGGCGGCCCATCGACGCGCGCGATCGTCGAAGCGGCTGACATAACCCGCGAGAAAAGTCCCAAGCGTGTCGGTCCGTTCGCGGTACCGAAGGCAATGTCCTCGACGGCATCGGCGACGCTCGCCACCTGGTTCAAGATCAAGGGCGTGAACTATTCCATTTCGTCCGCCTGCTCGACATCGGCGCATTGCGTCGGCAACGCCACGGAAATGATCCAATGGGGCAAGCAGGACGTGATGTTCGCGGGCGGCTGCGAGGAACTGGACTGGACACTGTCGGTCCTGTTCGACGCGATGGGCGCGATGTCTTCGAAATACAATGACACCCCGGCTACGGCCTCGCGCGCCTATGACGTCAATCGCGACGGCTTCGTGATCGCCGGCGGCGCCGGCGTGCTGGTCCTTGAAGAACTCGAGCACGCCAAGGCGCGCGGCGCCAAGATCTACGGCGAAGTGGTCGGCTACGGCGCGACCAGCGACGGCTATGACATGGTGGCGCCTTCGGGCGAAGGCGGCATGCGTTGCATGCGCAACGCGCTGCAGACCGTGAAGACACCGATCGACTACATCAATCCGCATGCGACTTCGACACCGGCCGGCGATCCGCCGGAAATCGAGGCCATCCGTCAGGTCTTCGGCGGCGCCGACAAATGTCCGCCTATCTCTGCGACGAAATCGCTGACCGGCCATTCGCTTGGTGCGGCCGGCGTTCAGGAGGCGATCTACTCGCTTCTGATGATGCAGAACGGCTTCGTCTGCGAGAGCGCGCATATCCAGGAGCTCGATCCGGCTTTTGCGGATATGCCGATCGCTCGCAAGCGCATCGACAACGCAACCATCAACACGGTGCTCTCCAACAGCTTCGGCTTCGGCGGGACCAACGCAACACTCGTTTTCAGCCGCTATAACGGCTGAGGCTTCATCTAAGAACCGGGAAGGTCAGGGAGGGTATGGTGGCGGAAGCGGTGATGAAGGGTCGGCGCGGTCTGATCCTCGGGGTGGCGAACGACCACTCCATCGCGTGGGGTGTCTCGAAGAAGCTCGCCGAACACGGTGCGGAACTCGCCTTCACCTATCAGGGCGATGCCATCGGCAAGCGCGTCAAACCGCTGGCCGCAGGCCTTGGCTCCGAGATGGTCTTTCCCTGCGACGTGGAAGACATCGCCTCGGTCGATGCCGTTTTCGACGGGATCGCAAAGAGCTGGGACAGCATCGACTTCGTGGTCCACGCCGTTGCCTTTTCCGACCGCAACGAGTTGCGCGGCCGCTATGCCGATACGACCCGCGAGAATTTCTCGCGCACCATGATCATCTCATGCTTCTCGTTCACCGAGATCGCCAAGCGCGCCGCATCGATGATGCCGAATGGCGGCGCGATGGTGACGATGACCTATGCCGGCGCAAGCCGCGTCGTTCCCAACTACAACGTCATGGGTGTCGCCAAGGCGGCGCTCGAAGCCAGCGTGCGCTATCTTGCCGCCGATTTCGGACCTTCGGGCATTCGGGTCAACGCGATTTCGGCCGGCCCGGTGCGGACGCTCGCAGGCGCGGGCATCACCGACGCGCGGGCGATGTACAATTTTCACAGCGCGCATTCGCCGCTGCGGCGCGCGACCAGCATCGAGGATGTCGGCGGTTCGGCGCTGTACCTGCTTTCCGACCTCGCTGCCGGGGTTACCGGCGAAGTTCACTTCGTCGACAGCGGCTACCACGTCATTTCCATGCCGCGCTTTTCCGATCTGGAAAAACCGTCAAAAGCCTGATCGTCGCGCGAGCGCGGGAGGAATGGATCGCCGGATCACGTCCGGCGATGACAGGCTTCTGTCTGACGAACAGCCTTGCGCCCTTCAATTACCCGCAACAGGAAGCGATGCTCGCTCAGCGGCAGACACGCGCTCCGTCATTGCCCGGCTCGACCGGGCAATGCATGCCGTCTGGCCCTCAACACGACGGTTGGTCGGCTCTAGATCGACATCGGCTGGCGTTAACAAAAAAGGCCCCGGTATACCGGGGCCTTTCCTTATTTCATGATCTTGCGTGGAACGACGTCAGGCGCTTTTGGCCTCGTCCTTCTCGATCTCCGCGCCGGTCTCCTGATCGACAGCCTTCATCGACAGGCGGACCTTGCCGCGCTCGTCGAAACCGACGAGCTTCACGAAGACCTCGTCGCCTTCCTTGACGATATCGGTGGTCTTCTCGACGCGCCGGTCGGCGAGCTGCGAGATGTGGACCAGACCGTCACGCGAGCCGAAGAAGTTGACGAAGGCGCCGAAATCGACAGTCTTCACAACCTTGCCCTTGTAGACGACGCCGACTTCCGGCTCGGCCACGATGGAATGAATCCAGTCATAAGCTGCCTTGATCGAGGCTGCGTCGGAGGAAGCGATCTTGATTGTGCCGTCGTCCTCGACATTGACCTTGGCGCCGGTCTTCTCGACGATTTCGCGGATGACCTTGCCGCCCGTGCCGATGACTTCACGGATCTTGTCGACCGGGATCTTCATCGTTTCGATGCGCGGCGCGAATTCACCGACTTCGCCACGTGACACCGACAGGGCCTTGCCCATCTCGCCGAGGATGTGGGCACGGCCGTCCTTTGCCTGGCCGAGCGCGACCTTCATGATCTCTTCGGTGATACCGGCGATCTTGATGTCCATCTGCAGCGAGGTGATGCCGGAATCGGTGCCGGCAACCTTGAAGTCCATGTCGCCGAGGTGATCCTCGTCGCCGAGAATGTCGGAGAGAACGGCGAACTTCTCGCCTTCCAGGATCAGGCCCATCGCGATACCCGCAACCGGACGCGCGAGCGGCACGCCGGCATCCATCAGCGCCAGCGACGAACCGCAGACCGTGGCCATGGAGGACGATCCGTTCGATTCGGTGATCTCGGAGACCAGACGCATCGTGTAGGGGAATTCGTCATTGGTCGGCAGCATCGGCCGGATGGCGCGCCATGCAAGCTTGCCGTGACCGATTTCGCGGCGGCCCGCGCCGCCCATGCGACCCGTTTCGCCAACCGAGAAGGGCGGGAAGTTGTAGTGGAGCATAAAACGCTCCTTGTAGGTGCCTTCCAGCGCGTCGATGAACTGCTCGTCATCGGCGGTGCCCAGCGTCGCAACGACGATCGCCTGCGTCTCGCCACGAGTGAAGAGCGCGGAGCCATGGGTGCGGGGCAGGAAGCCTGCCTCGGCCTCGATCTGCCGCACGGTCTTGGTATCGCGGCCATCGATGCGTCTGCCGTTGTCGAGAATGTTCCAGCGGACGATCTTGGCCTCGAGTTCCTTGAAGACGCCACCGACGACCTGCTTTGAAACGGCATTCTCGTCGCCTTCGGCGCAGAGCTTGGCGACAACCTCGTCCTTGACGGCCGAGATCGCGTCGCGGCGCTCGCTCTTGCTGGCAATGGCATAGGCCTTGCGCAGACCGTCTTCGGCGATTGCCGAAACCTTGTCCATGACGGCCGAATTGTCGGCGGGCACGAAATCGCGGGGTTCCTTGGCGGCCTTCTCAGCCAGACGAATGATCGCATCGATCACCGGCTGGAAGCCGCGGTGACCGAACATGACGGCGCCGAGCATCTCGTCTTCGGAAAGCTCCTGCGCTTCCGATTCCACCATCAGCACCGCATCGGCCGTACCGGCGACAACGAGGTCGAGCTTGGAGTCGTCCAGTTCGTCGAGCTGCGGGTTGAGAACATACTCGCCGTTGATCATGCCGACGCGGGCGCCGCCGATCGGGCCCATGAACGGCACGCCCGAAAGCGTGAGGGCGGCGGAAGCGGCGACCATGCCGACGACGTCGGGATCATTCTCCATATCGTGGCTGAGCACGGTGATGATCACCTGTGTGTCGTTCTTGTAGCCGTCGGCGAAAAGCGGACGGATCGGACGGTCGATCAGACGCGAGGTGAGCGTCTCCTTTTCGGTCGGACGGCCTTCGCGCTTGAAAAAGCCGCCGGGAATCTTGCCGGCGGCGTAATATTTTTCCTGATAGTTCACGGTCAGGGGGAAGAAGTCGAAACCGGGCTTCGGCTCACGCTCGGAGACGACGGTGGCGAGCACGGTCGTCTGGCCGTAGGTGGCGAGCACGGCGCCGTCGGCCTGACGGGCTATACGGCCGGTTTCCAGGACGAGCGGACGTCCGCCCCAATCCAGTTCTTCGCGTTGAATGTCAAACATGTCTTATCCTTCGGTCATACGGGCGTTGCCTCGTTGAGCCATGGCAAGACGGCGGGCCGCTGCTCTCTCGCAAATGAACTACTGACACGTGCGGTACGAAGAGCGGCCGGCGATCCTCCCATGGCCCATGGGGCAACATGGAGTTTCGGGCCCAGCGCCCGGCGCCGCTTGTTCGCGAACGCGCCGGGCGGCCCATCGGTAAAGCTGTCTTAACGGCGGATGCCGAGACGGCCGATCAGATCCTGGTAACGCTTTTCGTCCATGCGCTTGACATAGTCGAGAAGCTGGCGGCGCTGGCTGACGAGCTTGAGCAGCCCGCGACGCGAATGGTTGTCCTTCTTGTGGGTCTTGAAGTGCTCGGTCAGGTTCGTGATGCGCTCGGTCAGGATCGCGACCTGCACTTCCGGCGAACCGGTATCTCCGGACTTCGTGGCGTATTCGCCAATCAGCGCCTGCTTGCGCTCTGCGGTAATCGACATCGGGCTACTCTTTCTTCTCTTCAAGTCCGGCGTCAGGAGCCGGAAAGGTTGAACACACGCTCCGGTTTGATCAGTCCGGCTTCGCCCCGTCCTATGGCCACGGGCTTGCCGCGGCAGGACAACAGGCATCGACCGGATACGATCGGAGCATCACGCCCTTTGAGAATGATGGCCTGGCCATTTCTCAATCGGGTCACATCCGCCTCGGTGACGGCCAGCGCCGGGATGTCGTCCAGCGCGGTCTCCAGCCCGCGAATGCAATTAACCAGGGTATCGGGAACCGGCCCGCCCTGGTTGGCGCCCTTATGGCGCAATTCTTCCAGCTTTTCCAGCGAAATCATGTCCGAGAGACCGAACGGCCCGACGGCCTCGCGGCGCAGCGCCGATATGTGACCCTGCGTTCCCAGTACTTCCGCCAGATCGCGCGCGATAGCGCGTATGTAGGTGCCCTTGCCGCAGACGCATTCGAACGGCGTTTCGGCATCCTCCGTCGGACCAACGCGCTCAAGCGAGAATGTCCGGACAGGACGGGCCTTCAGCTCGACCGTCTCGCCGGCACGCGCCAGATCGTAGGCGCGCTCGCCATCGACAAGTATCGCCGAATAGGCCGGCGGCACCTGGTCGATCTCGCCGACAAATCGTGGCAACGCTGCGTCGATGGCCGCGTCATCGGGAACCGGTCCGCCTTCTCTGGTGACCCTGCCTTCGCGGTCCAGCGTTTCGGTCTCGATCCCCCAGCGCACGGAGAAGCGATAGGTCTTCTGCGCATCGACCAGGAACGGCACCGTCTTTGTCGCTTCGCCGAAGGCGACCGGCAGACATCCGCTCGCCAGCGGATCGAGCGTGCCGGCATGGCCGGCCTTGCGGCTTGAGTAAAGGCGCTTCAGACGGCCGACCGCCGCCGTCGAGGTCATGCCCTCCGGCTTGTCGAGCACCAGCCAGCCATGGACGGGCGAGGTCCGTTTGCGGCTCATTCGTCCGCACCGTCCCCGTCATCTTCATCGCCGTCTTCGGCAAGATCCCGGGCGACCTCCGGCGAACGGAGAAGCCTGTCGGTTTCGGCCGCGCGGTCGAAGGTTTCGTCAGCGAGAAAACGAAGGTCGGGCGTGAATTTCAGCGCCAGCCGCTTGCCGAGCAGGCCGCGCAGGAAGCGTCGGTTGAAGGCCAGGGCCTTGACCACGGTCCGCACATCACGGCCGCCCAGCGGCATGACGAAGACCGTCGCGATCTTCAGGTCTGGCGAAAGACGAACTTCCGAGATCGTGACCGGATGGGTTTCCAGCACGGGATCGGCGATATCGCCACGCTGCAGGATGGCTGAAAGCTCATGACGCATGAGCTCTCCCACCCGCAACTGTCGCTGCGACAATTTACCAGCCATCGGCAATGCACCCTGGGATCGTCCGGCGCCTCTAGAGCGTGCGGGCGATCTCCTCAACGCGGAAGCATTCGATCACATCGCCCGCGCGCATATCCTGGTAGTTCTCGAACGCCATGCCACATTCCTGGCCGGCCTGAACTTCCCTGACTTCGTCCTTGAAGCGCTTGAGCGTGGACAGCTTGCCTTCGTGGATGACGACGCCATCGCGGATCAGGCGGACATGGGCGCCGCGCTGAACGGTACCGTCAGTGACGCGGCAACCGGCAATCTTGCCGACCTTCGTGATATCGAAGATCTCGAGAATTTCCGCATTGCCCAGCATCGTCTCGCGCAGTTCCGGAGACAGCATGCCGGACATCGCCGCCTTCACGTCGTCAACCAGATCGTAGATGACGTTGTAATAGCGAATCTCGACGCCTTCCTGCTCGGCAGCCTCGCGGGCCTGCTTGTTGGCGCGCACGTTGAAGCCGATGATCGCGGCCTTGGATGCCTCGGCGAGCGTGACGTCCGACTCGGTAATCGCACCAACGCCGGAATGGATGACACGCGCGAGGACCTCGTCGGTTGACATCTTGTCCAACGCGCCGGCAATCGCCTCGACCGAGCCCTGAACGTCGCCCTTGATGACCAGCGGAAATTCCGCCCGGCCGGTCGTCTTCAGGTCGCTCATCATCTGTTCCAGCGACGTCGTCTTGCGGGCGATACGGGCCTGCTGCAGTTCGCGGCGCTGGCGCTGGCGGTAATCGCAGATCTCGCGGGCACGGCCCTCGTTCTCAACGACCACGAACACATCGCCTGCTTCCGGAGCACCATTCAGGCCGAGCACCTCGATCGGCATCGCGGGGCCGGCCGTGTCGCGGTTCTCGCCATGATCGTCGACGAGCGCGCGCACCTTGCCCCACTCGCTTCCGGCGACAAGTACGTCGCCGATCCTGAGCGTGCCGCGCTGGACCAGAACCGTGGCAACCGGGCCGCGACCCTTGTCGAGCTTGGCTTCCACCACGACACCTTCGGCCGGACGATCCGGATTGGCCTTCAGCTCCAGAATCTCGGCCTGAAGCAGAATTGAGTCGAGCAGCTGATCGAGATTGGTGCCCTTGAGCGCCGAGACCGGCACTTCCTGGACCTCGCCGCCCATCGCCTCGGTAACGATCTCGTAACGCAGCAGATCGTTGCGCACGCGATCGGGATTTGCGTCCGGCTTGTCGATCTTGTTGACCGCAACGATAATCGGAACCTCTGCCGCACGGGCGTGATTGATCGCCTCGACCGTCTGCGGCATCACGCCGTCATCGGCAGCGACCACAAGAACGACGATGTCCGTCACCCTGGCGCCGCGAGCGCGCATGGCGGTGAATGCCTCGTGGCCGGGCGTATCGATGAAGGTCACCAGCTGCCCGCCTTCGGTCGCGATCTGATAGGCGCCGATATGCTGGGTAATGCCGCCGGCCTCTCCGGCAACGACATTGGCCTTGCGCAGCGCATCGAGCAGCGAGGTCTTGCCGTGGTCGACATGGCCCATGATGGTGACAACAGGCGCACGCGGCTTCAGCGCTTCGGCCGAATCCTCTTCGCCCGTCAGGCCCTCTTCGACGTCAGCCTCTGAAACGCGGCGGACCGTATGGCCCATCTCTTCGGCAATCAGCTGGGCGCTGTCGGAATCGATCACGTCGTTGATCTTGAGCATCTGGCCCTGCTGCATCAGCAGGCGGATGAC
The DNA here is from genome assembly GCA_020637895.1 of Rhodobiaceae bacterium. Lineage (GTDB taxonomy): Bacteria > Pseudomonadota > Alphaproteobacteria > Rhizobiales > Tepidamorphaceae > JACKJP01. Next base: position 953,047 of record JACKJP010000002.1, read on the forward strand.
ATCGACCGCCTTCTCTGCCATGCGGTTGGCCAGTTCCTGCACGGTGATGACCTCGGGGATCGTCACCTCGCGGCTGATCTTCTGCGCCTGACCGTCATTGATTCCGCGGCTCTTCTCGCGGGCCCTGCGGCGGCGCATCGAGGCAAGGCTGCGGCCGCGCTCATCTTCGTTGAATGCGTTGGTGACCGTCAGCTTGGTGCGACGACGGTCGTCATCGGTCTTGCGGACAGGCTTGGCGGGGACATCGGCCTTGACCCGGCGCGGACCGCGACCTTCTTCCTCTTCCTCGCGTTTGCGTGCCGGCGCAGCAGCAGCCGCAGGCGCTGCTTCACCGTCACCGAGCCGTTCGCGGGCATCGACCTCGGCCTTGCGTCGGGATTCATCTTCGGTCTTGCGGCGGGATTCTTCTTCTGCCCGGCGAGCTTCCGCCTCGGCGCGTTCGGCGCGAAGCTTATCGTCCTCGGCAGCACGGCGGCGCGCCTCTTCCTCGGCGACCCGGCGTTCTTCGGTTTCCCGCTGGCGAGAATCGGCCAGCGCCTGGGCGCGCGCGTCCTTTTCCTCATCGGTCAGCGTACGAAGCACCATGCCGCTGCGATCGGCCGCCGGCTCGGGCCGCGGCTTCAGTTCAACCTTTGGCGCGGGCTTGGGCGCGGGTGCGGCCACCGGCTTCTCGGCGACAGGCGCTTCGGCCTCGCCCGGAGCGGAGATGCGGCGGCGTTTTTTCTCAACCACGACCGGCTTTGTGCGTCCATGCGAGAAGCTCTGCCTGACCATGCCGGAATCGCCGGATCGGCGCAGGCCCAGGGGCTTGCGCTGTCCTACCGACAAAGTCTTGTCGCCTGTGTTCTTGCTATCGGTCATTCGTCCTGTTCCTCCGGCCGCCCGCGCGGTCCGGTCATCTCGTTGTTGCCATCCGGCAATACAATTTCACCCAGATACCGTTCATAGGCCCGGCATCTGCCCAGTGTCCCCTCCAGCCGGGGACCGGCCTTGACCGCAGCATGTATCACATTCCCGCTGCCAAGTGCCAAACTCAATTCTTCGCCGGTAAATGCCCGGCATATGGGCAGGAAACCGCCCGTCAGCGCATCGAGCTTTCGCACCCCGTCCGGACGTGCGTCGGATGCGTGCAGCAAAAGGCCTGCGCCACCTGACCGCAGCATCGCCTCTACCTTGGCGAACCCCAGTACCATATCCCCAGCCCGGCGCGACAGCCCCAGCGCGCCCAGCGCGGCCGACTTCATCTGTACCGCAATCTCATCCGGCAGACCCGGAGAAACCGTCACCTCGCGGCGGAATGCCCGGGCAAAAAGGCGGCGTTTGACGGCTTCGGCGACCTTGCCGGCCTCACCGCCGACCCAGACGCCGCGGCCGGGAAGCCGCTGTTTCAGGTCCGGCGTCACGACATTGTCCGGTGACAGGACAAAACGGATCAGCCGCTCGCGCGGCTGGGACCGGCGATCGACGATGCAGAGGCGTTCCGGCCCACGGTCACGCGGGCCGGCATCCGTTTCCTCGTTCAGTGCTGCGGCATCATGCGGGGACATCCGAGACTTCGGCCTCCCCTTCTTCTTCGGCCGGCTCGTCGACCGGCTCCTCGATCCAGCCCGCCTTGACGCGGGCAGCGATGATCATGGCTTCCGCTTCCTCGCGGGAGACATCAAATCCGTCCAGGAAACCGGCAAAGCGGGTAGTCTCGCCATCCTTGCGTTCGGTCCAGCCGGCAAGATCGTCGGTGGCGCAACCGGCGAGGTCCTCGATCGACTTCACGTCGTTCTCGCCGAAAGCGACAAGCATCGCCGTCGTCACGCCATCGATCTCGCGCAGGTCGTCCTGAACGCCCAGTTCCTTGCGGCGGGCATCCTGTTCGGCCTCGAGCTGGGCGAGATATTCGCGCGCGCGGGCCTGGATTTCCTCGGCGGTCTCCTCGTCGAAGCCATCGATCTCGGAAATTTCCTGCGGATCGACGAAGGCGACGTCCTCGACTGACACGAACCCTTCGGATGCGAGCAGCTGGCCGACCATCTCGTCGACGTTGAGCGCTTCCATGAAGAGCTCCGTACGCTCGGCGAATTCCTTCTGCCGGCGCTCCGATTCCTCTTCCTCGGTCAGGATGTCGATATCCCAGCCGGAAAGCTGCGATGCCAGACGCACGTTCTGGCCACGGCGCCCGATGGCGAGGCTCAACTGGTCATCGGGAACCACGACTTCGATGCGCTTGGCATCTTCGTCGAGGACGACCTTGGCGACTTCCGCCGGCGCCAGCGCGTTGACGATGAAGGAGGCGGCATCCGGGGTCCACGGAATGATGTCGATGCGCTCGCCCTGCAGTTCGCCGACCACGGCCTGAACGCGCGAGCCGCGCATGCCGACGCAGGCGCCAACCGGATCGATGGAGCTGTCGCGCGAAATCACGGCGATCTTGGCGCGGCTGCCCGGATCGCGGGCGACCGAGCGGATCTCGATGATGCCGTCGTAAATCTCCGGGACTTCCTGGGCGAAGAGCTTGGCCATGAACTGCGGATGGGTGCGCGACAGGAAAATCTGCGGCCCGCGCTGTTCGCGGCGCACGTCGTAGATATAGGCGCGGATACGATCGCCGTAGCGATAGGTCTCGCGGGGAATCAGCTCGTCGCGGCGGATGATGCCCTCACCACGGCCGAGATCGACGATGACGTTGCCATATTCGACGCGCTTTACCGTGCCGTTGACGATCTCGCCAATGCGGTCCTTGTATTCCTCGAACTGGCGGTCGCGCTCGGCTTCGCGCACTTTCTGGACGATGACCTGCTTTGCCGACTGGGCAGCGATGCGGCCGAAATCGAGCGGCGGCAGCGGCTCGGCAATGAAATCTTCCGGCTGTGCCGCGGGATTGCGCTCACGGGCTTCTTCCAGGGCGATCTCAGTGGCGGTGTTCTCGACGGTCTCGACCACTTTCAGGAGCCGCTGGAGCTTGAGTTCGCCAGTCTTCGGATTGATCTCGGCGCGAATATCGGTCTCGCTGCCGTAACGCGAACGGGCTGCCTTCTGGATCGCATCTTCCATCGCGTCGATCACGATCTCGCGGTCGATCGCCTTTTCGCGGGCGACCGCATCGGCGATCTGCAGCAACTCGATCCTGTTGGCACTCACTCCAGTCGTCATCTGTGTTCCTCCTGCCCGACCCGGCGGGCGAGCTCTGGTCCGATTGCCCGTGCCGCGCGCGGCACATGCGTTCAGCCTTTGCGTTCCTGCGCCTTCAGCGCGATCCTGATCAGCTCGTCCGTGAGAACCAGCTTTGCTTCAACGATATCGGCAAGCGGCACGGCAACCTCGCCTGCTGCCTCGCCGGCTTCCTCCCCGGCATCGACGACGACATCGTCGCCGCGCGTGCCCAACAACTTGCCGCGGAACCTCTTGCGTCCGTCGATCGGCACCGCCGTTTCCAGGCGCATCTCATGGCCGGACCAGCGGTCGAAATCGGATCGCCGGACCAGCGGACGATCGATGCCCGGTGACGACAGCTCCAGATTATAGGCGCCGGACACGGGGTCCTCGACATCGAGCACCGGCGAGAGCGCCCTGCTGATCGTCTCGCAATCTTCCACCGTCATCGTTCCGTCCGGGCGTTCGGCCATCACCTGAACAGTACCGCCATCGCGGCTGGAAACCTTCACGCGGACCAGACGGTAACCGAGCGCATCGATCACGGGCTCGGCGACCGCCGCGACACGCGCGGAAATGCCGCTTTCGCGGATCAGTCGCGGTTCTGCCTGTTCGTTGTCAGCGGTGGCGTTCATGCGGTCCAAAACAAAAAAGAGCGGGGCCGGGCCCCACTCTCCGATAAAGCCGAGAGTGTATTATTTATCGACAGGGCACGATCACTCCCATATCGACACCGTCTATATAGAGCGTGTCGGGGAGTAATTTCAAGCCTCACCGATTTCGTCGGCCCGCCGGCGGAAGATCAGATAGGACGGCCGCCGGCCTGCCGCGATGGCTTTGGCTTCGTAGCGCGTCCCTGGCCAGCCCTCCCAGGGATCGAGCCAGTCACGCGCGTCGCGCGCTTCCCACACGAAAGCCGGATGAGCCGCGATCCGGGCGAGCGTCCAGCCGACATAGTGATCGATATCGGAGGCGAAGCGGATGATGCCGCCGGGCTTCAGGCCCCGCGCCATCGCATTCAGCGTATCCTCGCCGAAGAAGCGGCGCTTGCGATGCCGGCGCTTCGGCCACGGATCGGGATAAAGGATGTCGATGCGGTCGAGGCACGCCGCATCGAGCCGCGCAAGAATATCGCGCGCATCGCCGCAGTGGAGCCGGATGTTGCGGACCTTTGTCTCCTCGATTCCCGCAATCAGGCTTGCAACACCGTTTTCAAACGGTTCGCAGCCGAGGAACAGCCAGTCGGGGTGGCGGGCGGCTTCATGCAGGAGATGTTCGCCCCCGCCAAATCCGATCTCCATGGCGGCAACCGGTGCAGCCATAACGGCGGCCGGATCTATCGCAAGCGCCGGAAGGCGTTCATCGAACAGACCGCGCTGGCGCGGCGACAGGGTATGGCCGCGGCGGCGGCCATAAAGCAGCCGCCTTTCGCCATCTTCCCGCGCCATCGTATCAGGCGAGCGCCTTGCGCAGCGCCGGAACGAGGTCCGTCTTCTCCCAGGAGAACGAGCCGTCACGACCGGGCTTGCGGCCGAAATGGCCATAGGCAGACGTCCTGGCATAGATCGGCTTGTTCAGATCCAGATGCTTGCGGATGCCTGTGGGCGAGAGATCCATCACCTCGCGCAGCGCCGTCTCCACCTTGTCCTCGGCCACCTTGCCGGTACCGTGCAGATCTACATAGACCGACAGCGGCTGGGCAACGCCGATGGCGTATGCAAGCTGAATGGTGCAACGGTCGGCAAGCTTCGCGGCAACGATGTTCTTGGCCAGATAGCGGGCCGCATAGGCGGCCGAACGGTCGACCTTCGTGGTGTCCTTGCCCGAGAAGGCCCCGCCGCCATGCGGCGCCGCGCCACCATAGGTGTCGACGATGATCTTGCGGCCGGTCAGGCCAGCATCACCGTCGGGTCCGCCGATCACGAACTTGCCGGTCGGATTGATGTACCAGTTGCAGTTTGCGGCAATCGGCAACCCGTCGAGCGCCTCGCGGATATAGGGCTCGACGACGCTGCGGACCTTCTTCTGGTCCCAGCTCTCGTCGAGATGCTGGGTCGACAGGACGATCTGTGTGACTTCCGCCGGCACGCCGTTCTCGTAACGCACGGTTACCTGGCTCTTGGCGTCCGGACCGAGCCTTGCCGCCTCGCCCTTGCCGGCGTGACGGGCTTCAGCAAGCAGCTGGAGGATACGGTGCGAGTAATAGATCGGAGCCGGCATCAGATCGGGCGTCTCGCGGCAGGCATAGCCGAACATGATGCCCTGATCGCCCGCGCCTTCCTCGCCCTGGCGGTCGGCAGCATTGTCGACGCCCTGCGCGATATTCGCTGACTGGCCATGGAGGAGAACGTCAATCTTGGCCGTCTTCCAGTGGAAGCCGTTCTGCTCATAGCCGATCTTGCGGATCGCCTTGCGCGCGGCGGAGCGGAATTTTGACGGGTTGACCTTGGGATGCCCGGTGGCATCGGTCTCGTGTCCGCCATTCTTGCTCTTCTTGAGCAGGGTTTCGGGCACGCGAACCTCGCCTGCAATCACGACGCGGTTGGTCGTCGTCAGAACCTCGCAGGCCACGCGGACCTTCCAGGGGTCCATGCCGCCCTTGCGTGCCTCGCGATAAACCAGATCGACGATTTCATCGGAAATGCGGTCGCAGACCTTGTCGGGATGACCCTCGGACACAGACTCGCTGGTGAAAAGATAATTGGCTCTCGACACGGTACCCCCGCCTAGCGCTGTTCAAGTCCAGACCCGCGCGGCGACTGACAAGTCTTGCGGGCCAAGCCTTCTGACAGGCGCGGGGGGCGTGCGTCAAGATGGCGAGGCAAGCGCCGGCAACCTTTACGCGGCGACGGCGAGCTAGTCTTCGGACGGCGCATCTGCCAGCGCGTTGACCAGTTCGACGATCCGCTTTTGCACGTTCGTGTCACCGATGCGCTGAAAAGCACGGTTGAGGCGAACGCCCTCGGCAGACGCCTGACCGTCGGCAAGATAATCGAACGAGGTATCGACGGACGCCGCGTCGCCGGCTTCATCAAGCCCCTCGTAGAAGTAGGCGATAGGGACTTCGAGGATGCGGGCTATATCGAACAGGCGGCTGGCGCTGATCCTGTTTGTCGCGCGTTCGTATTTCTGAATCTGCTGGAAGGTAAGACCGAGCTGTTCGCCCAGCTTTTCCTGGCTCATGCCAACGAGAATGCGACGCATGCGCATCCGGTTTCCGACATATTCGTCGATGCGAGTCGCTGATCTGCTGTTCATTTGATCGCCGGTTGCGCCGGAAGCGCATGAACGGCGCCTCCGCCCCAGTTCCAAGTCCGGAATCGTACAAAAATTCTCAAGCTGTGTGAATGCGAAGGCTTCACGTATGTAGAAAGTGAAGTCGAATTGTCCACTTATCGGTAGCGGCGACGGATGGCCGCAACGGCGAGAAACAGTATGGCCGCGCCAGGCAGGCCAAATCGCCAGTATTGGGCAAACCTGAAGAATGGCGTTTCAGCGAGCGCTGCCGGCAGATCCGCGTCAAGCACGCCGCGATCGCCGAGACCGATGCGCTGCAGGACGCGGCCATAGGGGTCAATGACGGCCGAAATGCCGGTGTTGGCGGCCCTGATCACGGGCAGGCCGAGTTCGACGGCACGCAAGCGCGCCTGTTCAAGATGCTGGTAGGGACCGCTGGTTGCGCCAAACCAGGCGTCGTTCGTCACGTTCAGGAGCCAGTCGGCACCCGCCGCGCCCGCGGCAACCTCCTGGGAGAAGACAATCTCGTAGCAGATCAGGGGCAATGCCGGTGGCATGCGCCCGGTCTGCAGCAATGGACGCAGAGTGCCGCTTGAAAAGCCGCCGACCACGCGCGTCAGCTGGCGAAGGCCGAGTGCCTCGAGCAATGGCTGAAACGGCAGGTATTCACCGAACGGAACCAGATGAACCTTGTCATAATTGGCAAGCAGCCTGCCGTCGTCATCGAGGATCTGGATCGTGTTGAAGACATCGATACCGTCCGATGCCTGCTGGTCCTGCACGATCCTCTGCAGGCCGGCCGCCAGTTCGGTTCCGACCGGCAGCATCGCCGCTATCGCGGCGCGCGCCGAAGGCTCGCGGTCGAGCAGGAAGGGAAGCGACGATTCCGGCCAGACAATCAGATCGATATCTGCGGCGCTGGCATGATCGGGGCCGGTCGCCTGATCGGAAAGGCTGAGATAGGTGGAGAGCACCTCGCCCTTGAGCTCGGGCTTCCATTTGTCCCGCTGGTCGATATCCGGCTGGACGATGCGCACGACGAAACTTTCGGGCCTGTCGAAGACCGGCTGCTGGAGACGATAGAGGCCGAAACCGGCCATGGCGACGAGTAGGGCGACAGCAAGTGCCGGGGGTGTCCAGCGACGCCTGCCATCGCCGCCGAGCGCAGCGGGCGCGGCGAAGATGAAGAATGTAAGGAACGACAGGCCGTCGATGCCGGTGAGCGAAACGGTCTGGAGCAGCGTGGCGTTCGTTGCCGGTCCATCGCCCATGCCGTTCCACGGAAATCCGGTGAAAAGGATGCCCCGGCCAATCTCTGCAAGCGTGAGCGCTGCGGCGAATGTCAGGATGCGCCAGGGGCCCCGGCTCCAGACGGCACGGGCGAGCGCGGCGCCAAGCGCAAAATAGAGTGCGAGATAGGCAGGCAGCCCGGCGATGGCGAAAGGCAGCATCCACGCGAACGTGTCGGCCTCGACGAGAAAGGCGCTGCCGATCCACCAGAGGCCTGCGAGAAAGTAGCCAAAACCGAAGAACCAGCCGGCAAGCGCGGCGGGCCAGAGCGCGGCAAAGCGACCGCGACTTTCTGGTAGCGCACCGTCGATCAGCCAGACGAAGACCGGCAATGTCACGAACAGGATCGGAAAGACACCAAAGGGCGCAAGCGCGAGCGCCGACAGCGCGCCGGCCGCAAAGGCAAGCGCATAACGGCGCCAGCCCCATTGCAGGATCACCCAGCCGGCAATTCTATCCATGAAAGACACCGGTTCCGTAAAAACGTCAGTCTGCCGTCTCCGGCGTGGGCGGACGCCGCCTGCGACTCTTGCGCGCTTCCGGCCGGTCTCCGGGCAGGATTTTCACCCGTTTGATGCGACGCGGATCGGCATCAAGAATCTCGAATTCGAAATCTTCCGTGATTCGAACAACTTCGCCGCGTACCGGCACTCTGCCCGCGCGATGAAAAACCAGACCGCCGATCGTATCGACTTCCTCCAGAATATCCTCCGGAACGATCTTGTGGCCGAGCGCCGCATGAAGATCCTCGATCGAGGCCCGCGCATCGGCGATGAAAACACCCGCCCCGACGGCAACGATCTGCGGCGACGTCTGCTCGTCGTGCTCGTCCTCGATCTCTCCGACGACTTCCTCAACAACGTCCTCGATCGAAACCAGCCCGTCGGTTCCGCCATATTCGTCGACGACCAGGGCCATGTGGATGCGCGTGGTCTGCATCTTCACCATGAGGTCGCCGACCGGCATCGACGGCGGAACATAGAGGATTTCGCGGGTCAGCCCGGCCTTGCCGACCGTTGCGGAAAGATCGACCCGCTTCAAATCGAATGCCGGCGCTTCGCCTGCCGCGTTCTTGCGGCTGCGCGATCCCTTGCCGGCGATCGCGTTGGCCGCCAGATAGGTCATCAGATCCTTGATGTGCACCATGCCCAGCGGATCGTCGAGCGTTTCGCGATATACCGGCAGGCGCGAGTGCCCGCCCTTCTGAAACAGCTGTATGATGCTGTCGAGGCTGGCCTGCGCCTCGATGGCGACGACGTCGGCGCGCGGCACCATGACGTCCTCGACGCGCCTGTGGCGCAGGTCGAGGATGTTGCGCAGCATCGTGCGTTCCTTGGGCGTCAGGTGGTCGGCAGAGGTCCCTTCCTCGTCAAGCGCGTCCTCGATGCTTTCGCGCACCGAGTGGTTGCGGTCGCCAAATACACCCTGCAGCCAGCTGAAAAAGCCGCCCTCGTCGCGCGTTGCCGCGTTGCCCGATTCCTTGTCCGGTTCGCCATTCATCACGTCGTCACCCCGATTTCCGCATAAGGATCGGCAATGCCGATCCTTGCAAGAACATCGCGTTCCAGCGCCTCCATTTCCTCAGCCTCGTCATCGCTTTCGTGGTCGTAGCCGGCAAGATGCAGCAGGCCATGAACAATGAGATGGGCAACATGATGGTCGAAGCTCTTGGCTTCATCCTCTGCCTCCCGGCTCACGGTCTCAAGCGCCAGGATGATGTCGCCCAGATATCCGTCCGGGGTGCCCGGGCCCGGCAGAAAGGACAGAACATTGGTCGCCCGGTCCTTTTGTCTGTAACGGGCATTCAGCGCGCGAACATGACTGTCGTCGCTCAGCAGCAGGCTCGCCTCGCCGTCGATCTCGATTGTCTCGGCAAGCGCCGACGCGACTCTGGCGGCGAACGCTTCGTCGATGGCCGGCGGCCAGCCATCGGTTTCGGTATCCACGTTCAACTGAAGGGGGCCCGATTGGCCCTCGTCCGGACCGGTCTTCTCTAGAGGCCTATCCACTGGCCGCGTCGCTCCTTTCGCCCGACCCTTCATAGGCTTCGACGATGCGCTGGACCAGCGGATGGCGAACGACATCGGCAGACTTGAAGGCGATCGTGCCAACGCCGGCGGTGCTGGAAAGCCGGGCCACGGCGTCGGCAAGGCCAGACATCTGTCCGGAGGGCAGATCGACCTGCGACGGGTCGCCGGTGACGATCATGCGGCCGCCCTCGCCGAGGCGGGTCAGAAACATCTTCATCTGCATCGGCGTGCAGTTCTGCGCCTCATCGAGAATGACGGCGGCGTTGGCGAGCGTGCGGCCGCGCATGAAAGCCAGCGGCGCGATTTCGATCGCATTGGTCTGCAGGCCGCGCTCGACCCGCTCGGGCGGCATCATGTCATAGAGCGCGTCATAGAGCGGCCGCAGGTAGGGATCGACCTTCTCACGCATGTCGCCGGGCAGAAAACCGAGACGCTCGCCCGCCTCCACGGCCGGGCGCGACAGCACGATCCGATCCACGGCGCCACGCTCCAGAAGAGAGGCCGCGTGCGCCACCGCAAGATAGGTCTTGCCAGTACCGGCAGGCCCGGTTGCGAAAACCAGTTCGTGATTGTTGAGGAGCCGCAGGTAGCGGTCCTGGTTGGGGGATCGGGCTGTGACCGTGCGCCGGCGCGTCGCGATCTGCGCAAGTCCGGCGATGCCCGGCAGCTGTCCCTGATGAGCAGATCTGGCATTGACCAGACGAATGGCCGCCTCGACCTCCGAGACGCCGATCTCCTCGCCGCGCCTGAGACGCTGGTAGAGACCTTCGAGAATCTCCCCGGCGAGAGCGACCGCTTCCTTCGGGCCGCGCAGCGCGACGATCGTGCCACGCGCGCTCGCCTCCACACCGAGCCGTTGCTCGATGACGGCGAGGTTCTGATCGAACTGGCCGTAAAGGTCGCTGGTCAGACGATTGTCATCGAACTCAAGGGTGCGCTCGATCAAAGGCATTTCCGCGGCACCTGACGACGGCCTGTCCATTTTTCTCAAACAGAAGCCTCCACGCTTCGATTTGTCCCTTGCGGGCGCGACAGGGGCGTGGCGAACAGCGAGTTGCCGGCGACCCTGTCGATTCGGCACATCATGATTGCACCGATCGTATCCTCAGCGCCATCAAAATGAACCGGCTGGTTCCACGGCGAACGGCCCATGAGCTGGCCGGGATGGCGACCCGGCTTTTCGATCAGAACGGCCATGTCCTGCCCGACCGATGCGCCGTTGAATGCATGCTGCTGATCCAGAAGCAGTGCCTGCAGGCGATGCAGGCGTTCGGTCTTGACCTCATCAGACACCTGCCCGTCCAGCGAAGCGGCTGGCGTGCCGGGGCGGGCGGAATATTTGAACGAGTAGGCCTGCGCGAATCCGACTTCGTCTGCCAGTCGCATGGTTGCCTCGAAATCCTCGTCCGTCTCACCGGGAAAACCGGTAATGAAGTCGGATGAAAATGCGATGTCAGGACGCGCCTTGCGCAGGAGCTCGATCTTGCGAAGGTAGTCGACCGCCGTGTGCTTGCGGTTCATGGCGGCGAGAATGCGGTCCGACCCGGACTGCACAGGAAGATGCAGATACGGCATGAGTTCGGGTAGATCGCGATGCGCGGCGAGCAGCGTCTCGTCGACATCGCGCGGGTGGCTGGTCGTGTAGCGGATGCGGCCGATCCCGGCGATGTCGGCAAGAGCGAAGACAAGACGTCCCAGCGTCCATTCCGCGCCATCCGGGCCCTCGCCGTGATAGGCGTTGACGTTCTGTCCGAGCAGCGTGATCTCGCGCACGCCGCGTTCAGCCAGCGCTGCCGCCTCGGCCAGAATGCGCTGCACCGGCCTCGAGACTTCGGCGCCGCGCGTGTAGGGCACGACGCAGAAGGTGCAGAACTTGTCGCAGCCTTCCTGAATCGTCAGGAACGCGCTGGGTGCTGTCACACGGGCCGTCGGCGCTGGCAGATGTTCGAACTTGTCCTCGGCGGGAAAATCGGTGTCGACGATGGCATTCTCGCCGCGGTCGAGCCGGCCGAGATATTCAGGCAGCCGATGAAAGGTCTGCGGGCCGAAAACGAGGTCAACGACGGGGGCCCGGGCGACGATCTCGGCGCCTTCAGCCTGCGCGACGCAGCCGGCAACCGCAATCCGGCGGTGTCCGCCCGCCTTCTTCAGCCGGCCGATTTCCGAATAGACTTTCTCGGACGCCTTCTCACGGATGTGACAGGTGTTCAGGATCACAAGGTCCGCATCTTCGCCGGATGCGCTTTCCGCATAGCCTTCCGCCGCCAGAATCCCGGCCATGCGTTCGGAATCATGGACATTCATCTGACAACCATAGGTCTTGATGAAATAGGTGCGGGACTTCTCGTTCATCGATTCAAGGGCTCAGGCTAACAGGGTTTGGCCGATGCGGGCGCGACGGTAATGGCGCTCACGCAGCGACTTCGGCGTGAGATAGCCCATTTGCCGGGGTTTTTGAATAGGCGGGGGCCATATCCAGCTGCCTGCCATTGCGCAGCGCCGTCGCCGCGCCAGCGACAAATGCGTGTGCCGCCGCCGTCACCTGCTTGCGTTCGGAAGCGCCGGCCATTTCCATCACCGGTCCGAAAGCGATCGTCACATCGAGGGGCGGCGAAGAAAAGATGTCGAGCAGATGCGGCACGAGCGTCATGTCGCCATACCAGCAGACCGACGGCCGTTCGCGGCGAAGAAGCGGCAGTCCGGCCCGGCCGGTATAGACCAGCGCCATCGGCTGGACCTTGACCGGCGTATCCCGGCCGGCGAGCACCGCGCCGACCAGCGAAGACTTGAACGGGAGAACGCGATTGCCGTCGCTCGACGTTCCCTCGGCGAACAGAACCGCGCGGTCGCCGAGTTGCAGGCGCTCGCCGATAGCGCTGCCATCGCTGACAGTGCGCGTCCGGCGCTCCCGCGCGACGAACACGGTATATTGCAGCTTTGCCAGCCAGCCGAAGCCCGGCCATGCGGAAACATCGTCCTTGGCGACAAATACGAGCGGTGCAATTGCGCCGATTACCGGAATGTCCAGCCAGGAGACATGGTTTGAGATGAGAAGCGCCGGCCCGTCCACCAGCCTTTCGCCGGCGAAGCGGATGCGGATGCCGAGCACCCGCAGCGTCATGCGATGGAAGACCAGGGGCAGCACGAAGGCGCGGCGGGCGCCGAGGAGAATGAGGATGCGTTGGAGCGGCGCAACCGCGAAAGTTCCCGCGAGAAACAGGCCAACACGCAGATAAGTCACAAGGCGCCTCATCCTCAGCCGTCTTTCCTGTCTTTCAGCGGCATGCCGAACAATTCCATCCTGTGGTCGACGAGGCGGTAGCCGAGACGGCGGGCAATTCGTTCCTGTAGCGCCTCAAGTTCCGCGTCGTGGAATTCCACAACATTGCCGGTTTCCATGTCGATTAGATGATCATGGTGCTTGTCGGGCGACTGTTCGTAGCGCGCGCGTCCCTCGCCGAAATCGAGCTTGGCGAGAATGCCCTTTTCCTGAAGAAGGCGGATCGTCCGATAGACGGTCGACATCGATATTCCCGCATCGATGGCGCTGACGCGGCGATAGAGTTCCTCCACGTCGGGATGGTCCTCGCTGGCCGACAGGACCTGGGCGATAACGCGCCGCTGTCCGGTCATGCGAAGCCCCGCGGCCACGCATTGCGCTTCTATCCTGTTGGCCGGCTTGGCCATCGTCCCTCCAGGCGGAAAACGGTTCTGATCTTATAGGCGTGGCGCGGCGGGCGGTCCAGTTCAGGGGGCGTCGGCAGCCGCGATATCGAGCCGCATCAAAAGCGCGTCGTTGGCGCCTGGTGGACGATCCCGGTAATAGGCGCGCCGGCGGCCGCAAACCCTGAAGCCCGTTGCGTCGTAGAACGCCACCGCACCGGCGTCCGCTTCGGCGACCTCGATGAATATCGCGGCGATGCCGGAGCCTGAACAATCGCTCAAAAGATGCGCAAGCATCCGCCTGCCGAGACCCGTCCTGCGCATTTCCTTCGCAACGGCAATGGAGAGAATCTCAGCTTCGTCGGCAGCTTTGCGGGCAAGCAGGAAGCCTACGATCCTGCCGTCCTCCTCGGCGACCCAGGCCGACGACTGCGGCGTTTCGACGAGCGCGCCGACAGACCCGGCATTCCACGCGTCGCCAAAGGACAAAGCATGCAGCGCGGCAATACGCGGCGCGTCACCCATCACGGCCGGGCGCAGGTCAGGGCCGGTCATCAGAGGCGGCTCAGCGCTGCATGCGCCTGCGGGCGCGCGTCGGCATCGCGCACGTAAAGCGGCACCGGCAGGCGCAGCGATTGCCCCTCAATGACCATTCGCGCAAGGGCGCTCACCGGCAGATGTGGCGGTGTGATCAGGCGTTCGCGGCCCTGCGAATCAATATGACCAACGGCAGGCCCGGCCAGCGCGACATTGTCGCCGAGCCCGGCCAACGGCGCTTCGGCGGAGACAAGTTCCGGTTCAGAAGAAACGCCTGACGCGTTGTACAGCTGGCGGTAGAAAGCGCCCCTGCGCGCATCGATCAGGACCGCGAAAGACCGCTTCGACGGCAGCAGGTCATGGGCAAAAGCATCGAGCGTCGTCACGCCGTGGACCGGTACGTTCCAGGCAAGGCCGAGGCCTCGCGCCGCCGCCAGGCCGACGCGGATACCGGTGAAACTGCCCGGGCCCACCGTCACGGCAACGCGGCCGATTTCCCGCGCGTTCGAACCCGCTGCGGCGAAAAGCCTGTCCATCAATGAAAAGAAGGCTTCCGCATGCCCCGTCACCATGGGCTCGGACACGACGACCGGCGCGTCATCGCCATTGCGCAGGAGCGCAAGCGAGCAGGCGTCGAGCGCCGTGTCGATCGCAAGGATGGTCATCGGCAAGGCATAGACCCGGCGACGCGGGTCAAGTCAAGCTGGCCGCCGCGTCAGACGGGACGGACTTCCTGAACGTCCGGCACAAAGTGCCGCAGGAGGTTTTCGATGCCGTTCTTCAACGTCGCCGTCGAGCTCGGGCAACCGGAGCAGGCGCCGCGCATGTTCAAATAGACGACGCCTTCCCGGAAGCCGCGGAAGGTAATGTCGCCGCCATCGTGGGCAACGGCGGGGCGGACGCGCGTTTCGATCAGTTCCCTGATCGTGTTCACGGTCTCCTCGTCGCCGTCGGTGAAGAATTCATCTTCATCGTCGGCACTTTCGCTTTCCAGAATCGGCGCTCCGGTCATGAAATGCTCCATGATCGCACCGAGAATGGCGGGCTTCAGATGCTGCCAGTCCTGATCGCCCTTCGAGATGGCGATGAAATCTGAACCGAAAAAGACGCCCTCGACTCCGTCGATCTCGAAAAGGCGGCGCGCCAGCGGCGATGCCGCAGCACTCTGCGCATCGCGGAAATCCATCGTTCCGCTCTGGAGCACGGACTTGCCAGGAAGGAACTTCAGCGTTGCGGGATTGGGCGTTGCTTCGGTCTGGATAAACATGGCTCTTGCCTTTCACGCCGCTCGATCGGCGCCTTTTAGAAATGTTCTAAACATATAGGTCAGACGGACTTCGAAGGCAACCGGCGGCGCTCAGGTCACCGCGTCCATGTCCTCGTCCGTAATATTACCCGGCACGACGGTGATCGGGATCGGAAAGGTGCCCGACATTCGCCCGGCAAGGGTGCTGACAAGCGGGCCCGGACCTTCCGATTCGGTTCCGGCGGCGAGCACGAGGATCGCGATCGACGGATCGTCTTCGATCGCCTGGACGATCTGATCGGCGCGCTGGCCTTCCAGGATGATGTAGTCGGCGCTTTCGTTGCACCAGTCCCTGATCTTGGCGACATAGTCGGAGAGGATTTTCTCTGCCTCTTCATACGCCTCGGCGCGCATGATGTCCTCGACGCCGAGCCAGTGCTGAAATTCGCCGGGGACCAGGACAAAAAGCATGACGACGCGTCCGCGGGTGCTCTTTGCCCGTTTGGCCGCATAGAGCACCGCCCGTTCGCACTCGGGTGTGTCATCGATGACGACAAGGAATTTCCGGGGATTTTCCGTGTCGTATTTTTTCCGCCGCGTACCCATCGGGCCTCATGATGCATGGCGTGCCGGGGGCCGGCAACACATGAATTACCGGTGGCCGTTCAGTGACGGATAAGGCCGATAATATCCTTCACCGCGCCCATTGTCTCTTCGGCAAGGACCGAAGCGCGGTCGGCGCCATCGGCGAGAATCCGGTCGATCTCGGCGGGGTCGGCGAGATAGCGCCGCATTTCCGCATTGATCGGCGCAAGTTTCTCGACGGCAAGATCGGTCAGCGCCTTCTTGAAATCGGAAAACTGGCTGCCGCCGAACTCCGCCAGAACGCCGGGCACATCGGTGCCCGCAAGCGCCGCGTAGATGCCAGCCAGATTGGCCGCCTCTGGACGTCCTTCAAGGCCATCGCTGACCGCCGGCAACGGATCGGGATCGGTCCTTGCCTTGCGGATCTTCTGGGCGATCGTGTCGGCGTCGTCGGTCAGATTGATTCGCGACAGGTCGGACGGATCCGATTTCGACATCTTCGCCTTACCGTCGCGAAGGCTCATCACCCGCGTCGCCGGACCCGCGATAAGCGGTTCGGGTAGCGGGAAGAACATTTCGCCGAAACCGTTCTCGGCAATCGAGGCCGCGAAATCGTTATTGAACTTCTGCGCGATGTCGCGCGAGAGCTCCAGATGCTGCTTCTGGTCCTCGCCGACCGGCACATGGGTCGCGCGATAGAGCAGGATGTCTGCCGCCATCAGATTGGGATAGGCAAAAAGGCCAACGGAGGCGTTTTCCCGGTTCTTGCCCGCCTTTTCCTTGAACTGGGTCATGCGGTTGAGCCAGCCCATGCGGGCGACGCAATTGAATATCCAGGCCAGTTCGGAATGTCCCGCGACCTGGCTCTGGTTGAAGACGATATGCTTCTTCGGATCGATCCCGGCGGCAAGGAAGGCAGCGGTAACCTCGCGAATATTGTGACGCAGTTCGGCCGGCTCCTGCCAGACGGTGATGGCGTGGAGATCGACGACGCAATAGAGGCAATCATGTTCGTCCTGCAGCGCCACGAAACGCTGGATCGCGCCCAGATAGTTGCCCAGATGCAGGTTCCCCGTCGGCTGGACGCCGGAGAAGACGCGCGAGGGAATGGTCATGTCCTCAAAACTCCTGACAGATGCGGCAGAACTGCCTTGTGCCGCGGCGCGTTATGGCCGAAGGCGGCGGTCGGCGCAAGGTCAGGACGAGCGGCGCATCATCCGCCGGATTTCCGAAGGGCTCGTCACTTTGAGCGCCACCGCGGCAACCGAATAGGCAACAATGCCCGCGAGGACGAGAACGACCAGCAGAAGCAGCGCCGGCATCGTTCCGTCGAGCAGCCAGCGCAGGGCCACAATGGCGATGCCCATGAGGATGCTTGCGGCCACGCTGCCGAGAATCTTCGTCTTGAGGCGCGCATCGACGACCAGCGCGTTGGCGCGCAACAATCCCCGCGCCAGAAGGCCCGTGTTCAGCCAGCCGGCGATCGAGGTCGCGAGCGCGATTCCGACATGGGCGAAAAACGGAAACAAAGCCAGCGAGACAACGATATTGGTAACGACGCCCGCGATCGCAAAACGCATCGGCGTTGCCGTATCTTCCCGTGCGAAGAAGGCCGGCGAAAAGACCTTGTTGAGAACGAAAGCCGGCAGGCCGATCGCAAATGCAATGACGGCATTGGCCGTCGCCACGCTGTCGGCGGGCCCGAAAGCGCCCCGCTGAAACAGCGCCGACACGATCACCAGCGGCATCGCAATCAGCGCGACCGTCGCCGGCAGCGTCAGGATCAGCGAAAATTCTATGGCCCTGTTCTGGGCATGGAGCGTGCCGGCAAGGTCGTCCGCGCGAAGGCGGCGCGATATGTCGGGCAGAAGGACAACGCCGATGGCAACGCCGACGATGCCGAGCGGCAACTGGTAAAGCCGGTCGGCATAGTAAAGGTAGGAGACGGCACCGGCGCTCATCGACGCGATCATCGTGCCCACGACGATATTGATCTGGGTGACGCCGCCCGCAACGACACCGGGTACGGCGAGGCGGGCGAGGCGCTTTACGCCCGCCGTCAGCGCCGGTCGGCGCAGCGGCATGTGAAACCCCGCGCGGCGCATCGCGTAGACCACCAGAAGAAGCTGGGCGATGCCGCCGATGACGGTGCCGATCGTCAGGGCGATGCCGGCTTCCGGCGTATCGGCCCAGTCCATGAAGAAGACGAAGAGCAGGGTCGCGATCAGCACGACGTTCAGCAGGGCCGGCGCCAGTGCTGCGGCGGCAAACCGGCCGAGGCCATTGAGAACGCCGGAAACAAGTGCGAGCAGCGAGACGAGCGTCAGGTAGGGGAAGGCGATGCGCGTCAGCAGGATTGCAAGATCGAATTTCGCCGGATCGGCCGCAAAGCCCGGCGCCATCACATACATCAGCAGCGGCATCGCGATTTCGCAGAGCGCGGTGAGGACCAGCAAAACGGTGAGCAGCGCCATCGCCGCCTCTCCGGCAAACCGGGAAGCGCTTGCCTGACCCTCGCCTTCAAGCGACCGCGCGAAGAGCGGAATAAAGGCGGAGTTGAAAGCGCCCTCGGCGAAAAGGCGCCTGAAAAGGTTCGGAAAGCGAAACGCAACGACGAACGCGTCGGCGACCGGTCCGGTGCCGAGGGCCGCGGCGATGAACATGTCGCGCACGAAGCCGAGAAGGCGCGATGTGGCTGTCGCCCCACCGACAGTGGCAAAGTTCCGCAGCATGGACATGGAAACGAGGGCTCCGCGAATCGCCTTTTTTCGCCGCTTTGCCGCCCTTCTACACCAAGTGCGGTCCTGCTGGCAGGCTCAACTCTCTCAATCGGATGAGAAGGCGGCGAGGAGATGGCGCCGGATCGACGCCTGACGATTGGCGTTGACGATCTTCTGACCGGTCAGGTCCGTCACATAAAATACGTCGACCACCCTTTCGCCGAAGGTCGCAATGTGCGCCGAGCCGATATTGAGGTTGAGGCCCGAAAGCGTCAGCGTCAGGCCGTAAAGCAGTCCCGGCCGGTCGAGACCCGAAACCTCCAGGACCGTGAAGCGATCCGACAGGCTGTTGTTGATGAGGACATCTGGCTCCATGGAGAACGCCTTGAGCCGACCCTTGATGCCGGATTTTTCACGCACGATCTTCGCAAGGCCAAGTTTTCCCGACAGCGCTTCCTCGATCATATCGGTGATGCGCTTGGCCCGGCGCCGTTCGTCGGCTGCCTCGGGAAATTCCCGCCGGATGAAAATCGAGTCCAGGGCATAACCGTCCGTCGTCGTGAACACCTGCGCGTCGACGATATTGGCATTCGTGGCCGTGCAGACGCCTGCGATCACCGAAAGAAGTTTGGGATGATCCGGCGCAAGAACGGTGATTTCCGTGATCGCCTGGAAAGAATCCGTCGAGACGTCCGTGGCGAGAGGCTTTTTCTCCTCGCGCGCCTTGCGCAGGAATTCCGCGTGGCGGGCGCGCCGTTCCGGTTCCGTCTTGAGCCAGTAGGCGGGGTAATGCCGCTTGGCATAGGAGGTAAACGCGCGATCCGACCAGTCCGGCAGCACGTCGCGGGTCTGTTTCTGGGCCGCGGCGAGGCGTTGCGGACGCTCTTCCTTGATGTGGCCGCCGCTGATGATCGGCTCGGTCTCGTAATAGAGCGTGCGCAGCAATTGCCCTTTCCAGCCGTTCCAGACGCCCGGACCGACCGCGCGGATGTCGGCGACGGTCAGTATCAGCAGCAGCTTCAGCCGTTCGGGGCTCTGCACCAGGGCCGCGAAATCCGCGATTGTGCGCGGGTCGGCAAGGTCGCGCGACTGGGCGACCATGCTCATGACGAGATGGTTCTCGATCAGCCACGCGACCGTTTCGGTTTCCGCCTTGGTGAAACCGAAGCGCGGGCAGAGCTTGCGCGCGATACGGGCGCCGGCGATCGAGTGGTCTTCCGGCCGGCCCTTGGCGATGTCGTGCAGGAGCATGGTGACGTAGAGCACCTCGCGGCGCTCGATCGTCTTGATCAGTTCGTCGGCCAGCGGGTGGTCATTCTCGTAGCGGCCCGCCTCGATGTCGGAGAGCACGCCGACGGAGCGGATCAGATGCTCGTCGACCGTATAGTGGTGATACATGTTGAATTGCGCGAGCGCGACGATCTTGCCGAAGTCGGGTACGAACCGTCCGAGAACCCCGGCCTCGTTCATGCGGCGCAGCACCACTTCCGGATCCCGTTTGGAAGACACGATCTCGACAAACAGGCGGTTTGCCTCCTCGTCCTCACGCAGCTTCCGGTCGATCAGCTTGAGCGAACGATGGGCGGCTTTCAGCGCGTCGGGATGAAAGACGAGGTTGGACTTGTCGGCGAAATGGAAGAGACGGATCAGGTTCACCGGATCGCGTTCGAAAACCTTGTCGTCGGCGATGTTGAGACGGTCACCATCGTCGACGAAATCGGTATTGCCACCAATCGCCCGCTTGCCCCGTCCCGACCGGCTGAAGAAGCGCGACAGCATCGGCACCTTCTTGGCATGCTCGTCCTCCAGCCCGGCGCAGATCAGGCGCGTCAGATCGCCGACATCCTTTGCGATCAGGAAGTAGTGCTTCATGAAGCGCTCGACGTCGCGCTGGCCGGGATGCGGCGTGTAGTTAAGGCGCGCGGCCATCGGCCGCTGAAGATCGAATGACAGGCGCTCTTCGGCCCGCCCGGTCAGGAAATGCAGATTGCAGCGGACCGACCAGAGGAAATCCTCGCACTTTTCAAAAAGCTTGACCTCCTCGGGCGAAATCTCTCCGAGGTCGCCAAGATCGCGCCAGGTCTCGATCCCGTAGTGGTACTTGGCAATCCAGAACAGGGTCTGGAGGTCGCGAAGGCCGCCCTTGCCTTCCTTCACATTCGGCTCGACGACATAGCGCGAACCACCGCCCGACCGATGGCGGGAATCGCGTTCGGCGAGCTTGGCCTCAATGAATTCCGCGCTGGTGCCGGCGACAATTTTCGTCTTGAAGGCCTCGATGAACTCGTCGAACAGCGACTCGTCTCCGCACAGATAACGCGCGTCCACCAGCGCTGTGCGGATTGTCATGTCGTCGCGCCCCGCACGTATGCATTCAGCGACCGTGCGCGTCGCGTGCCCGACCTTGAAGCCGAGATCCCACAGCAGGTAGAGGATATACTCCACCACGCTTTCACCCCAGGGCGTCTGCTTGTAGGGCAACAGGAAGAGCAGATCGATATCGGAACCCGGCGCCAGCGTGTTGCGGCCATATCCGCCGACCGCCACGACCGACATGCGCTCCGATTCGGACGGGTTCATCGCCTGATAGACATTGCGCTGGGCAAAGCGGTAGAGCGCGTCGATGAGCAGGTCCTGAAATCCCGACAGCGTCTCGGCGCAGGCAATGCCGCGCCCGTCTTCAATCAGCCTGGCATCAACCTTCTTGCGTGCCCCGGCAATCAGGTCCTTGAGATAGTCCAGGAGGGCGCGGCGCATCTCACCCTGATCGCCATTCTTCTTGAAGATTTGGTCGAGATCGCGATCGACAGCGGCGCCGTCGAAAATGCCCTCAAGGCGCTTGCTAACCCTGCTCATTGGCCTTCCTTGCCCGCTGCCTGCTCCTTAAGCCGATAGAGAGCGTCCAGAGCATCGCGGGGCGATAGCATATCCGGGTTGATCGCCGCCAGCGCTTCGGCAAGCAAATCCTTCTGCGGGACCGAAGCCGGACGATGGGCCGGTGCTTGCGAGAACAGCGGCAGGTCGCCAACGAGACGCTCGATCCCCGGCGCGCGGTCGCCCTCCTCGAGCCCATGCAGGATCTCCGCAGCGCGCGAGACCACCGCCTCGGGAAGGCCCGCCAACCGCGCGACCTGGATGCCGTAGGAGCGGTCGGCCGCTCCGGATACGACCTCATGAAGAAAGACGACGTTGCCCTCATGCTCGCTGACGCGAACCGTCTGGCACAGAAGCCGCGGATGGTTCTGCGTCAGCGCCGTAAGCTCATGATAGTGAGTGGCGAACATTGCGCGCGAGCAGTTCACCTCATGCAGATGCTCGATCGTCGCCCAGGCGATCGAGAGCCCGTCGAAGGTTGCAGTACCGCGCCCGATCTCGTCGAGAATGACCAGCGCCCGGCGCCCGGCCTGATTGAGGATCGCCGCCGTCTCGATCATCTCGACCATGAAAGTCGAACGGCCGCGCGCCAGATCGTCGGCAGCACCGACCCGGCTGAACAAGCGGTCGATGACACCTATGCGGGCCGATCGCGCGGGAACATGCGCGCCCATCTGGGCGAGGATCGCGATCAGCGCATTCTGCCTCAGCCAGGTCGATTTGCCGGCCATGTTCGGGCCGGTCAGCAGCACGATGGTGCCGGCGTCCTCTTCACCCGGCGGCGACAGACGGCAATCGTTTGCAACGAACGGCTCGCCCCGGCGTGCCAGCGCCTCCTCGACGACCGGATGGCGCCCGGCCTCGATCTCAAAGTCGAGCGAAAGGTCGACGACGGGCCTGACGTGACCGCGTTCGCGCGAAAGCTGCGCCAGCGCCGCCGAACAGTCGAGCGCCGCGATCGCCGCAGACAGGCGTTGCAGCGATGCCGCATCTGCCAGCGCCTTCGCGCGCAGCTCGCGGAATATTTCCTGCTCTATCGCCAAAGCCCGATCGGCGGCGGCGGCAATCTGCGCGACGCATTCGGCCAGCTCGGTCGTGGTGAAGCGCATCGCATTGGCCATCGTCTGGCGGTGGATGAAGCGGCCGGCATGCTCGCCGGAAAGCAGCCCCTCACCCTGCTGCGAAGGCAGCTCGATGAAATAGCCGAGCATGTTGTTGTGCTTGATCCGAAGCGCCTTCAGCCCCGTCTCTTCCTGATAGCGAACCTGAAAGCCCGCAATGACCTGCCGGCTCTCGTCGCGCAGCGCGCGCTGGCGGTCGAGTTCGGCGTGGTAGCCAGAGGCGATGAAACCACCATCGCGGGCAAGCAGCGGCGGCTCCTCGACGAGCGCGGAGTCGATGTCGTTGCCGAGCGAGGAAGGCGCGTTGCCGAGCGCTTCGCAGGCAGCGACGATTGCCGACGGCTCGCCGATCAGCCCCTCGCCTCGCGACATCAGGCCCTGAAGGGTAGCCGCCACGGCAATACAGCCGCTGATGGCCGCAAGATCGCGCGGACCGCCGCGATCGACCGCCAGCCGCGAGACCGCCCGTTCAAGATCGGGCATCGCGCGCAGTTCGGCCCTGAGCGAATCGAGCAATGCGATGCGATCGCGAAACCAGTCGACGGCATCGAGACGTTCTGCAATGACCGCAATGTCGGTCAGCGGCGATGACAGTCTTGTGGCGAGTTCGCGCCCGCCGGCGCCCGTCACCGTCCGGTCGATGGCGGCGAGCAGGCCGCCGCCGCGTTCGCCCGACAGGCTTCTGATCAGTTCAAGATTGGCACGGGTTGCCGCGTCGATGACCATGAAACCGCCGGGCGCCTCCCGACGGGGCGGCTGGACGGGCAGGCTTGCGCCGCGCTGGGTGCTGTCGACATAGGCGAGGATCGCAGCGGCGGCGGCAATTTCCGCGCGGGTGAATTCCCCAAAGCCGTCGAGCGTGCCGACGCCGAAGAAGCGCCTGATCTGGCGTTCGCCGGCAACCGAATCGAAGGCGCGGTCTGCGAGCGGCGTGACGGCAGCACCGATATCGGACGCCGCGGCCACAATCGCGGCATCGGCAAAGAGCGAATCCGCCAGCAGCAGTTCGCTCGGTTCGACGCGGCTGAGTTCGCCGGCAAGCTGGGAAGCTGGAATATCGCTCACCCGGAAGTCGCCCGTCGAAATATCGATCCAGGCGAGGGCAAATCGCGCCGCTTCGCGTCCGCCGGTGGAGGCAAGCGCGGCAAGATAGTTGTTGCGGCGCGAATCGAGAATGTTGTCCTCGGTGATCGTGCCGGGTGTGACGAGCCTGACCACGTCGCGGCGGACGACCGACTTCGAGCCGCGCTTTCGCGCCTCGGCCGGGTCCTCCATCTGCTCGCAGACGGCGATGCGGAAGCCCTGACGGATCAGCTTGTGAAGGTAGTCGTCAGCCGCGTGGACCGGCACCCCGCACATCGGGATGTCCTCATCGAGATGCTTGCCCCGTTTCGTCAGGGTGATGCCGAGGGCGCGGGCGGCCTGAACGGCATCGTCGAAAAACAGCTCGTAGAAATCGCCCATGCGGTAGAACAGCAGGCAATCGGGATTGGAGGCCTTTATCTGCATGAACTGGCGCATCATCGGCGTGACGCGCGGATCGCCCGGCGCGTCGTCCGGCGACACGCCGCTTTCGGCAGGCTCGAGCCCCTGTGTTGAATATGCCTGCGCCATCCGTTTCGCCGAGAGCCCGTCCATCCATGCCGGTCGCCGATAAGTCATGGAGTCTAGAGTGCTTCCGGTCCCGTTGGAACCGTCTGGCACCAGCGAAGCGGCATCATGCACAGGGATCGCGGTGGCGGCTCTTTGCCGCAATTGGCCTTATCGTCTATCGGACAGGTTGAGTCGTGCGTGCGCGCGACGTAATGTCCCGCTTTCGCCGGGGACACATACATCATGTCGCGTAATAAAACGGGTGCCAAACGCCCGACATTCACTGATCAGGAAGCGCTGCAGTTTCACAGCCAGGGGCGGCCAGGCAAACTGGAAATCACGCCGACGAAGCCAATGGCGACGCAGCGCGATCTCAGCCTCGCCTATTCACCGGGCGTTGCGGTGCCGGTACGGGCCATCGCGGAGGATCCCTCGCGCGCCTATGACTACACGACGCGCGGCAACCTCGTGGCGGTGATTTCCAACGGCACGGCCATTCTCGGCCTCGGCAATCTCGGCGCGCTGGCTTCAAAGCCGGTGATGGAGGGCAAGGCCGTCCTCTTCAAGCGTTTCGCCGATGTGGATTCCATCGACCTTGAGGTCGATACGGAAGATACCGAAGCCTTCATCAACTGCGTGAAGCTGCTTGGACCCTCCTTCGGCGGCATCAATCTTGAGGACATCAAGGCCCCCGACTGTTTCGTCATCGAACAGCGGCTTCGCGAACTCATGGACATTCCGGTTTTCCATGACGACCAGCATGGCACGGCGATCATCGCGCTGGCCGGCCTTATCAATGCACTCGATCTTACCGGCCGCGACATCCGCAACACGAGGCTCGTGTGCAACGGCGCCGGCGCTGCGGCTATCGCCTGCGTCGAACTCGTCAAGGCGATGGGTTTCCCGCATGAGAACGTCATCGTCTGCGATACCAAGGGTGTGATCCACAAGGATCGTACCGACGGCATGAATCAGTGGAAGTCGGCCCATGCGGTCGATACCAAGCTGCGCACGCTGGAAGAAGCGATCGTCGGTGCCGACGTGTTTTTCGGCCTTTCCGTGAAGGGTGCGCTCACCGCCGAAATGGTCGAAACGATGAACGCCAACCCGATCATCTTCGCCATGGCCAATCCGGACCCGGAAATCACGCCCGAGGAAGTCGCATCCGTGCGCGATGACGCCATCGTCGCGACCGGGCGTTCCGACTATCCCAACCAGGTCAACAACGTTCTCGGTTTCCCCTATATCTTCCGCGGGGCGCTGGACGTGCGCGCGACCACGATCAACGACGAGATGAAGATCGCCGCCGCCCAGGCGCTTGCCGAACTGGCGCGGGCGGACGTTCCCGATCAGGTTGCCGCCGCCTATGCGGGCACGCGGCCACGTTTCGGTCCCGACTACATCATTCCGGTGCCTTTCGATCCGCGCCTCATCAGCTGGATCCCGGCGGCGGTTGCCCGCGCGGCGATGGATACGGGCGTCGCGCGCCGGCCGATCGTCGATCTTGAGCGCTACAAGGACAGCCTTTCTGCCCGGCAGAACCCGATTGCGGGCACATTCCAGCGGATCTTCGAAAAGGTGCGACGGAGCCCGAAACGCGTGGTGTTCACCGAGGGCGAGGAAGAGCAGGTCATTCGCGCCGCCTATTCCTTCGCCAATAACGGGCTTGGCATTCCGGTGCTGATCGGGCGCGACGAGCGCATTCGCCAGATGGTCGCCGAAATGGGGCTGGAGCCGCGCGACGATATCGAGGTGACGAATGCGCGCCTCGCCAGCCGCAATGGCGATTACGCCGATTTCCTCTACCAGCGCATGCAGCGCAAGGGGCTGATGCAGCGCGACTGCCAGCGTCTGGTGAATACCGACCGCAATTATTTCGCCGCCTGCATGCTGGCGACCGGCGATGCCGATGCGATGGTAACGGGCGTGACGCGCAATTATGCGCTGGTCCTCGACGATATTCGCCGGGTGATCGATCCCAAGCCCGGGCACCGGGTGATCGGCGTGACAATCGCGTTGTGCCGGGGAAAGACGGTGCTGATCGCCGATACCGCCGTGCACGACATGCCGACGACCGAGGAACTCGCCGATATCGCCGAGGAAGCCGCCGAGGTGGCGCGGCGGCTCGGGCACGAACCGCGCGTGGCGATGCTCGCCTATTCGACATTCGGCTATCCGCGCGGCGAGCGTTCCGATCGCGTTCAGGAGGCGGTTCGCCTTCTCGACAAGCGGCGCGTCGATTTCGAGTATGACGGCGAAATGGCGGCTGACGTGGCGCTCAACCGCGAGTTGATGTCGGCATTTCCGTTCTGCAGGCTTTCAGGGCCTGCCAATGTGCTCGTCATGCCGGCTTTCCATTCTGCGTCTATCTCGACGAAGATGCTGCAGGAACTGGGCGGGTCGACGATCATCGGGCCGCTGCTGGTCGGGCTCGACAAACCGGTTCAGATCGTGCCGCTCGGCGCGACGGATGTCGATCTCGTCAACATGGCCGCTATGGCCGCGTTCGGCATCGGCGGCTGAGGCGGCGAAATCCTCGCAACCGCCAAATCCGGAGCTTCGAAGACGGTAGGGATTGCCCGGTCGAGCCGGGCAATGACAGCCGGTGGGGAGAGGCAGTCGGTCAAATCACACCCGGCGGTCGCCAGACCCAACCCGGCGATGCAGTTCTGCGGAGCTCCGCGGGGCCGGCCCGCGGCGGGCCGGTGTGCCCCGCCTCAGGACGCCTCGGCTTCCTGACCGCCGAAATAATCGATGTAACGCGGATCGATCATCGCGATCGGCATCACGACGAAGACGTCCGTCGTGCCGAATTCCGGATCGATGACCGCCTCGGGGCTGAACTTGGCGCCGCAGCGCAGATAGCCCTTGATCAGCGGGGGCAGACCGCGCAGCGCAACCCTCGGATCGACCTTGTCCTCGGGCAGCAGGTTCATCGGAATGCCGCGGCCTTTCACGGCGCGAACCGTCCATTCCGCATCCGCCTGAACGTGGTGGTAGAGGAACGAAAGCGGCAGCGCCTGGCGTTCCGGATCGGTGCCCTCAAGGCTGGCGCAGCCGATCAGCACGTCGACCTGGTGTTGCTGGATATAGGCCCACAGGCCCTGCCAGAGCAGTTCGACGGTGCGCTTGTTGCGATATTCCTTGAGCACGCAGGAGCGTCCGAGTTCCAGGAACTGCAGCCCCGGGTGGCGCGCCACCAGCGCGTCGATCTCATATTCGCCGCGCGAGTAGAACCCGCCCGTCACTTCCGCCACCGGCTGGCGCAGCAGGCGATAGGTGCCGACGACTTCCGGCTTCATGCCCGTTGGCGTACGGCGCATGCGGCCGTGATCGACGACCAGCAGATGATCGCAATGGGCGTCATAACCGTCGATATCGCGGCGCAGCAGCGCCCCGGTCCCGCGGGCCTTCGCGTCGAGTTCCTTGTAGAAGACCCGATAGCGCAGGTTCTGCGCACGCCTGACATCGCCGCGATTCGTGGCAAGGCGCACTTCGAGGTTGCCGATCCGGCCAAAGCTGACCGGCGCCTGATTGAGGCCGGCATAGGCTGCGGTCCGGAAAAACCGGCGTACGGGCGAACGGTGGGACGCAAGCGCTCTCACCAACAGGTCTCCTCCATCTGAGGTGCCCTGCATTCTACCACGAAACTGGCCGATCATCACAATATCTCCGTTCAGGCCGCGAATCACCGCATGGGGCGATCATGGTGCTGTAGACCACAGATATCGGTATCTATTGTGACAGTTGCGCGGCGGCTGCAAGCCCGGCAGGAAAGTGCCGGTCAGGCGGCCTTGCTGGCCTTCGAAAACCGCCCGAGCAGA
The DNA here is from genome assembly GCA_020637895.1 of Rhodobiaceae bacterium. Lineage (GTDB taxonomy): Bacteria > Pseudomonadota > Alphaproteobacteria > Rhizobiales > Tepidamorphaceae > JACKJP01. Next base: position 980,911 of record JACKJP010000002.1, read on the forward strand.
TCGGCCAGGCGATCCTGCTGGACGGGCTTTGTCAGAAAATCGCTCATGCCGGCCGCAAGGCAGGCATCGCGATCCGCCCGGGACGCATTTGCCGTCAGCGCGATCACCGGCAGATCGCGGAAAGCCCGGAGACGGCGCAGGCGGCGTGTCGCCTCCAGACCGTCCATTTCCGGCATGCGCATGTCCATCAGGACGATATCGATAGCGGGGGCATCGCGGTCCTTCAGCCGGGCCAGCGCCTTGCGGCCATTGCTGGCCATGATCGGCTGGTGGCCGAGGCGGGCGACGAGCGTGCGGATCAGCGTGGCATTGACCTCGTTGTCTTCCGCCACGAGAACATTGAGACGCCGTCCGGCAGGGGCTTCCACGCGGCTCTCCGGACCAGCTTCGGGCATGGTGCGTGCCGCCTCGGTGAATGCCGCGGCGCCGAGCCTGGCAACCAGCGCCGCCCGGCGCACGGGACGGATCAGGTAACCCTGACAGCCCATCTGCCGGAATTCTTCAATGCGGCCGCGCTCGCCGGGATTGAGCAGGACGATGCAGCGTGCAGGATCGATGTCGCCGATGCGCTCCGGCGTCGCCAGCACGGTGACGCCGTCGGCTCTCGCCTTTCCGGCCGTCAGTTTCACGAGATGCGCGCCAAGGTCTGTCAGCGTTGCGCCGAGGGCATCGCGTTCCAGCCGGTGGGGACCGGCAACGGCAATGCTGCGCCCGTCGAGGGGCGTTTCGGCGGCCGGCCCCGCCTCGCCACCCTGTCCGGCGGTCTTCAGCGGAATGGAAAGCACAAAGCGGCTGCCCTTGCCTGGCCGGCTCTGGCAGGTGATGTCGCCACCCATCGCGCGGGCAAGGCGGCGCGATATGGCAAGGCCGAGACCGGAGCCGCCATGGCGGCGCGCGGCGCTCGAATCGGCCTGTTCGAAATCCTCAAAGACGCGCTGCAACGCCTCGGCCGCGATGCCCGGACCACTATCGGAAACCGCGATCTCCAGATTGCCGGCGCGCGCCCTGAGACTGATGGCAACGCTGCCGCGATCGGTAAACTTCACCGCATTGCCGGCGAGGTTGAGCAGGATCTGGCGGATGCGCCCGCTATCGCCGACAAGAACGGAGGGCAGGCCGGCATCGATATGGGTCGCAAGGCCGATTGCCTTCTCAGCGGCGCGGACCGACAGGAGCTCCGCGACCTCTTCGGCAAGAACGCCGGGGTCGAACGGCTCGTCGGCGATGGAGACGTGCCCGGCCTCGACGCGCGAAAAGTCCAGAATGTCGTCGATCAGTTCCAGCAGCGCCCGTCCGGAGGAGCGGATCGCCTCCGCATAGGTCCGCTGGGCCGGCTCAAGCGGCGTATCCAGCAACAGTTCGGCCATGCCGATGACGCCGCTCATCGGGGTGCGGATTTCGTGGCTCATGCTGGCAAGAAAGCGCGATTTTGCCTCATTGGCGCTCTCGGCGCGGACCCGCGCGTCGTCGAGATCGTTCTCGATGCCCTTGCGCCGTGTCACGTCGCGGCCGCAGAACATGTCGGCACCTGAAGGACCGGCGCGGCGACGCATGCGATCCCACGATATCCAGCGGACGCCCTCCGCGGTTCGATGGGGAAAATCGAACCTTTCAAGCCCGCGCTCGATCCGCTCGCGCGCGGCCGTTGCGAATTCGGCGCGTGCCTCGGCATCGGCAAACAGGTTCGCCGTCGCCCCGCTGGCCATCACCCTGTCATCGTCCAGATCGAGCGTCAGACGGAATTCGGCCGTCTGCTCGGCCATCTCGCGGTAATAGGCGACGGCTTCCTGAAGTTCCCAGATCCGGTCATGCAGGCGTTCGTTCTCGAAGGCGGGCGAGAACAGGGCGGGCCGGCGGACCGGCTTCATCGGACGGCCGGCGAGCAGCATCAGCAGCGCGCCGACGACGGCAAAGCCGGTGACCGTCAGCGCGGGCGCGAAATCGCCCGGGTCCATGGCGCTGATCGCGGCCAGCCCGGCCATCGCCATGACGATGGCGGCGAACAGGTGCCCCAACCCTGCAAGAAGCGGGTGACGCGCGACGCGGCGAAGGCGTCCGGACAGGGAGGAAAGGAGACGAAGCAAGCTTTTCATGGTTTCCGGATAACCGATCCGGTTTACCAAACCGTTGCTTTGACTCAGGTTTTTGGGGGATGGCGAGAAATCTAGGCCGCCATGCGACCCCGGCCGGCCATCTGGCGGTAGGACAGGGCCTCGGCGACATGGACGCGTCCGATGGCGGGTGAGGCTTCAAGATCGGCCAGCGTGCGGGCGACCCGCAGCACCCGGTGAAAGCCGCGCGCGCTGAGTTGCATGGCTTCCGCCGCCTGACGCAGGAGCGACAACGCCTCACCCTCGGGCATCGCAACCTGTTCCAGCAGGGACGCCGGGCAGGCGGCATTCGTCATATGTGCCGGAAGGCCGGCAGCAGAAAAACGCTCTCGCTGAAGTCGGCGTGCGGCGGCGACCCTGGTCGCAACGGTCGCGGACCTGTCGCCCGACGCGGGCAGCAGCATGTCGGCGGCGGTCACGGCCGGCATATCGAGATGGATATCGATCCGGTCGAGCAGCGGGCCGGAAAGCCGCGCCTGATAGTCGGAAGCGCAGCGCTCGCCGCGCCGGCATGTATGGCCGGGCTCACCGGCCATGCCGCATCGGCAGGGATTCATCGCCGCGACAAGCTGAAAGCGTGCCGGATAGCGCACATGATGATTGGCCCGGGCGATGACCGTCTCGCCGGTTTCGAGCGGCTGGCGCAGCGAATCGAGCACCTGTGGCTGGAATTCCGGCAATTCATCAAGGAACAGCACGCCGTGATGGGCAAGCGAGACTTCGCCCGGGCGCACCCTGAGCCCGCCGCCGACCATCGCCGCCATCGAGGCGCTGTGATGCGGGTTGCGGAACGGCCGCGCGGAGGACAGCCGCCCATTGTCGATATGGCCGCTGACGGAACGGATCATCGCGACTTCGAGCAGTTCCGCCGGCGTCATCGGCGGAAGGATGCCGGGCAATCTTTCCGCCAGCATGGTCTTGCCGGCGCCGGGCGGGCCGGCCATCAACAGGTTGTGGCCGCCGGCGGCAGCAATTTCCAGCGCCCGGCGCGCCGTCTCCTGACCGCGGATATCGGCAAGATCGGCGACATTTCCGCCTGCAGAGGCGATCTCCGGCCGCGGACGGGCCAGAAGCGCGGCGCCCTTGAAATGATTGACGAGCGCGAGCAGATCGCCGGCGGCGACAATATCGAGATCGGGATCGGCCCAGGCCGCCTCGCCACCGCATTCACGCGGACAGATCAGCCCGTAATCCATCATGTTGGCGGCCATCGCCGCCGGCAGAACGCCTGCAACGCGTGAAATCGAGCCATCGAGCGCGAGTTCGCCAAGGATCGTGTAGCCGGAAAGCGCCCGCTCCTCGATCGCACCCATCGCCGCCATCAGACAAAGCGCTATGGGCAGATCGTAATGGCTTCCCTCCTTGGGCAGGTCGGCGGGCGCAAGATTGATCGTGATGCGGCGCGGCGGCAGACCAAGCCCGATGGCGGTCAACGCCGCATGAACGCGTTCGCGGCTTTCAGCCACTGCCTTGTCGGGAAGCCCGACGATGGTCAGTTTCGGCAGGCCTGCGGAGATCTGGACCTGGACATCTACGCGGCGCGCTTCCACACCCTCGAATGCCACTGTCGTTACCCGTGTCGCCATGATCGATACGCCCGCAAGCCCCGCAAAGCCCGCCAAATGAGGCAGGCGCCCGAAAGGATAGGGGCAAGCCATTGACCGCGTCAAGAACAAAAAGGGAACGACTGGCTACTGCACGTTCACGTCGTATCGGGTCACGTCGCTGGTCATCGGCGGATCGAGATATTCCTCATAGGTGACGCGGATGCTGAAAGTGTCGGGGCCTCGATAGCCGGGCGCGGGCGTATAGGTGACGGTGACGGCCGTTCCCTTGAAGCCGCGGCAGCCATTCTCCGTGGAGTTCGACGTCACCGGCCGGACGGCAAGGGCGATCCGGCCGTGGCCGGGTTGGCGGGCGACCTCGTATTTTTCCGGCGGGCGCAATTCGCAGCCAATCTCGGAATAGACGGCGTGCCAGCCGACGAGCGTCGCGGCGTTTGCCTTGACCTTCCAGGTTTCCGCATGGGCGGAAGCTGCGATCACAAGCGCCGATGCGCAGGCGAAGATGGCGATGAACTTGCGCATGACGTGCCCTCTCATGGATTCCCGTAAGCTGTCCGTCCGCGGAAACGCTATTTCACATTCACATTGTAGCGGACGACATCGCCGAAGGGCGCCGGGCTGGAATATCGCTGATAGGTGATGCGCACGGTAAAGCTGTCGGGGCCGCGATAGCCCTTGTCGGGCGTATAGGTGACGGCGACGGCCTTGCCCTTGAACTGGGTGCAGCCATTCTCCCTGTCGTTGGAGGTGACCTGGCGGATCGTCAGCGTCACCTTGCCATGTTGCGGTTGCCGGCCAACGGAATAGGTATCGGGCGGCCTGAGCTCGCAGCCGATCAGCGCATAGATCGCGCGCCAGCCGATGTGGTTTTGCGCATTCGCCTTCACATCGACATCATAGGATTCAGCAAGCGCCGATCCGGCAATCCCCGTGACGCCGAGAATCAGCGCCAGTGCGAACATGAATTTCTTCAAGAGAGAGCCTCCCAAACTGCCCTAACGTCACTTTCCGACGCGCCGGCGGCCTGTCATCCGCCATGTCATTGAGGCTCCAGCATAAATCGTAAAGGCGGATTGAGAAGCAACCGAAGGTTGGAGGGCCGGTTTTTCTACCGCTTCGCCTCGATGGCATCCCAGACGAGGGCCGCGGTATCGGCGCCGCCAAAACGCTTGAGTTCGCGGATACCCGTCGGCGATGTCACGTTGATTTCGGTCAGATAGTCGCCGATCACGTCAATGCCGACGAAAATCATCCCGCGCTCCTTCAGCGCCGGGCCGATCGCCTCGCAGATTTCGTGGTCGCGCTTCGTCATCTCGCAGGCCTCCGCACGCCCGCCGACATGCATGTTGGAGCGCGTTTCGTCCGCCGCTGGCACCCGGTTGATCGCGCCGACCGCCTTGCCATCGACGAGAATGACGCGCTTGTCGCCCTTGCGCACCGCCGGCAGGTACTTCTGGATGACATAGGGTTCGCGGAAGCTCTGCTGGAACAGCTCCAGCAATGAGGCGAGGTTGGTATCGCTTTCGGTCAGGCGGAACACCGCCGCGCCGCCATTGCCGTAAAGCGGCTTGACGATGATGTCCTTGTGTTCGGCGCGGAATTCCTTGATCGCGCGGCCGTCGCGGGTGATCAGCGTCGGCGGCATCAGATCGGGGAATTCGGTGACGAACACTTTCTCGGGCATGTTGCGGACATTCACCGGATCGTTGACGACAAGCGTCTTCGGGTGAATCCGCTCCAGAATGTGCGTGGTCGAGATGTAGTGCATGTCGAAGGGCGGATCCTGCCTGAGCAGGACCACATCCATCGTCGACAGGTCGGTGCGGGCGCCGTCGCCAAGCGAGAAATGATTGCCCTGCTCCTCGCGCAGCGCCGTGACCTCGTGGCAAAAGCCGGTGACGGCATCGCGGGTCATGCCGAGGCTGTCGGGGAGATAGTAGAAGAGCCGATGCCCGCGGGCCTGCGCCTCCAGCATCAGCGCGAAGGTGGAATCACCCCGGATCGTGATGGATTCGATCGGGTCCATCTGGACGGCAACCTTGAGGGTCATGAGCGTTTCCTGTCGGTTTCAGGGTCAGTGCCGGGATATCAGGCGCGGATGGCGTCCTGGAGATGCAATGGCAGCCGGCGAGCGCCGACGGCCATGACATCGAAGCGCAGATTGTATCGGCCATATCGGGGCCGCCGCGCAAGCCACCAGCTCGCGGCATCGAGCATGCGGCGCTGCTGGCGCGGGGTCACGGCCTCAAGCGCGGCAGACTGGCTTGCGCGCAGCTTGACCTCGATGAAGACGATCGTGCCGAAGCGGACGGCGATGAGATCGACCTCGCCGAAGGGGGTGCGGACCCTTCGACCGAGCGGCCTGTAGCCCTTGCACATGAGCAGCATCAGGCAGGCCCACTCGGCGCGGCGGCCGCGCCGTTCCGCCGCCTGTCGATGCGCCCGCCCGCCGGTCACCGGTTCTTGCCGGATTTGCCGCCGCGGCCAAGCGCGATCGCCCGCCGGTACAGCATCTTGCGATCGAGACCGGTCTCGTCGGCGAGAATCTCAGACGCGGTGCGCGCGCCTTTCTCGTCAGTCAGAGACGCGAGCCTTTCATCAAGGTCGGCCGGTTCAACCGGGGCTTCCCTTTCCGGCGGTCCGACAAGAATGACGATTTCGCCCTTGACCGCCGCGCCGGAGAAGATCGCGGCAAGCTCTGGCAGACCGCCGCGTTCGAAGGTCTCGTGCAGTTTGGTCAGCTCGCGCGCGACAACGGCGCGGCGCGGACCGAAGACCAGCGCCATATCGGACAGGGCAGCCGCGAGACGGGCCGGCGATTCGTAGAATATCAGCGTGCCAGGAATGTTGGCGATGGCCGCAAGACGATCGCGCCGCGCCTTCTCCTTTGGCGGCAGGAACCCTTCAAACCAGAAGCGGTCGCTTGGCAGGCCCGCGCCGACAAGGCCGGAAAGCAGCGCCGACGCGCCCGGTACCGGCACAACGGCAAAGCCGGCCTCGATGCAGTCGGTAACGATCCGATAGCCGGGGTCGGAGACGAGCGGCGTTCCGGCATCCGAGATCAGCGCCACCGATTCGCCATCGCCTATCATCGACAATATGCGCGGTCTCTGCCTGGCGGCGTTGTGCTCGTGATAGGGAACGAGGCGCGCCTCGATGCCATAGTGGCGCAGCAGGATGGCGCTGCGCCTCGTATCCTCACAGGCGATCCGGTCGGCTGCGGCAAGGACCTGCAACGCGCGAAGGGTCACGTCGCCGAGATTGCCGATGGGCGTTGCGACAACATGCAGCCCGGGCGGCAATGACGGCGCATCCAGCGCGGTCCCGGCGATGAAAAAACGGCGCGGCGACGACGTGCCCGGCGGGGCTTCAGCGCCCTTTTCGCCTTTGTCTTGCCGGGTTTTTGTCACATCGTGCTCCTTGCGAGAATGAAGCGGCCCGTGCGGATGGTCACGGGGCGTACATTTGTTGTCCGACGCTCCAGACCCGATACTCTTGGCCGTTCGGTGCGGATCAGACTATGTTAGGTTGCCCTGGTGGCGGGAAACAGAGGCAAACTGCCGGAGGATCAGGCACAGTTCCTCCGCGCGGCGGGCGGGAGAAAGAAAAACTGATGAGTAATGGCGTAAACGGCACGAGCCGGCGCGATATTCTGCGCCTTGCGGGTGGCTCCGGCCTTCTGGCGCTTGGCGCGGCGCTTTCCGCATGCAGCGGGCAGAGCGGTTTCGGCGGTCTCGATTCCGGTCAGGCCGCGCAGCAGCCGGGTGAATCGATAGGCAGCGGCGAGACGAAAGTGGCGCTGCTCCTGCCGATGACGGCGACGGGCAATGCCGGCAAGACGGCGCAGGCGATGCGCAGTGCGGCGGAACTTGCCCTGTCGGAAATGGGATCGCAGCCGATCACCCTGCTGCCCTACGACACCGCCGGCACGCCGGAGGGCGCGCGCAGCGCCGCACAGGCGGCGCTGGCGGCCGGTGCGACCGTCTGCCTCGGACCGCTTTTCTCTTCGTCGGTCGGCGCGGCGGCTCCCGCATTTCGGAGCGCCGGCGTTCCGATGATCGCCTTTTCGACCGATACCGGCGTTTCAGGCCAGGGCGTCTATCTGCTCAGCTTCCTGCCGCAGACCGACATCGACCGGATCGTCAAATACGCAACGTCTCAGGGCAAGCGCTCGTTCGCCGCGCTGCTGCCAACCGGAGCATACGGCACGGTGGTCGAGGGCGCCGCGCGCGAATCGATCGCCCGCTACGGCGGCCAGCTTCGCGCGGTGGAGTATTACGAACCGGACAGCCTCAAGATGCAGGACCCGGTTCAACGGATCGCGGCTGTGGCCGGCGGCGCCAATCCCTCGGTCGACGCGCTGATCGTGCCCGATGGCGCGGCCGGGCTGAAAGCCCTGAGCGACGCTTTCGGCGTTCACAATATCGACCCGAGGAAAGTCACCCTGCTGGGCTCGGGGCAATGGGACGATCCGCTGGTGCGCGGTCTGCCGACATTCGCCGGCGGACTCTATGCCGCGCCCGATCCGCGTGGATTCGATGCGATGGCAACGCGTTTCCAGAGCCGTTTCGGATACAGGCCACCGAGGCTCGCCTCGCTCTCCTATGACGGGGTCAGCCTGATCGCGGCGCTGGCGGCCCAGAATATAGGCTTCAGCCAGACGATATTGACCAACCCGGACGGGTTCGACGGCACCGACGGCATTTTCCGCTTCAACGCCCGTGGGACGAACGAACGCGGGCTTGCGATCATGGCCGTTGCGACCGGAGCGCCGCAAATCGTCGTTCCGGCGCCGCGCAGCTTCTCGGCAGGTTTCTGAGGGTTCAGTCTAGAACGGATCGGCCGCGAGATCGGCGATAACGGCATCGAGCACGGAAAATCCGGCTGGTGTCGCCCGCAGCCTTCCCGACGGCAAATGTTCAACCATGTCGTTCTCGACCAGATCGGCGACCCTTCGCCGATCGAGACCGCGCCCGCTGATCGCGCGGTAGCGGTCCGGATCGATTCCTTCCCTGAGCCTGAGGCCCATGAGGAGATACTCATCGCCCTGTTCGACGGGTCCGAGTTTTTCTTCAAACACCGTTCCGACACCCTGCCGCTCGACCTGTTCCAGCCAGCGCTCCGGATGCCGTTCGGCGGAAAGGCCGAGCACGTGCCCCTTGCCGTCGATGCGCGAATGGGCGCCCGGGCCAAGGCCGGCATAGCGCCCATAGCGCCAGTAGACGAGATTGTGCCGGCTTTCATGGCCCGGACGGGCATGGTTTGAAATCTCATAGGCCGGCATGTCATGGCGCGCGGTGACTTCCTGCGTCAGCTCGTAAAGTGCGGCCGCTTCATCAGGCGGGGGAACCTCCAGCTTGCCGGCGGCATGGAGCGAGGCGAATACCGTGTCGGGCTCGATGGTCAGCTGATAGGCCGACAGATGGCCGCCGGCCATGCGGCATGCCTCGTCCAGCTCGCGCTCCCAGTCGGCGGCAGTCTGCCCGGGCCTTGCGTAGATCAGATCGAAGGAATGACGGTCGAAAAGCCGCTGCGCAACTGCAATCGCCGCGCGCGCCTCGGCGACATTGTGCAGGCGTCCGAGCCTTTTCAGGTCCGGATCGTTGAGCGCCTGTACCCCGATGGACACGCGATTGACGCCGGCATCCCGGTAACCTGCAAAGCGGGAAGCCTCGACGCTCGAGGGATTGGCTTCAAGCGTGATTTCGGCATCGGGCAGCAGCGTCCAGTTCGACGCGATGGAATCGATGATCGCGCCGACCGTATCGGGCAGCATCAACGATGGCGTGCCGCCCCCGAAAAAGATGCTTTGTACGGGCAGGCCGCCTGTCTGCCGCGCAAACCAGGCCGCTTCGCTGCGGAATGCATTCACGAAACGCGGCTGGTCCACCGGCCGGTGGCGGACATGGCTGTTGAAATCGCAATAGGGGCATTTCGACTGGCAGAACGGCCAGTGCACATAGACGCCGAATCCGCCATCCGGCACAGTGGCCGATGTCTGCCGATCGTCAGCCAAAGCAGCGCCCGACCAACCTGGCGAAAGCGCGGGCGCGGTGCGAGAGCCCCTCGGCCTCGCCCGGCTTCCATCCGTGTTTTTCCGAAGCACTCATTTCACCGAAAGTACGGTCATGACCGTCGGGAAGAAAGACCGGGTCATATCCGAAACCCTGATTGCCTCGCGGCGGCCAGACGAATGTACCGTCGACACGGCCCTCAACCGCTTCCTCGTGGCCGTCGGGCCAGGCAAGGCAGAGCGCCGCGACGAACCAGCTGCGACGGCCTTCCGGCGACCCCGCGCCCTTTGCCTGCAGCATTTCCTCGGCATTGCGCATCGCGCGGCCGAAATCCTTGTCCGGGCCGGCCCAGCGTGCCGACAGGACGCCCGGCGCGCCATCGAGACCGGCGATGCAGAAACCCGAATCATCGGCAAGGGCGGGAAGTCTGGCAGCCCTAGCCGCCGCATGGGCCTTGATCGCGGCGTTCTCGGCGAATGTCACGCCTGTTTCTTCAGGTTCGGGCAGGCCGAGTTCGCCGGCCGACACCGTCTCGATGCCGAACGGCTCCAGGAGCTCGCGTATCTCGCGCAGCTTGCCGGGATTGTGGCTCGCAACGACGAGCTTTTCCCCAGCAAGCCTTCTCGGGCTGCTCACGATATCGCCAGTTTCTGAAGGTCGAAGAGCTTCGAACAGCCGGCACGCGCCAGTTCGAGCATGGCATCGAAGGTCTCGCGATCGAAAGGCGTGCGTTCTGCCGTCGCCTGAATCTCAACGATCCCGCCACTGCCCGTGAGGACGAAATTGGCGTCGGTATCGGCGGTGGAATCCTCGTCGTAATCAAGATCGAGGACCGGCGCGCCGTCATAGATTCCGCAGGAGATGGCCGACACCTGATCGACGAGCGGGCTTGCCGACAGCATCGAGCGGGCGCGCATCCATTCGATGCAATCATGCAGCGCCACCCATGCGCCCGTGATCGAGGCGGTTCGCGTGCCGCCATCGGCCTGGATGACGTCGCAATCGACGGTAATTTGGCGCTCGCCGAGCTTTTCCAGATCGACCACGGTGCGCAGCGAACGGCCAATCAGGCGCTGGATTTCAAGCGTTCTGCCAGACTGCTTGCCGGCGCTCGCCTCGCGGCGCATGCGGTCGTGGGTGGCGCGCGGCAGCATGCCGTACTCGGCCGTGACCCAGCCGCGGGCCTGACCGCGAAGCCACGGCGGCACACGCTCTTCCAGCGTTGCCGCGCAAAGGACTTCGGTGTCGCCGAAGCGGATGCGGCAGGAGCCTTCCGCATGGCGCAGGACGCCGCGTTCGATGGTGACGCGGCGCATTTCGTCGACTGCGCGTTTTGACGGTCGCATGGCCATTCCTTTCCCGGCAGGCGAAGCTCTATCGCAATTCAGCGCTTGTTAGAGCGCCGGACAGCCGCGGTAAAGGGGCGTCATGGCCACAGGTTGCATCAGCGCGAGACTTGACGGAGCGAAAATAGCCTCTCAGATAAACGGGTGATGGATCGCGATTTCTCAAAGAAGGCAGGACGGGACGGCGAAGCGGAAAGCGCGCTTGCGCATCTCGACCAGCGTTCGCGCGAGATATTCCGCCGAATTGTCGAAGGCTATCTGGAAACCGGCGAACCGGTCGGCTCGCGAAACCTGAGCCGGATGCTGCCGATGAGCCTGTCGCCAGCTTCGGTCCGTAACGTCATGGCCGATCTGGAATCGCTCGGACTACTGTTTTCCCCGCATACGAGCGCCGGAAGGCTGCCGACCGAAACGGGCCTCAGGTTTTTCGTCGACGCCTTCATGCAGCTCGGTGAACTGGCCGATATGGAGCGCCAGCAGATCGACGCGCACATGACCGCCGGGCGAAACCAGAACGGCTCCACGCAGGGGCTGCTGGACGAGGCGGGCAACCTGCTTTCGGGCCTGACGCGCGGCGCCGGTCTGGTGCTCACGGGCAAGCAGGACATGCGCGTCAAGCATATCGAATTCGTCCGCCTGGAGCCGCGAAAGGTGCTGGTCGTTCTCGTCGGCGCCGACAATGTGGTGGAAAACCGGGTCATCGATCTCGACCAGGACGTGCCGCCCTCGAGCCTCAACGCCGCGATGAACTGGCTCAACGCCCATATTGAGGGGCGCACGCTTTCCGAAATCCGCCGCGAGGTGGAGGCGCTGGAGGCGCGTCAGCGCAGCGAGCTGGACACGCTGACCAAACAGGTGATCGCCGAGGGCATCGCCAGCTGGGCGGGCGTCGGCGACGGACGCCCTGCACAACTGATCGTGCGCGGGCATGCCAATCTTCTGGAAAACCTTCAGGCGCAGGAGGATCTGGAACGGATCCGCCAGCTATTTTCCGACCTGGAGCGCAAGAAGGATATCGTGGAACTGCTGGGTCTTGCGGAGAAGGGCGACGGGGTCCGGCTGTTCATCGGCTCCGAGAACAAGCTCTTTTCGATGTCCGGATCGTCCCTCGTGATAGCCCCGTATCGCAACGACGAAGCCCATATCGTCGGCGTGATCGGGGTAATCGGCCCGACGCGGATCAATTATGCGCGGGTGATACCCGTTGTCGACTACACGGCCCAGCTTCTGGGACGGCTGATTGGCAACCCGCTCTGAACGGAAATTGGCGCGAGAGTTGATTTTTTTGTCCCGGACCCTGATATCCGGGGCCATCAGTAGCAATGAACAAGCAGACGAGCCTTAAATGAGCGACGCGGAAAAAGAACCGATTGAAAACCCCGTTGACGCGCCGGAAAGCGCGGGTGCTGGCGAAAAGCCGGCGGAAACGGACCCGGCAGCGGCTGTGACTGCGGAGCGCGACGACCTGCGCGACAAGCTGCTTCGTCTCGCAGCGGAGATGGAAAATCTGCGCAAGCGAACCGAACGCGAAGTCAAGGAAGCCGCGCAATACGCCGTCACGTCCTTTGCCCGCGACATGCTGACGGTTGGCGACAACCTGCAGCGCGCGCTTGCGGCATTGCCGGCAGACCAGCGCGAAGGCGCCGGCGAAGGCCTTGCAGCGCTGATCAATGGCGTGGAGATGACCGAGCGCGAGATGCAGAACGTTCTCACGCGGCACGGGATGAAGAAGCTTGAGCCCAAGGGCGAGAAATTCGATCCGAATTTCCATCAGGCGATGTTCGAGATCCCTGACGACAGCGTGCCGAACGGTACGGTGAAGGAAGTGGTGCAGGCCGGCTACACGATTGGCGGCCGGGTCCTGAGGCCTGCGCTGGTCGGTGTCTCCAAGGGCGGCGCGAAGGCGCAGCCCGCAGCCGACGATGACGGGCAACCGAGGGTCGACAAGACCGCCTGAACCCTTCATCGGCAGGCGCGAAGGTCTGCTTGACCGGCGGCGCGGGCGCTGACACGCTCGCGCCATGGCTGGGCCGTTCCTGACAATGCTCGATCTTGCAGGCGTTGCCGTTTTCGCGGCGGCCGGCGCGCTGGCGGCATCACGCCGTCAGCTCGATATTGTCAGTTTCCTCTTCATGGCGGCCGTGACGGGCCTTGGCGGCGGCACGCTGAGAGACCTGCTGCTGGGAGCAACGCCGATTTTCTGGATATCGGACGGGCGGCCGCTGGCGCTATGCGCCGCCGTTGCCGTGATCGTTTATCTTTTCGCCCACAAGCTCGAATCGCGCTATCGCGCGCTTTTGTGGGCCGATGCCATCGGTCTGGCCGCCTATGCCATCGTCGGCTCGGGCAAGGCGCTGGCGACAGGCGCCGGATTCGCACCCGCCATCCTGCTTGGCGTGGTCAGCGCGACATTCGGTGGCATCATCCGCGACGTGCTGACCGGCGAAAAATCTGTCCTTCTGAGGCGCGAAGTCTATGTGACGGCGGCACTTCTGGGCGCGGGCGTCTTTGTGCTGGCGGATTTTGCCGGGCTCTCGCGGCCATTGGCGGCGACCGCCGGGTTCCTCGCCGGTTTCGGGCTGCGGGCGGGCGCGCTTGCGTTTGGCTGGGCCCTGCCGGTCTATCGGCCGCGTCCGCCGGCCGATCCCGGTCCGTAAAGTCGCTTCAGGCCGGATTCACCCGGCGCAGGGTGAGGTTGATGCGGCCACCATGGTCGAGCAGCGTGGACGTGCCCGGATAGAGGCGATCGATGCCGTGAAAGGCGAGGCGGCTTTCGTTTCCCATCAGCAGAACATCGCCGCTCATCAGACGAAGCGGCAATGTCGGACCCTTGCGCTCGACGCCGCCGATCCTGAAACGCGCGTCGTCGCCGAGCGAAACGGAAAGGACGGGGGCGGCGAATTCGGCCTCATCGCTATCCTTATGCAACCCCATGCGCGCGCCTTCGCCGTACCAGTTTATCAGGCACGCTTCCGGCGGCGCGGGGAAATCGGCCAGACCGCTCCACAGATCAAGGAGCGGTGCGGGTATCGGTGGCCAGGGGCGGCCGGTCTGCGGGTGCAGGGCCTGATAGCGATAGCCGTCGCGGTCCGACACCCAGCCAAGCGGCCCGCAATTGGTCATGCGGACGGAAAACGGCTTTCCGGTACGTGGCATCACCGGGGTAAAGAGCGGTGCGTCGCGGCATATGTCGCGAATCAGGGCGACTAGGTCGCGCTGCGCCTGTGCATCAAGGAAACGCGGCAGGTAGCGAACGCCCGCCGGCAGGGCTTTGTCGACCATTCTCCCCCGTCCCTTTCCGGTGTTGCCTTGCGGCCCGCAAAAGCCCTGCCTATATAGCTTTCCGAAGGGCCGATCACGCCCGTGTGAACATCAGCTTCGGCACGCCTCGTGTGATCGGCATTGCGCAAGTGTAATCCCGTTGGGGACCGTGGCGCCAGGAAAGCGCCCTTGGCCAGATGCCGGAATGCCGGGTCGGGACGGTCTGCCGGAAAGAAGAGGAACTCTTAAGATGGGTAAAGTGATCGGTATCGATCTGGGCACGACCAATTCCTGCGTCGCTGTCATGGAAGGAAAAACCCCGCGTGTCATCGAAAACGCGGAAGGCACGCGCACGACGCCGTCCGTCGTCGCATTCACCGACGATGGCGAGAGATTGACGGGCCAGCCGGCCAAGCGTCAGGCGGTGACCAATCCGGAAAATACGTTCTTCGCCGTGAAGCGCCTTATCGGCCGCCGCTACGAAGACCCGACCGTCGCGAAAGACAAGAAGCTCGTTCCCTATCACATCGTGAAGGCGGACAATGGCGATGCCTGGGTTGAAACCCGCGGCACGAAATATTCGCCCTCGCAGATTTCGGCGTTCATCCTGCAGAAGATGAAGGAAACCGCCGAAAGCTTCCTCGGCGACAAGGTCGACCAAGCCGTCATCACGGTACCTGCCTATTTCAACGACGCCCAGCGCCAGGCGACCAAGGACGCCGGCAAGATCGCCGGCCTTGAAGTGCTGCGCATCATCAACGAGCCGACGGCTGCCGCGCTCGCCTATGGTCTGGACAAGAAGGCCGCGGGCACGATCGCGGTATACGACCTTGGCGGTGGCACGTTCGATATTTCCGTTCTGGAAATCGGCGACGGCGTCTTTGAGGTGAAGTCGACGAATGGCGACACCTTCCTCGGCGGCGAAGACTTCGACATGCGTCTGGTCGATTATCTCGCCGACGAATTCAAGAAGGACCAGGGCATAGACCTGCGCGGCGACAAGCTGGCCCTTCAGCGCCTGAAGGAAGCGGCCGAGAAAGCGAAGATCGAGCTTTCCTCCGCAACGCAGACGGAAGTGAACCTTCCCTTCATCACCGCCGATGCGTCGGGCCCGAAACATCTGACGATGAAGCTGACCCGCGCCAAGTTTGAAGCGCTGGTGGACGATCTGGTGCAGCGCACCGTCGCGCCGTGCAAGGCGGCCCTGAAAGATGCCGGCCTCACGGCAGGCGAGATCGACGAGGTTATCCTGGTCGGCGGCATGACGCGCATGCCGAAGGTTCAGGAAGTCGTGAAGCAGTTTTTCGGCAAGGAGCCGCACAAGGGCGTGAACCCCGATGAGGTCGTTGCCGTTGGTGCTGCCATCCAGGCCGGCGTGCTGCAGGGCGACGTGAAGGACGTTCTGCTGCTCGACGTGACCCCGCTGTCGCTGGGCATCGAGACGCTGGGTGGCGTGTTCACCCGCCTGATCGACCGCAACACGACGATCCCGACCAAGAAGAGCCAGGTATTCTCCACAGCCGAGGACAATCAGACGGCGGTGACGATCCGGGTCTTCCAGGGCGAGCGTGAGATGGCCGCCGACAACAAGATGCTCGGCCAGTTCGATCTGGTCGGTATCCCGTCGGCGCCGCGCGGCGTGCCGCAGATCGAGGTCACTTTCGACATCGACGCAAACGGCATCGTCAACGTTTCGGCCAAGGACAAGGCGACCTCGAAGGAACAGCAGATCCGCATCCAGGCGTCAGGCGGTCTTTCCGATGCCGACATCGAGAAGATGGTCAAGGATGCCGAAGCGCATGCCGACGAGGACAAGAAGCGCCGTGAGCTGGTGGAAGCGCGAAACCAGACCGAAGGTCTGATTCACGCGACCGAGAAGCAGCTCGCAGAGCATGGCGACAAGGTCGGGGCCGACGACAAGGCGGCGATCGAGGCCGCGCTGACGGAAGCCAAGGACGCGCTCGCCGGAGAAGACCCGGCAGTCATCACCGAGAAGGCGAGCGCCCTGGCGCAGGCCTCGATGAAGCTGGGCGAGGCGATGTATGCGGCCTCGCAGGCTGAAAGCGCCGGTGAAGAAGGCGGCGCCGCCGCTGATGAGGATGTCGTTGACGCCGACTTCGAGGAAGTCGACGACAGCGATGAGAAGAAATCGGCCTGACCGGTTTTCAGGCGATGCGCTAAAGACCATGGAAGCGGCCCCTCGTGGCCGCTTCCGCTTTTTCAGGACTGCTCACTTTCAGGACTGCTCTTGGGGCCATGCAAAGCAGGACCGAACCATTCGGCGAATTTGCGCTGACCGGCTGGCGTGCCGCCCTGCATGCATTTGCGTCAGCGATGCCGCGCCACTGGGCGGGAAAGCAGATGCGTTCTGCGGTACGCAGGCTCGCGCTTGCCGGACGGCCGCTGCCGGTCGATGTCGCCGTTCTGGGCGGCGCTCGGATGCGGCTCTATCCCGATGAAAACCTGACCGACAAGCATCTCTTCGCCAATCCGAACCATTGGGACGAGGCCGAACGCAAGGCTGTCACCGAAGCCCTGGCCGGGTGCCCGCGCGAACTGCCGGTTTCCTTCATCGATCTCGGGGCGAATGTCGGCGCCTATGCGCTGATGGCGGTATTTGCCGCCCGCGCCATGGGCAGAGCGATCCGTGTGCTTGCGATCGAGCCGGGCTCGGAAGCGCGCCGGCGCATGAGCTTCAATGTCACCGCCAGCGGATGCGGCGATGCCATCACGGTCATGGGCGCGGCGATCGGTCCTGCCGGATCCAGCTGGGAGATCATCGCCAAGGCGCGCAATCTTGGCGAGCTGCAACTGGTGCCGGCGAGCGAGCCGGAAAATCAGGTGCCGGTCTCGCCGCTGGCCGATGTACTGATGCATTCCGGTTTCACACGGCCGGATATTATCAAGATTGATATTGAAGGGCTGGAATCGATTGTTCTACATGACTATTTCAACGCCGTGGCGCCTGAGGCGCTACCCCGTCTGATCATTGCTGAAACGAGGGGCGGCAGAAGCTTGGAGATTGCGACGCTTTGCGCAGCGGCCGGCTATGAACGTTTGTTCGACAACGGCCGCAATGGTGCCTTCCTGCGCATGCCCGCAAGTCAGACCGCCCGGTAGGGAACATGGAAAAACGCGACTACTACGAAGTTCTGGGTGTGACGCGGACTTGCGACGGCAAGACGCTGAAGACGGCTTTCCGCAAGCTGGCGATGGAATACCATCCCGACCGCAACCAGGGCGACGGCACGGCCGAGACGCGATTCAAGGAAATCAACGAGGCCTATGAAATCCTGAAAGACCCGCAGAAACGGGCCGCCTACGACCAGTTCGGCCACGCTGGCCTGAACGGCCAGGGGCCCGGACGCGGTTTCGATCAGGACTTCGCATCGTCGATGGCCGATATCTTCGACGATCTTTTTGGCGGTTTTGCCCAGGCCCGCCGCGGCGGGCGCGGCGGGCGCGAACGCGGCGCCGACCTCAGATACAATCTCGAGATCACGCTGGACGATGCCTTTCACGGCAAGGCGGCGCAGATCCGCGTTCCCTCGGGCGTTCCGTGCGAACCGTGTTCGGGCAGCGGGGCAAAACCCGGTACCGGGACCAAGACCTGCCCGACCTGCCAGGGATACGGCAAGCTGCGTCAGGCGCAGGGCTTCTTCGCCATCGAGCGAACCTGCGCGACGTGTCAGGGCCGCGGCGAAGTGATTGAAGATCCGTGCGCCGAATGCAACGGGTCCGGCCGGGTGACGCGCGAACGCACCCTGTCGATCAATATTCCGGCCGGCGTGGAAGATGGCACCCGCATCCGGCTCGCCGGAGAAGGCGAAGCCGGATTTCGGGGCGGTCCGGGCGGCGACCTCTATGTCTTTCTTTCGGTGAAGCCGCACGACATTTTCCAGCGCGATGGCGCGGACCTCTTTTGCCGGGTCCCGGTTTCGATAACGACGGCCGCGCTCGGCGGCAGTTTCGAAGTGCCGGCGCTCGACGGCAAACGTGCGCGGGTCGATATTCCGGCGGGCACCCAGAGCGGCAAGCAGTTCCGCCTGAAGGCGAAGGGCATGCCGGTTCTGCGCAGCCATCAGCGCGGCGATCTGTATGTTCAGGCGCTTGTCGAAACGCCGGTCAATCTGACCAAACGCCAGCGCGAACTGCTGGAAGAATTCGCGGCGGAGTCGTCGGCCGCAAATACGCCGGAATCGACGGGTTTCTTTGACAAGATCAAATCCTTCTTCGACAGCGGGGATCATTGATGAACGACATGCTGCGGTCGATCTCGACCGATTTCGACCGCCGGGCAGGTGCCCTTCGGCGCAGCGTCAGCAACGAACTGCGTTTCGTGCGGGGCTGGTTTCAGGCCCCCTTGCGGACGGGCGCGATAGCCGCCAGCGGCCGGGCGCTCGCCAAGCGCATGGCGGCCTATGTCGACCCCGCCATCGACGGGCCCGTCCTCGAACTGGGGCCGGGAACCGGAAACTTCACCCGCGCGCTGATCAAGGCGGGGATTTCCGAAGACCGGCTCTGGCTGGTGGAGGCCAATCCCGATTTCGCCCGCCACCTGCGTCAGGTCTTTCCCAGAGCGACGCTCATCCTCGGCGATGCCTATCAGCCGCAGACATGGCGCGACAAATGCCCTGCCAAGCCCTTCACGGCGATCGTATCCGGCCTGCCGCTGCTGACGCAGCCGCGCGACAAGCGCCGCAGCCTGATCTCGGAGTGCCTCGATCTTTCAAGGCCGGGCGCGTCCTTCATTCAGTTCACCTACCGCACGGCGCCGCCGCTTCCCGGTGGCCACGGGCTTACGGCGCGGCCCGGTCCCGTCACGTTCTACAACCTGCCTCCGGCGCGGATCTGGCTCTACAGCAAGACGGCGAAGGCCTTGCCCGTCGCTTCCCTGTGAGCGCTTGCGCCTCCCGGCGCACCACCTTAATCAGGGTGCTGCTTCATCTTTGCTGAGGAGAAACGATGGCCCGCGCGCCCATCGACACCATCGACCGGCTCATTGTCGCCCTTGATGTTCCATCCACAGACGAGGCGCGCCGTATTGTCGAGGCGATCGGGCCGGCCGCCCGGTTCTACAAGATCGGCATGCAGCTTGTCTTCGCGGGTGGCCTGGACCTGATCAGGGAGCTGGTCGCCGAGGACAAGAAAATCTTCCTCGACATGAAACTGCTCGATATCGGCAATACGGTGGAAAAGGGTGTCGCGTCGATTGCGGGTCTCGGCGCCAACCTGACGACGATCCATGCCTATCCACAGGCCATGCGCGCGGCGGTCAAGGCGCGCGGCAACAGCGGTCTCGCTCTGCTCGGTGTCACTGTTCTGACCAGCATGGACGATCATGATCTCGCCGAAAGCGGCTATCTGCAGGACGCCCATGCGCTCGTCGAGCAGCGGGCGGTTCAGGCGCGCGACAGCGCGATGGATGGCATCGTCGCATCGCCGCTGGAGGCGGAGCGGCTTCGTGCCCTCATCGGCGACGAAATGCTTCTTGTGACGCCGGGCGTCAGGCCTTCATGGTCAGGCGCGGACGATCAGAAGCGGATCGCGACACCACGCGATGCGATCAGGGCAGGGAGCGACCATCTGGTCGTCGGCAGACCCGTCGTCGCGGCCGGCAATCCGCGTGAGGCGGCAACGCGGATCGTCGACGAGATCGCCGAGGCCGAATGAAGCGTGTTCGTCACCTTGCCGAGCCTTCCATCCCGGGACGAAAGTCTCTATAGCCAGCGCAAACATGCGTTGAACGCGAAGCGGAGTATATCGACATGCGACTGATCGTCGTGGGCGCCGCAGGCCGCATGGGCCGCGCACTGACACAGACCGTCATCGATACCGAAGGGCTGGAACTTGCCGGCGCCATCGAGAAGCCGGGTTCCGACCTGATTGGCCAGGATGCCGGCCTCGTCGCGGGACGCGGCGAGATCGGTGTCGCCGTGAGCGACGATCCGCTGCCGCTGTTTGCCAAGGCGGACGGCGTTCTCGATTTCACCAGCCCCGCCAGCACGGTCGTCTTTGCCGGTCTAGCGGCGCAGGCACGGATCGTCCACGTGATCGGAACCACCGGGCTTTCCGCGGAGGACAGCCGGAAGATCGAGGCTGCGGCGCGGCACGCGGTTATCATACGCTCGGGAAATATGAGCCTCGGCGTCAACCTGCTGGCAGCGCTGGTTCGCCAGGCGGCACGGGCCCTTGATGCCGACTGGGATATCGAAGTTCTTGAGATGCACCATCGGCACAAGGTCGATGCGCCGTCGGGAACCGCATTGCTGCTCGGGCAGGCCGCGGCCGAAGGGCGAGGTATCGCGCTGGCCGATCATTCGGATCGCGTTCGCGACGGGCACACCGGCGCGCGGCGTGAGGGCGACATAGGCTTTGCCGTTCTGCGGGGCGGCACCGTCGTCGGCGAACATACCGTTGCATTCGCCGGACCCAACGAAATGATCGAACTCACGCACCGGGCCTTCGACCGGGGCATTTTCGCGCGCGGCGCCGTCAAGGCCGCGCAATGGGGCAAGGGGCAGAAGCCCGGCCTTTATTCCATGGCCGATGTCCTCGGCATCTGACCAGAAACACTTCCGGAGCCTCATCTGATGGAAAGACTGCTTGTCCTCGTGCGTCATGGCCAGAGCGACTGGAACCTGAAGAACCTGTTCACCGGCTGGAAGGACCCGGACCTGACCGAGAAGGGCGTTGCCGAGGCGCAGGAAGCCGGCCGCAAGCTCAAGGCGCTCGGCCTGTCGTTCGATATTGCCTTCACCTCGGCGCTGAGCCGGGCGCAGCGCACGCTGAAGCTGATACTGAAGGAACTGGGTGCTGAAGATCTCCCGACCATCCGCGATCAGGCGCTCAACGAGCGCGACTATGGCGATCTGACCGGGCTCAACAAGGACGATGCGCGCGAAAAATGGGGCGAGGAGCAGGTGCATGTCTGGCGCCGCTCGTTCGATATTCCCCCGCCCGGCGGCGAAAGCCTGAAAGACACCGCCGACCGCGTGCTACCCTATTTTCACAAGGAAATCCTGCCGCGCGTCCTGAAGGGCGAGAAGGTTCTGATTTCTGCCCATGGCAACTCGCTTCGCGCCCTGATCATGGATCTTGAAAAGCTCAGCGGCGAGGAAATCATCGCCCGCGAACTGGCAACCGGCGCACCGATCGTCTACCGCCTCAATGCCGACGGCTCGATCGCGGAGAAGCAGGATCTGGCCAGCTAGGCGGCACTCACCGCCTGCTCCCAGCCGAGCATTGCCCGCTTTCGCGTAAGGCCCCAGTGATAGCCGGTAAGTGCGCCGTTCGCGCCGAGCACCCGGTGGCAGGGAACGACGAAAGACAGCGGATTCTTGCCGACGGCCGCACCGACCGCGCGCGCCGCCTTGGGGCTGCATACCCTTGTGGCAATCTGCGAATAGGTGGCCGCCCTGGCAAAGGGGATGCGGAGCAGCGTCTCCCACACACGAACCTCGAAATCAGTCCCGATCAGCACAATTCGCAGCGGCTCCTCCTCTCGCCAGCGCGAGGGATCGAAAATGCGCCGGGCGAGCGGACCCGTCGCTTTGAGGTTTTCGCGATATTCCGCGCGTGGCCAGCGACGCGTCATGTCCGCAAGGGCGGCTTCAAAGCCCGACGGATCGTCGGCAAAGGCCAGACCGGCAAGTCCCCGGTCTGTCGCCATCACCAGCGCATGGCCGAAGGGTGAGGGATGAAAGCCCCAGTCTATGACGAGGCCGGCTCCTCGCGCGCGGAAGTCGCCTGGCGTCATGGCCTCGTGCGTAACGAAAAGATCGTGCAGGCGTCCGGGGCCGGACAGGCCGACCTCGTAGGCGGTATCGAGCACGCTCGCCTCGCCGCTCAGCAGATTGCGTGCATGATCGAGGGTGATCGCCTGGACGAACTGCTTGGGGGTGATGCCGGCCCAGCGGCGGAAAATCTTCTGCAGCCGCGCCGGTTCGGTCCCCGCCTCACTGGCAATGCGTTCCAGCGATGGCTGGTCGCGCCAGTGCTCGGTGATGACCGCGATCGCGGCGCGAATGGCCGCATAGTCGGCAGGATCGACCTTCGCGGAGATCGAGGGGATATCGGCTGGCAGCGCGATGGCGTTCATGGTCATGGCGGAACCCATTTGAGGCTTGAAACGATCCGAAGTCTAGGATCGCCTCGATGCGCAGGCCACCCGAAACGCGACAGCTGAATTCAGGCCGCGCGGGCAAGCGCCAATGCCCGGTCGATCGCGGAGGCGAGACCATGTTTTTCCTCCGGCGACAGCACGGCGCCGATCTCAAGCCGGTGGCCGCGCTCTGCAAGATGCAACGTGACGGTGCCGAGCTCGGAATCGCCGGCCCTTTCAAGCCGCGCCCAATAGGGATTGAAGGCCGTCACCGCCTCGCGGCCCTTCGCATCGCACTGGCGGACCTGCATGGAGCCGGCCCCGATCTCTATGGTCTCGCGGGCGCGCCCGGCGCGATAGTTGAGTCGAAAGGCAAGCCAGACCAGAAACACATCGAGCCCGAAAAACCCCATGACCGGCCATGCGCCCCTGAGCACGAAGACCATGCCGGTCGTGAAAGAGGCAAGGCCGATGGCAAGCATCATGAAGCCGAACCCGCGCGGCGAAAGCGAGCGGTGCGGCGTCACGATCACCCGAAACGGCAGATGAACATCTTCACCTTCGGCGGAAATCGGATTGCTCTGGCTCATGAGGCCTCATTATAGAGAAACTCATGGCCAACAAGAAAGCTCCCCGCCGCCGCTACAGCCGCCTTTCCAAAGAGGCGATACGCGGCATGTTCGATGCCTTCCACGAGCACGATCCCGAACCCAAAGGCGAATTGCATTCGGTCAATGACTTCACGCTGCTCGTCGCCGTCGTTCTGTCGGCCCAGGCCACGGACGCAGGCGTGAACCGGGCGACCCGTCCGCTGTTCGAAACGGTCGATACGCCGGAGAAGATGGTGACGCTTGGCGAAGATCGACTGCGTGAAGCGATCAAGACCATCGGCCTGTTTCGAAACAAGGCGAAGAATGTGATCGCACTGTCCAGAGCGCTGATCGAACAGCATGATGGCAAGGTTCCGCGTGACCGAGACGCGCTGGAGGCGCTGCCCGGCGTGGGACGAAAGACCGCCAATGTCGTTCTCAACATCGCCTTCGGCCAACCGACCATCGCCGTCGACACGCATCTCTTCCGCCTTGCCAACCGCACCGGGCTGGCGCCGGGGAAGACGCCCCTCGCCGTCGAGACTGCGTTGGAGAAGGTCATTCCCGAGGATCGCAAGCTGCACGCGCATCATTGGCTCATCCTGCACGGGCGCTATGTCTGCAAGGCGAGAAAGCCGCTTTGCGGCATATGCATCATCCGCGACTTCTGCCTGTTCGACGGCAAGACCAGCTAGATTCGCCCCTTCTTCGGTACCAGCCGCGAGAGGAGCGGCCCACGCCATCGCCGTCAATGGCGATACGACAGAGGAATGGATCGTCGGATCAGGTCCGACGATGACAGGCTTTGGTTTGCCGACAGGCCGTGCCACTCTCGACCACAACAACTGGGGGAGACACTCTCTCAGCGGTACACCCACCCCGCGTCATTGCCCGGCTTGACCGGGCAATCCATACCGCCTCGCTGTCGGCGTGACGGGCTAGCGATGGGGCGGCAGCACCGTCTGCGCGGAGACAGGGCGGCTGCCGGTCAGCCGCTTGTGGACGTGAACCATCATCGCGGTTGCAAAGAGCGGCGTCGCGAGGTTGAGGATCGGGATGGCCATGAAGCCCGCAATGATCAGTCCGGCCACGAAGATCTGACCGCCATATTGCCGCCGCAGCTCGACAACCTCCGCATAGGGCCGGTGTCGCTGCGCGGCGAGCTCGAAGAATTCACGGCCGAGCAGATATCCGTTCACCACGAGGAAGGCGACAAGGTTTATCCCCGGCAGCAGAAGCAGCAGCAAAGCGACAATGTTCGCGAATATCACGACACCGAAGAATTTCACCGCCTGCCAGATGGCCGTGGGGACCGGAATTGCGACGCCGGCGCGGTCCGACGGATAATCGGTCCGCTCGACGATATCGGCGATGTCGTCGAGAAAAAGGCCTGCGACCAGCGTTGAAACCGGGCCGATCAGAAAAACCGCACCGACCAGCAGACCGAGACCGGAAAGGATCGACAGCGTGACGTCGAGCCATCCGGAAAGATCGGCAAGGAAATAACCGATAACGGACTGCAGGATGCCCCACAGCGCCAGCAGCAGAAGCAGCGTCAGACCGATCGTCTTGAGGAGCACGGACCGGAACTCGGGAGCGGCAAGCTGCCCGGCCGCCCGCAATGCGGATGCAATCATGAACCCTCGTCCTAAACGCGGTCGGTCACCAGTGCCTTCTTGCCCGCCAGTGCCCAACGCACAAGCGGCAGGCGATCGCCGCCGAAATACATATCGTCGCCGTCGATATATATGGTCGGCGATCCGAACGCGCCACGGGCGATGGCCTCATTCACATTCGCGCGCAGTGCGTCCTTCATGTCCTGGTCGGCGACACGCTTCAGCAGCCAGTCGGCGTCGATGTCGCATTCGGCGCAGATGTCACGGATGACGGCATCTTCCGAAATGATCCGGTCCTCGCCGAAATAGGCCCTGAAACTGGCACGGGCGAAATCGATCAGCTTGCCCATCGGCTCCACGAGGATGCAGCCGCGCATGACCTTGACCGAATTCACCGGATGGCCCTTCGGCGGGAAGACAATCTTCAGGCCGGACGCCTGCGCCCAGTCCTGCATGTCCTTGAGCATGTAGTCGTTCTTGCGCGGCGGACGCGAATCCTTCGACTTGAAATACTCAACGCCCGGATTGACCTCGTTGAAGATGCCCCCAACGAGAATCGGTTTCCAGACGATCTCGGCGCCGAACTCGGCTGCCATCGGCTGTATCCGCTCGAATGCCAGGTAGGTCCACGGACTCGAACAGTCGAAAAAGAATTCAATCTTCACCCTGGTTGCTCCTCTTTGCTTTTTTCCTGATTCCTGTCCCGGTCGTCATAACCGAAGAACTTGGCCCGCATCTCGCGCGTCATCTGGTTCGGCTTGAACCCGCCACCGACCGAAAGCCCGCGCTGAAGGGGTTCGCGCGCTCTCAACGTTGCAAACCATCGCTTGAGATTTGGCCAGTCGTCCAGCGTCATCCCTTGTGCCTTGTGGGTCATGATCCACGGAAAGCAGGCCATGTCGGCAATCGAGTAGGTGCCGGCGACACAATCACCGGTCAGGCCCAGCTGATGGTCCAGAACGCTGTAAAGACGGCGTATTTCGTTCCCGTAACGATTGATCGCATAGGGGATCTTCTCCGGCGCATAGAGCAGGAAATGGCCATTCTGACCAGCCATGGGCCCGAGCCCCGCCATCTGCCACATCACCCACTGGATGACTCGAGACCGGCCGGCGGCATCCGATGGCAGGAAGCGGCCGGTCTTTTCGGCCAGATAGATCAGGATCGCA
This sequence comes from Rhodobiaceae bacterium, assembly GCA_020637895.1. Classification (GTDB taxonomy): domain Bacteria; phylum Pseudomonadota; class Alphaproteobacteria; order Rhizobiales; family Tepidamorphaceae; genus JACKJP01. The sequence continues at coordinate 1,006,687 of JACKJP010000002.1, forward strand.
CCGCTTTCGAAGATCGGCAGCGGCCCGCCATCGGCTTCATGGTCGACGATCGCGGGGATGCGTCCGTTCGGACTGATGCGCCTGTAGGAATCGGAATACTGTTCGCCCTCTTCGAAATTGACGGGCACGAGCCGGTATTGAAGCCCCGTCTCCTCGAGCATGATGGAGACTTTCCATCCGTTCGGCGTCGGTCTGAAATAAAGATCGATCATGAAGTGCCGCGTCCTTCCAAGGTGCGGGACGCTAACAGCCGCAAACCGCATCGGCAATCAGCGGTTTGCACCGCAGGAGATCGGCGTATATCAACTGGCAACCTGACCGGCAGCTGGAGCACCGTCCTTTCCCATGGCCTCACCCACACGTTTCGATGTCGTTGGCATCGGCAATGCGATCGTCGATGTTCTGGCCCGCACCGACGATGATTTTCTTGTCGCTCAGGCTCTTGCGAAGGGCAGCATGCGGCTTATCGATGAGTTGGAGGCCGACAGGCTCTACGGCATGATGGGATCGAGCGTTGAGGCGTCGGGCGGATCTGCCGCGAACACCATTGCGGGTATCGCCGGATTTGGCGGCAAGGCGGCTTTTCTCGGCAGGGTGCGCGACGATGGTCTGGGGAGGATATTCAGTCACGATATCCGCGCGCTCGGCATTCACTACCCGACGTCGCCGGCCGTCGCTGGCGCAGGCACCGCGCGCTGTCTGATCCTGGTGACGCCGGATGGCGAGCGGACGATGAACACCTATCTGGGCGCGGCGCAGGAGCTGACGCCGGACGACATGGACGAGGCGACGATCGCCTCGGCGGGCTGCACCTATCTTGAGGGATATCTGTGGGATCCGCCGCAGGCCAAGGAAGCTTTCCTGCGCGCGGCGCGCATTGCGCATGCCAACGGGCGTCAGGTCGCGCTGTCGCTGTCCGATTCCTTCTGCGTCGATCGCTACCGGGCGGAATTCCTCAATCTCATGCGCGAGGGCATCGTCGATATCGTCTTCGCCAACAGCCACGAGGTTCGCGCGCTCTACGAGACGGCCGACCTCGAAACGGCGCTTGGCGCCGTCGCGCGTGACGTTCCGCACGCGATCGTCACGAAGAGCGAGGACGGGGTCAGCGTCCTGAAGGACGGCCAACGCCACGACGCGCCCGCATGGCCGGTCGACGATGTCCTCGATCTGACCGGCGCCGGCGATCTGTTTGCGGCCGGGTATCTTTTCGGTATTGCTCGCGGCGGGGACATCCGGAAAGCTGCGCGACTTGGTGCCTTCGCGGCGGCGCAGGTCATCGGCCAGTTCGGCGCAAGGCCGCAGGCGAGCCTGGCACAGCTTGCGGAGGCTGAAGGCCTTCTGCCGCTCTAGGCCGTGTACTCACAAAGGTTTCGGGCATGGCGGGCGGCGGGCCCTGCCCCAAGCGCTGCCCGTCGGAATGATGTCGAGGCGGTATGGATTGCCCGGTCAAGCCGGGCAATGACGGAATTCCTCTCCGGTACCGTGCCGAGAGCCGATGCGACGGACAACCCGGCAACCCAAAGTCTGTCATCGCCGGACTTGATCCGGCGATCCATTCCACTGCCGCGTCGGCCAGGCGAAGCGCTGCGTGAGGCCCCGTGACGGGCAGCCAATCTACAGCTTGCGCAGCCAGACGCGCTCGATGCGGTGATCCTCGCTCTTGCGCAGGATAAGATCGGCGCGCTGGCGTGTGGGAAGAATATTATCTTCCAGATTGGGCCGGTTGATACGCGTCCAGATATCGAGCGCGGTCTCGCGCGCCTGCTGGTCGGAGAGATTAGCGTATCGATGAAAATAGGCCGCCGGGTCGCGGAATGCCGTCTGCCGCAGGCGCATGAAGCGGTCGACATACCAGCGCTCGATGACCGGCGTCTCAGCGTCGATATAGATCGAGAAATCGAAGAAATCCGAAACGAACGGGATATCCATGCCGCCGCGCGGTGCCTGCCCGGTCTGCAGGACATTCAGCCCTTCGAGGATGAGAATGTCGGGCCGATCGACGACGATCCGCTGATCGGGCAACACGTCATAGGCAAAGTGCGAATAGACCGGCGCCTCGACATTGCGATCGCCGGCCTTGATGCGGCCGAGAAACTCCAGAAGCGCCGGCAGGTCAAAGCTTTCCGGAAAGCCCTTGCGCTCCATCAGCCCCTGTTCCAGAAGCGCCGCATTGGGACGCAGGAAGCCGTCCGTCGTCACCATGTCGACCTTCGGCGTGTTGGGCCAGCGGCTGAGCAATGCCTTGAGGATGCGCGATGTCGTCGATTTCCCGACGGCGACCGAACCGCCGATGCCGATGACATAGGGAACCTTGCCGTCGTCCGCGCCCAGGAAGGTCTCGGTCGCGTCGAACAGTTCCTGCGCGGCATGAACGTAAAGGCTGAGAAGGCGCGAGAGAGGCAGGTAGATCTTGATGACGTCGTCCAGATCGAACCGCTCGTTCTGCCCGCGCAAGAATTCGACTTCATCCTCCGACAGCGTCATGGGCGTATCGGCGCGAAGCGCAGCCCACTCTGACCGGGTGAAGGTCATGAACGGCGAAATCTTCTGTTTGATCGCGTTTTCCATCTTCGGTTCCGATGGTTCCTACCGGTCCTTGCGGGACGCTTTCTCGGCAAGGCCGGACTGCCCGGTGCGGCGCGCCAGCTCCTGCCACAGCGCTTCGGCGGAAATTCCCCGGGCGTTGAGCAACACGGCAAGGTGGAACAACAGATCGCCGGCCTCAGCAGTCAGATGGGCGTCATCCTCCTGCAGCGCGGCAATCACTGTTTCCACGGCTTCCTCACCGAATTTCCTGGCGATGCGCGGTATGCCGTCGGCGGTCAGTTTCGCCGTGTACGATTGCGCCGGATCGGCTTTCGCCCGTTCGCCGACGATTTTCATCAGTGCGTCGAAATCGGTTCTGTCGCTCATGCGATTTCCTCCAGACCGTCAAGCCGCATCGCAAGACCCTTGCCGGCCATGAACTGCTTGGCTTCACCGATAGAATATTCGCCGAAGTGGAAGATGGAGGCTGCAAGAACCGCGCTCGCGTGACCTTCGCGAACGCCGTCGACCAGATGATCGAGCGTTCCCACACCGCCCGAAGCGATCACGGGAACAGTCACCGCATCGGCGATGATGCGGGTCAGCTGACAATCGAACCCGGTGCGCGTGCCGTCCCGGTCCATGGAGGTCAGCAGAATTTCGCCCGCGCCGAGCTCGGCAACCCGCTGAGCGAATTCAACCGCATCGATACCGGTTTCGCGGCGACCGCCATGGGTGAAGATCTCCCAGCGCGGCGCCTCGGTGGGGCTTTCGACCCGTTTGGCGTCGATCGCGACCACGATGCACTGGTTGCCGAATTTTTCAGCCGCGCGCCGCACGAAAGCCGGATCGTTCACGGCCGCAGAATTGATAGAAACCTTGTCGGCGCCTGCCTTGAGCAGGTTTCGGATATCGGCGATTTCGCGGACGCCGCCGCCGACGGTCAGCGGCATGAAGCACTGTTCGGCGGTGCGCTGCACGACATCGAAAATGATGCCCCTGTTTTCATGCGTCGCCGTGATGTCGAGAAAGCAGAGTTCGTCCGCGCCGGCAGCGTCATAAGCCTTGGCCGCCTCGACCGGATCGCCGGCGTCGACCAGATCGACGAAATTGACGCCCTTTACGACGCGGCCGTCCTTGACGTCGAGGCAGGGGATGACGCGAACCTTCAGCATTACGCCGCCTGCCCGGTCATGCGGAGAAGGCGAATGGCCTCTACCGGGTCGATCCTACCGTCATACAGCGCCCGGCCGGTGATTGCGCCGTCGAGGATCGCCGCATCGCTTCGGCAGAGCCGCTCGACATCGGCCATCGAGGCAAGGCCGCCGGAAGCGATGACCGGGATGGAAATCGCTCGGGCCAGATCAAGCGTCGCATCGACGTTGAGCCCTGTCAGCACGCCATCGCGGTCGATATCGGTATAGACGATGGCTGCAACGCCCGCGTCCTCGAAGCGACGCGCCAGATCCAGGGCGGTCATCTCGCTGGTCTCGGCCCAGCCCTCGACGGCGACATGGCCCGCGCGGGCGTCGATGCCGACAACGATACGACCCGGCAGGCGCCCGGCGGCGCGGCGTACGAGATCGGGATCGCGAAGCGCCACCGTGCCGAGGATCACCCGGTCAATGCCCTTTTCCAGCCAGTGATCGATACCCGCCTCGTCGCGAATGCCGCCACCCAGCTGAATCGGCACCGAAACCTTTTCGATGATGGCCTCGACGGCCGGGCCGTTACGGGAGGCACCGGCAAAGGCACCATCAAGGTCGACAAGATGAAGATAGTCGAAACCCATCTCCTGGAAGGCAAGTGCCTGCGCCGATGGATCGGCCGCATAGACTGTCGCCTGCGCCATATCGCCGAGCTTGAGCCGGACGCATTGCCCGTCCTTCAGATCGATTGCGGGATAGAGCCTCATGGCCGCCACCTCAGAAAATTGCCGATAAGCGCCAGGCCGAGGCGCTGACTCTTTTCGGGATGGAACTGCGTGCCGATCATGTTGTCGCGCCCGACCACCGCGGTGACAGGTCCGCCGTGATCGGTCACGGCGACGAGTTCCGCATCGTTCTTCACCTGCAGGTGAAAGGAATGAACGAAATAGGCATGACAGTCCGTTGGCACGTCCGCGAAGACGGGGTGGTCGGTGACCATCTCAAGCATGTTCCAGCCCATATGCGGAATCTTCAGCGACGGGTCCGACGGGACAATCGACACAACATCACCGGCAATCCAGCCGAGCCCATCCGTCGTCTCGTATTCAAGGCCGCGCTCTGACATCAGCTGCATACCGACGCAAATGCCAAGGAACGGACGCCCGGCGCCTCGAACGGTCTCTTCCAGAGCGTCCACCATGCCCGGAACCGCGTCGAGACCTGCACGGCAATCCGCATAGGCGCCCACGCCCGGCAGCACAATGCGATCCGCCGAGCGTACTCGCGCCGGATCGTTGGTGACGTCGATTTCCGCCGCGATGCCGGCTTCGGCGGCGGCACGCTGAAACGCCTTTTCCGCCGAGTGCAGGTTACCCGACCCGTAGTCGATGATTGCGACGCGCATCAGACAGGGCGCCCCGGCGCCGGAAAGAGACCTATGCCCTCCGCGCCCACGGGCTTTGCCGGACCCGCAGGCGTTGCCGAAGCAGCCGGCGGCAGAATGCGCTGGCCGAGGCGGCTGAAATAGGCAAGCTCGGCCTCCTCCAGCGAATTACCGGCGGCAACGCCGTCTTCACCATACCCCAGACGGGCAAGCTTGGCGCGCAGCCATTGCCGGCCTTCCAGTCCCACATAGAGATTGACCGGCAACGTTGCCGCGAGCGCCCAGCCGTCACTAAGGCCTGAAAGCGAAATCACCGCGCCCAGCGCCAGAGAGACCAGAACGAACACGATCGCGGCGAGCCAGAGCCGATTGACCAGCAGCCAAAGTAGCGGAACCAGAATGCCCCACCAGGTGAAGCCGTCCGGCACCAGCCGCACCGATTTCAGGTCGGTGTCCGCGGCCCCGGGCCGACGGTGGACAGTATAGATCTTCATCGCTCGATCAGGCTCTTTTCAAGGGCTCAGCAGGTCAGCGTTCCCTTGGTGGAGGGAATCGCATCGGCAGCACGCGGATCGATGCTGACCGCCGCACGCAGGGCGCGGGCCAGCGCCTTGAACGCGCTTTCGGCGATATGATGACTGTTGACGCCGTAAAACGTTTCGACATGAACGGTCACGCGCGCATTCTGGGCGAAGGCATTGAACCACTCGCGCACCAGCTCGGTATCGAACGAGCCGATTTTCTCGGCGGTAAACGTCGTGCGCCATACCAGGAACGGACGGCCGGAGACATCCACGGCAACGCGCGTCATCGCCTCGTCCATGGGCAGGTCGAAACTGGCATAGCGGGTAATGCCGCGGCGGTCGCCGAGCGCCTTGTCGAAGGCCTGACCGAGCGCGATACCGACATCCTCCACCGTGTGGTGATCGTCGATATGGGTGTCGCCTTTCGCGGTGATGGTCAGGTCGAAAAGTCCATGCTTCGCGACCTGCTCGAGCATGTGGTCGAAGAAACCGACGCCGGTCGATATGTCGGCCGTGCCCGTTCCGTCGAGATCGATCGCGACGGAAATGGCGGTTTCGTTGGTTTTTCTGTCGAGCTTCGCCTTGCGGCCAGCCGTCTTCATCTCGCCCACCCGGGTTCAAGAAAGCCGTTTGCGGCGGGTTTTAACAGGGGAAGACGGCTCTTTCCAGCAAACAAATGGATTGGCTTAACGGACATTATCGCGTCGCCCCGCCACGGCCGGAGAATACAGAGACCTTTTCTTTCAGCCGCCGCGTTCCTAAATGGGGCAGCAAGAAACATCTTTCCGTCCGCGAGAGGCGAACCTTCATGGCAGATGACAACAGATCGAACGCGGGGCCGGGCTGGCACGGCACGACGATCCTGACCGTGCGCAAGGGTGACAAGGTCGTTGTCGCCGGCGACGGGCAGGTCAGCATCGGCAACACGGTCATCAAGAATTCGGCGCGCAAGGTCCGGCGCATCGGTACGGGAGACGTGATCGGCGGTTTTGCCGGCGCGACCGCGGATGCCTTCACCCTGTTCGAGCGGCTTGAGAAGAAACTCGAGCAATATCCCGGCCAGCTGATGCGGGCGGCGGTGGAAATGGCGAAAGACTGGCGGACCGACAAGTATCTGCGCCATCTGGAAGCGATGATGATCGTCGCCGATCCTTCCATAAGCCTCGTCCTGACCGGTGTCGGGGATGTGCTGGAGCCGGAAAATGACGTCATGGCTATTGGTTCGGGCGGCAATTACGCGCTCGCCGCGGCCAGGGCGCTGATGGACAGCGACCTCGACGCGGAAGCCATCGCCCGAAAGGCGATGGGCATCGCCGCCGATATCTGCGTCTTCACCAACAATTCGTTGATCGTCGAAACGCTCGACGCCAAACGCTGACGCTACCGTTCAATAAAAGACACGACACCTGCAATCGCCGGGAACATTCCGGCCCGAGGAACGCATGACCGACTTTTCTCCCCGTGAGATCGTATCCGAGCTCGACCGTTTCATCATCGGCCAGAAGGACGCCAAGCGCGCGGTCGCCATCGCGTTGCGCAACCGCTGGCGTCGCCAGCATCTCGATGACGATCTGAGGCAGGAAGTGCTGCCTAAGAACATTCTGATGATCGGACCCACAGGCGTCGGCAAGACGGAGATTTCGCGCCGCCTTGCCAAGCTTGCAAACGCGCCCTTCGTCAAGGTGGAAGCGACCAAGTTCACCGAAGTCGGCTATGTCGGCCGCGACGTGGAACAGATCATTCGCGATCTCGTCGAAATCGCCATCGGGCAACTGCGCGATCAGAAGCGGCGCGACGTGGAAGCAAAAGCCCATCTCAATGCGGAAGCACGCGTGCTCGATGCGCTGGTCGGACCGGGATCTGGCGCGGCGACGCGCGATTCATTCCGCAAGAAGCTGCGCGCGGGCGAACTTGACGACAAGGAAATAGAGCTCGAGTTGCGCCAGAGCGGCAACGCCGGCGCTTTTGAAATTCCCGGCATGCCCGGCGCCCAGATGGTCAATCTCGGCGACATGCTCGGCAAGGCTTTCGGTGGACCGAAGAAATCGAGACGGCTGACGGTCAGGGAATCCTATCCGCTCCTCATCGCCGAAGAATCCGACAAGCTGCTGGATGACGACCGGATCACTCAGGACGCAATCCACCTGACGGAAAACAGCGGCATCGTCTTCCTCGACGAAATCGACAAGATCTGCGCCCGTTCCGAGCGCGGCGGTGCCGATGTCAGCCGCGAAGGCGTCCAGCGCGACCTGCTGCCGCTGATCGAAGGCACGACGGTTGCGACCAAGCACGGGCCGGTGAAGACCGACCACATCCTGTTCATTTCCTCCGGCGCGTTCCACATCGCAAGACCGTCGGACCTGCTTCCCGAACTCCAGGGCCGTCTGCCGATCCGGGTGGAACTGAGGGCACTGACCGAGGAAGATTTCCGGCGCATCCTGACCGAGACGGAAGCCAGCCTGATCAAACAGTATGTTGCGCTGATGGCGACAGAAGGCGTCACGCTGGACTTCACCGACGATGCGATCGAGGCAATCGCCCGCATCGCGGTGGAGGTGAATGCATCCGTGGAGAATATCGGTGCACGTCGATTGCAGACCGTCATGGAGCGGGTGCTGGACGAGATCAGTTTCGATGCGCCTGACAAGCAAGGCGAAACGCTGACGGTCGATGCCGACTATGTGGAAAGCCATATCGGGGATCTTGCCCGAAACGCCGATCTCAGCAGGTTTATTCTGTAGGGTCGGCGCGCCGCTGACGTCGGCCGCGCGACATTGCCTTCAATTGCGAAAGCAGTTCTGCGATCTCGGCATCGTTGAGACCGCCGATCTCTTCGGCAAGCCGGTTGGCAAGCTCGGTTGCGTCCGGTGAAAGCCCCGCCGTATCCACCACAACGCGCGGATGCGAGATCAGCGCCAGCCGCTGCAGGGCTTCGGCCTCGTCCCAGATCACATTGAAGTAGCTGATGATGCGCTGGAGGAAAAACCAGTTGGGGCGGCCGCGCTTCCCGTGTTCCAGCGCGGAAAGATAGGCCGGCGACACTTCGAGCGCGGCCGCCATGTCCTGCAGGGTGATGCCCCGCTGCTGGCGCATTTCCCGGATGCGCGCGCCGAAGGGCGTCATCGCACAAGCCGTTCACGGCGGCGGAGCTGAACATAGATCGCACCTTCCCCGCCACGATGCCGATGCGCGGGCGCGGTGGCCACGACCAGCGGTGCAAGCGAAGGAGCCGCCAGCCATTTGGGCACCTGCTGGCGCAGGATGCCCATCCCTTCGCTGCTTGAACGGCCCTTGCCGGTAATCACCATGACCAGACGGAAGCCGCGCGCCGCGCCCTCCTTGATGAAGCGGTCGAGCGCCATGTGCGCTGCGTCCTGACGCATGCCATGCAGATCGATGACCGCATCGATGTCGCCATCGGCTTTGGACATCTTGCGCAATAGGCGTGGTTCGATCCTCCCCGGACCGACGACACGCGGCGAAGGGGGTACGGGCCGATAGGCAGGCAAGGCCGATGCGACCTTTTTCTTCTTCGCGGGCGCGGGCGTGTCCGTGTCGGGCTTTTCCTGCGGAGCAACGATCGCCTGCCGTTCGCGCCGGCGCAAAGGCGTGACTTCCCGCGTGACCGCGTCCCAGAGTTCAGCATCATCTTTACCGGGGCGGTCGCGGCCACCGCGCCGGCCGCTCATCTTGGCGACTCTCGGGGCCGCAGAACGTAGAAATCGACGTCATGACGGACGAGCCCGGCGATGTAGCCCGCAGCATCGCCCGCGCCAAAATAGATGTCGCCCCTCGCCGCGCCGACAATCGCGCTGCCCGTATCCTGCGCGATCAGCAGCTGACCGATATTGCGCATGGCTCCGCCGGGGCCGACAGGCAGCACGCCGGCCAGATAGACCGGCGTGCCATAGGCGTGGATCCTGTGGTCGACGGCGATGGAACGAAGCGGGGTCAGCGGGACGCCGGCGCCGCCTACCGGCCCAAGCGACGGATCGCCGGGCGGCAGTTCGCGGAAAAATATGTAGGATTCGTTCCGGCGCATGATCCGTTCTGCCTCGACGGGATGTGCCTTCAGCCAGTCGCGCAGGCGATCGGCCGTCATTTCATCCTTCGACATCAGACCTTCATCGATCAGCACGCGGCCAACCGGCGTATAGGGATGTCCGTTGCGGCCGGCATATCCGACGCGGATCACGCTTTCGTCGGGAAGGTGGATGCGCGCTGAACCCTGAATGTGAATGAAGAACGCATCGACGGGATCAGCAAGGTAGACGATGGGCTCGGCGGATTTGCCGAGCGCGCCCTGTTCGATCTCGGACCGTGTCGGATAGGCTTCCCATCCGGCCGCCGTCCGGCGGGCCGCGCGCAGGCCTTTGGCGACGCCGCGCGGTGGTTTGTCAGGATCGATGTCCTTGAGATCGTCAGGCCGGGCAAGCAGCGGATAGCGGTATTCATCGTCGGGTTCGAGCGAACCTTCGACCTGCGGCTCGAAATATCCCGTCACGAAACCTTTCTGCGATGCTGGCAGGACGCGAAAAGGATCGAACCATTTTTCAAAAAATGCATGCGCGGCCTTGCTGGAAAGGCCTGCCCCGCGCGATGCGGCGCATGCGGCCACGAACCCGCCAGTGGTTGATTTCGCACATGACAACCGAAAGGCCTTGAGCGCGAGCGTGGGGTTGTCGCTGGACCAGCCGGGGAGTTCGGCAAAGGAAACCGTCTGAAGGCGGCTTCCATCAGAGAGGGTGTCGGCAGCCTGAAGTTGCGCGGGGGCCGCCGCCAGGAACAGGGCGAAAATGGCGGCGGCAATTCGCATCGGTTTCTTCCGTTCTAGTCGCCGGCTTCGGTCGCGACCAGGTTCCAGTTCGGATCGCGCGAACCGGTATCCCGGGCGAAAGTCCACACATCGGTGACATCGGCAATCGCCGCCGGATCGCCATCGACAACCTTGCCGTCGGCATCCTTGGTGACCGAAATGAGCTTGGAGCGGATCTGCAGGGTTACCTGCGCCTGCCGCCCCTTCATCCCCGCATCGGCAATGAGGGCTTCGTCAATGCCGACAAAGGTCATCTCCACCTTCTGGCCGGCCGTTTCCCGTTCGGCAATCGCACCCGCGAAGCCATCATAGACTTCACGGCTGAGCAGCGAGCGCAGCGTCTTGCGATCGCCTTCGGCAAAAGCGGTTACGATCATTTCATAAGCCGAACGCGCACCGGCAACGAATGACCCGGGATCAAAATTTCGATCCGCTGCGGCAATCGCCTGCAGGCCATCCCTGGAATCGCTGCCGGGCACAAAATACGCGCTCCAGTCGGGCGCGGGCCGAACGGGAGCTGCCCTTGTCTGGCCGGGAAGCGTTACCACATTGTCGCCATCGACCTTCGCGGGAGCCGGTGTATCGCCGGTCTGATCATCCGCTTTGGCCGTGTCGCGCCGTGAATAGGGATCGAATGGCGGCCGCTCATTGCCGGTCCGACGTCCCAGAACGTTGCGCAGGCGAAGGAAAAGTACGATCGCGAGCACAAGAAACAGAATTGTATAGATATCAAAAAACCCGTTCATCTCCGCCTTCGTCAGCGTTAGCGTTTGGTCCGCACCTGGCGCCTTGTCTATATCTATAGACCATATCGAGCGAATCCAGAGGGCCTTATGGCAATTCTTCTTTTCGCCTTCATCGGCGTACCGCTCATCGAGATCGCGCTTTTCATCGAAATCGGCGGGCGGATAGGACTGGCGGCGACGATTGCGATCGTGATCGCAACGGCGATTCTCGGCTCGGTCATGCTCCGGCTTCAGGGCCTGTCGGCGCTCACTTCAATCAACCGTTCACTGGAGCGCGGCGAGTTTCCCGCTGAGGGCCTTCGCGACGGGGCCCTGCTGCTCTTTTCAGCCGCCCTTCTGCTCACGCCGGGATTTTTTACCGATGCGATAGGCTTTGCCCTGCTTTTCCCGCCGGTCCGGCGGCTGATTGGCGCCTACCTCTTCCGCCTCGTTGCCGGCCGCGTCGAAGTCCGCGGCTACAGGGCGCCGGGCGACCCCTTCGATCGTAATGCCAGCCAGCGCGAACGAGGTCCGGTCGTGATCGAGGGCGAAGCACGCGAGATCGACGGCGATAAGCCCCCAGATGGGCCTGACGGACGTCACTAAACCCCTCTTGCGCCTTGTGCGGCGTTGCGACGCGTGCTAGCTCGCAACCTCATTCGGGGCCGCAAGGCTCATCATCATGACCACACGGGACAAGCAACCGATGGCGAACCAGCCCAACGAAACCAATGGCGGCAACGCCACTGCCGGAGCCGGCGAAGCGCCGACGATGCCGCAGATCAACGTGCTCGGCCAGTACATCAAGGATCTTTCGTTTGAAAATCCGAACGCGCCGGGTTCGTTCCTGAAACGGGGCGAAAAGCAGCCTCCGCTCAATGTTCAGATCAACGTGAACATCAATCCGGTTTCAGAAAGCGACTTCAATGTCGAGCTGGTGCTGGAAGCGAAGGCCGGCGAAGGCGCGGACATGCTCTTCAATCTGGAGCTGACCTATGCCGGGATCTTTCGTGTGACCAATGTCGCCCAGGAGCATCTTCACCCGATCGTCATGATCGAGTGCCCGCGCCTGCTCTTCCCGTTCGCACGGCAGATCATCGCCAATTGCACGCAGCAGGGCGGCTTCCCGCCGATGATGCTCGACCCGATCGATTTCGTGAGCCTTTACCGTCAGCGCATGGCGCAGCAACAGCCCGCCGCCGCAAACTGACACCAGAGCGGAAACTCAGTTTCCGTAGCGCCGCCAAATCGCATTCTCGCCAAGCTTGACGACGAATGCATCGTGCGCGGCGCGCTCGGCTTCACTGATCCGGGCGGGCAAGGGCGCGGGGCGGGAATCGGGCGCCTTCATGGCTCCCCTCACCTCGCCGCGATCCCGGGAAACGAGAGCAAGCCCGGCCTGCCGCCCGCCATTGAGCTCAATATAGACCTCGGCGAGCAGCTCGGAATCGAGCAGCGCCCCGTGCTTTGTCCGGCGGCTGTTGTCGATACCGTAGCGCTGGCAAAGATCGTCCAGACGGTTGCCGCCGCCGGGGTGGCGCCGGCGCGCCATGGCCAGCGTATCGACAACATTGGCCGTGTCGAGCAATGGTCTGCCACAGCGGCCGAGCTCCATGTTCAGGAAGCCCATGTCGAAATCGGCATTGTGGATGACGAGACGCGCATCGTCGACGAATTCGAGAAACTGATCGGCAAGATCGGCAAAGAGCGGCTTGTCGGCGAGAAAAGCCGCGGACAACCCATGCACGGCCTCGGCTTCCGCCGGCATGTCGCGCTCCGGATTGAAATAGAAGTGCCAGTTGTGTCCCGTGGGAATGCCGTTGTCGAGTTCGACGCAGCCGATTTCGACCAGCCGGTCGCCCTTCAGCGGATTCAGTCCGGTCGTTTCCGTATCGAGAACGATTTCGCGCACCGATTTGCTCCGGTTGTGCAGACGTTGTGCAAAGGATAGCGCTGCGAATCAGCCTGCCGCAATTGTTTGCAGCGCTTCTTCAACGGCCTTTCGGGTTTCTTCGAGGCTGACGCCGGTATCGATGACAATATCGGCGCGCTTGCGCTTTTCCGCATCCGGTACCTGCCGGGAAAGAATCGCCTCGAACTTTTCCGGCGACATATTCGGTCGGGCAAGCACACGCTCGCGCTGCTTTTCATAAGGTGCGGACACCAGCACAACCGCGGCGACGTTCTTCTCGCCGCCGGTTTCGAAGAGAAGCGGGATATCGAAGACGACCAGCTTATGGCCATCCGCCCTGGCCTCTTCGACGAAACGACGCCTGCTTTCGTGAACGGCCGGATGCACAATCGATTCAAGACGCGCCATGGCCGCCGGATCTGAGAGCGCCGGCGCCAGTTTCGTGCGGTCGACGCCGCTGGCGTCGGTGACGCCGGGAAACGCACTCTCGATGGCTGCGACAAGTTCGCCGCGATAAAGACGATGAACCTCGGCATCGGCATCAAAGACAGGCACGCCGAGATCGCGGAACATCTCCGCGACCGTCGATTTGCCCATGCCGATCGATCCCGTCAGGCCGATGATCTTCATTGGGCCGTCGGTCACCGCTTTGCCGCCATGTCGTCCAGAACCAGCTGGCGCAGTTCGGCGCTGACGACGGGCGCGACACCGAACCATCTTTCAAAGGAAGTCGCCGCGCCATAAAGCAGCATGCCCAGACCGTCGACCGTCCTGTTGCCCATCGCCTGGGCCTCGGCAAGCAGCGGCGTCAGCAAGGGCACATAGACGATATCGTGGACGACGGCATCAGGGTTGAGCTCCTTCAGGTCAAGCGTCCATTCCGGTCCGCCCTTCATCCCCATGCTGGTCGAATTGACGACAAAATCCGCCTTGGCGAGCAGTTCTTCGAGCGGTCCATCGGCTGCAACAACCCGGTCGCCAAAATCTGCGATGAGCGCTTTTGTCCGCTCGATCGTCCGGTTGACGACATAGATCTTCTCAAAGCCGCGCCTGAGAAGCGCATAAACCGCGGCGCGGGCAGCACCGCCCGCCCCGAACATAACAGCGGTCCGCTTTCTGTCGTCCCAGCCGGGGCAGCGATCATCGAGATTGGCGAGAAATCCGCTCCAGTCGGCATTGCCGACGCAAACGCGTCCGGCACCGTCGAACCAGAGCAGATTGGAGGCGCCGATCAGCCGCGCCGTCTCATCGATCTCGTCGGCGATCGGAAGCACCAGCTCTTTGTGCGGAACGGTCAGATTGGCTCCAATGATGCCGGCTTGCGGCATTGCCGCAACGAATTCTCCGAGATCTTCTGGCAGGACGTCGGCTGTTTCATAGATGCCGGGAAGCCCTGCTTCACGAAGCCAGTAGTTGTGGATCAGCGGAGACCGGCTATGGGAGATCGGATGCCCGATCACAACGGCCCTGGGACCTGAACCTTTTCGATTCGCATCCGACATAATCCTTATTCCTCCAAATATTCTTGCGTTCTCAGCCAGGCCAGCAGTGGTAGCAGCGGCAGGCCAAGGATTGTGAAATAGCTGCCCTCGATGCTGTTGAACAGCTGAACGCCTGCACCTTCAAGTCTATAGCCGCCGACGCTTCCAAGGAGGTCGTCGCCTTCGCCAGCGAGGTAGTGACCGAGGAATTCAGGCGTGAATTCGCGCATCGTCAAAGCCGCGCTGTCGCGCTGTTCCCAGATTGTCTCGCCGCCCTTCGCGCAGGCGACCGCGGCATGGAGCATGTGCCGCCGCCCCCGCAGACGGAGGAGTTTCCTGCGCAGCGCATCCATGTCGGGTGCCTTGGTCAGCAATTCGCCATCAAGATCCAGTGTCTGGTCGCAGCCGATGACGATCGCATCCGGATGCGCACTCGATACAGCCTCAGCCTTCAGACGTGCCAGAATATCGGCGGTATCGGCCGGCTCCAGCGCGCTGCCCTCGCGGCGCGCGAGTTCAACGACGGCTTCCTCGTCTACTCCCGGTGCCATTGCTTCGAATGCAAGGCCGGCATCGGCCAGCAACCTGCGACGGGTCGGACTGGTCGAAGCGAGAATGATACGGCTCATGATTCGGCCACCTGTTTCCGGTCGGCGATCAGTGCCAGTACGGCGGCAGCCGATTCCTCGATTGAACGGCGCGTGACATCGATGAGCGGCCAGCCGTTTCGCGCGCAAAGGCGCCGCGTCATCGCAATTTCGTCCGCGATGGCCTTGCGATCGACATAGTTTCCATTGTCGTCGGCACGCAGCGACAGCAGACGGTTCTGGCGAATCTGCGAGATACGATCCGCGGAGGCGACAAGCCCGACGACGAGGGGTCTGGTCAGCGCTTCGAGCTGCGGCGGCAGGATCATGCCGGGCACAAGCGGAACATTGGCGGTCTTGATGCCGCGATTCGCCAGATAGATGCTTGTCGGCGTCTTCGACGTGCGGCTGATGCCGATCAGGACGACATCGGCATCGTCAAGCGTATCGAGATTTTGGCCGTCATCATGAACCATTGTGTAGTTGAGGGCGTCGATCCGGCGGAAATAGTGCTGATTCAATGTGTGCTGGCCGCCGATTCGCGGGGTCGATTCGGCTCCGAGATAAGATCTGAAGATATCGAGGACCGGGGCGAGTACGGAAACCACCGGCAAGGCCAGCTCGCGGCAATGCTTCTCCAGACGGGTCGCCAGCTCCGTGTTGACCAGCGTGTAGAGCACCATGCCCGGCGCTTCCTCGATTTCACGAAGAATTCTGTCGAGCTGACGGCCGGACCGGACCAGCGGATATACGTGTTCGATCGTCCGGACCGTTGCATATTGCGCAGCTGCCGCGCGGCTCACCGCTATCAGCGTTTCGCCTGTCGCGTCCGAGACCAGATGCAGGTGAACGTAGTTCTTTGGCGATTCGGGCATGGTCTGGGATCTCGACTGGGCGGCATTTTTGGCCGCCTCTGGCTGCGTTCCGTTGTCAGTGGGTCTTGTGGATAACGGGTAAAGGGTGGCGGCCTTGAAAATCTTCTGGCGAACTTGTCCGGGGAAAGTGGCCGCCGGTCAACAGGCTTTCCGGAAGGGCTAGTGTGTGGACGATTTTTGCAGGTGTTGATGATTGCGTGGAAAAGTATGAAAGCACACAGCTTTTCAGATGGTTATTCGGATTGCAGTGAGATTTTCTGCCGCACATCTTGTGAATGATTGTGGAAGCTGGGATATCCCCGCTCTACCGAGCCCTAGAATCGTAAGATTCATACTTCCTTAACCATTTCATTTATGAAGGCGGCATGGGAAAAGCGCTGATCGACACACTCAAAGGTCAAGGTCCTGACCGCATGCCTGTCTGGTTCATGCGCCAGGCGGGCCGCTATCTGCCGGAATACCGGGCGCTTCGCGCCAAGGCCGGCGGGTTTCTGGACCTTTGCTATTCGCCGGAAATGGCAACGGAAGTTACATTGCAACCGATCCGTCGCTTCGGTTTCGATGCAGCCATTCTCTTTTCGGACATTCTCGTCATTCCGCATGCGCTTGGGCTTGATCTCAGCTTCGCGGAAGGCGAAGGCCCGCTTCTGGAAAAAGCGGATACGAGGGAACGTGTCGAAAGGCTCTCGGCAAGCAGGGTTGAGAGCTTTTTGCAGCCGGTCATTGAAACCGTCAGCATCCTTTCCAGGGAGTTGCCCAGGGACGTCGCGCTTATCGGCTTCTGCGGTGCCCCCTGGACGGTTGCGAGTTATATGGTGGCCGGGCGCGGAACACCTGATCAGGCGCCGATACGCGAGATGAGCTACCGTGATCCAGAACTGCTCGATCGGATCATCGATATTCTGGTCGAAGCGTCGGCCAAATATCTCAAGGCTCAGCTGCGCGCCGGTGCGGAATGCGTTCAGATCTTCGATACCTGGGCCGGCGTTGTAGCGGACGGCTGGTTCGAAAGATGGGTGATCGGACCGACAAAACGCATTGTCGATGCCGTGAGGATCGATTTTCCAGACGCTATTATCATAGGTTTTCCAAAGGGTTGTTCCGAAAAGGCCGGTATTTACGCGTCGGGTACGGGTGTCAATGCCGTCGGTCTGGACTGGACTGCAGGGCTTGGCGATCTGGGCGATGAATTTTCAGCCGTGAGCCAGGGAAATCTCGATCCACTGGTTCTGCTTGCGGGGGGGAAAGCGCTTGATGATGGCGTGGACAGGATCCTGGGCGAGGCACGGCCCGGGAGGCACGTATTCAATCTTGGACACGGTATCTTGCAGCAAACACCGATTGCTCATGTAGAGCAGGTATTGCGGCGGCTCGGGAGGTGATCTGCGATGTATGAGTGGGTCAAGGCGCTCCATGTGATTTCGGTAATCGCCTGGATGGCTGCGCTTTTCTACGCGCCAAGGCTTTTTGTCTATCACGCCGATTCCGTTGTCGGTTCCGAGAAATCGGAGACCTTCAAGGTGATGGAAAGACGGTTGATGAAGGCGATCGCCACGCCGGCGATGGCGGCCACCTGGGTTTTCGGTATTGCGCTGCTTGTGATGGGTGGTTGGCTGACAGGAGGAAATTACTGGATTCATGCCAAGCTCCTGTTCGTGCTTGTCCTGACGGGTTTCGACGGGATGTGCCGGCGTTGGATGCGGGATTTCGCAAACGACCGGAATACGCGCTCGGCACGATTCTTTCGGATCGCCAACGAAGTGCCAACATTGCTGGTTATCGTGATCGTTATCCTGGTGATCGTTAAGCCGTTCTAGAGGCTGGTGCGGTTACGTACTTATTTGTCGTTGCGGCGGACCGGCTTGTTTTGTATAAGGTCGGCATCTGCGTGGACGCCGCATAATCCCTCTGGCGTTCTTTCCCCGCGATAATTTCGCCGGGTTTTTCCAGCAAATTCCCAGTCTGACGACGAATATCCCTCCTTCCAGAAAGGCCGCGCCCAATGCGGGAAATGAAACTTCAGGACCTCAAGGTCAAAACGCCCCCCGAATTGCTCGCCTTTGCCGAGGAACACGAGGTTGAGAACGCAAGCGCGTTGCGCAAGCAGGAACTCATGTTTGCGATCCTCAAACAGCTTGCCTCGAAGGAAGTCGATATTATCGGCGAGGGGGTTGTTGAGGTTCTCCCGGACGGTTTCGGATTTCTGCGTTCGCCCGATGCGAATTACCTGGCCGGGCCGGACGATATCTACATTTCTCCCAGCCAGATCCGGCGCTTCAGCCTGCGGACCGGCGATACGGTCGAGGGACATATCCGTTCACCCAAGGAAGGTGAGCGGTATTTCGCGCTTCTGAAGGTCAATGCGATCAATTTCGAGGATCCGGAAAAGGGTCGGCACAAGATCCATTTCGACAACCTGACGCCGCTCTATCCCGATGAGCGTCTCAAGATGGAGATCGACAATCCGACCAAGAAGGATCTGAGCACGCGGGTCATCGATCTCGTCGCGCCCCTCGGAAAGGGTCAGCGCGGGCTGATCGTCGCGCCGCCGAGAACAGGCAAGACGGTCCTGTTGCAGAATATTGCCCATTCCATCACGACCAATCATCCCGAATGCTATCTGATCGTTCTGCTGATCGACGAGCGTCCCGAAGAAGTCACTGACATGCAGCGCTCCGTGAAGGGCGAAGTCATCAGTTCGACCTTTGACGAGCCGGCGGTGCGACACGTCCAAGTTGCTGAAATGGTTATTGAAAAGGCTAAACGCCTGGTTGAGCACGGACGTGATGTCGTGATCCTGCTCGATTCCATCACGCGTCTTGGCCGTGCCTACAATACGGTGGTCCCGTCCTCCGGCAAGGTCTTGACGGGCGGCGTCGATGCGAATGCGCTGCAGCGTCCGAAGCGATTCTTCGGCGCGGCGCGCAATATTGAGGAAGGCGGTTCGCTGACGATTATCGCAACCGCGCTGATTGATACCGGGAGCCGGATGGACGAAGTCATTTTCGAAGAGTTCAAGGGCACCGGAAATTCGGAGCTCATTCTCGACCGGAAGGCTGCCGACAAGCGCGTATTCCCGGCGATCGATATCCAGCGTTCGGGTACTCGAAAGGAAGAGCTCATCACGCCTGCTGATCAGCTGAAGAAGACCTATGTGCTGCGGCGTATTCTCAATCCGATGGGGACAGTCGATGCTGTCGAGTTCCTGCTCGACAAGCTGCGCCAGACCAAGAGCAACGAAGAGTTCTTCTCTAATATGAATACCTGATGCCGGTGCCGCGGGTGGCTTCCGGTGCCTGGCGATGCGCCTGCGATCGGGTCTGCCGCGCGGCGGGATGTAATGGGTGGAAGATTTGGAGACGATCTTCGCACTTTCTTCAGGAAGCGGCGCGGCCGGCGTTGCGGTAATCCGCGTCAGCGGCGATGCGGTGGGCACGGTTCTTGACAGGATGGTGCCCGGTTCGGCGCCGCAGCCACGCGTTGCGACGCTGCGGACCATTCGCGATCCGGAATCTTCAGAGGTGCTGGATCAGGGGATCGTCCTGTTCATGCCGGGGCCGAAGAGTTTCACCGGCGAGGATTGTCTGGAGCTTCATGTCCATGGAGGGCGCGCCGTCACGCGCGCGGTGCTGAACGCGCTGGAGAAGGTGCCGGGTTTACGCGTGGCGGACGCCGGGGAGTTCACAAGGCGGGCCTTCGAACGCGGACGCATGGATTTGACGAGCGTTGAAGGTCTTGGCGAACTCGTCGCGGCGGAAACGGAGGCGCAGCGCAAACTGGCGCTGAGGGTCGCAAGCGGCGCGCTGGAAAAGATCTATCTGGACATGCGTGGTGACATTGTCGAGGCACGCGCGTTTCTGGAGTCGCAGATCGATTTCAGTGACGAGGACGATGTGGCAGAGATCGACACTGGACCCGTGCGCCAAAAGATCGATTCGGTAAGGCAACGAATCGCTGCGTTGCTGTCTGGGGCACCCGCGGGACGGGTTATCCGGGAGGGTTTCCGCGTGGTTCTGGCGGGTGCGCCGAATGTGGGCAAATCGTCGCTGCTGAACTACCTGGCGGGGCGTGAGGCCGCAATCGTCGCGGTCGAGGCAGGAACGACGCGCGATATTGTCGAAGTGAGGCTTGAGCTGAACGGCCAGCTGGTACTGCTGCAGGATGTCGCGGGGATCAGGGAGGCCGCCGGGGCGGTAGAGGCGGAGGGCATCAGGCGGGCGCGCGAGGCGCTGCTCGGCGCGGATCTGGTGATCGCGCTGGAATCGGCTGATGCGCCTTTTCCGCGCGGCGCGCTGGATTCTGTCATCGGCACGGTGCTCAAGGTCTGGGCCAAGAACGACATTTCGGCGGAGCCGAACGATTCGGTCATGAAACATGAAATGTCCATATCGGTGAAGAGTGGCGTCGGCCTTGCCGGGCTAACGGCACGTCTGGCGTCGGCCGCGGCAGACGCTGCAGTGGGAATCGATTCGGTTGCGGTCCATTTGCGCCACGTCGGATGGCTTTCGGCTGCGGACATGAAGTTAGCGGGAGCGCTTAGCTATCTTTCGCGTGACGAATGGGAATTCGGTGCGGATTGTTTGCGGGCCGCGACTGACGAACTCGATGTCCTGCTTGGCAGGATTGGGGTCGAGGATGTATTGGACGTGATCTTTTCCCGTTTCTGTATCGGGAAATGAGGCGTTGGGATGTTTCACGTGAAACAGGCCCGGAGTGATGGATTATGACCAGGTACGATGTAATCGTTGTTGGCGGCGGGCATGCCGGCACGGAAGCGGCCGGAGTGGCTGCACGATTCGGCGCACGCGTTGCCCTCATTACACTGAAGGCAGACGCGATAGGCACAATGAGTTGCAACCCCGCAATCGGCGGCTTGGGGAAGGGACATCTCGTTCGCGAGGTCGATGCGCTGGACGGCGTCATGGGCCGGGCGGCCGACAAGGGCGGCATTCAGTTTCGAATTCTCAACAGACGCAAGGGGCCTGCCGTACAGGGCCCGCGCGCGCAGGCCGATCGAAAACTGTACAAGAGCGCCGTACAGGAGATCATTGAAGCCGAAACCGCGATCGATGTCATTGAGGGTGAAGCGGCCGATATTTCATTGAAGGATGGCGCCGTCGGGGGTGTCGTTCTCGCCGACGGCCGGGAACTGCCGGCGGGTGCCGTCGTCCTGACAACCGGGACTTTTCTGCGCGGCATCATTCACCGGGGTGACGAGCGCGAACCCGGTGGGCGCATTGGTGAAAGACCTGCAAATGCGCTCGGCTTGCGTCTTGAGGCCATGGGCTTCGCAGTCGGGCGGTTGAAAACCGGAACGCCGCCACGACTGGACGGGAAGACGATCGATTGGTCGGTCCTCGACAGCCAGCCTGGCGATGAAGACCCGGTTCCCTTTTCCTTCATGAATGTCGCGATCTCTACGCCGCAGATTGCCTGTCACATCACAAGGACAACGCCGGAAACTCACCGGCTCATCTCTAACAATCTTGACCGGGCGCCGCTCTATACCGGCGCCATATCAGCGCTGGGGCCGCGCTATTGTCCTTCGATTGAAGACAAGGTCGTCCGCTTTGCTGATCGCGACTCGCATCAGATCTTTCTGGAGCCAGAAGGTCTGGATGATGACACGGTGTATCCGAACGGGATCTCAACGTCGCTGCCCCGTGATGTGCAGGATGGGGTTGTTGCAAGTCTGCCGGGACTGGGTAATGCGAGGATCCTGCAATATGGATACGCAATCGAGTATGATTTCGTCGATCCGCGCGAACTCTATGCGACATTAGAGACCAAGAAGATCGCCGGACTTTTTCTTGCCGGTCAGATCAATGGCACGACCGGATATGAGGAAGCCGCAGCCCAGGGACTTGTTGCCGGTCTGAATGCGGGAAGGTTCGCTGCCGGTATGCGGGGAACAATCTTTCCGAGATCGCAATCCTATATTGGCGTGATGGTGGACGATCTCGTGACGCAAGGGGTAAGGGAGCCGTACCGGATGTTCACGTCACGGGCGGAGTACAGGCTGCTGTTGCGTGCCGACAATGCCGATCAACGGCTGACGCCGAAGGGTATCGAGCTTGGGATCGTTCGTGGCGACCGGAAAGCTGTCTTCGACAGGAAGAGTCTGGGGCTTGATGACGCGCGTCAGCTTCTGGAGAAGCACAATGTTACACCGAACGAGGCCGCGTCCGCCGGACTAGAATTGAACAGGGACGGGCAGCGGAGGACGGCCTGGCAATTGCTGAGCTATCCGAACATGGATTTTGAACGGGTCGCGGCATTGTTTCCAGAGCTTCAGCGAATCGATTTGCCGATTGCAAGGCAGATCGAGATTGATGCCAAGTATGCCGTGTATCTCGAGAAGCAGAGCGCGGAACATGAGAGGTTGCGGCGCGACGAAGCGTTGGCGTTGCCGGAGGACCTTGACTACGGGCAGATTCCGGGGCTGTCGAACGAGTTGCGCATGAAGCTTGGCAAAATCAGACCGTTGTCGATCGGTCAGGCCGGTCGGGTAGAGGGTATGACGCCCGCAGCCCTGGTATTGCTTGGGGCCATTGCGCGTCGGAGCGGCCCCCGGAAGCGAGTTGGCTGATGTCTCGCGAAGATCAGGGCCGCGATGAGGCTATGTCACTCATACGGTCTTTCATGCATGTTTCACGTGAAACAGAAGACCGCCTGACGGCTTACGCCTCGCTGCTGGAAAGGTGGCAGAAGATCAAAAATCTGGTCGGGCCAAAGACCGTAGATTCGCTCTGGATGCGCCATATTGCCGACAGTGCGCAGCTCTACCCATTGCTAAAGCCAGGATCTCGCGTGGTGGATCTCGGTTCCGGTGCCGGCCTGCCCGGAATCATTCTTTCAATCCTGATGTACGATTCGGATCCGAAAGGACATGTCGATCTCGTCGAAGCCAATGGACGCAAGGCGGCCTTCCTGCGTGAGGTGGTACGTCAATTGTCGTTGCCGGCGATTGTGAGGGCCGAAAGGATCGAGGACTTCGCTCGCCATGCGGATCGATTCGACTGCGTAACGGCGCGCGCGCTCGCGCCGCTTAAAGACCTTGTTGCCATGGGCGCCGTCTGGATGGAAAATGGTGCTACGGCGCTCTTTTTCAAAGGACAAGATGTTGATGAAGAGATCGCCGCTCTATCCATATATGGTAATTTATCGTATGAAAAACACAGAAGCCTGACCGACCCGGCAGGCTGTATCCTGGAAATCCGGCAGCCCGTATCAGCAGCCAAATCCTGAGGAAATTTCTGCGATGAATCCTTCTCTCAGCCACTCTGGTCCGCGTGTCATCGTCATCGCCAACCAGAAGGGTGGCGTCGGCAAGACAACGACGGCCATCAATTTGGGCACCGCACTGGCCGCCGTCGGCCAGCGCGTGCTCATTGTCGACCTCGACCCGCAGGGCAATGCCAGCACGGGATTGGGTATCAGCCGCAAGAGCCGCGATAAATCGAGCCACGATGTCCTAACGGGAACATTGCCGCTCGAGGAGGCGGTCGTGCCGACGGCCGTGCCAAATCTTTCCGTCGTTCCCTCAACGCTCGATCTGCTTGGATTCGAGCAGACGATGGCCACGGCGCGCGATCGCGTCTATCGGCTTCGTGCGGCGATCAACGCCTACCGCGCGAAGGCAACCGCCGGCGAGGGATTTGGCTACATCCTGATAGATTGCCCGCCTTCTCTCAATCTTCTGACGATCAATGCGATGGCGGCATCCGATTCCGTACTCGTGCCACTCCAGTGCGAATTCTTTGCGCTTGAGGGCCTGAGCCAGCTGCTGGAGACGGTCGAGCATGTCCGCGAGACCCTCAATCCGAGCCTGACGATCCACGGGGTTGTCCTGACTATGTTCGATCGGCGCAACAATCTGTCCGGGCAGGTCGTCGACGATGTGCGCGCTTTCATGGGAAATCAGGTCTACCAGACGGTAATCCCGCGCAATGTTCGCATGTCTGAAGCGCCATCTTTCGGCAAGCCGGCATTGCTCTATGATCTCGAGTGCGCCGGAAGCCAGGCCTATCTTCGGCTTGCGCGGGAAGTCATCAGCCGCGAACGCGTGCTGAGCGCGGCGTGAAGCCGATTCTGGTGCGAAATGAACCTGCGCCCCAAGGAGATGTGACTATGGCGGACGAACGGAGTTCGCGGCTGGGGCGCGGCCTTGCCGCGCTTATAGGCGATACCGACAACGATGCGCGTGCCATCGAGCGTGCCCGCACACAACGACGCATCCCGATTGAATTCATCCAGCCTAATGCGCGCAACCCGCGGCATAATTTCGATGCCGATGCGCTTGACGATCTCGCGCGGTCGATCGCCGAGAAAGGTATCGTTCAACCGATCCTCGTCCGCCCGCTCGCCGAAAGCAGCAATCGCTTCGAGATCATCGCGGGCGAACGGCGCTGGCGTGCTGCGCAGAAGGCAGGTCTGCACGAGGTTCCCGTCTTCGTCCATGATGCTGACGACCGGGAATCGCTTGAGCTCGCAATCATCGAGAATGTCCAGCGGGCGGATCTGAACGCGCTTGAAGAAGCGGCCGGTTACGATCAGCTCATGCAGGAATTTTCCTATACACAACAACAGCTTGCCGACAGCATCGGGAAGAGCCGCAGTCACATTGCCAACACGCTCAGGCTCCTCAGGCTGCCCGATTCGGTAAAGGCGTTCGTTGCAGATGGAAGGCTTTCAGCAGGCCATGCCCGCGCGGTCGCCGCGATGGACGATCCGGAAGCGGCCGCACGACGGATCATCGAGGGCGGCATGTCGGTGCGAGAGGCCGAAAAACTCTCTTCGAAGACGAAAGCTGGCAGCAAGAGTGCCGCGCCACGTCCGGCCAAGGATACCGACACCAGGGCGCTTGAAGAGAGCCTGTCCAACGCGCTCGGGCTGAAGGTCGATCTCCGGCATGCCGGCGAGGGCGGAGAGTTGCGCATCGGCTACAAGAGCCTCGAACAGCTCGATGAGCTTGTTCGCCTGCTAACCGCGCGCTGATCCGGCCTGGCGTCTGGCGCGAAGCGCCAGTTCCAGTGCCAGGGCCCGCAGCAGTGCCTCGGCCAGAGCCGGTTTCTGCCGAACCTCCAGATCTCGCTCGCGGATCCTGGCGACGGCTGTTTGCAGATCGCCAAGCGTCCACAAGGTCAATTGACGCCGGAATGCGGGTTCGCGCTTGAAGAAAACGGGCGGACGCAGCCGCTTCATGGCTGATTCAGCCGTCATTCCCCGATCGATGGCGCCGCGCGCCTCGATGAGACGTGCAAAATGGCGTCCAATTGCGCCGACGAGCTGTTGCGGGGCCCTGTCTTCGGCAATCGCCTGGCGAATATCATGCTCCACGCCGGCAATATCGCCCGTTCCGACATTATCCGCGATCGAGTCGGTCTCCAGCGCGGCCGCGTCAGCCGTAATCGCCATCACGTCGTCAACGGTAATGCGCCCCTTGCCCTCCCCATAAAGCGCAAGTTTCTGCAGTTCGTTGCGGCTCGCCCTGCGGTCGGCGCCGAGCAGACCGGTCAGCATCGCTCGCGCGTCACGATCCAGCTCAAGTCCTGCCGCCCGCATCTCTTCATCGATCAGACGGGCGAGAGTCTGGGCGGTATCGGCATAGGCGGGAAGTGCGGCCATTGCCGCATGGCGTTCTGCGAGACGACGGACGGGACTGGACGGTTTAAGGTCACCCGCCTCGATGATGAGCCAGCCATACTCCAGGCCGTTCTCAACCGCCGCCTCGATCTGGGCGAGCACGTTGCGGCTGCCCAGACGCAGTCGTATCACCTTCTTCTCAGCGAAAAGTCCGGCTCCGCCAAGTTCATCGGCAAGGCGTGCGGGATCGCCGGCAATTTCATCGCCCTCGAGCCGATCGACGGCAAATCCGCTATTTTCTGAGCCGGCGAAATATCTGCTCAGGAGGTCGGCCCGCTCCGAAACCAGGCCAGCGTCAGGCCCATAAAGCAGAACGGCAGCCCTGTCCGGGGCTTTCAGGAAGCGGTCAATATCCTGACCCTTGATCGCGACCATGGCGAAATGCGCTTCTAGTTGGCCGCGAAATGTCCTGCCAGCAGGGCGTAGAGATCATCCGCCAGCGCAGTCGCGGCGCGATCTTCCGCATCGATCTGCGCCCTGTCATTAGCAAATCGCTGCTGCGACCAGTCAAAGGATGCCTGCCGGCTCAGCGTACCGGAATCGAGCACGGTGTCGCCCTGCTTCAACTGATAACTCGTTGAAACATTAACGAAACGCGCCTGCGGTTTGCCGCCGATGGTACGCACGAGCACCGACGAAGTCTTGGTTTCCGTTCGCAGGTCGAGCGTATATCGGTCACCGACCGGCTGGCCGCCATTCAGGCGAAAGCCGAGCTGATTTTGCAGGACCTGCTCCACCCGATCTTCCGGCGCCGTGAGCTTGATGGCAGCAAGATCAGCCGAAACGCTGCTGCCGGCAGAACCATCAACGCTGCCATAGAGCGGGCGCATGTTGCAGGCGGCCGGCAGGGTCAGAAGCATGACTGCGGCCAACAGGCGCACGATAAGGCGATCAGGCAACCACATTCACGATTCTCCCCGGCACGACGATAACCTTGCGGACCGGACTACCGGCCAGCGCCCGAACAACCCCATCCAGCGCCAGCGCGGCCTTCTCGATCTCGCCCGTCGCAGCGTCCCTGGCAATAACGAGCTCATCACGCTTCTTGCCGTTGACCTGCACGGGCAGAAGGATCGTGTCCTCCACCAGCAGGGCCTGATCGTAGTCGGGCCACGCGGTAAATGCCACCAGTTCCTCATTGCCCAGCAGTCGCCAGCATTCCTCCGCAAAATGCGGCATCATCGGCGCTGCCATCTGGATGATCATCGCCGTTGCCTCGCGTGCTGCCCAGATCAGATCAGGCGCTGGCGCAACCTTGTCCGGAAGCGCCGCGGAAAGCGCATTGGCGCTCTCATAGATGTGCGCGATGGCGCGATTGAAACGCAGCTTTTCAATGTCCTCGCCGACGTTGCGAAGCGCCTTGTGAACAACGCGTCGGAGTTCGGTTGCCTCCTGTCCGAACGCGGCGGGCTTTTCATCGCCAGCGCCGAAGCCCGTCACCTGATGGACCAGCCGCCAGAGGCGCTGAACGAAACGCCAGGCGCCGTCGATGCCCGATTCGGTCCATTCGATATCCCGCTCAGGCGGTGTATCGGAGAGCATGAACCAACGTGCCGTATCGGCCCCGTACTGCGCGATGATCGCCTCGGGATCCACAACGTTCTTCTTCGACTTCGACATCTTCTCGGCCGGGCCGAGCGTCAGGGCTTCACCGCTGTCCTTGTGAACCCATTCGCCGTCGCGCTGCACCGCGTAACCCGGCTCTACCCATTCGCCGCTTTTCTTGCGGAAGGTCTCGTGGATCACCATCCCCTGCGTGAACAGGCTGGCAAACGGTTCATCAATGTTTGCATGACCGGTCTTTTTCATCGCGCGCATGAAAAAGCGCGAATAGAGAAGATGCAAAATCGCATGCTCGATGCCGCCAATATACTGGTCGACCGGCAGGAACCGGTCAGCCGCAGCCAGATCGACCGGCGTATCGGCGTGTGGCGAGCAGAAGCGGGCGAAATACCACGACGAATCGATGAACGTGTCGAATGTGTCGGTCTCGCGGAGCGCCTTCGCGCCGCATGACGGACAGTCGACATGTTTCCAGGTCGGGTGACGGTCGAGAGGATTTCCCGGCTGATCGAAGGTCACGTCATCGGGCAGGGTGACGGGCAGATCCTGCTTCGGTACGGGTACTGCCCCGCAGGTCTGGCAATGAATGACCGGGATCGGGCAGCCCCAGTAGCGCTGCCGCGAAACACCCCAGTCGCGAAGACGGAAATTCACGCGGCGTTCGCCGATGCCCGAGGCTTCCATGCGCCGCGCAATCTCGTCCTTTGCCTCCTCGACGGAAAGACTGTCGAGGAAGTCGGAGTTGATCATGCGAACGGCGGTGCCATCCTTTTCCAGATAAGCTTCGTCGCCGACCGAGAATCCGCTCGGATCGACATTTGCCGGTGCCACGACAGGCGTGACACTCAACCCGTATTTGCGAGCGAAATCGAGATCGCGCTGGTCATGAGCGGGGCACCCGAAAATCGCCCCCTCGCCATAGCCCATCAGGACAAAGTTGGCCGCGTATACCGGCAGCCGGACGTCTGGCCGGAAAGGATGGATCGCATAAAGACCGGTCGGCACGCCGTGCTTCTCGGCCCGCTCGATCGCTTCCTCGCTGGTTCCGAGCGCTGCAACCTCGCGGCGGAACTTCGCAAGCGCCGGATTGGTGTCGGCCAGCTGCCGCGCCAGGGGATGATCGGCCGCAATGGCGCAGAAACTTGCGCCGAAAATCGTGTCGTGGCGGGTCGTGTAGACGGTCAGCCCGTCTTCGACCGCCCGCCCCTTGTCATCGACGAGATCGAAGGTGAAGCGCATGCCCTCGGAGCGGCCGATCCAGTTGCGCTGCATCAGGCGAACTTTCTCGGGCCAGTTTTCCAGCGTATCGAGCGCGTCGAGCAGGTCCTGCGCATAGTCGGTGATGCGCATGAACCATTGCGCAAGCTCGCGCTTTTCGACAGGAGCGCCCGAGCGCCAACCCTTGCCGTCGATCACCTGCTCATTGGCGAGCACGGTATGATCCACGGGATCCCAGTTGACCATGGAGACGCGGCGGTCGACGAGGCCGGCGGCCATGAAGTCGATGAACATCTCCTGCTCGTGCCGGTAATAGGAAGGGTCGCATGTCGCAAACTCGCGCGACCAGTCGAGCGACAGTCCCATCGCCTTGAGCTGCCGGCGCATCGTGTCGATGTTGGCATAAGTCCATTTTGCCGGATGAACACCACGGTCCATTGCAGCATTCTCGGCCGGCATGCCGAAAGCGTCCCAACCCATGGGATGGAGAACGGCAAACCCCTTGGCGCGCTTGTAGCGGGCCAGCACATCGCCCATCGTGTAGTTGCGGACATGGCCCATGTGAATGTTGCCGGAGGGATAGGGAAACATCTCCAGCACGTAGTAGGGCGGGCGCGAATTGTCGTCGGGCGTCGCGAAGGCATCGCGTTCATTCCAGGCGGCCTGCCAGCGTGTTTCCACCGGTCCGGCATTGTATCGTTCGATCGACATGGGCTATGCGACATTCCTGAAAAGCGGCCGGCAACACCGATGTCGCCGCGCCGGCTCATCCGCCCTTCCAATGAAGGGGCAAGCTGAAACCCGGGATCAATAGAATCCCAAACGGATCGCTGCAAGCATGATGGCTGAAAACACGCCGATTCACGAAGGCCTTGCCGAGGTTCGACGCCGCATCGACCAAGCGGCGCGCGACGCTGGCCGCAAACGCGACGATATTCATCTCGTTGCCGTGACGAAGACCTTCGGGGCAGATGTCATCGAACCGGTCATTGTCTCAGGCCAGAAAATGTTCGGCGAGAACCGGGTGCAGGAAGCCGAATCGAAATGGCCGGGGCTCAAGGCCAGCCATCCCGCCCTTGAGCTTCACCTGATCGGACCGCTGCAATCCAACAAGGCCGCCGACGCCGTAGCCCTGTTCGATGCCATCCACACCATCGATCGTGACAAGATTGCCGCCGCCGTCAGTCGAGAGATGCTGAAACAGGCCCGTTCGCCGTCGCTGTTTGTCCAGGTCAATACGGGGCTGGAGCCCCAGAAGGCAGGCATTGCGCCGCAGGACGTCGGCGCGTTCCTTGCCCGTTGCCGGGACGAGCATGGCCTGACGGTCACAGGCCTGATGTGCATTCCGCCCGTCGATCAGCCGCCGTCGCCCCATTTCGCGCTGCTGGCCAGGCTTGCGCGCGAGAATGGCCTTTCAAACCTCAGCATGGGCATGAGCGGCGATTTTGAGGAAGCCATCCAGCTCGGCGCCACCCATGTGCGCGTCGGCAGCGCCATATTCGGGGGTCGATAGGGCGGCGCGGACCAACTCATCATTTCCGCGAAGATCCGGCGGAATGGATCGTCGGATCAAGTCCGACGATGACCGGCGTTGATGGGGTCCTCCGCCCCGCCTCCGCGCTCCCCGTCATTACCCGGCCCCTTCGATCTAACCGTATATTATCATGACCGTTTCCGCCGAGAGACGCGGCAGCAGACGGGCCATCGGCTGCGGTTCGATGGCAACACAGCCCTCCGTCGGCGCGAAACCCTCCCGGCAGATATGCATGAAGATCGCGCTGCCCTTGCCCGGGATGACCGGATCGTCGTTCCAGCCCAGCTCGACAACGCAATCATAGAGCCTGTCATCGCGCCACATATGTTCCGCGCTTGCCGGAAACGGGTGGCTGACGAGGCGATTGTACAGCGGATGATGCGGCGAATCGCACCATCCGTCGCTTTTTCCGATCGCCCGTGCCGGCAGACCCGTCACCGGCGGTGAGATCCGGTCCGCACGGAAATGAAGTGCCCGGAGCGGGAGCGTAGCGATGGGCGTCGCGCCGTCACCCTCGCGTTTGGCGTGGGTCGTGCCGCTGCGACCGAGCGCGCAGGGCACGCTCAGATTTCCGGCGATGAGGATTCCCCGGTGCGATGCCCCGGGCAAACGGCGGACATGTAATTCCAGTAAGCCGCGCATTCGTCGATCCGAAAGGTTGTCCCCTAAATTACGGCGCTCGTCTCAAGACAGTTGCCGCAACGGTGCTGGTGTTTTAGGACATTAGGTTCGGTTCTGTGGTTGGGAAAGACATTAAGCTTGAGCACGGCGCGACATATCCTGATCGTCGACGACGATGCGGTTCTTCGCGAATCGCTGCTCGAGCAGTTTTCGCTCCATGAGGAATTCGCGATGAGCGAGGCCGCCAGTGCGCAGGCCGCCATCAACAAGGTGCGCGAAGATCATTTCGACATGATCATCCTCGATGTCGGCCTGCCCGATATGGATGGACGCGAGGCCTGCAAGCTCCTGCGCAAGGGCGGCTTCAAGAATCCGATCCTGATGCTGACGGGACATGACTCCGACTCAGATACGATTCTCGGCCTGGAATCGGGGGCGAACGATTACATCACGAAGCCATTCCGCTTCATGGTCCTTCTTGCCCGGGTGCGCGCGCAATTGCGTCAGCACGAACAGAGCGAGGATGCGATCTTCAATATCGGTCCCTACACCTTCAAGCCGGCGCAGAAGCTCCTTTTGCGCGATAATGGCTCCAAGCTGCGGTTGACCGAGAAGGAAGCGTCGATCCTGCGGTATCTGTACAGGGCCGAGGAGGCCGTCGTCTCGCGCGAGGACCTGCTGCAGGATGTCTGGGGATACAATGCCGGCGTGACCACGCATACGCTGGAAACGCATATCTATCGGCTTCGCCAGAAGATCGAGGCCGATCCGTCGAGCCCCGAACTGCTGATGACCGAAGGCGGCGGTTACAAGCTGCTGCCGTGAGGGGGGACGGCCGGGCCATGAGCCTCGAGGATGATGCAGAGCGCCTGAAGAACCAGCCAATCTTCTCCAGTTTCGGCGCCGAACAGCTCCGGCTGGTCGCCTTCAGTGCCGAGACCGTCCAGGTTCCGGCGAAGACCATACTGTTTCGCGAGGGTGAACCGGCCGATGGCGGCTGCCTGCTTGTTTCCGGACAAATCCTGCTGCGTTCGTCCGAAACGGGCCAGGAGACGCTGATCGACGAGCCCGGCACGCTGCTCGGCGAGCTGGCGCTCCTGACCGAGATCACGCGTCCGGCGACGGCGGCGACCGTCACCGATTGCACGCTGATGATGCTGTCTCGGCGCCTGCTCAGGCGGGTGCTGGAAGAATATCCGGCAATGGCAGAAGTCATGCGCATGGCGCTGGCGGAAAGGCTGCATGCGCTCTCCGCAGATCTGTCGAAATTGCATCCGGAATTCTCAAGAAACTAGCGCTTCGATTCAGATATCGAATTCCGCGATCACCGGTACATGATCGGACGGTCGGTCCCAGCCGCGCGCTTCCGACAGGATAGAAAATCGGTTGCAGCGCGTCGCCAGATCGGCGCTCGTCCAGATGTGGTCAAGCCGCCGCCCCCGGTTGGAAGCTTCCCAGTCCTTGGCCCGGTAGCTCCACCACGTGTAGAGACTATCGGGTCTGAGAGCATCTTCACGGGCAAGGTCAATGAAATTGCCGGCGGCCTGTACTGCAAGCAGGCCTTCGGTTTCGACCGGCGTGTGACTGACAACGTTCAGCAGCTGCTTGTGAGACCACACGTCATCCGCATGCGGGGCGATGTTCAGGTCGCCCAGCACGATCGCGTGATCGGCGCCCGCAATGTGCTGGCCGTCAACGGCCCATCCACGCATCTCGTCCAGATAGGCGAGCTTGTGAGCGAACTTGGCATTCAGATCCGGGTTGGGTTCATCGCCGCCCGCGGGGACATAGAAATTGTGCACCCGCAGCCGCTTGCCGCCGATATTGAAATCGCTGGCCAGATGACGCGCATCGCCGACCTCGCAGAAGTCATGCCGCGTGTGCGTCTCTCCGGAAATTCGGGCCATTGTCGCGACGCCATGATAGCCCTTCTGGCCGTGTATCCCGACATAGTCGAAACCGAGGGCCCTGATGCGCTTCAGCGGGAAGGCGTCCTCAATGCATTTTATTTCCTGAAGGCATAGAATATCGGGTTGATATCGCTGAACAAAATCGGCGACGATATCGATTCGCAGGCGAACCGAGTTGATATTCCAGGTTGCGATCCGCATCGTTCTACCCGTCTCCCGCAGCGCCGTCCTCTGGCCCATTGCTACAGGTTTCGGTCAGGCTTGGCCACCGGGGCTTCGACGGGCCTGATCGCATGAAAAAGCGCCCGGCCTTGCGGGGGAAAGGCCGAGCGCTTCCATGTCAGATGACATGCTCACCGGGACCGGGTAAATCCCGGATCGAAGGTTCTGCCCGCGGCCAATTCGGGGGCACGGCCGGCGGGCATGAACCCCTCGTAGCAGCAGATATGGTAAGTGGCCGATCGCCCTTCAAGAGCGATCGTGCGCGCTTGGGCGATGCCCCTAGCGCGTCCGGCCCTCGGGGAAGATGTTCTCGTTTATGTAGAATAGCTTGGCGGAGACTTGCTCACCCTCGACGATGTCGTAGAGCGCGACGGAAGTGACAAGGCCCTGCGCGTCGCGGACCGACCATTCCAGCAAGTCGTAGGTACCGGCGGCGAATACCAGCGTCAGCTGTCCGGGAACCTTGCTGTCCTTGTCCTCCATAATGATGGAAACCGTTTCCGGCCCGATACTCACGGCAAGGACATTGGCTTCGTCGCGCAGGTTGATGTTCTCCTTGAGCAACATTCCCAGCGGCGTCAGGCGGAGCGGGTACTGGTCGGTCGTCTTGGCTTTTCTGTTTTCCACGGCCACGCGCCGGCCATCGGCAATGATCAGCATTGGATGCGGCAGGTCGTATTCAAAGCGCATCTTGCCCGGTCGCTGGATATAGACCCGCCCTTCGGATCGGCCCCCATCCGGCCCGGTCTGGACAAAAGTTCCGTGCATGCTGCCGATCGAATTCAGTTTGGCCTGGATCGCGGTGATCGCCGCCTCGCGATCCTGCGGCGTGGCTTCGACTCGTTCCGGCGCAGACGGCATCGGCGCCGTCGCCGGCAGGAACTGCGGCTGCAGCGTCGTGGGTGTTGCGGTCTGGGCAAGAGCCGGTACTGCCGCCATTCCGGCAAGGCCAATCAATGCGAATGCTATGCGACGTGCGGTCATTCTGCGTCCGTTTCCTGTCTTCCTGCGCCGCATCGAAACGCGGCCGTGTGGCAAAATCACGACGTCTGGCCGGCGGCTACTGGGCCGCGTCCTCACCGACAAGGATTTCGCGATGTCCCTTGCTGTTTGGTCTGGAGATAACGCCTTCCTCTTCCATTCGTTCAATCAGCGATGCTGCACGATTGTAGCCGATGGACAGGCGCCTCTGCACATAGCTGGTCGACGCCTTGCGGTCGCGCAAGACGACAGCCACCGCCTGATCGTAAAGTTCGTTGCCGCCACCGCCGGATCCGCTGTCCATACCGGGCAGTTCATAGCCGCCTTCCTCGGGTTCCTCGGTAATCGCTTCCAGATATTCCGGCGCGCCCTGCGCCTTGAGATGGGCGACGACGTCCTCGACCTCGTCATCCGATACGAAGGGGCCGTGCACGCGCGTTATGCGCCCGCCGCCCATCATGTAGAGCATGTCGCCCTGGCCGAGCAGCTGCTCGGCGCCCTGTTCGCCAAGAATCGTGCGGCTGTCGATCTTGGAGGTCACCTGGAAACTGATCCTGGTGGGGAAATTGGCCTTGATCGTGCCGGTGATGACGTCGACGCTGGGTCGCTGTGTGGCCATCACGACATGAATGCCCGCAGCACGCGCCATCTGGGCAAGACGCTGTACGGCGCCCTCGATGTCCTTGCCAGCGACCATCATGAGGTCGGCCATCTCGTCGATGATGACGACGATATAGGACATCGCCTCAAGAGAGACTTCCTCTGTCTCGTAGACCGGCTGACCGGTTTCGGCATCGAAGCCTGTCTGCACCTGACGGGTGAAGGTTTCGCCTGCGCCACCAGACTGCGCCACCTTCTGATTGTAGCCGTCGATATTGCGAACGCCGACCTTTGACATCTTGCGGTAGCGGTCCTCCATCTCCCGCACGGTCCATTTGAGCGCGACGACGGCCTTGCGTGGATCGGTGACGACCGGCGCGAGGAGATGGGGAATGCCGTCATAGACCGACAGTTCGAGCATCTTCGGATCGACCATGATCAGCTTGCACTGGTCCGGATCGAGCCGGTAGAGGATCGACAGGATCATCGTGTTGATGGCGACCGATTTGCCCGAACCTGTGGTGCCCGCGATCAGCAGATGGGGCATGCGGGCAAGATCGGCGATGACCGGTTCGCCGCCGATCGTCTTTCCGAGACAAAGCGGCAGGCGGCTCTTGTTCTTCTCAAAATCAACCGAGGCTAGCAGCTCGCGCAGGTAGACCGTGTCGCGATTGGCGTTCGGCAGCTCGATACCGATCGCGTTCCGGCCGGGGACAACCGCGACGCGGGCGGAAATCGCGCTCATCGAACGCGCGATGTCGTCGGCAAGACCGATGACGCGGGACGATTTGGTGCCGGGCGCAGGCTCCAGCTCGTAGAGCGTGACGACGGGACCGGGCCGGACATTGATGATCTCGCCACGCACGCCGAAATCCTCCAGCACCGATTCCAGCAGCCTAGCGTTCTGATCCAGCGCTTCGGGGCTGATGGTATGGCTTGACTTGGCCGGCGCTTCCGCGAGCAGGCGAAGTGGCGGCATTTCATAGCCGCCGCGATCCAGAAGGCTCGGCTGGGCCTCGCTGCTTACGCGGTTGCCCTGCTTCAGGCGCGACTTGCTGGGGTGCACACGGCTTGCCCGTTGCGCTTCGCGGGCAGCGGCCGCAGCTTCAAATGCCGCGTCTTCGTCCGACCAGTCATCCTGGTCGTAGTCTTCATCGTTCTCATAATCATCGACATCAGGCCCGAGACCGGAATGAGCCGGCACGCCTGTTCGCGCATCGATGTGAAAGTCATGCCCGTAATCGTGTTCGTAGGCGTCTTCGCGGCGAACGAAGCGCCTCTTCAGAAGCGCATAGAAGCTGATGGCTGCATGCATGGCAGCGCCGGTGACGAGTGTGATCCGGCTCAACCAGCCCTCACCGTCATCTTCGTCGATATCGGCTTCAGGCCGCGTGGCGCTCAACTGGCGACGCCGGACCGGTTCGGCGACGTCGGTGTCATCGGTATCTGCGCTGCCACGCAACAGGTTCCAGTCGGCGCTGCGCGCGAGCGCCATGAGGGTTGCGGCCAGCGCCATTGCTGCGAGCACGATGGAAACGGGAATCTCGCCAGCACGACCGGCGAGCAGGAAGGGAATCGCGGCCAGGCCATCGCCAACGATGCCGCCAAGACCTGTCGGCAGCGGCCAGGCGCCGACAGCGGGAATACAGGCGAAGACGAGCGACCCGGTCAGCAGCCCGCTCACGAGCCAGCCAACGCGGCGCAACGGCTGGGACACGCCCTGGCGCCGCAGCAGCGCCACCCCCCAAGCAAACAGGGGCAATGGCAAGAGGATCACGGCGAGCCCGAACAGCTGGATCAGCATGTCGGCGACAATCGAACCGGGAAGTCCGAGGAGATTGTGGGCCGGCTTGCCCGTGGCGTTGTTGAGGCTGGGATCCGAAACGGTCCAGGTTGCGAGCGCGACACAGAAT
This sequence comes from Rhodobiaceae bacterium, assembly GCA_020637895.1. GTDB lineage: Bacteria > Pseudomonadota > Alphaproteobacteria > Rhizobiales > Tepidamorphaceae > JACKJP01. The sequence goes on from JACKJP010000002.1 coordinate 1,042,875, forward strand.
GCCAGCACCAGAAGTATCGTTACCGCGCCCGACAGGCGTACGGCCAGATTGCGCAGCATGTCTCGCAGCGTCACGACGAACGCGTTGCCGGATATCAATGCTGAGATGAGCTGTGTCATGGGCCTTGGCTCTTTGGTCAGTTCAGGAGGCGCGCCAGCCGGGCGAGCGCCGTTTCGGTGAGATCGAGATCATCGACAAGGGCAATGCGGACATAGTCGTCGCCCGGGTTCACGCCGTCGCTGCCACGGCGGCCGAGATAGGCGCCCGGGATGAAACGCAAGCCGGCTTCCTGCCAGGCGCGGAGCGCGAAACTCTCGCCACCGCCGAGCGCGCCGACGTCCAGCCAGAGAAAGAAGCCCGCTTCCGGCCGTCGGTAGCCGGGCCAGGTTCCGATGATTTCGTCGGCAAGATCGAACTTGGCGGCATAGAGCCGGCGGTTCTCGGCCACATGTACCTCGTCGCCATAGGCGGCGATGGCGGCATTCTGGAGCGGCACCGGGACCTGCGGACCGCAAAGATTGCGCATGCGAATCAGTGCCTTGATGAAGGCGGGGTCGCCGGCGGCAAATCCACAACGCAGTCCGGGCAGGTTCGAACGCTTCGACAGGGAATTGAAAACGCAGACCTTGCTGAAATTTCCCTCCTCGGAAACGCTCAGCGCGCCGGCCGGCGGTGCCGACTGATAGAGTTCCGAATAGCACTCGTCCGCGAAAAGATAGAAATCATGGCGCCGCGCCGTATCGACGATCGACCGCAGCCGTTCGGCGGATGCGACTGTTCCGGCCGGATTCGATGGCGATGCGAAAAAGGCAAGAACGGTCCGCTCCAGAATATCGGGCGCGACGTTCTCTATGTCGGGCAGATGGTTGTTGCCGGCATGGGCGTCGAGAAGCACGGGGGAGAGCCCTGCCGCGACGATCCCCGCGCCATATGACTGGTAGAACGGGTTCGGGAGCAGGGCTACCGGATCTTTCTTGCCGCTCTCGAGCGCCGCGGTGACGGCGGCGAGAAACAGGCCCTCGCGCGATCCGCAAAGCGCGGTTATCTCCGTCTGCGGGTCGAGATGGCCGAGTTCGAAACGGCGGCAGGCCCAGTTGGCGATTGCTTGCCGGAAAGCCGGAGTGCCCGCTGCCGCCGGATAGGCGCCAAGCGGATCAAGATCGGCGGCGATTGCGCGTGCGGCGACCTCCGGGTAGCGGTGATGCGGCTCGCCGAGCGACAGATTGATCGGGGTCATGCCCGAAGGAATGCCTTCCAGAAGCGCCGCGAGGCGCTGGAACGGCGAATCGCCGATCAGCGAGCGGGCCATCTCTTTGGAAAGGGGTTCGGGCATTCCAGTATCCGGCAAGGGCCCGGGCGCAAACGGATGCGCCACGGACGGTGAAGATCACCGGTCAGACTATGAGGAATGCGGTTAAGACCGCCTTAACCTTGTCGGCCGGCTGCGGACAAGAAAAAGCCCGGCGGTGATCCCGCCGGGCTCTTCCGTTCCGCCGTTGCCGGCAGAGACCCTAGTTGTAGGCCTTTTCGCCGTGCGAGGAGATGTCGAGACCCTCGATTTCCTCCTGCTGCGTGGCGCGGATATTCATCACCAACTTGATCAGGAGAAGGGCGACGACCGTCACGACAGCCGACCAGACGATGGCGATTGCGACCGCCGTTGCCTGCGTGGCGAGCTGACCGCCGATGGAGTATTCCTCGCCGCCCGGTCCGAAGCCGTTCAGCGAGGGTGCCGCGACGATGGCCGTGCCCAGCGCGCCGACGATGCCGCCGATGCCGTGAACGCCGAAGACGTCCAGCGAATCGTCATATTTCAGCATCGGCTTCAGCGTAACGACGGCCCAGAGGCAGACGACGCCAGCGACCGCACCGAGAGCGATCGCGCCAACCGTACCGGCAAGGCCGGCTGCAGGCGTGATCGCAACCAGACCCGCAACCGCGCCGGACGCCGCACCGAGGGCGGAAGCATGCCCGCGGGTGATGCGCTCGACGAGCGACCAGGCGAGTGCCGCAGCGGCGGTCGCCGTGATCGTGTTGAGGAAGGCCTGTACCGTCAGACCGTTGGCCTCAAGGTTGGAACCGGCATTGAAGCCGAACCAGCCGACCCACAGCAGGCAGGCGCCGATCATCGTGAAGGGCAGGTTGTGCGGCGCCATGTTCTCTTTCATGAAGCCGACGCGCGGACCGAGGATCAGTGCTGCCACCAGACCGGCAATACCGGCGTTGATGTGGACGACCGTGCCGCCGGCGAAGTCCAGCGCGCCCATCTCGAAGAGATAGCCGCCACCGGCCCAGACCATGTGGGCGATCGGCAGGTAGGCAAAGGTGAACCACAGGATGATGAAGAGGATCACCGCACCGAAGCGCATTCTTTCGGCGATCGCACCGACGATCAGGGCCGGGGTAATGGCACCGAAGGTCAGCTGGAAGATCACGAAGACCAGCTCGGGAATGACGACGCCTTCGGAGAAGGTCGCCGCCGTGGAGTCGGGCGTGACGCCGCTCAGGAAGAGCTTGTCGAACCCACCGAAGAAGGCATTCGTGCCGTCGCCGCCGAAGGCAACGCTGTAGCCGTAGGCCACCCAAAGCAGGGCGATCACGCAGAAGCCGGTAAAGACCTGCATCAGCACCGACAGCATGTTCTTGGAACGCACAAGGCCGCCATAGAAGAGGGCAAGGCCGGGGATGGTCATCAAAATGACGAGCATCGTGCTGACGAGCATCCAGGTCGTGTCGCCCTTGTCGGGGACGGGCGCTGCGCCTTCGGATGCGGCCTGAGCCAGTGCCAGTGCCGGCAATGCCAGCGTTCCGACCAGGGCCGCAGCCGTTGTTTTCAGTGCTTGGTACCTCATGGAACCGTCCTTTCGTCGCATTAGAGCGCGTCGGCGCCGGATTCGCCCGTGCGAATGCGGACCGCCTGCTCGATGCTGCTTACAAAGATCTTGCCGTCGCCGATCTGACCGGACCGGGCGGTATTCGTGATGGCTTCGACGACGCGATCGACATCGCCGTCAGCGATAACCACTTCGACTTTGAGTTTGGGCAGGAAGTTCACCGCATACTCAGCGCCGCGGTAGATCTCGGTATGCCCTTTCTGCCGTCCGTAACCTTTGACCTCGGTCACGGTGAGGCCGTGTATGCCGATACCGGTGAGCGCCTCGCGCACCGCATCGAGCTTGAACGGCTTGATGATCGCCATAATGATTTTCATGTGTGTTTCCTTGCGTTTAGTTACTACTCGGAATGGGAGAAGCGTTTCTTGTAAGTCCAATATCAGTTTGAACGGGGGCCCTGGGATCAGGCCGAATTTCAGGATTGTCTACCGCCGAAAAAGGCCCGGCGATATTTCGCCGGGCCAATTCGTCACTTGCATTCGGTTTTGGAACCGGGACTAGAGCCTCTGGCTGCCGACGCCGAATTCGGGATAGGCCTCGACGCCGATCTCGGCCTTGTCGAGACCCATCATCTCTTCTTCCTCGCTCACGCGGATACCGACGGTAAATTTGAGGATGAACCAGACAATGGCGCTGACGACGAGCGTGAAGGCGCCGACCGCCGCGATACCGATGAGCTGGGTCCCATAGCTCGTTCCGTCGTTGGAGAGCGGAACGATGAAGGTGCCCCAGATGCCGGCCAGAAGATGGACCGGGATCGCACCGACGACGTCGTCGATCTTCAGCTTGTCGAGCAACGGCACCGCGAAGACCACGATGGCCGCGCCGACACCGCCGACGAGGATGGCGACCGGAACGGAAGGCATCAGCGGCTCGGCCGTGATGGCAACCAGACCGGCCAGCGCGCCGTTGAGCGCCATCGTCACGTCGACCTTCTTGTAGATGATCTGCGTGAGGATCATGGCGACCACGACACCGGCAGCAGCGGCGAGGTTGGTGTTGGCGAAGATGCGCGAGACGTCGGTCACGTCACCGATCGTGCCCATGGCGAGCTGGGAGGCGCCGTTGAAGCCGAACCAGCCGAGCCACAGGATGAAGGTGCCGAGCGTTGCCAGCGGCATGGACGAACCCGGGATCGGGTGGATTTCGCCGTTGGGACCGAACTTGCCTTTGCGGGCGCCGAGGATCAGGGCACCGGACAGGGCGGCCCAGCCGCCGACCGAATGCACCAGGGTGGAACCGGCGAAGTCGGAGAAACCCATCTCGGACAGCCAGCCGCCGCCCCACTGCCAGGAGCCGGTGATCGGGTACATGATACCGGTCAGGACGACAGTGAAGATCATGAAGGGCCACAGCTTGATGCGTTCGGCCAGGGTGCCTGAAACGACCGAGGCGGCCGTGGCGCAGAACACCATCTGGTAGAACCAGTCGGATGCCGTCGAATAGCCGGTATCGAGGGCATCGCCGCCGACCGCGTCAAACGTGTAGGGGCCGAAGGAGCCGATGAAACCGCCATCGACGCCGGTGTACATCAGGTTGTAGCCGGTCAGCCAGAACAGGAGGCCCGCCACCGAGTACAGGGCGATGTTCTTCAGGCACTGCATGGAGACGTTCTTGGAACGGACCAGCCCGGCTTCGAGCATGGCGAAACCAGCCGCCATCCACATCACGAGGAAGCCGCCCAGAAGGAACAGCAGCGTGTTGAAGATATAGGCCGTGTTGGCGCCAGGCTCGGCCGCAGCCGCAGTCGCGTCCTGGGCCAGCGCAAGGCCAGCGGGCAAGGTAGCGGCGAGCGCGATGCCGCCGGTCAGTGTCATAAGTCGTTTAGCCATCGTCATGATGTGATCCTTTCGATGGAATAGGTCAGAGCGCGTCGGCACCGGATTCGCCTGTGCGAATGCGGACCGCCTGCTCGATGTCACAAACAAAGATCTTTCCATCGCCGATCTGGCCCGACCGCGCAGCGGCCGTGATCGCTTCGATGACGCGGTCGGAATCGCCGTCTGCGACAACGACCTCGACCTTGAGTTTGGGAAGGAAATTCACGGCATACTCAGCGCCGCGATAGATTTCCGTGTGTCCCTTCTGCCGTCCGTACCCCTTGACCTCGGTAACCGTGAGGCCATGGATGCCGATACCGGTGAGCGCCTCGCGCACCGCATCGAGCTTGAACGGCTTGATGATCGCCATAATGTTTTTCATGTGGCTCCCCGTTCGTTTGCCAAGCGGGCGTACCCGCCAAAAATGAGCACGCCTGTGGCTAGGATCGCCGTCGATACGTTACCCGAGGGGGAGAGGAATCAAACTTTGTGCCAAACGCCGAAAAAATGCCTCATTTCCTTGAATCAGAGGCGTTTTTTTCTGAGTCCCGAAAAGGGTTTAGTAAGGTTTCGGCAATTCGGTGCTTAATTATTGTGCAAATTTTGAATTTTGCCCAATAGGCATGCATGCTTACTTTCGCGCCTTTACCCGCAGCAGGCCTTCCTGCGCGGTGGAGGCGACGAGCGTGCCGTCGCGGGTGAAGAAATTTCCCCAGGAAAGGCCGCGGCCGCCGCTCGCATTGGGCGATGAATGGGTGAAGAGAACCCAGTCGTTGAAGCTGAACGGCCTGTGAAACCACATCGCGTGGTCGAGACTGGCACCGAGGAAATCAGGGTCGAGCATGCTTCGGCCATGGGTGATCAGCGCGGTGTCCAGCAGGGTAATGTCGGACGCATAGGCCAGAACCGCCTGATGCAGCAGCGGGTCGTCGGGCAGCGTGGTCTGCGGCTTGACCCAGATATGCTGGGGCGGGGGCACTTCATGGGTGTCGGAACGGGCGGGGAACTCGACGGGCCGGAATTCGATCAGCGGCTCCTGGTTCCAGTAGTGGCGGGTACCTTCAGGCGCATTGTCGAGATAGCGCTCCTTGGCCTCATTGCCGCCGAGCAGCCCTTCCGGCGGGGGAACGTCCGGCATGGCCACCTGATGTTCAAAACCTTCCTCAACCGCCTGAAATGAGGCGGCCATGGAGAAAATCGCCCGCTCGCCCTGTTTTGCCAGCACCCGGCGGGTGGAAAAGCTGCCGCCATCGCGAATGCGCTCGACGTCGTAGGAAATATAGGGAAAATCCGCGTCGCCGGTCAGAATGAAGTAGAGGTGGAGGGAGTGAGGGGGCCGTCCTGGCGCAACGGTCTTCGCCGCAGCATAGAGCGCCTGCGCCATCACCTGTCCGCCGAAGACACGCGGCCAGCCGATATTCCAGTTCGGACCGCGGAAACTGTCCGGAGCGACCTCCTCAAGTTCGAAGATCGTCAATCGGTGGCTGGCTTCGCGTTCCATGTCCGTGGCCTTTCCGGCGCTGCCTGTTGATGCATCCATATCGTGCTCAGCGCTGTTCGCGCATACGAATGATGCTTTCCTGCACCGTCGATGCGACATGACGTCCATCACGGGTGAAAAACCTTCCCGATGAAAACCCGCGCCCGCCATCGGTGGTCGGCGATTCGACCGAATAGAGGACCCAGTCGTCGAACCGGAAGGGCCTGTGAAACCACATCGCATGGTCGAGACTTGCCCGTTGCAGGCCCGGTTCCATCAGGGTGACGCCGTGGCTGCGCAGGCAGATGTCGATCATCGGAAAGTCCGACGCGTAGGCAAGAACCGCGCAATCCAGAAGCGCGCCTGCATTCAGCGCCGTTGCCGGTCTGACCCAGACATTGAGCGGTGGCGGAACGTCATGATCCTGCGTTGCGGCAGGGGCAGGGACGGGCCGGAACTCGATCAGCGGTTCAAGGCTCCAGAAAGGCTCACCGTCCGCCGGTTCGCGCCGCATGAGCGCTTCTTTCGCCCAATCGCCGCCCGGGACGTCCTCGGGCGCTTCGACCAGCGGCATGTCGATCTGGTGTGCAAAGCCGTCGACCGGCGCCTGGAATGAAGCGGTCATCGTCAGCAGATGGGCGTCACCCTGAAATGCATTGACCCGCCGGATCGAGATGAGCCCGCCATCGCGAACGACATCGACTTCCAGATCGATCGGACGACGGCTGTCGCCGCTCTGGAGAAAATAGGCGTGACAGGAATGGAGGTGGCGGCCCGCCGGTCGATCAGCCCCGGCGGCGATCAGGCATTGCGCGAGGACCTGCCCGCCGAAGAGCCTTGGCCACCCGAAATCGCGGCTTGCCGCGGTGAATCGACCGGGCGCCACGAGATCGAGATCGAAGATGGTCAGCTGGTCCTTCGCCGCGTCCCGCATGGGACAACTCCTTCCCGCCGTTTTGCTCGGTCCATTTCCTGCCCGGATTTGTGCCGATAAAGAGATTGTCTATAACGGACGGGCAGGCGGCCTGAAACCGTCTCCCAATCGCAGGTGAGCATGTGAACGGCAATACCCCAAAGGCACAGACCCGCCCCTTTGACGTCGTGATCGCCGGCAGCGGTCTCACCGGTTCAATTCTTGCCGTCGCGCTCACGGGAAAGGTGCGCCCGCAACTGCGCGTGGCGCTTTGCGGCCGCGCCGGCGCCGACCGGAACGATCCGCGGGCCTATGCGATCGCGCCCGGGGTCCGGCTGATGCTGGAAGTGCTCGGCATCTGGGAAAGGGTGGAAACACGCGCAGCGCCGGTCATGGAAATGCGGATCACCGATTCGCGCCTTGAAGACGTCGTTCGCCCGCTAATGCTTTCCCTCGGCGAGGGGACGGATTCCGACGCGCCGCTCGCCCATATCGTGCCGGCCGGTGCGCTGGCCGAGGCCGCTGACAGCATCCTCGCCGAAAGCGCTGTCGAGCGCGTCGATCCGGGAACATTCAGGGGTTTTGAGACCGATGGAGGCCGCGCGCTGCTTGTCGGCAGCAATGCGACGGTTGAGGGGACGCTGGTCGTCGCGGCCGACGGCGCGCGTTCGGTGCTGCGCGAAATGGCGGGAATAAGAACGGTTGGTTGGGATTACGGCCAGAGCGGGGTGGTCGCGACGCTGCAGGCGGAAATCCCCCATGGGAATCGCGCGGTCCAGCATTTCCTGCCCGACGGGCCCTTCGCCCTGCTGCCCCTGCCGGACAACCTCTATTCGCTCGTCTGCAGCATGCCGAAGGACCGGGCCGATGCGCTGGCCGCGCTCGCCGCCGATGAGCTGAAGGCCGAACTGGAAGCGCGGGCCGGGGCGGAAATCGGGCCGCTGACGCCATTGACGCCCGCTGTCGCGTTTCCCCTCGGCCTGCACCTTGCCCGAAGCTTCATTGCTCCCCGCCTTGCACTGGCGGGCGATGCCGCGCACCGGATGCATCCGCTGGCGGGCCAGGGCCAGAACATGGGACTGCGCGATGTCGCGGCGCTCGCACAGGTCATCGTCGAGGCGGCCCGGCTTGGGCAGGATATTGGCGGTCTCGATGTGCTGGAGCGTTACCAGCGCTGGCGCCGTTTCGACACGGTCCAGTTCGCGATGGTGACCGACGGGCTCAACCGCCTGTTCTCCAACGATATCGGCATCGTCAGGGCGCTGCGCGATACAGGTCTTGGGATATTCGACCGGCTGTCGGGGCTGAAACGCCAGGCGGTCCGCGATGCGGCGGGGCTTTCCGGCGACGTGCCGCGCCTTCTGCTCGGTCTGCCTGCCTGAGACCCTAGTCTTCCAACCGGCGGGCTTCTTCGGCCAGCATGATCGGAATGCCGTTGCGGATCGGATAGGCGAGCTTTGCCGCGCGGCTGATCAGTTCCTGGTTGGCGCGGTCGTATTCGAGCACGGTCTTGGTGACCGGGCAGACAAGAATTTCCAGAAGTCTGGGGTCGATCGCGCTCTCGCTGCCGCTCTTGTCCGCTGTTGCATCGTTCATGTGCCGAGGGCCCCTGTCCGCCTGATTGCCGGTCTTCAGCTTATTGCAGATTGATCGTTGCGTCGCCAATGGTCGCGCCGAGCTCGCGCTCGGTCAGCGCGATCAGCAGTTCGGCCCGCTTTGTCGTGTCGGCCGCTTCCAGCAACGCCTGCTTCTCGCGAACGCCATAGGGCGCGGCCATCGACAGCGAATTGACGAGGATCTCGTTGTCCGCGCGGTTGATCTCGTCCCAGTCGATGGTGAGGTTGTTGGCGGAAAGATAGGCGCGCAGCGCCTCGAGCACGCGTTCGCGGTTGAACTGGCGGTTGCCTGCGTCGGCGGTGAAATCGCGGGCGTAGGGGCCAGCATCGATGCGGCATTGCCGGAATGGGGTGGCGACTTCCATTTCCTCGACGATCCGGAAGCGCGATATCCCCGTCAGCGTGATGAGATAGCGCCCGTCGCCGGTTTCCATGAATGCGGTCAGGCGTCCGGCGCAGCCGATCCTCTCGAGCGGTTCGACCGAACCGCCGGCGGCCGCGGCCTCATCGGGCTGAATCATGCCGATGACGCGCTGCCCGGCCAGCGCATGGTCGATCATCGCCAGATAACGCGGCTCGAAAATGTTCAGCGGCAGATCGCCACGCGGTAGCAGCAGCGCGCCGGCCAGCGGAAACACCGGCAGGATGGAGGGAAGCGATTCGGGTCCGGAATAATACACTTCAGCTGTCTTGCACCCCCTGATGGGTCAGGAAAACAGGACAGAAGACAGGGCGCGCCGTCCGGCGACTGTCGCCTCGTCCATCGGTCCCCAGGCGTCGAAGAACTTCAGAAGCTGCACGCGGGCGGCTTCCTCGTTCCAGGCACGGTTGCGGCGGACAATCTCGATCAGCTCCTGGGCCGCCGCCTCGCGCTTGCCCCTGGCATTGAGCGCGAGCGCCATATCGAAACGGGCCTGATGGTTGTTCGGATCGGTGACGATTGCCGCCTCCAGATCGGCCAGATCGTCCAGCTTGCCGGCCATCTCGGCCAGTTCCAGCTCGGCGAGCGCCCCGGCGATATGAGTGTCGCCTTCCTTGCCGGCGGGCACGATGGAGAGCGTCTGGCGCGCGCGTTCAAGATCGCCGGCCTTCACCATGCAGCGGATGAGGCCGCCGATGGCGTGAAGATTTTCCTGTTCTTCCTGCAACACGGTCGAATAGGCCTGCGCGGCGCCGTTGACGTCACCCGCGCCGAGCGCTTCGTCGCCAGCCGCCAGCATGTCCTCGACAGGATTTTCAACCGGGCCGGCAAGCTTCTGGATGAAGGCGCGGATCTGGGTCTCGCCCTGCGCGCCCATGAACCCGTCGACCGGCCGGCCGTTCTTGAAGGCGAAGACGGCGGGAATGGACTGCACGCCCATCTGGCCCGCGATCTCCGGATATTCGTCGATGTTCATCTTCACCAGCTTCACCGCGCCGCGCGCATCGCGCACGACTTTTTCCAGTACCGGCGTCAGCTGCTTGCACGGGCCGCACCAGGGCGCCCAGAAATCGACGAGCACCGGCACATCCTTGGAGGCCTCGATCACGTCGGCCATGAAGGTCTGGGTGGTTGTATCCTTGATCAGGCCGCCCGCTGCGGGGCCGGCGCCGTTGAGATCGATCTGCATGGCGGCTTTCTCTTCGTTATCTTCACTTGGGCCAAACATTTGGTCAAAAGATAGGCGCAAGGGGCAAGGAATATAAGCCCCGCCCCCGGCGCGCCGTTATCACTCGCCGCCGTCGCCTTCCCCGCGCACCGGCAGGTCGACGATAACGGGCGTGTGGCCGCACCCCTTCACGAAGGTCATCAGCGCCTCGCTGGAGATCGTCGTCGTGGCTTCGTTGGTCAGCGGATGAAAATTGACCAGCGCGGATTCAACAAGGCCCCGGTCGAAGACGGGCGTCACCTTCAGGCCCGGATCGTTGATCAGCGCAAAGGGGGTGACGGAGCCCGGCTTGATGCCGAGCGTTTCCTCAAGCAGCTCGGCGCGGCCGAAGCTCAGCCGCGCCGAGCCGATGACGCGATCCAGGCGCTTGAGATCGACAGGCAGTTCCTCGCGGGCGACGACCAGCCAGAGCCGGCCTTTCTTGTCCTTGAGGAACAGGTTCTTGGCGTGCGCGCCCGCGATCTCGCCGCGCAGCGACTGCGACTCCTCCACCGTGAAGAGCGGCGGGTGCGTGATGGTTGAATGGGCTATGCCCAACGCATCCAGCCGGGCAAACAGGTCTTCCATCGTCGCGGTCACTGGCAACCTGGCTCCGAAAGGTCACGGGGGCGTCTTCTGCCGCGTTCTAGCGGGCGGCGGGCAAAGCATCAACCACGTGGGAAAAACGCCTGTTGCAATCGCCGCCAAGCTGCGCCATATAGGCGCCGTCGCCTTCGAGGCGGATCGAGCGGGTGTAGCTCAGGGGTAGAGCACAACCTTGCCAAGGTTGGGGTCGTGGGTTCGAATCCCATCGCCCGCTCCAGATTTTCCCCAATGTTTCAGTTAGTTTGTAGCCGACCAGTCCCCGAAAAGGGGCCGGGCGAAAATGTTGAATCAGGCTACCGACTTTTTCGGCGGGTCCGAAAGCCACGTATCGCGGGTGATCAGCTCTTTCGCGATCACTGTATGATCGCGGGCAATATCCCTCAGCGCGGTCCAGGCTTCGGCGGGGCCAAGACGAGCACCCTGTCCCGCCAAATTTCCAATATTTCGCGAGGTCACCGTGCAAACGAGATCGCCAAAGGTTTCATATTCAGCGAGGAAGTGCCACGGGGCTCGCATGTAACCTATGCCGGCGAGGATCATCGCCCCGATGGCAGCAAGAGCGATCAATCCGTCTCCATTTTCTGCCGTCCAGAGGGCTACAAGGAATAGAATCGGAACCGCAAAGAACGCCAGACATCCCAAGCCCGATATCGCATAGTGAAACGAGCGAAATCCGCATTCCCGTTCAACAATCCGATATATCTCACGCACAGAAAGGGCATCGAACGCGCTCAATGGGGTTGTAGGCCGCAATTTAAATCCCAGCCGCGGCTCAAGAGCATCGCGCAGTTTGAAAAAGCACATTGCTGTTGCACAGCGTCCTTGCAGAGCTGCCGGTGGCAGATGCGCAGCATAGAGGTCATACAACTCGCCGACCGTTTCGACCGGCCCAACTAGGTGGAAGTTCCAACAAAAGCCAAACGCGTTATCGAGATCGTTAATTAGATCCACGCCGTCCAGATCGTAGAGGCCAAGCGATGTCGTCATCGGACCGTCCCCTTTCGCTCGTCACAGCCTAGCGTGGACCCGTCGCAGCCAATACCCCGTTGTGACACATAGGCGATGTCTTCGAGGAGTTGCTCGACATTGCCCGGACGTCCGAACACAGTTGCTCGATCCAATGCAAGATCAGGGGTGAGGACTTGGCACAGGGTATCGGGCGGCATTTCCGATGCGTTTCGCTTCGGGCGCTAAGCGACGGCCTTTTTTGGTTGTCTGTAAATCAACGTCTCCGGCGAAATGGCGTCCCTCTGGATCGTGGAATATTTGCTGGCGATATCCGCAACAACAGTCCACGCTTCCTTTCGTCCGAGGCGCGCACCGCCATCCGCCAGCATGCTTATGTTCTGAGACGCCACGATCCGAACGATATCTCCGAAGGTCTTGATTTCAGGCGGAAACGTCGCTGTGAATATGCCCAAAAGCACGAATGATGTTATTGTTGCTGGTATTGAAGCCAGCATAACCCACCCGGGCACGCTTAAAATGCTAAGCGAGTCAAAAATCATTAGCGCGATCGGTAGCCCGGCTATCAGATAAAATGCGATGGCGACCCACCAGCCCCCATAAGGAATAACCGGTCTCATTCCGCCTTCATTTCGAATTATTTTGCTAATCTTGCGTGCAGAGAGCCCGGAAAGATCCCTTATCGGCGTTTTGGGTCGCAACTCGACGTCTAACCTTGGCTGCAACAAGTTGCGCAATCGGTAAAAACACATGGCGGTTGCGCATCGTCCATGGGACACATCGTAGCCCAACGGCTCTGCGAATCCCTCGAACACATCACCGACGGTTTCACACGAACGCGCTTCATTGAACACGGGACAATAGCCGAACGCCTCTGAGAGGTCGTGGAACATGTCGTCGTCATCGAAGTCACCGGTCAAGCCAAGCGATGTCTTCATCGAAAGTCCTCCAGTCGATTTCATCAGGATATCGCTAATTTGGCCTCCCACCAATAGAGCCCAGGCTTTTGGCAGGATCACCCCTCGGAAGCTTCCAGCGGCCTCAGCTGCTGGCAGTTCTCGCCGCCCTCACCCGCGTCCCCAGAAACGCCGCGATGAACGCCGCAGTCAGCAGCAGGACGATGGTCGGGGCCGGGGCGCTGTCGATGAAGAAGCTGAGATAGACGCCGAGGAATGAGGCGGCGACGCTGACGAGGCTTGCTGCGATCAGCATCGGGCCGAAGCGCCTCGTCGTCAGGAAGGCGATCGCGCCCGGCGCGATCAGCAGGGCGATCGTCAGTATGATCCCGGTCGCCTTCAGCGCGCCGACGATGGTCAGCGACAGCATCGCCAGCAGGCCGTAATGCAGCAGCTTCACCTTCAGCCCGATGGCGCGGGCCTGCTGGGCATCGAAGGCTTGAAGCAGGAAATCCTTCCATTTGAGCGCGATGATGCCGGTGGTGACCAGGGCGATGATCGCCGCTTCCAGGAGATCTTCGGGGAAGACGCCGAGCATGTCGCCGAACAGGATGTGGTCGAGATGCACCTCGCTCTGGATGCTGGTGTAGAGGACGAGGCCGAGACCGAACATGCCGGAAAAGACGATGCCCATTACGGTATCCTGCTTGATGCGGCTGTTCTCATCCAGAAAGCCGGTGAGGATCGCGCAGGTCATGCCCGCCGCGAAGGCGCCGATGCCAAGCGGAATGCCGGCGATATAGGCGAGCACGACGCCGGGAAAGACGGCGTGCGATACCGCATCGCCCATCAGCGCCCAGCCCTTGAGGACAAGGAAGCAGGAGAGCAACGCGGTCGGCACCGCGACGATGACCGCGATCAGCAACGCGTCGCGCATGAAGGGAAACTGGAAGGGGAGCGTCAGCTGTTCGAGCATCTCAGGCAACGCTTCCTTCTCCGGTCCCGGCGCGCAATGCCGCGGCTGCCTTGCGGCGGGCGGCAAGAAAGCCGTGCTTCGGGGCGAGGATGAAGACGATGCCGAAAATCGCCGTCTGCAGGCAGATGATGACGCCGCCGGTCGCGCCATTGAGGAAATAGCTGGCATAGGCGCCGATGAAGCAGGTCAGGGCGCCGATGGCGATGGAAATGAGGATGAGGCGCGGAAAGCGGTCGGTCAGCAGATAGGCGGTGGCGCCCGGCGTCACCACCATGGCGATGACGAGAAAAGCGCCGACCGTCTGCATGGCGGCGACCGTCGAGGCGCTGAGCAGCGTGAAGAAAAGAACCTTCAGCGCGTTCGGGTTGAGGCCGACAGAACGGGCGTGGCTCTCGTCGAAGAATGCGACCAGCAGGTCCTTCCACTTGAGCGTCAGCAGGAAAAGCGAAACGCCTGAAATGATGACGAGCTGGAGCGTGTCGAAAGGCGTGATCGCCAGGATGTTGCCGAGAACGATGGTCTGGATGTTTACCGCTGCCGGCGACAGCGAAACCATGAACAGCCCGAGACCGAAGAAGGAAGTGAAGATGAGGCCGATGACGGCGTCCTCCTTCAGCCGCGTGCGCTGATTGAGGAAGAGGATCGCGCCCGCCGCAAGCCCGCCAGCGAGAAACGCGCCGAGCGAAAAGGGCAGGCCCAGCATGTAGGCGCCGGCAACGCCCGGCACGATGGAATGGGAGAGGGCGTCGCCGATCAGCGACCAGCCCTTCAGCATCAGATAGGCGGAAAGAAAGGCGCAGGTGCCGCCGACAAGCGCCGACACCCACATGGCGTTGACCATGTAGCTGTAGCCGAACGGTTCCAGCAGCGTTTCCATCGCGCCTCAGCGATCCTCCTGGCCGATTTCTTCGCCAACCTCGTCGTAGACGACGAAAGGCCGCTCATCGTCGGAGATGACGCCGGTAACGGTGCCGCCCGTTGCCGGATCGAAGGCAAAGTGGCGCAGCACGCCGCCGAAAGCCTTTTCGAGATTGGCCCGCGTGAACACCTTCGAAGTGGGGCCTTCCGCCAGCACGGTGCGCAGCAGCAGCACGGCGCGATCGCAGAATTCCGGCACAGAGCCGAGATTGTGGGTTGAAACCAGCATCACCCGGCCCTCGTCGCGCAGGCTCTTCAGCAGGCGGATGATGGCGTCCTCGGTCTTCACATCGACGCCGGTGAACGGCTCGTCGAGCAGGATGACGCGGGCGTTCTGGGCCAGTGCGCGCGCCAGAAACACACGCTTGCGCTGGCCGCCGGAGAGTTCTCCGATCTGTCGCAGCCGCAGATCGGCCATGCCGACGCGCTCCAGTGCCTGGTCGACAGCCTCGCGGTCGGCGCGGCGGGGCACGCGCAGGAAATTCATGTGGCCGTAACGGCCCATCATCACGACATCCTGGACGAGAACCGGGAAGTTCCAGTCGACCTCTTCGGCCTGAGGCACATAGGCGACGACGTTCTTCTTCAGCGCCGCCTGCACGCTGTCGCCGAGAATGCGGATATCGCCGCCGGCGACCTGGACGAAGCCCATGATCGCCTTGAAGAGCGTCGACTTGCCGCTGCCATTGACGCCGACGAGTGCGGTGATCGACCCCTGCGGCACTTCGAAGCTGGCATGCTGAAGGGCGGTGTGGCCATTGCGATAGGTCACGGTTGCATCGCGCACGGCAATGCCGGGGACCGCGTTTGCAGCGGCTCCGCCAGTCGCGCTTGAGGCCGGTGCATCCCTCATTCCGACAGGCCTTTCTCGATGGTCTCCGTGGTGACGCGCAAAAGGTCGAGATAGGTCGGCACAGGACCGTCGGCATCGCTCAGCGAATCGACATAGAGAACACCGCCATATTTCGCGCCGGTCTCGCGGGCGACCTGCTGGGCCGGCTTGGCCGATACGGTGCTTTCGGAAAATACGGCGGGAATGGCGTTCTCACGCACAGCGTCGATCACCTTGCGCACCTGCTGCGGCGTTCCCTGCTGGTCGGCGTTGATCGGCCAGAGATAAAGTTCCTGCAAACCGAAATCGCGGGCGAGATAGCTGAAGGCACCCTCGCTGGTCACCAGCCAGCGGCGATTGCCCGAAAGCTTTTCCAGCCGCGCGCGGATCGGTGCGATCGCGGCCTCGATCTTCTTCTTGTAGGCGTCGGCATTGGCCGCGTAGGCGTCGGCATTGGCCGGATCGGATTTGGACAGCGCGTCGCGAATATTGTCGACATAGATTTCCGCGTTCTTCGGCGACATCCAGGCATGCGGGTTGGGTTTGCCGGTATAGGGACCCTCGCCGATGCTCATCGGTTCGATGCCGTCGGACACGGTGATCGAAGGCACGTCGCGCAGGTTGCGGAAGAACCGCTGGAACCAGAGCTCCAGGTTGAGACCGTTCCACAGGACAAGATCGGCATCCTGAGCGCGCAGGATATCGCCCGGGGTCGGCTGATAGTTGTGAATCTCGGCACCCGGCTTGGTGATCGATTCGACCGTCGCGCGGTCGCCGGCGACATTCTGCGCCATGTCGGCGATTACGGTGAATGTGGTGACGACCTTGAGCCTGTCGGCAGCCAGAACGGGGCCGGCACTCCAGAACGGGAGCGCCAGAAGCGCAATCAACAGCCATCGCCGAATGAACGTCATGCCTTCCTTTCCTGTTACAGCCGGAACGCGGTCCGGCCCAGTTCGGCCAAAGATACAACGCACATATTAGAATGCAAGTGCAAATCATTTGCAACTAGAATGGAATTCGCTTTCTGCGACTTCAGCGGGTTGAAACTTTAATCTGGATCATGGCCCGGGCTTCCGAACCTGACGATATTGCCGCTGTGCGAACCCATCCTTGGAACAGGCGGCGCAGATCATGGCGACACCCGGCCGACTGACAAAGGTGCTCGGGCTGCCCCAGCTCGTCTTCTATGCCGTCGGCGTCATTGTCGGCGCGGGCATCTACTCGGTCGTCGGCGCGGCGGCCGGAATTGCCGGTAGCGGGCTGTGGATCAGTTTCATGATCGGTGCGCTGGTCGCCCTGCTCACCGCGCTCTCCTATGCCGAGATGGCGACATGCCTGCCGCAGGCGGGGGCCGAATATGTCTATCTGTCCCGCGCCTTTCCGGGCGCCGGCTGGGCGCCCTTCGCGATGGGGATCATTCTCATCCTCGGCGGCGCCGCGACCGCCGCGACCGTGGCTGTCGCCTTCGGCGGCTATCTGGCCACTTTTGTCGACCTGCCACCTGCATTCTCCGGTCTTGTGCTCCTTGCCGCGATGTCCGCGCTGGCCGTCGTCGGCCTGCGCGAGGCTGGCCTTGCCAACGCGGTCTTTACCAGCATCGAGGTTGGCGGGCTTCTCATCGTGATTGCCGCGGGATGGTTCGGCCCCGGAGAGCAGGTTGAGGCACCTTTCGATTCGGGAGGCCTGTTGCCGGCGGCGGCGCTCATCTTCTTCGTCTATCTCGGTTTTGAAGAGGTGGCGAACCTTGCCGAAGAAGTCCGAAACCCCGGACGCGACCTGCCGCGCGCGATCATCATCAGCCTTGCGCTGACAACCGCGCTCTATGTGCTTGTCGCCCTTTCCATCATCAGCCTGGTGGGCCCGGCGGAAATCGCAGGCAATCCGGCGCCGCTGGCGACCGCGGTGGAGCGTGTCTGGTCCGGCGCAGCCGGCCTGCTCTCGGCGATAGCGCTGTTTGCAACGGCAAATACCGTGCTCATCACGCTGATTGCCGGTGCCCGGATGATCTTCTCCATGAGCCGCGGCGGGGACTTTCCGGGCATTCTTGGTCAATTGTCATCGCGCGGCTCGCCCGTCCCTGCCGCTGCAGCATTCCTAATTCTGTCGGCGGCACTCCTGCCGATTGCCGACATTCGAATCCTCGCCGAACTGTCCTCCTTTGCGGCCCTGCTCGCATTTCTTGCCGTGAATGTGGCGCTGATCGTTCTGCGCTACCGGGCGCCGATGCTGGAACGGCCGTTTCGCGTGCCGCTGTCGATCGGCCGTCTGCCGTTGCTGCCGGTCGCAGGCATTGCATCCATCATCGTGCTATTGGCGAGTTTCGACACGCCCGTCTACGCCGGCGGCGCTATCGCTTTCGCGCTCGGCATCGTTGCCTACTGGCTTCGCGACCGGTGGCGGTAGCGCGGCAGGTTATTGTCATCGCGACGGGGCTGCACTAGCCTTGTGATACGGAGGAGCGCCCGCCCGGGCGCCACGAAAACCGCAATCACAATCAAAGACGGATCAATCCCCATGAAGTTCGGCATCGGCGCGGCGGCAAAACGCACGGAAGACAGGGCCCTGACCACGGGCAAGGGCCACTACACAAGCGATGTTCTTCCCGCCAACGGACTTCGTGCCGTGATGGTGCGTTCGCCCGTCGCCCACGCCACCTTCACGATCTCCGATGAAGCGATCGGCGATGTGGAAGCGATGGACGGGGTGCACAAGGTCTTCACCTACCGGGACGTTGCGCATCTTGGGCCGATCCCGTGCGGCTTCTTTGTGAAGAACCCGGATGGTGAAACGGCGACGGTGCCGGATTTCACGATCTTGCAGGAAAATACCGTCCGATATGTCGGCGATGCCATCGCCATGGTCGTCGCCGATACGCAGATGCAGGCGCGCGACGCGGCCGAAGCGCTGATGGTCGACTATGACGAGAAGCCGGCCGTGGTCGATGTCGCTGAAGCGGTCAAGCCCGGCGCGCCGCAACTTTACGACCAATACAAGAACAACACCGACTTCGACTATATCGTCGGCGACGAGGACGAGATCGCAGACGTGTTCAAGAAGGCCGAGCACGTCGTCACGCTCGATCTCATCAACAGCCGCGTCGTCACCAACTATATGGAGATCCGCTCGGCGATCGGCGAGATCGATCGCAAGGGCCGCTATGTCCTGACAACCGGTTCGCAGGGCGTGCACAGCCTGCGCACCACCCTCTCGAAGTCGATCTTCAAGGAGCCGCCGGAGAATTTCCACATCATCACGCCCGATGTGGGCGGCGGTTTCGGCACGCGCTTTGCGATCTACCGCGAATATCCGCTTGTCCTGCAGGCTGCGAAGATTCTCGGCAGGCCGGTGATCTGGATCGCCGACCGGACCGAGCACTTCCTCGCCGACTATCAGGGCCGCGATCATGTCAGCCATGCGGAAATGGCGCTCGACGGGCGAGGCACGATTCTCGGCATCAAGGTCGACACGCTGGCCAATCTCGGCGCGACCGTTGCCGGACCGGGCATTCTGGTGCCGGCGCTCGGCTCCCACATGTTGCCCGGCTGCTATCATATCCCCGCAATTTATTCTCGGGTCCGGGGCATCTTCACCAACACCGTCACGATCTCGGCCTATCGCGGGGCCGGCCGGCCAGAGGCCGCCTATCTGATCGAGCGGCTGATCGACAAGGCCGCGCGCGACATCGGCATGAAGCCGGAGACCATCCGCCAGCGCAATTTCATCAAGCCTTCGCAGATGCCCTACACGACGCTGATGGACCGCACCTATGACAGCGGCGATTTCGCCGGCCATATGAAAAAGGCAATGGAGATCGCCGACTGGAAGGGATTCAGCGCCCGCCATCGCGCCGCCAGGAAGAACGGCAAGCTCCGTGGTCTGAGCATGGCGACCTATATCGAAGCCTGCTCCGGCGGCGCGGCCGAGACCGCGCAGGTTCGCCTGGAACGCGACGGCAGCGTGACGATCATCATCGGCTCGCAGCACAACGGCCAGGGTCACCGCACCGCGTTCGGGCAGATCGCGGCGGAGCATCTCGGCGTTTCGCTGGAACAGATCAATCTCGTGCAGGGCGATACCGATCGGGTCGAGACCGGTACGGGCACGGGCGGCTCGCGTTCGGTGCCTGTCGGTGGCGCTTCGCTGAACATCGCCGCCGGCCGGCTTGCCGAAACGCTTCGTCAGCGCGCCGGCGACATGCTCGAGGCGGCAGCCGGCGACATCGAACTTGAGGATGGCGTTGCCCGCATCGTGGGAACCGACCGCGAGGTCAGCCTGGCCGATGTCGCCGCTGCGGCGATCGACGCGGGCGCGGGCGGCACTCTCAGCGAGAAGGATGCCTGGACACCTCCGCACTATACGTTCCCGAACGGCACGCATGCCGTCGAAGTCGAGATCGATCCCGATACCGGCCATATCGACATCGTCAACTACGTCGTAGTGGACGATTTCGGCATGACGCTCAATCCGACGCTGCTGCTTGGTCAGGTTCACGGCGGCGTCGCGCAGGGGCTCGGGCAGGCGATGCTGGAGAAGACCTATTACGATCCAGACAGCGGCCAGCTGCTGACGGCATCCTTCCAGGATTACTGCATGCCGCGGGCGGAGGATTTCCCGGACATCCATTTCGAGACGCGCAACATTCCCTGCAAGACGAATGCGCTGGGCATGAAGGGCGCCGGCGAAGCGGGTACGATCGGCGCGACACCGGCCGTCATCAATGCTGTCGTGGATGCGCTTCACCGGCATAACGGGCTGACCCATATCGACATGCCGATGACGCCGGAATCGGTCTGGCGCGCCGTGAACGCATAAGGCAGGCGGCCATGCCCGGAAAGGTCCTCCGCAGTCATCAGGGCGACATGACCGCGGGGAACCATTCGGCACTTTCGGGCTTGTCGACACGAACCGGCAAGCCTTCGACAATGACCGGACGCAGCCGAGATCGGGTCGGTTCGCCCACCGGAGTTTGAACGGGAGGCAGCAATGGTCCAGCACGAAGCCGAACTTCTCCGGGCGCTCGCGGAAGCGGCGGCCGGCGAAGTGAAGGGGCCGGCAGCACAGGTCGACGCCATCCGCACCTTCACCCGGCTGCTTTTCACCGACGGGGTGAATGAGGACGTCGCCCCCTATACGCCAGCCGAACTGGCGCTGCTGGCGCAGAACGCCTGGGCTTTCAGCGAAACGCGCGAGCCGGGTACGGCCAAGGTCAGGGTCTACAATCCGCGCGCCGAGGGCGAGAATTCGCGCCTGCGCGACATCAGCGTGGTCGAGATCGTCAACGACAACATGCCGTTTCTGGTCGATTCGGCGATGGCGGAACTTGCCGAGCAGGGCCGCGAGGTCCTGCTCGTGCTGCATCCGATCGAGGCGGTGAAGCGCGGCAAGACCGGCAAGAGAGCGAAATTTCTCGGACGACCCGGCGCGGGCGACGCTCAGGCGCTGCGCGAGAGCCTCATTCACATCCATATCAGACGCATCGACAGCGATCTGGAACGGCGCGACATCGAAACGAAACTGGCCAAGGTCTTCTCCGATGTGCGCCTCGCCGTCGAAGACTGGCAGAAGATGCGCGATCGCCTGACCCAGGCAATTCAAACCTATAAGTCGGCCCCGCCGCCCATTCCCGTCGAAGAAATCGCTGAGGCGATCCAGTTCCTGGAATGGCTTGCCGACAACAACTTCACGTTTCTCGGCATGCGAGAATATGTCTTCAGCGACGGCGTCAATCCGCAGACGCTGGAGACGGTTGGCGAGAAGGGGGTGAAGGGTTACGGCCTGCTTCGCGATCTGTCATTGCGGATCCTGCGGCGAGGCAGCGAATTCGTTACCTATACGCCCGAGCTGAGAGAGTTTCTCAAACAGCCGGTGCCGCTGCTGGTGACCAAGGCGAACGTGAAATCGACCATCCACCGCCGGGTCTATCTGGACTATGTCGGGGTCAAGACCTTCAACGAGAACGGCGAGCTTGTCGGCGAACTCAGGATCGTCGGTCTGCTGACGTCAAGCGCCTATAACCGGTCGGTGCGCTCCATCCCCTATCTGCGGCGCAAGGCCGAACTGGTCATGGAAGCCGCCGACCACGATCCGGTCAGTCATACCGGCAAGGCGCTGTGGAACGTGCTGGAGACATTTCCGCGCGACGAACTGTTCCAGATCGATATCGATACGCTTTCCGACTGGGCGCAGACGATCCTCAAGCTGCATGAACGGCCGCGCATTCGCGTCCTCGCCCGGATCGACAAGTTCGACCGCTTCGTCTCCGTCCTGGTCTTCGTGCCGCGCGACAGGTTCAACACCCAGGTGCGTATCAAGATCGGAGAAATGCTGGCGGAGGAGTATCGCGGTCACGTCTCCGCCGCCTACCCGGCTTTTCCGGAGGGCATGCTGGCGCGTGTGCATTTCATCATCGGCCGGCGACAGGGCGAAACGCCGCGCCCGGAGGCGGCGCTACTGGAAGAGCGTATAGCCGATATCGTCCGGTCATGGGCGGACCGGCTCGAGGAGGCGCTGGAACAACGATACGAAACGCTGGTTGCCGGCGATATCTTCAAGCGCTATCGCGATGCCTTTTCCGCCGCCTATCGCGGCGTATTCGGCGCGGAATCCGCGCTTGACGATATCGAGATGGTCGAGAAGCTCTCGGAGACGCGGCCGCTGATCGTCAGGTTTCACCGCCGCCGCGAGGACGGGGTCGGCAGGATTGCCCTGAAGCTCTTTCATCGCGGTCATCCCATACCACTGTCACAGCGTGTTCCGATCCTGGAGAATCTCGGCTTCCGTGTGATCGACGAGCGTTCGTTCAGCGTCGACAAACCGCTCGAAACCGGCAGTGAGCCGGTCTGGATGCACGACATGGTGCTGGAGGGCCGCGCGGCAGAAGATATCGATCTGGAACGGCTCGCCGACCCGCTTCAGGCAAGCTATATGGCCGTCGCCGAAGGCCGGGCGGAGAACGACGGGTACAACACGCTGACCGCGGTCGCGGGAGCCGGCTGGCGCGATGTCTCGATGATCCGCGCCTACAGTCGCTATCTTCGGCAGATCCGTGTTCCCTATTCGCAGGACTACATGTGGACGACGCTCGCGGCCCATGGCGGGCTCGCCAGTCTTGTCATCGAACTTTTCCACGTGATGCATGATCCGGCGCGCACCAGCGAGGATGCCGCGCCGATCCTCGCGGCCATAGAAGACGGTCTCAAAGCCGTGCCGAGCCTCGACGAGGATTCGATCCTCCGACGTTTCGTCAATCTGGTGACGGCGACGGTCAGAACGAATTTCTTCCAGCTCGACGCGCACGGCCTGCCGCGGCAGACGATCGCTTTCAAATTCGACGGCTCCCGTGTCGACGGCATGCCGGCGCCGCGCACTTTCAGGGAAATCTTCGTCTACAGTCCGCGGGTCGAGGGCGTGCATCTCAGATTCGGCAAGATTGCCCGTGGCGGCCTTCGCTGGTCGGACCGGCCACAGGATTTCCGGACCGAGGTTCTCGGACTGGTCAAGGCCCAGCAGGTCAAGAATGCCGTGATCGTTCCGGTCGGTTCAAAGGGCGGTTTCGTGCCCAAGCAGCCGCCGCTGTCGGGCAACCGCGACGACGTCCTTGCGGAAGGCATCGCCTGCTACAAGCTTTTCGTTTCCAGTCTCCTCGACCTCACCGACAATCTCGATCTCGATACGGTCCTGCCGCCTGAAAGGGTGGTGCGCCATGACGGGGACGACCCCTATCTCGTCGTTGCCGCCGACAAGGGCACGGCGAGCTTCTCCGACATCGCCAACGAGATCTCTCGCGATCACGATTTCTGGCTGGACGACGCGTTCGCCAGCGGCGGTTCGGCGGGCTATGACCACAAGAAGATGGGCATCACCGCGCGCGGCGGCTGGGAAGCGGTCAAGCGGCATTTCCGCGAAATCGACATCGATATCCAGACGACGCCATTCACGGTCATCGGCGTTGGCGACATGTCGGGCGACGTTTTCGGCAATGGCATGCTGCTGTCCCGGAAGATCAGGCTTGTCGCCGCTTTCGATCATCGTGACATTTTCATCGATCCGTCGCCGGACGAAGACAGAGGCTGGGAAGAGCGCAAGCGGATGTTCGAGCTGCCGCGCTCCAGCTGGCAGGATTTCGACCGCAAGATCATCTCCAGGGGCGGCGGCGTTTTCAGCCGCAAGGAAAAGTCGATCAAGCTGACGCCGCAGATCCGTGAACTTCTCGGCGTCGACAGCGATGCCATGCCGCCGCACGAGCTGATTTCAGCGATCCTCAGGGCCAAGGCCGATCTCCTGTGGTTCGGCGGGATCGGAACCTATGTCCGGGCCAGCACCGAAAGCGACGACCAGGTCGGCGACAGGGCCAATGACATATTGCGGGTTACGGCACCGGAACTGAATGTCACGGTCGTCGGCGAAGGGGCAAATCTCGGCGTCACGCAGCGCGCGCGCATCGAATTCGCGCTGGCGGGCGGGCGCATCAACAATGATGCGATCGACAATTCCGCTGGCGTCAATTCCTCCGACATGGAGGTCAACATCAAGATCGCCCTCGGCGCCGTGCTGCGCGAAGGCCGGTTGACGGGGCCGCAACGCAACAAGCTGCTGGCAGAGATGACCGACGAAGTTGCGGCGCTGGTGCTTCGCAACAATTACCTGCAGACCCTTTGCATCAGCCTTGCCGAACATCGCGGCCCGGAGGAAGCGGGTTTCCTGCGCAGGCTCATGCGAACGCTCGAAGCGAGCGGCCGGCTTGACCGGCAGATCGAATATCTGCCGACGGACGCCGCCATCGTCGAGCGGATGGCGCGCGGCGAGGGATTTTCGCGGCCGGAACTGGCGGTGCTGCTGGCCTATGCGAAGATCGATCTCTTCGACCAGCTGCTGGAAAGTCCGGTGCCCGACGATCCGTATCTCGGGCGCGAACTCATGCGCTATTTCCCGAAACGACTGCAGAAGAAATTTCCGCAGGCGATCAGCGACCACAGGCTTCGCCGCGAGATCATCGCCACCATGCTG
The DNA here is from genome assembly GCA_020637895.1 of Rhodobiaceae bacterium. Taxonomy (GTDB): domain Bacteria; phylum Pseudomonadota; class Alphaproteobacteria; order Rhizobiales; family Tepidamorphaceae; genus JACKJP01. Next base: position 1,067,429 of record JACKJP010000002.1, read on the forward strand.
TCGAACAGCATGATCAATCGCGGCGGTCCGAGCTTCGCGACCCGTATCGCCGACCAGACGGGCGCCAGTTCGGACGAAATCGCCCGCGCTTTCGCCGTCGCGCGCGACAGTTTCGAGCTCGGCGACGTCAACTCGGCGATCGACGCCCTCGACACCAGGATCAAGGGGCAGTTGCAGCTGCAGCTGTATGCGGAAGTCCAGAACCTGCTGATCAGCCAGGTCAGCTGGCACGTCATGAACGACGATCCGGCCAGACCGCTTGAAGACGACGTCTCGCACTACAAAAAGGGCATTGCCGACCTGACGAAAGTCATCGAGCAGGTCATTCCCGAGGAAATGCTGCAATTACTCCGGGAGCACCAGTCCTCCTACGAGGCCGCCGGCGTTCCGGCGACGCTGGCACGGCGCATTGCCCTCTTCGGTCCACTTGCCCAGGCCGGCAATATCATCATGACGGCGGACACGGCGGAACGGCCCCTCGCACAAGTGGCGGAGACCTATTTCGCCGCCGGCGCGGCCTTCGCGGTCGACCGGCTCGTCGATTCGGCCCATACGCTGCATCTGCCCGATTATTACGACCGGCTGGCGCTCAATCGCACGATCGATCAGCTGGCCGCCGCCCAACGGGCAATTACCGCCAGATCTCTCGATGCGGGCAAGGGCGCGGCCGGTGTGGAGGCGTGGGTCCATGCCAGCGGGCACGATGCGGCACGGGCGCGAAGGATGATCGGCGACATTGCAGGCTCGCCGCTGACCCTGTCACGACTTTCGGTCGCCGCCGGCCTTCTAGGTGACATCGTGAGATGAGCGAGACGACCGTTTCCGAGCGGTCGGCGCGACGTACGCGCGGCGCCTGGGTGCTGTTCGACTGGGCAGCGCAGCCATTCTACACGATCGTTCTCACATTCATCTTCGGCCCCTATTTCGTCGCCCATGTCGCCGCAAATCCCGTCGAGGGGCAGTCGTTGTGGGGGATAGCCGCGGCCGCAGGCGGCGTTACGATTGCCATTCTGAGCCCGGTTCTGGGTGCGGTCGCCGATCAGGGCGGCCGGCGCATGCTCTGGCTTGCGCTGTTTTCCGCAGCGCTCATCGCAGGAATGGCCTGCCTCTGGTTTGCAGTGCCCGGCGCTGGTGAAGGGCGAATTTATTTCGTTCTTGGCGCATTCGCGCTCGCCATGCTCGGTGCGGAGTTTGCGACCGTCTTCACCAACGCCATGCTGCCCGACATCGCCCGGCCCGGCGGAATCGGCCGGTTGAGCGGGCTCGGCTGGGGCGTCGGCTATCTTGGCGGGCTTGCAAGCCTCTTCATCATGCTGGTTTTCATTGTCGCCGAGAGCACCAGCGGACGAACGCTGGCTGGCCTTTCGCCTTTGTTCGGAGATGCCCTGTCCTTTGCCGGCGAGCGGGCAAGCGGACCTTTCAGCGCCGTCTGGTATTTTCTGTTCGTTCTGCCGCTCTTTCTTTTCGCGCCGCCAGAGGCGCCACGGCCAAGCGCGCGCACCGGCATCGGTGCGGCGATGAAATCTCTCGCCGCGAGCCTCAGGGACTATGGGTTGGGCTCGGCCTATGTACGGTTTCTTTTCGCGCGGATGATCTATGCCGACGGGCTGGCCGCGCTTTTCACCTTCGGCGGCGTCTATGCCGCATCGGTGTTTGGCTGGGGCGCGACGCAGCTTGGTCTTTTCGGCATTCTTCTGACGTTGACGGGTGCGGGCGGTGCGATCGCGGGCGGCCGGGCCGATGAGATCTTCGGTCCGCGCCGGGTGATCATGTTTTCGCTGGCCGCGCTGGCGATCCTTGGCGTCCTCGCGCTTTCAGCGGGGCGCGATCACATTCTTTTCGTGATTGGGGTCAAGCCGGCAGATGGCGGACTTTTCGCCAGCGTCGCTGAACGCTTCTATCTCGTGGTCGGCGCGCTGATCGGCGTTTTCGCTGGACCGGTTCAGGCGGCAAGCCGCAATGTCGTCACACAGCTCGCCCATCCCGCGCGCATGACGGAGGCGTTCGGTCTTTTTGCATTCTCCGGCAAGGCAACCGCCTTTCTTGCGCCGGCGCTCGTCGCCTTGGTGACAACGGTCAGCGACAGTCAGCGGATCGGCATCGCCGTGGTCGTTCTCTTCATGCTTGTCGGCCTTGCGCTGTTCACGCGCGTTCCGATCCCCGAGGCTCGTTGAGCCGCGTTCAATCCTCGGCGATGACTTTTTCGTGAGATCGGAATAGTTGGGGAACACATGCGGCGTCGGGGCATTCCTTCAGCAGTGACGCGCCATCAAGGCGACTCACAAAAGAAAGGAAACTCCCATGACTTACAAGACCTTGACCGCCATCGTTCTTGCCGCTGGCCTTGCCACGCCGGCATTCGCCGCCATGGATCGTCCGACGACCAAGGACAACGAGCCTGCGAAGATGCAGAACTGGGATTCCGATGTCCGCGGTTCGTTCTTCAAGGATGAGGATAACAATGTTCTTTATCCGCAGCAGGAAGCGATGGGCAATTTCGCTCAGCTTTCCGACGCCCAGAAAGAACGGGTCCGTCAGGAATGCATGACGGCGCCGAATTCCGAGATCAACCCGGGTGACGGCGTTCGGAATCGCGATCAGGCTTTCAATACGCTGTGCCTTTGGGTCAGGGGCGAACCCAGGACCCAGTAAAGGCTTCATGTAAGCCGAGCCCCCGGAGCGTCCTTTCGCTTCGGGGGCTTTTGCATTCAATGACGAAAGTGCCGCATGCCGGTGAACAGCATGGCAATGCCGGCGGCATCGGCAGCTTCGATCACCTCATTGTCGCGCATCGACCCGCCGGGCTGGATCACCGCCGTAGCGCCGGCCGCGACCGCCGCCATCAATCCGTCGGCGAAAGGAAAAAACGCGTCGGAAGCGACGACTGACCCCTTTGTCAGCGGAACAGCGCCTTCGCCGGCGGCATCCTCGGCCTTGCGTGCGGCGATCCGCGCTGAATCGACGCGGCTCATCTGCCCGGCGCCGATGCCAACCGTTGCGAGATCCTTGGCGTAAACGATCGCGTTGGATTTCACATGCTTGGCGACGCGCCATGCGAAGAGCAGGTCGGCGCGTTCAGCTTCCGTCGGCGCGCGTTTCGTCGCAACCTTAAGATCGAGGCCGGCAAGCGTGCCACTGTCGCGGCTCTGCACAAGCAATCCGCCTGCGACATTGCGGATCGACAGGCCGGGCGCTGCTGCATCGGGCAGACCTTCGGTCAGCAGCAGGCGCAGATTTTTCTTTGCCGCGAAGATCGCCAAGGCCTCGTCGTCGGCGCCCGGCGCGATCACCACCTCGGTGAATATTCCGGTGATCGCCTCGGCAGCGGCGGCGTCGAGCGGGCGGTTGGCGGCGACGATACCGCCAAAGGCGCTGACCGGGTCGCAGGCATGGGCGCGCTGATAGGCCTCCACAAGCGAGGGGCCGGTCGCGACGCCGCAGGGGTTGGCGTGCTTGATGATCGCGATTGCCGGCTGAGCGGTGTCGAATTCCGCGACGAGTTCGAATGCTGCATCGGTATCGTTGATGTTGTTGTAGGAGAGTTCCTTGCCCTGCACGACCCTGGCGGTGGCAACGCCCTGGCGCCGTGGCGTGCTGGCATAGAACCGCGCCGACTGATGGGGGTTCTCGCCATAGCGTAGCGATTGCAACAGCCGGCCACCGACGGCGAACCATTCGGGCGTCTCGACACCGGCCTCGGCGTTGAGCCATCCCGAGATTGCGGCATCATAGGCGGCGGTCCGCGAAAAGGCCTTGGCCGCAAGCTTGCGCCGCGTCGGGGCAGAAACGCCACCTCCGGCAATTTCTTCTGCAACGATCTCATAGTCGGCGGGATCGACGACGACTGCGAGACCGGAATGGTTCTTCGCTGCGGCGCGTATCATCGCCGGACCGCCGATATCGATGTTCTCGATCGTCTCGTCAAAGCCCGCTCCCTTCTCCACCGTTGCCTCGAACGGATAGAGATTGACGACGAGCAGGTCGATCGGATGAATGCCCAGCGCCTCGATCGCCTGCATGTGTTCGCTCTTGTTGCGGTCAGCCAGAAGACCGCCATGGATCGCCGGATGCAGTGTCTTGACCCGACCATCCATGATTTCCGGAAAGCCGGTGACCTCGGAAACGTCGGTGATCTTCAAGCCGGCCTCGCGCAGCGCGCCGGCGGTTCCCCCGGTGGAGAGTATCTCAACGCCAAGACCTGCGAGCTTTGTGGCAAATTCGATGATGCCGGTCTTGTCGGATACCGAGACGAGTGCCCGGGTAACGGCGATGGTTTTGTCGGCCAAGGAAACCTCCAGACATCGGGGAAGAGGGCGGCGGGGCGGGACGCAGGCGCCGATTCGCCAGCCGGGTTACCACATGGGTACCGGCGCGTCACGCCTTGCGTTAAGCGCTATCGGGAGCGCGGTTCGCCGCAAGCGACCAAGATACCCGATTGTGCCGTCCGCAGCGACCGGTGAGCACGATCTGATCCGTCCGGCGCGGACCCGCTATCGCGGTCAGGAACACACTTTCCTCAATGGCAATCTCGGCGCCGTCTGCAGAAAACACCCAGGAGAAATCGGGATCCGTGCGGGAGAAGAGGAGCACCTTTCCGCTGTCTTCATCGAGTGTCGCGCTGATCGCGGGATGCAGGTGAAAGCGAATGGCGTATCGGCCAGCGGAATTGATCGCCAGCTGTCGATTGTGCGGCCCGGTGAATAGATCTTCGCCCTGCAGGATGGATCCGTCGTTGAGCAGGGCGAGGCGGCGATGGTGAATGATGCCGAAAGCGGCGCGATAGCCATCGTGTTCCATCGAAGCGATGGTCATCATCTCGTTTGTCGAAATATCGCCTTCCAGCCTGTCCGGGCCTGAAACAACCAGCGGTCCGACCCAGTTGCGCAGCTTTCCGGGACCGATGATTCGCGACGAAGACCGGTTGTTGACGACCGCCGTAGAGTGCGCGGCCGTTGCCCTGCAGGCCTCGCGCCATTGCGGTGCGGCCGAAGCCGGCGCGCCGCAGTTCACGATGATGGGCTGTCTGCGATAGGACATCTCGAAGGACAGCGCCCCTGCATGGGCACGATCCGATGCATCAACCGGCGGCGTCGCGCCGCTATCGGCGACAAGAACCGTGTCGCCGGCTTCAAGGCGCAGATAACCGGAAAAACGTGCGTTCGGGACCGGTTTGCCCCGGTTCTCGTCATAGGCCAGCAGCGTTGCGATAATGTCGGGCGCCGTTGAGGATGCACCATTGAAGCGCGTCAGACCGCCATCGCCCAGACGGAAGAAGCGCAGCATCGGCATCATCCTGTCTATCGCCCTGACAAGCGCATCGGGCGGCGGCATGTCGCGCGCGGCGAAGGTCTGGCCCAGCGGCAGCAGATCGAGCAGCAGTTCGACGATCATCTGCGGGTTGCGGCTGATATGTCCGCCATCCGGCAGGATCTGATTCTCGATCTCCTGGGTCAGCCACTGGGTATGCCGACGCAGACGGCGCTCCCTGCCGGCCATGCACAGGCCCGCCATGGTCAGCGCAATATCGGCCGTCAGCCGGGCCGCTCCATCCGTTGCTTCCGGCGCGGTACGCGCAAGGTAGCGCGATTGACGCGACAGTGAGCGCATGAATCGGCGGTAGAAATCCGGCGGGCAGTCATTGAGCAAAAGCGGTGCGTGCGAAAGCCAGGAAATCATGCGCCGCGATACGATATGCGGCGCCCACGCGCCGGGATCGTAGCTGCCGCAAATGCTTATCCATTCATCGACCAACGCCCGCGCATTCGTGCGGGCAAGGCCGATATCGGCACTGCGCAGGTGACGCAGCCAGCCGAAACCGTGAAGCGCCTCGCGCCACGCATCATTTGGCGGTGGCGTCTCGAAAGGTGAGGCGCCCTTGCATTGCACGGTGGTGCCGTCGAGCGCATAGATTCCCGCATAGATCTCACTGGCAACGACTGGGTCGGCCGTGCGGATATCCTGCGGTGCGACAAGCAGGCGTTGCGGTGCATTTCCCGAATAGCGCCAGCGATATAGCGGGCTCGTGTGGAAGGCCACATACAGGCCACGAAATGCCCGCCGGAGCGCAAGTCCCGCGAGCACCGTCCGATCGCCAAAGGCCAAGCCTGCCATCCGTTCTGCGTCCCTTCACCGCCGGTGAAAACTTCACTGCAGCAGCGGTGATTCCCCGCCCGAAATTACAGGATGTGACTCAAATGCCAATCATTTCATGCGGGTTTGGAAAACCTTGCGCAGAAGAATCCGTCGGCGCCGGCCAGTTCCGGACGCTCGTCCGCGAGGTGATGGGGCAAAATCCTCAGATCGCCATGGCGGTCGACCGATTGATCGAAGGGGCCAGCCTCAGCCGGGGCGATCGGCAGGCGCGTCGCGCCGGGTTGGCGCTGCAGAAAAGCCGCAGCCTGTTCTTCGCCTTCCTCCGGCTCAAGCGAGCAGGTTGAAAACACCAGCAAACCGCCCGGCCGCAGCAGACGCCAGGCGACGTCCAGCATGTGCGACTGGATGGCCGCAAGTGCGGTGATGTCGGACGCGCGACGATTGAAAGCAATATCCGGGTGGCGCCGTATCGTGCCTGTCGCGGAACAGGGCGCGTCCAGCAGGATGGCATCGTAACGGGCCTCGCCCTCAAGCTGCAGGACGTCGGCTACTTTTGTTTCGGCTTCGAAATGAAGCCTCGATAGATTGCTCTGAAGTCTTTTCAGCCTTCCGGGCGAACGGTCATACGCCGTCACCCTGGCACCGCGCGCACAAAGCTGCGCGGTCTTGCCGCCCGGAGCGGCACAGAGGTCTGCAACCTCGTCGCCGGGCCGAACATTCAGAAGCCGGGCCGGCATGGCCGCGGCGGCATCCTGCACCCACCAGATTCCCGCTTCAAATCCCTCAATCTTGTCTATGGCGCCGTGTTGCGAGAGCCTTACCGAACCGCCCGGCAACAAAATGCCCCCTGTCTGTGCGGCAACGGTATCGGGATCGCCGGCGCTGAGGTCGAGAGGGGCTTCGTGGCGCAGCAGCGCTGCCATTGCCGCGAGGTTTTCCTCGCCCCAGTTCCGTTGCCAGCGCGTCATCAGCCATTTCGGCAAATCAATCGTTCGCGGAAGTGCGGCAACCAGATCGGTGCGTTCCCGCGCGATGCGGCGCAGCACAGCATTGGCCAGCGACTGATATCGCTTCGCGTGCCGGTCCTCCCCCATCAGCTCGACGGCCTGATCGACGGCGGCATGATCGGCGGTTTCGAGAAATAGAAGCTGCGCCGCCGCGTTCATCAGGATGGGTTCAAACAGGCCGGACCGTTTCGGCATGCCCTTTTCCAGCGTCCTGCGAAGGACGAAGCGCAACGAGCCGAGGCGGCGGAAAGTGGTCGCGGTCACCGCCTTGACGAACGCACGGTCCCGAGCCGGCAGGTGTCTGAGAACCGCATCGCCATGCTGCGGGTCGAGCTGCTCATCGAGCGACTTGCCTTCGGTCAGAACGCGGGCGGTGATCTTGGCGGCGATGCGGCGTTGCGACAGGCCGACGCGTTCAGCCCCTTTCAGCAAAGGCGGTCCGCTCACCCGATCAACCCCACGGTCCGCGCCGGGCGGTGCCCCACGGTCCTGCGGCCGGCCGGCTTGCGGAGGCCTGCGTTCCGGCCAGACCCATTTCCTCGGCAAGTTGCGCGAGCGCCGCGATCCGGTTTTCGGTGTTGGGGTGGGTGGAGAACAGATTATCCATGCGTTCGCCGGAAAGCGGGTTGATAATGAACATGTGCGCGGTCGCCGGATTGCGCTCCGCATCGGGGTTGGGAATAGCATGAGCCATCCCGGAAATCTTGTTAAGAGCGGAGGCGAGCGCCATCGGATTTCCCGAGATTTCGGCTCCGGCCCGGTCGGCGGCATATTCACGCGTGCGGCTGATCGCCATCTGCACAAGGCCGGCAGCCAACGGCGCCAGAAAGACCATCGCCAGCGTGCCTATGAAACCGAACGGATTGTTGTTGTTGCGGCTTCCGCCGAAGAACATCGCGAAATTGGCCAGCATCGATATCGCGCCCGCTATCGTCGCGGTGACCGTCATGGTCAGCGTGTCCCTGTTGCGGACATGGGCGAGTTCATGCGCCATGACCCCCGCGAGTTCGTCCTCGCTCAGCAGGTTCAAGATACCGGTTGTGGCGGCGACGGCGGCGTTTTCCGGGTTGCGGCCGGTAGCGAATGCGTTCGGCTGCGGGTTTTCGATCAGATAGACCCGGGGCATCGGCAGCCCGGCATTGGCAGCCAGCCTCTCGACGATCCGGTAGTATCCAGGTGCGCTCGAGGCATCGACCTCACGCGCGTTGTACATGCGCAGCACCATCTTGTCGGCGTTCCAGTAGCTGAACGCGTTCATGGCAAGGGCGACCAGAAATGCGATCACCATGCCCGACGGGCCGCCCAGCAGATAGCCGATACCGAGAAAGAGAGCGGTCATCGCCGCCAGCAGGATCGCGGTTTTGGTGACGTTCATCGGACCTGATACAAGCCTCTTGTTTGCATGCCGGCCCCTGCCGGATAGAATGAGGATATGGTAGCGCCGGAGAGCGCGCGCAACGACAGTGGAAAACGCCGATGAGCGACGGTGCCAACCGGTTGAAGGAACTGAGCCCGCAGGCGAAGCGGGCGCTGGCGGAAGCCAGGGAGCGGCGTGCTGAAATCGACGCCCGGCAGAACGAAATGCCCACGGAGCTTAATGGTCGCGGCGGGCTAGAACCGACGCGCTATGACGACTGGGAAATCAAGGGCATCGCCTGCGATTTCTGACGTTCAGCCGTCAGTTCACCACAAGAACCGGCGTGCCGACGCGAACCCGGTCGAAAAGATCGATGATGTCGGCGTTGTACATGCGAATGCATCCATAGGAGACGTAGCGGCCGATCGAATCGGGCCGGTTCGTTCCGTGTATCGCATACTGGTCGCGCGCCAGAACCATCGCGCGCTCACCCATGGGATTGGACGGCCCGGGCGGAATGACCGCTGGCAGTTTCGGATTGTCGCGCCAGACGTCCTCAGGCGGCGACCATGATGGCCGCACATGTTTGGAGCGGATACTCGTCTCGCCATGCCAGAGCTTGCCCGGCTTGCCGACCGCGACCGGGTAGGCGATCGCCTGATCCCGCCCGGTAATGAAATAGAGCCGGCGTTCGCTGGTACGAATGACGATTGCACCACGGGGATAGCCCGAAAAGCTGACAAGGCTCGGGGCCGCCGTCGCAGGCACTTCGGCCAGCAGGCAGACGATGAGCGAGACGAAGGCGATTAAGGCGCCGGACCCTTTACGCATCACATAACACCCCAGTTTCCGCTGCGACACATAGCCGTTCGAAAGGCCAATGCCGAGGGAAATCGGGGGTTATGGTAAGCGGGTCGTTCCGCCGGCTAGTGGCCGGCCCAAACCTGCTGCACCCTGGCGTCGCGGCCGCAGGCGCTGCGATAGTAGTTATAGCGGACCGGATTCTTCTTGTAATAATTCTGGTGGTAGTCCTCGGCCGGATAGAATGTCGATGCGTCCACGACCGGCACCACGGTCTTGCGGCCGAGCACCTTGTCGATCTCTTCCTTGGATGCCAGCGCCTGCTGTTTCTGCTCCGCGTTGAGCGCGAAGATGACCGGCTTGTAGGAATCGCCCTTGTCGCAGAACTGGCCGCGCGCATCGAAGGGATCGATGTGGCGCCAGTAGACGTCGAGCAACTTCTCGTAAGAGACGCGATCGGGATCGAAGACAATCTTCACCGCCTCCTTGTGGCCCGATGTTTCGGAGGTAACGATCTGATAGGTCGGGTTGTCGACATGACCGCCGGTGTAGCCCGATGTCGTCGAAATCACGCCGCTGATCTTGTCGAAGTCGGCCTCCACACACCAGAAGCAGCCACCTGCGAAGATGGCTTCGGCGGTCGCCGCGCGGGCCGGAGACGTTGCCGCAAATGCCGAAATGACGAAAGCAGCGGCGGCGATTGCCGAGCGGATTGTGGTAGCGATGTTCATGGGCATCAACCTTGCTGAAGCGAGAAACATGCCGATGAATATAGAACAGGCGGCCGCGGCCGCCTGCTCAATCCTCAATCACATAAGCGCGATCAGTATCATTTCTTGTTCTGCCGGTTGGCGATCAGGTCGTCGACGACAGCGGGATCGGCAAGCGTCGAGGTGTCGCCCAGCGAGCCGAAATCATCCTCGGCGATCTTGCGCAGGATACGTCGCATGATCTTGCCCGAACGGGTCTTGGGCAGACCCGGTGCGAACTGGATCTTGTCGGGCGAGGCAATCGGCCCGATTTCCGAACGCACATGGGCAACAAGTTCCTTGCGCAGGGCGTCCGAGCCCTTTTCGCCCTGCATCAGCGTGACGTAGCAGTAGATGCCCTGCCCCTTGATGTCGTGCGGATATCCGACCACGGCGGCTTCCGAAACGGTGTGGTGAGAAACCAGTGCCGATTCCACTTCCGCCGTGCCCATCCGGTGACCGGATACGTTGATCACGTCATCGACGCGGCCAGTGATCCAGTAGTAGCCGTCCTGGTCGCGCCGGCAGCCGTCGCCGGTGAAGTACTTGCCCTTGTAAGTCGAGAAGTAGGTTTCCACGAAGCGCTTGTGGTCGCCATAAACCGTACGCATCTGGCCGGGCCAGGAATCGACAATGCACAGATTGCCTTCCGTCGCACCCTTCAGCACGTTGCCCTCGGCATCGACGATCTGCGGCTGAACGCCAAAGAAGGGAAGCGTCGCCGAGCCCGGCTTCAGCGCGGTCGCGCCCGGCAGCGGTGTGATCAGGATGCCGCCGGTCTCCGTCTGCCACCAGGTATCCACAATCGGGGATTTCCCGTTGCCGACGACATTGTAATACCACATCCAGGCTTCCGGATTGATCGGTTCGCCGACCGAGCCGAGCAAGCGGAGCGACTTGCGCGAGGTTTTCTTTACCGGTTCGTCGCCGCCCTGCATGAGCGCGCGAATGGCTGTCGGCGCGGTGTAGAAAATGTTGACCTTGTGCTTGTCGACGACTTCCCAGAAGCGTGCCGGCGAGGGGTAATTGGGCACACCCTCGAACATCAGCGTCGTCGCACCGTTGGCGAGCGGCCCGTATAGAATATAGCTGTGGCCCGTAACCCAGCCGACATCGGCTGTGCACCAGTAGATGTCGCCGTCGTGATAGTCGAAGACAAATTCGTGCGTCATCGAGGCATAGACGAGATAGCCGCCGGTGGTATGCAGGACACCTTTCGGTTTGCCGGTCGAACCCGACGTATAGAGGATGAAGAGCGGGTCTTCGGCCTTCATCCTGGCTGGCGGGCATTCCGGCTTCGCGGCCGCCATTTCATCGTGGTACCAGAGGTCGCGGCCCGGCGCCCAGCCGACCTTGCCACCCGTGCGGCGGACGACGAGCACCTTCTTCACCCGGAAGCCTTCGCGCGCCGCGATGTCGAGCGCCTTGTCGGTGTTTTCCTTCAGCGGCACGGTGCGGCCGCCGCGCAGCCCCTCATCTGCGGTGATGACGAAATCCGTTTCCGCATCCACGATGCGCCCGGCGAGCGCATCGGGGGAAAACCCGCCGAAGACCACCGAATGGACCGCGCCGATACGGGCGCATGCGAGCATCGAATAGGCCGCTTCCGGGATCATCGGCAGATAGATGGTGACGCGGTCACCCTTCTTGACGCCGTTCGATTTGAGAACATTGGCGAGCCGGCAGACCCTGTCGTAGAGCTCGCCATAGGTGATCTTCCGGTCGTCGTACGGATTGTCGCCTTCCCAGATGATCGCAACCTGATCGGCACGGGTCTTCAGATGCCGGTCGATGCAGTTGTACGAGGCATTGGTGACGCCGTCCTCAAACCATTTGATCGACACCTTTCCGGGGCCAAAATTGGTGTTCTTGACCTTCGTATAGGGTTTGAACCAGTCGATCCGCTTGCCATGCTTGCCCCAGAACTTGTCCGGATCCTTGACGCTGGCCTTGTACATCTTCTGATAGGTTGCCTCATCGACATGGGCGCGCGTCGCCCAGGCCTTTGAGACCTTGAACACTTTTTCGGTCGACATTGGTTTTCTCCCCAGAACGGCAAGTGCGGCAGCAGCGGATCTGCTCTTCGATCCGCTTTTGACGCGGCATTATTGGCAAGCCGGACGCGGGAGGACAATCCGCCTTCCGGACTAGGTGATTTCCCGACTACACCCCGAACAGGCCAATCACGAGACCCTGCACCAGCATCACGCCCAGCCAGTGTCCGGCGTCGATGAATGTCAGCGACCAGGGGGCCATCTGATAGCGGTGCGCAATCGTCGTTGTCGTCGCGATGAAGCCGGCCCAGAGGATCAGCGCGCTGATCAGGGCGTTCGTCAGCGTGACGCCGGTGGAAAGGTGGCCAACGGCGCCTGCGAGAACATGGGCCATGACCAGTTCGCCGATGAAGGAGATGATGAAGGGCAGGGCTGCCGCCAGGCCCTTCTTGCCGGGCAACCGACCTTCAAGGCCGGCGGCTTTCTGCCATTGTCTCGACAGCGCCATGTACCAGATCGCGCCGAAGACGAAACTGGCAACGGCGGCAAGAAACACCGCGAGATAATTGATGCCGGCGAACGCCATGCGCGCATCCTTTCCTGTCCAGAACGGCGGCGATGGTCGCACAGCCGTGAATGCCGGTCCATCCGGCAGCGGACGTTTCCGCCCGCAATGCCTCAGGCCTTCACTCGCCAGACACGCGTCCGCTTGACGTCGTTGTCCTCGAGCGCGCGACTCACGGGCACCTCGTATAGCGCGAGCTGTTCAAGTCTTTCGCGCGGCAGATAGGCCCGGCCCGGATCGCCGATCAGAACGTCCGCGCCGGCGGCCAGCGCGCGTCGGGCAAATCGCTCCATGCGCGGAGCGATCTCCCGATCGAAGAACATGTCGCCAATCAGCAGGAGGTCGCAGGGCGGCGGTGCGTCGTCGAGGAGATCCTCGGTCGTCGTCTCGACCTGCACGCCATTTGCCGCGGCATTCAGTGCGATTGCCGCCGGCGTGAACGGGTCGGGATCTGCGGCGAGGACATGAGCCGCCCCGGCCCTGGCCGCTGCGATGGCGACAAGGCCGGAACCGGAGCCGACATCGACAACGCGCCGGCCGGCGGCGAGTGCCTTGTTGTCCAGCACGTATCTGGCGAGCGCCTGGCCGCCCGCCCATGCGAAGGCCCAGAATGGCGCCGGCAGCCCGAGGGCCTCCAGCTCTTCCTCGGTCCTGTGCCAGAGCGAGAAGGCCTCGTCGGCGAGATGGAGCCGGATCTCAGGCGCGTGCGGCACGTCCATCAGCCGCGTATTGGCGCGGATGAAGGCGGTGCGGTCCTTTGCGCCGATGCGGTGATCCAAGCAGATGTCCTTGCTCAGAGGATGGCTTTCAGCGTTTCGGGGTCGAGGCCGCCCATGCGGCAGACCTCTTCCCATTCGTTTTCCTTCACCGGCTGTACGGACAGGCGCATGGAGGTGACGAGCGACATGTCGGCGAGCTTCGGATTGGCCTTGATCTCCTGCAGCGACACGGGCCTGGGGACATCGGCGAGCGCACGAATGTCGACACATTCCCAGCGCGCATCGTCGGTCGTTGAATCGGGATGGGCAAGCTTGCAGATTTCCGCGATCCCGACGATCTCAAGGCCCTCGTTGGAGTGGTAGAAGAAGCCGCGATCGCCAAGTGCCATCTCACGCATGTTGTTGCGCGCCTGATAATTGCGCACGCCGTCCCATTCCGTGCCCTTGTCACCCGCCTTCTTCTGGTGGTCCCACGACCATTTGAACGGTTCGGATTTGAACAGCCAATATTTCATGTCGCTTCTCTTTTCCGGTGTGGGCGCTCGGTCGTGTCACAGACCTTCGCTGCGAAAGGGACGCGCCAGCAATTGCCGGATTGCTTCCTCCACGCCAGATGCGCCTGAGACAATATCGTGAATGGCCCCGCAGATGGGCATCTCGATGCCATGCCGGGCGGCAAGTCCGGCCACGGCCTCGGCCGTAAAGGCGCCCTCGCTGATGGCGCCGCGTGCGGCAAGGGCGGCGTCGATTCCATGCCCGGCGCCGAGGTCGGCACCAAGAGCGAAATTGCGCGATTGCGCGCTGGTACAGGTCAGCACCAGGTCGCCGAGGCCCGAAAGGCCGGCGAGCGTTTCCGCCCTGCCGCCGAGCGCAATGCCGAGCCGCGTCATTTCGGCAAAACCGCGCGCGATGAGCGCCGCGCCGGCACTGGCGCCGAGCGACCTGCCGGAAACAATGCCGCAGGCAATGGCCAGAACGTTCTTGACCGATCCGCCCGTCTCCACGCCCGCGATATCGTCGGATGCATAGGGCCGGAAATGCGTCTCGCCAATCGCCGCCGTCAGGCTTTCCGCCAGCGCCATGTCGGTTGCCGCCAGCGTAACCGCGGTCGGCAGGCCTCGCACGACATCGGCCGCAAAGCTCGGGCCGGACAGAACCGCGACGCGCGCGTCCGGCACTTCCGCGGCAACGACATCGGAAAGCAGCGCCAGAGAACCGCGCTCGATACCTTTCGAACAGATGATCAGCGGCGTACCGGTCCTGACGTGCTCCCGCATGGTGCGGGCTACCGCGCGGACGGACTGCGCCGGGACGACGATCAGGACCGCATCCGCATCGGCGGCGAGCGCCAGATCTGCGGTTGGCCTGATGCCGGGATTCAGCCGGACGCCCGGCAGGCGCCTGTTCTCGCCGGTGCGCGCGATGGACTGCGCGCTTTCAGCGCTATGCGTCCACAGGCTGACGTCGCGCCCCTTGCCCGCAAGCAGCATGGCAAGCGCCGTTCCCCAGGCGCCCGCACCCAACACTGAAAAGCGCTTGAAGATTTCAGTCACTCCGACGCCCCCGCCCCATGCCTGCTCAAGCCTTCACGCCGGCGCCGCGGGCCGATTCGGCAGCGAGATCGAGAGGCCAGCGCGGCCGCACCGCAGCGTCAAGCGTATCGACGAGGCCCAGCGCCATTCTCTCCGCCCCCGCCCAGGCAATCATGACGCCGTTGTCGGCGCATAGCGCAGGCGGCGGGGCATAAAGGGCGCTGTCATTTTGAGACGCCAGATCGTCCAGGGCGAGACGGATAGCCTGATTGGCGGCCACGCCGCCGGCGATGACCAGCGGCAGACCGCCCGGGGCCCGGCGGAAGGCATGTTTGACCCTGTCGGCAAGGCATTCGGCGACGGCTGCCTGGAAGCCAGCGCAGATGTCGGCGATGTCGACGTCTTTCAGGGGCTGCAAGGGTTCGGCGGCGCGGCGCACGGCCGTCTTGAGCCCGGAAAATGAAAAATGCGGCTCGGCCCGACCGACCATCGGGCGCGGCAAATCGAACCGTGCGGGATTGCCCGTCTTTGCCTCTCGTTCCACTGCCGGTCCGCCTGGATAGGGAAGGCCGAGCAGTTTGGCGACCTTGTCGAAGGCTTCGCCAACGGCATCGTCGATCGTGGTGGCGAGGCGCTGGTAACGGCCGGCACCCTCGACCAGCAGGATCTGTGTGTGACCGCCTGAAACGAGCAGCATCAGGAACGGGAAGGCAAGACCGTCCGTGAGGCGCACGGTCAGCGCATGGGCCTCAAGATGGTTGATGGCAAGAAACGGCTTCTGCAGCGCGAAGGCCATCGCCTTGCCGGTCATAGCGCCGACGAGCAGGCCACCCTGAAGGCCCGGGCCGCACGTGGCAGCGACCGCCGAAAGCTGTGCACCGGACACGTCCGCCTCGGTCAGCGCGCGGGCGATGATTGCGTCAAGCGCTTCTACATGCGCGCGTGCGGCAATCTCCGGCACGACGCCGCCGAAGGGCGCGTGTTCCTCGATCTGGCTGAGCACGACGGATGACAGAATCCGGCCCGAGCCGTCGGCTTCGCGCGCGACAACCGCCGCGGCTGTCTCGTCGCAGCTCGTCTCGATCCCCAGAACAAGCATCGTCCCGTTCATTCGTTCAACCCTCGCAGCGCCCGCCATCCGGCTTGTCACCCGATACGTCTTTCTGCCATGTCTCTTCTATAGTTTGCTCGTGAAGGTTCAGCCACCCCGTCGGAATGGTGGTCAGGGGAAGTACAGGAATATGGTCCGTATCGGCACACGCGGCAGCGCGCTGGCGCTCGCGCAGGCGCATGAGGTTCGCGAACGGCTGATCTCGGCCGGCGTCGTGGAAGCGGCCGGCATCGAGATCGTCGAGATCAAGACCACGGGCGACCAGATCCTCGACCGGCCCCTGTCGGAAGCTGGCGGTAAAGGGCTTTTCACCAAGGAACTCGAGGAGGCGCTATACGACCGGCGGATCGATCTTGCGGTGCATTCGGCCAAGGATATGCCGACGGTGCTGCCCGACGGACTCGGCCTTTCGGCCTTTCTCCCGCGTGAGGATGTGCGCGATGCGTTCGTGTCCTACCAGTATCCAGACCTTGCCTCCGTGCCGGCCGATAGCGTCATCGGAACGGCATCGCTTCGCCGGCAGGCGCAGCTGCGCCGGCTTCGTCCCGATCTCAAGGTTGCGATGCTGCGCGGCAATGTCATCACGCGGCTTGCAAAGCTCAAGGCGGGCGAGTTCGCCGGCGCGATCCTCGCAACCGCGGGCCTGCGGCGGCTCGGGCTTGCCGCCGAGATCCGGGCGCTGCTGCCGGCGACCGACTTCCTGCCCGCTGTCGGTCAGGGCGCGATCTGCATCGAAAGCCGGCTTGGCGACACGGAGATCGAGACGCTCCTGACGTCGATCCACGATCATGCAACGGCAACCGCGCTGATCTGCGAACGGGCATTTCTCGGCGTTCTCGATGGCTCCTGCCGGACGCCGATTGCGGGCCATGCGACACTCGATGGAAAGACGTTGCGTTTTCGCGGGCAGGTGCTCTCGCCCGACGGAACGCAGAGCTTCGAGGTCAATGGTGAGGGCGCGAGCGACGATCCTGGCGCCATCGGGCGACAGGCTGGCGAAAAAATCCTCGACGAGGCCGGGGCGGAGTTGTTGGCCTCGCTCAGGGTATAGGTGACGCCATGCGGGTGCTGGTGACACGGCCGGCGGAAGATGCGGCGCGAACGGCGGCGCGGCTCGAGGCTGCCGGTCACAAGGCGGTCATCGCGCCGCTCTTTGCCATCAAGCCGACCGGCGCGGCGATCGACCCCGCTGGTGTCGGCGGCATCCTGCTGACGAGCCGCAACGGTGTTCGCACGCTTTCAGGAGAAGATGTCGCACGGTTCGCGCGGCTTCCCGTCTTTGCCGTCGGCGACGCGACAGCGCAGGCCGCGCGTGACGCCGGCTTTCAGAATGTCACAAGCGCCAGCAGCGATTCGGCGGCGTTGGTCCGTGTCGTGCGCAGGGCGATTTCACCGCATACCGGCGCATTGGTGCACATTGCCGGCGCGCATGTCGCGGGCGACGTTGCGGGTGATCTGAAGCGCGTCGGTTTCGCGGTGCGGCGGATCGTCGCTTACGATGCGGTGGCCGAAGATGCGCTGGCCGTTGCGGCGCGGGACACCATTATCAGGCAGGCGCCAGAAATGGCGCTGGTCTATTCCGAGCGTGCCGCCGAAGCCCTGATCGGCCTTTACGCCAGGATGCCCGCTTGGCTTGCCCGGCCGGGCATCGCGGCGATTTCCGCGCGGGCGGCGAGGCCCTTTGCCGAAGCTGGCGGCTGGAAGGTGAAAATCGCTTCAAGGCTCGACGAGGCCGCCCTGCTGGCGGCGCTTGAAACCTGAGACATCGGCGATCGTTACACCGTCTGCAACCTTGCACCGGTGACGCAAACGGGGTGTAACTGAGCAGAGCCGGGCGGAACGGGCACCATATGAATCAGACAGGAAGAGGCGACTTCGCATGACGGCAGGCGATGAGGGGAAGAAGGATACCGGAGCGGCCAGGCGCCGGGCGGTGAAGCCCCCGACGATCGATCTGAAGGCCTCAACGGTTGAAGATGCGCCGAAGGCGGCGGCAGACAAGCCGGCGGCCGCGGAAGCTGCCCCGGCAGATGCCAAGGCCGAAAAGAAGGCGGAGACCGTACCGCCGAAACAGGAATCGGCGCCAGCATCCGGCGCAACCTCCGCGGCATCGGCGTCGTCAGTGCCGCCTGCCGGTTCGAAGGCCGCGAAACCCGATCCGGCTCCGGCACGACGCGGGATCGGCTCGTGGGTTCTCGGCGCCATCGCCGGGGGCATCATCGGCGGCGCGATTGTCTATGGCGCCTATTATTTCGACCTGCTGCCCGGCCGCGCGCCCGACATGTCGGCGATCACCGTGCTTCAGGGCCGTGTCGACCGGCTTGAGAGCCGGCCGGCAACGCAGGCGGTGGATCTGAAACCGCTTGAAGACCGGCTTGCCAGACTGGAATTGGCGCCCGCGCCGAGCGTCGATACGAGTGCGCTTGAGGCCAGGGTCGCGGCGCTTGAAGAGCGCATTTCGGGGCTTTCGGCGGCCAGCGGTGGCACGGTCGATCTTTCGCCCGTCGAAGGCCGGCTCTCGGCGCTCGAACAGAAGATCGCTTCGTTCGGACAGGGCACAGGCGGCGAGAGCGGCGCGGATACGACCGCGCTGCGCGATGAAATGGGCGCCATCAAGCAGGAATTGCAGGGCGCTCTCTCGGCGCTTCAGCAGCGAACCGAAACGCTCGCCTCATCCAATAACGCCAGGGCGCAGGGTCCGGAAAAGAGCGGGCAGATCCAGGCTGCCCTTTCGCTGCGTGACGCGGTATCGCGCGGAACTGTCTCCGAGGCCGACCTGCAGGAAGGATCGTCGCTCGGCCTTGCGATCGCGCCGTTGCAGGAAGCGCTTCAGCCAGGCCCCGTCTCGCTCGATGCGCTGACCGGGGCCTTCAACGACAATGCCGGGGCGATGATCCAGGCCGCCCGTCCGCCCGCGAGCGGTGTCATCGGCCGGATCGCGGAGGGTGCGCGGTCGCTGGTCACGATCCGCGCCGCGGGCCCGCAGGCTGGCGACACGCCGGAAGCCATCATTTCGCGGATCGATGCCGCCCTGCAGCGCGGCGACAGCGGCCTCGCCAGGGCCGAGTTCGACAAACTGCCAGCCGAATCGCAGGCGGCCTCGGGCACTTTCGGCGAGTTGCTGAAACGCCGGCAGACGCAGCTTGAAGCGGCCGATGTGCTGGTGCGCCAGGCGATCGGAGGCTGAACCGCATATGGCAAGGGTTCTCTTTTTCCTGATCGTCACGCTGCTGCTGGCCGCCGGCTTCGTCTGGGTGGCCGAGCACCCCGGCCATGTGGTCTTCAACTGGCTCGGCTACCGGATCGAGGTCAGCCTGATGCTCGCCGCGATCGCGACCGTCGTGCTGATCGTACTGATCCTTTTCGTCTGGGGCATCATCCGCTGGGTGCTGCACGGACCGGAGGCCATCGGCAGCTTTTTCAAGGGCCGGCGCGAGGCGCGGGGCTTCAGGGCGCTTTCGGCAGGCATGATCGCGGCCAATGCCGGCGATGTCGCGGCTGCCCGCCGCCATTCCAAACAGGCCGACAAGCTGCTGGAGCGCGAGCCGCTCGCGCTGCTTCTGAAAGCGCAGGCCGCTCAGCTTGCCGGCGACCGGCAGGGGGCGCACGAGGCCTTCGAGGCGATGGTCGACGACCCGGCGACGGAACCGATCGGCCTGCGCGGGCTCTATGTGGAGGCCGAGCGCGCCGAGGACGAGGACGCAGCCCGGCACTATGCGGCGCGGGCGCTTGCCCGTTCGCCGGCGCTGCCCTGGGCGGCGAACGCGCTTCTTGCCTATGAAACGCGGCACGGCCACTGGGACGAGACGCTGCGGATCGTCGAGCGCAATGCCGACAACAGGCTGATCGACCGGGCGAAGGCCAGGCGTCTGAAAGCCGTCCTCCTGACCGCGCAGGCGCAGGAATGTTTCGACCGCGAGCCGGAACGCTCGCTCTCGCTGGCGCTGGAAGCGCAGAAGCTGGCGCCTGAACTCGTCCCCGCCGCGCTCATTGCCGGGCAGCATCTCGCCTCCACCGGGCAGACGGCAAAGGCGGTGAAGGTGATCGAGAAGACGTGGAAGCTTTCGCCGCATCCCGACCTTGCCGAGGTCTATGCCCATGCCCGCTCGGGCGATTCGGTGCGCGACCGCCTGAAACGGGTGAAGGCGCTGGCGCAGAAGGCACCGGGCAACGAGGAGTCGCGCATCGCGCTCGCCCGCGCGGCGCTGGAAGCACAGGATTACAAGCTTGCCCGTGCCGAACTTGAGCCCTTGCTGCATCAGATGCCGACGCAGCGCGTCTGCCTTCTGATGGCGGAGCTTGAGGATCATCAGGACGGCGACCGGGGCAAAGCGCGCGAGTGGCTCGCCCGCGCGGTGCGCGCGCCGCGCGATCCGGCATGGACGGCGGACGGCCATGTCTCGGCCGAATGGGCGCCCGTGTCGCCGATCACCGGCGAACTCGACGCCTTTGAATGGAAAGTCCCGGTGCAGGTGCTTTCCATGCCGATCGATCCGGAAGCCGATGTCCTGCCCGCAGGCGGCCTGATCGCCGCCTCCGAGCCGGAACCGATGAAGGAAATCAGGCCGCTCGCAACGCCCGAGCCGGCGACGGCAATGCCGGGACGGGAGATCATTGCGTCGAAGCCGGCAAAGCCCGCCGCCGCGACGCCCGAACCGGAGAAAAAGGAAGGCGAGACGAAGGCCGCGCCGGAAGCGACAATTGCCGAAACGCCGGCTCCGACGCCCGCCGACCCGAAGCCAGCTGCGGAGCCAATCGAACTGAAGGAAGCCGAACCGTTCAAGCCGCCGATCCCGGACGATCCGGGCGTCGAGCCGGAGGAGGACGGGTCGCTGCCGCGCAAGCGCAAACTTCGCCTCCACTGACCTCGCAGCGGCTAAGCGCGGCGTGGCTTCAATGACGCCTTGCATCGCGGGCGGGTTGATTGTATCCCATCCGCCATCCGATCCGCCGGGCTTGCCCGAAACGCGGATCGCGACCAAAACTGTTGGAATTTCCGCGGCGGGCCAAACCCGCCTGCCGGTGAAGCCGCTTTAGCTCAGTTGGTAGAGCACATCATTCGTAATGATGGGGTCGCGTGTTCGAGTCACGCAAGCGGCACCAGTTTTCCTTGACCCGATTAGACCAAATCGCGTGAAGTCCTGCCCAAGAATTGGGGAGGAATGTTCATGCCAAACAACGCCAAGCCCTTCACCGTCGCCGTTCCCGACGCCATCCTCACCGATCTGCGCAAGCGGCTTGAGCTGACGCGCTGGCCGGTGGAGCCGGAGGCCGCGCCGTGGCGCTATGGGGTGCCGGGCGACTATATGCGCCGGGTCCATGATTACTGGCTGAACCGATATGACTGGCGGCGGTCGGAAGCGGCGATCAACCGCTTTCCCGGCTTCAAGGCCAAGGTCGAGGGGCTAGAGGTTCATTTCCTGATCGAGGAAGGCTCCGGCCCGGCGCCCAAACCCCTGATCCTGACGCATGGCTGGCCGGGCTCCATCGTCGAGTTTCTCGACGTGATCGAGCCGCTCGCGCATCCCGAACGTTTCGGCGGCGATGCGGCGGACGCCTTTACCGTCGTCGTGCCGTCGATCCCCGGCTACGGGTTTTCTGAAGGACCCGCCGCGCCCATCGGCCCGCGCGATGTCGCGCGGATGTGGAATACGCTGATGACCGAGGTCCTCGGCTTTTCGTCCTATTTCGCGCAAGGAGGCGACTGGGGCGCGATCATTTCCTCGTGGCTCGCTTTCGGTCACCCTGAGACGGTGGCCGCGATGCATCTCAACATGGTCTCGTTCCGCCGGCCGCCGAAGGGCGAGCCCTCGGCGGAAGAGGCGGCGTGGCTTGCCGCGGTGAAGGCGCGGATGCCGGCGGAATCGGGTTACCGGATCGAGCAGGGAACGAAGCCGCAGACGCTGGCGCAAGGGTTGACCGATTCACCGATGGGACTTGCCGCGTGGATCATCGAGAAATTCCATGGCTGGACGATTCCCGGCGAGACGCGCGACCCGCCCTTCAGCCTCGATCACCTACTGGCGAATGTTATGCTCTACTGGCTGCCCGGCCCGGCGGCGTCGAGCTGGCTTTATATTTCCATCGTCGAGGGCAACGGGATGCGCCTGCCGGATGGCGCGATGGTGACGGTGCCGACCGGGTTTTTCCTGTGTCCGAAGGACTTGAGCGTGCCGCCGCCGAAAGAGGTTATCGAACGCTGCTACAATGTCGCGTCCTATGAGATCGCGGCCGATGGCGGGCACTTCCTTGCCTTCGAGCAGGGCGATCTGTTCGTCAGCAAGGTCAGGGAATTTTTCCGGGCGTATCGCTAGGCCAGACGGACCGCCCGTTCTGCCGCGAGGCCGGCGGTATGGATTGCCCGGTCAAGCCGGGCAATGACGGAGAGTGGGGTGAAGGCGGCGGGAAACCGCAAGGGCCTCCTCGTCCGGTGGCGTGTGGGCGGGGCACCGCGCCAACCAAAGCCTGTCATCGCCGGACCTGATCCGGCGATCCAGTCCTCTGTCGTTTCGTCGTGGTGAGGCGGTGCGCTGGGCAGCGCGACCCCGGCAATGATGGAGGGGGATTTACGCGCCCGGGCGATCCTCCACGCCGGCTTCCGGCCGCGCCTTTCGCTTGCCGGCAAGACGGCGGATCGACACCGGCACGTTGCTCATGCGCGGCTGACCCGAATAGCGGTCGTAGATCGCGCTCATCGACAATAGCCGCGTCGTATTGCTGCCTGTCTCCTGCGGGTCGGCGCTCTCGCCCGGCAGCTGGCCGAAGCCGAAGCTGATGGAAACCGTCCCGGGCCTGAGGCTCTCGTCGGTATGGGCAATCGCTGCGATCTCGCCGAAGTCGGATGCGATCTCGATGGTCTCGCCCTCGCCGATGTCGTAGGCGACCATGTCGTCGGGGCTCAGGAAGGCCGGGTTATAGGGCCGCGCGTTTGCCGGCAGCGCGCCGATGAAATTGGTATTGTAGACATGCATCATGCGGCGGCAGAGGAGCCGCAGGGGGCGGGCCTCCGCCCGGCGGTGTTCTGGCGAAAGGGCGGTCAGATCCGCCATCATCTCCGGTACGGCAAGCTGCAGGCGATGCTCGTTCATCGGATCACCCGGCTGAACGATGACCGGCGGATCGGGGAAGATCGCGCCGCCGGGGTGTTTCTTCACCTCCGACAGGGGGATGCGCGCGTCACGCGCCAGCCATTCCAGCAGTTCGTCGCTCGTCGGCTCGCTATCCATATCGAGCGGCGCGCGCGCCGGGTTGGGCAGGATCAGCGTGGAGACGTTGAGCTGAAGACCCATCGCCTTTGCCAGCCGGTAGAAGAATTGCCAGTCCTCGATGAGATCGCTGCCTTCGGGCGGTGCGACGAGCGCCGGCGTATACTGTGCATAGGGCTCGGCAAGGCCGTAGCCGACACCGAATCTAGTGAGCTGGTCGAGCATCTGCGTCGTGCTCGGCACTTCCAGCCAGATCTTCGGCGCGATCACATAGTCCGCGAGCTTTGCGGTGGACGACATCCACGGATCGACCTGAACGAGAAGATCAAGCGACTTCATGGCGGCAATCGCCTGTTCCTGATCGGGCCATGAGCCGGCCGGGTTGCCGGCGCAGCTGATCAGCGCCCGCACCTGGCCCTCGCCGTCGGTGAGGATTTCGTCGGCGAGCGCGCCTGTCGGCATGCCGGCCGCTGTGCCGGCGAGATCGCGCACGCGCAGCTTCTCGCCGAAGCCATAGGCACGACCCGGCTTCTTGACTTCAGCGACGGCCGGGGCCGGCTGGGCGAGAACGCCGGGCTGGCGCACCCGGTCGCCGGCGCGCAGCCAGTAGCCGCAGAGCGTGTGGATATCGATCAGCAGATATTCGATCAGCGTGCCGAGACCGGACATGTTCGGGCCGGTGCCCGCATTGATATAGCCGCGGCGGGTGGAGCTGAGCAGCCGGGCGGCCTCGACGATCTGCGACGCCTCGATACCGGCCATCTCAGCGACAGCCTGCGGCGTGAAGGGCTTCACCGTCTCTGCCAGCGCCTCGAGCCCATCGGTAAAGCTATCGACGAACTCCCGGTCGTAGAGCCGGTCGGTGACGATGACGTTGAGAATTGCGGCCGCGATTTCCGCATCGTGTCCGGGGGCTGCCTGGATGTGCAGGTGCGCCCGTTTGGCGACATCGGTGCGGCGCGGGTCGATGACGATCAGCTTCGTGCCGCCGGCCAGCCTTTCGTTCAGCCAGCGGCCCGGATTGCCATAGGGAAAGCCGGTGAAGGTGATCAGCGGGTTTGACCCGACCAGCATGATGACTTCCGGGTCGTCATAGCCGACCGGAGGTGCGCCCCAGCGCCCGTGCAGGGCGTGGCCGATCTTCTTGCCGGGCTTGTCGATGGTCGCGGCGCCGAAATTCATCGGCGTGCCGAGCGCCTGGATGAAGGCGGTATAGATGGAACAGGTCGCGGCAGCGTTCGTCTGGGCGGTTCCGAGATAACCGGCGATGGCGCGGGGGCCATGCCTTTCGCGAATCGCGGCGAGCTTTTCGGCGATTTCGCCGATGGCCTCGTCGACCGGAATGGGATGCAGCCTGCCGTCCGGGCCGCGCTTGAGCGAATGATGAAGGCGGCGCGGATCTGCCAGCAGTCGTACCTGCTCGCGCCCCTTCACGCAGATGAAACCGTGGTAGACGGGGTTGTCCTTGTCGCCGGTGACGCTGACGGCCTTGCCGTCCTCGATCCCGACGCGGATCGCGCAGCCGTTGAGGCAGACGCGGCAATAGGAGGCGTGATCACTTGTGGCCCGGTCAATCATGGGGCGTCCTCTCCGCTTGCGGGCCGTCTTCAGCGCGGTCCGTCAGGAGAGGAGTTTAACACGCGTGTTGACGCTGTCGAGCGGCGCTAAGCGAGCGCGCCCGTCCGGGTGACACGCCAGCGGTATGGATTGCCCGGTCAAGCCGGGCAATGACGGCGGGTGGGTTTATCGCGGGGAAAGCGTCCCTTCCCGTTGTCGTCATCGAGAGGGGCGAGGCCTGTGCGTCATCTCAAAGCTCGTCATCGTCGGGCTTGACCCGACGATCCATTCCTCCGCCGTTTCGACGCATTGAGGCGGTGCGCCGAGCGGGGCGAGCCTGCGCAATTCCCGTTTGCCTGCTGGCGAAGGCGGTATTGATTGCCCTGTCGAGCCGGGCAATGACAGAGGGTGGGTTTACCGCTGGGAAAGCCTCCCTTCCCGTTGTCGTCATCGAGAGGGGCGAGGCCTGTGCGTCATCTCAAAGCTCGTCATCGTCGGACCTGATCCGACGATCCATTCCTCTGCCGTTTCGACGCAGTGAGGCGGTGCGCCGAGCGGAGCGGGCCTACGCAATTCCCGTTTGCCTGCTGGCGAAGGCGGTATGGATTGCCCGGTCGAGCCGGGCAATGACAGAGGGTGGGTTTACCGTTGCGGTCACGCTAAAGCGCGTTCGCGGCGGTCAGACCGCGCTGGTCGCCGCGTTCCCGGCAAGCGACGCGCCCGGTCGTCGCGAGACGCCAAGCGGCAGAACGCTGACCGGTACGTTGCTCATCATCGGCTGGCCCGAATAGCGGTCGTAGCCCACGCTGACCGAAAGCAGGCTGGTCGTGTTGGCGCCGCTCTGGGCATTGCGCTTTTCTTCGGGGAGCGCGCCGAAACCGAAGCTGCTGGAAACCGTACCGGGCCTCAGGCTGTCGTCGGCATGGGCGATCACCGTGATCTTGCCGAAATCGGATTCCAGTTCGACGACCTCGCCCTCGCCGATATCGAGGGCTGCCATGTCGTCCGGGTTGAGGAAGGCCGGATTATAGGGCCGTACCTTGGCCGGCAACGCGTCGACAAAGCTGGAGTTGTAGACATGCATCATGCGCCGGCAGAGCAGCCGGAAGGGCCGTTCGCTCGTCTTCGTCCCCGCCGAGGGGCCGAGTCCGGCAAGGTCGCCCATCATTTCCGGCACCGCGAGCTTCAGCCGATGGGCGCTCTTGCCGCTCGGCGGCTGAACGTAAAGCGGGTCACCGGGGAAGATCGCGCCGCGTGGGTGCTTCTTGACCTCCGAGAGCGGAATGCGTGCGTCGCGCGTCAGCCATTCCATCAGCTCGTCCGTGGTCGGTTCGCTTTCCATCGGCAGCGGTTCGGTCACGGGGTTTGGCTGGATCAGCGTCATGACGTTGAGCGGCAGGTCCATCGCCTTCGCCAGCCGATAGAAGAACTGCCAGTCCTCGATGAGATCCGATCCTTCCGGCGGCGCCACCAGCGCCGGCGCATACTGCCCGTAGGGGTCAACCTGTCCATAACCCATCCCGGTGCGCGACAGCCAGTCGAGGAACTGGGTCGTGCTCGGCACTTCCAGCCACATCTTCGGGGCGATCACATAGTCGGCGAGCTTGGATGTCGCCGACATCCACGGGTCGATCTGGACGAGAAGCTCAAGTGCCTTCATGGCCTCGATCGTGTGTCCCTGCTCCGGCCAGGCGCCGGCCGGATTGCCGCCGCAACTGATAAGGGCGCGCACCTGGCCCTCGCCGGGCATAAGGATCTCGTCGGCGAGGCCGCCGGTCGGCATGCCGGATGCCGTGTTGGCGAGATCACGCACGCGGAGTTTTTCGCCGAAGCCATAGGCCGGCATCGGCTCGATCACCTCGGCAACGAAGGTCGCTGGATGAGACAGTACGCCCGGATGGCGGACACGGTCGCCGGCCCGCAGCCAGTAGCCGCAGAGTGTATGGATGTTGACCAGCATATACTCGATCAGCGTGCCGAGACCCGACATGTTCGGACCCGTGCCGGCATTGATATAGCCACGCTTTGTCGAGCTGAGCAGGCGGGCCGCCTCGACGATCTCTCCAGCGGGAATGCCGGCCATCGCGGCGACGACCTGCGGGGTGAATTCGGCAACGGCTCCGCGAAGCGTTTCCAGGCCCTCGGTGTTGGCCTCGGCAAATGCCCGATCATAAAGATCTTCGGCGAAGAGCACGTTGATGATCGCAGCGGCGATCTGCGCGTCATAGCCCGGTTTTGCCTGAATATGGAGATGGGCGCGCTTGGCGACATCGCTGCGGCGCGGATCGATGACGATCAGTTTCGTGCCGGCGGAGAGGCGCTCGTTGAGCCATTTGCCCGGATTGCCATAGGGGAAGCCGGTGAAGGTGACGAGCGGGTTGGACCCGAGCAGCATGATGACTTCCGGATCGTCGAAGCCGACCGGCGGCGCGCCCCAGCGGCCATGCAGCATCGGGCCGATCTTCTTCGATGGCTTGTCGATCGTCGCCGACCAGAAATTCATCGGCGTGCCGAGGCCGGTCATGAAGGCGGTATAGAGCGGCGCGGTCGCCGGCGAATTGGTCAGCGCGGTGCCGAGATAGCCGGCGATGGCGCGCAGGCCGTGCCGATCCCTGATGCGCCCTAGCTTTTCGGCGATCTCGCCGATGGCGTCGTTGACCGGAATCGGGTGCAGTTCCCCGTCCCTGCCGCGCTTCATCGAGTGCTGGAGGCGCCGAGGATCTGAAAGAAGACGCACCTGCTCGCGCCCCTTGACGCAGACGAAGCCCTGATAAACCGGATTTTCCTTGTCGCCGGACACCTTGACGGCCTTGCCGTCCTCGATCTCCACGCGGATCGCGCAGCCATTGAGGCAGACGCGGCAAATAGATGAATGTTCGGTCATATCAGGCTCCTCCGACGCGCCCGTCTTGTGCCGCGGGGCGTCACCCGGAGCCTAACATCTGCGTTGACGCTGTCCAGATGCAGGGTGAAACGTGCGCGGGTACGCCCTCCCGCCTCGGCATGCGGTCGCGCCTGAGGGGATGGACATCAAGCCGCCGTTTCGAAATGATCTGGGTAACCCAAGCAGAATCACGTTCCGAGGCCTTGAATACATGTCTTTCGTCAATGCGCTCCGCGGTTTTTTCGCCGGCATGGGCGGCGAGGGAGAAGCGCGACACGATCCTCCGGATGCGCGGCTTGCCGCCGCCGCGCTGGCGGTTCATGCGATCGCCGTCGATGGCGAGGTCAGCGAAAGCGAGAAGCTGACGCTGCGCCGGGTGCTGAAGCAATCCTACAAGCTCGACGAAAAGGAAGCCGAGGCACTGATCCGGCAGGCGCGCGAACTTGATCAGGAGGCGGTCGACCTGTTCGCGTTCACCAGCCGGCTCAAGAGGGCCCTGAGCATCGAGGAGCGGCGCGATGTCGTCACCATGCTCTGGGAACTGGTCTATGCCGACGGCACCGTCCATGAACTGGAGGACAATCTCGTCTGGCGGGTTGCGGAACTGCTGGACATTCCGACCCGTGACCGGGTGATCCTCAGGCAACGTTTTCTTGCGGGCGACGAAGGCGATACGGGCGAGGGCGATGATGGCGCGGACGGCGACTGAGGAGCTGTCAGGCGGACGGACGGGCGCGGCGGGAAGCGACGAACGCCCGGTCCTCGTGGTTCTGCATCAGGAACATTCAACGCCGGGTCGGGTCGGCCAGACGCTACTCAGGCGCGGCGTTGCGCTCGACATTCGACGGCCGCCGCTCGGCGATCCGCTGCCGGAAACGATGGAAGGCCATCGCGGCGTCGTCATTTTCGGCGGTCCGATGAGTGCCAATGACGAGCAGGATCACGTCCGGCGCGAGATCGACTGGATTGCGGTGCCGCTCAAGGAGAAGGCGCCCTTCTTCGGCATCTGCCTCGGCGGCCAGATGCTCGCCCGGCAGATCGGCGGCAGCGTCGGTCCGCATCCTGAAGGCAAGGCAGAAATAGGGTATTACCCGCTGCAACCGACGCAAACGGGCGCGGCGCTGCTTGAATGGCCTGACAAGGTCTACCAGTGGCATCGCGAAGGGTTTCAGCTTCCCGCTTCGGCAGATGTGCTGGCGACCGGCGATATCTTCCGGGAGCAGGCGTTCCGTTATGGCGAGAACGCCTTCGGCATCCAGTTTCATTGCGAGCTGACGCTGGCAATGATGCATCGCTGGACGGTTCGCGGGCATCAGCGCATGGATCTGCCCGGCGCCCAGGGTCGGCGCGAGCATTTCGCCGGCCGCGCGATCCACGATGCGCCCTTACGCGACTGGATGGAGCGGTTCATCGACCTGTGGCTCGCCAGCGACGCACGCTAGGTGAGCGAATTCGGCACCTGCGAATTGCGAAATGCGTTGCAAATTGCAAAAGGCGCGGCGCGACGCCTTCAACATTTCGGGGCTGTCGGTCAGATAGCCCCCATATCACGCGTTTTTCACCCGAACTGAAACTGGCCCGGCGATTGCGAGACAAGGGGCAGGTTGGCATTCAGGTAGTGCGTAGCCAGCCGGATCCTGCATTGAACCGGACAGCGTCTGCCGCCGCGTGACCCCTTGGTCGGTGGCGCTGTCCGGGCAGATCTTCAGCGATCTTCCGGAAAGACGCTACTTCGCCTCGATCGAAACGCCGTTCTTGCCCATTTCGATCTGAATGCCCGACTTCTGCTGTTCCTGATAGTACATGTAGCCGATGATGATGATGGCGGCGGCGAGGACGCCGATGATGCCATAGAGCGCGTTGCGGTTCATGATCGTTGAGCCTTGCCCGTTGTTGCCACGTTTCGTTGCGCGACAATACAGATCGCCGGGGCGTATGCAATCGGCGGCGGAAGGTCGCTATCGCGCCCCGGCGCGCTTTCCTTCGGCAAATCGCATGCAGAGCCAGGCAAGCGTGCCAAGCAGGCCAAACCCCAGTACGACGGGTTTCAGCGTGCCGTCATAGGATTGCCCGATGACGGTGGCGAGCGGAATTGCGACGAGCGTCGAAACCGTACCGATGATCGCCGAGGCCATGCCGGCAATATGGCCCATCGGATGCATCGCGAGCGCCTGCAGATTGCCGAACATCAGGCCGAAGCAGAACAGGAGCGTGACGCCGTAGGCGAAGAAGAGCGGAAACGGGACGGGCTGGAAGAGAGCGAGGACGAACATCAGCGCCGATGCGCCGACCATGACCGCAAGCCCGACCTGGCACACGAAGCGCATGCCGAGGCGATAGACGATCTTCGAGTTCGTCATCGAAGCGAGACCGAAGCCGAAGGCCTGAATCGCGAAGAAAATGACGAAGGCGGCGCCCTTGTCATACTGCACCTGATAGATCTGCTGGCACGAACTGAGGAAGCCGACGAAAGCGCCATAGATGCAGCTGAAGGCAAGCATGTAATTGGCCGCCTGCCGATGCGTCAGCACCTCGCGGGCGCCCGAGATGATGGTGGCGGCGCGCATTGGGACGCGCTTCTCCGGTGGCAAGGTTTCGGGCAGGCGGAACGCCATGTAGGCCGCGACCAGCAGGGCATAGACAAGATAGAAGACGAAAATCGCATGCCATGAGGCGGCGAAGAGAATCGCCTGGCCAAGCGCGGGCGCAATGATCGGCACCGCGACAAACACCATCATGACCAGCGACATCACCCGGGCCATTCCGGCGCCTTCATAGAGATCGCGAACCATGGAAATCGTCGTGACGCGCGGTCCCGCAATCGCGATTCCCTGGATCAGGCGCCCGGCGAGCATCACCTCGATGGATGAGGCAAGCAGGCAGGTCGCCGTGCCCGCGAGGTACAGAAGGAAAGAAATGAAAAGCAGCGGTTTGCGGCCGAGCGCATCGGAAAGCGGCCCGGAAAACAGCTGGCCGACCGCCATGCCGATGAAAATGAATGAAATGATGAACTGAACGTGATTGGGGTCGGTGGTACCGAGATCGTGTCCGATGAAGCCGAGCGCGGGCAGCGCCGCGTCGATCGTGACCGCGACCGCAGACATGAGAATTGCCATCTGGGCAACGAACTCGCGCGAAACCGCGTGCGATTGCATGCCTTGACCTTCGGTCTGGCCGGCAGGTGCTGCGCACCGTTGTCGGCAGTCGTGATTTGGGTCTTTGGGCGGGATGGTGGAGCCGAGGGGAGTCGAACCCCTGACCTCGTCATTGCGAACGACGCGCTCTCCCAACTGAGCTACGGCCCCGCGCCATCGGCTGGCGTGGCGCATTTAGTGTCGCAGCACCTGTCATGTCAAGCGATCACGGGCTTGCGGGCGGGGGTTGGGATCGCTAACTCTTACCCCGCTGAATTTAAAAGGGCCGCCAACGCGCGCCCGCCAAAGGCCCGCGAAAAGAGGTGCACCTCATGTCCGCAATGTTCGCCGCGATCATCAGCGGCATCGTCCTGCTGATAAACCTTTATATTTACGTCCTGATCGCGTCGGCCGTCTTCTCCTGGTTCGTAGCCTTCAATGTGGTCAATACGCGCAACCAGGTTGTGCACACGATCGGCGAATTTCTTTGGCGGGCAACCGAGCCTGCGCTGAGGCCGATCCGTCGCGTGTTGCCCAATCTCGGGGGTCTGGACATTTCGCCGGTTATCCTCGTCATTATCCTGATCGTCATCCAACGCTTCCTGGTCTGGCAATTCCTATACGGCATGTGATCGTCTTGCCCGGATGGCTTGAACCGGTTGATGGCGGGTTCAGGCTGATCGTGCGGCTGACGCCGAAATCGGCGCGTGACGGGATCGACGGCGTCACAACCACACCCGACGGCCGGGCGGCGCTCGCCGCACGTGTCCGCGCGGTGCCCGAAAAGGGCAAGGCCAACAAGGCACTCATCCAGCTCCTGGCGAAGGCGGCCGGCGTTGCGCCCTCGTCCGTCTCGCTGATTTCCGGCGATACCTCCCGCGTCAAAGTGTTGCAGGTTGTGGGTGACCCGCGCCGGCTCATTGAACTGGCCGGCGAAACGGCGCAAAAGAACGGCTGATCGAAACGGGGTCCGGTCCCATGAGCGCGACGATCATCGACGGCAAGGAAAGGGCTGCGGCCCTGCGCGCCCAGGTCGCGCGGGCAGTGCCGCGCTTTACCGAACGCACCGGAAGGGCCCCCGGCCTCGCGGTAGTTCTCGTCGGCGAGGACCCGGCCAGCCAAGTTTATGTCCGTTCCAAAGGCCGGCAGACGATCGAGGCGGGAATGGAATCCTTCTCGTTCACGCTCGACGCCTCCACGACGCAGGAAGAATTGCTCGCGCTGGTCAGGCGGCTCAACACCGATGATGCCGTCGACGGCATTCTGGTGCAGCTGCCGTTACCATCGCAGATCGACGAGCACGCGGTGCTCGCCGCCATCGATCCGGCCAAGGATGTCGATGGCTTTCATGCCATCAATGCAGGCCGGCTGATGGCTGGGCTGCCCTCGCTGGTGCCGTGCACGCCGCTCGGCTGCTCCATCCTCGTTCGCGAACAGCTCGGCGATCTTTCCGGCCGCCACGCCGTTGTCGTCGGGCGTTCCAACATCGTCGGCAAGCCGGTCGCCATGCTGATGCTGCATCTCAACTGCACGGTAACGATCGCCCATTCGCGGACCGTCGATCTGCCCGGCGTCTGCCGTTCCGCCGATATCCTGATCGCGGCCGTCGGCCGGCCGGAAATGATCCGCGGCGAGTGGATAAGGCCGGGCGCGACCGTGATCGATGTCGGCATCAACCGGCTGCCAGCCAATGGCGACGGCAAGACGCGGCTCGTCGGCGATGTCGATTTTGCCTCGGCTGTTCAGGTTGCAGGCGCGATCACACCCGTGCCGGGCGGCGTCGGGCCAATGACGATCGCCTGCCTGTTGCGCAACACGCTTCAGGCGGCATCCGCGCGCTGCGGCATCGCCTTCGACGAACTCATGGGCTGAAGCCGGCTATTTGGCCTTTGCCCGTTCGATCGATTCAATGATGAGCTGCTTGGCTTCTTCCGCGGAGCCCCAGCGAACCACCTTCACCCACTTGTCCGTCTCGAGATCCTTGTAGTGGGCAAAGAAATGTTCGATCTGCTGCAGCGTGATCGCCGGAAGGTCGTCATAGCTGTGGATCTTCTCGTAGCGGCGGGTCAGCTTGACGCTCGGCACCGCAATGACCTTCTCGTCGAGCCCGGCCTCGTCCTCCATGAAAAGGACGCCGACCGGCTTGCAGTTGATGATCGCGCCGGGGATGAGCGCCCGCTGGCTGGCAACCAGAACGTCGATCGGATCGCCGTCGTCGGAGAGCGTATGCGGCACGAAGCCGTAATTTCCCGGATAGCGCATGGACGTATAGAGGAAGCGGTCGACAACCATCGCGCCGGCCTCCTTGTCCATCTCGTATTTGATCGGCTCGCCGCCGACCGGTACCTCGATGATGACGTTGATGTCCTCGGGCGGCCTGTTGCCGATCTTCACCGCGTCGATGCGCATGATGTCCGTTCCTTCGCTCTGCGTGCAGGCAATGCCAGCCAGAGGCAGATCATGCAATCCCGACTTTCGGCGGGGCGGAAGGATCGCGTCAAAATACCGCAACGGCGGAGGAATGGATCGCCGGATCAAGTCCGGCGATGACAGGCTTCTGTTTGACTGACCGTGCTCGCAAGTTCTCCGCCGTAGAAGGAGGTGCCCCTGGTCAATGGCTTCTGTGGCACGGAGGCCAACCCACACTCCGTCATTGCCCGGCCTGACCGGGCAATCCATACCGCCTTCGCTTGCGGCAGAACGGGTGGCCGCTATGTCTCGCGCCGTGCCCGAAGCAGCTCCCTGCATGCCGAAACGGCATTGGAATGGATCGCCGGATCAAGTCCGGCGATGACAGGCCTCAATTGGGGTTGCCGCGGTGCGTCGATCCTCGGCCGTCATTGCCCGGCGTGACCGGGCAATCCATACCGCCTTCGCTGGCAGCAGAACGGGTGAGCCGACGGGCTGCAACCTTCAGGCAGACGCCGCTTCGCGCTCGCGTTCGGCCTTTTTGCGGTCGTTGGGATCGAGCAGCGCCTTGCGCAGCCGGATCGACTTCGGCGTCACCTCGACCAGTTCGTCATCGGCGATGTAGGAAATCGCCCGTTCCAGCGTCATGCGGATCGGCGGCGTCAGCCGCACCGCCTCGTCCTTGGACGTCGTGCGGATGTTGGTCAGCTTCTTGCCCTTGAGGATGTTCACCTCAAGATCGTTGTCGCGGGTGTGCTCGCCGACGATCATGCCGCGATAGACCTTCCAGCCGGGCTCGATCATCATCGGGCCGCGATCTTCCAGGTTCCACAGCGCATAGGCGACCGCCTCGCCTTGGTCGTTGGAGATCAGCACGCCGGTGCGCCGGCCGGCGATTTCGCCGCGCCATGGCTGATATGAGTGAAACAGCCGGTTCATGATCGCGGTGCCGCGCGTATCGGTCATCAGTTCACCCTGATAACCGATCAGGCCGCGCGTCGGGCAATGGAAGACAAGCCGCTGGCGGCCGCCGCCGGACGGACGCATCTCGACGATGTCGGCGCGGCGCTCGGAGAGCTTCTGGACGACGGCGCCGGCATGTTCCTCGTCGACGTCGATGATGACTTCCTCGATCGGCTCCAGCTTCTCGCCATTGTCGCCGCGCTGGAACAGCACGCGCGGACGCGAGACACCGAGTTCGAAGCCCTCTCGGCGCATCGTCTCGATCAGGATCGCAAGCTGCAACTCACCGCGACCGGAAACTTCGTAGGCTTCGCCGCCGGGCGTATCGGCAACTTTAAGCGCGA
The DNA here is from genome assembly GCA_020637895.1 of Rhodobiaceae bacterium. Lineage (GTDB taxonomy): Bacteria > Pseudomonadota > Alphaproteobacteria > Rhizobiales > Tepidamorphaceae > JACKJP01. Next base: position 1,101,853 of record JACKJP010000002.1, read on the forward strand.
CATTGCCTTCCGCTTCGCGGCTCAGACGCTCGCGGATGACGCGGCTCTGCACCTTGTCGCCCTCGGTGCCGGCAAGCGGCGAATCGTTGACGAGGAAGGTCATTGAAAGTGTCGGCGGATCGATCGGCTGGGCCGGCAATGCCTCGCTCACGGCCGGATCGACGATGGTGTCGGCGACGGTTGCCTTCGTCAGGCCAGCGATGGCGACGATATCGCCAGCCGAAGCCTCATCGACCGGCACACGTTCAAGCCCGCGGAACGCCAGCACCTTCGTGATGCGGCCGTTCTCGACCAGCGAATTATCGCGCGCCAGCGCCTTCACCGTCATGTTCGGGCGGATCGTGCCGGAGGTTATGCGTCCGGTCAGAATGCGGCCGAGATAGGGATTGGATTCAATGGTGGTCGCCAGCAGGCGAAGCGGGCCTTCCTCGGTCACCGGCGGCGAAACGTGGCTGCATACCAGATCGAAGAGCGGCGCCATGTCTTCCTGCGGGCCGGACGGGTCGGTCGCCATCCAGCCCTGCTTGGCGGAACCATAGAGGATCGGGAAATCGAGCTGCTCGTCGGTTGCGTCGAGGGCAGCGAAAAGGTCGAAGACCTCGTTCAGCACTTCCTGGTGACGTTCGTCTGACTTGTCGATCTTGTTGATCGCGACGATCGGCTTCAGGCCAACCTTCAGGGCCTTCTGGACGACGAACTTGGTCTGCGGCATCGGGCCTTCGGCCGCGTCGACCAGAACGATCGCGCCATCGACCATGTTGAGGATGCGCTCTACCTCGCCACCGAAATCGGCGTGTCCGGGCGTGTCGACGATGTTGATCTGCGTGTCCTTCCAGAGAACCGAGGTCACCTTGGCGAGGATGGTGATGCCGCGCTCGCGCTCCAGATCGTTGGAGTCCATGGCGCGTTCCTGCACCCGCTCGTTCTCGCGGAAGGTGCCCGACTGCTGCAGCAGCCGGTCAACGAGGGTCGTCTTCCCATGATCGACATGGGCGATGATGGCAATGTTTCTGAGGTTCATTACGTCTTTCCCGGCGGCGGCCGGCATCAGGCCGTTCCGCGCCGCCCATATAGTCGCTGCGCTGCACAATGGCAATCGGGACGGCGTTTAGGCGCCCGCTTTCGCAGCCGGTTTCCTTATTGTTGACCGCGTTTTCTCGCCGCCAGCGTCCGAAGGCGAAGCGCGTTGAGGCGGATAAAGCCGGCCGCGTCCTTCTGGTCGTAGGCGCCGCGGTCGTCCTCGAAGGTGACCAGAGCGTCCGAATAGAGGGATTTCGGCGACTTGCGGCCCGTCACGATGACATTGCCCTTGTAGAGCTTCAGGCGGACGGTTCCCTCAACATCCTGCGAGGCGCGGTCGGCAAGGGCCTGGATCATCTCGCGCTCGGGCGAGAACCAGAACCCGTAATAGACCAGTTCAGCATAGCGCGGCATGAGCTGGTCCTTCAGATGCGCAGCCTCGCGGTCGAGCGTCAGGGATTCGATCGCGCGGTGCGCGGCCAGCAGGATCGTGCCGCCCGGCGTCTCATAGATGCCGCGCGACTTCATGCCGACATAGCGGTTTTCGACGAGGTCGAGCCGGCCGATGCCGTTGTCGCGGCCCAGATCGTTCAGGGCCGCCAGCAGCGTTGCCGGGCTCACCTTCTTGTCGTTCAGCGAAACCGCATCGCCCTTCTCAAAGCCTATCTCGATTTCGGTCGGTTTGTCGGGGGCCTGCTCGGGCGAAACGCTGCGCTGGAAGACGTACTCCGGGGCTTCGACCCACGGGTCTTCCAGCACCTTGCCCTCGGACGAGGAGTGCAGAAGGTTGGCGTCGACCGAGAAAGGCGCTTCGCCGCGTTTGTCCTTGGGCACCGGGATCTGGTGCTTTTCGGCAAAGTCGAGCAGGTCGGTCCGCGACTTGAACTCCCAGTCGCGCCAGGGCGCGATGATCTTGATATCGGGGTTCAGCGCGTAAGCCGAGAGCTCAAAGCGCACCTGATCGTTGCCCTTGCCGGTTGCGCCATGGGCGATCGCATCGGCGCCGGTTTCAGCCGCGATCTCGACAAGCCGTTTGGAAATCAGCGGGCGGGCAATCGAGGTCCCGAGCAGGTAGACGCCCTCATAGACCGCATTCATGCGGAACATCGGGAAGACGAAATCGCGCACGAATTCCTCGCGCAGGTCCTCGATGAAGATCTGTTTGATGCCGAGCATTTCGGCCTTCCGGCGGGCCGGCTCAAGCTCTTCGCCCTGACCCAGATCAGCGGTGAAGGTGACGACTTCGCAGCGATAGGTCTCCTGAAGCCATTTCAGGATGATCGACGTGTCGAGGCCGCCGGAATAGGCGAGGACGACTTTGCTGACGCTGCCATGCTTGGACATCGGTACTGCTCCCATGATAGTCGGGGTTTCCATATACGGATGGCGGGGAAATGCAATGGCACGGCTGGATTTCTGGTTCGACTACGCTTCCACCTATTCCTACCTTGCCGCCATGCGGATCGAGGCGCTCGCCGAAGCGGCGAATGTGCAGGTGCACTGGCGGCCTTTTCTGCTCGGGCCGGTCTTCGCCGCATCGGGCTGGGATACGTCGCCGTTCAACATCTATCCCGCCAAGGGCGAAAACATGTGGCGGGACATGGAACGCCTGTCGACACGCTATGGCCTGCCGAAGCTGCACCGGAGCGAGGTTTTCCCGCAACACAGCGTGCTGGCGGCTCGGATCGGGCTCATCGGTTTTCGTGAGGGCTGGGGCGCGGCATTCACCAAGGCAATTTTGACCGCCCAGTTCGCAAAGGCCGGACGGATCGACGATGCGTTCGCGCTTGAACACGCGCTGAAGGAACTGGATCTCGATCCGGAGTGGGTCCTCAGCGAGGCGCTGGACGAGGTCAACAAGGCCAAGCTTCGCCTTGAGACCGAACGCGCGGCGGGCCTTGGCATCTTCGGCGCGCCGACATTCGTGACCGGCGGGGGCGAGCTGTTCTGGGGCAATGATCGGCTGGAACAGGCGCTCGAATGGGCAGCGGAGGAGGCTTAGAGTCTGTCATGGAATTCATCCCGCACTGGACGACGCTCGGGGCCTATACGATTGCTGCGGTCGTGCTGGCGCTGACGCCGGGACCTGACATGACGTTTTTCCTTGCCCAGTCGGTCAGCAACGGGCGGCGCTGCGGCTTTGCCGCGCTTGCCGGGGCGTCGACCGGTCTCGTCATTCATTCCGTTGCGGTCGCCGCCGGGCTTGCGGCGCTGCTGGTCGCCGCGCCAACGCTGTTCAATCTGCTGAAATGGGTGGGTGCGGCCTATCTCGCGTTTCTTGCCTTCAACGTGCTGCGGCACGGTTCGGGCATGGACGGTTTGCGCATGACGGCAGCCAAGGCGACGGTCCGGCGTGCCTATATCAAGGCGCTGTGGATCAATCTGCTCAATCCGAAGATCATCGTTTTCTTCGTGACGTTCCTGCCGCAGTTCGTCTCGCCGGGCGATCCGCACGCGGCGTCGAAGCTGCTCTTTCTCGGCCTCTGGTTCATGATCGTTTCCGTGCCGGTGCTGATACCGCTGATCCTGATGGCGGACCGACTGGCGCTCTGGCTAAAAAGCTCAAGGCGCGCGATGCGTATCTTCGACTGGGTCTTTGCCGGCGTGATGGGGGCGTTTGCCGTCAGGCTGCTGGCGGCGCGTCCACCGGTTTAGGGCTGGCCGGCGTCGGTGCCGGTACCGGATCACGCGTCAGGCCGGCACCGCGCCCGGCGATCAGCCAGTAGACGAAACCCGCAGCGAACCCGGCTGCCATGACGATCGCGATTTCCTGCTGACCGAAGCGTCCCGGCTCCCACAGTGCCATTCCGGCCGCGCCGCACAGGCCGCCGCCGACAACGTAATAGAGCCAGTTTCGAATGCGGCGGATTTCAGCGAAGGCGACAATGACGGCGACCGCCGGACCGCTCAGCGCATTGAGCACATAGAAGCCGGCAAAGCCTACCAGCATGAAGCGTTCCATCATCATGCCGGGATTTGCCATATGGCGCATGTCGTCGGTCGAGGGAACCATGATCAGGAGCGTGACCAGCCCTGCCGCCGCCAGCCCGAAAAGGAGGCCGGCGATGATCGCGAATGCACGCCAGAGAAGGTGCCCTAACTGCGTCAATGGGCGGGTTCTCCCGCTTCCTCGCGCAGCTTCCATGCCGGCACGCGTTCGGACGCCGACTTGAGCTGGCCGCACGCGGCCATGATGTCGCGGCCGCGCGGGGTCCGTACGGGCGAAGCGTAGCCGGCGCGATTGACGATATCGGCGAAGGTCTCGATGGTCTCCCAGTCGGAGCATTCGTACTCCGTGCCCGGCCACGGATTGAACGGTATGAGATTGATCTTCGCCGGGATGCCCTTGAGCAGGCGAACAAGCTCGCGCGCTTCGGCCGGACTGTCGTTGATGCCTTTCAGCATCACATATTCGAAGGTGATGCGGCGGGCGTTGGACAGCGACGGGTAATGGCGGCAGGCGTCGAGCAGGTCCTTGAGCGGCCAGCGCTTGTTGATGGGCACGAGGACATCGCGCAGCTCGTCGCGTACCGCGTGCAGCGAAATCGCGAGCATCGTGCCCGTTTCCCTTCCCCAACGGGCAATTTCCGGCACCACGCCGGAAGTCGAAAGGGTGATGCGGCGCCTGGAGAAGGCAAGGCCGCCGGGATCGGCCGCGATCAGCATCGCATCGCGCACCGCATCGAAATTGTAGAGCGGCTCGCCCATGCCCATCAGCACCACATTGGTGACCATCCGTTCCGCGTCCGGCAGCGGCCCGTCGTCCGGCCGGGTCATGCCGGGAAAATCGCCGATGCGCTGTCGGGCGGCCAGTATCTGGGTGACGATTTCGCCCGATGTCAGGTTGCGAACCCATTTCTGCGTGCCGGTATGGCAGAAGGTGCAGGTCAGCGTGCAGCCCACCTGGCTGGAAACGCACAGCGTGCCGCGATCATGTTCGGGAATATAGACGGTTTCCACATCGGCGGCCGGCGCACCGTCGCGCGCGGGCATCCGAAACAGCCATTTGCGGGTGCCGTCCGTCGAGACCTGCTCGCTGACGATCTCCGGACGACCGACGTCGTAGCGTGCGGCCAGCTGATCGCGCAGATCGCGCGCGATATCGGTCATATCGGAAAAATCGTCGCTGCCGCGCGCGTAGATCCAGCGCCAGAGCTGTTCGCTGCGCATGCGAATCTGCCGTTCGGGCACGCCAGTTTCGGTCAGCGCCGCGCTGAGGGCCGCGCGATCAAGACCGGCCAGCCAAGGCCGGGCTGGCACCGATGCCGGCCTGCTTCCCACTGAATCGAGAATCATCGTCATGCGTTTGCGGCTCCAGACCGAACGGGCTCAGTGGCCCGTGCGGCAGATCGCCGAACCCGGGCTTTTCAGCCTATTTGCACTCGCTTGCGACCCGGTTCAAGGCGTCCGTGATGCCCTGAAGCGAATATGTGTCTGTCGTGTTGGTGCCGCGTTGCGAGGTTCCGGTGACGATCATCTCGGAGCCGGCGCGCATTGCGCCAACCATGCCGGGTTCCTCGGCGGCATTCTCGACCCAGGCTTTTTCGCCCTTCGTGTAGAGCGAGAAGCTTGCGTCGCCGATCTTCGCCTGGGCCCGGCCACCGTCCTTGAACGGGTACCCGATCTCGATGGTCACTTCATTGGTGACATTCTCGCCCGGACGCGACGTGACGAAAACATAGATGTCTCCGCGCTTCACGCCGTCGGGCTTGGAATCCTTGGGTTTGGACAGCGCGAAACAGACTTTCGAACTGCCGGTCGATGCCACGTAAACTCCCCAGTCCTTGTACTGGGCGATACCTTCCGGCGATTGCGCCAGAGCCGGCGCGGCGGAAAGTACTACGATGGCGGCGATTGCGTGTTTTCTAAAATCCATGAGTCCCCAACCTGCGTGTTACGCACTACTAACCGGAGGTGTAGCTGCTTGTCGACACCCTCATGCCGCTTGCGTACAGCATGCACGCCTCCTGCCCCTTGAGTGCATTTCCCCCATAATGGCGGCGAGAATTTGACAAGTCGTAACAATTGGCAACATCTGTTTGCGCCGCGCGTGCGGTTCCGGCGCCCGCCGGAACGCTTTACAAAATCACCCTTCAGATCATTCCGTTCGAGGAACTACGATGAAAGCCCTGCTGTGCAAAAAATTCGGTCCGCCTAGCGATCTGGTCGTCGAGGACATTCCCGAGCCCAGGCCGGACGAGGGGCAGGTCATCGTCGATGTCGCGGCGGTCGGCCTCAATTTCCTCGATACGCTGATCATTCGCGGCAAGTATCAGGCAAAGCCGGAAATGCCATTCTCCCCCGGCGCCGAGTTCGCCGGCACGATCAGCGCGCTCGGCAAGGGCGTTACCGGATACAGGGTCGGCGAGCGTGTCGCCGGCATCTCCGGCTGGGGCTCGGCTCGCCAGAAACTTGCGATCAAGGCCGAAGGGCTCGTCCACGTGCCCGACGAAGTCGATTTCGACGTCGCCGCTTCGGGCGTGATCGCATACGGCACCAGCTATCACGCGCTGAAGGACCGGGGCGAACTGAAACCGGGCGAAACCCTTGCCGTTCTGGGTGCGTCGGGCGGCGTCGGGCTTGCGGCGGTCGAGCTGGGCAAGGTGATGGGGGCGAAGGTCATCGCCTGCGCTTCTTCGGACGAGAAGCTGGCGATCTGCAAGGAGAAGGGCGCGGATGTCCTCGTCAACTATACGCCGGAAAACCTGAAGGATGCGCTGCGCGAAGCAACCGGGGGTCAGGGTGTCGACGTCGTCTATGACGCGGTCGGCGGCGATTTTGCCGAACCGGCGCTCCGCGGGTGCGCGTTCTTCTCGCGCTACCTCGTGGTCGGTTTTGCGGCCGGTTACATTCCGAAGATTCCGCTCAATCTCACGCTCCTGAAATCCTGCGACATTCGCGGCGTGGAATGGGGCAAGTGGAAGCTTTACCACCAGGAAATCAATGCCGAGAACGACCGGCAGATCATGCAGTGGCATGTAGAACGCAAGCTGAAGATGCCGATCCACGGCGTCTATTCGCTTGAGGACATGCCCCGGGCGCTGGAAGAATTCGACAACCGGCAGGTCGTCGGCAAGGTTATCGTTCACCCTTGAGCAGAACGGGGACGCGCCGGCGCGGCGACGCCTTCATTGTCGTCGCTCAGGGTTTCCCGGGCGGCCTGGCGGTGCCGTTCCCGAATGTGCGCGCCGGCCATGCGGACCGCGGCCCAGAGCACGGCTGCGTCGTCGGTAAATCCGACGACAGTGAAGATGTCCGGGATCGCATCCATCGGCAGGATGAAATAGGCGAGCGCGCCCAGCAGCGTCGCCTTCACCCGCATCGGGGTCTGGGGATCGAAGGCTGCGTAATAGGCGGCGAGAAGATCTTCCGAGAACGGGATCGCACGCGCATAGCGGCGCCATTTCGGCCAGAAATCGCGCCTGACATTCTTCTCGCGTTCGTCCGTCTGGTTCATTCCCTGCTCTTTCAGAGGCGCTTCAGCCATCGCATGCACCGTCATTGAGATGGGATCGACCTGCACGCGTGGCAAGAAACGGTAGAAACAAGGCGCATTGCGCCGCTGGCGCATATTGCCATACGAAGGCGTGCAGGCGCGTAACGGGAGGGCAAATCCGATGAAACTCGACAATTCCATCGCCGCGGTCGTCACCGGCGGGGCTTCCGGGCTTGGCGCGGCCACCGCCCGGGCATTGGCAGCCAGGGGCGTAAGGGTTGCGATATTCGACATGTCGGACGCGGCGGGAGAAAAGGTCTCCGCAGAAATCGGCGGGGTCTTCTGCAAGGTCAACGTTGCCGATCCGGCAAGCGTCGCCGCCGGCCTTGAAAAGGCCCGTGCCGCTCACGGGCAGGAGCGCGTCTGCGTGAACTGCGCGGGCATCGTGATCGGCGAGAAGACGGTCGTCAGCAATCGCGAGACCGGCGCTTTTGCGGCGCACGATCCGGCGGCTTTCGCCAGGGTTGTGTCGGTCAATCTGAACGGCAGCTTTATTGTTGCCTCCCAGTCGGCGGCCGGCATGGCAGGCGCCGAACCGCTGACCGCCGACGGCGAGCGGGGTGTCATCGTCTTCACCTCTTCCATCGCGGCTGTCGAAGGGCAGATCGGGCAGGTCGCCTATTCGGCCTCGAAGGGCGGCGTTGCCGGCATGGTGCTGCCGATGGCGCGCGATCTTTCGCGCAAAGGCATTCGCGCCAACGCGATCATGCCGGGTCTTTTCCAGACGGCCATGCTCGAGGGCTTGGACGAAGAAATCCAGAAGCGCGTCGGCGCAACCGTGCCGTTTCCCTCGCGTACCGGCAAGCCGTCGGAATATGCCGCGCTGGTCATGCATATCTGCGAGAACGAAATGCTGAACGGTACGGCGATCCGTCTCGACGGCGCGATCCGGCTGACGCCGCGCTGATCTTTCTCAGATAAGCGCGTCCATCCTTGCGGCAAGCCTGAAATCGAGCTCGGTCAGTCCGCCGGCCGAATGGGTTGTCAGGCGGACCTCGACGCGGTCGTAGACATTCTTCCAGTCCGGATGGTGATCCATCGTCTCCGCGGCGAGACCGGCGCGCACCATGAAGCCGAGCGCTTCAGAGAAATTCTCGAACCTGAACGTCTTTTCGATGGCCTTGCCGTCTGTCGAAAGAGCCCAGCCTTCAAGCGCGCCGATCGCTTCTGCGATATCCGCCTTTTTCAGTTGGTCTGCCATCCGTAGTCGCTCTCGTGGGCGTATTCGAATCCGGCAAGGGGAAATGTCTCTTCGGCGATATAGGGACCGCCGCCCTCGAATTCGCGGGCGGAAAACAGCGCAAAGCTTTCGACCGAAAATTCCGGCGCACGGAAATCGCCGTAGAGATCGAGGTAGCGGGCGACATCATGGACCGCGACATGGCGCAGGCGTGCGATCGTCACATGCGGCTGGAACTTGCGCCCCTCGGCGCGCAGACCCATTCGTTGCAGCAGCCGTTCCTGCTCGGCCTGCAATTCCATCAGCGCGGGAGATGGCGCGACGCCCGCCCAGATCGTGTGCGGTTTGTTGCCACCGAACACGCCGACGCCCGACATACGCAGGTCAAAGCCAAAACGGCTGATCGCGGAAAGCTGGTGAACGACCTCGTTCGCGGTGCGCATGTCGACATCGCCGATGAAGCGCAGCGTCATGTGGTAGTTCTGCGGATCGGCCCACCGCGCGCCGGCAAGGCCGCCGCGCAACATGGACAGAAAGCGCCGTGTTTCGTCTGGGATCTGAATTCCGGTGAACAGTCTCGGCATGGCCATGTTCCTTCCCGGTTCGCGCCGGGGCGGTCCCGGTCAGCGTCAGCGAATCGCTTCGATGAACGCCGTGACCGATGGCACCATGCGCGAGACGATCTCCGCAACCCCCTTTTTATTGGGGTGAAGCCCGTCGGGCTGGTTGAGATCCGGGTCGCCAGCGACGCCGTCGAGAAAAAACGGATAGAGCAACGCGCCATGCTCGTCCGCGAGCTGCTCGAACATGCCGTCGAACGCGGCGACATATTCGGCGCCCATGTTGGGCGGCGCGCGCATGCCTGCGATCAGCACGGGGATATCGCGGGCATTGAGCTTGTCGAGGATGCTGTTCAGCGCCGCATAGGTTTTCTTGGGATCGATGCCGCGAAGCGCGTCATTGGCGCCAAGCTCTAGAATGACGCCCTGCGTGTCCGCCGGCACGGCCCATTCGAGGCGTTCAAGACCGCCTGAAGCGGTATCGCCGGAAACGCCGGCATTGACGATCGTGACATCGGTGCCGGCGAGCCGAAGGGCCTTTTCCAGCTGTTCGGCAAAACCTTCGCCGGGCGCAAGGCCATAACCGGCTGTCAGGCTGTCGCCGAGCGCAACGATCTTGACCGCGTCGGCCCTGGCGCCGTTCGAAGCCAGCGCGACGAATGCGGCCGCCACCAGTGCGAGCAAAAAACCCGACGCCTTGCGGCCTTGGCGCTCGCCTTCAGAGAACCCATATGGACGAGGGAAAAAAGCAATCTTCACGTAAAGCCTCTCAAGCAAGACACCTCGGGGGACCAATGACTGAACCGGCAATTGCCCTCGACGACGTGTATGTCAGTCTCGGCGACGGCGCCGCCCGCGTCGATATCCTGCGCGGGCTCAATCTCAATATAGGGCAGGGCGAGGCGATTGCGATCCTTGGACCATCGGGCTCGGGAAAATCGACGCTGCTGATGGTCATGGCCGGGCTCGAGCGCATCACCGGCGGTGGCATAACTGTCGCTGGCGGACGGATCGACGCCATGAACGAAGACGATCTCGCCGCCTTCCGCGGCCGCAATCTCGGCATCGTCTTCCAGTCCTTCAACCTCATTCCAACGATGACGGCGCTTGAAAATGTAGCGGTTCCGCTGGAGCTTGCAGGCCGGCGCGACGCGTTCGAGCGGGCGGCGGAGGAATTGCGCCTCGTCGGGCTGGAAGCGCGGCTTTCGCACTATCCGGGCCAACTCTCCGGCGGCGAACAGCAGCGCGTTGCGATCGCACGAGCGATGGCACCCTCGCCGCCGATCCTTTTTGCCGACGAGCCGACGGGCAATCTCGACGAAAAGACCGGTCGAGAAATCGCCGATCTGATCTTCAGCCTGAAAGACAGACGCGGCGCGACGCTTATCCTTGTCACCCACGACCCGGCCCTGGCGCGGCGGTGCGAACGTATCGTCACCATTGGCGGCGGCGTGATCGCCGACGACAGTAGCGCCGAAGCCTTCGAAGCCGCGCGCGCATGAGGGGCGCCAGCACCGCCTTCCGTTTTGCCCTGCGCGAGTTGCGCGGCGGCCTGAAGGGCTTTGGCGTCTTCATCGCCTGCATCATCCTCGGTGTGGCCGCGATCGCCGCGGTCGGCTCGGTTTCGCGGGCACTCGTCACCGGGCTCTTGTCCGACGGCGGCCTGATCCTGGGCGGCGATCTTTCAGCCTCGGTCATTCACCGCGAGGCCGGACCGGAAGAAATGGACCTTCTGACCGGACTTGGGCGGGTAAGTGCCATCGCGACGGTACGCGGAATGGCGCGAAACGAGGCCGGCGATGCCCAGACGCTCGTTGAAATCAAGGCCGTGGACGGTGCCTATCCGCTATACGGTTCGCTCGAGCTTGAACCGGGCGCCATCGATCCCGGGCTTGCGCCTTCCGGCGGGACATACGGGGTCTATGCCGAGGCCGGTCTGACCGACAGGCTCGGCATCGGGGTCGGCGATCCGGTTCTGGTCGGCAATATCCGCCTGCAGTTGCGGGGCATCATCGATCGCGAGCCGGACCGTCTTGCCGGCGGCATCGGCTTCGGCCCTCGGCTGATGATGTCGCGCGAAGCGCTGTCAGCAAGCGGGCTGATCCAGCCGGGAAGCCTTGTGCGCTATCACTACCGCGTGGCTCTAACCGGCGAGGCAAGCGATGCCGCTGTTGCCGCGGCCAAGACCGAGCTTGACGGAAAGCTGGCCGATCAGGGCTACCGCGTGACATCGCGCAGCGATGCCGCGCCCGGCCTCAGGTCGCAGATCGAGCTCTTCTCGCAGTTTCTGACGCTTGTCGGGCTGACGGCCCTGATGGTCGGTGGCGTCGGCATTGCCAATGCTGTCAGGTCTCATCTCGACGGGCGGCTTCGGACAATCGCGACCCTCAAGGCGCTTGGCGCCAGCAACGGGTTCGTCACCCAGGTCTATCTCTACCAGATCGGCATCATCGCGCTCGGCGCGATCGTTATCGGCGCGGCAATTGGGGCGCTCGCACCGCTCGGCGCGCAGTCGCTTGCGGAGGCGCTGCTGCCGATTCCGGTCAGGAGCGAGGGCCTCTATCCGGCGGAACTGGCGATGGCCGGCCTGTTCTCGTTGCTCGCCGCGCTCGGTTTCACGCTGTGGCCGCTCGGCCGGGTCCACAACATTCCGGTCAGTGCGATTTATCGCGACCGCGTGGCACCCATGGCAAACAGACCGCCGCTGCGCTTCATCGTTGCGTCCGCGGCGGTGGCGCTCATCCTCGGCGCATTGGTGCTTACCGTGTCGGAAGACAAGCGCGTGGCGCTGATCTTCATGGGCTCGCTCGCCGCATCGTTCGTCCTCCTGCAGCTGATCGGGCGCCTCGTCATGATGGCGGCGCGACGGGCCGCGACGCCGCGCTCGGCGATAGCCCGGCTGGCGCTGGCGAATATCCACCGCCCGGGCGCGCTCACGGCCTCAATCGTGCTGTCGCTCGGTCTTGGGCTGACGCTTCTGGTCACGCTGGCGCTGATCGACAGCAATATAAGCCGGCAGTTGACCACCTCGTTGCCGGAACGCGCGCCGAGTTTCTTTTTCATCGACGTGCCGCGCGAAGAGGTCGGCGATCTGACGACGCTGATCGGCAAGGAGGCGCCGCAGGGGAAGGTGGAAGAGGTGCCGATGCTGCGCGGCCGCTTCGTCTCGCTGGCCGGGCGCAATCCTGAGGATGTACAGGCCTCGCCCGACGCCCAGTGGGCGCTCCGTGGCGATCGCGGGATCACCTACAGCAAGGTCTTGCCGGAAAATTCGCGGCTCGTTGAAGGACAATGGTGGCCGGAAAACTATGACGGGCCGCCGCTGGTCTCGTTCGAGGACGAAATCGCCAGGGGCCTGGGTCTCAAGATCGGCGACAAGGTCACCGTCAATGTGCTTGGCCGGGAAATCGAGGCGACCATTGCGAACCTGCGCTCGGTCGAATGGACGTCGCTCGGGATCAATTTCGTCATGGTCTTTTCGCCCAATACCTTTGCAGGCGCGCCGCACATGATGCTGGCGACCGTGACGTTACCGGGCAATGCCGGAATTGCCGAGGAAGCGGCGCTGGCGCGCGCGGTGGCGCAGCAGTTTCCGACAATCACCAGCGTTCGGGTGAAGGAAGCGCTGGACGCGGTGAATTCGCTGGTCGGCAAACTCGCATGGGCGGTCAGGGCGGCGAGCGCCGTCGCGCTCATCGCCGCCGTCCTCGTCCTCGCCGGCGCGCTTGCCGCAAGTCATAGCCATCGCATCGCCGACGCGGTCATCCTGAAGATGCTCGGCGCCAGGCGCGGCCAGCTCGTACAGGCCTATCTGCTTGAGTTTCTCGCCATCGGCGTCGCGACGGCACTGTTTGCCGTGCTTGCCGGCAGCGTTATCGCCTGGGGGGTCCTTACCCACGTCATGCATGTCGAATTTGCGCCGAACTGGGTGCTTTCGGGGGTGTCCGTGGCGGTTGCGCTGGCCGTGACGATCGCGATCGGTCTTTTCGGCACCCGCCGGGCCCTTGCCGGCAAGCCGGCGAGCGTCCTGCGGAACCTGTAAAGCATGCTTCAAACCGACGCGCCGCAAACCCTTGCTGGGAGGGAAAAACATCCCCATATTGTCGCCAGTTGGTTTCGCCACCAGAGAGGGACGAAATGGCACAGTTTGACAGACAGGCTTATGGCCGGCCGACGGTAGCCGCGGGGACGGATATCGATCAGGGCCTGCGCAGCTATATGCTGCGGGTATATAATTACATGGCGATTGGTCTCGGTATTACCGGCGTCGTGGCCTTTGCGGCCGCGGCAATGGCGGTATCAGGCGGTCAGCTGACCGCATTCGGTCAGGCAATTTTCCTCAGCCCGCTGAAATGGGTGATCATGCTGGCGCCGCTCGGCATGGTGTTTTACCTGTCGGCACGGATTTCCTCCATGTCGGTATCGGGCGCGCAGATGGCCTTCTGGGTCTTTGCCGGCCTGATGGGACTTTCGCTCTCGTCGATCTTCATGGTCTATACGGGCGCCTCGATCAGCCGCGTGTTCTTCATCACGGCGGCCTCGTTCGCCGGCCTGAGCCTTTACGGTTATACGACCAAAAAGGACCTTTCGGGCTGGGGCTCGTTCCTGTTCATGGGTCTGATCGGCATCATCATCGCTTCGATCGTGAACATTTTCCTTGCTTCCAGCGCGCTGCAGTTCGCGGTTTCCGTGATCGGCGTGCTCGTGTTCGCAGGTCTGACGGCCTACGATACGCAGCAGATCAAGGAGATGTATTATGAGGCGGATGACAACGCGACCGCCGGCCGCAAGGCGATCATCGGCGCGTTGAGGCTGTATCTGGACTTCATCAACCTCTTCATCATGCTGCTGAACCTGTTCGGGAACCGCAACTGATCAAGAGCTGACGACCTGTTATAGAGAAGCCCCGGCGCGGCAACGTACCGGGGCTTTTTCATGGGGTGCCATGACCGACCTTCTCATCCGCGACGCCGCGCCGGGCGACATTGCCGAGATCTCGGCCATCTACGCATATGCGGTCATTCATGGCACCGCTTCATTCGAACTCGCAGCGCCGGACATTGCGGAAATGCAGCGGCGCTACGAGGCGGTGATGGCGGGCCGATTTCCGTACCTGGTTGCCGAACTTGCCGGGTCGGTGATCGGCTACGCCTATGCCGGGCCCTACCGAACCCGTCCCGCCTACCGTTTCACCGTTGAAAATTCTGTCTATGTCTCGCCAGAGCATCAGGGCCGGGGCGCCGGTCGCGCACTGCTGGAGCGGCTGGTCGAACTTTGCGCCGACAAGGGCTATCGCCAGATGATCGCCGTTATCGGGGATGAGGCCAACACAGGTTCGATCGCGCTGCATCGCGCCTGCGGATTTGAGCTGCGTGGCGTTCTGAAGGATGTCGGCTGGAAGCACGGTGCCTGGCGCGGTACCGTCGAGATGCAACGCGCGCTCGGCGACGGGGGCAACGCACCGCCACCGGAAGGAGCCGGCGCCTAGTTGGCGTCCACAATCCGCAATTTCGGATCGAATACCCGAAGCACCTTCGACAGGTCATGCCCGCGTCTGAGGATGCGGCCGGAAGCGGCAACCACGCTATAGGCTCCCTGCCGATGAGTGAGCTTTGGGTCTTTTTCGATCCGATAGAGAGGAAATTCGGTCGCGCGCCGGAAGACGGAGAAAACGGCCCTGTCCTTCAATGCGTCGATGGCATAGTCGCGCCATTCGCCCGCGGCGACCATGCGCCCGTAAATATTGAGAATTTCGAACAATTCCTGGCGATTGAACGAAACTTGTTGCGGTCTTGACTGGTGTCGGCCCGTTCCGGTCGATACGCCGATGCGGTTGCCGAACAGCGATATAGGCTCCGTATCGCTCAACAACGCCTCCTTCTGCCTGACGCGAAAAGCCTTTCATGATCGCCCCGTATCCCGCGTCTTGGCAACCCCTCAATGCATACAGGCAGGGGCAGGCGAGAATTCACAGTTTCGCCCCAGTTCGGCCCTTTGCAGGCCCCAAAGGAATTGCCCAATGACCATGTTGCCTAAGGGTCCGGTTCATGCGGGGACTTCGGATCGTCTCTAGCCCCCCAGCCCCCGGGGTCTTCCCGCAGACCGGACCCGCTTCGCAGCCGGCGACAGAAAAGACCGGTTGCCCCGTTCACACTGAAAAGGACAGGCCTTGCAAATGGGCCTGTTTTTTTGTGTCCGGTTCTTGCCGATAGGTCGTCAGGCAGGCAGGGAGAGAGTCGCGGCGGCAAGGATCGGCCCGGGTCGTGCGGCATCGCCGGACTGAAGGAAGGCAGCGGCCATATCGGCGTCTCTTCCGAGGGTTGTCCGGTCAACCGAAAGGTGGACTTCCTGACCGGCCCAGTTGCCAGCGGTTACCAGCCGTCGGACGACATTGTGGTAGGTGACCTTGCGGCCGGCGTTCTCGCCACGCCCGATCGCGACATCGACGTGAGATGCGACCGCGGCAACGAGCAGTGTGGCAGGACCACCGCGTCCGCTGCCAATCGAGACGGTCAATGCGCTGGCGTCGGCACCCAGTGACAAGTCGGGCTGGATATCACCCAGCTTGTGGCGGGTTTGCCTTCGGGCGCTTTCTATTGCACCGCGGTCAGACCCAACGGCATGCTCCGCACCATTGATCACAGTCTGCGGCGTGTAGACCCGATTGTCGCCGCGCATGCGGGAATAGGCATACTGGCGCTCGGTAAACGCGTGCATCGCCAGCGTGTCCTTCCAGCCGAGATAATCCCAGTAATCCACGTTGTAGCTGAGTGCGATGACGCTGCGGTCGCCTGCATAAGTCCCCATAAGCCGGTCGGCGGCGGGGCAGGAACTGCAACCCTGGCTGGTAAAGAGCTCAAGTATATCTACCGGCCCGGACGTGGCGAAGGCAGGGCGTGCAACGGTCATTGCGGCAATGCCGGCGAGCGCGCCACGGCGGGTGATAGAGAATGTCATCGGTCTGCCATCTGCTTGTTCAGTGCATTCAGCCTACAGTCGTAAGGCAGTTTGGCGATCACCGGCCAATCACAAGCGGGTGACGCCCGTCTTCACGAACCGAATATAACAGAAAAGGCCGCCGGGTTTAGCCGGCGGCCTTTCACGCAATGATTGAAATGCCTCAGGCCGCGAGCTGGCGCAGCACGAACGGCAGAATGCCACCGTTCTTGAAGTAATCGATCTCGTCGAGCGTATCGATGCGGCAGAGGATCGGCACCTTCTTCTTCTTGCCGTCGGCGAAGGTGACTTCCATCTCCAGCATCTGACGCGGCTTGACGTCGGCGAGGCCCCGGATGGTGATGGTCTCGTCGCCCTTCATGCCCAGCTTGGACCAGCTGGTGCCTTCCTCGAAGGTGAATGGAACCACGCCCATGCCCACGAGGTTGGAGCGGTGGATGCGCTCGTAGGATTCCACGATGACCGCACGCACGCCCAGAAGGTTCGTGCCCTTGGCCGCCCAGTCGCGCGATGAGCCATTGCCGTATTCGATGCCGCCGAGAACGACCAGCGGCACCTTCTCCTTGGCGTACTTCATCGCCGCGTCGTAGATCGCCATTTCCTTGCCGTCCGGCTGGTGTAGCGTCAGACCGCCTTCCTTCACGTTGCCGGAAGCGTCCTTCACCATCTGGTTCTTGATGCGGATATTGGCGAAGGTGCCGCGCATCATCACCTCGTGATTGCCGCGGCGCGTGCCGTATTGGTTGAAATCGACAATGGCGACACCGTTCTTGGTGAGGTACTCACCGGCAGGCGACGAGGCCTTGATCGAACCGGCCGGCGAGATGTGGTCGGTCGTGATCTTGTCGCCGAACAGACCTAGGATCCGTGCGTTCTCGATATCCTGGATCGCCGCAGGCTCGGCCTTCATGCCGACGAAATATGGCGGGTTCTGCACATAGGTCGACTTGTTGTCCCAGGCATAG
This sequence comes from Rhodobiaceae bacterium, assembly GCA_020637895.1. Classification (GTDB taxonomy): domain Bacteria; phylum Pseudomonadota; class Alphaproteobacteria; order Rhizobiales; family Tepidamorphaceae; genus JACKJP01. The sequence goes on from JACKJP010000002.1 coordinate 1,119,031, forward strand.
GTCTCGCCGGTCGGGGCCTTGACCTTGCGCCAGTTGGCGTCGCCGTCGAAGACGGACGCGTATTTCGCCTTGTAGAGCTTGCGCGTGACGAACTTGTCGATAAAGGCCTGGATTTCCTTGGGGGTCGGCCAGATGTCCTTCAGGTAGACGGGCTTGCCGTCCTTGCCGGTGCCGAGGGGCTCCTTGCTGAGGTCGCGGCGGACCGTCCCGGCGAGCGCATGGGCGACAACCAGCGGCGGAGAGGCGAGGTAGTTCGCCTGCACGTCGGGCGAGACGCGGCCTTCGAAGTTGCGGTTGCCGGACAGAACCGAGGCGGCAACGATGCCGTTGTCGTTGATCGACTTGGAGATCTCCGTCGGCAGCGGACCGGAATTGCCGATGCAGGTCGTGCAGCCGAAACCGACAAGGTTGAAGCCGAGCTTGTCGAGATCCTTCTGAAGACCGGAATCGGCGAGATATTCGGCAACGACCTGGCTGCCCGGCGCCAGCGACGTCTTGACCCAGGGCTGCGTCTTCAGACCCTTGGCGAGCGCATTGCGCGCCAGCAGGCCCGCACCGATCAGCACCGACGGGTTTGAAGTATTGGTGCAGGACGTGATCGCCGCGATCACGACGTCGCCATGGCCGAGGTCGAAATTCTTGCCCTCAACCTTGTAGCGCGTGTCGATATCGGCGGCCTTGCGATATTCCTTGTCCATCGCGTCGGTGAAACCGGCGGCAATTCCATCGAGCGGGATGCGGCCTTCCGGACGCTTCGGTCCCGCCATCGACGGCACGACGGTGCCAAGCTCGAGTTCGAGCGTATCGGTGAAGACGGGATCGGGGGTCGAGGTGGTGCGGAACATGCCCTGCGCCTTGCAGTATGCCTCCACCAGCTTGACGCGCTGCGAGGCGCGCGCGGTTTTTTCCAGATAGGCAAGCGTTGCCTTGTCGACCGGGAAGAAGCCGCAGGTCGCGCCGTATTCCGGACCCATGTTGGCGATGGTCGCGCGATCTTCGAGCGTCATGTGGGCAAGGCCGGGCCCGAAGAATTCGACGAACTTGCCGACGACGCCTTTCTTGCGCAGCATCTGGGTGACGGTGAGCACGAGGTCGGTCGCGGTGACGCCCGGCTTCAGCTTTCCTGTCAGGCGGAAGCCGATCACCTCGGGTAGCAGCATCGTCTGCGGCTGGCCAAGCATCGCTGCCTCGGCCTCGATGCCGCCGACGCCCCAGCCGAGAACGCCAAGACCGTTGACCATCGTGGTGTGGGAATCGGTGCCGACGAGCGTATCCGGATAGGCGATTTCGACACTCTTCTTGTTGCCCCTGGCGTCGGTCACCCGCTCTTTCTTGGTCCAGACCGTCTGGGCGAGGTATTCAAGATTCACCTGGTGGCAGATGCCGGTGCCGGGCGGTACGACGCGGAAGTTCTTGAAGGCGCTCTGCCCCCATTTCAGGAAGCGGTAGCGCTCTCCGTTCTGTTCGTATTCCCGCTTGACGTTTTTCTTCAGCGAATCCTTGGAGCCGAAAAAGTCGACGACGACCGAATGATCGATGACCAGATCGACCGGAACGAGCGGGTTGATCTTCTGGGGGTTGCCCTTCAGCGCGACCATCGCATCGCGCATTGCGGCAAGATCGACGACGGCGGGAACGCCGGTGAAATCCTGCATCAGCACGCGTGCCGGGCGGAAGGCGATCTCGTGATCCTTCTTGCCCTTGTTGCTTGCCCAGCCGGCCACGGCCTTGATGTCGGCCTTCGTCACCGAGCGCCCGTCTTCGGCGCGCAGCAGGTTCTCAAGCAGGACCTTCATGGAGAAAGGCAGCTTGTCGATGCCCTTCAGACCGTTCTTGGCCGCCTCCTTGAGGCTGTAATATTCATAGGATTTGGCGCCAACCTTGAGGGTCTTGCGGCATTTGAAGCTGTCGAGCGAGGTCACGAAAGTCTCCCGTGAAATGGCAAGTGGACGAGAGGCGGCCGGAGTGGCGGATGCCGGCCCGGCGCCGGACAGGAATTTCTACAAGGCCGTTGCGTCAACCGGTCGCGGTTTTCGAACAGGAGCGGCCAAACAATTGTTATAGGTGCAAACCTAGCGCCTTATAGTGAAATTGAAAGCCAGTGACCATAGCGACGAGAAATATGCCGCCCGCGAAAGAGACTTTTCCGCTCGACGGAGCTATCCGATGCGGCTGATCGCCAGGGGCCTGGCCTGCCGCAGGGCGGGGCGCGTCGTCTTTCATGATCTCGACTTTTCGCTCAGCAAGGGCGAGGCGCTGGCGCTGCGCGGTCGCAACGGGGCGGGAAAGACCTCGTTGCTTCGCGTTATCGCAGGCCTTGTTCCCGCTTCCGCGGGAACGCTTGAGCTTGAAGGCGGAGAAGCGGAGGCACCGATCGGCGAACAGTGTCATTTCGTCGGACCGGCAAGCGGCATCAAGCCTGTGCTGACCGTGCGGGAGAATCTGGAATTCTGGATGGGCTTTCAGGGAGGCAGCGCTTCCGTTGCCAGCGCTCTGGACGCGGTGGGCATCGGCAATCTGGCGCCCCTTCCTGCCCGCTACCTTTCCGCCGGCCAGCAGCGCCGGCTGGCGCTGGCCGCGATTATCGCGACAAGGCGGCCAATCTGGCTGCTCGACGAACCGCTGAACGCCCTCGATGCCGATGGCGCGGCGATGCTCAACGGGCTGATCCGGAACCATCTCGGCGATGGCGGCATCGTTGTCGCCGCCACCCATGCCGATATCGAGGCAGGCACCCGCACGCTTCATCTGGAGGCGTCATGACGGGCCGTGCGCTTTCCGCCCTGACCGTCAGGGAGCTGCGGCTTGCCGTCAGGATTGGCGGCAGCGCATTGCTCGGCACCCTGTTTTTTCTGATCGTGGTCACGGTCGTGCCCTTCGCCGTCGGTCCAGACCTGAAGCTTCTTGCCCGGCTTGGACCGGCTTTCCTGTGGATCGGCGCATTGCTAGCCAGCCTGCTTTCCATCGACAGGCTGTTTCAGGCCGACACCGATGACGGTTCGCTCGATCTGCTGATGCTGTCGTCGACGCCGCTGGAGCTTGTCGTGCTGGTCAAATGCCTCGTCCACTGGCTGACGACGGGGCTGCCGCTGGTTGTCGCGGCCCCGGTTCTCGGCCTGCTGCTGGATATGGACGGCATGCAGCTGCTGAGTGTGACGGGAACGCTGCTGATCGGCACGCCGGCGCTGACCATGATCGGGGCTGTCGGGGCGGCGCTGACCGCCTCGCTGCGGCGTGGCGGTCTGTTGCTTGCCGTCATTGTCCTGCCGGTGACAATCCCGGTGCTGGTGTTTGGCGTCAGCGCGGCGGCTGCCGCGACCGGCGGCACGGTTCCCGCGCTTACGCCATTTCTGGTACTCGGCGCGCTGACGCTCGCGTCGCTCGCGCTGGCGCCTTTTGCGGCGGCGGCGGCGCTCAGGGTGGGGCTTGAGTAGCTCAGCGTCCCGTCAGCCTGGTGCGCAGCCTTTCGTACCGCTCGGCCAACTTCCAGATACGCGATCCGCGCATGCCGTCGAGTTGCCGGCGCAGCGCCCGGTTTTCCTCTTCGGAGCGGCGGTGTTGAGCCTGAACCTCATCGCGTGATTTGAGAGGCCCGTAGAGGGTGCGCAGATAGTCGGCCGCAGCCCGCATGCGCGACCTGTCGTCTATCGCGGCGCTTGCCTGCTCCCAGTCGGAAAGCACCGCGTCATAGACGCGGAGCCAGGCGTCGATGGCAATTCCCATGTTGCCCTCCGCGCGCATCCGGTCGCTGACCGCCAGCGCATCGCGCCGGTCGTAAAGCGCGATCTGCCTTGCCAGGGTCGTTTCCGTGATCGCGTTGGTCTGCAGGCTGCGAACGCCGAAGTTCAGGCGGCGAAGTTCATCGAAGTTGGCGGATGTCACCATTCCGGCAAGCCCGTCCTGATCCATCACGATGACGGCGCAGCCGCTGGCTGCGGCTTCGATCGCGGCACGCGCCTTGGCGAATACGATGTCGTAGCCGGCAAGGACCGTTCCGGGCTCGGCAACCGCCGTTCCGGCCTTCGCCCCGATGATATCCACAGTCTCGATGCCTGCTGCCGCACAAGCCCGCCGAACCGGTTCGGGAATGGCCTGTTGGACGTTGCTGAAAACGAGCGCGCGACGCGGTCGGTCGGGCAGATCGCGCCGTTGAGCGAAGCGCTCCAGATCGACGAAATTGTAGATCGTCTCCGTCGCCTGCGGAACGATGCCGCGCGTGGTCAGCAGGCGTTCCCGACACAGATCGTCGACGGCGACGTAACGCAGGATATTGGGATGGACTGGCGGGGCCTCCTGCCAGGGCTTCCAGCCGTGACAGACAAACAGCGCGGGAGTCGAGGGATAAGACAGGACAGCGGTCATCGTTTCCAGATGATGCTGCCCGTGAATGATATCAGGCGCAGCCGCCATATCGCGCAAATCGTCAATGACCGGAATCGTCAGCGCCTTCATCTCGCGGGCGACCTCGCCAAGCCTGGCACTGTAGGCGATCGGCGAATGCCCGCGCCTGAGCAAGGCAAGCGCCAGATCGCGGACATAGAGTTCCGATCCTGCTCGGCCAGCGAGCGTATTGTTGGTCATAAGGATGCGCAGCGGCCGCATGGCTTCGCCCTTCACGGCTGCCTGACGACGCGGGCGGGATTTCCGACGGCGACCGCCCCCGGCGGGACGTCCTTCGTGACCACGCTGCCGGCGCCGATGATCGCCCCGGCGCCTATCGTTACGCCGGGCAGAATTGTACTGCCGCCGCCGACGCGCGCGCCCTTGCCGATGTGAGGATAGGAGAGAGGCCCGCCCTGCAGCTTGTCGTTGAGGGTCGTGACGTGAGGCCCGACGAAGACGCCATCCTCGATGACCACACCCCGGGTGATGTGGCAGCCGGTCTGGATCGAGACGTCATTGCCGATCGTGCAGGCGCAGATATTGCAATGCGAGCCAATGGTCGTTCCTGTGCCGATCCGGGCCCCTGCGTGGAGGATGGCCATCGAACCGACCCGCGCGCCATCGCCGATCGCCACATCGTCCTGCACCTCGGTCAGGGCCGCATTGTAGAAGCGGACATTCGGAAAACGTTCCTCAGATGATTGTGCCATAAATTCTTCCGGTATCCGTCGAATGCTGGATCATGAATGCAGGCCCGTTCTCGCACCGTGAACGATAGACATGCACGGTGTCGGCCGGGATGTTCCCGCGTCATTTGGGCATGAGGGTAAGCGCCTATTGGCATAAGCGCGCGCCCGCGATAGTGAGAAATGGATGGTACATGAAGGCACAGCCACGGTGAAGCGGGGATGGTTCGGGTCGCTTGCGAACCCGACGCGATTTTCAGCGCTCGCGGCGCGGACGATCCCCTGGCTTGGCGGCCTGTCGGCGATCCTGCTCGCTGTCGCCGCGTATATGGCTTTTTTCGTTGCGCCTCCCGACTATCAGCAGGGCGATACCGTCCGGATCATGTTCCTGCACGTGCCTGCTGCCTGGCTCTCCATGTTCGCCTATACGCTGATTGCGGGTGCCGCGCTCGGAACCCTCGTCTGGCGCCATCCGCTCGCCGACGTTGCCGCGCGCGCGGCGGCGCCGATCGGTGCGTCCTTCACGTTTCTGGCGCTCGTCACGGGCTCGCTGTGGGGCAAGCCGATGTGGGGCGCGTGGTGGGTCTGGGACGCGCGTCTGACGTCTGTGCTGATCCTGTTTCTGATCTATCTCGGACTGATCGCGATGTGGCGGGCGATCGAGGAACCGGCGCGCGCGGCGCGGCTCGTCGCGATCCTCGCGCTTGTCGGTTTCGTCAATGTGCCGATCATCAAGTTCTCGGTCGACTGGTGGAACACGCTGCATCAGCCCGCGAGCGTCTTCCGCATGGGCGGGCCGACGATCGATTCCTCCATCCTGATACCGCTTCTGGTCTCGGCTGCAGGCTTTACCGTCCTTTTCGTCACGCTGCTGCTCGGCGCGATGCGCAACGAAATCATGCGTCGCCGGATCCGTTCGCTGCAGATCAGGCAGGCCGGGGCGACCAGTTCGGCGAGGGCTTCATGAATCATCTCGGCTTCATCGTGGCTGCCTATGCGTGCGGCGTCATCGTCGTTTCGGGGCTTGTGCTCTGGGTCGCAATCGAGCACCGCCGGCTCAGGAAGCGCCTCGCCGAGGCGGAAAGAATGGGAGGCCGGGGAAATTGAGCGCGCAGCCTGAGCGCCAGCAACGCCGTCGGCCAACCGTCTTTCTGCTTCTGCCGCTGATCCTGTTCGGCGCGCTTGCGCTGCTTTTCGTTTTCCGGCTGGGCGATGGCGATCCGTCGAAAGTTCCCTCCGCACTGATCGGGCGGGAGGTGCCGGAATTCGATCTGGCCGGCGTGGAAGGGCTGAACGGCCCAGACGGTCCGGTCCCAGGATTTTCCAGTCAAACGCTCAAACAGGGCCGGATCAGCGTCGTCAATGTGTGGGCATCCTGGTGCGCGCCCTGCCGCGAGGAGCACCCGCTGCTGGTGGCGTTGTCGCAGGACAAGCGCTTCGACCTCTACGGTCTGAACTACAAGGATGAAGCGCAGAATGCGCGGCGCTTCCTCGGGCGTTTCGGAAATCCGTTCAAGGCAGTCGGCGCCGATGCCAGCGGACGCACCGGCATCGACTGGGGGGTTTACGGCGTGCCGGAAACCTTCGTCGTCGGCCGCGACGGGCGGATCGTCTACAAGCATGTCGGCCCGATAAGTCAGGCCAGCCTGGCCAGCGACCTGATGCCGCAGATCGAAAAGGCGCTGGCGGGGCAATGAGCAGCAGCGACCTCAGACCCAGCTTCTCCCGTACCGTGCCCAGGGGCGACAATCTGGAGCGCGCGGTCTGCGACCATTGCAACTTCGTCCATTACGAGAATCCGCGCATTGTCGTCGGCTCGGTCGTCAGGCACGAGGGCAAGATCCTCATGTGCCGCCGTGCGATCGAGCCGCGACGCGGCTTGTGGACGCTGCCGGCCGGATTTCTTGAAATTGGCGAGACGCCCGAAGCGGGTGCCCGGCGCGAGGCGATGGAAGAAGCCAACGCCGCTCTCGATATCCAGAGCCTGCTTGCGGTCTACACGATCCACAAGCTCTCGCAGGTGCAGATCATGTATCGCGCCGCGCTTGCCGCGCCCGACTTCTCGGCCGGGCCGGAGAGTCTGGAAGTCAGACTGTTTGCCTTCAGCGACATTCCGCGCGACGAGATCGCGTTTCCAAGCGTTCACTGGGCGCTCGATCACGACCGCGCCATCGAGGAGGGCCGGGCCTCGGCGCCGTTTGCCAATCCGCCCGGCGAGACCGGCAATATCACGGTCTGATTCCGGCGGAAGCCCTATTCTGCCGGGGTTGCGCGTTCCATCGGATAGCGTTTGATCAGCGGCATCTGCGCGAACATGAAGGCCATCGTCAGCGGCATCGTGCCGAAGACCTTGAACGTCACCCAGAAATCGGTGGTGAAATTGCGCCAGACGATTTCATTGATCACCGCGCAAAAGATCAGCCAGCCGATCCAGCGATAGGTCAGAATGCGCCATCCTTCATCGGAAACGCGAAACGCGCTGCCGAAAATCCGCTTCATGAAGAGCTGGCGGAACAGCAGCCCGCCGACGAGGAATGCGGCGATGAGAAGATTGGCGAATGTCGGCTTCATCTTGATGAAAGTGTCGTCATGCAGCCAGAGCGTCATCGTGCCGAACAGCAGCACGAGCACCATCGTTATCAGCGCCATGAGCGGCAGCGTGCGGTGAACCAGCCAGGAAATGATCACGGCGACGGTTACGGCGACCATGAAAGCGCCGGTCGCCTGATAGATGCCTAGCTTCCAGTTGGCGAGGAAGAAGACGGCAAGCGGCCCAAGATCGATGGCCAGCTTCATCCAGCTCGGCTGATCGTCGACAAAGGCTTCGTCGCCCCTCACAGGTTCGCTCTGTTGGTTCATTTCCGTTTCCTCTATTCGCCGGCCAGTCCGGCGATCGCTTCGGCGAATTCGTCAGCCTCGAAGGGCTGGAGATCGTCTATCCCCTCGCCGACACCTATAAAATGGACCGGAAGGGCGTATTTCGCGGCGATCGCAACGAGGATGCCGCCACGCGCCGTACCGTCCAGCTTTGTCATCACGATACCGGTAACACCTGCAATTTTGGTAAATATTTCCGCTTGTGTTAGCGCGTTCTGTCCGGTGGTCGCATCAAGGACGAGAAGCACCGAATGGGGGGCTTCAGGGTCCTGCTTGCCGATGACGCGGATCACCTTTTCCAGTTCCGCCATCAGGTCGGTCTTGTTCTGAAGGCGTCCTGCCGTGTCGATCAGCAGCACGTCGCTGCCTTCCTGCCTTGCCCGCGCCATGGCATCAAAGGCAAGCCCCGACGCATCGGCGCCCGTATTGCCTGCCACGACAGGCGCGCCCGAACGCTCACCCCAGATCTTCAGCTGCTCGATGGCGGCTGCGCGGAACGTATCGCCGGCGGCCAGCATCACCTTGCGCCCGTCCCGGGCAAATTTCTGGGCGAGCTTGCCGATCGTCGTCGTCTTGCCGCTGCCATTGACGCCGACGACCAGAATGACATGCGGTTTACCCTTGCCGATTTCAAGCGGGCGCGCGACCGGTTCGAGGACGCGGCCGACTTCGGCTGCAAGCACCGCGCGGACTTCCTCGGGCGCGATCTGCTTGTCGTAGCGGCTGGCGGCGAGGGTCTCGGTAATCCGCGTTGCGGTTTCGACACCGAGATCGGCCTGGATCAGGACATCCTCAAGATCCTGGATCGTCTCGTCGTCGAGCTTGCGACGGCTGACGATGTTGGCGATGCCCTCGCTAAGAGCGTTGGAGGATTTGGAAAGCCCGTCGCGCAGGCGCGAAAACCAGCCCCTCCGTGGTGCCTCGGACGGGGCGATCTCCGGTTCCGGCAACAGCGGTTCAGGGAAGGGAACATCTTCCTCGGCCTCGACCATCTGGCGCAGATCGTCTTCGACCGTCTCTATCGCCTCCGGCGCTATCGTTTCGACTTCGGGCTGCTCTTCGACTGCAGGCTCAGGTTGCGCTGCAGCGGTTTCGGCAGCATCGCCATTGCGGGCAGCCTCCTCGGCCACAGCCGCGCTGGCGGTGTCGTCGCCGCCAAAAATGCGTCTGAACAGGCCAGGCTTCTTGCTCATGCCGGTCCTTCTTCTTCAGTCGTGTTGCTTCAGGCCGCCCGGGCAGTCAGCCGCGCGCCGTCATGGCCGTTCACGACCATCGATGCGATCGCGCCGGGCGCCGCCTCGTGCTCGAAGTGAACGGGGGTGAAATGTTCCGTACGGCCGTTGCCGGGGGTCTCTACCAGAACCTGCCGCGTCGCGCCGCGCTGACTCTCCAGATGGCGATGCAACGCCTCTTCACCCTTTTCCCGCAGGCGCTTCGCCCGCTCCTTGACCAGTTGCCTGTCGAGTTGCGGCATGCGGGCCGCCGGCGTTCCCTTGCGTGGCGAGAAGGGGAACACATGCAGGAAAGTCAGGCCGCACTCGTCGACGATGGCGAGCGAGTTGCGGAACATGTCTTCCGTCTCGGTCGGGAAGCCGGCGATGATGTCGGCACCGAAGACGACATCGGGGCGACTCATGCGCATGTCTTCGCAGAAGCGGATCGTGTCGTCGCGCAGATGGCGGCGCTTCATGCGCTTCAGGATCATGTCGTCGCCGGCCTGGAGCGAGAGGTGCAGATGCGGCATCAGGCGCGGCTCGGAAGCGATCACCTCCAGCAGTGCCGGATCGGCCTCGACGGAATCGATTGACGAAAGGCGCAGGCGGGGCAGATCGGGCACGCCGCGCAGGATCGCCCTGGCCAGCGTGCCAAGCTTCGGTGAGCCGGGAAGGTCTGCGCCATAGGCGGTGATATCGACGCCGGTCAACACGACTTCGCGATAGCCGTTGCCAACAAGCCGGCGGATCTGTTCCACCACGACGCCCATCGGTACCGAGCGCGACGGCCCGCGGCCAAAGGGGATGATACAGAATGTGCAGCGGTGGTCGCAGCCATTCTGGACCTGGACGAAAGCGCGGGCGCGTTCCGTCAGCCCGTCGATCAGATGCGTCGCCGTCTCGCGCACGGACATGATGTCGTTGACGCGGATCTTCTCGCTATCCTCGGTTCCGAAGCCCTGCGGCCTGTAGGATGCCGGCTCCAGCTTCTCGGCATTGCCGATGACGGCGTCGACCTCGGGCATCGCCGCAAAGGTTTCCGCTTCGGTCTGGGCGGCGCAACCGGTGACGATCAGCCGTGCGTCCGGCCGCTCGCGGCGGATGCGTCGGATCGTCTGGCGCGCCTGCCTCACGGCTTCGGCCGTCACCGCACAGGTATTGATGAGTACCGTGTTTTCGCTGCCGGCTTCCTCGGCGGCGGCGCGCATGACTTCCGACTCATAGGCGTTGAGGCGGCAGCCGAAGGTGACGATATCGACTTTATTCGTCATCACGCGGCCCCGACATTGGCTTCGATCGCGGGGTCGAAAACGCCCTCGTGCTCCAGCTCCCACGGGCCGGTCATCAGGATGTGGCCATCCTCGCGCCATTCGATCAGAAGATCGCCGCCCGGCAATGTAACCCTCACCGTGCGGTCGGTCCGCTTGGTGCGCGCGGCCGACACGGCGGCGGCGCAGGCGGCCGAGCCACAAGCCCTTGTCAGCCCCGCGCCACGCTCCCAGACGCGCAGGATGATGTGGCCGCGATCAACGACCTGCGCGAGGGAGATATTGGCGCGCTCGGGGAAGATCGGGTGGTTCTCCAGCATCGGCCCGAGCCGTGCCAGATCATATGCGCCCGCATCCTCAACCCAGAAGATCGCGTGCGGATTGCCGACATTGACGACCGAGGGCGAATGGAGGACCGGGTTATCGATCGGGCCGATCTGCAATTCGATCGCGCGGGTATCGGCGAATTCCTCTGACAGCGGGATTTCGTCCCAGCGGAACCTCGGCGTTCCCATATCGACCGTGATCTGACCATCGGCCGCGCGCCAGACAGGCAGGATGCCCGCCGAGGTGCGCAATGTCAGGCTGTCGCTTCCCGTTTCAGCAAACAGTCTTGCCGCGACGCAGCGGGTGCCGTTGCCGCAGGCGCCCGACAGCGAGCCGTCATTATTGAAGATCGTCATGTCGGCGTCGACGCCGTCCCGGGTCGGATCGCCGATCAGCATGAGCTGGTCGAAGGCCGTTTCGGGCCGTGCGGCGAGCGCGCGGGCGAGCGCCGCATCGACGCCGGGGGCGCCGGCGCGCGCGTCGACGACGAGGATCTCGTTGCCGGCCCCGTTCATCTTTGCATAGCGGATCGCGCGCGTCTGGCTCATCGCTTCAAGCTTCAATCATCATCTCTTTACGCGGCCCTTATAGGCCCCGCGCCCCTTTCTTGCCAGTCGCTTGCGGCCACCGGCGAATTGACATTTGCGGCCGTTGCCGGTAGCTCAGCGGCCAAACCGGAAGAATGATGTCTTTCGATCCGCCGACCGGGACGCCATATGATCCCGGAGGTCAACGTCCGCCAGCGCTGTGCGCCCGCGGGCGCGAAAGGCATTTGGAGCTGGGTTGAGATGGTCGGAAGAATGGTGATTTTCAAGTCTGAGAAGCGCATGGGCGCAAAGGGTGAGGCTCATGTTTGAGAGCCTGTCCTCACGCCTGTCCGGCATTCTCGACGGGCTGACCCGGCGCGGTGCGCTTTCGGAAGCCGATGTCGCCGCGGCGCTGCGCGAAGTGCGCCGGGCGCTGCTTGAGGCCGACGTCGCGCTCGATGTCGTGCGCGAGTTCACCGACAAGGTTCGCGAACGTGCGGTCGGCGCGGCGGTCGTCAAATCGGTCACGCCCGGCCAGATGGTCGTCAAGATCGTCAACGATGCGCTGGTGGAAACGCTGGGCGGGTCGGGCGAGGGTATCAGCCTCAATGCCGCGCCGCCGGTGCCGATCATGATGGTCGGCCTTCAGGGCTCGGGCAAGACGACGACCAGCGCCAAGATCGCCAAGCGCTTGACGGAAAAGTCGAAGAAGAAGGTCCTGATGGCCTCGCTCGACACCCGCCGTCCGGCGGCTCAGGAGCAGCTGAAGATCCTCGGCGAGCAGGCGAGTGTCGCAACGCTGCCGATCGTTGCCGGACAGGATCCGGTGCAGATCGCCAAGCGCGCGATGGAGGCCGGGCGTCTCGGCGGCTATGACGTCGTCATCCTCGATACCGCCGGCCGCCTGCATGTCGATGAAGGCCTGATGCGCGAGATGGCGGATATCAAGGCCGCCACCAACCCGCATGAAGTGCTGCTTGTCGCCGACGCCCTGACCGGTCAGGACGCGGTCAATCTGGCGCGATCCTTCGATGAGCGCGTTGGCGTGACGGGTATCGTGCTGACGCGAACCGACGGCGACGGGCGCGGCGGCGCGGCGCTTTCCATGCGCGCCGTCACCGGCAAGCCGATCAAGCTCGTAGGCACGAGCGAAAAGCTCGACGGGCTTGAGGATTTCCATCCCGAGCGTGTCGCCTCGCGCATTCTCGGCATGGGCGACGTCGTGAGCCTCGTGGAACGCGCGGCGGAAACGATCGACAAGGAAAAGGCCGAGGCGATCGCCGAGCGCATGCGCAAGGGCCAGTTCGATCTCAACGACCTTGCCGAGCAGCTGCGGCAGATGGAACGGATGGGCGGCATGAGCGGCGTGCTCGGCATGCTGCCCGGCATCGGCAAGATGAAAAAGCAGCTCGATGCGGCCAATATCGACAAGACCGTCTTCCAGCGGCAGCTGGCGATCATCTCCTCGATGACGCCGACTGAACGGCGCAAGCCGGATGTGCTCAAGGCCAGCCGCAAGAAACGCGTTGCCGCCGGTTCGGGCACGAAGGTCGAAGAGATCAACCGGCTTTTGAAGATGCATCGCCAGATGGCCGACATGATGAAGGCGATGGGCGGCAAGAAGGGCGCCGGCCTGATGGGCAAGATGATGGGCGCGCTCGGCGCCGGGCCGGGTTTCGGTCCAGGCGGTGGAATGCCAGGCGGCATGCCCGACATCGACCCGAAGGTTCTCGAACAGATGCAGAAATCGGGACAGTTGCCGAAAGGCCTGCCCCCCGGCCTCGCGCAGGGGCTTCCCAAAGGACTTCCCGGCCTTGGCGGCGGTGGGCTTCCCGGCCTGCCCGGACTGCCCAAGGGACCGGGCAAGAAATGAGATCAATCCGGCGCGAGAAGCGCCTCCGTTCTGAAAACGTCATGACAAGGAAAGACTGAAAACCATGGCTCTTAAAATGCGTCTCGCCCGCGGCGGCGCCAAGAAACGTCCGCATTATTCCATCGTGATCGCCGATGCCCGTTCGCCGCGCGACGGCCGCTTCATCGAGAAGATCGGCACCTTCAACCCGATGCTGCCGAAGGATGGCGAGCGCGTGAAGCTCGATGTCGAACGCGCCAAGCATTGGCTGGCAAACGGCGTGCAGCCGACCGACCGCGTCCTGCGCTTCCTCGACGAAGCCGGCCTTCTGAAGCGTGACGCCCGCAACAATCCGCAGAAGGCGCTGCCGGGCAAGAAGGCGCAGGAGCGCATCGACGCCCGCAAGCAGGCCGAGGAAGATGCCAAGGCCAAGGCCGCGGAAGCTGCCGCCGCGCCGGCTGAAGAGGCCCCCGCCGCCGAGGCTCCTGCAGAGGAAGCCCCTGCAGAAGAAGCTGCCAAGGAAGAGACGGCCGGCTAAGTTCCGGTTCGTCGACGCCAGATGAAGGAAGAGGCGCGCCCTCTCGTCCATGTCGCCACCATAGGCCAGGCCCATGGCGTACGCGGCGCGGTGACGGTGCGCAGCTTCCTTGAAGATCCTGCGGATCTGCAGCGTTACAATCCGCTAAAGGGCGAGGACGGACGAAAGTTCGTCCTCAAGCTGCTTTCGCAGCGAAAACCGGGCGTATTCGTCGCCGAGGTCGCGGGGATTGGCGATCGCGATCAGGCGGAGGCGTTGAGAAACACGCGCCTGTTCATTTCACGCGACGCGCTGCCGGCGCCCCAGGACGACGAATACTATCACGCAGACCTCGTCGGACTTGAGGCCCGTGACCGTGACGGCGCGCGGTTCGGCAAGGTGGTCGCCGTCCAGGATTTCGGTGCCGGCGATCTGCTCGAAATCGAGCTGGCGAGCCGGCGGACGGTTTTCGTTCCTTTCACCAGGGCCATCGTGCCCGAGGTGGATCTCGGTCGCGGCCATCTCGTCATCGATCCCCCGCCGGGCCTGCTGGACGAGGGCGGGCCAGAGGAGCGCCCTGGCGATGTGGAAGGCTGATGTCCTGACGCTTTTCCCGGAACTGTTTCCGGGACCGCTCGGCGCATCCATCCTCGGGCGCGGGATCGAACAGGGCCTCTGGTCGGTTCGTGCAACCGACATTCGCAGCTTTGCAACCGACCGGCACCGCAGTGTGGACGATACGCCCTCCGGCGGCGGCGCCGGTATGGTCATGCGGGCCGATGTCCTTGCCGCAGCGATTGATGCCATCTCCGCGGAAGACGACGGCAGGCCGCGTCTTCTGATGTCGCCGCGCGGCGCGCCCTTCAACCAGCAGACCGCGCGCAGCCTGAGCGAAGGTCCGGGATGCGTGATCGTTTGCGGACGCTTTGAAGGTGTCGACGAGCGGGTGATCGAGGCGCGGGGTCTGAAAGAAATATCGCTCGGCGATTTTATCCTTGCCGGCGGGGAAGTCGCGGCCATGGCGATGATAGAAGCCACGGTGAGGCTGCTGCCGGGCGTATTGGGGGCAGCGGAATCGGCAGCGGATGAAAGTTTCGAGGCGGGAATCCTTGAATATCCGCACTATACGCGGCCGGCTGTTTTCGAGGGCCGGACGATCCCGGAGGTGCTTACCAGCGGCGATCACGGTGCGGTGCGGCGGTGGCGCGAGGAGCAGGCGCTGGCTCTGACCCGAAACAGGCGACCCGATCTTCTTGAAAACCGGGCAAAAAAGAACGGCCCCCCTATCGACAAGCGGTGACTTTTATTCTAGAGAACGCGCGACTTCGAGACATGTCCGCGCCGGCCATGGCCTTTGCAGAAGAGCAAGCGGCCGCTTTTGGCGATTGACGAGACTTATGGTGACGACGATGAACATCATTCAGGAAATCGAACAGGCGCACGCCGCAGAACTGGCTGAAAAGCGCGCCATCCCCGAATTCCGCCCCGGCGATACGCTGCGCGTCAACGTGCGCGTGACGGAAGGCGAGCGCACCCGCGTTCAGGCCTATGAGGGCGTTTGCATTGCGCGCAACGGCGCCGGGCTCCAGGAGAGCTTCACCGTTCGCAAGATCTCCTATGGCGAAGGCGTGGAGCGTGTCTTCCCGGTCTATTCGCCGGTACTGGAGTCGATCGACGTTGTGCGCCGCGGCCGCGTTCGCCGTGCCAAGCTCTATTATCTGCGCGATCGCCGCGGCAAATCGGCCCGTATCGCCGAGCGCGTGACGAAACGTGACGTGGCTGCGCCGGAAAAGGGCGAAGCCAAGCCGGTGAAGCTGTTCGACAAGCCGAAGGGCCCTGCCGACGACCTCACGAAGATCAATGGCGTTGGCGAGGTTCTGGTCGAGAAGCTCAACGCGCTGGGTATCACCCAGTTCGAGCAGATCGCCAACTTCTCCGATCAGGACATCGTGCGTGTCGATGAGGTCCTCGACTTCAAGGGCCGGATCGAGCGCGAGGACTGGATCGGTCAGGCGAAGACGCTTCTTGCCGAATCGACCGCCGACGAAGCCGTTCAGGCCGCAGCCGAGGAAGAAGGCCTTGCGGCGGAAACGGCTCCGGCCGAAGGCGAAGACAAGGCCTGACACCCGCCAGGCGACTACCGGAGCGCCGCTCCGGACTTTTGAAAGACGAACGCGGGGTCCGAAAGGCCCCCGCGTTTTTGTTTTCGTAATGCCCGGAAGAACGGGCTCCCAAGCAACAATGCTTGACCGGTGCGGATGGGATACCCCATATCCCCACCGCGGAATTTGATGAGGAAGGTTCAATGGCGCGTACGCTTTACGACAAGATCTGGGACGATCATCTGGTGGAACAGGCCGAGGACGGCACGTCGGTCCTCTATATTGATCGCCATCTCGTCCACGAGGTGACGAGCCCGCAGGCCTTCGAGGGTCTGCGCATGAGCGGGCGTCAGGTGCGCCAGCCGCAAAAGACGCTCGCCGTCGTCGATCACAACGTACCGACCACCGACCGTTCCAAGGGCATCGATGACCCGGAAAGCCGCCTGCAGGTGCAGACGCTCGCCGACAACGCCGCCGAATTCGGCATCGACTACTTCAACGAGCGCGACAAGCGTCAGGGCATCGTTCACATCATCGGTCCCGAGCAGGGCTTCACCCTGCCCGGCACGACGATCGTCTGTGGCGACAGCCATACGTCCACGCATGGCGCTTTCGGCGCGCTGGCGCACGGTATCGGCACCTCGGAAGTCGAGCATGTGCTGGCGACGCAGACGCTGATCCAGAAGAAGGCCAAGAACATGCGCGTCAGCGTCAACGGGCAACTGCCCGAGGGTGTCACCGCCAAGGATATCATCCTTGCCATCATCGGCGAGATCGGCACCGCGGGCGGCACCGGCCATGTGCTTGAATATGCCGGCGACGCGATCCGTTCGCTGTCGATGGAAGGCCGCATGACGGTCTGCAACATGTCGATCGAGGGCGGCGCCCGCGCCGGTCTCATCCAGCCGGACGAGAAGACCTACGAATATCTCAAGGGCCGCCCGCGCGCGCCGAAGGGTGCGGAATGGGACGCGGCGGTCAAATATTGGGACACGCTGTTTTCGGAAGACGGCGCGCATTTCGATTCAGAGATCAAGCTCGATGCCTCCAACCTGCCGCCGATCGTTACCTGGGGCACCAGCCCGGAGAACGTCGCGACGATCACCGGCCGCGTGCCGACGGTCGACGACGGGGAAACGGATGCCAAGCGCGCCTCGATCAAGCGCGCGCTTGCCTATATGGGCCTGAACGGCGGCGAGAAGATCTCCGATATCGCGCTCGACCGGGTGTTCATCGGCTCATGCACGAATGGCCGCATCGAAGACCTGCGCGCGGCCGCGGCGATCGTGCGGGGGCACCATGTCTCCGACCGCATCAATGCGATGGTCGTGCCCGGTTCCGGCCTCGTGAAGGAACAGGCCGAGGCTGAGGGTCTGGACAAGATTTTCCTCGAAGCCGGCTTTGAATGGCGCGAGCCGGGCTGCTCGATGTGCCTTGCGATGAACGCCGACAAGCTGGCGCCGGAAGAGCGTTGTGCCTCGACCTCGAACCGCAACTTCGAAGGGCGCCAGGGGTTCAAGGGTCGCACCCACCTCGTATCGCCCGCGATGGCGGCAGCTGCCGCAATCGCCGGACGTTTCGTCGATGTGCGGGAGTGGCAGCGTCACTGACGTTGCAAAATCCGGAAAATGCAAAAAAGGCCACCCATCAGGTGGCCTTTTTCTTGTCGGCAGGCACTCCATCAGCGCCAGTGGTGACGCTGATGACGTCCGTGATGACGCGGATCGCACTGAACGCCCACTTTCACGCGCTGCCAGGTCCAGCCATAGCGGGTCCACACGCGCTTGGTCTTGTAGACCGACCGGCAGTCGCGATAGCGGTAGCCGTAATAACCGTGATGACGCGAACCGGATGAGCCGAACTGAACGCTGTAACCGGGGCCTGAAAGCGTGACCGAACCGCGCGTTCCCGCCTCGGCTGGTGCAGTGAATGCAAGGGCGGCGAGGCCCGCTGCGGCGATGCTCATGACGGCCTTGCGGCCAATCGTCTTGCTGGTCATGTCCTGTACTCCTTCTCAAGCGTTGTGGAGGAGTATGGACGGGGCGCGCTGAACCGCGCCTGAGCCTTCCGTTCAGGCGCGGTTCATGTCGATGAACAGGCTGAAGAGAGGTCGATCAGCTCCAGGGGCGGCTTTCGGCGAGCTTCGCCTCGAAGCCTTCGATGGTGCCGATCTTTTCCATTGTCAGGCCGATATCGTCGAGGCCGTTGAGCAGGCAATGCTTGCGGAAAGGATCGATGTCGAAAGAGATGCTGCCGCCGTCAGGACCCTTGATGGTCTGGCTGGCCAGATCGACGGTGAGGGTCGCGTTCGAGCCGCGTTCCGCATCGTCCATCAGCTTGTCCAGCTCTTCCTGCGACACGCGGATCGGCAGAATGCCGTTCTGGAAGCAGTTATTGTAGAAAATGTCGGCGAAGCTCGTCGAGATGACGCAGCGGATGCCGAAATCCAGCAGCGCCCACGGCGCGTGCTCGCGGCTCGATCCGCAGCCGAAATTATCGCCGGCAACGAGGATCTGCGCCTTGCGGTAAGCGGGCTGATTGAGCACGAAATCCTTGTTCTCGCTGCCGTCCTCGTTGAAGCGCATTTCGAAAAACAGGCTCTTGCCAAGACCGGTGCGCTGAATCGTCTTGAGGAACTGCTTGGGGATGATCATGTCGGTGTCGATATTGGTGATCGGCATGGGCGCCGCGACCCCGGTCAGTGTGGTGAACTTCTCCATTGCAACCCTCTATTCCATCTTGTCGGCGGGCTCCAGCAGCCTGCCGGTCGAACGATGGGGCTCTAATAGTCGATCATAGGCGCCAGGTCTATAACGAGACGCGCTTTGGCAATTCCCTTGTGCAATGCAACCTGATAGGCGTTGCCCGCCTTTTTTCGAACCGCAGACCCGGGAATGCCATGACAGCGAATTCCATCACCGTGTTGAAAGATGCCTCGTCACTGCGCCGCCAGATCGCGGACTGGCGCAAGGCCGGCGAGAAAATAGGACTCGTGCCGACGATGGGCGCGCTGCACGAAGGCCATCTCTCGCTCGTGCGGGCCGCGAAGGATGCCGGCGCAACACGGGTGATCGTCTCGATTTTCGTCAACCCGACACAGTTTGCGCCGAATGAGGACTTCAACACCTATCCAAAACGCGTTGCCGAAGATCTTGCCGATCTCGGCAAGCTCGGCGTGCATGCCGCCTTCACGCCAGACGTGGATACCATGTACCCGAAAGGCTTCAACACGACGGTATTGCCGGAAGGGCCGGTGGTCGCCGATCTGGAAGCTGCGGTCAGACCGACGCATTTCGCCGGCGTTGCGACGGTCGTCTGCAAGCTCTTCAATCTCGTTCAGCCCGATCTCGCCGTCTTCGGCGAGAAGGATTATCAGCAGCTGATGGTCATCGGGCAGATGGTGCGCGATCTGAACATTCCGGTGCAGATCATCGGCGCGCCCATCGTGCGCGACGAGAAGGGTCTCGCGCTGTCCTCGCGCAACGCCTATCTCAGCGCCGACGAACTTGCCGTGGCGCGACAGTTCAACGTCGTCGTCCGCAAGGTCTCCGAAAGGAAGATCACGCCCGACGAAGGTGTGAAGGCGCTGCTGGATGCTGGCGTTGCCGCCGTCGACTATCTCGTCATCCGCGATGCGGAAACGCTGGGCGAACCGGTCGAAAGCCGTCCGCAGCGTGTCGTTTCCGTCGCACGCGTGGGGCGGGTTCGTCTGCTCGACAACATGGCCGTGACGGGCTAGCCGTCGAGGCCAGCCTCTTCTTCAATCGCTTCCATGTCATCGTCGGAGAGGCCGAAATGGTGGCCGATCTCGTGAACGAGGACATGGGTGACGAGATGGCCGAGCGTTTCGTCGCCGTCGGCCCAATAGTCAAGGATCGGCCGCCGGTAGAGCCAGATCATGTTCGGCATCTGGCCGGTATCGGGCGTTGCGACCGCGTGCGCCAGGCCGATACCCTGAAACAGGCCGAGCAGGTCGTAGGGCGATTCGATCCCCATCTCGTCGAGCACGTCGTCATCGGGAAAATCGGCAACGCGGATAATGATTTCGCCGGCAAGCTGACGGAATGGCGCGGGCAGCCGGTCGAAGGCCGTCATCGCCAGCATCTCGATGTCCGAAAGGCTCGGCGCCTCCAGATCGTCCCACGGGCCGCTTCCGCTATGGCTCATCTGACCCATGGGCGGCCTCAGGCTGCGACATAGGTTGTGTAGAGATGGTAGATCAGGCCGATCAGCACGATCAGGGCAAGGCCACGCGCGATCCGCTTGCCCCAGATTTCCACCGCATCGTCATCTTCGCTGCCCGGCGTGATGAAATGATCGCGGGCGCGGTTGCCAAGGCGGGCAAGCTGGCTGGTGCCGATCGTCTCCGTCTCGGCGGCAATCCGCCGCAGCGCCGCGCGCGCTTCCTCCTCGCGGGCGGGCCGGGGGTCTGTCGGACGGTCTTTCGATCTGCGCGTCATGACGCAGAAGTCTAGCCAAGACGCTTCGCGTGGGAAAGGCAGGACGCTTCCCGCAGCATGCATCCTGCGGCGGGGCTGTTGCCATGACCGGCCGAAAGGCTCTAAGCACATGCCGGAAAATTTACCGAGGGCTATCGGAGGAAACGTAGGACCCCATGAGCACCCACAAGATTCTGATGCTGCCGGGCGATGGCATCGGCCCGGAAGTCATGGCCGAAACCGGCCGTGTCATCGACTGGCTCAACGGCCAGACCGGCCATTCCTTCGAAACCGAATCCGACCTCGTCGGCGGTTCCGCCTATGACGCGCATGGCGAGGCGATCTCGGAAAGCGCGATGGACAAGGCCATGGCGGCTGACGCCGTTCTCTTCGGCGCCGTCGGGGGCCCGAAATGGGATGCCGTCCCTTATGAAAAGCGTCCCGAGGCCGGCCTCCTGCGCCTGCGCAAGGATCTCGATCTCTTCGCAAATCTGAGGCCTGCGATCTGCTATCCGGCACTGGCCTCGAGCTCCTCGCTCAGGCCGGAGGTTATCGAGGGTCTGGACATCCTGATCCTGCGCGAGCTGACGGGCGGCGTCTATTTCGGCGAGCCCAAGGAGATCGTGACGCTGGAGAATGGCGAGAAGCGCGCCGTCGATACGCAGCTCTACACGACGCATGAGATTGAGCGCATTGCCCGCGTTGCCTTCGAGATCGCCCGCACGCGCGGCAACCGCGTCACCTCGATGGAAAAGCGCAACGTGATGCGTTCGGGCGTGCTCTGGCACGAGGTCGTCAGCGCGGTCCACAAGTCAGAATATTCGGACGTGAAGCTCGACCACATGCTGGCCGACGCCGGCGGCATGCAGCTTGTGCGCTGGCCCAAGCAGTTCGACGTGATCGTGACCGACAATCTGTTCGGCGACATGCTGTCCGACGTTGCCGCGATGCTGACCGGATCGCTGGGCATGCTGCCGTCGGCTTCGCTGGGCGCGCCCGACGAGGCGACCGGAAAGCGCAAGGCGATGTATGAGCCGGTGCATGGTTCGGCGCCGGACATCGCCGGCCAGGGCAAGGCCAATCCGATCGCCATGATCGCTAGCCTTGCGATGTGCCTGCGATATTCCTTCGGACAGGGCGAGGCCGCCGATCTGGTGGAAGGCGCGATCGCCGACGTCCTTGCAGACGGCATCGTGACTGCCGATATCGCAGCCAAGGGCCAGAACGCCGTCTCGACCGGCGAAATGGGCCAGGCCATCGTCAAGGCGATGGGCAAGCGGGCCGGTTAGGCAGGAGACACATGTCGGAATTTCGGGTCGATCCCTATCTTGGACGCTGGATCCTCGATCTCGACGAGAGCGAGTTCGACCAGGGCGAGGCCCCGGCCGGCGGTACTTACGAGATCACCCGCGAGGGCGACATCCTCAGCTTCCGCGTCGGCTGGACCGACGCGGAAGGCAAGACCGAAGCCGTATCCTTTGCCGGACGCGCGGATGGCCGTGCGATGCCGCTCAGGCAAAGCGGGCTTGCCGACGGGTTCCGGCATTTTCTCGACGATGACGGGGCGCTGGTGACGGAAGCCAGCAAGGACGGCGCCGTGCTGATGAGTGCCCGCCGCTCGCTTGTCGAGGGCCAGAGCATGATGATGATCGAGCAGACGGTGAATGTTCCGGGGGTCGGACCGGTCTCGAATTCGGCGGTTTACCGCCGCGCGAGCTGACGCTGGCGCTTGCAATCGCCCCGATTTTCCGCTTAATGCAGGGCGTCGTTCGCGCCCGTTCAAGGGGCGCGCCCGGCAACAGGAGCAACGGACTTTCATGATGCAGGTCACGACCAAGACGGCGACGACCAAAACGGGCGCGGTGAAGACCGCCGCCTGACGCATCCTCTCGTCCTTGCTCACCCTCCCCGGCAAGGGGCGGGACGCCCGGAAAAGCCGGGCCGCCAAAACCGGGGAGCGAAACCCGGAATTCAGGAGACAGACATGGGTTACAAGGTCGCAGTTGTAGGCGCCACCGGCAATGTGGGCCGGGAAATGCTGAACATTCTCGAGGAGCGCGGATTTCCTGCGGACGAGGTGCATGCCATCGCTTCACGGCGTTCGCTGGGTACGGAAGTTTCCTATGGCGAGAAGCGGCTGAAGTGCCAGGACCTGGAACAGTTCGATTTCTCCAAGGTCGATTTCTGCCTGATGTCTGCGGGTTCGTCCGTCTCCAAGGAATGGTCGCCGAAGATCGGCGCGACGGGCTGCCTCGTGATCGATAATTCCTCCTGCTGGCGCTACGATCCGGACGTGCCGCTGATCGTGCCGGAGGTCAATGCGGACGCGGTGGCCGGGTTCACCAAGAAGAACATCATCGCCAACCAGAACTGTTCCACCGCGCAACTGGTCGTCGCGCTGAAGCCGCTCCATGACGTGGCCAAGATCAAGCGCGTCGTGGTTTCCACCTACCAGTCGGTCTCCGGTGCCGGCAAGGAAGGCCTGGACGAGCTGTGGAACCAGACCAAGGGCATCTTCGTCACCGACACGCCCGAGCCGCAAGAAGTTCACCAAGCAGATCGCCTTCAACGTCATCCCCCATATCGACGTGTTCATGGACTCGGGCGACACCAAGGAAGAATGGAAGATGGTGGCCGAGACCAAGAAGATCCTCGACCCCAAGATCAAGCTGACCGCAACTTGCGTGCGTGTGCCGGTGTTCGTCGGCCATTCGGAGGCCGTCAACATCGAGTTCGAGCAGCCGATCAGCGCCGACGAGGCTCGCGAGATCCTGCGTGAGGCGCCCGGCTGCATGGTCGTCGACAAGCGCGAGAATGGCGGCTACGTGACCCCGGTCGAGTGCGTGGGCGATTTCGCCACCTTCATCTCGCGCATCCGCGAGGATGCCACCATCGAGAACGGCCTCAACATGTGGGTGGTCTCCGACAATCTGCGCAAGGGCGCGGCCCTCAACGCCGTGCAGATTGCCGAGAGCATCATCAATCGCGGCCTGCTGAAGAAGGCGGCCTGAAGACTGCGGGTAGCCGCAGCCATCCAGCATGCCGAGATGCCAGAGGAATGGATCGCCGGGTCAAGCCCGGCGATGACGAACTTTGGGTTGTCGCGGCGGTACGCATTCCTGTCGCAGCGCCGATCGGCCGAGCGAGATGGTTATCGCGCGAGCCCCTCCACTGTCATTGCCGGGCTTGAGCCGGCAATCCACACCGCCATGCTTTCGTCGAAACCGGTGGTCGCGTTTGTACGTGCGCCGCGCGGTTGTCGTCTTTATCGAGGTCAAAAAGGAATGGATCGTCGGGTCAGGCCCGATGATGACGGGCCTCATGTTGGCGGTGGCGGCACGCGTTCTTGTCGCAGCTCCGATCGGCCGAGCGAGTTGGGCATCGCGCGAGCCCCATCCACTGTCATTGCCGGGCTTGACCCGGCAATCCACACCACCATGCTTTCGTCGAAACCGGTGGTCGGGTTTGTACGTGCGCCGCGCGGCTGTCGCCTTTATCGGGGCCAAAGAGGAATGGATCGCCGGGCCTAGCCCGACGACGACAGGCCTCCATCTGGCGAGGACGCCCTATGGCAGGCGGTCGAACCGGCCCGTTTCCTTGTCGAGGATTTCCAGCGCGCCCTCGGAAATGTCAAACCAGGCGCCATGCAGCGTCAGCTTGCCGCGCTCCTCCAGGATCTTCACGCACGGAAAGGTCCGCAGATTGTCGATCGAATTGGCGATCGAGGCCCGCTCCATGCGTCCCTGCGCGTGGTGATGCGAATAGGCCTCGCTTTCGGCGCGATCCTTCGCAGGCGCGATCAGCGTGATCCACTTGCCAATGAAATCGCCCGGCGACAACGGTTCGGTGGCTTCGCTGAGCGAGGCGGCAATGCCACCGCAGCGGCCATGGCCAAGCACCACGATGTGCTTCACCTTCAGCGCCTGCACGGCGAATTCCAGCGCGGCGCTGGTGCCGTGATACTCGCCGTCGGGCTCGTAGGGCGGGACGAGATTGGCGACGTTGCGCACCACGAAGATCTCGCCCGGGCTTGAATCGAAGATCGTCTCCGGCCCGGCCCGGCTGTCGCAGCAACCGATGATCATGACTTCGGGCCGCTGACCGCTTTCGGCGAGCTCCTGATAGCGCTCGCGTTCGTGCTCCAGCCGGCCCGACCGGAAACGGTGGTGGCCGTCGATAAGCGATTTGGGGAACATCGCTTCTCCTCTTGCTCTTGTCAGGACGCCAATGTGGCGAGGTCGACGTTGCCGCCGCACAGAAGGACGCCGACACGTTCGTTATGGCCCGGCATATAGACGCCCGAAAGCAGGGCGGCAAGCGCGGCAGCCTCCAGTTCCACAGCGATCCGGAAACGCCGCCACAAAAGGCGCTGAGCACTTGCGATGGCATCGTCTGAAACAAGGACATGGCCGGCAAGCAGGCGCTTGCAGATATCGAAACACAAATCGCCGATGCGCCGCGCGCCCAGCAGATCGCAGCGATGCCGCCGACCTCCATCGACCGGTCCGCCACGGGTGAGGCGCTGCGTGCAATGTGGGGCGCGTTCCGGCTCAACGCCGATGATGCGGACAGACCCGTCATACTGCGCGGCCATGCCGGCCGCGAGGCCACCACCGCCACCGCAAGCAGAATGGTGTGTCGAGATCGGGCGCCTGACGTCCCATTCGACGCCGACGTGCCCTGCCCGGCAATCGTCGCGGGCTGGTCGAACGGATGAATGAAGGGCATCGCTGGTCTGGCGATACAGATCGCAGGCAGCGGCGGCATCACCGTAATTGGCGCCGGTGACGACGAGGTCGGCGCTGCTCGCGAATAGCCTCGATCTTTGCGGGCGACGCGATCTCGGAACGAAGATCGTTGCCTTGACGCCAGTGCCTCTGCGGCGACAGCAACGGAAACGCCATGATTTCCGCCGGAATGCGATCCACGCCGGCATCGCCGATCGGCTGCGACAGCAGGGAGTTGAATGCGCGCGGGTCTTGAAGAGCCGCCGTGGAGAAAATCAAGCTTCAGCGACACGGGCCTTTGCGTGCCGAGGCGGCAGGTTCGGCCTCAAGAACCGGCGTGCGGCGGATCCGGGTCACGATCCGCGCATGCGCCCTGCGAACGATCCTCGCGCGAAATGCTCATTGGCCGATCCTGCGGGTCGGTACCGGTACACGCAGCTGGGTCAGAAAGGTGCGCGCGGGAACAAGCGCCAGTTCAGGCAGACCGAGCCGGGCCGTGAGTTCGATGGCCTCGCTGATTGCCCCGACGGCGGAGGCAGCGCATCGAAAAATATTGCCTTTTCTCAGCCTGAAACCGAGAAGCAGGCCGGCGAAGGCATCGCCGACGCCATGCGGCATCAGCGTAATATCGGCTTTCGGCCATCAGGGCATCGTCAGCCGTGGTCAGCAGCGTGCCGATATGGCCGCGCAACATCGACGGAACGGACGTTACTGCGACTTCCCTCGGTCCCAGCGATCTGGCGGCTCTGGAAATGGCCGCAGGCGTCTCTCCATCCATCCCGGTCAGCCATGCAAGTTCCGAACAGGTTCGGTGTCGCGATATCGGCGCGGGGAAGCAGCAATATCGCGAATGGCGGCTGCGGTGTCTTCGGCGATATAGACCGGTCGTCATCACCGAGGACGGGATCGCACAGATAGAGGGCAGGCTTCACTTCGTCGAAACGCAGCGATCGCCCGGCCTGAGCAGCTTCGCCGAGATAACCCGTCACCGATGGCGGGGCCCCGGACATGTCCGGCAAGGGCCTTCGCTGTGCGCGGAATATGTCGGCAGGAGGGTTGTAACGCGGCGCTGCGCCGTGTCCGGGATGAAACGGCATGATTGTCGTCAGGACGATCGCGGTCTCGATGCCGAAGTTGCTCCAGTGCAAACGCGGTAGCGCGCGCGCCGATCCTGCCGCTGGATACCAGAGAAGACACGATGATCGCGACGGGAGGCGCGTTCATCGCGGCGTCGAGGCGCATCTGCTGCGCCGCCGCGGCTGCAGGCTGCACCGAGAACTGAACAAGAGGGCTTGGCAATCATGTTGCACTGCGAATAACTTCCCGGACCACCCGATCCGGGCTTCATCATATCGAAGGGACTATCATGGCACGGGACATCCGGCCAAGACGCAGCGTGCTCTACATGCCGGGCTCGAATGCGGGGCCATGGAAAAGGCGCGGACGCTTGCCTGCGACTCCATCATCTTCGACCTGGAGGATGCAGTCGCGCCGGACCAGAAGGGTGAGGCGCGACGCCTGGTCGGCGAGGCGCTTGCGGCCGGCGGATACGGCCAGCGCGAACTGATCGTCAGGGTCAACGGTATCGATACGCCGTGGGGTTCCGACGATCTGGCGGCCGCGATCGAGATGAATCCGGATGCGATCCTTGTTCCGAAGATCAGCAGCGGTGCGGAACTTGAGCGGATCGCGTCCAAGACAGGCAATGTCACGCTATGGGCGATGATCGAGACTCCCCGTGCGATACTGAACCTGCAAGAGATTGCCGAGCGGCGTGCGCGCGGTGTTCGCATCGACGTTTTCGTCATGGGGACGAACGATCTGGCTAAAGAGACGGGCGCGCGTTTCGTGCCCGGCAGGCTGCCGATGGCGGCGTGGCTGACGCTGGCCGTGACGGCGGGCAGAGCCTACGGCATCGAAATCATCGACGGCGTCTACAACGACTTCAAGGATCTTGAAGGTTTCGCGGTCGAATGCGCCGAAGGCCGCGACTTCGGCATGGATGGCAAGACGCTGATCCACCCGACCCAGATCGAAGGTGCGAATGCGGCCTTCGCACCGGGCGAGGCCGAGGTCGAACAGGCGCGGCGCATCATCGACGCCTTCTCGCTGCCCGAAAACAAAGGCAAGGGCGCGATCACCGTCGATGGCAAGATGGTCGAACTGCTGCATGCGGAAATGGCGAAAAGGACGGTCGCGCGCGCCGAAGCCATCGCCGCGATGGCCGGCTGAAACGAGAGGGGAGCATGATCCTTTATCGCTATCTGACGGGTCCGGACGACAACGCCTTCTGCAAGCGCGTCTCGGGCGCGCTCAACAAGGGCTGGCAGCTGTACGGCCACCCGACGCTCACCTTCGATGCCCCCAAGGGCCGGGTGATCTGCGGCCAGGCGATCATGAAGGAAGTGCCCGGCGACTACACCGACGACATCACGCTTTCCGATTACTAAAGCACAGGACGCTTCCGGCATGATCAAGACAAACGCGGGCAACTATTTCGAGGATTTCCGGATCGGGCAGGTGATGCACCACGCCACGCCGCGGACAATCACGACCGGGGACGTCTCGCTCTACACCGCGCTCTACGGGACGCGCTTTGCGGTCCAGTCCTCCGACGCATTTGCCCGCGCCATCGGCTACGAGCGCAGCCCCGTCGACGACATGCTGGTCTTCCACGTCGTCTTCGGCAAGACGGTCCCTGATATCTCGCTGAATGCTGTTGCCAATCTCGGTTATGCCGGCTGCCGGTTCCTGAAGACCGTCTATCCGGGCACGACGCTGCGCGCCGTCAGCGAGGTGATCGGCCTGAAGGAAAACTCCAGCGGCGACAGCGGTGTGGTCTACGTGCGCAGCGCCGGCATCGATCAGGAAGGCGATACGGTTCTCGATTATGTGCGCTGGGTGATGGTCCGCAAGCGCAACCCCGGCTCGGCGCCGGCGGAAGCGAGCGTGCCGACACTGCCCAAGGCGCTGAACGCCGACACGCTTGGCGATGCCTGCCCGGAAATCGATCGGGATGCGTGGGACAATGCGTTGTCCGGCAGCGAATTTCGGTGGGGCGACTATGAGGCCGGCGAGCGCATCGACCATGTCGATGGCATGACGGTAGAAGAAGCCGAGCACATGATTGCGACGCGGCTCTATCAGAATACGGCCAAGGTGCATTTCAACCTCTTCAGCGAATCGCAGGGGCGGTTCGGCAAGCGGCTGATCTATGGCGGGCATGTCATCAGCCTGGCGCGGGCGCTCTCATTCAACGGACTTGGCAACGCCTTCCATGTCGCGGCAATCAATGGCGGCCGGCATGCGGCGCCGCTTTTTGCCGGCAATACGGTGTTTGCGTGGTCGGAAGTCGTTGAAAAGGCCGAGTTGCCCGGCCGTGACGATGTCGGTGCGCTGCGCCTGCGCCTGATGGCGACAAAGGACGCGCCCTGCGCGGCGTTCCCCGAGAAGCAGGACGACGGCAAGCCCGACCCGGCGCTGATCCTCGAGCTCGACTACTGGGCGCTGCTGCCCCGCTAGGCGCGCGAAGCAATTCCAGATCAAGCATTGCAACGCGGCGAGGCGGCGGGTTAAAGAGTGCGTGCCGGGGGGTGCGGGTAACACCCCCGGACGGCGCCGAAGGCCTGATGACGGGGAGAGACATGGCGAGCACGGAACGCCCAAGCCGGACGCTGGCGAGCGAAAGGCCGCTTTCGCCGCATCTGAGCATCTACAAGCCCTATGTGACGATGGTGACGTCGATCATGCATCGCGCCACCGGCATTGTCCTCTATGCGGGAACGCTGCTGCTGGTCTGGTGGCTGGTCGCCGCCGCGACGGGCCCTTCCTATTTCGATTTCGTCAACGGTCTTGCCGGTTCGTGGATCGGCCGGCTGGTGCTGTTCGGCTACACCTGGGCGCTCATGCATCACATGCTGGGCGGAATCCGCCACATCGTCTGGGATCTCGGCTACGGTTTTACCCCGGCGAAAGCCAATACGCTGGCATGGGCCAACATCGCAGGCTCGATCATCCTCACCCTTCTCATCTGGATCGCGGGTTATGCCGCGATGGGAAACTAAGGAGACGGCCATGGTGATGAAGACCCCCGCAAAGCTCGTTCGCGGCCTCGGCTCGGCCAAGGAGGGCACGGACCACTTCTGGCGCCAGCGCGTTACGTCGGTTGCCAACATCCCGCTCATCATCGGGTTCGTCTGGCTGATCGCCTGCATGGCCGGCGACGACTACGCGGCGGTGACGGCGCGGCTTTCGCACCCGCTGACAGCGATCTTCATGCTCGGCGTCATTGTTTCCTCGGTCGTTCACATGCGCATCGGCATGCAGGTCGTGATCGAGGATTATGTTTCCGGCGAGGGCGCCAAGATCGTCTGGCTCATCGCAAACACCGTGTTCAGCGCGGCGATCGCGCTCGCCGCGATCTTCGCCATTCTCAAGCTAGCCTTCGGAGCGTAACCGGCATGGCCCGCAAGTCAGAAAGCAAAAGCGCCGCGTCGGCCAGCCGGCAGGGCTCTTACGAATATGTCGATCACAAATTCGATGTGGTCGTTGTCGGCGCCGGCGGATCGGGCCTGCGCGCGACACTCGGCATGGCCGAGCAGGGCCTGAAGACGGCCTGTATCACCAAGGTTTTCCCGACCCGTTCGCATACGGTCGCGGCGCAGGGCGGCATCGCCGCGTCGCTTGGCAATATGGGCGAGGATTCCTGGCAGTGGCACATGTTCGACACCGTCAAGGGTTCGGACTGGCTCGGCGATACCGACGCGATGGAATATCTGGCGCGCGAGGCGCCTGCCGCGGTCTACGAACTTGAGCACTATGGCGTGCCGTTCAGCCGTACCGAGGTCGGCAAGATCTATCAGCGCCCGTTCGGCGGCCACATGATGAATTTCGGCGATGGCCCTCCCGTGCAGCGGACTTGCGCCGCCGCCGACCGTACCGGCCATGCCATCCTGCATACGCTTTACGGGCAGTCGCTGAAGCATCATGCGCAGTTCTTCATCGAGTATTTCGCACTCGACCTCATCATGAGCGACGATGGCGTGTGCACCGGCGTCATTGCCTGGAACCTCGACGACGGCACGATCCATCGCTTCTCGGCCAAGATGGTCGTGCTGGCGACCGGCGGCTACGGACGAACCTATTTCTCGGCAACCTCAGCCCATACCTGCACCGGCGACGGCGCGGGCATGATCTCGCGCGCCGGCCTGCCGCTGCAGGACATGGAGTTCGTGCAATTCCATCCGACGGGCATCTATGGCGCCGGCTGCCTGATTACCGAGGGTGCGCGCGGCGAGGGCGGCTACCTGACCAATTCCGAAGGCGAGCGTTTCATGGAGCGCTATGCGCCCAACGCCAAGGATCTTGCCAGCCGCGACGTCGTTTCGCGCTGCATGACGATGGAAATCCGCGAAGGCCGCGGTGTCGGCAAGAACAAGGATCACATCTTCCTGCACCTCGATCATCTCGATCCGGCGGTGCTGGCGGAACGGCTGCCGGGTATCACCGAATCAGCAAAAATCTTCGCCGGCGTCGATCTCACCAAGGAGCCGATCCCGGTGCTGCCGACGGTGCACTACAACATGGGCGGCATCCCGACGAACTATTGGGGCGAGGTGCTGAACCCGACCGCGAAATCTCCCGACGCCGTGTCGCCGGGTCTGATGGCCGTCGGTGAAGCCGGCTGCGCCTCCGTTCACGGCGCCAATCGTCTCGGCTCCAACTCGCTGATCGACCTTGTGGTGTTCGGCCGTGCCGCTGCCATCCGCGCCGGCGAGGTCATCGACCGGGCCAGCTCCATCCCCAGCATCAATGAAGCCGCCTCGGACCGGATCATGGACCGGTTCGACCGGTTGCGGCACGCCAATGGCGGCCATCCGACCGCCGATCTTCGCGAGAAGATGCAGCGGGCGATGCAGGACGACGCGGCAGTGTTCCGCACGCAGGAATCGCTCGATCAGGGCTGCCAGCGCATTTCGGAAGTCTGGCGGGAAATGTCGGACCTGAAGGTTTCCGACCGCTCGATGGTCTGGAATTCCGATCTCGTGGAGACGCTGGAGCTGGAAAACCTGATGGCGAATGCCATCACCACGGTCTATTCGGCCGCCGCCCGCACGGAAAGCCGGGGCGCCCATGCGCGCGAGGATTTCCCGGATCGCGACGACACGAACTGGCGCAAGCACACGCTTTCGCATGTCGATGACAATGGCAAGGTGACGCTGTCCTACCGGCCGGTGCATACCGAACCGATGCTGCCGCTCGAAAAGGGCGGAATCGATCCCAAGAAGATCGCGCCCAAGGCGCGGGTGTATTGAGGCTGACCCATGGTTGAGATCGCACTTCCGAAGAATTCGCAGATCAAAGAAGGCAAGGTCTGGCCGAAGCCCGAGGGCGCCAAGAAGACGCGCGAATACCGTGTCTATCGCTGGAACCCGGATGACGGGAAAAACCCGCAGATCGACACCTATCATATCGACGAGGAAGATTGCGGGCCGATGGTTCTCGATGGCCTGCTCTACATCAAGAACAAGATCGATCCGACGCTGACGCTGCGCCGCTCGTGCCGGGAAGGCATCTGCGGTTCATGCGCGATGAATATCGACGGCACGAACACGCTTGCCTGCACCAAGGGCATGGACGAGATCAACGGCGCGGTGAAGGTCTATCCGCTGCCGCACATGAAGGTCGTCAAGGATCTGGTGCCGGATCTGAAGCATTTCTATGCGCAGCACGCCTCGATCGAACCCTATCTGCAGACGGTAACACCGGCGCCGGGAACCGAGTGGCTGCAGTCGCGTGAGGACCGCGCCAAGCTGGACGGGCTTTACGAATGCATCCTTTGCGCGTGCTGCTCGACATCATGCCCGAGCTACTGGTGGAACGGTGATCGCTACCTCGGCCCCGCGGCGCTGCTTCAGGCCTATCGCTGGCTGATCGATTCTCGCGATGAGGCAACCGGCGAGCGGCTCGACAATCTGGAAGATCCGTTTCGGCTCTATCGTTGCCACACGATCATGAACTGCGCGCAGACCTGCCCCAAAGGCCTCAATCCCGCGCGGGCGATTGCCGAAATCAAGAAGATGATGGTGGAACGCCGCGTCTGATTGGCGGTTTGCTTCTTCAGTTCTGGCGCCATGGCGGCCTCGGGCCGCCTGACGGCGGAAGCCGCATGCCCGGCGGCGGTCCCCGCTCCGGCGGGCCTGCCTGCCTGACCGGCTGTGCGACCGGTTTTCCCATGAAACAGCCGATCGTGTAGGGGTATTCCGCCGTCAGGTGGTAGTGGTAGATCGCGCGCTTCCCGCCATCCCAGACAACCTCATGGGTGTGCCCGTGGCAGGCGTCGAGATCGGCGTTGACCACGGTTTTCCCACCCTCGCCGCGAAGGCCGAATATCCCGAAACCGTCCAGTGCGTAGCCGATGACATCGGAATGCCCGCCCGGTTGGCCATGACTGTCTGTCAGGCAGGGCGATGCGTCGTGGTAGTGATACTGTCCGTTGCGTTCCGGATGCCCGTTGCACCGGTCCTGAATTTCGTGGGCGGGAGCGTCGCGGCCGCCGGCGTCGAGCGCGTTGAAGATCGCCGTTCCGGTCAGCGCAAAACCGATCATGCCCATTGGTACGCATGAAGGTGTTGCGGTCGATGGCACTACCGGCAGGCGCATGACCACCGGTTGTTCACGTATCCGGTTCGGGTTGCGGTCATAATTGTAGGCATCGTCGCTGGATGTGATCGGGAAATTGCCGGTGGCGTGTCTGGGCAGCGAATTGGCGCGGATAACGCGGTTGCCGCCTTCAAGCGAAATTGTCAGCGAGGCGGGCCAGGATGCAGCGCCGTCGACCGTCGGCTTTCGCGCGGGGTCATAACTGTCTCCGGAAATCCATGGGCCTGCGGCGTGCGCGCCGGGCGCATTGGCCGGAAAGCGCGTCTGGCAGGAGAATACGTAGCCCTTGCGGGGTGAAGTTGAGACCTTGCCGTCGCCGAGCGGCAACTGATGGGCCGAAGCGGCGCCAGCCACGGCAACCAAGACTGTTGCGACCGCGATCAGCGTTTTCATCCAGGCCTGTCCCGCGCATTGTCGGCGCCCCCGTTGGGTCCGATGATGGCGCAAACGTCGGTCCGTGCCAAGTTCGCGCGCGGCAGACCCACTTGCCACCCGGGCGCTTTCGTTCAGTATCGGCGGTGCTGCGGGGCAGCGGACGTCCGGAATGCGCAACGGGAAAGACAATACAGATGACCGCCGAGTTCATGTTCACGACGTTCACGATCTTCCTTGCCGGAATGATCGCGGTTCCGCTGGCCTCGCGATTCGGTCTCGGTTCCGTGCTCGGCTATCTGATCGCGGGCATAGCCATCGGGCCGGTTCTGCACGGGGCGGGTGTGGATGTGGCGGCATTGCAGCACTTCACCGAGTTCGGCGTCGTGATGATGTTGTTTCTGATCGGCCTGGAGATGCAGCCCAGGGTCCTGTGGGCGATGCGGGCGCGGATCTTCGTGATGGGCGGCCTGCAGATCGGCGTTACGGCTCTGGCAGTCATGGCGGTCGCCATGCTGTTCGGCCAGGCGTGGACCATCGCATTGACGATCGGGCTTATCTTCGCCCTGTCCTCAACCGCGATCGTCACACAGACGCTCAATGAAAAGGGGCTGATGCGCAGCGACGGCGGTCAGGCAAGTTTTTCGGTGCTGCTGTTCCAGGACATCGCAGTCATTCCGATGCTGGCGCTCATCCCGCTTCTGGCGCTGCCTGAACTTGCCGATCTGGCGCATCAGGGCGATAGCCATGGCGGCGGGCATGACGGGGCCGCGTTGCAGCTCAATATCGTCGACGGACTGCCAGGCTGGCAGACCGCGCTCGTAACACTGGCTGCAATCGGCGTGGTCATGCTGGCGGGACGCTATCTGACCGGACCGATCTTCCGCTATGTGGCCCGCGCGCGTTTGCGCGAACTGTTCGTCAGCACGGCGCTGATGATCGTCGTCGCCATCGCATTGCTGATGACCATGGTCGGTCTGTCGCCGGCGCTCGGCACCTTTCTGGCCGGCGTCGTCATGGCAAACAGCGAATATCGGCACGAACTGGAAAGCGATATCGCCCCGTTCAAGGGCATCTTCCTCGGCGTCTTCTTCATCACCGTCGGCGCCAGCATCGACTTTGCCCTGCTTGGCGAAAATCTCCTGCTGATCATCGGCCTCACGGCCGGCCTGATCGTACTGAAATGCGCCGTGATGCTTGGCCTTGGCCGCGCCTTCAGGCTATCGGGCGGCGACAAGTGGCTCTTCGCGCTTGGTCTCGCACAGGCCGGCGAATTCGGCTTTGTCCTGGTGTCGTTCACTGTTGCAAATGCTGTCATCCCTTCGCAGATCGCCGACCTGCTGCTTCTGGTCGTGGCGCTGTCGATGCTGCTCACCCCCGCACTTTTCATTCTGTACGACAAACTCGTCGCGCCGCACTATTCGCGGCAACAGGAGCAGGAAGCCGACAGCATCATGCAGAATTCGAAGATCATCATTGCCGGGCATGGCCGTTTTGGCGGAATCGTCAATCGCGCTCTTCGTGCCGCCGACTACCAGACGACGGTCGTCGACTACAGCAGCGAACAGCTGGCCATGCTGCGCCGCTTCAATCTCAGCGCCTATTTCGGCGATGCGACGCGCCCCGATCTCCTGCACGCGGCGGGCATCGACAATGCCGACGTGTTTGTCATCGCGATCGACAACAAGGAAGCGGCGACCGAGTTGGCGCGCTACATGCACGAACATCACCCCAAGGTGCATGTCGTCGCCCGCGCGATAGATCGCTGGCATGTTTACGACCTTTGGACGGCCGGGTGCCGCGACATCATTCGCGAGACCTATGACAGCTCGCTGCGCGCCGCGCGTTCGGTCTTCGAAGCCATTGGCTACCCGCGCGAGCAGGCCCAGCGCCTGATCGGCGTATTCGAGGCGTTCGACCGAAGGACCATGCTGGAAACGGCGCAGGCGTTTATCGAGAGCGAAGATCCCCACAGCGAAAACAGCGCCTATTCGCAGATGATCCGGGAAAATATCGATGCCTGGGAAGCCGAACTGAAAGCGCAAATGACTGCCGTGCGCAACGCGTGACGCGCCAAATGGCGGCCCTTGGAAGGCGAAAGGATCTATTGCATGGCGAAAGTCCCGAGTGAGAACAACACTGGCAGCCAGGGGTTCGGAGAGACGTTCTTTTCGTTCTTTCGCGAACTGGCCGACAACAACAGCAAGGAATGGTTCGAGGCTAACCGGACACGCTACAAGCAGGACGTCCAGGCGCCGCTTTCGGCGTTCGTCGAAGCCATGGCACCGCATATCCATGCGATATCGCCGCATTTCAACGCCGATCCGCGGCCGAACGGCAAGACGATCTTCCGCATTCATCGCGATGTACGGTTCTCGCGCGACAAACGGCCCTACAAGGAGCATGCGGCATGCCATTTCCGTCATGCCGGGGAGAATGACGTGCATGGGCCGGGCTTCTACGTCCATCTTGCGCCCAGCCATGTCGGGCTGGGAGCGGGGATATGGATGCCGGCGCCCTCATCGCTGGAAATGATACGAAGGAAGATTGAAAGCGACGCAAAGGGCTGGCAGAAGCTGCGCGATCTTCCGGGTATGGCGTCCGATATGGAACGGATGGAAGTGGAGCGGCTCAAGAATCCGCCGCGCGGCTTCGCCAAGGATCATCCGCATGTGGAGGATCTGAAGCGCAAGAGCTTCATCGCCATGCGCGAATTCGGCACCGGGGAGGCTGCCGGCGCCGATTTCATCTCTCTCGCCGCCGGCTATTATCGTGAGGCCGCACCGCTCAACGCGTGGATTTCAAAGGCGCTCGGTCTGCCGTTCTAGCTGGCCCGCGGCGCGGGCGCATCGCCTGGCATGAAGGTCATCGCGACGCCGTTCATGCAATAGCGCTTGCCGGTGGGTGGCGGGCCGTCATTGAACACATGACCGAGATGGCCGCCGCAGTTGGCGCAGTGAACTTCCGTGCGCGGATAGATCAGCTTGTAGTCGGTCGAGGTGCCAACACCGCCGGGCAGCGGTTCATAGAAACTCGGCCAACCGGTCCCGCTTTCGTACTTTGTCTTCGATGAATAGAGCGGCCAGTCGCAACCGGCGCAGTGAAATATGCCTTCGCGTTTCTCATGGTTGAGCGCGCTGGTTCCTGCTCTTTCGGTATCTTCCTCGCGCAGCACCCGGTATGCGGCCGGAGACAGGCGCTTCTTCCACTCGGCTTCCGTCAGCATGAAGGGAAACTTGCCTGCCGCCGAGCTGCGGCCAGCGGCAAACAGGGCGGCAGAGCCGGCGAGGGCGGCTGCCGTCGACATCAAGAATCCGCGTCTTTTCATGTTCTGGCCCTCCTTGGCATCATTCTCAGGCTTGAGATATGGCGCAGTTACGTCAGGGCCGCCACCTTCGGTTTCATCTTCTCCCGTCATTGTGAAGTCGCGTGAAACGGCGACGTTGATCTGGCTCATGGCTGCGGCCATCCCGGCAATGGCCAGATAGAAAGACCGGTTTCACCAAAGCGGAGTGACGAACAATGGCCGACACGGACTGGCGAAAATTCCTCGTCCATACCAATGACAGGCTGGATTCCCTGAGAAGGGGTATTCCGGGGGTAGCCAGGGGATTTGAAGACCTGGTGCAACATGTTGGGGCGCCCGGCGCGCTGGACGGGAAGACCAAAGAGCTGATTGCGCTGGC
This sequence comes from Rhodobiaceae bacterium, assembly GCA_020637895.1. GTDB lineage: Bacteria > Pseudomonadota > Alphaproteobacteria > Rhizobiales > Tepidamorphaceae > JACKJP01. The sequence goes on from JACKJP010000002.1 coordinate 1,155,670, forward strand.
CATCGGGATCGCGGCGCGCTGCGACGGGTGCCTGGCCTTTCACGCCAAGGCGGCGATCGAGGCTGGCGCGAGCCGCGCCGAAATCCTCGAGACCATTGGCGTTGCCATCTATATGGGCGGCGGCCCGTCAATGATTTATGGCGCCGAAGCCCTTGAGGCTTTCGACCAGCTCACCGAATGACGAAACGATCTGGCCGTGCGGCGCTCACCGCGGCGCCGGCCGCATCGTCTCGGCAAAATTCAGGGCGCGGTCGACAAGGTCGAACCCTTCATGCAGGCCCGCCCGCAGACAGGTCGCAAGGTTTGGCGCGCCCAATTCGATGATGCCCTGATACTCGCCTTCCAGATAGCGCAGCTCCCCGCCGAAATGGGCTGCGATCCGCTGCATTCGTACATTCTGGGGCAGGCAATTGAGAACGATGCGGCGAATGCCGGACACGCGGGCATAGCCGATGATGCGTTCGGCGAGCCGTGTCCCAATGCGCCCTTCCTGCAGGTGCTTTTCCACGCTGAAGGCCGCTTCCGCCTCAGCCGGCCAGGAAAAGTCCTTCCGCACTTCCGGCACGAGTTCGCCGGCGGCGCGAATCATGCCGTTTTCCACATAGCCCAGATGCACACCGGGGCGATTGAACGCGCCGAGGGCGTATTTGCGTATCGTGTCGTCAGACAGCGCGCCTTCAAAGCGCATCTGGCGGCTTACCGGATCGAGACGAAGCAGATGTTCGGCAAAAGCCTCGGCATCGCCGACATTCAGCCGCCGCATCACACCGGGATGGATGTGTTCGTGAAGCATTGTCCAATACCCATCTTGCCATGCTGCATTGCAGCGAATCGTTATGTTGCACTGCAATATGGTATGGATGTGGCAGTAATTTAACGGCGGCTTGTGGTCGCAGGCCGTTGCGACTAGGTTCGGCTCTGAAAAGGCGGCGGAGAAAGATCATGCATTCAGGCCACGGTTTTGTGGTGGGGCTGGCAATTTTGACCCTGACATTGGGCGCTTGCAGCTCATCCAATTCATCCCGATATGGCGGGCGTGACACTTTACCGTCATTGCGCCCGGCGCCGACCGCGCCGGTCGAGCAGTCGACATTGCCGCCACCTCCCGGCGCGCAGACGCAGCCCGGACAGGAAAATCCCCCACTGCCCGGTCAGGAGGGCCAGCAGGGCCAGCAGATGGCCAGTGTGACGCCCGGCCAGGCAGCGCCGTTGCCGGCAAACGGGCAGCCGATCGAGAAAACCGACGTGCTTGGCCAATGGACGATCGCCGCTGCCGCGACCAGCTGCCCCGCATTCGTCACGCTGACCGGCTGGAACGGCGGTTTCCGCGCATCGACGCGTAACTGTACAGATCCCGATCTCAGCAAGGTCGGTGCCTGGAATATCGAGAACAACCAGGTCGTTCTGAAAGACATCAACGGTGCCCCGCTTGCCGTGATGAACCGGACCGGCGCCACCCGCTTCGACGGTCAGTTCAGCGACGGCACGCCCGTTTCCCTCGTGAGGTAGGAAAAGCGCGATGAGCGAATATACCCTCTATTGCTTCGCCCAGTCGGGCAATGCCTACAAGGCCGCTCTCATGCTGGAGCTGAACGGCCTCGACTGGCGTCCGCAGTTTGTCGATTTCTTCAACGGCGAAACGCGTCAGCCGACCTACCGAGAGATCAACGTGATGGGGGAAGTGCCCGTCCTCGTCCACAAGGACCGGCGCTATTCGCAATCTGGCGTCATTCTCGACTATCTCGCTGAGGTCACCGGCAAATACGGCTTCAGCAATGACGAGGAGCGCCGCGATATCCTGCGCTGGACACTCTTCGACAATCACAAGGTGTCGGGCGTTGCGGGGACCTGGCGATTCTTGAAAGTCATCGCGCCCTCGGCCGATCCGGCGGTCATCGCGTTCCTGGAGCAGCGCGTCAAGACAGCGTTGCAGGTCATGGAACAGCATATTGCAAACCGCGACTTCTTCGCGCTGCAAGGTCCTTCCATCGCCGACTTCTCGCTTGCCGGCTATATCTTCTTCGTCGAGGAAGCCGGCCTCGATCTGAAGAAGGAATATCCTGCCGTCGCTGCCTGGCGGGATCGGCTGGCGGCGCTGCCTGGCTGGAAGCATCCCTATGACCTCATGCCGGGCCATCCCTTGCCGGGCAGGGGATAATCTCCCCAAACGAGATGAAATCGGGTAATCAGCGCATCAGGCCGCGTTCATTCGGGAACGCGGCCGACGCAGTCTCCGTTGCTCCAGCGGATTTCACCCGTTCTCACGCCGACACTTTCAGACCATGACATTCACCTCGATTTCCGATGCCTATCGCGACGCCCTGCAGACCGGCGCCCTCCATGAAGATCCGGCCCAGGGGCAACTCGTCCAGCGCCTTGCTGCACTCCAGGCCGAAATCGTCGACAAGCGGCTCGCCGACAAAAAGAGCGCGCTGGGCTGGCTGTTTGCCGGGCGACGTGGAGGTGAGCCGATCCGCGGTCTTTACATCCATGGCGAGGTCGGGCGCGGCAAGACCGCGATGATGGATCTCTTCTACGAGACGACTGCGATCGCGCGTAAGCGGCGCGCGCACTTTCATGCGTTCATGGATGATGTGCATGGCCGAATCCATGAATGGCGGCGCAGACTGAAGGCTGGCGAGGTCAAGGGCGACGATCCGATTCAGCCTGTTGCCTCGCAGATCGCCGCCGAGGCAAGACTTCTGTGTTTCGATGAGTTTCAGGTCGAAGACATAGCCGATGCGATGATCCTTGGCCGACTCTTCGAGCGGCTCCTGAATGCGGGCACGGTGATCGTCGCAACCTCCAACACCGAGCCGGAGCGACTCTATGAGGAGGGGCTGAGCCGCGATCTCTTCTTGCCGTTCATCGCCCTGATCAAACAGCGCATGGAAGTCTTTTCGCTCAACGCCCGCACCGACTACAGGCAGGGCCGCCTGATCGGCTCGCGGACCTATCTGACGCCACTCGGCAAAGATGCGCGCAATGAAATGGACAGGCTCTGGCAGGGCCTGACCGGAACGGGCCGGGGCGAGCCGATGGAGATCGCGCTCAAGGGGCGCAAGGTTCACGTTCCGCTCGCCCATGGCGGCGCTGCGCGCTTCTCTTTCGCCGATCTTTGCGAAAAGCCGCTTGCCGCTTCCGATTATCTGGCTATCGCCGACCGCTTTCATACCGTCATGGTCGATGACGTACCGGTCATGCCGGTCGCCAAGCAGAATGAGGCGCGCCGTTTTGTGAATTTCATAGACGCGCTTTACGACAACGGGGTCAAGATCGTGATGTCGGCAGAAGACGAGCCCGAGGCGCTTCATGTCGAGGGGCGTGCGGCAAAAGCGTTTCACAGGACCGCATCGCGTCTGCGCGAAATGCAGTCAGATGCCTATATTGCCGCCTGAACGCCTGCCCGCCGCGATACGATCCAAACCGGGTCGCGAAAGAATATTGCTAATACCTTCCCTTAAGGTCAGATATGGTGCGGAACTGCTTGCAAGCCGCCCTGTTTCGCTGTAACGAGCCTCGATTATGAGGCCGGTCCGCGGGGGTCGGCCATTCACGAATTGGGGCAGGGATTCTTCATGGCGAGAAAGAAAATTGCTTTGATCGGCTCAGGCCAGATCGGCGGCACGCTGGCGCATCTCATCGGGCTGAAGGAACTCGGCGATGTCGTCCTCTTCGACATCGCGGAAGGTATCCCGCAGGGCAAGGGTCTCGATATCGCCGAGTCCGCGCCTGTCGACGGGTTCGATGCCAAATATTCCGGCACCAACTCCTATGCGGCGATCAAGGGTGCCGACGTCGTCATCGTCACCGCGGGCGTGCCGCGCAAGCCCGGCATGAGCCGCGACGATCTTCTCGAAATCAACCTGAAGGTCATGGAACAGGTCGGGTCGGGCATCAAGAAATACGCCCCGGAAGCTTTCGTCATCTGCATCACCAACCCGCTGGACGCGATGGTCTGGGCGCTGCAGAAGGCAAGCGGCCTGCCGAAGAACAAGGTCGTCGGCATGGCCGGCGTGCTGGATTCGGCCCGCTTCCGTCATTTCCTCGCTGAAGAGTTCGACGTTTCGGTGCAGGACGTGACCGCCTTCGTGCTCGGCGGACACGGCGACACTATGGTGCCGCTGGTGCGCTATTCCACGGTCGCCGGCATCCCGCTGACCGATCTGGTCAAGATGGGCTGGATCACCAAGGCGCGGCTGGAAGAGATCGTCCAGCGCACGCGCGACGGCGGCGCCGAGATCGTCGGCCTGCTGAAAACCGGTTCGGCATTCTACGCCCCGGCCGCTTCCGCCATCGCGATGGCGGAGTCCTACCTGAAGGACAAGAAGCGCGTGCTGCCGTGCGCCGCCTATCTCAAGGGCGAATACGGCGCGAAGGACATCTATGTCGGCGTGCCGGCAGTGATCGGCGCCAAGGGCATCGAACGGATCATCGAGATCGAGCTGCAGAAGGGCGAGAAGGCGATGCTCGACAAGTCGATCGCCGCCGTCGAGGGCCTCATAAGCGCCTGCAAGAAAATCGCGCCGAACCTCGGCAAGTAAATCATTTCGGCGGGGGCGCAATGCCGGCGCCCCGGCCTGGAGCCCTGAGAGCCACGTTTCAAGGACAGACTGACCGTGAACATTCATGAATATCAGGCCAAGGCGGTACTGAAGGAATTCGGCGTACCCGTTTCGAAGGGCGTCGCGATCTTTTCCGCCGACGAGGCGAAGGCGGCCGCGGAAAAGCTCGGCGGACCGCTCTGGGTGGTCAAGAGCCAGATCCATGCCGGCGGACGCGGCAAGGGCAAGTTCAAGGAACTCGGCCCCGATGCCGGCGGCGGCGTCAGGCTTGCGAAATCGGTCGATCAGGTCGAGGCATTCGCCCGCGAAATGCTCGGCAACACGCTGGTCACGGTTCAGACCGGCCCGGCGGGCAAGGTCGTCAACCGCCTCTACATCGAGGACGGTTCCGATATCGAGAAGGAACTCTACCTGTCGCTTCTCGTCGACCGCGAAACGAGCTGCATCGCCTTTGTCGCCTCCACGGAGGGCGGCATGGATATCGAGCAGGTCGCACATGACACGCCCGAGAAGATCATTTCCTTCTCCATCGATCCGGCAACCGGCTTCATGCCCCATCACGGGCGCACGCTGGCGCGCGCCTTCGGGCTTTCCGGCGATCTTGCCAAGCAGGCCGAGACGCTCGGCCGCAATCTCTACAAGGCATTCCTTTCCAAGGATATGTCGATGCTGGAGATCAACCCGCTGATCATTACCGAAGACCAGCGCCTGCATTGCCTCGACGCCAAGGTCGGCTTCGATTCCAACGCGCTCTACCGGCACAAGGATGTGGTCGACCTGCGCGATCTGACCGAAGAAGATTCCAAGGAAATCGAAGCGTCGAAATACGATCTGTCCTATGTCGCGCTCGATGGCACGATCGGCTGCATGGTCAATGGCGCAGGCCTTGCCATGGCGACGATGGACATCATCAAGCTTTACGGCGAGGAGCCGGCGAACTTCCTTGACGTCGGCGGCGGCGCGACGACCGAGAAGGTCACGGCGGCCTTCAAGATCATTACCGCCGATCCGAACGTCAAAGGCATCCTGGTCAACATCTTCGGCGGCATCATGCGCTGCGACGTCATTGCTGACGGCGTTGTCACGGCGGTCAGGGATGTGGGTCTCAGCGTGCCGCTGGTCGTCCGGCTTGAAGGCACCAATGTCGACAAGGGCAAGAAGATCATCAACGAGAGCGGCCTCAACGTCATCGCGGCCGACGATCTGGACGATGCGGCGCAGAAGATCGTCGCTGCAGTGAAGGGAACGAAATAATGGCCATCCTGGTAGACAAGAATACAAAGGTCATCGTCCAGGGCCTGACCGGCAAGACCGGCTCGTTCCATACCGAGCAGGCGCTCGGCTATTACGGCACGCAGATGGTCGGCGGCGTGACGCCGGGCAAGGGCGGTTCGGTCTGGAACGGCACGCTTCCGGACGGCAAGGCCGCCGAACTGCCGATCTTCGACACCGTTGAGGAAGCCAAGGCCGTGACCGGCGCAACGGCTTCGGTCGTCTACGTGCCGCCGCCATTCGCCGCCGATTCCATCGAAGAGGCGATTGCGGCGGAGATCGAGCTCATCGTCTGCATCACGGAAGGCATTCCGGTCACCGACATGGTCGCGGCCAAGCGCGCGCTGTGCGGTTCAAAGAGCCGGCTGATCGGCCCGAACTGCCCCGGCGTGCTGACGCCGGAAGCCTGCAAGATCGGCATCATGCCGGGCAACATCTTCCAGCCCGGTTCGGTCGGCATCGTCTCGCGCTCCGGCACGCTGACCTATGAGGCGGTGTTCCAGACCTCGCAGGCCGGCCTAGGCCAGACGACCGCTGTCGGTATCGGCGGCGATCCGGTCAAGGGCACCGAGTTCATCGATATTCTGGAGATGTTCCTCGCCGACGACGCGACCAAATCGATCATCATGATCGGCGAGATCGGCGGATCGGCCGAAGAAGATGCGGCGCAGTTCATCGCCGATGAGGCAAAGCGGGGGCGTTCGAAGCCCATGGTCGGTTTCATCGCCGGCCGCACGGCCCCTCCCGGCCGTCGCATGGGCCATGCCGGCGCCATCATTGCAGGCGGCAAGGGCGGCGCGGAAGACAAGATCGAGGCGATGGAATCTGCGGGTATCCGCGTTTCACCGTCGCCGGCAGCGCTCGGCAAGACATTGGCGAGCGTCTTGAACGGTTAGCTGGCCTGAGGGCCAGCTTTCCAGAAGGCAGTCAGGTTGGGCGGCTGATGCCGCCCCCTGTTACGCGCAGATGCGGCAACGCCAGGGAAACATGATGGCCCGACAGGATCAGAACGAACTTTTCGCTCAAACGTCATTCCTTTATGGCGGCAACGCCGCCTTCCTTGAACAGATGCACGCACGCTACGCGGAAAACCCCGCGTCGGTGGACGAGCAGTGGCGCGACTTCTTTGCCCAGCTCAAGGACGATCCGAAGGAAGTCGAGACCGAAGCGCGCGGCGCCAGCTGGAAGCGCAAGGACTGGCCGATCATCGCCAATGGCGAACTGGTCTCCGCGCTCGACGGCGACTGGTCGTCGCTGGAGAAGGCCGTCGCCGGCAAGGTGAAAGCCAAGGCCGCCGAAACGGGCGCCGGTCTCAGCGAGGAAATGGCGCAACAGATCGCACGCGATTCGGTGCGCGCGCTGATGATGATCCGTGCCTACCGCATGCGTGGCCATCTTCACGCCAATCTCGATCCGCTCGGCCTTGAGCCGCAGAAGGATCATGAGGAGCTTCATCCCTCAAGCTACGGCTTTGAAGACTCCGACTGGGACCGTCCGATCTTCATCGATCACGTGCTCGGGCTTGAATTCGCGACGATCCGCGAAATGCTGGAAATCCTGCGCCGGACCTATTGCGAGACGATCGGTGTGGAATTCATGCACATCTCCGATCCAGCGGCGAAGTCGTGGATTCAGGAGCGCATCGAAGGTCCGGACAAGGGTGTGGCATTCACGCCGGAAGGCAAGAAGGCTATCCTCAACAAGCTTGTGGAGTCGGAGGGCTTCGAGCGGTTTCTGGATGTCCGCTACACCGGCACCAAGCGTTTCGGCCTCGACGGCGCGGAATCCCTGATTCCGGCGCTTGAGCAGATCATCAAGCGCGGCGGCGCGCTGGGTGTTCAGGAAATCGTCTTCGGCATGGCCCATCGTGGCCGCCTCAACGTCCTCAGCCAGGTGATGGGCAAGCCGCACCGGGCCATCTTCCATGAGTTCAAGGGCGGTTCCTACGCTCCCGACGAAGTGGAAGGCTCGGGCGACGTCAAATACCATCTGGGTGCATCGTCTGACCGCGAGTTCGACAACAACAAGGTGCATCTGTCCCTGACAGCGAATCCATCGCATCTGGAAATCGTCGATCCGGTCGTTCTCGGCAAGGCGCGCGCGAAGCAGGACCAGATGGTCGATCCCGATCCGGAGACCGGGTCGCGCGACCGTTCCGGCGTGCTGCCGCTGCTGCTGCATGGCGATGCGGCGTTTGCCGGTCAGGGCGTGGTCGCGGAGTGCTTCGGCCTGTCGGGCCTGAAGGGGCACCGCACGGGCGGTTCGATCCACTTCATCATCAACAACCAGATCGGCTTCACCACCTATCCGGGCTTTTCGCGTTCCTCGCCCTACCCGTCGGACGTCGCCAAGGTCGTCGAGGCGCCGATCCTTCATTGCAACGGCGACGATCCGGAAGCCGTCGTCTTCTGCGCCAAGGTCGCCATCGAGTTCCGGCAGAAGTTCGGACGTCCGGTCGTGGTGGACATGTTCTGCTACCGCCGCTTCGGACACAATGAAGGCGACGAGCCGGCTTTCACCCAGCCGCTCATGTACAAGAAGATCCGCTCGCATCCGACGACCCTCCAGATCTATGCCGAAAAGCTGATCGGCGAAGGTCTGGTGACGGCCGAGGATGTCGAGAAGATGAAGGCTGACTGGCGCGCCAGACTCGACACCGAGTATGAAGCCGGCCAGGCCTACAAGCCCAACCGCGCCGACTGGCTGGATGGCCGCTGGGCCGGTCTGACAGTCGCGCAGGACGACGGGCCGCGGCGTGGTCAGACAGGCGTGGATATCGACCGGCTGAAGGCGATCGGCAAGCGCATTACAGAGGTGCCCGAGACCTTCCACGTCCACCGCACGATCCGCCGTTTCCTCGACAACCGTCAGTCGATGCTGGATAGCGGCGAGGGGCTGGACTGGGCAACCGGCGAGGCGCTGGCATTCGCGACGTTGCTCGATGAAGGCAATCCTGTCCGCCTTTCCGGCCAGGACGTGGAGCGCGGCACCTTCTCGCAGCGCCACAGTGTGCTGATCGATCAGGAAGACGAGAGCCGTTACATCCCGTTCAATCACGTCCGCGACGACCAGACGGCGCGCTATGACGTCATCAATTCGATGCTGTCGGAAGAGGCGGTTCTGGCCTTCGAGTATGGCTATTCGCTGCAGGAACCGAAGGGCCTGATCCTCTGGGAAGGCCAGTTCGGCGATTTTGCGAACGGTGCCCAGGTCGTCTTCGATCAGTTCCTTTCGTCGGGCGAACGCAAGTGGTTGCGCATGTCCGGTCTCGTCTGCCTGCTGCCGCATGGCTATGAAGGCCAGGGGCCGGAGCATTCCTCCGCGCGGCTGGAGCGGTTCCTCCAGTCATGCGCGGAAGACAACTGGCAGGTCGCAAACTGCACGACGCCGGCCAACTATTTCCATATCCTGCGCCGACAGCTCAAACGCGACTTCCGCAAGCCGCTGATCCTGATGACGCCGAAATCGCTGCTGCGGCACAAGCGGGCGGTTTCCCGGCTCGACGAGTTCGGTCCGGAAACGTCGTTCCACCGCGTGCTCTGGGACGATGCGGAACATCTGCCCGATCAGGAAGTGCGCCTGGTAAAGGACGCCAAGATCCGCCGCGTCGTGATGTGCACCGGCAAGGTCTATTACGATCTATACGAAGAGCGCGAGAAACGTCGCATCAACGACATCTATCTGATGCGCGTGGAACAGCTTTATCCGTTCCCCGCCAAGGCGCTGATGGGCGAGCTTACGCGGTTCAAGACGGCAGACATGGTCTGGTGCCAGGAAGAGCCCAAGAACATGGGCGCCTGGAGCTTCATCGAGCCCAATCTGGAATGGGTGCTGACCCAGATCGGGGCCAAGCACCAGCGTGCCCGCTACGCCGGACGCCATGCCTCAGCCGCGACGGCAACGGGTCTGATGTCAAAACACAATGCGCAATTGCAGGCCTTCCTCGACGAAGCGCTCGCCGACTGAACCTTATCGGAGAAGACAGATGGCAACTGAAATCCGCGTACCGACACTCGGCGAATCGGTCACCGAAGCGACCGTCGGACAATGGTTCAAGAAGCCCGGCGAGGTCGTCTCGCAGGATGAGCCGCTCGTCGAACTGGAAACCGACAAGGTGACCGTCGAGGTGCCCGCACCGGCGTCCGGAACGCTGGCGGAAATCCTCGTCGCCGAAGGCGAGACCGTCGAGGTCGGCGCACTGCTCGGCCAGCTGCAGGCCGGCGGCGCCGCAAAGGTGGCGGCCAAGGAGACCAAGGCGGAAGCCAGGCCGGCCGAGAAGAAAGCCGAGGCGCCCAAGGCTGCCGCGGGGGCCACATCCATGCCGGCTGCACCGTCGGCGGCCAGAATGATGAAGGAACAGGGGATCGACCCGGCATCCGTTGCCGGATCGGGCAAGCGCGGCCAGGTTCTCAAGGGCGACGTCATCGATGCCATGGTCGGCGGCGGCAAGGCAGCATCGCAGCCGGCTCCGGCTGCGCGCGGGCCGGTGCCGCAGGAAGACGAGGCGCGCGAGGAACGCGTGCGGATGACGAAGCTTCGCCAGACCATCGCGCGACGCCTGAAAGATGCCCAGAACACGGCCGCGATGCTGACCACCTTCAACGAGGTGGACATGAAGGCGGTGATGGATCTGCGTTCGTCCTACAAGGATCTGTTCGAGAAGAAGCACGGCGTGAAGCTCGGATTCATGGGCTTTTTCGTCAAGGCCGTCTGTCACGCGCTCAAGGAAGTTCCCGCCGTCAATGCCGAGATCGACGGCACCGACGTCGTCTACAAGAATTTCGCCCATATCGGCGTGGCCGTCGGTACCGACAAGGGACTGGTCGTGCCGGTTGTGCGCGATGCGGACCGGATGTCGATCGCCGAGATCGAGGCGACCATCGCCGACTTCGGCATGCGCGCAAGAGACGGCGATCTGAAGCTCGAGGAGATGCAGGGCGGTACCTTCACCATCTCCAATGGTGGCGTCTATGGCTCGCTGATGTCGGCGCCCATCCTCAACGCGCCGCAGTCGGGCATTCTGGGCATGCACAAGATCCAGGAGCGGCCGATGGCGATCGGCGGGCAGGTCGTCATCCGCCCGATGATGTATCTGGCGCTGTCCTACGATCACCGGATCGTCGACGGCAAGGAGGCGGTGACGTTCCTTGTACGCGTCAAGGAAAGCCTGGAAGACCCGCAGCGTCTGATCCTGGACCTTTAGGTCTTACGCGACCAACTGGAGGCATCAATGGCCTACGATCTCATTGTCATCGGCAGCGGTCCGGGCGGCTATGTCTGCGCGATCCGGGCGGCACAGCTGGGGCTCAAGGTCGCCGTCGTCGAGAAGCGCGCGACCCATGGCGGAACCTGCCTCAATGTCGGCTGCATCCCGTCCAAGGCGATGCTTCATGCATCCGAAGCCTTCGAACATGCCGGCCACGGGCTGGAAGCCCTTGGCGTCAAGGTCGCCGCGCCCAAGCTCGATATGAAGGCAATGATGGCGCACAAGGACGCGACGGTGAAATCGAACGTCGATGGCGTCGCATTCCTGTTCAAGAAGAACAAGATCGAGGCGTTTCGCGGCACAGGCAAGATCCTCGGCGTGGGCAAGGTCGAGGTAACGCCTGAAAAGGGCGACAAGTCGGTGCTGGAAACCAAGGCCATCGTGATCGCGACCGGTTCGGACGTCGCGTCCCTGCCGGCGATCGAAATCGACGAAAAAACCATCGTCAGCTCCACCGGCGCACTTGAGCTTGCCAAGGTTCCCAAGAAGCTCGCCGTCATCGGCGCGGGCGTGATCGGGCTTGAGCTCGGCTCAGTCTGGCGGCGCCTCGGGTCCGAGGTCGTCGTGATCGAATATCTCGACCGCATCCTTCCCGGCGTCGATAGCGACGTTGCCAAGCAGTTCCAGCGCATGCTCAAGAAGCAGGGCATCGAGTTCAAGCTCGGCAGCAAGGTCAACGCGGTGGAGAAGACGAAATCAGGCCTGAAGGTCACGGTCGAGCCGGCCGGCGGGGAAGCGGCCGCTGAGACCGTAGACGCCGATATCGTGCTCGTCGCGATTGGACGGAAGCCGTTCACCGAGGGGCTGGGGCTGGCAGAAGCCGGCGTCGAGCTCGACGAGCGCGGCCGGGTCAAGACCGACGGGCACTACCAGACGAATATTCCCGGCATTTATGCCATTGGCGATGTCATCGCCGGGCCGATGCTGGCGCACAAGGCGGAGGACGAGGGCGTCGCTGTAGCGGAAATCCTCGCCGGGCAGGCCGGTCACGTGAACTACGATGTGATCCCGGGCGTTGTCTACACATCGCCCGAGGTCGCCTGGGTCGGCCGCAGCGAAGAGGAGCTCAAGGCCGCCGGGATCGATTATAATGTCGGGAAGTTCCCCTTCACGGCGAATGGCCGCGCGCGAGCGATGAACCAGACGGAAGGCTTCGTCAAAGTGCTGGCGGATGCCAAATCCGACCGCGTGCTTGGCGTCCACATCGTCGGCTTCGGCGCTGGCGAAATGATCCACGAGGCCGCCGTCCTGATGGAATTCGGCGGTTCGTCGGAGGACCTGGCCCGTACCTGCCATGCCCATCCGACGATGTCGGAGGCGGTGAAGGAAGCAGCCATGGGTGTCGCCAAGCGGTCCATCCACATCTGACGCGCCGACATGCGAAGCCTCGTCATCGGCCTGTTCTCGATCATCTGTCTTGCCTGTATCGTCGCCGTGGCCATGGTCGCCCATGAACTTGTCCTCCGGGCGACCGGATCGGAGATCGCGGCGCTGTCCGCCACTTTTGCGCTGACTGCGGGTGCTGCGGCAGCGCTCGGTATTCTTGTGCGCCGCGCGCGCAGCGAAACGCGGCAATAAGCCGCCCGACAGCTTTAGCGCTGTCATCCCCGCTTTGCCGGGCAACGGGTTCCAGGACATGACCGGTCCTCGGATTACATTCCTGTCATCTCGATGTTTTTTCGGAACAACCCGCCGCGCAGGCCGTTGCGCTTCCATCGCTTCTTCGAAATGTCGGAAAGCGCTGACGCAGACGGAAAGACCGCGTCCAAGGGGGCCAATCAGATCCAAGCAGTGAGGAGATTTCCTATGACCTTTATCAAGAAAATGCCGGCCCTCGTTACGGCGGCCGTACTTGCAACCAGCGCGTTCGCACTGACCGCCAATGCACAGAGCGTCGGCGCCGGCGCGAGCAGCGACACGGGTGTAGGCGTGTCCGTCGGCGGTACGTCGGTCGGTGGCAGCGCCAGCACTGGAACAGGTATCAATGCCGGTACGAGCGGTGCGTCCGCCGGAACCAGCGCCTCGGCGTCTGGCTCGGCAAGCGCGTCCACGCCCGGTTCGATCGACGCGATCGCACAGGCTGTGGCCCCTGAAGGCAACACCGGAGCGACTGTTTCAGCCCAGAACCAGCAGGCAATCGAAGCCCAGGTGCAGGCGCTCAACCCCGATCAGCTCGCACAGCTGAAGAAGGAATGCGCGAGCATGAGCGCGATGGGTAGCGCCAAGATGGGCGACAAGGCCCACGCGGACACCGCGTTGAAGGCGGCCATCTGCCAGGCTGCCGGCTAAAACCGGAACCATCCGAGTATAAGGACAGGGCGGTCGCTTCGCGGCCGCCCTTTTCGTTTGGCCTCATGCCGGCCGCGCAACCGGCATTGTGCTTGCATCGGAGCGAAGCCGTTGAAACTATCGGGATCGCCATGGACGCTTCGACGCACCTGAAACTGCAGCGCACCAGCGGGACCGCACGCGTCCGCGTCATCCCGTCGGCGGGCGCAACCCGGCTCGACGTCCTCTATCAGGAGGGCGCGGCGAAGATCCGGCTCCCGCGCGACAGACGCCGGATCTGGGCCGAAGCGGTCCTCATCAATACGGCCGGCGGGCTGACCGGCGGCGACAGTATCTGCTGGGAGGCGGAAGCGGCGGCGGGCGCTACGCTGGTGCTGACCACACAGGCCTGCGAGAAGGTCTATCGCGCATCGAGCGGCATTGCTGACGTCGAAGCCAGGCTCATTGCCGGCGAAGGCGCCCATCTCGCCTGGCTGCCGCAGGAGACAATCCTCTTTAACGAAAGCGCGCTTTCCCGCCGGATCGATGTGGATCTTGCGGCAAATGCGACCTGCCTCATCCTCGAACCGGTCATCTTCGGACGGCAGGCGATGGGCGAGGAAGTTCGAGAAACGATGCTGCGCGACAGATGGCGGGTGCGGTGTGGCGGCGCGCTCGTTCATGCCGAGGATCTGCGGGTGGAAGGCGATGCGGCGTCATTGATGAAGCGCGGCGCGATCGGTGCTGGCGCCGGTGCAATGGCCAGCCTTCTATATATTGGCGCCGATGCCGAAGACCGGCTTTGCGGCGTTCGTTCGTTTCTGGAAGGATATGCGGATGGCCGTGCGGGTGCGAATGCATGGCGTTGTGGCGGAACTGGCAAGCTTCTTGCCAGAATTCTAGCCAAAGACGGATTTTCGTTGCGGCGCGTTGTGATGCCGCTCGCGGAAATGCTCAATCGGCAGGCAGGTCTGCCTAGGATTTGGACAAACTAGAAGAACAAGCAGCGGGCAGATCTGACGATGCAGTTAACGCCGAGGGAAAAGGACAAGCTTCTCATTTCGATGGCCGCGATGGTTGCCAGGCGGCGGCTGGAGCGAGGCGTGAAGCTCAACCATCCGGAGGCGATTGCCCTGATCACCGATTTTGTCGTCGAAGGCGCCCGAGATGGGCGCTCGGTCGCCGAACTGATGGAAGCGGGCGCCCACGTGATCACCCGCGCGCAGGTGATGGAGGGCGTTGCCGAGATGATCCATGACGTACAGGTCGAGGCCACCTTTCCCGATGGCACCAAGCTGGTGACCGTTCACGAACCCATTCGCTAGCCGCCCTGAAAATCCAAGAACAGGAAGAACGAACATGAAGCGTCTCATTCTCACCGGCATCGCCCTTGTGGCATCGACCGCGCCCGCCTTTGCCCATTACGGTCATCCCGGGCATGACTCTCTTGTCTCGGGCTTCCTGCATCCGATGACTGGCGCCGATCACGTGCTTGCCATGGTGGCAGTCGGTCTATGGGCGGCGCTGCTCGGAGGGCGGGCCTTGTGGCTGGTGCCCTCGGCGTTCGTCGCGACGATGGTCGCCGGCTTCGCTTTCGCGCTTGCCGGTGGTGCATTGCCGCTGGTGGAACCGACAATCCTCGCCTCCGTCGTCACGCTTGGCGTGCTGGTCGCGCTGGCCGTCCGCGTTCCGGCCGGCATCGGTATGGCGGTCGCCGGCTTCTTCGCGCTGTTCCACGGTTATGCGCACGGGACCGAGATGGCGGCAGGCAGCGGGCTTTCCTACATGGCGGGCTTTGCGTTCGCGACCGCAGCGCTGCATGGTGTCGGCCTTGCGGCAGGCCTTGGGCTGACGCGGCTTTTCGACGGCCAGTCCGCCTCGACCGCATCGCGCATCGCAGGTGTCGCCACTGCCGCGGGCGGTCTCTACCTAGCCATCGCCGGTTGAGGGGCCAGGCCATGATCCCCGGCGAGATCATCACGCCAGACGAATCCATCGAACTTAACGCTGGCGCGGCCACCGTGACCGTCATGGTTGCAAACACGGGTGACCGTCCGGTGCAGGTCGGTTCTCACTATCATTTCGCGGAGACCAATCCCTCGCTCGATTTCGACAGGGCGAAGGCGCGGGGCATGCGACTCGATATCGCTGCGGGTACGGCGGTGCGTTTCGAACCCGGCCAGTCGAGAGAAGTCACGCTGGTGCCGCTTGGCGGCGGGCGCACGGTCTACGGATTCAGACAGGAAGTCATGGGGGGCCTGTGATAGTAGCGATTTCCAAACAGTTTGGTCATCGGAGGGGAAAATGCTGGGTTTTCTCAATAAATTGGCGGCGAAAGAGCATATAAAGCTGATGTATCAGAATTACCGCGCGGCTACTTTTTTGCACGGGTTTGAGCCAGAGCTAGCTCAGATAGCCCTGCGTCAAGTTGAGAGTCTTCAATTGATTTGGGCCCCAGGAAAAGTATTTCCGGCCGAAGTCGCGAAGAGCCTCATGAATACCAATAGAGCGCTCCGAAGGGCATATGACGGGCGCCGCTATATGGGATTGAAATCTTTCGATCAGGAGTTCCAGCCCATACTCGGCTGGAAAGACTACTACAAATCGTTTGACTTGGGATAGCTCATGCCAGCGAAAATAACCCGTTCCGCCTATGCCGACATGTTCGGACCGACGACCGGCGACAAGGTCCGGCTTGCCGATACCGAGCTCTTCATCGAAGTGGAGAAGGATTTCACCGTCTATGGCGAGGAAGTGAAGTTCGGCGGCGGCAAGGTGATCCGCGACGGCATGGGCCAGTCGCAGATGACGCGGGCGGCGGGCGCGGTCGATACCGTCATCACCAACGCGCTGATCGTCGATGCCACGGGCATCTATAAGGCCGATATCGGCCTCAGGGACGGCCGTATCGCCGCGATCGGCAAGGCCGGGAACCCGGATACGCAGGAAGGCGTCACAATTCCGATCGGTCCGGGCACGGAGGCGATCGCGGCTGAGGGCAAGATCGTCACCGCCGGCGGGTTCGACGCGCATATCCATTACATCTGCCCGCAGCAGATCGAGGAAGCACTGATGAGCGGGCTGACGACGATGCTCGGTGGCGGCACCGGACCCGCCCATGGCACGCTTGCGACGACCTGTACGCCGGGGCCCTGGCATCTGGGCCGGATGATCCAATCGGCCGATGCCTTCCCGATGAACCTCGCATTTGCCGGCAAGGGCAATGCCTCCCTGCCGGGCGCGCTCGAAGAAATGGTGCTCGGTGGCGCATGCGCCCTGAAACTGCACGAAGACTGGGGCACGACGCCCGGTGCGATCGACTGCTGTCTTTCGGTGGCCGATTCCTACGACGTGCAGGTGATGATCCACACCGACACGCTGAACGAATCCGGCTTCGTGGAGTCCACCGTCGATGCGATCAGGGGCCGGACGATCCATGCCTTCCATACCGAAGGCGCCGGCGGCGGCCATGCGCCCGACATCATCAAGGTCTGCGGTCTGCCCAACGTCATCCCGTCCTCGACCAACCCGACCCGGCCCTACACGGTCAACACGCTCGCCGAACATCTCGACATGCTGATGGTCTGCCACCATCTCGACGCATCGATACCCGAGGACATCGCTTTCGCCGAGAGCCGCATCCGCAAAGAAACGATCGCGGCCGAAGACATTCTTCACGACATGGGCGCGTTCTCGATCATCTCATCCGACAGCCAGGCGATGGGGCGCGTTGGCGAGGTCGTCATCCGCACCTGGCAGACCGCCGACAAGATGAAACGGCAGCGCGGCCGGCTCGCAGAGGAGACGGGCGACAATGACAATTTCCGGGTCAAAAGGTATGTCGCCAAATACACAATCAATCCGGCGATCGCGCACGGCCTGTCGAAAGAGATCGGCTCTGTCGAGGTCGGCAAGCGCGCCGATCTTGTTCTTTGGAATCCGGCCTTCTTCGGGGTCAAGCCCGAGATGATCCTGCTCGGCGGGACCATCGCCGCGGCGCCGATGGGTGATCCCAATGCCTCGATCCCGACGCCGCAGCCGGTCCACTACCGCTACATGTTCGGCGCTTACGGCAAGGCGGCGGCCGCCTCGTCGGTAACCTTCGTGTCGAAGGCCGCGCTGGATGCCGGTCTTCGGGCCCGGCTCGGCGTTGAGAAGCAACTGGTCGCGGTGGAGAACACCCGCGGCGGTATCGGCAAGTCAGCGATGGTCATGAACAGCGCGACACCGAAGATCGACGTCGATCCGGAGACCTACGAAGTGCGGGCCGACGGGGAGTTGCTGACCTGCGAACCGGCGAGCATACTGCCCATGGCACAGAGGTACTTCCTCTTTTAGGAGCTTCATGAAAGCCACTGCTGTAACGCGTCACTACCATCACAAGGCCGGCACGATCACGCTGGATGAGACGGCTCGGCACCGGCGGCGCATGGCTTTCACATCGGATAACGGGATCGCCTTTCTACTCGATCTGCCGCAGGCAGTTCTGCTGCGCCATGGCGACGGGCTGGTGCTGGAAGACGGGCGCGTCATCCAGGTTCTGGCCGAACCCGAAGCGCTGCTGGAGATCCGTGGCCGCGACGCCCGGCACCTGACGGCGCTCGCCTGGCAGATCGGCAACCGGCACCTTGCCGCACAGATTTTCGAGGATCGGATCCTCATCCGCCGCGATCATGTCATCGCGGCGATGCTGGAAGGCCTCGGTGCAATGACAAAAGAAATAAGCGCTCCTTTCGATCCGGAAGGCGGCGCATATGGAGGACGTCACGAGGGCCATCATCATCACGATCATCACCAAGAGGGGATGCATCACCATGACTGACACGGCCTCATTTATCAGGATCATGACCTGGCTTTCGCCCACCTTCCCGGTCGGCTCCTTCAATTTTTCCGGCGGGCTGGAACAGGCTGTCGCGATGGAAACCGTCTACAACGCAGTCGCTCCGCGACTATCGGCGTCATGACGCTTAGCGCCAGCTGGGTTTTGACGCGGTGCTGTTCGCGGCCGCACGGCGGGCTGCGAGCGAGGCGATGCCGCGCGAATAATGAACTCACGCACCGGCGCCGGCACCCGCCAGAGCGCCATGCCGAAGACGACGGCGCAGGGCGCGCCTTCATCGAACCGCGAGGCGCAGCGAGCCTGTCGTCGAACGGCTCGCCAACCCGATCGCCTATCCCGTTGCGGTTGGCGCGGTAGCGGGAAGCTGGGGCATCGGTCTGCCGATGGCGCTTGCCGCCTGGCTCAACACCTATGCGGGAAATCTGGTTCAGGCCGCAATCCGCCTCTCGGTAACAGGGCAGGAAGGCGGCATCGCGATCATGGCGAGCCTTGAAGCGGTGGCGGCTGAAACGGCGAACCGCGCCGCCGGATCGACGCTTGAAGATCTGGGCAATAGTGCCATCCTCGCCGATATCGTTTCCATGAAGCACGACACGCTGGAACCAAGGCTTTTCCGTTCATGAGTCTTTCCGCCAACGGTCCGCTGCGCGTCGGCATCGGCGGCCCGGTGGGGACCGGCAAGACGACATTGACGGCGGAACTTTGCCGAACGCTGCGCGACGACTATTCCATCGCGGTGGTGACCAACGACATCTATACGCGTGAAGATGCCGATGCGCTTGTGCGCATGCAGGCGCTTTCATCCGACCGGATAGCCGGCGTCGAGACCGGCGGCTGTCCGCACACCGCCATCCGTGAGGATGCCTCGATCAATCTCCAGGCGATCGCCGACCTCAACGAGCGTTTCCCCGATCTCGATCTCGTCTTCATCGAATCCGGCGGCGACAATCTGGCGGCGACCTTCTCGCCCGATCTTGCCGACCTGACGATCTATGTCATTTCGGTCTGCCAGGGCGAGGACATTCCCCGCAAGGGCGGGCCGGCGATCACCCGCTCCGATCTGCTGCTGATCAACAAGTCCGATCTTGCCCCGCATGTCGGGGTCGACCTTGAAAGGATGCGGGAGGATGCCGGGAAGGCGCGGGCAGCGCGGCCCTTCATCTTTACAGATCTCAAGCGCCGTGAAGGCGTGGCCGAGATCGTTGCCTTCCTGAAGGCCCAAGGCGGATTGCGTTAACAGCCGGTTTACTTTGGCGCCGGGGATTTAGCCATATCGCGGCACGGAGGCACCATTGGTGCCGATAGCAGCGTTCGATATGGCGCTGCAATGAGCACATTTTCCGTGCAAAAGAAAAAATGCCAAAAAAATAGGCAAAAATAGCTTACCCTGCGCAATACGTCATCATGCCCTCAAGATAGGCTAAATGACCACCCAGACGCCTCGGCGGCGGTAACGCCTTGGAATCGTGTCCAAATGGAGGCAACTCCCGTGCCCGTGCCGTTTGGCATGGCTCTTGCTGTCATTGTTGCGATGCGAAAATTCCAACCGGGAGTTCTGTCATGAGGGTAAATTTCAAATCGATGACCAACGTCGCCGCGGCAGCGGTCGTTGGCGCCGGCATGCTGTTCTCAGCTGCCGCACACGCGCAGGAGACCATCAAGGTCGGCATCCTGCATTCGCTGTCGGGCACGATGGCGATTTCCGAAACGACGCTTAAAGACGCCATGCTGATGCTCATCGACGAGCAGAACAAGAAGGGCGGTCTTCTGGGCAAGAAGCTCGAAGCGGTCGTTGTCGATCCGGCTTCCGACTGGCCGCTGTTTGCTGAAAAGGCACGCGAGCTGATCGAGAAGGACAAAGTCGCTGCAGTCTTCGGCTGCTGGACCTCGGTCTCCCGCAAGTCGGTCCTGCCGGTCTTCGAAGAGCTGAACTCGCTGCTGTTCTACCCCGTCCAGTACGAGGGCGAGGAAAGCCAGCGCAACGTGTTCTACACCGGTGCTGCCCCGAACCAGCAGGCCATTCCCGCGGTTGACTACCTGATGAACGAAGGCGTGAAGCGCTGGGTTCTGGCCGGTACCGACTACGTCTATCCGCGCACGACCAACAAGATCCTTGAAGCCTATCTGAAGGCCAAGGGTGTTGCCGCAGAAGACATCATGATCAACTACACGCCGTTCGGTCACTCCGACTGGCAGACGATCGTTGCCGACATCAAGAAGTTCGGCTCGGCAGGCAAGAAGACCGCCGTTGTCTCCACCATCAACGGTGACGCCAACGTTCCGTTCTACAAGGAACTGGCCAATGCCGGCATCAAGGCCGAAGACATTCCGGTCGTTGCCTTCTCGGTCGGCGAAGAAGAACTCGCCGGTCTCGACACCGGTCCGCTGGTCGGCCATCTGGCAGCCTGGAACTACTTCGAATCCGTCGACACGCCTGAAAATGCCGACTTCATCAAGTCCTGGCATGCGTTCATCAAGGACGACAAGCGCGTGACCAACGATCCGATGGAAGCGCACTATATCGGCTTCAACATGTGGGTTAAGGCGGTCGAAGCAGCCGGTACCACCGATCCGGACGCGGTTATCGACGCCATCATCGGCGTGTCGGTTCCGAACCTGTCGGGCGGCTACTCGACCATGATGCCGAACCACCACATCACCAAGCCGGTCCTTATCGGCGAAATCCAGGAAGACGGTCAGTTCGAAACCGTCTGGCAGACGCCGGGCCTGGTGCCGGGCGACGCCTGGTCGGACTTCCTGCCCGACTCCAAGGACCTGATCTCCGATTGGCGCAAGCCGATGTCCTGCGGCAACTTCAACACCGCAACCGGCAAGTGCGGCGGCAAGGGCGCGTAATCTAGCGCCGAGCTGGCTGAACCCCGGGCGGGACGCTCCTCCCTCCCGCCCGGGACGCCGCACCAAGAACGAAGAATAATCCGCAGCGCGAAGTGGCGGATTCCAGCTTGTACCGGACATTTCTGCGGGCGGACCTTTGACGATGGCAATCCCTTCATTCCTGAAGACGCTGCTGCTCGGCCTTCTTCTCGCGCTGCCGCTGTCTGCCGCTCACGCGGATGATGCGCAGCTGAGAGAGATCCTCAGCGGGTTCG
Source organism: Rhodobiaceae bacterium (assembly GCA_020637895.1). Classification (GTDB taxonomy): domain Bacteria; phylum Pseudomonadota; class Alphaproteobacteria; order Rhizobiales; family Tepidamorphaceae; genus JACKJP01. The sequence goes on from JACKJP010000002.1 coordinate 1,176,991, forward strand.
CACAGGCACGCAATTTCAACGACGTCGAAAAAGTCATCGAGGCGCTCGGCAAGACCGGCGACAGCAATGCAGCGCCAGCGCTGCGCGCGCTCAGCGATGGCAGCCTCCAGGTCCGCGCCGAAGACAAGAGCGTCGTGATCGTCACGCGCCGTGGTGGCCGCGAAGTCATGGTCGATCCGCTGACCGATGAAATCATCGCGCCGACCGAGGGCGTTTCACTCGACAAGATCAAGATCAAGAATTCCATCCGGCGAATGATCAACGACGCACTTTCCGGCCTGACGCTCAGGGCCGAAAATCCGAACGTTCGGATCAGCGCCGCCAATACGATTTTCCAGAATGCCGACGAGAGTCAGCTCGAGGCCATTGAATCGGCAATCGCCGACGAGAAGAACGCCAGTGTAAAGGCGCGCATGGAGCAGGCGCGTGCGGCAATCGTGCTGAAATCCTCCAGCGATGAGAAGGCGCGGATAGACGCCGTCGACACGATCGTCTCGCGCGGGGACCGCGACGCGCTGGCGCTCCTCAACGGTTATGTCGGACAGACCGAGGGCGCGCTGCGACAGCGCATCGAGGCCGGTATCGGCAGCATCCAGGATGTCCAGGCATTCTGGAACATGGGGCAGAATGTCTGGTACGGCATCTCGCTCGGATCCGTCCTGTTCCTCGCCGCCATCGGCCTTGCCATCACGTTCGGCGTCATGGGCGTCATCAACATGGCGCATGGCGAAATGGTCATGCTCGGCGCCTACACGACCTTTGTCGTTCAGCAGATCATGCGCGACTATGCGCCCGATGCGCTGGACTATTCGCTCGCGATCGCACTGCCGGCGGCCTTTCTGGTCGCGGGGCTCGCGGGCCTCATCATCGAACGCGGGATCATCCGCTTTCTCTATGGTCGGCCGCTCGAAACGCTGCTCGCCACATGGGGTGTGTCGCTGATCCTGCAGCAGGCGGTCCGGACGATCTTCGGACCGACCAACCGCGAGGTCTCCAACCCGTCATGGATGTCTGGGGCCTTCGAGCTCGGTCAGCTCTCCATCACCTGGAACCGGATGTGGATCGTCGTGTTCGCCATCGGCGTATTCGTCGTGCTGCTGCTTGTCATCAACCGGACGCGTCTTGGCCTGTTCATGCGGGCGGTGACCCAGAACCGCCGCATGGCATCGGCCATGGGTATCCGCACGCCATGGGTCGATGCGCTGACTTTCGCCCTTGGATCGGGCATTGCCGGTATCGCCGGCGTTGCGCTCAGCCAGATCGACAACGTCTCCCCCAATCTCGGGCAGGGCTATATCATCGACAGTTTCATGGTCGTGGTCTTCGGCGGCGTCGGCAATCTCTGGGGTACGCTGGTCGGCGGCCTGACGCTCGGCATCGCCAACAAGTTCCTCGAACCGTTCGCAGGCGCCGTATTCGGCAAGATCCTGGTACTGATCTTCATCATACTCTTCATCCAGCGCCGCCCGCGCGGCCTGTTCGCGATGCGCGGAAGGGCGGTTGAACAATGATCCTCGCGCGCTTTTTCGCCGGCGGCTTCCGCTCGCCGCTCGTCATCGCCGGCATGCTGATCATTCTGGCGCTCGCCGTGCTGGTGCCGGTGCTCAACATGGCCGTTCCGGCCGGCAGCCCGTTTCACATGCCGGACTATCTGGTGCCGCTCATCGGCAAGTATCTGTGCTACGCGCTGCTGGCGCTGGCGCTCGACCTCGTCTGGGGTTTCTGCGGCATTCTTTCGCTCGGCCATGCGGCCTTCTTCGCGCTCGGTGGCTATGCGATGGGCATGTACCTGATGCGGCAGATCGGCACGCGCGGTGTCTATGGCAATCCGCTGCTGCCCGATTTCATGGTGTTCCTGAACTGGAAGGAATTGCCCTGGTACTGGTTCGGGTTCGACAATTTCGCTTTCGCGATGCTGATGGTGGTGCTCGTCCCCGGCCTCCTCGCGCTGGTGTTCGGCTGGTTCGCGTTCCGCAGCCGCGTCACGGGCGTCTATCTGTCGATCATTACCCAGGCGATGACCTTCGCCCTGATGCTTGCCTTTTTCCGCAACGAAATGGGCTTTGGCGGCAATAACGGCCTGACCGACTTCAAGGATATCGTCGGCTTTGACATTGCCGCGCAGTCGACGCGCATCGGCCTGTTCGTCATCAGCGCGGCCGCGCTGATCATCGGGCTGATCATCACCTCGGCGGTCATCAACTCCAAATATGGCAAGATCCTCGCCGCGGTGCGCGACGCGGAAAGCCGGACGCGCTTTCTTGGCTACCGGCCCGAGAACATCAAGCTGATCGCCTTCGTCCTGTCGGCGGTCGTCGCGGGCATTGCCGGCGCGCTCTATGTGCCCCAGGTCGGCATCATCAATCCGGGCGAATTCGAGCCGGCCAATTCCATCGAGGTCGTCGTGTGGACGGCGGTCGGCGGGCGCGGAACGCTGGTCGGCCCGATCGCCGGCGCATTTCTCGTGAACGCCGGCAAGAGCTGGTTCACGGGCGTTCTGCCCGAATACTGGCTGTTCGCGCTCGGCGGGCTTTTCATCTTCGTCACGCTGTTCATGCCCAAGGGCATCATGGGGCTGCTCGGTCTTGCGCGGCGGCGCAGGCCGTCACCGGTCGATGAAATGTCTTCGGATGCGCGGGCCGATATCGCCACCAACCCGGCGGAGCAGGAACAATGAGCAAGGCGACGAGCATTCTCTATCTCGATGGCGTGTCGGTTTCCTTCGACGGGTTCAAGGCGATCAACAATCTGTCGTTGACGCTGGATCCGGGCGAGATGCGCGCCATCATCGGTCCGAACGGTGCCGGCAAGACGACGATGATGGACATCATTACGGGCAAGACGCGGCCGGATGAAGGCGAGGTATTCTTCAACGGGACGATCGACCTCACACGCCACGACGAGGCGGAAATCGCCATGTTCGGCATCGGCCGCAAGTTCCAGAAGCCGACCGTTTTCGAAAGTCAGACGGTGGAGGACAATCTGCTGCTGTCGCTGAAGGGCGAGAGGCGTGGTTTCCCGGCGCTCTTCTATCGCAAGAGCAAGGACGATGCCGCCGAGATCGACGAGATCCTCGGCACCATCCGGCTGGAAGCGCGCCGCAAGGATCTGGCGGCAAATCTCAGCCACGGACAGAAGCAGTGGCTGGAGATCGGCATGCTGCTGGCACAGGATCCTAAAGTGCTTCTCGTCGACGAACCGGTCGCCGGCATGACGGATGCCGAGACGGAAGAAACGGCCAGGCTCCTGAAGGAGATCGCCAAGACCCATTCGGTCATCGTCGTCGAGCACGACATGCATTTCGTTCGCGAGCTTGGCGTCAAGGTCACGTGCCTGCACGAAGGCAGCGTGCTTGCAGAAGGCACGCTCGACCATGTCAGCGCCGACAAGCGCGTCATCGAAGTCTATCTGGGGCGGTAACATGCTGGCTGTCGAACATGCCAACCTCCATTACGGCGCGGCCGAAGCGCTTCGCGATGTATCGGTGACAGCCGAAACCGGCATGATCACCTGTATCCTGGGCCGAAACGGCGTCGGCAAGACGAGCCTCATCCGTTCCATCGTCGGTCATCAGCCTCTGTCTTCAGGAAAGATTCTGATGGCCGAGCAGGAAATTACGCGCATGGCCGGGCATGACCGTGCGCGGCTCGGCATCTCATTGGTGCCGCAGGGGCGCGAGATCTTTCCGCTGCTGACGGTGCGCGAGAACCTGCAGACGGGGTTTGCGCCGTTGAAGGGCGACAAGACGATACCCGACTACGTCTTTGAGCTCTTCCCGGTGCTGAAGGACATGCTGGACCGTCGCGGCGGCGATCTGTCCGGCGGGCAGCAGCAGCAGCTCGCCATCGGGCGGGCGCTGACCATGCGGCCCAAGGTACTGCTGCTCGACGAGCCGACCGAAGGCATCCAGCCCTCGATCATCAAGGATATCGGCCGGGCCATCCAGTTTCTGAAAGCCGAGTTCGGCCTGACCATCGTCCTCGTCGAACAATATCTCGATTTCTGCCGCGAGCTTGCGGACAAGGTCTACATCATGGACCGGGGGCAGGTCATGCATACCGGCCCCGCCGAAGACCTCGACAAACCTGAAGTGCGCGCGCATCTGACTGTTTAGAGAGCGGTCTTGCCTGTACCGATCATCGGTGCAGAGGCAGATGTTCACGTCAGCGCCCGAACCGCCGATACGACAGAGGCATGGATCGTCGGATCAAGTCCGACGATGACGAACTGGATTGGCGAGCGGTCTGTTGTCCCTGTAGTCGAACGGTTTGGCCGCGCTTGGCCGGTGTGGTATCTCACAGCCGTCATGGTTCGGCGCGCAACGCGCAGGTACGTCCAGCGTGCAACGCGCCGATACTGCCCGTGCTCGATCCATACCGGTTTACCAGGCTTCATCATTCTGACACGCGCGCATGTTGGCTATCGGCGCAGGCGAAATTGAGTCGCACGGGGTGAAGACGATGCTGCTTGCAGACAAGCTCAAAAGAAGCGGCGATTTTCTTTTTCGATGGCGCAGCTTCATCCTCCTTGGTTTTGCGCCGTTTGTCTGGAATGCGGCCTCAAAACCCGAAGCGATTGAGCTGGCCATCGGCCCGCTCTACGGCGGCATTTATGAAGCCACCTGCATCGCGCTGGTCGTCACCGGCCTCCTCGTACGTGCCTTCACGGTCGGCTTTGTGCCGGGCGGTACTTCCGGGCGAAACACGGCCGCGCAACTTGCCAAGAAGCTCAACACGACCGGCATGTATTCGCTGACGAGGAACCCGCTCTACTTCGGCAATTGCCTCACCTATGCAGGCGTCTTTCTCTACACACAGGATGTTCTGCTAGCCCTCGTCGCGATCCTGTTTCTGGTCATTTACTATGAGCGCATCATCATGGCTGAGGAGGATTTCCTGTGCGACCGCTTCGGCGATGCCTACAGGGAATGGGCGCATGACACGCCCGCATTCCTTCCCCGACTGAACGGCTGGAAAAGGCCAGCCCTGCGCTTCTCGCCGCGAACGGTCCTTCGCCGCGAGTATTCCGGCTGGTTTGCTGCGGTCATCTGCCTGTTCCTGATTCAGGCCTATGGCGATTACTTCGTTGAGAAAGATGGTTCGCTCGACAAGCCTTGGCTCATTGCAGTTGCCGCTGGCGCGGTCATCTACGTGACCTTGCTGACAATGAAGAAGAAGACGCGGCTGCTGGCTGTTCCGGGGCGGTAAAGGGCCTGCGCGCAAGCGGCCGGTCAAACAGGCACGGCAGGCGAATTGCTCACCGGATCTACCCCGATGACGACGGGCGCGTGCGTTGGCGGTGCCCTATGCTGACTTCCTCGCCCTGGGATGGGCAGTCTCGTAGACGCTGAGCAGTCGGGCCTCGTCGATGGCCGTATAGACCTGTGTCGTCGACAGGCTGGCGTGGCCGAGAAGTTCCTGGATCGCGCGAAGGTCGCCGCCGCGCGACAGGAGATGGGTCGCAAAGGAATGGCGCAGCGCATGGGGCGTTGCGGAATCCGGCAGGCCAAGCGCACCGCGAAGGCTTTCCATACGGCGCTGGACCGTTCGGGCGTCGAGCGGGCCGCCGCGCACACCCCGGAAGATGGTCTCGTCGTCGTCCAGCGCGTGCGGGAGAAGATCGAGATACTCGGCTATCGCCGCGCGAACAGCAGGCAAAACCGGAACGAGGCGGGTCTTGCCGCCCTTGCCGGTGATCGTGAGGACATCGTTCCGGCCGGCTTTCGGCGCCTCGCGAAGGGTGATCGACAGCGCTTCGGAAATGCGCAGCCCGCAGCCATAAAGCAGGCCAAGAACCGCGGCATCGCGTGCAACCACCCAGGGCTCGCCACCGTCGACGGCAATGGTTCGCGCGTCGATGACGCTTCGCGCCGCGGGGGCGGGCAGCGGTTTGGGCAGGCTTTTGGGTTTCTTGGGGCCGCGCAGGCCGGCAAGCGTGTTGGAGGCAAGGCCGCGATCGACCTGCAGGTAGCGGTAGAACGAGCGGATGGCTGCAATCGCGCGCGATAGTGAGCGCGGCTGGATGCCTTCCATGCGCCGTTGGCTCAGAAAGGCCCGGATGTCGCGCGCGGCAAGACCGGTCATGTCCTTCAGCGAGGGCGGCTTGCCGAGGTGACCGGTCAGGAACTGGCAGAACTGGGAAAGATCGCGGCCATAGGCTTCCGTGGTGTTGTCGGAAAGGCGGCGCTCAATACCCAGCTTGTCCAGCCAGCCATTGACAGCCGCCGCGCAATCGGGCGCGGCGGGAAAATCTTCGTTGCGCGTGGTCTTCCGTCCCATGCCGGCAGTATCGCGATCGAGGATTGATAAATCCTGACCGCCGGGCCGTCAGCCCTAGAGAATGCTCTGGCCCGTCTTCTTCCAGTCGCTGAGAAATGCCTCCAGACCCTTGTCCGTCAACGGATGGGCGGCAAGCTGGGGAATGATGTTCGGCGGGATTGTGGCGACATCGGCGCCGACAAGCGCCGCCAGCTTCACATGGTTCACCGTCCGGATGGAGGCTGCAAGAATCTCGGTGGAGAAGGCGTAGTTGTCGTAGATCGTGCGGATCTCCTCGATCAACTCCATGCCATCGAGCCCGATATCGTCGAGCCGTCCGATGAAGGGCGATATGAAGGTCGCGCCGGCCTTGGCGGCAAGCAGGGCCTGATTGGCCGAAAAGCACAAGGTCACGTTGACCATCGTCCCTTCGCCGCTCAGCGTCCGGCATGCTTTCAGGCCGTCCATCGTCAACGGCACCTTGACCGCGACATTGTTGGCGATCTTCGCCAGGTGACGGCCCTCGGCGATCATCTGGTCGGCTTCGGTGGCGGCGACTTCGGCGCTCACCGGGCCATCGACCAGGCCGCAGATCTCTGCGATCACTTCCTTGAAGTCGCGACCGGACTTGGCAATGAGCGACGGATTGGTCGTGACGCCGTCAATGAGGCCTGA
>JACKJP010000003.1 GCA_020637895.1 Rhodobiaceae bacterium
GACAAAGTCGTTCATTCTAACTCCCCATAATTTGCTCGCGATATGCATATCGGCAAATATTGACTCTGATCAAGCGGGAAAATTCTATGCAATGAATGGTAGTACCTTATTTATTGATACCCCTAGAAATTAGATAATTGGACTATATACGACATAGAATAGGAGCGATATCAGGGAATTGTTTTCAGTAAAATTTATGATTTGGGGAAGAAATTCTCTTGTCTTGAATTTTTCCGGTATCGTACTTTACATATTTTATATACGGACTTGCATTTTTCGGCTTGTGCGCGACGGGTACGTTCTGGCGCCTTGACCTCCGGTTGCTTGCTGGCGGTTGAGCAATGTGTCCGTACCGGAAAGAGCGGCGTGGGCGGCGATGGCAATTTCCTTGGGGGACCTGTTGCTCAAATGCGCCGCCTTGCCGCCGCTGCGTCAGATCGCGCGGTTGTGCATTGCGAAACATCAAGCCCGCGCATAAATTTCCCGACATCACAATGCTTCGCTAGTCGCGCTGTCAGGTAGACACCCGATGGCGCGTTGAATTTTTCGGGGATCGAATTCATGCGAGAGTTTCTAAAGCCGGTCAGATTGGTGGCGGCGGCTACGGCATTTGCGCTGATCTGTGGCGGCGCGCTGGCGCAGGCGCCAGGCGCGGGAAAAGAACAGCCGCCGACCCCCGTAACGGTCGTCACGCTCAAGCCGCAGGATGTCACGATCACCGCGACGCTTCCCGGGCGCGTCGTTGCATCGGGCATTGCCGAAGTGCGTCCCCAGGTCAACGGCATCATTACCGAACGTCTCTTCAGTGAAGGCGCGGACGTCAAGGTTGGCGATCCGCTCTACCGGATCGATCCGCAGAGCTACAAGGTGAGGGTCAATGCCGCCCGTGCCCAGGTCGCGCAGGCCGAGGCGAAGCTGAAGGTATCCACCAGCGACGCCGAGAGGTTGCAGGCACTGAAGGAACGCAAGGTCGCCAGCGAACAGAACTACGAGGCGGCCGTCGCCGAGCGCGAATCCGCGGCAGCCGCGCTGGAGGTCGCCAAGGCCGATCTCAATGCCGCCGAGATCGATCTGGAGCGGACGACGATCGTCGCGCCGCTTTCCGGCGTCATCGGGCGTTCGCTTACGACCCAGGGTGCTTTGGTGACGAGCGGGCAGGCGCAGGCGCTGGCGGTCATCCGGTCGATCGATCCGGTGCTGGTCGACGTGACCCAATCAGCCGCCGAGATCATCGAATGGCGGCGCGGCGAAGTTGCCGAAAGGCTCAGCGATGCAGACAAATCCGTCAAGCTGACGCTGGCTGACGGCGCCGCCTATTCGCATGCCGGGTCGCTGACCGCAGCAGAGCCGAATGTAAATGAGCAGACCGGCGTCGTAACCCTGCGGCTTGAATTCCCAAATCCCGAGCGCCTGCTTCTGCCCGGCATGTATGTGCAGGTGGACATGCCGCAGGGTCTGGCGCGCGGCGCGCTGCTGGTGCCGATGGAGGGGGTCAGTCGCGATCGGCGCGGCGAGCCGGTCGCGATGGTCGCAAATGGCGAAAACGTCGTCGAACAGCGTTCGCTTACCGTCCTCAAATCACAAGGGGCCAACTGGATCGTGACCAAGGGGCTTGCCGCGGGCGACCGTGTGATCGTGGAGGGCCTCCAGAAGATCCGTCCGGGCGGCAAAGTCGCGGCGCAGGAGCGTGGCGAAGCGGCCCCGCAGCAGGGCGCGGCCGGCGGCGGCGACGGCAAGTAGCGGCGATCAGTTCAGGAAACACAGCAGCATGGCGCAATTTTTCATCGAGCGGCCGGTCTTTGCCTGGGTCATCGCCATCATCATCATGGGGATCGGCACCCTTGCGATCTTCACCCTGCCGATCTCGCAATATCCGCAGATCGCGCCGCCTTCGATCAATATCGTGGCGACCTATCCCGGCGCTTCCGCGCAGACGGTCGAGAATTCGGTAACCCAGGTCATCGAACAGCAGATGACCGGTATCGACGGGCTACGCTATTTCTCGTCCAGTTCGACATCGGCCGGTTCTGCGCAAATCAAGCTGACCTTCGAAACCGGTACGGATGCGGATATCGCCCAGGTCCAGGTTCAGAACAAGCTTTCGCAGGCATTGCCCCTGCTGCCCGAAGCGGTGCAGCGGCAGGGCGTGCGGGTGCGGAAATCCTCAGCCGGCTTTCTGATGGTGATCGGTCTGATTTCGGAAAAGGGTGGCCTGGAGCAGGTCGATCTTTCCGACTATCTGGTTTCCAATCTCGTCGACGAAATCAGCCGCGTGGAGGGCGTCGGCGAAGTGCAGGTATTCGGCTCGGCCTACGCGATGCGTATCTGGCTCGATCCGGCCAAGCTTGCCGCCTATGAACTTGCGCCGTCCGATGTCGTCAATGCGGTCAGCGCCCAGAATGCGCAGATCTCGGCCGGCCAGTTCGGTTCGCTCCCGGCCGTCGAGGGCCAGCAGCTCAATGCGGTCATCACGGCGCAGTCGCTGCTTCAGACCCCGGAAGATTTCGAGCAGATCGTTCTTCGCGCCGAAACCGATGGCGGTCTTGTGTTGCTGAAGGACGTGGCGCGCGTTGAGGTCGCCGCGGAGAGCTACCAGACGATCGGGCGCTACAATGGCCAGCCCGCCGCCGGCATGGCGATCCAGCTGGCAACGGGCGCCAACGCCCTCGATACCGCCGACCGTGTGAAGGCACGCATGGAAGAACTCAAGCAGTTCTTCCCGGAAGGCGTCATCTACAACATTCCCTACGACACGACGCCCTTTGTCCAGATCTCCATCGAGGAAGTGGTCAAGACGCTGTTCGAGGCGATCGTTCTCGTCTTCTTCGTCATGCTGCTTTTCCTCGGCAATATCCGCGCGACCATCATTCCGACCCTCGCGGTGCCTGTCGTTCTGCTCGGCACGTTCGGCGTGCTGGCGGCATTCGGATTTTCCATCAACGTGCTGACCATGCTGGCCATGGTGCTCGCGATCGGCCTGCTGGTCGACGATGCGATCGTCGTGGTGGAGAACGTCGAGCGCATCATGGAAGAGGAGGGACTGTCTGCACGGGAAGCGACGAAGAAATCCATGCGCCAGATCACCGGGGCGCTGGTCGGCATCGCGCTCGTCCTTTCGGCAGTGTTCGTGCCAATGGCCTTCTTCGGTGGTTCGACGGGCGTCATTTACCGGCAGTTCTCGATCACCATCGTCTCGGCGATGGCGCTCTCAGTCGTCGTCGCGCTCGTGCTGACGCCGGCACTCTGCGCGACCATCCTCAGACAGCGCGACGTGGATTCGCACCGGAAGGGACCGCTTGCCTGGTTCAACAGGGGTTTCAACCGTCTGACCGGTGCCTACGGACGCAGCGTCGGCGGCATCATCCGCCGCCCTGTCCGAGTCGGCATAGTCTACCTTTTGCTGGCCGGCGCCGTGGTCTTCCTTTTCACGCGCACCCCGACGAGCTTCCTGCCCAACGAGGATCAGGGGATCATGTTCGTGCTGGTGCAGGGGCCGTCTGGCGCAACGGCCGAACGCACGCTCAAGGTCATGGACCAGATCGAGCACTATTTCCGCGAAAGCGAGAAAGACAACGTGGAGTCGATCTTCACCGCCGTCGGCTTCTCCTTTGCCGGATCGGGACAGAATGTCGGCATCGGTTTCGTCCGGATGAAGGACTGGTCGGAACGGACGGGGCCCGGGCAGAGCGTTCAGGCGGTTGCCGGCCGCGCCTTTGGCGCGATGTCGCAGGTCCGCGACGCGTTCGTCTTTCCCGTCGTTCCGCCGGCGGTCATCGAGCTGGGCAATGTGAGCGGTTTCGACTTCTATCTCCAGGCGCGCAACGGCCAGTCGCACGAACAATTGCTTGCCGCGCGCAACCAGCTGCTCGGCATGGCCTCGCAGAATCCGTCGATCGCCTCGATCCGCCCGAGCGGGCTTGAGGATGCGGCGCAATTTTCGCTCAACATCGACTGGCGCAAGGCCGGCGCGATGGGCGTGACGGCGGCCGATGTCAGCAATCTGCTGGCGGTTGCCTGGGCCGGGCGCTACGTCAACGATTTCGTCGATCGCGGCCGGATCAAGAAGGTCTATGTCCAGGGCGAGGCGGATGCCCGTCGCAACCCGGACGACCTTGAACGCTGGCGGGTTCGCAATTCCAGCGGCGGGCTGGTTCCGTTCTCGAATTTTGCCGAAGGATCGTGGACCTTCGGGCCGCAGGGCGTCTACCGCTACAATGGCGTGCCGGCGATGCAGCTTCAGGGCTCACCGGCACCCGGCATCAGCACCGGCGAAGGCATGGCGACGATGGAGCAGCTTGCCGCACAGCTGCCGCCGGGCTTCGATCTGGCATGGACGGGGTTGTCGCTGGAAGAGCGCCAGAGCGGCGGGCAGGCGCCGCTGCTATACGCTCTTTCGCTGGCGGTCGTGTTCCTGAGCCTTGCTGCGCTTTACGAAAGCTGGGCAATTCCGGCCGCCGTCATGTTTGCGATGCCGCTCGGTGTTCTGGGCGCCCTTATCGCAGCCTTCATGGGCGGATTTTCCAACGACGTCTTCTTTCAGGTCGGCATTCTCACGACCATCGGTCTGACCGGCAAGAACGCGATCCTGATCGTGGAATTCGCGCGTGCGCGGCAGGAGGAGGGTGTCGAACTCTATCAGGCGGTCACGGAAGCTGCGCGTCAGCGCTTCCGCCCGATCCTGATGACGTCGATGGCGTTTACGCTCGGTGTCACGCCGCTTGTGCTGAGTACGGGCGCCGGATCGGCGGGCCGCAACGCGATCGGCACCGGCGTCTTCGGCGGCATTCTCGCCGCCACCGCGCTTGGCGTGCTGTTCGTTCCGCTGTTCTACGTGCTGATCCGGCGCATCGCGCCGGTGAAGGGGCAGACGACCGCGACCGGCGGAGCGGACTGACAAAAAAACGCCGCGGCCGGAAACACGGGCCGCGGCGCTTCTATACCCCGGACGGGCCTGGCGATCAGTGGCCGATCATCCAGGGGCGTTTCGATGGAAAGCTCTTCGACCCGTCGGGCCGGTAGAGCGTGCTGGATGACTTGCCCTTGCCGCTGCAGCATGAGCATCCGGCGCCGTGGCCCGATTTCTTGCTGGTTTTCGGTTCGTGCCGTGACCGTTCGTTTGTCGCGAAGGCGGTCCGGCGCGCACCGTCCATCAGTGCGGTACTGGGCATGCGCAGGAAGGCGCGGGGGGCCTCGTCCCCGCAGGATGGACACATGCCCGGCTGGTCCGACTGGGCCATGGGCCTGAGCTCCGTGAACGGTCCGCAATCCACGCATTCATAGTCGTAATAGGGCATCGCCTTTTCCCTTTCTTCCTGTCCTGGTCACCGGACGGATCAAAGATCCGGCGCGAGCGGAATGTCGATCTTGCCGTCGATGAATTTCGTCGGCCCGCTGGAGCCCGGCATCATGTCGAATTCGAAGATGTCGGTCGGCAGCCATAGGGTCGCGCAGGCGTTTGGAATGTCGACAACGCCGGAGATATGTCCCTGCACCGGCGCGGTGCCGAGGATCGCGTAGGCCTGAGCGCCCGAATAGCCGAATTTCTTCATGTATTCGATGGCGTTGAGGCAGGCCATGCGGTAGGCGATGTGGACGTCGAGATAGTGCTGCGTACCCGCCTCATCGACCGAAATGCCCTCGAAGATCAGGTAGTCGTCGTATTTCGGCGTGATCGGCGAGGGTTTGAAGATCGGGTTCTTGATGCCGTATTTGGCAACGCCGCCCTTGATCAGATCGACCTTCAGATGCAGCCAGCCCGCCATTTCGATGGCGCCGCAGAAAGTGATTTCGCCGTCGCCCTGGCTGAAGTGAAGATCGCCCATGGAAAGGCCTGCGCCGTCGACATAGACGGGGAAGTAGATCTTGGAGCCGCGCGACAGATCCTTGATGTCGCAGTTGCCGCCATGTTCGCGCGGCGGCACCGTGCGGGCACCCTCGGCCGCGGCCTTGTCACGGGCGTCGCCCTTGAGCTTGCCCATATGGGCCGACTGCGTGTTCGGCAGCGCGGCCAGCGGCGGCACGCGTTCCGGATCGGTGTCGAACAGCTTCTTCTCGCGCGAGTTCCACATGTCGAGCATCTTGCGGTCCGGCAGGCAGCCGATGAGACCGGGATGGATGAGACCGGCATATTTGACGCCGGGCACATGCCGCGATTTGGTGAACATGCCCTGGATATCCCAGATCGATTTCTGGGCCTCGGGGAAATGTTCGGTCAGGAAGCCGCCGCCATTCTTCTTGGAGAAGAAGCCGTTGAAGCCCCAGAGGCTGTCTTCCTTGGCGCCGATGTCGAGAATATCGACGACGAGCAGATCACCGGGTTCGGCGCCTTTGACGCCGATCGGGCCGGACAGATAGTGGACCTGCTCGAGCTCGACGTCGCGGACGTCTGCGGCGTCATCGTCGTTCTTGATCTGGCCGCCGGTCCAGTCATAGGTCTCGATCTTGAAATCGTCGCCCGGCTCCACCCAGACCGCGATCGGGATATCAGGGTGCCAGCGGTTGTGAATTTTTTCGTTGGTGTGCGGCGATTCTTTGAGATCGACCGAGATGAGTGTTTCCGCCATGACTGCGTTCTCCTTTTAAAAAAGCTGGTTCTGTCTGACTGTTTCCCTGACCGGTTCCTCAGACGGAGAGGAAGCCGGCAACCTTCTTTTCGTCGATGCCCTCGCGCGGGCTCTCATGGACGAAACTGCCCTTCTCGATGACCAGCACGCGGTCGGCCATATCGAGTGCGAAGCTGAGCACCTGTTCGGAGACGACGATGGAAAGTCCCTTCTCGTCGCGGATCCGGCACAGGGTGCGTGCCATTTCCTTGATGATGGAGGGCTGGATCCCTTCGGTCGGCTCATCGAGCAGAAGAACCTTCGGCTTGGTTGCGAGTGCGCGGGCGATCGCCAGCTGCTGCTGCTGGCCGCCGGAAAGGTTGCCGCCGCGCCGGTCCTTCATTTCCAGAAGCACGGGAAACAGTTCGTAGATGTCTCCCGGCACCGTCTTGTCGCCGGTGGAAGTCAGGCCGGTCTCGATATTCTCCTTCACGGTCATGGAAGGGAAAATCATGCGGCCCTGCGGGACGTATGCCAGGCCGTTCGAGACACGCTGATAGCTTTCCATCCCGTCGATGGAGGCCTCTCCGACCTGGACATGTCCTTCCCTGGTCGGGACGATACCCATGAGGGATTTCATGAGCGTCGTCTTGCCCATGCCGTTGCGGCCCATGATCGCTACGATCTCGTTGGGTTTGACCTCGAAGGAGAGGTTGTGGATGACCTCGCTCTCCCCATAGGCCACGGTCAGATTGTCGACTGCGAGCATGATGGCCTCCTAGTGTCCGAGATAAACTTCGACGACCTTGGGGTCGTGCTTGACGTGGTCCATGGAGCCTTCCGACAGGATCTTGCCCTGGTGCATGACGGTCACGCGGTGGGCGATGTCCTCGACGAACTTCATGTCGTGCTCGATCACGATGACCGACTGGTTGTGGATGATGTTGTTGAGCAGTTCGGCAGTCTTGAGCCGCTCGGCAACGCTCATCCCGGCGACCGGTTCGTCGAGCATCAGGAGTTCCGGGCTCTGGATCAGGAGCATCCCGATTTCCAGCCACTGCTTCTGGCCGTGGCTGAGGATGGCAGCTTCCGTCTGGAGGCTGTCCTTCAGGAAGACGAGACTGGCGATCTCCTCGATCTTGTCGCGGACTTCCGCATCGCGGCGGAAGGCCAGGGCGCCGAATACGCTGCGCCCGCGCGGAAAGGACAGTTCGAGATTTTCGAAGACCGTCAGTTCCTCGTAGATCGACGGGTTCTGGAATTTCCGTCCGACACCGGCATGGACGATCTCGTGCTCGCGCATCGTGGTCAGTTCCTTGTCGCGGAACTTGATGGTGCCTTCGGTCGCCTTGGTGCGGCCGCAGATCAGGTCGAGGACGGTCGTCTTGCCGGCACCATTCGGGCCGATGATGACCCGGATCTCATGCTCGTCGACGTAGAGCGAGAGGTCGTTGACCGCCTTGAAGCCGTCGAAGGAAACCGTGAGCCGTTCGACTGTCAGGATGAATTCCTTCTGCAGAGGATCGGGCACCTGGTTGGCGAGGATTGCTGCGTTCATCGCTTTCGAGCCTCCTTATTCGGCCGCATGGGGTGAAGAGACGGCGCCGGTGGTTCCACTGCCGCGAAGGCCGCCGAAGAGACGGTAGATGCGCGGCTCGATATGCTTGTGGAGGACACCTGCAAGACCGTTCGGGAAGGCCATGACGACGGCGATGAAAAGGCCGCCCATGGCGAAGAGCCACAGTTCGGGGAAGCTCTCCGAGAAGGTCGTTTTTGCCGCGTTGACGAGAAGCGCGCCGTAGATCGCCCCGAAGAGGGACAGGCGGCCGCCGACGGCGCAGAATATGACCATTTCAATCGACGGCACGATGCCGACGAAGGAGGGCGACATGAAGCCGACCTGCAGGGCAAACATCGCGCCGCCGATCGCCGAGAACGCCGCCGCCATGCAAAAGATGAAGATCTTGAAGTTGGCGACATCGTAGCCGGAGAAGCGAACGCGGTCTTCCTTGTCGCGAATGGCGATCATGAGGCGACCGAACTTGGAGATGCGAATGCCCTGGCCAATGAGAAGGCAGGCAATCAGCAGGCCGCCATTGACGAAGTAGAGGACGAACTTGGCGTCGTCGGTACGGATGTCCCATCCGAGCAGCGTGCGCAGATCGGTGATGCCGTTGACGCCGCCGGTGTAGCCCTGCTGACCGATGATCAGGATCGTCAGGATCGCGGCAATCGCCTGTGTGATGATGGCGAAGTACACGCCGCCGACCCGCCGCTTGAACATCGCAAGACCGATGACGAAGGCGAAGAAGACGGGCACCGCGATGACCAGGATCAACGTCAGCGGAAGGGAGTGGAAGGGCTCCCACCACCAGGGAAGGGCGGTGACCTGGTTCCAGTCCATGAAATCCGGAATGCCGGGTGTCGACTGGATCTTGGTTGCTTCGGGCGTCGATGCCTCCAGCTTCAGGAACATCGCCATGCAGTAGCCGCCGAGGCCGAAGAACACGCCCTGGCCGAGGCTGAGGATGCCGCCGTAGCCCCAGCAAAGGACCAGACCCATGGCGACGAAGGCGTAAGTCAGGTATTTGCCCACGAGATTGAGACGGAAGACGTCGAGCGTCGTGGGGAAGACGACGAAGAGCAGGAGGCCAAGGATCAGGAGAGCGATCCACTCGCGGCCGGCGAAAGGTCCGAAACGCTTTGTCATGATCGTATCCCCCTTAGCGACGGATGTTGAGGGTGAAGAGACCCTGCGGGCGCAGCATCAGGATGCCGACGACGGTGAGCAGGGTGAGAACCTTGGCCATCGAGCCGCTCATGAAGAACTCCATGGTCGACTGCGCCTGTGAGATGGTGAAGGCGGATGCGATGGTGCCGAGGAGGCTGGCCGCGCCACCGAAGACGACCACGAGGAAGGTGTCGACGATGTAGAGCTGGCCGGCGGTCGGTCCGGTTGACCCGATCATGGTGAATGCCGATCCAGCGATACCCGCGATCCCGCAGCCGAGGCCGAAGGTGATGCGATCGACCATCTTGGTATTGATGCCGACCGCACCGGCCATGACGCGGTTCTGCATGACCGCGCGCACCTGCTTGCCCCAGCCGGAGCGGAACATGATCAGGTAGACCGCGACGGTGATGATGATCGTGAGGCCCATGACGAAGAGGCCGTTGATCGGAATTTCGATGATGTCGGTGAGGTTCACCGCGCCCAGCATCCACTCCGGCAGCGTCACGCCGACTTCACGGGCGCCGAAAACCGAGCGGTAGAACTGCTGGAGGATGAGCGAGAGGCCCCAGGTCGCCAGCAGCGTGTCGAGCGGTCGCTTGTAGAGGAAGCGTATCATTCCCCACTCGACCAATATTCCCAGCCCAAAGGACGCGCAGAAGGCCAACGCCATGGCAATAAAGAAGTAGATGGAGAACAGTCCGGGCAGATATGCGCTGAAGAATTGCGAGCAGAAATAGGTAACGTAGGCGCCGAGGATCATGAATTCGCCGTGCGCCATGTTGATGACGCCCATCTGGCCGAAAATGATTGCCAGGCCCAGAGCCATCAGCACGAACACAGAGAACAGGATCAGTCCGGCAAAGCCCTGCATCGCCAGGATGGAGGTAAATTCGCCTATGGTGTAATCGCCAATCATCGCCGCCTCACGGAAGTTGGGTCCCCGAGCAAAGTCGGAAAGCGGTTTAAGTTCTTGGGAGAGGTCCGCTTTCCCGGCCGGAACCGACCGGGAAAGCGGGATGCGAAGAGCTGCCTATTGGTAGCCTTCCGGGAACGGATTGGGTTCCATCAGGTCCTTGGTCTCGTAGATCAGTTCGTACTGACCGTCCGTCTTGGCGCGGCCGATACGGGTCTTTGACCAGAGGTGATGGTTCTCGTGGATCCGGACATAACCTTCCGGCGCGGTCGTCAGTTCGATGCCAGGCGAAGCAACCTTGATCTTGTCGATGTCGAAGCTGCCGGCCTTCTCGACCGCTGCTTTCCACAGCCACGGACCCAGATAGGCGGCCTGCGTGACGTCGCCGATGACGATGTCCTTGCCCCACATTGCCTTGAAGGCTTCGACGAACGCCTTGTTGTTGTCGTTGTCGAGGCTCTGGAAGTACTTCATGGAGGCGTAGGCGCCGACGATGTTTTCACCGCCGATACCAAGGATTTCGTCCTCGGTGACGGAGATCGTCAGCAGGAGCGGGCTTTCCTTGGTCATGTCGATGCCGGCCGCCTTCAGCTGCTTGTAGAAGGCGACGTTCGAGCCGCCGACGACGATCGCGTAGATGACGTCAGGCTTCTTCAACTTGATCTTGTTGATGACCGAGTTGAACTGGGTGTGACCGAGCGGATAATACTCCTCGCCGACCACTTCCAGACCAAGCTTTTCGATGTGCTTGCGGGCGATCTTGTTCGACGTGCGCGGCCAGATGTAGTCGGAGCCGAGCAGGTAGAAGGTCTTGGCGCCCTTGGTCTTGGCGACCCAGTCGATGCCCGCGATGATCTGCTGGGTGGCTTCCTGGCCCGTGTAGATCACGTTCGGGGACTCTTCCAGGCCTTCATAGAAGGTCGGGTAGTAGAGCATGCCGTTGTACTGCTCGAAGACCGGCAGCACCGCCTTGCGAGAAGCCGAGGTCCAGCAGCCGAAGACCGCGGCAACCTTGTCCTGCACCAGCAGCTTCTTCGCCTTTTCCGCGAAGGTCGGCCAGTCGGACGCGCCGTCTTCCTGGATGAACTCGATCTTGCGGCCGAGCACGCCGCCCGATGCGTTGATCTGGTCGATGGCGAGCTTTTCAGCCTGCACCGAGCCGGTTTCGGAGATGGCCATCGTGCCGGTCACCGAATGGAGGATACCCACCGTCACCGTGTCGTCGGTGACCGCGAGGCCCGTGGTGTTGATCTCCGCTGTGGGAGGCCCTTCGGCGGCAACCGGCCCCGCCGCCGCCATCATCAGCGGCAAGGCTGCCATGCCGGCCAGCACTGCGCGCCGTGTTCCGAACCGCCTTGGTCCGGACGTCCAGTCGTCAGTCATAAGTAGACCCCTTCATCTGTTTGCGTCTGCCTGTTAACGCTGGCTTTTGATCGCCAACTGCACGAATTTTCGGCAGTGATTGTGCAGTGCAGCAATGGGGTGATTGACGTATGTCGAGTGGGGTGATGTGCGCATACCATGGTGTCACAAATGCGCAGGGTTCCATTTAACTATATGAAAAATATGGAATATCAATTCGGTGATTGAGGGCATCTGTTGCCGCTCAATCAATGCTGCACGTGCGAAGGGTTTTTTCGCGAAAGTGGTCCGAAACTTGCTACAGTAAAATATGCCGGGGGTTTGGGCAAAGCGCTGCCGGGGGGCGGTGCGAACAGGCGGAAGATGATGTGTACGCAGTAAGAATCCCACGTAATCGCCGGACCTATAACAAATGGGTCGCGAACGAGACGCTGGAAGATTATGCGCTCCGCTTCACCTCGTACGGGGTCAGGCGATTCTCGAGCTGGAGAATCGCGAACACGGCGATCGGCGGCGTTTCGTTTCTCGCTCTTGAGGCGATTGGCGGCGCGATCACCCTCAACTACGGCTTTTCCAATGTGACGATCGCCGTCCTGGTGACCGCGACGCTGATCTTTCTTGCCGGCATCCCGATTTCCTACAACGCGGCCAAGTTCGGCATCGATATCGATCTGCTCACCCGCGGCGCCGGCTTCGGCTATATCGGATCGACGATCACATCGCTCGTCTATGCCAGCTTCACGTTCATTTTCTTCGCCATCGAGGCCGCGATTGTCGCGACAGCGCTACAGCTCTGTCTGGGTATACCCCTTTGGCTCGGCTACATCATCAGCGCGCTGGTCGTCATACCGCTGGTCACCCATGGTGTGACGTTCATCAGTCGGTTTCAGGCCTGGACGCAGCCGTTCTGGATCATCCTGCAGTTGCTGCCGTTCATCTTCATCCTGTCCATGAGCATGGAGCCGGTCCGCCAATGGTCCGGCTATACGGGGCTTTACGGGCATCTTGGGGGCGAGGTCAGCATTGCCCACTTCGGAGCTGCGTCCGCGGTACTTTTCTCGCTCGTCGCACAGATCGGCGAACAGGTTGATTATCTCCGCTTCCTGCCGCGCCGCCGGGCGGGCAGGCGGCTTGCCTGGTGGACGGCGCTCATGTGCGCCGGGCCCGGATGGATCGTGCTTGGCGCGATCAAGATCATGGCGGGCTCCTTCCTGGCATTCTACGCTTTCCAGCATGGCGTCGATTTTGCCGAGGCATCCGACCCGACGCGGATGTATCTGACGGTGTTCCAGCAGATGATCTCGACGCCGGAATTCGCGCTCGGCGTGACCGGATTTTTCGTCGTCATTTGCCAGTTCAAGATCAACGTCACCAATAGCTACGCCGGCTCCATCGCGTGGTCGAACTTCTTTTCACGGTTGACCCACAGCCATCCAGGCCGCGTCGTGTGGCTGGTGTTCAACGTGCTCATCAGCCTGCTGCTGATGGAATTCGGCATCTACAAGGCGCTGGAGAACATTCTCGGCCTTTATTCGATTGTCGCTGTGGCATGGGTCGCGGCGATCGTTTCCGATCTCGTCATCAACAAGCCGCTCGGCCTTTCGCCCCGGCATATCGAGTTCAAGCGGGCCCATCTCTACGACATCAATCCGGTCGGATTCGGCTCGATGTGCGTCGCGGTGGCCGCCGCGCTGCTGGCCTATTTCGGTGTCTTCGGCGAGACGATGTCGAAGCTTTATTCCTACGTCGCGCTGGTGACGGCGTTCGGTCTCGTTCCTGTCCTCGCGCTCGTCACGCGCGGCCGCTACTACATTGCGCGTCAGCCGGCGACCGAATGGGGCGGCAAGGAAAAGATCGAATGCTGTATCTGCGAATACACGTTCGATGCCGAGGACATGGCCAGGTGCCCGGTCTATTCGGGCCCGATCTGCTCGCTCTGCTGCTCGCTGGATGCGCGATGCGGGGACAGCTGCAAGACGGATGCACGTCTTGGCGATCAGCTGCGCGTGTTTGCCCGCGGTTTCCTGCCCATGCCAATCGCCGACTGGGTCGGCGGCTCGCTGGCGCGATATCTTGCGCTCATGACGCTGGTGATAACCGTCGTCGGCATGGTGTTCGGTCTGATCTATGTGCAGAGCACGATCGACGGCTCGATCCCAAAAGAGGTGATCGCGCTGACGCTGACCAAGCTCTTTGCGATTATCGTCGTCATCTCCGGCATCGTCGTGTGGCTATTCGTCCTTGCGCAGGACAGCCGGCGCTTTGCGGAGGAGGAAGCGCGGCGTCACACCCATCTGCTGATGAACGAAATCCACGCCCATCAGGAGACGGACCGCCAGCTTCAGCGGGCCAAGGAGCGGGCAGAATCGGCAAATCAGGCAAAGAGCAAATATGTGGTCGGTCTGAGCCATGAACTCCGCACCCCGCTCAACGCCATTCTGGGCTATGCGCAGTTGCTGGAGCGCCAGAAGGGCGCCGCATCTCTGGTCACCAACGCGGCGCGCACGATAAAGCGCAGCGGCGAGCACCTGGCAGGCATGATCGAGGGGCTGCTGGACATCTCCAAGATCGAAGCGGGAAAGATGGAGATATACCGCGGCCGCACGGCGCTGCGCCCCTTCCTCGATCAGATCGTCGACATGTTCACGTTGCAGGCGCAGGCGAAGAACATCGCATTCCAGTTCGAGGCGTCAGGGGCGATGCCCGATCACGTCTATACGGACGAGAAGCGGCTGCGTCAGGTGCTGATCAACCTGCTTTCGAACGCCATCAAGTTTACCGCCGTCGGCACCGTCAGCTTCAAGATCAGTTATCGCAACCAGATCGCGACCTTCATCATCGAGGACACGGGGATCGGCATCAGGCCTGATGATATCGAGCGGATCTTCCTGCCTTTCGAGCGCGCGGACCCGCCGGCCGGAACGCAGCAGGCACCGGGCACTGGGCTCGGCCTGACGATTACCCGTTTGCTGGTCGACATCATGGGCGGCGATCTGGCCGTATCGAGCCGGCCGGGCAAGGGCACGAGTTTCACGCTGCGGCTGATGTTGTCTTCAGCCGGGCATGGGGATGAGCCGGCGTCGAGCGTCAGGGCGGTCAGCGGTTACGAAGGGCCGCGCCGGACGGTTATGGTCGCCGATGACGATCCGGCGCACCGCAGGCTTGTTGAAGATCTTTTGCGTCCCCTGGGCTTTCTGGTCATCAGCGTCGCCGACGGCACCGAATGCCTGTCTGCGCTGTCGCTGGAAGATCCGGACATCGTGCTGCTCGACATCACCATGCCCGGCCTGTCCGGTTGGGAGACCGCATCGCGCATTCGCCGCCGCTATGGGCCGGAACTGCCGATCCTGATGATTTCCGCCGATGCGGGTCAGGAGCGGACGAAGCCGGAAAACACGCTGCTGCACGATGGCTATCTCATCAAGCCTTTCATGCTGGACGACCTGCTGGAACAGTTGGGTTCCCTGTTGTCGCTGACGTGGTCCTACGCGGATCTGGCTGCGCAGAACACCGGCGTTCCGCCGGTATTCGCACCGGACGAACTTCCGCCCGCCGAACAGCTGAAACAGTTGCATACGCTGGGCAAGGCTGGTCTGGTGCGGTCCCTGGATGCAACGCTCGGCGATCTGGAGCGCTCCTCGCCCCATTCGGCGAGATTCGTGCGGCATCTGCAGAGCCTGCTGGCAACTTATCGCATGGGCGATTTTGTCGCAGCGATAGAGATGGCATCCGGCGCCGGCGCACACGAGGATGACGCCGAAGAAGCGGGAACACAGGAGGCAGTATCTTGAATGCGGCAACGCATGTCCTGCTCGTAGACGATTCACCCGATACGCTCGGCATGCTGACCGATGCGCTCAAGATTTCCGGTTGCGATGTCTCGGTCGCCACCAGCGGGCGTGACGCGCTGGCGCTGGCCGAGACGCAATTGCCTGACATCGTGCTGATGGATGCGATGATGCCGGGTATGGACGGGTTCGAAACCTGTGCGATCTTGAAAAACGAGCGCGATTTCGGGGACGTTCCGGTGATCTTCATGACCGGGTTCAACGAAAGCGAGCATGTGGTGCGCGCGTTCGCGGCGGGCGGGGTCGATTTTATCCCCAAGCCAATCCCGCTCGACGAGCTCTTTGCGCGCATCAAGGTGCACCTCGCCAACGCCCGCAAGGCCCGTTCAGCGCGCAAGGCGCTCGATGTAACGGGGCGGCGTATCGTTGCCTGCAGCACTTCCGGCGAGATCATGTGGTCGACCCCGCAGGCGGCGAGCCTGCTCAATCGCGCCGGTCTTCATGGCGACGAAGGTGACCGGCTCCCCTGGGACGTCGTCGGATGGCTTGGCGAAAAGAAGTCGGGCGCCGGCGCCAACGAGCCGCCGCTGCGGCTGAAGCGCAATGCGGCATGCCTCGAATTCACGCTGCTTGATCGTTTGCCGGACGGTGAAATTCTCCTCAGCCTCGCCGATTGTCATCAGGGGACGCAGGAGGAGCGGCTCGCCAACGCATTCCAGCTCACGCTTCGCGAGGCCGAGGTGCTGCTGTGGATCACTCATGGAAAGTCGAACAAGGAAATCGCCGAGATTCTGAAAATCTCGCCGCGCACCGTCAACAAGCACCTGGAACAGATATTCACCAAGCTGGGGATCGAAAACCGCACTGCCGCGGCGACCATGGCGGTCCGGGTGCTCTGGGGCGAATAGCCAGCGTCTTTCGATGGCCTGCCGATCCATTTATCGGGCAACGCCGCTACATTCCCGACCATCCATATTGAAATGTCTCAACCATTGACCCAAAATAGGGCCGGTTGATTCAATATGCCTTGTCAGTCCTCCCGCAGAAGAGGTCGACCGGTATGGAAACGCTTCCGGCAGCGCACCCGCGCTTCGGTTCCCAGGGAAAACAAGAACCATGATTGTAGAATCGGACACGGAATTTCACCCGCGCGATCCGAACGACCGGATATGGACCGAGACGACCTATGTGGCGTTTCACGTTCCCGAGGCCAATCTGCTCGGCACGATATATGTCCTTGCAAGGCCGAATGCGGGGGTGGCCATGTCGTCCGTCGTCGTTGCGCGGGGCATGCGCCGGCGCCAGTACGAGATCGACTTCTGCGACCCGCAGATCCACCTCCCATGTCCGGCGTCATACAGCAAATTCGATCTTGAGAACGGGTTGTCGCTGGAAGCCCGTTCTTTGACGGACTGGCACTTCCAGTATGAGCACAAGCTGGGCAATTGCAGCCTCGATCTGGAACTCAAGGCGCTGCACCATCCATTCGATCCGTCCGATCCCGATCAGACGCCACTTGCGAAGAAGGCAGACAAGGGAAAGCTCGATCCGAGGGTTGGCGATGCGTGGTCAAACGGTCATTTTGACATCAAGGCCCACATAACGGGCGAATTGACCCTGAA
The DNA here is from genome assembly GCA_020637895.1 of Rhodobiaceae bacterium. Taxonomy (GTDB): domain Bacteria; phylum Pseudomonadota; class Alphaproteobacteria; order Rhizobiales; family Tepidamorphaceae; genus JACKJP01. The sequence goes on from JACKJP010000003.1 coordinate 16,962, forward strand.
CGGAAAGCGCTACGCGGTCGATTGCTTTGACGGCATGGACCGAAGCTGGGGGCCGCGAAACGAAACGCCGGACCGCGCGACGTCCTACATTTCGGTGAACATGGGCGAAGACCTCGGCATGTGGCTGACCATGCTGCTCAAATTCGGTGAGGATGGCGAAGTCATCTACGACAGGATCCTCAGCGGCTTCATCGTCGAACATGGCAGGATAACGCCGGTCGTCGATGCAAGGGTCGAGGCGACGACGGTCGAAATGCTCGCAACCGGCGACCACATCGTCGTCACCGACGCCAACGGACGAACGCTGGAATTCTTCGGCACCGCCATCTGCACCCGGCCGCTTGGATCCTTCAATCCGTCGATTGCCGCTTTCATCTCGCTGATGCGCTACCACTGGGGCGACAAGGTCGGGTATGGCGGGCACGGCAAGCTTTACGGTCTGTCTTATCTGGCAAAGAACCTGCCGCATCGGGGGATATGACCATGGTGAAATCCATCGACACCGCGGCGACCACGGATGTCCGTGACAATCCGACGCCCGAGTTCATTGAGGAAATGCGCCGCCGCTTTCCCACCGAGCGTGAGACCGATGCCCTGCTGGTGCGCAAGCTGCAGCGGCGCAGCGGGCCGCCCTACCGGCATGTCACGCTCGACGAAATGGCCGCATCGCTCGATGCGATGTTGCGCCACGTCATCGGCAGCGAATTCGAAGTGACCGGTTTGAAATGGCTGACCGGCGGCGCGTCGAAGATCCAGATGGCGTTCATGCTGACATGGACCGACTCCGAAGGCGGTCGCCGTCAGGACCATCTCGTGTTGCGCATGGATCCTTCCGAACCCTCCAACAGCACAAGCAGGGTCAGGGAAGTGGAACTGATCCGCGCGTTCGAAGGGATCGTTCCGGTGCCAAAGGTTTACTGGCTCGACGCCAATGGAGATTGGTTTCCAGAGCCGGCGATCATCTATTCGTTCGTCCCCGGTGTGACCAAGCAGAAGACACAGAGCGCCGGCAAGGTGATCGGGCTTGGAACGATGTTCAGCGAGGAGATGCGCCAGAAACTGGCGCCGCAGTTTCTTGCCAATCTGGCCGCGATCCACACCGCTGACATCGATGCCATGTCATTGACGAGCATGGATCGGCCGACGGTCGGCACCACCGAGAGCGCGCGGTGGCAGCTCAACCGCGCACGGCGGGTCTGGGAGGAAGATCGAGGCGAAGATTTCCCGCTGATGGACGTCGCGGTCAACTGGCTGGAACGGGAATTGCCCGTTCTCGATCACCTCAGCGTCGTTCATGGCGATTACCGCAGCGGCAATTTTCTGTTCGATGAGGACAGCGGCAGCATCACTGCCATTCTCGACTGGGAGCGCGGGCATCTGGGCGACAGGCATCGCGATCTTGCCTGGATGACGCGGCGTGCGATGGGACATTTCGGTGCTGACGGCAAGACCTACTATGTCTGCGGCCTCATTCCGCTGGATGAATTCTATGAGCGCTACGAGAAGGCGTCAGGCCTGTCCGTCGACATGAAACGCGTGACCTACTACCGCATTCTCAACTGCTTCCAGAGCATCACAACAACGGTGGCAACGGCCTATCGCGTCTCGAAACTGGCCAAATCGCATCAGGACGTGCTGCTCAGCCGCCTGAAAGCGGTGTCGCCCATCAACGAGAACGAAATGGCGGAGATGCTGGAAGGAGCGATGTAATGGATCACACTGATGTGGGTTTGCGCGCTGTTGTAAGAGCGCTCGCTGATGTGGTCACGCCGGCGGTCGATGAGAGCAATTCGCTTGCACGCGAGCAGCTTCGCCTGTCGATCGACTATATCGAATTCGTTGCCGCGCGACTTGAGTACCTCAACGACCGGGAAGTCTTCGACCTGCGCAATCACCTGGCGATGGCCCGGAACATCGTGCAGATCCTCGGTGATGCCGCGGCGCCCGGCCATTCGACGCTCGTCGCAGCGATCGGGCAGGGCGAGACGGCCCTGTCTTCCGGCGCGGTCCCCATGCGTTCGCTCAAGGATGCCACTGCCAGCCTGGCCGCAGCGGTGGCCGATGTCGTTCGGTCAGCGTCGGAAATGGAACAATCCGTCGCGCGAGCGATCGAAAAGGCGGTGATTGATTCCAGCAAGGAGCGGATCGCTTTCGAACGCGCCTGGTACGAGCCGCTGGGCTTCGATCCCAACCCGGGGAACGTGCCTTCCGTTCGCGACGTGATGGACCGGCAGCTCGAGGGCTGAAGGGTCGTCCTGTGACGCGCGATCGTCACGAGAAGATGTCTGTTGCATCCACGCCCTGACAAAAAGAAGCGGCCCGCCGGTGGCGGGCCGTTTTTAGGTCATGCCATCACAGTCAAACCTGCAGTGGACGGCGCCGGGAGGTCGCCATCCACCAAGGTTTCTGGATCAGGGCAGCAGCCCTTCCACGGGATGGCTTTCACGACGGGCGAGGAACTCCTCGCGGGTCATGTTGCCGAATTCCTTCGACAGCGCCTGCATGTCGGCGACGAAGTCCTTTACCGGGAAGCCGTCCTTTTCATTTTTGGCGATGAAGTCGTCCCAGAGAATCTTCTGAGCGTCCGCGATCTTTGCCTTGTCCGCGTCAGAGAACTTCAGGGTCACGACGCCCTTTTCCTTCATGGCGTTCTCAGCATCGGTGATGCCCTTATGCGTGAAGTCGGCATAGAGCAGCGTGCCATAGAGGCCGGCGCGCTTCATGACGTCCTTCAGGTCGGCAGGCATGGAGTCGTAGGTCTTGCGGTTCAGGCCGAAGGGAATGTTGCCAGCGCGGCCAAGGTCGAGCGGCAGGTAATATTTGGCCAGTTCCTGAAGACGGAAGGTCGGGATGCTTTCCGTCGGGACGAGCACGCCGTCGATGATGCCCTGCTGGAACGAGGAGTACATCTCGGCAGCCGGGATCGTCACCGGCGTGGCGCCCATCGCCTCGACCATCTTGTTCACCGCACCGCCGGCGCCGCGAACCTTCATGCCCTTGAGATCGTCAAGCGACTTGACTTCCTTGGTCGTCACCAGCGTGTAGGGCGCGCTGGCGGCATTGTAGAGCACTTCGATTCCGAGGGCTTCGTATTCCGATTTCAGATATTTCGGATACATCTCTTCGGTCGCGCGAAGGATCGCATAGACGGATTCGAACGCTCCCGGCAGGAAGAAGCCATGTGCCAGGTGGAAGCTGTTGGGCGTGTAGAGCGGATAGGCCGGCGCAATGTCGGTGATATCCGTGGTCAGGGCCTTGAAGCCGTCGGCGTTGCCGTGGAGCGTACCGTTCGGGAACGTCTTGACCTCGATGCGGCCGCCGCTTTCCTTCTCGATGAATTCCTTCAGCGGAAGGGTGACTTCCTTGTAAACCGCCGATTCAGAGGAATGGTGCTGCGAATAGCGGAGGGTGAAGTCCGCGGCGTTGGCGGCGCCTGCAGCGATTACCGCTGCCGATGCCAGTGCTATGGTAAGAAATCTGCGCATTTAATGCTCTCTCCCTAGTTGGTGTTTGGCTCTGGGCCTTATGGTTCGGTTGCGGTTTCGTCAGGACCGGAATTCAAGCAAACCGCAGCTTCTCCCTTCAGACAAGCCAGAGCACAATTGCCGGAAACGCGGTAATCAGCAGGACGACCAGCAATTCCATCAATACGAAGGGCGACACGCCCTTGCAGATTCGCCAGAACGAAATGTCGGGCGAAATGGCATTCATCACGAACAGGTTCAGACCCAACGGCGGCGTAATCAGGGCGATTTCAGCCATGACGACGATATAGATGCCGAACCAGATCGGGTCGAAGCCGTAGTGAAGGATGATCGGATAGATGAACGGTACCGTGAGGATGAGCATCGCCAGGACATCCATGGCACAGCCCAGGATGAGGTAGATGATCGTGATCACGGCGATGAACTGATAGGGCCCGAGATTGAGGCTCTGAACGAATTCGATCAGATTCTGCGTCAGACCGGTGATCGCAACGAAACGCGAAACGATGTAGCCGGATGCGATGATCATGAAGATCATCGTGCTGGTCACGATCGTTTCCTTCAGCGCGTCGCGTGCCGTCTTCCAGGTGAGCGTACGCGTGATGATCCCGTAGACCGATACGCCCACGACTGCGATGCCGGATGCCTCGGTCGGCGTGAAAATGCCGAAATAGATGCCGCCGATGATGAACATGAACAACGCGATGATCGGCAGCGCGCCGGTAAGCGACGCGATCGTTTCGCGGCGGCCGGGGCTGGGGACCGCTGGCGCCATTTCAGGCTTGCGAACGGCGATCAGAAAGATCATCGCGCTGAACAGGAACACCGTCAGAAGGCCAGGCATGATGCCGGCGATGAACAGGTGCGCGATCGAGTTCTCGGTCATGATCCCATAGAAGATCAGGATCAGGCTGGGCGGGATGAGAATGCCCAGCGTGCCGGCGGCGGACAGCGCTCCCGCACCGAGCTGCTGATCGTATTTGTATCGCTTGAGCTCGGGCATCACGATGCGGCCCATGGTCAGCACGGTTGCCGTGCTGGAGCCGGAAATCGCACCAAAACCGGCGCATCCGAAAACGGCCGCGATCGCCAGACCGCCCGGAAACCGGCCGACAGCGTTGGCCGTCGCACGGAACAGCCCGGCAGCGATGCCGGTGTGATTTGCGATGTTGCCCATGAGCACGAACATGGGCACCGCGATCAGCACGAAATTGGTGCTTTCATGGAAATAGACGAGTGTCGCCTGGCTAAGCGCCTGGGTGAAGCCGACGACCATGGTGATGCCGATCAGGCCGACAGCGCCGAGCGCAAAGCTGATCGGCACGCCAAGGATGATCAGGACGATCATGACGGCCATGCCGATATATCCGATGGTCACGCTATCCATGTCAGTCGATCCAGGTTTCGGAGTCTGTGTGACGTTCAACGACCTGCGGTGCAAAGATCCGGAGCGCGGTCAAAACGAAGAGCTGGAGGCACAGGAACGAGAACACAACCAGCATCGTCGCGTAGAAGGGCCAGATCAGCAGGTGCAGTTCGTCACTGCGTTCCGAGATCAGCTGCGAATAGGAAATGTCGGCGATCGACTGATAGGCAATGGCGCCGAAGAAGATCAGGCCGCAGGCAAGGGTCAGCAATTCGATGACCATCCGCCCGGCGCGCGGCAGCGCATGAAATACCAGATCCATGCGAATGTGCTTGTCGGTATGGAGCGTGTAGGACATGCCGAAGGTGAAGAAGAGCAGCAGCAGGAATTCGCTGGCCTCGGCCGCTCCGAAGATCGGCCGGTTGACGAAATAGCGCATGGCCACGTCAACCGCGATCACCAGTGCCAGGACAGGCAGGATGACATAGGCGCCGATGCCGTTCAGGACGCCCGCAACCCAGCGAAGCGTCTTCTCAATACCGGCGGCGTTCATGCGGAAATCCCGATTGCGTACGGGGAGACGCTGAATACGAAATGACAGCGAGACGCGTCGCGACAAAGGCGAGACGCACTTTCGAATTCATATTCATTCGGTGAGGCCGCGACGCCGGCTCTCTTCATCTTTTCCCCCTCCCTGGAAAGCATCGCGCTGCGTGCTTGCCTATAAAATTGTTCTTGTTCTTGTTTCGCGATGTCGCTCGCTCGTCATTGATAACGATTATGATCGTTCGGGCGCGAGGTGCAACAACACGGTTGTGCGTTTCAAAAGTTCAACCATTAACGTCTTAGCATAGGCATTTCGCGCCGATCAAGAAAGAATAGCGGCCTGCCAAACGGGCATATGCACGCACGCCAGCACTCCGCTTAAGGCGAACTGGATTGATCGTGATTGCTACCGGGGCGTGTAGAAGTTGAGGCGATCCGAACGTGGGTCAGGCGTTGTCGGCGCGCGCTATATGGTTGTCAAAAAAGACTTTTTCCTGCGCCATATCGCCGAGCGTTCCAGCCATGCCGTCGCCCGAGGTGGCCATGAACCCATTCCGATCGGCGGCAAGGCCGCAACCGTCATGCAGCGGCCATCGTTCCAGGATGCGTCCGCTCGCCGCATCGAGGACGGCAACGATATTGCCGCGCGGAGATGAAACGGCGAACCTGCTTCCATCGCGTGAGACCGCGACTGAGCCGATATAGTTCCTGAAAGGCCTGCGATCGTCGTCGGCTATGTCGAACAATTCGAAACGCTCGCCCATGACCGCTCGACCGATCAGCGGCGGCATGTCGATCTCGGGGCCTTCGTACTGGCCACCGAAGAAGATGCATCCGTCGGGCCTGACCTGCATGTGACGGATTGAAAGCTGGTGCAGATCCGTCGGCAACTCATGACTTTCGATCAACCGCCCGTCGCGGCTGTCGATGAAGACCAGGGAAGGCTTCATCCGGTCGATATTGAGCTTTGCGCGACCGTAATCGGGATGAGTTTCAATGCCGCCGTTGCAGATGGCGAGGGTATGACCGTCCGGCATCATCAGCAATTCATGGGGTCCGACGCCGTGGCTGTCGAACTCGCCGACGCGATTGAAACCGCCCGTCGCGTCGTAGATGCCGATGACGCCTCGGGCCTGGGAAAAATCATTCTCGGTTGCATAGAGCAGGCGGCCATCGCCAGAAAATGCACCGTGGCCGTAGAAATGACGGCCGGCCTTCGATGCAAAGGCAACGGGCGTTTCGCGGCTGTCAGCGCTGAAGCAGAGGGCGAAATTGCCCGGGCGGCGGGCAAAGGCGACGGCGCGCCGTCCGGCCCTGTCGAAGACCACGTCATGTCCGCGGTCGGGCAGGCGAACCTGCCTGATGATCTCACCGCGTTCGCTGAAGATCACGGCGCCGTAATCGCCTTCCTCAAACCGGCAGGCCGAGGCGAAGAGCATGTCCGCATCATCCAGCGCGGCCGCGGCCGGTCCGCCAAGCGCAGAGAGGAAGCCAGCGCCGGCACCGGCAAGGAATTCGCGCCGGTCGAGTTTAAGCATCGTCAGTCACCGTCCAGCGAGGAAAAGCCGGCGGAAAGGCCGTGGGCGCCCAGAACGCCGCGCTGGGATATGTCGCGCAGGCTCTTTGTGACGACCAGAAGGTAGGCAAGACGGTCGTGACCTTCCGGTGTCGTGGCCGCGTCGGGCAATGACGTCTTGAAGGCGTCGAGGGCCGACAGCGCGGCGCTGTTCTCGAACGGGAAATTGGCGGCGATCGCTGCGTTCTCGCCTTCCAGTTCTTTCAGCGCGCCACTCTTCTTTGCGATGGCGGCCAGACCTTCATAATTGCTGCGCAGGAGAGGAAGAGTGCTGGCCGAACGCCACAGCAGCGCCTTCTTGGGTTCCGCAGTGAGTGGACTGTCGCCGATGAAGGGCTTCAGGCGTGTTTCGACGATCAGTTCATACCCGTCGGGTAGTGTCTTCAGGATCGCGCCCAACGCTTCACCATCGGTCCTGTAGAGCGGGTTCTTTTCACCCGGTGTCTCTAGGAGGGCGGTTATGCCCTTCGGATCGTGCCAGGCATCCGCCAGGTCATGGGCAATCTTCTGCAGATTCGATGCGATGGCCGCGCCCAGAAGACAGCGATAGCCGTCGGCGCCAAAGCCGATCTGCTCCGCGCCGGTTCCGAACAGTACGAATTCGAGCGCTGGAAATCCCTGTACGGCAACGCTCTTTCCAGCGAGCGCACCCGGTTTGAGCGCCTCGCGCTCCTGTTCAGCCAGCATCGCCTGAATCTGCCTTAGCGCGATGCCCTTTCGGTCCTGAACGAACATGATTCGCTCAAGACGGTTTTCGTCGCGAACGGGCCCGAACTGAATGAATTCGACATGTCCCCATGCGATCAGTGCCTCGCCGAAGGCCCGGTGTGTCTTTTCCAGCGCCGGAAAGGACGGCGCGCTGCAAAGCTGCTCGGTTGCCTGCGTCAGGGCCGCGGCCTTGTCGGCGAAGGCGTCGTAACCTGGCTGAATGACGGACTCGATGGCGGCGCGAACGATCGCGGCCGGCTCGGCGGCTCTCGCGGGCAGGGCGCCTATGAGGCAAAGTGCCAGTATCGACAGTCGAAGGTACATGATCACAGTGACTCCAGAAATGCGATGAGGCTCTCGCGGTCCTCTCGCGTGAGCGCGGCAAAGGCGTCTCGTGACGATTGCGCTTCACCGCCATGCCACAGGATCGCTTCGGTCAGATTACGCGCACGGCCGTCATGGAGGAAGAAGGTGTGTCCGCTGACGGTTTTCGTCAGGCCAATGCCCCACAGGGGAGGCGTTCGCCATTCTTGCCCGTTCGCCAGCCCGACCTGCTGCCCGTCGGCCAGGCCGTCTCCCATGTCGTGCAAGAGAAAATCGGAGTAGGGCCAGATCAGCTGGAAGGCCTGGGCCTTGTTGCCGGCGTCGCGCCTGGTGACGAATTTGGGCTGGTGGCAGGAAATGCATCCGAGGTCGTAGAACTGCTTCTTGCCGGCAAGTACATGCGGGTCGTCGACATTGCGGCGCGCCGGCGGCGCCAGATTTTCAGAATAGAAGGTGACGAGATCCAGAACAGGATCGGGTGCCTCGGTATCGCCGAGGCGCTTCTGCACGCCATCGGGCATTTGCCGGCAGTCCGCCTGGGCTGCCGTGCAATCGCCATAGGACGCCGGCATCAACGGTGTCGAAATGCCGATATCGCCGGCGAAGGCTCCCGCCGTTTGCGAACGGATGTCGGCCTTCTCCGCCTTCCAGCCGAACCGGCCGAGCAGGATGTCACCATCCCTGTCATTGCGGACAAGTGACATGCGGCCCGAAATCCCGTCTCCGTTGCGATCGTCGGGGTCGGCAAGCGCTGCTATGTCGGCGGGATGTATGGCCTGGATGAGCCCCATGCCGAGCATTGGCGGGGCGATGCGCGGCGACAATGTCGTTGCCGGATCGAGCGGACCGTAAGCAGGATCGCCCACCGAATAGGTCGGATATCGAAGCGATACGGTCGTCCCGTCGTCGAGTGTCACAGGCCGCTCTTCATAGGTCACAACCATCTTTCCTTCAGCCTTCAGGCCGGGGACGGCGTGGTCCTGCAACTGCCCGCCATAGGCGGGATCGGGAAAATTCGGAACCAGTAGCGAGGCAACCAGAGCGCGCTCATCGTCCGTCGCCGCGGGGCGCGCAAGACGCAGGAAGAGCGAGCTGGCGTCCGAGACGATCTCCGGCGGATGGCCGCGCCCATCCTTCAGGTGGCAGCTCTGGCAGGCACGCGAATTGAAGAATGGACCGAGGCCGTCGCTTGCCTGCGTGGAAGACGGCGCCGAGACCCACAGCTTGCGGAACAGCGCATTGCCCAGCTTGAACTTCTCTTCCTCTGAAAAGGTGATGTTGGCGGAGAACTGCGAGAAGGCATCCCGATTGGGCAATTTCTGGGATGTCGCTGCGCCGCCGGACATGGCCTCGAAGCGTTCCGCCGCCGTGAAATCATGTGCCGGGCGCGTGACCTTGAGAACGCGGGCGCGGTCCTTGGGGATGAGATCGGTCCGTTCGGCGAAAATCGGTGGCAGGGCGGCAGCCATGCCATCGCCATCGGCTTCATTTGCCCGGTCGCCCGCATTGGCGGCGACGGCGCCTGACAGACCGATCAACAGGCATAGCGCCGTTCTGATGGAACTAGATCGCACGGGGATGGGTCCACCCGTCAGGCGCCGGAATCCGTCCGGCCGGTGTGAAAAATTCAGTCGTCTTCGTTGGCGTGTCCGGCATTAAGCTGCGCATAACGTGCTTCGCCGATCTTGCCGAGCAGTTCGAGTTGCGTTTCGAGAAAATCGATATGCCCTTCCTCGTCCGCCAGCAGGGCCTCGAACAGCTGCATTGAGACATAGTCGCCAGCCTCACGGCAGATTTCCCGCGACTTGGAATAGGCGGTACGCGCCTCGTATTCGCCGGCAAGATCACTTTCGAGTACTTCCTTGACATTCTGGCCTATGCGCAGCGGTGCAACCGATTGCAGGTTGGGATGACCTTCCAGGAAGATGATGCGTGCGACCAGCTTGTCGGCGTGCTCCATCTCCTCGATCGATTCCTTGCGCTCCTTCTTCGCCAGATGGGTGTAGCCCCAGTCTTCCAGCAGGCGGTAATGGACCCAGTACTGGTTGATTGCGCCAAGTTCCAGAAACAGCGCGTTGTTCAACCGTTCAATGACCTTCTTATCGCCCTTCAATGTGCAAACTCCCCTATGCCGGACCGACTATTGGACAGAGATGATCTAGGGGAATGAATGTCAGGGTCAAGCCGCCCGATGACGATTGCGGAATTCCCGACGCCGCGTTTCCAGCGCCTCGTGCTGCGAACGCAGACGATCGACGAGCGATACGATTTCCGCTTCGGGTGTTTCGATGCGGCGATGGTGATCTTCGACGGCACTGACGATCAATCCGACGAGATTGGGGAAGCAGCCGCAGCACCGGCCGCGCTTGCCCATGGCGTGATAGACCTGCGCGGGCACAATAAGCTGCCAGGGATCGTTGCCCAGCATCTCATCGATGACGCTGACGATCTCGCGTTCGGTGATGACGTTGCACTGGCAGATCAGCATGGTCCTGTCGTTCCGCAATCGTTCAGTCTTCTGCCCCTTGTCGGGGAAAATGCGGCTCCACCCGGTAAATCTAGTACGGGGCGGAGCCGCCCGGGTATTGGGAGTTACCCTTATTTGAATACGGCGTTCGGATTGTCGAGGCTGTCGGAGCCTTCGAGCGCGACGTCACCGAGATTGAGCGCCGCAACAATGCGCTCGATGGTTCGGGTCTGGGCGATCAGGCCGTCGATGGCTGCCTGGACGGTCTCGTTGCCCTCTCTGTTGTCCTCTGCGATCATCTGGTCATAGGCTTCCTTCGTTTCGGCGCGGCTGACCATGGCTTCCATCGCTGACTTCGTCGCGCCAAGCTTGCCGCGCATCTCCTCGTCGAGCGCCTTGTCCTTTTCGGCGACATAGGCTGAAAGCGAAGGCCCGCTCACCGTCGTTCCGTCGATCCGCGTATAGCTGCCGAGATAGACATTCCGGATGCCCTCGGAGTCGTAATAATGGGAGTTGTGCGTGTTGTCGGAAAAGCAGTCATGCTCTTCTTCCGGGTCGTGCAGAATGAGGCCGAGCTTCATGCGCTCGCCGGCCAATTCGCCATATGACAGGGATCCCATGCCAGTGAGGATCGTGGCAAGTCCGCCTTCGGGACCGCGCTCCATCAATGCCATGTGCGCCTCGCCGTCTTCTTTCCACTTGGCGACCATCTCCTCCAGATCGGCGACCAGGAGGGCGCTCGCGGCCTTCAGATAGTCGGCGCGTCGATCGCAGTTGCCGTTCGTGCAGTTCGCGGTGTCAAAATCGGTGTAGGGCCTTTCACCGGCTCCGGCGTCGGTGCCGTGAAGATCCTGTCCCCACAGCATGAATTCGATCGCATGATAGCCGGTCGCGACGTTGGCCTCGATCCCGCCCGCTTCCTGCAAAGTATTCTGCAGAAAGTCGGGCGTGATCCTGCTTGCATCGACTTTCTCGCCGTCGATCATCAGCGACGGATTTGCAATCACATTGGCTGTGTAGAGGCTGTTCTGGTCACTTTCTGTGCCGTAGGACGCATCGACATAGTCGATCAGGCCTTCGTCGAGCGGCCATGCGTTTACGCGGCCCTCCCAGTCATCGACAATCGGATTGCCGAAACGATAAGCCTCCGTCTGTTGATAGGGAACGCGCGCAGCCTTCCATGCGTCGCGTGCAGCCTTCAGGGTGGACTCGGACGGTGTCGCGACGAGCGCGCCCACAGCCGTGTCGAGCGCTTTGGCCGTCGCGAGCGAATCTTCAAACTTCGCCAGAGCAATGTCGGCATAGGTCTTGACGACATCGGCAGGGCTGGTTTGTGCAGCGGCTACCGTGGCGGTCGCAGAAAAGATCAGAATTGCGGTGCCATGGCGGAGGATCGTTTTCATCAGGTGCGGTCCTTTTTTCTTTGGTGTCGTCAATGCAGGCGCATGGCCGGACGCGCGCCGGTCGTCATGGCATCGGGTGAGGCCAACCGGTCGATGAGCGCGTGCGGGAAGGGAAGCAACAGTTGCCGGAGCGCCTTCAGCGTCATGGCGAAGCTGCCGGCCGCTTCGGTGAATTCGGTAGCCTTGAGCGGGCATACGAGCGCTTCAGCTGAGCAGCGGTGGCCGATTTCGTCGCCGTGCTGAAGGCTTGCGAGCAATGCCAGAACCAGACATTCCTCGCGCGACATGCCGTCAGTGCGCGCGGGAGAAGTTCGTAATGGGCACTGCGCACAAAGTTGCAGGCTGGTCAGGAAGCGGCTCAGTTCACCCAGTGCCCAGCGGCCGCCTTCGGGTCCGAGCAGCCCTGCATAAAGCAACCAGGCGCTTTCGACCGGCAAGGTCTTTTCATCGACGGCCTGCGACAGAAGGCAGCGATATCCCTCGACAACAAGCCGCTCGGGCGAGCGATTCAGATAATGGTGCAGAAGCCCGCTCATGGCCGGCCCGCATGGCGATGTGCCATCTCTTCCTCCAATAAACGGGGTTCAAGGCCCCGCCAAAGGCATCTCTTATGTTGAGTGGCTAACTCAGCTAAAAAGGGGAGTCAAACAGTATAGTTTTAAACGATTCCAAGGTGCCGCGCCGGTTCGCGCCTGGGCCATGAAAAAACCTGACTTTTCTTGTCATTATTTTGGAAATTTTCTAAAGTCACCGTTGCGGCGAGTCTGCCGCGCCTGCTGTGAAGCGAAAGGAATGGCCGATGCGGCTGACCCGCCAGACCAACTATGCGATCCGGCTGATGATGTATTGCGCCGCCAACCCGAACGGTCTCAGCCGCGTCTCGGAAATCGGTCGCGCCTATGGTGTGTCGGAGCTATTCCTTTTCAAGATTCTTCATGCGCTGGTTGAGAATGATCTGGTCGAGACGGTGCGTGGGCGCAATGGCGGCGTAAGGCTGGCGCGCCCGGCGGCGGAAATCTCTCTGCTCGATATCGTGTCGGTGACGGAAGAGAATTTCGCGATGGCCGAATGCTTCGAAAACGATACCGCCGACTGTCCGTTGATCGACGCCTGCTCGTTGAACGCCGCGCTACGCCGCGCCCTCGGCGCATTCTTTGAGGTGCTTTCGGAATATTCGGTAGCTGATCTTGTTGCTGCCAAGCCGGACATCAATGCGTTGCTCGGACTGACGCCGTTGCAGGGTTCCTCAACCGGCCAACTCGTCTGATAGGTTTCGGCCCGAACGGGTTGCGTCAATTGCACGCATGCGGCGACATGTACCGTCGAGGCCCTGCGTCACTTACGTTAGAGTGACCTTATATTTAGCCCTGTGTTAGCGAGCGTTGCGTCTGTCGCTGCGCCATCGATCAACGAGGGGATGGCAAGACCACGATGAGCGAGATACTCGATCCGCTGTTGCTGGCGCGCTTTCAGTTTGCCTTCACCGTCAGCTTCCACATCATCTTCCCTTCACTGACGATCGGGCTGGCCAGCTATCTGGCCGTGCTGGAAGCGCTTTGGCTCTGGCGCGGAGACAAGGTCTACCTTCAGCTCTACAGGTACTGGTCGAAGATATTCGCGCTCTCCTTCGGTATGGGCGTCGTCTCGGGTATCGTCATGAGCTACCAGATCGGTACGAACTGGGGGCCATTCGCCGATCAGACAGGTCCCGTTCTCGGGCCGTTGCTCGGCTATGAAGTGCTGAGCGCGTTCTTCCTGGAGGCCGGCTTTCTCGGAATCATGCTGTTTGGCATGGAGCGGGTGGGCAAGGGACTTCATTTCAGCGCGACCGTTCTGGTAGCGATTGGAACACTGTTCTCAGCCTTCTGGATCATGGCCGCGAACAGCTGGATGCAGACCCCGGCCGGGTTCACCGTCGGTGCGGACCAGTTCCTGCCTGACAGCTGGCTCGCGATCATCTTCAATCCCTCATTCCCCCACCGCCTCATCCACATGGTTCTGGCCGCGTATCTGACGACCGCATTCGTCGTCGCGGCTGTATCCGCCTGGCATATCCTGAAGGGCGACAGCGGCCGTCCCGCGCGGGTCGCCTTTTCCATGGCAATGTGGATGGCGACGATCGTTGCCCCAGCGCAACTTGTCGCCGGCGACATTCTCGGCCTCAACACCTTTGAGCATCAGCCGGCCAAGGTTGCCGCCATAGAAGGCCACTGGGAAACACAGCGCGGTGCGCCTTTCATCCTCTTTGGCATGCCTGACATGGCCGCCGAGGAAACCCGCTACGCCCTGGAGATTCCAAAGATCGGCAGCCTGATCCTGACGCATTCGTTCGACGGGGAAGTGCCTGGGCTCAAGGCCTGGCCTCCGGAAGACCGACCGTTCGCGCCACTCGTCTTCTGGAGTTTCCGCATCATGGTCGGTCTTGGTCTGCTGATGATCCTGATGGGGATGATCGGTGTCTGGCTGCGCTGGCGCGGGCGTCTCTACGACCATCGCAGCCTCATGTGGTTTGCCGTCGCGATGGGACCGAGCGGCTTCGTGGCGGTCATCGCCGGCTGGATCACCACGGAGGCCGGACGCCAGCCCTGGATCGTTCAGGGGCTGCTTCGCACGGCCGATGGGGTTTCGCCGGTCGCGGGTCCTGCCGTCGGCGGATCGCTGCTTGCATTCATCGCGGTCTATTTCATCGTGTTCGGCGCCGGATTCTGGTATCTGGCCAAGCTCTTCGCCAGACCGGTTGAGGCGCCGCCTGAAGACAACGTGCCCGATCGCGCGGCGGGCGTTCTGGCCCTGGAGGCGGGCGGCGAGGGAGGGTTGTCCGATGCCTGATCTTCCCACGATCTGGGCCGGACTGATCGCCCTTGCCGTACTGATGTATGTCGTGCTCGACGGGTTCGATCTTGGGATCGGCGTCCTGTTTCCCTTCGTGCGCAACGAGAAGCGCCGCGACGTGATGATCAATTCCATCGCGCCGGTATGGGATGGAAACGAGACATGGCTCGTCCTTGGCGGAGGCGGTCTCTATGCCGTGTTTCCGCTCGCATACTCGCTTCTGCTGACTGCATTCTACGCGCCGCTCATCGCCATGCTTCTGGCGCTGATCTTCCGCGGCGTCGCGTTCGAATTCCGATACAAGGACCCGCGACATCGCCGTTGGTGGGATTGGGGTTTTTCCGGCGGCTCCATCCTTGCGGCATTCGCCCAGGGCGTGGTGCTCGGGACCTTCATTCAGGGCGTGGCGGTAGAAGGGCGTTCCTATGCGGGCGGATGGTTCGACTGGCTGACGCCATTCAGCCTGTTCACCGGCGCTGCGCTTGTCGCGGGCTATGGCCTGCTCGGATCGACGTGGTTGATCATGAAGACCGAAGGCGGGCTGCAAGCCCAGTGCCGGCGATTTGCGATCGCGTTTCTAGCAGTGGTGCTCGGCGCGCTCGCCATCGTCAGTCTATGGACGCCGCTCATCCATGAAGGCGTGCGGGACAGGTGGTTCGTCTGGCCGAATATTGCATTGCTGGCGCCCGTGCCGCTTCTCGCGGCAGCATCTGCGGCGGGCCTTTTCGCGACCGTCAGGAGGGGGGCAGACTACCTGCCGTTTCTGTTCACGCTCGCGCTTTTCGTCTGTTCCTATGTCGGCCTGGGTATCAGTTTCTACCCCTATATCGTGCCGCCGTCGGTGACGGTACAACAGGCGGCAGGCCCTGACGAAAGTCTTGGTTTCCTGCTTTCTGGCACGCTCGTGCTGCTTCCGCTGATCCTGATCTATACCGGATATTCTTACTGGGTGTTCCGGGGAAAGGTTCGTGCCGGCGAGAGCTATCATTGATGGCCGAGCGCACTCTGGTCCGCCGTCTGTTGTGGTTTGCCGGACTGTGGCTTGCGGGCGTTCTGAGCCTTCTTGCGGTCAGCGCAATCCTGAAGCTGCTCATCCCGTCCTGATAGGGACGTCAGCGGCGCTTTCGACCTGAAACGACATAGCTGACGAGCCATACGAACGCAGTAATTGCGAGTGCGAACACGAGAGCGTACGTCGCC
The DNA here is from genome assembly GCA_020637895.1 of Rhodobiaceae bacterium. Classification (GTDB taxonomy): domain Bacteria; phylum Pseudomonadota; class Alphaproteobacteria; order Rhizobiales; family Tepidamorphaceae; genus JACKJP01. The sequence continues at coordinate 32,869 of JACKJP010000003.1, forward strand.
CAGGCCACCAGCTCGGCACCTTGTCCGGTCACAGAGTAGATGAGTGACATGGCCAGAACAGCCAGAAAGCCGACGATGGAAAGGGTAGTCCAGCCTTTGAAGAAGGCACGCCTCCTGGCGCGAGCAGGCGGGGTTTCCCGCTTGCGTTCAATGGTACTCGTGGTGGTTGACATTGCAGTTACCTCCGTTGTTCACCGACGGCTTTTTCAGCCTCTTCATGTGAACAACGGATTTGCCGCGCCAACCGTTCCGGCCGGTATCAGTCTTCTTTGCCGTCGTCGAACAGGCCGGCGAGCTGGTCACGAGTCGTCTGCCGCACTTCGACGTCGTCACGGATCGATGCAAAGAAATCCGAGCCTATCAGCTTCTCGGCAACTTCGGGCGGCAGTGCGAGAAGAACGACGCGTTCATTGCTGCCCTTGCCGATACGCGAAACATCGCTCGCGCGACCCTGGATCATTCCGCCGGCAACAGTGTTGTGGGTATCCGGATCGATCAGGATGAAGGCGCCGGTATCGCGATTGGCCTCGTAGGAATCGAATATCGCCGTTTCCTCAAAATGCAGCCGAACCTTGCCGATCGTGTTGACGGCAAGCGCGTCCGCCTCGTTCCAGCGACGCGTCTTCCAGTCGATGGCGCTGAAGGTTTCCACGGTGACACGTTGCCGGCGGCTGGCCGATTTCAGCCAGTATCGCTTGCCGGGCGTGATGCCGTCCTGCGCCAGCGAGATCAGCGTCGCATCGAAATGCAGGCCGGTTGCCGGGCGAGCGTCGATTGAGGCGATCATGTCGCCGCGCGCGACGTCGACCTGCCGGTCGAGCACGAGCGTGATGGCGTCGCCGGCGACGGCCGCGTTGCGAACGAGGTCGTAGGTGACGATCTTGCTGACATTGGCAGGGGTGCCGGAGGGAAGGATCACAACGCTGTCGCCCGGCTTTACCGCGCCGCCCGCGACCGTGCCCTGGTAACCGCGGAAGCTTTCGTCCGGCCGGCAGACACGCTGCACGGGCATGCGGAAACCGACGGTCTGGGCGGACCTGACAGTTGCCAGCTCAAGCGTCTCGAGCAGGGTCGGCCCGTCATACCAGGGCATCTCGGCCTTGCCGTCATGCACGACGTTCTCGCCCTTGAGAGCGGACATCGGAATAGCCGTGACGGCGCGAACGCCGAGCGAGAGCGCATATTCGCGGAACTCGGCCGCGATCTGCTCAAAGATTTCGCGGCTGTAGCTGGCGAGATCGATCTTGTTCACGGCAAGAACGAACTGATGGATGCCCATCAGCGCGGCGATGGAAGCGTGCCGCAACGTCTGTTCCAGAAGGCCCGCGCGCGCATCGACCAGCAGCACGGCAAGATCGGCCGTCGAAGCGCCGGTCGCCATGTTGCGGGTGTACTGAACGTGGCCTGGCGTATCGGCAACGATGAAAGAGCGCTTCGCGGTCGAGAAATAGCGGTAGGCGACGTCAATCGTGATGCCCTGCTCGCGCTCGGCCTGCAAACCGTCGGTCAGCAATGCGAAATCGGGAAGATCGAGGCCGTTGCGCGTGCCCTTGCTGTCGCGCGTCAGGCTCTCCGCCTGATCGGCCTTGACCGATTTGGTATCCCAGAGCAGGCGGCCGATCAGGGTCGACTTGCCGTCGTCGACACTGCCGCAGGTGAGGAAGCGCAGCGGGCGCGACTGGCGCGTCTGAGGTGCGGCTTCAGAAGCGGGTTTGGCGGCGGTGGAAACGGTCATCAGAAATACCCTTCGCGCTTCTTCAGTTCCATGGAACCGGCCTGATCGCGGTCGATGGCGCGGCCCTGGCGTTCCGATACGGTAGCTGTCTCGATTTCGGCGATGATGTCGTCGAGGGTCTCGGCCTCGGAGTGGATCGCGCCTGTCAACGGGAAGCAACCGAGCGTACGGAAACGGATGCGCTCGTGGCGGATCTGCTCGCCGGGGAGAAGCTCGAGACGTTTGTCCTCGGCATGAATCAACATGCCGTCCCGTTCGACGACGGGACGTTCCGCGGCAAAATAGAGCGGCACGATCGGAATGTTCTCAGCCTGGATGTAGCGCCAGATATCGCCTTCGGTCCAGTTGGACAGCGGGAAAGCGCGGACGCTCTCACCCTTGCGGATCATGCCGTTATAGATCGACCAGAGTTCGGGGCGCTGATTGCGCGGATCCCAGCGGTGATCGGGTGTGCGGAACGAATAGATCCGTTCCTTGGCACGCGACGCTTCCTCGTCGCGCCGTGCGCCGCCAAAGGCAGCATCGTAACCGCCGGCGTCGAGCGCCATGCGCAGCGCCTGCGTCTTCATGATGTCGGTGTACAGCGCCGAGCCGTGGGTGAACGGCGTGATGTTCTCGGCCGGACCGCGCGGATTGGTGAAGGTGATGACGTCGACATCGCCCTCTGCGGCGATGGCGTCACGCAGCGCGATCATCTCGGCGAACTTCCAGCCGGTGTCGATATGCAGCAGCGGGAACGGAATACGCCCGGGGTAGAAGGCCTTGCGGGCGAGGTGCAGCAGGACAGAGGAATCCTTGCCGATCGAATAGAGCATGACCGGCTTTTCGAATTCCGCCGCGACCTCGCGGAAAATGTAGATGGCCTCGTTTTCGAGCGCCTTGAGGTGCGGATCGAGCGGTGGCTTCTGCGGTGAGGGCATGATCGTTCTTCTTCTTCAGATCTTCGTGGCTGCGTTTTCAGGCAGCTGGGAGGCATTGGGCAGGGGAGAGGCCTCGGGTACGTGAAGGCCGCATTCGCGCTTTTCGTCGTTTTCCCACCACCAGCGGCCTGCGCGCTCGGGCTCGCCGGGCCGGATGGCACGGGTGCAGGGCTCACAGCCAATGGACGGATAGCCACGTGCATGGAGCGGATTGACGGGAATATCGTGCTCGGCAATGGCCGCCTGCATGGCATCGGCGGTCCAGTCGGCGAGGGGGTTGAGCTTCACCAGACCGTTCGCCTCGTCCCACTCCGCGAAGGGCACATGGGCGCGATTGTCGGACTGGCTGCGGCGGAGCCCGGTAATCCAGGCATCCGCGCCGGCAAGTGCCTTCTTCAGCGGCTTGACCTTGCGAATGTTGCAGCACGCGTGACGCGCCTCGACACTGTCATAGAAGCCGTTCAGCCCATATTGGCTCTTGTAGCTTTCAATATCGGCCGCTTCGGGCAGATATTCTTCGATTTCCAATCCGAAGCGCGCGTTTGTCGTTGCGATCAGCGCGACAGTCTCGGGGAAAAGGCGGCCGGTCTGGAGCGTCGCAAGGCGAATTGAACGCGCATGCTCGCTCACTGCCCAACTGAGGACTTGGTCTTCCAATCCAAGGCTGGTGGTCAGCACCGCATTGCCGAACGTCTCAGCGATGAAGGCAAGGCGCTCACCCAGATCGCGCGCGGCCAGCTCCCGGTCGAGGCCGGCGATGAAGGCGTCATCTGGAATGCGAACCTGTTCGGCGAATTGTGCGGACGGCATCGAAAATCCCTCGAATGCAAAACTGTTTTAATAATGGGGGAGAAATGGCGGTGTATGAAGAAACAGATTTCTATTTTTGCGGCAAAGTAGGAATTGAATTTGTGAAACGTGGCATATGCCCGGCTTTTCCGTTCTCTGCCTTCAAAAAACACTTCGCCCTGTCATGCTGCGCTGCATCAAGCAGATTGACCGGTCGGGCACAAGGGCTGCGGACGGGGCTGGTTCCGCTTTCTCACCCCAGCGCGGTGATTAGAAGAATATTTCCCCTTGGCCGTGCAACTTGGCATGCACTGCCATGATTTTTTCGCCAGATCATCTATCCTGAAATGAAATTCCTGTTTGGGTGAATCAGCCCGTTGGAGAGATTATGCGTCATTTCCCGATCTATCTCGATCTGAAAGGGCGAAAAGTCGTTGTTTCAGGCGCCGGCGCTTTTGCACTGCCGAAACTGCGGCTGCTGCTCAAGACCGAGGCGGTTGTCGAAGTGTACGGCGCCGATGCTGCGCCGGAGGTCAAGGCATGGGCGCAGGAAGGTCGGTTGCGGCTTGACGAGCGCGCGCTTGCAGCCGGCGATGCCGGTGGCGCCGTGCTTCTTTATGGTGCCAATGACGACGAAGCGCTCGACCGCCGGGCCGCGGAAATCGGCCGGGCAGCCGGAGCGCTTGTCAATATCGTCGACAACCTCGAGGAGAGCGAGTTCATCACACCGGCGATCGTCGATCGTGATCCGGTGACGGTGGCCATCGGGACCGAGGGTGCCGCCCCCGTGCTCGCGCGCAAGATCAAGGCCGATGTGGAGGAAATGCTCCCGCCTTCGACCGGCCTGCTGGCTCGGATTGCCGAGACATTCCGCGCGGCGGTAACGGTATTGCCGGAAGGGCGTGCACGGCGGAACTTCTGGAGCCGCTATTTCGCGAGCGAGGGGCAACGCGCCCTTGATCGCGGTGGCGAGGCTGCCGTCAGGCAGCGGCTTTCGACGATGCTCGACGAGGTCGGTGCATCGGCAGACCCGAAGGGGCAGGTCGCCCTGATCGGGACGGGTCCTGGCGATCCGGAACTCATGACGCTGAAAGCGCGTCGCCTTTTGCAGGAAGCCGATGTCGTTCTTTACGATACGCTGGTTACGCCAGAGATCCTTGAGCTCGCACGCCGCGAGGCGGTCATGATTCATGTCGGCAAGAAGGGATATGGCAAGAGCGTCGCGCAGGATGAGATCAACAGGCTGGCCATCGAGCATGCCCGGGCCGGCGCTCACGTCGCCCGTCTCAAGGGTGGCGATCCGGTCATTTTCGGGCGGCTTGACGAAGAGATCGAGGCGCTCGACGAAGCTGGGATCGAATGGGAGGTGGTGCCCGGCATCACCGCCGCGTCTGCCGCTGCGGCCGGCATCGGCAAGTCGCTGACCCGCCGGGGCCGCAACTCTTCGCTGAACATTCTGACCGGCCACGATGTGGACGGTTTTGCCGAGCAGGACTGGCAGAAGCTCGCAAGGCCGGGCAGTGCTGCTGCGATCTATATGGGCCTCAAGGCCTCAACCTTCATTCAGGGGCGCCTGATGATGCATGGCGCCGATCCGTCAACGCCGGTAACGATCGTCGAGAATGCTTCGCGCGACAGTCAGAAAGTCGTTTCGACGGTCCTCGGTTCGCTTGAACATGCGCTGAAGACGGGCGGCATTCTTGGCCCGGCGGTCATCCTCTACGGCCTCAAGCCGCATGCTGCGCTTGGCGTTCTGGAAACCATCGCGCCGACGGGTGCTCAAGTCAGGACAGGAACACGATAGATGGCGCGTCCATTCGTCCCGAAAATCATCACGGCCAACGATCTTCTCGAAGGCGACGTCATCTACCTCACTGCGGAAGGCCGCTGGTCCCGAACCTATGAGGATGCGGTCGTCGCGACCACGCAGGAAGAGGCTGACGATCTGCTCAGGAAGGCTGAAGCACAGCCGGATCGCATTGTCGGCGCGTATTTCGTCGATACGGCCGTCGATGAGGACGGCACGCCGAAACCAGATCATTTCCGTGAGGTGTTCCGCGCCACCGGCCCTTCCAACTACTTCCTCGGCAAACAGGCAGACGCATAGGTCTCAGGACATGTATACCTACAATGAATTCGACGAAGCCTTCGTGCGCAGCCGCGTTGCCCAGTTCCGCGGGCAGGTTGAAAAGCGTCTCGACGGTTCGCTTACCGAAGACGAGTTCCGGCCGCTGCGGCTCATGAACGGTCTCTATCTCCAGCTGCATGCCTATATGCTGCGCGTCGCCATACCCTATGGCACGCTGGACTCGCGCAAGATGCGCCAGCTGGCCCATATCGCGGAAACATGGGACAGGGGCTACGGCCATTTCACAACGCGCCAGAACATTCAGTACAACTGGCCGAAGCTGAAGGACGTGCCGGACATGCTGGATGCGCTCGCCGATGTCGGCATGCACGCGATCCAGACGTCGGGCAATTGCATCCGGAACGTAACGTCCGACCATTTCGCGGCTGCTGCGGCCGATGAGATCGAAGACCCGCGCCCGACCGCGGAGCTGATGCGCCAGTGGTCGACCGACCATCCGGAATTCCAGTTTCTGCCGCGCAAATTCAAGATCGCGATCACCGGCGCACCGAATGACCGGGCGGTCGTGAAGTCTCACGATATCGGCATTCGCATGGTGCGCGGCGACAATGGCGAGGTCGGCTACGAGATCAGTGTCGGCGGCGGGCTTGGTCGTTCGCCCTTCGTCGGGAAGGTCATCCGCGAGTTCCTGCCCAAGGCCGATCTGCTGCCCTATCTGGAATCGATCATGCAGGTCTACAACCTGTCCGGCAGGCGCGACAACAAGTACAAGGCGCGCATCAAGATCCTGGTGCATGAGACCGGGCTGGATGAAATACGCGCAGAGGTGGAGGAGCTGTTTCCGCAGATCCGCGAGGAGTTCACCCATCCAAGCGACGAACTGCTGGCGGCCATCGAACCGCATTTTGCGCCGCCTGCCTTTGTCGAAAAGCCGCTCGGCGATTATGAGGCGGCACTCGCCGCGGACCCGTTGCTGCGTTCGTTCGTGGAAACCAATGTGGTCGCGCACAAGCATCCGTCCTATGCCATCGTGACGATCTCGCTGAAGCCGGTCGGTGGTACGCCGGGCGATGCGACGGCGGAACAGATGCGCGTCATGGCGGATATTGCGGAACGCTACAGCCACGACGAACTGCGCATCAGTCACGAGCAGAACGTGATCCTGCCGCATGTCGCCAAGGCCGATCTTCCTGCGGTCCACGCAGCGCTGCGCGATGCCGGACTGGGGACGGCCAATGTCGGCCTGATCTCTGACATCATCGCATGCCCGGGCATGGATTACTGCGCACTGGCGACAGCCCGCTCGATCCCGATTGCCCAGGAAATCTCGACCCGCTTCAACGAACTGAAGCTGGAGCACGAGATCGGCCAGATGAAGATCAAGATTTCCGGCTGCATCAATGCCTGCGGGCATCACCATGTCGGCCATATCGGCATTCTCGGTCTCGACCGGGCGGGCGTTGAAAACTACCAGATCACGCTAGGCGGCGACGGCGCCGAGACCATGACTCTCGGTGAAAGGGCAGGACCCGGATTCTCGGCCGAAGAGCTCGTGCCGGCGCTTGAGCGGCTGATCGATGCGTATCTGAAGGTACGGCGCGACCGGCAGGAGAGCTTTCTGGAGGCCTATCGTCGCCTTGGCGTTGCGCCCTTCAAGGCGGCGCTCTATCCCGACCAGGCAAAGGACGCGGCATGAGCGCTGGAACTGATTTGGGCATCGTGGTGCGCGATGGACGCTTCGCGCCTGCCGCCGATGAAGCGTTCGTCGCAATCGAAAGCGCCGAAGAAGCCGCTGGCATCGGGAATCGCGCGATAGAGGTCGCCAATGCTATTGCGGCCGAGGCGCTCGGGCCGCATCTCGCCTCCATCCCGGCAATCGCCATTCGCTTTCCCGCATTCAATGACGGGCGTGGCTTCTCGCTTGCCCGGCAGTTGAGGCGGCTTGGATACAAGGGGACGCTGCGGGCGCGGGGGCACGTGCTGGCCGACCAGTATCCGATGGCCCTTCGCTGCGGCTTCGACGAAGTCGAGATAACGGAAGCGCAGGCTGCAAGGCAGCCGGAGAACCAGTGGGTTGATGCGTATCAACGCATCCGGCACAATTATCAGGACAGGCTAAAATACGGAGCCGCTTAAGGGCGCGCTTGACTGCGGTGCTTGCCATGTTCAATGGTTGAGCCAATGGTAGGCGCGAGGTTTCTCCGGAAAGCTCAATTCTAGGCAGGATAAGAAACGTGGATCAGCAGATTACAGCGACGTCGAACGCTGCCGCAGTGCAGTCGCTTCCTGACGCACAACGCGTCACGGCAGTACGCCATTGGACGGACAGGCTCTTCTCGTTTCGGGTAACGCGATCGCCCTCACTGCGTTTTCGTTCCGGCGAATTCGTCATGATCGGCCTGCTCGGCGACAACGGCAAGCCGCTGCTTCGCGCCTATTCGATCGCCTCGCCATCCTGGGATGAAGAGCTGGAATTCTATTCGATCAAGGTGCAGGACGGTCCGCTGACCTCAAGACTGCAGCACATCAAGGAAGGCGATTTCGTTATCGTGAAGACGAAGCCGACCGGAACGCTTGTGCTCGACGCGCTGCTGCCCGGCAGTCGGCTCTACATGATCGCTTCCGGTACCGGCATCGCTCCGTTCGCATCGCTGGCGCGCGATCCGGAAACGTACGAGAAGTTCGACCAGGTCATCCTGACCCATACCTGCCGTGAAGTCGCCGAACTCGCTTACGGGCAGGAATTGATCGCCAACCTCAGAAACGATCCGCTGATCGGCGAGATGGTCGAGGGCAAGCTCCTCTATTATCCCAGCGTCACTCGCGAGGCGTTTGAGAACGAAGGCCGGATTACCGATCTGATGACCAGCGGCAAACTCTACGCCGATCTTGGCGTTCCGCCGCTCGATCCGGCGACCGACCGCGTGATGATCTGCGGCTCGATGGGGCTGAACCTCGACATCAAGGCAATCTGCGAAGCTGCCGGACTGGTGGAAGGCTCAAATTCCATGCCCAACACCTTCGTTCTGGAAAAAGCCTTCGTCGGCTGATTGATCGGACGGATTTCCTGGCATGAGCCGCTTTGACGTCGTCATTCTCGGCGCGGGCGCTGCCGGCATGATGTGCGCAATCGAGGCGGGCAGGCGTGGCCGTTCGGTTCTCATTCTCGACCACGCCAGGGCGCCCGGCGAGAAAATTCGCATCTCCGGTGGCGGGCGCTGCAACTTCACCAACCTTGAGGTCGCGCCGGACAGGTTCATTTCCGCCAATCCGAATTTCTGCCGCGCGGCGCTGTCGCGCTACACGCAGAGCGATTTCATCGCCAAGGTAACGCGGCACGGAATTCCTTTTCACGAGAAGACGCTCGGGCAGCTTTTCTGCGACGGGTCGGCGCGAGAGATCATCGACATGCTGACCGGTGAAATGCGGGCGGCAGCCTGCGAGTTGCGGTTGGGCTGTTCTGTGGAAGCCGTTGCGCGCGAGGCTTCGGGTTTTGCGCTCGTTGCGGGCGGTGAAGCCGTCGAATGCGCTTCGCTTGTCGTCGCCACGGGCGGCAAATCGATACCGAAAATGGGCGCGACCGATTTTGCATACCGGCTCGCTGCCGAGTTCGGCATTCACGTCGTAGAGACGCGGCCCGGCCTTGTACCACTGACATTTCCACCTGCACTGCTGGAACGTACCGCGCCGCTTTCCGGGCTTTCGGTCGACGCCCGTGTATCTTGCGGGCGAACGAGCTTTGACGAAGCGCTGCTGTTCACTCACCGCGGCCTGTCCGGTCCGGCGATACTTCAGATATCCTCATACTGGTCTCCGGGAGACGAGATTGTCGTCGACATGGCGCCGGGAACCGATGTCGCTGCTGAGGTAAGGGACGCAAAGATCGGGAATGGCCGTCAGAAGTTGCGTGGCGCGCTGTCGCCGCTGCTGCCGAAGCGTCTTGCATCTCTCGTCGAGGACGAGAGCGGCTGCCATGGTCCGCTCGCCGAACTGTCGGGCAAGCGGTTGGAGGAAGCCGCGCGATTTGTGAATGCCTGGCGGCTGAAGCCAACGGGAACGGAGGGCTACAGGACAGCTGAAGTGACCGTCGGCGGGATCGATACGAAGGCGCTCGACCAGAAGACGATGATGGTCAAATCGGTGCCGGGCCTCTATTTCATCGGTGAGGCTGTCGATGTAACGGGATGGCTCGGCGGATACAATTTCCAGTGGGCCTGGTCTTCGGGTTTCGTCGCCGGTCAGGCCGCCTGAATTTTTTGGATGGATGACGATGGATCTCCCGGCGCTTGAGGAAGCCTATGAACGTGCGCTCGCCCATGAAAAGGCAGGGCGCCTCGATGAGGCTGAACGCGCCTATCGTGAAGTCCTGTCCATCGACCCCGCCGATTGTGCGGGCGCTGCCGTTCGGCTGGCCGCGATGGGTCGCGGTGCGACACCGGACAAGGCGCCCGACGCCTATGTTGCAACGCTGTTCGACCAGCATGCCGACATGTTCGAAGCCATCCTTGTCGATCAACTCGGCTATCGCGTTCCCGACCTGATGCGCGAGGCGCTGGACGAGGCGGGACTTGGGCCATTCGAACGCATGCTCGATCTCGGTTGCGGCAGCGGCCTTGCCGGAGAGGCGATGTATGGCGCGTTCACCCATCTGACCGGAGTCGATCTGTCCGAAAACATGGTCGCGGTCGCGGGCGAGGCGGAGCTCTATGACGAACTCTATGTCGGCGAAGCGGTGCGCTTCCTTGAAACCTGGCAGGGCGCTGGCTGGGACATGATCGCGGCAACCGACGTATTGCCCTATATGGGCGCGCTCGAAGCCTTCTTTGCCCTGGCTGCGCGTTCGCTGGCGGAGGGCGGCGTTTTCGCCTTTTCAAGCGAGACCCAGCCGGATGAAATGATGGCCGGGCGCCCCTACATCGTCGGGCCGCATCAGCGCTTTGCGCATTCGCAAGGTTATGTGCGCGACCAGCTCGCGGCGAATGGTCTTGAAGCGAAAGTCTTCTCGCCAATCACCGTGCGCCATGAAGAGGGGCGGCCGGTGCCGGGCCATCTTGTCATTGCCGTCAGGAACTGATCGCGGAAAGCGAAAGGCCGGCAAGTGCGGCTATCCCCAAAACCGCGGGCATCGGCCAGTGTCGCCAGAGCAGCAGCATGGCGCTGAGGGCCGCTACCGCGGCAACTTTCCAATCGAAGCCAGCTAGTTCCGGGGTCCAAAGGCGCAACGGGCCATATCGCTCCGCCGAAAGTTCGCCGAACAGCACATGGAGCGCGAACCAGATCGACAGATTGAGGATGACACCGACGACGGCGGCGGTGACGCCGGACAGGGCAGCATTGAGCTTCGGCATCGTGGCAATCCGCGCGACATAGGGCGCACCGGTGAAGATCCAGAGGAAACATGGTGCGAACGTCGCCCAAAGCGTAACGAGCGCCCCCGCGACGGCCATTGTCCAGCGGCCGCCGCTTTCGTTGAAGCCTGCAAGGAAGCCGACGAATTCGGTCACGAGGATCAGCGGACCGGGCGTCGTCTCCGCAAGACCGAGCCCGTCCATCATGGCGCCCGTGTCGATCCAGCCGTGATGCGTCACGACATCCTGCGCCATGTAAGCCAGAACGGCATAGGCACCGCCGAAGGTGACGACGGCGAGCTTAGAGAAGAACAGCGCAAGGCCGGTCAGGACGTGATCGCCGCCGAGCAGGAACGCCATCACTGCAAGCGGGATGAGCCAGATGGCAAGCCAGGTCAGGCCCGTGACGGCGGTGCCGAGCGGACGGACCGGCTGCGCGGGGGAAGACGCATGGGTGTCGTCGCGCCGGCCGTATATCCATCCGGCGAGGGCGGCTGCGGCGATGATGAAGGGGAAGGGCAGGGCGAGGAAAAAGATGGCGATGAAAGCGAGACCCGCGAGGAGCCAGTGGAAGGGTGCCTTCAGGGCGCGGCGCGAGATGCGCAGAAGAGCTTCAATGACAATGATGAGCACGGCCGCCTTGATGCCGAGGAAAAGTGCCTCAACCAGCGGGACGCTGCCAAAGGCCGCGTAGCCCGCCGCGAGGGCCGCCATCACGATGGCGCCCGGCAGAACGAAGAGCAGACCTGCCATCAATCCCCCGGCGACGCCGTGGCGGCGCCACCCCGAATAGGTTGCAAGCTGCATTGCCTCCGGTCCCGGCAGGAGCATGCAGAAGGAGAGCGCCGAGAGAAACTCCTTCTCTTCAAGCCACCGCTTCTCTTCGACCAGCACGCGGTGCATCAGCGCGATTTGCGCGGCCGGCCCGCCAAAGGACATGATCCCGATGCGGCCGAAGGCGCTAAGGCTTTCCTGCAATGATATGCGTTCGTTCTGCGACACGTGCCGACCTCGCTGGGCGTGCCGTCCATTTAGCCGGAAACCGCCATCATGCGTTAGCCTTGCGTGCCGCGCCTAACAGGCCGATGAAAGCCTATTCGCCGGCGACGCTGCCGAGGCCCGGACGGTCGGCGAGTTCTGCCTCGAGCGCTTTTTCCACCGCGCCTCGCGGTTTGGTATAGCGGGCGAGGAGATCGTAAAGGACGGGCGTCACGATGACCGTCAGCGCCGACGACAGAAGCAGGCCGCCGACGATCACGCTGCCAATGGCGATACGGCTTTCCGCGCCCGCGCCGGAGGCGAGAACGAGCGGAATTGCGCCGAGGACCGTCGATACCACTGTCATCACAATCGGGCGCAGGCGGAGCACAGAAGCGTTGATCACCGCCGTGCGGACGCTTTGCCCCTCGTCGCGCAGCTGGTTGGCGAATTCGACGATCAGGATGCCGTTCTTCGCCATCAGCCCAATCAGCAGAATGATGCCGATCTGCGCATAGATGTTCAGTGACAGCCCACCGAACTTCATCGCGAAGGCCGCGCCCGCTAGGCCGAGAGGCGCCGTCAGCAGAATGACCAGGGGATGGACGAAACTCTCAAACTGCGCGGCAAGCACGAGGAAAACGATCAGCAGGGCCATGCCGAAGACAAGCGCGGTGCCGCCCTGGGCCTCGCTGAATGCCTGTGACTGGCCGGAGAGGGAAACCCTTGCTTCGATCGGCAGGTTTTCACGCGCGGCCTCGAGCATGAAATCGATGGCATCGCCCAGCGCGTATCCCTCCGCAAGAGCCGCCGATATCTCGATCGAGGGAAGGCGATTGTAGCGGCGAAGCTGCGCCGACGCCGCGCTTTCGGAGACGGTCACGAGCGATGACAGGGGCACCAGCGTCTGGCCGTCGCCGGCGCGCACGAAGATGTTGCCGATGTCGGTCGGCGTGCGTCGGTCAGCCTCGTCGGCCTGCAGGATGACCGGGTATTCGCGGCCGCGGTCGACGAAATTCGTGATCTCGCGCGAGGCCAGCATGGTCTGCAACGTCGTTGCGACGGTTTCCACGCTGATACCGAGATCTGCGGCGCGTTCGCGGTCGAGCCGCAGGTCGAGCTGCGGCTGGTTCTCCTCGAAATCCATACCCGGATTGATGAGCCGTGGATTGTCCTCGGCAATCGCCAGAAGCTTCTTGGCCCATTCCTGTACGCTTTCGTAATCGGGTCCGCCGACGACAATGCGCAAGGGCGTGGAATTGCCGCGAAGGCCGAGGCCTGCCGGGCTCACGGGATAACCGCGTGCGAGCGTTACCTCGTTCATCTTGGGCATGATGCGTCGGGTGATGTCGACGTTCGTCAGATCGCGGTCGGCCCAGTCGGCGAGCCGGAGAACGACGAAAGCTCGATAGGCGCGGCCCCCCGAACCGGTAAAGGTGAATACCGTTTCCACGTCTCCGGAATCGACCAGCGGCTTCACCGCCGCCTCGGTCTGCCTGGCCGCCTGGTCTGTCACCTGGAGCGTCGCTCCCTGTGGCGCGGTGAGCGGAATGAAAACGACACCCCGATCCTCATTGGGCGTCAGTTCACGCGGTAGCGAGCTGTAGACCGGCCACGCGACGGCGGACAGCGCAATGGCGATCGCAAGAACGACCACGGGCATGGCGACTGCGCGCTCAAGGATCGCGCGATAGGTGCGCAGCAATCTGCCTTCGCGTGTGCCTTCTTCAAGCGGCTTCTTTGAACGGCGCAGTACCTTGGATGCGAGCGCCGGGCAGGCCGTGAGCGCAACAAAGGTCGAGATCGCGACCGCGCTGGCCATCACGAAACCGAATTCGATGAAAAGCCTGCCGATCTGACCTGGAAGGAAGGAAAGTGGGAGGAAGACGGCGATCAGGGTGATCGACGTCGCAAGCACAGCGAAGGTGACCTGCCGCGTTCCGTACATCGCCGCAGCCAGCGGTCCTTCGCCAAGGTCGATGCGGCGCTGGATATTCTCCAGCACCACGATGGCATCGTCGACGACGAGACCGATGGCGAGCAGGAGCGCCAGCAACGTGAGTGTATTGATCGAGAAACCGAGGAAATTGATCAGCAGGAAGCAGCCAATCAGCGCCACCGGGATCGTGACTGCCGGGACCAGCGTTGCCCGCACACTCATCAGGAAGACGAGAATGACGGCAACGACAAGGATCAGCGAAATAATGAGCGCGTGGACGACTTCATTGATCGACGCGCCAACGAATATCGCGTCGTCTGACCCGATTTCGATCGACATGCCTTCCGGCAACAGCGGTTTGATCTTCTCGATTTCAGCGCGGACCGCGTTGGAAATGGCGATCGTGTTCGCCTGACTCTGGCGCAGCACTGCCATGCCAATCGCATCGCGACCGTTATTGCGCACGACGGTGGAGTCGTCTTCGACGCCGGCAACGACCCGCGAGACGTCGGACAGCCTGACCGGATAGCCGGCGATCCTGTCGACGACGATATTGCGGAACGCATCGAGCGTGGGGATGCGGCTATCGAGCCGCACGGAAAGCTGGCGCGTATCGGATTCAATTTCGCCGGCCGGCAGCTCGACATTGTTGCGCCTGAGCGCGGCCTCGACATCGGCAACGGTGAGATTGCGTGCGGCGAGCTTGCGACGGTCGAGCCAGATGCGCACGGCAAACGGCCTTTCGCCGTAGACGTCGAGGCGCGCCACGCCGTCGATGGTCGCCATACGATCAACCAGAAAGCGGTCCGCGTAGTCGGTCAGTTCCGCCGTGGTCATCCTGTCAGAAGTGACGGCGAGGCGAATTACCGGATCGGCATCCGCGTCGCTCTTGACGACCTGAGGGTCGTCCGCCTCATCGGGCAACTGGCCAGAGACGCGGCCCACCGCGTCACGAACGTCATTGGCCGCCTCGTCGATATTGCGGCCGATCTCGAATTCGATGGTCGTGCGGCTCTGTCCGCGCCGGCTTTCCGACGAGATTGTCTTGACACCCGCGATGCCGGAGACCGCACCCTCAATGATTTCCGTGATATCGGTATCGACAACCTTCGGGGCGGCACCGGTATATTTGGTGCTGATCGATACGACCGATGTATCGATATCGGGGAGTTCGCGGATCGGCAATTCGAACAGGGCCGCGATGCCGAAAACGACGATCAGCAGGTTGGCGACCGCCGCGAGGACCGGGCGCCTGATCGACAGATCCGAAAGCGTCATCCGGCACGCTCCGGCCGCTCGCCGGTCGTCATGCTCGTCGGCGGTTCGCCACTCTTGCGCTGCGACAGAATCCTGACCGCCATACCCTCGCGCAGGCTCTGATGCCCGCGCAGGACGACGGTCTCACCGGGCTCAAGGCCGGAAACGATTTCCACGTCAGTTCCCGAACGCTGGCCGGTGACGACGACGCGGCGGAACGCCTTGCCGTCGCGCACGACATACACGAAGGTTTCGGCGCCTTCGGCGATGATAGCCTCATCGGGAACGATGACTGCCTGCCGCTCGGACAGCGTGACGGCGAGATACATGAACATGCCCGCCGGCAGGGTGCGCTCCCGGTTAGGCAGCAGCGCTCGCACCTTGAAGGCGCGCGAGGCTGAATCTATGCGCGTGTCGACGGAAGAGATTTTCCCGACGAACACACGGTCCCCGAAAGCAGCGCCACGCGCTTCGACCGCCATGCCCGGTTTGATAGCGGCGTAGAGTGTCTCGGGCGCGGCGAATTCGATCTCGACTTCGCTGAGATCGTCAAGAGTGGTGATGACATCGCTTTCCGTCACGCGCGCACCGACATCGATGCTGGTCAGGCCGGCAACCCCGTCAAAGGGCGCCCGGACGGTCCGGTCGGCAAGGCGTCTCTTTGCGCGATCGACGGCGGCGGTGGCCGATGTGGCGGCCGCGCGTACCTGTTCAAGCGTTGCAGCAGATACGGTATTGGACGGGCGAAGAGCGGTTGCGCGCTCGACCGCCTGCTTTTTCTCCACCAGATTGGCTTCGGCTTCAGCAAGGTCGGCGCGCTGGATGTCGTCGTCGAGGCGGACGAGGACATCGTCCCTGGTAACCTCGCGGCCCGGTTCAATGCGAAGTTCCACAACCCTTCCGCTCGCCAGCGGCACGATGCGCACGGATCGGGCAGCGCGGGTCGTGCCGACAGCCTCGACCTGTGTGGCCATCGGTGCCGTCTCGGCGGTGACGACATCAACGGGCGCCGCACGTTCCTGGCGGCCGGCGGCGGTCTGAGAGGCCGGCGCTGAAAAATACCTGTCGTAATAAACATAGCCGCCAATGGCGGCGGCAAGGATCAGCACGAGTACGATCTGTCTGAAAATCGACAAATACCAGCTCCGGAAACGGTTCACTGCAGTGCAGCGATTGTAAACGAGGGCGCGGCAGGATGGCAGTCGGAAAAGTGTAACGTCCTGTCGCAGGATCAGGGCGACACTTTCTTCCGCAAAACGCCCATGGGCGGGCTTGTCCGGGGCCATGCTTGCGATAGGGTTGCGGCCTGTCCTTTTCCATCTGGATGCCCGATGAGCGATTTCGAGCAAGCCTTCGCCCTGGCGCTACGGCTCCTTTTCTCCTTTGATCCGGCGCTGATCGAAATCGTCGCGCTCTCGCTGAAGGTCAGTCTTTCCGCGCTGTTTCTTGCCGGGCTGATCGGCCTGCCATTCGGCGCGGCCGTTGCGGTCACGCGCTTTCCGGGGCGCGGCGGTGTCATCATCCTGCTCAATGCCATGATGGGTCTGCCGCCTGTGGTGATCGGGCTTCTGGTTTACATGTTGCTCTCACGTGCCGGACCGCTTGGGGTTCTCGGGCTGCTTTATACGCCGGCTGCCATGATCATCGCACAAACCATCCTGATCGCGCCGATCATTGCGGCGCTGACCTGGCAGGTCGTGGAATCGCTGGAAGGGGAATATTCGGAGCTGTTCCGGTCCATGCGGGTGCCGTTTCACCGACGTGTGCCGACGCTGCTGTTCGATGCCCGCTTCAGCCTGATGACCGTCATGCTTGCCGGATTTGGACGCGCGGTCGCGGAGGTCGGTGCAGTGATGATCGTTGGCGGCAACATCGATCACCTGACCCGGGTCATGACGACGGCAATCGCGCTTGAGACCGCCAAAGGCGATCTGGCGCAGGCGCTTGCGCTCGGATTTGTTCTGGTCCTGATCGCGATCACGGTGAATGGCGCCGTGATCGTCATCCGGCAGGCCGCCAGGAGACGTGCCTATGCGTAGTCACGAAGCCGCGGTGTTGCCGATCGAGGCGAGGGGGCTTCGGTACAAGGCAGGCGGCAGGGCGTTGATCGGGCCGCTGGACCTGACGATCTCGCAAGGTGGCATCACTGCGTTGATGGGGCCGAATGGGGCGGGCAAAAGCCTGCTGCTGCGCCTACTTCACGGTCTGATCCGGCCGACGGCAGGCACCATCTCGTTCAGCGGGCGTGCAGCCGGCGACGGCGCGCCCCGGCAGGCGCTTGTCTTTCAGAAGCCGGTTCTGCTCCGCCGCTCGGTTGCCGCGAATATCTCGTTCGCACGTTCGCTCGCCGGCGGTGGCGAGCACGTGGACGACATTCTCGCTGAAGCCGGTCTCACGGCGCAGGCACGTCAGCCCGCACGGCTGCTTTCGGGTGGCGAGCAGCAGCGGCTTGCGCTGGCGCGGGCGATGGCGCTCAGACCGCAACTGCTGTTTCTCGATGAGCCGACGGCAAGTCTCGACCCGCCGGCGACACTGCTGATGGAAGACATGATCGCCGGGATCGCGCAGCGCGGAATCAAAATAGTACTCGTCACGCATGATGTCGGTCAGGCGCGACGCCTTGCGGACGACATCGCGTTCATGCATCAGGGCCGGATCGTCGAGCATGGCCCGGCCGGCACACTCATCGAAGCCGCTGAAACGAAAGAGGCGCAGGCCTTCTTCGCGCACCGGCTGGTCCTTTGACGAATTCAGGCAGGAGACAGAAATGCGGATACCGGCAACTTTCATCGCGGCACTGAGCCTGTTTGCACTGACCGCGGGCGGCGCGGCAGCGCAGGAAAAGTCGCTGCTGGTCCAGTCGACGACTTCGACAGCCAATTCCGGCCTTTACGACTACCTGCTGCCGATCTTTGAAAAGAAGACCGGCATCAAGGTCAACATCGTGGCGGTCGGCACTGGCCAGGCGATCAAGAATGCCAGCAATTGCGACGGCGATGTGCTGCTGGTCCATGCCAGGCCGGCTGAGGAAAAGTTCGTTGCCGAGGGATTCGGAATCGAGCGGCGCGACGTGATGTACAACGATTTCATCATCGTCGGCCCTGCCGGCGACCCGGCTGGCGTAAGCGGCATGAAAGACGTCGAGGCGGCACTGGCGAAGATCGCCGCCGCGAATGCGCCCTTTGTTTCCCGCGGTGACGATTCAGGCACCGACAAGAAGGAAAAAGCGCTTTGGAAGGCCGCTGACGTGGACGTCAAGTCGGCGAGCGGCAGCTGGTACCGGGAAAGCGGTTCAGGCATGGGCGCGACGCTGAACACGGCAGTCGGGATGGGCGCCTATACGCTGAGCGACCGGGCAACCTGGCTGAGCTTTGCCAACAAGGGCGATTTCGACATCGTTGTCGAAGGCGACGACGATCTGTTCAACCAGTATGGCGTGATCCGTGTCGATCCGGCCCACTGCCCATCAGTCAAGCAGGCGGAAGGCGCGGCTTTCATGGACTGGCTCCTGTCGCCGGAAGGCCAGGCGGCGATTGCCGGATTTACGGTTGGCGGCAAGCAGTTGTTCTTCCCGAACGCGAGACCCTGACCGGCCGCGGATATGCGAGGGCCATTGCAGGCAGGGCGGCGCCTTTGTTAAGAGAGCGCCGACTTCCCATATGGCAATCCAATCTTTCGACAGGACAGGCGGACGCATGGCGCGGCAGTTCATCTATCATATGCAGGGGCTTACCAAGGCCTATTCGGGCGGCAAGAAGGTGCTGGACGGGATCAACCTGTCCTTCTACCCGGACGCCAAGATTGGCGTGCTCGGCCCCAACGGCGCGGGTAAATCGACACTGCTGAAGATCATGGCCGGCACCGATACCGAATTCACCGGTGAGGCCTGGCTCGCCGATGGCGCAAAGGCCGGTTACCTGTCGCAGGAACCCTGGCTCGACCCGGAAAAGGACGTGCGCGGCAATGTGATGGATGGCGTTGCCGAGAAACAGGCGATCCTCGACCAGTACAACGCGCTGATGATGGACTACTCCGACGAGAACGCCGAAAAGGCCGCCAAGCTTCAGGACGTCATCGACGCCGAGAATCTTTGGGACCTCGACAGCAAGGTGGAGCAGGCGATGGATGCGCTGCGCTGCCCGCCACCCGACGCCGACGTCAGCAATCTCTCCGGCGGTGAGCGTCGCCGCGTCGCACTCTGCCGTCTGCTGTTGCAGCAGCCGGAACTGCTGCTGCTCGACGAACCGACGAACCATCTTGATGCGGAAACCACCGCCTGGCTGGAAAATCATCTGCGCGAATATCCCGGCGCGATCCTGATCGTCACCCATGACCGCTACTTCCTCGACAATGTGACGGGCTGGATTCTCGAACTCGATCGCGGTCGTGGCATCCCCTATGAGGGCAATTATTCGGCCTATCTGGAAAAGAAGGCCAAGCGCCTCAAGCAGGAGCAGCGTGAGGACGACGCGCGCGAAAAGGCGCTGGAGCGCGAGCGCGAATGGATTGCCTCATCGCCGCGGGCCCGTCAGACCAAATCGAAGGCGCGCCTGCAGGCCTATGACGATCTGGTCAAGGCCAATGAAGCTCGCCTCAAATCCGGTTCTGCGCAGATTGTCATTCCGCCCGGCGAGCGCCTCGGCGACCTCGTGATCGAGGCGCAAGGTCTGACCAAGGGTTTCGGCGACCGGCTGCTGATCGAGGACCTCTCGTTCAAACTGCCGCCAGGCGGCATCGTAGGCGTGATCGGGCCGAACGGCGCGGGCAAGACGACACTGTTCAAGATGCTGACCGGACAGGAGCAGCCCGATGCCGGCTCGATCCGCGTCGGCGACACGGTGCATCTGGGCTATGTCGACCAGAGCCGCGACGATCTGGATGCTAAGAAGACGGTGTGGGAAGAAATTTCAGGCGGCAACGAGTTGATTCTGCTCGGCAAGAAGGAGGTCAACAGCCGCGCCTATACGTCCGCGTTCAATTTCCGCGGCGGCGACCAGCAGCAGAAGGTCGGCAATCTATCCGGCGGCCAGCGCAACCGTGTGCACCTCGCCAAGATGCTGAAATCGGGCGCCAACGTCCTGCTGCTCGACGAACCGACCAACGATCTGGATACCGAAACGCTGGGCGCGCTCGAAGATGCGCTGGAAAATTTCGCCGGTTGCGCCATCGTCATCAGCCATGACCGCATGTTCCTCGACCGGCTCGCGACGCATATTCTCGCCTTTGAGGGCGACAGCCACGTGGAATGGTTCGAGGGAAATTTCGAATCCTACGAAGAGGACAAGAAGCGCCGCCTCGGCGAAGATTCGATCGTTCCCCGCCGGATCAAGTACAAGCGGCTTACGCGCTGATACGTACGGATGCGTGACAAAGTTCTGATACAAGTAGCGTCTAATACATCTTGACCGGCCAGAAAAAGGCCGGAACCAGGATCCGGAGAAATAACCATGTCCGAACGCTATAGCCGGCCCATGCTGGGTCTTCACTGGCTCATCGTCCTGCTGCTTGTCGTGCAGTATTTTTCAAGCGAAGGACCCTCCCATGCGCACCGCGCAATCGCACGCGGCATGCAGCCCGAGGCCTTTGATATCTTCCTCGCCAACATTCATGTGTGGACCGGCGTCAGCGTTCTCGTCCTGACGGTCATTCGTTTTGCCGTGCGCTATTTCGGCGGTGTGCCTGCCGAGGCGGCCGGGCTTACGGCCTGGGAAGCGAGACTGTCGAAGATCGGCCACTACGCCCTGTATGGGCTTCTCGTCATCGTCCCGGCAAGCGGGATGGCCGCAGCCTGGATCAGCGACGCCGCCGGCGGTCCGCATGAACTCCTGACCAACCTGCTCTGGCTCGTGGCAGGCCTGCATATCGCGGCAGCGCTTTGGCACTATGTCGTGCGGCGGGATACCGTCCTGTCGCGCATGGTGCCCTGGATCAAGCCGCTGAACGGCTGATTGCCGAAGCTGAATTGCGGAGAGCGGTCCATACGGCCGCTCTCCTTGTCCGTCCAGCGCGCGGCGGGCAGAATGGGCCGATGAATGAATCGGCGCGAGCAGAATGCCAATGACGGGCAACGAGGCGTTTCAGAACGCGCTGGAGGCGATCAGAGCCATCGTCGGTTCGCTGTCGTCCGTCTGGATCGTCTATCAGCTGGCTATTGTCGCCGCGTGTCTGATCGTCGCCTTTGTCGCCGGGCACTGGCTGAAGAACTATGCCGGGCGCGTGGATATATCCGGTGTCGCGCGCACCTTTCTGCGCCATTCAGCGCCCGTCATCTTCATGGTGCTGGTATGGATCGCCTATCTTGTCATTCGTGAAGCGACATGGCCGAGCCGATCCTATCTCGTCGGCGTTGCCGCCAATCTCGCAACTGCCTGGGTGGCGATCTATTTTGTCGCAAGGCTCGTTCCCAACCGGCTGCTTTTCTGGATGATCACGGTCGGCGCGTTCTCAATAGCCGCGCTCTCCATCGTCGGTCTTCTCAATCCCGCGCTCGATGCGCTGAATGCCGTCGGCTTCACAATCGGCGAGACCCGCTACACGGCGCTTTCGGTCCTGAAGGCGATCTTCCTCGTCACCCTGCTGCTGATCGCAGCGAGCCGCCTGGGGCGCTTCAGCGAGACCGCGCTTAAAAAGACTTCGGACCTCTCGCCCTCGGCGGCCGTCCTGATCGCCAAGATCATCCGGATGCTGCTGTTCGTCATCGCCATCGTCGCAGCGATGTCGGCGGCGGGCATCGACCTGACCGGCATTGCCGTTCTTTCCGGCGCCATCGGCGTCGGCATCGGCTTCGGTTTGCAGAAAGTCGTGTCCAATCTTGTCAGCGGCTTCATCCTGCTGCTCGACCGTTCGATCAAGCCGGGCGATGTCATCGAACTTGGCGAGACCTTTGGATGGATCGGTTCGCTCGGCGCGCGCTACGTCTCTGTGGTCACGCGCGACGGCAAGGAGTATCTGATCCCGAATGAGGACCTGATCACCCAGCGCGTGATCAACTGGTCATTTTCCAATGCCCGCGTGCGTCTGGAAGTGCGTTTCGGGGTTTCCTATCAGGCCGACCCGCATGAAGTGCGCAAGATCGCGGTGGAGGCCGCAAAGGGGGCCAAGCGCGTTCTGGAAGCCCCTGCGCCGGTTTGTCACCTCGCGGAGTTCGGCGATTCATCCGTCAACTACCTGTTGCGCTTCTGGATCGAGGATCCGGCCTTCGGTGTGGCGAATATCCGGGGCGAAGTGTTGCTCGGCCTCTGGGACATGCTGCATGAGAAGGGCATCGAAATTCCCTATCCCAAACGCGATGTAGCGATCATGGGGCCTGTCGAGGTCAGGGTTACCGGCGCGACAAAGAGGGAGCGGGGCGAGAGATGAGCAGCGGATTGATCGTAGGCGAGGATGGACTGTCACGGTGCGGCTGGCACGGAGGGCTCCCCGATTACATCGCCTATCACGACGACGAGTGGGGGCGTCCGCAGGGCAATGATTTCAGGCTGTTTGAAAAGATCTGCCTTGAGGGCTTTCAGTCCGGCCTTTCCTGGCTGACGATCCTTCGCAAGAGGGAGAACTTCCGAAAGGCATTTGCCGGATTCGACTTTCATCAGGTTGCACGGTTTGGCGACGCGGAAATTGTCAGGCTCCTGGCGGATGCCGGCATCGTGCGGCATCGCGGCAAGATCGAAGCCGCAATCAACAATGCAGCCCGCGCGATCGAGCTTGAGAATGAATTCGGTTCGCTCGCAGCCTATTTCTGGTCGTATGAGCCAAAACCGGAATCGCGGCCAGGCACAATCGACTGGGCAACGGTCAGGGCCATGGCGCAGACAGATATTTCAAAGGCGATCTCGAAGGATCTGAAAAAGCGAGGCTGGCGTTTCGTCGGTCCTACGACGGTTTATGCCTTCATGCAGGCGATGGGGCTGGTCAACGATCATCTGGAAGGATGTGCGTTTCGCTCCCAATGCGAAGCAGACAGACAGGCATTCAGCCGGCCGGCGTAAAGCCATGTGGAAGGTCGATGCTCTCCAGCCAGGGCTTGATGTCGAGCAACGCAGTCCCGTCGACGCAATCGAGCGGGTCTATTTCCAGCACGCCTTCCAGTGCGTCGAGGCTGCGTATCGTGGTAACGGCAAGGCCGATCGGATTCGGCCGCACCGGAGAGCGCAGGTTGAATGTGCCGGTAGCGGTCTCCCGATGACGGGGCCTCTGCATGATCAGGTCGCGCCTTGCCTCACCAAGCCAGTAGAGGACGACAATCGGTTGCCCCACAGCCAGACCGTTCAGGGCCGGGCGGAAGGGAGCGGCGACACACAGGCGGCTCCAGCCGCCGCGTTCACGCGCCTGCCGGATATTGCGCGGGCATTCTGAACGGTTCTTCCATGACGAAGCGATGTGGCCGATGAACGCGATGCCGGCATCATCGGCCAGTGGCGGTACATCCAGCGCTATTTCTCCCTCACGGGCGTCCGCATCTGTCATCATTGCATGTCTCCGAGCAGATCGCGCGCCCGGAAGCGGACTCGCGAGGCTTGCATTCTTACCATTCCCGACTTAAACATAAATATATCTTTATGAATGAAAGAGGCGAGTGGTGGCCGGCGTTCGGCTTGACGAGATACTGGCGGTTCTGCGCGCGGCGGGCGAGCCGACGCGCCTGCGTATCCTTTCGCTTCTCTCGCGTGGGGAGCGGAGCGTCAAGGACCTGACTGACATTCTCGGCCAGAGCCAGCCACGGATCTCACGTCATCTCAAGCTGCTTGGGGACGCTGGTCTTGTCGAGCGGCATCCGGAAGGTACCTGGGCGTTCTTTCGGCTCGTCGAAAGAGGCATTGGCGGGCGCCTTGTCTCGGAAATGATCGCGATGAGCGATCCTGACGACACCGTCTTGCGGCGAGACATTGAACGGCTGGAGGCTGTCCGCGAGGCGCACGCGACGCTTGCCGGCCGCTATTTCAGCGCCAATGCGGCGAAGTGGGATGAAATTCGTTCGCTGCAGGCGCCGGAAAAGGAAGTCGAGGCGCGGATCGAGGCGCTTGTACCGCGCGATCTTGACCTTCTCGTCGATCTGGGAACCGGCACGGCCCGCATGCTGGAGCTGCTGGCAGACCGGTACCGGCGGGGTGTCGGGATCGATCTGTCTCAGGACATGCTGCATTACGCGCGCTCGCGCCTGGATTCCGCGGGTGTCCGCCATGCCCAGCTGCGTCAGGGCGATGTCTACAATCCGCAGGTCGATGCCGGCAGCGCCGACGTCATCATCCTCCATCAGGTTCTGCACTTCCTCGACAATCCGGCGCTCGCGGTACGCGAGGCGGCGCGGTTGCTCAAACCGGGCGGGATCGCAATCGTCGTTGATCTGGCGCCCCACGACATGGAACAACTGCGCGAAAACCACGCGCATCGGCGGCTCGGCTTCAATCGCGAGCAGATCAATGGCTGGCTGGAAGAGGCCGGCATCGCGCCGGGGGAAACGTTCGACATCGGCTCAGGCGAGCCGGGAAAACTGACCGTAACGATCTGGTCCGGGCGCGGCATCGCCGTCCCTGATACGACCGTTGCGGCATAGGGCATTCAAAAAATCATGCTACCCATCAATCTGTCATTTGAGTTCTTTCCGCCCAAGACCGACGGGGGCGCCGTTTCGCTCGATCAGGCGATCGGCGATCTCAAGGCGCTTGCTCCTGAGTTCGTGTCCGTTACCTATGGCGCGGGCGGGTCGACGCGCGACAGGACGCTTGGCGTGCTTCGCGACATCGTCCAGCGGCATCATATTCCAGCTGCCGGTCATCTGACCTGCGTCGGCGCCAGCCGCGAAGAGGTCAATGCGGTCGCGCAGAGCTATCTCGAGGCCGGGATCAACCGCATCGTTGCGCTGCGGGGCGACCCGCCCGGAGCCTTTGCCGGCCGCTTCGAAGCCCATCCGCAGGGCTATCGCAACGCCGCCGAGCTGGTTGCCGGCCTGTCGCGGATCGGAAACTTCGAGATTACGGTAGCGGCCTATCCGGAAAAGCACCCGGAATCGGCGAATTTCAATGTCGATCTCGATATGCTGGCAGCCAAGGCGGATGCCGGCGCGACACGCGCGATTACCCAGTTCTTTTTCCGAAACAGCCATTATCACGAATTGCGCGAGCGGATCGCCAGGCGCGGGATCGGTATCGAGCTGGTTCCGGGCATCCTGCCGGTCGCCAACTTCACCGCGGTCAAGCGCATGGCGGAACAGTGCGGCGCTGAAATTCCGCCGGAAATGATCGCGCATTTCGCCGGCACCGAGGACGATCACGAGCTGACGGCGGAAAGGGCGGTGGAGTATGCGGCATCGCAATTGGCGGATCTGACTGCCAACGGCGTAACCTCGCTGCACATTTACACGCTCAACAAGGCCGCCCCCTCGATCGCGCTGACGCAGCGGGCCGGCATTGTCGGAAAGGCCATCGCGGCGGCCTGACCTGCCTGCCCATCTCCCGCGCGTCGTTCAATAGCAGCCAGGCAAAGAAAAAGCCGCCAAAGGCGGCCAGTGTCTTTCGAGGCACCGGGGCCAAACGGCCCGGTCTTTTGGATGATCTACATCGTGCCCAGCACGATGGCCGCGACAAACAGGAACACAAAACCAAGAAACATCGTGTTTAAGGTCTTCGATCTCGTCATGTTGGCCTCCTGCCAATGGTGGCTTGGCGACAATGGTACCCGCGATATGGAAGGCCTCAAAGCGCTTTCGATTGTGCAATGCCGCATGAATGACTGTTCGCCGTCTGCCGAGTTCTCTGAAACGTTACGCCGGACGGGCAGAATCGATTTTGCGCTGCAAAAACTTTTTTGCGGCGTATCGATAACAATCGATGGCCTGAAAAATTCCAATTCGATCCTTGCCGGATTCCGGCCACAATTGGCCAGCGCGCTTCGCGTGTGGCCCGGCGTCAACGATTGGGCTGTCTCCCGTTAATCAGCTTGGCCCTAATCGGGACAATTCATCGCCCCTCCAACTAACGGTTCGCAAACCGTAACCTGCCACAATCGGTTCTGTTGTCCTTCTGGCCCGACAGCGTATCGCACCCTGTAACGGTAGCGAATCGTCGGCGGGTAACGCGTATTAAGTTGTTGAGTTGCGTTGCGTATTTCCGTTGTCATCATCCTTGCCGCAGGTCTTGTACCGGGTCTGGCCGCAGAATGCGTTGCCGATGATGCGGCAGGCGGAGACATTTGGGAGTTGCGGGGCACCGTAGCCAGCGGTGTTCCGCTTCATCCAAGGCGACCAATGCCAGTTCGGGTGCCCTGGCCGGCCGATCTAACCGATCTTGAAATAGACGCGACCGGTTCAATCGGCGGCTTCGAGGTCTTGCCGGATGGCCTGAACGAAACGGGCGGGAAGCCAATTCGTGCGCGGTTGCCACAGAAGGTCCCGGGCACCAGTCTGCCGGACTTCCTGGATGGCATGCCGCTTGTCACAGACCTGATCGCGATACAGCGCAAATTCAATATCAAGGCGTCCAGGCATCACATCGAATCGCGCGTGAACGTGCCCGTCGCCATTGCCAGTCCGAAGGCGAATCGGATCTTCGGGCGGCCTTGGGAAAAGCAGCGTGAGGAAGCCTCCCTCACACGTCCGCCTCTGACGCTGGGCGACAGAGCGGATTGGCCTCTTAACTAGTGATTAACCGTGTTTCTTCACCGGAAATTTGCCGTCTCTGGCGCAGGATCGCGCGCATGGGACGGACTTATCTGAAACACGGGGCGCTCGCCCTGATGCTGGGCATTTTGCTGTCGGCCTGCTCGGGGCCGTCATTCAACATGTTCGGCGGTCAGTCGCGCGACGAGGTTGAGCGCAATCGGTGGCGCGACGAGGCGGAAATGCAGTGCCTGGGCCTGAAAGGCGCGATGGTCACCGCATTCGTCGATCGCAAGGCGCCGATCAACGGGCCGGGCGTCTGCGGCATCCGGCAGCCGTTTTCGCTCAGTTCGGTCGGCATGGGGCTTGCCGATATCAAACCTGCGGCAACGCTCAATTGCCAGATGGTGGTCGCGGTACAGCACTGGCTACGCACGGTCGTACAGCCCGCCGCTCTCATCCGCTTCGGCCAGCCGGTCGTCGAGGTCAAGAATATTGCCAGTTATGGCTGCCGTACGCGCAACAATGAGCGCGGCGCCAAACTCTCCGAGCATTCATTCGGCAACGCGATCGATATTGCGGCTTTCAAGCTTGCCGGCGGTCGCGAAATCTCCGTCAAGGACGGCTGGGACAGCTTCTTCGGCATCAGTCGCGAGGCCGGCTTCCTGCGCGCCGTTCATCGCGAATCCTGCGATATCTTCACGACCGTGCTCGGTCCGGAGTCAGACCGGCACCATCAGGACCACCTTCATCTCGACCTTGCCCAGCACAATTCGCAAGGCACGCACTACTGCAAATAAGGATCAGAGGCCGCTGACCAGCGTTTGTGTCGGCCAGCCGTCCGCCGGCAGGCCGAGCCGCTTCTGTTCCTGCCGCACGGCGGCGCGCGTGTTTTCGCCGAGAATCCCGTCGACATCGCCAACGTGATACCCGCGCGCCTGAAGGGCCCTCTGAAGCGCCTTCATTTCGTTGAGCGAAAGGCCAGGCGGGTTGGCGCCGGAGGAAACCTTGGACGCCCCCGCAAGGCGCGTTGCGAGATAGGCGGCCGTCGTGCAGTAGACCAGTGACTTGTTCCACTCCAGATAGACGTCGAAGTTCGGGTAGGCGAGGAATGCCGGTCCGCTATGACCCATCGGCAGGAGCAGGCTTGCCGGCAGGCCATCCTTTGTCAACGCGCCGCCATCCGCGCGGCGGACACCCCGGGCAGCCCAGTCGGCCCGCGAAAGCTTGTTGTCGAGGCGGGCCTCTTCCCAGTTCATGTTGGCTGGCACCTGGACTTCTTCCAGCCAGGGTTCGCCGCGTCGCCATCCAAGCCCCTGAATGAAGTGACCGGCCGTTGCGATCACGTCCGGCGTGGAGCGCTTGAGGTCGACCTTGCCGTCGCCGTCGAAGTCGATGCCGTAGGCAATGTAATCTTTCGGCAGGATCTGCGTCTGGCCGATTTCACCGGCCCAGGCGCCGACAAAATCGGAAATCGGCAGGTCGCCATGGTCGAGCAGTTTCAGCGCCGCGATCAGCTGCGGCCTGAAGAGTTCAGGCCGGCGGCAATCGTAGGAAAGCGTCGTCAGGGCCGTGAAAGTCTGAAAGTCGCCCTGAACCGCGCCGAAATCGGTTTCGAGCGCCCAGAATGCGGTGATGACCGGTCCGGGAACACCGTATTTCTGTTCGACCGCGCGGAAGATGTTGGCATATTTCTGCAGGTTTCCGCCGCCGGTCTTCAGGCGGTAGCTGGAGACCATCCGGCCCGAAAACTCCAGAAAGGTCTGCGCGAAGACGCCCTGTGCCCGGTCGCGCGAAATGATCTTCTTGTCGTAGACCATCTGTGGCGTCGCGGTCCGGATCGCCCTGTCGGATACGCCTGCCGCGCGTGCTTCCTGGAAAACGCCATTCAGCCACTGGTTGAAGTCACCGCCGCAAGTGGCAGCCTGTGCCGGTGCCACGGCGAGAAGAAAAAACAGGGAGGCGGCGGAGACAAGACGGTTCATGGCGGGCCTTTCGCGATTCGCAGCGGTTGGCGCAGTGTGACAAGGGCATGATGACCGTTTCAAGACTTCGCTGATAATTTCGCGGTCTTCAATCAGCCTGTTTGCGGCTCATCCATGCGCACCAGAAAAGGCTGGAGAAAAAAGGCTCCGGCGTATCGAACCCGCTTTTGGCCAGAAGGTCGGCGACTGCTTCCTCGGACTGCGGCGGATCGGCGCTGTCGAGAATTTTCGCCAGTTTCGCCTTCATCTCCTCCGGCGATGAGCCCGTCATGCGCCAGCGCTGTTCCCAGGCAGCAAGAAGAAGGGGGCGGCTCGCATAGGCATAGCGATTTCCCGCGAGGATCAACGGTGCCCCCGGATTCAGCCGCTCGGAGATCTGGCCGAGCAGTTCAAGCTTGGCGGCATCGCCGGGTATGTGGTGCAGCACGCCGATCAGCGTGGCGCCGTCAAAGCGTTCTTCGGACGGGATATCCGCGAGTGTTCCGACAACGATCTGCGTGCGCGCCGAAAGCCCCTCCGCGTCAAGGCGCGTGATCGACAGATCCATCATCGCCTGAGAGGGATCGACGGCCGTAAACGTCCAGCCCGGTTCCAGACCGCCGGCCGTGACGACTTCCTTCGCGCCGCCTCCAGCGCCAACCGCGAGGATGCGAGCCTTTCCGCCAGCGCCGATCGTCGCGGAAAGAACGCAGGCGGCGAGTTCATGGCATGCATCATAGCCAGCAAGGCCGATACGGCTCTGCTGTTCGTATTCATTGGCTCGGCCGGAATCAAACTTGCGTGCGGAAATGCTGCTATCGGCGTTCATTATGCCTCACTCGTTATAAAAACTGGCTCAACCGATGGCGTCAGAACATCCGAGCCGCAACGACTCCAACCTCCGGCCAGCCTTCGATCATCATCGATATCGCGACATAGGCGACAAGGCCAATACCGGCATAGGCCAGCCAGTGGAAACGGTCGAGCAATCGGGCGACATAGCCGGCCGCAAGGCCCATCAGCGCAACCGAAAGTGCCAGGCCTATCACCAGAACGCCTGGATGCTCGCGCGCTGCGCCGGCGACAGCGAGGACATTGTCCAGCGACATGGAGATATCGGCGAGGATGATCTGACCGGCGGCAGCGGCGAAGGTCTTGGGCGCGCTATTGCACAGTTCCTGACCGCCCAGCGACCCCTTGCGGGTTTCGCGCCAGAGTTTCCACGCGATCCAGGCAAGCAGCAGCCCGCCCGCAAAGGTGAGGCCGACGACCGCCATCAGGTGGGTCGTGACGAGCGCGAAAATGATGCGCAGGACCGCCGCAAACGCGACACCGAGCATGATCGCCTTTGCGCGCTTTTCCGCCGGCAGTCCCGCCGCTGCCATCCCGACGACGATGGCATTGTCTCCGGCAAGAACGATATCGATCAGGATGACCTGCAACAGTGCGGTCAGCGTGTGATGATCGAAAATCATGGAGATGCTCGGGCCTCGGGCGGAAGCTTTTGCGGTGGTGTCCGCCGCGCAACGATATGGTTATCTCGGGCGGCCAAGTAAAGAGCAGCGCTCTTTCCTGCCGGGAAATGCCGGAGGCCTTACTGACAAATACGGTAAGCATCCGAACGCCCGTGGCGTTCCGTATCGAGGTGTACATGCGTCTCGTGGGCGCTGTCTGAACCCGGTCCGAGCACCGTCGTGAAGTGACCGCATGACGCCTTGCGGATCGCATCGATGAAGGTGCGATCTTCCGCCGGACCGCTGCCGACCGCGACGAAGCGGCCATCGGTCAGCTCAAATCCCGCAATATCGAGGGCGATGCCCTTGCCATGCGCGCTGACCTTGCCGCTGCTTGCCCGGTTTCTGTAGCGGCATTGAAAGCCGGGACCGGTCCGGACCTCCCGAATGGCAGCGCCGAACGTTCCCTCGGCCATCGGATCTGCGATCGTGCGCAGGAAAGCAGTCAGCTCTCCAACATAGGCGCAGGACAGGAGAGGCGTGCCAGTGATCGATATCCGACGCGCTCCGTCGAGCGCGAGGATGGCATCGAGTGTCACCGGGTTGTCGATGACGCAGGCAGAATCGCTCCCGTCAGGCGCCTTGGCCTGCGGCTGTTCTGCCTTGGAGAAGAATGCGCCAACGATGTCGCAGGCTATGACCTGAGGCTTGGCGACGCTTTCGGGCGTCTTTTCTCCCTGACTGTTTTGCACGGGTGCTGCAACGGGCGCTTCAGCCGCTGTCGGACGCGGCTCGGGCATCGGCACCTGCGGCATTTCCGCAGCGCGCGCGGCAGCCGACGTTCCCAGCAGAACCGCCATCATCAGGGGAATAGCAATGCGCATTCGGACCTCGTTCGGTCTGTCCCAACGCATCAATCAGCGTTTTGGTTCGCTCCCGCCGCCCTCTGCCGCCCATTCGAAATCGTCGGCAAAGGCATCGATGATCGCGTCCGCACCGGACGGCATCACATGTGTATGGTCCTCGAAGAGCAGGACCTTGCCGCGATAGGGGCGGCAAGTGGTGTCATCGCAGAAGACGTTCATGGGATCGACGAAGCGGGTGTTCGGCAGTTTCGATGCGACATCGGCCATCGTTTCGGCCGCTTCCTTCTGCCACTTGTCATTTTCCGCCCGCGTACTGTCGCAGGTGGACCAATCGGCCTTCTGCCTGTCGGCAAGGATCACGCAGGTGAGCGACGATTCCCCGAACCAGGGCGCCGGAGCGACGAGCAGGATGCGCGTCGTCGTCAGGTCGAACTGACGAATAAGCGCCTCCAGGTCTCCCTCAGTGCCGCGCTTTGTCGACAGCGCGCGGGAATGGATGATCACGAAACGCGGTTTGTTCGGGCTCTTCAGAATCGCCTGCAGCATCGGCACCAGATTGTAGCACTGGTGGTCGCGACGCTTTCGCTGGTTCTCGGGCGTGAACAGCAGCACGTTGCACCCGCCGCGCGCGACGGCGACGAGGGTGATACCGCGTTCATCATAGTGCCGGGCGAGGCTTTCATAGAGCGCGTTGGCGGTGGAATCGCCGAGAATGATGCCGTAATCGCCCTCGATGCAATGGGCCGGCAGTTCATGCAACGCCAGCAGCCGGCATCCATTGTTGAGCGTTCCACGGCCCTCGGTGTGGTACGTCTTCTCGATGCGGTACTCGGAATATTTGTAGGAGGCGAGGCTGGCCAGTCCGCCCAGACCTGCGGTTGCCGCGCAAGCCAGGACGGCGATCAATACGACCTTGCGGGCCGACAGGTCGTGCCCGAGGCGGTGACGCAGGCCGCGCGCCGGCAATTCCACGAAGCGATAGCTGGCAATGGCGAGGGCGAGGCCAAGTATGCCGCCGACAGTCGCATCGACCGGCAGGTCGACAACGCCGCCACGGTGGATGCGCATGTAGGAGAGCACCGGCCAGTGCCACAGATACCAGGAATAGGAAATCAGCCCGATCCATGCCATGGGACGGAGGCCCAGAATGCCCGTGGTCATCGGGCTGGCGCCAGCGCGCCCGGCCATCAGAATGAGCGCGGCGCCGGCAACCGGAACGAGCGGCCGCCAGGACGGATATTCCATGTCCTCGCTGAAGCAGACGATCGCGAAGATGATGGCCGCGACGCCGGCGATCGTCACCAGCTCAGAGACGATGCGAGGGACCCGGTTGAAGATGAAGGCGGCGCTGGTGCCGGCAAGGCCGCCAATGATGAATTCCCACGCACGCCAGTGCGGCGCGTAAAAGGCCGGGTTTTTCTCGCCGAGGTCGGTTCGCATGACACAGCCGACGAAGGAGATCAGGGCCAGCAGGCATGCCACTGCAAAGGCACGGCGACCGATCGTGCCACCGAACATCTTCGACAGCAGGAGGATGGTCAGCGGCGCAGCGAGATAGAACTGTTCCTCGACAGACAGCGTCCAGGTGTGGAGCAGCGGCTTTTCCAGCGAGTCGATGTCGAAATAGCCCTGCTTGAGATAGAAGATCAGGTTCGACAGCATCAGCGGCGCGGAGATCGCGGCGCGCGCGAAATCCTCGTAGGAACGCAGCGTGATCAGGAATATGGGCGCGACTATGCACACAAGCGCCACCATCAGCAGGTAGGGCGGCAGAATGCGGAGCGAACGGCGCGCGTAAAAGGTCATGATCGAGAAATCGCCGCGACGGCGATCCTCGACGAGCTGGCCTATGATGAGGTAGCCGGAGATCACGAAGAAGACGTCGACGCCGACGAAGCCGCCTGAAAAGCCCGGCAGGCCGATGTGATAGCCGACGACCGAAAGAATGGAGATGGCGCGCAGACCGTCGATATAGGGACGGTAGTCGCTGCGTCGTTCCGGAATCATTGCACCCCCAACAGCGTGCTGCCACTTGTTGATATGCACCCCGCCCGACGGTGCCGGTGGTGACTATCACAAAGCTGGCGAACTACAAATGCGCTTTCCCGTCGCGGCCTATCGCGGCCGCCGGCCAAAACCGCCGCCCGTCGGGGTCACGATCGTCACCGCTTCGCCCGGCTCCAGAACGGTCTGATCGCAACCCGACAGCGGCTCGATGCGCCCGTCAGCGCGACGCACCGAAGCCGACCCTTTCTCTCCGGCTTCTCCGCCATCAATGCCAGGCGGCGCAATCTGCCTGTGGCTTGAGAGCAGGGCGCAATCCATTCGCTCAAGGAAGCGGATGGTACGGCTGGTGCCGCCTCCGGCCTGCCAGTGTCCGCTGCCGCCTGACCCTCGCCGGATATGGAAATCTTCGAGCAGCACCGGGAAGCGGTGCTCAAGAATTTCCGGATCGGTCAGCCGCGAATTGGTCATATGGGTGTGCACGGCATCGGCGCCATCGAACCCCGGACCGGCGGGCGCCCCCGAGCAGATCGTTTCGTAATACTGATAGGTCTGGTTGCCGAAGGTGAGATTGTTCATCGTTCCCTGCGCGCTGCCGAGCGCGCCCAGCGCAAGGAACAGGCAGTTGGTGACATGCTGGCTCGTCTCGACATTGCCCGCCACGACGGCGGCAGGATAGCTGGGCCGGAGCATCGACCCTTCCGGTACGATCATGCGCACCGGCCTCAAGCAGCCGGCATTCATCGGGATCGGCGCATCGCACATGACCCTGAACACGTAGAGTACGGCGGCGCGCGTCACCGGTTCCGGCGCGTTGAAATTATTCGGCTGCTGCGCACTGGTTCCGCTGAAATCGACCGTCGCCTCGCGCCTGTCGCGGTCGATGGAAATCTTCAGGCGGATCACCGTACCCTGGTCGGTCGGATATTCGTATTCGCAATCGCTGAGCACATCGATCACGCGCCTGACGCTCTCGGCAGCATTGTCCTGCACATGACCCATATAGGCCCGCACGACATCAAGGCCGAAGTGGCCGACCATGCGTCGCAGTTCCTGCACGCCTTTTTCATTGGCTGCGAGTTGCGCTCTTAGATCGGCGACATTCTGGGCAAGATTGCGGACCGGGAAGGGATGTTCGGTCAGCGTCCGGTTGAGGCGTTCTTCCTGAAATACGCCGCGATCGACAAGCTTCAGGTTGTCGATCAGCACGCCTTCCTCATCGACCGTCACGGCGCGTGGCGACATCGAGCCGGGAGCCGTTCCGCCCACATCGGCATGATGCCCGCGGCTGGCTACCCAGAACAGGATTGCAGATCCCCTGTCGTCGAAGACCGGCGTGCAAACGGTGATATCGGGCAGATGCGTACCGCCATTGTAGGGGGCGTTGAGCGCAAAGGAGTCGCCAGGGCTGATCTTTCCGTCATTGAGCCGTGCGATCGTCTCCACCGAACGATCCATCGAGCCCAGATGCACCGGCATATGCGGCGCATTGGCGATGAGCGCCCCGTCGGCATCGAAGACGGCGCATGAGAAATCGAGCCGCTCCTTGATGTTCACCGACGACGCCGTGTTCTGAAGCGTCACGCCCATCTGTTCGGCAATCGACATGAAGAGGTTGTTGAACACCTCAAGCATTACTGGGTCGGCCTCTGTGCCGATGGCGACCTGCCGTCGCTTTTCGTGCGCACGTTTCAGAACAACGTGGTTTCTGGCGGTGATTTCAGCCTGCCACTCCGGTTCCACGACGATGGTCTGGTGCGCCTCGATGACAAGCGCCGGTCCCAATATTCGCTGGCCGGGCTTGAGGGTGCCGCGTTCAAAGACCGGGGCGTCGTGCCATAGACCGCCTGAAAAGAAGCGCGTTTCCGCGGCGGGCTCCGGCGTGTCAGTGCTCAGGGCGGCCTCGGGCTCATCCGGCGCGCGGCCACCGCCGGCAGCTTCCGCCTCGACGAGTTCAGCGACAATATTGCGGTCGGGGAAGACAAAGCCGAACTGGCGCCGATGGGCCTGTTCGAAAGCGGAGCGCATCCGCTTCATGTCGCCGTCGCCGAACGGGACCGGCAACGGCGTATCCGTTCCCTCATAGCGAAGATGGATGCGCGGGGTGACCGCAATGTCTTTCTGGCCCACACCCTGTTCGGCAACTTCGGCCCGCACGGTGGCCGACAATTCGTCACGCAGGGCCGTCAGCCTGTCGAGGCTGGCATCGACAAAATCGAGCGCCGCACCCCGACTGCGGTTCGCGGTAATGTCGGCAAGGCCCATGCCATAGGCGGAAAGAAGCCCCGAAAGCGGGTGGATCAACACGGTCTTCATGCCCAGCGTATCGGCAACCAGGCAGGCGTGCTGCCCGCCTGCGCCGCCGAAGCAGTTGAGCGCATAGCCCGTCACGTCATGACCGCGCTGGACCGAGATCTTCTTGATCGCATTGGCCATGTTCTCGACCGCGATGGTCAGAAATCCTTCTGCGACCTCTTCCGGCGAGCGGCCGTCAGCGATCCGGGAGGCGAGCGACTGAAACTTGCGTTGCACGACAGCGGCATCGAGTTTTTCGTCGCGGGACGGGCCGAAGATCGCTGGAAAGAAGTCGGGCGAGAGCTTGCCCAGCATGACATTGGCGTCGGTCACGACAAGCGGCCCGCCGCCCCGGTAGCAGGCCGGGCCGGGGTCGGCACCGGCGCTGTCAGGCCCGACACGATACCGGCCATCGGTGAAATGCAGGATCGAGCCGCCCCCTGCGGCGACGGTGTGGATGCGCATCATCGGCGCACGCATGCGCACGCCCGCGACCTCCGTGTCGAAAGCGCGTTCCAGCTCGCCGTCGAAATGGCAGACATCGGTCGACGTGCCGCCCATGTCGAAGCCGATCATCCGATCGTGGCCTGCCATGCGACTGGTCGCGACGGCACCGACAACGCCGCCGGCAGGGCCGGAGAGGATGGCGTCCTTGCCCTGAAACAGACCTGCGTCAGTCAGGCCGCCCGAACTCATCATGAACATCAACCGGCCGCCGCTGCCTGCAAGATCGAGCGCATTTGCGACGCGATCCACATAACGACGCAGGATCGGCGAGAGGTAGGCATCGACAACGGTCGTGTCGCCGCGCCCCACGAGCTTCATCAGCGGGCTGACCTCATGGCTGACGGAAATCTGTGTAAACCCTATCGCGCGCGCGATCGCAGCGGCCGAAGTCTCGTGTGCGGTGTATCTCCAGCCGTGCATGAAGACGATGGCGACGGCGCGAAGGCCCTCATCAAAAGCCTGTTGCAGGACCCTGGCTGTCATCGCCCTGTCGAGAGGAACCTCGACTGTGCCGTCGGCACGAACGCGTTCCGGCACCTCGGCAACCTTCGCGTAGAGCAGCGACGGCTTGACGATATTCCTGGCAAAGATTTCCGGACGCGCCTGATAGCCGATTTCGAGTGCATCGGCGAAGCCTCGCGTTGTCAGGAGCAGTGTCGGGTCACCCTTGCGTTCGAGCAGCGCATTGGTCGCGACGGTGGTCCCCATCTTGACCGTTGCGATTCGGTCCGCAGGTATCGGCTTGTCCGGGTCCGCGCCAAGCAGGTCGCGGATCCCCTGAATTGCCGCGTCCTCATAGGCCGGGTGTTCGGAAAGCAGTTTTCGGGCCTTGAGGCGTCCGGCCGGATCCGTCGCGACGATATCGGTGAAGGTACCGCCGCGATCAATCCAGAAATGCCATTTTCCCTTATCCGCCATGACCTGCGACGCATCCTGCAAGAGTGAGGCGCCATCATTCACAACAGTTGGCTGTCGGGCAACATTCGCGCGGTGATACGCGCTTTGGTTGAATGTGGGAGGGGGGTTCAGGAGTTTTCCTGATTGAACACGGGGCAGATACCGTGCCACGATGCCTCTAAATTGAGCACGCAGAAACGCAAAATAACAAAAGCGTGATAAAAGCAAAAATGAGGTCTTGGAGGGAATGGAATTGAACGTTGCGGAGGAAAAGGGCACCGGCTTTGGGTCTGTCGAGCAACTCGTACAGATCGCCGGAACCAACCCGGCGCTATCCGAAATGGAATTTGCGCTGGTGATGGCTCAAAACGCGTTCTCGCGTTGGCTGGTGCGTTGTGCCGCGGCGGTGGGGGCGCCCGGACTGACGCCGCTCGATGTGATGGTCATGCATATGGCCAAGCATCGCGGGCGGGCGAAGACATTGGCGGACATGTGTCTGCTCCTGAACATCGAGGACACCCATCTTGTCGCCTATGCGATCAAGAAGCTCGAGAGGCAGGGGCTCGTGCGTTCCGGCAAGCAGGGCAAGGAGAAGACGGTGGAGGCGACGCCCAAGGGCTCGGATGTCTGCACCGAATTCGCCGAGGTTCGCGACAAATTGCTGATCGAGGCGCTGGAAACGCTCGGTCTGGACCATAACAAGGTCAGCGAGCTTTCCGACCTCCTGCGCGCGCTGTCGGGTCAGTACGATCAGGCGGCGAGGACGGCAGCATCGCTGTAGGGCCGGTTTACCGGATCCGCGTCCAGGTCTCGCTCTGGCAGGGGAAGCCCATGGTCAGGCAGCCTCGCAATTTGAGGCTGTCGCCCTGAAGCGTCCATGTGCCCTTGAACTTTGACCCGTCGTCGGTCTTCAGACCGATGCCGCTCCAGCTGTTCGGTCCGGCCGGCTTGGCGCCGCAGATAATCGTCATGCCGACGCTCTTGGCATCGGATGATTTGACGACCTTCAGGCCCATGCCACCGCCACAGTCGGAGGCCTCGATATGCGCGCCGCTGCCGGGGCGAAGCCAGATGCCGTCATACGGACCGGCGAGCGCCGCCGATGCCAGCAACGCGAACGCGCCGGTCAGAAAACACAGTTTCATTGTCATTGTTTCACTCCCTGCCGGACACAGGCCGGCAGCATGATGCTAGCAGGCAGAGCCGGGCGGCTCGTATTGGCCGAAAGGATGATCGTTGCCCGTGGTCTGCAATGCGCCTGCGGCGTTCAGGCTGCTTGCCGCGATGCCAGTCGCGGCTTATTGGTTGCCAATGAGCGTTTGGAGCCGCATTGGCGATGCCTTTTCCCGCGTCGTATCCGGGGAAGCGGCAAGCCGCCTGATCGAACGCCTGGCCGGACTGGCCGGCGCGGGCGGGCGGCAGCGCGACATCACCTTTTCCCTGGCGCTCATTGCCTTGTCGGCGAAGATGGCGCGTTCCGACGGCGTGGTGACGCACCATGAACGCGATGCGTTCTCGCAGATATTCGAGGTCGCTCCCGGCGACAGGGCGCATGTCGACCGGGTGTTCGAGATGGCTGAGCGGGACGTGGCCGGGTTCGACGCGTATGCGCGGCAGGTGGCGCGTCTGTTCGAGAACGAACGCGACACGCTGACCGACGTACTCGATGGTCTCTTTCATATCGCCAAGGCCGACGGCATCGTTCATGAGCGCGAGCTCGACTATCTGGAGCGTGTCGCCTCGATTTTTGGCTTTGCCGAGGGCGAGTTCGCGGCGCTCCGCGCGCGGCATGTGCTGCTCGCCGACGATCCCTATGCCGTTCTCGGTCTGCAACGCGGTATATCGTTCAGGGAAATCAGGAAGCATTATCGGCAGCTTGTGCAGGAAAATCATCCTGACAGGCTGATCGCCAGAGGCGTGCCGGAAGAGTGTCGCCGCATCGCCAATGACAGGCTGGCCGCGATCAACGCCGCCTATGAAACGATCGAGCGGGAACTGGCGCGATGACGTTCACGGTCCTGGATACAGGGCCATCCCCCAACCATGGAGACCGGCCGGCAGGTATGCCGGTCGATATGCTGGTGCTCCATTATACCGGGATGGAAAGCGAAGCTGCGGCGATTGCGCGCCTGTGCGATCCGGCAGCCGGTGTCTCCTCCCACTATGTCGTTTGCGAGGATGGTCGCATCCTGCGGCTTGTCGCCGAGGGGCAACGTGCCTGGCACGCCGGAGTCGGATCATGGCGCGGCCATGATGATATCAATGACCGGTCCATCGGCATCGAAATCGTCAATGGCGGCCATGACTACGGACTTCCGGATTTCCCCGACGCGCAGGTGGCAGCGGTTATCGCACTGTCTCACGATATTCTTCGGCGCAACGCCATTCCCGCCCGCAATGTCGTCGCCCATTCCGACACGGCACCAATGCGCAAGATGGACCCCGGAGAGAAGTTTCCCTGGCAGGCGCTCGCCAGCGCCGGTATCGGACATTGGGTCGCCCCGGCGCCGATGGCGGGCGGCCATTTTCTATCGATCGGCGATCAGGGCGAGGGGGTGGCGCGGCTGCAGGCGCTCTTTGCCGATTACGGCTACGGCGTGGCGATCACCGGTATATATGATGAGCAGACCCGCGCTGTCGTTGCTGCCTTCCAGCGCCATTTTCGCCCGTCCGTCGTCGATGGCGTGGCCGACCGCTCGACCCTGACGACACTCGCCCATCTGATCAGTGTTCTGGACGACGCCGGCACCGGCGCTTGACGGGCGGGGGGGCGCCCCTTAACTGCTTGGCCTGCGTCAGCCGGCCGGGCGGCCGCTCCGCCAGTTGCTGAAAGGCAGGCGGGGAGGAAAGTCCGGGCTCCATGGAGAAACGGTGCCGGATAACGTCCGGCGGGGGCAACCCCAGGGAAAGTGCCACAGAAAGCAAACCGCCTCGCCCTCGGGCGCGGTAAGGGTGAAAGGGTGCGGTAAGAGCGCACCGCCGGAGCGGCAACGCAACGGGCACGGCAAACCCCACCGGGAGCAAAACCGAATAGGGGTGACGCGGCATCGGCGCAAGCCGATGTCGGGCGTTCTTCACGCCGTCACCCGGGTAGGTTGCTTGAGGCGTGCGGCAACGCACGTCCCAGATGAATGACCGCCGCGCGGGTGCCTTCGGGCACACGCCATACAGAACCCGGCTTACAGGCCGGCTGACGTTCAATCCATTTCAGGAGGCCTGGAGCCCGCGCGTCTGGCGCGGCGTCAACGCGTTCTTAAGCGTCCGGACGGTAAGATTCAGTCAACCATGAATTGTGCCCCAAATCCGCCGTTGAAGCTTAACAATCCATTGACGCCCATAATATCCCATGTTATCCCATAATCATCCAGATCGCAGTGGCAAAAAGCCGATTTCGGCGGGCCGAAAGGGCAGCGGTGCAGCCGTAGCGATCAGCGGGGGCCGTCAGGTTCGCGGGGCGCCACTTCGGCAGGTTCCGGGCGGCGTGGCTGGGAGCATTCGATGGACCGTTTCGTGTCCAGCTATCGCAATCGTGTCGACGCCAAGGGGCGCGTCTCGATTCCTGCTCCCTTCAGGGCAATCCTGGCTCGGTCGGGGTTTGAAGAAGTTTATCTCTATCCGGCGCTCGGGCAGGCTTGTCTCGACGGCGGCGGGCAGAGTCTCATCGAGGAAATCTACAGGCTTATCGATGCGCTGCCGGCCTACTCAGACGAGCGTGACCAGCTTTCCGTCGCGCTGCTTGGCGACTGTGTCGCGCTCAGGATCGACGGCGACGGGCGCATCCTGCTGCCGCAGCCGCTCATCGAACACGCCGGCCTTGAGGGTGAGGCCGTGATCGTGGGCGTCGGGCACAAATTCCAGATGTGGGCACCGGGCCGTTTCGACGCGCATCTTGCCGAGGCCAGGCAAAAGGCGCGCGAACTCAAGAAACTGCTCGGTCGTCCCGCTGGCGAGGGGGAGCGGGCATGATGACGGATCGCGGCAACAAGGCTGCTGGCGGACCGGTTCGTCACATCCCCGTTCTCCTGCCACAGGTCGTGGAGGCGCTGCGGCCGGTTGCCGGCGGCGTCTATGTCGACGGGACGTTCGGCGCGGGCGGCTATACGCGGGCGATCCTCGAAGCCGCCGATTGCCGTGTCATTGCCATCGACCGGGACCCTGATGCCATCGCCGAAGGGCAGGCGCTGAAGGCCGAGTTCGCCGGAAGGCTGGAGCTGGTCGAGGCGCCATTTTCCGAAATCGACCGCGTCCTTGCCGATGCCGGATATGAGCATTGCGACGGGATCTGCCTCGATATCGGCGTGTCGTCGATGCAGATCGACCGCGCCGAACGCGGATTCTCCTTCATGGCCGACGGACCGCTGGACATGCGCATGGCGCGTTCCGGGCCAAGTGCCGCCGATATCGTCAATGATGCCGAGCCGGCGGTGATTGCCAATATTCTTTATCAGCTTGGCGAAGAACGGCAGAGCCGCCGCATAGCGCGTGCCATCGCCGAACGCCGCGAAAGCGAACCCTTCACGCGCACTGGCGAGCTTGCTTCCCTGATCGAACAGCTGCTTGGCAGGGGACGCGAGCGCATCCATCCCGCGACGCGCACGTTTCAGGCGCTGCGCATCTATGTGAACGCGGAGCTTCAGGAACTGGCCCGGGCGCTCAGCGCCGCAGAGCGCGTCCTGCAGGCAGGCGCGCGTCTTGCGGTGGTCACCTTCCATTCGCTTGAAGACCGCATCGTGAAAAGCTTTCTTGCCGGACGCGCGGAAACCCGCGTCGCCGTCTCCCGTCACATGCCTGAACCTGTCGCAGGACCCGAGCCAACCTTCCGTCTCCAGCCGAAGAAGCCCGTCTTGCCGGACGCTTCGGAAATTGCGGGCAATCCGCGCGCCCGGTCTGCAAAGCTTCGCATTGCCGAGCGCACCCATGCACCTGCAAGGCCGTTCGACGCGGCGGGCTTTTCACTGCCGTCGGTACTTGGCGCAGGAGGTGCCGCATGAGACGGCTTGCAACATTGTTCCTGCTCGCCGTGATGGCGGCCGCGGCCATCGGCCTCTACCAGGTCAAGCACAACGCCAAGGATCTTGCAGAGGAAAACGATCGCATTGCCGCGCGGATCGACCGCACGCGCAACAATATCGCGGTGCTCCAGGCCGAATGGAGCAACCTCAATGATCCGGCGCGCATCCAGTCGCTCGCGCAGCGGCATCTGGGGCTCGGCTCGCTCGATCTGAACCAGATCGCCAACGCCAGCGACATACCCATGAGGGCCATACCGAAGGCCCCTCTCAACAAGGCGCAACTGGAAATGCTCATCGAGGACACCATCACGACCACCGGCAGCACGGGAGGCTCGCGCTGATATCATGTCGATGACGGGGACATACACGGGTGCAGGCGTTGTCGACTGGCTGACAACCTTCTTTTACCGCAATGCGCCGTGGCGGCTGCGCGGCGAACAGACGCCAGCGCGTATCGTGCTGATGATGGCGGCATTCCTGTTCGGCTTCTGCGCGCTGGGCGGGCGTCTCGTCATGCTCGGCCTGATCGCGCCGGAAACCTACGCCCGGCATGTCGGCGCCGCCGAGCAGATTTCACAGGCGCGTCCCGAGATTCTCGACAGAAACGGCATCGTTCTGGCACGCGATATCTCGACGCCTTCGATGTATGGCGAGCCGAACAATATTCTCGACATCGACGAAACCGTCGAGCGCCTGACGGCGGCGGTGCCGGAACTCAATGCGGCAGACCTGCGATCGCGCCTGTCGTCTGACCGTCGCTTTGTCTGGCTGAAGCGCGAAATGACGCCGGCACAGCAGGCGGAAATCCATCGCCTCGGTATTCCCGGAATCGGCTTCGTGGAAGAAAACCGCCGCTTCTATCCCAGCGGTAGAACCGCCGCTCATGTCCTCGGGCTTGTCAATATCGACAATCAGGGCATTGCCGGCATGGAGCGCTATATCGATACGCAGGGTCTGGCCGCGCTGCATCAGGCGGGCTTTGCGCGTGACGCGCGGACGCTGGAGCCGATCAGGCTGTCGATCGATCTGCGGGTGCAGCATGCCCTGCGCGACGAACTCATCCAGGCGATGGACCATTTCAAGGCAAAGGCCGCGGCGGCCGTCATTCTCGACGCCAACAGCGGTGAGGTCATGGCTATGGTCTCGCTGCCCGACTTCGATCCCAACCACCTTGAGACGGCGAGCGGCGAAGAGACGATCAATCGCATGACCGCGGGCGTCTACGAACTCGGCTCGGCATTCAAGGCCTTCACCGTCGCGATGGCGCTCGACAGCGGCGAGGTCAAACTGACCGACAGTTTCGACGCGCGCCAGCCGCTGCGGATAGCGTCCTTCACGATCGACGACTATCACGCCACGAGGCGCATTCTCACCGTACCGGAAATCTTCGTGCATTCGTCGAATATCGGCACCGCCAAGATGGCCCTGAAGGTCGGCATCGACGGGCATCAGGAATTCCTGAAGCGCCTCGGTTTCTTCAAGGCGATGCATACCGAGCTGCCTGAAACCGCCGAGCCGCTTCTGCCCGCGCGCTGGGGAGAACTTTCGTCCATGACGATCTCCTTCGGTCACGGCATGTCGGTGCAGCCGCTGCAAGCGGCGGCGGCAGGCGCCGCGCTTATCAATGGCGGCAGGCTGATTGAACCGACCTTCCTGCCGCGTTCGGCCGATGACGCCGAAAAAGAAGCCAGACAGGTCATCAAGCCGCAGACCAGCGACGAGATGCGCGACCTCATGCGGCTCAACGTGGAAGACGGCACCGCCGGCAAGGCCGACGTGCCGGGAATTCTGGTCGGCGGAAAGACGGGCACGGCGGAGAAAGTCGTCAACGGCCGCTATTCCAATTCCAAACTGCTCACCACCTTTCTTGCCGGCTTCCCGATGGACAAACCGCGCTACGCCATGCTGCTGATGCTTGACGAGCCGGAACCCGCCGAGGAAACCCATGGATACCGCACGTCCGGCTGGAATGCGGTGCCCACGGCGGGCAAGATCATCGCGCGGGTGGCGCCGATGCTGGGCGTGACGCCGGGACCCGGTCTCGCCCTTGTCAGGTCCGAACCGGATTCCGCCGCTTTTTAGGTGTCTGGTGGGTGGCGCACCGCGCCGCCTCGGTCCTTCTTGTGTCAGCGTATTGCGTAATGATTCTTGTCTCGTTTCGGGGGATGACAATTCTATGGAGCTCAGCCGACTGATCGCGGATGACGCGGCGCTGCCGGAAGGCGCGGGCGCTATCCAGATCGCCGGGCTCACCGCTGACAGCCGTCAGGTAGCGCAAGGTTTCCTGTTTGCGGCGATTTCCGGGGCCAAAGCCGATGGCGCTTCCTATGCGCGCGCCGCCGTCGAAAATGGCGCGGTGGCGGTGCTTGCCGCGCTCGATACTACCCTCGACGTCTCTGTGCCGGTGCTCCGCGCCGCCAATCCGCGCCAGGCGCTGGCCCACGCGGCGAGCCGCTTCTACGGCCGTCAGCCAGGTACGATTGCAGCGATCACTGGCACCAGCGGAAAGACTTCGACGGCTGTATTTCTGCGCCAGGTCTGGAGTGCGCTCGGCCTGCAGGCCGCGAGTGTCGGCACGATAGGCATCGTCACACCGAAAGGCGAAACCTATTCCGGGCTCACGACGCCGGATCCGGTCGGGATCGCGCGCACGATGCGCGATCTCGCCGACGATGGAGTCAGTCATGTTGCGATAGAGGC
Source organism: Rhodobiaceae bacterium (assembly GCA_020637895.1). Lineage (GTDB taxonomy): Bacteria > Pseudomonadota > Alphaproteobacteria > Rhizobiales > Tepidamorphaceae > JACKJP01. Next base: position 77,213 of record JACKJP010000003.1, read on the forward strand.
GTCCAGCCACGGGCTCGACCAGTTCCGCCTCGACGGCTTGCGGCTCGCTGCCGGCGCGTTCCTCAATCTTGGCCGCGATCATCTCGACTATCATCCGACCGTCGAAGACTATTTTCACGCGAAGATGAGGCTTTTCGACGAGCTGCTTGGCCCGGGTGCCGGCGCCGTGATCGACTGCGACGGAGATTATGGCGAGCGTGCCGCGAACATCGCGGCGGCGCGCGGTCTTGCATTGATCCGCATCGGCCGGAATGGCCGGGAAATCCGTCTGCTGGACAGCCGGGCGGAAGGCTTTGGGCAGGTTCTGACGGTCGATGCGATGGGCTATCGCCGCGATATCATGCTGCCGCTCGTCGGGTCATTCCAGGCCTCAAATGCGCTGGCGGCGGCTGGCCTTGCCATCGCGACCGGTACGGGTGCCGAACAGGCACTCGCCGCGCTTGAAACCCTCAAGGGCGCGCCCGGCAGGCTGGAACGCGCCGGCGAGATCAACGGTGCAATGGCATTTGTCGACTATGCGCACAAACCCGAGGCCGTCGCGCAGGCATTGCTGGCACTCAGACCGTTCGCCGCAGGGCGGTTGATCATCGTGCTTGGCGCCGGCGGCGACCGCGACAGGGGCAAGCGTCCCCTGATGGGCAAGGCGGCGATCGACAATGCCGACATCGTCATCGTCACCGACGACAATCCCCGCAGCGAGGTGCCGGCGGAAATTCGCACGGAAATTCTCGGTGGCGCACCTGGTGCGATGGAGATCGGCGACCGGGCTGCGGCCATTCACGCGGCGCTTGAGATGGCGCGCGCGGGAGATGTCGTGCTGATTGCGGGAAAAGGTCACGAGACCGGACAGATCGTCGGCGACAAGGTCTTGCCATTTTCAGATCATGAGGCTGTGGCTTCCGCGATTGCAACGCTCGCCCGTCCGGGAGCCGCGCATGGTTGACGCGCTCTGGACGATCGGAGAACTGGTCGAGGCGACAGGCGGGGAATTGCGCTGCGCGACGCCGGCCGCGCCGATCCATGGCATTTCCATCGACAGCCGGACGGTAACGTCGGGCGAAGCGTTCTTCGCCATCAGGGGCGACAGGTTCGACGGGCATGAGTTTGTCGATGCCGCGTTGACGGCGAGGGCCGGGCTTGCGGTCGTCGCGGCCGACAAGCTCGACACGATCACGGGCAAGGGGCCGCTGCTCGTGGTACCCGACGTTCTGGGCGCGCTTGAAGACGTTGCACGCGCTGCGCGCGCGCGCTCCAAGGCAAGGATCGTCGCTGTGACCGGCAGCGTCGGCAAGACAAGCACCAAGGAAGCCCTGCGCATCGCGCTTTCGCCCTCCGGACCGACCCATGCGTCGGCGGCCTCGTTCAACAATCACTGGGGCGTTCCCCTGTCGCTGGCGCGGCTGGATCGCGACATGCCCTATGCGGTCTTCGAGATTGGCATGAACCACCCCGGAGAGATCACGCCGCTCGTCGCGATGGTGCGCCCGCACGCGGCCATCGTCACGACCGTCGAGGCCGTGCACATCGAATATTTCAAGTCTGTCGAGGAAATCGCCGACGCGAAGGCGGAAATATTCACCGGCCTCGTCCCCGGCGGCCATGCGATCATCAACCGGGACAATCCGCATTACGAACGCCTGCGCCGGGCGGCAAAGAAGGCAGGGGCGACAATCGTCAGCTTCGGAGAAAGCCGGGGCGCCAAGGCGCGACTGGAAAAAGTCGCGCTCAACCCGGCATGCTCATGCGTGTCCGCCAAGATCCTCGGTCACCCTGTCACCTACAAACTCGGGGCGCCGGGCAAGCATCTGGTGATGAATTCACTCGCGGTGCTTGCTGCCGCCGAGGTGCTGGGCGCGGACCTGGCGCTGGCGGCATTGTCACTGCAACGGCTGGAGCAGCCGGCAGGTCGCGGCCGGCGCAGCATGCTCGACCTGCGTGGCGGGCGGGCGACGCTGATCGACGAGAGCTACAACGCCAACCCCGCCTCGATGCGCGCTGCACTTGCGCTGCTCGGGCAGAGCGCGCCGAGCGGCAAGGGGCGACGGATCGCGGTGATGGGCGACATGCTGGAACTGGGCGAACAGTCCGACGCGCTTCATGCTGCGCTCGCATCCGATGTCGCAAAGGCCGGTGTCGATCTCGTCTTTGCCAGCGGGCCGCATATGCGGGCACTCGCCGATGCGCTGCCGCCCGGACGGCTGGCGCGGCATGCCGACAGGTCGGACGGATTGCGCAGCGCACTGCTGGATGCGGTGTCCGACGGCGACGTTATCATGATCAAGGGCTCGAACGGCAGCCGCATGGCGCCGCTTGTGGAAGCGCTCTGCGAACGCTATCCCCCAATGCAGGCCGAGCCGGCGGAATAGATGGAGGGGCGGGGAAACGTATGTTGTATTTTCTAGCCGAATTCTCGGAAAACGCGCAGCTTCTCAACCTCTTCCGGTACATCACCTTCCGCACCGGCGGAGCCGTGGTGACCGCAGCGCTGATCCTTTTCCTGTTCGGACCCATGATGATTCGACAGCTTCGGCTGCGCCAGGGCAAAGGGCAGCCGATACGCCTGGACGGACCGCAGAGCCATCTGTTGACCAAACAGGGCACGCCGACGATGGGCGGCCTGATGATCCTGCTGAGCTTCACCCTGACCACACTGATCTGGGGCAACCTGACGAATGCCTATGTCTGGATTGTGCTGATGGTCACCATCGGGTTTGGTCTGGTCGGCTTTTATGATGACTTCCTGAAGGTCACAAAATCCAGCCACAAGGGATTCAGCGGGCGTCTGCGACTGACCGTGGAAGCGCTGATCGCCGGCATCGCAGTCGTCCTTATCATCGTGATGGGCGAAGCCCCATTTTCAACATCCGTCGCCTTTCCCTTCTTCAAGGACGTGATGATCAATCTCGGCTGGTTTTTCGTCCTTTTCGGCGCGTTCGTCATCGTCGGCGCGGGCAATGCCGTCAACATGACCGACGGCCTGGACGGCCTCGCGATCGTTCCCGTCATGATTGCCGCCGGCACCTTCGGCCTTATTGCCTATCTCACGGGTAATGCGATCTTCTCGGACTATCTGCAGATCCATTTCGTTGCCGGTACCGGCGAGCTTGGGGTGCTCTGCGGCGCGATCATCGGCGCGGGACTCGGCTTCCTGTGGTTCAACGCGCCGCCGGCGTCGATCTTCATGGGCGATACCGGTTCACTGGCGCTCGGCGGCATGCTCGGCGCGACAGCCGTCTGCATCAAGCACGAAATCGTGCTTGCCATCGTCGGCGGGCTGTTCGTGCTCGAACTGGTGTCCGTGATCGTGCAGGTCATTTCGTTCCGCTACACCGGCAAGCGGATTTTCAAGATGGCGCCGATCCACCACCATTTCGAGCAGTTGGGCTGGAAGGAGCCGCAGATCGTGATCCGTTTCTGGATCATCGCGATCATGCTGGCGCTGATCGGCCTTTCGACGCTGAAGCTGCGGTAGGAGCTCCGGGCGCGCGATGATCACCGTCACCACCTTCGGCGACAGGACAGTCCTGGTCTTCGGCCTCGGCCGGAGCGGCCTTTCGGCCGCGCGTGCGTTGAGGGCGGGCGGCGCGAAGGTGCTCACAGCGGATGACGGAGCGGACAATCTCAGCGCCGCTCGCGCGGAAGGCTTCGTGACGGTCGATCCCAAGGACGCAGACTGGCAGGCGATCGCGGCGCTCATTCTGTCGCCGGGCGTGCCCCTGACGCATCCACAGCCGCATCCGGTCGTGCGTCTCGCTCAGAAAGCCGGTGTTCCGATTATCGGCGACACGGAAATGTTCTTCGACATGCGGGCCGCGCACCATCCCGCAACGCCGGTCGTAACGATCACCGGGACAAATGGAAAGTCGACGACGACAGCGTTGATCGGCCACATGCTTGCGCATGCGGGCATCGATGTTGCCGTCGGTGGAAACATCGGAACGGCGATCCTCGACCTGCCGGAGATGGACGGCAGCCGTGCCTATGTGGTTGAGATGTCATCCTACCAGATCGATCTGACGCCCGGCGCCAACGCGAGCTTTGCCATTCTGCTCAATCTGACGCCGGACCATCTCGATCGTCATGGCTCCATGGAAAATTACGCAGCGGTCAAGGCGCGGCTGATCGAAGCGGCAGACATGGGGGCCGTTTCGGTTGATGACGACTGGTGCGCCAATATTGCCGAAAGGCTGTCGGACGATGGGCACGAGATCGTCCGCATCTCCACCAAGACGACGCTCGAAGACGGAATTTTCTGCCAGAACGGTATCGTGCATGTCGCCGCAGCCGGGCAGTCGCGGGAACTGCTCAACCTCAACGGGATCGGGTCACTGCGCGGCGAACACAACTGGCAGAATGCCATTGCCGCGATCGCGGCCTGCCTTGCCCTCGGCGTTCCGGAGAGCGCGCTGCTACCGGCGTTGCGGAGCTTCCCCGGCCTTGCCCATCGCATGGAGCAGGTTTCCATGATCGGCGGGGTGCTTTTCGTAAACGACTCCAAGGCGACAAACGCGGACGCTGCGGCGCGCGCTCTCTCAAGCTATCGCGACATTTACTGGATAGCCGGCGGCAAGGCGAAGGAAGGCGGCATCGCATCGCTTTCACCCTGGTTTGACCGGATACGGAAGGCCTATCTCATTGGCGAGGCGGCGACTGCATTCGCCAAAACGCTGGATGGACTTGTCGAGGTGCGGCAATGCGGCACTCTGGAAAATGCCGTCAACGCGGCAGCCCATGATGCAGCCGCCGAGGGCGCGCGTGAACCCGTGGTGCTGCTTTCACCGGCCTGCGCGTCGTTCGACCAGTATCGTAATTTTGAAATCCGTGGAGATGCGTTCAGGGCGGCCGTGATGGCGCTCAATGACGATCTTCGCCGGGCAGGCACGAGGGGCTGACAGATGTTCGACCGTACCGCGCAGGGACCGATAGCGCGCTGGTGGTGGACCGTTGACCGGACATTGCTGGCGGCACTGATGATACTGATGCTCGGCGGGTTGATCCTGTCACTGGCGGCGAGCCCGGCAGTCGCCGAACGGCTTGAGCTCGATCCGTTCCACTTCGTCAAGCGGCACGCGCTTTTCCTCGCGCCGACGCTCGGTGTGATGCTGATGACGTCGATGCTGGAGCCAAGGCAGATCCGCCGCGTCGCCGGCGTCGTCCTGCTGATCGGAATCGCCTTCCTCATGCTCACGCTGGGATTTGGACCCGAGGTGAAAGGTTCACGTCGCTGGCTGGATCTTGGGCCGTTCGCGCTGCAGCCCTCGGAATTCGTCAAGCCGGCCTTCGCCGTGACCTGCGCATGGCTGTTTGCGGAAGGGTTTGAAAAGCCGGACATGCCGTCGTTGCCGGTGGCGTTCGGTCTGTTGGTGCTGATTGCTTCGCTGCTCGTCCTGCAGCCCGATTTCGGCCAGACGTTGCTTGTCGTCATTATCTGGTGCGCGCTCTTTTTCGCCGCGGGCATGCCTGCAATCTGGATCGGTGTCTTCGGGGCACTGGGAGGCGCGGGGCTTCTGTCGGCCTATGCGCTCCTGCCGCATGTGCGCAGCCGCTTCGATCGCTTTCTCAATCCGGAATCGCACGATACCTACCAGGTCGACATGGCAATGGAGGCGATCCTGCGGGGCGGCTGGTTTGGCCGCGGACCGGGCGAAGGCACGATCAAGCGTGTCCTGCCGGATTCGCACACCGATTTCATCTTCGCTGTCGGTGCGGAGGAATTCGGCATCATCATCTCGCTGGCGCTGGTCGCGCTGCTGGGCTTCATCATCATCCGCGGTCTCATCAGCGGCATACGTATGAAATCCCGTTTCGAAAGGCTGGCGGTGACGGGTCTTATGGTGCTGTTCGGCATGCAGGCCTTTATCAATATCGGCGTCAATCTCAGCCTGCTTCCGGCAAAGGGCATGACGCTGCCGTTCATCTCCTATGGCGGTTCATCGATGCTGGCGATGGGCTTTGGCATGGGCATGGTGCTCGGCCTTACGCGCAAGCGCCCTTCGGCAGACCCGCTGGCACGCAGGCAGACAAGCAGCGCGATGAAGGAAAGAACCGCGTGACGCGCAGACCCATTCTTCTCGCGGCGGGCGGAACCGGTGGGCATCTGTTTCCGGCAGAGGCGCTGGCGGCGGCACTGGCGGCGCGCGGCGAGTCCGTTGCGCTCGTTTCCGATCGCCGCGTAGAAGGACTGAGCGCGCGGTTCCCCGGTGACGTCCATTCCGTCCGCGCGGCAACCGTTACCGGCAAGGGTCTCATAGGCAAGGTCCGGTCGCTGGCCATGCTGGGCGTAGGCTTTGTCGAGTCGGCGCTTCTGATCCGCCGATTGCGCCCGCGCGCGGTCGTCGGCTTTGGCGGATATCCATCCGTCCCGCCTGTCCTTGCGGCCAGCCTGCTCGGCGTCCCGACGATTCTTCAGGAACAGAATGCAGTCATGGGCCGGGCAAACCGGTTTCTTGCCGGCCGCGTCAGTCGTATTTCGACGGCGTTTCCCAAGGTCCAGCTGACGGGCGCCGAGGCCGCGGAGAAATGCGTCATGACCGGCGTTCCGGTGCGACCAGCCGTCATAGACGCGTCGAAGACGCCGTATTCCGCCCCAACCGCCGACGGTGCGCTTCGCCTCGTCGTGTTCGGCGGCAGCCAGGGTGCGCGGATTTTCGCCGATGTCGTTCCGGGCGCGGTTGCGCGGCTCGACAAATCGCTGATAGACCGGCTTGAAATCGTCCAGCAATGCCGTGCCGAGGATATCGAGAAGACCCGCTTTGCCTATGACGCGGTCGGCGCCAGGGCCGAACTCAGGAGCTTCTTTGACGATCTGCCGGCGCGAATTGCCTCAGCCCATCTTGTCATTGCCCGCTCGGGTGCGAGTACGGTCGCCGAACTCGGCGTCATCGGCCGTCCGGCAATCCTGGTGCCATTGCCCGGTGCCATCGACAACGACCAGCTCATGAACGCGAGTGCCTTTGTCCATGGCGGCGCGGGCTGGCTCGTCCCCCAGACGAGCTTCAATCCGACAAAGCTTGCCGAACTTCTGCGGACCATCATGGCGCAGGCGCCCGATCTTGCCGACAAGGCCGGCAAGGCCGCAAATCTCGGCAATGCCGATGCCGCGGGCACGCTCGCTGATCTGGTAATGACGACCGCGGCGAACCAATGAGAAAGACAGGGAATAGATGCGTCCACCCATAGACACAGGCCTGATCCACTTCGTCGGTATCGGCGGCATCGGAATGAGCGGAATTGCCGAAATCCTGCTCAACCTGGGCTATCAGGTTCAGGGGAGCGATGCGGCAGACAGCGCGAACGTGAAGCGTCTGCGCGAACATGGGGCGAAGGTCTTCATCGGCCACGACGCAGCCAATCTGGGCGATGCGCGCGTCGTCGTCGTGTCGTCTGCCATCAAGCGCGACAACCCCGAACTCGCCGGCGCGCGCGAGAAGCGGCTGCCGGTCGTTCGGCGTGCGGATATGCTCGCGCAGCTCATGCGGTTCAAGTCGTGCATCGCTGTCGCGGGCACGCACGGCAAGACGACGACGACCTCGATCGTTGCGTCGCTGCTCGATGCCGGCGGGCTCGATCCGACTGTCGTCAACGGCGGCATCATCAACGCTTTCGGCACCAATGCGCGGCTCGGCAAGGGCGACTGGATGGTCGTGGAGGCAGACGAATCCGATGGTACGTTCGTTCGTCTGCCGGCCGAAGTCGGGATCATCACCAATATCGATCCGGAACATCTCGATCATTACGGATCGTTCGATGCGGCCAAGGCGGCATTCAAGATATTCGTCGAGAACCTGCCGTTCTACGGATTTGCCGTGATGTGTATCGACCATCCGGAAGTCCAGGCGCTTGTCGGGCGCATAGAGGACCGGACCGTCATTACCTATGGCGAAAATCCGCAGGCCGACATGCGGCTCGTCGATGTCCAGCCGGGCCCCGACGGTACACGCTTCGCTGTCATCCACCGGGCCCGTTTGACGGGCGTGGAAACGCGGCTGGACGATCTGATGCTGCCGATGCCCGGGCGCCATAACACGCTCAACGCCGTTGCCGCACTCGCGGTCGCCTACAGGCTCGGCGTGCCGGTCGAAAAGATCCGTGAGGGTCTGAAGACGTTCGGCGGCGTCAAGCGCCGGTTCACGCTGACAGGCACCTGGAATGGCGTCAGGGTCTATGACGATTACGGCCACCACCCGGTCGAAATCGCAGCGGCGCTGAAAGCGGCCCGCGACGCCTGCAACGGCCGCGTGATCGCCGTGATGCAGCCGCACCGCTATACGCGGCTGAAGGACCTGTTCAACGAGTTCTGCTCCTGCTTCAACGATGCCGATACGGTGATTGTCGCGGATGTCTACGCTGCCGGCGAAGCGCCCATCGCCGGCATCGATGCCGATGCGCTGGTTGCCGGCGTCCGCGGCCGCGGTCACCGCGATGCGCGGCGACTGGAAAAGCCGGAGGCGCTGGCGCGGCTGATTGCCGACATCGCCCGGCCCGACGATCTGGTGATCTGTCTCGGCGCGGGTTCGATCACGCAGTGGGCCTATGCTCTGCCGGCGCAGCTTGAATCGATCCGTCCTGCCGCCGGCGGGGCATCATGACCGGGTTTCCCGACATCACGGCAGAAATCGCGGCGGGTTTTCCGAACATGCGCGGGCGCATGATCGCCAATTTCGAACTGGCCCCGCTCACCTGGTTCAAGGTCGGCGGTCCGGCGCAGGTTCTTTATACGCCCGCTGACGAGGACGATCTTTCAGGGTTTCTCGCCGCGCTCGACCCGAAGATACCGGCAACGGTGATAGGCGTCGGTTCCAACCTTCTGGTGCGGTCTGGCGGTGTGCCGGGCGTCGTCATCCGGCTGGCACGCGGTTTCGGCGACATCGAGATCGGAAAGGATTGCACGGTGACGGTCGGCGCTGCGTTGCCCGACATGCGCGTCGCGCGCGCAGCAGCGGAAGCCTCGGTTGCCGGGCTGTCATTTCTGCGTGGCATCCCCGGCAGCATCGGCGGGGCGCTCAGGATGAACGGCGGCGCCTATGACGGCGAGACGAAGGATGCGCTCGTGGAAGCGCGCGCCGTTTCGCGCGACGGAAAGATCCATGTGCTCACACCTACGCAAATGGGCATGACGTACCGCCACAACGATGCACCGGACGATCTGATCTTTACGGCCGCCGTCTTTCAGGGCCGTCCTGGCAATCGCGAGGAAATCCTCGCGGAGATGGAGTCCATCACCGAGCGGCGTGAAGCCAGCCAACCCATCAAGAGCCGCACGGGCGGGTCGACATTCAAGAATCCGGATCCACCCGGCACGCCCGACCAGCGCAAGGCCTGGAAGCTGATCGATGAAGCCGGCTGCCGCGGGCTCAGGATCGGCGGCGCGCAGATGAGCGAGCAGCACTGCAATTTCATGATCAACACCGGCGATGCCACCGCTGACGATCTCGAGGCGCTCGGCGAGGAAGTCCGCCGGCGGGTCAAGCAACGCAGCGGCGTCGAATTGCACTGGGAAATCAAGCGGATCGGCATTCCTGCGGAAGGGGCGTGAGCGAATGGCACGAAGCGACAAGCATGTAGCCGTACTGATGGGCGGCTGGTCGTCGGAAAGGGAAGTAAGTCTCAACAGCGGCAACGCCTGCGCCGGGGCTCTTGAACGGGCCGGCTATCGCATCACCAAGGTCGATGTCGATCGCGACATCGGCAGGACGCTGGCGGACCTGAAGCCGGATGTCGCGTTCAATGCGTTGCACGGGCCGTTCGGTGAGGATGGCTGTATCCAGGGCGTGCTGGAAATTCTCGGCATTCCCTATACCCATTCCGGCGTCATGGCTTCGGCCGTCGGCATGCACAAGGAAAAGTCGCGCGCACTCTTCAAGGCCGCTGGCGTGCCAATTGCCGAGGGCAAGGTCTATCTGCGCGAAGACATTGCCCGCGCGCACGTCATGAAGCCTCCCTATGTCATCAAGCCGGTTGCCGAGGGTTCCAGCTATGGCGTCCTGATCGTGAACGAGGATCAGGAACATCCGCCGCAGGAACTGCACGGCGCCGAGTGGCGATTTGGCGAAAAGTTACTTGTGGAGCGTTTCATTCCGGGACGGGAGTTGACATGCGCCGTGATGGGCGATGTGGCTCTCGGTGTCATCGACATCGTCCCGATGGGCACGAAGTTTTATGACTACGAGGCAAAGTACCTTCCCGGGGGCTCCCGCCACATTCTTCCGGCAGAAATTTCACCGAATATTTACCAGAATATACAAAAGCTTTCTCTGAAGGCGCATCAGGCGCTGGGATGCCGTGGGGTGAGTCGAGCAGACTTCAGATACGATGACCGGCCGAATGGGACGGGCGAGGTCATCTGTCTTGAAGTCAACACCCAGCCGGGCATGACAGCGACATCACTGGTGCCCGAACTGGCCGCGCATGCGGGACATTCCTTCGAGGAACTGGTTGCGTGGATTGTGGAGGACGCTTCGTGCGGACGATAGGGACGTTGTTGGGGTTTGATGACGCAGCTCGCAAGGGCAGCGGCGACGCGCGTCGCACCATCTTCTCCGCCGGTCGCAAGCGCGGCCGGCAACTTTCCTATTGGCGCGACCGTGCCGAACTGCTCGCCAGCCGCTGGCCGCGGCGCGGTGGCGTCATGCTGGCAGCGGGCTTCCTCGCGCTGACAGGCCTTTATGGCGGCTATCTCGGTCACGGCATGTCCGGCATGGCGCTGGAAGGTGTCGAGACCGCCGATCACGCCGTCGCGACGGCGGGCCTCAAGATTTCCTCCATCCGTATCAGCGGGCACCGGATGCTGGGCGAGGAAACGATTGTCGATACGCTCTGGCTTCCGCTCAACGGGTCGCTTCTGTTCTTCAACGCAGGCGCCGCGCGCGAACGCCTTCTGGCCATTCCGCTGGTCGCGGACGCCTCGGTTCAGAAGCTTTATCCCGATACGCTCGCTGTCACGATTACCGAGCGCACTCCTTACGCCCGCTGGCAGCATGACGGCGAGCGCGTCATGATCGACCGCGAAGGCGTGCCGATTGGCGGCGACGCGGACCGGCTCGCCGGCAATCTGCCGCTGGTCGTCGGCAAGGGCGCGGCTGAACACGCCGGAGATCTTCTGGAAAAACTGGCGGCGTACCCGGCCATTTCTGTCAGGCTGTTCGCCGCGATCCGCGTTGCCGACCGCCGCTGGAATCTCAAACTCGACAATGGGGTCGACATCAAGCTTCCGGAAAAGAACTTCGGTGAAGCCCTGGCCCTTCTCGACCAGCTCGACAACCGCGATGGCCTGATGCAGCGCGATGTGCTTGCCGTCGATTTCCGGCTTCCCGACCGCGTGACCGTTTCGCTCTCGGATGCGGTGAGCAAGGAAGTGCGCGAGGAAGTTCGCAAACGTGTGGGAGGCAAGGCATGAGCGCAGGTCTGACCCTCCCAAGACCGCATGATCTTTCCAGCGTTCGCTCGCAGACCATCGCGATGCTCGATGTCGGCAGCGCCAAGGTTTGCTGCCTGATCGCCCGTCTGACACCGGCGCCGGCGGCAACCCAGCTTTCCGGGCGCAGCCACACGATCGATATCATCGGCATCGGCCAGCAGCGCGCGCAGGGCGTGCGCCGCGGCGCGATCGTCGACATGGAACTCGCAGAGCGCTCGATCCGTCTGGCGGTAAACCATGCCGAACGCATGGCCGGCGTCACCGTTGAATCCGTCATCGCATCCTTCGGCGCCGGGCGCCTGAGCGGCGAGATCTTCGATGCGCGTGTCGCTGTCGAGGATGGCGCCGTACGCGATAGCGACATTGCCCGGGTTATCCGAGCCGGCCGGACCTATTCGATCGGTCCGGATCGCATGGCCATGCATTCGCTGCCGACCGGCTACGCAATCGATGGCGAATCCGGGATCATCGAGCCGCGCGGCATGGTCGGCCAGGAACTCGGCATCGAAATGCATGTCGTCACGGCCCAGCCGGCGCCGCTGCGCAACCTGATCATGTGTATCGAACGTTGCCACCTTTCGGTGGAAACGGTGGTTGCCTCGCCCTTCGCCAGTGCTCTGTCCTCACTCGTGGCCGACGAGATGGAACTGGGTGCTGTCTGCATCGACATGGGTGCGGGGACGACGAGCTTTGCCATTTTCGCGGGCGGCAGTTTCGTCGGTTGCGGCAGCGCGACCGTCGGTGGCCATCACATCACGATGGATCTGGCGCGTGGCCTGTCGACGACGATCGAGGCAGCCGAACGGATCAAGACGCTTTACGGCAGCGCCATTGGCGGCGGCGCGGATTTTCACGATACGATCGCGGTTCCGCACATGGACGATCCGAGCGGGCGCGATATCCACAATCAGGTGCCGCGCAGCTTCGTGTGCGACATCATCAGGCCGCGTGTTGAGGAAATTCTCGAGGTCACGCGCGACAAGATCAAGGCGAGCGGCGTTGAGGCGCGGGCCGGCCGTCGGGCAGTGCTCGTCGGCGGTGCCTGCCAGATGCCCGGCATGGGCGACATGGCCGAGCGCATCCTCGGATGCCAGGTCCGCACCGGGCGTCCGCTCGGTGTCTCCGGATTGCCGGAATCGGCGCGCGGGCCAGCCTATAGCGCGGCGGCGGGTCTGGGGATCTACCCGCAGATCGCGCATATCGAACAACATGAATTGCCCGGCACGAACCGGGCGAGCGGCGCGGGCGGCTACCTTGCCCGTGTCGGAAACTGGATCAGGGAAGGCTTTTAACATGACCGGACGCATGAATGGCGCAAGACCATCAGCCGGTCTCATTTACGTGGCGAGCGCGGCTCGACCGAGGGGAAAGCCATGACTATCAACTTGAAAATGCCCGACATTACGGAGCTCAAGCCCCGTATCGTCGTATTCGGCGTGGGCGGCGGCGGCTGCAATGCCGTCAACAACATGATCGCATCCAATCTCGACGGCGTTGATTTCGTCGTCGCGAACACTGACGCACAGGCGCTGACGTCCTCGCGGTCAGATCGCATCATCCAGATGGGTGTTGCTATCACCGAAGGACTGGGTGCCGGCTCGCAGCCGGAAATCGGCCGTGCGGCCGCCGAAGAGGCGATCGGAGAAATCACCGATCATCTTCAGCAGGCGCATATGGCCTTCGTCACCGCCGGCATGGGCGGTGGCACGGGCACGGGCGCTGCGCCCGTGATCGCCAAGGCTGCGCGCGAGGCCGGTATCCTGACGGTCGGGGTCGTGACCAAACCATTCCAGTTCGAAGGCCCGCGGCGCATGGCAATTGCCGACCAGGGCATTGAGGAACTGCAGAAATATGTCGATACCCTCATTGTCATCCCGAACCAGAATCTGTTCCGGGTGGCCAATGAGAAGACGACCTTCGCGGAAGCCTTCGCGCTTGCCGATCAGGTTCTCTATTCGGGTGTCGCCTGCATCACAGACCTGATGGTCAAGGAAGGCCTGATCAATCTCGACTTCGCCGATGTTCGCACAGTCATGCGCAACATGGGCAAGGCGATGATGGGTACGGGCGAGGCCTCCGGCGACGACCGGGCGACCAAGGCGGCAGCGGCGGCGATCGCCAACCCGCTGCTCGAAGACGCCTCGATGAAGGGTGCCAAGGGCCTCCTCATCTCGATCACCGGCGGCAACGACCTGACGCTGTTCGAGGTGGACGAGGCAGCATCGCGCATCCGCAGCGAAGTGGATACCGAGGCCAACGTCATTCTCGGCGCGACGTTCGACGATGCGCTTGAAGGCGTCATCCGCGTATCCGTCGTGGCTACGGGCATCGACGGCGACAACGGCGAAATGAGCGATGCGGCGGAAGCCTCCATCGCGGCCCTGACCGAAAAGCTCCGCAACAGCGCTGCCGCACCGCGGCCGTCACGCATCCCGGAAATCCGGGCGCCGATCGTTGCCGAAGCCGAACCGCTTCCCGACATGCCGGCAATGCCGGTTGAAGCGGAGCCGGTTGCGCCGGTTGCCATCCAGAGCGGCGATCATACGGTAACGCTGCAGCGCAAGGCTTCGGAAGAAGCCCTGCCGATTGCAGAGACGACCATCGCTTCCGAGCCGCATTACGAGGAAGCACGGGAATTCATTCCGCCGGTCGCCGAGCGCCCGGAAGCTGCTGCACGCGTGAGAATGCCGCAAGTGGAAGACTTCCCGCCGATCGCCCAGCGTGAAATCGCCCGCCACCGGGCAGCGCCCGAGGCGGCAACGGAAAGCGCTCGCCGGCCGAACCTGCTGCAACGACTCGTCGCTGCCGGCATGGGGCGGCCCGAAGACGAGCATGCGGGCGGTGATCGCACCGAACCGCGTGCCCCGGCAGTGTCGAATCATGACGAGCCGGTATCGGAGTTCGCCAAACAGGCGCGGACTGCGACACCAGACCGCAGTGCGGTGCACGCGCCAAGGCCCGTCGGCGTGTCACGGACTGCAACATCAAGTGAAGACGATCAGTACGAAATTCCGGCATTCCTTCGCCGGCAATCGATGTGATGGTTGAGTAAAGCCTTGAAAAGCCGTGCAAATCGACCTTCCCCTTCGATTTGCACGGCCAGGGCATTTGTGGCGTAAGGCGTTCTGAAATGTGGCGAAATGGTAACACGGCGAAAAAATCCGTGATTTGGCGACGCAACGGGATTCCGGTAGAACTTACTGCGAATTCAGGGGCTGGACTTCTTACAGAGTGCCTTGGGGGCAGGGCGCAGTTCTCCAAAAAAGAAGTCTCAGTGTTTCGAACAGACAGATCTGGCAGCAGATTTTCTTGTTCCAGTTGCGGGTAAGGGGCGAATGACGAAATCCCAGGCAACCACGCAGTCGGCCCATGCCGTGCAAACGACACTTGCCGAGCAGGTCGTTCTCGAGGGCATCGGCGTTCACAGCGGCGCTCCGGCCTCCGTCATCATCCATCCCGCCAGCCCCGATACCGGCATACTCTTTGTCCGTACGGGCCTGACAGGTGGCCGCGAAGTCGAAATTCCGGCCAGGGTCAGCGCGGTCTCCTCGACCGATCTGTGCACCTGCCTCGGTACGCCGCGCGGGCTTTCGATCGCCACGGTCGAACACCTGATGGCAGCCCTTTGCGGCCTCGGTGTGGACAATGCTGTCGTCGAGATCGATTCCGACGAAGTCCCGATCATGGACGGTTCGGCCGAAGCCTTCGTCGACGCGATCGACCAGGTTGGTCTGCGCCACCATATGGCCCCTCGCAAATTCATCCGTGTGCTGAAGCCGGTCCGTTTCCAGAGCGGCGACGCTTTCGGTGAACTTTTGCCCTTCGACGGGCGGCGTTTCGAGATCGAAATCGATTTCGATTCGCATCTGGTCGGTCAGCAGAAGATCGAATTCGATCTGCAGCCCGGCATTTTCCGTACCGAGCTTTCCCGTGCGCGCACCTTCGGTTTCATGAAGGATGTCGAGCGTCTTTGGGCCGGTGGCTTTGCTCTCGGTGCTTCGCTCGACAACACGGTGGTGATCGGCGAGACCAATCTGGTCAACCCGGAAGGCCTTCGCTACGCCGACGAGTTCGTCCGCCACAAGGCACTGGATGCCGTTGGCGACCTCGCGCTGGCTGGCGCGCCGATACTCGGCAAGTACCGTTCCGCCCGTGGCGGTCACAAGGTCAATTGCGGCGTCGTTTCAGCCCTTCTGGCTGACCGGACCGCGTGGACCATGGTGGAAGAATTGCCGCAGCGCCGTGAAAGCGGGCATGCTGAAATCAGCGCGGCAGCATCCGGCCCGGTCTACAAACCCGTCGTTTCCTGATCATTTTTCACATCGTGGCACTGGCGGGCTGCAGGATGCCGCAGAAATGCTGCATTCTTGGGTCAGCGACGTAGGCGCGCGCGCGACAGCCGCGATTGCGGTGTCGACAGGAATTGGGATAACAAGTTGCCCGGCCGGTCGCTTTGCGCGTCGGGTGAGAATCGATATGCCGCCAGAGATGGTGGCCAGTTGAAAGGCTGATCAGGCCCATGCGTCACGCTTACACTTCCGCCCCTGTGCTCAAGAAGCTCGTTGGCATCGGGATGGCACTGTGCATTGCCGGTCTGGCCGGTGGCTGTGATACGGGCATCCTCAACAGGGGATCTTCGCCCGGATCTTCCTCCGGTACCGAGAGCCGTTCGGCCGGCTTCCCGAGCCTGCCGACGCTGCGTCCGGGCTGGCTGAAAAAGCCCAAGACCGAAGAGGAAATCGAGAACACGCCGGTCAATGTTCTCTATAATGAGGGGCTTGCCCAGCTCGACAGCGGTTCCTTCCGCGGCGCGATTACCAAGTTCGAGCAGGTGGAACGGCTCCATCCCTATTCGGATCTGGCGAGAAAATCGCTCATTCTGATCACGTATTCGTATTATCGCATCGGCGGGTATGACGAGACCATTGCCTCGGGCGAGCGGTATCTGACGCTTTATCCCGGTTCCGAAGACGCAGCCTATGCGCAGTATCTGATCGCCGAATCCTACTTCAAGCAGGTCCCGACCATCGAGCGCGACCAGAAGCTGGCGGCCAAGGCGCTGCGCGAGATGACGGAACTCGTGGAGAAATACCCGCAGTCGGAATATGCCGCCGACGCGCGCGAGAAGATCATCATCGCGCGCGACCAGCTGGCCGGCAAGGAAATGGAAGTCGGCCGTTACTATCAGACACGCGGCTCCTACCTGGCGGCGCTCAACCGCTACCGGAATGTCGTAACCAACTATCAGACCACGCGGCATGTGGAGGAGGCGCTGCACCGCCTGACCGAAACCTACATGGCGCTGGGTATCGTCAACGAGGCGCAGACGGCCGCTGCTGTTCTGGGCCACAACTTCCCCGATTCGGAGTGGTACAAGGACTCCTACCAGCTGCTGCAGCATGGCGGGTATCAGCCGCAGGAAAACCAGTCTTCCTGGATCAGCAAGCTTTTCCGTGAGGCTGTCGGCGCGTCTTAGGCCGGAAATTCGCCGGGCTCCCTGAAGCGCTTGCCGCAGGCAAGGCGCGCGTGCGGCGAAAGCGTCGCGGCTTAGCCTTGGACCCGGTTGCGACACCCCTGCAAATTTCCCGTCGGGGAACGAAGACAAGTATTTCAGTCTGGCCGCGAAACGCACTAGATTGCGGGCCATGCTTGGCACTCTGTCCATCCGGGATATCGTTCTCATCGAGACCCTTGAGCTGGATTTTTCCGGCGGTATGACCGTGCTTACCGGGGAAACCGGCGCGGGCAAATCGATCCTTCTCGATAGCCTCAGCCTGGCGCTCGGCGCACGCGGCGACGGATCGCTCGTGCGCAAGGGTGCCGAGCAGGGCAGCGTCACGGCGGTGTTCGATCCGCCGATGTCGCATCCTGCCCGAGCGCTCATGGCCGAACAGGGACTGCCGAATGACGAGGCGGTGATCCTGCGGCGCGTCCAGACGCGTGACGGACGCTCCCGGGCTTTCGTCAACGATGTTGCGGTCGGCGTTGCCTTCCTGCGCGATCTTGGCGCGCTTCTGGTCGAAATTCACGGTCAGCACGACGATCGGGCGCTTGTCGATCCCAATGCCCATCGGGCGCTGCTGGACGCCTATGGGGGGCACGAAACGCTTCTTTCCGCCGTCAGTCGGGCGCATGCCAATCTGAAGGCAGCCGGGGAGGCGCGCGAGACGGCCGCCGCGCGGCTGGAACAGGCCGAGCAGGAGCGCGAGTTCCTCACCCATGCTGTCGGTGAACTTCGGGATCTGCGACCGGAAGCAGGAGAGGACGAGGCGCTCGCTGCCCGCCGGCACGCCATGATGCAGGCCGAAAGTGTTGCCGACGATCTCAGCCAGGCGCTCGAAGCCGTGGCAGGGCAGAACGACCCGGCGGTGCCGATCGCCGGCATTCTGCGCCGGCTGGAGCGGCGTCCCGGAGCGGAGGGGCCAGTCCTCAAGCCAATTCTCGCCGCGCTGGAGCAGGTGCTGACCGAGCTCGGAAGTGCGCGCGAGACCATCGAGAGGGCACTGGCTGACGGCGCTTTCGATCAGGGCGAGATGGACCGGATCGAGGAGCGGCTCTTCGCGCTGCGCGCGTTGGCGCGCAAGCATCAGGTTCAGGTCGATGATCTTGCCGCTCTGATGGAGCGCATGGAGCGCGACCTTGCGGCAATCGATGCCGGTGCCGAGCGCCTTGCCGCCTGCGAAGCGGCGCTGGTGGAGGCGAAGACTTCCTATGACAAGGCGGCGGCTGTACTCAGCGCGGCGCGGCGCGAGGCCGCCGGAGCGCTCGACGAGGCCGTTATGGCTGAACTGGCACCGCTGAAGCTCGGTCAGGCGCGGTTTGCCACCGACGTCGACAGCGATCCCGCGCGACCTTCATCGGCGCATGGCAATGACAGGGTCTCCTTCACCGTTCAGACCAATCCCGGCGCCGATCCCGGTCCCATCGGAAAGATCGCGTCAGGGGGCGAGCTGTCGCGCTTCATTCTTGCGCTCAAGGTCGCGCTGGCCGACCGGGGTAGCGCGCCCACCCTGGTCTTCGATGAGATCGATACCGCCGTCGGTGGGGCGGTTGCCGATGCAATCGGTCAACGGCTGAAGCGTCTTTCCGGCAATGTGCAGGTGCTTTCCGTCACCCATGCACCCCAGGTCGCCGCGATCGCGGACCACCACTACCGGATTGAAAAGACGACCGGTGAAGTGATGGCGGCAACCAACGTAACCGCACTCGACAGCGCAACGAGGGGCGAGGAAATTGCCAGAATGCTCGCCGGCGCCACGATCACCGACGAAGCCCGGGCGGCAGCGCGCCGGCTCATGGGGTCTGCATCGTGAGCGGGCGTCCGGTTGCCGATTTGACGCCTGAGGAAGCGAGCCGGGAGCTTGAACGGCTGGCATCTGAAATCGCGGGCCACGACGCCCGATATTATCAGCAGGATGCGCCGACCGTTTCGGACGCGGACTATGATGCCCTGCGCCGGCGCAATGCCGAGATCGAGGCGCGTTTTCCCGAACTGATCCGCGATGACAGCCCGTCCAAACGCGTCGGCGCGGCGCCGGCCGAAGGCTTTGCCAAGGTCCGTCACGCTGTCCCCATGCTATC
Organism: Rhodobiaceae bacterium; assembly: GCA_020637895.1. GTDB lineage: Bacteria > Pseudomonadota > Alphaproteobacteria > Rhizobiales > Tepidamorphaceae > JACKJP01. Next base: position 96,210 of record JACKJP010000003.1, read on the forward strand.
GCTCGACAACGCGTTCGATGACGATGATGTCGGCAAGTTCGTGGAGCGCGTGCGGCGGTTCCTCGACCTGTCGGGCGATGCCGATGTCACCTTCTTCGCCGAGCCGAAAATCGATGGCCTGTCAGCCTCGCTGCGCTACGAGGATGGTGTCTTCGTACAAGGCGCGACACGCGGCGACGGATTCGAAGGCGAGGAAATCACGGCCAACCTCCGGACCGTTGCCGACATACCCGAGAAATTTCGGGGCAGCAGGCACGCGGGCGTTTTCGAGGTGCGCGGCGAAGTCTTCATGAGTCATGCGGAATTCGCGGCCCTCAATGTCCGGCAGGCAGAAGCGGGAAAGCCGATATACGCCAATCCGCGCAATGCCGCCGCCGGCTCGCTGCGCCAGCTCGACGCGGAAGTCACGCGCAGCCGCAAGCTCAATTTCTTCGCCTATGCGTGGGGTGAGACGACGCAATTGCCTGGCGACAGCCAGAGCAGCATTCTTGAAGCGTTCTCGGACTGGGGCTTCAAGGTCAACCCGCTGAGCACGAAAGTCGCGGGCGTTGCCGACATGATCGCCTATTACAACGACATTGCCGAGAAGCGCTCCGGTCTCGGCTACGACATCGATGGTGTCGTCTACAAGGTCGACAGGATCGCCCTGCAGAACAGCCTGGGATTCGTTTCACGCTCGCCGCGCTGGGCCATCGCTCACAAGTTCCCGGCAGAAAGGGCGATCACGGTATTGAACGATATCGAGATCCAGGTCGGCCGGACGGGTGCGTTGACACCGGTTGCAAGGCTCGAGCCGGTAACCGTCGGTGGCGTCGTCGTCTCGAATGCGACGCTCCACAACGCCGACTATATCGCCGGTCTCGACTCTGAAGGCGAACCGATCCGCGAGGGGCGGGACATCCGCATCGGCGATACGGTGATCGTCGAAAGAGCCGGCGATGTCATTCCCAAGGTCGTGGACGTTATCCTCGACAAGCGGCCAGCCGATGCAAGGCCGTATGAATTCCCAACGGTCTGCCCGGTATGCGGAAGCCATGCGGTGCGCGAACCGAACGCCAAGACCGGCCGACCCGATTCTGTCACCCGTTGCACGGGCGGATTGATATGTGCTGCGCAGGCAGTTGAAAAAATGAAGCATTTTGCTTCAAGGCTTGCGTTCGACATTGAGGGGCTCGGCGACAGACAGATCGAGCTTTTCCACGCTGAGGGAATTTTGCGGCAACCGGCCGATATCTTTACGCTTGAGTCACGTCAGCGCGCCGCACAGTTCGATCTTACGCAATGGGAAGGTTTTGGCGAGAAGTCGGTGGCCAAGCTGTTCAAGGCCATCGATGAGCGGCGGGAAATCGATCTTCCGCGCTTCATCTTCGCGCTCGGAATTCGCCATGTCGGCGAAACGACGGCCAAGCGCCTGGCGCGCGGCTTCGGCTCCTTTGCCGTGCTGGCCGAGACGGCGCAGGCAGCTCTTTCAGGCGATATGGGTGCCCGCGAACGTCTGGAAGGCATCGAGGACATTGGCGGCGTTGTCGCCGAGGCGATTATCCAGTTCTTCGGCGAAGCCCACAATCTGGAAGCCATCGATGCGCTGCTCAGCCATGTGACCGTGCGCGAGGAAGAAGCGCTCGCCGCGCCTGTCGATCATCCGCTTTCGGGCAAGACGGTCGTGTTCACGGGCGCACTCGAGAAGATGACGCGGCAGGAAGCGGAGGCGATGGCCGAAAGGCTGGGCGCCAAGGCAACCGGTTCGGTGTCCAAGAAGACCGATCTGGTGGTCGCTGGGCCGGGGGCCGGCTCAAAACTGGAAAAGGCCAGTTCGCTTGGTATCGAGGTGATCGACGAAGACGAATGGCTGGCGCGCGCCGGCAACTGATACGCCGCTGGCGCGCTACATTCGTTTTGCGGGGAAGCGGGTTGCCGCCGCCTATGAGACGGGCCAATCTGCACGCCCTTTTCTCGCATGTGGCTGGCCATGTCTGATATTTCTTCTGCGATGCGCCGCGGCTTTCTCGACATTACGCCGATCATCCCGGCAGCAGTGCCGATCGGTCTTCTGTTCGGGGCAATCGCCGCGTCAAAGGGGCTGAGCCCGTTCGAAGTCTGGCTGATGTCGGCGCTCGTATTCGCGGGCGGTGCGCAGTTCGCCGCCGTCGAACTCTGGTCGCCGCCGTTGCCGATCGCGGCCATCCTGTTTTCGACGCTGCTCATCAATAGCCGGCACATCCTGATGGGGGCGTCGCTTGGCCCCAAGCTCGACGCTTTTTCCCCGCCTTTGCGCAACGTGGCGCTGTTTTTCATGATCGACGAAATCTGGGCCATGAGCGAACGCCGCGCGACGCTGGAACGCGTCACGCCGGCTTACTGGTTCACGATGGGCCTGATCCTCGTTTTCATGTGGTCCGTCTCCAGCGCGGCGGGCGCTGTCGTCGGCGCAGCGATCGAAGATCCGGCCCGCTACGGATTTGATTTCGTATTCACGGCGATGTTCATCGGGCTCGTCATGGGATTCTGGAAAAGCCGTCACGCCGGCGCGGGCATTGTCGCGGCAGCGTTGGCGTCAGCTCTTGTCCATTTCGTGTTCGGGCCGCCATGGCACGTTCTTGCTGGCGCGGCGGCAGGGTTGATCGCGGCCTGGGCAGCGGCCGGCAGGAGTGCTGCGGCATGAATGTGGACAGCGTCAATCTGATCGTCATTCTGGCGATGGCCGTCATCACCTATCTGACGCGCCTCGGCGGCGTCTTCATTTCGCGCAGGCTCGCCGGAATGGACGCGCGCATGCGTGCTGCATTCGAGGCCATCCCGCCCGTTGTTCTGATCGCCGTCGTGGCGCCGTCGATGCTGACGGAAGGCGTGGCGGAGACAGCGGCGTCGGCGATTGCGATCGTCGCTGCCTTGCGTTTGCCGCTGATCGCCGTGATCCTCATCGGGACGCTGGCGGTCGTATTGCTGCGTCTGGCTGGCCTCTAACCGTTAGCGACCGGCCGGGTCGCGCCGATCAGCCATTCCCGGTCAGCGTCGTCAAGTTCGGGTGAAAGTTTCTCGCGCACCCATGCGTGATAAGCGTTGAGCCAGGCAATTTCGTCTTTTTCCAGCATTGACGGATCGACCAGGCGCAGGTCGATCGGCGCGATCGTCAGCGTTTCGAAGCCAAGCATGGGCCGCTCGCCGCCTGAAATTTCAGTAGCCTCGGTTACCAGCACCAGGTTCTCGATGCGGATTCCATAGGCAGAGGCCTTGTAGTATCCCGGCTCGTTGGAAAGGATCATACCGGGCTCAAGAGCCTGTGCGCCTGTCTTGGCGATCCGCTGCGGTCCTTCGTGGACGGAAAGATAGCTGCCGACACCGTGGCCGGTGCCGTGGTCGAAATCGAGCCCTGACTTCCAAAGCGCGATACGGGCAAGCGTGTCGATCTGCGCCCCGGTGGTACCCCTCGGAAATCGTGCCGCGGCGATGCCGATATGCCCTTTTAGCACCAGCGTCGCGCGGTTGACGGCTTCCTGAGGCGGGGTGCCGACGGCGATCGTACGGGTAATGTCGGTGGTGCCGTCGCGATACTGCGCCCCGGAATCGATCAGGAAAACGCTATCCTGAGGGATCGGACGGTTGGTGCGTTCCGTGACACGGTAATGGACGATCGCGCCGTTCGGTCCGGCGCCGGAAATCGTGTCGAAGGAAATGTCGCGCAATTCGCCGGTCCGGGCGCGGAATTCCTCGAGCCTGCGTGCAACCGTAATTTCGTCGGTTCGATTTCCCTCGCGGTCGAACCATGCAAGGAACCGTGCGTAGGCGATTGCGTCACGCATATGGGCAGCGCGGGCGCCCTCGATTTCCGCCGGCGTCTTGATTGCCTTGGGCAGCGTCGCCGGGTCATTGCCCTCGACGATTTCACCGCCAGCGGCTGTCACCATGTCGGCGATGGCCGCCGAAACCCACGCCGGATCGAGCAGTATCTTCTTGCCTGCCGTTGCCTCCGCAACGACCTCACTGAACATTTCAGGGTCGACGATATCTGCATGGCGCGACACGTGATCGCGCGATTCATTGGTGAACTTGCGGGCGTCCATGGCAAGCACCGGCCGGCCTTCCGCAGGAATGAGACAATAGCCCAGCGCGAAGGGCGTGTGGGGCACGTCGGCGCCGCGAATATTGAATGTCCATGCAATGCAGTCTGGCTGCGTCATGATTGTCGCGTCGGCAGCCTTGCCCGCGAGCGCTTCGGAGATGATGGACAGCTTTTCTTCGACACTGCGGCCGGCAAGGCTTTCCGGATGGACTTCGATGGGAGCGAGCGGCGGCGCCGGTCTGTCGGTCCAGATTGCGTCGACCGCATTGCTTTCGACGGCTACCAGCGATGCACCCTTCTTGCGAACGATACCACCAAGTCGCTTGCGCGCATCCATCGTGTGAAGAGACGGATCAAAGCCGATCTTCATGCCTTCGCCCAGGACTTCGCCGAACCAGCGCTCGATCCCGTAATCGCTGACATGCAAGGGCTGCAGCACTGCGGTATCAATCTGGTCCTTCACCTGTTCGGTATAGCGTCCGTCGATGAAGAGGGCGGCCTTGTTGCCGAGAATTGCGGCAAGACCGGCTGAACCGGTAAAGCCGGTCAGCCATGCCAGCCGTTCGGCGCAGGCGGGCACGTATTCTCCCTGGAATTCGTCTGACCGGGGCACAAGAAAGCCATCAAGGCCGCGCGCTTTCAGTTCGGCGCGCAATTTCTCGATACGGGCACTGCCCGGGTTGCCGCCTGGCGGATCATCGAAGTGCTGAAACATGGAGCGCAAAGTAACTGTCGCTGCAGCGAGCGGCAATCGCGGAAAAAAGTGCGCAAGCGTATGATCGTTGTGCCCCGAAGTTAGTGCGCCGCACAATGAAACTTAACGGGAATTAACGCTAGCATGCGGGAATTTCAGGCCAGTTATGCATTTTTCGGGGTACTGAAATTGCGCGATTCATCTATATACGTTCGCACATGCAGCAAAATGCTGCACCGCGAAAGGATGAATATCATGGCTTATATCACCAACCATGTCGGCGTCGCGATCCCCCAGAGCGGGAAGGTCGAGAAGACCGGTCGCGGTTTCTGGAGCCGTGTGCTGCTGCGCATGATGCAGGCGCGTGAAGCTCACGCCCGCCGCGCGATTGCAATGTACGGCAGCTCCACGCTGTCCCAGAAGAACAGCGTCGAAGCCGACCGCGTTCAGTAAGGCGAAGACGGCGGCCCGATCCCAAGCGGGCCGCTATCGTCGCTCCAGCAGCAGGCTCGTCCAGCCGTCGAGTACAATTCGCCGGCCAAGTACGAGACCCTGATTGCGCATGGCGGCGAGGACCTTCGGAGCCTGCCAGGTCAGGATTCCGGAGAGAATGGCATAGCCTCCCGATCTGATCGCCCGGGCCATGTCAGGCGCCAGTCCCATCAGCGGGCCGGCAAGAATGTTTGCCAGAACCAGATCATAGGGCACGCCAGCGCGGAGATCGCGATGGGCGAAACCCGCCGCCAGGACCGGCCGCACCCATGCGCCGGCCCGGTTGGCGTGGGCGTTTTCGGCGGCAATCTTTACAGAGACGGGATCGATGTCGCTCGCTGTCACGGGCACGTGGAGCGCGCGGGCGGCGGCAATGGCGAGGACGCCGGTTCCCGTGCCGATATCGAGAACATGATATGGCCGATCCCTTTTCAGGACCTCATCCAGAAGAAGCAGGCAACCGCGGGTCGTGCCATGGTGACCGGTGCCGAATGCGAGGTTTGCCTCGATTTCGATGCCGATCGCGTTCGCCGGAACGCGGTCCCGGTCATGTCTGCCGTGGATCGTGAACCGTCCGGCATGCACCGGCGGCATGGCTTCGAGGCTTTCCTTGACCCAATTACGGTCGGCAAGGGCCGTCAGGCTGATGCGGCGGTCGAGATCGGTTGCGGTGGTCAGTTCCCCGATCAGCGCGAGTGCTTCAGGTTCAGGCTCCTCGGCATAGTAGGCATCGACGCGCCAGGTGTTGCCGATCTCAAGCGCCGCCGCAGCGCTGGTATCCGGCCAGGGCAGGGCAAGCAGCATGTCGACGATACGGTCGGCATCGGCAGCGTCGCGCGCCGCGAGTTGCAGAAGATACATGGGCAATTGTCCGTCAGTGTCTTTCCAGGAAGCTGTCGACGACACGCTTCTGGCCGGCATGCTCGAAGTCGACCGTCAGCTTGTTGCCGTCGGCGGCAACAACACGGCCATAGCCGAATTTCTGGTGAAAGACACGTTCTCCGATGCCGAAGGACGTTTCGCCTCCCGAACGGGCGATCACGGTGCCTTCGATCATCGGCGCTGCGCCGCGCCGGGTGAAATCGGTCTTGCCGCGCGCCTGCGCCCGTTTCCACCCGGGCGTTTCATAGGTGTTGGCAAAGGGCTCGGCTGTATCGAAACGCGAATAGCCATATCCGCCCCTGCTGCCGGCAACCGAGCCGGTCTCCTCGACCTCGACATGATCCACGGGCAGTTCATCGAGGAAACGGGATGGCACGGTCGATTGCCAAAGGCCATGGATGCGCCGGTTGGTGGCCATATAGATGTGCGCCTTCTTCTTGGCGCGGGTAATCCCGACATAGGCAAGACGGCGCTCTTCCTCCAGACCGGCACGGCCCTGATCGTCAAGCGCACGCTGGTGCGGGAAAAGCCCATCCTCCCAGCCGGGCAGGAAGACGGTGTCGAACTCCAGTCCCTTGGCGGAATGCAGTGTCATGAGGCTGACGCGGTCGCCATCGGCGCCAGCGTCGGCGTCCATCACCAGTGACACGTGCTCCAGGAACCCGGCAAGGGATTCGAACGCTTCCATGGAGCGGACAAGTTCCTTCAGATTTTCCAGCCGGCCGGGCGCATCCGGCGACCGGTCAGCCTGCCACATTGCCGTATAGCCGGATTCGTCCAGCATCAACGCGGCAAGATCGGCATGTTTCATCGTGGAAAGTTCCTCGCGCCAGCGCGCGAAATCCTCCAGCAGCGACGACAGCGACGCGCGGGGTTTCGGCTTCAGTTCCTCACTGTCGACAAGAAGGGACGCCGCCTGCGTCATCGGGATGGAACGATCGCGGGCAATGGCGTGGATCAGCTGCACCGATGCATCGCCGAGGCCGCGGCGCGGCGTATTGACGATACGTTCGAATGCGAGATCGTCCGAGGGTGAATTGATGACCCTGAGATAGGCCATCGCGTCGCGTATTTCGGCGCGCTCGTAGAAACGCGGGCCGCCAATGACACGGTAGGGCAGGCCAAGCGTTACAAAACGCTCTTCGAACTCGCGCATCTGGAATGATGCGCGCATGAGAATTGCGATTTCGTCGAGCTTGTGGCCCCGCCGCTGGGCCTGTTCGATCTCCTCGCCGATGGCGCGCGCTTCCTCGGCAGAATCCCAGACGCAGGCAACAGAAACCGGCTCGCCCGCCTCGTCCTCGGTATGCAGTGTCTTGCCGAGGCGGCCTTCATTGTGGGCGATGAGACCGGAGGCGGCAGCAAGTATATGGCCCGTCGAGCGATAATTTCGCTCAAGGCGGATCACGACTGCGCCGGGGAAATCCTTGTCGAAGCGCAGGATGTTGTCGACCTCGGCGCCGCGCCAGCCATAGATCGACTGGTCGTCGTCGCCAACGCAGCAAAGATTGCCGTCGGCACGGGCAATCAGCCGTAGCCACAGATACTGGACGACGTTGGTGTCCTGATACTCATCGACGAGCATGTAGCGGAAGCGCGACTGGAAATCGTCAAGCACATCCGCGTTCTCCTGAAACAGGCGCAACGGTTCCAGCAGCAGATCGCCGAAATCGACAGCGTTCAGGATTTTCAGGCGTGCCTGATAGTCATGGTAGAGGCGCCGGCCCTCGCCATTGGCGAAAACGAACGCGTCGCCTTCGGGAATCTTTTCAGGCGTCAGTCCCTTGTTCTTCCAGCCGTCGATGAGAATTGCGAGCTGGCGGGCTGGCCACCGCTTCTCATCGATATTGGCAGCGGAAAGAAGCTGCTTGAGCAGCCTGATCTGATCGTCGGTGTCGAGAATCGTAAAGTCGCGCCGCAGCCCGACGAGTTCGGCGTGACGCCTCAGAATCTTCACGCCAATCGAATGGAAGGTGCCGAGCCACGGCATGCCCTCGACACTGCCGCCGATGAGCCGCCCGATACGTTCGCGCATCTCGCGCGCGGCCTTGTTGGTGAACGTGACTGCCAGGATCTGCGAGGGGCGCGCCCTGCCGGTTGCCAGAATGTGGGCAATCCGCGTCGTCAGGACCCGGGTCTTTCCGGTGCCGGCACCGGCGAGCACGAGAACGGGCCCTTCCGTCGTCTCAACGGCACGGCGCTGCTCCGGGTTTAATCCATCCAGATAGGACGGGGCAGCCGCGGCGCGCGCACGCTCCGCGATCCCGCCCGGCTTGGGGGCAGGCGCTGAAGGGGGTGCTGGTCTCACGGGCTGCGACATGATCCTCGTACAGGTAGTGATTCGATGCCTCTGAATCCAACCTAATGTAAGGCCGCGTGCCGGGTCGGCGACCGGAAAAAACGTAAAATTTAATTGTCCGGCCCTTGACTCGCGGCGCCTGTGGAGTGAACACCGGGTCAACTTCCTGCGCCTGTCCCTCTCTTTTGCGGACTTTTTGCGTCAATTCCCGCGCGGCACCCGACAATGACAGATACATCACAAAAGATTTCCGCTGACCCGGTCTCCACCGTGGCTGAAGCCGACGAACGTACCGTTTCGCTGACCGTCCTTTGTCTGCTCGCCCTGCTGATCGGGGTCGTCGCCGCCGCCGGTGCGGTGGTCTTCCGCTTCATGATCTCGCTTGCCCACAACGTCATATTCCTCGGCAAGTTGGGATGGTTCTACGACGCCAACCAGTACGACCTGCAAAGTCTGTGGGGGCCGCTGGTCATTCTCTCGCCGGTCGTTGGCGGGCTGATCGTGGTCTGGCTGGTCAAGACCTTCGCTCCCGAAGCCAAGGGGCACGGCGTGCCGGAAGTCATGTATGCCGTCTATCACAAGGGGGGCGACGTCCGTGGCGTCGTTGCCGTAGTGAAGTCCATCGCTTCGGCGATATCGATCGGCAGCGGAGCATCCGTCGGGCGCGAAGGCCCGATCATCCAGATCGGCGCGTCATTCGGCTCGACGCTTGCGCGCATGCTCAGCCTGCCGCGCTGGCAGAAGATCACGCTGCTTTCGGCCGGCGCCGGCGCCGGCATCGCCGCCACCTTCAATACGCCTCTGGGCGGCGTGCTGTTTGCCGTTGAGTTGCTGTTGCCCGAAGTCTCCAACCGTACTTTCCTGCCCGTTGTCGTCGCGACGACGACGGCGACCTATATCGGCCGCATCGCTTTCGGCCTCGACCCCGCCTTCAACGTGCCGGTAGCGTCGATCGCGCCGGTTGGCGCCGTCAATGTCGAGGCACTGATCGGCTTTGCGGTGCTCGGCGTCCTCGGCGGGATCGCTTCCTGGGCATTCGTCAAGTTCCTGGCGTGGTGCGAGGATTTCTTTCCAGCCATGCCGGGCAATGACTACACGCGCAACATCGTCGGCATGCTGATAATCGGCCTGATGTCCTACGGGTTCTTCTACTTTACGGGCGCCTATCACTCCTCAGGCGTGGGTTACGCGACAATCCAGGACGTTCTTGACGGCGGTATCAACAGCGCGCTGTTCCTCGTCATTCTTCTCCTCGCCAAGCTGCTCGCCACGAGCATCAGTCTCGGCGCTGGCGCCTCGGGCGGCGTCTTTTCTCCCTCGCTTTTCATCGGCGCGACCCTCGGCGGCGCGGTCGGCGCGGTCGGCGCGATGATTTCGCCCGATGTCTTCTCGGTCGAGGAATTCGCCATCGTCGGCATGGGAACGCTGGTCGGCGGCGCGACCGGCGCTTCGATGACCGCCATCGTCATGATCTTCGAAATGACCCGGGACTATAACGTCATCGTTCCGCTCGTGCTTGCGGTTGCGCTGGCTGTCGGCGTGCGCCGTGCGCTGGTCTCCGACAACATCTACACCGTCAAGCTGCGCAATCGCGGCAAGGCAATCCCCGTCATACGCCACACCAACATGTATCTGGTGCAGCAGGCGCATGAACTGATGAGCAAGAGTTTTACCTTCCTGCCCGCCGATACGCCCGTGACCGAAGCCATAGAATGCGTCTGCGACAAGCCGGGCACGCATGTCATCGCAACCGACAACCAGCGGATCATCGGCTATGTCCGGTTCGGATCCGTCCCGTACCGGCCGGCCCATGATGGCCAGACGTTGCGGTCTCTGATTGCGACCGATTACGTCGTCGCGCCGGAAAACAACATCCTCAATTCGATCATCACGCGCATGAATACGCGCCGGCGCAGCTTTGCCATCATTCTGAAGGCGGGCGAGGCAGGCGTGCCGAGGGCCGAGGATGTCGTCGGCGTCATCGATGCGCCGGAGATCGTCGGCGCGGTGGTGCGCAATCACTACGCGTGATGCTCGTTCACGCGTGAGGCCACGGATCGCGTTCGTGATCGGCGACGGGCGTTCCGCGCGCCTTGAGCTGCGATTCAAACCATGACCGTCCGAGGACGGCGAGCGACAACCCGTTCGCAATGGCAACCGTCAGCAACAGCGCGATCGTCAGCGCGTAGCCTCCCGTCAGCTCGAAGACAATGACGGTGGTCGAGATGGGCGCGCCAAGCACGCAGGCGGCAACAGCGCCCATTCCCAGTATCGCGTAGAGGCCGGCGCTTGACGCCATTTCCGGAAAGACGCCGGCTGCCATGATGCCGAAGGCGCCACCGGCCATCGCGCCAAGATATAGGCTTGGGGTGAAGACGCCGCCGCCGAAGCGGCTGGCGAGCGTGATCGCCGTAGCTGCCGTCTTGGCGACAAGCAGCACGAGCATCAGGAGCAGGGGCAACTGCTGCTGGAGCGCAAGGTCGGTGGTCTCGTAGCCGACGCCCAGTATCTGGGGGAAGAAGATCGCTATAAGGCCGACCATCAGGCCGCCGACAACGGGACGTGCGATCAACGGCATGCGGATATTTCGGGCAACGTGGTCGGCAAACACCATCGACAGTTGAAAGATAATGGCGACTGCGGCGCAGACGATGCCGAGGAGCATGAAGGCGGGCGCCTCCCAATAGGAGGTGATCTGGTACTCCGGGACGATGAACGCTGAATATTCGCCAAAGAAGAAGCGGGAAATCACGGCCGCGATCACCGAAGCGATTACGATGGGTACGAAAGAGGCGAGGGCGTAATAGCCGAGGATGACCTCCTGGGCGAAAATGACACCGGCGATGGGCGCATTGAACGAGGCCGATACCGCCGCTGCCGCACCGGTCGCCAGCAGGACCGGCATTGCCGAGCGCGGCAGCCGGAACAGCCTGCGGATTGCCATGGCGATCGTCGCTGCAAGGTGAACCACGGGCCCTTCGCGGCCGGCGCTGGCGCCGGCGCCAAGGGAAACCGCCGAGACGACGGCACTGGTTATCCCGCTGCGCAAAGTCAGGGGCGGTTCGTTGAAATGCCTTGCTGCGATCACTTCCGCCACAGCCTCCGAACGGCCGCCGGGCATGACATATCGCAGTATCATGCCGACAATCAGGCCGCCTGCGGCCGGCGCGATCAGGACGACCCACCAGGGCAGGCTTTCGGCATGCGATGCCACGCGCTCGGACATCGAACGCAGCCACGGAAGCTGAAACAGCTGTATGGCGAGCCGGAAGAGAATTGCGCCACCGGCAGCGCCCGCGCCGATCAGGATGGATACCAGCCACAGGATGTGTTGGCGCGATTCAGCAAAGCGCTCCACATTGGGAACGACGCGGCCCTTCATGTATGGGCCGATGCCACCAAGCCATCTGTCGCTGAACCGGCTCATTTCCTGGCGATCGAGAGCACCGCGCCGACCATCGGGTGAGGCGGCAGTTCTGCATGTCTGGCGTGAAGCGCGACGATCTTTTCGCGAATGTCGTCTGGCCAGGGCTCGACCTTGCGCCGGCCAAGATCGACGTGAAGCACGAGAGTCTGGGCAATCGCGCTGACCCAGTGTTCGTCGGCGTGGTGCAACTCCTGCAGGTAATGCATCCGCTTGTCGTCGAAATCGATGATGCGAAGCGTGCTGTAGACTTCCGAGCCGACGAAGACCTCGCGCTGGTGGTGGATATGAAACTGCGCCGTAAAGATCGTCTTGTTGCGATCCGTGATTTCGCGTGGCCCGAGATCGATCTCGTCGAGCGCTTCGTCGGCTCCCATATCGAACAGGCGATGATACCAGGCGGTGTTGAGGTGCCCGTTATAGTCGATCCAATCCTCGTCGATCCGAATCCTCGACGACCGGGACAGCACATCTTGCGTCAAATTCTTCTCCCCAGACCCGGGCCTGCTGTCCCGGTCTGAACGCCGCCGGGCACATGCCACTTCATCTTTTCCAAGGCCGGCTTCGGCCAATTGTTGAGAGCTGCGGCGCGGATCGTCCTTTCCGTGCCCGTCGCCCGTTGATAGGCTCCAGATTCCAAGCCCATAGTTACGGTTAGCATTATTCCGAGCGCGGGGAGAGAGACAAGGATGAGCGGAAAGGAATCTGCCGAAAGAGCAGGCGCCGGTCGCGAGGCTGTCATTGGCGCACTGGCGCAGCGCTATCACAACAGGTTTTCAACCGGTCAGGCGATACGCGAGCAGCACGGCCATACAGCCAGCTGGCACAAGAACCAGCCGCCTGACGGCGTGTTCTTTGCCGAAACGACCGAGGAAGTCAGCGAGGTCGTGAAGCTGTGTGCCGCCAACGATGTTCCCGTCATACCGTTTGGGGTCGGCTCGTCGCTGGAAGGGCATGTGAACGCGCCGATGGGCGGCATTTCCATCGATCTTGGCCGCATGGACCGTCTCATCGAAGTCAACGAGGGCGATCTTGACTGCCGCGTCGAGGCGGGCATGACGCGCAAGAAGCTCAACGAACAACTGCGCGATACCGGCCTCTTCTTCCCCATCGACCCGGGTGCCGATGCCAGCATCGGCGGCATGGCGGCGACCCGTGCGTCGGGTACCAACGCGGTTCGCTACGGCACGATGCGCGACAATGTGCTGGGGCTAACAGTGGTGACAGCGGACGGGCGGATCATCCGAACCGGCAGCCGGGCACGCAAAAGTTCGGCCGGCTACGATCTGACGCGACTTATGGTCGGCAGCGAGGGGACGCTCGGCATCATGACCGAGATCGCGCTGAAGCTTTCGGGCATTCCTGAAGCGATCTCAGGCGGCGTGTGCCCCTTTCCCGATGTGCGCTCCGCCTGCGACGCGGTAATCCTCACCATCCAATGCGGCATTCCGGTTGCCAGGATCGAGCTGATGGACGAGGTGCAGGTGGCAGCCTGCAACGCCTATTCCAAACTCGATCTGCCGGTGACGCCGCTGTTGTTCCTTGAATTTCATGGCACCGAAGCGAGTGTTCGCGAGCAGTCGGAACTGTTCTCCGGAATCGCCACGGATTGCGGTGGGGGCGAATTCCGCTGGGAGGTCGAACCGGAGAAGCGCAACAAGCTCTGGCAGGCCCGGCATGACGCGTACTGGGCTGCCGTGCAGATGCGGCCAGGCACGCAGGGACTTGCAACGGATGTCTGCGTTCCGATTTCGAACCTTGCCGAATGCGTTGCCAGCACGCGCGCCGAGATCGACCGGCTCGGCATTCCCGCACCGATCGTCGGTCATGTCGGCGACGGAAATTTCCACGTGCTCGCTCAGGTCGACACGAACGACCCCACAGAGGTCGAAAAGGCGGAAAAGTTCCTTGCCTGGCTTGTCGATCTTGCCCTGTCGATGGACGGTACCTGTACAGGCGAACACGGGATCGGGCAGGGAAAGATGAAATACATGAAGGCCGAGCATGGCGAGGGACTGGATCTGATGCGTTCGATCAAGGACGCGCTCGATCCGCAGGGCATACTCAATCCGGGCAAGGTCCTGCCGGCTTAAGGACGGCAGGGCGCTAAACAGGAGGCAGGTGGTTGAACCAGACGCTGACCGGCATTGCGATCGCGGTAGTCGTTGCGATCGTCATCGCGCTGGTCGCCCCTTTCCTGATCGACTGGTCGTCCTACCGCGGTTCGGTGGAAAGCCGCGCTGCCGACATTCTCGGCCGGCAGGTGCGCATCGAGGGCGACATGGAACTGCGCCTGTTGCCGCAGCCCGTATTGCGGGCGCGCAATGTCGTGGCCGGCGATGGCGAGACGCCTGACATCACGATCGAACAGCTCGACATGACGATGTCGCTGACACCGCTTCTGAGCGGCGAGATATCGGTGAGCGAGGCAACGATCAGCCAGCCCGTGATCCATCTTTCCGTCGATGACGCCGGACGACTGACGCTTGGGGGCGGTGGCGACTTTCCGGTCGATCCGGAGAACGTCTCGCTGGACCATGTGGAGGTTCGGGGCGGGCTCGTGCTCATGGACGATGCGCGCAGCGGGACGGTAACCCGGTTCGAAAACGTCAACCTGACCGGCAGTGCGGTTTCGCTGCTCGGACCGCTCAAGCTGGAAGGTTCGGCGGTCCATGACGGCGTCGTCAATTCCTTCAGCCTGCAGACCGGACGCGTGACGCCCGACAGTGCATTGCGGGTCAAGCTCGGTGTCATTCCGGCCAACAGGCCCGTCGCGTTCGATTCCGATGGCGTGTTGACGATCGAAGAGGGTGCGCCCGTCTTCAACGGGCGGATCAGGCTCGAAGGGCTCGATCTGAATGATGCGCGTCAGCTGAAAGGTCCCGTCTGGCGGATCGATGCGGATGTTCGAGGCACGGGTGGATCTGTCGAGGCAAAGAAAGCGACCCTGACTGTCGGTGACCCGGACAGTGGCCCGGCGCTTGAGGGCGACGGGATGCTGACCCTGGGCGGCGATCCGCGGCTGACCGTCAACCTGTCCACGCGTCAGGTGGATCTCGACCGCCATCTTGGCGGCGGCGATCAGACGAGCATACCGGTTCTTTTGGGCAAGCTCGCTGAAGTTGTCGCCGCAATCGACGTTCCTGTTCCGGTGGAGGCCACGCTCGATATCGGCGGTATCGTCGCGGGCGGCGTCCTTTTCGAAAACCTGAAGGCCGACGTCGCCAGCGCCGATGGCGGCTGGCGCATCGGGGGCTTGCGGGTCGATGGTCCAGGTGGCGCGCGGCTGGCGCTGTCGGGCAAGCTCGATCTGGCCGGCACAGCGCCGGCCTTTGAGGGGCGCGGCGTCATCAATGCGCGCAACGGCACAGCGTCGATGCTGGCCCTTGCGGGGCGAGGGGATATTCCCGGCCTTGGCCGCCCGGACGGTCCGGTTTCCGGTGAGGCCGACATCAGCCTTTCGACGGACAGGCTTTATCTCAATGGTATGTCGCTGCGATACGACGATACGAACCTGACAGGCGATCTCGCCTATGTTCATACGGATGGCGAGCGCAAGAGGCTGACGCTCGATGTCGATGCCGATCGTTTGGATGCCGACGGGCTCGGAGCCTTGCTGTCGCAGGTGGCCGGCGGCGCCGGCGGGCTCGATGTCGAGGCTCGCCTGAAGATCGCTTCGCTTCTCAGCGGTTCGACCGATATCGGCGCCGTGTCGCTCGACACCAGCTTCGATGGCAGGCAATTCACGCTGAATGAATTGAAGGTTGCCGGCGCAAACGGCACACGGATCGACGGCAAGGGTGCGCTTCAGGGGCTGGATGACCAGCCGAGCGGAGATATTGCCGTCGACGTCGAGGCCGGGTCGATCGGGGCCGTGGCGGCGCTCGTTGAGGCATTCGGCCGGCCCGATGTCGCGCTCGCGCTTCGCCAAAGGGGC
Organism: Rhodobiaceae bacterium; assembly: GCA_020637895.1. GTDB lineage: Bacteria > Pseudomonadota > Alphaproteobacteria > Rhizobiales > Tepidamorphaceae > JACKJP01. Next base: position 111,998 of record JACKJP010000003.1, read on the forward strand.
GAAGGCCTTGCGCCGCTCAAGCTTGCGTTCGCCCTGAAAGGAGCCCACGCGGGCGCAGGAACTGCCGTAACGTTGTCGGCCTCGGGCAGGGCAGGCGGCGGGCCGCTGGATCTGAAATTGGGATTCGAGGGCGATTTTTCGAGTTGGCGCACGGGTCGCGCAGAACTGACCCTCGATGCGGAAAATCCGGATGGGTCCGCCTTGCTGGCTCTCACCGGCATTCAGATGACGATGCCGGGCGATGCCGCCGGTTCTCTTTCGCTCAAGCTCTCAGGAACGCCATCGACGGGGTTGGATACGACCGCGCTGTTCACCGGCGCAGGCCTTCGGTTCGACCTGGCCGGCAAGTCGATTGTCGGCGATACCGGCATTGTGCTCGACGGCGTGCGTCTGGTCGCCACTGCGGATGATCCGGTTCTGGCAGCTGCGGGATTCGGCATCGACGTGCCCGGCGGTGCCGGGCAGGGGCCAGCCAGCGCGAAAGGTACGTTGGGCGGACCCCTGAAAGACCTCTCATTGCAGAAGATCGAAGGCGATTGGCAGGGCAACGGCTTCATCGGCTATATCGATCTTGACCGGCAACAGGCGCGACCGAAGATCAGCGGCCAGCTCAGCATCGGGGATGCCAGCCTGGCCGGCCTTGGCGCGCTCGCATTGGGCGAAGACGCCTTCGGCGCGCGCAGGCCCTGGCCCGACGATGTCATTCCGGCAGCGACCCTGCTGCCTGTCGATCTTCAATTCACGATCAATGCGGCGAAGTTCGATCTCGGCGCCGGGCTCATCGCCGACACTGCCGGATTTTTGCTGAAGGTCGATGCGGGAGAAGCGCGAATTGGCGATCTGCGAGGCACGATCCATGGCGGTGCGCTCGCCGGCGGGATGAGTATCAAGCCGAGCCCTGACGGCGCCCTGTTTGAATCGAACCTGACGCTCAATGGGGCGCGCCTGGAAGAACTCGTCTGGCAAAGGGACGGGCGCCCCGTCGCAAGCGGTTCTGCCGATTTGACAATCGTCGCAAGCGGAGCGGGCCGCAGTCTTGCCGGTATCGTCGCCAGCCTCGGTGGATCTGGATCCATCGCGCTGCGCGACGGCAGGCTCAATGGACTCAATCCAGCCGCTTTCGAACAGGTCGTGACGGCGTCCGATGCCGGTCTGAATCTCGATGAAGCACGCGTGCGGGAGGTTTTTGGCGGACACCTTGCATCCGGCGGACTGGATTTCGACCGGCTGGAGGGCGCGTTTTCGATTGCCGGTGGCGTTGCGCGCGCCGAGCGCGTGGCGGTCGACACGAAGGCGGCCAGTACGTTCGTGACAGGGCGCGTCGATCTCAACAACATGAGTCTCGATGCGGTTTTGTCGCTTTCCACCGCGAGTGAGACAGACAAGAGCGAGGGCCGCCAGCGTGAGGCCGCGCTGATCTTCTCAGGCCCTCTGGCGTCGCCGTCTCGACGGATCGATGTCAGCGCGCTCATGGGCTATCTGACAGTCCGCGAATTCGAGCGCGAGGTCGACCGGCTGGAAACACTCCAGGAGGACATCAACGAACGGCAGTTCTTTTCGCGCGAACTGCTGCGCGAAGGCGAGCAGCGCCGACGGCGTGAGCGCGAGGCCGTAGAAGCCGGGCGCAGGGCCGAGGAAGCAAGAGCCGCGGCCGATGCCAAAAAGGCAGAGGAGGCCCGAAAGGCCGCCGAGGAGCAGAAGTTGCGCGAAGCGGAAGCGGCCAGGGCCGAAGCGGAGCGCAAGGCACGCGAGACGCTGCCGCCACCGCCTGCCCAGACCGAGTTGGAGCGAGCCATTCAGGATGCCGTGCGCAGCGCACCTGCGCAACGCGCACCGGTCATCATACGGCCCCGCGAAAACAATGGCGGATCGTCTGGTTTCGGTCGCGGGTCCAATGAGAATATCGACCGCGAACCGCTGCCGCCGCCACACCAACTGGTGCCGCCGAGATAGTCTTGGAGCGACTGGCAGATAGCGGCGCCTCTATAGGCCGCTCTTGATCGCTCCGAGGACGTAGAGGCGCAGTGCGGACGACAGGTTCGCCGCGCCGCGTGCATGGTCGATGGCTGTGACGAGATCGGCGAGCGGCCGCTTCTGCGCCTCCGCAAGACGGCGCAGTTCGACCCAGAAAGCATCCTCGAGCGATATGCTGGTCGCATGCCCAGCAATGGCCAGCGACCGTTTGCGGACCGGCCCATAGGGTGCTCCCGGCAGAGACGTCGCGTCAGTCATCGCTGTCATCAAGGCGGTGGCCGTCGAGCTTTCGGCTCTCACTGTCGCGATGCTTCGCAGCGAGATCCTTCTGCGATCTGGAAAGTCCGTGAAGCCGCCTGTTTGCGTCTGCGGCGCGTTCCTTCTCGGCTCTCGCCCTGCGCTTGCGCGCCTGTCTCAGATTGACGATTTCCGCCATGGCGCCTTCGGCTCCGCGACCGTTCAGTTCGGACGGATCATCTTTTCGGGCCGCACGAGCGTGTCGTATTCGCTTTCCGTCACGAGGCCAGTCTTGAGGGTTTCCTCTCGCAGTGTCGTGCCGTTCTTGTGCGCCGTCTTCGCGATCTTCGCCGCATTATCATAACCGATCTTCGGCGCAAGCGCCGTGACCAGCATCAGTGACTGTTCCATCAGCGCGGCGATGCGGGTCGTATTGGCTTCAATTCCAACGACGCAATTATCGGCAAACGAGACCATTGCGTCAGAAAGCAGCCGCACAGACTGGAGCACGTTGTAGATCACGACCGGCTTGAAGACGTTCAGTTCGAAATGACCCTGGCTGGCCGCGACGGTGACGGTCGTCTGGTTGCCGAACACCTGCGCGCAGATCATGGTCAGCGCTTCCGACTGCGTCGGGTTCACCTTACCCGGCATGATCGAGGAGCCGGGCTCGTTTTCCGGCAGTGACAGTTCGCCAAGGCCGGACCGCGGGCCGGAGCCGAGAAAGCGGATATCGTTGGCGATCTTGAAGAGATCGGTTGCCAGCGCATTGAGGCTGCCGTGCAGATCGGCGAGCGCGCCATGCGAGGCGAGCGCTTCGAACTTGTTCGGCGCCGTCTTGAACGGCAGTCCGGTGATCCCGGAAACGCGGTTCGCGAAGCCTTCGGCGAAACCCTTGGGCGCATTCAGCCCGGTACCGACGGCAGTGCCACCCTGCGCCAGAAGATAGACATCCTTCAGCGAGGACTCGATCCGCTTCACGCCATACTTCAAGGCGGCGACATAGCCGGAAAACTCCTGGCCGAGGGTCAGCGGCGTTGCGTCCTGGGTGTGCGTGCGGCCGATCTTGATGATCTTGGAGAACGCGCGCGACTTGGCGTCGAGCGCGCGGATCAGGTGGTCGGCGGCCGGCAGCAGGTCGGCGACGACCTGCTCGACGGCGGCGATATGCATTGCGGTCGGGTAGGTGTCGTTCGACGACTGCGACATGTTGCAATGGTCGTTGGGATGGACGGGCGACTTGGACCCCATCTCACCGCCCAGCATCTCGATGGCGCGGTTTGAAATCACCTCGTTGGCGTTCATGTTCGACTGCGTGCCGGAACCGGTCTGCCAGACGACCAGCGGGAAGTGATCGTTGAGCTTGCCGTCGATGACTTCCTGCGCCGCCTTGACGATGGCGTTGCCGACCTTCTTGTCGAGCTTGCCGAGCGCCATGTTGGTCTCGGCGGCCGCGCGCTTGACGATGCCCAAAGCGCGGATCACCGGCGCTGGCTGCTTTTCCCAACCGATCTTGAAGTTGCCGAGGGAGCGTTGCGACTGCGCGCCCCAATAGCGATCGGACGGTACCTTGATGGGGCCGAACGTATCGGTCTCGGTGCGTGTCTTGCTCATGCTTGGTGGCTCCCGCTCGCGCATAACGTGAATTTCGAATGGCGGGGTTTTAGCACGGCAGCGGATGCAATCAATCCGTTACGATGAGCGCTTCTGCCTGGTCGGGTTCAGTTCTTCTTGCGGAACGAATCCAGCGAGACAACCTCCGCCCCGTCGCCGGCATCGTCTTTCCTGGCCTTCGGCTTTTCGTCTTTCGACCCTTCGGCGCCGGCAGGTATCAGTTCGGCCGGCAGTGCATCTTCGATCTTCTCGTCAGGGCGGGTTCCGATGCCATCGGCCTTCTTGGCGCGGTGAGCGGCCAGGTCCTGCTGGTCGAACTGAAGACCGAAACTGACGCTGGGATCATAGAAGCCGCGTATGGCGGCGAACGGAATGCGCAGATGTTCGGGTACGCCGTTGAACGAAAGCGAGACCTCGAAATCGGTGTCGGAGACCTTGAGATCCCAGTACTGGTGCTGGATGACGATCGTCATCTCTTCGGGATGCTCGTCGCGAAGACGCTGCGACAGGCGCACGCCGGGCGCGCGCGTATCGAACGCGATATAGAAATGATGTTCTCCCGGCAGGCCGGCTCTGGTCGTGTCGGACAACACCCGGCGAACCATGCCCAGCAGCGCTTCCTGCGCGAGTATGTCGTAGCGGATCAGATCTTTGCTCATCGGTGCCGCGTCTATCCTGCCTGTAAATTTCCGCCCCAAGGAAATGCCCTTGAGCGATTCCGGTCAAGCGGCGAATGGGCTGGAGGCTGAGGTGAAGTGGGAGCTTCTGTTGCCAGGTGCTCCCGAACCCCGCCTTACAGTGCTAACCGCAAGGGCTTAATTTCGGTATTTCAGGACCGCATTACGCAGCCTGAGCAACCGGAGCGTAGTTGTCATTCGCAACTATCAATTTGGTCCGATATCGGTGGTACCATGCCGAGCGAAAGCACAACCTTTACACCCTCGTCGATCCTATTTCGCCCCCGCCAAAGCCCGCCCGGCAGCGGGTTTTGGTGGAGGCGCCGGGTACCGCCCCCGGGTCCGATAGGCTTATTACGCAGGCCATTTATCGCCATAGCCGACCGAAGCCGGCATCTCGCAATATAGGGACCAATTGAGGCGCCGAAAAGGTACTGCACGGGTTGACCACACCCTGTGCCGCACGGTTTTGGCTGTAGACAGGGATTGTTGCGAGTTCAGCCCGTCACCATTTCAGCGTAGTCTGCGCTCAAACATGAGCGATTCTCCGCTTCCGGATCACCGGAGGAAAGACGATGCGGCAATATCTCGATCTGCTTGAACACATCCTCTCCACCGGCGTGACCAAGGGAGACCGGACCGGCACGGGTACCGTGAGCGTGTTCGGCTATCAGATGCGCTTCGATCTGTCGGAAGGTTTTCCGATGGTGACCACAAAGAAGCTTCACCTGAAATCCATCGTTCATGAGCTGCTGTGGTTCCTGGCCGGCGACACCAATATTGCCTATCTCAACGACAACGGCGTGCGCATATGGGACGAATGGGCCGACGAAAATGGCGATCTGGGTCCGGTCTACGGGCATCAGTGGCGTTCCTGGCCGGCACCGGACGGACGGGCGATCGACCAGATTGCCGATGTCGTTGCGCAGATCCGCAATAACCCCAATTCACGGCGCCTGATCGTGACGGCATGGAACCCGGCGGAAGTCGACAAGATGGCGCTGCCGCCCTGTCACTGCCTGTTCCAGTTCTACGTCGCCAACGGGAAATTGTCCTGCCAGCTGTACCAGCGTTCGGCGGACGTGTTTCTCGGCGTGCCCTTCAACATCGCCTCATACGCTCTGCTGACGATGATGGTGGCGCAGGTCACCGGGCTCAAGCCGGGAGAGTTTGTTCATTCGTTCGGTGACGCGCATCTTTACCTCAACCATCGCGAACAGGCCGAATTGCAGCTGTCGCGCGACCCCCGCCCGCTGCCGGTGATGAAGATCAATCCGGAGGTGAAGGACATTTTCGGCTTCACCTATGACGATTTCAAACTGCTCGACTACGATCCGCACGCCCACATCGCCGCGCCGGTGGCGGTATGAGCCAGGCTCCCAGGCCGCGCAATCCGGTCGCCAGGGCGCTGGCCGGAAAGCGGGGCGGAGCCTTCAGCGAAAAGCCCCGTGATGACGGCGCCAGGGGAGACGGCGTTTCGCTCATCATCGTAGTGGCGGCAGGGAGCAATGGCGTGATCGGGGTAGACGGTGGATTACCCTGGCACATTTCATCCGATCTGAAGCGGTTCAAGGCACTGACCATGGGAAAGCCGATCGTGATGGGACGGCGGACATGGGACTCGATCGGCAGACCGCTGCCCGGACGAGACAATATCGTTGTCACGCGCGATGTAGCCTTCGCGTTCGAGGGTGTGCACGCGGCTTCATCGCTGGACGAGGCGCTGGCACTCGGCGCGAGGCTCGCGGCCGCCCGTGGCGTTGACGAAATCGCGGTCATCGGCGGTGCAGAAATCTACGCGCAGACGCTGCCTGAGGCCGATACCGTCTATCTTACCGAAGTGGATGCCGCGCCCGATGGCGATGCCTTCTTCCCCGCACTCGACCCTGCGCTGTGGGAGGTATCCTCGCGTGAGCAGGGTGAGCGCGGGCCGCGTGATGACCACGATTTTTCCTATGTGACCTATCGCCGCCGGATCTGAGCCCGCGCGGCTTGCCCCGGCCGTTTTCGTTTGCGACAGTTCCCGGCCGATACAGGGAGGAACGATAATGGATGTACGCGCGGCGGTTGCGGTTGAAGCCGGCAAGCCCCTTGAAGTGACGACTGTCCAGCTCGAAGGGCCAAGGGAAGGCGAGGTGCTTGTCGAGATCAAGGCGACAGGCATCTGCCATACCGACGAATTCACCCTGTCCGGCGCCGATCCCGAGGGTCTGTTCCCGGCAATTCTGGGGCATGAGGGCGCCGGCGTGGTCGTCGATGTGGGGCCCGGCGTGAAGACCCTGAAGAAGGGCGACCATGTCATCCCGCTCTACACGCCAGAGTGCCGCGAATGCGACTACTGTACGTCGGGCAAGACCAACCTCTGCCAGAAGATCCGGGTGACGCAGGGCCAGGGCGTCATGCCGGACGGAACGTCCCGTTTTTCAATCGGTGGCAAGAAACTTCACCACTATATGGGGACATCCACCTTCGCCAACTTCACGGTGGTTCCGGAAATCGCGCTCGCCAAGGTCCGCGAGGACGCGCCATTCGACAAGATCTGCTACATCGGCTGTGGCGTGACGACGGGCATTGGCGCGGTCATCAATACGGCCAAGGTTCAGCCGGGCGACAATGTGGTCGTGTTCGGCCTTGGCGGCATCGGCCTCAACGTCATCCAGGGCGCGCGGATCGCAGGCGCCGACATGATCGTTGGCGTCGACCTCAATCCCGCGCGCAAGGAGATTGCCGAGAAGTTCGGCATGACCCATTTCGTCAATCCCAGCGAGGTTGAGGGCGATCTGGTGCCATATCTTGTCGACCTGACGAAGGGCGGCGCCGACTATTCATTCGAATGCATCGGCAATGTCCAGGTGATGCGTCAGGCGCTGGAATGCTGCCACAAGGGCTGGGGTACATCGATCATCATCGGCGTTGCGCCGGCAGGCGCTGAAATCTCAACGCGGCCGTTCCAGCTCGTCACAGGCCGCAACTGGCGCGGCACGGCATTCGGCGGCGCCAAGGGGCGCACGGACGTGCCCAGGATCGTCGACTGGTACATGGACGGCAAGATCAATATCGACGATCTCATCACCCATACGATGCCGCTCGATGACATCAACAAGGGCTTCGACCTGATGCATGCGGGCAAATCGATCCGCTCTGTCGTCATTTACTGAATTTAGCGACGGCATCAGCACGGCCGTTCACTTGATATTACAGCGGCGATACATACTTCTCATCGGAACTACCGGCGCGGCGCTTGATTGAAGCGCCGCCTCGGGGGGCCTATAAACCAGCAGCGCCGCGAAGCCGAAACAATGGCAGGCGGCAGGCGATCAGAAAAACGGAGACAAGATGCCCTGGAGCAATCAGAGCGGCGGCGGCGGTGGTCGTAAGAACACCGGTCCTTGGGGGAGCCCGCCACCCGGCGGTGGCGGCGGCGGTCAACCGCCCGATCTGGAGGAAATCCTGCGGCGCAGTCAGGACCGGCTGAAGACCATTCTTCCCGGCGGTGGCGGCGGCGGCGCCGGAACCATCGGCGCCCGCGGTATCGGTCTGGTCGTGATCGTGCTGATCGGTGTCTGGCTACTGTCCGGCATCTACCGGGTCGAGCCGGACGAGCAGGGCGTCGTCCTGCGTTTCGGCGAGTATACAGAGTGGACGCCGCCCGGCCTGCATTACCATCTGCCCTATCCGATCGAGAGGGTAATCACGCCGAAGGTGACGCGCGTCAACCGCATCGACATCGGCATGAGCGACAGTGGTAGCCGCGGTACGAGGGACGTCCCCGAGGAAAGCCTCATGCTTACGGGTGACGAGAATATCGTCGATATCGATTTTGCCGTGTTCTGGGTCATCAAGGAAGCGGGCGAATACCTCTTCAACATCCAGAATCCCGAATCGACCGTCAAAGCGGTTGCTGAGAGTGCGATGCGTGAAGTCGTCGGAACGATGAACATCCAGCCGATTCTGTCGGTCGCGCGCCAGCAGATCGAGACCGACGTGCAACAGTTGATGCAGAAGACGCTCGACAGCTACGGCGCGGGTATCGAAATCACGCAGCTTCAAATGCAAAAGGTCGATCCGCCGGCAGCGGTCATCGATTCTTTCCGTGACGTGCAGGCGGCAAAGGCTGACCAGGAACGCGCGCAGAATGAGGCGCAGGCCTACGCCAACAGGGTCGTACCGGAGGCGCGCGGCGATGCATCGCGCATCATCCAGCAGGCCGAAGCCTATCGTGAGCGTACGATTGCTGAAGCCCGCGGCCAGGCCGACCGCTTCGTGAAAATCTATGACGAATACGCCAAGGCACCCGACGTCACACGCGAACGCATGTATCTGGAAACCATGGAGCGCGTACTCGGAGGCATGGACAAGGTGATCATCGACAATGAAGTCGGCGGCAATGGCGTCGTGCCCTATTTGCCGCTCGATCAGCTGAATCGTTCCAGCCAGCCGTCTACACAGCAGGGAGCACGCTAATGAAAACCGGGATATTCGGCGGCATTATCGTCCTGCTGATCGCAGTAGGGTTTTTGGCCTACAATTCACTGTTCGTGGTTTCGCAGACCGACCAGGCGCTGGTCCTGCAATTCGGCGAACACAAACGCACGGTCCGAACACCGGGCCTGAATTTCAAACTTCCTTTCGTGCAGAATGTCGTCTTCCTCGACAAGCGTATCCTCGACCTGGATTCGCCAGTTCAGGAGGTCATCGCATCGGACCAGAAGCGGCTTGTCGTCGACGCCTTCGCCCGCTATCGGATCGCCGATCCGCTTCGCTTCTACCAGTCAATTGGAACCGTGACGGTCGCAAATTCGCGACTTGCCACCGTTCTCAACGCCTCGCTGCGGCGCGTGCTTGGTAACGCGACGTTCGAAGACGTCGTGCGTGACGAACGGCCCAATCTGATGAGCCAGATCAATACGGAAGTGAACCGCGAGGCGGAGAAATTCGGCATCTCCGTAGTCGATGTCCGCATCAGACGGGCAGACCTTCCCGAGGCCAACAGTCAGGCGATTTATGATCGCATGCAGACCGAGCGTCAGCAGGAAGCGGCTGAAATACGCGCACGCGGTGCGGAGGCGGCACAACGCATCCGCGCCAAGTCCGACAGGGATGTTGCGGTTGTCATTGCTGAAGCCAATCAGCAATCAGAAGAAATCCGCGGCGTCGGCGATGCGACGCGGGCAGATGTCTTTGCCGCAGCTTACGGGCGCGACCCAGAGTTCTTCGCCTTTTACCGCTCCATGCTGGCCTATGAGAAGTCACTTGGCGGCGACACGCGGCTGGTCATGAGCCCGGATAGCCCGTTCTTCCGCTACTTCGTCAACCCGGTCGGGCCCGGGGCGCCCGCTTCGCCGCAACGCCCCGCACAATGAGCGACTTTCTTGCCGCCCTCGGTCTCCTGCTGGTGATCGAGGGCGTCATTTATGCCTGCTTTCCCGGCATGCTTCGACGGATGCTGGAAATGATGGACCAGTTGCCGGAACAGAAGGTCCGCTACGCCGGGCTGGCGGCGGCGGTTGCCGGAATCACGATAGTGTGGCTGGTGCGGCATCAGGCTGCTGGCCTATGATGCGCATGCGCGGCATCCGGGGCAGGCCGCATGGCATGAGGCGCAATGCGCCGCGCGCCGAATTCTGTTTTTGGTCTGCACGAGGGAGTTCTATCGGATGACTTCTCTGCCGCGTTCCCTGAAGGGGACGAAACTTTTCACCATTTCCCTGATGTCGCTGGCGCTGGCGTTCGGTTCGCTGGCCGGCAGCGCGCGTCCCGCGCTTGCCAAGGGGCCAGAGTCCCTTGCCAACCTGTCGGAACAGCTGATCGACGCGGTCGTCAATATCTCGACGACCCAGCGGGTCAGCAACGATGGCCGCGGCGGTATCGAGATCCCGCAACTGCCTGAGGATTCTCCCTTCAAGGAGTTTTTCGACGAGTTCTTCAAGAACCGGCAGGGCAACAACGGCAACCAGCGCCCGCGAAAGGTCAACTCGCTCGGGTCCGGTTTCGTCATCGATCCGCAGGGGATCATCGTCACGAACAACCACGTTATCGCCGACGCTGACGAGATCGTCGTCAACTTCAATGACGGCACCAAGCTCGACGCGGAGCTCATCGGTCGCGACGACAAGACCGATGTCGCGCTGCTCAGGGTGAAGCCAGAAAAGCCGTTGAAGGCGGTACCGCTTGGCGAATCCTCCAAGATGCGGGTCGGCGACTGGGTGCTGGCCATCGGCAACCCCTTTGGCCTCGGCGGCACGGTCACGGCGGGCATCGTATCGGCGGTCAACCGCGATATCTCCTCGGGCCCCTATGATTCCTTCATCCAGACCGACGCCTCGATTAACAGGGGCAACTCGGGCGGTCCGCTGTTCAACATGGATGGCGAGGTCATCGGCATCAACACGGCGATCATATCACCGTCCGGCGGGTCGATCGGTATCGGCTTCGCCGTGCCGTCGGATGTCGCCAAGCAGGTCATCGCGCAACTCCAGCAATTCGGCGAGACGCGCCGCGGCTGGCTTGGGGTCAGGATTACCGAAGTCACCAGCGAGATCGCCGAGAGCCTCGGCATGGACAAGGCATCCGGTGCGCTTGTCGGCGACGTTACCGCAGGCGGTCCGGCAGAAGATGCCGGTATCCAGCGCGGCGACGTGATCCTCGAATTCGACGGCAAGCCCGTTGAATCGATGCGCAGCCTGCCGCGCATGGTTGCCAATACGCCGATCGGCAAGGATGTCGAGGTGACCGTTCTGCGACAGGGCGAGGAAAAGAAGCTGACCGTGAAACTTGGCAGGCTGGAAGGCGCCGACCTTGGCGATACGCAGGACAATCCCGACGAAGGCAAGAAAGCGCCGTCTCAGCCCGACAAGGGCGAGAGCGTGCTTGGCATGAGTCTCAAGCCGCTCGACAGCCGGCTGCGTGAACAATACGGCATCGGCGACGAGGTCGACGGTGTAGTGATTGCCAGCGTGGAAGAGGATTCCGTCGCCGCTGAAAAGCAGATCAAGGAAGGCGACGTCATCATCCAGATCGGTCAGGAACCGGTCGGTACGCTCGACGACATCCAGACCGGCATTGCCGATCAGAAGGACAAGGGACGAAGTGTCGTTCTGCTGACCCTGACCAACAAGGATGGCGATACGCGCTTCGTCGTTCTGCCGATCAAATGATCCGCTGAACGCAACATCCGATCAGGGCCGGCCTTGCGCCGGCCCTTTTTCGTTGCGCGGTCAGCCCTCCACGAATTCTTCGCGGCGATATCCCTGGACATAGAGCAGCGCCGTGAGATCGGCGTGATCGAGGCGAAAATCGGCGGCTGCGGCGACGGCCGGCTTGGCCCTGAAGGCGACTGACAGACCGGATCCTTCCAGCATGTCGAGATCGTTCGCGCCATCGCCGATGGCGAGCGATGCCGCGCGGTCGATGCCTTTCGCCTCCAGCAACTGTTCAAGGCGCCGCCTTTTGGCTTCACGGCCAAGGATCGGCTCAGCAACCGCGCCGGCGAGCTTGCCGTCTTCGACGATCAGCGTGTTGGAGCTGTGCTCGTCGAAGCCGATCATCGCGGCGATAGGACCCGTAAACAGTGTGAAACCGCCTGAAACGAGCGCGCAATAGGTGCCGTTGGCGTGCATCGTCTGCACCGCGATACGGGCGCCGGGCGTCAGGCTGATGCGCCCGGCTATGACCTGGTCGACCACCGCGGCCGACAGCCCCCTGAGCAGGCCGACGCGCTCACGCAAGGCCGGTTCGAAAGCGATCTCTCCGCGCATGGCGCGTTCGGTGATCGCGGCAATGTGGTCCTTGATGCCGAGTTCGGCTGCGAGTTCGTCGATGCACTCCTGGCCGATCATGGTTGAATCCATGTCGGCGATGAAAAGACGCTTGCGACGGCGATCCCCGATCTCGACGGCAACATCGACGGGCATGCCGTAAAGCGCATCGCGGGCGGCGGCGCGCGCACCCTCAAGCGTTGGTGCATTGAGTGTCAGTACACCAGCCTCGGGCCCGAGAATGTCGGGATCGGCCGCCGGCATCACCGCAGCCGCCAGTCGTTCCAGCGCCACATCGCGGCTTTGCGTGTCGCCCGGGCGTGCTATCACGGTTGCGGCCAGCAACGGCCCGGTATCCTGTTCGGCCATGGAGTTCCCTTGAGCGCGGTAAAACGGAATGTCGTCCTTATCGCCGGACCGACCGCCAGCGGCAAGTCGGCTGTCGCGCTTTCGCTTGCCGAGGACCATCGCGGCGTGGTGATCAATGCCGATTCCATGCAGGTCTATCGAGAACTGTCGATCCTGACTGCGCGGCCGACGGCGGAGGAGGCGTCGCGTGCGCCGCACCGGCTTTATGGCCACGTTCCAGCATCCGAGCCCTATTCGGCCGGGCGTTTCGCGATCGAGGCGGAAGCTGTCGTCGCCGAGGCGCATGCCGACGGGCTGTTGCCGATCTTCGCGGGTGGAACGGGTCTCTACCTGAAGAGCCTAATTGAGCCCATGTCACCCATTCCGACGATCGACGAAACCGTGCGCCAGCGCCAGAGAGCGGCAATGGAGGCGGAGGGACCCGAAGAGCGACATTGCCTGCTGCAATCAGTCGATCCGGAAAGCGCAGCGCGCATTTCCCCGTCCGATACGCAGCGTATCGTCCGTGCGCTCGAAGTTGCCGAGGCGACAGGCAGGACGCTCACCGAGTGGCACGGGGCGGCGAAGGCCCCGCCGATTCTCGATGCGGATGAGATCGTAAAGATCGTTCTTTGGCCCGAGCGCGAATGGCTTCGGCAACGTATTGCCGCGCGCTTCCATCTGATGGTCGCAAACGGCGCGCTCGAAGAGGCTTCGCGATATCGCGCGCTCGGTCTCTCTGACGAACTTCCGGCGACACGGGCCCATGGGCTGCGGGCGATGATGAAGGTCGCGGCCGGCGAAATGGATATGGAAACCGCCATCCAGGGCGTGATCGATGAGACGCGACAATATGCCAAGCGGCAGTTCACATGGTACCGGCATCAGTTCGCCGGCTGGCCGCAGATAGACCCGGCAGCGGGCAACGTGGCAGCGATTATCGCGGGTATGCTGGGCTGAAATGATTGCCGCTTGACCGAATGAAGCGGCGTGAATAGTCTGCCGCCCTCAAATGGTGAAGAGAGAAGCGTTCGGACCAATGCGTTCAGACCTCAACCTTATCGTAGTAGTAGGCGTGCGCGCCGGGGGCGCGGCGGGATAGTCCTGCCGTGACCGAAGGTGCGCACAAGGGGCTTTAAGGCCCCTTTTTTATTGCGCGGAATACCGCTAATTGCGACGGCGGTCGAATTGGAGAGTGTAGAAAGATGTCACGGGAACTGACGGGGGCGGGAATCGTCCTGCAGGCGCTGAAAGATCAGGGTGTCGAGCACATTTTCGGCTATCCGGGCGGAGCGGTGCTGCCGATTTACGATGAGCTCTTCCAGCAGGACGATGTCCAGCACATCCTGGTGCGGCAGGAAGGCGGCGCGGCGCATGCGGCCGAAGGCTATGCGCGCACGACCGGCAAGGTCGGCGTCGTGCTGGTGACGTCCGGACCTGGCGCGACGAATGCCGTCACCGGCATTACCGATGCGCTGATGGATTCCATCCCCATGGTCGTCATTACCGGCCAGGTGCCGACGCATCTGATCGGCAACGATGCGTTTCAGGAATGCGATACGGTCGGCATCACGCGGCCCTGCACCAAGCACAACTGGCTGGTTCGGGATGTGAACGATCTCGCCCGCATCATGCATGAAGCCTTCTATGTCGCCCGGTCCGGCCGTCCCGGCCCTGTGGTCGTCGACATTCCCAAGGACGTGCAGTTCGCGACCGGAACCTATGTCGGTCCCAAGAACATCCGCCACAAGACCTACAATCCGCAGGTCAAGGGTGATCTGGACCGCATTCGCGCTGCTGTCGACCTGATGGCACAGGCCAAGCGGCCGATCCTCTATACAGGGGGCGGCGTCATCAATTCGGGCCCGGCGGCAAGCCAGCTGCTGCGCGAACTGGTGGAAGTCACCGATTTCCCCATCACCTCCACGCTGATGGGGCTCGGCGCCTATCCGGCATCCGGCAAGAACTGGCTGGGCATGCTGGGCATGCACGGCACGTACGAAGCCAACATGGCGATGCACGATTGCGACGTCATGGTCTGCGTCGGCGCACGTTTCGACGACCGTATCACCGGCAGGATCGATGCCTTCGCGCCCAACGCCAAGAAGATCCACATCGATATCGATCCGTCTTCGATCAACAAGAACGTTCGGGTCGACATCCCGATCATCGGTGATGTCGGGCATGTGTTGGAAGACATGGTTCGTCTGTGGCGCGCTTCAGCGCCCCAGCGCGACAAGAAGGCCCATGACGACTGGTGGGGGAAGATCCGTGGCTGGCGCGGCCGAAACAGCCTGGCCTATCGCAACTCCGACAGCGTGATCATGCCGCAATACGCGATCGAACGCCTCTATGACGCGTGCAAGGGAAAAGAGACCTACATCTCCACCGAGGTCGGCCAGCACCAGATGTGGGCGGCGCAGTTCTTCCATTTCGACCAGCCGAACCGGTGGATGACCTCCGGCGGCCTCGGCACGATGGGCTATGGTATGCCGGCGGCCATCGGCGCGCAGATCGCCCATCCCGGCAAGCTCGTGATCGACATCGCGGGCGATGCGTCGATCCTGATGAATATCCAGGAACTGTCGACGGCGGTACAGTACCGCCTGCCGATCAAGGTGTTCATCCTGAACAACCAGTACATGGGCATGGTGCGTCAGTGGCAGCAGTTGCTGCACGGCAACCGTATGTCGGAGAGCTACATGGAATCGCTGCCCGATTTCGTGAAGCTTGCCGAAGCCTATGGCGCGGTCGGTATCAGGGCGCAGACGCCGCAGGAACTGGACGGCAAGATCGAAGAGATGATCGCCACCGATCATCCCGTCATATTCGACTGCCGCGTTGCCGCGCTGGCCAACTGCTTCCCGATGATCCCGTCAGGCAAGGCGCACAACGAAATGCTGCTCGGCGAAGACGTGGCCGACGAGGAGATCGAAAACGCCATCGGCGAAGAAGGCAAGACGCTCGTCTGAGCGCTAAAGTCACACCTGAAAGGCCAGAGCCATGAACCAGCCCGCTTCCGCCTATTTCCTGCAGCATGCCGAGGAAAAGGCCGTAACCCATACGCTCAGCGTCCTCGTCGATAACGAACCGGGCGTTCTCGCCCGCGTCATCGGCCTGTTTTCCGGGCGCGGCTACAATATCGACAGCCTCACTGTCTCCGAGACCGAGCATGAGGCGCATCTGTCGCGCATCACGATCGTCACCACCGGCACGCCTATGGTGCTGGAGCAGATCAAGCATCAGCTTGAGCGGCTTATACCCGTTCACCGCGTTCACGATCTGACCGCAGAGGGCCGTTCGCTGGAACGCGAACTGCTGATGGTGAAGGTCGCCGGGCAGGGCGAACAGCGCGTCGAGGCGCTTCGCCTCGCCGATGCTTTCCGCGCACAGGTGATCGACGCCACGCAGACGCATTTCGTGTTTGAACTGACCGGCCGGACGTCGAAGATCGAGCAGTTCATCGAGATCATGCAGCCGCTCGGTCTGGTTGAAATCGCGCGTACGGGGATTGCCGCCGTGGCGCGCGGCCCGGAGCCGATGTAAAGCCCGTTTTCCATGCGTTCGCGGCAGGGCGCGCATGCGCCCGCCGCTCTTTGATTTGCGGCGCACCTGAGACACGATCCGGGCGCAAGAGGAACTTCTGTGAGCCTGGAAATCGTTCTGGCGGCGTTGTGGTTTGCGATGGTCGCGGCGATCTCGCCGGGGCCGAACAATATTCTTTTGCTGACCTCAGGCGTCAATTTCGGCTTTGCCAGAACGATCCCGCATATTCTCGGGGCGGTCAGCGGCGCGTTTGTCCTGCAGCTAGGCATCGGCTTTGGCATCGGCGCGCTGCTTCAGGCCTATCCGCCCATTCATCTCGGGCTGAAGGTAGCTGGCGCTGCCTATCTCATCTATCTGGCCTGGCGCACGGCGACGACCCGGTCGATGGCGACAAATGGCGGTGAGGGAAAGCCGCTGACGCCGCTGCAGGCTGCCGGCCTTATCTGGGTCAATCCGAAAGCGTGGGTGATGAGCATCACGGCGCTTTCGGTATTCTCGACTGTCGAAAGCCCCTATCTCGGGGTGCTGACGGTGTCAGTTGCGTTCTTTATCGCCAATCTCGTGTGCAATTCGGCCTGGGCCGGCTTCGGGATCATGCTGCGCAACTGGCTGGCCGATCCGGTCCGGCTCAAATGGTTCAACATCACGATGGGCGTGATGTTGCTGGCAACGCTCATCCCATTGCTGAAATGACTTTCGATATCCTGCTTGCCGCTGCGATCTTCTCCTTTGCCGGGTCGATGACGCCCGGTCCCAACAACTTCATGCTTCTCGCGTCCGGTGTGAATTTCGGCTTCCGCCGAACGATCCCGCATATGGCGGGCATTCTGGTCGGCATGATGACGCTGATGCTGGCGGTCGGATTTGGCCTCGGCTCGCTGCTCAACGCCTATCCCTCGCTGCATCTTGCCTTGAAGATCATCGGCGCCGCCTATCTGCTCTATCTGGCGTGGCGGATCGGCAGCGCACGGACCATGGGCAAGGGGAGTGACCGCACCGAGCCGATGACCGCGTTCCAGGCAGGGCTTTTCCAATGGGTCAATCCGAAGGCCTGGGTCGTCGCGCTGACGGCGATGTCGCTCTTCTCGCTACCCGAGGAACCCTATCGTTCGGCGATCGCGGTCAGCCTTGCCTGCATTACCCCGATGTTCCTGTCGGTCACGGTCTGGTCGGGCTTCGGCGTTGCGCTGCGCGACTGGCTTGCCGACCCGGTGCGTTTGAAATGGTTCAACATCACGATGGGCGTGCTGCTGGTGCTGACGCTCTATCCTATGCTCGCGTGAACTGCCTGAATCAGGCAATACAAACGCATGTCTTTTTCACCGCAGCAGGACCGGGCGCTCAAGGCCGTGTCGCGCTGGCTCCGCGACGGGGACCGGCAGGTCTTCCGCCTGTTCGGCTATGCCGGCACGGGCAAGACGACGCTGGCGCGCCACATTGCCGAGGGCGTCGATGGGGAGGTGCTGTTCGCCGCATTCACCGGCAAGGCGGCACAGGTGCTGCGGGCCAGGGGTGCGCATAACGCCCGCACGATCCATTCGCTGATCTACAGGCCGCGCGGGGAGGCAGAAGAAGACGAGGAGGGCAATGTGACGCCGCTCTTCTCGCTCAACCGGCAAAGCCCGCTCGCACAGGCCGATCTTGTCATCATCGACGAGTGCTCGATGGTCGATGAAGCGCTCGGGCGTGATCTGCTCTCCTTCGGTACGCCTGTGCTGGTGCTTGGCGATTCGGGCCAGCTCCCGCCCGTCTCGGGCGGCGGGTTCTTTACCGAGCACGAGCCGGACATCATGCTCGACGAAATCCACCGGCAGGCCCGCGACAATCCGATCATCGACATGGCGCAGACCGTGCGCGAGGGCGGGACGCTGGATTACGGCCGCTACGGCGAAAGCCGGGTCATCAGCCGGGGCGAGATCGACAGCGAGCAGGTGATGGCGGCACAGCAGGTGCTGGTCGGCATCAACCGGACTCGCAAGCGCTTCAATCAACGGCTTCGCGAACTCAACGGCTTCTCAGGACTGCTGCCGCAGGCCGGCGACAAGCTGGTCTGTCTGAGGAACAACGCGGAAAAAGGGCTGCTGAATGGCGGTCTCTGGCGCGTTGCCTCGGTCGGCAAGGCGCGGGCGCAGCGCATCGACATGATGGTGATGCCCGATGAGGAGGGCCCCTATGCCACACCGCAGAAGATCCGCCTGCACCGGGCGGTGTTCGAAGGCGATGGCGAGGTGCCCTGGGCGGTCCGGCGCGCCTATGACGATTTCGATTTCGGCTATGCGCTGACCGTGCACAAGGCGCAAGGCTCGCAGTGGGACGAGGTGGTGCTTTTCGACGAGAGCTTTGCGTTCCGCGATACGCGCGCGCAGTGGCTCTATACGGCGGTGACGCGTGCGGCGACGCGGCTAACGGTCGTGCGCTGAGGCGGGTGACCAGGGCGGTGAGACCCGTTCGACGGGCTCGTTCGCAAATGTTGCGGCAGCATCGGCAATGCGACGCCCGGACAATACGAGATCGGGCCGGATTTCGGCCAACGGTATCAGCACGAAGGCGCGGTTGAAGAGCTCGCGGTGCGGGATCGCCAGATCCTCGGCCGCCAGCTCACGATTGCCCAGAAAGAGAATATCGATATCGATCAGGCGCGGCCCCCAGCGCCTGCCCGGTTGCCGCCCGAGGTCGCGCTCGATCATCTTTACGCGGGCAAGCAGCGTGTCCGGCGCAAGTTCGGTTTCGCCGACGGCGCAGGCGTTCAGGAATGCTGGCTGATCGGTCACGCCCCAGGGCGGGGTTTGGTAAATCGAGGAAGACTTGAGGAACGCAATGTCGTTGCCGTCGAACAGCGCCTCAAGCGCGCTTTCGATGTTGGCTGCGCGGTCGCCGAGATTGCTGCCGAGGCTGAATCCCGCTTCCATCGCCGGTCAACGCTGCCGGCTGATCTCGACGCCGATGGATTTGAAAGCGCCAGGTACCGGCGCGCCGGGCTTGCGCACCTCGATGCGCAGCGCATCGACGGCTTCTATTTCTTCGAAAACCGCGTCGGAGATGTTCTCGGCAAGCTCTTCCAGCAAGCCGACGCGGGGTCCGTCAACGACGGTGCGACGGACGATCTCGTAGACATGATCGTAGCGAACCGGGGCGCTGTTGTGATCCTTCCGCTCCGCGGCACGGGTCGTCGTATAGCAGTCGATATCAATCTCGAAACGCTGACCCAGATGGGCTTCCTCGTCGAAGAGGCCATGATGGGCAAACAGCGTGATGCCGTGGCAGAAGATACGATCCATCTTGTTCAGGCACTCCGGATAGCGTCGAGCATCCTGACGAAATCGACATGGGCGGCGACGTCGTGGACGCGGATGATGTCGGCATGTTCAAGCACGGCCCATGCATTGACCGCAAGCGTGCCGAAAAGACGTTGATCGACCGGCTTGTCCAGAACATGGCCAATCGTGCTCTTGCGCGATGCGCCGAACAGGATCGGGAAACCCAGCGATTTCAGCCGGGCAAGGTGGCGCATGGCCTGCAAGCTCTGCGCGGCCGTCTTGCCGAAACCGATGCCCGGGTCGAGCACCAGACTGGACTCTTTCACCCCCGCCTTGCGGGCTATTTCCAGAGTTTTGTCAAAGAAGGCGAGCATATCCTCCATGATGTCGATTGAAGGATCTGCCTTATCCCGGTTGTGCATCACGATGGCCTGACAGCCGGCCGTAGCGGCGACCTCGGCCATGCGCGGATCGCGCTGGAAGCCCCAGACGTCGTTCAGAATGGTTGCGCCGGCGGCGAGCGCGGCCTCGGCGACATCAGCCTTCATGGTGTCGATGGAAACCGGCACGCCGAGCGGGGCGACCGCGGCCACGACCGGGACGACGCGGGATTTCTCGGTCTCCGCATCGACGGCCTGATGGCCGGGCCGGGTGGATTCACCGCCAATATCGATGATATCGGCGCCATCGGCGAACATCGCGCGGGCATGGGCAAGGGCAGTGCCCGCATCGTCAAAGCGGCCGCCATCTGAAAAGCTGTCCGGCGTCACGTTGAGGATGCCCATGACGAGGGTTGTCTTCGGCAATCCGCCGCTGCGCTCCATGTCCGTCTCCTCGCTTGTGGCCGAGGGTGGAGGCTTAGCCGATTTGCCGGGCAATGTCTTGGTGGGAGGGGCGTTGAATGTGATGGTTGCCCTTCGGTGCGCGGACGGCTAGAACGCCGTGACATTTATCCAAGGGGCGCCGTGCCGCCCAGCCAGCCGCATACGGGGAAGGTAACGTTCATGCGTGTTTATTACGATCGCGATGCAGACATCAATCTGATCAAGAATCGGAAAGTCGTCATCGTCGGCTACGGCTCGCAGGGCCGTGCCCATGCGCTCAATCTGAAGGATTCCGGCGTCAAGGAAATCGCGGTCGCGCTGCGCCCGGGTTCGACGACCGCCAAGAAGGTAGAGGCCGACGGCCTCAAGGTTATGAGCGTCTCGGAAGCGGCCAAGTGGGCCGATCTGATGATGATGGCGACGCCGGACGAACTCCAGGCCGACATCTGGAAGGACGAAATCGCCGACAATATCAAGGACGGTGCGGCGATCGCCTTCGCGCACGGCCTGAACGTGCACTTCAGCCTCATCGAGCCGAAGTCGACGATCGACGTCATCATGATCGCGCCGAAGGGCCCGGGCCACACGGTGCGCAGCGAATATCAGCGCGGCGGCGGCGTGCCCTGCCTGATCGCCATCAGCCACGATGCTTCCGGCAATGCGCACGATCTGGCGCTGTCCTATGCCTGCGGCGTTGGCGGCGGCCGTTCGGGCGTCATCGAGACGACGTTCAAGGAAGAATGCGAGACCGACCTGTTCGGCGAGCAGGCGGTTCTCTGCGGCGGTCTGGTCGAGCTGATCCGCGCCGGCTTCGAAACGCTTGTGGAAGCGGGCTATGCGCCGGAGATGGCGTATTTCGAATGCCTGCACGAAGTGAAGCTGATCGTCGACCTCATCTATGAGGGCGGTATCGCCAACATGAACTACTCCATTTCGAACACGGCCGAATGGGGCGAGTACAAGTCCGGACCGCGCGTCGTGACGCCCGAGACCAAGGCCGAGATGAAGCGCATTCTGACCGACATTCAGACCGGCCGGTTCACCTCCGAATGGATGCAGGAATGCAAGGCCGGCCAGGCCCGCTTCAAGGCGACGCGCCGTCTCAACGACGCGCACCCGATCGAGGAAGTCGGCCAGAAGCTGCGCGGCATGATGCCGTGGATCTCGGCCAACAAGCTGGTCGACAAGGAGCGCAACTAGCGCGCCCGCCAGTTTGGCTGTTCAAAGACAAAGGGCCCGGAAACGGGCCCTTTATTGTTTGCACCGGAACATGTTTCCATGCATCCAATCCCAGCTGACATGCCGGCGGCGAAACGGAGGCCATATCCATGTTTGACACTCTCAAGATCATCCACCTGCTGGCGATGGGGCTCGGCGTCGGCTTTGCCGTGGTCAAGGCGATACTGGGCGCAAGGGCGCGGCGGGCCGGGGAGGCGGTCGCCGAGGAGCATCGGGCGGTTCAGCAGATCACCGGGCGGATCGGCGCATGGTCGCTACTGGCGATCTGGATCACCGGCCTCGCCATGTATTTCATGCGTTACGGTGGCGAGCTGGGTGCGCTCGACTGGACGTTCCACGTCAAGCTGCTGTTCGCGGTCATATTCACCGCTCTTACGCTCTATGCCCTCGTCATTTCGGCGAGAGCGCGCGCTTCGGGAACGCGGCCGGATGCGGCGATGATGCGGACGGCCGGCATGGCCGGAAGCGTCGCCCTGCTGCTCACGGTCATATTCGCCGTCATCGCGTTCGGTTAGGCTCTCGCCAGAGCCAGGGATTCGGCCTGAGCAGGTCCGGGAGGGCACATGGAGCACCAATACGCGATCCTCGACGTATTTACCGAGGAACGTTTCGCCGGCAATCCGCTCGCGGTCGTGTTCGACGCGGACAATTTTCCAACCGAATTCTGTCAGCGCATAGCGCGCGAATTCAACCTGTCGGAGACGGTATTCGTCAGCAGGCCCAGGAATGAGGCGCACAGTGCCGCCGTGCGCATTTTCACGCCCGTCTCCGAACTGCCGTTCGCCGGCCATCCGACAGTCGGAACGGCTATCCTGCTTGCCCGGCGGCGCTGGCCGGACGGCGGTTCGCAGGATGGGCTGATCGTCCTGGAAGAGCAGATCGGGCCGGTGCGGGTCGGCGTTTCACTGGGTGGCAAGCGCGGCGACTTTGCCGAGTTCGACATTCCCAAACTGCCGGTCTCGACATCAACAGATACCGACCGCGAGACGATCGCTGCGGTGATGGGTCTGCAGCCGAAGGAAATCGGGTTCGAGAACCACAAGCCGTGCGCATTCAGTGCAGGCGTTCCTTACGTGTTCGTGCCGGTCCGGGATATGGCGACGCTGCGGCGCTGCAAAATCAGCAAGCCACGCTATGACGAACTGTTCGGCGCCGAAGGTCAGATCTATGTCTACTGCCGCGAGACTGTCAGCCAGAAGAACGATTTCCACGCCCGCATGTTCGCGCCTCATATAGGCATTGGCGAGGATCCGGCGACGGGGAGCGCAGCAGCCGCATTTTCGGCAGTCATCCAGACATTCGATACGCCGCCGGCGGGCACCCACAATTACCGCATCGAACAGGGTCATATCATGGGAAGGCCCAGCATCATTCATCTGGAGATCAACAGCGAAGGCGGCAAGCTTCGTTCTGTGCGCATAGGCGGCAATGCCGTGCTCCTTGCGAGCGGTATTATCACGGTCTGAGACTCAGGATATTGTCCGCGCTACGCAGCCGGCAAAGTTTCGGCGCGCAGCTAGGGGGTACTTCCATGAACAAACTATCGCGCATCTTTTTCAGCTTTGCCTTGCTGTATGGCCTGGCGGGTATTGGTCTCGGCCTGATGATGGCTTCCCATCACGAATACACGCAGACGCCGACGCACGCCCATACACAGCTTTTGGGCTGGGTCAGCTTTGCGCTGTTCGGACTTTTCTACAATTCGTTCCCGGCGGCGGCCTCGGGCATCATGGCCAAGATCCATGTCGTCCTGGCTGTCCTGTCTTCGATTGTGATGCTGATCTCGCTCTACATCTACATTGGCGGCAATGCCTCGGCCGAGCCGGTACTCGCTATCGCCTCGATGGTCTACGGCGTTTCCTATCTCGCGTTCATCGCAGCGATGGCGCCGGTGATCGCGCGCGGCTGACAGGCCCGCGACGGCAACTGAAAGGCCGTCCTGTCGCCGGGGCGGCCCTCTTTCGCTATTCCTTGGAGGAAGGGGCTACATGCCCAGAATCTTCAGCGCCCGCCGAAGCGTGTCGACGGATTCCGGTGCTTGCCTTCCTTGTGAAAGGGCGCTTCTCAGGTGGCGCGCAATTCCATGACCTTCGCCTTGTCCCAGCGTCGGAAGGCTCGCCGTCTTCATCGCCGCATCGATCTTGGCCATGTCGGCCGGGCAGTGGAAGAGTGAGGGCGGGGGTGGCGGCAAAAGACAACGCCAATGCGATTGCTGCTAGTTTCCTCATTGCTTCGTAACTCCCCTGTTGGGACGTTGATCGTCCTGAGCATGTCAGCACATCGCGGCATTTTGCGCCATTCACAAACCCGCAATTGCGCTGCCTCACCAAAAAGGTTTCGCGTCCCGAGGAAATGCCTCGGCAGCAGCAATGGCGTTTCGAAGGTAACCTGCCGAATGCGGGCCATGCGTCCTGAGGCGCTTTAATCAGTTCAAACCATAGCGCCAGCTCACGAAGACGATTGGTCGGCGCTGAGGTTACGCCGGAGGGCACAGGGCAAGTGCAGGGACGTGATCCGGTCACCGGTCCGTACGCGGCAGGAGGTCGCTGAGAAACTTCCGCCACATGTAAAGATCGGTGAAGGATTCCGACTGGTGCGGGCGACCAGCCTTCCGGCAGGCTTCTGGCAAGCCAGCGTGTGCGCGACGGTAGTCAGACCAGCAATGTTTCGGGGCGGTTCGCCAAAGCACAGCGCGCGCCCTCAGGCTCTTCGAAGCGGTAACGGTTGGTGCGAGGCGATAGTGCGCCTGCCTTCTTGCCGGAACGTCCTCCGGCGAGCCGTCCTGCATCGATGGACGCGCTTTCCTCGTCGCGGCGCGAACGGGCAACGTTCAGGATTTTGCGGAAACGAAATCGTGCTCGCGCAGGAGCTGGGCAATTTCCGAAAGGTGATCAGGAAGCAGATATCGTCGTCGCTGCAATAGGCGATCAGCGGCGTATCGACCGATACTGCAGCACCACATGGCGATGTTCCTCGCCAGTGCGCGGCCCTTTCGGAAAGGATCGATAGGATACGCGCTCATCCCGTGCGCGATATTCAGCAACGATGTCCTCGGTCGAAGGCGGCGCGCCATCGCCAATGACCACCAGCGAAGTCGGGCCGGGTCTGGGCAAGGGATGCTGTCGATTGCATAGCGGAGCGTCAGGCCATGATCGTAAGTCAGCACGATGATCGTGAACGTCAGGGTCATGGTTTCGTGCCGGCAAGCCCAAGCGCATCCAGCCCTGCCGCCGACCTGATTTCCGCACTTCGCTGCACGATTACCATTTCCTCCGCCAGCGACGTCATGGGAGGCGGACCGCCCCGCAGATGGTCGAGGAATGCATTGATCTCAAAGCGCGAGCACTGGCATTTCCGATTTCGCGGCGTTCAGGCTCAGTTTCACCTTCACGGATGATCGTGATGGCTTCAGCCCACCCATCCCCGAGCTCTACGGTCGCATCCTCGAATGCGGCGATGACACACCGCCGATATGTCGGGTGCCGGCTCGACACCTCGATAATACATTCTGGCGCCCTTGCCTAAAGCAGCAATCAGTCCGTCTCCCGCGCGTCCAGCGCGTCAGGAACGACTGACAGAAGAGGCAACAAATCCCCGAATATCTGCAAAGCAATCGCAAGGTCATGGGGTAGCAGGTGCCAGATCGTGTCAACGCCGGCGTGCGGATTGCCCCAGCCGAGACGCATGGATCGGATCGCGCGGATCGGACCGAACTCTCGCTCCTGCGCCATGGTCGCGATCGCCTGAATTCCGGGGTGATAGCGCCATTTTTGCATGGTGAAGACAAGATTGCCGGCGGCCGCGGGGAGCTGCCCCGCACGTGCAACGTCATTGCCCAGGGGCTTTTCGACGAAGATGGGCTTTTGCCGCGCCAGCAGTTTCTCTACCACGGGCAGATGAGTTTCCGTTGGCGTTGCAACAACAAAGCCGTCGAGATCGCCCGGCAAACGCTCAATGGATGCGACCACCGCCGTTGCGCCGCCGTCTCGAGCGCGATCGGTGCTGGCCTTTGAGCGGGCAACGACAGTGACCGATGCGCCACCGGCCTTCAGGTCGCGAAGAATATGCCGACCCCAGTTGCCGCAGCCGACCAGGCCAATTTGAATATCCGGCCTGTCTTTCAACGGTTGAGCTCCGCTATGCGCGCTTCATATGCGGCAATCATTTCGGCGAGAGTGCCTGCGGCATCATCACGCGGTGACAGGAGCGGAGATGCGACTGGCCAATCTATGCCGATTTCAGGGTCATCGAACCGACAGGCAAATTCGTCGGCCATGTCCCAATAGTGCGATACGGCATAAATGTGCATGGATGGTTGCACAAAGCAGAAGCCATGGCCGATACCCGTCGGCAATGTCACTGCGAAGGGCTCTTCGGCGGTGATCGTTAAAGTGTCGACCATGCCGGCGGTCGGTGAGCCTTTTCGGAGGTCCCTCATGCCGAGAAACATCGCTCCTTCCGCGATCAGGAGGTAGTCGGTGTGAGTCGCGTGGACGTGGAAACCGCGCATGGTTCCGGGTTGGCTTCTGACCATATTCCATTGAACAGGATCGGTGCCGGTCGGCCAATTCGCGCGAAAGATCTCAGTGAGTGCGCCGCGATCATCTTCATGCCGCTTCAATGGCGTGATCCGCACATCATGGAGCAAGGAAATAGGAAAAGCAGAACCCACGGGACCTCTTGGGGAATTGACGCTGCTTCCATGCGCAACGTGCCTGTCAACATGCCAGGAGATGCCGGCATCGCGGCGGGGAGACCCTGACAGTCTTTTGCTTTACCTTTGAATATATTGCCTGTAAATTGACGAAAGTTAGTTTCTGGAAGCGGACACCATGCTGACGTTCACGGCTCGCATTGATGCCATGAAATCCAGGCGAATCCATGCGCCTGTGAGCGCGCGCGCGCGCCTGTCCGCCCGTCCGTCCTGCGGCGGAACGCTTCTTCTCCTTACCGGCCCCTGAGCGCCGACTGCCCGGATGCGGGCGGGTACTCAGGGGATGCGCTGAACGGCCCGCAGGCGGGCTTTCATTCTCTTTTGCCCGCGTTTGAGATAGACAGGCGGGCATACCGGACCCCAAGGAACGAACACAATGACCGTGACGAACGACACCAATGGCGAACGCGTATTGATTTTCGATACGACGCTGCGCGACGGAGAGCAGTGCCCCGGCGCGACGATGACGCTGGAAGAAAAGCTGGAGGTTGCCCAACTCCTCGATGAAATGGGCGTGGACATCATTGAAGCCGGTTTTCCGATCGCCTCGAATGGCGATTTTGAGTCGGTATCCGCGATCGCCAAGGTTGTGAAGAACGCGGTGGTCGCCGGACTGGCACGCGCCGGCGACATGGATGTCGACCGGGCCGGCGAGGCAGTTCGTCACGCCGCGCGCCCGCGCATCCATACTTTCCTGTCTACCAGCCCCGTCCACATGAAGCACAAGCTGCAACTGGATCCGGAAAGAGTTCTGGAACTGGTGTCGCGCTCGGTGACGCGCGCGCGCAATCTCGTGGACGATGTGGAATGGAGCGCTGAGGACGGCACCCGTACGGAACCGGAATTTCTCTATCGCTGTGTCGAGGCGGCCATCAACGCCGGCGCGACGACCATCAACATTCCCGATACCGTCGGCTACACGACGCCGGAGGAATATACGGCGATGTTCCGCAATGTGCGCGAAAAGGTGCCCAATGCGGACAAGGCGGTGTTCTCGGTCCATTGTCACAACGATCTCGGCATGGCGGTCGCCAATTCGCTGGCTGGCCTGAAGGGCGGGGCACGGCAGATCGAATGCACGATCAACGGTATCGGCGAGCGCGCGGGCAATGCCGCACTGGAAGAAATCGTGATGGCGATCAAGACGCGGGGCGACGTGCTGCCCTATCACACCAATATCGACACCACGATGCTGATGCGGGCCTCCAAGCTGGTCTCGGCGGTTACGTCGTTTCCCGTGCAGTACAACAAGGCGATCGTCGGCCGAAACGCCTTCGCGCATGAGAGCGGCATCCATCAGGACGGCATGCTGAAGAATGCCCAGACCTACGAGATCATGCTGCCCGAAGAAGTCGGCGTGCATAAGTCGTCGCTGGTCATGGGCAAGCATTCCGGCCGCAACGCCTTCCGCGACAAGTTGCGGCAACTGGGTTTCGAGCTCTCCGACAACCAGTTGCAGGATGCGTTCGTGCGGTTCAAGGAACTGGCCGATCGCAAGAAGCATATCTTCGACGAGGATATCGAGGCGCTGGTCGATCAGGAAATGGGGCATGCCCATGACGACATCAGGGTGGTTGCGCTGACGGTCATCGCCGGTACAGGCGGTCCGCAGCGGGCGACGTTGACGCTGAATGTCGATGGTCGCGAGGTCACCAAGGAAGCCAGCGGCAACGGGCCGGTAGACGCCACGTTCAATGCCATTCATGCGATCGTTCCGCATGAGGCGAAGCTGTCTCTCTACCAGGTTCACGCAGTGACCGAAGGAACCGACGCGCAGGCGGAGGTTTCCGTGCGGCTGGAGCAAAACGGCCGCCTCTTCACCGGCCGCGGCGCGGAGCCCGATACGCTCGTGGCATCGGCACGCGCCTATGTTCACGCGCTGAGCAAACTGATGCAGAGCCGCCAGCGGGTCCACGCGGCCGGCTGACATCACCCATCTTCAAAAGAAGGCGCCGGGGCCTGCCAAGGGCCCCGGCGCAGTCTTTCGGGGAGGTTGTCTTTTTTATTGAACGAGGACAGCGCGCTGACAGCGTGCCCCATGAACTCGGATATCGGCTTCGCCGACCTTCACGCCGAGGACCGTCAGCAGGTTGTAAACGACCGCATCGATTGCCACGGCCGCCGGCTGCAGGCTTAGAGCGACCAGCGACGTGACCGTCTGCGGCGACGTCAATCCAAGTCCGTGGATATCGACGTCAATATCCAGATCGCCGAGCAGGGTCGCGATCAACGGTGCCGTGTAGTTGCGGGTCGAGACGGATTTCACAGTGCCGTTCTGAACGTCCTGATAGTCAAAGCTGACTTTCTGGAAGGCGGTATTGCCGATATCGGCCGTCGCCCTGCCGCGAGCCTTGATCAGGCCGGTATTGACGAACGTCGCCCTGTCGACGGCCGGGCTGGTATCGAACCGCCTCATGCGGGCAGGTTGCACTTCTCCGATCCATGCGCCGGCAATGCCGGGACGCGCTTCAATATCGATGTTCAGTCCCTGGGGCTTGCCGCCCATGCAGTCGATAGCGGCCAGCCTGGCTTCGCCATAGGCGAGTTCCACATAGACGGGCAGCGTGACGGTGACGGCACTCAATAGGCCGGTGCCGCCCACCGTAGCGCGGATATAAAGCCGCGTCTGAGCCGTGCGCACAATCGTTCCCTCGCTGCCGACGGCGAACCAGCCAGAAGACTGCGGCGGTTCTCCGATTGCAAGATCTGCGGTGAGATTTGCGATGCCGGGAATTGCCGAATCGAGGCTCAGGCGGACCTGATTGGTACCGTCGGCGATGGCCGCGCCGGCGCCGACAAATTCCATCACACCGACATCGGCCTGGAAAATGGCGCTGCCTGTACCGATGGCGGCAGCACCGAGTGCGCCGAGATCTATGAGATGGTTGAGCGGGATTTCCATAGAAGAGGCGCCGCGCGTTCCTGAGAGCGTCGTAAGAGCGCTGGCCGCCTGTCCGTTGCCAGATTGTACGACGGCGGCGGCGATTTGTGTTATCTGAGCCAGGGAAAGAGAGCTTTCGAGAACATCGTTGTAAGTTCCCGCAGTGATATTGAGTTCCGAGGCTGCCTGATCGAGAAATTTCAGGACCTCGATGCGGGTGGCGAGCAGCGCCCTGTAGTCCATGACTGACAAGGATAAGGTACTGCCGATCAGTTCGCCCAGTATTGCGTTGAGAAGGCCGCCGTCGATACTGGCAAGGCGAGAACCTATCGAAAAAGCCGCATCCGCTGAGGCATAGGCAAGTCCGCTGGTCCGGATTTGCGGGTTGCGCATGAAGCTGCCGCCAAAATAGAGCTGGCCTTCACGCGTGAAGGTGACCCGCGTCGCATTGAAGGGTGTTGTTCCCGGGCGAAACCGTGATTCCACGGGGATGGCGGGGTCGGGTTTGTAATTGCCGGACTCAACGATCAGATCGCCGCTGCTGCCCATAGCACTTGCAACGGTCAAGCCCGAGTAGCCGTTCTCGTCCATGAAACGGCGCGCGGCAAGCTGGGGAGCGTTGGTGCTGGTGGCCGACACAATTGCCGCAAGGTCAGTCAGGCTCTGCATCTTGCGCCGCTCCAAATAGAGGGCGCCACCGTCAACGGCAATCGCCGTCAGCAGGATGCTCATGGTCATGATGACGGCCGCCATGATCGCCGTGCCGCCATTCGCATCGCGGAAGAACCTCCGTACGATCCTTGCCGGCAGGCCTTGCATCATACGCCCCCGACGCGAATCGTGGCGCTGCGGGTTATCGTTTTTTCAGGCAGCGGCAGTGGAACGTAAAGGTTCCAGATCGGCAGCTGCGTGGCGTCGTATTCGACCGACACGTCGAACTGATTGGCATCGGCGGCGCTGCCGGCAACCCTGACTTTGACTTTGCGTGACTGAAGAAGCGGATATTGGCCGTATTCAGGTCGATGAAGCGCTGAGCAAGCTGAATTCTTTCATCTTCCCAAGACCACGATCGATGCCCTTGCCGCATCCGCCGCAAATTGTTGCTGACAATTCGCGGCACCGAAAAATATGCCGTAACGACAATGCCGAACATAATCAAAATAAAAACAGAGTGCGACTATTGCAAATTCTACCGCGGAAGTTGCCCGAGTATCTTTTGCTGCATTGCACAATAAAGTGCAGCACCATAACGATTTCCTCTCGCGTATATTTTTCTCGTTGTGAAATTCTATGTTGTTCTTCTGAAAGATTTAGTAAAAAGAAAATGCTATTTAAGTATATAAAGTAAAGAGCCTGACGCTTTAACTATAGTTTCATCACATATGCGATGGGTGAATATTCAAAATATCTATTCCGTAACGTCATAATTTCCGCGCGAAATCGGTATGCTTACGAACCATGCACGCATGGGGCGATCCGTCGCCACGGACAAGGTTGTCTCGTTCGGGAATGCGCTTGCAATCTGAGGGGCGATTGTTATAGGGGACGCACCGCTGGCCGGCAGGCTGGTGAGGACAGCAGGTGTCTAGCTCAGATGGTAGAGCAGTGACTCTTAATCAGCAGGTCAGGTTCCGAGTCGCCCTTGTACACCAAAGCCTCCTCTTTCCCTGAACAAGACTGTGACGATGCTCTCCGCCGCGATCATTCTCGCCGATCAGCGGAACCGCAGTTGATTGAGCCAGCAGTCAGGTCTTCGCGCCTCTGGCGTGCGACGGTTACGCCCCTGGCTTCCATCATTGGCAGCGGCTTCCTGATCCTGGGACCGGTCATGAGTGCTTCTTTCGGCGCCTGGGCGCCGTTGGCGACTCGCTCTGTAATGCGCTGGCGTGGGCATTCGGCTGGGCGATCCGATACAACATCGCATGCCGAGGAGCGGGCCTGAGCCATATGCCTGCCACGCTGGAAATCATCGCCTCGTGGTCGCTTGCGTTCAGCTACATCATCTCGGTCACCTACTATCTGAATCTGCTCGGCGCATTCGGCGTGCGGCTTACCCCGTTCGATGACCAGACTTCGGCGCGAATCCTCACCTCGATCGTTCTGCTCGCGGTGCTGATCATCGGGTGGTGGAAGGGCTTTCGCGCCTTGGAGGCGCTGGAGCGCATTTCGGTCGGGCTAAAACTTTCGATCATCGCCGGGCTTCTCGTCGGCCTGGCCATCGTCTTCGGTGACAGGGCAGGCGCCGGCGAACTGGCATTCAACGCTCCAAAGGAAACCGGCTGGGGCGCCGTGACGCTGCTGTTCGGGCTGATCGTGACGGTTCAGGGTTTCGAGACGTCTCGCTATCTCGGCGAAGCCTATGACGCGCGCATGAGGATAAGCTCGATGCGCCTGGCGCAGGCTGTCTCCACGCTGATCTATGTGCTCTACATCGGATTGTTCAGCTACCTTTTCAGCGTCAGCGAACTGAAGGTCACCGAGACGGCGATCATCGACCTTATCGGCCTTGTCGCGCCTGTGCTTCCGCTCTTCCTGATTGCCGCCGCGCTGAGCTCCCAGTTCAGCGCCGCCGTTGCCGATACGGGCGGTTCCGGCGGGCTTTTTCAAGAGGTGACGCGGGGGCTGTTCAGCGAAAAGCGTGCCTATGTGCTTGTCGGCGCTTGCGGACTGGTCCTGACCTGGGCGGCCAATGTGTTCCAGATCATCTCCTATGCGTCGCGAGCGTTCGCCCTTTACTATGGGCTGCAGGCCGCGATCGCCGCTGTCGCTGCATGGCGGCAGGCTCAGAAGGTTCATGCCCTGATGTTCGGTCTGCTGGCAATTCTCGGTATCGCGATCACGATCCTCGGCGTGCCGGTGGAAGGCGACTAGAGCGGAGTTGTCCGGATGATCGCGATATGACACTGGTTCGCATATCGCAGCATGGGGACGCGAGCGGATGAAAGCCACGGACGAAACGGTCGCACTGGAAGACGTTCTGGACAGCCGCTATTCGTGGATGCGGATGATCGTTTCCTTCCTGATCGGCGGGCTCGGCATCGGCGGCATCTGGTCTGTCGTCGTCGCCATTCCCGAATTGCAGGCGGAATTCGGTCTTGATCGCGCCGACGCGACCCTCGCCTACATTTCAGCGACCGTCGGATTTGCCATCGGCAATTTCACCCTGGGGCGGTTCGTCGACCGATATGGCATTGCCATGCCCCTGCTGCTGGGCGGCATTGTTCTCGGGGCCGGGTTCATTCTCACCGGACTGGCGCCGAATTTTTCGCTCGTGCTGCTTTTGCAATGCGTGATCGGCCTTGGCGCATCGACATCCTTTTCACCGCTGATGGCCGATGTGTCGCACTGGTTTCTGCGCCGCCGCGGCATCGCCGTCTCGCTTGCAGCCAGCGGCAGCTACATAGGCGGCGTCGTCTGGCCGCTGGTTGTCGGCAAGCTGATCACGATCGATGACTGGCGGCTTGCCTACATCGTTCTTGGCGTTATCTGCATCGTCTGCATCGTTCCGCTATCGCTGTTGCTGCGCCGGCGCCTGCCGGGTCACGGCATGCCGATTGCGGCCGACGCGCCTTCCGGCGCGACCCGGGTCATCGCGCTCAGCCCGGCGGCGGTGCAATGGCTGCTCGTCGGGGTGGGATTTGCCGCCAGTTTCGCGATGGCGATGCCGCATACGCAGCTCGTTGCTATGTCGAGCGACCTTGGATTCACAATTACTCAGGGCGCAGCCATGATGTCACTCGTATTCGGCGGTGGCGTGTTTTCTCGTCTGGCCTACGGGCTCCTTGCCGACCGGCTTGGCGCGATTGCGATCATGTTGATCGGATGCACCGCGATGGCGGCGAGCCTTTTCGTTTTCATCCCGTTCGATACGCTCTGGGTGCTCTATCTGGCGTCGCTGGCCTTCGGCCTTGCGCATGGCGGCATACTTCCCAACTTGGTGCTCGTCGTGCGCGAATTCCTGCCGGCGCGCGAGGCGGGCAGGCGCGTCGGCGTCGTCGTGGGCTCGACTGTCGTGGGCGTCGCAAGCGGCAGCTGGGTATTCGGTTCTCTGCGTGACCTGACGGGTACCTATCAGATCGCTTTCTTCGCCAGTGTCGCGACCTCGCTCGCGGCAGTCGCGATACTGGCGTATATGCGTTTTCGCGCCGCTGCTGCGATCGCGGCCAGAACCTGACGTCCGAGCTTAGCCCAGCGTCTCATCGAACAGTGTGAGCATGCGCTGCCAGTGACGCTCGGCGCCTTTGGGGTCGAAGACCCGATGATCGGGCACGGCCCAGCCATGCTCCACGCCCGCATAGTTCTCCATGATGAAGTCCGTCCCGGCATCGCGCAGCGTCTGCTCCAGCAACCGTGACTGTTCGGGTGGGAATGTCCGGTCGACACCGGCCATGCCGACATAGAGCCGCGCCCTGATCGTTGCGACTCGAAGGTGCGGGCTGTCGGCTGCGTCGCTGGCCAGATTGCCGCCGTGAAAGCTTGCGGCGGCGGCCACGCGGTCCGGATAGGCCGCCGCGGCGATCAATGATCGGGCACCGCCCATGCAATAGCCGGTCGTCCCGATCTTGCCGGTGGCGCCCGCCTCGGTAACGGCCTGGATGAAATGGCCCGTATCGCGTTCGTTCATCGCAAGGGTCGTCGAAGACAGAAAGCTGCGGATCTGATCGCCTGTTTCCGGTGTGGCGAATGCGGTCTTGGCGTCGAAGGGTCCGTAGGGCGCATGCCGATAAAAAAGATCCGGCACGAGAACGATGTGGCCAGCGGCCGCAAGGCGTTCCGCCATTTCGTACAGACCGGGCCGTGGACCGAAAGCGTCCATGAAGAGGATGACGCCAGACGCGGCCGGATTTGCAGCTTTGGGGTGAAAAAGGCCCGCAGATGCGCTGCCGTCGCTGGTATCAATCGTGATCTCGCGCATCATTGTCTCCAATCCCTTTTTATCCTGCACCCGGTCGGCAGCAATGTGCGGCCGGTTTTCCTGCAGCGCGCGCCGTTCATTGCCACGGAGCGACGTTAAGACTCCGTCAACCAGACGTGATATCGCGCATCTGGTCAATCATCCATCAGCGTGCCATGATATTGCCTGAAAAGACTTGGAATGAGCTCTCGTTCCGCAATAATCAACTGCCGGCGGGAGCGGCCGGTCTGGCCCTTTATGGAGAATTCCCATGCGAAACTTGTTCCTGATCGCTGCGGCACTTGTGACCGCCTTCGCTTTGAACATGTCACCTGCCGCCGCCCAGTCCTGCGATGCCTACGCGCGTGACTATGCCAACCGGGCGACCGCCCAGCCGAGCGGCAATATCATTGGTGGCGCCATCGTTGGCGGCGCTGTCGGCGCAATCATCGGCGGCGCGGCCGGTGGCGGCAAGAACCGCGTCGGCAATGGCGCGGCGATTGGTGCCGGTGTTGGCGCGCTCGGCGGTGCAGCGGCCAATTCCAACCGTTGGCAGAGCTACTATCAGGCGGCCTATAACGATTGCGTATCGCGCAGTGCGCCGCCCCCGCCGGCGCCGGCCTATTACGAGCCCTGGACCCCGGGCTGGTACAGCTATTGCGGAAGCCGTTACCGCACTTTCAATCCGCAGACCGGCTATTATCACGCCGGTGGCGGCCGCTACGTGTTCTGCCGCTAAGCCAATACCGATCCTTACAGAAAAGCCGGCGGATACCATCCGCCGGCTTTTTGCATGCCCGCAATGTCTTTGACGCGGTTGCCTGAAATCGAAAGCCTGCCATAAACGAACGGCATGTCTTCAAACCGCGAACCGATCATTCGATGAACCTTGCCGGAATTGCCTTCAAACTGCTCTCGGTGACCTTCTTCTCGCTGATGATGGTGGGAATCAAGCTGGCGTCGGGAACGGTGCCAACGGGCCAGATCGTGTTCTCGAGATCGCTTTTCGGTTTCGTCCCGCTGTTCGCGATGCTGGCGGTACAGGGTCAGATGGTTCCGGCGCTGAAGACAAGCAAACCGCTGGGCCATGTGTGGCGTGGATTCGTCGGTGGCATCGCGATGGCCGGGAGCTTTCTCTCGCTCCATTATCTGGCGCTGCACGATGCCGTGGCGATCAGCTACGCCGCGCCGCTGCTTGCCGTGCTGCTGGCACCTTTCCTGCTCAATGAGCGCGTCGGCAAGGTCCGGATCAGCGCGGTCGTCATCGGTCTTGGCGGTGTTCTGCTGATCGTATCGCCGCATCTGGGCGAATCGCTTGAAATGTCCGCGCCGATTGTCGGCGCATTCTTCGCGCTGATTGCCGCACTTGCCGCGGCCTTTGCCATGATCCAGGTGAGACACCTGACGCAAAGCGAAACGAACGCCTCGATCATTTTCTATTTTTCGCTCGTCACGACCGTCGGGAGCCTTTTCACCCTGCCATTGGGCTGGGTCGTTCCCGACCTTCGCGAGGGACTGCTTCTTGTCGGTCTGGGCCTTGCCGGCGGGCTTGGGCAAATCTGCCTGACCCAGAGCTATCGCCTGGCGCCTGTATCCGTTGTCGCGCCGTTCGACTATACGAGCATGATATTCGCCGTGGCATTCGGCGTGCTTCTCTTTGACGAGGTACCGGGGCCGGTTGTGCTGACGGGCGCTGCGATCGTCATCGGCGCGGGCATCTTCGTCATACTGCGCGAACGCTGGCTCGGCATACAGCGCCCCCGGACACCCGGCGTGCGTTCCACACAGATATGAGCCGGGCGGTCTAGAACGCCTTGTAGGTCACGATGGTGCGGGTATCGCGGATACCGTCGAAGCAATGCACCTTCTCGTTGACGAAGTGTCCGATGTCGACACCGGGCTCGACGTAGAATTTGACCAGCAGATCGAATTCGCCCGCCGTCGAATAAATCTCGGAGGCAATTTCAGCATCGGCAATCTCGCCGGCGACCCGATAGGCCAGGCCGAGTTCGCATTTGATCTGGACGAAAAAGGGGGTCATCTCGATCGGTACTCCGCTGACGGCTTCGCGCCATTCTCATGGCATTGAACATGAGGCCTCATCGCGCTGCAAGGTCAAGCAGTGCCCGCGTGAGTTCGCCATCGGGGCGGGCAAGAGAGGCGATTGCGGTGAAATGATTATCACCAGCGAGTTTGCGGTAGCTCGTATGAATTCCGGCATTGCCCCAGGCGTCGGCAATCGTCCGGCTCTGACGCTGATATTCTGACGGTTCCGAAGCGCCGACATAGGCCACCAGTGCCGTTCCGGTTGCAGGCGGTGTCCAGAAAAGCGGGCTCTGGCGTCGCGCTTCGTCATCGGTAAGGCGCAACGCGTCATTGATCGATGTGCCGACAAGCGGGATGAGGTCGAACAGGCCCGATATCGGCAAGGCAGCTCGAACGACACTTCTGCCATGCGTGCCCCTGGCAAGCAGGCAGGCTGCGAGATGGCCGCCTGCTGAATGGCCGGCGACGACGATATCACGGCGGCCGCTTTCGCCGAGACTGCGGCAGAAGGCGAACATGTCATCGACGATGTCGGCGACGGTCACTTCCGGGCACAGGCGGTAGGAGGGAATTGCGACATCGTAGTCGGCAGCGTTGGCTCCTGCGGCCATATGCGAGAAGAAACTCTTGTCGAGCGCCTGCCAGTAACCGCCGTGAATGAAGACGATGCAGGTCTTGTTCTTGTCGCCGCGGCCGAACAGATCGTAACGCTGGCGGGCATGTGGGCCATAGGCGATATCAAGATCGTGGATTCCGGTTTCGCGGTAGTCCGCCGCATCGCGGGCCCAGCCTTCGATGATGCCGGGGTGTTCAGGGACGCGGGCGCGGTTGTTGTATTCGACTTCCATGTCGGGCGCCGTGGCCGTCATCTTGAAATTGCCTTTCATCTCGCCTAGCAAGGAACTGCTTAACATCATCTCGTTGGGGTGTCTCCGGCAGCGGAGACTGAGAGCGAAAGACGCAACCCATCGAACCTGATCCGGTTGATGCCGGCGGAGGGAACCGAGATGCCGTGCTTCATGCCATCCACAAGATAGCATCGATGTCGGCAGCCTTCCCCGGCGGGAAAGGCTGACGCCATGGAACAGATGACTATACAGACGGCCGTCGAGCAGGCGGCGCAGACGCTTGAACGTCTGCGCGAGGAGGCGCCGTCGGTGCATTGCCTGACGAACACCGTTGCGCAGGCCTTCACCGCCAATTGCTGTCTTGCGCTGGGTCTCCGGCCGTCGATGACGGATACCGCCAACGAAGTCGCCTATTTCGTTCGCGATGCGCGCGCACTGCTGATCAATCTGGGAACGCTCGCGCCGGAGCGACGCGAGACAATTGGCATCGCGGTCGATCTGATGCGCGATGAACAGCGCCCCTGGGTTCTCGATCCGGTTTTTGTGGACGTCTCTGAACCGCGCGCGGCCTTTGCGCGTGAGCTGACGCGCCTGCAACCGGCGATCATCCGCGGCAACGCCAATGAGATTACGGCCCTCGCGCCGACCGGGGACGACCCTGTTGCGGCCCTCGCTGTGGAGGCGATGACCACCGTCATGTGCACGGGCGCGGTGGATCGCATCGTCGCGGGGCGCACGCAGATCGAGGTGCTCAACGGCACGCCGCTGCTGGCACAGGTGACAGCGACCGGGTGCGCTGGCGCCGCGATTACAGCCGCCTTCGCCGCGATTGAACCGGACATGGCAATCGCATCGCTTTCGTCCGCGCTCGTCATGGGGATCGCTGGCGAAATGGCCGCTCGTGAAGCGAGCGGGCCGGGCAGTTTCGCCATGCATCTCGTCGATCGGCTTTCCACGATCCGGCCGGAAGATCTGACCAACTTCGCGAGGGCCCGGCGATGAAGGTCGACATTCGGCTTTATGGCATTGTCGGCGGGTCCGGTCATAACGACCCGGCCGCGCTTGCCGCCGCTGCCGTGAGGGGTGGCGCCACGCTCATTCAGTATCGCGACAAGCACGCATCGACGCGGCAGATGATCGACACGGCGACTGCCCTGAAGTCGGCGCTCGCACGGTTTGGCGCGCCACTGCTGATCAATGACCGGGTCGATGTCGCGCTCGCCGCCGGCGCCGATGGCGTCCATCTCGGGCAGGAGGACATGCCGGTCGAGATCGCAAGACGACTGCTGGGCCCTGACGCGATCATCGGCCTGACGATCAAGAATGACCTGCATGTCACTCAAGCGCCCATGGATGCGATCGACTATGCGGCGGTTGGCGGGGTGTTCGTCACGACGAGCAAGGACAATCCCGATCCGCCGGTTGGCCTGAGCGGTCTGGCGCGGCTCGCTGTCGGGCTGAAAGCACGGCGGGGCGATCTGCCTGTATGCGCCATCGCCGGGATTGACGAGGCGAATGCGTCGCAAGTCATTGAAGCCGGTGCTGGCGGCGTTTCGGTGATATCGGCGCTGTTTGCCGGCGCGGAGACCGAAGCGCGCGCGCAGCGGCTTCGGCGCATTGTCGACGAGGCGCTGAACGAGGAGCGGACATGACGGCCATCGCAGTCACGATCGCAGGATCGGATTCCGGTGGCGGTGCCGGTATCCAGGCCGATCTGAAGACATTTTCCGCGCTGGGCGTCTATGGCGCGAGCGTGATCACCGCGCTGACCGCACAGAATACGCTCGGTGTTCAGGGCGTATTCGATATCCCGCCGGCGTTTGTCCGCCAGCAGATGGATTCCGTCTTCATGGACCTGTCGGTCTCAGCCGTGAAGATCGGCATGTTGAGTGTGCCGGAGACGATCATGGCCGTGGCCGAAGGGCTTTCCGTTCACCTCTGCCGCAACGTCGTGTTCGATCCGGTGATGATCGCGGCCAGCGGCGATCCGCTATTGAGGCCAGAGGCCGTTTCCGTTCTGCGCGAGACGCTGTTGCCGATCGCCGACCTCATCACGCCCAATCTGCCGGAATCTGCGACGCTGCTCGACTTGCCGGTCGCGGAGGACGAGGCGGCGATGGCCCGGCAGGGAGACGCGCTTCTGCGGTTGGGGGCGCGCGCCGTCCTGATCAAGGGCGGGCATGGCACGGGCGCGGAATCGGTCGACCTGCTGGTGACGGGGCAGGGCGTCACGCGCTTTGCAGCCCAGAGGATCGCAACGCGCAACACGCACGGAACGGGGTGCACCCTGTCTTCGGCGATTGCGGCAGGCCTTGCACGCGGGCTCGATCTGGAGACGGCGGTCGGCCAAGCCAAGGCCTATCTGGGACGGGCGATCGCCGCGGCCGACACACTGTCGATCGGCGCCGGGCATGGTCCGGTTCATCATTTTCATGCGCTATGGAAGCAAGAGGGAGAAGATTCATGAAGACCAGACGCCATTTCCTGAAGGCATCCGTTGCGGGTACAGGTGCGGCGGCGCTGGCGGCGCCGGCACTGGCACAGCAGCGCTTCGAATGGCGGATGGTGACCAGCTGGCCAAAGCGATTGCCCGGCCCCGGTGTCACCGCCGAACGGATTGCCAGCCGCATTGCCGAGGCAAGCAACGGGCGCCTGCAGATTACCGTTCACGCCGCCGGCGAACTCGTGCCCGCGCTGGAGGTGTTCGATGCCGTCGCAACCGGGACTGCCGAACTTGCCCATACGGCGTCTCTTTTCTGGCAGGGCAAGATGAAGGCAGCGCCGTTTTTCACGGCCGTGCCGTTCGGCCTGACGGCAGGCGAGCATCACGCGTGGATCTATCATGGCGGCGGACAGGACGTTTGGGATGAGCTCTACGCGCCCTTCGCGATCAAGCCCTATATGGGCGGAAATACGGGCCTGCAGATGGGCGGCTGGTTTCGCCACGAGATCAAGACAGCCGAAGACTTCAAAGGTCTCAAGATGCGGATGCCAGGCCTGGGCGGTGAGGTGATCCGGCGGCTCGGCGCGACGCCGGTTTCGCTGCCGCCCGGCGAAATCTTTTCCAGCCTGCAATCGGGCGTTATTGACGCAACGGAATTTCTCGGGCCGTGGAGCGATGCCGCGATGGGTTTCCAGAAGGTGGCGCCCTATTATTACGCGCCAGGATTTCATGAACCGAATGGAACGGGCGAATTTCTCGTCGCGCGGAAGGCGCTCGAGACATTGCCCTCCGACCTGCGGGCGATCCTGGAACAGGCGGTAATGGCCGAGAATTCGTTTTCGCTGGCGGAAAGCGAGTGGTTCAACGCGGGAACGCTCGATGACCTCGTCAAAAGGCAGGGAATCAAGCTCCGGACCTATCCGGCAGAGCTGCTCAAGGCCGCGCATGCGACCAGCCGCGAAGTGATCGCCGAAGCGGCTGCTGCCGATGCGGGGTTCGGCAAAGTGTGGGCCAGTTACGAAAAGGCGCTGAACCGGCTGTCGCCATGGGCCGAAACCGGGCTCAGAACCTATCTGGCCGCCCGCGCGGCCTAGTCATGCCCTTCAGGCGCGCGGGCGGACGACTTTCTGGCGCTGCGCACCAAGGCCGTCGATGCCCAGTGTCATGACGTTGCCGGCCTTCAGGAAGACTTTCGGGTTTCGGCCCATGCCGACGCCCGGAGGTGTTCCGGTGGTCACGATATCGCCTGGCAGCAGCGTCAGGAAACGCGAGACATAGGCCACCAGATCGCGGACGGGGAAAATCATGTTGGCTGTCGAACCGGTCTGCATCCGCTTGCCGTCGACGTCGAGCCACAGCCCGAGCTTCTGCGGATTGGCGATCTCGTCGCGCGTTACCAGCCACGGGCCGCACGGGCCAAGCGTCGGCGCGCTCTTGCCCTTGAGCCACTGCCCGGTACCCTCCATCTGGAATGCGCGTTCGGACACGTCATTGCAGATCATGTATCCGGCGATGTGATCGAGAGCCGTCTTCCTGGGGATATGGTCTCCACCCTTGCCAATGACGAAAGCAAGCTCGACCTCCCAGTCCAGTTTCCGGGAACCCTTTGGAATGCGCACATCATCGTTGGGGCCGCAAAGGGAGCCGGGCGACTTGGTGAACAGAATCGGTTCCTTCGGCGTCGGCATGCCGGTTTCCGCTGCGTGGTCGGCGTAGTTCATGCCGACTGCGATGAAATTGTAGGGCATCGGAACGGGTGAGCCGAGACGGGTGCGGGCGGGGACAGCCGGCAGGCTGGATGGCTTGATCTTCGCCAGTCTGGCCAGCGCGCGGTCGGACAGGACATCGGCGTCGATGGCTTGGATTATGCCAGAGAGGTCGCGTATGGTGCCGTCCTCATCGACAAGACCCGGTTTTTCCTTTCCAGATGCGCCGAAGCGGACGAGTTTCATCAGTTGCCTCCCGGTATGTTTCTTGGCGTCGCGATCATGGGCGAGCCAGGCGGCTGTGGCAATTGGCACTAGTGCCGGTAGCCGTCATACTTTCGCATGCGCCCGTGGTGGCCGAGCCTGCACAGCGGATCGTGTCGCTCAATCTGTGCGCCGATCTCCTGCTGGTCGATCTGGTCGAGCCATCGCGAATCGCGGCCCTGTCGCGCAACGCGCGCAACGAAAGCCTCAATCCTGAGCCTGAAAAGATGGCGGGCTTCCGCCTGACGGGGCGCACTGCCGAGGAAGCGCTGGCGCTCGGACCCGATCTTGTACTGGCAGGGGCATTTGCCGGAAGGGATGCGAAGGCTTTTCTGCGGGCGCAGGGTATTCCGGTCTTCGAAGTGGGCATTGCAGATACCGTCAATGGCATTGCGACGGTCATCCGGCAGACCGGCGACGCGCTCAACGCAGCTGACAGGGCGGCGCAGCTGATCGCCTCAATGGAGCGTCCGGCGCCACCCGACGGCAAGCGTCCGACCGCGCTGAATCTGCAACGGCGCGGTTTTGTCGCCGGCCGAAACACGTTGATGGACGATCTGATGCGGCGGGCGGGCCTTGAGAACGCAGCCCCGTTCGACGGGTACCGTCAGTTCGACGCTGAAGGCCTCATGCAGCTTGATGCCGATATTATCGTCCTCAGCAAGGCGCCCGGTGCGCCGGCCGATCAGGGCGAGGCACTACTTCAGCACCCGGCGCTACAGGCCCATTTCGGGGCTGCAATAAATGTCGTGGTGCCGGGCAACCTGACGGTATGCGCCGGGCCGCACGTCGCCCGTGCCATCGATCTTCTGCGCGGTGCGCGTTCGGCGTTCCTAAAATCTGAACGCTGATGCTTCGCGCGACAACGCGCTGGAACTCTTAAGGAATCGACAAGCGCATTGTCATCCATACGTCATGCGAATCCGGCATTCGGTTGTCCAATGACCGAAGATCGAAGATCGAATGACATGACCGACACCACGAGACCGCGCCGATTGCGCACCCTGTTCATTTCCGACATTCACCTCGGTACGCGGGGCTGTCAGGCGGAACTGTTCCTTGATTTCCTGAAGCACCATGAAGCAGAGACGATTTATCTGGTCGGCGACATCGTGGACTGCTGGCGCCTGCGGCGCGGCTGGTACTGGCGCCAGGCGCATAACGACGTGGTGCAGAAACTGCTGCGACAGGCACGCAAGGGTACCAAGATATTCTACATACCCGGCAATCACGACGATGTGCTGCGCGATTATACAGGTACCCATTTCGGTGGCATCGAGGTCGTCAACCGGATGATCCATGAAGCGGCCGACGGGCGGCGATACCTGGTGATTCATGGCGACGAGTTCGATGTGGTCGTGCGCTATGCGCGCTGGCTGGCATTTCTCGGCGACAGCGCCTACACGCTGGCGCTGACGCTCAATACCGGCTTCAACGCGGTTCGCCGACGCGTCGGCCTTGGCTACTGGTCGCTGTCGGCATGGCTCAAGCTCAAGGTGAAGAACGCGGTGAATTTCATCGGCGAGTTCGAGCACGCTCTCGTGCACGAAGCGCGCCGCACGAACGCTGACGGTGTCATCTGCGGCCATATCCAT
This sequence comes from Rhodobiaceae bacterium, assembly GCA_020637895.1. Taxonomy (GTDB): domain Bacteria; phylum Pseudomonadota; class Alphaproteobacteria; order Rhizobiales; family Tepidamorphaceae; genus JACKJP01. The sequence continues at coordinate 154,862 of JACKJP010000003.1, forward strand.
CACGTTGCCAAGCGCGAGATGGACGGCATTACCTATCTCAACTGCGGCGATTGGGTGGAGAGTTGCACCGCGCTTGGCGAAGACCACGAAGGGCGGTTTGAGATTATCCGTTGGGCGCAGACGAATGTGGTGCCGATGCTGCCGAAGCCGGGCGAGAAAGAAGTAGCGGCATGAAACATATCATGATCGCAACGGATGCGTGGCACCCCCAGATCAACGGGGTGGTGCGCACGCTTGAACGGCTCGCCGCCGAACTGAAGCACTTCGGCATCGCGGTAGACTTCCTGACACCGGATGCCTTTCGCACGCTGCCGTTGCCGGGCTATCCCGAAATTCGCCTTGCCATGGCGGGGAAGGGCGCAATCCGCAAGCGCCTTGAAGAGATGCTGCCCGACCACGTCCATATTGCAACCGAAGGCCCTATCGGATTTGCAACGCGCGCCGCCTGCCGGGCGACGGGCAGGGCTTTCACGACTTCCTACCACACGCGCTTTCCCGAATATGTGGCGGCGCGTCTGCCGATTCCGGAATCGGTGACCTATTCACTGCTGCGCCGGTTTCACAACAGCGGCAGCGCCACGCTCGTCGCCACGCCGAGCCTTGCGGGTGAATTGCGACGGCATGGCTTCACCAAGCTCGCGCCGTGGACACGTGGGGTCGATCTCGACCGCTTCGCGCCGTCTCGCCGGGTCGACATCGATCTGCCCCGTCCGATCTTCATCTATGTCGGCCGCCTTGCTGTCGAAAAGTCCATCGACGAATTCCTGAAACTCGATCTGCCGGGAAGCAAACTCGTTGTCGGCGACGGACCGCAGCGCGAGGAACTGGAAAGCCGCTTCCCATCCGCTCATTTTGCCGGTGTGGCCGAGGGGCTGGCGCTTGCCGGCCTTTATGCCGCTGCCGATGTGATGGTCTTCCCAAGCCGGACCGATACTTTCGGCCTCGTCGTACTGGAGGCCCTCGCGTCGGGAACACCGGTCGCGGCCTATCCGGTGACAGGGCCGAAGGACGTGCTGGAGGGTAGCGGTGCGGGCGTGGTGAACGAGGATCTGCGCGTCGCAGCGCTAGAGGCGCTCAAGATCGACCCTGCACGCTGCGTGGCGCATGCCCGAAGCTATACCTGGCGTCGCTCGGCCGAGATGTTCATGGATGCGATTGCCGCCGCCAATCCGGCGATCGCGCCTGAAGCGAAGATCGTGGGCCAGGCCATCGCGGCTAGCTGAAAAGAACCTGCTTCTGCTCGCGCGTCAGTGCCGACAGGTCGAGATCGGGGATCGGCTTGCGCCCCGACGACGGCGCCGCGGCGGGCAGTTCCATATCGCGCCAGTTGCGGTCCAGGTCGGCTTCCTCGGTTGAATGCAATGCCGCTTCGTCGGACGCCGCACTCTCAACCGGCGTGTCGCCGTCGATCTCGAATATATCGGGTTCCTGCCGGTCTTCTTCGGGCTCTCTGGCGCGCAATCGCGGATTGATCGCCCTGATATCGAAAAGCTCCGGGTCGCTGAGAACGCTGTCTTCCGGCACCCGGGGCTTTTTGTTCGGCGACAGGAAATCAGGCGTGCTGTCGACAGGCAGTGGTGCCTCGAAGAGCTCGTCCACCGCATCCTGTTCGATGCCTTCACCCTCAGCGGCCGGCCCGTTCAGAAGATGCGCGTCGGTCTGTTCGGCCCAGCGCACTGGCGGCATGGTGCGGACCGCGCCATCGACGGACCAGAGGTTCATCATGGCGTTGAGGCGGCTCTCCAGATACTCGACTGTGTGAACGATCTTGCCGATGCGCTGGCCGGTGAGATCCTGAAACGAACAGCCGGTGAAAATATCGGTCGCCCGGGCGTCCAGCGCGTCGCAGATGGCCGGACTGACACCGGCTTCGCGCAGTTTCCAGGCCTGTTCCTGAATGTCCTCGGCAGCGGCGAGAATATCGGAAGTTGCCTGCTCGGTCGTGCTGACGATCAATTCGAGTTCGGTCGTGGCCACCGAGAGAGACGAGTTGCCGTCTGAATCCGGCCGCATGGATGCTATTTCGGCACGGGTACGCGCGATCACCGCGATCATGTCCAGAAGATCGGTGCGGATACGCTGCTGGTCAGCCTTCTCGCCCTGCTGCTCCATCATTTTTTCAAGGCGTGACAGGGCTGTCATCACCGTCTCGGTGTCGGCAGCGCGCTTGCGATTGGCAAATTCTTCAAGGAACCAGCGCCCGCGCGCGGTTTCCATTACGGCGTCGAGGATCGCGTCGTAATGTTCGCCGTCGAGACGCTCGTCAGCAGAGTTGCTGTCGTTTGACGTTCCTTGCAATGTCAATTCAATACTTTCAAGTCGTCAGGCCTAACCTGGAAAAAATAAGCCAAAATCCTTATCAGGTCGTTTCGCAGACCCGGCCAGCGCCACGCCGAAAACCAGTCGGAAAGCCGCACAGAAAACCATGCGCTCCATGAACTACGCCTTCAGGCTTTCGCTGCACTTCGCCCTGCAATTCGCCGCATTGGGGCTCTATCTCCCCTTTTTCCCGCTCTGGCTGGCAGATCGCGGGTTTGCCCCAGGCGAGATTAGCCTGATTCTCGCCGTTCCGGTCATCGTCCGTGTCGTCAGTACGCCGCTCATTACCGACCGGGCGGGGCGCAGCGGCATGCTGAAGGGATCGATGATTGTGCTGGCGGCCGGCGCGCTCGCTGCCTTCTCGCTGGTTACCGTCCAGTCAGGCTTCTGGCCGGTCCTGATCGCCGTATCGGTATTCTCGGCGCTCTACGCGGCAATCCTGCCACTGAGCGAGGCGCTGGCAATGCAGGGTGTCAGGCGGTTCGGCCACGACTACGGGCGGATGCGGTTGTGGGGGTCGGCCGCCTTTATTGCCGCAAATATCGCTGGCGGGGCACTGATCGCGCGATTTGGCGCGCAAGCCAGTGGGCCCGGTATCATGCTGCTCCTCGCAGCCCTTCTGGGCGCTGCATTTCTGCTGCCGGGGGATGTTCGCGCACACGTCACCGTTCCGGCCGGGCTCTCCGGTCTGCGCCGCTGGAAAGTGCCGCGCGAACTGGTTCCGCTCGTCATTGCCGCATCGCTCATCCAGGCCTCGCACGCAGTCTATTACGGCTTCGGGACGCTCGGGTTCGAACGCGAAGGTATCGGCAACACGACAATCGGCCTTCTCTGGGCGACTGGCGTCGCTGCCGAAATCGTTCTGTTCGCTGCCGCAGGCGTTCTGTTCGCCCGTCGCAGCGCCAGCCTCCTTATCGGTGCCGGGGCGGCAGGTGCGCTCATACGCTGGGCGGCGATGGCGTTCGCGCCGGCGGTGATCCCGCTCTTCGCATTGCAGACGCTTCATGCGTTCAGTTTCGCGCTGACCCACTATGCGATCGTTCGGGCAATCGGCCTGCGGCTGGAAGGCGAGCAGGCAGTGCGCGTTCAAGGCATCAATTCAGCGATTGCGGCGCTGATCATGGGTGTCGCGATGGCAGGCGCAGGGCCGTTGTTTGGCATGTTCGGCCTCAAGGCCTATTTCGGCGCTGCCCTGCTGGCCGCAGCCGGTCTGGCGGCGCTGTGGTTTCAGCCCCACAAGGCGGGTGACGGCGGCATCAGAAGCGAACCCTCGTAAGCAAGCGGGGGTTGATGATCGCGGGCAAGCAACAACGGCCCATCTAGGTCGACATAGTCAGCCCGTTGCGCCGCCAGCGCCGCCGGCGCCATTGAAAGCGATGTCGCGAGCATGCATCCGACGAATACGCCGAGACCAGCCTCGCGCGCCGCGGCAATCATGGCCAGCGCCTCGGTGAGGCCGCCTGACTTGTCGAGCTTCACGTTGACCATGTCATAGCGATCCGGGAGGCCTGAAAGACTGGCCCGGTCATGAGCGCTTTCATCCGCGCATACGGGAATCGGTCTCGATATGCGGGACAGTATTTCGTCGCGTCCGGCGGGAAGTGGCTGTTCGACAAGTTCAACGCCGAGAGCCGCCATCTGCTCCAGATATCCGGGCAAATCCGTTTCCGTCCATCCCTCGTTCGCATCGACGATCAGACGGGCGAGGGGGGCAGCCCGGCGCACGGCCGCAAGCCGCTCCATGTCGCCTTCAGACCGGCCAAGCTTGACCTTCAGCAAAGGGCGCGTCGCTGCCTTCGCCGCTGCCTCAGCCATGACCTCCGGCGTCTCCAGGCTCAGCGTATAGGCCGTGGTGAGCGGTACGGGCCGGTCAAGCTCGGCGCGTTGCCATACGGGAATGCCGCTTTGCTTGGCCTCCAGGTCCCAGAGCGCGCAATCGAGTGCATTGCGGGCAGCGCCTGCGGGAAGCCGTGTCTGCAATGACTGGCGGTCGAGACCCGCAGCGAGTTCGTCCGCAAGACCATCGATAGTGTCGCGCACGCCATCGAGCGTTTCTCCATAACGGGAATAGGGCCGGCATTCGCCGCGCCCGACATGCGGTCCGTTGCTGATCTTCACGCTGATGACGGCGACCTGAGATATCGATCCGCGCGAAATGGTGAACCGGCCAGCGAGCGGCCATTGTTCGATCCGTGTTTCCAGCTTCAGTGCCATCGATCCTCATCAAAATCGGCGGTTGTTTTCTGCATCCGGTGGCGCATTGCTCCGACCCCGATTATAAGGCAAAAGCAGATTGTCCACCGGCGCGCAATGTGCCGGCAGCGGTTTGGAGGCCGACAGCCCTTGCCTGCCCGTGGCGCCCTCGACGCGGTATCTTCCGGAAATTCCAGCTTCGCCGCCAGCGGGGTCTGGAACACGATGTCGGCTGCTCAGGTCGAACCCCTGGTCCTGGACGCGGAATCTGCAATCGCGCATGGCACGGGAACGCTGTCGATCGATGCCTCGCAGATCACCATCATGGATGTCGCCGGCGCATGGCTGCTCCACCGGCTTGTCGCCGCCGGCGAGGCGGCAGGGCGGCCGGTTCAGGTCGCTGGCCTTACCGGGCCGCATGAGGTGCTCCTCGAGGAGGTCGCCGAGAACGCCCGCCCGCCGATTGCGCCCCTGCCGGAGCCGCCTTATCCCATCCGTCTTCTGAACGATACCGGCAAGGCGGTCATCGATGCCAGCGAGGATATTGTCGGCATCACGGCCATGTTCGGACAGACGGCAATCGGCATATTCAAGCTGATCCTGAATCCGTCGCGCCTGCGGCCGATCGCAATCCTTCATCACATCGAATATACCGGTGTGCGGGCGATACCGATCATCACGCTCATTTCCATGGTCATCGGCGCGATCATCGCGCAGCAGGGCGCGTTCCAGCTGCGCCGGTTCGGCGCGGAGATGTTTTCGGTCAATCTGGTAGCCATCCTCACACTGCGCGAGGTGGGCGTGCTGATTACGTCGATCATGGTTGCAGGCCGCTCGGGCAGTGCCTTCACCGCGGAAATCGGCTCGATGAAGATGCGCGAGGAGATCGATGCCATGCGGGTGCTCGCGCTCGATCCGATCGAGGTTCTTGTCGTTCCCCGTGTCATCGCGCTGATGATCGCCCTGCCGGTGCTGACATTGCTCGCCGATTTTGCCGGGCTGTTCGGAGCAGGTCTCGTCAGCTGGGGATATATCGGCATGGGGCCGGATGCCTATATTTCCTATCTTCGCAACATTGTGGGTGAGAACACGTTCTGGGTAGGACTGATCAAGGCGCCGTTCATGGCGATGGTCATCGCCCTGATTGCCTGTCGCGAGGGCATGAGCGTGGGCGGAAGCGCGGAATCGCTTGGCCGCCAGACCACGACAGCCGTCGTCAAATCGATCTTCGTGGTCATTGTTCTGGACGGATTGTTTGCGATGTTCTTCTCGGCGATTGCCTATTAAGCCCATGGATATGAGCGCAAACGACTACGCCATCAGCTGCCGAGACGTTACGGTATCGTTCGGGGACCACAAGGTTCTGGACGGGCTGGATATTGATGTGCCGCGTGGCGCGCTGCTCGGTTTCGTCGGCGCGTCCGGTGCCGGCAAGTCGGTGCTGATGCGAACGATTCTCGGTCTTGTTCCACGTCAGGGCGGCACCATCGACGTGCTTGGCGTCAATCTCGACGAGTCCAACGAGGCCGAACGCAGCAGGGTGGAAAAGGAGATGGGCGTGCTCTTCCAGCATGGCGCACTCTTCTCCTCGCTCAATGTCCGCCAGAACGTTCAGGCGCCGATGCGGGAACATCTGGACCTGTCGCAGCAACTGATGGATGAGCTGGCAGACCTCAAACTGGCCATGGTCGGACTGAACCCGGATGCCGGCGACAAGTTTCCGTCCGAATTGTCAGGCGGCATGATCAAGCGCGCCGCGCTTGCGCGTGCGCTGGCGCTTGATCCGAAGATCGTCTTTCTGGACGAGCCGACTTCCGGTCTCGATCCGATCGGTGCGGCGGAGTTCGACGAACTGATCGCGAAATTGTCCGAAACGCTGGGTCTTACGGTCTTCATGGTCACACATGATCTCGACAGCCTGATCTCAACGTGCACTCATATTGCCGCGCTTGGCGGCGGCAAGATATTGGTCCTGGGTGATCCCAAGACCGTCATGGCATTCGACGATCCGTGGATTAATCGCTATTTTCACGGTGCCCGCGCCCGAGCTGTGCTGGGCGGGGTCGCAGCGCGCGAGCAGGATTGAGAAACGGTCTTCACGAATATGGAAACACGGGCAAATCCGGTCATCGTCGGCCTGTTCACGATCGTCGCCATCGTTGCGGCTTTCGGGTTCATCTATTGGCTCGGCCGATACAGCGAACAGGGTTCGCAGACCGAATACCGCGTCGTCTTCGTCGATGATGTGTCAGGTCTCAACAATGGCAGCCCAGTGCTTTTCAACGGCATCAAGGTCGGTCAGGTGTCGTCGATGACACTGGCGCCCTATGATCCGACGCAGATTGTCGTCCATATCAACGTGGCCGATGACACGCCGGTCAAGGTCGATACCAAGGCGCTGCTGCAGACACAGGGCATAACTGGCGGAGCCGTGCTGATGCTCAAGCCGGGCAAGGCAACGTCGGTTGCGCTGAAGGACGCTTGGGGCGATCCCAACTCGGCACCGCTCATCTTCGCCGAACCTTCCGGCCTGCAGAACCTTCTGGACGCGGCCCAGCAACTGGTTACGAGGGTCGACGGTGTCGCGGCGCGTCTGGATACGCTGATCGCCACCAATGAGACCGCCGTGACGCGGATCGTCGGCAATGTCGAAACCCTGACAGGCTCGCTGGCAGGCAAATCCGACAAGATCGGTCAGTTCATCGATGACGCATCGGCTGTCGCGCGCGAATTGCGGTCGGCATCCGAGCGCATCGATTCCCTGGTTTCGCGCATTGACGGGATGGTAGGGACGACCGACGACGGGTTCATCGCCAACCTCAACGAAACGGCCAAGAGTTTCAAGGAAATGTCCGACAACCTGAACAAGAAGATCGAATCCATCGGTGCCGATGTTCAGCGCTTTTCGGGCAGTGGCCTGCGGGATATTCAGTCTTTCGTTGCCGAGGGCCAGCGTACGCTTCGCAGCATGGACAGGATTCTCAGCGAGTTCGAGCGTAGCCCCAGCCGCTTCCTGATGCAGGGCGGTGACAATGTGCGTGAATATAATGGCCGGCGTTAAGTGTTCTTGTGCTATGCAGCAACCGGTTTATGTTTGTCGCCTGCAGTGCGGCGTTGCGGGGTTAGCGTATTGAACGGCAACGGTATCTTGGGTCGGGTGAGGCTTGGTGTGCTCGCAGCGGCGACGGCGGTCGCGCTCGCCGGGTGCAGTGGCGTGCTGAGCGGCCCCGCGCCCGACACATACGATCTGTCGGCGCCTACCGATTTCGGCACAATCGGATCCACACGCGCGCAGATCCTAGTGCCTGTCCCGACCGCGCTCGCGTCGCTCGACACGGAGCGGATTGTCGTGCGGCCGGAACCGGCGGTGATAAATTACCTTTCGGGCGCGCAATGGGCCGACAAGCTGCCCAGGCTGTTCCAGGCGCGGCTGGTGGAGGCCTTCGATCGATCCGGCCGTGTCGCACGCGTCGGGCGCACGGGCGAGGGGCTGGTTGCCGATTATCAGATTTTGGCAGAGATCCGCGCCTTCCATGCCGACCCGACTTCCGGCATCGCCCATGCCGAGGTCGCCGTGCGCATCGTCAACGACCGTAGTGGACGCATCGTCGCGTCGAAGACGTTCATCCGCGAAGCGCCGCTTGTGAGCAAGAACAGTGGCGACATCGTTACCGCGCTTGCCGCTGCCATGAGCGCGGCGATGGGCGATATCGTGGGCTGGACGGTCTCGCGCATCTGACGCTGCCGCCGCGTTGCCGTTGCCAGACCGGTGCAATCATCACCAATAAAAAAGGGCCGCTGACAGGCGGCCCTTCTTTTTGTGCTTAATGACGCTATCAGAGCGGCCGACCGGCAGCATCCGCGAGCAGTGAGTAGACCTTGCTCGGCTCTGACGTCAGGTACATCTGACGCAGCGTTCCGTCGCGATCGTTGCGGGCAATCTCGGACAGGAGGTTTTCGAAGCCGTCCAGATAGTTGTCGACAGCGGTCCGGGTCTCCGCATCCTGACCGTAGCGACGACGTATTTCCTCGACGATGCCACGGTCACGCTGGGCGTAAAGCCGGCGAACGAAAATATCCTGCTCACCGGCCTGGTAGCGCTTGTAGAGGTCGGTGAAGGACGGATCGTTGATTGCCCGGGCAATATCGACAGCAATCGCATTCATCGATTCCATCGCATGCGCCGGCTTGCGCGGCGTTTCGACACGACGCGGCTTGGCTTCCGGTTCGTTCTTGGCGCGATCGAGCAGGTCAGACATCGTCCAGCCCTCGGGGGACTGAGCCGGTTCTGCCTGAGCGGGCGCGGCCTGACGGGCGACCGCTGCCTGGCGAGGAGCGGGGGCCGGTTGCTGCGGGCGGCTCTCGGGCGCGGCGGTCTGCGTGGCGCGACGCGTCACCTCGGCCCGCGCAACGTCCACACCGCCGCCGTGACGGGTCACGATCTCGCTCAGGTCGTTCAGCGCCTTGATCTGGTCGGCAACGGCACGGCGCATCGCGGCGGCGTTTTCCTGCGTCTCGCGCGGGAGTTCAAGAACGCCGCGCTTGAGTTCGGCGCGCGTCGCCTCCAGTTCCTCGGCAATGGCGGCAGCCGCGGTGCGCATTTCCTGACCGGCGTCGGAGAACTTGCCGACCGCCTGCTGCACCATCGTCGCAAGGCCCGCGCCAAGAGCGTCGAACTGGTTTTGCAGGTCGGCAGCGGCGCCGCGTCCCTGATCGCTCATCGACTGGCGCAGCGTCGTGATCTGGCCGGAGACGGTGTCGCCTGTTTCGGTGGCTGTCTTCTCGAGTGCTGAACGCAGTTCGTTCACAGCAAGACGCATCTGCTCAAGGCGTTCGGCAACCTTGTCGCTCGACTGCGATGTGCTCTCCGAAATCGATGAGGAGACCTCCTCGGCGGCGCGGCGAAGGACATCGATCTCACGGAAGACCTCGCCTGCGGCGGTGGACGCCTTCTGGCTGATCGTACGGCCAATTTCGTCAGCAGCGATGCGCAGATCGTCGAGACGGGCGAGGGTGGTTGCATTGGCGCGTTCGGACTGCGTGTCGGCCTCCTCGGCAAGGCGGCTGACCATCTCGCGCATGCGGGCGCATTCTTCAATGACGCGCTCGGCGGCGCTGGCTGCGTTGGCGACGATGAGATCATTGACCTGCTGGACGCGCGATTCAGCGACATTCAGCGAATCCTCAGTCGCGCGACTGACCATCTCGCGCATCCGCGTGGCTTCACCGATGACGCGCTCGGCGGCATTGGCGGCATTGGCGCTGATGATCTGGTTGACCTGCTGCGCGCGTTCTTCGGCAGCATTGAGCGAGTCTTCGGTTGCCCGGCTGACCAACTCGTGCATCCGGTTGGCTTCACTGATAACGCGCTCGGCCGCGCTGGACGCATTGGTGCTGATAATTTCGCTGACCTGCTGCGCGCGTTCTTCGGCGGCGCTCAGAGAGTCTTCGGTTGCCCGGCCGACCACGTCGCGCATGCGCATGGCTTCACCTATGACGCGTTCGGCGGCGCTGGACGCATTGGTGCTGATAATCTCGTTGACCTGCTGTGCCCGTGCCTCGGCAGCGCTCAGCGAGTCTTCGATGACACCGGTATAGGTCTGCATCATCTGGTCGACTTCACCGGCCTTGGCGACAAGCAACTCGGCCAGGGCTTCAAGCCGCTGACGGCGGGCATCGATCGTCGCGTCGATCTGGGTGTTGGCGCGGCCGGCCTGATCAATCGTCTCGTTGAGGGCCCGGTTCTGGCCTTCGAAGCGATCGCTCAGCTGAGCGACATCGGCGATCACGGCGCGAGAAGCGCTCGTCAGCAGGCCAATCTGTTCGCTGACACGGTCGCTGATGGCGCTGACGTCGGTGCCGTTCTTCTCCATGGCGGTGCGGAACTGGACGACCCGTTCGCCGAGGGCAACCTCGATCGTCGTGAGATTGTCGGCTGCGCTGGAAAGAACGCCGCGCAGCGTCTCGTTGGCGTTGCCGAGACGGCCGACGATGGCTTCAATCGTTTCGGAAAGTTCGCCATTGGTGGCCCGCATTTCCTCGATCATGCGGCGGCCATGCGTCTCAACCGCATTGAAGACCGTGTCGCCGCTCTTTTCGATCGCGTGGGTGATATCGATACCCTGCTGGGCGAGCGCGCGGGTGATTTCGCCGCCGCGGCTGGAAAGCGCGCGTGTCAGGCTGTCGCTCGCCTGGCCGAGGACGGTTTCGATACCCTCGCGGCGCTGGTCGAGCGCACCGGTGAGGGCGTCTGCGGCGGTAATCACCGATGACGTCATCTCTTCCGTGCGGCTGTCGAGCGCGCTGGTCAGATGGCGGGCAGCGCCACCAAGCGAGGTGTCGAAAGCGTTCTGGCGCTGTTCGAGCGTCTGGGCCAGAATCTCGGACGAGCTGTCGATGCGTGCTGCGAGTTCGCTCGTGCGGTTGTCCAGCGCGCCGGTAAGGCTGTTGGTGGCTTCCGAAAGGGTGGAGTCGAAAGCGTTCTGGCGCTGCTCGAGGGTCCGCGAAAGAATTTCGGACGAGCTGTCGATACGCTCGACCATCTTGTTCGAGCGGCTTTCGAGCGCGCTGGTCAGATAGTCGGACGCGCCTGCGACCGTTGCATCGAAAGCTTCCTGGCGCTCGGCGATGAGACGGGCAAGGCCGTCGCTTGCGCCCTCGACGCGGGCGGCGAGGTCGCCGGCACGGCCATCGAGCGTCTGTGCGAAATATTCGGTCGCGGCGCTGAACGTCGAATCTATCTCATCGCGGCGAGCACCGATCTCGTTCACGAGGCGGCCGCCGCGCAGGGAGAGGACTTCCTCAATCTCGCTCGTGCGGGCGATGAGGCCTTCAAGCAACTGATGGCCGGATGTATCGATCGTGCCGCGCAATTCGGCGATACGCTCTGCAACCGTCTGGTTGAGGCTTGCAGTCTGGTTATCGAACGTCAGGTTGATGTGGCCGGTATGTTCATCGACGGTGCCGCTGAACTCGGTGATGCGATCGGAAATCAGGCGATTGAAGGTACCGGTCTGCTGGTCAAACGACAGGTTGACCGCTGCCGTGCGCTCATCGACGGCGCTGCTGAATTCGGCGATGCGTTCGGTGACCGTGCGGGTGAAATTGCCGGCCTGACTGTCGAACGTGACGTGAATATCGCGGGTGTGCTCGTCAATGGTACGAACGATGTTGCCCAGACCGTCGCCGATCGTGGAGTCGATTTCGCGTGCGCGATCAGCAAGCGTGCGGACGAACTGGGAGGTCCGCTTGTCGAGGGTTTCTGCGATTTCGTCGGCGCGGTTGCCCAGCGTATCGTTGAGCGCAACGGTACGATTGTCGAACATCTCGGAAATTTCGGTACCGCGGTCGGCAAGACGCTCGACCAGCTGGTTGCCGCGGCTCGTAAGATGCGTGTCGATGTCGGTGAGGGCGGCGCGCAGGGCTTCATTTGCCTCACCGCCACGAATGACGATGGTGTCGTAGAGATCGCCCTGCAGGCGGGTAAGTTCATGCAGCGTCGCATGTCCGGTGCCATCGATCGTCTGCTGGAAGCGGTCGCCAGCCTCGGCAAGGGTCACGTTGATTTCCGTGCTGCGGTCGCTGAGAAGCTTGACGACGGAATGTCCGGTTGCCGCCAGCGTCTCGTTGATCGCCGTGCTGCGCTCGGAGAGCTGCTGAAGCAGGCTGTCGCCAGACAGCGCGAACGTGTCGTTGATCTCGCCGGCGCGGACGCGGAATGTTTCGACCAGTGAGTCGCCGGCATGGGCGAGCGTGGCCGAAACGTCTGTTCCTGACACGGTCAGACGGCGGACGAGGTCGTCACCGTGGCTGGTCAGCATGGTGATCAGGTTGTCGCCAGCGCTCGTCAGCGCGTCGGAGATCTCTTCCGAACGGCGGTCCATGACCGCAGTTACCTTGCTGCCGGCCTCAGAGACCGCATCGGCAAGACGGACGCTGGCCGAGAGGATGTCGTCGTTGAGAGACTGGCGGGCGCCGACCAGGGCCTCGTGCAGACGCGAGGCGTTGCCGATGATGGCTTCACGTTCTGTCGCGAGCTGTTCGATCAGGCTGCGGACGCGCAGCTCATTGTCATGGAAAGCGCGTTCCAGCGAGGAGACCTCGCCATGCACCATCGTTTCCAGTTCGCCGGCACGGGCAAGCGCGCGTTCCACACCATCGCCCATGGCGGCCACTTCGCGGCGCACGGCCTGGCCGACGGTTGCAACGGATTCATTCACAAGGTCGGTCGGCTCTGCGAGGCGCAGCGCCGCCTCGGTCAAAGAACGGCCGGCGTTCTTCATGTCTGCGGCGCGATAGGAAATTACCGCGATGGAGAAGAAAAAGACGATCGGTACGATGATCGCAGCGTAGAGCGCGAGGAGACCGGGGCGTGCCGCGACCGTCTCGGCGCTGGCGAAGCCGAACATGTCGCTGCCGAAAAGTCCCCAGCCGATGGCGAAGCCGACGGCGACCCAGAGCGCGGAAACGACAAACGCTGCCCAGAACGGTGCCCGCGAAGGACGGCGGCCCAGTGCATAAACAATATTGGAGAGCGAGGGGCGATCGTCGTTGGCGGCGCGGTGCGCGCGCTGCTTGCGCTCCTGAGCAGACGGAGAAGATTTTTCCGATGCGCGGCGCTCGTCGACTTTCGGTTTGCCGCGTGCGGCCGCGACGACACGCTCCGCGGCGCTGTCCACGTTGCGCGCGGCGGCGTCGACATCAGATTCGCCTGTGATCAGACCAAGTGCTTCTTCCACCGCAAGCAGCGCATCGTCCGCCGCGTCAACCTTCGCCTTGCTCTGCTTCGCCATTTCAAACTCGCCTTCGCCAACGCCTTACAACTACACACGGACCGTGGCCGGTCCACTGGCGGTCCTGCCTCAGCTTGTCAGGGTGCGTGGCAGAAGGCCGGTGCATCGGCTCTCGATAAGCCGGGCGCCGGACACTCCGGCCGTGACACCAAATCCAAACCGCCTACGGTTACCGCCGCTCGCTTCTTCCGCAGGTCCTTCGACATCCGCACGCCGGTCTGAGCCTGTCCCCAGACAGATTCGCCCAACGTCCGCTTGTCGTGGCGCCAACTCTAGTGTCAAATCCCTGTAACGGGAAGCGCATTTCCCGATTGTGTGAATATAGCGTTAACGCTAATGGGCGGCGGTGCGGTGAAGACGGGGCGCAAGGACGCAGAAAGCAGCGCGCATGCACGGCCAACGCCAGTTCAGGCGGCCTGGCTGAAGCGCGGCGTATCGCAGCCCGGCGGAAAGCTGCCGCTGTTCGACAATGACGGCAAGGCCATCTCCAGACGAACGATCATTTCATGCATCGAGGCGGGTTGGGCAGAACGATGGCTGGACAACCCCGTCAAACCGGACTGGCTTGTCTGTCGTCTGACACCGGAAGGCTATGATGCGGTCGGAAGCGAAGCGCCCAAAAGCGCCTCATCGACGGATTAACCCGAATTTAGCTTGTATTTGACAGAGTCACCGATCATGGCCGGTTTCGGCATGACGCCGCGGCCGGCCGCCCATGGCGTGAAAGTTGAGTATCATGCGTAATTGTCTGCGTGCCGCCGGCGAAGCGGCCGCCCCGATCAAACCGGTCGACCTCGTTCATCTTGCCCGACAAACCTTCGGCGATGCCGACCTTGAGCGCGAAGTGCTACGCCTTTTTGTTACACAGTCGAAGCTTTATCTCGTTCGCATGATGGGGGCGACAACGAGGAAGCAATGGCTGGAATCAGCCCATACGATCAAGGGCTCTGCCCGTGGCATTGGCGCCTGGGCTGTCGCTGATGCGGCCGAGCACGCGGAGACGACATCGTATCGCAAGGGTTCGTCCGGTGTTGCCAGCGCTGTTACCCGGCTCCAGACCGAAGTCGACGCGGCAAACGACTTCATCGAGCAACTCATCAGCGCCTGACGCCATCCGCCCGCCGTCCACGCGTACGTCAGGTGGCCTTCACGGACGTCGCGCGGTAGCTGCCGCTGCAATGCCTGGCTCAGGCGTCTAGCATTGCCGTGCCCCATGGCCTATATGCGTGCCAGCGTTCTCCTGACGCGATCAGACCTACGCCTGCCATCAAAATAGCCAAGACAATCTGCCATGCCCAAAATCACCTACATCGAATCCAACGGCACCGAACATGTCGTGGAGGCCAGAAACGGCATGAGCGTCATGGAAGCTGCGATTGAGAATCTCATACCCGGCATTGAGGCCGAGTGCGGTGGGGCGCTCGCATGCGCCACATGTCATGTCTATGTCGATCAGGCGTGGCTGGAAAAGACCGGTGAGGTGACGCCGGTCGAGCAGGACATGCTCGATTTTGCCTATGAGATGAAGCCCGAAAGCCGGCTTTCATGCCAGATACTGATGCGTGACGATCTCGATGGCCTTGTCGTTCGGATCCCCGAGCGGCAGGCATAGGCTCGCCCGCGCGAACGGCTTGACGCGCGCCCTCCGACACTCTTCTATTGCACATTCGAATGATCGTTCGAATAATACGGCTACGTGATGGTGCGCCAGCGCATCGCTGTGGCCTCAGAAATTCTGTCAGAGAATCTGCTTCCAGCCGGCACCTGCTGTGAAGCGTGGAGGGAATGCAATTGAATGCCTACGACCTAAGCGGTCGCAACGCCGTCATCACTGGCGGCGGCTCCGGCATCGGCTATGCCACGGCCGAAAGGTTCCTCAAGTCCGGCGCGGGCGTCGAGATCTGGGGCCGCGATGCTGACAAGCTGAAAGCGGCCCAGGCGTCGCTGAAGGCTTTCGGGCCGATAACCTGTCGGAGCGTGGACGTATCGCACTGGGAACAGGTCGAAGCCGGGGCGGACGCCGTGTCGGGTCAGCTTGGTCATATCGATATTCTGTTCAACTGCGCCGGACTGTCGCTTTATGTCGGTCCCATGCTCGATGTTCGGGTTCCATCATGGCGCGATACCATCGCGATCAACCTGGACAGCGCCTTCTATTGCTCGAAGGCCTTTGCGCCGCAAATGGTCGAGCGCGGCTATGGCCGGATCATCAATACCAGTTCGATGGCCGGCAAGGAGGGCAATCCGAACCAGGCAGCCTATTCGGCCGCGAAGGCGGGGGTCATGGCCATGACAAAGAGCTTTGGCAAAGAACTGGCGACGACCGGCGTGCTGGTCAACTGCATCTGCCCGACCGTCTTCGATACGCCGGTCGTGCGCGACACGCTGAGCAGGGCGCCGCATGTGATGAAGGCGTTCACGTCCAAAATACCCATGAACAGGATCGGTCAGGCTGACGAGGCCGCAGCGCTCGTCAGCTGGCTTGCATCCGAGGAATGCTCGTTCACGACAGGATTCACGTTCGACCTGTCCGGTGGGCGCGCCACATACTGAATCAAATCCACGGCCTTGCGGCCATTCAGGGAGGGAAAGCGAAATGAACAAATATGATCTCAGCGGCCGCAAGGCGGTCATTACCGGCGGTGCAACGGGGATTGGCTATGCGACCGCCGAGCGGTTCCTGAAATCTGGCGCGGATGTCGAGATCTGGGCGCGCAATGTGAAGAATCTCGAAGCTGCGCAGAAGAGCCTCAGCGAATTCGGCAAGGTGACCTTCAACAGTGTCGATGTTTCTGACTGGGATCAGGTGCAGGCCGGGGCTGAAAAGGCGATCAAGACCCATGGCAAGGTCGATATCCTGTTCAATAATGCCGGTCTTGCGCTCGAAGTCGCGCCGATGCTCGATACGAGCATCGAGAACTGGAAGAACACGATCGCGATCAACCTGGACAGTGTCTATTATTGCTGCAAGGTCTTCGTGCCCGCGATGGTCGAGCGCGGCTACGGCCGCGTCATCAATACCGCTTCGCAGGCGGCAAAAGACGGCAACCCCAATCAGGCAGCCTATTCTGCCGCCAAGGCCGGCGTCATGGCGATGACCAAGAGTTTCGGCAAGGAGCTCGCGACGACCGGCGTGCTGGTCAACTGCATCTGTCCGACCGTGTTCGACACGCCGCTGTTCCGTGAAACGCGTGAAAAGGCGCCGGGTCCGATGCAGGCCTCGATCGACAAGGTGGCGATGAAGCGTCCCGGTCTGCCCGAAGAGGCGGCAGCGCTGGCGACATGGCTGGCTTCGGAGGATGCCTCGTTCAGCACCGGCTTTACGTTCGACCTTTCAGGCGGCCGTTCGACCTACTGACGGGCCGCATTGGACCGGGAGCAGGGCGGCGGCCTATTCCGCCGCCTGCGCCACGGGTTTGATGAGCATCGTTTCGTTGCCCGGCGCGGGCAGGAGCGGAACAAGCCGCGAAAGAATGAAAGATACTACCGCCATCGCCGCACCGGCGAGGAACACATAGGCCGGGCTGACCAGCCACATCAGGCCGAACAGAACGGGTATGAAAACCGCAGCAATGTGGTTGATGGTGAAGGCGACCGCCGCCGTTCCGGCCATGTCCCTGGCGTCGCCGATCTTCTGGAAGTACGTCTTCACCGCGATCTGCATGGCGAAGAATACGTGGTCGACGACGTACAGAAGGCCGGCGACCCACGGATTTTCAACCACGGCATAGGCAGTGAATATGACGACGAGACCGGCATATTCGATCCCCATCGCGCGACGCTCGCCCCAGCGTCCGATCAGGCGGCCGATGACCGGCGCCAGGACCATGTTGATGGCGCAGTTGACCAGAAACAGCGCCGAGATCGCCGCAACCGAATAGTGGAATTTCTCCACCATCATGAACGCGGCGAAGACGATGAAGATCTGGCGCCGCGCGCCGGACATGAAGACAAGCGCGTAATAGAGCCAGTAGCGCGGCCTCAGAATGATCTTCTTATGCTGGACATGCTCGTGCTCATAGCGCGGGAAGGTCGATGCCAGCAGCGCGACGAGCACGACTGTCACGATGCCGGTATAAAGGAACATCGTCTGATAGGAGAGGTTCAGAACCTTCGAGGCGATGAGGATCGCGCCATAGGAAACGAGCTGCGCTGTGGCCGCGACCGAAAGGATGCGTCCCATCGTGGCCGGCGCCTCGGCCTTCGGCAGCCATTGCAACGCCAGCGACTGATTCATCGTTTCGTAGTAGTGGAAGCCGGCTGAACTGATGAGCGTTGTCAGCAGGAGGCCGCCCAGAGTGGGCATGAAGCCGGCGGCGGCGACGCCGATGCCCAGAAATAGCAATGCGACCAGCGCCAGCGTTTGCTCGCGCATGAAGATGATCAGAAAGATCGCGGTGAAGGCGAGAAAACCCGGTATCTCGCGCACCGACTGGAGAAGGCCGATATCGGCACCGGTGAAACTGGCCTCGGAAACGGCGAAGTTGTTGATCAGAGCCTGCCAGCCTGCCATCGAAAAGGCATTCGCCGCGGCCATGACCATCAGGAACGCCGCCGGGCTTTTCCAGTTGATGCTCGAAGCGTATTTTCTCACCCGGCAGGCTCCCTTGCAGGCTTATCGAATGCGGCAAGGGGAGGTATCAGCCGCCAACGTATACGTCAATTGAGATATAGGCGAGGCTGCCGGAGGCTTTGTGCTAGGTCAAAGAGCCGGCAAATGAAACATGCGAGCGTCGCGAGCGTCGTTCACGACAACAAAGGAAGCAGGAAATGTTCAAGTCCATTCTGGTGCCGATCGATCTGTCTGATCCGGACTATTACAAGAGCGCCATTTCGACGGCTGCCGAGATGGCCAAGCGCGACGGCGCGGATCTGCATCTGGTTACGGTACTGCCGGTGATTTCGGGCATGGTCGCCAGTCACGTGCCGGCGGATATCGAGTCGCAGATCACCGATGACGCAAAAAAAGAGATCGAGAAGCTTGCGGGCGCGACAGGCCTATCGAAGGCGAAGGCCTCGGTGCGGCACGGTGCGGTCTATCATGAGGTGCTGGATGAAGCCGAAAGGATCGGTGCCGATCTCATCGTGATGGGGTCGCATCGTCCGGGTATGGCGACCTACCTGATCGGCTCCAACGCGGCGCGGATCGTGCGTCACGCCACCTGCGCTGTGCTCGTATTGCGCTAGCCCGGCCCGAAAGCGGGGGCGGGCCGGTGCCCGCGCCCCGTTTCCGGAATTGTTCAGGCGCCGCTTGTCTCAGGGCGGATAACCGCCTGCATCATCGATATGGGGCGCGTTACCCGGCACACATGACGCTTGCCATGCGGACCGCAGCTATTGCCTGAAATTGCGACGTATTTCGTCTTTTCCGCGTTGGCCCAGCCAGCGAATATCTCGACATGGCCACCGCCCTTGCGATGGCGATAGATGAGGTCGCCAGGACGAGCGGAAGATTTTGAGACCTTGGGGCCGTATTTGAACGCTGCTGAGGAATGCAGCGAATTGACTGTCTTGTAGCCGGCCTTCTCCATGGCAAGCTTGACGAAGGCCATGCACCAGAGTGTCGAGCGGCCGGTCGGATTGCCTCCGATATAGTTGCTTGCAACCGATACGAGGCGGCTGGATGCGCCGAAAGCTGCGGTCTGTTGTGTGGGCTGCAGGGGTTTGGACGGGTCTGCGGCGTTGGCAACCGTCTTGTTGCGGCCGGATTTTGCGACCTTTGCGCTCCGGGACCTGTCTTTCGCGGCCGAATTTTCGGATTTTGCGGTTTTCTCGATGCCGGTCCCTGAGGGCGGGACCAGGTCTGCAGGATCTGCCGAAGCCGGCATTCCGGCCAAAGTCAAAAGAATAGCTCCAAGCGCGATGATCGTCGCGCCGCGGGTGAAGCAGCGTGTCATTCGTGTTCCCGTTCTTTTAGAAGCTGATACGCGCCCGGCCGAGGCAAGGCTGTGGCCGGCAGATCGTCGCGGTGCTCCGCGAGCCGGTCATGGGCGCTGACAGCAGTTTAAAATAACTCCGGTTTTCCCCGACTGCCGATTACGGCTGCGTCACGGATTGTCGATTTCAGTCCTCGGTTGGCCGGAGTAAAGCCTTGGGAATGTGGCCGAAAATGGCGAAGGTTCCATCAAAAACCTTTGCCGTTTGTTGCATTGCAGCAAATGTGGCGGAGCTGGCGCTACGTTTTCAGGGCAAATCGGCCGTGCGGATCACGATTGCGGCGATATCTGGGGGCCTGCCTGCCATATTCTGACCCTGTAGGGGGACAGAAGGCGGATGCGCCAGTCCTTGATTCCTCGTGCGCGGAAGAAGGGCGCCTGGCGAAATGGCATATCGTGGCGCGGGTCGACATAGACCAGCGTTATCTGCTGACCGGCGGTCGCGCGTTCCGCAAGGCGCGCAGCCACCCGCAGGATAAAGCGGTCTGTTGCAGGGTTGA
Organism: Rhodobiaceae bacterium; assembly: GCA_020637895.1. Lineage (GTDB taxonomy): Bacteria > Pseudomonadota > Alphaproteobacteria > Rhizobiales > Tepidamorphaceae > JACKJP01. The sequence goes on from JACKJP010000003.1 coordinate 174,602, forward strand.
ACATCCAGATCACAAGCGGTCCATCGGGAAGTTTGGCGCGCAGTATGCTGTCGCGTACATAATCGACTTCACGGCAGGCCATGTGCGAGCGTGGCCAGTGCATGAGATTCTGCTCGGCATCCTCGTGCAGTGACGGGCTGATTTCGATGCCGAGACAACGCATGAACGGACGGCGCGCCGCCTCAAGCACCACGCGACCCTTGCCGGCGCCGAAATCGACAAAGCTCGTGCGCTCATAATCGGGGTTCAGTTCGTCGAGGACCCAACCGAGTAGGGCGCGTGGCGTTGCCCGGTAGCCATAGGCCGAAGCGCGGTCCGGATCGTCAAACGCTTCACCGCCAAGGCCCGTGAAACCGGCCGTGGAGATAAATTCATTGCGGCCGCCGGCGCGATCGCCGAACAACCGGTGCGCGAAAAGCAGCAATCTTGCAAACGCAGAAGGTCCCGCGGTACGCGGCACGCGCGCCGGGACGGCCGAGCCTTGAGCCGGCGCCGCGGACTTCTGGCCTGTCGGTTTTGCTGCGGCCGATCTGCTGTCAGCTTCGTCGAGCCTGACCGGCGCTTTCCTGGAGGCCGTGGATGTCGTTTCAGCCGGCTTCCCACTGGGAGCATTCGGTCTGGTCTTTACGGCGGCCGCAGCTTTCCCGCCGTCTTTCGACTTGACGGGAGATGCAGCTCTTGCCGCCGCTTTCGCCTTTGCAGTTGCAGTTGTCTTCTGTTTGGTTGCCTGACCCGCCTTTTTTGCTGTTCCGGCTCTGGTCGTCGACTTCCGCTTCGAGGCAGACTCATCCGCGCCTGAGACTGTTTCGGCATGCCCTTGAGGGCGCGCGGTGCGTTTCGCTCGCGGCCGCGCGGAAGGGGCCGCTGTCGTAGCTTCAGCCGGGACCGGCGACCCGGCGTCCTCGGTTTTCATCGCACCAGTTCCCGCATCGCGTTTTCGAGGCCGCTGATCGTCAGCGGATACATCCGGTCGGAGAATAGCTGGCGGATCATCTGGATCGACTGGGTGTAGTTCCAGTTCTGCTCGGCAACCGGGTTCAGCCATACGCAGTGGCTGTAAACATCGGTCATACGCTTCAGCCAGACGGCGCCCGCCTCTTCGTTCATATGCTCGACGGAACCGCCCGGCTGGGTAACCTCATAGGGGCTCATCGAAGCATCGCCGACGAAAATGACCTTGTAGTCGCTGCCGTATTTGTGGAGGACATCCCAGGTCTTGGTCTGGTCGCTCCAGCGGCGCTTGTTATCCTTCCAGACGCCTTCATACAGGCAATTGTGGAAGTAGAAATATTCCATGACCTTGAATTCATTCTTGGCCGCTGAAAACAGCTCCTCGACCTGCTGGATATGCCAGTCCATCGAGCCGCCATTGTCGAAGAAAATCAGCACCTTGACGGAGTTTCGCCGTTCGGGGCGAAATTGCAGGTCCAGCCATCCCTGATGGGCCGTGCGCTTGATCGTCCCATCGAGGTCGAGTTCGTCCGGAGCGCCCGAGCGTGCGAATTTGCGCAGCTTGCGCAGCGCCATCTTGATGTTGCGCGTGCCCAGTTCCCGGCTGTCGTCGAGGTCCTTGTATTCCCGCTTGTCCCAGACCTTGACCGCGGAAAAATTACGGTTCTTCAGCTGGCCTATGCGTACGCCCTGCGGGTTGTAGCCATGCGCGCCAAAGGGGGAGGTGCCAGCCGTGCCAATCCATTTGTTGCCGCCCTGATGACGGCCCTTCTGCTCCTCGAGACGCTTCTTCAGCGTTTCCATAAGCTCTTCCCAACCGCCCAGCGCCTCGATCTGCTTTTTCTCCTCATCGGTAAGGTGGAGTTCGGCGAGCTTGCGGAGCCATTCCTCGGGAATATTGGCGGTGTCCAGTCCATCGCCCAGCGAAGCCAGACCCTTGAAGACCTTGCCGAAGACCCGATCGAACTTGTCGATATTACGCTCGTCCTTCACCAGGCAGGCACGGGCGAGATAGTAGAAATCTTCCGGCTTCTGATTGGCCAGATCGTGATCGAGCGCGTCGAGCATCATCAGGTATTCGCGCAGCGATACCGGCAGCCCCGCCGATTTCAGTTCTGTGAAGAAATGCACGAACATGGGTGCTGCGCCTTCGCAAGTTGGGAGTTTGATCTCATTTAAGTGTCATATCGCGCTGCAACGTGCAACGCCCCGACTCCGTACAGACACCGTCAGTTCTTGCTCTTTTCGGCTTCAGCCGCCGCCTTGTCTGCGCCGGCGATAAGGTCCCGTGCCAGGTCCGAGATGCCGGGCGGCTTGAGGCCGGCAAAGGGCATCGGACGGCAGACCTCAATCGCCGCAAGGCCAACCCTCGCCGTCATCATGCCGTTGAACAGGCCTTCGCCCAGCCTGGCGGAGAGCCTTGCCGCCAGCCCGTGGCCGACAAGTTGCTGGACGATTGCATCCGACATCGCAATCCCGCCCGTCACCGTCAGATGCAGTCCGATCCGGCGCAGCAACCCGAGAAAGGCCAGTCCGCTCGGCCGGCCGCCATAGACCTCGGCGATACGTCGCGAAAGTCGCGTGACCTCGAAAAGGACGAAGACAAGATCGACGATGGCACGGGGCGAAATGGCAGTCAGCACCGAAACGCGCTTGGCCGATGCGCGCACCAGCGCACGCGCGGCTTCATCCGGCCCCGACAGCAGATCTCGTTCGACCAGCATGACGAGGTCGCGGGCATCGATGATTTCGTCAAGATGCGCGCCGGCGAGGGTACGCGCTCGCGCCATGTCGGGGCGGTCCGCGAAATGGGCGATCATGGCGCGAGCGACGCCGATCGCCGCGCGCCTGTCGCCGCCTGCCGCTGCGGCGGCCGCGTCGTCGCGCAGGCGTGCGATATGGCCGAGGCGGAAAAACGCGAAGATTTCCCGTGCGAGCAGGCCGATGACGCCGATGCCGGCGAGGCCGGCAAGAGAGAGCGCCATCCAACCCAGCCAGTTTGAACGCGCGAACATGTTTTCAACGAGGCTCCAGCCCCACGCGGTGAGCGCCATGGAAACAAGACCGCCAAGGCCGGCAATCAGCAACTTCACGAATGGCAGGCGACGACGGCGCGGCGGCGCCATTCTCAGTGCCGGCGGTGCGGGCTCCGGCGGCGGCGGCGTCTCGATGATCGTCGGGCGGCGCGGCGCTCTTGAACGTGCCGCGGTCCGCTCGGCCGCAGGAGCAGAAGGGGCGTCCTCAATGGAGAAGGCTTCCGGTCGACGCCGGTTCTCGACGGTCATCTCAGACGGTCTCCGATCAGAAATTGCAGGGCCCTGTCGAGGCGGATGTGGGGCAGATGATAAACGCCGCCTTGGGCGGGCGTCACGAGCGGTGGGCGGAAGCGGACGTATCGATAATCGCCATCGATATCAGGTTCAGCGGGGTGAGAATTTGATTCAACGGCTTCAGAAAGTGATTCAACTTGCTGGAAAAGTGATTCCGGATTTTCCGGCAAGTCACCGGGAAATATGGCGATTTCCTTTTCACCGTTGAATGCCTTGCGGCCGAGCCGCTGACCCTGTTCGGGAATGCCGATCACACAGGGAAGGCTTTCGTTGTCCTTGACGACGGTGCCTTCCCTTGTTGCGCGAACGGCCGCGAGCGCCGCAGCTTCGACCTCCGCACCAGCGAATTCCGCGCGTTCGATGGCGCGCGACGTCAGGCGACGGAGGATAGCCTGCAGCCGGTCGTGATCGGCAGACGCAACGTGGTCTGCCTTGGTCGCGGCGAAGAGAATTCGATCGATGCGGCGGGCGAATATGCGCGACAGCAAACTGTTGGCGCCCGGGCGGAACGCGACGAGAATTTCGGCTAGCGCGGTCTCCAGATCTGCGATTGCCGCCGGTCCGGCATTTAGCGCCTGAAGTGCATCGACGAGTACGATCTGCCGGTCGAGGCGGGCGAAATGATCGCGGAAAAATGGCTTTACGATCTTCTCGCGGTAGGCGTCATAACGGCGCGCCATCATCGCATGAAGCGATCCGGACACGGCGCGCTGACCGGGCTGAATATCGAGCGGAGCGAAAGTGAGTGCCGGTGAGCCCTCTAGATCGCCCGGCATCATAAACCGTCCGGGCGGCAGGGCGGAGAGCGCATGACGCTCGTCCCGCGCCGCGGCGAGGTATGCGGTAAACCGCGCAGCCGCCTCGCGTGCGTCGGATTCGATGGCAGGTGCGGCGGCATCCAGCCCTGCAAGGAGCGCGTGCCAGGGCGCGGCAAGTTCGGCGCGCGGACCTTCCCGGCTCATCGCGACGGTGCGTGCCGACCATTCGGCATAGTCCAGGCCGAGCAGGGGCAGGTCGAGCAGCCATTCTCCGGGATAGTCGACAATATCCAGCGTAAGTTGACCGCCTGAAAGCGTGCGGCCGAAAAGACTCGCGGATTCATAGCGGATCACGATGCGAAGCTCGGCGATCCTGCGCGTCGATTCAGGCCAATGCCTGTCGTTTCCGGATGTCAGGGCCGCAAGGTGCTCTTCATAGGCGAAGCGGGGTACCGCATCGTCCGGCTGCGGTTCCAGATGGGCTCTGGCCAACCGGCCGGAAGCATAGGGTTCGAACAGCGGTAGCCGCCCGCCAGAAAGCAGCGCGTTGACCAGCGCCGTGATGAAGACGGTCTTGCCGGAGCGCGCAAGACCGGTCACGCCGAGCCGCAATGTCGGCTCGACGATATCGCTGGCGTAGTCCGCGATATTGGCGGCAATCAGCCTTGCGTCGTCGAACAGGTCACCGATACCGGCCATGCCTCTCCCGGCTCATTGATTCAAGGTCGTCGTCAATATGGGGGCTTGCTACGTCTATTGAAATGGACCGCTATTCTTCCGACAGTTCGGCCGGCGTCATGAACATCGCCAGATAGCCGGCGCCCGGCACGCAATCGGCAAATCGCGGGGCGTCGATGTCGATGACGGCGATGGCGGCGGTCGGAAAGCGCGCGTGCAGACGCGACATATGCTGGTCGGGTCCGCGTCCGGCGAGCAGCATGGCGAGCTCGTGGGTAGCCGGATTGTGTCCGATCAACATCAGGGTCTCCGCATCGCCGCCTTCCTGCACGGCCTGATAGTAGCCGCCGGCCTCCGCTTCGTAGAGCCGGCGCGACAGACGGATATCGATCTCGCCGTCAAAATGATCGAGCAGGCAGGCAAGGGTCTGCCGGGTGCGGAGCGCGGCCGAGCATACGATCCGCTGCGGAACGAGGCCCTGGGCTGCGCACCATTCGCCCATGCGAGGGGCGGCGGCACGGCCGCGTGCGTTGAGCGGCCGGTCGATATCGTGCTTGCCGGATTGCGACCAGTCGGACTTTGCGTGGCGCATAAGGATCAGACGAGGCATGAGGTTACCCTGCGATCTTGCTGAAATCCGGCGGGCGCTTTTCCAGAAAAGCCGTCATGACTTCCCGCGATTCCGGTGAAGCGAGCCGCTCCAGAAAATAGCCGATCTCCTCATGGATGATGGCCTCGATGGCTGCAGGGTCGCCACGCATCAGCCGCTTTGTCGCGCGTATCGCGCCCGGTGCCTTTTCGGCAAATCGCGCAGCCATCGCCAGTGTTTCCTCTTCGAGCCTGCCCGCATCGACCGTCCGATTGGCAAGGCCGAGTTCGACCAGCCTCGTGCCGTCAATACGTTCGCCGAGCATGTAGAGTTCCGAGGCGCGAACATGACCGATGCGTGCTGGCAGAAGGCGCGTCGTCGCGGCTTCCGGAACCAGGGCGAGGTCGACGAACGGCGCCGATATGCGGCAGTCAGGGCTGACCAGCACCGCGTCGCAATGCAGCATCAGCGTGAAACCGATACCCACGGCGACGTCCTCAGCGCCCACGACAATCGGGAGCGTGGCGCGGGCAAGGGCCTTGAGAAATCGCAGCACGGGCGCGTTTGCATCGCCCGGCCGGGGTGGATTGGCGAGAAAGTCTTTCAGGTCATTGCCGGCGCAGAATGTTCCACCGCTGCCGAGAATGGCGACCGCGCGCACGGTTCCCTCGGTCTCGGCTGCCGCCAGAGCGTCGGCGAGCGCTTCGTACATCGCGACCGTCAGCGCGTTCTTCTTGTCAGGCCGGTTGAGCCGCAACAGGCGGACCGCGCCGTAGCTTTCAACAATGATATCGCTCATGACGTCCGTGTATCCTCCGCTGCCTTCGCCTTCCGTTTATCCGGCGCCTTGGCCACAGCATAGCGCGATGCGCCGTCTTCGGAAGCGGCAGAGCGATTATCCTGAGAGGATGATCGATGATCACGGCACTCGCAGGTATTGTGACCTGAATTGAGGCAATATTGGCAGCGCGTTCCGCCGGTTGAGGCGCGGCAAATCGCGAACGGTACTGACGATAACTGGACTGGAAGGTCCGATGATGTTCGACTGGCACTGATTCGGGTATAAATTTCGTTATATTTGTTGGGCCGCGCTGGCGTCGCGCGGTCGATGGCGGGGGCCAATTCATATGTCCAGCAAGACTGGTTTTGCTAACTTCTTGGCACTTGGGGCGAGCGCCATATTCACACTCGGAGCTTCAGGCGCGGCGCTTGCCGCCGACCCGGTGGCCAAGATGCTCCCGCTCTCCGATATCGAATTCGACATAACCGCCTACTATCTGATCGGCAGCTATACGGGAGAGTCGGCGTTCGGCAGCCTCACGCCCGTGACCACGCCCGGATTCAACGGCAGCAATATCGTATCTGAAAACTTTACCAGGCCGGTCGGCGGCGGCGTGAGCGTCGGCGCTACCAAATGGACCGATCCCGACCACTTCCTGCGCGCGGTTTATACCGGATTTTTCAGCAGCGGCGATTCCTCGCTTGGCAATCCGAACGTTGCTTCCGGCAGCGTCTATATGGGGCTGCATGATCGCTCGCTGGCCAATCTGGTGCTGGATAGCAGTTTCGATGACGGTTTTGCCGACTTTGCGAGCGAGAACATCAGCGTCGCGCAGAATTTCGTCGATCTCATCAAGGGCGAACGGTCCGGCACTATCGGACCCCTCAGCGGTCACTGGTATTCAGGCGTGCGCATTGCACACACTTCTGTGGACCGCAGCATTATCGGTTCGGTGGCGTCGGGCGCGACCGCCAGTATTGAAATGGAATCGCGCATGTGGGGCACCGGGCCGACGATTGGCGGCGGCGTCGATATTCTTCTTTCTCCCCGGACGGTCATGTCGCTGACGGCTTCCGCCACTGCGCTGGTCGGTCAATTCGACGTCTCCCGGTCCGACGTTTACGTCAACGGCGCGACCAACGGCATTCGCCAGATGTCGGCGAACGTAACCGATGTTGTTCCTGTCTTCGATGCGACGGCCTCGCTGACACGGCGCATGGGCCGCTTCAATCTGAGTGTCGGCTATACGGCGTCGGCCTGGATTGGTGGCGCGCGCAGCTTCCAGCAGATTGGCGGGGACGACGTCGACGGCACGACAAATGCCTACATGATCGGGCGCGACAATATTATCACCCATGCCGTCCACGCCCGGATTTCGACCGGTCTTGGCCCGTTCGCGGGCAAAGGTGATGCGTCTGCTTCGCTCTTCGACGGCGCCGGCCCGGTGAAATACGACTTCACGGGTTACTACCTGCTGTCATCGCTTAGCGCAGCGCCCGCCTATGGAACGATGGCGCAACCGACAGGACCAGGCATCAATACCAGCACCAGCAATATCTCCACGCTTGAGCAACCGGTGTCGCAGGGTGGGGGCGTGCGTGTTTCGATGCAGCGCGGTCTGGCGTCGGATTGGTATGCCGGACTTGCCTATACCGGTTTCTTTGCGTCCGAGGCGACCAGTATCGGAACTGTCGGCGTGACGACCGATACCGTTTACGTCGGGCTTCATGATCGCTCATTGGCCAATCTGATTCTGAATTCCAATTTTGACGATGGCTTTGCCGATTACGCTGCCGAGGATCTGTCGATCTCGCAGAACTTCATTGATCTGACCCTCGGTCAGACGGCAGGCAACCATGGGCCGCTCAGCACTTTCTGGCAGACGGGTCTGCGGGTCGGGCATGTGAATGTCGACAGGAACGTCACCTACGCCGCGCTTGAGGGCGTAGACGTCATTACCGCGAATACAAAATTCAACTCCACGATGTGGGGCGCCGGTCCGACGATCGGGGGCGGGATCGATGTCCTGCTGACGCCCCATACCACGTTCTCCGCGTCGGCCTCCGCCTCGGCGCTATATGCCTATTTCGATGTGTCGCGCACCGATGTGCAAGACGGGGCGACGAATAACGGCATGAGGGCGATCTCAAGCAGCCTTGCCGACTTCGTTCCGGTGTTCGACGCCTCTGTGGCGCTGACGCACGATTGGGGCCGCTTCCGCGCCAGCATCGGCTATACAGCCTCTGCGTGGCTCGGCGGCTATCGAAGCTATCAAATCGCCGGCCACGACGATGTCGATGGCGGCACGACCTCCTACGTGATGACAAGTGACGACATCATTACGCATGCCTTCTTCATACGTGGCGGCATGGGTCTTGGCGTTGCGGAAAAACAGGCTGAGTCAGGCCAAAGCCTGTTTGGTCAGGGCGGCGCGGTCAGCTGGGACCTGACGGGTTACTACCTGTTCGGCAACATCGATGGCGAGCCGGCATTTGGCACCGCGACGCCGATTACCGGCCCAACGGCGAGCAGCAGCATCGTTGCAGAGGATACACCCAGCTTCAGCGGCGGCGGCGTACAGCTTGCGATGCGCCGCAATGCTTCCGACGACTGGTATGCAGGCCTCAGCTATACGGGCTTCTTCGTTTCCAGCGCCGACACCATCGGCAATCCGGCCGTAGAAACCAATTCGGTCTATGCCACACTCATAGACCGTTCGCTCGCCGACGATACGATTGACGGCTTCGCTGACGACGGCCTCGTGGACTATGCCTCCGACCGGACGACCATCTCGCAGCACATGCTCGACTTGACTATCGGGCGGATGGCGGCAACGGGTCCGGGCTTCAACGGACACTGGCATGCCGGCGTGCGCGTCGGCGCGGCTAACGTGGACCGCGACGTGATTTATGTCGATGCGACAGGCCCAGCGACGGCCAATCTCGCGTTTAGTTCACAGATGTGGGGCGCGGGCCCCACGGTCGGCGGCGGCTTTGACTACAATCTCACGCCCGGCCTCAAATTCGTCAGCAGCGCGTCCGTTTCGGCGCTCTACTCGTTCTTCGACATATCGCGGCTCGATGTCTACAGCACTGGCGCCTCGACCGGCATACGCCTGTTCAACAGCGACATGACCGCGTTCGTGCCGGTGTTCGACAGCTCGATCGCGCTGAAGAAGACGTTCGGTCGGCTTGAAGCCAGCATCGGTTACACGACGTCGATATGGCTCGGCGGCGCAAGGAGCCTGCTGGCGGCGGGCAATGACGATGTCGACGGCACGTCCTCACCCTATATCGTCAGGAAAGACGACATCATCACCCACGGCGTCTTCGCGAGGGTGAGCCTCGGCCTTGGCGGCGACCCGGTGATGGCGAAATACTGACGTGGAAGGCAGCGAGGTTTCCGATCTGGATCGGGGGCTGTTTCAGCCCCCGATATTTTCCAGTTCGTAAGGCGTCGTCTGGTACATCTCGTTGATCCAGTTGCCGAACAGCAGGTAGGCATGGCTGCGCCAGCGGTTCTCTGGCGTGCGCGCCGGATCGTTGGAGGGGAAATAGTTCGGCGGTATGTCGATCGGCGTCCCGGCATCGACATCGCGGCGATACTCCTCGGCCAGCGACAATGAATCATATTCGATGTGGTTGAACATATAGAGCGCGCGGTGCGCCTCGTCGCTGATGAGGCACGGGCCGGTCTCTGTGCTGTCCATCAGAATCTCAAGGCCATGGTTGGCCGGGATGTCGTTTCGGCGCACCTCCGTCCAGCGCGAGACCGGGATCGAGAAGTCGTCGGAAAAACCGCGCAGAAACGGCGAGGCGGGTTTGAGGTTCCGGTGCCGGAACACGCCAAATGCTTTCTTTTCAAGGGCGTGCTTGGGAACGCCATGAAAGTGATTCAACGCAGCTTGCGCACCCCAGCAGATGGTGAGGAGCGAATGGACGTTGGTCTGGGTCCAGTCAAAGATACGGGTCAGTTCTTCCCAGTAATTCACGTCCTCGAAAGGCAGAAGCTCGATCGGTGCGCCGGTGACGATGAAACCGTCGAACTTGCGTTCGCTGATGGCTTCCCAGTCCTGATAGAAGGCAAGCATATGCGCTTCGGGCGTGTTCTTCGGCGTGTGGCCGCCGACCTTCACGAGGGTCAATTCTACCTGCAGCGGCGTAGCGCCGATAAGCCGGGCAAACTGCGTCTCCGTGCGCACCTTGTTCGGCATCAGGTTCAAAAGCCCGATCTGCAGCGGCCTGATATCCTGCCGCGCCGCCTGGTCTTCGGTCATGACCATCACGCCTTCCGCATCGAGGGTCGCGCGGGCGGGGAGGTCATTGGGAATGCGGATAGGCATCGCGGTACCGAATGCTTGTAATGGGCCAGGCTGGCGGGCGGACTGAAAAGAGAGAAGGGATTTAATCCCGTCAGGGCATCGGTGCAAGTTTGGGCGCCATGCGCGGTCCGGGTCCGCGTTCGATGGCGCGGCTGACGAGTGCAAGAAAATCCTCCTCGTCCTTCACCTTCTCGACTTCCTCGGCCTCGACGACATAGCCATGGTTGCGAGCGATCGCCTCGTAAAGCGGCTGGCGGTGGCGGACAAGTTCGGCGAATCCCCAGACGGCGAAATCGTCCGGATCGACGACATTGTCGTCGGTGATGTTGCGCTCGGCCTTGTACGCAGCCCAGCGCTCGGCAAGAAATTCCGGCTGATAGTACATCGGCTTCGGATTCTTGCGGAACCGCCGCACCAGTTCCTGCGCGTGCTGGTCGGTGCCGCGGATGTAGAGCATCAGGGTCTTCTGGGCGAGAACCGACAGGACCGCGTCATCCGGGTCCTCCGGATCGGCGACCTCGCAGAGCGAGCCGCCGCTGTCACATACGAAATGGCTGTAGCCATAAATGTCGCGGGCCTTGCCGATGAATTCGCCAACATCGCGCAGGGCTGCGATTTCCGCCTGGCGATGGCGCTCCTGGCGCAGGCAGTATTCATCGAAAGGCAGGCCGCCCTTGGCCGGATCGCCCGGCTTGCCAAGATAGGTGGAGAGCGGCGCAAGGTTATGGAAGGTGATGTTGGAGGCGATGTAGATCGAATCCGTCATCAGGAGGTTGCGCAGAAACGGCACCTTCATCGCCTCGCGCTTGAAGTTGTCGACGATGAATTCGCCCATGTAGCGGGTGCCGATGCGAAAATCGACCGAGTAGTGAAACCAGCGATAGTCGCGCAGCATCGAGGCGATGGTGGTCTTGCCAAGCCCGGACATGCCGAAAACCGTCACGGCTTTCTGCTTCTGGTCGAGGAATTCCTGAGGGTTCTCAAAGCGCATGACTAGCGCATAGCCGCGCTTCGGCGCGGGTGCAAGCGGATGAGTGCGATTGCGTTACCCAATACTCAGATGTTTCGGGGGCGACCGTGCCGGATGATTGCCGTCAGCAGGATGGCAATCATCAGTCCGTTGAGGGTGTGCCAGAGAAAATGCGTGCCGATGGGGAAGGCCGCGCAGACGTTGAAATCGACAGTCCGGAAGGCGAGGGACAGGCTGAAAACGAGGGTCGACGCGATGACGTATATGCCAGCATCGTGATCTGTCCGCCAAAGCGCCCAGGAGAAGACAAGCAGGGCCAGAAGCGCCGGCGCGTATTGAAGGGAGCCATTCAGCAGCGGTGGCACTCCCGGCTCGCTTTCGGGCAGGGCAAGCGTGAAGCCCACTGCAACGAGGATCAGCACACCGAACACAGTCAGAATGCCGAGTACCTTCATGCCGAAATAGCGGCGCATCGCGATGATGACGAAGACGAGAACGAAGCTCCATATCGGGATCGTGTCCGCAAGGCTCGCCCATACGGTCGCGAATGTGTGGAAGACAAAGGAACCGACGCCAATCAGCGCTGTCATGGCGACAAGCAGCCACAAGTCCGTGGCGCTGCTCTTCTCCCGGACAAGGAGCGATGCGCCCCAGAGCGCTGCTAGAATGAATGCCAGATTGGAAACTGCATTGAACGGCTCAGCCCAGAAGCCGGGCGCAAGCCGTTCGCAATAGATGTCTACCGGCGCGTTCCAGTCCATCGGATCCTCGTCCTGCCAGCGCCCAGCATGCCCGAGCAGGCAAGGCGAGGAAAGGCGTTCACGCCTTGCGGACGACCTCGCCGTCTTCCTTGGCAAAGGCGCCGATATCGGCGCTTTCGAGAATTTCCAGGACGGTTTCGGACGGGCGGCACAGCCTCGTGCCGCGAGGCGCCACGACGATCGGCCGATTGATGAGGATCGGGTGCGCCATCATCGCGTCGATCAGCGCTTCATCGCTCAGGCTTTCGTCATCAAGCCCAAGGTCGTCATAGGGCGTCCCCTTGCGGCGAAGCAGGTCACGCACCGGTATGCCCATATCCGCAATCAGCCCGACGAGTTCCTCACGCGTTGGCGGCGTCTTCAGATATTCCACGACCAGCGGTTCCACGCCCGACTGGCGGATCATCGCCAGTGTGTTGCGGGAGGTGCCGCAGGCGGGGTTGTGATAGATTTTGACGGTCATCTGGCTTTCCGGTCCAAACTCAGGCGGTTTCCTTGTCGCTGTTGCGGCCGATTTCGTCCAGATGCTTTTGCAGGGACAGCTTGTCGATGCTGCGGACCGGCAAGGACACGAAGATCGAAATTCGACGGTTGAGCATGCTGTAGGCCTCGTCGAAAGCAATATGCTTTTCCGCCTCGGTGCCTTCTACCGCTGCGGGATCGGGAATGCCCCAATGGGCTGACATCGGCTGACCGGGCCAGACCGGGCAGACTTCGCTTGCCGCGTTGTCGCAGACGGTGAAGACGAAATCCATTTTCGGCGCGCCGTCGACGGCAAACTCGTCCCAGCTCTTGGAGCGTGCGAAGCTCGTCTCGTAGTCCATCATCTTGAGCGTATCGATCGCGATCGGATGGACCTCACCCTTGGGCATGGAACCGGCGGAGTAGGCCTGAAAGCGGCCCTTGCCGAGCCGGTTCATGATGGCTTCGGCCATGATGGAACGAGCCGAATTGCCGGTACACAGGAACAGTACGTTGTAGACAAGATCCGCCATAGTCATCTCCCTCAGCAGGCGCAGGCGATTTCATCGATCAGAACTGGGCGCAGTCCAAAGGCCCCGGGTGCGAAGCGCATTTGGGGCATGGGCCAGCTTCGTTTCGGCGCGGAGTCTAGTGAGCGAATTTATGACAAGTGTGACAGCGAAACGCCCCGTAAATTCCGCGTCTGACCCGATCCGGGGCATAAACGAAAGGACCCGTCAGCGCCGGTTGGCGGACGGGCCCTTGAAAGGCGATTAGTCGAGTCGGTTCAGGCCGATGTCACTGTGCGTTGCGGCGCGACATAAAGGCGAGTTTCTCGAACAGGTGGACGTCCTGCTCATTCTTGAGCAGCGCGCCGTGAAGCGGCGGAATGAGCTTCTTGGGGTCACGCTCGCGGAGCTGTTCGGGGCCGATATCCTCGCTCACGAGCAACTTGATCCAGTCGAGCAGTTCGGAGGTCGAAGGCTTTTTCTTGAGGCCGGGAACATCGCGCACGTCATAAAAGATCGACAGGGCTTCGTGCAGCAGGCGCTTTTTCAGGCCCGGGAAATGGACATTGACGATTTCCTGCATCGTGTCGTTATCGGGAAAGCGGATGTAGTGGAAGAAACAGCGGCGCAGGAAGGCGTCGGGGAGTTCCTTCTCGTTGTTGGAGGTGATGACCACGACCGGGCGCTGCTTCGCCTTGATGGTCTCGCCAGTCTCGTAGACGTTGAATTCCATCCGGTCGAGTTCCTGGAGCAGATCGTTCGGAAACTCGATATCAGCCTTGTCGATCTCGTCGATCAGCAGCACCGGGCGCTTTTCAGCGCTGAACGCTTCCCAGAGTTTGCCCTGCCGGATGTAGTTGCGGATATCGTGAACGCGGTCATCGCCAAGCTGGCTGTCGCGCAGGCGGCTGACGGCATCGTATTCGTAAAGGCCCTGTTGCGCCTTGGTGGTCGACTTGATGTGCCACTCCAGCAGCGGAACGTCGAGGGCCGCCGCCATCTCGTGCGCGAGAACCGTCTTGCCCGTTCCCGGCTCGCCCTTGACGAGGAGCGGACGCTCCAGCGTGATCGCCGCATTCACGGCAACGCGCAGGTCGTCGGTGGCAACGTAGGATTTCGACCCTTCAAAACGCATCGGCAACATCTCCTGACAGGTTCAAGTCACCCAAGCTCATAACAGCATTGTTCGCCGCAACGCCAGCGCAGAGGGCAGGTCGCAGGCATTTTGTTCATGATGCGAAGCGGGAGGTGTCCGCGGCAGGCCTGCTCGATGCCGGCCATCGAATTGAGGCCATCAGAGCAGGCATTTTCTGCCGGTCGGGCGGAGGAATCCGGCGTGATTGTGGCATGTTTTGCCCAACGCAGACTGTTACAATATTGAAATTACTAATGAAAATAATTGGCATGGCTTTTGAATAGGTGCTGTCGGGATTCCTTGTGCGCATTTGGGCGCATCGGCATTTGCAGGTCGAGGAGACGACGGCATGGGTATTTACAGCGCGCTGGCATCGGCGGTTTCCGGGCTCAGGGCCCAGTCTTTCGCGCTCGAGACGATTTCAGGCAACATCGCCAATTCGCAGACCGTCGGCTTCAAGCGGACGGAAACGAGCTTTGCCGATCTGGTGCCGGAGGCGGCCATCAACCGGCAATCCTCTGGCGCGGTGCTGGCTTCAAGCCGCTCGACCAACACGGTCCAGGGCGACATCCGGTCGGCCGATACGGAGACCTTCGTCGCCATCAACGGCGACGGTTATTTCGTCGTCGATTCCCAGCTGGGGGTCGTCGATGGGAATCCCGTCCTTTCCGGCATCGACAAATATACCCGGCGCGGCGATTTTGACCGGGATGCGAATGGCTATCTCGTCAATGGCGCGGGATACTTTCTCAAGGGCCTCAAGATAGACGCGGCGACAGGAAACCCGGTCGGCGGGTTGCCCGAAGCCGTCCAGATCGGAAACGATTTCCTGCCGGCCCAGGTGACCAGCGAAATCACGTTGCGGGCGAACCTTGCCCAGTTTCCCCTGACTGCAAACGCCGATCCCGACACGCCGGGTTCCGAACTGCTCGATCCGGCAGACTTCACCGTCGATCCAACGACCGGCGGCACGGGCACGGTCGTCGGCAACGACGTTTCGGTATTTTTGCAGAGCTCGATCTCAGGCGGTGCGACGACGGTCTACAACGCCGGCGGCGCGTCGACCAATATCCAGTTTCGCTGGGCCAAGATCGATAGCGCTGCGACAGGCGGTTCGGATACGTGGAACCTGTTCTATCTTGAAGATTCCAATGCGACCGGTACCGATGTGGTCTGGCGCAATGTGGGCCAGGATTACACGTTCGACAGCACCGGCCAGCTGTCGCCAGCCGTCACCTCCGTCAATATTCCGGGTCTCACGATCAACGGTCAGGTGATCGGCGATGTGAATCTTGCTCATGGCGTCGGCGGGCTGACGCAGTTCGCCGACAACAACGGCAATGTGCAGATCACTGAACTGGCGCAGAACGGCTATGCGGCAGGCGAGCTCTCAAGCGTGTCGATCTCCGATTCCGGGCGTGTCGTCGCGACATATACCAACGGGCGCCAGCTCGACCTCTACCAGATCCCCCTGGCAACCTTTAACGCGAGCAATTTCCTGAAAAAACTGGATGGCGGCGCGTTCGAGGCGACGGCGGAATCGGGTGCGGCAATTCTTGGCTCCAACGGCAATATCGTGGGCGCCTCGCTGGAGGCTTCCAACACCGATCTTGCCGACGAATTCACCAAGCTGATCATCACCCAACAGGCCTATTCGGCCGGCACGCGCATCGTGACGACCAGCGACGAGATGCTCCAGGAAGTACTGAACATGGTCCGCTGATCCTAGCAGCGGCACCTTCGCAGGGAGACGCCCTTGGGCCTCACCACCGCCATCAGCTCAGCGCTCTCCGGCCTTAGCGCAACGCAGGCCGGGGTCGATCTCGTTTCGCGCAATATCGCGAACGCGGATTCGGCTGGCTATATCCGCAAGACGGCGCTGCAGGAGGCGATCGTCGCTGGCGGTGCTGTTCGCGGGGTGCAGGTATCCTCCATACAGCGCGAACTCGACACGCTGCTGCAGAAGACGCTTCAGACAGAAGCGTCCGGTTCGGGATATGCCGATATCGTCGCCGACTATCTCGGGCGCGTCGATACCATCTTCGGCCAGCCGGGCGGGGCCAACGCGCTCGACACGATCTACGCGAACTACCAGTCCGCCGCACATGCGCTCGCGGCCTCACCGGATGATCCGAGCGCACGAACGACATTTCTTTCGTCGGCGCAGACGCTGGTTCAGCAGCTCAACTCGCTGAGCGATCAGTTGCAGTCGATGCGGCTGGAAATCGAACAACGGCTGGACTCGGCCGTTTCCGATGCAAACGACATCCTCGGACGGCTGCAGCAGATCAATACGGCCGCGCGCAGCGGCGGGTCGATCTCGCCGGACCTGCTGGACGTTCGCGACAAGCTGGTCTCCGACCTGTCTCGCCTGATGGACATTCAGGTCACGACGCGCGACGATGGCACGGTTTCCATCCAGACGAAGTCGGGCATCGGGCTGCTTGACGGTACGGCCGAAACGCTGGTCTTCGATGGCGTCGGATACATGGACGCCAACCAGCAGTATTCGCGCGACGTGTCCGAGCGGGGCGTCGGGACGATCTCGATCCGCTACGGCACGGGCGTCACCGTCGACCTGCTGGCCGACAACAGCATCAGGGGAGGGGAGATCGGCGGGCTGATCGACCTGCGCGACGACCTCCTCGTAACCGCCCAGAACCAGCTTGACGCCATAGCCGCGGGCCTGTCCCGCGCGGCGTCAGATATCGAAGTGCCCGGCACAGAAGTGACATCCGGCGCCCAGGAGGGCTTTGCACTCGATTTCGCGGGCATCCAGCCCGGCGATACGATTACCCTCCGCTACACGCAAACGCCGCCCGGCACGCAACAGACCGTAACCTTCTTCAACACGACCAATCCGTCAGGCTTGCCCGCCAATGGCGCGGCGACCGCGCAAGCCGGCGATACGGTCATCGGCATCGATTTCAGCCAGGCACCGGCGGCCATCGTTGCGGATATCCAGGCGGCGCTCGGCGGCACCTTCACCGTTTCCAACCCGTCCGGAACGACGATCCAGATCCTCGATGACGGCGCCGCCGGGACGATCGACATATCGGCGCTGGACGGGCTCTACACCCAAACCGACAATCAGAACGGCAATGCGGCGCTTTCGCTTTTCGTCGACGGCATCACCGGAACGGCCTATTCGGGCGCTTACGAGGGCAATCCGCAGATCCAGGGCTACGCGGGCAGAATTCAACTGAACAGCAGCCTGCTTTCCGATCCGTCGTTGCTGGTGAAGTTCACTTCAACGACAGCGAGCGGCGACGACACCAGACCAAGCCAATTGCTTGACCGTCTGACCGGGCGGAAGACAGCGCTCGGCGCGGTCGGTGGCTCGACATCGTTCGTCGGCACCATCGGCGACTTCATCGGCCGCGTCATCAACTTTCAGGCAGGACAGGCATCCGACGCCCAGACCGCCAAGGAAGCGCAGGATATCGTCGTCAATCAGCTCAACGAGCGCTTCGCCGACAAGGCGGGCGTCGATATCGACGTCGAGATGACACTGCTGATCCAGTTGCAGCAGGCCTTTCAGGCCAATGCGCGGGTCATCCAGGCGACCCAGGAAATGATGGACGCGTTGCTGAGGATCTAGAATGAGCAGCACCATCCCGCCCATTACCCGGTCTATCTCGATGGTCAACGCCATCATGAGCAGCAAGGCCGAGATGACGGATCTGAACCGTCAGCTCGGGACCGGCCAAGTCAGCGAAACATACGGGGGACTTGGCAACGATCGCGTCGTCTCCATCGCCATGCGGGCGCGCATGTCGGCCATCGACGGCTATCTGGGCACCGCAGACATCATCGATACCAGGCTCTCGATCGTTGGCAACGTGCTCGACAGGATGGATGCGATCACGGGCGACGCCCGTTCCACGACGCTGATCCCGGGCTACGACCTCAATGGCGGCAATCAGTCGTCAGCGCAGACGCTGACGCGCAATTATCTCGATGAATTCCTCTCGCTGCTGAATACCGACGTGGCAGGTCGATACATGTTCGGCGGACGCGTGACCGATGAGGCGCCGGTGGTCAGCACACAGCAATTGCTGGACGGCGACGGCGCCCGTGACGGCTTCCGTCAGATCGCGGCCGAACGGCTCATGGCCGATCAGGGTTCAGACGGGCGCGGGCGCTTTTCATCGTCTGTAAGCGCCAATACCGTGACCTTCGCCGAGGATGGCGTTCATCCTTTCGGCTTCAAGCTGGCGGCGATCAACGCCATCGGTTCCAGTGTCAGCGTGACTGCACCCTCGGGTGCGCCGGCGACGGGCGGCATCACGTTCACGAGCGTTCCAGCGGCCGGCGAACAGATCAACGTGACGCTGACCCTTCCCGATGGCAGCGAGAAGGTCATCAAGCTGACGGCGACGACGAAATCGCCTCCTGAAGACGGCGAGTTCACGATCGGCAGCGACGTGAATTCCACCGCGGCCAACTTCCAGTCGTCGTTCGATACCGCGTTGCTGAAGGCGGGGCAGGTCGAGCTTGCAGCGGCATCGGCCATGCAGGCCTCCAGGGAATTCTTCAACATCGACGACGCCAATCCGCCATTGCGGGTTGACGGGCCGCCATTCGACACGGCGACCGGCCTGGTTGCCGGAACGCCTTCCGACACCGTCTTCTGGTATCAGGGGGATGGCGCGACAGATGATCCGCGGCTTACCGCAAATGCAAAGATCGACGACAGCATCACCGCGAGCTACGGCATGCGTGCGAACGAAGCGGCGTTCCGGAATGTCATTGCCAGTCTTGCCGTGTTCGCCACCGCGACGTTCAGTGCAGGCGATCCCAACAGCGAGGACCGCTATCGGGAACTTGCCGCCAAGGTGACGAAGGCGTTCTCCTCTGAATCCGGTGAACCGACCGTACGGAATGTCGCGGCACAGATCGCCGGCGTCAAAGCCTCGGTGGAATCCACCAAGGAACGCCTGACCCTCGACAGAACGGTCGCAGAAGGTGTGGTCGCGAACATAGAAACAGCCGACACGGAAGAGGTCGCGGTGCGGCTCCTGCAACTGCAGAACCGGTTGCAGGCGACCTATCAGACGACGGCGATCCTCGCCAATCTGACCATCATGGACTATCTCTAGTTCGCTGCTGCGGGCAGCAAAAAGGGCGGCTCACGGGCCGCCCTTTTTTGTTCGTCAGAGGGGTCGCGGCTCAGCTCGTCCGGAGGCCGGCGGCGATCTCGCGATTGATCGAAATGAGGCTGTTCAGCTTCTCAGGACGTGGATCGTTGATGATCGACTGCGTCTGATTGAAGATGAAGACGGCAATATTGCCGATATTCTGCTTGATCTGCTGGGGCAGCGGATTGTCGCTCGATGTCGCCGACGTCGCCAGGATCGTCCAGAGGCGGCGATTGAACATCAGTGCGGTACGCCCGTTGTCGTCGTCTGGCCATGCGTCACGGGCCGCCTGAAGACGTGTGGCGGCGCGTACCAGCAAATCAGCCTCGACGTCACGCGGACTTGAGGTGGTCTTCGCCACTTTGCTGTAGGCCTGCGCTGCGGTGTGTTGCATGGCTAAGTATTTCCTCTTCATATGCGATCAGGCGACGCGCGCATTTCAAAGCTTTATAGGGGTTTTGGTTTAATATTTCGTTATTTATTGCCTCAATTTGAGGCAACATGCTTGGCGCGGCCGCGACAATATCTTTGGTTAGGGCCATATATTCTTCGCGGTATTTCTCAAAATCAGATTCCAGGTAGACCATCTGGACGACCAGATAGATCCGTCGCGCCGGTGAATCGGCGTCTTCCGGCGTCATGATGTCTTTCTGGCGGAGAATGGGCGCATTGCCCTCGATAAACAGCCTCGTACGCTGGTTGTCGTTGGTGATCACGACTGTGCCGAGGATGATACGTTCGCCCGGCTTGAGTTCGACTTTGAGGGCCATCGTCTGGTCTCCCTTCTGGAGCGATGAGCGGATTTCTTCCGCGACCATGCCCCGATTCTGCCGCCGCAATGGTTAACGGGCGGTTACGCCGGAAATCCGCGCAAGGGCGGGCGTCTTAAAAAAGAAAAACGGCGGGGCTTTTGGCCCCGCCGCTGATGTTGCCTTTTGCGCTGTCGATCAGAACAGGCGCAGGACGTTCTGATCGGCCTGGGAGGCCAGCGAGAGCGCCGTGGAGGAGAGCTGCTGGCGGGTCTGCAGTGCAAGCAGGTTCGCCGCTTCCTCGTTGGTGTCGGCCAGCGTCAGGTTCGACGCACCGGTCTCCAGCGTGTTGATCAGGTTGTTGGTGAAGTCCTGACGGGTCTCGACGATCGACAGGTTCGAACCGAAGGCCGAAGACTGCGTGCGCAGCGTATCGATCGCATCACCCAGCTCAGTGAGCGCGGCATTGATATCTGCGTTGTCGTCGAAGCCACCGCTGGCGACGGCGCTGATGCCGAGGCCCGCGGAGTCGTAGGTGACGCCGGTAATGTCGAGCGAGGAGGAACCGTCCTCGTTGAACAGCACCGAAAGGTCGTCGCCGTTGAGCAGGTTCACACCGTTGAAGCCGGCATCCTTCGTCAGCTGGTCGATCTGGTCACGCAGCTCGTTGAACTGCGTCACATATTCGTCCCGCTTCGGATTGGCGACTTCGGCTGTCGTCGCCGCAGAACCGGTGTCCGACGTATCGGAGATGCCGGTGGAGCCGCCAGAGACGGTCGCCGAGTAGCTGCTGACGCCGACCGACGAACCCGTGCCGGTGGTGGCCGAGGCGAAGGTAAGGTCGCCGCCGGTGCCGACAGTTGCCACGGTCGCGCCGGCCTGATCGTTGATCAGGGCCGCGATGTCGGCCGCCGTGAGGGCGGAGGCATCGAGCGAGGCGGAGTTGGCCGTGTTGTAGGCCGTGACCGCTGCAGAATCGATCGTGATTGTCGTCGTCGTGCCATCAACATCAAGATCGAAGCTGATGGAGTCGCCCGCAACAGCTGCCGAACCAGTGTCGGAACCATCGGCAATGCCGGTCGAACCGCCCGTCGTGGTCTCCGAGTAGCTGGCGACCGAGATCGTCGAACCGGTGCCGGTCGTGGTCGAGGCCAGGTCGATATTGCCGCCGTTGACGGTGGCGATCGAAGCGCCGGCCTGATCGTTGATGAGGTCGGCGATATCCTGTGCCGTCAGCGCGGAGGCGTCGAGCGAGGTGGAGTTGGCCGTGTTGTAGGCCGTGACCGCTGCTGAATCGATCGTGATCGTCGTGGCGCCGGCGCCGTCGACGTCGAGATCGAAGGAGATGGCATCAGAACCGCCCGAGATATCGACGGTCGTGAAGGCGCCACCGGCGAGCGTCGCGGAGGTTGCCGAAGAACCGGCACCCGAGACGTCGACGTCGGAGAACGTTCCGGCATCGAATGTCGCGGAGGTTGCTGCAACCGTAGATTCAACGGTCGCGGCGGTCTGCAGCGCCTGACGGGCTGTGGACTGAGCCGTTTCGACGAGCTTGGTGATCGCGGAGATGCCGTTGTCGGCAGCTTCGATGGTCTGAATGGCGTTCGACACCGAATCCAGCAGACGGCCGAGATCGGATGCGCGGCTGTTCAGCGACGAGGCGGTGAAGAAGTTGGTCGGATTGTCGAGCGCGGAGTTGACCTTCTTACCGGTCGACAGACGCTCCTGGGTCTTGGAAAGGAGGCTTGCCGTATTCTGCAGGTTGAGCAGGTTCGAACGGACTGCCTTCGAGAGAACGATGTCTGACATGATAGTGTACCCTTTCTAGGTTACGCAACGATACTCACAACACGCGTCTCTTCCTGAGACGCAGTGGAGGAGAATGGATCAGGGCGCTTAAAACCGGGTTAACCGGCTTGCGTAACCGTAGCCCACACAAAGGATTTCTGGATTCGGTTAACGGATGGTGAATCAGGCCAGACGGTCGACTGTGTGCGCCGGTTCGGCGGGCAGGTCGGCGGTTTCAGGCTGGGGCGCCTCGCCGGCATATTCGGTCTGGAGATATTCGCGCAGGCGGATCATCGACTGGGCAGGCCACTGCCAGACGACGTCGCCGGTAGAGATATCGAGCGCCTTGTAGACAAGGTCGCCCGTTTCCGTTGCGAAATCGAGTTCGCGGCCGCGCTGGCGCTTCTCTTCGTAGGTTTCCGACCTGCGGTCTTCCGGCCGATCGCCGCTCTTTTCGGCCGATCCGGCAGCTGAGACGGTCTTTCGCGAATCCATATCGGTCGCCACAGCGCTACGCTGTTCCGGCGATTTATATTCAGGGGCCTGAGGCGCGACGCCCGGCCTTGCTACACCATACGACTCCATGTCCGACTCCCAGGGCTTGATTGCCCTCAAACGCGGGAAACACGCATTCGAACACAACGTATGGTAATGGCAGCAGGTGAATCTCCGGTTAATTACTTAGGCAAAATTTTCCGACCTGATATTGCCGCGTTTCGGCCACGGCTAGAGCGCCCGGTCGACGGCAATCGGTACCGCCCGCGCAGGACCGCCCTGTCGCGCCGCATTGCCGCCATAGACCGCTGGTCCGGACTGCTTGCGGGCAACCTCGCCGGCGACGCCCTTGACGAGCGCATCGGAGACGGCCCGGGCTGCCGAGAGGACGGCCAGGTTCGTGCGCAGTGCCTGCTCCATCGCCTCACGGCGGCGGCGCAGCTTGTCGACTTCCACCGGAACGAGCCGTCCCAGCATGTCGGCATTGGCTTTCAGGATCTCGACGCGCCGCGCATAAGTGGTCGCAAGAGCGGTCTTTTTGGCGGACAGCGCCATCGATTCCTCAACGCGCCCGGCACGCAGCAGCTCGGTCTCGGCCTCCAGGACATCGAGAAGCTGTGTGATCGTCTCCTGAAGATCGTCAAAGAATATGCCGGCCTGTTCGCGGCCAGCGATGGCACGCAACGGGACGTCCTGGTGGCCGGAGAGTGCGCCTTCTGCGGTTGGGGCGTGGGTCATGTTACTTGATCTCCTGAAGGGAAAGCAGTTCGCGTTTGACGTCTTCGGCGAGACCGAAGCCGCCGGACGCGCTGATCTGATGGGCGTACTGGTCGAGCAGGAACCCGCGGAAAGCCTCTTCGCCCGAACCGCCGCCGAAGGGGCCATCGGTCTTGAGGCCCGAAAACATCTGGCCGAGCATCTGGGAGATGAAAACCTGCTCGAATTCCTTGGCCGCGGCCGTTGCCGTCTCGGTGCGCGCTGCGCCGGAGCCGCCGGCGACTGGCTGACCAGGGGTGCCGGCCAGGAGTGTGGGAGAGACGGAGGCAAGCGACTGGGCGTTCATCACATCACCTCGATTTCAGCCTGGAGCGCACCGGCGGCCTTGATCGCCTGGAGGATGGCGATCAGGTCTCGCGGGCCGATCCCCAGCGCGTTCAGCCCGTCGACAAGTTCCTGAAGGCTGACGCTTTCGCGCAGGACGGCAAGCTGCCGGTTGCTGTCGTCGGTGACGGTCACGTCGGTACGCGGCACCACGACCGTCTGGCCATCGGAGAGCGGGGCGGGCTGACTGACTGCCGGGCTCTCCGCAATCGTCACGGTCAGGTTTCCTTGCGCGACGGCAACCGTCGAGACGCGAACGTCAGCACCCATGACGATGATGCCCGACTGCTCGTCGATGACGACTCGGGCCTGCTGGTCAGGTTCGACGCGCAACTGCTCAATCTGGGTGAGCAGCGAAACCATGTTTTCCGATGCGTTCTCGGGCCTGCGCAACACGACGGTCGCGGGATCGATGCTTTCAGCAACGCGAGGTCCGAGAAAGTCATTGATCGTATTGGCGATGCGGCGTGCGGTCGTCAGGTCCGGATTGCGAAGGCTGAGTCGCAATTCCCGGGCACCGGCAAGCGCAAACTGGATTTCCCGTTCGATCAAGCCGCCATTGGAAATGCGCCCGGAGGTGGGAACTCCGCGCGTAACGGAAGCGGCCGCACCCGAGGCCTCGAAACCTGCTATGGCGACCGGGCCCTGGCCGACGGCATAAACTTCGCCATCGGCGCCGAGAAGAGGTGTTACGAGAAGCGTGCCGCCCTGAAGGCTGGCGGCATCGCCAAGCGCGGAGACGGAAACATCCATCCGCGTGCCCTGGGTGGCGAAGGCCGGGAGGTTGGCGGTGACCATCACCGCGGCGACATTCTTGGTGCGCATGCTGGCGCCCCGCGTATTGACGCCGAGCCGCTCCAGCATGGCCTGCAGGCTCTGCAGGGTGAAGGGCGCGTTGTTCAGCGAGTCGCCCGTACCGTTGAGCCCAACCACGAGGCCGTAACCGATGAGCTGGTTCTCGCGCACGCCCTCAATGTCGACCAGATCCTTGATCCGCGACGTCGGGCGCGCAGTCCCAATGCCGTCAGCCATCGCCGGCAATGTCAGCGCGGCGGTGAGGGTTAGGGCAAGCATCGGCTTCAGTATGGCCTTGGCGATTCGGATCGTATTCATGGTCGGGCGGATCTCCTGCCGGTCGTTCTGCCTTTCCTTAGCGAATGTCGTGCCAAATGGCGCAGTTCTCGGAAATTCAATAATTTCAGTAAGATATTGCCTGAGCTGTAACCGCCCGAGGAGCGCTGAAGCCGGCGAAAAAATGCCGGGCGGCAAAAGCTGCCGGGCGGTTAATGATGCGTTAACCGTGTTCCGCCTAGCGTTGGCGGGTCAGCGGAACGAACGGGTGAAGCGGTGAGAATCGAAACGGGAAACGGCATTGCGGGCGTTGCGGCGTCGAAACGCCGATCACGTTCGGGTTCAAACGGCTCATTTTCGATCGAAGACGAGGCGGATGTCGGCCGTAGCGGGACGATTTCCGGTTTCTCGAGCCTCGGGGGCGTCGATGCACTTCTCGCGCTTCAGGCGGTCGATCCCGATGAATCAAGGCAGCGGCAGGCAATCGACCACGGCCGCGACATCCTCGATACGCTCGAATCACTCAAGACCGATCTGCTCGGTGGCCGCATAGATGGCGAACGGCTGGAACGTCTGACGGCCATCCTGAGGCGTAGGGCAGATCATTCGAGCGATCCCGGCCTGAAGGCAATTCTGGCGGAAATCGAGCTCCGGGCGCATGTGGAACTGGCAAAGCTCGGCCGGAATCCGCTGTTTTAATGCCATTTCAGCCATTCTGCGCCCGGTTCGCCGCAGCGGCGAATTTGCCCATTTTTTCAGCATTCTGATCGTCGCAAAAAATTGAGGGCATTCGATATTGTTTCGCTGCCGGGCTCCCTCTATAAAGCGGCCCGAATTGCCGGATTACGGGAGTGTAGCGTCGATGGCCAAGCATGACGTCATATCGCTCGACCTGAATGACAGCGAGCCGTTCATGAACGAACGGCAGAGGGCGTATTTCAAGGCAAAGCTGATTGCCTGGAAGGACGACATCCTGCGCGAGAGCAAGGAAACCCTTGTTCATCTGCAGCATGAAAACCAGCATCATCCCGATCTCGCCGACCGCGCGTCGACGGAGACGGACCGTTCCATCGAATTGAGGGCACGGGACCGGCAGCGCAAGCTGATCTCGAAGATTGAAGCTGCGCTGAAGCGCATCGAGGATGGCACGTACGGTTATTGCGAGGAAACGGGTGAGCCGATCAGCCTGAAGCGGCTCGACGCACGCCCCATCGCGACGCTGTCGATCGAGGCGCAGGAAGCCCATGAACGTCGCGAACGGGTTTATCGCGACGACTGAGACGCATCCTGCCATTGAACAAAAAAAGGCGGCACGGAATATTCCATGCCGCCTTTTCTTTTAGCGTGCCGCGATACGCGCGGTTCGGCTTCAGGCACGGCGAAGCCGGAGATGCGGTTCACCATCCGACGTTCTGGCGGTGGTAACACCGGTTTCGTCGATCGTCGCGTTCACGCGCCTGCGGAAGGCCGAGAAGCTGTCGAATTTCACCACATCGACCGGTTCGTCGAACTCAAGCGTGACACGCTGATAGGCGCCATCTGCAATCAGCGTGACGGACAATACGCGGCCAGCGAATGGCTGGCCGAGATAGTGTCCCTGCACGCGGTCGCCAGGTGCGAGATAGATCGGTGGCGGCGCATTGCCCACAGCCGCATGCAACGTGTTCCAGTCTCGATAGCCACGCTGACGCGCAACCAGTTCAAGTGAATGGCTGTGACTTATGTCTGTGCCGGCCTCGGCAAGCGCACCGCGCAACGATCTGGCCTGCGTTTTCAATTCCTCAAGGGTCGGGAGTGCTGCCCTCATATCCTGCCTCGTCACCCATGCGGGACAACAAGCGAACGGCGCCCGCATTGCCATTCACGCCGCATGGTCAATGCGAGGGGATGGGCTTTGTCGGTACCTTCACCAAACCTTCTCGTCGAAGGCGCGGGCGGCCGGCGGCACCGGGCCGAAAGAGCATGTCAGATAGGGTGAGGGAGAAACCAAGTCAATGGCGGTGAAACCCGACAGCAAATGACGCGGGCCTTTTCGGGGAGTGAAAAGGCCCGCGCCGTTTTGTCGTTCCAGAGGGGAGTTCTAGAACGGCAGGATGATGTCCAGGACCTGCTGGCCGTAGCGCGGCTGCTGGACGTCGCTGATCTGGCCGCGGCCGCCATAGGCTATGCGGGCTTCCGCGATCTTGGAGGATTCCACCGTGTTGTCGGCGGCGATGTCCTCGGGCCTGACGATACCGGCGACGAGCAGTTCGCGAACCTCGAAGTTGATCCGCACTTCCTGCCGTCCCTCGATCACCAGATTGCCGTTCGGCAGGATCTGGGTGATGACGGCCGCGACATTGGTCTTGATCGTTTCCTTGCGGTTGACGGAGCCGCTGCCCTCGCTGTTGGCGTCGCTGGAGACATCGATGAGACCGCTGGCATTGGCGCCGTTCGGCAGCAGCTTGGAAACCAGCACGCCTTCGTATCCGGCAAGCGCGCCGGCGCCCATATTCTCGCCGTTCTTGCGGCTGCGGGCGGTCTTGTTGTTGATGATCGCGCTATCGGCGACCTCGACATTGACGGTCAGGATATCGCCGATGCGACGGGCGCGCTGGTCGCCGAAGAAGGTGCGCGCGCCGGAGCGCCACAGGGAGTTGGAATTGAAGACCGGCGGTTCGGGCGCCGGCATCGGCATGTTGACCGGCCTGTATCCGGGCATGGACGTCGGGTTGTCGATGGCGCTGAGCTTGGGCTCGCTTCCCACGTTAGAGAGGCGGTCGGCAGCGGCGCAGGCGCCGAGCAGGCTGGCTGCCACGGCGATCGTGGCAAGCCTTGTCAGGCGCGAGATGGTGAGATTGTTGTGCATGGCAGGTTCTCCCCGAAGAAATCAGTTGGCGGCGAGCGAGGCGACGGTCGTCGGCGCGGTGAGCAGCTCGACGGTGCCGTCGGCAATCACCTCGGCTTCGACGATGCGGCGGGTATAGTCATTGAGGACGCGGATGACGGTGCCTTTGGGAGCGTCCGAAAGAGCTTTCCCGCGTGCCGTCAATGTCAGCGCGCCGCGACGGTAGATGATGGTGACGGGCCTGTTGCGGGTCACGAGCAGCGGTTCGGCCAGATCATTTTCCGCCAGGACCGCGCCTTCCGGCAGCGAGCGCTTTGCAGCCTTTCCGGCGACATCGGCAATTTCCGCAAAGGTAGCTGCGCGGATGTCGTTGCGCGGCACCATGATGACGTTGAGGTCGCTCGCGGCAATCGTCGCGCCGCGTTCGATCCGACGGCCCATCGTGACAACCGGGACCAGGACGGTCACCGTGCCGGAGATGCGCTTGCCCGCCGCCAGGACCCGGCTGCCGGGTATCGTAACCACGGTGCTGAAGCGCCTGGCTTCGCGGTGCAGGTCAGTCGCGGCCAATGTAAGGGGCGCCGCGTTCTCCTCTTCCACATGGATGTCCCTGAGCGGTTCGTCGAAATGGAGCGCAAGGCGATCGGCCGTCATGCCCGGCATCTCGGCCGCCAGCCGGGCGGCGATCCCAGTGCGAATTTCTCCTGCCGATACGATACGGCTCGAGCGGCCGACGATGACCCGGTCGAGGCCCAGAGACTGGACATTCGCAACCCCGTTCCGGCTGGCGAGGTCGGCAACGATGCGGGCATCGACTTCACCGACCGTTCCCGGATCGGGCGAGCGGAACACGGGCGTGGCAGCGGCATCGCCAGCGCCGTTGACGAGGTCTCCAAGCGTGACGAAGGGACCTGAGACCGTGACACGCGGATTGAGCGCAGCTGCGCCGGCGGGAAACGCGGTCATCAGGAGCATCACGGCGATTGCACCCAGCATTGCGGCAATCATTGCCGAGCGCATGGCGAAGGCGATTGCGTGGGTCATGACTTGTTGCCTCGATTATCTCAGGTTGGAGGTGGCCGACAGCATCTCGTCGGCGGCGGTGATCACGCGGGCATTCATCTCGTAGGCGCGCTGTGCGGCGATCAGATCGGAGATCTCGGAAACCGGGTTCACGTTGGCCTCTTCCAGATGGTTCTGGAGCAGGTCCCCGAAGCCTTCGCTGGCCGGCGTACCGGTGATCGGCGCCCCGCTGGCCTCGGTTTCCAGGTAGAGGTTGTCGCCGATTGCGTTGAGGCCGTGCTTGTTGACGAAGCGCGCGAGTTCGATCTGGCCGATTTCCAGCGGCGTCGTGCTGGTGCCGGTGGTCACCTGAACTGTGCCTTCGGCGTTGATCGTTATCTGTTGCGTGTCGTCCGGCAGGGTGATGCCGGGGGCAATTTCATATCCGTCGACCGTGACCAGCGTGCCGTTGGCGTCGATCTCGAAGGAACCGTCGCGGGAGTAGGCGGTGCGGCCGTCCGGCAGGTTGACCTGGAAAAAGCCTTCGCCGCGGATGGCGACGTCGGTTTCCTTTTCGGTCAGCGATACGGTGCCCTGGCTCATGATGCGGCTGGTTGCGGCCGTCTTGACGCCGGAGCCGATGCTGACGCCCGTCGGAACCATCGTGCCGGCGTCGGACGTCAGCGTTCCTTCGCGCCGCAGGTTCTCGTAGAGAAGATCCTGAAACTCGGCACGGTAACGCTTGTAGCCCGTGGTGCGCATATTCGCGATGTTGTGGGAAATGACATCCACATTCATTTCCTGGGCCATCATGCCGCTGGCGGCTGTCTGCAGTGCGCGCATGTTATGTTCTCCTTATTCCTGCCAGCTTCAGGCGGGCACGTTCGCCAACTGGCCGATGGCGTCGCGGCGCATCTCGTCAGTGCGCGCCATCATCTGGGCGAGTGTCTGATAGGCCCGCTGCACTTCGATCATCCGGGTGATCTCGACAACGGGTTTGACGTTTGAACCTTCAATGGCGCCCTGCTGGAGCCGCGCCTGATCGGCGGGCGCGGACGAGGCGCCGTCCTCGGCCTGGAACATCGACGCGCCAACCGGGGTCAGGAACCGTTCGTCGTCAAAGGCGACGACCTGCAGGCGACCCTTCTGGCCAGCGCTGGAAGAAACCGTGCCATCGGCGGCTATCTTGATGTCCGTTTCGCTGGCTTCGAAGGTGAGGGGGCCGCCGGTGCCGAGAACCTGCTGGCCTTCGCTGGTCACCAGCTGGCCATTGGCATTGAGAGCGAACGCGCCGTTGCGGGTGTAGCGGTCTCCGTCGGGCGTGCGGACGACGAAGAAGCCCTTGCCGTTGATGGCAACGTCAAACGGGTTGCCGGTCTGGGTGAGAGGCCCCTGCGAGTGATCCTGAATTGTCGCGATATCCTGCACGTACGACATCTGGCCATCGGTGCTGGTTGCCATGTCCATGTCGGCAACCGGCATCAGGTATTCCTCGAACACCACCGATTCGCGTTTGAAACCGGACGTATTGAGATTCGCGATGTTGTTGGCGATCACGTCCATGCGATTGCGCAGGGCAATCTGGCTGGACAGACCTATCAGTGCGGCGTTTTCCATAGTCCTTAAACCATTGCCGTTTGCTCCCCGACAGCACCCGGCACGGCAGGGCCGGGCGCTCACCATTCGTTAAGCATAACCCGTGCCACTAGAATATTTGTTGTTTTTCAATGAGTTAAATTTCTTCGCGAGCGGTTGGAACGCCGGTAGACCGGCAGAAACCGCCGGTTTGCGGCAAATCTTGCCGGGTTCGCTGGCCGCTGTTCGTAAACGATCCGTTAACCATTTCGTCCTTAGTTATTAGGGCATGAAAAACACCGGGTCCGACCCGGCAAAAATTGACCGGTTTCGAGGCAGGCAATGGCGGACATAGCGAGCGCTGAAGATCCCGATCTGATGGGTGCCGAGGATGCCCAGGAAGGCGCGGGCGAAGGTACTTCCAGGCGCAAGAAGCTGATGATGCTCGGCGGCGCAGCCGTCGTTGCCATCGCTGTCGTCGGCGGTGGCGCGGGCTACTTTTTCGGCTGGTTTTCTCCGGCATCCGAAAATACCGCCGCGCCGGTTGTGGAGAGCTACTATTTCGATCTGCCGGATATGGTGGTCAACCTCAGCGCACTGGACGACCGGGCACAGTATCTCAAACTCAAGGTGACGCTCGAAACCCACGACAAGCGCACGCTGGCCGCCCTCCAGCCGGAAATGCCAAAGGTGCTCGATGCCTTCCAGGTGTATCTGCGCGAATTGCGGGTGACCGACATTGAAGGGTCGGCCGGATTGCAGCGGCTGAAGGAAGAGCTGCTGCGTCGGATCAACATCGCCATCCATCCGGCAAAGGTGGATGCGGTGCTGTTCCGGGAAATCATCGTTCAGTAGGGGGCGGCGGTGAGCGGCGAAGACGACGATCTCGGAGCGGACGACTGGGGGGCCGCGCTCGCCGAGCAGGGCGTCGAGGTCACCGAGGATATGGCGGCCGAATGGGCGTCGATGCTGGACGGCGCCAGTGACGAAGGCCTGCCGGAAAACGCCCGCGGTTCGGAACGCATCCTGAACCAGGACGAGATCGACAATCTGCTCGGCTTCAATGTTGAGGAGATGAGCCGCGAGGAGCGCCGCGGCATTCGCGCCATCATCAACTCGGCGATGGTCTCCTACGAGCGTCTGCCGATGCTGGAGATTGTCTTCGACCGGCTCGTCCGGCTGATGACCACGACGCTGCGCAACTTTACCTCCGACAACGTCGAAGTA
Source organism: Rhodobiaceae bacterium (assembly GCA_020637895.1). Lineage (GTDB taxonomy): Bacteria > Pseudomonadota > Alphaproteobacteria > Rhizobiales > Tepidamorphaceae > JACKJP01. Next base: position 205,823 of record JACKJP010000003.1, read on the forward strand.
TCTCTCGACAGCCTGTCATCCGTGCGGTTCGGAGACTATCTCAATTCCATCCCGCTTCCCGCGATCTTGGGCGTATTCAAGGCCGAGGAATGGGAAAACTTCGGACTGGTAACGGTGGAGTCCGGACTGATCTATTCGATGGTCGACGTCCTGCTTGGCGGGCGGCGCGGAACGGTTCAACTGCGTGTCGAAGGCCGGCCCTACACCACCATCGAGACAAATCTGATCCGGCGGCTGATCGAACTGGTTCTCGCCGACGCAAACCAGGCATTCGCGCCGCTTTCGCCAGTGACCTTTGCAATCGAGCGGCTGGAAACCAATCCGCGTTTCGCCGCCATCTCACGGCCCGCCAACGCGGCCATTCTGGTTCGCCTGAGGGTCGATATGGAAGACCGCGGCGGCAACATCGAAGTCTTGCTTCCCTACGCGACGATCGAGCCAATTCGCGAACTTCTGCTGCAGATGTTCATGGGTGAGAAATTCGGCCGCGATCCCATCTGGGAAGGGCATCTGGCGACCGAACTCGTGGCCTCCAGCCAGACCGTCGATGCGGTGCTGGTGGAGAAGCTGATGCCGCTGAACAAGGTCATGAATTTCAAGGTCGGCGATACGCTGATGCTCGACCGCAACCCCGGCGATCCGGTGCTGCTGCGCTGCGGCGACGTCGATATATGCGATGCCCGGGTCGGTCGCGCGGGCGAACGCATCGCCCTGCGCGTTGCAGGTTCGCTGAGGCGTCCGAAAATGACTTACGCGGCCTTTGAGAAGGCTGACCAATTCGCGGGAGAAAAAGCATGAGCGGCATAGGGCTGGGTACCGTCATCGATCTGTTCGTTGCGCTGCTTCTGGTTGTCACAATCGGCTATTGCACGCTTCTGAACCGTCGCCTGAAGGCCTTCCGCGGCGACGAGGAGGCAATGCGCCAGACCATTCGAGAGCTTGTCCAGGCCAGCGAGATCGCCGAGCGCGCAATCGCCGGGCTCAAGGAAACGGCGACCGAGTGCGACAAGTCCATTACCTACAAGCTTCGCCAGGCCGACAGGTTCTGCCGCGATATCGAACAGCAGGTTGAATCGGGGCAGGCACTCGTCGGCAGGCTGTCACAGATCGGGGCGCTTTCCCGCGAACTCGGACTGAACAGCCCGAAAGGCGGTGATGTACGCGACCAGGCCGCTTCGCTCCGCCGCGTCGACACACTCAGGGAACGCGCGGCATGAAAGCCCGGCCGCGCCTCCTGCCCATCGTCATCGGAGCTGCCAGCGGACTGCTTTTTCTGAAGCTCGTGGGCGCATTGTCCGGTGACGAGACCATCACCGGTACCGTGCCTGCCACGGCCCAGGAACAGGCAGCGGCGGCACCCGCCCAGCCGGCGGTTGCTGGAGACGCCAGGGATTCGACGCAAATCACCTACCAGCAGGGCAATGTGGCATCCGGCGACTCCAAGGGGACGATCCTTGAGAGGCTTGGCGAACGACGCGAAGAACTCGACAAGCTGGAGGCCCAGCTCCTGGAACGGGAAAATCTGCTCAAGGCGGCGGAGAAGCGCGTTGAGGAGCGTATCGCGGAGCTTGCCAAGATCGAAGAGCGCATCAATGCGACCGTTCAGGCGCGCAACGACGAGGAGAAGGCGCGCTTTGAAGGGCTGATCAAGATGTACGCAACGATGAAGCCGAAAGATGCAGCGCGCATCTTCGACCGGCTCGACCTACAGATTCTGATCGAGGTTGCGGCGCGCATGAAGCCTGAGCAGATGGGAGCGATCATGTCCCAGATGGCGCCGGACGCCGCCGAGCAGCTGACCGTCGCGCTTGTCCTCAACCAGAACAAGCAGGACCAGCAGGCCGACGACGGCAGCCCGTCAGAATTGCCCAAGATCGTCGGCAAACAGCCAGGCGCCTGACCAGGGTCGGTTCTGCTGTTCCGCACGCGCACGCTTAAGGCGCTATTTACACTGCTCAGCCTATTCTCGGTCGATTGACGTGCATTCCCGTTGCCGGGACTTTTCTGCGCGTCTCCACGCGAGGACTTGGCAAGGTGATGGCAGGGGGGCGGAAATTCGGGCAGATCGCCCTGCTGCGCAGCGCCCTCGCACTGATTGCCGTCGTGCTGATGGTGCCGCTTGCGTCCGTCGCCAATGCTGAGCAATCGGTCAGGATCCAAGGGGCGCTGGAGCAGGGATTTGCTCGCCTTATACTGACCTTTCCGACGAAAATTCCCGAGTATCACATCCGGATCACGCCAGGCGTACTGGTCGTCGAGACCGACGAGGCCATGGACATCAAGGTTGACCGGGTAGCCGACGCGCTGTCGGGCTATGTCGGCGTCGCGCGTGCCGATCCGGATGGCAAGGGTATCCGGATGTCGCTGGAACAGGTTGTTTCAGTCAACACGATGGAAGCTGGCGAACAGCTGTTCGTCGATCTGCTGCCCGCAGGCTGGCGCGGCTTGCCGCCGTCGCTGCCGCAATCGGTCATCGATGCCCTGGCCAAACGATCCGAGGATCTGGAAAAGAAGCGGCTTGAGGCGCTGCGCGCCGAGGAAATGAAGAACAGCCCACCTGTCGACATGCGGGTGGCGACGGCGCCGACCTTCGCTCGCCTGTCGTTCGGCTGGCACAAGCCAATCAACGCCACGGTGACGCGCGATGCGGAACGGGTGAACATCCTCTTCGATCACGCCGCGCCGATCAACGTGAATGGCTTCAGGTCGCAATTGCCGGCCTATATTGGCGAGATCTCAAGCCGCGTCAGCCTGAAGGGCCTTGAAGTCTTCATCGATGTCACGTCGACGGCGACGATCCGCAGCTTCCGGGAGGGCAACGCTTTCGTGGTCGACATTTCCGACCCGAGCGCGCCGGCCAGCGACGGCATCGCGAGCGACACCGTTCCGCCCGCGGGATCTTCCATAGCAGCTGAAAATGGAAACCAGGACGGCGGGTCGGCTCAGGCTGGCGCAGGTGAAAGCGCACCCGGCGGCAGCGGCAAGGTGCTTGTCAGCGAAGCTCCGCTTCTCCAGCCCGCCGCGCCCATCGCCGAGGACGACAAAGACGCTGTCAAAGCCGGTGAGGCGCAAGCCGGATCCGGCGATCAGGCCAAGGATGCGCAATCAGGGAACATCTATGCGCAGGCGCAGCGGGTCGAGACCGGCGTGCGACGGATCGGCGATGTCTATCGCATCGAGTTCTCGTTCCAGCGGGCAACACCTGCGGCACTGTTCGCGCGCGGCGATCTGCTGTGGATGGTGTTCGACTCACCATTGCCCATCGACACGCGTCCATTGCGCTACGAACTGGCTGAATATGTCGCTGATGTCACCGTCATGCGGACCGGAAACAGTCAGGCGTTGATCCTGCGCCTGGTCAAGCCGGTGCTTTCGTCATCGGCAATCGAAAATACGAACTGGATCGTCACGATCGGAGACACCGTCGTCGAACCGGCGCGGCCCATCGCGCTGTCGCACGGTCAGTCGCTGGGCGGCGAACTGGCTGTCGTCGCGCCCCTCGAGCATGCCGGCTCGGTCCATGATTTCATCGATCCGGTCATTGGCGACAGAATCCTCGTTGCCACCGCTCTCGGACCGGCGCGCGCCATCCTGAGCGAACAGCGCTTCGTCGATTTCACCGCGCTCGCCACACGCCACGGTATCGCCATTCTGCCGAAGGTCGACAACCTGCAGGTCAAGGTCAGCGGCGATGTCTTTTCAGTGGAGCGGGAGAATGGACTCTCTCTTTCGGCGATCGGCGCTCTTGCCATGCCGACAGGCGAGGTGAAGGTAGAAAGCGCGCTCCGGCCTGGATACGTTCACAACCCTGAAGAGACCATAGACGACCCGGCGAAGTTGCGGCTTGCCGGTGAACGCTTCATGCAGCGCATAGCCGAGGCCGAAGAAGACCATCGGGCGGCAGCGCGGCTCGACTATGCCGAATTCCTTCTCTCGCAACGTCTTTCGGCAGAGGCGATCGGACTGCTGCGTCTTGCGGTCGAGGAGACGCCGGAAGTTGCGCGCGAGCGCAGCTACCGGTCGATGCTGGGTATTGCCCTTCAACAGATGCACCGCCCTGAAGAGGCGCTGAAGGCATTCGACTTTGCCGGCATCAGCAATGAACCGGACATCGGTCTTTGGGCCGGCATGGCGCTGCTCGATCTTGGGCGCTGGCGCGAGGCGCAACTGAAGCTCGACGCGGGCCTGCCCATGTTGACTGACTATCCGCCAGAAGAGCGTGCCCGATTCATGCTGGGCGCCGCGCGGGCGGCCATCGAGGTCAACGATTACAGCTCCGCGAGCGATCTGCTGACCAAACTCAAGGCAGAGCCGGCAGCGAAGGGGAAGCGCAGCTTTACCTATCTGCAGGCGCGGCTCGCGGAGGGTCTCGGCGATCGCGAACAGGCCATGGCGCTCTATAGCGAACTGACGGGCGACGAAAGCCGCGATCAGTATCAGGTTCTCGGTCAGCTTCGGCGGCTTCAATTGCTCAGCCAGGCCAACACCATCGACGACACCGACATGATCAAGGCGCTTGAAACGCTGTCGGTCACCTGGCGCGGCGACGATACCGAATTGCAGACGTTGAGCACATTGGCGCATTTCTATGTGCGCAAGGGTGAGTACCGTCAGGCCTTCGAAACGATGAAAGCGGCCGCGATCGCGGCACCTGGCGAACCTCGCACCCGCAAGCTGCAGGACGACATGCAGGCGGTGTTCGTGGATCTTTTCCTTGGCAATGCCGCCAACGGCATGAAGCCGGTGGATGCGCTGGCGCTGTATTACGACTACAAGGAATTGACCCCCGTCGGACATCAGGGCGACGAGATCATCAGGGCTCTGGCGGACCGCCTGATCGGCGTGGATCTGCTGGCCAAGGCGGCTGAAGTCCTCGATCATCAGGTGCAGCACCGGCTACGCGGCGCGGCGCGCGCGCAAGTCGCAGCAAAGCTGGCACTCGTCTATCTGATGGATCGCAAGCCGACGCAGGCGCTGCGTGTTCTCAGCCTGTCGCGTCAAGCCGTCCTGCCAAAGGAAGTCCAGCAACAACGTCAGATACTCGAGGCGAGGGCCCTTTCGGAAACCGGACGCGCCGATCTGGCCATCGATCTGCTGCGCGCGACAAGCGGGCCGGAAGTCGAGCGGCTGCGCGCCGACGTCTACTGGTCGGGACGCAAGTGGCAGGAAGCAGGGGAATCGCTGGAACGCGTCGTCGGCGAGGCATGGCGCGAGAATGGCCCGCTGAGCACTGTCCACCGCCGCGACGTGCTGCGTTCGGCGATCGCCTATGCGCTTGCCGGCGACGACCTTGGACTTGCCCGCCTGCGCGAACATTTCACCAGCAAAATGAGCGATACCGACGACGAGCAGTCGTTCCGCATCGTCACGCAGCCGGTGAAGGCGCAAGGGGCGGAATTCCGCGCGCTGGCCGCATCGGTTGCCCACACCGATACATTGCAGGCCTTCATCCGCGAATACCGCGAGAAATATGACCGCCAGGCCGTGGTGCCGCAGAGCTGACCTGGATCAGCCAAAGCTCTGGATAAGGCTGCCGGCCACCAGATTCCAGCCATCGACCAGCACGAAGAAGATCAGCTTGAACGGTAGCGAGATGATGACCGGCGGCAACATCATCATGCCCATCGACATCAGAATCGAGGCGACGACCATGTCGATGATGATGAAGGGCACGAAGAGCAGAAACCCGATCTCGAAGGCGCGCCTCAATTCGCTGATCATGAAGGCGGGCACCAGAACCCTGAGCGACACGTCAGCCGGCGTATCCGGTGCCGGATCTCCCGAAGCGGATATGAAGAGCGCCAGATCCTTTTCGCGCACATGCGCCATCATGAATTCGCGGAACGGCACGCTGGCCCTGTTGAAGGCTTCCTGCGTGTCGATCTGTTCGGCGATGAGCGGCTGGACGCCATCGGCATAGGCGCGCTGGAATACCGGTGCCATGACGAAGGCTGTAAGGAACAGAGCAAGCGAGACCATCACGGCGTTCGGCGGCGCTGTCTGCAGACCGATCGCAGAGCGCAGCAGCGAAAGGACGACGACGATCCGGGTAAAGGACGTCACCATCACCAGTATCGATGGCGCCAGCGAGAGGACCGTTATGAGGGCGACGATCTGAAGCGCGCGTTCGGAAAACCCCGCGCCGCCCTGAAAATCCAGCGTGACCTGCTGAGCTAAGGCCGGATCTGCCAAGAACAGTGCCGCGAAAGCGAAAAACAGCGCGCGACACAACTGGCGTTTCCTGCCGAGCCTCGCCGCACCCCTGTCCGTCACGCTCACTCCTCCGTCACGGCAACGCAGCGCAATTGCGCAAAGCGAATCGCCCGTGCGGAAGAGATGATAACGGTTCCGTGGAAGGATTACCCGGACGACCTGTGGGTAGTGCGGAAGACTAAACTCAGGCCTTTCCCGTCAGGGCGTCAAGGAGAGCGCTTTCGTCGGCGTCCGTGCCGCTGTCGTCTCCCAAACGGGGCGAAGCCGGCTCGAACCGGTCTTCAGTCGGTCGTTTGAACGCATCTTCCAGCAGGGCGGCCATCTCGTCGAAATCTTCGGCAGTCTGTGCGGCCGGGGCAGGCGAGGCGGTTCCGATGAGCGCTTCCGGTTTGGATCGGGGTGCCGGGTCTTCGGCGGGCGCGGATGCGATAATGGGAGCAGGCTCGACCACCAACTCTTCCTCCGGCTCTTTTGCGGCGGCAGCTTCTGGCTGAATCGCAGCTGCGGGAGACGCCGCCGCCGCGGCTGTTACAGCAATCGCCGGAGTTGCTGCTGTGGATGCCGGGGGCGCCGGTCTTGGCGGCTCAGATACCCGGTCGGCAGGCCGAGGTTCCGTCGTTCGCGTTTCCATGCGAGAGGGCTCACTCAACCGTGGCTCGGCCGGCATTGCGGGCGCAGCGGGGGCCGGCGAAACGGCAGCCAGACTGCCACTGGCAGCAGGCGACGTTTCCGGACGTGGCGTTGCGGCACGTATCGGCGCGACCGGTGCGGGAGTAGGCGTGACGGGGCGCGCTGGCGGCGTAGCGGAGATACGCGGCGGCGGGACCGTTCTACGGGCCGTCTCAACCGGGGCCTGCCCATTGGCCGGCATTTCCATCCGCGGCTCGTCACGGACCTGACGCGTTCCGGCAGACTGGACGCCATCGCGCTCGATGCCGGATTCCACGACCAAATCATTCGTACCGCCGATGAGAATGAGATGCTCGGTATTGTCGCGGCGCACAAGCAGAAGCCTGCGTTTCTGATCGACCATCGCCGACTCGATCAGCGCGATGCGCGGGCCGCGCGACTTGCCGCCGCGCTGGCGCGGTGCGCCGGTGAGCTTGCGGGCGATCCAGGCGACGATGGCAATCAGCACGAGAACGACGATGAATGCGATGACCATTCGGGCGGGCATGCCAAGTTCGGCTCCGAACAGGCTGTCGAGAAAATCCATGGCCGCTTCTCCTCTTTGATGCTCCCACCCGGTCGCGGGCGCCAGCGGTCCTCATAATCAGATAACGTTTCAAACACCATTTCGGCAAAATGTGCCCATCGCAAGGCCGGTGAGTGGGTCATTCACCGCCTTTGTGCGCATCGTTTATGCGAAGCTTCAGTCGTTAACGGCGCGTTAACCATATACCCGGCAAAGTTTGCCTATCTGGAATCGCTTTATCGCAATCACAGGCGGGCAATTCGGTGGCCTTCGCAGATCTCCCCATCCTCGGTGCGCTCAAGGAGCGGATGCACTGGCAGCAGGCGCGGCAGACCGTGCTGGCGCAGAACGTCGCCAATGCCGATTCGCCGGGTTATCAGGCGCGCGACATCGCCGAGCCCGATTTCTCCTCGCTGCTGGCATCCCAGACCGGGCCGGCGCGCACGAATACGGGGCATATGACGCTCGCCAGCGTGGGGTCAGGGACCGATTCGTGGCGGAGCAGCGAAGTGCGGTCATTCGAAACGACGCCATCGGGCAATTCGGTCGATCTGGAGGACGAGATGATGAAGGTCGCCCAGAACCAGATGGATTATCAGATGGCGACCACGCTCTACAGCCGCGGCATGGGGTTGCTGCGCACGGCATTGGGAAGGCGCTGAGAGGCGGGGCTGATCGATGGATTTCATTCGTAGCATCATGGTCGCGGCAGGCGGGCTCAAGGCCCAGAACAGCCGCATGCGGACCATCGCCGAAAACATCGCAAATGCCGACTCCACGGCGCAGACGCCGGGCGGCGATCCCTATCGTCGGAAAGTCTCCACCTTCCAGTCCTATTTCGACCGCGAAATGGGCACCGAGATGGTCAAGCCAGGCCGGATCGTGCGCGACGACACCGATTTCAAGACGGAATTCAATCCCGGCCATCCCGCAGCGGACGCCAACGGCTATGTGAAAATGCCGAATGTGAACACGCTGGTGGAGACAATGGACATGCGCGAGGCGCAGCGCTCCTACGAGGCCAATCTCAACGTGATCGGGGCGACGCGCCGGATGGTGCTGCGAACACTCGACATCCTGCGGGCTTAAGGACTTTAGGGGACATTCATGACGATCAATGCATTGCAGGCGGCACGCGCCTACCAGATCGCCGGGCAGGCAACCAATCCGGTCGCGGCAGAAAAAACATCGGCGAATCTTCCTGATTTCGGCAAGATGGTCGGCGAGGTCATCGGCGATGTTACCGATTCGGGGCGGGCCGCAGACGCGGCGTCAAAAGCGGCGGTGGCCGGCAAGGGCGATATCGTCGATGTCGTCACGGCGATCAGCGAGACCGAAATGGCGCTCGAGACGCTGGTCAGCGTGCGCGACAAGGTGATCTCGGCCTATGAGGAAATCATGCGCATGCCGATCTGACGGCCTGCGGTACGAAAAGGGGCGGCGCAATGGATGAAGCACAGGTCATGGATCTCGCGCGCGATGGCGTCTACACGCTGATTGCCGTGTCGACGCCCATCATGCTCGTCGGTCTCGTCGTCGGTGTGGTCATTGCGCTGGTTCAGGCGCTGACCCAGATCCAGGAAATGACGCTGGTCTTCGTGCCGAAGATCATCGCCATATTCGTTTCGCTCATCGTGCTGCTTCCGTTCATGGGGCAGGCCCTTGGCGGCTACATGACGCGTGTGATGGAGCAGGTCGTCGCCGGCGGCTGACAACGGGCGCTGCCATGACAATCACCCTGCTACCCGATACCGCCTTTGCCTTCATGATGATCTTTGCGCGAATGGGCGCGGTCATCATGCTGCTTCCGGCAATCGGCGACCGCGCCGTTCCGGCCAATATCCGTCTCGTATTCGCGCTCTCCATAACGCTTCTTTTCTACCCGATCGTGCAGCCGCTGCTGCCGTCGATGCCGACGACGATCGCCGGAATGGTGATGGCGCTGTTGCTGGAACTGCTGATCGGCCTGTTCCTGGGGCTGGTGCTGCGGATGATAACCGTGGCCCTGACCGTCGCGGGCACGACGATCGCCTTTCAGATGGGGCTTGGCTTCGCGCTGTCGGCCGATCCAACGCAGAATGGCGGGCAGGGCGCGGTCATCGGCACGTTCCTGTCGCTGCTCGGCATCACGCTGATACTGGTGGCAGACCTGCATCATCCATTCATCGTCGCGCTGCATGACAGCTATCTGCTGTTCAAACCCGGAGAGGTTGTATCCGTCGGCGATGCCGTGCAGGCAGGGCTCACGATGTTTGCAGGGGCGTTCCGCCTCGGCATACAGATGTCCGCACCCTTCATCGCGTTCGGCCTCCTGTTCTATCTGGGCCTCGGCATTCTTTCGCGGCTGATGCCGCAGATGCAGATTTTCTTCATCGCGATGCCGCTGAACATTCTTCTCGGCTTCATCATGCTGGCCATCCTGCTGGTGGCGCTGATGAGCTGGTATCTCGATCATGTCGGGCGGGCCATTCAGCCCTTCCTCGCCGGATAGGAGGCATTGATGGCCGACGAACCCGACGAATCAGAAAAAACAGAAGAACCTTCCCAACGAAAGCTCGACGAGGCGATCCGCCGCGGCGACGTGGCCAAGAGCCAGGAGGTTTCGACCTGGTTCGTGCTGGCCGGCTCGACGCTGGTGCTCTTTGCGTTTGCAGGCGGGATGGCCGGCGATCTGACACAGACCCTCAAGGCGGTGCTGGCCCAGTCATGGGAGATATCGGTCGATAGCGGCGGGCTGCTGAACCTTGCAAGGCAACTCGGTCTTGCAGTCGCCCTGGCGATGCTGGCGCCCATTGCGATCCTGATCGTGGCGGGCGTTGCCGGGCACATGATCCAGCATCCGCCGATCCTGTCCATCGAGCCGGTGACGCCCAAGCTTTCCAAGATATCGCCGGCGTCCGGTTTCAAGCGGCTGTTCTCAAGCCAAAGCCTGATGAACTTCGTCAAGGGGCTGATCAAGATCGCCATCGTCAGCACGGTGATGTTCGTCATCGTCTGGCCGGAACGCGATCGTCTGGATGCCCTGATCCGAACCGATGTCAGCGATCTGCTCGGTGTGATCGCGATCATGGCGCTGAAGCTGATGGTCGGATCGGTCGCGGTGCTGGCGCTCGTCGCGGGGCTCGATTTCCTCTACCAGCGGCATGTCTGGCACAAGCGTCAACGCATGACGATCAAGGAAGTGCGCGACGAGTTCAAGCAGATGGAAGGCGACCCGACGGTCAAGGCGAAGCTGCGTCAGATACGCGCCGAACGTGGTCGCAGACGCATGATGGCGAAGGTGCCACAGGCCTCTGTCGTGATCACCAACCCGACCCATTTCGCGGTCGCATTGCAATATGAACCCGGTATGAGCGCGCCTGTTTGCCTTGCGAAGGGCACCGACAGAATCGCGCTGAAGATCCGTGAAATCGCTGGCGAGCACTCGATTCCCATTGTTGAAAATCCACCCCTTGCACGGGCACTTCACGCCAGCGTCGAAGTCGACCGGGAGATCAACCCCGATCACTACAAGGCGGTCGCAGAGGTGATCGGCTATGTCATGAAGATCAGGAAAGGGCGCTGGCAAAAGGGGGCTGCCCGTTGATATGACTGTGATACCGGCGGGAATCGGTCCACAAAGCCCTTCTTTCCGGCGTTTGCAGGCCGCGTCGCATGCGGCCGGCGCAGTTCAGCAGAAGGCGAGGCGTCTTGACGGCCAACGAGCGTAAGCAGTCGCCCTATGCGGGGGGTATCAGCAGGGTCATTCTGCTGGCGCTGGCGATCATCGGTATCTCGGCCTTTGTCGCATCGCTCGATGCGCCAGCTGCGCGCCCCTATCTGCTTGGTTTCGTTGCTTTTCTGAGTGTCATCGGTATCTTCACGCTGTTCGCGCTGGCACTCGGCGTGCTGCGGTTCGGCGGTGGCCGCAACACTGTCGATGAGGGGCCGGCGGACACCTATCTGACAGCGAGCGCCGATGGCGCGCTGATGACTGACCGGATCGGCCGCATTCTCTATGCCAATCCGGCCTACCTCGCGATGACGGGAACCGGGCCTGACGAAACGGCCAAATCCCTGGAGCGCGTGTTCGCAGCAGATCCCGCGGCATCCGAAGTCATCCACAGGCTCATGAAGACAGCTGGATCGGGCGCAGTCGCGCAGGAGGATTTCCGCGTTCAGGCGATGCCCGGAGAACCCGGTGCGCGTTGGCTGCGCATTGAGGCGCAGCCCGCCGGACCCGGTAAGGACGGCACCGTTGCATGGCGTGTCAGCGATATAAGCCGCGACCGTGAAAGGCACGAATTCGCCTTTCAGGAGTTGCAGGACGCGATCGATTTTCTCGACCATGCGCCGGCGGGCTTCTTCTCCGCCGATCGGGCCGGCGCGCTGAAATACATCAATTCCACGCTCGCATCCTGGCTCAAGCGCGATATCGCCGAATTCGAGAGTGGTTCTCTGCGCCTGTCGGATATCCTTGCGGGCAACGGGGCCGCGCTGATCGAGCATTTGCCGGCCAGTCCGGGCCAGGTTGTCATCGAATCCTTCGACGTCGATCTGAAGGTGATCAACGGCCCGAGCGTGCCGGCGCGTATTGTCCACAAGGTTTCGTTTTCCGCCGATGGAACGGCCGGTGTTTCACGCAGCCTTGTGCTGATCGATCGCGCGGAGACCGGAGCCGATCCGTTGCGTGCCGCGGAGATGCGTTTTGCCCGGTTCTTCAACAATGCGCCGCTTGCCATCGCGACCTTGAATGCCGATGGCGGCATCGGACGCGCCAATGCGACCTTCCTGAAGCTGCTGGGTGGCGACCCCACGGGCAGGCCGCGTGCGATAACCGATACCGTTGCCGAGAAGGACCGCGCCCGGCTGGAAGCACTGATCTCGGCGGCGGAAGCGGGCAGTGGCGGTGAGCTGGATTCGGCGGAACTGGCACTGGCCGACGACCCGGAACGGATTGCCCGGTTCTTCGTCTCGCCGGTGTCCGACGGCGATGGGGAATCGGCGATCGTCTATGCGATCGATGTGTCCGAGCAAAAGACGTTGGAAGTGCAGTTTGCGCAAAGCCAGAAGATGCAGGCGGTCGGCGAGCTTGCCGGCGGCATCGCGCACGACTTCAACAATGTCCTGACCGCCATCATCGGATTTTCCGATCTTCTGCTGGCCAACCACCGGCCGACCGACCCGTCTTTCGACGACATCATGAACATCAAGCAGAACGCCAACCGCGCCGCCGGGCTGGTGCGGCAGCTGCTTGCGTTCTCGCGGCGGCAGACGCTGCGTCCGCAGGTGCTCAAGCTCTATTCGGTGATCTCCGAGCTTCAGGTGCTGCTGAACCGGCTTCTGGGCGAGAAGGTCGAACTGAAGCTGAAACCCGCAAACGACCTTTGGCTCGTCAAGGCGGATCACAACCAGTTCGAGCAGGTCATCATGAATCTCGTCGTCAATGCGCGCGATGCAATGCCCGATGGCGGCAGCGTGACGATATCCCTGGCCAACGTGCCGGCCGCCGATATCGAGCAGATGGGCCGGCGCGAGATTCCCCGGGAGGATTTCGTGCAGATCTCGGTTGCCGATACGGGTATCGGCATGACGCCTGACATTCTGGCCAAGATTTTCGATCCGTTCTTTTCCACAAAAGAAGTGGGCAAGGGGACCGGGCTTGGCCTGTCCACCGTCTATGGCATCGTCAAACAGACCGGCGGGTTCATCTATGCCGACTCCACACCCGGCAAAGGCACGACGTTCAACATCTATCTGCCCCGTCATATCGCCGCGCCCGCTGAGGCGGAAAAGACCGAAAGCGCGCCCAAGCCGGCGGCGCGCGATCTGACGGGCGAGGGTACGATCCTGCTTGTGGAAGACGAAGACGCGGTGCGCGCCTTCGGGGCAAGAGCGCTGGCATCTCGCGGCTATACCGTGCTGGAGGCGGCCACAGGTGCCGAGGCGCTGGAGGTCATGGCCAGTCAGGGCGACAGCGTCGATCTCATCGTATCCGACGTCATCATGCCGGAGATGGACGGTCCGACGCTGATCAACGAATTGCGCAAGAAGCGGCCCGATCTCAGGGTCATCTTCGTCTCAGGCTATGCGGAAGAGGAATTTGCCCGCAACCTTGCCGAGAACGAACAGTTCGACTTCCTGCCCAAGCCGTTCACGCTCAAGCAGCTTGCCGAAACGGTGAAAGAAGCTCTGGAAAAATAAATCCGAAGCCTTTTTGTTCTCTTCTTGTTCTATGAGAACATTTCGTGTACATAAAACCTCATCGCCGATATGCGGGCCCGGAAATACGGGCTGGCCGGCAGAGCGGACAGGCATTGCATCAGGCTTGGCGGGATCCGATCCGCTCCGGATTACCATGGCCCCGGACGCATTGGCGGCGGTGGGCCGGTTTGGGATAAGGTGAGGATAGAATCATGACGCAATCATCGCTTCGCCTGGTCGAAGGGGGATCTATGGACAAGTCAAAAGCGCTGGAAGCCGCTCTCGGGCAGATCGAGCGCCATTTCGGCAAAGGCTCGATCATGCGGCTCGGTCAGGACCAGGTGGTTCCTGTCAGCGCCATTTCAACCGGCTCGCTCGGGCTCGATATCGCGCTCGGTATCGGCGGCCTTCCGCGCGGCAGGATTGTCGAAATCTATGGACCGGAATCGTCGGGCAAGACGACGCTGGCGCTGCACACTGTGGCGGAAGCGCAGAAGGCCGGCGGCATCTGTGCGTTCGTCGATGCCGAGCATGCGCTGGATCCGTCCTATGCCCGCAAGCTGGGGGTCGATGTCGACAATCTGCTGATCTCGCAGCCCGATACCGGCGAACAGGCGCTGGAGATTACCGATACGCTGGTGCGCTCGGGTGCCATCGACGTGCTGGTCGTCGATTCGGTCGCCGCGCTGACGCCGCGGGCCGAAATCGAAGGCGAGATGGGCGACCAGCTGCCCGGCCTCCAGGCACGACTTATGAGCCAGGCGCTGCGCAAGCTTACCGCGTCGATCTCGCGTTCCAACTGCATGGTCATTTTCATCAACCAGATCCGCATGAAGATCGGCGTGATGTTCGGCTCTCCGGAGACGACGACCGGCGGCAATGCGCTCAAATTCTATGCGTCCGTCCGGCTCGATATCCGCCGCATCGGCGCGATCAAGGAACGCGACGAGGTCGTCGGCAACCAGACGCGCGTGAAGGTCGTCAAGAACAAGGTGGCGCCGCCGTTCCGACAGGTCGAGTTCGACATCATGTATGGCGAGGGCGTCTCCAAGCTCGGCGAACTGGTCGATCTCGGCGTGAAGGCCGGTATTGTCGAGAAATCCGGCGCCTGGTTTTCCTATGACAGCCAGCGGCTCGGGCAGGGCAGGGAGAATGCCAAGCTGTTCCTGAAGGACAATCCGGAAGTTGCCTTGCAGATCGAAAGGCAGGTTCGCGAGAATGCCGGCATTCTTTCCAGCGCGCTTGAGGGCGGTCATCCCGGCGATGACGATGCAATGGATGGCGGCGACGCGATGGAAGCCTGAGCAGGCCGCATTCCGACGTTACAATTCCTGGGCGTGGAAAGCCCCGTCATCCAGGCGATGGCGGGGCTTCGTCTTTAGACAATCGAAGGAGAGTTCCGATGGAACAGCGTCTCAGTCTGGTCACGCTCGGCGTTGCAGATCTGGACCGCGCTGCAGCCTTTTATGAAGGCGGGCTTGGCTGGAAGCGGGTTGCGGGGCCTGAAGGGGTCATCTTCTTCCAGCTTCCGGGGATGGGGCTTGCGCTTTGGGCCCGTGCGTCGCTGGCGGAAGACGCGCAGATTACCGACGGCGGCGCTTCCTTCAGTGGCATGGCGCTCGCCTATAATGCCCGCGACAGGGACGAGGTCGATAGCGTATTGGCGGCGGCGCGCGCGGCGGGCGGCACGATGACGAAGGCGCCGCACGAAGTCTTCTGGGGCGGCTATTCAGGCTATTTCACCGATCCCGACGGACATCTCTGGGAGGTTGCCCACAATCCGTTCTGGACGCTCGACGCAGAGGGAAGGGTCACAATCGCCGCCGCCTAGCAGGCTGCGGCGTCGCGACAGGCCTCAAAGGCTTGATTTTCTGGACAATGGTCGGCCAAGAACGATAAACACTCAGCGCCGAAACATTTCGCCTGCATCATGCCGTCCACAAGTATGGCGGCGCGGGCAAGTCAGTCTGGAAGTACATGGCTAGCGTCAACGATATCCGCCGACAGTTCCTCGATTATTTTGCCTCTGCCGGTCACAGGATCGTGCCGTCGAGTCCGCTCGTGCCGCGCAACGATCCGACATTGATGTTTACCAATGCCGGGATGGTCCAGTTCAAGAACGTTTTCACCGGCGCCGAACATCGCGACTATAATCGCGCCACGACGTCTCAGAAATGCGTTCGCGCGGGCGGCAAGCACAACGATCTCGACAATGTCGGCTATACGGCGCGCCACCACACCTTCTTTGAAATGCTGGGCAATTTTTCGTTCGGCGACTATTTCAAGGAAACGGCGATCGAACTGGCGTGGAAGCTCGTCACGAAGGAATACGGGCTGGATGCGAAGCGGCTTCTGGTCACCGTCTATCATGAAGACGACGAGGCATTCGACCTTTGGAAAAAGATCGCCGGCCTGCCTGACGAAAAGATCATCCGGATTGCGTCATCGGACAATTTCTGGGCGATGGGCGATACCGGCCCGTGCGGTCCGTGCTCGGAGATCTTCTTTGACCATGGCGATCATATCCCTGGTGGCCCTCCCGGTTCACCGGATGAGGACGGCGACCGGTTCATCGAGATATGGAATCTCGTGTTCATGCAGTTCGACCAGCTCGGGCCGGACAACCGGATCAATTTGCCACGTCCATCCATCGACACGGGCATGGGGCTTGAGCGCATATCCGCCGTCCTCCAGGGCACGCATGACAATTATGAAACGGATCTGTTCCGCAAGCTGATCGCCGCGTCCGTCCAGGCGACGGGCAAACCCGCGGAAGGCGTTGCCAAGCCCAGCCACAGGGTGATCGCCGATCATCTGCGCGCGTCGTCATTCCTCATCGCGGACGGCGTCCTGCCGTCCAATGAGGGGCGCGGCTATGTTCTCAGGCGCATCATGCGCCGCGCCATGCGCCATGCAGAACTGCTGGGCGCATCGGAACCGCTGATGTGGCGGCTGGTGCCGACGCTCGTTGCCGAGATGGGGCAGGCCTATCCGGAACTCGTCCACGCCAAGGATCTGATCACCGAAACGTTGAAACTTGAGGAAACCCGCTTCCGCAAGACGCTGGTGCGCGGCCTTTCGCTGCTGAACGAGGCGACGGAAACGCTGGGCAAGGGCGATACGCTGGACGGCGAGACGGCTTTCAAGCTCTACGATACCTACGGGTTCCCTCTCGATCTGACGCAGGACGCGCTGAAGAGCCGCGGTATCGGTGTCGATCTGGGCGGCTTCACCGATGCGATGGACCGTCAGCGTGCCGAAGCGCGGAAGGCGTGGGCTGGCTCGGGAGAAGCTGCAACCGAGACCATCTGGTTTTCCCTGCGTGACAAGGCGGGCGCCACCGAATTCCTCGGTTATGACACCGAAGAGGCGGAAGGGATCGTCAAGGCACTGGTCCAGGACGGCAAGCCCGCCGCGGTACTGAAGGCGGGACAAACCGGCCAGATCATCCTCAATCAGACACCCTTCTACGCTGAATCGGGCGGTCAGACCGGCGACACCGGTGCGATGCGCGGCGAAGGTCTGCGCGTACGTGTGACCGATACGCAGAAGCGCGCCGGCGACCTCTGGGTACATCAGGTCAGCGTCGAGGAAGGCGAGGTCGGCGAAGGCATGGCGCTGACGCTGACTGTCGATCATGGGCGCAGGGGGCTGATCCGCGCCAATCATTCGGCAACACATCTCCTGCATCAGGCCCTGCGCGAGGTGCTGGGCACCCATGTTGCGCAGAAGGGATCGCTTGTCGCACCGGACAGGCTGCGGTTCGACTTTTCCCACCCCAAACCAGTCGATGCTGCCGAAGCGGCCGAGATCGAGCGCCGCGCCAACGCTGCCGTGATCGACAACAGCGAAGTCACGACGCGCCTGATGGGTGTCGACGAGGCAATCGAAATGGGGGCGATGGCGCTTTTCGGCGAGAAGTACGGTGACGAGGTACGAGTCGTGGCCATGGGGCCGGTTGCGGGCAACCGGTCATGGTCGATCGAACTCTGCGGTGGCACGCATGTCAGGCGAACAGGCGATATCGGGCCGGTAGCGGTTGTTTCCGAAGGCTCCGTCTCGTCGGGTGTACGCCGGATCGAGGCGCTGACGGGCGAGGCGGCTCGCGCCTATCTTGCCGGTCAGGATCAGACGCTCAAGGCCGTCGCCGCGCGATTGAAGGCCCCGGTGGAAGAGGTGGAGGCGCGTGTCGAGGCGCTGGTCGAGGAGCGCCGGCGGCTCGAGCGGGAACTGGCCGATGCAAAGCGCAAGCTGGCGCTGTCGGGCGGCGGCGAGAAGGCGAACGAAAAGACCGAGACGCGACAGATCGCCGGGATCACGCTGCTGCCGCGCGTCCTTGAAGGGGTCGAGGCCAAGGATCTGCGCGGCATTGCGGATGACGCCAAGAAGCAGATCGGTTCCGGCGTGGTCGCCTTTGTCGCGGTGAACGACGGCAAGGCGTCGCTGGTCGTCGGCGTTACAGACGACCTGAAGGAAAAGATCAGCGCCGTCGATCTGGTGCGCGCCGGCGCGGACGCGCTTGGTGGCAAGGGCGGCGGCGGCAGGCCGGATATGGCGCAGGCAGGTGGCCCGGATGGCGCGAATGCCGAAAAGGCGATCGAGGCAATCGCCGAGGCCATCGGCGGGGCGGCTTGAACGCCGCCAGGCAAAGATCGGAATGGGCGGGCCGCCGGCGGCGGCTCTACGACATCCTTGAAGATCCGGCTGCAGGCGGCCATGCCAGCCGCCTTGTGGACGCTCTCCTCGTCATCCTGATCCTGCTCAACGTCGCCGCGGTGATGTTGGAAACGATGCCCGAGGTGATGGCCGAATATGGCGTCGCACTCGGGCTTTTCGATATTTTTTCCGTTGTCGTTTTCACGATCGAATACGCCGCAAGGGCGTGGGTTTCCCCGGAAAGCCCGCTGCATCGCGGAATGTCGCCACGGCGCGCGCGGCTAACCCATGCGATAACACCGATGGCGATTATCGATTTTCTCGCGATTGCGCCGTCCTACCTGTCGCTGCTTGCCGCACTCCTGTTCCCCGGCACACAGCTGATCGACTTCAGGGTGCTGCGGATTCTCCGTCTGCTGCGCTTCTTCAAGCTTGTGCGCTATTCAAATGCGCTGCGCAGCCTGTTCAACGCTTTCCGCAATGAATGGCGCGCGCTTGCCGCCGCGCTCGTCGTCATGCTGACGTTGATGGTGAGCGTTGCCTCGCTGATGTATCTCGCCGAGCGTCGCGTGCAGCCAGAGTTTTTCGGCTCAATTCCGCAATCCATGTGGTGGGCGGTCGTCACGCTGACGACGGTCGGTTATGGCGATGTGGTACCGGTTACTGCGCTTGGAAAGGTCATTGCGGCGGTCACGATGATCGGCGGCCTTGCCATGTTCGCATTGCCGGTCGGTATCATCGCGACAGCTTTTGCGCAGGAAGTGCACCGGCGCGAATTCATCGTTACCTGGGGCATGGTCGCGCGCGTGCCGCTGTTTGCCGAACTGAACGCCAGCGAAATCGCCGAAATCATGAAGTTGCTGGAAGCGGTGACGGTCGCCCCGGGCCAACGCATCGTCCATCGTGGGGACCGGGCAAGTTCGATGTATTTCATAGCCGAGGGCACGGTCAGCATCGATGTGGAATCTGGGCCCGTTACGCTGGAAAGCGGCGACTTTTTCGGTGAGATGGCACTGCTGACCAAGAGCCGGCGCATCGCCAGTGCCACGGCGGTCACGCGCTGCAATCTGCTGATGCTGAGCGCCGAGGATTTCAGTTCGCTCATGGAACGTTACGATAGCATTGCAAAGGCGGTGGAGGAGGTGGCGCGCGAGCGCCTCGCCGCCGATCGCGTCAAGCGGGGTGGCGATATCGTCGCATCCGAACTGGGTGGCGGCGAGGACGAATAAGCGCATCCGCGCGCCGGGCATTCGGCACATTCCGGGAGTTGGGCGATGGACAAAATGAGGATCGAAAGCTGTGGCGCGGCGCGCATCGCCGGGATGGTCCATCAGGGGCCCTATCTGGATATAAGCCGCACGTTCCAGAAGTTCCTCGACGCGCATGGCGGTGATGACGGGCTCGATCGATCGCGCGGGATGGTCGCCGTGTTCTTCGACGACCCCAAGACCACGCCAGCCAATGACCTTCGGTCGCTGGCCGGCATGTTTCTTCTTCCAGATGCGACGGCGCCGGAAAGCCTGGAAACTTGCGATTTTCCCGCCGGCCGCTACGCGGTTCTGACGCATGAAGGTCCCTATGACGGACTGGCCGCCGTCTATGAGTGGCTCTATGGCACCTGGCTGCCTGGCAGCGGTGAAAGCGCGCTGCCGCTTCCACCGTTCGAACGATACCTCAAGACCCCGCCCGATGCGGCTCCGGAAGGCTACGTTACCGAGGTCTATGTGGCGCTTAGCTGACCGGGGCGCAGGCCGGGGCGGCGCTGGGCACGAACGGAGCGTTGATGCGCAGGCGCGTTGCCGCGCGGGCGCCATAGCCATCATGCAGCGCTGTCAGAAGGAGCCTCGCGAGGCGGTCGAAATCCGGATTGAGCGGCATGTCGAAATCGATGCCGTAATTGGCGTCCGATACGCCGGTAGCAAACCCGAGGCGGCCCAGCGCGGCAACGCGGTCAGCAGGCAATCGGTACTGCTGCGCCGAGAAATAGCCGGACGCGGCTTCGCAATGTAGCTGCCGGTTGCCGTCATGGAACAGGCACTGGACATAACCGTGCGGGTGCTCGGGTACAGACACCGAAAGGAAGCGATCTCTGCCTGCCACGGCGCGGTAGGCCATATGCGTCTTTTCCAGCTTCTCTATCAGCGGGCAGCGATACTCGGAAATCAAATCCTCGAGTGTCCCAGCCGAGGCGGTGCCGGCGGCGATCAGGAACGCGGCGGCGGCGGCCAACAGGCGAGATATCTGTCGCATGACACTGATTCCCCCTTCCCCTTCGGAAAGTGTCGGTCAATTGCCAAATTGATTCAATGTGCGCCGCAAAATGTCTGATTTTGCGCAGCAAATCCGCTTGTTTCAATGTTTCGGCATGCGGTGCCAGAGCGTTCGCCCAAGCCAAAAGGCAATGGCCACCGATACGGCGAGCATGATCGCCGTGCCGGCGATGTCAGCAATGGCCTGAGCACTCGCCGAAAAGAAATAGCCGAGCCCGCCATAGATCGTGACCCAGAAAATCTCTCCTGCGATCTCATAGGCAAGGAAGCGCGGCCAGGGATAGCCGCCGATGCCCGCGACGGCGTTGATCGCCGGACCTAGCGGGCTGACGAGCCAGCGGCTGAGAAAAATGCCGGTGCCGCCATGCTTTTCCTGGAAGTCGCGGGCGCGCGCCATGGCCGCGTCGCGTCTGGCGAGGAACCGCGCGACCGGCTTCACGCTGCCGGCGGTGCGGGCAAGGAAGTAGCCTGTATTGTCGCCCAGTACGGCGCCGGCGAGACCTGCGAGCCAGACGCCTCCGATCGACAGTTCTCCGGTTGCCGCGTAGGTACCCGCCGCCATGAAGACCAGCGAAGCCGGCAACGGGACCGCAAGGCATGACAGGAATGACACGATGAAGACGACCTGCAGGCCATAGGCCAGGACCAGTGCGTCAACGCTATCGGGTGTCATGAGCGCTTCTGCCCGTCCGCCTTGAGGCGGGCAAGGGCGGCATTCACGCGGGCCAGAAGTTCGTCCGCCGATATGCCTTCAGCGGCAGCAATCTCGGCGATCGTACGGCGGTCGCGCGTTTCGCCGGCAAGTCCGGCAGCTTCCCTCAGATCCTGAACGGGCACGTTGTGCGAGCGGGCGATGTAGCCGAGCGGCATGTCCGGCTGCGGCGGCAGGTTGGCATGCGCGGTCCAGTACACGACCGAAAAGACGAGGCGCATTGCCAGAAGAAGGCCTGCGAGACTGGCCAGCACGAAACCGACTGTGAGCAGCGGGTGTTTGCGAAAGAGTGCGATGAAGCGCTTCATGGCGAAAGCCTAACGCGCTTCGCAACGCCGGCAAACGAAAAGACCGGCCCGAGGGCCGGTCTTGAGCGTTCCGAATGGTGTCAGGCCTGCGTTCAGGCCATTGCCTTCTGAAGATTGGCGTCGATCTTGTCGAGGAAGCCTTCGGTGGTCATCCACTTCTGGTCCGGTCCGACTAGCAGGGCAAGATCCTTGGTCATGAAACCGGATTCGACCGTGTCGATGCAGACCTTTTCGAGCTTTGCCGCGAAGTCGGCAAGCGCCTTGTTGTCGTCCAGCTTGGCGCGGTGGGCGAGGCCACGGGTCCAGGCGAAGATCGAGGCGATCGGGTTGGTCGATGTTGCTTCGCCCTTCTGGTGCTGGCGATAGTGGCGCGTCACCGTGCCGTGGGCGGCTTCCGCCTCGACGGTCTTGCCGTCCGGCGTCATCAGCACCGACGTCATCAGGCCGAGCGAGCCGAAGCCCTGCGCGACAGTGTCGGACTGAACGTCGCCATCATAGTTCTTGCAGGCCCAGACATATCCGCCAGACCACTTCAGCGCGGCCGCGACCATATCGTCGATCAGGCGGTGCTCGTAAGTGATCTTGGCAGCCTCAAAGTCCTTCTTGAATTCGCTGTCGTAGACTTCCTGGAAAATGTCCTTGAAGCGGCCGTCATAGGCCTTGAGGATGGTGTTCTTGGTCGACAGGTAGCAAGGAACCTTGCGGTGCAGCGCGTAGTTCATCGACGCGCGGGCAAAATCGCGGATCGAATCGTCGAGATTGTACATCGCCATGGCCACGCCGGAGCCGGGCGCATCGAACACCTCGTGCTCGATGGTCTGGCCGTCATCGCCAACGAACTTGATGGTCAGCTTGCCCTTGCCGGGAAACTTGAAATCCGTTGCGCGGTACTGGTCTCCGAAGGCGTGGCGGCCGACGATGATCGGCTGCGTCCAGCCGGGCACGAGCCGGGGTACGTTCTTCATGATGATCGGTTCGCGGAAGATGACGCCGCCTAGGATATTGCGGATCGTGCCGTTGGGCGACTTCCACATCTTCTTGAGGCCGAATTCCTCGACGCGGGCTTCGTCCGGCGTGATCGTGGCGCATTTGACGCCGACGCCGTACTGCTTGATGGCGTTCGCCGCGTCGATAGTGATCTGGTCATCCGTCTCGTCGCGCTTTTCCATGCCGAGGTCGTAATACTTCAGATCGATGTCGAGATAGGGATGGATCAGCTTGTCCTTGATAAGCTGCCAGATGATGCGGGTCATCTCATCGCCGTCGAGCTCGACGACCGGGTTTGCGACCTTGATTTTCGACATGGAAAGCCTCGCTGGATGGCGGCCTTTGCGGCCCGAAGGAAATTCGTTGAAAGGAGCGCGGTTTCTATAGCAGAGGCCTTGCGTCCTGCAAAGTTATGCGGATGGCGGATATCGACCTTGCAGGGCCGGGCCGGTGACGGTTCCGTTCTGCAGCGAATTGTGCCACTGAGAGCGCCGCGAACAATCGGTAAAGCGACTCCACGATCATGGCGGGTACGGACAGACAACGGGAAAGACGTGGCGGTGGGCCGGCGGTCATTCTCGTGCGCCCGCAGCTGGGCGAAAATATCGGCGCGGCCGCGCGTGCGATGGCGAATTTCGGGCTCGACGAGCTGCGCATCGTGGCACCGCGAGACGGCTGGCCGAATCCGTTCGCAGTGCGGGCCGCTTCCGGCGCCAATTGGGTGATCGAGAACGCCAGGATCTATGAGACGACCGAGGCGGCGATTGAAGATCTCACCTACACGCTCGCGACGACCGCGCGGCCGCGCGGCATGACAAAGCATGTTCTGGGCCCGCAGGCGGCATGCGAGGCCCTGCATTCCAGAATCGGATCGGGCGCGCCCGCCGGTTTGCTTTTCGGCGCGGAACGCACGGGCCTGGACAATGACGATGTCGCGCTTGCCGATGCGATCGTGACGTTTCCCGTCAATCCGGCCTTCGCCTCGCTGAATCTGGGGCAGGCGGTATTGCTGCTCGCCTACGAATATTCGCGCCATTCCGACCCTGAAGCTGGCGCACAGCGCGATCTGGTGATGGGCGGCGCGGAACCTGCGACGCGTTCGGAGCTTTTGGGATTCTTCGAGCATCTCGAGACTGAACTCGACCGGGGCGGTTTTCTGAAGCCCGAGGACAAGAAGCCATCCATGATCCGCAATCTGCGCAACATATTCCATCGCACCGAATTGACGGCGCAGGATGTGCGCACGTTGCGCGGGGTGATCGTCGCGCTCACGGGGCGTCGCTTCCGCCGCGACGACGAGCCAGCATGAAGCCGGTGCTGGTTTTCGACTCCGGCATTGGCGGCCTGACGGTCCTGCGCGAATTCCGCGTGCTCGCCCCCGAACGACAGATCATCTATGTCGCGGACGATGCCGCATTTCCCTTCGGCGCCTGGGAAGAGGGCAAGCTTTCCGCACATTTGCTGGCGCTTTTTGAAGAACTGATTCAACGTTTCCAGCCGGAAATCTCCGTCATTGCCTGCAATACCGCATCGACACTTGCAATCGCGGCGCTGCGGCAGGCGATGCCGGGCGAGACATTTGTCGGGACCGTGCCTGCGATCAAGCCGGCGGCGGAGCGTACGCGGTCCGGTCTGGTCTCGGTGCTGGCGACGCCCGGGACGGTGAAGCGGCAGTATACGCGCGACCTCATCCATCAGTGGGCGAGCCGCTGCCATGTCCGGCTGGTCGGCAGTGTCCGACTTGCCGAACTTGCTGAGATCTACATGCGCGAAGGCTATGTCGATGAAAACGCGGTGCGTGACGAGATTGCGCCCTGTTTTGTCGAGGCCGACGGCGCGCGCACCGATATCGTGGTGCTGGCCTGTACGCACTATCCGTTTCTGGTCAACAGGATGCGGAAAATGGCGCCATGGCCGGTCGACTGGCTCGACCCGGCCGAAGCGATAGCCCGTCGGGCGGTCTCGCTTCTGACCGCGCCAGAAGGCGAGCGCGTATCCGGCACCGATCTTGCCGTTTTCACCTCTGGACGGCGCGATGCGGCGGCGGCGCGGCTGATGGCGGGCTTTGGCCTGACGCTGGAAGGGGAGCGCGCGCGTTGACACCGGTTCGCATCGTATCCTATGCCGAACATCACATATGTGTCGTCACTGGCGGGATGTGCGCCTGGGGGGATCAATGACGCGCAACCCGATCAGGGATGGAATACGGAGCCTCAGGCTTGCCCGCTACCTCTCCCGCCATGGCGGGCGCTTCGATTTTCACGGCATTCCCGTAACGATCCCCCGGCAGGTCAACTTCGCGATGAAGAAGCAGGTGATGAACGGCACCTACGAGGAGCCTGAAAGGCAGCTGGTGGAGCGCCACCTCAATCCGAACCTGCCGGTCATCGAACTCGGTGGCTCGCTCGGCATTCTCAGCGCCTATGTAAACCGTATGCTCGCTCCGGGCGTTCCGTACACCATCGTTGAAGGAAACGGCGCGCTCATAGAGACCTGCCGTGAAAATGCCGCATCGACAAGGCCGGATGGTCCGCTATCGGTTATCCACGCAGCGTGTGCCTATGGTGGGGATACGGTCACGTTCACGCAATCGCAGAACACTCTTGGAAACAGGGTCGACACGCAGGCGAAAGCCGGGGAAAGGCTGATCCGCGTTCCGGCGCGAACGCTTTCCTCGCTTGCCGGCGAACAGACCAAAGGCGGCTACACGCTCATCATGGATATCGAGGGTGGGGAACTGGACGTGATGGAGAAAGACGGGGGCGCGTTTGCCCAATGCCGGCTTGCGATCATCGAAATCCATCCCGGCGCCTTCGGCGAGCGCGGTAGCAGCGAAGACGCTTTCCTGGGCCTTGCGGCGAACGCCGGACTGAGGCCGGTGGAGCGTATCGGCGCATCGATCGCATTTGCGCGGAGTTGATTGTTCCCTTGCGTCCGTTCTCCATCATCCTGGTCAGCTACAACAGCGCTGGTGTATTGCCGGAGGCGCTGGCATCCATTCCGGCGGGCAATGAAATTATCGTCGTCGACAATGCAAGCACCGACGATTCCGTCCAGATCGCCGAAGCGGCGAACGCCCGGATACTGCGTCTTGAACGGAATCTGGGTTTCGGAACGGCCTGCAACCGCGGTGCGGCGATCGCTTCCCATGATGCCATCCTGTTCCTCAATCCCGACGCGCGGCTAGAACCGGGCGCGCTTGAGGCGCTCTCGCGGGCCATGGACGCCTATCCGCACGCGGACGCCTTCAACCCTTTCATCGTCGATGCCGCCGGCCAGCAATATTTCCGTGACCGCAATCGCCTGATCGACAACCGGCGCTGGTTCCGCGGTGCACCCGACGCCGATCGCAAGATCCCGATGGCGGTGGGCGCGGCCGCGCTGTTCCGCAAACCGGCCTTCGACGCGCTGGGCGGTTTCGATGAGGACATCTTTCTCTATTTCGAGGATGTCGATCTCAGCGCACGGCTGATCGCCACGGGTCACGACATCATGCATGTCCACGATGCCCGCGTCGTTCATCTGATTGCCCAGTCGACACCGCGTTCGGATGCCGTCGCGGCGTTCAAGAACTACCATTTCGCCAAGGCGAAGCTGCACGTCATGCGCAAGCATGGAAAACCCGTGTTCCGGCGGCTGCAGGCGATCAGCCAGGGCGCCAAGTGGCTGTGGGCGAAGGCGACCGGGCGCAGGGGAGCGGCAATCTCCGCCAAGAACCGCATGAAGGCCATGATGGACGGCCGGGCGGTTGATTGACATCAGCGGCCAAAAGGCCTAATCACCCGCGGTCCGATGCCGGCCCCGCCGCATGGGACATCAATCGACGTGACCCGTGGATGAAACCGGCGCCTTGTCCGGTTTGTCCTGTCAGCCGGGGAGACCTGGCAGAGGAGGGCGCGTTTTCCGCTAACGTCCGGGTTCAGCGCCCGGCGCAACGCAAAAGGGAAATGCGATGAGCAAGCGCATTCAGGCGAAGTACAAAATCGATCGCCGCATGGGCGAAAATATCTGGGGCCGCCCGAAAAGCCCCGTCAACCGCCGCGAATACGGCCCCGGCCAGCACGGCCAGCGCCGCAAGGGCAAGCTTTCCGATTTCGGTATCCAGCTGCGCGCCAAGCAGAAGCTGAAGGGCTATTACGGCTCGATCACCGAAAAGCAGTTCCGTCGCGTTTACGACGAAGCGTCGCGCATGCGCGGCGATACGTCGGAGAACATCATCGGCCTGCTGGAGCGTCGCCTCGACGCGGTTGTTTACCGGGCCAAGTTCGTGCCGACCGTCTATGCGGCGCGCCAGTTCGTCAGCCACGGCCATGTGAAGGTCAACGGCCAGCGCGTTACCGTGCCGTCCTACCGCGTCAAGGTCGGTGACGTCATCGAGATCAAGGAAGCCTCCAGGCAGCTCGCGATCGTTCTGGAAGCCAGCCAGAGCGCCGAGCGCGAAGTGCCCGATTACGTCGATGTCGATCACAACAAGATGGTCGCCAAGTATATGCGCGTACCGCAGCTGGGCGATGTGCCCTACGCGGTCATGATGGAACCGAACCTCGTGGTCGAGTTCTACTCGCGCTGATTGCAGGCGTTTCAGGAATTCACGACAAAGGCCGCCTTCGGGCGGCCTTTTCTATTTCCGGTCTTCCAGAGAAGCTAGCGCGCTTCCCACGGCTCGCAGGCGATCCCGTCGTCGTCCCGGTCGAGCCAGAACCAGTAGCCCGGCTTTGAACGCTCGGCAGGTGCCAGCCCGAAGAATGCCGCTGACTGGCAGTTCGGCATCGAGGCCAGATGCTTCAGCAGTACCGGGATGGGCCACGGGCTGCCGATCAACGTCCCCGCCGGTATTGCGGCCAGCGCGACAAACATGATCACCGCGAATGTCCAGTCGCGTCTCGGCTCGCTCATTGGGGCGTCGGCCGCAGCCGCGGCCGGCGATCCGCCACGGAACTGCTGCATCAGCTTTTCCTGCGCCGATGCTGTCTTGCGGCCAGCCTTTTCATTGGCGTCGCTCGAAGAGAGCTGCATATGTGTGGGTCCCCGTCCGTGAAGCGATGGAAACCTAGCGGCGGGGGATTAAATTCGCGTTTCCAATCAACGTTAAGATGTAACCGCAGCCGGCAACGGTGCGTTTACCCTCGACGCTTCGCGCGTCGCGGCCCGGGCAGCGCGTGGCGCCATGCCATCTGCAATGCGGCCTGGGCGACGTCGCTGTCGGCGGTCTCAAGATCCAGCGTCGTCCATCCCTGTTCGCCCCATTTGTTGGGTACGGGCGAAAAGACGCTGGGCGCGGCCTCGCAATGCACGGCCTGCTCGTCCGGTAAAAGCTTCAGATTGGCGGTGCGCCCGTCGGCGGCGAGGGTTGCAAAATTGCGCGCCACGCGGAAGGCGCGGCGGTCGAAATGCGGCCTCTCCTCGACGCCCTCCAGCGCCATGGCGAGGGTTGCGAATGCTTTCGGGGAGATGGGCATCGTTCCGTTCCGCCAGCTATTTTCTCGACAGCACCATCGCCGAGATGATCGTCAGAACGACCGCACCCGCAAAGTACCAGATTCCGGGCAGGCTGGCGGCGCGGGCAAGGCCGGTCTGCTTGACGTAGAAAATGACGAGCGCAAGCACCATCACATCGAGCATCGACCAGCGCCCAAGTGCAGCAGACATCGCAAGAAGCCGTCGCGGATGGCGCCCGCTAATCGTCATGGATGCGCCGGCGAAGGTGAGGGTGATGACCTTCAGCGTCGGAAAGGCGACCGAGAAAAGGCCCAGCACCACCGCCAGAAGGACTTCACCCCCGGTCCAGAGGCCGGCGATGACGGATAGAATGGAATGGCGGTCGGTGAGGATAAAGAAACGGGTGAATTCGACGCTCGGTGCGGTAAGGCCGGCGGCAAGCGCACAACCTGCCGTCACGGCCAGCGCCAGACCGATCAAAGCCCGGCGCCGCGAGCCCATTGAAGACGGTGCCTTGCGAAAGCTCAGGCCGTCGCGGTCTTGCGTTCGAATTCGATGCCGCGATCGGTCAGCAGGCCCTGCAATTCACCGGCCTGAAACATTTCGCGCACGATATCGCAGCCGCCGACAAATTCGCCCTTCACGTAAAGCTGCGGGATTGTCGGCCAGTTCGAATAGGACTTGATGCCCTCGCGCAGCTCCATGCTCTCAAGCACGTTGATGCCTTTGTAGGGTACGCCCAGATAATCGAGGATCTGAACCACCTGGCCCGAGAAACCGCATTGCGGAAAGGCCGGGGAGCCTTTCATGAACAGCACCACGTCGCTTCCCTTGACCTCGGAATCGATCATGTCATTGACGGGATTCATCGCTTTTCCTTTCTTGCCCGGAGTGAAGGTCCGGGAATACCAGTCTGAAACGGTAGATAATCGCAGCCGCGTCGCATGTCCATCCGACGGCGCGCGGAACCCTTATTCCGGCGCGCTCGTCTGCAGGGCGAGGGCATGCAGCTTGCCGCCCATATTGCCCTGCAACGCCTGATAGACCATCTGGTGCTGCTGAACGCGGTTCTTGCCGCGAAAACTCTCCGACACGACGACGGCGGCATAGTGATCGCCATCGCCGGCAAGATCGCGGATATCGACACTCGCATCCGGTAGCGCCTCCAGGATCAGTCTCTTGATCTCGCGCGCATCCATCGCCATTCGTGTCATGTCTCCCGATCACCGTCGGCAGCCCGTGGCCGACTGTAGTCTAATGTGGCCATGGTCGGGTGACAGGTCAATCGGGCAGCCCGTCCCCAGGCTGCAAAATGCGATTATTTGCCCGATGCCTCCGGTTCGACGCAGCAGGTTCCATCCGAACGCGTCGAGAAATTGGCAAAGATCACCTCGACGGTCGGGCGCGCGTCCTCGGCAATCTGCTCGGCGGCCAGGCATTCGAGCGTATGGCGCTGCGTTCCCTTGACCGATTCGCCGTGAAAGAGATGAATCGGCAGGCCGTAGTCGCTCGCTTCACTGACCCCTTCATAATAAAGGGCCGGTCCGCTGGCGAACTTCGTAAGCCCCTTCTTGGTCAGCTTGAAGCCGGGGAAGGATTTGGACAGCTCGGTATTGACGATGTCGTCGTCGAGCGTGTCGAGAAGTTCCTGCGCGGAGTATTCGCGCGGCATGTCATCGATCAGGACTTCGCACTTGAATGGCAGGTCGGGGTGCGAAACCGAAGCGACCATGCGATTTGAGACCGGATTCGCGACCCAGTCCTGCGGATAGATGATCGTAAACGGCAGGTCCTCGACCGTGCTGCGGGAAACCTTCACCTTCATATCCGCGCTCGCCGCGGCGGAAAAGCCGACGAGAATGGCGAGGGCGAGAACTATCTTCCTGAACATCGCGGTTTACGTCTTTCCTGGTGCGTCCAAACGATTTTGCCGGTTCCGGCGCGGCCCATCCCTGAAGGGCCCTTATGGCAATTTCGCGGCCCGCCTATTGCACGGCCCGCATATAGGCCGGGAACCACGCTTCGTGGCGCGCCGCGAGCGATGCCACCTTTAGCGGTCCAGCGGCCCCCAATTCAAGCGCATCGCCGCCAGTGGTGCCAATGCGCAGCAGCGCGACGCCCGCATCCTTTGCCGCTGCCATCACCCCGGCGACGGCGCTTTCAGGGAGCGTCACGACATAGCGACCCTGGTCTTCGCCGAAAAAGGCACAGACCGGATCAACGGGCGGTGTCTCGATTTTCGCGCCAATACCGGAGGCCATCGCCATCTCGGCAAGCGTCACGGCCAGACCGCCGTCCGAACAATCGTGCACTGCGGTGAGCTTGCCGTCACGGACAAGGGCACGGATGAAATCACCGGTGCGGCGCTCTGCCGTCAGGTCGACATGAGGTGCGCTACCATCCTCGCGACCGTGCACCTCGCGCAGATAGAGCGACTGACCCAGATGCCCGCCCCAATCGGCGGGTGCACCGGCAAGAAGAATGGCTTCATCGTTACCAGAGAAGGCCGCGCGGGCGGTTTTCGTGACATCGGGAACGAGGCCGACCCCGGCGATTGCGGGGGTCGGCATGATCGCCTCCCCATGGGTCTCGTTGTAAAGCGAGACATTGCCCGAGACGACGGGGAAATCGAGGGCCTTGCAGGCTTCTCCGATGCCTTGGACGGCGCGCACGAACTGGCCCATGATTTCGGGCTTTTCCGGATTGCCGAAATTGAGGTTGTCGGTGATCGCGAGCGGTTCGGCGCCAGTGCAGGTGAGATTGCGCCAGACCTCGGCTACGGCCTGCTTGCCACCCTCGAACGGATCGGCCAGGCAATAGCGCGGAGTGACATCGGCTGCGAAGGCGAGGCCCTTGGGCTTTCCTTCATCGACGCGAACCACGGCGGCGTCGCCGCCCGGTCGCTGGACCGTATTGCCGAGGATAAGATGGTCGTACTGCTCCCAAACCCAGCGGCGCGATGAAAGATCAGGTGAGCCGATCAGCGTCATCAGGGCTTCGGCGATATCCGCCTGCGGAATATCGTTTTCAGCAAGCGGGGCAGGGCGTGCCGGCTCGATCCAGGGGCGATCATATTCCGGCGCCTCGTCACCGAGCTCCTTGATGGGAAGGTCGGCGACCGTCTCGCCATGCCGCAGGATCAGGAAACGCAGATCGTCCGTCGTCTCGCCGACTACGGCGAAATCGAGCCCCCACTTGTCGAAGATGGCGCGGGCGACGTCTTCCTTTGCCGGGTCCAGCACCATGAGCATGCGCTCCTGGCTTTCCGACAGCATCATTTCATAGGCGGTCATCGCCTCTTCGCGGCACGGGACACGGTCCAGATCGAGCCGGATACCAAGATCGCCCTTGGCCCCCATCTCAACGGCCGAACAGGTCAGCCCGGCCGCGCCCATGTCCTGGATCGCGATAACCGCACCGGATGCCATCAGTTCAAGGCAGGCCTCCAGCAGGCATTTCTCGGTGAAGGGATCGCCAACCTGAACGGTCGGGCGCTTCTCCTCGATTTTCTCGTCGAATTCGGCAGATGCCATCGTCGCGCCGCCGACGCCGTCGCGTCCGGTCTTCGCACCCAGATAAACGACCGGAAGGCCGACGCCTTCTGCCTTCGAATAGAAGATCTTGTCGGTTTCGGCGATGCCGGCCGCGAACGCATTGACGAGGATGTTGCCGTTATAGCGGCGGTGGAAATTGACCTCGCCGCCCACCGTCGGAACGCCGAACGAGTTGCCGTAGCCACCGATGCCGGCAACGACGCCGGATACCAGATGGCGGGTCTTGGGATGTTCAGGGTCGCCAAAGCGCAGCGCGTTCATGGCCGCGATCGGGCGTGCGCCCATTGTGAAGACGTCGCGCAGGATGCCGCCAACACCGGTGGCCGCGCCCTGATAAGGCTCGATATAGGAGGGGTGGTTGTGGCTTTCCATCTTGAAGACAACGGCCTGGCCGTCGCCGATATCGACCACACCGGCATTCTCTCCCGGTCCCTGGATGACGCGCGGGCCAGAAATCGGTAGCGTTTTCAGCCACTTCTTGGAAGATTTATAGGAACAGTGCTCGTTCCACATCGCCGAGAAGATACCGAGTTCGGTGATGGACGGCTCACGGCCGATCAGGTCGAGGATCTTCTGGTATTCCTCGGGCTTGAGACCATGATCGGCGACAAGTTCGGGAGTGATGGCGATTTCGTTCGGGATCATGGGCTTTTTTGGCAGATTCGGGACGGCCTGAAACTGCCTCCCTTTACCGCAAGCCCGCACGTATTGCCATGGCGCCGAAGCGCTTTTCGGCAATGTCAGGAATAGCTGTCGTAAACGGCGTTGCCGCCGCGCATGAGCTCGCGCAGGGTGGTGAAGCCGCGCGTCACCGCATCGCGTTCTCCGGGGACGGTGAATCCAACGCGAATCCGGTGATAGGCGCGCTCGGTCCGGCCCGATTTGAACTCGTCCTCATCGTCGATGAGGATGCCGTCATTTTCCGCTGCCTTCTTCAACGTTCCCGACTGCCAGGGCTCTGGCACGGTGATCCACATGAAGGGGCAGTGCGGATGGGAGGAGAACTCAAACCCGGCAAGCGTCTGGCGCGCAATCGCCTCGCGGACGGCAATTTCCTCCCGTACTGCCTGGCGGATGCGACCCGCCTCACCATCGAGAACGAGGCGGGCGGCGAGCTCGGCCAGCAGGAACGGCATGCCGCCTGTCAGCAGCTTGTGTGCGGCATGAATGCGGGCCGTGTAGCCCGGTGGGCATGAAATCCAGCCGCCGCGAATGCCGGCGGCGACACTTTTCGACATGCCGCCGACCCGGAAGGTTCGCTCTGGGGCAAGTTCGGCAAGGCTTGGAATGCGATCTTCAACCAGCGAGCCGAAAATGACGTCCTCGATCAGCCAGAGATCGTAGCGCCGCGCGATCTCGACAACGGCATGGCGACGGTCCTCCGGCATGACCGCAAGCGTCGGGTTCTGGATGCCCGGCATCAAGAACAGCATGCGCGGATGTTCTCTGGCGCAAACGCGCTCCAGATCGTCAGGGATGATGCCCTGCTCGTCGAGGGCGACTGTAGTGATACGACGGCCCGCAAGGGAGGCGCTGCGGGCGACGGAAGCGTAGCTGACTTCCTCGATCAGGATGCGCTCACCCGGATTGGTGATCGCGGTTATTGCGGCAAGGATCGCCGGGTGCCCACCCAGAGCGGGTACAATGCCAGCTTCCTGTGGCCGCCAGCCGGGCGCCGCGAGCCAGTCTGCGCCCGCCGCCAGCCAGTGTTCGGGAAGAGTGCGGGTATAATTGGCGATTTCATGGGGGTGATCGCGGGTGATCGCCGCGAGGTAGGCCTCGATCGCGTGCGATTGTCCGACATCCGTCGCAGCGGTCGAATCCATGCGCAACAGACCATCGGGCGCCTGTACATGCCGGGTGCCGATACCCGCAGGCGCCATGACCGGCGCCGGAGCGGCCGGGGAAAGACCATTTCGTTCAAGGATATAGGTGCCGCGGCCGACTTCGCCGCTGACGAGGCCGCGCTCGTGGAGCAGGGCATATGCGCGCCCGACCGTGCCGATTGTCACACCAATGTCGAATGCGAGGTTGCGCTGGGGCGGCAGCTTTTCGCCCGGTGCGAGCAGGCCATTGTCGATGTCGCTTTCGATCCGGTCAGCCAGGCGCAGATAGAGCGGGCCGGTTCCTTCAAGCGTTCCGGGAAGCCAACTTGTCATGGTGACAATTATTATATTGATGGCAATTGAGAGTCAATGCATAGGTTTCCGCGCAGACAATCGGGTCAATTGGCAATGGAGAAAGGGTACAATTATGACAATTGCTCAAACCCCTTCGCTTGCCACCCGGGCGGGATCGGAATTCCGACTTGGTGAGCGGGCGCTGGACATCTTTCGCTGGATCGAGAAAGCCTACGTACGCCACTATACGCGCCGCGAACTCATGGCTCTCAGCGATGATATGCTGAAGGATATCGGCCTTTCGCGCGGACAGGCCCATGAAGAGGCAAGCAAGCCTTTCTGGAAATAAACAAAAGCGGCGGGCTCAGGCCCGCCGTTTGCTCATCAGCTGCCGGTCTATGAGAACGGCAACCCCACCCAGCACCATGAATACGAGCAGCAGGTTCGCCATGTTGGCGAAAACCGGTCCCCAGCCGTTCGAGGCGTCGAGGAACGGGTAAGGCGCGTATCCTGTCAGCGCGAAGCGGACCAGCGCATATATTCCGTAAGCAAGCGGGTAAATCAGCCACCAGAAGGGATCGCGCCATGTCGTGCGTCCATCAGCGCCTGCCGACAGCCACCACACGATGAACGAGACCGGCGCGACATAGTGAAGGAGGATGTCGCACAGGTAGAACAGGCCCTTCGGTGCCCACAGGCTGGCGAGCGCGAAGTGGTAGATCAGCATGACGATCGTGATGGAGACGAGGACATTGCCCTTCATCATGGGCGATGCAAGAAAGCCTTCCTGGCCATGCCTACGCGCGCGAACCGTCGCGACAAGGACGCAGACGGCCAGAATGTTCGTCAGGATCGTGAAATAGCTGAAGAACCAGACGATGGCGCCGCCAACGCTCCAGCCCATGTTTACGGTGGCGGGAACGGAGATGGAAAACTGCACCGTCAGCCCGAACAGGCCGGCGACAAGTCCGATGAATTGCGCAATCGCCGCCAGGCGCGCGCTCATGCCGCCTTCTCGGCGTCTCCCGCAAACAGGCTCTGAAAAAGCCTGAACCCGTCGGTGCCGCCCTGTAGCGGATCGATCATGTTCTCCGGGTGCGGCATCATGCCAAGGACATTGCCGGCCGGGTTTAGCACGCCGGCGATGTCATTGACCGAACCGTTGCAATTCGTGCCGTCGGCGTAGCGCAGGAGGACCTGACCTTCGCCTTCGATCCGAGCGAGCGTTTCGGGATCGGCAAAGTAATTGCCGTCGCCATGAGCGACGGGCGTGCGGAAAACCTCGCCCTTCGCATAGCGGCTGGTAAATCGCGTATCGGCGCGTTCCACCTGAAGGCGCACTTCACGACAAACGAATTTGAGGCCGGCATTGCGCATCAGGGCGCCGGGCAGGAGGCCTGCTTCGGTCAGTATCTGAAAGCCGTTGCAGACGCCGAGCACGGTGACGCCGGCGGCAGCCTTCCTGACCAGATCGGCCATGATCGGCGAGCGGGCGGCAATGGCGCCGCAGCGCAGGTAGTCGCCATAGGAAAAGCCGCCGGGGACGACGATAACGTCGGCGGCGGGGATTTCGCTTTCCGTATGCCAGACCATTGCCGGTTCATGACCGGAAGCGCGGCGCAGCGCGGTAGCCATG
The DNA here is from genome assembly GCA_020637895.1 of Rhodobiaceae bacterium. Taxonomy (GTDB): domain Bacteria; phylum Pseudomonadota; class Alphaproteobacteria; order Rhizobiales; family Tepidamorphaceae; genus JACKJP01. The sequence goes on from JACKJP010000003.1 coordinate 241,096, forward strand.
TCGCGTTCGCGGTTAAGCCCGGGGAAGAGGATGATGGCGGATTTCATCGCTGCAAGGTCCGTCTGGCGCGAAATTCAGAGGATGTCGACGTGGTAGTTCTCGATGACCGTGTTGGCGAGAAGCTTCTCGCACATGGCGGTCAGGTCGGCCTCGGCCTTCGCACGATCGGCGCCTTCCAGCTCGATATCGAAGACCTTGCCCTGCCGGACGCCGTCAACGCCGGCAAAGCCGAGCGAGGAAAGCGCTCCCTCGATCGCCTTGCCCTGCGGATCGAGGACGCCGTTCTTGAGCGTTACGGTGACGCGCGCTTTCATGCCGGTACCTTCTGCAATGCTGCTATTTCACCAGAACCGGGCCGCGGCCGGGAGGCGGTTCGAGCTCGTTCATAATGCCCAGGCGGCGCGCAACTTCCGTGTAGGCTTCGACTAGCCCGCCCATATCTCTGCGGAAGCGGTCCTTGTCGAGCTTGTCGTTGGACTGGATATCCCAGAGGCGGCAGGAATCGGGGCTGATCTCATCGGCCAGCACGACACGCACCAAGTCGTTTTCATAAAGGCGTCCGAACTCGATCTTGAAATCGACAAGGCGAATGCCGACGCCGAGGAAGAGTCCGGTGAGGAAGTCATTGATCCTCAGGGCCAGCGCCATGATGTCGTCGATCTCCTGCGGGCTTGCCCAGCCGAAACAGGTGATGTGCTCTTCGGAGACCATCGGATCTTCGAGGGCATCGCTCTTGTAATAGAACTCGATGATCGAGCGGGGGAGGGCCGTGCCCTCTTCGACGCCGATGCGTTTGGCGAGGGAGCCGGCAGCGACGTTGCGCACGACGACCTCGAGCGGAATGATCTCGACTTCGCGGATCAGCTGTTCACGCATGTTGAGACGACGGATGAAATGCGTCGGAACGCCGATCTGGTTGAGGTTCTGATAGACGAACTCGCAGATGCGGTTGTTCAGCACGCCCTTGCCGTCAATCAGCTCATGCTTCTTGGCATTGAATGCGGTGGCGTCATCCTTGAAGTGCTGGATGAGTGTCCCAGGTTCAGGTCCTTCGTAGAGGACCTTGGCCTTGCCTTCGTAAATTCTGCGGCGGCGGTTCATGGAAATGGAAATCCGTTCGTTCACGAGTCAGGCGTCAGGCAGGGAAAATGACTGGTCAGAAACCTTGCCCGACAACTGATGGCCCGGCGGGAATCGCTTTCCCGCGCGCCGGGCGAGCCTATACGATAAGCCGCTGCCGCGAAATTCCTCTCTGCGGACGGCAAATTCGCCTAGCACATGATCCGTCGGCGCGCAAAATTCAACTGGAATCTGTGCCTTTGCGCCATGCAATCGCCGGGTCGGCCGGCCATGGGTGGATTTTTTGTCGCAACGGCTTGTTAAATTGGCGTCAGACAGCCTATATCCGCTGGCATAAGCGGGCCTTGGCACGCAGCGGGGTCAGTCTGTCAGCAGACGAAGTCGGGAGCTTCTGGATGAGCACATTTGACAAGCGCGAAGACAGCTTTGAGCGCAAATTCGCCCATGACGAGGAATTGCGCTTCAAGGCCGAGGCGCGGCGCAACAAGCTTCTGGGCCTTTGGGCCGCGGGTCTGCTCGGACTTTCCGGCACCGAAGCGCAGGAATACGCCAAGGCCGTCGTGATGGCCGATTTTGAAGAAGCCGGCGAGGAAGACGTTTTCCGCAAGGTGTTCGGCGATCTTCAGGCCGCCAGTGTCGACCAGTCCGAACACCAGGTGCGCCGGACGATGGAAGAGCTGATGGCCGAGGCGATCAGCCAGATCAAGACCGAAGCCTGAGGCGATCAGGCTTCTTTCAGACTTTCAACCGCGTCAGAAGTCTTGCAAACATCATCATGCCTTCGGGCCAGGGGCCGTGGCCACTGTCGATGTTGATGTGGCCGGCGTTGCCGGCGTCCGCCAGTTCAGATCCCCAATCGAGCGCCATGTCGGCGGCGATCTCAAAATCGCAATAGGGATCATCGCGGCTCGCGATCAGTATCGACGGGAATGGCAGCGGACCTGTCGGGGTTGGCTGAAACGGCTTTAGCGCCGGGGCCAGCGTTTCACCGCCATGCGGGTCCGCGGGCGCGACAATAAGAGCTCCGACGACATTGCCGCCGCTTTTCGCATTACAGAATGCCCGCGCGATCGTCAGCGCGCCGGCCGAATGACCGACCAGTACGACCGGCTTCTTGGCTGCTGCGATCTGACCGTGCAGGGAGGCTACCCAGGAAGCCGGGTCGGGCCAGTCCCATTCCTCCTGAACGACGAGACGCGCGGTATCCATCCGCTCGCACCAGCGCCAGTACCAGTAATGCGGGCTGGAACGCCCGCCGCCGATACCCGGCATGATAAGAATTTCAGCTTCGGCGGCTTTCATGGCTCTTCAATCTGGAGATGTCCGGCGGGGTGGGTCACGCCCGAGCCCGAAGCCATACGCGGAATCGTTACGCGACGGAAGATCGAAGAGGCGGATGAACGGAGCGCGGGACGGACGGACAATTTGCCGTCCGTCCCGTGCCGTTTCCTATTGCGTGACGGTCAACAGCGTCCACATGCCGAGCATGTAGTGGCCGGGGATGTTGCAGTAGAGAATATAGGTGCCCGGTTTCAGCGTGAGTGTAAGCGCTCCGGACTGTCCCGGTTCGAGCTCGGCGACTTCGCCCAGATGACCGGCCGCGTCCTCATCAACGCGCTCCTCGTCCTTGATGTAGGGCAGGGGCCTGGCGGTATCTGCGACCGGGGCGACAACCATTTCATGGACCATGGTCTTTGAATCGTTGATGGCCTTGAAGGTCACTTCACCGGCCGGAACGGTATCGCGCTCCAGCGAAATACCCATTGGCCCGCGCTGGGCGGCGCCACCCATCATGCCCTTGCCCATCATGCCGTTGCCCTGAGGGGCCATGTTGCCGGGACCTGCGCCCATCGCCATACCCATCGGCGGGGCCGAGCCCAGCATTTCCATCGCATGGTCTCCCTTGTCCCACAGCGAGACGTTGATGGTGGTGCCGGCGGCATTCGCGGCGCCAATGGCCGAGAAACTAAAGCCAACTGCGATCAGTGCAATCGTGACGCGTCTTGTGATGTTCATTGTCATGTTCTCCGTTCGGAAACGCTGCCCCGACAGCATCATCAGCGTAGCCGACGGCCTTTACTCAACATTGATCATGATCAAGGCGTGCAGGAAGACCTCCCGTCGGTACGGCCGGTCATCGCAACCGTGATTTATGTTGCGCGCGTTCATGCCCGATGGCAGAGAGCGCTGATTGTCAACGCAGGGCCAAAGGCCCTTGGCCGGGGTGTCTCCACGATGCCGTTACTCGATATTTCCAGCTACCTTGAGAGAATCGGCGTGAATGATGTGCCGCTATCCGTCGAGGGGCTCAGCCGTCTCCAGTCCGCGCAGACGCGCGCCATTCCCTTCGAGAATATCGATCCGCTTCTCGGTTCTGAGCCGGATGTTTCATCAGAGGCGGTGTTTGCGAAGCTGCTGAACGGCATGCGCGGCGGCTACTGCTTCGAGTTGAACAGGCTTTATCAGTCCGCGCTTGATGCCTTCGGGTTCCAGCCCGTCCGTCGTCTGGCTCGCGTGCGTATGGGGGCCGCGGAAGGCGGACCGAGAACGCATCTGGCGATGGTCGGCACGATAGATGGTACATCTTACCTGACCGATGCAGGCTTTGGAGGCCCAGGCCCGATCAGCCCGCTTCTGCTCGATGAGGATGCGGTTCAGATCGCCCCCAATGGACAGTTTCGTCTTTGGACGGATGTGGTGTCGGGTGAGCGGGTTCTCAGCAGACTTGAAGGGGAGAGCGAGTTTCCGCTCTACGGATTCGACAACGCCTATGTCGGCGATCCGGACATCGAGGCAGCCAATTTTCTCTGCGCGACGTGGTCCGGGTCGCCCTTTCCCAGCCATCTGATGGTCAACGGATATGACGGTGATACGCGTATCGGATTGTTCGATGCCCACATGACGCTGGAAAGTGGCGGGACGAGCGAGCGCCGGGAGGTTTCTGGCGCAACTGAGCTTCGGGACGTGCTGCGCAACCGCCTCGGGATAAATATCGATCCGGTTCAGGTGGAAAGGGTATGGGCGCGGATCACGCCAGCGCCGGGCGAGCGCATGGGCTGATCCGGTAGCCGATCCCAAACCGGGAGGCGCTACTCCGCCGTCCATTCGATTGAAACTTATCGCAAAAAAGAAGGGCCGGCAGACAGCCGGCCCTCGGAAGTTCAGGATAATCAGTCAGTTCGGCGAAACTCATTCAGCCGGCTTGGGCGCATCGATCTTCGGCGGATCGACATTGATGGTCATGCTCTTGCCGCCACCGTCGATATAGCCGTTTGCAAACAGCGCCGCGCCACCGATGAGCGCCACTACGAGAATGCCGGCGACAAACCATCCAGCGCCGGATCCAGACGAGGTTTCAATAACTTCGCGAGCCATCGTGTTTTCCCTTGCAGTTGGTTGCGATCGGGAAAAGAACGCGCAAAACCGGATGTAGTTCCCGGCATCAGCACGAATGTATCAGGTGTTCAGCGACCGAAAACCCGGCTGAAGATCGTCTCGACATGCTTGAGGTGGTAGGCATCGTCGAACATGGCTTCGAGCGCCGAAGCGGGAATCTTCTGAATCACTTCCGGGTCATTCTTCAGTTCCTGCAGGAAGTCGGCGCCGTGCTCCCAGGTCTTCATCGCGTTGCGCTGGACGAGGCGGTAGGAATCCTCACGCGAAACGCCGGCCTGAGTCAGGGCCAGCAACACACGCTGCGAATTGTGAAGGCCACCGAGCCGGTCGAGATTGGCCTTCATGCGATCCGGATAGACGAGCAGTTTCTCGATTACACCTGCCATGCGGTTAATGGCGAAATCGAGTGTGATCGTAGCATCGGGACCGATCATGCGTTCAACGGAGGAGTGCGAAATATCGCGCTCATGCCAAAGCGCCACATTCTCCATCGCCGGAATTGTATAGCCGCGCACCATACGCGCCAGACCGGTGACGTTTTCGGTCAGCACGGGATTGCGCTTGTGCGGCATGGCCGAGGAGCCTTTCTGCCCCGGCGAGAAGTATTCTTCGGCCTCCAGCACCTCGGTACGCTGCAGATGGCGGATTTCGACGGCGAGCCTTTCCAAAGAAGAGGCGATGACGCCGAGCGTCGCGAAATACATCGCATGACGGTCGCGCGGGATGACCTGTGTAGACACGGGTTCCGGCTTGAGGCCCATCTGCGCGCCGACATATTCCTCGATCGACGGATCGATATTGGCGAAGGTCCCGACGGCGCCTGAAATGGCGCATGTCGCGACCTCGGCGCGGGCGGCGGTCAGGCGGGCGCGGCAGCGATCGATTTCCGCATAGGCCTGAGCGAGCTTTACACCGAATGTCGTGGGCTCGGCATGGATACCGTGGCTGCGGCCGATGGTAATCGTGTCCCTGTGCTCGTAAGCGCGTGTTTTCAGCGCCTTGAGCAGACGATCAAGCCCGGCATCGAGCAGGTCTGCGGCCCGCACCAGCTGGACATTGAGACAGGTGTCGAGCACGTCAGATGACGTCATGCCCTGGTGCACGAAGCGTGCTTCCGGGCCGACGATTTCCGCAAGGTGCGTCAGAAAGGCAATGACGTCGTGCTTGACCTCGGCCTCGATCGCATCGATCCGGGCGACATCGAATTCGGCCGTCGAACCCTTTTCCCAGACCTTTGCCGCGGCCTCCTTCGGAATGACGCCTTTCTCGGCCATCGCGGTCGCGGCATGAGCCTCGATCTCGAACCAAATGCGAAACTTTGTCTCGGGCGACCAGATGGCCACCATGTCGGGACGGGCGTAGCGCGGGATCATCGCGTGTCTCCGGTTTTTTCTGGCGCTCCGCTTCTATCCCCGGCGGTTGCCCATTTCCAGCCTTGCGCGCGGCGTTTTCCCCGGCAATCGCGGCCATGCTTGCCATTCGCACCGGTTTGGCGTCAGAAAGAAGCAAAAAAGGGGAGGATCAGCCGCATGTCAGGGTTCGCGCGCTTCTTGCCGCATATCGCCGCGCTACCAGCGACGGTGCCCTTTGTCGGGCCGGAATCGCTTGAGCGGCAATCCGGGCGCCGTTTCATTGCCAGGCTTGGCGCAAATGAAAGCGCCTTTGGCCCTGCGCCATCCGTGATAGAGGCGATCCGCGCGGAAGCCGCCTGCGCCTGGAAATATCCAGACCCCGAAGCGTTCGAACTTCGCGAAGCGCTGAGCGCGCATCTTGGCGTTCCGATTGGACAGATCACCATCGGCGAGGGGATCGACGGCATTCTGGGGCATGTCGTCCGGATGATCGTGGAGCCCGGTACACCTGTCGTGACGTCGCTCGGTGCGTATCCGACCTTCAACTACCATGTCGCCGGTTTCGGCGGCCGGCTTGTCACTGTGCCGTACCGTGAAGACCGGGAAGATCTGGATGGGCTGCTCAAGGCCGCAAGGCGAGAAAAGGCCCCGCTGGTCTATCTCGCCAATCCCGATAATCCGATGGGTACGTGGTGGCCGGAGGAAGACATCCTGGCTTTCGCCCGCGCTCTTCCCGAAGAGACGATGCTCGTTCTCGACGAGGCCTATGGCGAAACGGCTCCGGCATCGGCTCTGCCCCCCGCCGATGCGATGCTGAGCATGCCCAACGTCATTCGCACCAGGACTTTCTCCAAAGCGTACGGGCTTGCCGGTATTCGCATCGGCTATGCGTTCGGAACGACGGAAACGATCGCCCTCTTCGACCGCATCAGACACCATTTCGGGGTTGGCAGATTGCCGCTCGTTGCCGCCCAGACCGCGCTGAAAGACCAGGCGTGGCTTCAATGGGTCGTCGAAAGGATAGCGGCGGGCCGAGAACGGATTTACGCGACCGCGCGCGCCAACAATCTGGCGGCGCTGCCGTCGGTCACGAATTTTGTCGCCGTCGATTGCGGCGCGGACCGCGCTTTCGCTGCCGCGGTCGTGCGCGAGCTCGGCGTGCAGGGTGTGTTCGTGCGCATGCCGATTGCGCCGCCGCTCGATCGCTGCATCCGCGTTTCGGTAGGTCTCGACGGCGATCTGGATGCTTTCGCCGAGGCGCTGCCGAAGGCACTCAAGGCAGCTGGCCGCTAGCCGAACCTCTCCCGCCATGCGGGTTTGACCGACGATCCTTTTCCACCGTCTCCGGCCTCGTAGACGCCGCGCGCGATGGCGCGGGCAAGGCAATGGGCACCGAGCGTGCCAATGGCGAGGATATCCGCGAGGGGATCTGCAAGCTCCTTTTCGCCGGAAGCGATGACGAATACAGTATCGCCGTCGAGCGGGCTGTGGACCGGATGCAGCGCGCGCGCCATGCCGTCCTGCGCCATGATGGCGACACGCATGGCTTCGGCCTTCGTCAGCTTTGCATCGGTTGCGACGACAGCCGGGGTTGTCGATTCCATGGGGCTCATCTTGCTGTAAGGCAAGAGCGCCGTATCGGAGATCTCAGCCGGCATACCAAGGCCGCCATATTCTCCACCGCGCTCGTAGGGGGCAGCCCAGAAATGCGGTCCCTGGCCAATGGTCGCAGACCCAGCCGCATTGACGGCAGCAATGGCGCCGACGGTAAATCCCGATGTTGTCGTTGCCGAGGCCGAGCCCAGACCACCGCGTAAGGTTGCGGTCGTTGCGCCGTAGCCCGCGCCGATGCTGCCCAGCCGGATTCGCGTTGCGGCAGTCCGCGCAGCCTCGTATCCCATCTCGCGATAGGGCGGGTACCGCTCCCAATCCTTGTTTCCGCCATTGACCAGATCGAACAGGATTACGCCCGGCACGATCGGAACGGTGACCGGACCGATCTGGAAACCGCGTCCCATCTCGCGCAGCGCCGCCTGTACCCCCGAAGCGGTATCGAGCCCAAAGGCCGAACCGCCCGAGACTGCGATGGCGTCGATTTCCGAGACGGTGTTCGCGGGCGACAGCAGATCGGTTTCACGTGTGCCGGGTCCGCCGCCGCGAACATCCACGGCAGCAACCATTGGCCAGTCACACATGACGACCGTGACCCCCGAGCAGAGGTCGGTGTCGTGGATGTTGCCGACACGGATGCCGGCGATATCGGTGATGTCGTTGTTCATGGCCAGAAGATAGACGCTCGCGGGGCCGGGCGGCAAAGGAAAAGCCCCGGCGGAGGCCGCCGGGGCTCAACAGTCGCCAAGGTGGCGAAAGCCTTATTTCATGTAGTCGTACTTGCCCTTGCTCCACTCGTAGAACACGTAGCCGGGGAGGCTGACGTCGCCCTTGTCGTCGAAGGAGAGCTTGCCGATGACGGTGGAGAACTCGCCATCATTGAGGGCTTTGACGACCGCGTCATATTCGGTCGACTTGGCAGTCGTGGCAGCCTGCGCCCAGGCCTGCACAGCGGCATAGCTGTAAAGCACGTAGCCTTCCGGCTCGATGCCCTTGGCGCGGAATTTCTCGACAACCGGAGCGGCGTCGGGATTTTTGCGCGGGTCGGGCGAGAAGGTCATCAGCGTGCCTTCGCCGGCATCGCCGGTGATCTGCCAGTATTCGTCCGTGACAAGCGCGTCGCCCGACACGAGCACCGTGCTCAGGCCCTGCTCACGCATCTGCCGCGCCATCAGGCCGGCTTCGGTGTGGTAACCGCCGACATAGAGGACATCGATGCCTTCCGCCTTCAGCTTGGAGACGAGGGCGCTATAGTCCTTTTCGCCAGCCGTATAGGCTTCGTACATTGCCGGCTTGCCGCCCGCTGCTTCATAGGCAGCCTTGGTCTCGTCGGCCAGGCCCTTGCCGTATGCGGTCTTGTCGTGGATGAAGGCGACCTTCTTGCCGGCCATCTTTTCGGCCAGGAACTTGCCTGCAACGGCGCCCTGCTGGTCGTCACGTCCGCATACGCGGTAGACGCCCGGTCCGGGGCGCTCGTCGGTGAACTTCGGGTTGGTCGAAGCGGGCGAGATCTGGATGATGCCTTCTTCCGCGTAAACCGCCGAAGCAGGGATCGACGAGCCTGAGCAGAAGTGGCCGGCTACGAAAACGACGCCGTCCTGCACCATTTTCTGGGCGACCGAGACCGCCTGCTTGGGGTCGCAGGCATCGTCGCCGATCGCCAGGACGAGCTTTTCGCCATTGACGCCACCGGCAGCATTGATGTCGGCAACGGCCATTTCGGCACCTGCCTTGAGCTGGGCGCCAAACGAGGCGTACTGGCCCGTCATCGGCCCGGCGGACCCGATCATGATGTCGGCATAGGCGGCGCCCGTCATCATGAGGGAAAGAGCCAGACCGGAAAGGATGGACTTCTTCATGGGTAACTCCCTGTAGTTGCACGGGCAAAAAAACGCCCGATCCCACACCGGCTCCGCGCCGGCTGATCGCTAGTAATGCATAAAACGGAGCGCCGTGTAAGAACCCGCGAGAAGGAAATTGCCGTCGCTATGTCGGCGTTTTCTCGCCCGTCCGGTCGCGCCAGCCGAATGGGCCGGAGCGGGCGAACAGCCATCCGTACTGGCGTGCCATCTGGGTTGCACGGACGATACGATATCCGATGCCGGCCAGCACAAGTATGACCAAATAGTCGACAACAAAGTAATGGAAGGAGAGTAGCGTTCCGCCAAACAGGGCGAAGTGAAAGAAGCGGATCGCAGCCGCCAGTGGCACCAGGTATATTGCCACGACCGGAAACGACCGCCAGCTGCGCGCGATCGCGCGGCCGGTCAGCATTGCGGCGCCGCCACCCAGAACGACGGTGACCAGCACGAAAATCCAGACTGAATTCTCTTCCCACAAGAGGCCGTTCATTCCTTCCTCCCGCCTTCCAGATAGGCCGCGCGCACTTCCTCGCGCGCCAGGAGTTCCTTACCCGTTCCGGTCATCGTCACCGCGCCATTGACGAGAACATAGCCGCGATGGGCGAGCCGCAATGCATGAAACGCGTTCTGTTCGACCAGGAAGACCGTCAGGCCTTCCTCGCGGTTGAGCCGGCCGATGGCATCGAAGATCTGTTTGACGATCAGCGGGGCGAGACCGAGCGAAGGTTCGTCCAGAAGCAGCAGCCGCGGACGGCTCATCAATGCCCGCGCGATCGCCAGCATCTGCTGTTCGCCGCCCGACAGTGTGCCGCCGCGCTGTTCGCGCCGGTTCTTCAGCACCGGAAACAGGGCAAACACCTTTTCCAGATCGTCGCGGAACTGCAGGGGATCGGCGTCATATCCACCCATCTGGAGATTTTCCATCACCGTCATGCGCGGGAAAATGCGTCTGCCTTCAGGCGACTGGGCAATCGACATGCGCATGATCTGATGGGTCGGCATCCGCGTGATGTCGGTGCCGGCATAGACAATCGACCCGTCGCGCGCCTGCGGCTCTCCGCAGATCGTCATCATCAGGGTCGACTTGCCGGCGCCATTCGCGCCGATCAGCGTCACGATCTCGCCTTCGGCCACATCGATATCGACGCCGCGCAGGGCAATGATCTTGCCGTAATAGGCGGTGACCCCCCGGATGGTCAGGAGCGGTGTGCTCATGCGCCGCCTCCATCCCTCTTGCCTTCCGCCCTGGTTGCAACTTCGGGCATGTCGGCGGCGATCACGTCGATGTCGTCGACTTCCTCGTCCTCAACGCCCAGATAGGCGGCAATCACGGCCGGGTCGGTGCGGACTTCTTCCGGTGTGCCGTCGGCGATCTTTCGGCCGTAGTCCAGGACGACGATGTGGTCGGAAATCTCCATGACGACGCCCATATCGTGTTCGATCAGCAGGATCGACGTCTTGTGGTCCTGGCGGATCTGGCGGAGCAGGTCATTGAGTTCACCCGATTCCCGCGGGTTGAGGCCCGCGGCCGGCTCGTCGAGACACAGAAGCTGCGGACCGGTGCACATGGCCCTGGCGATTTCCAGGCGGCGCTGGTCTCCATAGGGGAGGTCACCGGCCGGGTCGTCGGCGCGATCGATGAGACCGACCGTCTCGAGCCAGTATTTCGCGAGCTCCATCGCCTGACGGTTCGCGCGGCGGTATCCCGGCAAGCCGAAAAGCCCGGCAAACGTATAGCCCGATGCGACCATCAGATTCTTGTGCTGCGCCACCATCAGGTTTTCCAGAAGGGTCATGCCGCCGAACAGCCGTATATTCTGGAATGTACGTGCAACCCGCGCCCTGGCCGAAATCTGGAAGTCCGGCATGCGCTCCAGCAGATGAACCGACGCCGGACCGCTTGACGCAAACCGCAGTCCCTTTCCAGTGGCTTCGGTCAGCGCGCCGCCGTGATCGCCTTCGCCGTGACGCATGGTGATCCGGCCTTCGGTGGGCTTGTAAAAGCCGGTGATGCAGTTGAAGACGGTCGTCTTGCCGGCGCCATTGGGTCCAATCAGCGCGGTGATATCTCCCTTGCCGACATCGAAGCCGAGGTCGTCGACGGCGACGAGGCCGCCGAAGCGCATCGTCAGATGCTCGACCGTGAGGATCGGATTGTCCTGCCAGCCCGCCGTCGCCATCAGTGGCCTTCTCCCTGCGCGACCATGTCGGCGCCGATGCGCTTTCGCTTCTTGAGGGCGATCGATGGCGTTCTACTGGAGATAAGGCCGCGCGGACGCCAGACCATGATGACAACCATGGCGAGGCCGAAGATCAGCATCCGGTACTGGTTGGGATCGAAATTGTCGCCCAACACCGACTTCAGCAGATCGAGGTTCCGCAGCATCTCGATGCCGCCGATCATGACGACCGAAGCGATGACGACGCCGATCTGCGACCCCATTCCGCCGAGCACGACGATGGCGAGGATGATGGCGCTTTCGATGAAGGTGAAGCTCTCCGGCGAGATGAAGCCCTGGCGGGTGGCAAAGAACGATCCGGCAAAACCGCCGAACATGGCGCCCGTGGCAAACGCGGTCAGCTTCGTGTTGGTCGTGTTGATGCCAAGAGAACGGCACGCAATCTCATCTTCACGCAAGGCTTCCCATGCCCGACCGACGGGCAGGCGGCGCAGCCGCATCGTCACCCAGTTGGTGACGAGGGCCAGAATGAAGATGATGTAGTAGAGGAAGATCAGGCGGTGGGATGACGAATAGTCCAGTCCGAACACGTCCGCGAAATTTCCCTCGCCGCGACCGAAATCGATACCGAACAGTGTCGGCTTGGGAATATTGGAAATGCCGTTTGGCCCGTTGGTGAAGGAATACCAGTTGAGCAGAACCACGCGGATGATTTCGCCGAAGGCGAGCGTGACGATCGCGAGGTAGTCGCCCCTGAGGCGGAGTACCGGAAATCCGAGGATCATGCCCCAGAACCCAGCCAGAATGCCCGCGACCGGCAGACAGGCCCAGAAGCCAAGACCGGTATACTGGGCAAGCAACGCGAAGGAATAGGCGCCGACTGCATAGAAGGCGACATAGCCAAGGTCGAGCAGGCCCGCGAGGCCGACGACGATGTTGAGGCCCCAGCCAAGCATGACATAGGTCATGATGAGGATCGAAAGATCCAGATAGAGACGCTGGCCGCGACCCGCCGTGGCGGTGATGATGAAGGGCAGGGCGATACCGAGCAGCAGCAGCGCGATTCCGGCATAGCGCATGACATCGCCGCGCGGTGTGATCGTGACCTTCGACTTGGGGGCCCTGACCCGGCCGCCGGTTAGCATGAGCCATGAGAAACGCAGGACGAACACGGCAACAAGCAGCCACAGATACCGGTCCCAGCGCTGTTCCAGAACGAGGCCGATGCCCGTGACGAGCGTCGTCTTGTAGGCAACGAGGAAGAAGAACAGCGCAGCGGCGATGACGGTAGTAATTACCGCGTCCTTCATTGCTGAAGCGAAGCGGCCGGGGGATACGTCGCCTGCCATTTCAGACCTTCTCCACTTCCGGTTTGCCGAGGAGCCCGGAGGGCAGGAAGATCAGGACAATGGCGAGGATCGAAAACGCGGCCACATCCTTGTATTCGACGCTGAAATAAGCGGACCAGAAGACTTCGATCAGCCCGATCAGCAGCCCGCCGAGCATGGCGCCCGGCAGCGAGCCGATGCCGCCGAGCACGGCCGCCGTGAAGGCTTTGATGCCGGCGAGGAAGCCGATGTAGAAATCGATGACGCCATAGTAGAGCAGGAACATCGTGCCGGCGACGGCAGCAAGGCCGGCGCCAGAGATGAAGGTGATGGCGATCGTCCGGTTTGTATCGACGCCGAGCAGCCGCGCCATCTTCTGATCCTGCTCGCAGGCGCGTTGCGCGCGCCCGAGCCGCGTTCGCGACACGAGTAGCGAGAATACGGTCATCAGGACGACCGTCACCGCGATGATGAACATCTGCATGTAGGACAGTTGTACGACGATCGCGCCGTTTTCGTTGGCGCCTTCCATGAGCGTTATGCCGCCCTGTATCTGCGGCGCGAGTGGCTTGACGCGCGCATCCTGGGTGAGCTGCACGAAATTCTGCAACGCGATCGACATGCCGATCGCACTGATCAGCGGGGCAAGACGGAATGAACCGCGTAGCGGCCTGTAGGCCGTTCGCTCCACCGCCCAGCCCCAGATGCCCGTGAAGACCATCGCCACCACGAACATGATGACGAGCACCAGCGGCAGCATGGTGATCCCGAGCGCCGCGAGGGCGAGAAAGGTGATCAATGCGATGAAGGCGCTGATCATGAAAATATCGCCATGGGCGAAGTTGATCATGCCGATGATGCCGTAAACCATCGTATATCCGATGGCGATGAGGCCGTAGATGGAGCCGAGCGTGACCCCGTTCACGAGTTGCTGGAGAAAATATTCCATGCGCAACTTACCCCCAACTTCTGAACCCGGCGACCGACAGCGCCATACTGGCGCGTATCCCGCATATGTAAATTGTTAACAGCGCCAGCGGGCGGGGACAATGTCCGCGTGCCCTCCTTTTTGTGGAGGGCTTGCGCGCGAAAGAAATTGCAAGATCGCCCTTGAGGCCGGCTTGCGCCCGCCATATCAATGGGCCGGCAAAATCGGGAGATGCACCGCCATGGCCATGACGATGACCGACAGCTACGACCTGCCTGCCTCGCGTGAGGTTGTGTGGGAGGCGTTGAATGACCCTGAGGTCCTGAAGGGCTGCATACCGGGTTGCGAAAGCTTTGAGCGCACCGAGGAGGGTGGGTTTGCCGCCGTCGCCACCGTGAAAGTCGGCCCGGTCAAGGCCAAGTTCAAAGGCGATGTGACGCTCTCGGAGATCGATCCGCCCAACGGCTATCGAATCTCCGGGCAGGGGAGCGGCGGTGTCGCCGGGTTCGCCAAAGGCGGTGCTGTGGTCAAACTCACCGACGCGGAAGGCGGCGGTACGACGCTGACATATGACGTGGAAGCCAATATCGGCGGCAAGCTGGCCCAGCTCGGCCAGCGACTGATCAACGGCAGCGCCAAGAAGCTGGCCGACGAATTCTTCGACAATTTCCGCAAGGCGGTGGAGGAAAAGAGCGCGGCCTAGACGCGGGGCATGCGTCAGGTCGCTTGACCCGACAACCGGTTTGCGGCCAATCTTTGAATTCCGCTACATCTTCACCCGCGCGCTTCGGACGGGCCGCTTCCAGAACGCATCTGCCGGGATCATCGCAAGATCGGATAATTGCATAACACTACGCGCCGTATGCCCTGACGGGCTGCAGGCGCATCAGGGAGAGACAACGGAATGCCCAAAGTATCGATGACGGTGAACGGGGAACTGGTCTCCAAAATGGTGGAGGGGCGAACCCTTCTGGTCGATTTCCTGCGCGATACGCTGAAGCTCACAGGTACGCATATCGGCTGTGACACCAGCCAGTGCGGCGCGTGCGTGGTGCATATGGACGGCTCGGCCGTGAAATCCTGCACAACACTGGCGCTCGCCTGCCAGGGCGCCGAGATCATGACGATTGAAGGCCTGGCGGATGGCGAAACGCTGCATCCCATGCAAACCGCGTTCAACGATCACCACGGGCTTCAGTGCGGATATTGTACGCCGGGGATGATCATGACGGCGGTGGATATGGTCAAGCGCCTCGGCGTTCCGGACGAAGAGACCATCCGCGCCGAGCTTGAAGGCAATATTTGCCGTTGCACCGGCTACCACAATATCGTCAAGGCCATCGCTGCGGGCGCCGAGGCCATGAACAAGTCGAACGGGTGAGGGCGGAGCGATGTACGATTTCAACTTTCACCGGCCGAAGTCGCTGCGCAAAGCCGCTGCCATCCTGGCTGAAAACGAAGAGGCAAAGCTGATCGCCGGCGGACAGACGCTCCTGCCGACGATGAAACAGCGACTGGCGGCGCCCTCCGATGTCGTCGACCTTTCCGCCATCAGCGGTCTGTCCGGTATCGAGCTGAAGGGGCGCAAGCTTCAGATCGGCGCAATGACGAAGCATTACGACGTCGCGACCTCACAGGTCGTACGCGAGGCTTTGCCGGCGCTCGCGGATCTTGCCGGCATGATTGGCGATCCGGCCGTGCGCAATCGCGGCACCATCGGCGGCTCTGTGGCGAACAACGATCCGGCCGCCGACTATCCGGCAGCATGCCTTGCGCTCAACGCGACGATCGTGACCAACAAGCGCCGGATGACGGCCGATGAATTCTTCACCGGGCTTTTCGATACCGCGCTGGAAGAAGGCGAGATCATCACCAAGGTGATATTCCCGCTGCCCAAGCGGGCGGCTTATGCCAAGTTCCGCAATCCGGCCTCGCGCTATGCGATGGCCGGCGTTTTCGTCTCCAAGCGCGGACGTGAGGTGCGCGTGGCGGTGACCGGCGCCGGGAGCGACGGCGTGTTCCGGCTGACGCAGGCGGAAGAAATGCTTTCCAAGCGTTTCTCCGAGAAGGCGCTGAAGGATCTGACAGTTGATCCCGACGGGCTGGTCGGGGATATTCACGGCAGCGCCGAATACCGGGCAAATCTTGTCGCAGTGATGACACGCCGGGCGGTAGCGGCCGCCTGAGGAGATTTCGCGGATTGGCTAGCATCCCGGCGAGCATCGACGAGGCCTCGGCGCTTCTCGCCGACCACGGCTATATCGCCGATCGGTCGCTGGCGACGGTGCTATTCCTGTCGCTACGACTGCAGAGACCCCTGTTTCTTGAAGGCGAGGCCGGTGTCGGGAAGACCGAGATCGCGAAGGTCCTCGCGGAAGGCCTGGGCCGCAGGCTGATCCGGCTGCAATGCTATGAGGGCCTCGACGTATCGAGCGCGCTTTATGAATGGAACTATGCGGCGCAGATGATCGAGATCCGGCTGGCCGAAGCTAGCGGGATCGACGATCGGGACAGGCTGTCCGACGACGTCTTCGCGGAAAAATTCCTGATACGCCGACCGCTGCTCGAGGCGCTGTCTCCTGACGAGCGCGGGGCGCCGATCCTGCTTATCGACGAACTTGACCGGACCGACGCGGCGTTCGAGGCCTTTCTGCTGGAAGTGCTGTCGGACTTTCAGGTCACCATCCCGGAGATTGGAGTCGTCAAGGCGTCCGAACCGCCCATCGTCGTCATCACTTCCAACCGGACGCGCGAAGTTCATGACGCACTGAAACGGCGGTGCCTCTATCACTGGCTGGATTATCCCGATGCGGAACGCGAACAGGCGATCCTGAAGAGCCGCCAGCCCGGCATTCCGGAGACGCTGACAAGGGCGATCGTCAGTTTCGTTCAGGCGCTCAGGCAGGAAGATCTCTTCAAGGCGCCTGGCATCGCCGAGACGCTAGATTGGGCGGCCGCGCTCAGCGAACTCGACGCAGTAACGCTGGAGCCGTCGCTGGTTGCCGATACGCTTGGCGTCCTGCTGAAATATCAGGACGATATCGTCCGCATGAGCGAGGGCGAGACCGCCCGCATCCTGCAGGGAATTGGCGGTCAGAAGCGGAAGGCCTGAGCCATGGTGGCGGAACGCGGCAGGCTTGCGGAAAATATCGTCATCTTCGCCCGGTCGTTGCGTGTCGCCGGGCTGAAGATCGGTCCTGCCGCTGTTGCTGACGCAGTCGCGGCCGTTGCGGCAGGCGGGCTTTCGCGCCGCGAGGATTTTTTCTGGATACTGCACAGCAGCTTCGTCAGGCGGCGCGAGGACAGCGCTGTCTTTCGCGAGGCGTTCGAGCTGTTCTGGCGGCATCGCGGCCTGCTCCAGGGCCTCACCGGAATGACGGCGGCGGTGCCAGAAATCGAACCTTCGGCAGAAGAGTTCGCCAGGAGCCAGAAGCCGCGCCGGCGCGTGGCCGATGCGTTCGCGGCCGAAGCGCGCGGACAACAGCAGAAAATCGAAACCGAGTACGACATGCGCGAGACGCAGTCAGCGGACGAAGTGCTTCGGACGAAGGATTTCGCCGAGATGACGGCGGCCGAAATCGATGAGGCGCGCAAGGCCGTCGCACGCCTCGTGCTGCCGGACGACAGGGTACGGAAGCGGCGGCACATGGCCGCAGCGAAGGGACGGCGCATCGACATGCGCGCGACGATGCGCGGTGCGCCCGGTGCGGGGGGCGCAATGCGGCTCAAATGGCAGGCGCCGCGTGTCGAAGCGCCTCCGCTTGTGGCGATCCTCGATATTTCGGGTTCGATGAGCGATTACAGCAGGATGATGCTGCATTTTCTCCATGCGCTTTCACAGCGGCGCGAGGTGCATACATTCCTGTTTGGTACGCGCTTTTCCAATGTCACGCGGGCGCTTTCGCGCAAGGATGTGGATGCGGCGCTGGCTGCCTGCGCGGCGCAGGTACCGGACTGGTCCGGCGGCACGCGGATTGCCTCCGCACTCCATACCTTCAATCGCTATTGGTCGCGGCGCGTGCTCGGGCGAGGCGCTGTCGTGTTGCTGGTGACCGACGGCCTTGAACGGGATGAGACGGCCCATCTCGGCTTCGAAATGGACCGCCTCGGACGCTCGTGCCGTCGGCTGATATGGCTCAATCCGCTTCTGCGATATGATGGTTTCGAGGCGAGGGCCGCGGGCATCAAGGCGATGCTGCCACATGTCGATGATTTTCGGACTGTTCACAATCTCGCGGCCATTACCGATATATGCAGGGCGCTCGCCGGCGATGCGCCAGCTTCGGCGGCGGCCTGAGGGCCTTAGGAGAGATGTGCCATGAGCAGTGAAAACGATCCCATCGAGATTGCCCGCGCCTGGACCGGCGAAGGCCGCAAAGTGGCGATTGCAACAGTAATCGAGACCTGGGGATCGGCGCCCAGGCCAGTCGGGTCTCATCTGGTGATCGACGACGAAGGCCGGTTCGAGGGGTCGGTGTCCGGCGGTTGCGTCGAAGGCGAAGTCATCGCAGAAGCTGCCGATGCCATCGCCAGCGGCAAGCGCAAGCTGCTCGAATTCGGCGTCGCGGACGAAACGGCGTGGCGAGTCGGCCTTTCCTGCGGCGGGCGCATTCGCGTCATGGTCGAGCCGGTCAGCTGATGGACAGGGCAATACTGGACGCGCTGGGTGTCGAGCGCCGGGCACGGCGTGCCGCGTTCGTCATTACGCCGCTTGGCGATGGCGAGCCGCGTCTCGTAAAGGCCGCAGAAATTGCCGGCGATCCGGACGCCGAACGGCTCGCGACCGCGCTGCGTGATGGCAGAAGCCGCCTGATCGAGGACGATAGAGGTGCGCGTTTCATCGATGCGCACATTCCCGAGGCGCGGCTTGTCGTCATTGGCGCCGTTCATATTTCCCAGATGCTTTATCCGATGGCGATCGCGGCCGGCTACGACGTGACGATCATCGATCCGCGCACGGCCTTTGCGACGCCGGAACGCTTTGCAGGCGTGAAACTCGTTGAAAAATGGCCGCAGGAGGTGCTGGGCGAGGCTGGTCTCGACAGCCATTCGGCCGTGGTCGCGCTAACTCATGATCCGAAGATCGACGATCCGGCACTGATCGCCGCGCTGAGGGCCGATTGCTTCTATATAGGCGCACTCGGCAGCCGCAAGACGCACGGGCGCCGCGTCGAGCGGCTGGCCGCTGAGGGCTTCAGCGACACCGACATAGGCAAGATACATGCGCCCGTCGGTCTCGATATCGGGGCCGTGTCGCCCGCTGAAATCGCCATCGCGATCCTTGCCGAGATTACCGCCGTGCGACGCAAGGGGCCGGGGGCATGAAATTCGGCCCTGTCCCGACGGACGAGGCGGCCGGGACCATCCTCGCGCATGGCCTTTCGGCAGGTTCACTCCGGTTGAAGAAAGGGACGCGGCTTCAGGCCGAGCACGTGGCGGCGCTGCGCGAGGCAGGTATTGCGGAAATCACGGTGGCTCGCCTCGATGCCGGCGATCTGGGTGAAGATGAGGCCGCTGCTCTCCTTGCCAAAGGCGCTGCCGGGATCGGTATCAGGGTCGACGCGGCAGCGACCGGACGCGTCAATCTTTTTGCCGAACACGACGGCATGTTCGTGCCGGACACGGACGCGATAAACGCGATGAACCGCATCGATCCGGGCATCACGATCGCTACGCTCCCTGCTTTTCGAAAAGTCGTCGCCGGTGAAATGGTGGCGACGATCAAGATCATTCCCTATGCGGTCCCGGGCGAGGCCGTATCGCGCGCCGGCGATGCGGGCGGCCGGTGCCTTGAGGTTCGTCGCTGGCAATCCGTGCGCGCCGCCCTGATCCAGACCGCCGGCGACGGTACCCAGGACAAGGTGCTCGACAAGACGCGCCGCGTCACAGAGGAGCGTTTGAAAGGCTCGGGTTCCGCGCTCGTCGGCGAATGGCGGGTGCCGCATGAAGCCACAGCCGTAGCCGGAGCAATTGCGGAAGCGCGGAACAAGAACGCGGACTTCTTTCTGCTTTTCGGGCTGAGTGCGATCAGCGACGAAGACGATGTCATCCCGCGGGCGCTGCGCGAGGCGGGCGGCGAAGTCGTTCATTTCGGCATGCCAGTCGATCCAGGCAACCTCCTGATGCTCGGCATATTGGACGGGATGCCAGTTCTGGGGGCGCCCGGCTGCGCGCGCAGCCCGCGCGAAAACGGGTTCGACTGGGTCCTGGAAAGGCTGCTTGCCGGACTGACTGTGACCGCCAATGATGTGACGGGCATGGGGGTTGGCGGTCTTTTGATGGAGATCGTATCGCGCCCGCAGCCGCGAGAGGTTGGCGCGGGCGGCGGCGTTGCGGCCATCGTGCTGGCGGCGGGACGCTCAAGCCGTATGGAAGGCGGTTTCAAGCTGACTGAAAGGCTTCATGGCGAGACGCTGGCCGGCCACGCCGTGCGTGCAGCGCTTCAGGGCGGAGCTGACGAGGTCATTGTTGTCACCGGTCACCGCGCCGATGATGTGCGCAGGGCGGTTAAAGGCTTCAACGTGCGCACTGTCCATAACGACAGCTATGAGAGCGGGCTTTCTTCTTCTCTTCGTGCCGGCGTCATGGCCGTGCCGGACGGGTTTGCCGGAGCGCTTGTCATGCTGTCCGACATGCCCGGCGTTACCGCGCCGCTCGTCTCTTCGATGATTGCCACGTTCAGGGAAGCGCCCACGCGGGTCACGGTGCCTGTCCGCGACGGCCGACGCGGAAATCCGGTGCTTTTTCCAGTACGGCTTTTCCCCGCGCTGTCGGCGCTGGAAGGCGATACCGGCGCGCGGCGTCTGGTGGACGCGGAGAGCGAGGTCAACGAGGTGGCGGCCGCCGACGATGGCATATTTCTGGATATCGACACGCCTGCGGCTCTCGCGGCCGCGCGGGGAGAATAATCTGGCAGCACTCCTGACCGAATGCTGCTAATCAATTGATTTTGCTATATGATTTCCATTTTTGCGTTGTCTTAAAGAAATATCGTGGCATCATCAAGCTGTCGCATTCGTTCAGCGGGGTGATTCATGGTTGCCATCGAGTTCGAGAAGCAGTTGCGCGGCTACGGTCTGACGACCGCCGAGATCCTCTACCGTATGCCGGACCACTTGCATCTGCTGCAGGCCTATCTGTGGCAGGAGTACGATACGGCGCCGGACTTTCCGGTTCTGCGAGGCTTTCTGGAGTTCTGGGAGCGCGAACTGGAGGGGCCGCTCCACACGGTAAAGGTCGCGCATCGCAAGCTCATATCTCCGGCGCAATTCCGCCCGGTCGACGGACTTTTCCGTCTGCACTGACGCCTTGTGGCCCTGCTCGCCGTGGCGGGCGACGTGGATTGAGCCTATATCTTGCGTTGCTGTCAGAAAGGACGGGGACGCGATGAGCGAGTTGCAACATTCAATCGGCGAAGTCGCCTCGGCCACGGGGCTGCCCGCCAAGACGATACGCTACTACGAGGACATCGGCCTCGTCAGTCCGGCACGCGGCGAAAACGGATACCGCTCGTTCGGATCGCGCGACATCGACATGCTCAAGTTTCTCGGCCGGGCGCGCTCGCTGGGGTTTTCCATCGAGGACTGCCGAAAGCTCGTCTCGCTCTACAGGGACCGCGAACGCTCCAGCGCCGATGTGCGAAAGCTGGCACTTCAGCGGATCGGCGAGATCGATCGCAAGCTTGCCGAATTGAAGGGGCTGCGGGCGACGCTGTCCGAACTTGCCAGGGCCTGCCACGGCGACGACCGCCCCGACTGCCCGATCCTCGACGATCTTTCAGGTCACGCCGACCAATAGGGCGGGGCGGGGATATTGACCTGCGCCTCGCGCAAAGCCCTCGACCAGCGCTCGCGAAGATCGGCGAAGTACGGTTCCTCGCGCGTGATCCGGTAATTGAGATCGGCCTTGAGCGTGTCGCGGCGATAGACGGCGACATCGATCGGCAGGCCGACCGCCAGATTACTGCGCATGGTGGAGTCCATCGAAATCAGGGCCAGCTTGAGGCCCTGTTCCAGCGAAGTCGTAAATTGCGCTGCGCGATCGAGGATCGGCTTGCCGTATTTATGTTCGCCGATCTGAAGGAAGGGTGTGTCCGCTGTCGCCTCGATGAAATTGCCGGCTGCGTAAAGCTGGAACAGGCGTGTCCGTCCCTTGCGGATCTGACCGCCAAGCAGGATCGATACGTCAAAGCTCGCCTGTTGTTGCTGCAACGAAGGACCGTCGATCCGGTAGACTTCACGGATTGCCTTGCCGACAAGCTGTGCGCAGTTGAACATCGATCCGACGGACCAGATCGTCTGCTCCTCGCCGGTGCGTGGATCCTCCAGTCCCTCGGTAAGAAGACTGAGGATCGCCTGGCTCACGGCAAGATTGCCGGCCGTTGCCATGGCAACGAACCGGTCGCCCGGCTTTTCGAAAATGTGAAGCTTGCGGAAGGTCGCGATATTGTCGAGACCGGCATTGGTGCGCGTATCGGCAATCATGACGAGGCCGTCCTGCAGCAACAGGCCAACGCAGTAGGTCATGGCGCCCCGAAACCCCTTAAAACGCGATCGCGACTAGATGATTATCCGTATGACACGATTCCGGCAATCGGAATTGGAAGGCGCGGCGCGATGCCGCAAGTGATCATTGCTGCTGGCTGCCGGTGACATTGACGCCTACCGACATCGCCTCCTCGATGCCACCCGCCTGAACGCCACGGACCGGTGCCGCATCGAGATAGTCGAGGCCAACCGCGACGCGGACGTAGGATTCGCCCGGGCACGTGTTGTTGGCAGGGTCGAACGCAACCCAGCCCAGGTCGGGAACGAACACTTCCGCCCATGCATGGCCGGCCTCGTGGTCCGTCGCGCCGTCGCCATGGACGAAATAACCACTGACATATCGCGCCGGGATGGCGAGGCTCCGTGCCGCGGTAATGAACAGGTGCGCGAAGTCCTGACAGACGCCCTGGCCGGCGGCGAGTGCCTCGGCGGCCGTGGTTGTCGTGTCGGTTGCCTTCTTGTCGAATTCGACAGCCTCGCCGACGGCATGCATCAGCGCGTGCGCGGCATCCAGCGGATTGTCACCGGCGCATTTTCGCGCAAGGCGGCGGATGGCGGCATCCGCAGTCGTGAGGCCGGTCTGGCGGAGGAACAGTGGCAGGGGCAGGCGTTCCGCAGTGCCGGCGACGACGCCATTGGTCTCTTCCGTCTCGACCGATCCCTCGATCCGGACCTTCAGGTTTTCGATGGGTCCGGTGGCCGTGAAGGTGTGCGTGATATTGCCGAAGGAATCCTCGTGTTCGACGAGACGGCAATCCTGGTCAATATCGATATTCCAGAACTGTACATATTGGCCGCGATGATTTCGCGGCGTCAGGCGCAGGATCTGAACGACCTGCCGGGCCGGGTGGTCATAGGTGTACCGTGTCTCGTGGACCACGTTGATATGCATCGCTCAACCCGACCTGCTCAGCTCAGATACTGGTCTGTTATCGCCTGACCGAGCGCATTGTTGTCGTCGATGAAGCCGGACAGGAATTCGTGCATGCCGTTCTGGAAGACGTCATCGATGCGGACGTTCAGCAACTGGCCGTGCGTACGGCGCACCAACCGTTGCGACGGACCCTGGCGGCCATAGGCGCGCGCGATGGCATCGAGCACGTTGACCATGTTTTCGTAGCAGCGCGCCATCGACCGTGGCATCTCCCGCCGCAGGATCAACAGGTCAGCGACATTCCACGGCTTCACCGCGTCCCGGTAGATCCAGTGATAAGCGGTGTGGGCAGAGACCGCGCGCAGCAATGATGACCATTGATAATAGTCCACACCGCCGCCGACCGGTTCCGATTCCGGCAACAGGATATGATACTTCACGTCGAGGATGCGTGCCGTATTGTCGGCGCGTTCCAGATAGACGCCGAGCCGTGAAAAATAGAAGGCGTCGTTGCGCAGCATGGTGCGGTAGGCGGAGCCGTCGACCCGCACGGACACTTCCTTCACCCAATTGATGAAGCGCGACAGGTCGCGAGAGGCAAAGTCTGAACGCTCGAACTTGCGCAGCTCGATCCAACTGCTGTTGATCGCTTCCCAGATTTCGATCGTAAGGGCGGTTCGAACGGCACGCGCATTGATGCGGGCGCGCTCCAGACACGACCGGATTGAACTCGGATTTTCCGGCGAGAAGGCCAGAAACTCGAGGACGTTGGCTTCGTTCGCCTCGTCGTAGAGTTCGCTGAATTCGTCCAGAACCGATGCGGTGCGGAGCGCGGACTCCCATTCGTTCGAGCCTTCGCGGGTCAGCGAGGGCGTGGCAGCAATGCGGGATGTTGCATAGAGGATGCGCGCAAGGCTTTCAGCGCGCTCCACGTAACGCGACATCCAGAAGAGATTTTCCGCGGTGCGGCTCAGCATGGGTTGCCACCGGCTTCAGACATCGACGATCCAGGTGTCCTTGGTGCCGCCGCCCTGACTGGAATTGACGACAAGGGAACCTTCCTTCAGCGCGACACGGGTCAAGCCGCCCGGTACGATGCGAACCTTGTCCGCGCCCGTCAGGACGAACGGTCTGAGATCCACATGACGCGGCGCTATGCCCTGCTCAACGAAGGTCGGCGTTGTCGTAAGCGACAGCGTCGGCTGGGCGATATAGTTGTCCGGCTTGGCCTTCAGGCGCTTGGCGAACTCGTCGATCGTCTTCTTGTCGGCGGCAGGCCCGACCAGCATGCCGTAGCCGCCCGAGCCGTGAACTTCCTTGACCACGAGTTCGGGCAGATGGTCGAGGACGTATGAAAGCGACTCTGCTTCCCGGCAACGATAGGTCGGTACGTTCTTCAACAGGGCATCCGACCCGGTATAGAAGCGGACGATCTCGGGCATGTAGGAATAGATCGCCTTGTCGTCGGCGATGCCGGTGCCGACGGCATTGGCGAGGGTGACATTGCCGGCGCGGTAGGCGGCGATAAGGCCGGGAACGCCGAGCGCCGAATCCGGCCGGAAGGCGAGGGGGTCGAGGAAATCGTCGTCGAGCCTGCGATAGATGACATCCACGCGCTGGGGGCCCTGCGTCGTGCGCATGTAAACGACTTCGTTGTCTACGAACAGGTCTGTACCCTCGACCAGTTCGATACCCAGCCGGTCGGCGAGAAACGAATGCTCGTAGTAGGCCGAATTGTATGGGCCGGGTGTCAACAGCGCCGCGGTCGGCACGCCGGGCGCATTGGCTGGCGCGATCGAGGCGAGGGTTGCCAGCAGTTCGTCGGGATAGATATCGACCGGCGCGACCTTCATGCGCGAGAAAAGCTCCGGGAACAGGAGCATCATGATCTCGCGATCCTCCAGCATGTAGGAGACGCCGGAGGGGGTGCGCGCATTATCCTCGAGCACGTAGAACGTATCAGCGTCGACCCTGACGATATCGATGCCGGCAATCGGCACGTAGATGTCGTGGGGAACCTTCATGCCCATCATTTCCGGCCGGAAGGCGGGATTGGCATAGATCAGCTCTTCGGGGACGATGCCGGCTTTCAGGATTTCGCGTGGGCCGTAAAGGTCGGCGAGAAAGGCATTGATGGCGCGGGCCCGCTGCTCGAGGCCGGCGGAAAGGCTGTCCCATTCCGGCCGCGTGATGACGCGCGGGATAATGTCGAAGGGAATGATGCGTTCTTCGGAGTTTGCCTCGCCGTAGACGGCAAAGGTAATGCCGATGCGCCGGAAAAGGAGTTCGGCCTCTGCGCGCCTGCTGGCGAGAACTTCAGGCGTGGTCGATTGCAGGAAGGCGTCGATAGCTTCGTATCCGGACCGGCAACGGCCATCCTTCCCCCACATTTCATCAAACGCCGCAGTTACTGGCAAACCGTACCTTCCATTCCAGATTTACTCGCAGTTGTTCCGATGGTGACGGGAGCAAACGCAAATGTCGAGGGGATCGTTGCCAAAATTGAAGGCAATCATTCGGCCGCAACTGCCTCAGTTGCGGCAAGAAGGGCGCAATTGCACAATGAATAGGCGTTTTGTTGCAAGGCGTGGGTAATTGAACAGGAATCGCGAGACCTGATCGCCTTTCAGTCTCCGCCGCTGACCGTCGCCTGGGTCAACCGAAGGGCAGGGATTCAGCTTGCGGGGCGGCCGCTCGCTGCGCGACGGCTGCAATCGCCACAAAAGCAGCAAGGCCCGCCGCGGCGATGAAGATGACGCACCACAAGGCCAGCATCGGCGATGTCGCGGCCATCAGCGCGGAGAGGGCAAACGGGGCAAACGAGGCGGAGAACTGGCGAGCGGCGGTTACCCAGCCGAGCCGCGCGCCATACCCAATGCGTCCGAACAGTTCCAGCGGCAGCGTTCCGCCGACGATGCTTGTCAGTCCGCCGCCGAGGCCGAACATGATGACAGCGGCCGCGATGAGCGTCTGCCAGGGCGCGCCGACCACAAACAGTATCAGTCCGCCGCCCATCAGACCGGCAGCAATGACCGCGAGATGGCGTTGCGGCAGACCGCCGCCGAACAGCATGTTGATGAAACGGCTGGCGACCTGCGCGGGTCCGTAAAGCGTGGCAAGGAGCACGCCCGAGCCGGCCGGTCCGAGCATATCGATGAGCGGCACCAGATGGAGCAGAACTGCCGCAAGGACAAATCCTTCCGCCGCAAAGCCAAAAAGGACCACTGGAAAAATTGTTCGAACGCGCGCTGGGTCGAGCGCCGCTACATGTGTTTCCGCCGAGGGTGGGTTGCCGGCCCGCGCTCGCTCGCGTCTTCCCGACAGCCGCATCAGCGCGGCATGAACGGGCAGGCATATTGCAAGGTGGAGCCCCGCAAACACGAACAGGACGCCGCGCCAGGACAGGTATTCGTGCAGGACATCCGTGACCGGCCAGAAGATCGACGAAGCAAAGCCGGCAATCAGCGTCACGTGCGTGATCGCCCTTTGTGCGCCCGCCGGACCGATTTGGACGATGGCGACAAAGGCCGTGGCATAAAGCACGAAACATGCGGCCAGCTGCATCGCGATAATCGCTGCGGACAGACTTGCAAGATCGGGTGCCAATGCGCTCGCTGCGAGGCACAGCGCGGCCGATGCCGAGCCTGCTGTCATCAATCGTCCAGCGCCGAACCGATCAGCCCAGCGTCCCGCCGTCGGCGCCAGAAGGCTACCGAGGAACAGCGCGACCGAAAAACCGCCGAAGATCCATTGCTCCGGCAATTCGAACTCAGCTGAAATGGACGGGATGAGGATCGGGAGGCTGTAATAGAGGGTGCCGTAGCCGATTACCTGCGTGATGCCGAGCGCGGCGATAGCAGGGCGCGGTGTGTCGGCATCATGCATCGACAGATCTCGCCGCTTTTTCGCGGCACCCGCAGCCCTTCCGACCGGCAACCCTGGCCTCCGCATCCTCAACGCAGCAGGCGTTGGTCTCCGCAGGCGCCGGGCCGCCGCAGCAATCGCCTCTTTCATTGCAGGGCAGGGTCGAGGATTTCTTGCCTGTGATGGACATGGCGGCTGCCTCAGTCACCGTGTCGACGGCGCGCAGGTCGCGTCCGCGCAGCACTCGTCCGCAAGGTATCCGATCAGCGCATTCATACGGACGTAATCGGCCCGACAGATGAGCGTCGTTCCATGCCGTTCCTGCGTTACAAGACCTGTTTCGCACAGTCGTTTGCAATGATGGGAAAGGGTCGAGCCGGGGATGCCAAGCCGCGTCTGGACCTGTCCGACGGACAGTCCGGCTTCGCCCGCGCGTACCAGCACGCGATAAATGTTCAGGCGCGTCGGATTGCCGAGGGCTTCCAGCTGCGCCGATGCTATTTCGAGTTTCATCGAAATAGCATCCAGTCGATTGATGCTGCTGTCAATTCTATTTCTATCGATATCGAAATAGAAATGTTTCGCCCGCATGTGAAATGGCGCAACTCATTGTAAACATGAAGTAATATTAAAAAATGTTAATGTTGGCGCCGCAATCGCGCCACATTCCGCGCCTCCTTTCAGCGCTCAACTTTTCTTTCGGGTTGTTTCGGGGCACCCGGCATCGTCACAGCAGACAGGCCGAACGACATCGGGAGGAAACTCATGAAATTCGCGCCAGGATTTCACATCCGCAGGCATGCATTCATCGTGTTCGTGGCGACCGCTACGGTCGCCGGGGCAGCAATCTTACCGGCACAGGCGCAGAACGCCGACAGCGCGGCAGCGACCGCTACGGCTCCAAAGGGGCTGTGGCTGACGACGCCTTTCCCCGAATTTGCGACGCAGGCTGGCAAGAAGGTCGATCTCGACGTCAAGCTGGTCAACAACGGGCTGCCGCCGCAGCGGGTGCAACTCGCGGTCAATGATCTGCCCGATGGCTGGAAATGGGAGATCGTCGGTGACAGTCACGATGTCGCGGCAGCCATTGCGCAGACCGGTCAGACCGTCGATCTGAAGCTCAGCGTTACGCCACCGGCCGATGCGGCGAAGAAGGATTATGCGTTCACGATCGCCGCCGATACGGGCGAGCGCGTGTTGTCACTGCCGGTGACCTTGCAGATTGCCGAGGTGAAGCCAGCGGAACTGACGCTGAAACCGGATTTGCCGGCGTTGCGTGGGTCGGCCAAATCGGCCTTCGAATTCCAGGTGAAGGCAAGCAATGACGGGCAGGCCGATACGGTCGTCAATCTGCTCTCCAAGGCACCGGCCGGCTTTCAGGTGACGTTCAAGGAGGCCTACGGATCTCAGGAGCTGACGAGCCTGCCGCTGGATGCGGGCAAGTCCAAGAGCCTGAAAGTCAGCGTCAGGCCGCCGGAGGACGTTGCCGCCGGTCAATATCCGGTCCTGATTGCTGCCGCCGGTGATGAAGCCAAGGCAACACAGCAACTCGTTCTCGACATTACCGGCCAGCCGACGCTGGAACTTGCCGGCCCCGATGGCCGGGTTTCAGGCGATGCAACGGCCGGCAAGGAAAGAACCTTCAACTTCACCTTGAAGAATAGCGGCACCGCGGCGGCTGAAGGCATCGGCTTCTCGGCCAATTCCCCGCAGGACTGGAAAGTGACTTTTTCGCCCGACAAGATCGCCGAGATCGCGCCCGGACAAAGCGAGCAGGTCGCCGTCTCCATCACGCCGTCCACGCGCTCCATTGCCGGTGACTATGTTGTGCAGGTCCGCAGCCATGGAGAGGGCGTCTCGGACAACTCCAACTTCCGCGTCACCGTATCGACGTCGACCATCTGGGGCGTTGCGGGACTTGGCGTGATCGCCGCAGCATTCGTCGTTCTCGGATTTTCGGTTTCAAGGTACGGCCGCAGATGAGCCCGGTCATCGAAACCAACGGGCTGGTCAAGCGCTATGGCCGCTTCACCGCCGTCGATCATGTGAACCTTTCGGTGGAAAAGGGTGAGGTGTTCGGCCTGCTCGGCCCGAACGGCTCGGGAAAGACAACGACAATCCTGCTGCTTCTCGGTCTGACTGAGCCGACCGAGGGAGAAGTGCGGGTCAATGGACTGGATCCTCTTCGTCAGCCGCTCGCCGTCAAGAGCCGGGTTGGTTATTTGCCCGACCAAGTCGGCTTCTACGACGCCATGACGGCGCGAGAAAACCTCGCCTATACGGCGCGGCTGGCGGGGCTGCGGGGGACCGACGCGGCAGGGCGGATAATAACGGCGTTAAGCCGGGTCCGCCTTGCCGACGTCGCGGACAAGCGCGTCGGGACCTTCTCGCGCGGCATGCGGCAGCGGCTCGGTCTGGCGGAAGTCATTCTCAAGAATGCCGATATCGCGATCCTCGACGAACCGACCGGTGGCCTGGACCCGCAGGCGACACAGGAACTGCTGGAACTGATCGGTTCGCTCGCGCATGAGGGCATGACGATCGTCCTTTCCTCGCATCTGCTGAGCATGGTGCAGGCCGTGTGCCACCGCGTCGCGCTCTTCAACAGGGGTCGCATCGGCCTGACCGGCCGCGTCTCCGACCTGACCAGCGCGGTTCTCGGCGGCGCCTATGAAGTCGAGGTCGAGGCCAGTGGTGCCGATGTTCCCGCAGTGCTTGGCGGGGCCGAGCATGTCACGGGGATCGCCGTCGCCGGTCCCGGCCTGTGGCGCGTCGATGCCGACGCGGATGTGAGGCCGCAGATCGCCCGGCGGATCGTCGAGGCGGGTGGCGCGCTCAAGAACATGTCGATCCGGCGCACGACGCTGGACGAGGTCTATGTCCGCTACTTCCAGGAAACGAAAAATCAGCAGGAGAAGAAAGATGCCGAGGCAGCGTGAGGGCTCCCCGTTTACGGGTCTTTCCACCATCGCGCTGAAAGAAGCGGCGGACCACATGACCAGCGCGCGCATTCATCTGGTGCTGCTGCTCATCCTGCTGACCGCCATAGGCGCTGTCTATGCGGCCATCGGTCAGATCAAGGCGACGGTCAGCGAAGACCAGTTCCTGTTCCTCAGCCTGCTGACGACCGCGCGAGACCCGCTACCGTCATTCGTCGCGTTTCTCGGCTTTCTGCTGCCGCTCGTGTCCATCGCGCTCGGTTTCGACGGCATCAATGGCGAATATAACCGGCGAACGCTCTCGCGGGTTCTGGCGCAGCCGATCTACCGCGATGCGTTCCTGACGGGAAAATTCCTCGGCGGCCTTCTGGTCATCGCGATATGCCTGCTCGCCCTTTGGCTCCTCGTGACGGGAATGGGTATCCTGCTGCTCGGGCTACCTCCCGGCGGCGAGGAAGTCATCCGTGGCCTTGCCTTCCTGCTGGCGTCTTTTGTCTACGCTGGCGTCTGGCTTGCCGTCTCGCTGGTCTTTTCCACGCTCTTCCGTTCGCCCGCGACGTCGGCGCTGGCGGCGCTGGCGCTGTGGCTGATCTTCACGATCTTCTGGTCTATGCTGGCGCCGCTGATCGCGAGCGCTTTCGTTCAAATCGATCCATACGATCCGGTTTCGCAACTGAACTTCATCGAGCTCCAGCGCGGCATCGCGCGCATCTCTCCGCAGACGCTCTATGACGAGATGACGCTTGGTCTGCTCAATCCGACAACGCGTGCTTTCGGCCCGGTCTTCACCAGCCAGCTGAAGAATGCCCTGATGGGCTCACCGCTGCCCCTGTCGGAGAGTCTGAGGCTCGTATGGCCGCAACTCGCCGGCATGATCGCGGCCGTCGTGCTGTTGTTCACGGTCGCCTATGTGTCGTTCCAGCGGCAGGAGATCCGCGCCTAGATCAGCTTCATTGCCTTGAGCGAGGCGTGGCCGTGACGGCCAACGATGATGTGATCGTGCAACGCGATGCCGAGCGGCTTTGCGATATCGGCGAGTTGCCGCGTCATCTCGATATCGGCATTGGAGGGGGCGGGATCGCCGCTCGGGTGATTGTGGACCAGGACGATGGCGGTGGCAGACAGTTCCAGTGCACGCTTCACCACCTCGCGCGGATAGACGGGCGTGTGATCGACCGTACCGGTCTGCTGGACTTCATCGGCGATGAGCGCATTCTTCTTGTCCAGAAACAGGATGCGAAACTGCTCCTTTTCAGCGAATGCCATTGCCGTGCGGCAGTAGTCGATTACCGCGTTCCAGGAAGAAAGAACCGTGCGCTGCGCAATCTCACCGCGCGCCATGCGTTCGGCGGCGGCGTGGATGACCGCGAAATAATCGGCGGTGGTCTCGCCGATGCCGTCGAACTCCTCAAGCAGTTTGCGGGGCGCGGCGATCACGCCGCCGAATGACCCGAAGCGTGCAAGCAACTGCTTCGCGAGCGGTTTCACGTCCTTGCGCGGTATCATCGAAAACAGCAGAAGTTCGAGGAGTTCGTAGTCGGGAAGGGCTGCCGCGCCGGCTTCGCGCAGGCGCTTCCTCAACCGTTCCCGATGGCCGTGAAAGTGGGGCTTGTCGTCAGCCGTCCCGCCGCCAGCCGACATCAGCGCGCGCCGCTCAGGCGTAGGGCGGATGATCGAGGCCCGCCGGAGATTGGGTGAAGATTTCCACGCCGTCCTCGGTGACGCCGACCGTATGCTCGAACTGCGCCGACAGCGAGCGATCGCGGGTAACCGCAGTCCAGCCATCCGACAGGACCTTTACGTCCGGCTTTCCAAGATTGATCATCGGCTCGATGGTGAAGAACATACCGGGCTTCAGCTCGACGCCGCTACCGGGCGTGCCGAAATGCAGGATGTTCGGCGCGTCGTGAAAGAGCCGGCCGAGGCCGTGGCCGCAGAAATCACGCACAACACTCATCCGCTCGCCCTCCGCGAATGTCTGGATCGCGTGGCCGATATCGCCCGTCGTGTTGCCCGGCCTGAC
Organism: Rhodobiaceae bacterium; assembly: GCA_020637895.1. Lineage (GTDB taxonomy): Bacteria > Pseudomonadota > Alphaproteobacteria > Rhizobiales > Tepidamorphaceae > JACKJP01. The sequence goes on from JACKJP010000003.1 coordinate 273,079, forward strand.
CGCCTGGATGCCGCGTATGAGGCACTCATAGGTCACTTCCAGCAACCGTTCGGCGCGGCGCGAGATCTGGCCGGCCGCATACATGCGGCTGGAATCGCCGTGCCAGCCATCGAGGATCAGTGTGACGTCGATATTGACGATATCGCCTTCGCGCAGCGGCTTGTCGTTGGGCATGCCGTGACAGACGACGTGATTGATGGAGGTGCAGGTCGAGTAGCGGTACCCGCGATAGTCGAGCGTCGCGGGCAGGGCGCCGTGGTCGCCGGCAAAGTCATAGACCAGCTTGTCGATACGCGCGGTCGTCACGCCGGGCGCTATTTCCGGCGCAAGCATGTCGAGCGCGCGCGCCGTGAGCTGTCCGGCCGCGCGCATGCCCTCAAAGGCATCCGCGCCATATAGGCGGATCTGACCGGTGTTACGTCCCGGGGCCGCTGCTGCGTCGATATAGGTCATGCGCCTTAGATCGTATGTCTTGGCGCTGGCGTCAATCCATGACCGGAACGCGGTCTTGCGCCACGATGGCCTCGGGTGTCACGCCGCAGCGCATAGCGAACATCTCCACACCTTCCCGTCGCGCTGCGTCGAAGCCGGCTGCAAAGCCCGGGTCGAGGTCTCGCGCGGGCGAAAACGCATCGACGTCGGCGCGCTGTATGATGAAGAGAACGGCGGCGCGACTGCCGGCCCGGACCATGGAAACAAGCTCTGCCAGATGTCTTGCACCGCGCGCTGTCCGGCAATCGGGAAATTCCGCGAGGCGGCCGCCTCTCACAAGATGGACGTTCTTGACCTCAAGATAGCAGGGCGGGCGGCCCTCGCCTGAAAGCAGAAAGTCCACGCGGCTCGCCTCGCCATAACGGACCTCACGGGCAATGGCGTCGTAGCCGGCGAGTTCCGGAATCCGCCCCGCAGCCACAGCCTCGGCGGCGATCGCATTGGCGCGGTTGGTATTGGCGCCCACAAGATGCGGTCCTGCGCCATTGTTGGCCTGAAGGATTTCCAGCGTCCAGGCGAGCTTGCGTTTGGGGTTGGAGGCGGGTTCCACGAAAGCGAGGGCGCCGGGCGTGTCGATGCCGAGCATCGCGCCCGGATTGGCGCAGTGCGCGACGATCTCACGCCCGTCGTCGAGCCCGATATCGGCGAAGAAGCGCTTGTAGCGGCGCAGGAACCGGCCGCGCAGAAGAGGAGATTCGAATTTCATGGCGAAGCGATGATAGCGCGCGGCGCGGCGCTTGCGGCAATGGGCCCGGCTGGTCTATCGAATGTCTGACCGGAACATCGCGAAAGACGGGACCATGAGCGCAGCCGAAAGCCAGCCAGGCGAAGCAACGCAGAACGTGACCGCGGCGGTGCTGGTCATTGGCGACGAGATACTTTCAGGTCGGACCAAGGACAAGAATATCGGCTATATCGCCGACTTCCTGACGACCATCGGCATCGATCTCAAGGAAGTGAGGATCGTTCCCGACGAGGAAGACGAGATCGTCGCGGCGCTGAACGCATTGCGCGCACGGTACGACTACTTGCTCACGACCGGCGGCATAGGGCCGACGCATGACGATATTACCGCGGACTCGGTGGCCAAGGCCTTCGGTGTCGGGATCAGCCATCATCCTGAGGCGGTGAAGCTCATCGAGGCGCGTGTCGGCAAGGGCAATCTGAATGAGGCGCGCCTTCGCATGGCGCGCATCCCGCATGGTGCGAGCCTCGTTATCAATGACGTCAGCGGCGCGCCGGGCTTCCGTATCGAGAATGTCGTCGTCATGGCCGGGGTCCCCGCAATCATGCAATCGATGCTGGATGCCGCGGCAAAGGATTTCAGGACCGGCCGCAAGATGCTTTCCGTTTCCATTCCGCTCGACGTCAAGGAAGGCGATATCGCCGATCCGCTGCGTGCCGCGCAGGCCCTTTATGATGACGTGCTGATGGGTAGCTATCCAAAATACGCCGACGGCAAATTCAGCGTCGACGTGGTCATGCGCGGCAGAGATATGGCGCGCATCGAGGAGGCGAGAGCTTCCTTTCTTTCAGCTTTGGAGACAGCCGGCACCAAGGGGGCATGATGGCTGAGGCAGGCGAAAAGGCGTTTCCCGTTTCCTGGGAACAGTTTCATCGTGATGCGCGGGCGCTGGCCTGGCGGCTGAACGAGGCGGGGCCGTTCAAGGCCATTGTCTCGATCACGCGAGGCGGTCTGGTTCCGGCTGCGGTCGTGGCGCGCGAACTGGGTATCCGCGTTATCGAGACGGTCTGTATCGCGTCCTACCACGAATATCAGAAGCAGGGCGAATTGCAGGTTCTCAAGCCCGTCGCCGATGCTGTTGCGAACGCTGGTGGCGGCGCGGGCGAGGGGGTGCTGATCGTCGATGACCTGACAGATACGGGCAAGACGGCGAAAGTCATCCGGGAACTTCTGCCCAAGGCGCATTTTGCCGCCGTCTATGCAAAGCCGCAGGGGCGACCGCTTGTCGATACGTTCGTGACCGAAGTCAGCCAGGATACCTGGATCTATTTTCCCTGGGATCTCGGCCTGTCATTCCAGGCGCCGATATCGGGCGACAGGGGCTAGGCATTGGGACAGCGGCGCAAGGCACTGATCGGCCTCGTTGCCGGTCTGGCGCTGTTCGCCGCAATTCTTCTGCTGCCCGCGCCGTCGGGATTTTCGAGCGAAGCCTGGCGCGTCGCCGCGCTTGCCCTGCTGATGGCGGTGTGGTGGATGAGCGAGGCGGCCCCGCTCGCTGCAACGGCACTGCTGCCCGTCGTCCTTCTGCCCGTGCTGGGCGTGCAGCCTGTGGAGACGGTTGCGGGCGCCTATGCGCACTCCATCGTCTTTCTGATCCTCGGCGGCTTTCTGATCGCCGCGGCGCTGCAGCGCTGGGGTCTTCACCGGGCGGTGGCGGCGGCCATCCTGCGCATGGCGCCCGAGGGTCCGTCAGGCACGATTGCCGCGGTCATGGCGGCGACGGCATTTCTTTCCATGTGGATCAGCAATACCGCGACCGCGATGGTCATGGTGCCGATCGGCCAGTCGATCATTCATGGTCTCGGTGCGGGCCGGGAACCGGGTATGCCGGAAGGCACGGCTCCTGCCGGCAACTTTGCACCCGCGCTGATGCTGGCGATCGCGTTTTCCGCGACCATCGGCGGCATGGGCACGCTGATCGGAACGCCGCCGAACGCATTGCTCGCGGGCTATCTTTCGGAGACGTCGGGTATTCAGATCGGATTTGCCCAATGGATGCTGCTCGGCGTTCCGGTGGTGCTCGTTCTGCTTCCGGCGACCTGGCTTCTGCTGACCAGAGGCGTCTTCCGCGAGTTCGGCTTCGATCGCGCCAGCAGGTCATTTGCCGCCCCGGCCTCTGCGCCGCTCTCGACGGGCGCAAGGCTGACGGGGTTCATAGTCGCGCTTGCCGGCGCCTTCCTTGTGCTGCGGCCGCTTGTCGAGGAGGCGTTTCCCGCTATTGCCATCGGTGATGCAGGCATCGTGATGGCCGCGGCACTGCTGCTATTCGTCCTGCCGGCTTTCGATGGAAAAGGTGGCCATCTGCTCGGCTGGGAGGAGGCAAAGACGATCCGTTGGGACGTACTTATCCTCTTCGGCGGCGGGCTTGCTCTCGCGGGCGCCATCGATTCCAGCGGGCTCTCTTCTTCCATCGGCGCGCTGTTTGTCGATCTGGGAGCATTGCCGGTCGGGATCATCGTATTGGCGGCAATGGTCGCCATCGTCTACCTCGGCGAACTTGCCAGCAACACGGCGATGGCAGCTGTCTTTCTGCCTGTGGCCGGGGCGATCGCGGCCAGCCTCGACATCGCGCCGGCCGATTTTCTCGTGCCGATAGGCCTTGCGGCTTCACTCGGCTTCATGCTGCCGGTCGCGACCCCACCCAATGCCATCGTCTATGGTTCGGGCGAGGTGACGAGCACGGAGATGCTGAAGGCTGGAGCCATTCTCGATCTCGCCGGCATCGCCATCGTCTATGGCCTTGCCATGCTCATCGTGCCGAAGGTCTTCTGACGCTCGCATCCGGCAGGCTAGAGAGGATCGAGCGCACGCAGGAGCGGGCCGATATGCTTCTCATAGTTGCGCCAGGCGTTCGAGCTACCCGTATACATCTTCTGCCGGACCTGACGGACGCTGGCCGTGCGCACCGCCCGTTCGGTATCCTGAAAATTCAGGCAGGCCGCCTCGAAGGCGAGCCCGCAATGGTCAAGCAGCCTGCGCGTCTCATCTTCCTGATTTTCCGTCAGTTTCTCGTAGTTCAGATCGTATATCGCGCCCGGAAATTTCTCATGCCAGAACGCCATCATCCGGCGATATTGGCCGTAATATTCGGCAAGATCGTCAAAGTCCTGCGCGAACCACATGTCGTTGCCGAAATTGCGTGTGTAGATCGACCAGCAGACCGCAACCTTGTCGCGCACGGTATGGACGATGCGCGCCTCCGGGAACGCGGCGAGAATGACGCCGACATAGGCGAAGTTGAACGGCATCTTGTCCACGAAGACGCGTTCCGCAAAGCACAGCTTGCGCACTTCGCCAAGATAGCGCGCCCGGATTTCCGCCAGGTTGGCCTGCGCGAAGAAGCGATCGGGCGGCTGCGAAGAGGCTTCGAATACCGGCGCGCAGATTTCCGGCAGCGCCGTCAGTTCGTCTGCGCCGAAAACCTGTGAATGGCTCGCAAGGATCTGTTCAACCAGCGTCGTGCCGGATCGCGGCATGCCCAGCACAAAGATCGGGCGCGGGCCATCGGCGACAGCTTCCAGCCGTGTGAAATGCTCCCGTCGCTCAAATGTCTTCCTGAGATTGGCGAATGCACGCAAATCCTCAGCCTTGCGTGAAACGGCGACCTCCGCGCGAAGGGCATTGCCCTTTTGATACCAGCCAAATGCCGCGTCGAAATCGCCGGTGTCCTGACTGGCCTTCGCAAGGGCAAAGGCGAAGCTCGATTTCTCCCGCAGGTCTTCGGTTTTCTCATAAGCCTCGGCGACCCGCGTGAACATCGGGTCATCAGCGGTAAATCTGGTCCGCTCGGCAAATTCATAGAGCGCGGTCGGATCTTCCGGATCAAGTTCGAGCGCGCGGACAATGCAGGCTTCTTCCTCGGCCATATTGCCGAGATTGCGGTGGCACATGCCGAGCAGGGCATGCCCCACGGCGCGCTCGGGGGCAAGATCGACCGCGCGGGTGCCTGCTTCCAGCGCTGCCAGCATATTGCCGCGTCTGAATGCGACCTTGCCGAGTTCAAGCCATGCATCGACATCGCCCGGTGAAAGGCGGACTGCTTGGGAAAGCTCGACTTCCGCGTCATGCCACCGGTTGGCTTTCTTGTACGCTCGCCCGAGATTGTAGTGCAGCGACGCCGATGCAGCGCCGCCCTCGCGCGCCTTCAACAGGGCGGCAATCGCCTCGTCGTATTTCTTCAACTCGTGCAATGCACCGCCCATATTGACCAGCGCATCGGCGTTGCCGGGCGAAAGGCGCAGCGCCTGCCGATAGGCCGCGACCGCTTCTTCGTGCAGCCCCTGGCGCACAAGGATGTTGCCGAGATTGACCTGTGCATTCGGCCGGTCGGGTTTCAGACGTATCGCTTCCTCGACGCTCGCGCGAGCATCATCGGGACGGTTCAGTGTCAGCAGGCTGGCTGAAAGATTGCTGTGGGCATCTGCGTTCGTCGGGTCGAGTTCAAGAGACCGGCGATAGTGGCCGAGCGCAACCTCGTGCTCGTTCATGCGCGCGTGAATCCCGCCGAGGAAACTGTGCAGCAGCGCAACGCGGGGATGTTGCTGCAATAGAGCGACTGCGTGGGCGCGTGCTTCCTGAAGCCTTCCGGCAAGGAACAGATTGTAGGCCCGGTCGAAATCTTCCTTGCGAAGGTCGCCTACCGGCGTCGTGCCCATACCTGTGCCGCTGTTCAGTTTTGCCAGGGCATCACGGGCACGCTGGTTTCCAGGGAATCTGGAAAGTACGCTCTCGTACACGAACCGCGCCTGGACGATTTCGCCTTTCTTGATGTGGGCCTTGGCCTGCGCCATGGCCTTGTCGACGGAAATGGACATCGTTTCAGGTCTTGCGGATTGGATCGATGCTGGTTCTCAGGCCCTGCTAGCATGCCGCGCCGCATTCGCGAAGCCTATAGGCGGTGGTGCGCGGCGGGAGTTGACGAAGACCGCAAAGCACCGCCTATTGCCGCGTCAGGCGGACGTGATGGAATTGGTAGACATACCGGACTTAAAATCCGGAGGCGTTAGCCGTGCGGGTTCGAGTCCCGCCGTCCGCACCATAATTGACGCCGTTACGTGTCTTTAAATATATGTAATTATTATGTAATTCAATTTATGGATAAAGTCGCTATTGCGGCTTTGTGCTTTTTTGTGCCACAAAGCGGGCCACAAAGGTAGCCACATCGGCTATTTTCGAGGGTGCGACGTGGCGCGACAGAAGGGGAGAAATCCCGACCGTTACCTGATGCGGGTCGGGGGTATATTCCGTTACAAGAGGCGCGTACCGACGAACATCGCGCATCGCGATGCCCGGTCGCCGCATGTGCGTGTTTCGCTGAAGACCGACGACGTCGCCATCGCCCGCGCCAAGCGCGACCTGCTGGAAGCCGCCGACGATGCGCTGTGGGCATCGCTGATGCTGGACGAGCCGTCCGATCCGGCGATGGCGCGCTATCATGCAGCCATGCGGCGTGTGGAGGCGCTCGGGTTCACCTACCGGTCGGCGCACAATCTCGCGCTCAACGCCAGCATCGACGATCTGCTTGCCCGCATCGATACCGTGCGCGAGACGCCCTCGATCGGCGCGGCCTCCGAGACCGCCCGGGCGCTTCTGGGCGGGGTGCCGACGCCGCCGACGACGATCAGCCAGGCCTTCGACATCTATGTCGACGAGATCGTCGCCGACGAGCTGCTGGGCAAGAGTGCTGTCCAGAAGGCGCAGTGGAAAAAGGTCAAGCAGCGGGCGGTCAACAACTTCGTGCAGCTGGTCGGCGACAAGGCCATGACCGAGATATCGCGCGACGACGCGATGCGGATCTATCGTCACTGGCTGCTGCGCATCGCGCCGAAGGACGGCCGGCCGACGCATTCCGCCTCTTCCGGCAATCGCGATCTCGGCAATCTGCGCGTGCTGTATGAGGCCTATTTCGCGCATGTCGGTGAGCCCGACCGGCAGAATCCGTTCGCGCGGCTGAGTTTCCTGGCGAAGAGAAAGCGTTCGCGGCCGCCCTTCCCGACGAGCTGGATCGTGGGGAAGATCATGAAACCGGGCGCGCTGGCGACGATGAACGACGAGGCGCGGGGCATCGCCCTGGCGCTGATCGAGACCGGGGCGCGACCGAGCGAACTGTGCAACCTGCATCCGTCCGCGATCCGCCTTTCCAGCGCGATTCCGCATCTGGCGATCGAGCCGCGCGACGATCCGGACGATCCGCGCGAGATCAAGACCGCCTCGTCGGAACGGCTGGTGCCGCTGGTCGGGGTCGCGCTGGCGGTGTTCGAAAAGCATCGCGAGGGCTTTCCGCGCTACCGGAACCGGGAAAACGATCTGTCGGCGACGCTCAACAAGTATTTCCGGGAGAACAGGCTGTTTCCGTCGCCGGCGCACAAGATCTATTCCTTCCGCCATTCCTTCGAGGACCGGATGAAGGAAGGCAATCTTGACGAGGAACTGCGGCGACTGCTGATGGGCCATACGATTGAGCGCCCCAAATATGGCGCCGGCGGCTCATTGAAGTGGCGGCATGACGAACTCAGGCGGATCGCGCTTCCCTTCGATCCGTCAATTGTCTGACGCGGGCGAGGGCCGCCGCAACGACGTCCTCTTCATCCCGCAGCCGGCTGTGCTCGGCCTCCAGACGCTTCCAGACCGGGACCATGAGATTTGCGCTGGCGCCGGCGGCGGCCATGATCTCGGCGAGCGTATCGAGCGCCTGCTCGACACGTTCGGCCGTGATCGGTCGTTTTGCGGCGCGGCGGGGCATGATCAGTCGGCTTCCACCGGCTTGCCGTCGCGGAGCGTATACCAGGTGTCGGGCCTGATCCCGTCGCGGCCAACGATGGCGGCGTGGACGGCAAGAATCTCTCCATTATCCGCGCGCTCGACGAGAAACAGCGCACAGCCTTTCTTGCCGCGGGCCTTGCCCTTGTATCCCGATGCGGTGGCTGCGCCTCCGATGCCCGATGCGGTGGCAGCGCCCTGATATCCCGATGCGGTGGCAGCGCCCTGATATCCCGATGCGGTGGCAGCGCCCCGGCGTCCCGATGCGGTGGCAGCGCCCTGATATCCCGATGCGGTGGCAGCGCCCTCAACGCCCGATGCGGTGGCAGTGCCTCTGATGCCCGATGCGGTGGCAGCGCCCTCAACGCCCGATGCGGTGGCAGCGCCCCGGCGTCCCGATGCGGTGGCAGCGCCCCAATCTCCCGATGCGGTGGCAGCGCCCCCGTCATCATCGCAGCGAACACCGGTCTTCGGCTCCGTCGCCAGACGGCCGTCGATCCATTTGACGCGTTCCATGACATAGCGGACAGCCGCCGCGATCATTTCCGGCAGATGGATCTCCGCCCTGACGGTGATCTGCGCCGCGGCGATCTTCGTGTCTTCGTCATGCCGCGCGGTCTCGCCGGCAAGGTCAACCAGCGCATAGCGGCTGGTGGCCGGCGGATAGTAGCGGAAGACATCCAGCGGGTGCTCGCAGGCGTGAAAGCCGCTTTCGCAGGCGACGACCTTGCCCTCGTGGCGATAGGTCTTGCCGATCTCGAATTTGAAATCGCGGCAGGTCATATCCTCGCTGAACCCCTTGAAGGCGGGGATCACCGTTTCGGTGGCGGCCTTCTCGGCCGGAAGGGCGGCAGGCTTCTTGCTGCGCGGCATGTCAGAAATCCTTTGTGATTGGGGAGGTGTCATCGGCGGCCATCCTGCAAGAGGTTCAGGATCTCCCTTGATCGCTCCTGCTTGCCCGCATGGAATGCCGCGCGGAGTGCATCGATGACGCGGGATAGTGCGATCTCGTCGTCGGGCCATTTGAACGAGGCAATCTCAAACTGCCTCTGATAAAGCGCGACGCGATCGGCTTCTTCGGCGTTGGACTGCTGATAACCCTTGTAGTACCGGACGGATCCGACAGTCGTGAGCCCCTCGATATCGAAGGGGGTGGCGGGAACGAAGAGATTGCGCTTTCTGGTCATCCGTCCCTCCGGTTCTCTTCCTCGACCATGCGGGCGATCTGGCGCCCGAGAGATTCGACCGCGCGGTTCACGTCGGCCAGGTGAATGGCGATCGTGGTCAGCCGCTGCTGGCGGGTCATCGCCGGCGCGGGCCGGCAGACCGGGCAGTCAATCGTCATGGCGCGGGTGCAAACGCTGCCGCTCGGGCAATTGCAATGCTCGGCAAAGGTGCAGGCCGTGATCTGGCGGGTATCGGCGCAGCGGGGGCATTGTTTGCCCCGCTGGTCAGCCGCGCGTCGCGCGTCGTCAGCGTGGGCCCGGCCTTCGGCGCTCATAGCAGCCTCCCGTGCGGGCGGCGGCGCGCGGCCTCAGCACAATCCGGGCAGGTGTGCTCCCACTCGCCCGCCATCTTGCTGATCTTCCAGCCGGCGTCGCGCGCATCTGCGACCATGACGTCGAAGTCTTCGTGCTCGTAAGTCTCTGGCTGGGTCGCGCCGCAGTCGCAGACCAGCTGCATCATCCCGGCGTGACGTTCGATGGACATCAGTTTTCCTCCGCTGGGCCAGTCCAGACGTAGCGCTTACCTGAGCGGTCGTACTGAAGGTGCGAGGTTTGGCTGAGGGCGTCGGCGATATCCAAGCTGGCCTGCGGCGTGGAGACGCCGAATTTCCGTCGGATGTGATCCCTGTTGATGTAGCCGTAGATCGCAGCCATCTCGATGATCCACTCCACCCTGCGCTGCTTGAACCATTTCATGGCCGCGCCTTTCCTTCTGCCCCGCGGTCAATCGTCGGGCTGTCGCCCTCCGACGTCGCTGGGGCCCGTGGCATGCCGTTGTGCTCGACGCCGTCCAGGAGGCGTCCGGCGATTTTCTTGCCGACAGGTGTGACCCGCACGACGCGATCGCCGTGGAAGCCGTGACCGCCCGCAAGGTTCAGCCAGCGGCCGTTCGGCGTGCGGCGCGCGATCTTGTCGCATTCTCGCCAGTCAGGGTCGTCGGCATCGCGGTCATAGACCGTTGCCATGCTGCCCCATTGCTTGAAAAAGAACGGGACGCCGGCGTCGGCGCATTGATCGCGCAGGGACCGCGCCCAATCGGGATGCATCGGCCGCGCGCCGGGGCCGCTCTCGCCGCCGACGATGACCCAATCGAGCTTGGGACCAAAGTCACCCGCCGCCTCGCGAACACTTCCGTTTTTGAACATGGCGCCGCGTTGGCCGGTTAGCGCATCGCACCAATAGAAATCGATAAGTTCTTGGCCTGTTAGCCGGCGGTCAATTTCAGATGGTGGACGTTCCACCGCGTATAGTTCCAGCGGTCCCAGCAGCGGTTCGGCACTCAGGAATCGGGTAGTCGCCGGCGTTTGTAAAAGATGCGGAACCCGTTCAAAGGCGCGGGTTTGGTCCTCGGCGCTGACGCCCAGCCAGACGTTCGGCAGGGGCCATCTGTCGAGGAAAATGCGCTTGCCGGCCGGTGCTAAATCTGGATTGGTGCCGGGCGCTATGAGCACGCCAGCCGCATCGCCGTCGAGGACCATATCGCAGACGGTGTCATAGATGCGACGGATTGCACGGCGAGACGACATATACGCTCGCATCCGCGCGCTGCGCTTGGTCAGCACCTGAAAGATGTGGTGCGGGCAGAGCGCCATGACGGCGAAAACCTTGTCGATCCATTCGTCCGGGACGTCCTCGTGAAACAAATCGCCATGCGCGCAAACGAAGATCATGCGCGGCCGCTTCCAGCGGAGCGGCTGGGTCAGCCATTCCTCGTTGAAGCGGACCTTGCCGTTCCAGACCGGGCCGGCCTTCGTCATCGTGGTCAAGCCAGCGCGGCTGGGATGATGCTGCAGGCGCGTGCCGGCGAGCTTCATCGCATAGCAGTTTGTGCAGCCCGGCGAGAGGACCGTGCAGCCCGTAACCGGGTTCCAGGTCGCGTCCGTCCATTCGATGTGGGAATGCTCAGCCATCATTCACCCGCCAACTTGTAAAGGACGTCGGCGAGGGTGATGAGCATCCAGCCGGTGGCGCCGACCAGCGCGAAAGCGGCGATGGTCATGACGACGGCGCCGATCCAGATCGTGATCTGCTTCTTTACCCCATCGGTCAGCCGGGTTTTCTGCCCCAGCCTCAGCCGCTGGTTTTTTGCCCCATCGTTCAGCCGTCGGGCTGCGCCCGCCGTCGTCGATGGGTGCCCCATTGGAGAGTGGTTCTCAGCGGACATGGATCGGCCTCTTTTCCAGTTCCTCGATGTCGGCGTTGCGGGCCTTGCGCCAGCGCGTTTCCTTCCGGGCGTTTACAGAGATGCGCCGCGCTTCCTCGACCATGCAGACCGGGCCGAACAGGCCCGTGCGCGGACGCCAGCGGCCGGTGAGACGCCACGGGAATTGGGTGGTCATTGTTTGCCCCGCTGGTCAGCCGCGCGTTGCGCGTCGTCAGCGGGGACCCGAACGTGCTCGATCGCCTTGTCGGGATCTGCTGTTCGCCAGTCGGGCCATTCGCGCTTTTCGTTCTTCGAGAGTTTGGCTTCTATGGCAATGCAGATTTGCTCTGCGGTTGCCCCAGTTCGCCATGCGCCGTCGAGCGAAAGAATGATCGCGTCGACCCACTCTTCGAGATCCGTCGGGGCCTGCTCGATCTCTGCCAGTTCTTTCCGGATGTGATCGCACACACCTTTGGTGCGCAGGCCCGGGCCGAAGGTTCCAATACTGAACCGTATCTGCCGTCTCAGGTGCGCTGCGAGGTCGTATTCAAAGTCTTCCGCACTCATCGTTCGCCCTCACGCCGCGTGATAGTGCGGGGTGCCGCGCGTGCGGGCTCTCGCCAGCGCACGGGCTTCCTCGTTGAACTCGATCACTTCCTGCGGAGAGAAGCCGGCATCCACCAGATGCTGATCGGTGCAGAAGCCGCATTCGGCGAACTTGTCGGCCATGACGTCGGCCATGCGCTGGGGCACCGACTTCTCCGTGCGCTTGCGGGCGCGGGCGAGGGCGTCGCTCAGCAGGTTGCGCTGGTCGACCAGCTGGTGCGCGACGAGGCGCACGGCCTGCCGCTCCAGATCGATGAATTCATTCTGCGGGAGTTTCTTCAGTTCGGCCGTGACCAGGGCGATCTCGGCGAGGCGGTCTTCGATCGCGGCGCTGGCGCCGGCGACGGTCTGGATATCGGTCTGCATGACAAGGGCTCCGTTCCATCGGGTGATGGGGACGGATTATTTGCTAAGATCGCAAAAAGTGTCAATGCTAAAGTGGCGAAAATCGCAAATTACAAACTGCGGGGCTTGTCAATTTGTTGATTCGATTTCCGGAAATGGCTCAAGGGGAACGTCTTTGCAGTGGTTATTGACCTGCGGTTGAGTGGTCGGGCCGCTCAGCGACAACTCGACGACATCGCCTTTGAATAGCAGCAGGGAGTAGTTTAGCCCGGTATAGGCACCCATCCGGTTCTTCGCATTGGCTCTGAGGCAGACGGCCCATCCACGATAGGCCACAATATTGGTTCCATCGTATATGCCCTGCCGATAGACCGGTTGGGAAATAGATGCATCCCTGATGCTGTAAGGGTCGAAGAAGGTGGTTTTGACGTAGTTGACTACGGCGGCCTTGTAGTTTGCAGGGGGAGGGCTGGCGGGAGTTGTGGTTTCGCTGGTGGAGGCGTTGCAGCCAGCCAAGGCGAGGGTGATGGCAACTCCTGACAACGCTTTTCTCATTGCTTCATTCCCTGCTGACTGCATACCAGACGCGCCCAATGATCCTGACTTCCTCGCCATCTATGCCGTCATCCACCGGAATTGGTGTCTGAAATCGTGGATCATCGGATTCAGGCATTAACCATAGCTTCCCTTCTGGATCGAGGTGAAGCAACTTGACCGTGTGTTCGGCGTCCCCGCCGGGGCGGCGGCGCTCAACGACGTACCTCTTGCCTGGTATGGGGCTTTCCATCGTCTCTTCAACGTTCGTGAAGACCACGACGGTCCCTTCCTCCCACTTCCTATTCATGGACGGCCCGCGCGTTTCAGCGCCGTAGAGCCGATATTCGCTTAGGGCGTCGTCTTGCGGAACCGCGACGTCGTACTTGTCGTCATCGGCCCATTCCCAAGTTTCTGCCCAGTCGCCGGCCTGCACATGCGCTGCAACCGTCACCAGGCGACTCCGCAATAGACCGGATGCTGCGGCGTTCTGGTCAAAGAATTCGCGCATCAATTCGTATTCGTGCGCGCGGATCTCGCGCGATTCTCGGTCGGGATCGGTATTGGCCATGCGCGTAATCGCTTCGGCCCTCACTCCTAGATGCCGGGCGAGCGCACCTTTCGTTCCGCGACCTCCCTCATCGAGTTCGCGTTGAAGCCAAAGGCGAATTTTAAGTTGCGGATCGCTCATGAGAGCATATTCGCGATTGCCGCAAATATGAATATAGCGAAGTTCGCAAAAAAGAATTGACAGGTATTGGCGATATTCGCAAATATCAACATCATGAACGAGAAGCACCTCGATCCGGCGAAATCTGTGATTGCGAAGTTAGGCGGCGTTGAAGCCGTGGCGAATGTCACGGGGAAGCACGTCTCGCGCATTTATCGCTGGATGTACCCGAAAGACCGCGGCGGCACTGGCGGGTTCATCCCGCAATCGGACTACGGCGCTCTGTTGTCCTATGCCCGCGCCAGCGGGATCGAACTTTCACCATCCGAATTTGTAGAGCCTCTGCCGGCAGTTGTCGGGGGTCAATCATGAACGCACCCGCAGTTCCATTCACGTCTTCAGCAAACGGAGAATGGACCGGAGGCACACGCATGTCTGACCCTCATTATGGGCAAGTTTGCCCGAAACGCCGGGCAGGGACGCCCGGTGGATCTTTGCCCCACGCTCAACCGTCCGCTGCGCGGCCGTCGCCGCGGGGGCCCAGTATCGATCTCGAGGCGCTCAAGCGCTTTCTGCAGCGCCGCTACCACTACAACACACCCGAGTCCGTTGCGGCCGATACCGGCATTCCGCCGGAGACGGTGCGCAACTGGATCCGGCTGAGGGCGCGGCCCTCGATCGGCAATTTCCTGACGCTTGCCCTGCATTACGGGCCCGATCTCGTCGCCGCCGCCTGGCCGGGCGCGCCGCGCTGGATGGATAGCGCGTGCCGGGAAGAGGAAGCGGCGCGGCTGGAAGCCGAGCAGGAACGCATCAACAGACGGCTGAAGGAGCTTCGATCATGATCGCGAAGGATCAACTGCGCGCCTTTGTGGAGCGCATTGAGCGGCTCGACGAGGAGAAGAAGGCGATCGCCGACGACATCAAGGATGTGTACGGCGAGGCCAAGGCGATGGGGTACGACACGAAGGTGCTGCGTCAGCTGATCCGCCTGCGCAAGCAGGAGCCGCACGAGCGCCAGGAGCAACAGGCAATCCTCGACGTCTACATGAACGCGTTGGGCATGCTGCCGCTTTTCGAGCACGCTGAGGCTGCCCCGCAAGTCAAAACCGTCGATGAGCACATCGCCGAACTCAAAGCTGCTGCTATCGGGAGCGTTGAGGACGACGCGCCTGCGAAGGCAGCGCGTGAAAAGCCGAGTCCGAAATCAACGAAATCCACCAAGCCGAAGGCTCCAAGGGCTGCGGCGCCAGTAGACGAGTACGTCCTTCCATAAGGGGGCACGCTCCGCGCTGCCGGTCGCCACTCCCGGCAGCGCGGGAACTAGGGCTCCCGCTGACGACGACGTGCAACGCGCGGCGGCTGACCAGCGGGACAGACAACGGGGAGAAAAATGCGGCTCTGGTACTATGCACTAGCCGAAGCCTTTTGCCAGGCGATGCAGCGGCGTGCCGTTCGCCACGCCGACAAGTGGCATGCGCGCCTTGCCTACTGGAAGCATCGCGAAAAGGCGTTCGCCGATCGCCGGCTGGGGATTGGACGATGAGGCGCGGCGCTAACTCACCACGAGTCTGCACAGTCTGCGGCATGACCTTCAGTCATCGCCATGGGCTGGCTACGACTTGCTCCCGGTCCTGCAAGAACATTTATCGCCGTGCATATAAGAAAGCATGGCGAGAAACTAACAAACAAAAGGAAAAGGAGCGCCTTCGTGAAGTCGAGAGGCGACGCCGACGAAATTTTGACCCAGTAGAGATGGAGAAGCGACGGAAATATATGCGCGAACGCTACCACCGAATTGCAGCAGTTTATGCCGCAATGAAGGAAATAGGTCTCGCCTAAAAAATAAGCATGTGTATCTATGACTTAGGAGGTGAAATGCGATGCTATATACAGGTACTTATGGCGCAAAAGTTCAGTCATGGAAAAAGGCGAATCCGCGTGAACTTCTAAAGCGCTTAATCGACGGGCATCCATCTGCGGAAAAATCATTTCTTTTAGTAAAGCTTCGTGAGGAATTATTTCATGAGGAAAATATCGAGTACCTTGAAGCGATGATCGAATATTGGTTCATCAACAACTATCATAGTCTTGTTTTCCGGCCAAACCGCCAAGAGCGGGATAGATCGCACAAAGCGAAGCAACGGCGTGTCTCTGCCGTTAAAGAGCGAATAGAAAGTCGCATACTAGAGGAAGCGCAATTAATGCTTCTTGATATGATTTTGCCGACCGGCCGGTCACTTAGAGAGTCAAGCGGAGAGGATTGCGAGCGGGCAGGGGGCTGGCTCAGCCAAGTGGCAAAGAAAATCCAGCCGGGCCAGATCGTCGGCGATGTGATGACAGAAGAGCAGGTCCGCAGGCTTTGGAAGGCCGCCAAGCAATGAGGCGCGGCAAATACAAGCCGCAGCAGCGGACAGTCTGGACGCCTCCAGTGATGGCGCGCCTTGAGGCGCTCTTCGATGAGGGGCTTTCGCGCACCCGCATCGCCGCGCGGCTCTCAAGTGACACCGGCCGAACATTCACCCGTGGCCATGTCGCCGGGAAGATGTGGCGGGAAGGCTTCGGCGCGCCGGGAGACGACGTCTCTGTCCCATCCTCAACCGTCGCTCTGCGCCGTCGGGATGGGCGCCCTAAATGGGCCCCCGCTGACGACGCGCGCGGCGCGGCTGACCAGCGGGGCCAACAATGACGGCCCGGATCGACAGGCGCGAGATGGCAACGGGAATGTTGCTCGCCGGCCGGACGCCACGGGATATCGCGCGGCGTCTCAGGGTTCGCCCCTCGGCGATTGCCGCCTATGCCCGCGATGGCGGGATTGAATATTTCAAAACGCATATCCCCGAACGGGTGCTGATGCGTCTGCAGGCGGAGGCCGCCCGGCGCGGTTTGAGCGACCGTGCGCTGGCGCGCCAGCTGCTGACGAAGATCGTCGAAGATGACCTGTTCGACGCCGTGCTGGATGAAGAAGAGGGCGGCGCATGAGCGGGTCGCGGGCCAAACCGACTGCCGGCTTTCCCTCCCAGGGCGATGCCATCCGCGCGATGCTGATGAACGGAACGTCGGCGGCGGATACCGCGCGAAGTCTCAGCTGTACTCTGAATAATGTCTTCCGCTCCGCGCGCCGCAGGGGCATGGCGCAGGCCAAGATCTGGATCAACAGCGAAACGGTCGACGCGATCAATGCCGCCGGGCGGTCGAGGGGCGTTTCTCCCACCTTTCTTATGCAGCACCTGCTGCATGTCATTGCTCGCGACGACATGTTCGACGCGGTTCTGGATGATGGGGAGGGCGGGAAGTGAGGGGCACAAAACTGGAGGCTGCACCAATGATGAAGCGCATGCACCGGGTTGTTAGGAGAATAATTGTTTGGGCCAGCACACCGACCGATGAAGAACGGGCCGCCCACGCTGCTCAGCAGCAAATGGAAAAGGCGCGCGCGGCGAAGGCAAAACGTGAAGCTGAATATAAATTGCACCTCGCGTTGGCGACAAAGTGCTTGCGATCGGACCCGCCGCGCGGAATCCCGGTAACGCTCGGCCTTGATCGCTGGAATGCTCCGCTGGTTGCCGGGCTGTTTCGCGATGCGGTCGCGAAAGGCGCGCCGGGAAAATATCTCGACTTTTATCTGGATCAGATTGGCCGGCTGACAGGTACCGAAGTGAGGGTGCTATGACGCCACTCGCTCACAAGATCGCTGCGCAGCTGACGATGCCTAAAGCCAAGCGGACCATCAAGGATGGATGCGACCTGCTTTCGAGGATGGGCGATGTCCATTGCTTCGAGGTGACCGACGTATTCGACGCTGCACCCGCATTGTCGCTCAACCTAATCAGTCGAGGGATGGTTCCCGAGGTGCTGGCGTTTCTGCCGGCGCCAAAAACGTGGATCGAATGGCGTTTTGACGACGGCGGACGCCAGGCCTTTCTTTTAATCGAAACGCCGGGCGGCTCAGCTCAAGCTTTCAGCGCGCGCGAGCACCCAGAGTATGGGATCGAGGCCCATGAATTTGTAGGAGAATTGCTTCTTGCTCCGAAGTCATGGGACCAGCCCTTTCCCGTTCCCTGCAGATTCCCAGGAGAAACCGTCTTCCGTCAAAAAGGCTGGGCTGCGTTTCTCTACGGCACTTTAGCGATCATCAACACGCCGAGGATCTTTGGCAGGCGGCAGCACATGCCGCATCGCGGCCTTGAGCGCAAGTTGCTTCAAGCGCGCGCCGTCGTCGGCAAGTTTCCGCTGCATGCGTGGACGGAAATACAGCTGCGCGTAAAGCCACCGAAAGACGCGAGCGGTGACCCAAGCCACGAAGCGCATTTGACGGGGCGAAAGGCCCTGCATTTTTGCCGGTCGCATCTGCGCATCCGGCGCGGGCAACTGGAATTTGTTTCCGCACATTGGCGCGGCGACGCTGCGCTGGGCATCAAGCGTAGCCGCTATCGGGTGACGCAATGAGCCCGCTGAGCCAACTCTCACCGGATTCGCCGCGCTGCCGGCTTGGACATTTCCTGCGGTTCGTCGTCAACACGCATCGCAATGAAGCGGGCATTGTCGCCGTGCGCGCCGGCGTGCCGCGCCGACATGTGCTGCTGGCGATGGACGGGCGAGCGATCCCGGTCAAATCCTACCTGCCGCTCTGCGCCTCGCTGGGCGTTGACCCGGCGACCGGCCTGCCGGGCGATACGCACCGGGCCTTCGAATATGGCGAGGCCATATTGGCCGCGCGTCTTGCAGACGCGCTGTCTTCTGCCCCATCGGTCAGCCGTCGGGCTGCGTCCGCCGTCGTCGATGGGGGCGGCCCTTCTGCCCCGGCCTCAGCCGCCGCTTCGCGTCGTCGGGCCGGGGGCCCGATTGTATCCGGCAATGCCTGTTCTATCCGGAGCGTGGCGCGCGAAAGCGGCGTGCCGATCGCCACGCTGTCGCGCGCTGTGAACGGCAAGGCGATATCGGTCGACAACTTCCTTGCCCTCTGCCGCTGGCTGAAGGCCGCGCCGCTGAGTTTCGGCGTGAAATCGCGCGCTACGCTGGCCGGGCTGAGCGCGAGGAAGTGGGCATCTTTGCCCCGCGGTCAATCGTCGCTTCGCTCCGACGTCGCGGGGGCCCATGGGTCCCCATCGTCGACGGGCAAGGCCCGGCTGCACGATGGGGCAAATAATGTTTCACGGGAAAAGCAGTGGAACACCTTCGCGGGGTCCCCATCCCGACGGCGCGAAGCGACGGTTGAAGATGGGGCAGAAAACCGGGGTGCGGCATGACCAGCCTTGCCCCAGTCTCTTTCCTCGACGGCCGCGTGACGCTGCACCCCGGCGATTGCCTTGATGCGCTGAAGGCGATGCCTTCCGACAGCGTCGATTGCATCGTGACCAGCCCGCCCTATTGGGGGCTTCGCAAATATCTTCCTGAAGATGCCGTTCGACTGCGCACGGACCTGACTCCGGAACAAATCGCCTATGTCCGCGCCGAACTCGCTAAGGCGGGGGTGGAATGATGCAGGTAAAGCCCGTCAACATTCGCCTTGCTGTGAACCCAATGGTGGCATGGCCGGCACAGAGTCAGAAGGTTCGACAAATCGAACCGGAGGGATTCGTTTCCTGCCCAAGGCCGAATGTGATGGGCATGAAGAGAGCGGGGGCCGGATTTCCCTGCACCGCACGCGACGCATCGGTATTTGTCGCGAGCGTACACGGCGCGTTGGATATCCTTCCATCGACTAGAAGCGTAAAGCCTTTGGCGCTCCGGCGCGCTGCCGTCTCGATAATTCGGGTTGGCCGCGCCCACTCTGCCGCTCATGCCATTAGCAGCGCCGCGCAAATAGGGCTTCTCGACAGAAGCCTTCGCGCTAAGCACAGCTTTCGTCTTGGCGCTGTGAGACTTTCCGGCAAACGGATTCCTGACGCCCGGCCGGCGCATGTAGTTGTCTTTGCCCGCCAAGTTGGCTCCGCGGGGCCTTGTTGGAATGCCAAAATCGCGAAGTTTCGCGTAAACGCGCTTCGGGTCGCGCCCGACTATGGCGCCGATCTCGTAGGTCGAGAGCCCTTCGACCTCGTACTTTTGACGGAGCCAGACCGGGTCCAGATGAGGCGATTTCATCCCGCAATGATATCAGATTCCGCACGAGGCCTGTCATGATTTACCGGCTCTCAGACATACCAGAGCATTTGCGCGAGTTTTTCGAACCAGCGCACGATATTGAGATCGGACTGGAGCCGACCCTTGGCGAGCACCTGGCCGTCATGGTCGGGGTGTTTGAGGAAATCCGCCGGGTGCTGAAACCTTCCGGCACCTGCTGGGTCAATTACGGCGACTGCTACGCGAACGATGGAAAATGGGGCGGGAGCACCGGCGGCAAGCACGCATCTGGTGTTCATGGGCCGACTGGCCCCGGTCGCCGAAAGGTTATGACCGGGCTCAAGCCCAAAGACCTTTGCATGGTGCCGAACCGGCTGGCGATCGCGCTGCAGGAAGCGGGCTGGTGGGTGCGCAGCGAAATCATCTGGGCCAAGCCCAACCCGATGCCGGAAAGCATTCGCGACCGGCCGGCGACCAGCCACGAGAAAATCTTCCTGCTGACCAAGTCGGGCGGTTCGACCTGCTGGCGCCACCGGTCTGGCGAATGGCGGTTTGCACTTCCTGAACCCGACTATCGCTGGATCCACGGCGAAACCGGCGAGGAAACGGAAACGCCGCAGGACGGGCCGCCCTGGCGGCGCGTCAATCTCTGGTCCGGCTATGACTATTTCTATGACGCGGGTGCCGTCCGGCAGGGACGGGTCTCTGATGAGAACGCAAACGGCTTTCGTGGCGGATCGTATGTCGGCGGCGAACCAGGTCGGCGCACTGCTGTCGGGAACATAAGGGTCTCCAAGCAAGACGCGACCGCCGCATCGGCCGACGCTGCCGGCGCATCGTCCGGGCGGCGCATGGCCGGTTTCAACGCCAGATGGGATGCCGCCGAAAAGAAACGCGCCGCCGATCTCGCGAGCCCCCGCCACGCCGGGCATATCAATCACACGAATCTGGATGCCACGCCGCGCGGCGAGGGGCGCAACCTGCGCAACTACGAGCCCGCACCGCTGGCAGTCTGGCCGATCGCGACCAAACCCTTTTCGGAAGCGCATTTCGCCACCTTCCCGCCGGAACTGGCCGAACGCTGCATCCTTGCCGGATGCCCGAAGGGCGGGCTGGTGCTCGACCCGTTCGGCGGCGCCGGCACGACCGCGCTGGCAGCCCTGCGGCATGGGCGGCTGGCCGCGCTGATCGAACTCAACCCGGACTATGCGGCGATCGCCCGCAAGCGGATCGAAACCGAATGGCGGGCGCTGGACAACGCGCCCGCGCATGACGAACCCCTGCCGCTTTTCGGAGGCCAATCATGAAACTTGTTCGTCTCAGTCGATATCTGCTGAAGCGCGCCGAGCGCGTGATGGAAAGCCGGAAGCCGGATTTCCTGATCGGGCCGCAGGGCGACCCCTACATGCAGCGCTGGTGGCTGATCCCGCGAAACCGGGTGTTCAACATCTATCTGCACCGGATCCTGCACGACGATGACGACCGGGCGTTGCACGACCATCCGTGGCCATCCGTCTCGATCATGCTGAAGGGCAAGTTGGGCGAACTTTATCGCGGGCGCGATGGTCAAACCCATGTCCGGAAGATTCAGCCCGGCCGCATTATCTGGCGCGGGCCGTGGTTCGCCCATCGTCTGACTTTGTGGCCGGAGTTTTCTGGCCTAATGCAGCCCTTTGCCGTGACGATCTTCATCACCGGCCCGCGCGTTCGCGAATGGGGCTTTCACTGCCCGAAGGGCTGGCGGCATTGGAAGGAATTCACCGCGCCTGCCGATCGCGGGCAGATCGGGCGGGGGTGTGACTGATGCCCGAGGAAACCCGCATCACGCTGCAAGACGACACCGCATTGCTGCTGGCGCTAATCGCGCAGTTTCGCGGCTGCGATGTGGATGCGCTGGTCGCGCGGCTGGTGCGGCGTGAGGCGAAGCGGCTCTGCGGCGTCAAGATCGTGCGGCCGCCGCGGCCGCCTCGCCCGATCGACATAGCCGACAGGCGAGGCTTCTGATGCGGGTGTCAGGCAAGATCGTCCAGATCGCAGCCGAGCGCATCGGCGATGCGGCGCCAAAGCTGAATGCCGCCTTCCTTCCGGCCGGCTTCCAGATCGGCGATATAGGACTGGCTGACGCCGGCATCGGCGGCAAGCTGTCCCTGTGTCTTGCCGGCGGCCTCGCGCCAGACGCGAAGGGTGCTTTCACCGGCAATGATGCGGTTCATCTGATCCTGGGTGAGCACGGGCCCGCCGCGTTCCTTCGCGCGGTCATAGGCGGCGACATCCTCGGCCATAAACGGATCGTCGCTGTTCGCTGCATCCAAATGCGCGGGCAGGCGTCGAGCATTCTCGGTCGCCTCGATCAAGGCAGCTTCCAGCGCCTGCCGGCGCACGACAACAAGATCTTCGCCGCCGGGGGTGTGAACCTCTCCGAAGATCATCTTCTCAAGCTTCTCTTCTGTGCTCAGCGGCTGCGCCGTCTTGGCTTTCACGTTCTTGCTCATGTGTCTCATTCCTTAGCGATAGGTCGCTTCGTTTCGGGGCAGGATATCGCGGATCGCGATTTCCGTCTCTGTTTCCCTTTCGATCCGGTCAAACAGCACGCGCCAGTCGCCAACCCGAAGCCGGTAGCCATTGCGGCCTTGGAGGTAAATGACATTGGCAGCAAGGCTCTCCGGATCGTCCGCATATTGTTGAATTTTCGCCGTAATCTGCTCGGCGCGATTGCGGGGCATCCGGCGGAGGGACTTTGCGGCGTCGCGGCTGTAAGTGATCGTTGTCATGAGACATATATAGCAAATAGCGATAATGTCCGCAAGAAAGAAAATAGCAAAACGCGATATTTCTCTATCGCCAATCGCGAGGTTGAGGCATGACGGGGGCGCTTCGCGTGCTGGTCGGGTGCGAGGCAAGCGGCATCGTGCGCCGGGCGTTTCTGGCGCGCGGCTACGATGCTTGGTCGTGCGATCTGCTGCCTGCCGAAGACGGCAGCAACCGGCACATTCGCGGCGATGTGCGCGACCATCTGGACGATGGCTGGGACCTGCTCATCATCGCGCATCCGCCCTGCACGCGGCTTTGCCGATCGGGCCGGCGCTGGCTTTCTGGCGCGGGCGATCTGACGCCGCCAAAGCAGCTGCCGAAGGGCCGGACATGGGCAAGCATGAAACAGGAATTCAGCGAAGGGCTTGACCTGTTTGTCGCGTGCTGGCGCGCGCCGATCGGCAGTGTGGCAATCGAGAATCCGCGCATGCACGACATTGCGTTGCGGCGCCTGCCTGCGGACGTGCCCGCGCCGCAGATCGTGCAACCGTTCTGGTTCGGTCATCCCGAATACAAGGCAACGGGCTGGTATCTGCGCGGATTGCCGCCGCTGGCCGAAACCCGGCGCCTGCCGGAGCCGGAGACGGACAGCGACGAATGGAAGGCCTGGAACCGCGTCTGGCGGATGTCGCCGGGCGAAAATCGGGGCCAGGAGCGCAGCCGGTTCTTTCCCGGCATGGCGGATGCGATGGCGGCACAATGGGGCGACCACGCCGCCGAACGGGCGAGGGCGGCGGCATGAGCCATGCGGCGACGAAATGGGCCTTCGACCATCTCGTTCAACCGGCAAATTCTGCCGGTAGAAGCCGGAGATCAATGCCAGTTTGCAGGGGCGTTCAAGCGGCGCTACCGGCAGAATTTGCCGGTAGGTCGTCATGAGCATCGGCGCGCTCGACTGGGCCTCAAGGCAGAGGGTTGGCGACGCGCAGGCACGGTTCTGCCTTGTCGCGCTCGCCAACTATGCCGACGAGCGCGGCCGCTGCTTTCCCAGTCAGGCGCTGATCTCGTCATGGACCGAGATCCCCGAGCGCACGGTGCGGCGCAAGCTGGCGATGCTGGAGGAAAAGGGCCTGATCCGACGCACGCGCGACCGGCTGGAAGGCGGCAAGCTGGGCCTGACACGCTATCAGCTGGTGATGGGGAGGGGCTGTGAGAACGCCGTCTCGCCGGAGGCGGATTCGGGTGCTGATGACGGGGCAGAAAACTATCCTTTGCCCCACGCTCAACCGTCACCTGCGGCGCCGTCGGCGCGGGGCCCCGAGGGCGAAAAATTGCCCTCTTCACCAGCGGCCACTGTGGCCGGTGGACCAGCGGCCAAATCGGCCCTTCACCAGCGGCCAAGCTTTGGCCGCTCAGAACCGTCAGGGGAACCTTCATCTGAGAGAGAGGGCGCGCGCGAGCGCGCGGGCCATCCGGTTTTTGAAGAGGGGAGCCCTGAGACGCCGGGGCCAAAGCTGGAAAGCTTCAAACGAAAATGGCCGACAACGGCGCTGGACGCCGCCGAACGGGTGAAAACCGCATGGGAGGCGCTGACGCCGGACGAACGGGCAGCGGCCATCCACCAGGTGCAGGCCTTCCTCGAGCATCAGGCGAAATTCAAGCGGACCAAGATGATCGGCGGTGACACCTATCTGCGGGAAAAGCGCTGGGAGCACCTGCCGGAAACGCCGACGGGGCAGACGGCCGAAGCGACGGCATCGCCGGAGCGGATCAAGGCCTGGTCGCGGCCGTGGTGGGCGATGCTGTTCGCGGCGATCGAACGGGGCGACAGGGCGACGATGGACCGGATGATGCGCTGGGCGCGGGACGGCATGGACATGCTGCTGCGCGAGGGTGAGGCCATGCCGGACGGGGCGCATCTGCAGCAGCTGAGCACAGCGAACCGGGCATGGCGCGACTGGCAGGAATGGCTGAGCTGGAAAGGGGCGCGTCTGCCCGAGTTCAAGGGCGGCGATTTCTGGGTGTTCGTGCCCTCGGAGTATCCGCCCGAGATGCCGAAGCGGATGAGCGAAGAGGAATTGCAGGCAAAGCTGGACGCGCTGCGCGCCGGCGGACAGGGGAGGCGATAGGTGCGGGCGGTTGATCTGGACATGCTGGCGGGGTTGGTCTGGTATGCGCTGCTGGTGCCGCCGCGCAAGGAGCGGGCGGCGCATGACATCCTGCAGCGGCAGGGCATCGACACCTATTTGCCGATCCGCAAGGAGTGGCGCCGGCGCAACCGCTATTCGAAGGCAAAGGATCTCTGCGAGTTCGCGGAGACGCCGCGCTATGTGTTCGCCGGGTTCAACCCTTCCTTCGTGCCGTGGCTGTTTCTCGATCGGTTGCCGATCATCAGCGGGGTCGTGGGCATCGAGGGCCGGCCCGTGCGCCTTCGATGGGAAGGGCGGGGCGGCCTTGAGCAGATGATGCGGACCTATCCGAGCGCGACCTATGTGGCGCCATCGGAGCAGCGCTACATGCATACGCATCACGAATTCACGGTCGGCGACGAGGTGGAAGTGATTGGCGGGGTGCTGGACGGGCGGCGGCTGAAGGTCGTGAATATCCGTGAGAGTTCAGCCATTTGCCAGATGCTGATGCTGGGCGGCCCACAGGACGTGACGCTGCCGCTTGCAAATCTCGTGAAATCTGCTTAGCGTTTGCAACCAGGATGACCGGGGCTCCCTGCGATCAGCGCATAACCCGGCCCAGAGAGCGGCGAGGCAAAGGCCTGAAACCGTCTCTTATAAGATCAGGAATAACGCCCGGACGTGACCGCACGTGCCGGGCTTTTTCATTTCTGACAAGGGGCAGCGGGCATTGCGCCCATCTCAAAAACTCACGGGCCGTGGACAACATCTTGCGGGGCTAGGCGACATCATGGCGCTCGCGAATCGCGATGGCGCTCTTCCATGGCGGGGTTGGTACAAGACCGCGCGTTGGCAAAAGCTACGCTGGTCAGTGCTGGTCCGCGATCTGTTCACTTGCAGGATGTGCAAGCGGATAGAGGCGGACACTTCGAAGCTCGTCGCTGATCACATCAAGGCGCATCGCGGAGATGAGGCGTTGTTCTGGGATGCGGAGAATATCCAGACACTTTGCAAGCCGTGTCATGACTCGGCGAAGCAGCAGGAAGAGCAGGCGAGCCTGACGACGCGCGGCGTCTGGTGGTGACCCCCGGGGGGGTGGGTCAAAAGTTCAAGACCCTTCCGCTCCTAGACCTGCCGCCCCACCATTTAGGGATTTTTTTTTCTGGTGCAACCGAATTTCGACCTGTTCGGCAACGAGGTCCGGGAGGGCTTCGGGCGGCGCGGACGTCCGCCTTATGTACCGACTGAGAAAGACCGCAACAGAATCAAGCTGTTGCTGGCGCTCGGCTGGTCGATCGAGCGGATGGCAAACGCGATCAGCGTCTCGCCGGCCACTGTGAAGCGGTATTTTAGAGCCGATCTGAAGGCACGCGACGCAATGCGGGATCGGCTGGACGCCCGTCGGTTTGAGATCGCGATGGAGCAGGCGAACGCCGGGAACATCACGGCCCTGAGAGAACTCGCCAGCATGATTGACCGCAACGATCGCATGGAGATCGAGCGATCGTTGGGATCCAAGCCGAAGACTGAGGAATCGGCCTCGAACCGGCTCGGAAAGAAAGTGATCGACGAGCAGCGCGCGCACGCAGCGGACGCCGACCTGATGGCCGAACTGGAGCGCGAGGCCGCGCAGAATGCAACCCATTGAGCCGCTGCCGCGGTTTGCATGCCCGGATTGGTGGGAGCGCATCCAGTCAGGGCGCATGCCCATGGCGGACGTTCCGCTCAACGCCAAGAAGGCGGCCAAGGCCGTGGCGTTCTTCAACCGGTTGCGGCTCCCGGACCTGCCGGGAACGCCGACGCTGGAGAAGGCCTGCGGCGAATGGTTTCGGGAAATCCTTTGTGCGTTCCTGGCCAGTGAAGATCCCGCCACCAGGCAGCGACTCGTGTGGGAGTTGCTCTGCATGGTGCCGAAGAAGAACTCGAAGACGACCTATGTTGCCGCACTCGGCCTGACCGCGCTCTACATGGAGGAAGCGCCGAACAGGCAGATGCTGATCGTCGCTCCCAGCCAGAACATTTCGGAAAGGTGCTTCGACCAGGCGCAGGGCATGATCCGGCTCGACGAGCGGCTGAAGGCGATCTTCAACGTCCAGGATCACCTCAAGTGCATCACACGCCGGAAGACGGGCACCAAGCTGGACGTCAAAAGCTTCGATACAACCATCGTCACCGGCGAAATCCCGATCCTGACGATCATCGACGAGGTTCACGAGCTCGGGAAGAAGTCGAAGGCGGCGGCGGTCATGCAGCAGATCCGTGGCGGCGGCATCACGATGCAGGGCGGCCAGGTACTCATGATCACGACGCAGTCGGACGAGCCTCCGGCCGGTATCTGGAAGACCGAACTGCTCAAGGCCCGGAAGATCAGGGACGGCCAAGGTGGCCCGGAGCCGATCCTGCTGCCGATCCTCTACGAGTTTCCGCAGGAATTGCAAAAGCAGCAGGACTTCTGGAGAGATCAGCGTCGCTGGCCGATGCTTCTCCCGAACATCGACCGCTCGATCGACGCTGCAAGACTGATCGCCGACTATGAGAACAACGGGTGCGCGACACCACAAGCCGAGCAGATCTGGGCAAGCCAGCATCTCAACATCGAGATCGGCGTCGGTATCGGCGACGACGGTTGGCCGGGCGCCGACTATTGGGAATTGCGCGCCGACAGGAGCCTGACCCTCGAAACATTGATGGCGCGTTCGGAAGTGGCTGTGGTCGGCGTAGATGGCGGCGGTCTCGACGATCTCTTCGGTGTGAGTGTGATTGGCCGGGAGCGTGGAACGCGGCGGTGGCTGGTCTGGTGCCACGCCTACGCGCACCCGAAGGTTCTGGAGCGCCGCAAGGAAATCGCCCCGCGCCTTCGCGACTTTCATGCTGAAGGGTCGCTGACGTTCTGTGAAGCGACTGAGTATGTCACGACGATTGCCGGCATCGCTGCCACGCTGGCGGAGGCCGGGCTCCTGCCGGAAAAGGACGCGGTCGGATACGACCCGAACAACATCGCGACTTTCGTCGACGCGCTCGCGGCACGGGGAATCGACGACAAGATGCGGCGGCGCCTGCTCCAGGGCCCGGCGCTTTCACCGGCCCTATGGGGGCTGGAGCACAAACTTTCCGACGACACACTCAGTCATGACGGCTCAGGCCTGATGTCCTGGTCTGTCGGCAACGTGAAAATCGAAGTCAAGCGCAACGGCAACATGGCGACGAAAGAGGCCGCCGGCCGCGCGAAGATCGATCCGTTTGTCGCGATGCTGTGCGCGGCAATTCTGATGAGCTGGAACCCGGAGGCGAGCCATATGGATATCGGCGAGTTCATTTCCGCCCCGGTGGTCGCATGACGATCTATTCTTCTCCGTTCCTTGCTCCGATCCGTTGGGCTTTCGGGTGGCGACAAGAGGCCAAGATAGCGGGTGGCGAGGCGGCATATCCCGAGGCGATGATGGAGTACGGCCGCGACGTCGGGGTAAACGGCGCGCTTCAGATCGCCACGGTCTGGGCCTGCATCCGCCTATTGGCTGAAACCGTCTCGACGCTTCCGGTGATGGTCTATCGCAGTGAGGGCGATCAGCGACGGGTTGCAAAAGAGCACCCGCTGTTTGCCTTGCTCCACGACGCGCCAAATGCGGACATGACGGCGCTGGAGTTCTGGGAGGGCGTTGTCTCCGCGCTGTGCACCTTCGGCAATGCATATGCGGAAAAGAAATTCAGCGGGTCGCGCATCGTCGCACTGATGCCCCTCCGCGCTGACGCAATGGAGATTTACCGCAATGCCCGCGGGCGCCGCCGCTACCGCTACCACGACGAAAAAGGCAATGCCCGCGAACTGGACGAGGATCAGGTTTTTCACGTCCGCGGCTTCGGCAATGGCGGCGATATTGGGCTGAGCCCGATCGCATATGCGCGCTACACGCTATTCGGTGCCCGCATGGCAGATCGTGCGTCGGCCGAAATCTTTGCGACTGGAAACCGGCAGCAGGGCGTTCTCGAAGTCAGTTCCGTTCTGAAACCAGATCAGCGTTCCCAGATCCGCGAGAATATCCTCAAGCCTTTCATTGAGGGTAAGACGCTGGTGCTTGAAGCCGGCATGAAATTCGCGCCGACGACGCTGTCGCCGGAAGATGCGCAGATGCTTGAGAGCCGGGCGTTTCAGGTCGAGGAAATCTGCCGGTGGTTCCGGGTGCCGCCTTTCATGATCGGTCACACCGAGAAGTCGACAAGCTGGGGCACGGGCCTCGAGCAGCAGCAGCTTGGCTTTCTAACCTTCGCGCTGGAGCCTTATCTGGAACGCATCGAGCAGGCGATCCGCCGGTCGCTGATAGCGCCGGGCGAACGCGGCTCGATCTCTGCCGAATTCAAGGTCGAGAAACTGCTGCGTGCGGATAGCGCTGCGCGGGCAGCTTTCTATCAGACGATGACGCAAATCGGCGCCATGACGATCAATGAGGTGCGCGGGCTGGAAAACATGCCGCCCGTCGAAGGCGGTGACGTTCCGCGGATGCAGATGCAGAACGTCCCGATCACGGAAGCCGGATCAACCACGCTGCCGGCCAACGAGGAACAGAAACCATGAAAACGAAGGATTTTGCTCTCAAGATCAAGGAGATCGGGGACGATGGCACCCTTGAGGGCTATGGCTCCGTTTTCAACAACATCGACTCCTATGGCGAAAAGGTGATGCCGGGCGCCTTTGCGGAAAGCCTGGCGCGCCACAAGCGCGAAGGCACGTCCGTCGCGATGCTTTGGAACCACGACACCTATCAGCCGATCGGTATCTGGGACGAACTTTCAGAAGACGGCAAGGGCTTGAAGGCCAAGGGGCGCTTCCTGCTCGATATCCAAAGGGCCCGCGAGATTTACACGCTGGCGAAGAACAAGGGCATCGGCGGACTGTCGATCGGCTATCGTGAAGAAGACACCGACCAGGACGGGCCGGTGCGCCTCTTGAAGAAGCTGAACCTTTTCGAGATCAGCCCGGTGACATTCCCTGCGAACCGTCGGGCTCGCATCGAATCCGTCAAATCCGAGCGCATGGAAGAGTTTGCGCGGCGGCTGCGCTGCCATGACCCCATGCCGGTAAAAGACTTCGAGGACATCTTGCGCGAGGCAGGGGTCCCGAAAACCATGGCTGCACAGATCGCTTCTGTCGGCTATGCGAAGGCCATTCGGAGCGAGTCCGAGGGCGACCAGGCGAAAACAATCGCCGACCTCCGCGCAGCGGCGGCGGCTTTCCTGAAAACCTGAAAAGGGACTTACTCTCATGTCTGAAGAAAATCGCGAGCAGGAGCTCGCCACCCTCGCGGCTGACCTGAAGAAGGCGGCTGACGAAACCAAAAAGGTCGCGGAACAGACCAACACCGAGATCAAGAACCTCGGCAAGGTCAATGAAGAGACCAAGGCCAAGGCCGACGAAGCGCTGGCAAAGCAGAACGATCTCGCCGCGCGGATGGCCGAAATCGAGCAGAAGATGGCCCGTGATCCGGGAGACGACGACCGCAAGTCGAAGTCGATCGGCGAGCAAGTCGCGGAATCGGAAGAACTGAAGGAATTCGCGGCCAAGGGTGCTCGCGGGAACCTTCGCCTGCAGGTCAAGGACATCACGTCCGCAGCCTCGTCGGCCGGTGAACTGATCCAGGAGCAGCGCCTTCCTGGCGTGATGATGCTCCCGCAGTATCCGCGGCGCATCCGTTCCCTGCTCAATGTTGGTCGCACCACGACGAACATGATCGAATACGTCAAGGAACTCGGCTTCACTAACAGTGCGGCCGTTGTTTCTGAAGGCGTGGAGAAGCCGGAATCGGAGATCACATTCGAGACCGACACTGCTCCGATCCGCACCATCGCTCACTGGATTCACGTTGCCAGGCAGGCGATGGACGATGCCCCGCAGATCGCTGGCATCATCGACGGCCGGCTGCGTTTCGGTCTGGATGCAGCCGAAGAGGAAGAAATCCTCAACGGCGACGGCACCGGGCAACACGTCGAGGGTCTGATCACTCAGGCGACCGACTATTCCGCGCCGATCACGATCTCGGGTGCGACCACGATCGACACGCTGCGGCTTGCCATGCTTCAGGCGTCGCTCGCCCTGTTCCCGGCGAACGGCATCGTCATCCATCCGACCGAATGGGCGCGGATCGAACTGACGAAGACGAGCGATGGCGCCTATCTGTTCGCCAATCCGCAGGGCGTTGCCGGCCCGACCCTCTGGGGTCTTCCGGTTGTCGCAACGCAGGCCATGAGCGGTGACGACTTCCTCGTCGGCGCTTTCAACATGGCGGCGACGATCTGGGACCGGATGGACACGGAAGTGCTCATCTCGTCCGAGGACCGCGACAACTTCGTCAAGAACATGCTCACGGTTCGCGCTGAGAAGCGCCTCGGCCTGGCGGTCTACCGCCCCGAAGCGCTGATCTATGGCGACTTCGGCACTGTCTCTGGCTGATCCGTCGGCTCATGAAGGCGGGCGTCTGAAAGGGCGCCCGCTCTATGAACCGAAGGAGATTCAAATATGAAAATTCGCTCACTGCGCGCCCAGAAGGGCAGTTATGGCAGCATCCCTCGCAACACGGTCGTCGATGTGCCGGAGGCGCGGGCAAAGGCGCTGCTTAAGTCGGGCAATTGGGTGTCCGTTGAACTTGAAGGCAAGATGGAAAAGGCAAGCGCCAACAAGAAGGAAGCGGAGGTCGCCAACAAGGCCGACGCCCACCCTTCCCAGAGTGGTGGCCAGCGTGGCAAGGCGAAACGATCGCCATCGTCGCCGGAGGGCCAAGCGCCCGTGTCAGCGCCATCGACAGCATCCGAGGACGAGCCCGAGTAATCGCGATCAACAACTCGGTACAACTCGCGCCCTGGGCGGATATTCTCTACGCCTGCGACTACGCATGGTGGCGGCGGTTCGGCGGGGCGTCGACGTTCACGGGCTTGAAGCTGTCGGTCGATCAACTGGCCTGCAAGCGATACCCGGATGTCCATCGCGTCGGCGTGAACAAGCACAGCGACGTGCTCGAGCTGGTGAAGATCGGCACCGTCGGCTGGGCTGGAAATTCCGGTTTCCATGCGCTGAACCTTGCGGTGCAGTTCGGGGCGGCGAAGATCATCCTGCTCGGCTTTGACATGACGATCGCACACGGCGTGCACTGGCATGGCAAGCACCCGGCCGGGATGAACAATCCGAACGAACGCAATGTCGCCAGGTGGCGGCGCTGCATCGATGCCGCCGCGGCGCCGATCGCGGCGATGGGCATCAAGGTCATTAACGCCAGCGCCATCAGCGCGCTCGCCAACTATCCGAAGATGAGCCTTCAGGAGGCGCTTGAATGCTGATCCGTCTGTCGCAGCCAACGGGCCTGTTCGTCGCGCTCTCGGATGTGAAACCACATGCCGTCATCGACTTCGACGATGACGACGACCTGCTGGAATCATACATCAAGGCGGCGACACGCTTCGTGGAAGACAGGACGGGCCGGATCCTGCTGCCGATCGATCTTGAATACCGGGTCGCGGGTTGGTCGGAACCGATCTGCCTGCCGGCATTCCCGGTCAGGGAAGTGACGGAAGTTGTCTATCTCGACGAGGACCATGCCGAGCAGACGCTCGACGACGGCGACTGGTATCTCAGCGAGACGGAAGAGGGCGGGGAAATCCGCTTCACGGATGCGTTCGCCAGCCCGTCGCTTTCCGATCGGCCCCTGCCTGTCAGGGTTCGCTTCTCAGCCGGTTACGACGATCCGGCCGCTTCCGGTTCTGGCGACGACCCGGCGCTGCAACAGGACGAAATGGATCGACAGATCGTCAGGCTGATGGTCGCGCACTCGTATGCCAATCGCGAGGCCGTTGGCGGGGCGATGAATTCGGTTCCGCTATCTGCGGAATCGCTGATCGAGATGCGCCGGATCTTTCGATGATCCATTCGAAAGCACACGTCGACAGCGATTGCGTGATCGGCGAAGGCACGAAGGTCTGGCAGTTTGCCTCGATCACGCGCGGAACGGTGATGGGCCGCGATTGCAGCGTCTCGCCGCTCGCAATGCTGGACGGTTCGGTCTATGGCGACCGCGTCGTCGTCAGTGGCGGCGTGATGGCGGGGGCAGGGTTCGTCGTTGGCAACGACGTGTTCCTCGGCCCGAATGTCGTTCTCTGTAACGATTGCTGGCCATTCGCCACGAAAGAGGGGTATCGCGACGACCTGCTGCGCGACGGCGCACATGTTGCCGTGTCGATCGGGTCTGGCGCGGCGATTGGTGCGGGCGCCATCATCCTGCCGGGCATTGCCATTGGCGAGGGGGCCGTAGTTGCGGCCGGCGCGGTTGTCGAGCGCAACGTTGCGCCGGGCTCGATCTACCGGCGCAACGGGATCGTCAAATATCCGGTGCCGGCGAACTGGCGGCAAATGAGGCACAAATGGGTGTCGTGATCTGCTCGCTGCTTTGGGACGCGAACCGCAAGTCGCGGGCGTTCTCGAGCATGTACGACGAAGGCTGGGCCTTGCGGCTGTTCAACGGGTTCGCGCGCAACCTGACGCTGGATCATCGGTTCGTGCTCTACACCGATCGGCAGCGCGACCTGCCGGCGCATATCGAGCAGCGCATCGTGCCGGGGTTCGGGAAGCGCGGCTATTCGGACTGCATCCGTCCCTATGAACTCAACACGCCGATGATCCTTGTCGGGCTCGACACGATGGTCGTCGGCAATATCGACCATCTGGCGGAGCATTGCCTTGCCGCAACGGGGCCGGCCTATCCGCTGGATCCATACCGTCCGCGCCAGGTGTGCAACGGTGTGGGTCTGATCCCGGCCGGGCATGGCTTCATCGCCGAGCGACATCGTGGGCAGAACGACATGGAATGGGTGCGGCGCTTCAAGCATGACGCGATCGACCGTCTCTTTCCCGGGCAGGTCGTTTCCTACAAGGGCAGCGTCAAGGGGCATGGTCTCGGCGATGCCCGCATCGTCTATTTCCATGGCGAGGAAAAGCCGCATCAGCTGACGCATCTGGACTGGATACGGGAGCACTGGCGCTGATGGCGATCGGGGCGGGACGGCTTGACCGGAAGATCACGATCGAGCGCGCGACCTATGCGGCGAATGCGCTGAACGAGCAGATCCCGAGCTGGGGCACCTTCATCAGCGTTCGGGCGCGCAAGCGTGACCTGTCGGACGGCGAACGCGTCGAAGCGGGCCAGGTTAGCGCGGCGTTGATATCGCGCTTCGTGATCCGTTCGTCGGACGACGCGCGGACGGTGACGCCGAATGACCGGCTGACCTATGGCGGCGCGACCTGGAACATTCAGGGCGTGAAGGAAGCGGAAGAGGGCCGCGACCGTTTCATCGAAATCACGGCGGCAAGGGCGGCTGACTGATGAAAACGACGATGAAGCTGGAGGGTTTCCGCGAACTCGACAAGGCACTTGGCGAGCTGCCGAAGGCGACGGGAAAGAATGTCCTGCGCAAGGTTGGCAGAAAGGCGCTTGAGCCGATGCGCGCGGATGCGGAGGCCAAAGCGCCGGAGCTGACTGGGCACCTGAAGGCGTCGGTGAAGATAGGCACCAAGCTGACATCACGCCAGGCGAGACAACATCGCAGAATGTTCAAGAACGACAAGGCCTCGGTGGAATTGTTCATGGGGCCGAACGACCCCGCCGCCATCCCGCAGGAATTCGGATGGGAAAACGGCAAGGCACAACCCTTCATGCGGCCGGCCTGGGATGCCGGCAAGAACGACCTCCTGGACAACATCAAGCGCGAACTGGGCGACGAGATCGACAAGGCCGCGAAGCGCCTTGCCAAGAAACAGGCAAAGGCGGCGAAGGGCTAAGCCATGGAAGAGGCTCTTATCGCCTTCCTGCTGGCCGACAGCGGGCTGACGGCGCTTGTCGGAACGCGGGTGAGCTATGCGGTGAATCAGCAGGGTGCGCCGCTGCCGCGGGTCACGATCCTGCCGGTGTCCAGGGTGCCAGGATATGCAGACGATGGCGAGGCCGGCCTTACCGAGGCGCGGCTGCAGATCGACATCTATGCGAGTTCTCTGGCCGCCGCGCGCGAGATCGCCGCAGCCGTCTTCGCGCGCCTGTCGGCGGTCAGTGCCGTCATCAGCGGCGTGGATTTCCAGACCATCGAACTGCTGGACGAAGACGCCAGCTTCGAAGCCCTCACGGACGGGGACCAACCTTACAGGGTCCGGCAAGACTATCTCATCTGGCATAACGCATAAGGAGCATTGCCATGCCTGCATATATCGGCCGCGAGGTCGCATTCACCTGGAACGATGAAGAGATTCCGGGTGTTCAGGAGAAGAACGTGTCCTGCAATGGGGAGCCGATCGATGTTAGCGCCGACGAATCCGCCGGCTGGCGCGAGCTTCTCGACACGGACGGCGAGAGTGCTGTCTCCATCTCGCTCACCGGCGTCACCAAATCCACGCAACTTAAGGCGGACTGGTTCGCTGGTACGCGGACCCGCGACGTAGAGCTTACCTATCCCGACGGTGGAGTCCTCTCCGGCTCCTTCCGGATGGTAAGTTTTCAGCAAGGGATGGGCTACAAGGCTGGCGTGACGTTTCAGGCTGAGCTCCAGTCGACGGGCGCGGTCATCTACACGGCTCCGTCGGGGTCCTGATCGATGTCGATTTTCGAAGATTTCAGCTTTGAGTGGGCCGGCAGAAAACACGTCATTCCTGCCGACAGGATCCTGAAGGCCATCGCGGTCGTCGAACAGCATCTGACGCTGCACGAGATTTCCGTGATGATGGGGCAGCGGAAGACCGTTCGGCAAGCGCAACTTGCCGCCGCCTATGGCGCACTGCTGCGTTTCGTCGGCGAGGATGTCACCGACGAAGATGTGTACGGCAACTTCTTTGCCGGCAGGAACAGCTCGGCCGCGATGGTTTCCGGCCTGTTGGGCCTGCAAAAGCTGATGGTGCCACCTCCCTCCTACATGGAGGCGAAAGAAAACACGTCAAAAAAGTCGGAACCGACGGAGACGGCGGATTCGTCGAAGGCGCCTTCAAAGCGGCTTGCCGACCTCGAGAACTCGGCGGCTGGGGATTGAGGCCTGCTGAATTCTGGGCCCTTACGCCGACGGAGTTCTGGTGGCTGGTCGAGGCCAACCGTCCTGTCAAAATGTACTTCGACATGACCGAGACCGAGGTTGCGGCGATTTACGCCAAGGCCTATCCGGAAGGATGATCTGAATGGCACAGGCAGTGATCGGTGCGCTGCGCGTCAATCTGGGACTGGACTCGGCGCAGTTTGAGGACGGTCTCAAGAAGAGTGGGACGCGGCTGAAAAGCTTCGAGCAGGCGCTTACGCGCTCGGCTCAGGTGGTTGGGGCGCTGGGTGTAGCCGCTGCCGCCGCTGGCGCAGCCGTAACGGTCAGCCTGACCAAAGCCTCCATGGAGACGATCGACGCGCAGTCGAAGATGGCGGCGCGTGTCGGGGCGTCTGTGAAGGCAATCCAGACGCTTGAGCAGGCGGCAGGTCTGGCAGGCGTTTCGAACGAGGCGATGGTCAAATCCATCGAGAAGCTGAACGAGAAGCTCGGCGAGGCGGAGCGCAAGGCGGCGGGGCCAACGGCCGAGGCGATCGCGCGCCTCGGACTGTCGCTTGAAGAACTCACGAAAGCCGACGCGGACGAGCGGCTGGGCAAGATCGCCGACAGGATGGTCGAACTCGGCTACACGACGCAGCAGCAGGCCGACACGCTTCGGCAGTTCGGTATCCGCAATCAGGAGGTCGTCAACCTGCTGCAGGGTGGTTCGGCCGCATTGCAGGCCGCCCGCAAGGATGTCGAGGATTTCGGCATCGCCGTGAGTGACATCGATGCAGCCAAGATCGAGGCCGCAAACGACGCTATGTCGCGGATCGGACTGGCGACCAAGGGAATCGGCAATCAGCTGGCGGTTGAGCTTGCGCCGCTGATCCAGGGCATCGCGGAACTCTTCACCGATGCGGCGCGCGGCGGCGTCAATTTTGGGGAGATCACATCAGAGGCTGTGTCCTGGGTGGTCCGGGCGATCGGATTCCTCGCCGACGAAGTGCGAAAAACCGAGATTTTCTTTCAGGAACTGAACGTTGCCGGATACCGGCTGACAGCGACCTTTGCCGAAGTGATCGCTGCCGTCACCGGCACATCTGATGCTGCCGACAGGGCCAAACAGGCAACCGGCGCTCTGAACCGTGCGCTTGCAGACCTGCACGATCTCAACACGCAGGATATGCCCTCGGACGCCATCGACGCATGGGTTGCGGACGTACGAAAGAGGGCCGATGAGGCGGCGCAGGCAGTGATGGACGCGCGGGCCAAGATGACAGGCGATGCGACATTCGCCGGCTCTGATGCAAAGGACGATCCCCGCGCGGAAGCGGAACGGCAGCGTCTGGCGTCCCAACTTGAAATGCTGAAATTCTCGCTGGCGAGCGAGGAAGAAGCTGAGAATATGAGCTACGAACAGCGGCTCAAAGATCTCGCGACTTTTCGCGAGACCGAGATGCTAACGCAGGCTGCGTACGACGATCTGGAAGCCCGCGCCAAGCAGGAGCATGAGGACCGTCTGACAGAAATCACGCAGCGGGCCATCGACATGGAGTTGCGCGCCCGCGCCGACATGATCAACCGGGTTTCCGGCCTGATGGGTGAACTCGGCTCCGCCCTGCAGGCGGCCGGCGAGAAGAACTTCAACGTGGTGAAGGGAATTTCGATCGCTCAAGCTGTACTAAAAGGCTATGAGGCGGTCGTTTCCAGTTATGCGGCGGGCTCTGCAATTGGCGGTCCACCCGTCGGTCTCGCCTATGCGGCGATCGCGGCTGCAACGACGGCCGCTCAGATTGCCCAGATTGCAGCAACGCAGCCAAGCAGTCGCGGCACGAGCGGCTTTTCGGGCGGGGGCGGGGGCGCTGGCCGGGCCGCTGGTGCAGCGGCATCGACCGCGGGCGCCGAAGGCCGCTCCATCTATATCGAAGGGCTCGACGCCAGCCATCTCTATAGCGGCGATGCGGTTCGGACGCTGGTCGACAAGCTGATCGAATTCCAGGCCGATGGCGGCAAGCTGGTGCTGGCTTAGAGGCAGTCTGACTTCATGATCGTTCTTTCGCGCGCGCTCGTCCTGTCGCCGCCGGCGGCGGCGTTCGGCCTCAACAATCCCATCCTCGGCTGGCAGAACCGGCTGACGACGGGCAATGTGGCGGCCGACAGCGAGGCCACCGGGTATCCGGTGACGAATGTTGCCAATGGCTCGACGTCGCCGCTGCAGCAGTGGCGATCGGGCACCACGGCCGCGCAATATGTCACCGTCGCGCTCGATGAGGTCTACACGCTCGATTATGTCGGCCTCGCCGGGCACAATCTCGGGACGGCCGGGGTGGCGGTCGCGGTCGAGGGCCATAACGAGCCCGAAGCGGAGACGCCGACCTGGGTAGAACTAGTCGAGGAATTCCTGCCCGCTGACGATACGCCTCTGATCCTGCGCTTCACGGCGGCATCCTATGCCGCGATCCGGGTCAAGTTCTCGGCCGGGGACGCCGCGCCGCGCGCTGCCGTGATCCATGTCGGCAAGCTGCTGGTGATGCCGCGCCGGGTCTATGTCGGGCACACGCCCCTGCCGATGGGCCGGCAGACGACCGTTGTTACCGGCATGAGCGAGCAGGGCAACTATCTGGGCCGCATCGTCACTGGCTCGCAGCGCGCCAGCGACGTCAACTTCCTGCATCTCGATCCGGCCTGGTACCGAACCTATTTCGAGCCTTTCGCCAGGCAGGCGATCGAGACGCCGTTCTTCTGGGCGTGGCGCCCTGAAGCCTACCCGCTGGAAAGCGGCTATGCCTGGCTGACGAATGACGCGGTGCCGAGCAACCAGCTGGGCAACGGCATGATGCAGGTCTCGCTCAGCATGTCGGGGATTGCTGTATAAGTGAGCGCGATGACGGGAAGACGCCCTAACAATGCGGGTCCACAGACGGAGAAGCACTGCCCGGTTTGTCGGCAGGTCAAGCCGCGCGCATCTTTTGGCCTTCGCAAGAATGGCCGCACGCTGCAATCATATTGTAGCGAGTGCATGAATGCGAACGGCCGCAAATGGGCGCGCGAGAATCGCGGGCGAGCCACGGCCAAAAGTCGAGCGTGGCGCAAATGCAACCGAGAGCAGGTGCGGGATGCCGCCTCGGCCTGGCGGGCGCAAAACCCGGAGAAAACGCGGGCCTACAGCAAGCGGTACTATTCAAAGAATGCTCCGGAGATCCGGTCGAAGAGCAAGGCTTTCAAATCGGCCAACAGAGCATTGGTGCGGAGCTACGAGAATACGCGGCGCGCAACCAATACCAATGTCAGACTTGCTCATGTTTTACGCTCGCGGCTGCATGATGCGCTGCGGCGCGGTCCCAAGCGAGGGTCGGCCGTCAGCTTGTTAGGCTGCACCATTGACGAGGCACTGAGCCATATCGAGGCGCTTTTTCAACCAGGCATGTCTTGGGAAAATTGGGCGCTCGACGGCTGGCACATCGACCATATTAAGCCGCTGGCAACGTTCGACCTGACCGACCCGAGACAGCTTGCCCAAGCCTGCCACTACACCAATCTCCAGCCCCTATGGGCGCGTGATAATCAGTCCAAGGGGGCAAGAGATTGCGCTCGCTGACCTACGTAGAAGTGGACGTGGATTATTGTTCTCTCCGATACGGTGAGACCACAGCTGAAGGGACATGTCCTGCGGTGCTGGGTGTCGATAGCGCCAAGAAATGTTTCAATTCCTTGAAGACATGCGCTGTACGGGAATCGTTCCTCAACGACCCGGTGACGCTGCGCTTTGCCAAGCCGACGGACTACCTGCCGGCCGATATCGACGCGATCGCCAATCTGGACGGTGTCAGCTTTACGCCAGCGACGGTGTCGCTCGGCAAGGATCTCGGGCAGCGGGCATCGCTGTCCGTGACGTTCAAGGATCACAAGTGGAGCGACACGGGGCCGGGCTTCGACAAGTATACCGCCGACCGGGCTTATGACCCGTTTGAGCAGGGCACCTTCTGGGGCAGGTTCCGGCCGCGCCAGCCCTATCTTCGGGGCCGGCCGATCCGCCTGATCCGCGGCTATGTCGGGCAGGCTCTGGAAGAGATGGAGACCCGGCACTTCATCATCGACAGTTTCGATGGCCCGACGCCGGGCGGCAAGTTCACGATCACGGCGAAGGATATCCTGAAGCGCGCCGATGGCGACCGGGCGCAGGCGCCCCTGCCTTCCAACGGCTTTCTCGTTTCGGCAATCACGAACAGCGCCACCTCGCTGACGCTCTCGCCTTCCGGGGTCGGGGCGGAGTATCCGGCTTCGGATTTCTACGTGAACATTGGCGGCAAGGAGGTGTTGCACGTTTCCTCGCGCTCCGGCGACGTGCTGACGCTCGACGAGCGTGGATCGTTCGACACGGAAGCTTCCGCGCATGATGCGCAGGACCGGGTGCAACTTTGCCTCTACTACCAGGCGGAAACGGTCGACACGATCATCGCCGATCTTTTCACGACCTATGCCAACGTCCCGGACAGCTACATTCCGGCCGACGCCTGGGCGACCGAGGTCAGCAGTTATAACGGGCAGGTCTACACGGCGCTAATCGCCGAGCCGACCAATGTCGACGACCTGATCTCGGAACTTGTCGAGCAGGCCGCGCTGGCGCTCTGGGATGACAATCTGGAAAAGAAGATCCGGCTTCGCGTGCTGCGGGCGGTGCCGGCGGATGCGCAGATCATCGGGCCGGATATCTTCCTGAAGGGCAGTCTTTCCACCCGCGAGCAGCCGAACGACCGCATCAGCCGGGTCAACACCTATTTCGGGCTGCGGAATCCGCTGCTGAAACTGGACGATCCGACAAGTTTCCGCAGCGCCGCGCTGCTGGTCGACCTCGATGCGGAGAGCGATTACGGGTCGCCGGCCATCCTCGACATTCACTCGCGCTGGATTGCCGCGTTCGGCCGATCGGCGGCGACCCGTGTCAACAATATCCAGATGGGCCGGTTTCGCGACCCGCCACGGCGTTTCGGCTTTTCCATCTTCCGGGAGGGCTCCGGCATCCTCCCGGAACTCGGGGGCGTCTACCAGTTGCAGGGCTGGCCGCTGCAAACCGACGAGGGCGAGGCAGAGACCGTCCCGGTGCAGATCACGCGTCTCAATCCGGGCGCGGAGGCCTTCACGGTCGAGGCGGTCGAGCAGCTCTTCCAGCATCTCGACCCGGAGGATCTTGAAAGCCGTACGATCATCATCGACAGCAATACGCTGAACTTCGATGCGCGCGCCGTTCACGATGCGCTCTATCCGGCGCCTGAATCGCCGGGGTCGGGCGAAAGCCTGACGATTACCTTCGTTATCGAGGCCGGCATCATCGTCGGGTCGGAATCGCCGACGCTGCCTGCGTTCGATGTTGCAGACTGGCCGGACGGCATCACGATCGTCATCGTGCTTTACGGGCGCATTCAGGGCGCTGGCGGCAAGGGCGCGGATGGCTTCGGCTTCGGGACCGGCAAGGATGGCGAGGATGGTGGCGTCGGCCTTTACACGCGCTACCCGATCTATCTCGACATTCAGGATGGCGGGCAGGTCTGGGGCGGCGGCGGCGGCGGTGCGGGCGGTCTCTCGCCGGGTGGCTTTGCCGTTGGCGGTGGCGGCGGTCAGGGGCAGATCGGCGGTAATGCCGGTGGCGGCTATTCCAAATTACCGGCAACAGCGGGCACGAGCGAAGCGCCGGGCGAGGCTGGCAGCAGCGCGGCGGGCGATGGCGGCTCGCAGGGACAGGACGGCGAGTCCAGCCCAAGCGGAACAGGCGGCGATGGCGGGCTTTCGATCGACGGCGACGGTTATGTGACCTTTGGCCTGCCGCCTTCTGGAAGCGGGAGTGGCAGCGGGAGTGGCAGTGGCGGGGGAACCGAACCGCTCGCGATCGACTATCTGACGACGCTGGTCAAGAACACGAACCAGACGACCTATGATTTCGGCAATGTCACGGTGCCGGAAGACGGCACGCTGGTCTTTGCTGTGGCCGGCATCGGTCTCCATTCACGACAGGTGTCGAGCGCGAAGGTTGACGACGTTGCCGCTGATCTGATCGAGCGGACGGACTCCACGAATGTTCCGTCGGCGTTCTTCAGCATGCCGGTCTCGGCGGGTAGCAGAAACATCAAGGTAACCTTCAGTGGTTCTATGCAAGCGGGCGCCCGGTGTTCCGTCTATCTGAAAACCGGAGGTGTTTCCGACCTTGCCTATGACTCTGGCAAGGTTGAAAACGTCCTCGACATCAATATCGACATTCCGCCCGCTGGCGCGGCGATATTCTTTGCCGGCGTTAAAGGCATCATCACAGATTTGAACTGGTCAAGCGCTTCAGAAGACGTGTTCTCCAGCAGCGGCAGTTCCTACGTCCAGGTCGGGGCGGCGACAAAGGCGTCGGAAACTCTTCTTTCCGGCCATACGGAAACGCTCAGTTGGTCGGGAACGCAATTTAACGGCTGTTCCATCGTCGCGGTTTCGTTCCGCTAACCGCATTTCACTTTGCATCATCTGAAGAGGCCATTTCATGGCACTTGCACGCCACTATGTCACGGCGCAGGACGCCGAAGGCAACGCCCTTGCGACGCCGACGATCGAGGTTCGAAAGGAACTTCCCGGCCAGCCGCTGGCGACGATCTATTCGGACGATGCGGGCGCCTCGGTCCGCACCAATCCGTTTACCGCTGCCGATCTGGACGACTGCTATTTCCATGCGGCCGGCGGGCGCTACCAGATCAAGGTGACGTCGGGTTCGGATGAGCGGATCTGGCGTTACCAGAGTATCGGCCTGGGGGCGGGCACCGACTTTACGGCGCTCTACCCGAAGGGCGCATGGGACAGCGAAGGCGTCTACAATATTGGCGACGTGGTCAGCGAGGAAGTCAGCGGCGGCGATGTCTATCTGTTCGCCTCGATCATCGATGATAACGAGGGCAACGAGCCGGATTCAGCGACGCCGGGGAACACGCTGGCATGGATGTTTCTGGGTATCGCCGTCGGCGTCCAGGGTGAGGATGGCCTGCCGGGGTCCTCCGATGTCACCGGCACGTCGACCAGTTCGGTTGCGATCGGGACGGGCACAAAGTCGTTCACAATTGTCGAGACCAGCCGCGGCTGGGCGGTTGGCGCCAGGCTTCGCATCAGCAGTGATGCCAACCCGACCGTCAACTGGATGGAGGGCGTCGTTACATCCTATTCTGGCACGGCCCTTGAGATCAGTGTTGATCTTGTTCATGGCTCCGGCACGCTGGACGATTGGACAATCAATCTTGCCGGTGAGCCTGGTGCGGGTGGCGATTCCACCGAGAGCACGCTGCAAGCCGCCAGCGCGAAGAGCAGTGTTGTCGGTAACGACCGGCTTCCGTTGCTGGACAGCGAATCCTCCAATGCACTGAAGTATGTGATCGCCTCTGTGCTGGCCGGATTTATTCTGACGCCGACGCCTTTGGTCGACAGTGACGACCTTGATGCGCTTACGACGCCGGGACTGTTCTCCCTTGCTGGGGTGACGGTGAGCAATGTGCCGGGTTCGCGCACCTACGGCAATGTGCTGGTGACGACAGATGGAAGCCAGCCGACGCAGCTTTTCTGGGGTGGCGTCAACGCCGCTGGTGGCATTGCTTTCCGGCGCAAGGATGCCGGCACCTGGTATGACTGGAAAGAGATCCCGATCTCCGGCGCATTGGCGGTCAGCGATTTCAATCCGCTGGCGATCGTTCTCGAAGCCGCGGGCATAGCTGGCAATCACGACGACACCAGCCTTCCCACGAGTCTGGCGGTCAAAGCCTATGTGGACAGGAACTTCACAGCGGATAGGACGGCAATCAAGGCGCTGACGCCGGTCGCCGGAGACACATCCTTCCTCATGGAGTATCCGCGCGGAGGCCTGTTCAGGTTTGACGACAGCGATCTTTCAGCGGAGGTCGCAGCGGACACGGAAGAGGGCATCTATATATCCTCTGGCGATGGCTCGGCCGGCGCCTGGGTGCGGCAGCGGCAGGAAGGCTATCTTGAAAGCAACTGGTTCGGTCATTCGACTGCCGAAACGGCGGCAAACAATGATACGGCATTGCAAGCCTGCCTTGATTACGCGATGGCCGAAGACGGGCCGCCCATCGTGCAGATGCCGTCCGGCACGTTTTCGCACAACACCGATGCTCTGACGATCGGAGCCGTTGCAAACAAGCGCATCATCGTAAGGGGGCGTGGCG
This sequence comes from Rhodobiaceae bacterium, assembly GCA_020637895.1. Taxonomy (GTDB): domain Bacteria; phylum Pseudomonadota; class Alphaproteobacteria; order Rhizobiales; family Tepidamorphaceae; genus JACKJP01. The sequence goes on from JACKJP010000003.1 coordinate 316,771, forward strand.
CGTCCACGATCCTTTCCTTTACCGCTTCATCGGCCTCCAACGGTTTCTGGATCGGTCATGCGACAGCCGCGCAAACCGGCTTTGCGTGCCGCCTGGAAGACTTCCGCATCAACGGCGACAGCCAGACCTACATCACCGGCATCTATATGAAATACGCCAGTGGGCAGGTCGTCACGAATGTCTGGTTCCAGACGCTGCTTGAATGTGTCGCAATCGAAACCTGCTTCTCGGTGCAGCTGCGGCTCAATAACGCCCGCAATATCGGAGCCGACTTCTTCCGTGCCGTTGATCGCACGCACAATTTCTGCGCCGAGGGCAACAAGCTCTTCACGCTCGGCAACTATGCCTACAATTTCCAGGGCACGCTTGGGCATCTGGGCATCTATATCGCCGGCGCCGGCAACGAGGATATCGAGGGCGCCGTAGGCTTTGTAAAGTCGGCGGGTCCGCTCTATTCCTTCGTCTTCCGCGATGTCTATTCGGAGCAGACGACGGGCGATATTTTCGACTTTGGCGATGTCGTCTGGGGCGAGATTACGAACAATATTTTCCAGTTTGGCAATTCGCACACGACCGATATCGAGAACTTCGTCGGCCGGTGGGACAACAATCGCCTGTATGATGTCCAGATTACCTGGGGCAGCGGTTCCTTCCCGAAGGTCGGCAACGCAAACACCGTGGCGTCGGGTGGCTCTTTCCCGGCGATGCCGTTCCGCGAACGCGAGCTGATCTATCACTCGGCGGATGCCGTCTCGCATACCGGTGACACGAGTGAAACCACGCTCGTTACCGTCACAATCCCGGCTGGCGTTCTTGGCACGAAAGGCTTCGTTGAATGGGATGCGACGTGGCAGGCGGGCGCGAGCAATGCGAACGCCAAGACGCTCCGGGCACGCCTCGACGGCATTTCCGGGACTGCGTTCTATGCCGGATCGCTGGCGGGATCGCGCATCATCAGAGCGCATGGCGGCTTTGCCAATACTGCCGCTGACGCGCAAAAGGGGCGTTTCGTCTCGGCTGGCGGCGGTAGCGGCGGGCAGTTTGGCACGGCAGCGGCGGTGCCTGTAACGGCTGCGGTGGACACCAGTGCCGCTGTCGATCTTGTCTTCACCGTCGAACTGGCAAACAGCGGCGATACGGCAGGGCTTGAAATGCTGACGGTGTGGCTCACTCGGGGCTGATGCCCACCTCATGAGCGCGGCCGGAAATCTGAACCCAGAGACACATCATGATGCACGCCTTCCGGGGCGCGCTGCGGCTTGCCTGTGTGCTGGCCGTGGCGCTGCCGACGTTTGCCTATGGCGAGCCGAGTGATCTGGTGCCGCCGCAAGGCACGGAAACGCGCGGTGGAGCGCGATCCGCAGTTGTCGGCTCTCAGGGGCGCACCGTCGCGATAGCCCGCTCCTACATAGGAAAGAACCCCACGGGGCACGCCTATCTGTGGTGCGCCCGGTTCCTCAATGTCGTGGAGAAGAAAGCCGGCAGGCCGGGAACAGGCTCCGCGCATTCGTCCAGCTTCCTGAAATACGGGCAGCGCGTCAGCCGGTCGGCAGCAAGGCCCGGCGACATCGTCTACCGGCCAAGGCGCGGTGGCGGTCATGTCGAATTGTTCGTGCGCTGGGCGGATCAGGGTCGGACCCGCTACGTCGCCATCTCCGGCAATTCATGCGGCAAGCGCGGCAAGCGTTACGTCTGCGAGGTCACGCGGACCGTATCGGGCGCGCATCGCTTCGTCCGTCCACGATGAAACCCTTCCTTGGGTTCCTGATCATCTACGCGCTGGCGCTGGCCTTCGTTGTCGCCGCCGGCCTTCTCACTGTGAGGTAAATCATGGACCGCAATTTCAAGCGGGCGCTGCCGCTCGTCCTCAAGCACGAAGGCGGATGGGCAGACGATCCGCATGATCCGGGTGGCGCCACGATGAGGGGCGTCACCATCGGGACTTTCCGTCGCTATGTGAAGGCGGATGCGACAAAGGCCGATCTGCGCAAGATCACCGACGAGCAGATCGCCACCGTCTACTACCGGCAATACTGGTCGGTCGTGCAGGCGCACAACCTGCCAAGCGGGCTGGATTATGTGGTCTTCGACTATGCTGTGAACAGCGGGCCGGGCAGGGCCGCGAAGTCGCTGCAAAAGATCGTCGGCGCGAAGGTAGACGGCCGTGTCGGTCCGGCAACGATTGCCGCTGCCGAGGCCATGGATACCGCTGACATTGTCAACGCGATCTGCGACGAGCGGTTGGCCTTCCTCAAGCGCCTGAAGACGTGGCCGCGCTACGGCAAGGGCTGGGGGCGGCGTGTCAGCGATGTTCGCGCCACGGGCCTGTCATGGGTCGGCAAGCCCGCCGATGTCGAAGTGAAGGTGCCCGAGACGGTCGAGAAGGAAGTCAAGAAGAAGACCGGCTTCTGGGGCTGGATCACCGGCATTCTCGGTGGCGGCGGGGCAGGGGTCGCCGGCCTGTTCGGCATGGACTGGCAGGCCATAGCGGCGATCGGTGCCGTTGCCGTCATCGCCCTGATCATCGTGCTCCTGTTCGGCCGGCAGCTCGCCCGCCAGGTCAAGAGCATCCGTGAAGAACTGGAGGCAGCGTGATGTTCGGTTTCAGCACGATCAAACTGATCGCAATCGGCATCGTGGTCGCGGGGGTTGCGGGCAGCATCCTCTACTACGGCCACACGCGATACCGGGCCGGCTGGGATGACGCCATCGCAACCGTCTCGAAGATGAACAACGAAGCGGCTGCGGTCGCCAGAAAGGCGCAATCGACCGTCGATGAATGTTTTGACAGCGGAGGGACATGGAATGTTTCGACTGGCAAGTGCGATCGCTAGCGCGGTCCTTCTGGCGGGCTGCGCCTCGACACCGAAGCCCGCATCGATCGAGGGAGAATGCCGCGTTTTTCACGATCCCGGCTTTGCTGTTCAGGGCAAAACTTCGCGCGATCAGCGCTGGATCAGCGGGGCGCAGGAGGCCGGGATCGCCTCCTGCGGATGGAAGCGGCCGAAGGCGGAAGGTTGACGCCAGATGACGGAAGAAGAGGCCGAAGGCCGGATCAAGTTCGATAAGCGGATATCGCTCGGCAATGTGCTCCAGCTGATCGCGATGATCGGTGGCGCCGCTCTCGTCTGGGCCACGCTGAACGCCAATATTGCAGTGATGCGCAATGAGATCGATACGGCCAAGACGGACCGTCTGCGGCTCGAGCAGCGCGTCGTCAAGGTCGAGGCCGCCCGCGATGACATGCGCGACCGCATGATCCGCGTTGAGATCCAGTTGCAGGCGGCAAACCAGACCATCAGCAAGATCGCCGAGGCAGTCGGCGCGAAATAGAGATTGCCGGGTTCCTGTGTCCTATCGTCAACCGTCCGCATGGCGGCCGTCGGGATGGGGTCCTGACCCGGCTCAACAGGTTCGCGGGTAGTTGATCGCCCGCGGACATTCGTCAGTGTTTGACGTTTCCTCCCTGAACTCAGCCGCCGTCATCCTTCGGGGTGGCGGCGGCTTTTTTGTTTCTGGCTGGCTTTATTCCGGTGCGGCCGTCGAGCCACGAACTGTGCCACAAACTGTGCCACAGCGGGCCGAATTGCAGTGAAAAATGCAACAAATACAATATAGGCGGTTGGGTGCGGGTGCACGCCGTCCGCACCATCCTCTATGTTTGTTCAAACGCCGCTCGCATGCTCGGCTGGGCATCTCGCCCTGAAACCAAAAGCGGTTTCGGTTGTTGCTCCTCGGTATCTACCACTAGGAGGGCAACATGAAGGGCAACTACGCGCGCTTCTTCTTCATGATCGCGGCGTCGGTGATCGCGATGTATGCGGCAAGCTATCTGAACAGCTGGGACATATCACATGTCTGGTTCAGCCAATCCCGCGTGTTCATGGTTCTTTACATGGGCGCGATCATGGCGGTCATCATGCTTGTCTTCATGCTCGGCATGTACCGGAGCGTCGCCGGCAATATCGCGGTTGTGGTGTTGGCAGCGATCGTCTTTTCAGGCTCTCTGTGGTTGATGCGGAGCCAGACAACCGTCGATGACGTCGCCTATATGAAGGCAATGATTCCGCATCACTCCATCGCCATCCTGACCAGCCGCAGGGCGCAGATCAAAGACCCGCGCGTGCGTGAACTCGCCGACGGCATCATCAAGGCGCAGGAGCGTGAGATCGCTGAAATGGAAAGCCTTATCGCAGACCTTGAGTCGCGCTGATCACCTTAATTTGCCTAAGGGGTAGGCCGCAGCGTACATTTTGCCGATGAAAGCTGCTGCGAGGCTGTTTGCGATCGCTGTTTTGCTGACCGTCATGCCGGTAACGGCATGGGCGCAGGTCGAAGTCGATCTGGAACTTGTCCTGCTCGCGGATGCGACAGGGTCGATCGACGAGGCGGAAATCCGCTTCCAACGCCAGGGATATGCCGACGCTATCGTGCACCCGGAGGTGATCTCCGCGATCAAGGGGAGTGGCAACGGGCGTATCGCGGTGACCTATGTGGAGTGGGGCCACGCGGCGTCGCAGCACGTCGTCGTCGGCTGGACAGTCATCGACAGCGAGGAAACCGCCGCCGCATTCGCCAGCGCACTCGCGCTGCCGCCACGCCTCGCCAATGGTGGGAATGCGATCGGCGCCGCGCTGCTTTTCGGAAAGGGGCTGATCGAGACGAACTATTATGACGGGCTGAGAAAGGTCATCGACCTTTCTGCAGACAGCGCCGCCAATTTCAGCGGTCCGCCCATCGAAGTGGCGCGCGATGCGGTGATCGCGGCCGGCATAACGATCAACGGTCTCGCGGTACTTTGCCGGGGATGTTCCGGCCAGCCGATCAACTACGATCTTGAAGAAGCCTTCAGGCAAAGGCTGATCGGCGGCAACCGCGCCTTTGTCGTCACCGCCGAGAATGCGTCGACCTTTACCTCTGCGGTTCGTCGCAAGCTAATCCTTGAAATTGCTGGGCGGCCAGAGCCAGACCGGCGATTTGCGGCTGACTAGCCCGCGATACGCAGCCCTTACTGCCGGCTCAGGCGCAATATCCTGCCGTTGCCTTCATCGGTCAGAACATAGATCGAGCCATCAGGCGCCTGTTCGACATCGCGAACACGGGCATCGAGATGGATGCGCTCTTCCTCGGCGTCCTTTGTGACCGAGCCGTCGGAGAAGGGTACACGCACAATCGCCTCTGCCCTGAGCCCGCCGATGAGTGCGCTGCCCCGCCATTGGGGAAACATGTCGCCGGTGTAGAAGATCATGCCGGATGGCGCGATGACCGGCGTCCACTGCTTGTAGGCGTCAATGAATTCAGGCCGTGTCGGCGGATCTGGAATGTCTGCGCCATTATAGTGCGTGCCCCAGCTGACCAGCGGCCAGCCGTAATTGCCGGCGCGCTCGACCCTGTTCAATTCGTCGCCCCCGCGCGGGCCCATCTCGACAATCCATAATTCGTTGGTCTCGGGGTGAAAGGCGGCCCCCTGTATATTGCGGTGTCCGTAAGACCAGATTTCCGGTCTGGCGTCACCCTTGCCAACAAACGGGTTGTCCTCCGGCACGCTACCGTCCGGCGCAATGCGGATCACCGTACCGAAATGGTTGGACAGGTCCTGGGCCGGGTCGAAAAGGCCACGCTCACCGGTCGTCAGAAAAAGGTGTCCGTCGGGGGAGAAGGCGATGCGTCCGCCGAAATGCTTGTTGCTGTCGACAAAGGGCTGCTGATGAAACAGCGTCTTGAAACCGACGAGGGTGTCGCCGTCTAGACGGCCGCGGCCCACTGCCGTGGCGCTGCCATCCTCGCCTTTGGCCGAATAGGACAGATAAATCCATCCGGTCGAAACAAAATCAGGGCCGACGGCTACATCAAGCAAGCCGCCCTGGCCGCTGGACGCAACGTCCGGAACACCTTCCAACGGTTCTGAAAGTTCGCCCTCGCTGGACAGGATATGCAGGCGTCCGGCCCGCTCGGTCACCAGCAAGCGTCCGTCCGGCAGGAAAGCCATGCCCCAGGGGTGATTTAGTCTGTCTGCCAGCCGCTCCACCATGACAGGGCCTGACCTGGCATCGATCTGTCGTTCGACGTCGGCAAATGCGACCGTTGGGGCGGCAATCGCCGCGAACGAAATGACTGATTGGATCGTCGGCTTCAACATGGCAACTCCTCTGTTCCATTCCTAAATAGGATTGGGTCGCCGCGGTTCCCATGCGCTTGTGGCCGCAAGATCACCTTTGTGCCCCGGTTTGATGTCAAAATGGAGTGATCGGGGGAACTATGCCTCGGGAACGGTCGTTTCCTGTGGCAGTACAAAGCGATCGTAGCCCTTTCGGGGGGCTGGAAAGTTGAGGGACAAATGAAGCTGACGACCGCATCCCCAGTATGGGCAGCAGCCGTTGTTGTGGCGGCAACGTTGACGCAGGCCTCCGTTGCCTCCGCCCAAACCTATATCGAACGTGTTGGACCTGACGGCTATGTCCGTCGCTATGTGGTGCCGGCTCAGTCGCTCGATCCCAGCCGTCAAATTCCGCCCCAGCGCTACTATCCGCCCAACCGGGGCTATTATACGCAGCAGCCCTATTACCGACCCAACCCTTATGCCGGTTACCCGACATACCGGCGGAACGGCCGGGAATGGAATGGCGGGCGGGAGACCTACGAGCAGCCGGCTCCGCAGATTCAGAAGATTACCGGCCCCCAGTATCGCACCTACAAGCCGGATGCCGTCGTGAAGACGCTTGTTTCTGACCTGCTTCCCGCAGCTGCTGTCGAGAACGGGACGGAGAGCCAGCTTTCGGACGGGTTCCGTCTCGACGCCGTTCGCGTGTCGCCGGATGCCGCGGTCGGCATGGAAAAGGCGATTGCAGAGGCGCTCAAGGCTCACTACGCGGAGAATCCGCAAGCGCTTTGGGTCGATGAAAGCGGCCCCACCGCGACCGCGCGGGCTGTCCTTGAGCTGATGCAGCAGGCTGCCAGCGAGGGGCTTGAAGCCAATCAGTATGCCGTGAGCCTGCCGCCAGCGACATCGGGCACTGACGCTGAATCGCGAAATGCCGAATTGGCAACCTTCGAGATCGCCATGTCGGCGCGCGTGCTGCGCTATGCGATGGACATGAAGGATGGCGCGGTGCGCCCAAACAGAATGTCGGGTTATCACGATCTGCCCGATCCGACCCTGCCGGCCGGCGATGCGATTACGGCACTCGCTTCCAGCAACGATCCGGTTGGCTGGCTCAAGGGGCTTGCACCGCATGAGCCGCAATATGCCGCGTTGAAGCGGGAACTGGCGGCGCTGAAGACAGTCGACGAGGAACCGATCGTCATTGCCGACGGTACGATGATCCGGCCCGGCGAAATGGACGTGGAGCTTCCCAAGATCGTCAAGGCAATCGAGAAGAAGGGCGACAGCGACCTGCTGGAGCGCCATCGGGATGCGCTGGACGCCTATGACGGCGGGCTGAATTATGATGCCGGCCTCGTTGAACTGGTCAGGGATTTCCAGAAATCCAACGGTCTGAAGGTCGATGGCGTTCTCGGTCCCAACACGATCAGCCGCATGACCAGCGACAGCGCCGAGGCGCGCGCCGAAAAGGTGCGCCTTGCGATGGAGCGCCTGCGCTGGTTGCCCGAAACCTTCGGGCCGAGGCACGTGATCATCAACCAGCCGCAATACGCGGCGATGTACCGAGAGGGCGACAAGACGGTCTTTCAGACGCGCGCGATTGTCGGTTCGAAGAGCAACCAGACCTATTTCTTCACCGACGAGATCGAGACGGTCGTCTACAATCCCTACTGGGGCGTTCCCCAGTCAATCATCGTCAATGAGATGCTGCCCAAGCTCTATCGCGATCCGTCATATCTGGACCGGAACGGCTATGAGGTTTCGGATTCGTCGGGTCGGCGGGTTTCGTCATCGCAGATCAACTGGCGCCAATATGGCGGCAAGGTGCCTTACAATGTGCGCCAGAAGCCGGGCCCCAGAAATGCTCTCGGCTCCATCAAGATCCTGTTTCCGAACTCGCATGCGATCTACATGCATGACACGCCCGACAGGAAGCTGTTCGATCGCGACATGCGGGCGCTCAGCCACGGTTGTGTGCGGCTTCAGGAGCCTCAGCGGATGGCGGCAGTTTTGTTGAGGGAAAGCGAGGATCACGTTCGCGCCAATATCGGTAGCGGAAACGAGCATGAGGAATCGCTTTCCGAAAAAGTGCCGGTCTATGTCGCCTATTTCACCGCCTGGCCGGACGATGCGGGCAGTGTGCATTTCTATGCTGACATGTATGGCCGGGACGATCATCTCGCCGATGCCGTCGCCAAGACCGGCATGACGCGCCTCGCGGGCGAAACGCTGCCGGCAGTGGCCGAAGGGGACTGAGCGCTCGGCATCGATCAGCAGATTGTGATCCAGGTGCCCCCTGCGGGAGGGAACATACACGCCATATGAACACTTCACGTTCATCTGGACCCGAACCCCGCAGGAGGATGCCATGGAATTTACACGTCGTACCGGACTGCAACTTGGAGTGGCCGCACTTGCCGGCATCGCAGCCGTGAGATTCATGCCCTACGAGGCTCACGCGCAGGCGATGACCGGGGACAGCTATGATGCCGATGGCGGCAAGATCACCATCAATCCGGTTTCGCACGCCTCGTTCGTGATGACGGTCCCGGGCATGGTGATCTACAACGATCCCGTGGGAGCGGCCTCGGCTTATGAAGGGCAGCCCGCACCCGACGTGATCCTGATCACCCATGAGCATCCTGACCATTTCAATGTCGAAACCCTGCAGGCTCTTGCAGGCGAGGGGACGCGGGTGGTCACCAATCCCTCGGTCTATGAGAAGCTGCCCGAGGCGCTGAAGGCCAAGGCAACGCAGGTGGCAAACGGCGAGCAGACAAAGATCGGCGAAATGTCGATCGATGCCGTTCCCGCCTACAACACGACCGAAGAGCGGCTGAAATATCATCCGAAGGGCCGCGACAACGGCTATGTGCTTGGCGTAGCGGGAAAGCGCATCTACATCGCCGGCGATACAGAAGACATTCCCGAGATGCGCGCGCTGAAGGATATCTTCATTGCATTCGTTCCGATGAATCTGCCGTTCACGATGGATGTCGATCAGGCAGCATCGGCGGTCGCCGAATTCAAGCCAACCTATGTGTATCCCTATCATTACAAGGGAAGCGATCCTGCAGCTTTCGCTGAAAATGTATCGAAGGAAGGCGCGGATACGAAGGTCGTGATGGGCCCCTGGTACAGCTAGAAGATTCTGGCAAAGCCGAACCTCAACTTTGTCCCGGCGTGTGACCCGAAAGCCGCGCCGGGGACTTCTTTTCGCCAACATTTCAGCGCCGCTATCGAGCGTGGCAAATGGACGCTGCCACGCAACTTCCAGCAATCCGTGGCCATTAGGCCCAATAAGAAAATCCTCCCGGGCAAGAGACCAGAAAAATGATCGAAAACAGGAAGCATTGGCACAGCCGTCGTCAGATACTGACAGGCCTATCGGGCGCCGCGGCGCTTGCGCTTGCGGGATGTTCCACGACAAGACCGATGCCGCAGATTCTGCCGGCAGGTCCTGTTCCTGGACCAACGCCCGGCGGCATCGACCCCTATTACGAGGCGATGTACGGTCCGCTGCCGCAGGAGCGCTTCCCCGTGCCGCCCGTCGATCTGTCCAAGGTGCCGCCGCAATTCTACCGGCGCGAGGTGGCCTACCCGACGAGCGAGCGTGTTGGGACCCTGGTCGTCGATACATCTTCCTTCTATCTCTACCTCGTGCAGGAGAACGGGCGGGCTTTGCGCTATGGCGTGGGCCTCGGCCGGGAGGGCTTCGCATGGAAGGGGCGGGCGCGTGTTGGCTGGAAGCAGGCCTGGCCAAAATGGACGCCGCCCGACGAGATGATCGGTCGTCAACCTGAACTCGCCCAGTACAGCGCCGATAACGGCGGCATGCCGCCTGGCCTGCAAAACCCGCTCGGGGCGCGGGCGCTCTATATTTTCCAGGGCAACAAGGACACGCTCTATCGCATCCACGGATCGCCCGAGTACTGGACGATCGGCACAGCGGTTTCCAGCGGCTGCGTGCGGATGATGAACCAGGACGTGATCGATCTTTATGGTCGCGTACCGACAGATTCACCCATAGTCGTGCTATAGGCCGCCGCGCCTCTTGATCCGGCCGCCGGGGCGGGTAAAGTCGCGCGCGGTGAATGAGCACCCGTTCATACGGGTGCCGGAGGGAGCGCCACGACATGCCTCAGAGCCCCATTTTCGAGACGGTGCTTTTCGAAAAGCGCGGATCGGCCGCGTGGATCACGTTCAATCGGCCCGAGGCGATGAACGCCATGAGCCCGCGGCAGGCCGCCGATCTCAACGCCGCGCTCGACGCGGTCGAGGCCGATCGCGATTTCCGGTGCGTCGTCATTACCGGCACCGGCCGAGCGTTCTGCGCGGGGGCGGATCTGAAGGAAGTGAAGGCGCTGGGCGAGGGTGAAGACCGTGAGCGCGCCAGGAAGGCCTTTCTCGATTTCACCAGAAGTGTCCTGCGGCGGATCGAGCTGTTTCCGATGCCGGTCATCGCTGCCGTCAACGGCCTTGCATTGGCGGGCGGTCTGGAAGTGGTTCTCGTTTGCGATCTCGTTATCGCTGCCGAGGAAGCAAAGCTTGGCGATCAGCATGCCCAGTTCGGCCTGCTTCCCGGCTGGGGTGGTTCGGTCCGGCTGCCGCGCAAGATCGGCGTCAACCGGGCCAAGGAGCTAATGTTCACCGCAAGGCATGTGCCGGCGCGCACCATGATGGAGTGGGGGCTGGTCAATCAGGTTGTGCCGCTGGCCGAGCTGGAAACCGCAACAGCTGCGCTTGCAGCCGGTCTGGAAGACAAGAGCCCGCTTGGCCTTGCGGCGATGAAGCGTATGGCCGATGACGGCATGGAGCAGCCGCTGGAAGTGGCGCTGCGGTATGAAACAGCCATCGTCGATGGCTTCCAGGATTCTCATGACAGGCAGGAGGGCCTCAGGGCCTTCGCCGAGAAACGCAAACCGCAATTCAAGGGAAGATAGAGGAAGCCATGACCACTGACGCGAACCGCTTTGAAAACACACCGCTGGGTGGGCTGAAGGTCCTCGACTTTACGCATTTCGTGGCCGGGCCGCTCGCCACGATGATCCTCGCCGATGCGGGCGCGGATGTGATCAAGGTCGAAAAGCCGACCGGTGACGATCAGCGCCATTTTGCCCCGCGCGAGGAAAAGCTCGGCGGGCAAGGCCCCAGCTTTCTCTGGGGCAACCGGAACAAGCGCGGCGTCACGCTGGACATGAAGTCCGAGAAGGGCCGCGAAATCGCGCATGCTCTTGTCGCCAAGGCCGACGTGCTGGTGGAGAATTTTTCCTCACGGGTCATGAAGCAGTATGGGCTCGACTACGAATCGGTGAAGGCCTTCAATCCCGGCATCATCTATTGCTCGGTTTCGGCCTTTGGCCGGACGGGCGAATATGCCGACCGACTTGGCTTCGATCCGGTGATGCAGGCCGAAAGCGGCTTCATGGGGCTTTCTGGTTGGCCGCAGGATCCCGGCATGCGCGCGGGCGCGCCGCTCATGGACATCGCGACCGGCATGATGGCTTCCAATGCGGTGCTGATCGCACTCGCCGCGAAAGCACGGACGGGCAAGGGGCAGTTCGTCGAAGTGCCGCTCTACGATACCTCCATCATCATGACGGGCTTTGCGGCCATGAACTATCTGATGAGCGGGCGCATACCGGTCCGCACTGGCAATGCGAGCAACGATTCCGTTCCCAGCGGCATTCTCAACACCGCAGACAAGCCGATCTTCGTTTCCTGCGCGTCGACGGTGACGTTCAGGCGCCTGTTCGCCGACGTGCTCGGCATGAAGGAAATCGCCGAGGAGCCGGCGTTGCAGGAAGGCGCCGGACGGCTTGACCAGCGTGAGCGTATCTACGCGATCCTCAATGAAGCTTTCTCAAAGGATACGCGCGCGAACTGGCTGAAGCGGCTTGCCGCCGCCAATATCCCGGCTGGCGCGGTGAATGAACTGCCCGATGCGCTGGATGGTGACATCATCGCTTCGCGCGGGATGATCAGCCATATTCCCCACCCGCAGGCCGGTACGGTGCCCAATATCGCGCTACCGCTCTATTTCGGCGAAACGCCCGTCGTCAAACCGACGGCAGCACCGACCCTGGGCCAGCATAACGAGGAAGTCGTCCGCGACGAACTCGGCTATAGCGGCGCTGAAATCAAGGCGGCGAAAGAGGCCGGCGCGTTCGGCCCGAAATGGTGAGGCTGGCAAAATCCGATTCAATTGAAGTGGTTGGCGGTTGAACCTGAGAAAACGATTCAGTCCCTGAACGGACGCCAGTCGTAGATCCACCACTGCCTGTCCAGCATGATGGGATCGGGCAGGCCGCGCAGGGCGATGTCGCGCGCAAAGCCGATCAGGCCGCCGGAATGGTAGAGAAAGCCGTTACGCCGCGAGAAGGACCAAATGGCGGCGGCGCGCTTGCGCCGCGCGTTGCGGAATCTTGCAAAGGCGCTTTCAACCGACGCTTCGGTCTTCAGAAAGTGACCGAGCGTTGCCGCATCCTCCAGCGCAAGGGCCGCGCCCTGGCCAGCGAACGGCATGACTGGATGGGCGGCGTCGCCGGCGAGGACCACGGGGCCCTGACCCCAGGTGTCCGCCGGCCGGCGGTCGGCGAGGCGCCAGCGTCGCCAGGACGGCGCGGCCTCGACCACCTCCATCAAGGGCGGCGGCCAGCCGACAAAACGGCGGACCACCAGCGTCGGTTCGGCTGGCGCGTTCCAGCCCGGGTCGTCAAGCGACCCTTCGGTCACGGCCACGATATTGATGATCGATCCCCGGCGGAGCGGATAGGTGACGACATGGGCGCGCGGACCGACCCAGACACAGACATCGGTTTTCAGGCGCGGATCGATTGCGGCACCGGCATCTGCGACTGAACGCCAGGCGACGTATCCGGAAGGTTTTGCGTCGCCATCACCGACCACCCAGCGGCGTATGACGGAATGCAGACCATCCGTCCCGATCAGTCCGGCGCCATGAAAATCATCCATGTTGCCGGGGCTGCCGGCCATCAGCGTGACGCCGTGCGCATGGGTGGCAAAGCCCTCGGCACGATGGTTGAGACGCAGCGAGATGTCGGGATGGCTATAGGCTGCATCGGATAGCATGCCGATCAAATCGGCGCGGTGCATCACGCGATAGGGATGCCCCCAGCTTTGCGCAAAGCGCTGGCCGAGGGGCGCGGACCACAGCGTGCCACCGGTATGCGAGATGAGGTGGATATTGGCCGGCTCGTAGGCGCGTTCGGCGAGATCGTCGCCGAAGCCGAGGCGGGTCAGCGCCGCGCTGGCATTGGGTGTGATCTGCAGGCCAGCACCGAATTCCTCAATGCGACCTGCCTGTTCGAAGACTTCCGGGCTGAACCCGGCCTCAGCGGCGGCGAGCGCCACCGAAAGGCCGGCGATGCCGCCACCGGCAATCAGGATGCGGCGGCGTTCGCGCATGCCGGACGATCCAGCTCAGCGACCCTGATAGAGGCACTCGGCGGGCTCGGCCTTACCGGCGGCGAGCTGCTCATCGTGCCGGAACAGGGTCGAGCAATAGGGGCAAACAATTTCCTTGTCATCGCCCATGTCGAGATAGACATGCGGATGATCGTAAGGGGGCAGGGCACCGATGCACTGGAACTCGCGCGCGCCGATCGAAATGGCGGGGAAGCCGCCGGAATTGTGGAAATGCGGAATGCCTTTATCGGCCATTGCGGGGCTCCGGTGAAATCTTCGAGGGTGCAGCGGGACCATAAGACGGTTCGCACGGGGATGGAAGCGGTTGCGGTTCAAAACGCCGCTGAATCGATGTCGCAGGCAGACCCGTCGCGTCGTTGACCTACACCCATGGCAATGCTCAACATTCATGCGAACCGTACCAAGGGGAATTGATGTCCGATCCGCGTATCGACCCGGAACTGCTGCCGCTGCTGGCTATTGTCCCACCGTTCGAATTCACACTGGCGAAGCTGCCGGAAATCCGGCGGGTGCAGAACGAGACCTTCACCAAGCTCGGCACACCGACGCCGGCTGTCATGGCGGAGGAACTGCACATCCCCGCGGACGGCCACGAGAAGGGCCTGCGCATCCTGTCATACCGTCCGACCGCGGTGAAAAATCCGCCGGTCTACCTGCATCTCCATGGCGGGGGGTATGTGCTGGGCACGCCCGATATGAGCGACGCCCGCAACAGGATGATCGCCGAACGGATCGGTTGCGCGATCTATTCCGTCGACTACCGCCTTGCCCCCGAAACGGCGTTTCCCGGAGCGCTCCACGACAATCTTGCAGCTCTTAAGTGGGTGATTGCCCATGCCGGGGACCAGGGCGTCGATGCCTCGCGCATCGTGATCGGCGGGGAAAGCGCGGGCGGCGGTCATGCTGCGGCGCTGGCGATCCTGGCGAGAGACAAGGGTATACCAATCGCAGGTCAATTGCTGATCTATCCGATGCTCGATGATCGAACCGCGCTGAAACATCCAAGGAACGATCCCGCCCGCCCGTTCCACATCTGGTCGGCGGAAGACAACGTCTTCGGGTGGGAGTGCTATCTGGGCAGTGCGCCAGGCCAGGCCGACATTCCGGCCCTGGCGGCGCCGGCGCGGCTTGAAGATTTTGCCGAACTGCCGCCCGCATGGATCGGGGTGGGCGCGCTCGACCTCTTCTGCGATGAGAATATCGAGTATGCCCGCCGCCTGATCGCTGCCGATGTGGCCGTGGAACTGAATGTATTTCCCGGCGGCTTCCACGGCTTCGCGCTCTACCCGCCGGCCAGCGCCGCGCAGCGCTTCGAGGCGATGTATCTCTCGGCGTTGAAGCGGTTTTTCGAACGATGACGCGTTTCACCTATGAAGGTATGTCGATGGTTTTGTTCGGCAAGGTGCATGTGCCGGCAGGCGATAGTAGACGGTACGAGTCTGGCATTGCACCTTCTGCGAAGGGGCTGAGCGGACCAGCGTTATGCTGGGTATTCCTTGATGACCAAGATCAGTTGATCGACAACACGCCGCGTCGCGCACAACTTTTGTTTCCGCGCATTGCAAGCTTCGCAGATAACGTGGGGCGAATTGAACTCTACGATCCTTCATATCTTGTGCTTCTTTTCGATGCCATCACCTATCCGCCCGTGCCGGAGCAAGAGGAAAAAATACGCTAAGCGAGGATTGGCACCCCTGTGCCTATTCAGACTACAGCGGGCCCGCTCAGAAATCCGGCGTCAGCACGATCTTGCCGAACTGCTGGCCGCGGTCGACGATTGCGTAGGCCTCGTTGATCTGCGACATCGGCATCACACGGTCGACGATCGGCACGATCTTCTTGTCATTGACCAGTTTGACCATCGCGTCGAAATCGCGCGGCGATCCCATCTTGGTGCCGAGAATGCTGACCTGCTTGCGGTAAACCGGACGCACGTCCATCTGGATATCGCCGCCGGCGGTAAAGCCGAGAAAGGCGATCCGCCCGCCGGGGGCTGCAAGCTCGATCAGATTCTGGAAGCCGGGGCCGACGGCGCTGTCGATGATGACGTCGAAGCCGCCGGGCACCTGTTCGCGCAGATTGTGTGCCCAGCCATCCTGCCGGTAATTTGCGGTGCCCTTCACGCCGATCTCGCGCACCCGCGCCGCCTTGTCGTCGGAACTGCTGGTGGCGTAGACCTCGCCGCCGAGCGCCAGCGCGAACTGCATGGCGTAGAGCGCGACGCCGCCGCCGATGCCGGTGATCAGCACCTTTTCGCCTGCTTTCAGCCGGGCGCGCGACGCCACCGCGCGAAAGGCGGTGAGGCCCGACAGCGGCAGGGCCGCCGCATGCTCCCAGTCCAGATGCGCCGGGCGATTTGCAAGCTGGATCGCGGGGATGGTGATCTTCTCGGCGAAGGTGCCGTTGCGGGGCGTGCCGAGGGGAAAGAAGTCCGGCCCGGCCCAGACGTCGCTGTCGCCCCATGACAAACCGGGATTGATGATGACCTCGCGGCCGATCAGGCCGGCATCGACGCCTTCGCCGACTGCCGTGACGACGCCAGCGCCATCGGCGCCGGGCACGACCGGATAACGCAGCACGTGATAGTTGCCCTGCTGGATCCAGACATCGCGGTGGTTGAGCGCGGCGGCGCGCAGTTCAACCGTCACGTCGCCAGCTGCAGGCGGTTCGTCCGGTACCTCGGTCAGCACCAACGGCTGGTCCTTGTCGTTCAGCAAATAGGCTTTCATGCGGTTCCCGTCCCCTTCTTGTTCCGCGACCCAGTGCGGGATTGGGTCATGCCGGCTTCTTAGGTTCCGAGATTGCTGCCGTCCAGCCTTGCGAAGTTGGGTGCACAACGAAAAACCCCGGCGCCGAGGCGCCGGGGTCGATATCTGCGTCGAGGGCCTCGTGGCTCTCGCCTATTTCTTCACCAGCTTGCAGGTGCTCTGGCTGAGCGGCTGGTTGATTTCTTCCTTGTCAGCTGTGGCGGTGACCTTCATCAGGTCCCACTCGCTCTTGGATTCTGCCGGCGTCTTGACGTCGAATGCATACATGTCGCGCATCACGCGGCCATCCTCGCGGATATAGGCCGAAACGTCGGTTGCCGCCTCTACGGGCATTGCCACCATTTCCTTCTGGACTGCTGCAGCATCCGTCGTGCCGGCCTTCTTGACGGCCTTCAGATAATGCGTGACGGCCTCGTACTGCTGGGCATTCGCGAAGGTCGCGGGGCGGCCGAACTTCTTCTCGTAGCGGTCGCTGAACGCACGGGTCTTCTCGTTGCGGTCCCAGTAGAAGGACGTGGTGCCGGAGACGTTCTTGAGGTTCTCAAGGCCGATCGACTTGACGTCCGTCAGCGCCATGAAGAACGGCACAAGCTTGACGTCCATGCCGAATTCATTGGCCTGCTTGATGATGTTGATCATGTAGGAGCCGAACGTCGCGAGCGCGATCGTCTTGGCGCCCTTCGACTGTGCTTCCAGCAGGAATGCGGAATAGTCGGTCGTCTGCGGGGAATGACGGACCGAACCGACGACCTTGCCGCCGGCGCTTTCGACAGCGGCGATGCCCTTGGCTTCAAGATCGTGGCCGAAGGCGTAGTCGACCGTGATGAAGAACCAGTTGTCATTGCCGGCCTTAACCAGCGGCAATGCCAGCGAATAGGCGAGGCTGTAGGTATCCGGAATCCACTGCGACAGGTAGGGCGAGCACGCATCGTTCGTCAGCTTGGTGGTGGAACCGCCGTCGAGGAACGTGATCTTCTTTTCCTGCGTCAGGTCGTTGACCGCCAGCGCGACGGCCGAGTTGTTGACGTCGAGGATCGCCGTCACACCCTTCGTGTCGATCCATTCGCGCGCGATCGACAGACCGACATCAGGCTTGTTCTGCTGATCGGCGACCAGCAGTTCGATCTTCTTGCCGAGCACTTCGCCACCGAAATCCTCAATGGCCATTTCGATGGCCGTCACCGAGCTTTCGCCGCTGAGAACGCCAGATGCGCCGCTGATGTCGCTCAGGAAGCCGATCTTTACCGCGTCCTCTGCCTGCGCGGTGCCGGCGAAAGCCAGCCCGGCGGCAAGCGCCAGCGCCGAAATGCTGATTTTATTCAAAACCATATAAGGGGTTTCCTCTCTTGGGTCTGTGCCGCATCTTCTGGGGATCAGGGTTGGCGTCAGTTTTAACGCCGATTCCCGCGTTGGTTGATCGAACAACCAAGCGCGGCTATCCATATCGCGACATCGCTTCCGCTGCAATTCACTTCGTCGGCGATTTCTCGGCAAAAAAGTGCTCGCGATCGAACGTGAGATACAATCGGAGGGTGAGGGGATGGCGACATTTGTTCTCGTACATGGCGGCTGGCACGGCGGATGGTGCTATCGCCGGGTTGCGGACCTACTGCGCGCGCAGGGTCATGTGGTGTTCACGCCGACGCTGACCGGTCTTGCCGACCGGTCGCACCACTTCGACGAAACCATCGATCTCACCACGCACCAACGCGACATCACCAACCTCATCCGATGGGAGGGACTGCGGGACGTTGTGCTTGCCGGCCATTCCTACGGCGGGATGGTCATCACACGCGTTGCGAACGATGTCGCACAGCAGCTGTCCGCCCTGGTCTTCATCGACGCGATGGTCCCTGAAGCCGGCGAATGCCTGGCGGATCTGATGTCGCCGGCATTGCGCGACAGAATCAAGGCGCTTGCCGCAGAGGGCGAAACATCGCTGCCGCCGATTGCCGCCGCCCATTTCAATGTCAATGCTGACGACGCGCAATGGGTGGACAGCCTTTGCACAGGGCAACCGGTTCGTACCTTCACGGAGCCTGCGGGCGACACGAGCGGGCGGGATACCTTCGCCAACAAGATCTATGTTCGTGCGGCCGACTATCCCTCGCCGGGGCTCGATGCGATGGCCGAACGCGCGAAGGCGCAGGGTGGCTGGCGCTATGAGGAAATTGCCGGCGGGCACGATCTGATGGTCGATAATCCACAGGGGCTGGCCGATATCCTGCTTGGCGCGTAGCCGGTCGCTTCTAGCCGGTGCGGCTTGCATCCGCGCTGCAAGCGCATAGATTGCGGCAAACTCCGCCCAACAGATAACGGCAAAACCAGCACACGCGATGATCGAAAAGTTCAGCGGCACATTCAATTCGGACGGCAACGAACTCGCCTATACCGTAAGCGGCGAGGGTGAACCGATCCTGCTCATCCACGGTTTTGCCTCGACGGCGCAGATCAACTGGTTCGGGCCGAGCTGGGTCAATACGCTGGTGCGCGCCGGGCGACAGGTCGTGACCATCGACAATCGCGGTCATGGGGCCAGTGCGAAGCTCTACGATGCCGCCGATTACGAGATGAGCCTGATGGCCGATGATGCGCGCCGTCTGCTCGACTATCTGGGCATCGAATCCTGCGACGTCATGGGCTATTCCATGGGCGCGCGGATCACGCTCGTCCTCGCGATGATCCATCCCGAAAGGGTCCGGCGGGCCGTCATTGGCGGTCTGGGCGAGAACGCCGTGCACGGCTTTTCGATCGCGTCCGAGGTCGTTGCCGCTCTCGAGGCCCCTTCAATCGATGAGGTTCAGGGCAAGACCGGGCGCACCTTCAGGCAATTTGCCGAGCAGACCCGGAGCGACCTGAAAGCGCTTGCGGCCTGCATGCGCGAGAGCCGCGGGCCGATGGATGCAGACGGACTGTCCCGGCTGACCCTGCCGGTCCTGATATGCGTGGGCGGCGACGACGATGTCGCCGGCGATCCCCATGCGCTCGGCGATCTCATACCCGGCGCGCGGGTGGTCGTGATCCCGCACCGCGATCATATGCGGGCGGTGGGCGACAGGGTCTACAAGGACGCCGTCCTTGAGTTCCTCGGACTAAAGCGACCGTGAAAAAGGCCAATCCTCTGAATCCGGTACCGTTTCCGGCTCACATATCGATTCAAGGTTCTACTTGCCGGTGAAAGCCGGGCTGCGCTTGTCGAGAAACGCCTGGCAGCCCTCCTGAAAATCCTGACTGTCGAAGCAGCCTGCAACGAGGGCGGCGAGATTGTCGCGCTCTGCCTCCAGCCGGCCGCCGGCAATGGCGCGAATGGCCGCCTTCGCCGCGGCGATCGTAAGCGGCGCATTGGCGGCGATGGCGTTCGTCGCCTCCGAGACCGCATCATCCAGCGCTGCCGGCGCAACCACGCGGTGCACGAGGCCCATCGCAAGGGCTTCGGAAGCGCCGAAGCGCCTGGCTGTGAACATGATGTCGCGCGCATTCGGCGCGCCGACTGCGGCGACAAGGTCGTTGAGGCTGGACACCGGATATCCGACGCCAAGGCGTCCGGCGGGAATCGACATCAGTGTCGTATCGTCGGCGATGCGCAGATCGCAGGCCAGTGTCAGGCCGACCGTGCCGCCGAATGTCTGACCGCGGATGGCGGCGATCACCGGAATTGGCGCTTCGCGCAGTGCCGCGAAGGCGTCAATGCTGACCTGCTCATGTTCGCGCGATTTGGCCGGATCCATGCGTTCGTGAAATTCGGAAAGATCGGCGCCCGCGCCGAAATGATCGCCTGCACCCTTCAGGACGATCGCGCGGGCATTCCAGGTCGTGCAGGCATGGCCGACGAGATCGCGAAGGCCCACCCACATCGCCTTGTTCACGGCATTGCGTTTGGCCGGGTTGTTGAGCGTTATGGTGGCGACCGGGCCGTCGAGCCGTGCCAGCAGCCTTCCGTCAGCAGCGGTTGTTTCTTCATACATTTTTGGCAGATTTCCCCGTAATATGAAGCAGATGAAACAAGATCGGGCTTCGGGCAGGCCACGCTCTCACATTGTCGTGCGGACCGGCCGGACCGGATTTGCGGGTGCGAAGCAACCGGATATGCTATAAATCCGTTTCAGTCACGCCCGGCAAGACCGGCGGCTGACAAGCGACCGACGGGCCTTGAACCCGTGGAGGTGTATAAATGAGCAATGAGAGACGCGATCTTGCCCTGGCGGCAAGAATGCCGAGCCTTGATCCCGTGTGGTCGAAGGTTCGCGAAGAAGCCGAAACGGTCGTCGCGACCGAACCGGCGCTGGCGAGTTTCGTCTATTCCACGATCCTCAACCATCTTTCACTGAACGAGGCAGTGGCCGACCGAATTTCTTCGCGCCTCGATCACGATGCGGTCGGCGCGGAGCTGATCCGACGTGCATTCGATGATCTTTTTGTCGCGCGGCCGGTGACGGCCGAAGAGATTCGCGCCGATCTGGTAGCGGTGTTCGACCGCGATCCGGCCTGCGACCGAATGATCGAGCCGGTTCTGTATTTCAAGGGCTTTCACGCCATTCAGGCGCATCGGCTCGCGCATTGGCTCTGGTATGAGGGACGCCGCGACTTTGCCCTCTATCTGCAGAGCATCGTCTCCACGCGTTTTCAGGTCGATATTCATCCCGCGGTCCCGATGGGACGCGGCATATTCATGGACCATGCGACAGGCATCGTGATCGGGGCGACGGCCACGCTTGGGGATGATGTGTCGATCCTGCAGGGCGTCACCCTCGGCGGTACGGGCAAGGAAGGCGGCGACCGGCATCCCAAGATCGGCCGTGGCGTCCTGATCGGAGCGGGTGCGAAAATCCTCGGCAATATCGAGATCGGGCATTGCTCGCGTATCGCGTCCGGTTCTGTCGTGCTGAAGCCCGTGCCGCCCAATGTCACGGTCGCCGGCGTGCCGGCGCGCGTCGTCGGCGAAGCGGGGTGCAGCGAACCCTCGCGGAGCATGAACCAGTCCATCGCGGACGACTAGACGGTTTGCCGAAGCGTCGAAACACATTAAAAGGGCTCAACCCTTTTCATCGATCCTGTCGAGGGCCTTCATAGGCCCTCGATCGCATTTGCCCGGAGGAAACTCTCGTGAAGCCAGCCGAACTCGCCAAGCTCGAAGCCTTTTTCAAGCGGACGTTCGACAATCCGAAACTGTCGGTCAGGGCGCGGCCGCGCAAGGACGATTCAGCTGAGGTCTATGTCGGCGAAGAGTTCATCGGCGTGCTTTTTCGCGACGAGGAGGACGGCGACTACAATTTCCAGATGGCGATCCTCGATATCGATCTGGAAGACTGACCGGGCACGCGCCCGACCCTATCGGCGGGCGGTTGCCACAAATGCTTCCACCAGCGCGCTGACGGCGCCGTCGATGTTGCGCCATTCGGGAAGCAGCCCTTTGGCGAACCGGTAGGTGACCGCAAGTCGAGGATCGGGCACGATTTCCCTCTGGCATACGGGCGCGGGCTTTACATCGTCCTCGCCGCATCTGACCACGTAGGGCCCGGCGCTGTTCTGGTCATAATAGATGACGTCGCCATCAAATCCCTGACCCGGTCGCATATGACGTCCGATCAAGCCATCGGGGCCGGCGATTGCCTCTCCATCGAACAGCTGGCTGTAGATTCGCTGGAGCCGCTCGGCCGGCGAAAGGTTCGGGATCTGGCCGGTGATCGTGACGTAGATTACCGGCGAATTCACGTCAGATCGCCTGAAGGTATCGATCGTATCTGCCGAATATCCGTTGAGCGTCGGCCAGTGGAAGTACAGCTCCAGCGTTGCCATTCGCGCGCCATTGGAGGTGCTTTCGCGGATCATGTTGCGCGGCACCGACATCGGCACGCCCGCGACGGCAATCTGGACAGGCTCGCCATCGGTGCTGCGGCCTGAATCGCGCAGGACAAGGCGGACCACGTCCAGCACGAACATGCCAGCCAGGATAACGGCAAGCGCGACGGCGCCAAAGAAGGCAACTCGTAGCACCAACGGCTTGCTGAGCAGGGCAGGGGTCTTCATTCCAGTGCCGGACCCGGTTTCAAAACGACACGGCGCGCCCCGATATGACGCAGCGGCCCGGCCCATCAGAGCCGATTCGGACCGTCTGCGAACGGTATGCGTCTTGCAGCGGGCAGACAATGCGACGAAACTGTTCCATGGGGATGTTTGCGTCATGGCGTTGGGTTTTGCTTTTTATTATGCGTACGCGCTCGCGGTCGGCATCACGGCTGCGGGTCTGGCTGTCAGCAGCTATGGCCTGCTGACCCAAAAACGCGCCAGCTTCCGGCAGCAGCCGGAGACGGTGGGCCAGGCCTTCGGACTGCTGGCGGTGCTGGTCGTCGGGGGTCCATTCATCATCTGGCGAAACCTCATGGATGCCCGCCGCGTCGAGCAGCGTCCGATGGTTTTTGTCATTGCCGGAAGCTCGATCGCCGCGTTCTGGAGCTTCTGCGCCGGCGTCACCTTTGTTTCCATCGCGACGCAATTGGGCTAAGCCCTCCCACGAGGCCGCCGCATGACACGCGCCTCGGATAAAAGCGGGAAGGGAGCGCATGACGATCTACGCACTGGATGGCAATTCGCCGGAACTGCCCGAAAAGGGCAGGTATTGGGTTGCGCCGAGCGCGGCCGTGATCGGCAAGGTCACGCTGAGGGAAGATACGAGCATCTGGTTCGGCGCCGTCCTGCGCGGTGACAATGAACGCATCACGGTCGGTCGCGGATCGAACGTGCAGGAAAACTGCGTCTTTCATACCGATCTGGGTTTCCCGATGACTATCGGTGAGGATTGCGTGATCGGCCACCTTGCGATGCTGCATGGCTGCACGATCGGCGACGGTTCGCTGGTCGGTATGGGCGCAATCGTCCTGAACGGCGCGGTGATCGGCAAGAACGTACTCATTGGCGCCAATGCCGTGGTCGCCGAAGGCAAGATCATTCCGGACAATTCGCTTGTACTGGGATCGCCGGGCCGGGTGGTGCGCGAACTTACCGACGAACAGGCTGCGTCTTTGCGAAAAGGTGCCAAGCACTATGTGAAGCGGTCGCAGTTGTTCGCGCGGACGATGACCGTCGTCGAGGAATAGGCCTACCCGATCATAGCCGGGCCTGGCCTGAAAAAGGTCGAGCCGGCTTCCCGGGGTAAGGAAGCCGGCTCTGAAGCCCGGTCTTTGGGACGGAGGGGTGGGGGACTCGACCGAGCTGTCTCTGGTGTTTCCTGGCTTGCTGACCGCCCACCGCGGCCTGCCGCATGTTCCTTAGAAGGCCGACACGATCTGTGCGCCGCCACGGTCACCGCGCAGCCACACCCACCCGGTAGGATTGGTGCTCGACTGACGCTTTTCGAAGCGGTAGTCGGTCTGCGACCAGTAGCGGATTTCCGGCACCTGGTTATCGAGAATGAGGTCGCCCTGTTCGGTGCGGACGGTCAGCACCGCATGGCCGTCACCACGCTGGTCGCGAACGACCGTGATCAGCAGATTGGCCGCCGACCAGCCGCGTTCCATCAACATGCGGCGCTTCAGCAGGACGTAGTCCTCGCAGTCGCCTTCCGTCACCGGATAGGTCCAGCGCTCTTCCTCATGGTAGAGCTCTTCGTCGGTGACCGGCTTGATGGTGATGTTGACCGTGTCGTTGATTTCATTGAGTTCGGCCCAGCGCTGCTCGGTCAGCGCGACCTTCTGCGGCAGCGCTGCCTGACAATCTGCCGGAAATTCAGTGCAGAACTGCACGTATCCGATCGGCGGACGCGCCTTGGCGAATTCCATCATCGCCGGCTTTGCCGCGCTCTGGCCCGGCGTGACCGCCGAGGCCTGAATATCCGTTGCGAAAAACATTGCCGCCAACGCGACAAAGACACCCGTCGTCCACTTCATTTGACCGCCCCCGGTTCCCTTTTGTTGTTAGGGGCATCATGTCAGACAGGCTTTGAGGGCGGTCTAAGAGAATAGTTCAAATTTTACAGGAATGCCGAAAACGCCAGCATGGTCAGCGGGCGATGGCCGGAAACGATAAAATTTTACAGAATTTCGACCGGTGCCGACGGAGCCGTCAGAGGTTGCTTTCCATGCCGGGTGTGGCTTCTTCCGCGATCCTGCGAGAGAACTCGATCGCGAAACCGTTCGGCAGGTGCCGAATGACGCGGCCAGCGGTTCGGCCAAGTGTGACCGGTGCGCCGACAGCAGGAACGACCTCGCAGGAGACGGCGGCGCCTGAAACGGAGATATCGCTGATCTTGCAGGGGTATTCGCGGCCGTCGGCCAGTTTGACCTTGCTGAACGGATTGACCGGTTCGACACGCTCATCCTTGCGATCTTCCGGAAGACCGAGCGTGTCGCGGTTGGCAAGCCATGTCAGCTGTGCGGCAAGCTTGTCGCGCTTTCTGTCCGTGGCATTGATGTCGATGGCAAATCCGCCTTCGAAAAGGCGCGTCACGCGGCCCTCTATGCGGCCGACATTGTCAAGATAGGCGATGATGCGGTCGCCTTCGTCGGCGAGCGCCTTCGTCAGCAACGCCGCGCCGCCGGGAGACATGTTGATCACCTGGCATTCATGTTCGGTCAGATCGGGCAGCATGAAGCGGCCGAAAAGGCTGACATTGACGCGTTGATAGCGCCGTCCTTCCGCCGATGCGGCGACGAGACGCGAGACATGGCCAGCCTGATTTGCAACGAGCATGAAAACGCCTGAAATATTCCGGCCGGAGCCGATCTGTCTCGTGGTTCAGGCTCAACGATAGGCCAGCGATGGTTAACGGGTGGTAAGCCCGGAACGTCTTCTGACCGAGTTGTCGCCTTCCAGGGGAATGACGCACATATGTGGTCGTGCCGCTACCGTGCGCCACCTTCATAGACAGCAAGATGGCCATGCCAGCGGACCGGCTCATTCGACAGTGCGACGACGTTCTGTGCGCCGCTCGCGATCCGGTCGCTCTCTTCGGGCCAGATCATATGCAGGTCGGTCAGCATGCGTGACGTCAGCGGGACAGATCCGAGCCAATATGGATTGTCCAGCGCCGATGCCGTGCCGATGACCCTTGAAATTCCCTGCTCGCCATTCAGCAGCGGGAGAAGCACGATCTCCATCCGGACCTGCTGGCCGCGTGCGTTGCCCGCCATCAGACGCAGCAGGGCGCCGGCGCCGTCGCGTGTCATCGTGCGGAAGGCGGTCACAAGGGATTCCGCGTCGGCCGGGCCCCAGTCCGAAAGCCATTCCGCGCCCTTCAGTTCGCCGCCACTGACCGCGCACAGGCGTGTGCCGGCAAGACGGTAACGGAACCGGTCGGCCGACCATTGCTCCAGAATAAAGGTGTCGGGGAGGATATCGGATATATCCGCCGGCTCGATTTCACTACGTTGCGGCGCGACCTCGCGGCCACGAAGGCGGTTCCAGTATTCAAACATCCGGCGCGAGGCCGGGCTGCCAATCCGCAACGCCGACTGTTCCGTGGTGAAACAATTTGAACCGCTCATCTTCTCAACCTGCCCCCGTTTCGTCTCTCATTGGCACTTGCAGCGCGCCGATGGACCTGATGAAAGGAACCCAAGCAGGTTGCGGGCCATTCCAGGCAGCGGAGCCGTGAAGATGAACCGACAGGTGAGGCAAAGGCGAATTGAAACGCGAACCTATCCTCAATATCCCCAGTGTTACCGCCGCGTTCGTCGCGGGGCTTGTCGTCATCCATCTGGTCAGGCTTCTGCTGCCGGCGGATACCGACTACGAAACGCTGCTGTCGCTGGCATTCATCCCGGCACGGACGATCGGTGACCCGACAGCGGTCGCGCTCCTGCCGGGCGGCGAGGGCGCGCGGTGGTGGAGCCTTGTCACCTATGCGCTGCTGCACGGCAACGCGACGCACCTCATCTTCAACTGTCTGTGGATTGCCGCGTTCGGTACGCCGGTCGCCCGGCGCTTCGGAACGGGCAGGTTCATCGCCATATGTCTGGTCACGTCAATCGCAGGGGCGCTCGCGCATCTGGCGATATTCCCGCACGATCCGACACCCGTTATCGGCGCATCGGCAGCCGGCTCGGGCCTGATGGGCGCCGCTGCCCGGTTTGCGTTCGACCGTGGCGGGCCGCTCGACATGTTTCGGCGCATGGACCCGCTTGCACCGATGCAGCCTGCCGCGCCGCTTCTGGTTGCGCTCAGCCAGCCGCGGGTCATCTTCTTCACGCTGATGTGGCTCGGGCTGAACGTGCTGTTCGGTCTTGGTGCGTCCTATATGCCTGGCGTCAGCGGCGCGGTGGCATGGCAGGCCCATATTGGCGGCTTCGCGGCCGGCCTTTTGCTGTTTCCGCTGTTCGACGGTGCGACGGCGCGGCGACGCGATGCGGTGCTGCAGGATCTATTGCGTGCGGAAGAAGAGTGGCGGCGTTCGCAGAACGGCGAACCGCCCTACCACAACGGTTCGTCGTAGACCGGGCTGCCGTCGACGAGCAGACGTTTGATTGCCATTTCGCCGGAAGGTGCGACAGCTGCGACGATATTGACTCGCCCGTCCCCGGTGATGCGCTCGATTTCCCGGCCTTTTCCCTCAGGTACAAAGTACTGGTTGATTCCGTAGTCGACGCGGAGCGTCACGCAGATCTCCGCGCCGCAGCCTTCGGATTCATCCTGTCCGGTGACCTGGCGCTCGCCGAAGCTGGTGATCAGCCTGCCGCGCAGGACGGTTCCATCGCCGGACGGCCTTTGCGGAAAGACACCCCGCACTTCCGCCAGCCCGTCCGGGCCTGGCGCAACGCGCACGAAGACGTCTTCATCGGGCCTGATCGCAGCGGCCGGCGTCCCCTCGGGCACCTTCAGGCTGGAGATGTCATAGGACAGCACGACATAGTCGCCGCGGAAGAAATCGCGCGGATCGACCGGGGCGACCTTTAAGGTAACCTCCGTGCCGCTGTTAAGGATCATCGCGCGGTCGGCGATCATCCAGACAAGCGCGCCGACCTGCAGTGCGGCGACAACAAGCAGCCGCGGCCACATGCGGGTGGGCGGGGCATCGGCGAGAAGGGCCTTGCTCATGCCTGCGCTCCCGTTTCAGCCGGTTCGACGGGCCCGATCCTGCGCTGGCGGCGAACCAGCCACACGGCGAGGCCGATCAGGATGAGGCCGCCGATCATGAAGAAACTGGCCGAATCGAGCAAAGAGCCGAATGCTTCCTGATAGATGTACAGGACCTCGGCAACGAACATCAGGCCACCGAGCATGCTCGCCTGCCGGCGCATCGTCGCCTGGCCATAGAGGATCATCGCGATCGCGGCGACCAGGATGAGGCCGGCGAGCGCAATCGTCAGGAAGAACCGGGTTTTGTCGTCCGGCGTGCCGGTCATCGGGATTGCGATGAGGTGCAGCGCGATCAGGACCGCGGCGATTGCGACAGGCGCCCAGCGCGGAACTTCGCCGCGCAACGAGGCAAGGAACATCGCGGCCACCGCGATGATCGAGAAGATGCCGGAGAGGACGAGCGGTTCCGCGGAGGACCCGCCCTGCGTGCCGAAATCGTCGCCGACGGCAAATTGCAGGATGAACAGGCTGCCCAGACTGCCGAGCAGGGCAAAGGGCGGGGTCGTGAAGCCGATGGCCTGAAGGGTTTCATGGCTGCTTGTGCGGGCGAGGGCGCCGAGCGAACCGAGGGCGGCCGGTGCTGCTAGCACGGCAAGGATGCCCGGATAGCCGAGCCAGCCCATGTCTTCCGCGCGCAGCAGCAGCGTCACCATCGTCCAGCCGAAGATTGCTGCAACGGCGAGCGTGATGCCACGCGCGAAATCCAGCCACCATGCCACCAGCACCGTTCCGGCGATGACGGGGAGGTAATGCCAGGGCAATTCGAGCGGCATGAGACGGGCACCGTCATCGAACCAGACAAAGGCCCAGTAGGTGAGAATGGCGAAGGCCAGTACAAGACTGGCGCGTGAATTGCCCAGAATGCTCGCAATGAACGCGCCAAGGCCCCAGATCAGGAACGCGCCGGCCGCATCGCCTTCGATATGGTAGCTTTGTGCCACAAGAACGATTGACGCGCCGAACAGGGCCGCGCCGAGGGCCACGGCAAGGTCTGCGAATTTCGGGTGACCGGCGCGGAACAGCCAGCCGGCGCCCGCATAACAGACGATCATGCCGGCAACGAGAAGTCCGCAGCGCATCAGGCGCGGCACGGCCTCCCAGTTGGCGGCGACGAAGGCGATGGCGGCGGCGGCGACCAGGACTACGCCGAGGCCGGCAAGCCATTGCGCCAGATTCGAACCGCTCTGCCGTTCCGACAGCTGTTCTTCGATCCGCCGCACCGTCGCGGCATCGATAACGCCTTCATCACGCCAGTTCTCAAGGTCGCGGCGCAGGCGATTGCGGTAGAGGCTGCCGAGCATTTCGACACATCGCATTCATGTCATTGAAACCGTCGCGACTATGACGGCGTTGCGCGATTGGCGCAATTGGGGGCATCATGGTCTCAATTGTCCCAAGTACAGTGCATGTTCGTAAGTGCATCTTCGGGCTGGGGCCTCGAAAGAAGGCCGCATAAAGGAGGAAAAGCAATGACGGCAGAGCAGATCCTTTTGGAGAAGGGCACAAGCGTCGTGACCATCACGGCGCAGGAGACAATCAATTCGGCGATGCAGACACTCGCTGAAAAGCGCATTGGCGCGATTGTCGTGACCGACAGCAGCGACCGGGTGATCGGCATCGTTTCGGAGCGTGATGTGGTGCGCGAGATCGCCGGGCGCGGCGCATCCGCGCTCGACCTGCCGGTGAGCGCGATCATGACCCGAAAGGTCGTGACCTGCGAGCTGGAAGACACGATCGGCCAGCTGATGCAGCTGATGACAGGCGGCAAGTTCCGTCATCTGCCGGTGGTGGTCGACGGCCGTCTGGCCGGCATCGTCTCCATCGGCGACGTGGTCAAGGCGCGGATCGAGGAAACCGTTCGCGAGGCGGAAGCCATGCGCGAATATATCGCGACGGCATAAAGGCCCATGCCCAACGGCCGCGCGTGAATGGCGCGGCCGTTGGGTTTGGAACTAGCTCTCGACGATCGACAGCGCAGCGACCGTTTCGGCGATCTGGGGCAGCATGCCGCGTGTCGTCTCGTAGCCGATCGTGATCGCTTCCTGTGCCCGATGAAACTCGAACAGGCCGACCTTGCCGAGACGTAGCGAGACCATGCTGTCCGGCGGGTCGCCGGCAAGTCGTGAACGGGCGATCCGGTCCTGCGTGATGTTGAACGCGTCGACCATGACGGAGGAGATGCCGGGCGCACCCTTTGTTCGAACTGGTGCGCATCTGCCGCCGGATCAGCTTTTCCGCCTTGCCGTCGACGAAAGGCTGATCGTTCTCGATCAGGTCATCGCCGTCATCGGCCAGGTGATGCGGCAGGACGGTGCCACGGCCGAACACATCGGCGTTGAGGTTGACGGCGATGACGACGCGGGCACCCATGGCGCGGCATACCGAGACAGGAATCGGATTGACCAGTGCGCCGTCGATCAGCCAGCGCCCGGAAACGCGCACCGGCCGAAAGATGCCGGGCAGGGCGTAAGATGCCCGCATCGCGTCGGCCATGCGCCCCTTCTGCAGCCAGACTTCATGGCCGGTCTTGAGTTCGGTCGCAACAAAGGCAAGCCGCGTATCGACGTGGTCGAAGCACATGTCGGCGATCTGGTCGTCGAGCAGGTCGGCCAGCCGATTGCCGGTAATGAGCCCGGAACCGCGCAGATCGAAATCCAGAAGTCCGAAAATGCGCCGCCGGGTCAGGCTGAGGGCGAACTCCTCCAGCGCGCCCATCTTGCCGGCGGCAAAGCAACCGCCGACAACCGCGCCGATGGAAGTTCCGGCGATCACATCGGGGGTGTAGCCGGCTTCCTCCAACGCGCGAAGAACACCGATATGGGCCCAACCGCGCGCGGCGCCGCCGCTGAGCGCAAGTCCGATGGTGGGCCGTCCGCCGTGGGGCGGGCGCTCCATCCGCGATACACCGTCTGTCGTGATAGAACCGAGTTTGGTCATGTCGTGTCATCCTGCGGCAAACCGGATGGCCCCGTCATCCGCAGCGACATAATCGTCGCGCGGCCCTGACCGTTCCGTGCCGCGTCGATCAAGTTTATCGAAAATACGTCAACAATTGGGAAACGGCTGGAGGGCGGCGCCGTACGGTCCGTCAATCCTTCGTGAGGCGCAGCGCATCGACCGCCTTGCCCTCGACGCGCCGGTAGAAACAGGTCGGGCGGCCTGTGTGGCAGGCGCCATGGCCGTGGGGCAGGCTCGCCTTCAGCCAGATCGTATCCTGGTCGCAGTCTGTGCGGATCTCGCTGACGGTCAGCAGCGCTCCCGAGCTTTCGCCCTTCTTCCAGAGCGTTCGGCGCGATCGGCTCCAGAAATGGGCATAGCCGGTCTCGATGGTCAGGCGCAGCGCTTCCTCGTTCATGTGGGCAAGCATCAGCACTTCGCCGCTGCCGGTATCGGTAACGATGGCGGGCATCAGGCCATGGGCGTCGAAACGGGGCGCGAATACATCCGTTTCGTCGGCATCCCGGCCTTCAAGCGGGGATGGAAACAGGCCGGTGAGGCTCATTGAGGTAACTCTTGGTTGGCCGTCAGCCCTTGCGGTCGAGCAGATCGAGGAAGTGATTGCGCGCTTCCTTGTCACCCTCGAAGACGCCGGTGAACTGGCTGGTGATCGTGCTCGTGCCGGGCGTGCGAACGCCGCGCATGACCATGCACTGGTGCTCCGCCTCGATGATGACGGCTGTGCCGCGCGGCTTCAGCGTCGTCTCGATGGCGCCGACGATGGAGGCGGTGAGGTTCTCCTGCGTCTGCAGGCGGCGGGCAAAGACGTTGACGACGCGGGCAAGTTTGGAAAGGCCGACAACACCCTTGGAAGGATAATAGCCGATATGCGCCTTGCCGGTGAAAGGCAGCATGTGATGCTCGCAATAGGAGGTGAACGGGATATCGCGAACAATGACGATATCCTCGTAGCCGCCGACATCCTGGAACGTGCGTGAAAGGATATCCGTCGGGCACTCGTTGTAGCCGGCGAAAAGCTCGTCATAGGCCTTCACGACACGGCGGGGCGTATCGAGCAGACCCTCGCGGTCACCGTCATCGCCGATATAAGCGATCAGCGTACGCACCGCAGCTTCCGCTTCCTCGCGGGTCGGGCGGGTTGCCGGATCGGAGCCAGCGGCCAGATTGACCCGTGCCTTGAACGGCTTCACGATGGCATCCATGAAGGGTACTCCATTGTTTCGCGCCACCTATACGCGGCGTTCCGCCGGGCGGATCGCTGCAATGGACGATTATCGCGCGCGAACAAAGACATGCGTTGCCGGGCGCGTTTTCCGTATCCATATATATACAGCGCGTGGTGGCGGTTCAATAAAGGCGTCAACGCGCCGCTTCCAGGCCTAGTCTGCCAGCGATACCGGAGAAGGCGAGCAATTGATCGACGATCTCTACAACAGGAAAATTCTGGAGCTGGCGGGAAACATTCCGGCGATCGGCAGGCTCGACGATCCGGACGCGACCGCGACCGCGCATTCCAAATTGTGCGGTTCCACCGTGACGGTCGATCTGAAGGTCAAGGATGGCAAGGTCAGCGATTTTGCCCATGACGTGAAGGCCTGCGCGCTGGGGCAGGCCTCTTCGTCCGCGATGGCGCGGCATATCATAGGCTCAACCCCGGCGGAGCTGCGCGATCTCAGGAAGCGGATGTATGCGATGCTGAAGGAGAATGGCGCGCCGCCGGAGGGCAGGTGGGCCGACCTGGAGGTGCTAATTCCTGTACGCGATTTCAAGGCGCGGCATGCATCGACGCTCCTGACCTTCGACGCGGTCGTCGACTGTCTCGACCAGATCGAGGGGCGGCAGGCGGGTTCGGCGGCCTGAGCCTGGCGATGGCGCCACACGCGACGATTGTTCCTGACGCGATGCAGACGGAATGGATTGCCCGGTCGAGCCGGGCAATGACGGCTTGGGTGATGGGCGGGAAGCCCGTCGGCCGTCGGCGCGGAGAGACGGCGCTTCGGGGAACGATGGGCGGCTCGTCAAACATGGGGTTGTCATCGTCGGGCTTGACCCGACGATCCATTCCAAGCCGGTTTCGGCCCTCTCTTCCGGGGGGTTGAGCAATGACGGCACAGGCAGACAATCGTCGCAAGCGCAGCCGCAATTATGCTGGCCCCTGGCCAAAGACGCCGGGACGGCTTCTAGGGACGGGCCTCGTCCGGCTCTATCAGTTCACGCTCTCAGGCTTCGTCGGTAATCACTGCCGGCATTTTCCGACCTGTTCGGAATATGCCTATGAGGCGGTCGCCCGGCACGGACTGATCAAGGGCAGCTGGCTCGCAGCGATCCGCGTCAGCAAATGCCGCCCCGGCGGCACGCACGGCATCGACAATGTGCCTGAGCGCTATGAGTTCTTCGGGCGATAGCCGGCGATAACTGACGATTGGATAAGGCAAGGGGGATGCGGCTGCGGCCATTGATGGCGGATTTGCCTCCATCTCGCTCGCCCAAATAAAAACCGCCCCGACGTGGGGTCGGAGCGGTCACTGTGCCAGCGATCGATTCGCCGATCTACATACGAGAGCCGAAGCGATAGGTCAGCGCCGCGCGGATGATGTCGAGGCTCGGGTCCGGATCGGCAAAGGGGCCAGCGGTCTCATAAGAGAACTCGCCATGCAGCCATTCGACGCGGACCGTCGCGCGGTCGCCAAACGCCAGCATCTCGAGGCCGACACCGCCCACAAAGCCAATGTGGTCTGTCTTGAAGGCAGGGGCGGCATTTGCGGACGCGCTCATCTGCAACAGGCCGATACCGGCGCTGACGTAAGGCATCCAGCGGTCATAGGCGATGCCGAGACGACCGCGTGCTGTGTAGAGCGCGTCATACTCTGCGGTGACGTTGACGCCCGGAAAACCGACGCCTGCGAGATTCAGGGTCGAGTCGACGCCAAACCAGGTCGCATCGACTTCCGCGCCGAACACGAAACGATCCGCCTGCCAGTTGTAGCCGCCAAGCACACCGCCGCCGAAACCGCTGACGCTCTGGCTCCAGAACGGGCCGCCATAGGGTGTGGCGTTGAAATCGATATCTCCCCATGCGCCGCCGGCGTGAACACCGACATACCAGCCCGACCAGTCAGCTGCGGCAGGGGTGTAGGGCATTGCGGGATCTGCGGCCATAGCCTTGCCGCTCAGCAGAGCGAACGACATGACCGTCGCCATCAGAACGGGCCTTGCAAATTTCAGGGTGCGCATCATCAGCCTCCACGTACCGACGGGCCGACAAGGCACTGCCCCAAGCCCCGATTCAAACCTTACCCAACGGCATATCCTCCGGCGCCTGGCGGTACAATGTCCATTCTTGCGGGGGAACATGAAATTTGGGGCGCGCGACCTTTATGACACACCGGTTGGCGGGTATTGGGAATTGCCCTTGAGGACCTGTTGCGCTATGTCGCCTGACGGCGCGATATTGCGCGTCAGACAACAGCTTACCTGCGTTCGTAGGCAGTGAGTGAGCAGGAGAAAAGACATGATTTCCCTTACATTCCCCGATGGTTCTCTACGTGAATTTTCTGCCGGCGTGACCGGCGCGGAGATCGCGGAGGGCATTTCCAAATCACTGGCCAAGAAGGCCGTCGCGATGCGCGTCGATGGCGATTTGCGCGATCTTGCCGACCCCATCGAAGAGAGCGCGACAATCGAGATCGTCACACGCGACAACGAAGCGGCGCTGGAACTCATCCGGCACGATGCCGCGCATGTGATGGCGGAGGCCGTGCAGGAACTGTATCCGGGTACCCAGGTCACCATCGGGCCGGTGATCGAGAACGGCTTCTTCTACGATTTCGCGCGCGACGAGCCCTTCACGCTCGACGATCTGCCGAAGATCGAAAAGAAGATGCGCGAGATCATTCAGCGCAACGCACCTTTCACCAAATCCGTGTGGACGCGCGAGAAGGCCAAGCAGGTCTTCAAGGACAAGGGCGAGCTTTACAAGGTTGAACTGGTCGATGCGATCCCGGAAGACCAGCAGATCAAGATCTATGCGCAGGGCGACTGGTTCGACCTTTGCCGTGGTCCGCACATGGTCTCCACCGGCCAGGTCGGCAACGCCTTCAAGCTGATGAAGGTCGCCGGTGCCTATTGGCGAGGGGATTCGGAAAACGAGATGCTGACGCGCATCTACGGCACGGCTTGGGCCGAGCAAAGCCAGCTCGATTCCTACATTCACATGCTGGAAGAGGCCGAAAAGCGCGACCATCGCCGGCTCGGACGCGAGATGGACCTGTTCCATTTCCAGGAAGAGGGACCGGGCGTCGTCTTCTGGCATGCCAAGGGCTGGACGCTGTTTCAGAACCTCGTTGCCTATATGCGCCGCAGGCTCGCGGGCGACTATGAGGAGGTCAATGCGCCGCAGATCCTCGACAAGTCGCTTTGGGAAACCTCAGGCCACTGGGGCTGGTATAAGGAGAACATGTTCGGCGTGCAGTCAGCGGGCGATGATGCCGAGGACAAGCGGCTCTTCGCGCTGAAGCCGATGAACTGCCCCGGCCATGTCCAGATATTCAAGCACGGGCTGAAGAGCTATCGCGACCTGCCGATCCGCATGGCCGAATTCGGCGTCGTACACCGCTACGAGCCGTCGGGCGCGATGCACGGGCTGATGCGCGTGCGCGGTTTCACGCAGGATGACGCCCATATCTTCTGCACGGATGACCAGCTGGCCGACGAATGCATGAAGATCAACGACCTGATCCTGTCGACCTATTCCGATTTCGGCTTCGAGGACATCGTCGTCAAACTCTCCACACGGCCCGAAAAGCGTGTCGGCTCCGATGCACTCTGG
Organism: Rhodobiaceae bacterium; assembly: GCA_020637895.1. GTDB lineage: Bacteria > Pseudomonadota > Alphaproteobacteria > Rhizobiales > Tepidamorphaceae > JACKJP01. The sequence goes on from JACKJP010000003.1 coordinate 351,947, forward strand.
GACCGCGCCGAGGCTGTGATGCGGGAAGTGCTGGAGCGCATCGAGAAGGAATCGGGTGGGCGTATCAAGACCGGAATCAACCCCGGTGAGGGCGCGTTCTACGGGCCAAAATTCGAATACACGCTGAAGGACGCGATCGGCCGCGAGTGGCAATGCGGTACGACGCAGGTCGATTTCAACCTGCCGGAGCGCTTCGGCGCCTTCTTCGTCGATTCAGACGGCGACAAGAAGGAGCCGGTGATGATCCATCGCGCCATCTGCGGCTCGATGGAGCGGTTTCTCGGCATTCTGATCGAGAACTATGCCGGTCATTTCCCGCTCTGGTTCGCGCCGCTGCAGGTCGTCGTCGCGACGATCACCTCGGATGCGGACGACTATGCAAGGGAGGTGCACAAGGCGCTCACACGGGCGGGGCTGAAGGCCGAGGTGGATCTGCGCAACGAGAAGATCAACTACAAGGTCCGCGAGCATTCGCTGGCGAAGGTGCCGGTGATCCTCGTTTGCGGGAAGCGCGAGGCCGAAGAGCGGACGGTCAACGTGCGCCGCCTGGGCAGCCGCGACCAGCAGTCGATGTCCCTGAGCGAGGCGGTTCGCTGGCTTGCGGACGAAGCCGTTCCGCCCGATGTGAAACGGGCGCAGGCAGAAGCGGCCGCGGATGCGGCGGAGTAGATCTGAAAAGGAAGAGGGCGGCCTGTGAGCCGCCCTTTTTGTGTCGATAGAACAAGACCATCGGGGAGAGCGCTGGGAAAATGAATCAGGCCACAGAAACTGAAAATGACGGGCCGCTGCGGACGGTGAATGCCTATCTGCATGGTGTCGACATGAAGGACAGGGCGGCGATCGCGGCAGTTTTCCACAAAGACGCCGAGACGATCTATAATGCGGGTGCAGTCGACCAGTTCTCGGTATCGGGCCGCGATGCGATCGTTGCGCAGCTGTTTGAGATCATCGACGGCTTCGGGCCGACCGTTCACGCGCTCGCCAATTACGGCATCGCGACGTCTGGCGGCGACACAAAGGTCGACAGCGTCGTTGTCGCGCATGTGCTGAAGGGCGGTAACCTGACCATGCGCGGTCTTGTCTACAGCGACACGATGGTCCGGGGCGGCGACAACGGATGGGTCATCGTGAGGCGCGAACATCGCCCGCTCTGGCAGACCGTTACCCCCGCGGGCGAAACGCGCCTGCCTTGATGACCGGGACACTCGGTTAGGAGGCTCAACGTGACCAGTTTCTTTGGACCGATCTGCCAGCTCGGCTATGTCGTTGCCGATCTTGATCGCGCGATCGACTACCTCCTGAAGTCGATGGGTTGCGGCCCGATTTTCGTGGCGAAACACGTCGCGCCGGTCGACTTTTTCTATCGGGGCAACGCCAGTCGGCCGGAACTTTCGGTTGCCTATACTCAAAGCGGTCCGCTGCAGATCGAAATCATCATGCAGAAGAATGCGGCTCCGTCTTCATGGCGCGATTTTCTGGCCGAGGGACCGGAAGGCCTTCAACATGTCGCGTACTGGACGGACCGCTATGACGATCTGATGAAGGTTGCGATCGAGACAGCCGGGCTTGAGCCGGAAATGACCGGAACGGCTGGCCATCATGGCGCTTCAGGCGAGCGCTTCACCTATTTCGCCGATAGCGGCCCGCGCGGCATGATGGTGGAACTGACCGAGGTGCTGGCGCCGAAAAGGGCAAGCTACAAGCGGATCGCCGATGCTGCCCGTGACTGGGACGGCAGCGACCCGGTGCGCGATCTATAGCGCCCGATCAGGATTACTGCGCGATCAGTTCGACTTCCTTGGCGCGGCCGGCCTCGACGGAAAATTCCTTGTTGTAAAGCTTGCCCTCGTGGCGGGCGATGACGTTGTAGTCGCCAGCCGCGAGCACATGGGTCGGGAAGGCGCCGTAGCTTTCCTTGATGACGTCGCCGCCGGGCGAGAGGATGCTCCAGGCGGTGTTGGCAAGAGCCTCGCCACCAGCCTCGTTGACTAGTTTCAGCGTGATCGGCGCAGCCTGATGTTCGATCGTTGCCGTGGTGAGCTTGCCCGGTTTGATCTGGATGTCGGCGCGCACCGTTGAATTGGCGTCACCGAACTGGCTGACGATGTGGTAGGCGCCAGCGCTCAGTCGGATCACCGTGTCGGCCGCGGCGTCGGCGAGGACGAGCTTGCGCTGGCCATATTCGTCCTGCTCGGACGAATAGACGGAAAAATCGACGTCCTTGTCGGAGAGTGGCTGTTCGTCACCGCCGATGGCGTCCAGCTTCAGACCGCCGGCATTGAGCACGACGAGCTCGTCGACAGGCTGGTTCTTGAGCGAGACCATTCGCGAGGCGCCTGCAAGGCCGAACGCCGCGTGAACGATGTAATCGCCACCGGGAAGGTGAAAGACGGGCCGGGCGACTTCCGTTTCCGCGATCAGCTTGTGGTCGCCATCGGCATCGGCGGACGCGGAAAAAACCCGCCATACAATGCCGGAATCGACGGGCGGCGCATTTTCCGCGATGACCGCGCTCGGGCGCAGCGTCACGTTCTGGCCCGGAGGTGCGGCGGTATCCGGCTTGCCGATGCCCGCGGCAATGCCGGCGGCGCGCACCGCATCCTCGGCTTTCGGCTGTCCGCCATCTGCCTGTTCGCCGCCTCTGACCGCGGGTGGTGGCGGAACGGGCATCGGTGGCACGGTGATCGTCGGCCGTGTGACGGGAACGCCTGTCGCTATTTCAGCGGGATTGACGGAACTTCCCGGCTTGGCCTCTACGGCTGCGAGGGTCAGGCCGGAAACGGCGTCGAAGAAATCTTCGGTCGTACTGGCGGCCCTGAACGTGCCGCCGGTCGCATCGGAGATGCAGGCAAGCTGGGCGAGCTTTTCGGCTTCGCGGTCAAAGCCGATTACATCGATGCGAAGGCGGGGCGACTGTTCGGCCAATGCCCTGGCGGTTGCACACGGATCCTGATTGCAGTTGTCCGGTCCGTCCGCGATGACGACGATCGTGGCCGGGCGCTCGGTAAAGTTGGCGGCCTTCGCGCCTTCCTCAAGCGCCAGCGCGAGCGGCGTTGCACCTTTCGGCCGCACTGCTTCCAGCTTCTTTTCCGCCTCGTCGGCATCGGCGGTGCCAAAAGGCACGATCTCGGTGACATCGGAACAGGAATTCGCCTGTCGGCTGCCATAGGCGACCACGCCGATATCAAGGGTTGTACCCTGACGCCGATAGGCATCGACCAGGCCCTTGCGCGCGCTCACGATCTTGTTGGCATCGCCGACCTGCGCCCACATGCTATTGGAGGCATCGAGTACAAAGACAAGGCCGCGCTTCTCGGCCGCCTGCGCCGGGAGTACGACATGCGCCAGGACGAAAACGGCAGCAAACAGGACTTTCCAAGCCGGGCGGCTCATTTCGCCTTGACCATCCGTTCGGCACCTTGTCAGTTCATTGCGGAAGGTGAGAAAAGCGAACCTTACACCCGCCTGCAAGGCCGCAGCATCGAATCAACATCCCATTGTGGCGGTGACGGGGCGGAGCGTTCAAGCAGCAATCCCCGCATGGCCAAGGTGTCGAATGCCTTTCGACAGCCCTTCAGCGGGCCCACAGCCTGAAAGATACTGAATGACCGATATACAGAACGAAGTGATCGCGCATCTTTCAACGCGCCGCTCAGCGGTGGCGCGCGAGATGGATGGCCCCGGACCCGACGAGGCCGGTATTGCCGAGATGCTCAAGATTGCCGCCCGTGTTCCCGATCACGGCAAGATCGCGCCCTGGCGCTTCATCGTTGTCGAGGGCGAGGCGCGCGCGGCGCTGGCCGAGCGGCTCCTGAAGATGGCGGAGGAGCGAGAGGGCCCGATCGAGGGGATGCGGCGCGATAACGAACTGGCCCGCTTCACGCGCCCGGCGGTGACCGTGGTTGTCGTTTCGGCGCCACGGCCACATCCGAAGGTTCCGCGTGCCGAACAGGTCGCATCGGCTGCCGCGGTCTGCATGAACCTCATTCATGCCGCGCATGCATACGGGTTTGCCGCACAATGGCTGACCGGCTGGCAGGCGTTCGATGACGGTGCTGCGCGCCTGCTCGGGGTAACGGCGGAAGAGACGGTCGCAGGGTTCATTTCCATCGGTACGCGCGGCAACCCGCTGGATGAGCGCGACAGGCCCGATGTCCCGGCGCTGACCAGCCGGTGGAAACCAGACAACGAAATCGGTTAGGTACTAACGCATGTACTATGATGCCGTAACCAATCAGCACGGGCTGCCATTCGATCCTTTCAAGGCGATCGTCGCCCCGCGACCCATCGGCTGGATTTCCAGCCTCGATTCAACCGGACGCATCAACCTTGCGCCCTACAGCTATTTCAACGCGTTCTCCAATCGGCCGAACATCGTCGGCTTTTCGACCCAGGGGCGGAAAGATTCCATCGCCAACATCGAGGAAACGCGTGAGTTCGTCTGCAATCTGGCCACGATGAACCTGATGAAGGAGATGAATTCGACTTCCGCTTCGCTGCCACACGGACATGATGAAATGGCACATGCAGGGCTCACCGCGGCGCCGGGTGTCTCAGTCAGCGTGCCGCGCGTCGCGGAAAGTCCGGCGGCGCTCGAATGCGTCTATCTGCAGACTGTCGACCTGTTCGACAAGGACGGCAAGCCAGCCAATGCGTGGCTGGTGCTCGGTCAGGTCACGGGCGTCTATATCGACGACGCCATCATCGAGGACGGCATCGTCAATATTACCAAGGCGCGGCCGGTCAGCCGGCTTGGCTATCAGGACTATGCGGTTATCGACGAGGTCTTTCAGCTGGTCCGACCGGGCAGTTGATCGCACGACATTGGACGCGACGAACAGATTGTGATGGTGTCGGCCTGAGCTGCGGCGATGACAGCGGGGAAAGTCATGGGAATTCAAACACCGCAGAAGGCCGGCATACGCCGAATGCCGCGCGATCAGCGCGTTGCTGCGATTATGGATACGGCCCGCATCGTACTGCGCGAGAAAGGCTATGAGCAGTTCTCTACCGCCGATGTCGCCGAGCGTTGCGGCATATCCGAAGGCACAATCTACAAGTATTTCGTCAACCGGCGCGACCTGATGATCCAGGTCGCGGAGGCCTGGTATGACGAACTGACCGCTCAGGAGAGGGTCGGGAACGAGAACCGGCCGATCCGCGAGCGGCTTTACCTGGCGATCTCAAACCATCTGCTGTTTATCCGCCGCGAGCCCCAACTGACGCGCTTCATCCTGCTGGACCTCCGCGCCGATCCGGCATTCCGCGAAACGCGTGTCTTTGCCCTCAACAGGCAGGTCACGGGCTGGGTGCTGGATGTGGTGGAGGATGGCGTGCGGACGGGTGAGCTGCGATCCGATTTTTCGCGCAAGATCCTGCGCAACATGATCTTCGGATACCTTGAGCATCAGGTCTGGGCGTTTCTGCGCGGCGAGGGCGATTTTTCGCTACAGGAATGCGCCGAAGAGGCAACGGACCTCGTGCTGCGCGGTATAGGGGTTCAGTCTCCGGCAGCCCCCGAACAGCGCGCATCCGACATCATAGGCCGGATGGAAACGATGATCGGGCAATTGCAGGAAGAGCTCGCCAGCCTGAAGAAATAGCGTTTCGTTCAAACGCCGAAGACGCCATTGATGACGGGAACCTGGGCGGGTGAGGTTGCGATCTTGCCCGCAAAGCCGTCGCGCCATGCCTCATTGCAGGAGTTGATGAATGCGCGGCCTTCGCCCGGCTCGGCGCGATCAATCGCGTGCAGGCCAGCTGCCATGGCGCTGATGAGACATTGATTCCGGGCAAGCGAGTAAGGGGTTGTCAGCGCTCCGCTTTCGTCTTCGATGGCCCGGGAGCCGAGGCTTGCCTTCAATGACAGGGCATCCCAGGCGAGCCCCAGAAGGCGCGATGAAGACCCGACATAGGTTGCCAGTCCGAGAATGGCCGCCGGCGTCTGTGTCGCAAGGGGCACGATTGCTGTCGCGCCGTCGTCAATTCCGATATCGGCTTCAGCTGCACCGAGAAGCGCTGCAAGGCGCGTCACATCGGCCCCGCCTGTCGCCTGCTGTAGAACGAAGCCGGCAGGTCGCGCCGCGGTGAGGGTGCGTATATCGTCCTCGCATTCAGGCGTGCCAATGGCGGCGACCATCACGAAGACAGCCGGGGCTGTGTCGTCGCGCGATGCCATGAAATCGATGACCCTTTGACGTGCCGCTGCTCGTTCGGCACCGTCGATTCCCAGATCCAGTATCAGCGCATCGGCGCCGCTCGTCCCGGCCCTCACCATCGCGGTTTCGCTCGCGCAGGGTGTGATGAGCCAGGACCGGTGAAACCGCGCCGGTGTCATCGTGAAAAACCCAGCCTGATCAATTGAGTCGGCCCAGAGATTAACCACCTGTTTACCATAAAAGAGCGACACTCTGAGGCATTGGACAGGGACTCAAGATAGCACACAGATCGGCGAAAGGCCCGCAACGGCATGTTCCTGTTTACGTCCATCCTCAAGAACGACTCGCAAGGTGGAGTTTCCTCCGTCCTGCAGCGGGCCGCGCGAGCGACGGGGACAGATTTTTCTTATCTGCTGAATACGGCCAAGCGCGAAAGCGCCCTGGACCCGCAGGCCAAGGCGCCGACATCGAGCGCGGCCGGGTTGTTCCAGTTCATCGAGAGCACCTGGATCAAGGCGATCCATGACTGGGGTGCGCGCTACGGGCTGGCGAACGAAGCTGCCTCGATCAGTGAAGATTCGAACGGAAACCTGTCGGTAGACAGCGCTGCCCGCGACGAGATTCTGAACCTCAGATACGACCCTGAGGTTTCCGCGTTGATGGCCGGGGAACTGACCCGCGCCAATTCGCAGACGCTGCAGGCGGGAATCGGCCGCCAGCCGACATCCGGGGAGCTCTATATCGCCCATTTTCTCGGCGCGGGCGGTGCCAGCGATCTGATCAACGGCGCCGCGAGCAACCCGGACGGAATAGCGGCCGAACGCTTTCCCGCCGCCGCGCGCGCCAATCGCTCGATATTCTATGATCGCAGCGGTACACCGCGTGGTAACGCAGAGGTCTACAGCGCGCTGGTTGCAAAGCACGGGCAGGGTGAAGCGACGCAACCGGTAACCGGCCAGCCCATGGCCCTGACGGCATTCGCGTCGGCGCGGCGAAGCGAGGCAATGTTTCAGTCGCTCTTCACCGACACGGGTAGCCAGACTGCCGCATTCGCACCGACATCCGGCTCAGGCAATGGCGGATCGACGGATGCGCGCACAATCGGCGAGGCCGTACAGAATCTCTGGCTGAATTTCTTCGGCAAGCCGCATGTCGAGCCGGCCACCAGTGTCGCTCCGTCAGCGCAATCATCCGCCCCCGCTTCTGTCCGCACGGCATCGACCGTTGCGAAGGCAATGCAAGGCGATGAAAGCACATCGGCAGCGGTGGCGCAGGCACCAGCCGCCGTTCAGCGGATGCCAAATGGCCGCAACTACGATCCGGCGCGTCTCGTTGCGCCGGGCGGTTCGTGAAGCTTGTGAAGGGCCTGCCATGCTGTTGCAGCGTTTCCTGACGCGCCTGGAGGAAGGCCGTCCCACCGAGCGGGCTGAGATCGCAGCAGCGCTGGCGCGCGTGTTTCTCGATTCTCCTCTCGATGAAATCAACCGGTCGGAAGCTTTAGCCGTTCTGACCGTGATCACGGACGATCCGGCGCCCGTCGTGCGTCGGGCGCTTGCCAATGTGTTCGCGGGGGAACCGGACGCGCCCAGGCAGATCGTACGCGTTCTCGCCGCCGATCTTGGCGGGGTCGCCGAACCGCTGCTGCTTGCGTCTCCTGTCCTTCGGGACGAAGACCTGATCGATATTGTCGGGGATTGCGGCAGCGCCCATCACCGGGCCGTGGCGCGTAGGCAGCCCGTCAGCGCCGGGCTGGCGGCAGCGATTGTCGAACTTGCCGACGCGGATGCCTGTCTGGCGCTGGTGGAAAATCCGCATGCGCGACTGACCCGCGGGACAATGGCGAGACTGATCCACAGGCATGGGGGCAACGGAGAGCTGCGCGAAGCCTTGCTGGGACGCGGCGATCTGCCGATGGAGATGCGTCACGATCTTGTCGAGGGCATGGTGGGTGCCCTGTCGGAGTTCCTCGTCAGCCGGTCCTGGCTTTCTCCCCACAGGGCAAAGCGCACGCTCGATGAGGCGTTCGCGGAGGGGATGATCCGGATGGGCGGGGCCGAAGGCACCAAAGGTCTCAAGGCTGCGGCAGAGCGTCTTGCCCGGCGCGGAAATCTGGACGAGAAGCTTCTCCTGAGGGCGATCTGTCTCGGCGAAGATGATTTTGCGATCGCCGGTTTTGCTGTTCTGTCCGGATTGCCCGAACGACGCGCCGCTGCGCTCTATCAGGATGCCGGCAATGGCTTTGCGGCGTTATGCAGAAAATCCCGGATAGAGCGGCCGGAGGCGGCCGTATTGCGGGCCGCGAGGCTCGCCAATCTCATGCTTGGTGATGAAGGCCGAGACCTCAGCGTCTCCGCACGTCGGCTGATTGTCGTTGAGCGCGTGCTGACGGCGATTGCCGCAGAAGGCGACCGCTGCGCGCCACTGAGTGCCCTGATGGTCAGGCTGGGCTCCGAACTTGCTCGCAACGAGGCGCGCGAGCTGACGGGTGGCTATTTCCGCGCGGCCTGAACTGTTCAGGAGGCCTGGCTGAGCTCGGCATCGTCAGGCATGACATGCCTTTCAGCCAGCGCTGCAAGGAACTCGTCGCCAATGCGACGCAACTGCGCCACGAGTTCATCGGCAGTATCGTTGCCTGCGACCGGCTCTTCGCGAACAATTGCCCGTATCGCATCGACATGATGGCCAATCAGGGCAACCGGCAGTTCCTCGTTATTTTCCCTGGATGCCTCGACGATCCCGCAAATCGAAGCGGCCACGTCGCCGGCCAGCGGAACGCCGAACGTGGCGGCTTCGCCGCGAAGATCATGCGCAGATCGATAGAAGGCATCGATGGCTTCTTCATCGGGAAGGTTCCCTGCAAGCAAAGACTGATAGCAGCCGGCGAGCTTGGCGGTTTCTTCCTTCATCCAGCCGGCGAACTCGCCGCTCAGATCTTCCAACGCCTTTTCCGCCCGGGCCAGCAGATCCGGGTCGAAAGCAGGTGCGTTTCGGTCGCCGATCGCATGCGACAATTCCTTTGTCGGGATGACTTCATAGCCATCTTTCTCGATCGTCGGCTTTGGGGTCTTGTTGTTCATCGCAAGCCTCTGGCTATCCTGCCTTCCTGGATTGGGCGGTTTCGTCGACAAGGAATTTCTCGCTGCGATCAGGGTCGCGCCGATCCTCGCCCTTGAAGCCGTTGCCTTCAACGCGCCGCCGGTCCGGGCCAAAATAGGTTTTGGTCTTCACGAACTGTCGCGGCATCGCGATGACGCTGTAGAGTCTCAGATACAGGGACTTGGCGGAAATCGGTTTCGCCAAAAACTCGTTTACGCCGATATCGCGCGCCTCGATGACGCGGCGTTTTTCGGAATGTCCTGTCAGCATGATGATCGGGCAGTATGGGTTGGTGCCATTATCCTTGCGGATCATCTGCGCAAGTTCGTAACCGTCGAAAATGGGCATGACCCAATCGGTGATGACCACATCCGGACTGAATTGCTGGAACGCCTCAAGCCCGGCCGCACCATCTTCGGCTTCATAGATTTCCCGGATGCCGAAGCCGGACAACAGCGCACGCACAATCCGTCGCATGTGCATGTTGTCTTCAACGACAAGCACCGAGATTTTGTCGAACAGAATTTTCGCCATAGAGTGGCCGCTCAAGAAACCTATTGCAGCCTGGTACTATGCGTGCGGAATTTTAAGAAAAGCCTTACGTAACGCCTCTTGGCACAGGCCGTTTGCGGCCGCACAATCCGTCAGGTCAGTACCCGAACTGTTCGGCAAGAATGCGCTCATCGAGGTTGTGCCCCTTGTCGAACAGCATCGGCGCTTCGGCGTGCGTCGACTCGGCGATCATCACCGACCGTACCGATCGGATTTCCGTGTGGTCCGCGACAGCGCTGACAGGCCGCTTGTCGGCTTCCAGGACGTTGATCGTGACATGGGCACGATTGGGCAGGAGAGCGCCACGCCAGCGGCGCGGCCTGAAGGGGCTGATGGGCGTCAGCGCAAGCAGGCTCGCATTCAGCGGCAGGATCGGCCCATGGGCGGAAAGATTGTAGGCGGTCGATCCGGCGGGCGTTGAAACGAGGACGCCATCGCAAATGAGTTCAGCCAGACGTACCTTGTCGTCGACGCGGATTTCCAGCTTTGCCGCCTGGTAGGTCTGACGGAGCATCGATACTTCGTTGATCGCAAGCGCTTCGTGGGTCTGCCCGTGGACGTCTATGGCGCGCATCTGAAGCGGGCGGATTTTGGTGAGTTCGGCCGCCTTCAGCCGATCGCGGAGATTTTCCTCCGCATATTCGTTCATCAGGAACCCGACCGAACCGCGATTCATGCCGTAGATCGGGATGCCGCGATTCATGAAATCATGCAGCGTCTGGAGCATATGGCCGTCGCCCCCGAGCGCGACAATGATGTCGGCCTCGTCGGGGGGCACATCGCCATACATGGCCCCAAGCGCATCCTTGGCGATCTGCGCTTCGGGCGCTTCGCTTGCGATGAAGGCGATCCTGTCGGTCTTGCGGGTCACGTGATCAACAACTCCGGACGGCGTCAGAACGGCTGCGCCGAGGGCGGCACTATAGCGGCGCGGCAGGGCGGAGCAATATGGAGGAGGTGACGCAACCGGCAGAATGGGAGTAGCGTTACAGGAACACAAACGACAAAACGGGAAAGGAACGCCAAATGGATCACAACCATGTCTACAAGACCGTCGAACTGGTCGGTTCGTCTCCCGAGAGCATCGACGATGCCATTCGTGTCGCCGTCGCGCGGGCTGGCAAGACCATTCGCAATCTTCGCTGGTTCGAGGTTCTGCAAACGCGCGGACACGTGGAAAACGGCGAGGTGAAGCACTTCCAGGTCACGATCAAGGCCGGCTTCACGCTTGAAGACGAATAGGGTCGGGCACGTGGCGGTGAGCAAGGACGTTTCGCCGATCAGCCTCATCTATACCACCGTACCAAGTGAGGACGTTGGACGCTCCATAGCGGAAGCGCTGGTACGCAGGCGGCTTGCGGCGTGCGCCAACATGATACCGGGCATGCGCGCCCTGTATCTGTGGAAGGGCAAGGTTGAGGAGGAGGGCGAAACCGTTCTGATCCTCAAGACGCAGACAAGCCGGGTTGCGGAACTGTCCGCCGCTTTGGTGCAGCTCCACCCCTACGAGGTGCCGGCGATCATCGAATTGCCGGCGAAGGCCAATGCCGCCTTCGCCGACTGGATCGTCGAGGAAACGGGTACCAAGGCCGGCGACTGATCGCCGGCCCTGGCCGAATTACGGGGTTTGGCTGCTTGCTCCAAAGCGCCAGACAACGCCGGCGTAAGCCGTCACGCCCGGTGCCTCATAGGAAAATACCTCCTCATATTTGGCGTCGAAGAGGTTTTCGACACGGGCGTAGACTTCAACGTCTGGCCGGACCAGATAGCTGACGGCCGCATCGACCGTGACGAAATCCTTGAGCGCGGCGATGCGGCTATAGGGGAAATTGGGCAGGAACTCGGTGTCGATCATGCCAGCGCTCCACTTCGCGCCGACGGTGACGCGCGCCCTGTCATCGGCAAAACGTGCCGTTGCGTCGACCCGGCCGGAATGGCGGGGGCGGCGCACTTCACGCACGAACCCGGTCTGGGTCGATTCCAGATAGGTATAGGCGGCCGTCAGATCGAGCCATGCCAGTGGCTGCCATTTCGCTGAGACTTCGACGCCCTTGCGCTGTGATTTACCGGCGACGTTTGCCGCTGTGGAAGCCGGAAAACCGAAGACCGTGATGATCTCGTCCTCAAGATCTTGCTGGAAATAGGTCACGTCGACCACGAAATCGCCGTCGAGAAAAGTCTTCTCCACGCCGATATCGAATCCTTTCGACGATTCAGGTTTCAAGGCCGGATTTCCGACGAACTGGTTGGGAAAGAAGCCGAAGAGCTCGTAGAAAGTCGGGTTTGTGACGGCGGTTCCGATGCTCGCATGGAACCTCGCTGCAACCTGCGGCATGTCGTAGGCACCGGTTGCTCGCCAGGTGGTCGCATCCGCAAAGCCATCGTTGGCGTCATGCCGAAGCGCACCTGTCAGGCTGGCATTGCCAAAGCGAACCAGATACTCGGTCGCTGCCGATCCGGTATCGCGGACTTTGAGCGTCCGTTGCGACGGGGTGGCGGTTGCCTGTGTCTGGCGGAAAGTTTCGCGCTGGAATTCCAGCAGACCGGTTATCGTATGCTCGATGGCGCCGCCGCCGGTCTGGAAATTGTAAATCGATTTATAGAGAACGGCCTGGCGGCGCTCCTCGGCCCTGCTGTCCGCGCCCACGCCGGGCTGGAAGCGCGTGTCGATGGCATTGAAACTGCCCGTCAATTCGTGAATCCAGGCACCGTCCATCGTCGTCAGCCGGGCAGTGGCACGACCTGAGAGATCCTGCATCTGCGAGAAGTCTGCGCCGTCGATGACAAGGCCGTAGGTCGGGCTTGGCGTCAGGCAGTTGAAGAACGCGTCGAAGGCCAGACAGTCGAAATCCTGCGGGTCGGACTCAACCGAGCGGTTTACATATCTCAGGACGCCATCCACCTCGAGCGCGGGTGAAACCTCAAAGCCGCCTTTCGCGATGACGCTGAAATCCTGGGTTCCGTCTTTTTCGTTGCCGGAGCGGGCGATGTTGTCGCCGTCGGTCGTCAGTCCCGAAACGGAAAGCGAGCCCCATGCGGGGCCCTTTCCTGCCCGGAAGGTAAAGCCGCCCGCCGCTGAGCCGCGCGTTCCGCCTTCCGCCCGAACGTTGCCTTCATAGCCTTCAAGACCGCGACCCGATTTGGTGACGATGGAGATGACGCCGCCCATCGCGTTCGAGCCATAGATGCCCGATTGCGGGCCCCGCAGGATCTCGACACGCTCGACGTCGGCCGCCAGCAGGCCCGAAAAATCGAAACCGCCTTCACCGGGGCGATTGACTTCAATGCCGTCGACATAGACGAGGACGTGATTTGCCTCCGAACCGCGCATACGGATTTCCGTCAACGAGCCGCGCGTGCCCGCCTGATTCAGCGAGACGCCGGGTTGGCCGCGCAGGATGTCGACGAGTGTCACGGCCTTGCTGTTTTCAATTTCTTCAGAGCCGATGACGGTAACGGCGCTGCCTGCTGCCTTCGATGGCACCGGCACCTGATCGGCGGAAACGATGAGTTCGGGAAGAAGATCGGCCTGTGCGGGCTGGATCAGAAGTTGAGAAATCGCAATAAAGACGGCGGATAACCCGCCTGAATAGAATCGATTTTGAATCGGCACGATGACGCCCCTTGGTTTTGACCGAGGGAAGTTCCGCGCGCCCTTCGATTACGGTGAGACCGAAACCTGCAACGACACGGCACCCGACCCCTCCGGTCCGGTTTCGCTCGTCACCGCTACGGCTTTCCGCTCCCTGCACGCCCCGCGCGAGGAAAGGGTGACACGTCGCAGGCAGGTTTCCTGGCTTGCGGGTCGTCGCGTTCCCTTCCGCCTTCCCGGACCGACTGGGCCCAGTGGCATCAACGAAGGTAACGCTCGCCGCTTACAGTTGCGGGGGCAGCCGCGGAATTGGTCCTCAAACGAGGGCCGCACCGCGTTCCCTTTTCTCCGGGGCGAACCCCGGACACCAGCGCGTTCTGTTTTTTATTCGCAGCGCAACAAATGAGTCAAGAATGTGTTAAGCGGAGGTCCGGGGGCAGGCATTGGCAGATGACGGCAGGGAGCCTTGATGATGCGTGTTCTCGTTTGCGGCGGCGGCATAGCGGGACTGTCGACGGCCATCGCGCTCGGCGGAAATGGTCATGAAGTCCGGGTGATCGAGCGTTCCCGACGCTGGCAGACTGGCGGTGCCGGACTGCATCTTCCAGGCAACGCTCATGCGCCGATGACATATCTTGGAATTGCCGAAGACGTCGCGCGGGCGGGCAAGGCGATTCCGCGCATCGACTATCACAGTCACCGTGGCAATCGGCTGTTTTCGCTCAATCTGGCCAAGAAGGGCTGGCCGCCTTTTCAGGCGATCCGGCGCGCCGATTTTCATGAAATCCTGCGTCGCCGGGCGTCCGCGATCGAGATCGGCCTCGGCCTTGAGGTCGCCAGTCTCGAGCAGGGCGATGACGCTGCGGTGCGATTTTCAGACGGCACGACAGGGCGGTACGACCTGATTGTCGGGGCCGACGGAATCAATTCGCGCATGCGCGCCGCACTGTTCGGCGAGGCATCGGCACCGCGCGATATGGGGCTGACCTGCTGGCGATGGACAACCGACCACCCCTTCGAGATCGACGCGCCCCAGTTCATGGTCGGTTGCGGTTCGGCAGCGCTGATCATGCCGTTGGGCGGCAGTCGGTACTATGTCTACACGTCCATCGAAGATCCGGACCGACGCTTTGTCGACGCCGCTCCAGCCGCACTTGCCGGTATTCTGAATGAATACGACGGGGCCTTCGGTGAGATGCTCACCGGGCTCGGGCCGGAAGACGTCGTTCTCTCCGACAGGTTGGTAGAGGCAAGGCCTACACGTTGGATAGAGGGCCGGGCCTGCCTTGTCGGTGATGCGGCGCACGGGACATTGCCGACGATTGCCCAAGGGGCGGCGCAGGCGATGGAAGATGCCGTGGCCCTGGCTGAGGAGCTTGAGCTCGGAAATGATATCCCCGCCGCGCTAAATCGCTGGCAGGGCCGACGCATGCCACGCGCCCGCTGGGTGCAGGATCAGTCCGTCAAGCGGATGAAGCTGGCGCGGCTCAAGGCCAAGCCGGCCGTGGCGACCCGCAACATGCTTTTCCGGATGATCGGCCCGATGGTACTGGCCGGCGGCTGGCGGCCGCTGATCGAGGAACCTTTCTGAGAAAGGTTATTACGCCGCTTCGCTGGTATTCACCCGCGTGACGCGTGCCGCGCAGAACTTGAATTCCGGGATCTTGCCGTAGGGATCGAGCTGCGGGTTGGTCAGGATGTTTGCTGCTGCCTCGTTGAAGCAGAACGGGATGAACAGCAGACCTTCTGGCACGTTGCGGTCGCGCTTGACCTCAAGCTCGATTTCGCCACGCCGCGTTTCCACCTTCACGCGGTCGCCCGGCCACAGATCGAGCGTTGCCATCTGCCGCGGGTTCATCGCGACGGCCGGGGCGGGTTCGATGGCGTCGAGCACGCTGGCGCGGCGCGTCATCGCGCCGGTGTGCCAATGTTCCAGCATGCGGCCGGTGGTGAGGACGAGCGGGTAGGCGTCATCGGGCAATTCGTCGGGCGGCAGCAGATCGGCCGGGACGATGCGGGCACGCCCGTCGGCGGTCGGGAAGCTCTCGGCAAACAGGATTTCGCTGCCCGGTGCGTCGGCACTCTCGCACGGATAGGTGACGGCGCTTTCGCGTTCCAGCCGTTCCCACGTGATGTTCTTGAGCGAGGGCATGATCGCCGCCATCTCGTCAAAGACTTCACGCGGCGAGCCGTAATTCCAGTTCAGGCCGATCCGCCTTGCGAGTTCCTGGACGGCCCACCAGTCTTCGCGCGCATCGCCTGGCGGTGCGACAACCGGGCGGCCAATCTGCACCTGCCGGTTGGTATTGGTGAAGGTGCCGGATTTTTCGTAATAGCTCGTGGCCGGCAGGATCACGTCGGCATGCCAGGCCGTTTCGGTCAGGAAAATATCCTGGACGACGAGATGGTCGAGTGCGGCCAGGGCCTTTCGGGCATGGGTCTGGTCAGGGTCGGACATCGCCGGGTTCTCGCCTAGCACATACATGCCGTTGATTTTGCCGGCCTCGATGGCGTGCATGATTTCAACCACGGTCAGCCCCGCGTCGGGATTGAGCTCGGTTCCCCAGAAATCCTGGAACAGCGCGCGTATTTCGTCGGTCTCGACGGAACGGTAGTCGGGATAGACCATCGGTATCAGTCCGGCGTCCGAAGCGCCCTGCACGTTGTTCTGTCCGCGCAGCGGATGAAGACCGGTTCCCGGCCGGCCAACCTGCCCGGTGCTCACGGCGAGCTGGATGAGGCAGCGGGCATTGTCGGTGCCGTGAACATGTTGAGAGACACCCATGCCCCAGAAAATGATCGACGCGTTCGACGTCGCATAGTCGCGGGCAACCGCACGGATGGTATCGGCCGGGATGCCACAGACCTCTGCCATCTTCTCGGGTGGAAAGCGCTTCACGCTTTCCTTCAGTTCGTCGAAGCCACTGGTGCGCGCGGCAACATATTGCCGGTCGTACAGGCCTTCCTCGATGATCGTATGGAGCATCGCATTGAGCAGGGCGACATCGCTGCCCGGCTTGAAGGCGAGGTGGGCGGTGGCGTGGCGCGAGAGGTTCTGGCGGCGCGGATCGATGACGTAGAGGCGCGCACCGCGTCTGGCGGCATTCTTGATGAAGGTCGCCGCGACGGGATGGTTTTCGGTCGGGTTCGCACCGATGACGATAATGACTTCCGCATCCTCGGCGGCGTTGAAGGGCGCCGTGACCGCCCCTGTACCAATCGCTTCCATCAGCGCCGCAACCGACGAGGCGTGGCAGAGTCTTGTGCAGTGATCGACGTTGTTGGTGCCGAGGCCGGTGCGGATCAGCTTCTGGAACAGATAGGCTTCTTCGTTGGAGCATTTTGCCGAGCCAAAGCCGGCGAGGGCGGCAGGGCCCTTTTCGTCGCGAATTTGTTTGAGGCCGGAGGCGGCGAGGTCGAGTGCCTCTTCCCAGCTTGCCTCGCGAAAGTGGGTGAGGGGATCAGCCTCGTCGACGCGGTCATCACAGCGTTTGGGCGCATCGTCTCGGCGGATCAGGGGCTTCGTCAGCCGGTAAGGATTCGACTGGTAGTCGAAGCCGAAGCGACCCTTGACGCAGAGTCTGTTCTGGTTCGCAGGGCCGTTGGCGCCGTCGGCATAGAGGATCGCGCCGTCAGCGACGTGGTAATCGATCTGGCAACCAACGCCGCAGAACGGGCACCCGGACTGGATCGTACTGTCCTCGAATTTTGTTCGTTTGCCCGCATCATCGAGCAAACGTGCCTCCATCAGCGCGCCCGTCGGGCACGCCTGCACACATTCGCCGCAGGCGACGCAGGTCGAATTGCCCATGGGGTCGTCGAAGTCGAAGGTGATCTTTGCCTCCGCGCCTCGCCCGGACATGCCGATCACATCGTTGACCTGCACTTCCCGGCAGGCACGGACGCACAGGTTGCAGTGAATGCACGCATCGAGATTGACCGCCATGGCGACATGGCTTGAATCCGGCGCTGGCGCGACCTCAGCGACCGGAAACCGGCTTTCCTCGACACCGATGCGCTCCGCCCACGACCAGAGTTTCGAGGAGGGGTCATGCGCATCGGCACGGGCTGGCTGATCGGCCAGCAGCAGTTCCATGACCATGGCACGCGCCTTTACCGCGCGATCGGATTGCGTCTTGACCTTCATGCCCTCGGCGGGCGTCCGCAGGCAGGAGGCAGCCAGAACGCGCTCGCCGTCGATCTCGACCATACAGGCGCGACAATTGCCATCGGGCCGGTAGCCGGGTTCGGGCGCGTAGCAAAGATGCGGAATGTCGGTGCCGCAACGCTGGGCAACCTGCCAGAGCGTTTCGCCGTCTTCGGCTGTGACGGTCTGACCGTCGAGGCTGAACGTCACGCTCATACGCTGTCTCCGAAATGACGATTGAGCGAGCGTATCGGATTGGGAGCAGCCTGACCAAGGCCGCAGATCGAGGCGTCGGCCATGGCATCGAGCAATTCTTCCATGAGCGGCTCGCCAATGCGTCCCTCACGGATCAGCGAAACGGCTTTTTCGCAGCCAACCCTGCAAGGCGTGCACTGTCCGCAGGATTCATCCTTGAAGAATTCAAGCAGGTTTGTGGCCGCGGCCTGCAGACTGTCCTTGTCCGACAGGACGATGACGGCGTGGCTGCCGACGAAGCAGCCGAGTTCAGCCAGCCGCCCGCCGAAATCCAGTGGAATATCCGCCATCCGCGCGGGAAGGATTCCGCCTGACGCGCCGCCGGGCAGATAAGCAGCAAATCTGTGCCCGTCCGCCATCCCGCCGGCCAGATCGATCAAACCGGCCGCCGTGATGCCCGCGGGGGCAACGATGACGCCGGGATTGCGGACGCGGCCCGACACTGACCAGGAGCGGAAACCCTTCGAGCCATTCATGCCCTGACCGGCGAACCAGCCGGCCCCCTTCAGCAGAATGTCACGGATCCAGAAGAGCGTTTCGACATTGTGATTCAGGGTCGGGCGCCCGAAGAGACCTTTTTCGGCGATGTAGGGTGGCCGGTGGCGCGGCAGGCCGCGCTTGCCCTCGATGGATTCGATCATTGCCGACTCTTCGCCGCAGATATAGGCGCCGGCGCCGCGCCGTAGTTCGATAAAGTCGGGATCGATCAGGCCTTCCGATTCCAGCGCGGCAATCTCCGTTGCAAGGATTTTGTGCAGCGCCGGATATTCGTCCCGCAGATAGATGTAGATGCGGTCGACGCCAACGGCTTCGGCAGCGATCAGCGCACCCTCGAAAAAGCGGTGCGGATCGCGTTCGAGCCAATAGCGGTCCTTGAACGTGCCCGGTTCGCCTTCATCGGCGTTGACCGTCATCAGGCGCGGGCCGGCCTGGCCGGAGACGATCTGCCACTTGCGGCCGGCGGGAAATCCCGCGCCGCCAAGCCCCCTGAGGCCTGCCTCGTCGAGGATGGCGGTGATCATGTCCAGATCGGGTTCGCCGTCGCGAACCTTCTTCAACATCTCGTACCCGCCGTTTCCGAGATAGGAATCAAGGCCCGGGTAATCTGGAATGACCGGCTCATGCCGGCCGTCTGCAATCGCGGCGAGCACGTTTCCAGGTGTCGCGTGGTCCTGACTGTAGTGGCCGATTTCACAAACCGGTGCGGTGGAGCATCGCCCCATGCATGGTGCCCGCACCACGCGCACGGCGGCGGGGTCCGTTCCTGCGCTGATCGCGTCCTTCAGCGCATGGGCGCCGGCCATCATGCAGGAAAGGCTGTCGCATACACGAACAGTAAGCGGCGGCGGCGGAGTCTCGCCTTCCTTAACGACATCGAAATGCGCGTAGAAGGTCGCGACCTCATAGACTTCTGCCTGTGAGAGTGCCATCAGATCAGCGAGCGCGCGCATGTTGGCGGCGGAAAGGTGTCCGCATGCGTCCTGAATCCTGTGGAGATATTCGATCAGCAAATCGCGGCGATAGGGACCGGCGCCAATGAGGGCCTGAACCTCGTCGAGCGCCGCCGGTTCGACTTCACGTCCCTTGGGCTTCAGCCTGGCCCGTCTGCCGCCTTTTCTCGCCGTCAGGTCCTTCATGGGTGGGTCTTCCGATTCACAATGCGTCACTCACCTTCGCACGGTCCGACAGGGAAGAATGATATGTCAAATGACGAAGACAGGCGCGAACGCCGAAGGGATCCCTCGAACTCGCCGCTACATCTGGCGAACCGCCGACATCAACTCGGATTTCGGGGATCGCTGCCGCGCGGAAAAACAGGACGATCGTAGAGCCATATCGTCCGGTCGGCACAAGAAATCTCGCGGTCCGGAGTACCGTATCGTGCGGCGATTTTCGCCGGGTCGAGCTTGCGCATGACTACGTAGTCGAATGCGGCATCCGCGCCGTTGTCGCGGCGCCAGAAATACCAGTCGCGGTTCACGTTCCAGAGATAGCCGAGGCCATCCGCTGCAATTGCAACGGCGTGAATGCGGCCGCCCGTGGGCTGCATGACGGCCATGGCGTCCCAATAGTCGGACAGACCCGCTGTTCTGCCCTCCGCGTCGAGGCATGCGATCAGATCGGCATGGTGCGCGGCCATGGGTGGTGGCGCGTCCTCAAAGCGAAACGCCGCGAGAATGCCGAGGGCGAGCGCCGGGACTGCGGCGGCGACGGCTGGAAGACTTCGGGCAAAGGGTTTGCCAAAAAGCACGTATAGCAGCCACAGGCTGGGGTAGACGTAGACCGGTATCAGGAAGCGGTAGTCAACCGTATCGATCGTCAGACCGAGGATAATGAACCCGGCCAGAGCGCCGGGCCCACCAGTTCCCAGGAAAAGGGTCGCCAAACCGCCGGCGTTTCCAACCGCATCCGTGCGCACGGCAAAAATGATCCTCAGTGCCTGCAGGCCGGCAATGATCAAAACGGCGATGACGATAAGACTGGCAATGTCGGGTGATGCTGCGATCGCTCTGCCGTATTCCGAGAGTACCGCGAATGGATGGAATATGTCGTTTGCGTGCAGATACGAACGACGGGCGGCATTGACCACAATTTCCGCGATCGCTGCTATCAAGGCCAGTGCGCCGATCAGGAGTGCAAGCCGGAAGAAGGCAAATTGCCGGGTGCGACAGGCGATCACAACAAGTGCCAGCACCGCCGGTGCGACAAGCCAGCCGATAAAGATCAGGTCCGAGAAGGTTGCGACAACGATCAGGACGGAAAGCCAGAAGCGCGACGCTGGCGGAAGACTGCCGCTATCGGAACTTCCAAGGAGCAGCCGGAAGGCGACGAGCGACAAGAGCAGCGTACCGGAATGATAGAACAGGAGAGGCGTGCGAAGCACCGTCTGCGAACTGACGGTGAGCTCTGCGGATATCAGGCCAACCAGCACGATCAAGATGAGGGTTGCCGTCCAAGCCCACATGCCGAGTGCCACGGGGATGGCGCGCAGCCGCGCAAGAACGAGACCGACTGCGAGGCATTGCAGCGCCGCCATGACCGCGTAATAGGCGGGCATCTGCCAAAGTGGTTTCACGCCGCTGGCGATGACGAGCGCAGACAGGGCCACGTCCGGTACGAGGTAGAAGGACGGCGGCAATACCCAACGCCCATATGACGTGGGATCGCGCAGGATGTCGCCGGCGAGGAGGAGAGCGTTCGCAGAATCGCTGGTGTAGAGTACGCCCTGAATGCCGAGCGGTTCAGCGAAAACCACAATAGCGAGGAAGACGACTGTGGCGATCAGCGCCGCGTGCAGCGCCAACAGAGCTGCGGAAAGTGCTCTCGACAATCTGCGCTGCCCCCCGGCGTCATGCTTGTGAAGATCGGCGGTTCACTTGGCGCTTTTTCAGACGACAAGGCAATCATAACTGTGAACGGACGATCTTCCCGCGATTGTTTATTTTTCGGCCCGCTTCTGGCAGGAAAGTGCGGGCCGTTGCGGTTTCGGGCAATCGGGGGGCAGGGTGAAGGCTATCGCGGGCGATCTTGCGCGATTTATCGCGGCCGGACTGTTCAATACGGCTGTCGGGCTTTCCGTGATCTTCCTGTGCATGGCGATCGGAATTGGCGATGTCATGGCGAATGTCATCGGATTTTCCATTGGCATCGCGGTCAGCTTTATCGTCAACAGCCGCTGGACATTCGCATCCCGTGGCAGGGGGCGTTTCGCGATATTGCGTTTTGCCGCCGTCACGGCGGTCGCCTGGTGCGCCAATCTTCTGGCGCTTCTGGCTGTCCGCGATCTTACCGCCTTTGGCGCCTACGCAGGCCAGATCGCCGGTACCGCGGTATATGCGGCCATAGGCTTTGTCGGCATGCGCCACTTCGCCTTCGCGGGAGCACCGCGCCATGTCTGATCGAAAGCGACCGGCACAACCGGTGATAGGGGTCATCGTCCCCTGCTACAATGAGGAAGACGTCCTTCCGGTAACCGCGTCAGCCCTTTGCAAAAAGCTGCAGGACCTTGTCGATGCGGGCGCGGTGGAGTCGGCGAGCTCAGTCTGGCTGATCGACGATGGAAGCCGTGATCTGACGTGGGAAGTCATCGAGGATCTTGCCGCGCGTAACGAACGCGTTCGCGGTGTCCGGCTGGCGGCGAACCGTGGACAGAACGTTGCAATGCTTGCCGGACTGATGACCGCAGAGGGTGACGCTCTCGTTACGATCGATGCCGACATGCAGGACGATATCGATGTGATACCGCGCATGATCGACGCGTGGCGGCGGGGTGCCGATATCGTCTTCGGCGTCCGCGCATCGCGCAGCGGCGATGGAATCCTCAAGCGACTCCTTGCCACCGGATTTTACCGCCTTGCTTCCGCACTCGGCACGAACCTGCCGGCCGAACATGGCGACTTCAGACTCATGAGCCGTCGGTCCGTGGAAGCGCTCGCGGAATATGGCGAGAGCAACATCTACATGCGTGGAATCGTCGGATCGCTCGGCCTGCGGACCGCCATTGTCGAGTATGACCATCTGGCTCGCGCGGCGGGCACAACGAAATATACGCTGCGCCGTTTGATCTCGCTTGCGTTGACGGCGATCACATCATTTTCGGTCTGGCCGCTCCGCATCATATCCCTCACGGGTATCGCGGTTTCCATCGGGACCGTGTTCGGAGGCATCTGGGTTCTCTGGGTTGCGTTGTTCTCCGACAGGGCCGTGCCGGGCTGGGCCTCGCTCATGCTGCCGCTGTTCTTCCTGAGCGGTGTGCAACTCGTTTCGCTCGGCGTCATGGGCGAATATATCGGCCGCATCTACATGGAGACCAAGCGCCGCCCGCGTTTCCTGATCGAGACGATCACGCAGGAAAAGAGCGATATCGGGAAAGCGGCCAGGTCATCACGGCGAAAGGGCTAACGCGCGTCCCAATCGGGTGCATAGACCGTGATGCCATCCACGGTTCCATGATATCCGCCGCGCGCCATCAGAGCCTCTCGCATGGCATCTGGCAGCTCCTCGCCAATCACATAGAGAGTTGATCTGTCCGACACGTTGCGCTCCAGATCTTCGAGCGTTTCGATACGGCCCGAGGCAAGCCCGTCCGCATTGACGCGCGAAAGGTAGGCCATGTTCGTGCCAATGCGATGGCGGTCCGCAAGGTCGGCGATATCTCGCCAGCGGGCTGGCGTGTTTTTTGACGGCAGGCGGCGGATCGCCGCATAGCGGGACGCCGCGTCTTCCCAGAAAGGGTCCTTTAGTCTGGTCGAAAAAGACGTTCGTGGCGCTGTGTTGACGCTGTCGCGTATTACCCGCCATCCGGGACTGGTATCGACGACCTGAAGCGCTAGCGCGCTGGCAAGCAAGCCGGCTGTCAAGGCTGGTCGGCGCGTTCTTGTCAGAGCAACGAGCGCAAACAGTATGATGAGATAGCAGAGGGGCCAGGCGAAACGGGCGTTGGCGCGGAACATGCTGCCGTACCGAAACAGGGCCTCATAAAGCTGATCGCCGGCGGGTATGAATGCGAAGGCCTTTTGCATGGCTATCAAGGTGCCGATCTTGATGATCGCAAAGAATGTCAGCGCAGCGACCGCCAGTGCAGCCATCAGATGCCGGCGCAGGAAGGCAACGTCCGGGATCAATGCCGTGGGCGCAAGTACGATCGTACACAGCAGGCACAGCAGGGCGCCGGCGCCCAGGTACACAAAGCCCTCGTGATGGCTGTAATGCACCGGCATCTCGGGGAGAAGGTAAGACCAGCGGCCGTAGTCACCCCAGGCGCTTTGCAGAAAACTCAGCGGTATTTGCGGAAATGTGCCGTCGCCCATAATGCCATAGGCGCCGAAGGCCGATGCAGTCGCGTCGCCGCCAATCTCAAAATAGCCGGCGAGCCATGCCGGAAGCAGAACGGCGATAACGCCCGCGCCTACCGACGTGGCAATACCGGAAAGAGCCAACTCACGGCTGCGCTTCCGATCGACGGTATCTGCGAGGAAAAGCGCAAGGACCATCGCGAGAAGATAGGCATGGATCAGCGTGGCCGCGGCAAGCAGACCGCACCAACCCGCCAGATGTCGGCGCCCAAGGGGCTTCAGGCACAGCCACAGCGACCAGATGATGAGAAAGTGCGCCATCAGGCTTTCGTGGCGGATGAAGGGGTGCAACCGCCACAGCATTACCGGCGCCGCAGCCAACAGGGTGGCGGCAAGCAAACGGTGTGCTGGGTTTGCGGTAAAAAGGCCGATCAGCAACCATGAGAAGACCGCCTGAAGTACGAAGCAGGCGAGAATCCAGATGCCATAGTATTGGAAGGGCTCAGGCAGAGCAGGCGACAGGAGCTTGAACGGTATCGCGAGAAGTGGAATTGCGTCGGCGTAGACGACAGAGCCGCCGAGTTCCAGACCGAAACGGACGCTCTTGCCCGGCGGGAAGGCCCAGGGTTCGTGTCTGTAGAACGCCCATCCAAGGTAATGCTGTTCTCCATCGGCATGTTGCATCCATCCGATATTTGTCGGCACGAGGACGGACGGGCCCATGAAGATCAGAAACAGGATCGTACCGATCGCGATGCATGCAATCGTCTGCGCGATCGGGCGGTCGGTCAGTGTTTTCTGACGGGATTTGTCTAACACGATGTAGCACTTTGGGGCGGAGGGGTGGCAGGCGGCCCATCGCCCTCAGCCATTTCCGCCAGATAGATCAGAGCAGCGAAGATGCCCCAACTGACCAGCACGGGAAGTGCAAACAGGAACTCTTTTGGGTCGGACATGCGCGGCAACAGATATTCGGTTAGAGGCGCTTTGATATTGTCAGGGGCGAACATATCGATGTTCGCGCATACAAGCGAAAGAGCGAGGCTGGGAACTAGCAGAAACATTAAAGCGAACTGCAGCCCCGTTTGCTTCGGCCAAGCGAACGCCAGGGCCAGGGCCAGAAACGGTATCGCCGGAGTTAAGTGGCGCGGTCCGGTCGAAAACCCTCCATTCCAATAGTGGTAGCCTGCATTCAAAAGCAGGAAATACATGACTGCCATGATCGCGAATGCGCCGAAATGCCGGCTTTCCGGATGCTTCAGCATGACCGCCGCTCCAATCGGCGCTAACAGGAGTATGGGCGATAGCGGCAACAGACCCCGGTAGGTGCCGAACAGGATCTCCCACAATATGGCCGGCTCAGGCGCGGAAATCCCGAAAAAGCCTTCCTTCATGCCTTCAAAGCCGACGACCGCTGAATAGGCCAGCTTCACGGGATTGCCGAAAATAGCGAAATTGTACGCAAGCAGTGGCAAAGCCCCGATGACAGCAGCAACGGCCATGGTGCTTGCCAATGCGCCAATGTGCGACAGGCCATGGTTCCTGCACATGAACAGGGCCAGCAATCCCGAGGCGGCAAGGACAGGGCCGGTTGTCATATCGACCGCGACCGTAAAGCCGCAAACGAGCCCCAGTAGCGCACCTGACATCAATCCGCGCTTACTCGTGCCCGCGTCGTTTCGATCAAAGCCAAATGCGATGATCGTCATGACGCAGATGAGGAGACTGGCTGAAAGGGAGTGGGCAAAAAAAGCCGTCGACCAGCCCAGGAGCGGCGTGGCGAGGCTCATTGAAAGCGCTCCGAAGATTGCGCCTGTTTCGGTCGCGCCGAGCTTGCGGGCCAACAGATAGAGGGCAGTGGCTGCGAATGCGAGCGGCAGGCTGTTGGCCCATAAGGTTGCGATTCTGTTGAACACCTCAAACCGGTCCCACACCCGTTCCGAGTTCAGTCCGAGAACATTCAGCACGGTATTTGCAATGGCGACTGCCGGAACCGCGAAAAATGAATGACCCGGCGCTTTGTCGCTGTAATAGTGCCCATCAACCAACGCTTTATCGACCGTGTTTTTTTCAAACCGGTCGATGTTGAGTACCCCGAGCTGGACGATGTTGAGCGACAGGCCGAGTCTCGTTACGACCTGCACGTTGCCGCCATACTGCGGCCCCAGCCAGGCGGATGCCAGCAACGTCGCCAACGCGATGTAAATAGCGGTCAGTTTCGGCGTCACGGACTTGCCCGATCGATTATTTGGCTCAACAGGCTGGTTTGATCATGCACTGGCCCCGCCGTCCATGCCAGACGCCTATTCCGGCAGCGTCGCAGGTAAAGCGCTTGACTGTCACCCGACGAGCGGGCGGCCGGATGGCCGGGCGATCTAACGGAACTACTCGGGAAGGCCTGTCAGTAACCGTCCAGCACTATCTTGCGGGTTGGCGCGAGAGTTAGCGATAACGTCGTCGTCCAGCAGCGATGCAGGCAGATGTGCGGCGTCGCGGTCGAGGACGGATTTGGCAGTCAGGTCGCATGGGCGCAGGTCGACCGGAATGACATCGTAATTCAGGTCCGCGAGCCGCGTCCGGCCGCGGTCGCGAGCCCACTCGTCGTATCGCGCGAGCTGGTGGATGAACCAGCTGCAATTGTCATTGCCGCCGCCGGGCGGGTAATTGCCCGAATAGCCGTTGAGTGTCGGCATGCCGGCATCCAGTGCAGCCCACATGGCGAGCATCTGGCGGTAGGTTCTTCCATCGGCGGAATCTCCCTTGCCATCGGCAAGCACGGCACCCGCGACCGGTCCGAGAGCCTCGATCCGTGACGCGAGCGCTTCGATCCGGGCGCGTTCGGCCGATGAATCATATTCTACCCGCTCGAACAGGGCGACATCGGCAATCGTCCAGATCGCGGCGATTAGCACGACAGCGTAACCCGAGCGGGAACGCCGGCACATGCGCTGAAGCGTTAGCATCCCGACGGCGCAGATCGGGAACACGGCAACGAGTTCGAAGCGTGTCGCGGCCCTCAGTGCGCCAAAACCGGGGAGGAATGTCACAAGGTAGTAGATGCTGAATCCCGCAACGGACAGAAAGAGCAGGGAGGCGGCGAGTGTCGTGACGATCAGGATTTTCGTTTCGCCTTGTTCGCGCTTCAGTGCCGCGAGCGAAGCCAAAAACAATGCTGCCAGCGGTACGCCGACGAATAGTTGATGCTCATGGCGCGCCGGCAGATCTGGCAGCGATCCGGACAGCGGTGCCCAGTAGGGCAGTGCGTCCATCATCAGATAGGATTGCCAGCGCGGGACCATTGGCGCGATCTCGCCCCAGCCGCGCCCGAAACCGTAGACGAACGCCACATAGGCGTGGAACGACAGAAGCGCGATGCAGGCGAGAACCGCGACCGATGTCAGGGCGACAAGGCCAACCCCGGCGCCGCCTGACCTGCGCAAATCAAGTGGAACGGCGAACAGTCTCTTCGCCCAGCCCCGATAGTCGCGGCCATACGCAAACGCCAACGCGCAAATGAACATGATCGCGCAGAGCAACAGGGCGTATAGCCCAAGATATACGTTGAGAATGATCTGAACCGATATCGCAGCGATAAAGGCGAGCAGGTTAGCCGGTTGGCCTTGTGGTCGTGCATAGCGCGACATGAACAGGAAGGCGAAGGGCACGCCGATGGCCCATCCAAGCTGCGCGTGCATGATCTGCGCAAGCGACGGTAGCGAAAATGCGAAGGCGAATGCACCAAGCCCGGCCAGGAAAGATAGTAGACCCATCAGACGAAGGGCGATGAATGCAGCAAGAAAGGTCAGCGAATAGCCGGCGACGAACCAGACTTTGAAGGCTCCTTCCGGCGTCAGCCCGAACCAGCGCGGCAGGGCGTAGAACGGCACGCTCAGAAGGTGGGTATCCGAGAAGGCGAATGTCAGCGGATAGGGCCAGTAGAAGCCCGGCGAGGCCAGAGACGGGACATTACCCTCCAGCCACCGTGTGACGTGCTCGAGGATGTACATGTTGAATAGCGTGTCGATGTCTCCCGGCATATCTGTGGGGCCGGTGAGCAGCGGTACGAAAAAGGCCGCGGCCGCGGCAGAGAGGAAAAGCGTCGCGACGGCCGGATCGACCACGGTCCATGTCGCCCTCGGATTACTGGCAGACATAGTCTTTTTCCTCGCCATCGCTCGTCGCATAAGGCTTCGTCAGTGCGTCGGTGTAAATGCCGGAAAGCAGCCTTTCGCGGGGCATGACATTTTCGCGCAGATAGCGGCCAAAGCGCGCCAGATATCTGCCACGTGCGGTCAGACGCACACAGCCATCGACGATTTCTACTGTGCCCGAGGCAACCTGTTCGGTCAGGCGGACATCGACGAGACGGAACTCCGGCAGATATTCGTCCCGGAAGATGTCGGCCATCGCATCGCGTCGGATCCCGCCGCCTCTCTGGTCGAGCTTTTCGAGAATGTAGAACGAAAGCGACCGGTCGATCATGGTCGGGATCGTGATGGCGAAGGCGTAGCCCCCGAGCAACCAGACGAGCAGCATCAGCAGGCGTTCAAGCCCGCTGAAGGGCAAGCTGCGGCGGAGCAGGACAAAGGCGACAACGGCAGTGATCGCGGCTGCGATCGCGGCGTCGGCAAGGGCTGCGTAGAACACCACATCCACGTGCAGCCAGTGCGCGTGGACAAGCCATATCGCAATCAGACAGGCGATGAAGACCAATGTCAGAAGGCAGGCTGCGACATACTTCATGCCGGGCCGGCCAGACTTCCGCGCGTGGCCGCCATCAAATGCGATTCATGTGCGTTTGATTTCATCGATCAGATCCCGATAGCGGAACGGTGCGAGGCTGCCGCCGCGCAGGATCCCGGTAAACAGCAGGCTGATCAATGTCAGCGTTCCGGTTTGCAGAAGTGTGAGAAACAGAATGCCGAGCGCAACGGAAAACCAGCCTGGCGTCGCCCAGCCAACGGACTTCAGCAATACCGATGCGATGATGCCGATGACCGTCAGGGCGGCGATCACGGCGCACGCCATGCCGACACGGATGAGGACGCGTTCGGCAAAAACCATCAACGCGCGAAATCCGTGCAGGACGAGGGCGGAGAAATTCATCCGGCTGACACCCACAAATCGCGGCGCCCGGTTGACCGGCACGCGCTCGGTTCGCAACTCCGAAATGAGCAGCGTCGCCGCAATGTGAATTGGCAACTCCGGCCGTGCCGCGAGCCGCTTCACCGCAACAGGCTTCAGCGCCATGAAGTTTCCGAAATTCACGACTTCGCCCGTCAGTACCGCAAAGAGCATGCGATAGGTTGAATAGAACAATCGGAAGCTGAAACTTGCGACACGGCGCCGGCGCTGCGCGACAACCGCGTCGACATCGTTGCGCGCTAGCGGTTCAATCATCCGGGCGATGGCCTCGGGAGGGTCTTCGCCGTCCGAATCCATGACGATGCAGGTAGCGTCAGGGTAAGCCTCTGCTGCGTGGCATAGTCCGACCGCGATGGCCTGCTGATGTCCGACATTGCGTTTCAGGCGGATAACTTCGCCGGAGAGGCCGGCCGCTGCGATGTCACCAGGCGTGAGCGGCTCGACCAGCGAGCCGTCTTCAACGGCAACAACATGGGCACTCCGGTGCGGAGATGCGGCGATCTGCGAGAACAGGTGTCGCGCCGCTGGCCGATCTTCGTACACCGGTACGATGATCACCGTGCGCGTGATCTGGCCGGCCGGCGGATCGACTTTGCTTCGGCCTGCGACACTTGCTTCCATGATCGGTGCTTCCGGCAAGACGAGCCATCGGGCGCAAACCCCTTGCTGCCCTCTTGCCCAGGATTCTTAAAGCCCCGCGAGTTGCGGATCAACGCGGGCGGTTGATCGCGGAAGCCGGTCGCGTCATCGTGGCGTCAGAAAAGAGAGAATCTTCAGGGAGGCGACAGGTTGGAGACAAAGGCATTGCTTGCGGCCTTTACCTCGGCGGTTGAGGCGCGTGACGGTGAACGGTTCGCGCAACTGTTCACGCCCGAAGGCACTTATGACGACATCTTCTACGGGCTGCATCGGGGGCGCGCGTCCATCGCCCGCATGATCAACGAACAGTTCTACGAATATGCCGATGATTTTCGGTGGGACATGATCGATCCGGTACGTGAGGGCGACATGATCTATGCCCGTTGCGTGTTCAGCTATGTCTCGCACATGCCGGGAGCCGCCAAGCCAAGGATCGTGATGGAAAGCGTCTCGATGCTGAAACTGAAGGACGGCCTGATCGACGCGTATACCGAAGTCGTCAACAACGGACCGGCCCTCGTTGAACTTGGGCTTTCGCCAGAGCATGTCGTGAAAATCATGGCGAGACAGACGCGTGCCCTCAAGGCGCGCGATGAGGCGAAACGTCACGTGACCTAGGGAGTGGCAGCCAAACAGCGAATCCCGTCAGCGGTATGGCCGGCCATGCTGAGAAACTGATTCAGGCATTGCCCTGGCGCTACATCCGCTCCTGAAGCATCGTTCGCAGCGTCTTCATGACGGAGGGCGTCTGACCCTTGACGCGTGCAAGCAAGATCTCCTGATGCGACTTGCCGAGCCGGACAATCCGGTAGGCCGAGGCGAGGGTGGAAACGACGATCTGATAGCAGTTCAGAATGCGGTACCACGCCAGGCGATCGGGATCGACGGCAAGGCCGGAAGCGTCCTCATAGCGCTTGTAGAACTCATTGAGCTCTACCAGTCCGCAAACATAGTAGGTCTTACCGTCGTCGCCGTAGTGCCCCATGATCTCCTGCGTCGTCCAGGCGAGATCGCGGTGGCGATCGCCGAGATGGGCCCGTTCCCAATCGAGCCAGGCGTCGATGCGACCGGTCTTCTCGTCGAACAGAAAATTCCCGCTTCGATAATCGCCATGCACCAGGCTGACGTGATCGACCGTCGGGACATTGCGCTCCAGCCAGTTGGCCGCGACTTCCATCAGGGGATAGTCTTCGCCGCGATCTTCCTCCCAAAGCCTTCTGGCCCGGTTCAGCTGCCACAGCGCACCCTGCACGGTGCCCGGGGCGGGCCTGTCGAGGCTTGTAAAATCGACCTTCTCATGTCCGAAGGTGTGGATCTTCGCCAGGTGGTCGACAAACTGTGGTCCGAGAAGCTGGCGAAAATGCTCTCCGAACTGTGTGCCGAGACCTGAAATACGACCGCTGGTCGTCGAGGTCGGTTTGGTGACGCCGGGCACGAAGGCATAGATAAGGGCAGGCTCGGGAAACCATTTTCCGTGCTCGTCGAGCCAGAACGTTTCCGGCACCGGTACCGTGCCCCGCATCGCGTTGAGGATTTCCCATTCACGCAACCGGCTGGTCGCGTTGGTAGATTCGGACGGATCCATTCGGATCATCATCTGTTCGCGGCGGCGGCCCCTTTGCGGGTCATCCCACTCCAGCGTGAAGCCGAGCTGGATCTTGGAAACGCCCCCGGTAAACCAACGTTCATCTGAAATGACGAAGGCGCCTCCCACGACATCTTCAAGCATCGACGACAGATGCGCCTTCAGTTCGTCACGCGTAATCCGGCTATAGGGAGGACCGGCGCGCCGCCTGAGCTTACGGACAAGAAGTTCATCCGTCTCCCGTTCGGTGGGGAAACGGCGGCGCATGTCTTCGATGAATGTCTCCGACGGCCGGTCACGCTCTGCGAATTCGGCTTCCGGATCAGGCGAGGATGGCGAAGCGATCATCTCTCGCGACCATGGCGGGACTTGCGTTCGGCCAGGAATTCCAGCCCGAAGATATTGCCCATCTCGCTGTATCCGATGCGGTTACCCTGCTGCCACCGCATCAGGCTCTGGAAACAGACATGAGACGGATTGAAATTGTACCAGGGATGGCCGCCGACAGCCGCACCGTAGAATTCATGAGTCTTTCCACGCGTGTCGGTGCAGGTGACGTGCGCACTCATCGGCAGCATGTCCGTTGTCGCGCCATCGACCTTTGCGTCGACGACGCCATAGGTTTCTCCATCCTCGACCACAAAGCCGAAGCGGAAGCCGTCATAGGTGGTCTCGTCGGGACCGACGTCCATCGGCACAGCAAGGTGAATGCCGTAATCTTCGCCAAAGGCTGCCGTGAGGAAACAGACGGAGCGTTTGGAGACTTCCGTGCGGCGGCTCCAGCTATGATCCATGCAGTCGTAGCAATCGACCTTGTAGGTCTTTCCGCGCAGCAGCAGTTCTCCGGTAACATGGCCTATCATCTCATAATGGCCGTTGGGGTATTTGGCGTCCTCGCTCTTGTTGCCCCACTGATCGCCGAGCCTTGAATCGTATGAATGGCCGCCCGGCTTCTCCATCATGGGGTTCTGCTTCGGGTCGAGGCAGTCAAACGGTTCGTGGATCGAGCTGAATCGGAGGTCGAATGCGCAGGCGCTCGGGTCGCCCTTGTACTCATACTGGAAGCGATACTCCTTCGGCGGCTCGATCAGATCGACGGAGAGGCCGTTCTCAAGCGTATATTTCAGGAAATTGTCCGGGCAGGGCAGGTGGACCTGACTGTCGGAAAAATCCATTTCATAGGCCTGTCTGCAAAATCCCTGCGCGACGGCGATGGCCGAAAGGGCAACGCCCAGATTGGGGCGCGCCGCAACATAGAGATTGCCCAGAATACCGGCTTCCGGAACCGAAAAGATCAGGGGCGTCGTTTCGGTCCAGCGCCATTCCTTCGGATCGCGGGCATGGAACTCGGAATCCTTGGCGGTGATCATCTGGCAATCCTCTCAGTTTTCTCGTTGTTAGCGATCGCTTGCGGAACGAAGGCCGGCGCGCGCGATCGCATCTTCGATGGACACGACTTCGCCTGGCGCCGGGTCGAGGCCAAGCGGCAGGAACCAGGCGCGCTCGAATTCGATCCTCGAACCGCTGGCGTCGAGTACCGTTCGTTCGACGCTATCTCTCAGTGCCGCGTCGCACGCCTGTGCCTTTCGGACGAGTTCACGGATCAGCGCGGCAAGAACCGCCGCACCCCGCCTGACCTCGCCAGTACCGGGGCTCACCGCTTCTAAAAGGGCCTGTGCGCTATCGATCGCGACAGTCAACTGTCTTGCCAGCGCGCCATCGACGGCAGCGGCATCAGCTGCAAGTTCGCGCGCGAGTTGAAGGTTGTGGCCAAGCTCGAAACGGTTCCGGTCGGAGATGAAATCAACGCGTGCGCTCAGGAACTGGAGATATTCCACCACGAGGCGCAATTGCTCGCCCGCCAATGGATCCGATGGATCGATCGACGGCGCAATCACGTCAGTCAGCGCCTTGAGCGCTGCGCGCAGATCGTTTTCCGTGACATCAGTCACGATTGCGATTCCCCCCAGAGATCATTGGTCGCCGCGTCGCTCAATCAGCCGGCGCGGGCAGCTGACCTGTTGATCGATCTTTTTAATAGCACATCGATGCATCTTTAATTTCCGCTTGTCAACGCCCGCAGACCGAAGCGCTTCTCCGTTTTTGCCGCCTGTTGCTCTACAGGGCGTAGACCAGCCAAAGCGCGGTGTAGGGAACGAACAACACCAACAGAATGCGCAGCAGGTCGGTGGCCAGAAATGGCAGCACGCCCCTGAAGGTTTCGCCGAGCGGTACCGCTTTGGCGAGCCTGTTGACCACGAACACATTGATCCCGATTGGGGGCGTGATCAGCCCGATCTCGACCACCATCAGGGCCAGAATGCCAAACCAGAGGGACTTTTCCTCGGTGCCGAGGCCCCAGAAGTCGAGCTTCATGATCATCGGATAGAAGAGCGGCACGGTCAGCATGATCATCGACATCGATTCCATCACACACCCGAGCAGAATGTAGATGATAAGAATGATGCTCATGACCAATAGTGGCGAGAAGCCGCTGGAAACGATCCAGTCCGTGATCCCGTTCGTCATGTTGGTCAGGGCGAGGGCGGTGTTCAGCATGTCCGCGCCCAGCAGGATCAGAAAGATCATGGCAGTGGCCTGGGCCGTGCCCGTCATTGAATCGAGAAACCCCTTCATGCGCATGCCATTGACGATGGCCAGGATCAGCGTGGCCGTGGCGCCGACGGCCGATGCTTCGGTCGGGCTGGCCCATCCGCCATAGATGCTGACGACAACGAAGGCGAAGATGACCGAGACGGGAAAGACGTTGACAGTTGCCCGGACACGTTCGCCCCAGCTTGATTTGGCGCCGGCCGGTCCGGCGCCAGGGTCGCGCCAGACATGCCAGCCGACGGCAAGCATATAGCCGACGAACGCGATGGCGGCGGGTACCATGGCCGCGACGAAGAGGTTGCCGATCGATTCACCGGTCAGGATCGAATAGACGACGAGCGGGACGGATGGCGGGATGAGGATGCCGAGCGTGCCGCCGGCGGCGATGGCGCCCGTCGATAGCCGTCCGGAATAGCCGAAGCGCCGCATCTCGGGAAAGGCCACCTGACCCATGGTGGCAGCCGTGGCAATGGACGACCCGCAGATCGCGCCGAAGCCCGCGCAGGCGCCTATCGTCGCCAACGCGACGCCGCCGCGGAAATGGCCCAGATAGGCATTTACGAAACGGAACAGCAGGCGTGACAGCCCGCCATGCGTGGCGAACTGCCCCATCATCAGGAATAGCGGGATGACGATCAGGTCAAAGTTGGCAAGACGCGAATAGACAAGCTGCTTGACCGACTGCAGCAGCGGATAAAGACCCAGTACATAGGCGAAGGCCGCGGCGCCGCAGATGAACATCGCAACGCCGATCGGAACGCGCGCGAAAATGAGAATGAGGCTGATGCCGAGAACCAGGAGGCCGAGGTCGATGCCGCTCATGCGTGGGGTCCTTCCTCGCTTGCAGCTTCCCGTTCAGCCAGCGCGCGGGGCGCCAGGGCCATGTAGAGCGAAATAATCCCTGTCAGCGCCAGTCCCGGAACCATGAGCGCCTGCCAGACCCAAAGCGGCCATGACAACATTGCCGAGATCGAGTAGCTTTCGCGGCTTTCGATGGCGAGGATGCCGGTGCGCCAGGCGAGCAGCAGCGTCATGCCACCCAGGAGAATGTAGCCAAAGCGGTCAAGGGTGCGGTTCAGCCAGCGTGGAAGCCCGGCGGTGAGCAGATCGACGACGACGTTTCCGCCCACGATCGCGCACCACGGAAAGAGCAGGGAGCCCGCGAGGGCGCCGAACATCTGGACGAGTTCGTAGTCGCCCGCGACCTGCCAGAGAAAGACCTTGCGTGAGAAAATCGTGACGCAAAGCATGGCCGACAGACCGACGAGTATGAGGCCACCGAGGACCGCCGCGAGCTTCGATATCGCATAGAGCGTGCGGCCGAGCGCGTCGCTGAAGATCGGTACTCCGCCCTCAGGCTCGCTATGACCGGCCTCGTCGAGTATCTCGTCCATTTTTCCCCCTCAAAAGGTTCATTCCGGCGTCTTGTCGTCCGGTTTCGTTCAAGGCCCGATCCCCCGATCATTGGGCCAAAAAATAGCGGGGCCAGCACCAGGCGCCGGCCCCGCTTATCGTGCTCTTACTTGGAGTATTTGGCTATCAGGTCCTTTGCCTTCTTCAGCAGCGCTTCGCCGTCATAGCCGCGCGAGTTGGCTTCCTTGACCCATTCGCCTTCAATGCCGGAGACCGCTTCCACCCAGCGCTTGTATTCGTCGTCGGGCAGGAAGTAGACGTCGCCGCCGGCATCCATGACGAGCTTCTTGTCTTCGTTCTTGGTGCTGTCGAACGCGTCTGCGAATTCCACCGAGGCATCGAGGCCGCTGTTGTCGTCGATGACCTTCTTCAGATCGTCGGGCAGCTTGTTGTAGGTGCCTTCACCCATGACCAGCAGCTGCGGCGAGTTGGAGAGCGTACGCTGACCTTCAGCGAAGTCGGTGTAATGCTTGATGACTTCGCCGAGCTTGAGCAGGCGCACGCCGCTCCACGGCAACAGGGCACCGTCGATGACGCCGCGAACCAGAGATTCTGTGATCTGGCCGCCCGGCATCTGAACAGGAAGGGCGCCCAGCGCTTCATTGATCTTGCCGGCATAGCGGCCGGAAGAACGAATCTTGAGGCCCTTCATGTCCTCGAGCGTCTTGACAGCCTTGCTCGTCGTCATGATCAGCGTGTAGTCGGCAGGGCATGCCGCAATGATCTTCAGACCCTTGAGCTCATCGGCGCCATCCGTCGTCACATACTCATACATGGCCTTGGCGGCGGCATGCGGATCGCTGATCAGGAACGGCATCTCGAAGACTTCCGTCTTCAGATACTTGCCGGGCGCATAGCCCGGGTTCTGATAGCCGATATCGATAATCCCGTCCTTGGCCTGCTGCAGGATTTCGCCCGGTGCACCGCCAAGCTGCATCGACGGGAAGATCTGGCATTCCAGCCGACCCTTGGACTGTTCCTTGATCCGCGCGCACCAGGGTTCGAAGAATTTCACCTGCTGGTAGGATTGCGCATGCATGAAGGAGTGGAAGCGCAGTGTGAATTTCTCCTGCGCCTGAGCATGTCCAGCCATCGCGGCGAGCGCGATGCCGGCCATTAAATATCTGGCAGATTTAAACATATTCTTCTTCCTCCCTAATGAGCCGCATTCATGCAGCTCTCCAAACAGTCTTGTTTTGTCTTGTACTTTTGTCAACGGTCGCGTTGAAAGAAATATACGTTCCGTTTTGCTGGTCCCGGCTGAATGAGTTCGTTTCAACGAATGTCATGGCGTGACGGGCGCTGCCTTCATCGGGTCAGGCGACAAGGACACCGCTGTCGACGGGGATGATCTGCCCGGTCGTAATCCGCGATTCATCTGAAGCCAGATACACCGCAAGATGCGCAATCTCTATCGGTTCTCCGGGGCCCAGCAGGTTCTGCGCCTCGGTATCCCGGGAGACCTGCCGATCCGACAGACGGCGCACTCTTTCCGTCATGATCATTGTTGGTGCGATCGCGTTTACACGGATCTTGTCCGGCGCAAATTCGACTGCCATGGAGCGGGTCAATGACACGACGCCGCCCTTGGCCGCCGTGAAGGCGTCGAGCCCTTTCAGCCCCTTCATGGCGGCAATGGAAACCGTATTGATGATCGATCCGCCGCCGGCCTCGATCAGTGCCGGGATGCCGTATCGGCAGCATGCCCATGTTCCGTAGAGATTGAGCGAGACCGCGCTCCAGAATTCTTCATCCGGGCAGCGGGTCACCGGGCCGTCGCGCGCCGTTGAAAGGCCGGCATTGTTGTAAATGACATCCAGCCCGCCGAATGCCTGTTGCGCCTCTTCGATCGCGTTCTGGACGTTCTCGCCATCGGTCACATCGGTCGGAATGAAAATCGCGGAGCCGCCAGCGGCAACGATGGCATTTGCCGCGTCGTTACCGCTGTTGTGATCGATTTCGAGGATTGCAACCCGCGCACCTTCCCGGGCAAAGACTTCCGCCGCGCAGCGCCCGATGCCCGCGCCCGCGCCGGTTATCACCGCACGCTTTCCGGCCAGCCGACCCATGCCTGCCTCTCAATCGCTCTGGCAGACGGCTATTCGGCGGCCTGCTGTTCGTCGAGAAGCTGATGGACCTCGATGACGTTGCCCGCCGGATCATGGAAAAATATCTGCGTCCAGCCGGTCATGCCCCAGATCCCGAAATCAGAATAGGGGACGCCGTTTTCCTCAAGCTTGCGCTTGAATGCTTCCAGATCGTCGGTGCGGAAGGCCAGATGGCCTTTGGCGACCGGGTTCACATACTGGCCCATGGCGAAGCCGAGATTGTCGTCCTTCTGGGCGATGTGAAACTCGAAATTGTCGTCCGTCAGGTAGGTACAGGCACCGGCGTATTTGTCGCGACCCAGCCGCTTTTCGTCACGGCCTTCAAGATCGCCCATGCCAAGGACATTGCGATAGAAATCATGCATGGCCGGCTGATTTGCAGAAGCGATGTTGAGATGATGCACCCAAAGTTTCATTGAAATCTCCCTAGTGTGTCAATCGGTTATGCGTTTTTTGTCTTTGTCTTCGCTGTGTAGGGCCGAGACATGGAATTCCATTGGTCGCGCCCTTTCGTGTGCCTGCATACTGTCACGAACGAAAGGGGACTGTATAGTAGAATTGATCTGACGGGTGGATGAGGAGAGTCCGGATTGAAGAGCGTTCACACATTCTGCCGTATCTGCGAACCGCTTTGCCCGATGATCGCGGATGTGGATGGCGACAAGCTCGTAGCGCTGCGACCGAACAGGGAACACCCGGTCTATCAGGGGTTTTGCTGCAACAAGGGATTGGCGATGGACGAGGTCCACCGCGATCCTGACCGGCTAAATGTGCCGCTGAAGCGCATCAATGCGAAAGGCGAACTGCCGGCCCGCTTCGAGCCGGTGAGCTGGGACGAGGCGATCGACGATATCGCCCGGCGTCTCAACACCATCCGTGCTGGCGATGCCGGTGGTGACGGCATCGCCTTCTATCGGGGCAATCCGCTCAGTTTCAATTCAGTCGGCGTGCGGGCGCTCGCCGCTTTTGCGGGCAAGCTGGGCTCGCGCATGTGCTTCGGGCCGACAACGCAGGACTGCTCCAACAAGATGGCAGCCTCCGAGGCGATGTTCGGGCATCAGATGCTGCACCCGATTCCGGATCTGGAGCACACGGACTATTTCCTCAATTTCGGCTCCAACCCCAAGGTGTCCAAGCTCAGCCTCTTCCATACGCCACATCCGCACGAGCGCATTCGCGAGGTGGTCAGGCGCGGCGGCACGGTCGTGCATGTCAATCCGCGGCATGTGGAGTCCGCAACGCCGGCGACGGGCGACCACCTGCCGATCAGACCGGACACCGACGTTTATCTGCTCGCGGCAATGCTCAATGAGATCCACCGCAACGCTGGTTTCAGGGAAGATGTACTCGCAGCACACGCGATAAATGCCGAGGGGCTGGCCCAATTCGTCCAGCATTATCCCGCTTCGCGCGTCGCCGAGGTCACCGGGGTCCCGGCCTCGCAAATCGAGACCATGGCGCGGGAATTTTCTCAGGCCAGGGCCGCAAGCGTCTATATGTCGACCGGCGTCAACATGGGGCGTCAGGGCACGATCGCCTATTGGCTACTGATGATGCTGTCACTCGTGACGGGCAATCTCGGGCGGCGTGGCGGCAATTTCGTCACCGAGGGTTTCGGCCCGCCGGCCAAGCTTGGAATCGATTCAGGTGCCGATCCCTGGTTCGACAGTGGGGCAGGCCGGCTGCGCCATATCGCGGGATGCCTTCCCGGCACATTGTTGCCCGACATGATCGGTGCGAAGGCAAAGCCAGTTAAGGCGCTGATCGTCGTGAGCGGAAACCCTGTCTTGTCCATTCCCGGCGAGGAGCGCCTGCGGGTGGCCCTCGACACGCTCGATCTGCTGGTCGCGATCGACATCTACCCGAGCGCCACGACCGAGCACGCAGACTATGTGCTGCCGGGCGTGGACATGCTGGAGCGTCGGGACATCAATCTGGTCAATAACGGCTTTCAACCCCAGCCCTTCGCGCAATATACCGCTGCCGTCGTGCCGCCAGCGGCAGAGCGACGGGAGGAATGGCGGACCATCGCCGCTATCGAAAAGGCGATGGGACTGCCGTCGCTGCTCGATGAAGCCGAGCCCGATCCGTTCGATGAGGTCGATACGCTTATCCAGGCGGCAGGATTGTCGATTGGCGCGCTACGTGAAATGCCGCACAACACCTGCGTCATGCCGGTTCCCGAGCCCGCCGATACTTTTGTCCGCAGCCTCAAGACGAATGCCCGGAAGATCGATTGCTGTCCGCGTACATTCGAACCGGCGCTGGAGCGGACCCATGCGATATTCACTGAGCTAAAGGCCGAAGATGCCGGCGGGTTGAAACTGATCAGCCGACGCACGATCCACATGCACAATTCCTGGCTCTCGAACGTCAAGGCCGCGGCGCGGCCTGCGGCAATACGCAATCCCCTCTGGATGCACCCGGATGACGCGGCAGCGCGTGGCTTGAACGAGGGGGTGAGCGTGCGCGTTCATAACGCTTTCGGAAGCCTTGTCGCCGATCTGGAATTCGACGGCACCCTTATGCGTGGCGTCGTCGCAATGACCCACGGACGCGGCAATGACCGTACGCCCGGCCTTCGGATCGCCAGCCGTTCGCCCGGTGTCAACGTGAACCGCTTGTTGCCGGCTGGGCCGGGAAGCTTCGAGGATCTGAGCAATCAGGCTTTCATGACCGGCGTTCCGGTCGATGTGGAAAGGGCCTGACAAACTTGCCCTTCCATCTCGCGGCAGACGCACTTTTCGGCTAGGGTCAGACAGCAATGAAATGCACACCAGTGTATCATTGATTGATCGTACGTCAGCTGAAGAAGGCCTCAGGCGCGGAACCGGATGGAAGTCAAAGCCGACAGGAAGCTGAATCGCCGTGCGGGACGGCCGACCCAGCAGGAATCGAGTGAGCTGACCGAGGTGATCATCCGCCACGCGTGGCGATCGTTCATTGCGCGCGGCTTCGCCGGTACGACCGTGGAGAAGCTCGCGGCCGAACTCGGCATTACCCGCCGCAGCATCATGCAGCGTTATCCGAGCAAGGATGACCTGCTCTTTGCTGTTGCGGCCCGCGACACTGAAATCTACAGCGCCGCGCTGGCCGACCTTCCCATCAGGCAGGCCAGCGTTACTGAGGACCTCAGGACGGTTTGTGTGAAACTATGGTCGCGCGGTTCCGATCCGGACGCTGCGGCACTCCTGCGCTGCATTCTCGGCGAAGTGGGGCGCCTGCCAAGGCTTGCAACCCATATCAATACCTTCACCCGGCAGCTCAGCGTCGATGTCCGCGGCAAAATCGAGAAGGCTCAGGGCTTCGGCTATTTCAAGGCTTATGAGGCTTCGATGATTGCCACATGCGCCGTGGCGCTGGTGATGTCGCATCCCCGCGTGCGCACTATGTTGTTCGATCCGAGATTTGCGGGCGAGGTGAATCTCGATGCCTATTTCGACGAGGCCTGGAATTTCATTCGCGAAATGGCGTGATATTGCTCAAGGCGCCGGTCAGCGGTACCCGACCGCATTTTAACCGCGCGACCATATGCGCAATGACGCCATCACCGTTTCTTATTAAAATTGCATGATATTTGAGTGGCGCAGCGGCTTGCACACCGGGCTGGTCGCTCCAACATATGCGACGCGCAACCAGTGTGCCTGCGGTTTTTCGGAAAGCAGAGTTTTGCAGGATCCTCTAGTCCCCACACGCCGGTCGATGTCGCTCTGGCTGCTGCAGGCGGCCAATCGCGACCGTCGGGCCCAGACGATCGAGATCGAGACCCTGCTCAGAGAGCTCGGCGAGCGGTCGTTCGGCTGGTCGTTGCTTTTGTTTGCGCTGGTCAATCTTCTGCCGCTCCCGCTGGGGTCGACGCTGCTGACTGGCATTCCGCTTCTGATCGTCAGCGTGCAGATGGTATTGCAGTTCGATCATGTCCGGTTGCCCGGTTTCATTACCCGCCGGCAGCTCAGCCGCACCGCGCTCCGTCAGGGGATCATCCGGTTGCAACCGCTGATGCGACGCATCGAGCGTATCATTCATCCTCGGCAGGACTGGGTATTTGCCTACGAACGCCTTCTCGGGGTCGCGCTTTTCCTGATCGCCTTCGCGCTGTTTCTGCCGCTTCCGCTGAGCGGCTGGCTTCCGGCGCTGTCGATGCTGATCGTTTCCTTTGGGATCGTCGAGCGCGATGGCACCGTCACGCTGATCGGCCTGGGACTGGGCCTCGTCTCGATCCTGGTGACCGTTGCGGTACTCGTCTCACTGCTGCTCGGGATTGAGACGCTGCTGTAGGCCGCGCAATTGGCACAGGTCATGGTGCCGGCTGAGGGACTCGAACCCCCGACCCCCTGATTACAAATCAGGTGCTCTACCAACTGAGCTAAGCCGGCCACTGATCAAGTGTCAGGGGCTTATAAGGCCGTGCGCCAGCCTGTCAATCGCACGGGTGGTGCGTGGCGCGCGGCGCGTTCCATAAAGTACCGGCTGCGGCATTTCGCCCGTCATCTGATTCTTTCCGGAACCGGCTCGAGTCGTCGACGTTTCAAAAGCCACGGGGGTCGAACACGTGAAAAGGAACAAGACCCATGAAACGGACTTTCAAGATCGCCAGCGCCGCGCTGCTGACCTCAGCCATGGCCCTGTCGGCCGCCTATGCGGACAGCAGCAAGGAAGAAATCGTCAAGCCTGGACATAAGATGGAAAAATCCATGGGCGGCGAGCATTCCGCGAAGGAACTGGCTCCCGGCAAGATGGAAAAGAGTGGCAATGTGGATGCTGCCAAGGAGGCCGCCCCCGGCCAGATGATGAACAGCGGCAAGGTAGACAGTGCAAGCAGCGCTGCTCCCGGCCAGGTCAAGAAGCAGACGACTGTTGAGCTTTCGAGCAATCAGCGGACCGAGGTTCGCAAGATCCTGACCGAAGTCGAGGTTGAGCCTGTCGATGTCAACTTCAGCCTCACGCTCGGAACGGTCGCGCCTCAGCCGGTCGTCCTGCACCGTCTGCCCCCGCGCATCGTCCAGATCGTGCCGGCATATGACGGATACGAATATTTTGTCGCGGCGGACGGGACGATCGTTATCGTTGCGCCGGAAACGCGCCGCATCGTCTACGTGATGGCCGGCTAAACGCTCCAAAGACTACGACTGAACCGCCGGCGTCTTCACGACGTCGGCGGTTTTGCGTGCACTATCGCGCGAAGTTCAATCGTTTGATCAGGCGTCGAACCGGACGCCGATTTCCTTCTCGTGACGATGGATGATCGTACACGGATGGTGGGCGTGGTCGTCGGTGACCAGCGTGAAATGCTCCGGTATCCCAATTATCGAAGCGACGCGCAGTCGGGCGCCTTTTTCCGAAATGTCACGAACGGTGCAGGAAATCGCACCGCCATTGTCAAAGGCAATGTGAGCACCCTTCAGAACTCGGTGGCGAGGAACGGCTCGTCTTTCCTCCATGATGCATACTCCAGAATACAAGCTCCCCGAACCATCCTCAGAATAGCACGCGGCAATTCATGAACCCTTAACGGAATAGTCCACCCAAGGATCGCATCGATCGCTCCAGGCAATCGAGCGCCGTACGAAGACGGGCAACAGGCCAGGGTCTCGCGGGTCGGGATCGTTGAGGTGGATCCATTCGGTGGCGAGCGCTTCGGTCACGTCCTCGCAGCGATCCATCGTCGCATCGCCAGGCCGGAAAATATGGATCCTGAAAGCGTCCCGATTGAGGAAGGCAAAGGCATCCGCAGGTGAGGTAATGGGCGCCGAAATCTGCTCGGCAAGAATGTCTTCACCTCTCCATCTCCATTCAACCAGCAGATATTCGCCTGTCTGCATGAAGGGCAATGGCGGGCCAGGATTTGCGGCTTCGATCATTCAGCGATGCGTCTCCTTGAATGCGA
This sequence comes from Rhodobiaceae bacterium, assembly GCA_020637895.1. Classification (GTDB taxonomy): domain Bacteria; phylum Pseudomonadota; class Alphaproteobacteria; order Rhizobiales; family Tepidamorphaceae; genus JACKJP01. The sequence goes on from JACKJP010000003.1 coordinate 394,932, forward strand.
AATCGATATGAAAGCATAACTGTCGATTTGATTCCATGCGCTTCGACGCATCGCTTGAAATTCAACAGCTGCATGTCGCTTATCGCTACATAATAGCCAGGTATAGTGCGAGTTGTCTCCTTTTTCGTGATTGTGAGGGTCAGTCACGGAAGCTCAATTGTGGAGACAGATATGCTTTCAAATTACATTCGACCAATACCAGCGTCCCTCGGGCTGGCGATGCTGGCCGCGCTCGTTGCGGCGACGTTGCAACCGACCGAAATGGGGAGGACGATCGTCGGCCGCGCCAGCGTGATCGATGGCGACACGCTGAAAATCGCCGGCAAGAGGATAAGGCTTTCGGGCATAGATGCTCCGGAAGCTCGCCAGGAATGTTCTGATGCGGCAGGGGAGGCCTACCGGTGCGGGCTTTCGGCAGCCCAAGCGCTCAGGGTGTTTCTGGACATGGCGCGGCCTGCACGATGCCGTGAGGAGGGCCGCGACCGTTGGGGCCGTATCGTTGCACGCTGCCATCGCGCGGACGGGGCAGATGCAGCATCCTATCTGGTACGGTCTGGACATGCCGTTGACTGGCCGCGTTACAGCAAGGGGCGATACGCAAGCGTGCAAGATGCCGCGAAGGCCGAAGGGCGAGGGGTCTGGCAGGGGGCATTTCAGGCACCCTGGGATTGGCGACGGCATCATTGAACGGCCGGGAACCGCAGGGCCCCAAAGGCATTTCTCACATACAAGGCAGGTCGATCTTCGCGACAGGCTCAATGATGGCGAATAGCAGTCTCCGATGGTGTGGAGACGAGGAGAAAGGTCATGGTCGAATCCCAGGATAATCTGCGACGCGGGCAGATGAACGAAATGTACGGCATCGTCGACCGTTCGCGCAGTGCGACGCATGCAAGCCCGGTGCCGATCATTGTCGGGTTTGGCCTGATCGTCGGACTTCTGCTGATCGCCCTGTTCCTAGGGGCCAGCGCCTAGAAGGTTGCTTCAGGCCTACGCGTTCCCACCGGAGCTGACAAAGCGCGAACGAAGTTCTCCCTTCTGGATCTTGCCGTTCGCATTCCGGGGCAGGGCATCGACAAGATGCAGCTCCCGGGGGAGCTTGAAACGCGCAAGCTGTCCTTCGCAGAAGGCGCGAAGATCTTCGAGCGTCAGCTCAGAACCGGGTTTGAGCGCTGCAATGGCCACAACGCGTTCGCCCCATTTCTCGTCGGGTGCGCCGATGACCGCGACCTCCGCGATAGCGGGGTGCCCGTGAAAGAGGCTTTCCAATTCGGCAGGGTAGACGTTTTCACCGCCGCTGATCAGCATGTCTTTCAGCCGATCGCAGATATAGAGATATCCTTCCTCGTCGAAGTAGCCGATGTCGCCGCTGCGCAGCCAGCCATCCGCATCGAATGCGGCGGCCGTCGCGTCGGGTCGTTCCCAGTATCCCGCCATGACCCCGCCGCCCTTCATCAAGACCTCGCCACGTTCGCCGGGGCTCGTGATTTCAAGCCCCGCCGCATCGACAAGCCTGACACTCGTCAGCATCCCGGGGCGACCGCAGGAGCCGAGCCTGGAAATCGCCTCGCGGGGGTCGAGAAGGGTGACCGCGCCGGTCGCCTCGCTCATGCCGTAGCAATTGGAAACCGGGATGCCCCGCTCACCGTAGAGCGCAAGGAGCGGTCTTGGCGCGGGCGCGCCGCCCTGAACGATCAGGCGCAGGCTGGAGAGATCGATTGTCTCGAATTCAGGGTGCTGGCTGACCATCAGCATTGTTGCCGGCACCATGAAGGTGATCGTCACGCGGTAGCGTTCAACTTCACGCATGAAGGCGAGGGCGTCGAAATGCTGCTGGATAATGGCATGACCGCCCCACATCAGGGTCGGCGTCAGATTCACGAACAGCCCGCCGACGTGAAAGAACGGCGCAGAGACGATCGTGACGTCGCTGTCGCGATATCCGTGCGAAAGGGACCAGTTGATGTTTGTCAGGTAGATATTGGCATTTGTCAGCATCGCTCCCTTGGCGCGACCGGTGGTGCCTGACGTGAATGCGATGATGGCAATGTCGTCGGGTTTGCCCGCGCAGGCCTGTGCGGGCGATGCCTCGGTCATCAGCTTCTCAAGTGAGTGCCAGCCGGGTGGGGCAACTTCATCGGTGACGATGAAGCGGCTGGTGGCATTGCCCGAACCTATCTCGTCTATGAGGTGTGTATGGCTTGCGTCGGCGACGATCGTGTGTATGCCGGCATCATCGACGCATTCCTTCAACTCGCGCGGCGAAAGCCTGTAGTTCAGCGGCACGAAGATCGCGCCAATGCGATTGGCCGCGAACATGACGGCAAGCGTCAGCGGATGATTGAAGCCGAGCCAGGCGATGCGGCTGCCTCTTTGCGCGCCACCTGACGCGAGCGCGTCCGCCACCGATTCGATAAGGGTCTGGAACTCGCCGTAGGTCCAAGTCCGGTCTTGAAAGGAAATTGCCGGATCCGCCGGATTGCGCAGGGCGCGACGGGCGAACCATTCAGCAGGGCCCGGCGGCTCGGCGGGGCCGGTGGCGCTTCGATGACGGCTTTCCATTGGCTGCAACTACTTGCCGAAGGCGGCCCTGGCGGCGGCCTCGTAGTCACTGTCGGTGACTTTCTCCAGCCAGTCGGCTGCCTGTCCGTCTTTCTTCTCCTGTATGGCCATATGCACCATGAGATGACCGGGTGCAGCGCCATGCCAATGCTTGTCACCCGGTTCAATCCATACGGTGTCGCCGGGCCGGATGGCGTGGGCCTCGCCCTTCCATGACTGCACGATTCCGACGCCGGCGAGCACATGAAGCGTCTGGCCGTAAGGGTGCGTATGCCATGCGGTACGCGCGCCGGGCTCGAACGTGACGCGGGCGATGCTGACGCGCGCCGGTTCCGGCGCGTCATTGATCGGATCCTGCCAGACAGTGCCGCTGAACCAGTCGGCATTCGGGCGTCGGGACGGGATTGTGGCGGGTGGCGTGATCTTCATCGCTGTCCTCCTGGCTGCACTTTCGCGCTTTCTCTTCTGATTTCAGTCAGTCTAGGAGGCTGGCATTGCGTCGGGAAGCGATTTTCTTGAACCGAGGTTCGAATAATCGTGGTGCCATGTAGAAAACGCATGGTTGGAGCGTGACGCATGCGCTTGCCTTAATGGCTCCGATACATCAGCATGTTCGAAAACATACGCTCGGCGAATAATAAGCAGGCTAGGGAAACTCTTCGTTTCCCGGAGGAGACGCATCCGATGAATACGACGGCCAAGTCCGGCGAACACCCTTATGGCTGGGTGATCGTGATCGCTGCCACGATCTGCATGATCGTCAGTTTCGGTGCCAATCTGACCGTTTCGGTGCTGATCAAGCCCTTCGAGACCGAATTTGGCTGGTCGCGCGGCGAAATCTCGCTGGCTTATACGATGGTGACGATCGGCGGGGCCTTCGGTGGGCTCTTCTGGGGTGCGCTGTCTGACAAGATCGGGGCGAAGAAGATCGCCTTCGTCGCCGGGATCACGCTGCCGGTCGCGCTGATGGGTGTCTCCTTTCAATCCAATCTCTATGCCATCTACGCGCTATATCTGGTCATTGGCGGGATAGGTTTTGCCGGCATGTTCACGCCGCTGCTTACTCTGACGGGACAGTGGTTCGAAAAGCGGCGCGGCATGGCGATGGGCATTGCCACGGCAGGCGGCGCATTCGGGCAAGGCTTCATCCCGTTTCTCGCGCGGGTGCTCATTTCCGAATATGACTGGCGTACGGCCATGATGGTGCTGGGCGTTGGATCGCTGGTGCTGATACTGCCGGCGCTGTTCCTGCTGAGGCCGCCGCCGAAGCCGGTGCATGCGGCCCACGTCCAGACCGCCGTGAATGCCGCCGTCGAGGATCATTCCGACAATAGCTGGAAACTGCCCTGGACAGTGACGATCCCATGGATTGCGGCCGCCGGCTTCTTCTGCTGCGTATGCATGGCGGTGCCGCTGATGCATGTCATACCGCTGGCGACCGACATCGGCATTACGCCCGAAACCGCGGCCGGTCTACTGTTCGCACTGATGATGGCGGGGATCGTCGGTCGTATCGTGTTCGGTTCACTGGCCGACAGGATCGGTGCGCTCTACACCTATGTCATTACCTCACTTGGCCAGACCGTGAGTGTGTTCCTGTTCGTCCAGACAGGGTCGGTCGCGGCGTTGTTTGCAATCGCGATCTTCTTTGGCTTCTTCTATGCTGGTGTCATGACCGGGCTGCTGATCTGCGCGCAGGAGGCCGCGCCCGCGCGCCGGACCGGCTTTGCGATGGCGGTCGTCTCCATGACGGGGTGGGGCGGCATGGGCGTCGGGGGCTGGCAGGCCGGCTATTTCTTCGACACATATGGCAACTATACGACGTCCTATGCGACCGCCGCGATTGCCGGCATCATCAACCTGATGATCCTTGCGGCGCTGATCTGGTACCGCAAGGATCGCCAGCCGACGGTGCGTTTCGCCAGGGCGTGAGGACGAGATGCGAGCGCTGCGGATTACTCCGCAGCGGCCGCTTCCTTGATCCTGTCGCGCAGAACGTTCTTCTGGATTTTTCCGTTCGGCGTACGGGGCATCACGTCGAGGATCTCCAGCCGTTCCGGCCAATATTGCTTGGCAGCATGTGATCTGGCCATCCAATCCTGAACGTCCGCCAGGGTCAGGCTTGCACCTTCCTTGAGCGTTACGACGGCACAACCGCGTTCACCGAGGCGCTCGTCCGGGTAGCCGACGAGGGCGGCCGCGGTGATAGCCGGGTGGCGGTGGAGGATATCCTCGATCTCGACGACAGGGACATTCTCGCCACCGCGGATGAGGATGTCCTTGGTGCGCCCGTCGATGCGGATATAGCCCTCGTCATCCATATAGGCGAGGTCGCCGCTGTCGATCCAGCCGCCGGGCAGGACCTTCTCCAGCTCGGGCCGCTTGTAGTAGCCGAGGAAATTCTGCGAGCCGCGAACAAGCAGCCGACCGGTCTTGCCGACAGGGAGTTCGTTATATTCATCGTCGGTGACCATGACCTGAACGCCCGGCACGGCGCTGCCATCGGTCGTCGAGGCCTTTTCGCGGGCCCGTTCCGGTTCGGTCATGGTGCCGCACATGTTCTCCGTCATGCCCCAGAGCGAGGAGACGGGCAGATCGAGGACGTCCAGCGCGCGCTCGATAACGACCGGCGGGATCGGTGCGCCGCCGCAAATGAAGGTCTTCAACGGGGGCTTTGGCGCGCCAGCCTCGACCGCGCGGCAAATATCGTCGAGGAACGGCGTTGCCGCGCCGACATGGGTGACGCCCTCGCGTGCCAGGACTGGCGTGCAATTGGGACCTGACCAGATATCCATGAGCACCAGCGTGCCGGCAAGGCGCAGTGTCTGCACCTGATTGGCGGTGTAGCCCATCATGTGGCCGAACGGCGAAACACCGGCGATGACCGTATCGCTCGTCAGGTGCGCGCGGGCGGCGAGGGAATCGGTACAGGCGATCATGGTGTTGTGACACTGCATGACGCCCTTCGGCTCGCCGGTGGTGCCAGAGGTGTACATCAGGATCGCCATCTCGTCGGCGGCGAGCATTTCGGGCGGGTTGGGGCCGACGGGTGGCTGGCCGCTTTCCAGCATGACCCTGTTGAACTCGTTGTCCCCTTCGCCATCGACGACGATCACGTGCTTCAGCGCGGGCAGCTCAGGCCGCAGGTCGTCCAGCATGCTCGGGAAGTCAAATCGATTGAAAGTCTTCGGGATGATGATCGCCTTGGTATCGGCGAAACCGAGCATGAAGCGAAGTTCCCGGTGACGGAAGATATGCATGAGAGGATTGACGGCGGCGCCCAGGCGGTTGGTCGCAAGGGCCGAGACGACGAATTCCCACCAGTTCGGCAGCATGATCCCGACGATGTCGCCCTTGCCGACCCCAAGGCCGCGCAGGGCACCGGCCGCGCGCGAGACCAGGTCCTCAAGTTCACGCCAGGTAATCGTCTTTACCGGGCGGTCGTATCCGGCGTCGGTGCGATAGGCGACGATCGCGTTCTTGTCGGGGAACCGGCTGACCGCCTCGGTCAGGAGATCGTCGAAACTCATATCGTGCCAGAACCCGTGCTCGCGCATGTAGCGGGCGCGGTCCGCGGGATCATAGGGTTTTTCGGCCAGCATTCCGGTTTCCTCTTGTATTGCCTTGCGCCATCTGCGGGCGCGCTTCTTCACACTATAGCGGAGTCTTCACGGCTACGGCATCTCGGTTTCCTGAACGCTGAGCCTGATGCCGTACTCGCCCCTGACGATGTCAGTTGCGCCATTCGCTTCCATTGCCTTCATATCCGCCACCTTGTCGATGGCGGTCGTCACTGTCTTCAGTTCCGCGCCATTGACCAGCAGAACCCAGTCGGCATCGCCATCGCCGCCCCGGGTCTTTTCTTCCCATGTCGGCTCGATACCCTCAGCGGCCTTGTACTGAAGAAAGTGGACCGCATTGACGCCGGGCTCGGCGGCCAGCGCCGGAAGCGCGCTGTCGCGCAGCCAAGTGTGCAAATTCTCCTGCCGGCCCGCGTTGGGAGAAAACCTGAATGTTACCATGAAAGGCCCGTGACCGATCCCGAGGCTGGACACCACGTTGCAGGCGCTGCGCGTCATGTTGTGGATCTTCGGGTTCATCTTGCGCGTCCAATCGGACGGATTGTTCAGGCGCTCCATGTAAACGTCTGACGAAAAGACACCGTGTTCGGCAAATTCGTACATGACGAAATAGGTGGGCCGGCCATCCACAGCCTTCCAGCGCGATCCGCGCATAAAGCCGGGGATCGATACGCGCTCGATGATGTGCTCGCGGTTGTGCCATTCCTCGAATTCGATATCTGCCTCGGGCTCGATATCGCACCACATCATGGCCGCAGCGCTTCCCAGAACCGGCATCAAACTTCCTCCCGTGGTGTCGTCTGGCGGTCATTGACTGGCAGCGCCGCCGGTCCGATATTAATTATTCGAACAATCATTCGTACAATATCGTACAATGACCTAGCAAATGATTCCGGCAACTGCGCGAATTGGTGGTGCAGGCCAGCGGGAACAATGGTCGGGGAGGTTTAGACGTGAGTGAGAATGAACCGCTGAAGGGCAAGGTCGCGATTGTCACCGGCGCTGCGCGTGGGATCGGGCGTGCCTATGCTTTGCGGCTGGCAAAGCTTGGCGCCGATGTGGTGATCGCCGACCGCGACCTGCAGGGGGCGGCAATCTATGGCGAGCGGCTGGGCGCAGAAAGCGTGCCCGGCGAGATCGAGGCGCTGGGGCGGCGATCGATCGGCGTGGAGGGCGACCTGTCGAAGCCGGACGACGTCAAGCGGCTTTTCGATGAGACGATGAAGGTGTTTGGGCGCGTCGACATCCTCGTCAACAACGCAGGCGGCGCAATCGGCAGGGAACCGGCGGCGCTCCCCTCCAACACATCGCAGGAAGATTACGACCTGCTGATGGATGCGAATTTCCGCACGGCCGTGCTCTGCTGCCAGGCCGCCGCGCCCATCATGAAGGCGCAGGAGAGCGGCATCATCGTCAATATCGCGGCGCAGACGGGCGCCGCGCCGCTGCCGAGCGCGGTTGTCTCCATCTACGGTTCAGCGAAAGCCGCCGTTGCGATGTATACCCGTAACCTGGCAGCGGAACTCGGACCGCACGGCATAAGGGTCAACGCGATTTCGCCGGGCATCACGATGACCGCGCGCATCGCGCAGCAGGCGGCCGAAAGAGGCATCGGCACCAACTCACAGGTCGAGGCCCTGCCGCTGCGCCGTTTTGCCGAGCCGGAGGATATGGCGGGCGTATTGGAATTCCTGACGACGGACCTTTCACAATATGTCACAGGACAGGTGATATCGGTTTGCGGCGGCGCGCTGCTGACCGCGAGCTGAACGACGGACACTGAGAAAAGGCGAATTCAACCGATGACGACCCAACCGAAGATCGAGGGCAGCATAAATTTCCGCAATGTGGCGGGCGCTTCCGGCCACGAAGGACGGCGGATGAAGCCGGGCGTTCTCTATCGCTGCGGTTCGCTGGAAAAGCTGACCGATGCAGGCCTCGACGCTTTCCACGATGTCGGGATCGGCGCGATCTTCGATCTGCGTTCGCAGCACGAGATCAAGAACTACCCCTCACGGCTGGTCGGACATGACCGCGTCATTACCCATCAGGTCGAGCACAACATCATCAATGGCAACCTGCAGGAAGTGCTGAAAGAGGCAACAAGTTCACCCACGCATGCCCGCAAGGCGATGAACATGGTCTATGAGGACATGCCGTTCAGCTTCGCGCACATCTTCAAGGAACTCCTTAGCGTCGCGGCAGACAGCGACGGGCCTGTGCTGGTGAACTGCATGGCAGGCAAGGACAGGACCGGCCTTGGCATCGCGATGTTGCTGGCAGGCGCGGGAGTTTCGCGCGACGACATCATGGCCGATTATCTGGTGACGAACGATTATGACGCCGAGATCCGCGGCTATCACGTCGAGCGCCAGCGGGCGCGCGGCAACCCCGTGCCGCCGGATGAGGTGCTGCACTGGGTGGTGAAGGTGCACCCGGAATATCTGGAACGCAGTTTCGACGCGATCGACGCCAAGTATCCCGATACGGCGGCCTATCTGCGCCAAGAGGTCGGCGTCGATGACGCAACGCTCGACAGGCTGCGCGACCGCCTGCTGGAATCCTGAGCCTATCGGGAAGACGGTTTTTTCTTTTCGTTGAGCCCGGTGGCGGCGCGGATAAGCTCGGCGAGGGCTTCTTCGTCGGGTTGGTCGTCCTCGAAGATATCGATGGCGCGCCGGGCGTTGCCTTCCAGGCTGGCGTTGAAGAGGCTCTTCGGATCATCGACCGATGCACCCTTGGCGAAGGTCAGCTTGACCTTGTTCTTGTAGGTTTCGCCGGTACAGATGATACCGGAGCGCTCCCATACCGGTACGCCGCGCCATTTCACCGTTTCGGTGATATCCGGATCCGTGTTCATGATGATCGTGCGGGCGCGGGAAAGCGCTTCGCCGCGCCAGTCGCCGAGTTCGGCGATTTTCGCGTCGATGAAGCGGGCCGCATCATTGCCGGAAAGGGGCTTGGTGGCTTTTGTCTTCGGCATCGTTCACATCCTCTGGCCGGGCAGCTTGCTGGCCTGACGAATCCAGTCTTCGAATTGCGCTTCGTCGAATGCTCCATCCTCGAAGATGTGGAGGTAGCGCACATCCTTCACTTTCGAAGCTTCTGGGGGCAGGGGGTGCAGATCAGCACCACGGAAGAAGGCGAATTTGATATACTTCGCGTAGCAGTGAAAATTCGCGAACCAGACACCTTCTTCAACGCCATAAAATGGTGAGTTCCATTTCACTGCCTTCTGTGCGTTCGGCACGGTACGCGAAATGATTGCGTCCAGCTTGCCGCCGACGTCGCGCTTCCAGCCGGGCATGGCCGAGATATAGGCCTGCACCGGCTTGTCTCCGACGCCTTTCGGTATCTGCGGGTTGCCGCCGGCGAGAAGTCTGGGGGAAGGGGGCATTGTTCAGCGAGCGAAGTTGAAATAGCGTGTGCCAGTATACCTGGTCACATAACGCGCTGTCGCTCTCATCGGTTGCGCGATTTCGATAGTCAACCGAACTGCTTGTAGGCCCGCGTCGCGATGTCCTTGAGCGCGTCGCGCGGCAGGTCGCCGACGATGGCGCAGGCGATCTTGTCATTGCTCCAGAACAAGGCCTCAAGCTTGTCGCTGGAGGCGTACCGGAAGGCGCTTCGTGATTCCTTGCCCGCAGGAACGATGAACAGCGTGATGCGCTGACCCTCGTCGTTCTCGTACATGTACTGCGCCGCGGCCTGACCGCCGGCCGGCAGAAGCCGCCCGCCAATCAGCCTGAATCCGTCGGCGCTGAGATCGGGGATGACGAGTACGATGCCGAGCCGCTTGGAAAGCCAGCTGGAAAGATGCGCCTCGTCATCGCTTTTGACCTCGACTGGATGCACGACCTCGCTGGCATAGAGGCGATGGGCATCGAGTGCCTCGGCAATCAAGCTCACCGAACCGGCTGGCGGCGCGAATACGCCGCGTCCCATCCAGCCACCCGCAGCGCCGAGCACGAGGAGAACGACAGCTGCCGCAGCCATCGCATAGCGGCGGCCCGAGCCTGCGCGGCGGGCGGCCGCCATCCGTCGCACGTCGAGCCGCGCCGGAAGCGGTTCTGCCGCAACCGGGCCGAATGCGGTGCGGATGGCTTCGTTTTGATGACGCCATGCATCGACGCGGGCAGCGTCGTTCGGGTGGTCGCGAAGCCAGGATTCGACTTCGCCCCGCCGGTCGGCGCCAAGCCTGCCATCGGCATAGGCGATGAGATCTTCTTCGCGGATGGGGTGTCTTTCCGCCGTCATTTCACAGTCCTCAACCGTGCCGGCTGTGTCGGCCTTGCCGGCGGGGTGCGTTCGGTAGCCTCTCGCAATTGTTCGCGCGCGCGGCCAATCCGCGACATCAGGGTGCCGAGCGGTATGCCAAGCGTCGCCGCCGCTTCGCCATAGCTGAAATCTTCCAGCACCACGAGGAGCAGCGCCTCGCGCTGGTCGGGCGGCAGCATGGCGATGGCCGCGCTGACTTCGATCGCCGCCAGCCGCGCAGATTGGGCCTCTCCGGTCGCCGGCTCGGCGGCCAGCGTGTCGACGGGCAGGGGGGCGGGGGCGCGCCGTTCCCGTCTGAGATCATCGCGGCGGATATTCAGCAGGATGCTGAACAGCCACGATCTGACGCTGGCCGTCGGCCGCCAGAGCGTCTGCTTTCTGAGCGCGCGCTCCAGGCAATCCTGGACGAGATCATCAGCAAGCGACACGTCGCGCGTGAGCGCACGCGCATACCGCCGCAAGGCGGGAATGCAGGCTTCGATCTCGTCCAGTATGCGTGTCATCGAAAGCGATATTCCGCCAACGATCAGTCCTTGGCCAGATGCCAGACGCCGCCGACCCCATCGCCGGTCATGTCGCCGGGCTTCTTGTCGTTCTTCCACAGGTAGAGCGGCTGACCCTTATAGGCCCACTGCATCGCGCCATCCTTGCGGGTGACGAGGCTGAAATCGCCTTCGGCCTTGGCGCCGGATGTCGCCATCAGCGGCGGCCAGTTGATGGCGCACTGGTCGTAGCAAACGGTTGCGCCCGCGCTGTCCTTGTCGAAGGTGTAGAGGCTCATACCTTTGGCATCGGTGAGAACCTCGCCCTTGTCGCCTTTCATCGTCATGACGGCACCACCCGCATAGCTATCGGCGAATGCGTAAGAGGCGGCGGCAGCGGCGATGGCGACGCCGAAAACAAGTGTGCGCTTAAACATCGGGGTTTCCTTTCAGTGGCGGCCGGCAGTTATCCGGTTGCCGCCGGTTTTCAAATCCAGCGGGGGCGTTAGTGCCTCCCACGGATGAAAACGACACGCAGAACGAATTAATCCCGTTCGCGAGAAAAAAATCGCGCGATCGAGCGGGATGGTCCGGTCAGCGCCTGACCATCGCGGGATTTTCCCAGGTGTCTGCCGTCACACCCTCGGCCTTGAGGCGGTGCTTCTCGATGCGCTGGGTCGCGGGCGTGCGAGGGAACTCCGATACGATCCGGACAAAGCGCGGCACCGCATATCGCGGGACGCGGGCTTGCAGAACCGCAACCAGCGATGCCGGATCGATCTTGCCCCCGCCCGATCGAACGACGGCCATGACCTCTTCATCACCCAGTTCGGAGGGAACGCCAAAGGCCGCAGCTTCTGCCACGCCCGGACAGCGCAACAATTCCGCTTCGAGCTCTACGGAGGAGATGTTCTCGCCGCGCCGACGGATCATGTCCTTGGCGCGGTCGACATAATAGTAAAGCCCGTCGGCGTCCTTTCGCATGACGTCCCCGGTATGAAACCAGCCGTTGCGCCATGCTTTCGCGGTTGCTTCCGGCGCGCCCAGATAGCCAGGCGTGAAGGCCCATGCGCTGTCGCTGCGAACGACGAGTTCGCCGGCCTCGCCCTCGGCCACCTCGTAGTCATTGGCATCAACGATGCGGGCCTCGGTGCCGGGCAGGGGCCGTCCGCAACAACCGACATGGGCGGCGTCGGCATATTCCGGCGCAACGCCAAACGGCGTGCATATCTCGGTCATGCCGTAGACAGAGTAGATGTTCAAGCCGTAGCGCTGCTTGACCTCATCGATTTCGGGTATGAGGGGGCACATCAGAACCCATTTGAGTGTCGAACGGGAATCTTCGGAGGAAGCGGGCAAGCCGGTCAGAAAGCGCGTCGTCGCCGGGTACAGGATGGTCCATGTCACGCCGTAACGTTTTACGTCATCCCAGAATTCCGATGTTGAAAAGGCTTCGCGGATGACCGTGGTGCCATTGAACAGCGCCCCGCGGTAGAGCGCGTTGCGGCCGGACAGGTGATAAGGCGCATAGGGACAATAGAAGACCTGCTGCCCGTCGCCGTAGTGGTCGACATCCATCAGTCGCGAAAGCTGGCGCCATGGAATCTGAACCGCCTTCGAGGCGCCGGTGGTGCCGGAGGTATAGAGAACGCAGGCAATGTCGTGCTGGGCGGGACGAAAGGTTTCGGCCAGCGGCTCAAGGTCGAGCGCTTCGGGACTTTCGCGGGCGATTGTGACGGATGGACTGCCGACGGTATCCGAAGTGCCGTCGAACACCAGAATGCGTTCGATGGCGGTGCCATCAAGCACCTCGAGCAGACCGGCGAGATAGCGGTCCGCACATACGACCGTTCGGGCCCCGCTGACGGCGAGCGCGTTGCGTAGCCAGTCACCACGAAAATTCGCATTGACCGACACTTCGATCGCGCCGGCGGCAATGCAGCCGAGCCAGCACAGATTGGCCTCGATTGAATTGGGCACAAGGGTCGCGACATGATCGCCGCTCTTTACGCCTCGCGCCGCGAGCCAGGCACCCCAGACTTTCGCGCGATCCTTAAGACCCGCCCAGGTGATCTCGCCGCCTTCGGCCGCGATCAGGGCGATACGGTCCGGAGTCTCTGCCGCGTGGCGGGCAATCAACTCAGGTAGCGTGGGGTGATCGGTCATGCGTCCTGCCCTTTTTCTTTTTTCCGTAACGTCAGTATCGCTACGCATTCTCTTGTGCGGCTGATTGTGACGTGTACATATTATACGGCAAATAAAAATATGGAGGAATGTTCATGCGAAATATTACGATTTCGGGCATTGCAACGGCTCTGCTGATCGCAGCCGGATCGACCGCGGCCCAGGCCGCCGACGTCACCCTTAAATTTTCCAACTGGCTTCCATCTGCGCACTTCGTCTACAGCGAGGTAATCGTGCCGTGGGCTGCCGATGTGGAACGCGTTACGGAAGGGCGGGTAAAGGTCGACATTCTGCCCAAGGTGGTCGGCACAGTTGCCGGCCAATACGATGTCGTTGTCGATGGGCTGGCGGACGCCTCATTCCTGGTACCGAGCTTCACACCCGGCCGTTTTCCGCTGATCGATGGACTGGAACTGCCGTTCATCAGCGACAATGCGCTGGCGCGGGCGCCGGCAAGCTGGAAGACCTACGTAAAGTTCATTGAACCGACTGGCGCCTTCAAGGATGTCCATGTCGTCACGCTCTTCAGCGGCAATTCCGCCCATGTGGTGACAGGAAGCAAGACGGTGGCGACCGTCGATGACTTTCAGGGGCTGAAGCTTCGCGGTCCGTCGCAGACCGTGGCCAAGGTGACCGAACTGCTGGGCGGCATTCCGGTCAGCAAGCCATTTTCGGAAATCTACGAACTCGCCTCGGGCGGCGTTATCGACGGCGCGATCATTCCGCCGGAATCCATGCGCGGCTTCAAGCTGGAAGATGTCCTGAAGAAGATTGCCGTGGTGCCGGGCGGTCTTGCCAATACGATCAACATGATCGCCATCAACAAGGCGTCCTGGGAGAAGATTTCCGAGGCCGACCGCAAGGCGATCACGGAGATTTCCGGCGAGGCGCTGGCAAGGGTCGCAGGCGAGGCGCATCAGCGCCAGACCGACCAGACGATGGCTTACATGCCGACCAAGGGGGTCGAGATCACCACGATCAGCGATGCTGAACTTGAAAAGATCAAGACCAAGGTCTCTCCCGTCTATGAGGGCTGGATTGCAAAGGCCAAGGAAGCCGGACTTGCGGAGCCACAGGCGATGCTCGACGGGCTGGCCGCAGAGATCCAGAGCGAAGAGAAGAAGTAATCGCCTTTGACGAAAGTCAAACGGTTCTACGGGGCGGGATGTCAATCTCGCCCCGTAATCTTTGAACCGTTTCGCGCCGACACCATATGTGACGCGTGAAGGAGACACGGCGATGAACGAGACCCATATCGTCTGCACGAATTGTGGCGGTGTAAACCGCATAGCCGGAGCGCGCCCCGCGCAGGAGGCCAAGTGCGGCAAATGCGGCGAGAAGCTCTTTACCGGCCATCCCGCCGATGTTGCCGGAGCCGTATTCGACAAACAGATTGCCCGCAGTACCATCCCCGTGCTCGTCGATATCTGGGCTCCCTGGTGCGGACCATGCCGGATGATGGCGCCAGCCTATGAAGAAGCCGCCAGGACGCTTGAACCGGATGTGCGGCTCATCAAGCTCAACTCGGACAACGAACAGTCAGTGGCAGGGCGTCTGGGCATTCGCGGCATACCGACGATGATCCTTTATCGTGGCGGCCGGGAAGTCGGGCGCATGTCCGGCGCCATGCAGGCGCCACAGATCGTGCAGTGGGTTCGCGGTCAGCTCGGCTGATCCAATCCGGCGACATCCGGAAGTATTTGGAGTCGTGACGGGCGAGGCGGCATCTGCCTATCATGCTGCAAAGAGCCGCGATTTGCGGCGCCAGGCATGCAAGAGGACGTAGCGCCCATTCCAATGCGACCGGGCCGCCAATGACCAACCCGGCGAAAAATGCAGAACCGCTTTTGCAGCGTGAGCGGCTGTTTGCCCGGATGCGCGATCAGATCGCGGCCGGCGATCCAGCTTTTTCACGCCTTCGCCTGTCGGCGCGCGCGATCCTGTCGCTGGCGTTGTCCGAGTGCATCATGGCGCTGGTGCTGATTGTCCACACGCCGCCGGCGGCCGCTTTTGCGCTGGCGGCAGTCATGTCCTTCATCTGTACCATCGGGGTTCGCGCGCCAACCCAGCGCGCGCAGATCGTCACGCGTGCCCTTGCCGCGATCGCGGGTGTTGCGGCCATCTTCGTTTCCAGTCAGCTGGCGCCGATGCAGCTTGCCGCCAGCATCGTCTTTCTCTGTGTGATCTTCGCCGCCGTCTATGTAAGGCGGTTCGGACCGCGATGGTTCGTCGTCGGCATGGTGGCGTTCATGGGCTACTTCCTTGGCGATTTCCTGCGTCCGTCCGCCAGCGAGATCGCATGGGTCGGGTTTGCCGCGGCCATAGCCGCCGCATTCACGCATCTGGTAAGCAATTTCATACTTCCCGACGATCCGGAGAGCGATTTCCGGAGGGCGGTGGTGACAATCGACCGCCGCATCAACCTGATCCTGCGAGCGCTACTCCATGCCGCCGAACACGGCGGAGCCAGCGAGGACGAGCGGCGCGAGCTGTCGCGGCATGTCGCGCTGCTGCGCGAAACGATCCTGATGGCCGAGGGCTATATCCGCCAGGGCGAGGACGGTTCGCTGGCTGCCGAAGGACCCGCATCCGAACTGGCCGTGACGCTTTTCGACCTCCAGCTTTCCGTCGAGCAGATGGTCAAGGCTGCCCGCGTATCGCTGCCGCCGGCCCACCTCATTCGTGCTGCCATACGGCATGAAGGCGAAGTGCTCGACCGCGCGGCCGCCGCCACGGCGCGCGAGGATGCGCGACCGCTGCGGGACAAGGAAATGTCCATCAGGCTCATCGATCAGGTCTCGCGGAGCTGGCGGCAGCTCGGCCAGACTCTCGGCGAACCGCCATCGGAAGCATTTGTGCATGGCGGGCCGAATATCATGCCACCGCCGCCGACACCGCCGCTAAGGCCCGTTTCCTTCGTGCCGCAGACGTTCCAGGCGCCGATACAGGTTACGCTTGCCTGCGCGCTGGCGATGGCGGGGGGCGTGCTGGTGTCATCCGCCGGATGGTATTGGGCCGTCATCACCGCGTTCATCGTATTCAACAATGCGCGCTCGCGAGCCGATACGGCGATGAAGGCGCTTCAACGTTCGGTCGGAACGCTTGCCGGGCTGGCTGTCGGGGCAGGCGCTGCCGTTCTTCTCCACGGTCAGCCCGTCATTTCGGGTATCGCCATTGTGGCGCTGTTCGCGCTGGCCTTCTATTTCGTACAGACTGCCTACGGCGTGATGATCTTCTTCATTACCGTGGCGGTCGCGCTTCTCTATGGACTGGCGGGGCGGATGACGCCCGATATCCTTGTTCTGAGACTGGAAGAAACGATCATCGGCGGTCTGGCGGGGGCATTGGTCGCGTTTTTCGTCTTCCCGGTACGGACATCGGTGGGCGCAGCAGCCTCGCTCGACCGTTTTCTCGACGCGCTCTCCGATCTGGTGCGTGCCGCACATGAGCGCCTGCGCGGTGAACGCGGCGGACCATCGCTGCTCGCCATGTCGCGGCGTCTCGACCGGGCCTATGCGGACCTTGCGATTGCCGCGCGACCTCTGGGCGGACCGTGGGGCGCGGTCACGCGGTTCGGCGAGATACGCCAGAAGCTGCTTCCGCTATCGGCCGCGGTGCATTGGGCGCGCGTACTGGCGCGAAGCTGTCCGGCAGGCGCGCATGTGGATGAAGCCGCGCTGACGCGCTTCGAAGCAGAGGTCGTTGAAGTCAACGCAATGATCGACGCGGCGCGGGACAGGCGCGAAACGTTTTTTGAGAGCGCGAATCCGACACGGGCAATAGAGGCGCAGGCGACGGCGACCATCGCCCGCGAAGAAGACCCGGCAATGGCGCTTCAGGCCATCGGCGGGCTGCTGCGGCGTGTGACGCCGCAGCGCTGATTTTTGAATGGAACAGGCCCGGAAGAGAGCCGTGTCTCTACTCGTCGACGATTTCGGCGCCGGGAGCGTTTTTCTTGATGGATTCGATTGCGCTCTTGGCGGAAGCCTTGGCCTTGTATCCTTCCGACCCAAACATGATTTCGCCGTTTGAAGCGCGGAAGCGGAAACGGAACTCGCCTTTCTTGTCCTTGTAGATTTCGAACTTGTACATCGGGAATCCCCCTGGGTTTCTGCTGATGTGCGCGCTCTGAATCTTGCGCGGAGTGAAATATTTGTCGATTCATCCCCCGCGCACAAGCGCGGCGAAAGAACAAGGATCGCTATGCCCGACACGGCGCAGCTGTTGCCTGCCCAATTCGCGCGCTGTCTGGTACATCGATCCCAATGGGGCCATTCTGCAATCATGACAAAAATTTCGATTCTCGACCTTTGCCGTATCACCGACGCGACAAATGCGGGCTCTGCCATCGGCAATGCCCGGGATGTGGCGGCGCATGCCGAGAAGTGGGGCTATGAGCGCTTCTGGGTAGCCGAGCATCACAACATGCCCGGCATCGCAAGCGCGGCGACGTCGCTCGTCATCGCGCATGTGGCGGAAGGTACCAGCCGCATCCGGGTCGGTGCGGGCGGGATCATGTTGCCGAACCATTCGCCTCTCGTGATTGCCGAACAGTTCGGCACGCTGGCGCATCTCTACGGCGACCGGATCGACCTCGGGCTCGGGCGGGCGCCGGGCACCGATCAGTTGACCTGGCAGGCATTGCGCCGGTCGCCCATGGCGTCGGAAATGTTCCCGCGCGATGTGCTGGAATTGCAGGCGCTGCTCGCCGAACCGCTGGAAGGGCAGGCGATCCGCGCGATACCCGGGGCAGGGACGAAAGTGCCGCTCTGGATTCTCGGGTCCAGCGATTTCGGCGCGATGCTGGCCGCCGAACTGGGACTGCCATATGCGTTCGCGTCCCATTTCGCACCGCAAATGCTGAATACCGCACTGGCAATCTACCGCGAACGGTTCAAGCCCTCGGCGCAGCTTGCAGCGCCCTACGCAATGGTTGGCCTCAATATCATCGCCGCCGACACGGACGCCGAAGCGCGGCGTCTGGCAACGACCCAGCAGATGGCCTTCACCAATATCTTTCGAGGCCATCGCGGCCTGAGCCAGCCGCCGATCGAAAATATCGAAGAGTACTGGTCACCGGTGGAGAAGGCGCGGGTTCAGGAGATGCTTTCCCGATCGATCATCGGCTCTCCCGACACGGTGCGCGCGGGCATTAAGAACCTGGTTGCCGAAACCGGCGCCGATGAACTCATCGTCGTTTCCGACATCTACAACCACGCCGACAGGCTGCACTCGTTCGCACTGATCGCACAGGCGGCGGGTAGCGACTGACGCGAGTGGAGGCCAATTAGCCGGTTATTCTGCATGCAAAGCTGGTTCCCTGCGGCCATTCGACCTGAGCCTCATTGCCCTTGATCCAGAAAACGAGGCCGAAGTCGCCTTCGTAGCGCGAGCCGCTGCCGCTCTGTGTCGTCCATGCAATCATGGTCGTATCCCCACGCTCCAGGCGCACGGTCGGCAGGTCGCTTGCCATGAAGGTGGCCACAATTTCCGATTTGTCATCGCAGCGATAGAAAGCCGGCTTTTCAGCCTTCACCAGCATGAAGCGCGCCTGCAATTCAGATATACGCATGTCGTAGGACTGAGCGGTGCAGGCAACCTTGTCATCTTCCTTCCAGCAATCGTTTCGCCCGCCGATCCAACCCCTTTGCACGGCCTTCAGCTCGCTAATTGCAGCCTTGCTGTCGGCAAACGCCTCGGCCGCCTTGAGGGATTTGGCAAATACGTCTGCCAACCGATGATCTTTGGCGGCCAGTTCGTCATTCTGGCAAATCAGCGTCTCGATTTCGTGAGATGCCTTCGCGCAATCGAAGGCCGGGCTCGCCGCGCTCGCCGCTGAAACGGCAAATGCGGCAGCGAATGCGATGACGGTTCCAAGCACGAATTTCATCAGTTCACCTTCCCTTCAATCCGGCCAACGATCAGTCGGTCATGGACAATTGAAGAGGACCATTCTGTGCACGTCCAGCGTACCCTGACAATTCGCCTGTTCGCGCGGCTCGACCGGAAATCGCGCAGCCAATCCGCAATGCCGTGTACGGCTTTTTCCTGCATCCAGCGAAAGCGGTCGGCGGGTTAACCCAATTTCTGCTCAATTGTGAAATAATTGTTCGAAGTTGAACGAACGAAACGTGCACCATGTGAAGGCCCGTAGGGTCGACTGCAGGTGTGAGGGGGCGTTTCCGTAGGGAGAATATGAGATGTACGGACGGAGTATCTGCAGCGTTGCTTTGATGGGGATGCTTGCATTATCGATGTCTGGCTGCGCGTCGATGAACGAAACCGCTCAGCAAAGCGCAGCCGCACAGCCGCAACCCGCGCCACCCGACCTGAAGCTTGTTTGTGCCAGGGCCGTTGCAATCGAATTCAACGGTGACCCCGGGAAAGCCGTACCCATCAGTTCGGCCAAGGGTGAGGGCAACGTATACCAGATTGTCATCGCCCTCGATCAGTTGCAGGCAAATTGCCTGGTCAACAGCGACGGTGTTGTTCAATCCATTACGGTGCTCTGACCAGGACAAGCAAAAGCCCGCACATTGCAATCAAGGACGCGCAAGCCGGGCCTGCGATCGGCGGCCCCGGCGGGAACCGCATCGGATTTTCCGCATTATTATGTCGGGCATGCCGCTGCGCGAACCACTGCTACGCCCAGAGTGGTTTTGTCCTCGATGCGCCGACGTACACGGTGTCTGGGGCAGATCTAAAACGCAAAGCGGCGACGGGAAAGCGATGTTTGCCTGGAGAGGCTGTGGGAATCCGTTAGCCGGCACATCGCGATAGACCCGACAAGTGGGCTGGAACACGATGGCAACGTTTAATCTACGCCGGGCGAACGGTAAGCGCTTTCTGATCGCGATCATTGCGGCGGCTTCTATTCTTGCGCCTGTTGGCGCCGCTGTTTCACAAGAGGGACAGGGACAGGAAACACAGATTTTCGACGCCTCAACACGCGAATGGGTGCCTTATACGGATTGGCGCGCCTATGAATATTATCGCGCCAACGGACACGTTCCCGCAGCGTTTCAGCGCCAGATCGTCGACTTCCGGACTACCGAAAGGCCGGGCACGATCATCATCGATGGCGACAGACACTATCTCTATTACGTGCTGCCCGACCTCAAGGCCATACGATACGGCATCGGCGTCGGTCGCGACGGCTTTGGCTGGGCCGGCATTGTGAATGTCGGGCGCAAACAGGAGTGGCCAACCTGGATTCCACCCAAAGAAATGGTTGAGCGTGATCCGGAGGCGGCAAAATGGGCCGGCGGCATGCCGGGCGGTCCTGATAATCCGCTTGGCGCAGCTGCCATGTATCTGTACGCGGGCGGGAAGGACACGATCTTCCGCATTCACGGAACCAACCAGCCCTGGACCATCGGCCTGAATATTTCATCCGGATGCATCCGCCTCAACAATGAAGATATCCGCGATCTGTTCAGCAGAGTGGAAGTTGGCGCGAAGGTCATCGTCCTGATGCAGGGCGCGTCGCTCTACAGGGGCGTCTAAACGTCGGATTCTATTCGCGCAGGAGGCGCAGATGTTTAGGCAAGTCACGCGAAGCGCGGCTCTTGTTATTCTGTTGGCGATGACAGCGGCCTGCGCGTCCACAGGCGGGCCACCACCGCCGCCGCCGCAGACCGTGCGTAGCGGTGCGGATACCGCACCCGCCGACCTACAATTGGTGTGCGCAAATGCTGTCGCGATTGAATTGAACACCAATCCCGACAAGACGTTGCCGATCAGCTCTGTAAAGGCGCAGGGCGAAAGCTACCAGGTGACCGTCGCAGCCGATCAACGACAGGCAAACTGCTTCGTCACGGCGGACGGTGTGGTTCAGTCGATAGTACCGCTCTGAAGCCACGCCGCTCAGCGATTTGTGCGGGCGGAATGCTGACTGGAGGCAGAGCGGCCGGGTTTATCATCCTCGAATGAGAGCCGCACATCACGCTGCCCGTCCCGAAGCCTTGTCGGAAGGCCCATTTCATCGAGTGCTTTCAGGAAGGGGCGAGGCGGCAGCTCTTCGATATTGGCCATGCGCCTGACATCCCATCGGCCATTTGCGATCAATCTCGCAGCGGCGGCGGCGGGCACGCCCGCCGTATAGGAAATCGCCTGCGAGCCGACTTCGTCAAAGGCTTCCTGATGGTCGCAGATGTTGTAGATGAAAATCTCATGCTTCTCGCCATTGCGTATGCCGCGAACCAGGTCTCCGATGCAGGTCTTGCCCTCATAATTGGGAGCCAGCGACGCTGGATCGGGCAGGGCAGCCTTGACCACCTTCAGCGGCACGATCTCCTCGCCCTCAGCGGTGACGACCGGCTGTTCAGAGAGCAGGCCGATATTATTGAGCACATTGAAAACGTTGATGTAGCGTTCGCCGAATCCCATCCAGAAGCGGATATCCGGGACATCGAGGAAATGCTGCAGTGAATGGATTTCATCGTGTCCGGTGAGATAGGTCGCGCGCTTGCCGACAATCGGCAGATCCCAGTCCTTGCGAATTTCGAACATCCGGTTCCTTGTCCATTCGCCGGCCTGCCATGACCAGACATCCGTGGTGAATTCGCGGAAATTGATCTCCGGATCGAAATTGGTCGCGAAGTACTCACCGTGATCGCCGGCATTCACATCGATGATGTCGATGGATTCCATGCGGTCGAAATATTCAAGGTCTGCAAGCGCCGCATAGGCATTGACGACGCCGGGATCAAAACCGGCACCAAGGATTGCGGTGACGCCCGCCTGCCGGCATTCGGTCTTTCGCTTCCACTCGTAGTTCGCGTACCACGGAGGGGGCTCATCGTTGCGCAGCGGATCCTCATGGATGGCGGTGTCGATATAGGCTGCACCCGTGGCGATGCAGGCCGAAAGCACCGACATGTTGACGAAGGTGGATCCGACATTGATGACGATCCGCGTTCCGGTGCGCGCAATCAGCCCGGCAAGGGCTGTTTCGTCCATCACGTCAAGTTCGTGCGCTTCAATAACGCCGGGGCGCTTCATTGCGTGTTTGTCGCGGATGGACTGAACGATCTCGCGGCACTTTTCGCCGGTACGCGAGACGATGTGAATGTCGCCGAGCTCGTCATTGTGGCGGGCGCATTTGTGCGCCACGACATGGCCGACGCCGCCGGCGCCGATGATCATCACATTCCGTTTGGTCAAGGCTGCGTCTTCCACCCCCTTCGGCTGTAAGCGATATCCATCCGCCGAGCGGACATTTCACGAATGGCCGGCGACAAAATCCTGATAGTCAAACCGCCGGATCAGCCTTTCCGAGCCGTCCTCCTCTTGGCGCACGATCGATGGCATCTGCAGGCCGTTGAACCAGTTTTTCTTGACCATCGTGTAGCCCGCGGCATCGCGTATGGAGAGGCGGTCGCCGACTTCCAGCGGCCGGGCAACCCGGACCGCACCGAAGACATCGCCGGCGAGGCAGGAGCGACCGGCCACGACATATTCGCGCTCGCCGGCGGCGATGCCAGGGCCGGGTCTGATTTCAGCCTCCTGCCTGTAGATGAGAAGGTCGAGCATGTGCGCTTCAGCTGATGCGTCGATGACCGCGATGTCGCGGCCGTTGAACACAGTGTCGAGCACCGACACCTCAAGGCTCGCCGCGTCGGTTACCACCGCTTCGCCCGGTTCCAGATAGACCTGAACGCGATACGTCTCGGCAAATGCCTTCAACCGGGCGCAAAACGCCTCAAGCGGGTAACCATCGCCGGTAAAGTGGATGCCGCCACCGAGGCTGATCCATGACGCATCATGAAAGAAGCGGCCGAAGATTGCCTCCGCCTGCGAGAGCAGGCGGTCAAATTGGGCAAAATCGGCGTTTTCGCAATTGTTGTGGATCATGTAACCGCTGACGAGGCCCGCAGCTTCCGCGATACGGGCTGGATCGACTTCGCCGAGCCGGCTGAAGGGGCGGGCAGGGTCCGCCAGATCGAATTCGGAAGACGAATTGCCCGGATTGAGCCTCAGCCCGAGAGGCAAACGCGCCGAGCGGGGCGCGAACCGTCGAAGCTGGTCGAGCGAGTTGAAGATCACCTTGTCGGCAAAGGTCACGGCGTGGGCGAAATCATCGTCTGAAAAGGCAACTGAATAGGCGTGTGTCTCGCCACCGAACATTTCATGCCCGAGCCGGGCCTCAAAAAGCGACGATGACGTCGTTCCGTCCATGTATCCGTTCATGACATCAAAGACAGACCATGTCGCAAAGCATTTCAACGCGAGAAGAACCCGGGCGCCTGATCTGGACCTCACGCTGTCGACGATTTCCAGATTGCGGCGTAATTTTTCCGTGTCGATGAGGTAGTATGGCGTATCAATCATAAAGTGCGTCCGGATAATCTTATCCGGCCTTGAATTAACCTACTCCGGGCGGCGGGCTGAAAACCTGCACAATGCCAGGGATATGTAAAGCGCCGATGCGGCGAAGTGCTGCGTTCCGTGCCTCTGGACGCTGTGCGGCGCCATTCCTAAATTGTTGTGATGAAAGCCGATTCTGAAAATCGGCATGCATTGTCAGAAAGTCGCCGCGTCCGTGACATCGTGGATATTTCCAGCCCTGATGATCGGGGCCGCTCTGGTACTGGTCTCGGTGCTGACGAGCACGCTGGCCTTCCGCTTCGGCGCGCCGCTACTTTTCATCTTCCTCGGCGTCGGCATGCTTGCCGGCGAGGATGGGCTGGGCATCTATTTCGACAATGCCACCGCCGCCTATTTCATCGGCAGTACGGCGCTGGCAGTCATTCTTTTCGACTCCGGTCTGAATACCACATGGCGCTCGCTGCGGCAGGTGGCAGGACCCTCATTCGTTCTCGCGTCAGTGGGGGTTGCCCTGACAGCGGCGCTTACCGGCGCAGCCACGCACTACGCATTCGGTCTTCCCTGGCTCGACGCGCTCCTTTTCGGCGCAATCGTCGGTTCGACTGACGCGGCGGCGGTTTTCTTCCTGCTTCGCGTCGGCGGGATCGCCATCCGTGACAATGTCCGTTCAACACTCGAAATCGAGTCTGGTTCGAACGATCCCATGGCGATCTTTCTGACGCTGCTGCTGGTTCAGGTGATCATGATCGGCGGCGATGCAGGAGACCTCTCTCGCGAGCTTCTGACCGGTTTCGTCGCGCAGATGGGGCGGGGGCTCCTGCTGGGTCTGGCCGGTGGCTATCTGATCGTACTGATGGCCAACCGGTTGCCTCTGCAAGGGGCTCTCTATCCGATCGCGATACTTGCCGCTGCGCTGACACTGTTCGGATTGACAGGCATCAGCGAGGGCAGCGGGTTTCTGGCCGTGTACGTGGCCGGTATCGTGGCCGGCAATGCGGGCATCGGCGGGCTTGCGGGACTGCGCCGGTTTCTCGACGGCATGACATGGCTTGCGCAGATCGGCATGTTCCTCACCTTCGGTCTGCTGACGACCCCATCACAATTTATCGGTGTCCTTCTGCCGGCGACAGGCGTCGCGCTGGCGCTGATCTTCGTGGCGCGACCGCTGGCCGTCTGGCTGTGCCTGATACCGTTCGGCTACCGGCGCAATGAAACCGCTTTCGTTTCATGGGTTGGTCTGCGCGGGGCGGTTTCCATCATGCTCGGAATCATTCCGCTGACCGCAGGGCTGGAAAACGGTCAACTGCTTTTCAACGCCGCATGTGTCGTCGTTCTCGTCTCGCTTCTTGTTCAGGGGTGGACCATCGGCCCCATGGCCCGCTGGCTCGGCGTCGCCGTGCCGCCGCGCATTGGACCGGTCGAGCGCTTCGGACTGGAACTGCCAGGGACGGCGGATCACGAACTGATTGCCTATCGCGTCGTGGCGGGAAGCCCGGTGCTTCAGGGCAGCCGTCTTCCCCGATGGGCCCGGCCATCACTCGTCATTCGCGAAGGGCGTTCGATGCGCTTTCAATATGCCGGGCGGTTGCAGGTCAACGATCTGGTCTACATGTTCGTCAGTCCGCCCTTCGTGCGCCTCCTCGACAGGCTTTTCGCCAGTCCCAAGGAACTCGCCGAGGGCGATGAAGACTTTTATGGCAAGTTCGTCATCGATCCCTCGCAGCCGCTGCCGGCGCTTGCGGAAGCCTATGGGCTGGAGCTTCCGGCGGGAATTGCCGACGGTCTGACGATCGGTGGCTTCATCGGCGACCGGCTGGGCGGCGCTGTCGAGGTTGGCGATCGCGTCACGCTTGGCGCGGTCGCGCTGATTGTTCGCGATGTCGGTGCCGACGGAACGGCGAGCGAAGTCGGGCTTGCCATCGAGCCGGAAGCCGGCGCGCCGAAATTACCGCTGTTTCTTTCAGGCCGAGAAATGTGGGACGCACTGAAGACGCGGCTTCGAAGGAAGGGTTGATCGCGTTCGGGAACGCCCACGCGATCAGAGCTGCACGAATGGCCGGAAGTTGGCCTTTTCAGTGCCGCAGTCAGGGCATCGCCAGCTCTCCGGGATTTCGGCAAAAGTGGTTCCTGGCGAGATCCCGTCTGGCACATACCCATGCGCTTCATCGTAAATATAATAGCAGCCGCGGCAGATATGACGCGGTGTCCCGGGCGCGGAAGCATTGGCGGTAACAGGCTTGGCCGGCGATCCGACGGCGTCGTCGTCATGCTGGGGCGGAGAGAGCGGATCGCCGACGACGACCTTGCCGGCGCTCCGGGCGACCAGATAGACACCGAGATCCTTGTGGCCGAATGCGGCCCGAAGGGACGCCGGTATGTCGAGATCTCGAGCGCCGGTCGCAGGGTTGACGTTGGTAGCACCACAGCGACCATTGCGGCGATCGACGCGAAATACGACATCGCCGAGCCTGATATCGCTGCCGATCCAGTCGTTCTCCTGCCAGGGTCTCAAGCCATCCACGTAAAAATTCGCCCGAAAACGCAGCGGATCGATTGGATAGCCCCATTCTGCTTCGAGCGCCCGTACGGTCTCAAGATTGATCATCGACAGCACGTTGTCTGGCTTGTCCATGAAATGCCCATCCAGACTGCGCACCAGCCGTGGCCGATCGCGCAGTGTGGGAACGAGTTGGCGGACAAAGGCTTCAAATTCAACGCGTCCGTCCGGCGTCGCCAGTCCGGCGGTCAGAATTGTCCGGCCGCCGTCCTTCACCGTCATAAGCAGCGTATCGGGATCAAGGCTGGTCTGGACACTGGCCAGAGCCTCTTCCAGCA
Organism: Rhodobiaceae bacterium; assembly: GCA_020637895.1. Classification (GTDB taxonomy): domain Bacteria; phylum Pseudomonadota; class Alphaproteobacteria; order Rhizobiales; family Tepidamorphaceae; genus JACKJP01. The sequence goes on from JACKJP010000003.1 coordinate 421,183, forward strand.
TCAGCATGATGAACAGGCCCTTTTTTGCCCATTTCGGATTATCGTAGTCCATCGGGACGCCCGGCCGGGCGAATGCGAAAACGCGGTCGAACGGAAAGGGCTTGCCGGCTTCGAGTACGATGCCCGAAAGCGGTTCGGGACTCAGCCCCTTGACCGGATAGCGGTAGATGCCGCGAACCCTTTGCATGTTTTCCGCTCCTTGGGACGATTGTTCATGAGGCGATTCTGCCCGGTGCTCGCGGGCTGCGTGTAGAGCCGGTTTCTGGCGAATTCGGGAGGCCGGTTGTCGCGCGCGGGCAAACGGGATCGGTTCATGGACAAGAAGCTCGTCGACGAAGGCCGGCCGGGCATCCAGCGTGTCGTCGATAACGTCGGACAGTCGCGATATTCCCTGTTCGATCTGTCTGGGTGTCAGCGAGGAATAGCCAAGTAGAATGCCTCGCCTGCCGAAGCGGCTTTCCTGTGGTTCGAAGGCGCCGCCCGAAACGAGCGAGTAGATGCCGACGCGAGATTTGCGCGCGAGCTTTTCCAGCGCGCCGGCCTCCGGAACGCCAGACGGAAGTTGCCAGAAGAGATGCAGGCCAGCAGTCTCGCCACTGATTGCCACATCACCGAAATGGCGCCGCAGAGCCTGGATCAGCACATCGCGGTTTTCGCGATACTGAACGCGGCAGCGGCTGACATGGGCGGCGAAGCTACCGCTCTGGACAAACGCCGCCAAGGCCGACTGATCGAGCCAGGAACAGCCGTTGTTGAGCAGCGTCTTGGCGCTGAGCGCGGCATCCACAAGCGAAGGTGGGAGGATCATGTAGCCGAGCCGCAGGCCCGCGCCCAAGGATTTGGAGAAGGTACCAAGATAGATCGTGACATCGGGCGCGATGGCCGCAACCGCTGGCAGCGGCGAGCCTTCATACTGGAAGTCGCTGTCGTAATCGTCCTCGACGATGTAGCAGCCCATCCGGCGGGCCCAGCCAACAAGCGCCTTGCGACGTTCAAGGGATAATGTCGACCCCGTAGGATACTGGTGCGAGGGCGTTGTGTAGAGAAGCGAGGTTTGACCGGTCGGCAGGGAGTCGACGATCAGCCCGTCCTCATCGACCGGCACCGCTTCGACCTCCGCTCCTGTGGCTTCGAATGCGAATGCTGCGCCTTGGTAGCATGGGCTTTCAACAGCCGCTCGGCGCCCCGGTCCCAGGAACAGTCGCGCCGAAAGGCTCAGTCCCTCCTGAACGCCCGCGACAATGACGATGCAGCCGGGTTCGGCAAGAATGCCACGGCTCATCGCCACGTGTGACGCGATGGCAGAGCGAAGCGAAAACAGCCCGCCCGGATCAGAATATTCCGACAGGCCGGTCGGGCCGCCACGCGAGAGCGCTGCGTTCATCAGGCGGCGCCATGTCTTGGCAGGAAACAGCCGTGCGCTTGGCCGGCCAGGAAAGAAGTCAAAGGAAAGGCGGTTGCCCGTCGGGTTTACAAGGCGCTGCGCGCGAAAGCGTTCCGGAGGCGGCAGGTTGCCAGGATCATCTTCGGAAGAGGGGGGCAACGCCACGGCCCGCGGTACAGTCTGCCTTGCCGTCTCAGCGGCAGCGTATATCCCGGATGCCGGCCTTGTCTCCACAAAGCCCCATTCATCCAGCATTTCATAGGCGCGCACGACGGTATTGCGGGATACATCCAACTGTTCCGCCAGTTGGCGCGAGGAGGGCATCCTTGCGCCCGCCATTATGCGCCCCGTCCTTATGCCCTCACGCAGCTGTTCGGCAATCTGAACCGTCAGCGTGATATGGCTCAGCCGGTCGAGCAGAACTGGAACCTGCATCCTTCGCGCGCCTCGCAATTCCATTGTCCAGGGCCTTTACAGCCACATCGAGCTTTACGCGCTCGCTCACGCTGAGCAAAGGTTTTTCAATGGTTTGCGGGCTGGTTGTGGGTCCAGTTGTGCGGTGCACTGGCACCTCGCGATGCGCGCCGACTGGACCCATCGAAGACGAAACTGGAAGCCGGCTGTCCGTTCAGCGGGCATTTCGTGCCCGCAAGAGGGCGTTTTGACCAAGCCATGTGCAGAACCCGCGCGCGAAGTTGGCAGTGCGAGCGCCATTCTGGACCGTTCACAAAATCATCGCATGGCACTCGGGCGAAACGGGATGCGCGGCGCAGGGTTCAAGACACCGGGAAATGTGGCGGCAACGCCGTCCGTCGGCAGCAGCCCGGTTGGTCTCGAACACTAGGAGCGACTCATGAAACTGACACGACGCATAATGGGCACCGGCATGGCGGCCCTATTCGCGGCCGGCCTTCTTTCCGGTCCGACCCACGCCGAGGAAGATACGATCAAGATCGGCGTCCTCCACTCGCTTTCCGGGACGATGGCGATATCGGAAACGATTCTGAAGGACCTCATTCTTTGGCAGGTCGATGAAATCAACGCCAAGGGCGGACTTTTGGGCAAGAAGGTCGAGGCGGTCGTCGTCGATCCGGCGTCCGATTGGCCCTTGTTTGCGGAAAAAGCACGCGAACTGATTCAGCGCGACAAAGTGGCAGCTGTCTTCGGCTGCTGGACCTCGGTCTCCCGCAAGTCCGTGCTGCCGGTTTTCGAGGAACTGAACGGCTTGCTTTATTACCCGCTCGAATATGAGGGCGAGGAGAGCTCCAAGAATGTCTTCTACGGAAGCTCGGTGCCGGACAACAAGGCAATTCCGGCGATCGAATACCTGATGAGCGAGGATGGCGGCGGCATCAAGCGCTTCATTCTGGAAGGCACCGATTACGTCTATCCGCGCACGTCCAACAAGATCATCCGGGCCTTCCTGAAGTCGAAGGGCGTGGCCGACGAGGACATCATGGAGAACTATACGCCGTTTGGCTTCTCCGACTGGCAAACCGAGGTGACGGCGATCAAGACCTTTGGCACCGCCGGCAAGCCGACGGCGGTGATCTCGACCATCAACGGCGATGCCAACGTGCCGTTTTACAAGGAACTGGCGAACCAGGGCGTGAAGGCGGCCGACATTCCGGTGATCGCGTTCTCCGTGGGCGAGGAGGAACTCAAGGGCCTCGACACGTCCAAGCTCGTCGGGCATCTGGCGGCGTGGAGCTATTTCCAGTCGATCGATACGCCCGAGAACGCGGCGTTCATCGCCAAATGGCGGGCCTATATGAAGAACCCCAACCAGGTGACGAACGACCCCGTCGAATCCGCCTACAACCATATCCGCATGTGGGCGCAGGCGGTGGAAAAGGCGGGAACCACGGATGTCGATGCGGTGCGCGAGGCGATGATTGGCCAGAGCGTCGTGTCCCCTGGCGGCAATACCGTCACGATGAACGCCAACCACCACGTCACCAAGCCGGTGCTGATCGGCGAGGTCAACGATAAAGGTCAGTTCGATATCGTCTACCGCAGTGAACCAATGGCGCCGAAACCCTGGAGCCCATATCTGCCTGAGAACGCTGCTCGCAATTAGAGCTGGTGCTTCTCACCCGGCCGCGCGGTTCCCTCATGCCGCGCGGCCGACGGCTCGAGCCAAGTTCAATTTACCCTCCTTATTGCAGACGCTATCGAGGCGTCTTTTCCAAGAGACTAATAATGCCCCGGATAACCTTCGTCGCTTCGGACGGCGCAGTGACAGAAGTCGACGCCGAATGCGGAACCAACCTCATGATGACAGCGCTGACCCATTGCATCGACGGGATCGATGCCGAGTGCGGCGGCTCGCTCGCCTGCGGTACATGTCACGTTTATGTCGATGATCAGGGCTTCGGAATCGAGGCAGCCCAGGCAGCCGAAGTAGAATTGCTCGCGACGATCTTCGGCGAGAGGCGCGAGTGCAGCCGTCTGAGTTGCCAGATTATTGTCACCCCATTGATGGACGGCATAATCGTGACAATTCCGGCTCGCCAAGGGTGAGTACCCACAGCGCCAACATCATGGAAGAGATTGTCATTCCCCAAAATCGGTTGCTGCGGAGCGTTCCCGCCATTTGTCGATGTCCGCGCGAACGTCGGAGAATTTCTGAGTCGCGGCTTGCATTGCAGCAGCGCCGACAACGAGGCGTCGTGGCGGCTCGGGGCATTCCAAAGCATCGACGATGAGCACCGCGATCCGCGCAGGATCGCCTTTCTGGCGGCCGTGCAATTGCTTCATCCTCTCGCGCATACCGCCGGCAATGCCCGAATAGGCATCGATCGCCGGCGAGACGACCATCGAGCGACCGGTAAAATCGGTTCGTATGGGGCCGGGTTCAACGACCGTTACGCCAACCCCGAATGCGGCGACTTCGTCTGCAAGGGCATCCGACAGACCTTCGAGCGCGAATTTGCTTGCTGCGTAGTAGGCCGATCCGGGATTGCCCCTGATGCCGGCTATGGAGCCGATATTGACGATGTGCCCGGCATCAGCCTGACGCATCGACGGCAGGACAGCACGGATCAATGCTGCCGCGCCAAAGAAGTTCACGTCGAATAGTTCTCGTATCTGTTCTTCCTTGCCTTCCTCCGTCGTCGCGGCGTAGCCGTGTCCCGCATTGTTGACGAGGACATGAATAGGGCCACGCCGGGTGGCGACCGACACCGCGTCTGCGATGCTTTGTGGGTCCGCGAGGTCGAGCGCGAGCGGCTGAACGCGGTCTGGCGCAAGAGCCATGATGGGCTTCAGCGTGGCGGTGTCGCGAGCGGTTGCGGCGATAGCGTAGCCGCGGGTCAAAACCTCACGGGCGAGTGCGGCGCCAAGACCTGAGGAGCAGCCCGTAATCAGCCATCGGGCATCTTGCGGCAGAGGCATTTGTGCTTTCAGAAACAGGGTTGGTTCAGCGCGTGCATCTGCACCTGAGCTCAGTTGACGAATAATAGGCCTGTTCAGACCTTGAATTTGATCCCGTCGTCCGAAAGTCCCTTCCACGCGATAGGAAAACTCGCCTTATCGGCAGCTTCTCTCGGAGGCAGTCCGTCGGGCCAGCGCTGCGCCAGTATGCGCCGCGCGGTGAAGTCATTTGACTGGTCGGAGGCGAGGAACGCCATCGGCGCGGCCATGATCGTCTCCGGGTACATCTCATCGTCGGTAAAGCCGCTGCCGATTGCCAGCCGACTGCGCGTCGGGCCGCCAGGAACAAGGATATTGGCCGTGACGCCCGTTCCTTCCAGATGCGCTGCCATCGTCGCTGTTTCCGCTTCGAGGGCGGCCTTTGAACTGCCGTAGAGGGTGCGGCCGATCATGCTGTTCAGGCTTGTCGTATTGGCGACGATCCGACCCCAGCCGCGCTCGACCATCGGCGGAATCAGCCGCGCGGCAAGCAGGATCGGCGCGACGGAGTTGACGGCGAAAAATCTCTCTACGTCCGGGCGCTGCAAATCCCACGTTCTGATCGGCTTGTCCGGGCGAAAACCGGCCAGGGTGAACACGCCGACGCCGGCGTTGTTGACCAGAATATCGATCGGGCCGAAGGGTTCGGCTGCCGCGGCCGCAAGGCGTTCGGCTTCACCGCTGACGGAAAGATCGGCGACGACGGTCGCAACCCTGTGAGAACCGGCCCCGCTTTCACTGGCGACTTCGTCGAGGCTGGTCTGATCCGTCGACGAGATGACGACCCTGTGGCCCGCTTCAAGCATCGCGAGGGCCATCACGCGTCCGAGGCCGCGGCCGCCGCCGGTGACAAGTGCCGTTCTGACTGAGGCCATCGTGACGATCCTTTCGTGACTAGTCGATGCGGATTTCGTTGCGAATGACCTTGCCCGTTGCCGAGCGGGTGAGATCGGATTCGCTGACGAAGCGGATTTCCTTGGGAACCTTGTAGCGCGAGAGCTTGCCTGCGTAGAGCGCCTCCACGTCGCCGGCCTGCAGGGACGGATCGCGGGGAATGACCAGCAGGACCGGGACTTCACCCCATTTTTCGTCGCGCCGCCCGATAAGGATGGCTTCCTCGACGCGCGGCGAGGCAAGAACGAGTTGCTCAATCTCGGCGGGATATATGTTCTCGCCCCCTGATTTGATCAGGTACTTGTCGCGGCCATAGAACTCAAGGCCGCCGCCGGGATGGCGAATGAACATGTCGCCCATGTGATACCAGCCGTCACGGAACGCGTCGGCCGTCGCCTCGGGGTTGTCGAGATAGCCGGAGAAAAGGCTCGGACCCTTCATGCGCAGTACGCCCGGTTCTCCGTCCGCGACCGGCCGGCCATTTTCATCGACCAGCTGGATACGGCAAAGCGAGCTTTGCTGCTTGATGAATTTCTCCGGTACGTCGCCGATGGGTATGCGCCCGCGCGATGCCGGCGCAAGACCGGTTTCAGTCGAGCCGAATGTATTGAGATAGGGGGCGTTCAACGTGCGGGTGATCTCGTCGATATCGGCACGTGGAACGAGGTCGGCCATGGAACCGACGAGCCCGACCTGACCTGTTGGAATTTCATGACGGCGCAGTTCCTCGGTCATGCGGCTGACCGTGCCGGCAAGCGAGAGCCAGCCGATGCGGTTCGTCTTGATGGCGTCGGCAATCTCCTCGGCCTGGAATCCGTCCACGATGATCACCGCGCCGCCATTCATCAGCGTGGCGAGCGACGTGTCGCTGGCGCCGATATGGCAGTAAGGCGACCAGGCGACGTAGCAGGTTCCCGGCGGCAGGATACCGTCCGCGACGAGGATCATTGCGCGTGCGATGAGCGCCCGGTGACTGATCAGGGCGCCCTTGGCGCGCCCCGTGGTGCCGCTTGTGAAGAGAAGCGTCAGGCCGTCCTCCGGCTCGGCCGCGAAGGGCGGCGGGTTTTCAGCGGCGCGCCTGAGGCGATCTTCATAATCATCGCCAATGACGATGACGCGCGCCGCGCCGCCGGCCTGTGACAGCTGATCGTGATGGCGCTCCGACACGAATACGAGCTCAGGCGCCGCCAGATCGAGGCAGCCGGCAAGTTCTGGCTGCGAAAGCCGCCAGTTCAGGCAGGCCGCCGTCACGCCGAGCCATGCGCAGGCAAGGACAATTTCCGGATATTCATGCCGGTTCTCGGCGAGTACGGCGATCCGGTCGCCCCGCCTAAGCCCTTCGCCGGCAATGACATTGACCAGACGCGCGACGCGTTCGCGAAGCTGGGCGTACGTCAATGTCTTGCCCGACTGGCGGATGGCGGGCGCTTGCGGCACCAGACCGCATCGCTCGTTGAAGAGTTCGGCGACGGTCAGCCCGGAGGCCGTAGCTGTCAGATTGATCATGCGTTTCCTCAGTTGAGCTCTCTAGGCGGCTCTTCGTCTTCAATATCAGCGAATTCGCGCCGCGCAAAAAGGGGTCCGCATTTGCGTGAGACCTTGCTTTGGCAAATCGCGCACGTTGACTATGCCGACGCCCAACAATGAAGTATGGTTGATCCATTGACAAATATAATAATCGGGAGGGAAGGCCATGACGACAACGCGCACGGTGCCGAGCATCTGCCGCAACTGCCTTGCCTATTGCCCGATTCTGGTGACGGTCGATGACGGGCGACCGGTCAAGGTTACCGGCGATCCGGACGCGCCGGCGTTTGGTGGCTACACCTGTCCCAAGGGCCGCGCGCTGCCCGACCAGCATAATTTCGCGGGGCGTATCCTCAGGCCGCTAAAGCATGTTTCCGGTGGCGGATTTGAAGACATCGGTTCTGCCGAGGCTGCGGCGGAAGTTGCCGCAAAGGTGCAGGCGATCATCAAAAAGCACGGCCCGCGATCGGTCGCCTTCTACACGGGAACCGGGCCAGTCTCGCATCCAACCAGCGGCATGCTGGCGACGGCGTGGATGTCGGCGGTCGGCTCGAAGATGATCTTTTCCGCGGCGACGATAGACAAGCCGGCCGAACGCACGGCGGTGGCGCTGCACGGCAACTGGATTGCCGGCATGCAGGGGTTCGACGATGCCGATACATGGATGATCATCGGCGCCAACCCGGTGATCGCGAAATCCAATGGCGCGCCCCTGCACAATCCGGGCATGCGCCTGAAGGAAGCGCAGGACCGGGGGATGAAGCTCGTCGTCATCGATCCGCGCCGCACCGAGACGGCCAAGCGCGCACATGTGCATCTTCAGATCATCCCCGGCGAGGATCCGGCGGTGCTGGCCGGCATCATCCACGTCATCATCAAGGAGAGGCTCTACGACGCCGCGTTCGTTGCTGCGAACGCGCAAGGGTTTGACGCGCTGGCCGATGCGGTGCGGCCATGGACGCCCTCGCATGTGGCCAAGCGGGCAGGGATTGCAGAGGACGATCTGATCGTGGCGGCGCGTTGCTTTGCGCAGGGCAAGCGCGGCGGCGCGGTCTGTTCGACCGGCCCAAGCTTTGCGACGAGCAGCAATCTTTCCTATTACCTGACCCTGTGCCTGATCACGCTATGCGGGCGCTGGGCGCGGGAAGGGGAAAAGGCACCATTCCCCAACATCCTGTTGCCGGCCTTCACGCCGAAGGCGCAGCCCTATCCACCCTATCCGGCCGTCAGTGACCGGCCCATGCGGGTGCGCGGCCTGAAGGAAAATGCCAGCGGCCTGCCGACGGCGGCGCTGGCAGACGAAATCCTGACTGAAGGCGAGGGACAGATACGCGCCCTGTTCTGCAGCGGCGGCAACCCGGTGCTGGCATGGCCCGACCGCAAACGCGCCGAGGAAGCGATGCGCGGGCTCGATCTGCTCGTCGTCTTCGACTACCACATGACAGCGACCGCCGAGCTTGCCGACTATGTCGTGCCGCCGCCGCTGTCGCTGGAACTGCCCGCGACCTCACAGAAGGTGGAGGGGCTGAAATACAGCGGCGTCTCGCGCGGCTACCCGATGCCCTGGGGCCAATACACGCCGGCCGTCGCCGACTATCCGGCAGGCTCGGACCTCGTCGATGAATCGCAGTTCTTCTTTATGATGGCCCAGCAAATGGGGCTGGAACTCAAGTGCACGCTGTCACGCGGGTCGGGACCCAATCAGGAAGTCCCGCCCGATGTCATTCCCATCGACATGTCACGCATGCCGACGATCGAGGAACTCGTTGAACTGGCCTGCACGGGATCGCGCGTTCCGCTCGACGAGGTGAAGGCCTATCCGCACGGCCATGTCTTCGATCCCGATGTAAGGGTCGCCCCGCGCGATGCGGGTTGCGACACAAGGCTGGAACTGGCCGCGCGAGCGATGATGGATGAGCTGGCGCATCTGCGGAATGTGCCCGGTCGGCGCATGGAGACCGGCGCCTATCCGCTGCTGCTGATCTGCCGCCGCGCGAACAATTTCATGAACTCGGTCGGGCAGGACATCGACATACTGAAGCCGCCGCTTCATACGCCGGCGGCAATGCACCCGGACGATCTTGAACGGTTCGGGCTGGTCGCCGGCACGCTTGCCGAAATCCGCTCCGCGCATGGCGAAATGCGGGCCGAGGTTGCCGCCGATGCTTCGTTGCGGCCGGGCACGATCTCAGTCGTGCATGGGTTTGGAAGCCTCGATGAGGACAGCGAGGGGCCGCAATCGGTCAACCGGTTGATCGGGCTCGACGAGTGCGACCCGATGACCGGCATCCCGCGGATGACGGGGATACCCGTGAAGGTTACAGCGGCAGATGCGACGCGGCATTGAGGCCGTCTGAGACTATCGGCGCTCTCAAGATTTCCAGACCGGGTGGCGCTTCTCCGCGAAGGCCTTCGCGCCTTCCTTGGAGTCCGGGCCGGCCTCGACAATGTCGATGAAGCTCTGGTTGATCTTCCAGGCCTCACCCGGAAAGTCGAGCGGTACTTCCAGCCCGCGATAGACGGTCTCCTTGCTGGCGCGGATCGCGGCCGGGGAGGCGGCGCAGATCTTCTCCGCCTTCTCCAGCGCCTTGTCGATCAGTTCGCCGGCCGGGACGACATCGTTGACGAGGCCCCAGCCTTTGGCTTCCTCTGCGCTCATGAACTCGCCGGTGAGGATGGTGTTCATCGCCACTTTCAGCGGGATCTGGCGCGGCAGGCGCAGGAGGCCGCCAGCGCCCGCGATCTGTCCATGCAGCGGTTCAGGAAGGCCGATGCTGGCATGTTCGGCGGCGACGATCAGATCGCAGGAGAGGGCTATTTCCGTGCCACCGCCGAGCGCCAGGCCGTTGACCGCGGCGATGACGGGCTTGGGCACAAAATGGCGGATGATGCCGGCATAGCCCCAGCGGGCCCATTCTTCCGCCGTGAACTCCATTTCCCCGGCCGCCTTGGCCTTGAGATCAGAGCCGGCGCAGAAGGCCCGTTCGCCAGCGCCGGTGATGATGAGAACCTTCATCGCCGGGTCGGCCGCAAATTCGTCGATCGCTTCGCCCGCGCCGAACCACAAGGCGCGGTTGACCGCATTCATGACCCTTGGGCGATTGAGTGTGAGGATCGCGACATGGCCGCGCTTTTCGAACAGGATTGGGTCTTCGCGGGTTGTTTCGGTCATGGCGTTTTCCTCAGTTGTTATGTCTGATTTTTCCGCGGATTGCCTGTTGACCCGCTGGCGGTGGCGGTATGGATTGCCCGGTCAGGCCGGGCAATGACGGTCGAACGGTCTCAGGCCGGATCGTATGGACCCATGTTCAGGATTTTCCAGACGCCGTGAAATGTGCCGATCAGCCGGTCATCGACCATCAGCTGCGCCGACATGAAGAAGAGGCTGCGCGTCATCTTCTCAATCTTCGGTGTCAGGATCATGATGTCGCCCTCGCGCGCGAGGCCGATCAGATGGCTGTCGAGCTGGATCGTGGTGCAGCTTTTTCCTTCCGGGCAATGGGCCTGCGCGAACCATCCCATTCCCTGATCGGCGAAGGCGATGGCAAGTCCGCCATGAGCGGTCTTGCGGGTATTGACGTGCTTTGCCTCCATTGGAAGGGCGAAGACGCCGTTGCGCTCATACATGGGGCCCATCGTGGTGGCAAAGCCAGGCAGTTGCCGCAGCTTCCAGTCGGGCGTGAGTTGCGTCACAGGGTGCTTCCTCGAATGTTCTTGTTATGGAAAGGCGACGGCGACGGACTGCCACTTCAGCGCAGATTATGGGTTCGCCGCATCCAGCGCAATGTGCGGTGGCTTACTACGCGCATGCTGATCGATAGGCCGGCTCATCACGCCACAACACCGAACTTGCGGACGACGCGGCCGACAATTCTGGTTTCCTCAAGTGTCTGGCTGCGGGGCGGGTGGCGCGGATTGTCCGAAATGACGCGGATGCGGATATCTGCGGGGTCGGCGGACAGACCTGCGGGCGCGATGATCTGCGGCGTTACGCCGAGGCCGTCATCGCCATAGGTTGCAGGCGGATCCTCCGAAAAGCCTGCCGCGTCTTCATCGCCCGCGCCGGGGCGAACCGCGCCTTCCACTTCCAGCCGCTTCACGACGATGCCGCCGAACATGTCGGCAAGCGCGTAAAGCCCGTCGGGCGAGGGCCAGCGGTGGCGCGTATCGACGAAGACATGATCGCCCTCATTGAGGGTCGGTTGCATGGAGTCGCCCTGAACCTGAAAGATCGCGATGTCGCCGGATTGCAGGCCGAGCGCGGAAAGCAGCGAGGGGGGCAGGCGCCAGAAATCGCGGATATGTTCCGCGGCGAAGGTCATGCCGCGTTTGCCCGGAACCCCTTCCGAAACGAGTGTCAGGCCACCGCCGCCCATGCCGGCGGTCACGTCTATCTGCGGCGATGCGCCAGCCGGAAGACCACGAAGGCCCGTCTCGGAACCCATTGTCGGGGCAGGGGCGTCGCCATGATCCTCCCCGCGCAGGGGCTTTACGCCGCGTCCGCTCGCCAGCCACTCGAACGATGCGCCATAGGCATTGGCGATGGCGAGCAGGCTTTCGCGCTTGGCGCCCTTGCCGAGTTCCCAGTTGCCGACGGCGCCGCGTGAAACGCCGACGCCCTGGGCAAAAGTCTCCTGCGAAAGCTCAAGCACATCTTCTCGCAGATAGCGGATACGTTCACCCAGGGCCGCGTTCAGCCTATCCCGCCTGTCCATCGTATTGCTCTCCCGGTCGCCCGCCGCAGCGGCGCGTTTCAGCCACCTGGCGTTGCAAGAAAGCAATCCTTACACGGAAAGATACACTTGCGTCAATAAGACAGAAATGCTTTCATGTGGCCATGGCGACAGGATCAGCAGAGTCGCGGCGGGGCCGGAAAAGAGGCCGCGCCGTTGGCGCTCCCGTCGCCGGCGGTCTGTCTGAAGGAGCGGATATGGATTTACGCGTGCACATATCAAATTCCGGGAGGTCGCATATCCGGCCACCCCAAATAATCTACAAGAGAACAAAACAGGAACATGCTATAGCGATCAGGCAGTCGGGGCCGCGCCTGCTGATCCACGGCACGGGAGCGGCAGTGCTGGCACTGGCGTTTGAGGCTCGCGGCTGCATTGCCTTCACCAACGGGCCGGAGCGCCGCGCGGACGGATCGCGACATATCGACGGCCCGCTGATGCCGCTTCTGCGGCGGGGATTGGGGGCTGGCACTGATCGGCCTTGGCGGTGACTGGCCAAGGCCGCGCCGCCTGCTCGCAGCCCCCGTGCCGCAGATGGCGCTATTCGGTTCACCGGCGGGTGCCATTCCGGGCTTTCGGCCGCCCGATCAGACCCTGCGCGCCGGACATGCGGCGGGGCCGGCGATGCTTCGCCTGTGGCTGAAGGACCTGCCGCGCATCTCAAGCGATGCGGTCGCGGGCGGGTTCGACGCGCTGGCGGGACAACTTGCCGATGCCTGGGGCGCCGGACCGGACTTTTCCATTTCGCATTCGAGGAGGCCCCAATGAGCATCTATGACATCGTCACCACCGAATTCGGCCACCGCCGGAACATGAATGTCGACCGGTTCACCAGGCGGGCGGCAGCGCATCTGGCCAGACAGGGGCGCGGTTTCGTCGACGACCCCGACAACCCGGACCCCGCCGCGCTAACACGCTGGAAGGCAGCGATCGCCGCGCGCGAAATGGCCGCGCGAAAGGTGCGGGCGCGCCAGCAATACATGACTGCGCTTTTTGCCGAGGCCCATGAGGTTCTTGACCACGCCATGAGCGGCCAGACGCCGCCGCCCCGCCCGCGCGACGAGCGCGAGGCGGAAACCGCGCGGGTGCTCGCGCAGATCCGCGATGAAATCTGCGCCGCGCACGGGATCGAGACAGGCGATCTGACCGGACACAGAAGGGCGCGCGGCCTGACCGTGGCACGGCAGGAATGCATGTGGCGGATGCGCGAGGAAACCGATGCCAGCCTGCCGCAGATCGGCCGCGCGCTCGGCGGGCGGGATCATACAACGGTGCTCTACGGGCTGAAATGCCATGCCGAACGCATGGCGGCCGGAAAGCAGGGAGCCGGTGCATGAAGATTACCGCGCGCACGAAACATGACGACCAGACCCTGCGGGCCCGTTACGCCAAATGCGTAAGGCTGGTTGAGAGGGCCATCCTGACCGGTGCGGCGCTGCCGGACCGGGAAATGGGTTTCCTGAAGCACCGCAAGTCGTTCTGGCCGGAATTCCGGCAGCTTGCGAGCGACGCCTATGGCTACCAGAGCGCCAAACGCGGCCGGTTTCGCCCGACGCCGCGCGACATTTCCAATTTCCTGCCGGTCTATGACTGGCTGTGCTGGCTGCGCACGCAAGGCGACGGCGAGCGGGATCTGAAGATCATCACGGCCTATGCGTGCGGGGCTTCCTTCGGCAAGCTCGCGGCGCGGTTCGGCCGCTCCGACGAGCGGGTGCGGCAATGGCACAGGGCCGCGCTGATGGCGATTTCGGCGCGGTTCTGGAAGGAAATCGACCAGATGGAGGTGTGAAACGGCCGCGTGAGCAGGGGGCGATGGCGGCGGAATGGATTGCCCGGTCAAGCCGGGCAATGACGGGGCAAGCGGTGGCGTCGGTCGGACGGTTACTTTCGATTCCCGCCGTGAAAGGGCTGGATTTCAGGTTTAAACGGACGCCATGCCGCATGACCTTCGCGCTCCGGCCAGGCGGTGAAGTGACCTTTCACGTCCACGCCTTCGCATTCCAGATAGGGACAAAGCTGGCGGCGGATGAGGCGGATGCGCTGATTGATGAAGGTTAGTCCGCCGTGGCTGCGCGGCTGGAGAAAACTGGCTCTTGCGCTGATGTTCCGCGACATGAAAAAATAGTAGGTGCAATAATTATACGGGTGTTTGAGATTGGATGTCCCGCAATTGACGTATTTGAACTCATCGGTCGGGTCGCGCCCTTGATAGGTGACTTGTGTGGATTTTTCTCCTCGCGCGTATGCATAGGTGTTCATAACCGCATCGAACTGCCGATAGAGAGTGCCGCGGTTCCATGTACGCTCGATGTTCTGCTTGATCTGGTCTGTCAGTTCAAAGCGCGAAAGTTGCAGCGAGAATTGGTCGGCGCGGATTGAATTCTCCCAGTCGCCAGGCTTGTACCCGTCTAATGGCACCTCATGGTATCTCGCGCGGGTTTCAGGATAGCCCGAGAAGCGTGCCTTGATGCGTAGGCTATGCGTCTCAATCGTGTCCGGCAGCCGCCAATAGGTGTCGGTGTAGTAGTCTTCGGCATACTCGACATAGGCTCTGGGAATTGCGAAAGTTTTCTCCGGCAATTCTCTCCGCTTGCCGACGAAATTGACGCGGACAGGGCGCATATCGTCTGACTTGAAACGGTAAGGGCGAAGCTGTAGCCCGACGGGGATGAAAAGTTTCGGCAACGACATCACCGTACCCTTGAGCACCGGCGGTATGTGGGCGCCTGCCAGTAGCACCCATCCGATAACAAGTGCCACCGTGCCCAAACCAGCGATGCCTGCCTTGTAAGTGCCGTACATGACGCCGCTGTCATCGCGAACGCGCCGCGCCTCGGCGCTGAGCAGACCCAGCGGGCCAACTATGGGAATTAGCGCGGACCACGCCAAGCCCGGTTCCCCGATGACGTTCCGCGCGCGCCGCGCGGAAACACTTCCCAGAACCAATCCATAGAGCGCGCAGAACGCGATCTGCCACGCTACGAACTGCCAGCGATCATCGGAATAATTCAGCAGTAGCGCGGTCTGGCAAATGAAAGTGGCGAGCCCCAGCGCGAAGAACGCGATGCCCCAACGGAACGTATAGCCGGACCGGGACACCGGACGCCCACTGACGGACGAAAGAATTCCCAGCGCGATCGCGGCTGTCACGATGCCGAGATTTACGAAGCCGGTCTCGCCATAGGAGAGGGTCTCGAACCTGACCTGCAATTCGTCCATCGTCATGTGAACGTTCCCACTCGCTGCCCTTGCCGCGGTCAGGTGACCTTGCGGAATCGGGAAGGAGGGTGCCGGACAGGTATTAATATCCGCCGTGCCGGTCGACATCAGTTTTCATCACGGCAAACGAGCGGTGAACATCGCCATGCAAATGCGGTTCGGCGCTTTTTGGGCGCTGTTCATTTGGATGGAGGGGCGATGCAGCCGCAGCGACGGGCGATGGCGGCGGAATGGATTGCCCGGTCAAGCCGGGCAATGACGGAGCAAGCGGTGGCGTCGTGCCAAAACCGCACCGCCCCTGGTGGAGCATCAAGTCAGCTTTCGCCCTTTTCCGGCGTCTTGCCAAGGGCATCGAGGGCCTTCGTCAGCTCGGCGCGCGCCTCGGCCACCTGCTCGGGCGAGAGGTGGGCGAGCTTGTCCCCCAGCTCAAGTACGTCGGCCGGATCGGCGTGCCCGGCCGAAACGAGCGGTCCGGCCAGTTCATAGGTACGCACCGGGTAGGCGAGGCCCTTGACCTTGAGTTCGCCGACAGGACGGCATTCGAACATGTCCCTGACCAGTTCGTAAGTGTCGTCGGAGATCTGGATCTGGTCGGAGCTGGCGGTGCTTTCCAGACGCGAGGCGGTGTTCACCTCGCGCCCGACGATCGTGTAATCCATGCGGTTGTCGGAGCCGAAATTTCCCACCGTGCAATAGCCGGTGTTGATGCCGATGCGGATATGCAGATCGATCTGGCCGAGCTGTGCGCGCCATTCTTCCTTGAGGCCGCGAACCCTCTCGCGCATCGCCAGCGCCATGCGGGCGCAGGCGACGGCGTCTTCCTTTTGACCTTTCGTTTCCGGGTCGCCGAAAAAAATCATGATGCCGTCGCCGATGAACTTGTCGACCGTGCCGCCATGTTCCAGCGCGATATCGGACATTTCGCTGAGATAGCTGTTCAGCAACCGGCTGACCGGTTCGGGCTCGAGCCGGTCGGACAGTTCGGTGAAGCCCTGAATGTCGGAGAAGAACACGGTCAGGAGCTTGCGGTATGAGGCGACCTTGACGTCAGTCTTGCCCTCGAAAATCGAGTCGTAGACCTGGCGTGACAGATATTTGGCGAGCTTGGCGGAGAGGCCCTCAAGCATCTCGTTCTTTTCCGCCAGTTCTGTGTTCGCGTGATGCAGCTTTTCTTCTGCCGTCTTGCGCTCGGTGATGTCGCGGATGATGCCGCTGAAGAACATGCCTTCGCCCGACTGCCATGTGGAAAGCGAGAGCTCGACCGGAAACTCGGTTCCATCGCGGCGCAATGCCGACAATTCAACCGTGTGGCCGACGGCATGGCGCTCGCCGCCGCCCGTCACCCGTTCGATGCCGGCTTCATGCAGCTTTCTGTAGCGCTCCGGGATGACCTCCAGAAGCGGCTTGCCGATCATCTCGTCCCGGGAGCGCGAGAACATGTGCTCCGCGCCGCCATTCCACTGCCGCACGAGACCGGATGAATCGATGGTGATGATCCCGTCATTGGCGGATTCCAGGACGGCATTGAGGCGTGCCTCCGACCCCTTGATTTCATCGATCAGTTTATGGCGCGCGGATACGTCGCGCATGATCGCGGTGAAGAAGCGTTCTCCGGCGGCTTCCCCGGTCGCAAGCGACAGTTCGACAGGCACTTCCATGCCGTCCTTCGCGACCGCAGCCACCTCGACCGTCTTGCCGATAATGTGGCGTTCTCCGCCAGAAAGGACGCGGGCAAAGCCTGCCAGATGCTGGTCATGAAAGCGGGGAGGGACGATGAGCGTCAGCGGCTGGCCGATGGCGTCATCGGCGCTGTAGCCGAGGATATGGGCCGCCGCCGCATTCCAGCCGGTGATATGCCCCGATGCGTCGGCATTGATAATGCCGTCCGCCGAGGTGCACAGGATCGCATTCAGAATCTGCTCGTGATTGGCCAGGATGATCGCCCCCTTCAAAGCCGTGGCCGGATAAACAAACTACGGCAGGCCTCACGACGTCGCAACGACGAATGCCTGCATTGGCTAAAGCAAAGGTGAATCGGCTCAGAGGGTTGAGCGAACTTGTGAAGGGATTGATTCAGGGGCGGAATGGTATGCGGCGGGGGTTGGGTCCTGCGGGACCCATGGCGCCTTGATTGCTCACTCTGTGCTCCCATGTTATAACTCCTGTTGCTACAAAAGGAGGTGTCATGGCCACGCTTAAGGTCCGCAAGATCGGAAACTCGCTGGGAACTACCATCCCCCAGGATGTCGCGACCCTCATGAACGTCAGCGGGGCGACACGCTTCACGTGACCAGACCCCTGCCGGTATCCTTCTGTCCCACGATCCGTCTTCGAAGAACAGATGGAGGTTGCCCGGGGCGTCATGAAGAAGCGCAATGCCCTCCGCGAGCTTGCCAAATAGTGACGCCCTTATGGCGGCCTGCCTCTCGTCATATATCAGTCCACCAGGCAGCTGGCGGAACATGGCGGGCCGGTGGGCATTCGCGACATCGGCAGGCTCGACGCAGCGCTGAGTAGACCAAAAACCTGCTGGCCTACGGCTCTCCTGATATTTTCGATCCGCCGCCTGTTACGGGCATGGCATTTACCCGAGGCCCATGCATCTTTGTGGACGGCAACAAGCGCACCTCGTTCGTGGCCGCCGAAACATTTCTTGTTGAACGGGCAGGAATTGCAGGCAGGCGATGCGAAATCGTCAGACGTGGCTGTCTCTCGCCGCCGGACAGACGGACGAGGGAATTGGCCGGTGGCTTCGGGCAATTGCGTGGCGCTACATTGGGTCTCAGTCAGCGTCTGGCGGGTCAGACCAACCAGGCAGAAGTGCTGGCGGACCCAGTCGGCAATCAAGTCTCTGCGTCCCATCTTTGCAACAAGTGACTGAGGACCAAATCGCCGTAAAAACGTCGCATCAGTCACTCTCCTTCCCGAAATAGCGCTTTGATGGTCGACTGTCATTCCTGACCTGGGCAAGAAACGAGGCTGGTAGCGAATGTGACCGCTTGCAGGCCGGCCGCTTCAATCGCTGCGTAGAGATGGCTTTGAAAACAGATCGTCACTGGAATTACGGTTTGATGAACGCTCCATCCCAATCCCGGACGCGAAGAATGTCGTCGCGACAACGACAATACCAGTGGTTTGAAGCCAGAACTGCCCGCGACCTTCTCTACGGTCAGATAATATGAATAGCCGCTGACAAGAGAAACCACAGGTCATAGCGGCAAGTGCGACTGCACTCGAAATCAGCGCATCCAGCGCCTGCTTTCCAGTCAGAAAGTCGGACGAAAGCAGAATGCCGTAGAATAAGATCATCAACAAAAACGCCGCCAGTTCGAGTGTGCGACCATCTTGCCGATCATGGCGACGTACCTCAATTTTCAGCCCTCCCGCTGCCCTTGCGGCCGGGATTTGAATGCCTCGCAACGTTCGCGGTTGAGATTGATCGATGGCGCATCTTCGCCGGCGGCAAGTCTCAGCTGCAATTCCGCGCCCGCTCCGAAAATTCCTGCAAATGCCGAACAAAAGCCCGCTGCAGCCTGCCTTCTGATCGCAAGCCGGTCCGGATGTTCGCCGAAATCGCGCGTGATGATCAGCGTATTGCCACGCGCTTCGACCGCCAGTAGCGGTCCGTCATCGACCCAATTGATGAACCGCATCGTAACGGCCATCAGTTGTAGGTTGATCGCAAGCCCGGGCGAATTGGGCTTGTGCAGGTGAAGGCCACGACCACCTTCGTCAAAGGCACCGGCGGCATTGAGCGATGCAATCTGCGCAAGGCCAAAGCCCAGCACGATTGCGACCAGCCCGGCGGCGACGCCGCCATTTCCGGCCAAAGGTTTCCACGGCGTCAGTCCGGGCGCTGCCTCAGGATCGCGCGGCGGGACGAGATAGAGCCCGAAATGGGCAAGCGGCACGATGGCCAGCCAGCCGCGGCCACGGATGTTCCAGGCATCGATCGCCCGGGCTATGGCAAACTTTCCCAGAAGCCAGCCAAGCCAGAGATGCAAGCCGATGAATGGAAGGGCAAACAGCCAGGGCAAGCGGTCCGCGGGGATGAATGACCAGGCGAGGGCGAGGCCAGCGGAAACCATGGCGATAATCGCGGTGAATGCCAGATAGGGCGCGCGGCGCAGGCCTCGTTCCTCGCGTGAACCGATCAGCGCGGCGACCATCCCTGAGATGACGGCTAGCAGGAACGCGGGGACGATTGCCAGCGGCCCAAGCGTGACAACATCCAGCAGGAATTCGCCAGGCATCGAGCTCCCATTTTACGTTTTCGCGGGCTTATGCCGCCGGTGCTGCCAACGAACGCAATTTTATGGCCGACGGGACGAGCGGTCCAGTAATCTTGGGACTAGAGAGACTGCTGACACATATGTGCGCTATCCGGGCCTTTCGTAACGGAACGCTGGCGTGGCGCGCCTTTCGCAGGCAGGATTTCCGCCGGACCGCGTCTTGCGGGAATCACACCGGCACAAGCGGCACCCGCGATGCCAGCCGGGCGAGGGAAACGATGGGGGCAACGCATGAATGACCGGAAATCGACAATCGACATCACACCGGGTTCGGGCGGAAGTTCAGGAGGCGGGATCATGCGCGCAATACGGGCCATCGTATTCGTGATTATCGGGCTGTTCGTGCTCGCGATCTTTTCGGGCGCCTGGTACACCGTGGACCAGGGAGAGCGGGCGGTCATCCTGCGCAACGGCGCCATCATCCGCGTGGCAGAGCCGGGCCTCGGCTTCAAGGTGCCCTTTATCGACGAGGCCAAGCACATCTCGGTACAGACGCGGGCAAAGGTCTACGATCAGGTGCCGTCCTACAGCCGCGACCAGCAGCCGGCCGATCTGCGCGTTTCGGTGAACTATCGGCTGCTGCCCGACAAGGTGGCCGAAATCTATGCCGAATATGGCGGCGAGGACGGCATCGTCTCGCGCCTGCTCGACCGGCAGGTGCCGACGCAGGTGAAGAACGTCTTCGGCCAGTACAACGCGATCACCGCCGTGCAGGAGCGCGCACGCTTCAATACCGATGTCAGCGCGGCGTTGCAGACTGCGGTGGACGGGCCGATCATCGTGCTCGGCGTGCAGATCGAGAACATCGACTACTCGGCGGCATATGAGACCTCGGTCGAACAACGCATGCTGGCCGAGGTGGAGGTGCAGAAGCTGCGCCAGAACGCCGAGCGCGAGAAGGTGCAGGCGGAAATCACGGTGACGCAGGCCAAGGCGCGGGCGGAAGCAGTGCGGGCGCAGGCACAGGCGGAAGCCGACGCCATCCGCCTCAAGGGCCAGGCCGAGGCCGACGCCATCAAGGCGCGGGGCGATGCATTGCGCCAGAACCCGGACCTCGTTTCACTGACGGCAACGGAAAAATGGAACGGCACGCTGCCGACGACCATGGTGCCGAACGGCGTCATGCCATTCATCGGGGTGCGGTGAGGGCGAGCTTGAACGAAGAAGCCACTGGCGATTTTGGACCGCGCCAGCCGTCCTGTTGCAGCGCTGCATCGCTGCCGAAACATTCGCTGAATGTCGGTAAATCCCACTTGTGTGCATCTGCGAAGAAGCCTAGAAGCGCGCGCCGGAAAAGTTTCGGCAACTTTTTTCCTGCCATATGGGCACGGGGTTGGGGCTGATCGCCCGCGCGTTGGTGCGGGAAAGCCCATCTTGTGTAGTGGCAGACAACGGGTATCGGGACGATGGACAATTCGATTGTGAACGAGAGCGCCGAGAACAGCATCTGGCAGGCGCGCTGGCTGTTCGGCTTTCTGGCGGCGCTCCTGGCGCTGGTCGTCGGCATGGGTTTCGCCGCCTCGATCTAGACGTTCCCGGTTTTTCCCGCCGTCGCTGAAATCTCTGAACCGCAGGCGGTATGGATTGCTTGGGTCAAGCCGGGCAATGACGGCGCTTTTGGTTGGGGCGGAGCCCGTCGTTGCGGGAATGCCGAGGGCACGGAGCACGCTATTGTCATCGTCGGGCCTGACCCGACGTTCCATTCCTCCAGCCCGTCGAACAAATTATCGGGGGCGCCAGGCCGAGAGGCGTGACCGTCCGTCCAGTGCGATGCACCGCAGACGATATGTATTACTTGGGTCAAGCCGGGCAATGACGGCGCTGTTGGCCCAATCGCCCGTAGCTGCCACAGGACCGCATGGCGGCCTATGATTTCGGCAAAATCGTTTCGCTGTGGGCATGACATTCCCAGCCATTGCTGCCGTGAACCCAGGTTGAGCAATCGGCGGCGCGAATTTCCTGCGTCTTGCCGCCCATCGTCACTTTCTGGCGAACGCGGTAGGCGACGATCGCCACATTGTCGGCCGGTTGCCATACCTCGATATCGTCCATCGCATATTCATGCAGTTTCCAGTCTCCCTCCTCGGTCATCTTGCCCATCTGATCCTTCGGGATCGCCCGGATACCCTGCGGACCGGTCACGAGACTGTTCTTGCCGGTCAGTTCTGCCGTCTTGCCGCCATCCTTCGCCTTCATTGCTTCCCAGTAGGATTTTTCCAGCGCGATGACGTCGCTTCGGGAGAGTTTTTCTGGGGCGGTCATGGGCATTTTCCTGTTTTTAAAGAGTAGGGGGCGGTGTTGCGGAAAACGCGTTCGCAAGACCCGCGGTTCCCCAGGTTCACTGCCAATTCCTGAATCCGGGGAAGCATGTGGCGTGATTGCCTTACATTCAGATTCAATTCCGTTTGCTGATTGCCGCGATGAAAGGGGCGAGCCGAATGCGCCGCATTGCCCCACCCCTGCGGGGTGGAATTCGTTAGAACCTTGCTGCTATAGGTCAGGTCTGGGGGTCAGAAGCTGGCATGGAGGGCCGGGCGGTGCGAGGGGGCGCGCGCCACGCGGCGACAAGGTTTTTTTGAGCGTACGCAGCAACAGCATCGGCACCCGGGATTCCGCAAGATCTGCAATGGCGACGCAGAGGCTGGTGCACGCGCCCGACAGCAGGGCTGATTCCGGAGTTCTTGTTCATTGCGCAGCGGTATGGAATGCCCGGTCAAGCCGCGCAATGACGACGCTATTGGCCATGGCAATCGCGATGGTCGCTTTCGCAGTGTTGTGCGCACCCCAGCGCGCGCAGGCTTTCGAACTCTTTGGCGTAAAGTTTCTCGAAGGCGGCAAGCTTTTCAACAAGGCTGGCGCGGAAGCCGAAGACACAATCGGCGAACCGCACAATTATGATGTCGAATTCGTCGTCACGGGTGAGGGCGTCGACAAGGATACGCTGGAAGGCGCATCCAATCTCTGGACAGACCGCAAGAAGCCGGCATCGGGCGCGGGCGGGCTCATCGCAAAGGCGCGTGGCGACTATGACCGTATGCTGGGCGTGCTCTACGCAGAAGCACGCTACGGCGGTTCCATTTCCATTGAAATCGACGGACGAGAAGCTTCCGGCCTGCCGCCTGATGCGCGGCTGAACGAGCGGTCCAAGGTACGTATCCTGATCGATCCCGGGCCGGAATTTACGTTCGGTGAAGCGCGGATCATCAATCAGGCGCCGGCACCGCTCTCTCGCGGCGACGAGGTGGAATTGCCGGCAGCGGAAGGCTTTCTGACCGGGCAAGTGGCGAAGGCGGGAACGGTTCTCAAGGCCGAGAGGCTGGCCATCGAGGCCTGGCGGCAGCTTGGCCACGCCAAGGCGAAAGCGGCCAGGCGCGTCGTCGAGGCCGACCACCGGACGCAGACACTCGATGTGACCATCACGATAGATCCAGGCCCGCTCGCCCGCTATGGCGCGACGACCGTCGAGGGCACGGAGCGGATGGACCCCGACTTCGTGGCGTATATGGCAGGGCTGACCCCCGGCAAGGAATACGATCCCGATGACGTTGACCGCGGCGCCAAGCGGCTCGCGCGCATGGATGTCTTCCGGTCGGTACGGATCGAGGAAGCGGAGACGATCGGGCCGGACGGCCTGCTCGACCACCGCATTCCGGTCCAGGAACGCAAGCTCCGGCGCTTTGGCGTGGGTGCCAGCTATTCCTCCGTCGACGGGGCTGGGCTCGAAGCCTACTGGCTGCACAGGAACCTGTTCGGCAGGGCTGAGCGCTTTCGTCTGGAAGGCCGCGTCGCCGGCATCAACAGCGGCAATCCGGACGACTACACCTACCGTCTGGGTGCCACCTTCACCAAGCCGGGTACGTTTACGCCGGATACCGACTTCAGCGCGTCTGTGATCGGCGAGCGCGAGGTGCTGGAGCCCTACACGCGCACCGGTGTCACGGCGACGGCCGGCTATCTGCATCGGTTCGATGAGTATCTGACGGGCAAGCTCTATCTCGACGGGCGGCATGCCCGTTTCAAGGACGTACCTTTCGGGACGCGTGACTTCTCCTCGCTCGGGTTCCTCGCCGGCATCGCCTATGACACGCGCGACAAGGAAAACGATGCGACGCGAGGCGTCTTTGCCGAACTCGTCGCCGAGCCGTTCCACGAATTCAACTACGGGAATACGGCGGCCCGATTCACGGCCGAAGCACGCGCTTACCTCGGGCTTGGGAACGATGACCGGCTGGTTCTTGCCGGCCGCGCGAAAATCGGGACGCTCGCGGGCTCCTCGATCGCGCAGACGGCGCCTGATCGCCTGTTCTTTGCAGGTGGGGGCGGTTCGGTGCGCGGCTATGCCTATCGCAATATCGGCGTGACGCTGCCGTCGGGCTTCACGGTGGGCGGCCGATCGCTGGTGGAAGGTTCGGTTGAGCTGCGCGCCCGCGTCACGGACACGCTGGGCGTCGTCGCATTTGCCGATGCCGGCACGGTCGGGATGGACCCGTTCGATGCATTCGGCGAGGACCTGCATGTCGGGGTCGGTGCCGGCATCCGCTACTATACCGGTCTTGGGCCGCTCCGATTCGACGTCGCCTTTCCGCTCGACAAGCGGCCCGGCGACCCGGACGTCGCCTTTTACGTCGGGATTGGACAGGCATTTTGAGAAAGCTGCTGGCAGCCCTGCTTCTGCTCATTCCGCTCGGGTTCGTTCTCGCGGGGCGCACCGACGCGCAAGGCCAGGGACAGGACGCGCAGGTCCAGGCAGGGCAGAACCAGACACCCGAAGAGGAACGGTCGTCGTTTCTTTCGTTTGTCGAAAACCAGCTCTCGGCGCCGGGCCGGCAGATACGCATCGGGTCGATCCAGGGCATCCTTTCTTCCAACGCGACGATCAGTGAAATCACCGTCGCGGACGATCAGGGCGTATGGCTGCGCATTGAGAATGCCGGGATCGTGTGGACACGCTCGGCGCTGCTGCTGCGCCGTCTCGACATCCAGCGGTTGTCGGCGGAACGGATCGAGGTTCTCCGGCTTCCCGAACCCGCGGCAGGGACGCCGGCGCCAGAGGCCGGCGGGTTCCAGTTGCCGGAGTTGCCGCTGGCGATCACAATGGACGCGCTTGCCGTCGATCATGTCGTTTTCGGCGAGCCGGTTTTCGGCCTCGCCTCGGAAATCGCGCTTGCCGGCAATCTGACGCTCGACGACGGATCGCTGGATACGGCGCTGCAGATCCGCCGGCTCGACGGGCCGGGCGGGTCGCTTGATCTATCGGCTGCGTTTGCGAACGCGACGCGCGACCTCACCATCGATTTCACGCTCGACGAACCGGCCGACGGCGTGGTTGCCAATCTCGCCAATATCGAGGGCCGCCCGCCAATCCGCCTTGCCGTGCAGGGCGAGGGGCCGCTGGACGAATTCGATCTGAAGCTGGCGCTTGATGCGGCAGGCAGCAGGACGCTTTCCGGCGACGTGGAATTGCGCCGACCCGATGAAGACCTGAACTTCACGGCACGGTTGGGCGGACCGCTGGCCCGGCTGGTCGCACCGGCCTACCGGCCCTTCTTCGGCGAGGAAACGCAGCTGGCGCTGGCCGGCACGGTGAAAAACGCGGGCGGCTTCCGCATCGCGGATTTCGGCCTTTCAAGCGGCGCTCTGACGCTTTCCGGCAATGGCGAAACCGCGGCGGATGGCTTTCTTCGCCAGCTTTCCGTTCAGGGACGTCTTGGCGGCGGAACGGAGCCCGTCATGCTGCCGCTCCCTGGCGGTGACAAGACGCTGCGTCGCGGTACGCTCGACATAAACTTCGGCGGCGGCGGTTCTGACCGTTGGTCTGCCGTGATGGATTTGCAGGGGCTGGATACGGGCACGCTTGCAGCGCAGACGGTGCGGCTGTCACTCGGCGGCAGGACTGACAACCTCGATACGGCCGATGCGCGTCATATCACCTTTACGATCGATGGGGGTGCCGAGGGCCTTTCCTCACCGCAACGTGAAATCGAAGAGGCGATCGGGACAAGGCTGTCGCTTTCCGGCAATGGCGAATGGCGATCCGGGTCGCCGATCCGTCTCGAGCGCGCTGCCGTTTCCGGCAAGGCGGTCAACCTGACCGCGCAGGGCGATATCGAAGACTATGACTTCAAGGGGCAGGCGACGCTGCAGGCGCCGGCGCTGGCGGCATTTTCCGGTATTGCCGGACGTGACCTCTCCGGATCGGCGAATCTGGCGGCAAACGGCACTGTCTCTCCTTTGACCGGTGCGTTCGATCTCGCGCTCGACGGGACGGCAGACGACCTGATGCTCGGGATTTCCGCCGACCGGCTCTTTGCGGGCGAAACGAAAATTACCGGCGGTCTGGCGCGCGACGAAAAGGGCATCACCGCAAAGGAATTTCGGATCGGCAACGAGCGCGCGGTGCTGAGCGCGAACGGCACCTACGGATCGGAGGCTTCCGATTTCGCCTTCGAGGCAAATTTGGCCGACGCTTCGCTGCTCACCGAAAATGCTTCCGGGAAACTGACGGCGCGGGGAACGGCCAGGGGCGCAGATGGCCGTATCAACGTATCGCTGACCGCCGACATGCCTTCCGGCATGCTGTTGAAGAAGAAGCTGACGGAAGGCGTTTTCAGCTTCAGCGGCGTGCAGGAGGACGGCGGGCTTAGCGGCAATATCGATGGCAACGCGTTTCTGGATGGTGTGGCCGCACGCCTGAACGCCGACATTGCCATGGCCAAGGGTGAAACGCGGATCGACGACCTCGATTTCAGCGCGGGCGGCGCAGCCGTCACCGGTTCCATTGCGCAAAATCGCGACGGTCTTTTCTTCGGCCAGATCAAGATCGCAGCGGCGGACATATCGACAGCGGCGGCGCTGGCCCTTACCGAAGCGTCCGGCGCGCTGAATGCCGACATCAAGCTGAACGGCGCTGAAGGCAAGCAGAATGCGTCGATCCGCGCGGATGCGAAGGGCCTGATTTTCGGCGAGACGCGAATTGGCGAGGCCGAAATTCAGGCGGCTGTGCAGGACGCATTCGGCGTGCCGATGGTCGATGGGTCGCTGAGCGCGGTCAATGCTTCTGTCAGCGGGATCGAGATTGCGCGCCTTGCCGCGAATGCCGGCCGGCAGGGTGAGGCAACGAGCTTCACGGCGAGCGCCGCACTAAAGAACGGAACAGATGCCCAAATTGAAGGGGCGCTGGCGCCGGAAGGGCTGGGATACAGGCTGGATCTCCAACGGTTCGACCTTGCTCAGGGGCAGATGAAGGCGCAACTGGCGAAACCCGCCTCGCTGCTGGTTGAGGGGCGAGACGTGCGCGTGGACGCTTTCGTCATGGATATCGGCGGTGGAAGTGTTTCCGCGTCGGGCACCTATGCCGACACCCTCGGGCTGGACATCGTGATCCGCGATCTGCCGCTTGCGATCGGCAACGCCGTGAAACCCGATCTCAAGCTTGCCGGCACCGTCAATGGTACCGCGAGAGCAACCGGCAAACGCGATGACCCGATCCTCGATTTCGATCTTGCGGCGCGCGGCATTCGCGCGGCGGTTCTGACCGATGCCGGGCTTGGAGCGATAAATATTCAGGCCCGGGGACGCACCGAAGGCGAGCGCCTTTCCGTCAAATCGACCATTGCCGCCGAAGGCGGAATGCGCGCGAGTGCCGATGGTACTGTGACACTTCCAGACGGAGCGCTCGCGCTCGATGTCGCACTGACGAGCTTTCCTCTCGATCCGCTCAATGCAGTCGTGAAGGGGCAGGACCTGAAAGGCCGTATCACCGGAACGGCGCGGGTCGGCGGGACGATTAATAATCCCGCCGCAGATTTCAACCTGCAGGGAAGCGGCCTGTCGGCAGCGCCGGTCGCTTTCGCAGCGCCGATTACCGCCAGCGCGGATGGACGCTATGGCGAGGGCGTCCTGACGCTGGCTTCCGCCCGCGCCAACGGGGCGCAGGGGCTTTCGCTTGCCGCCAGCGGGCGCGTGCCGGTCTCGGGCAATGGTCTGCAGCTGAGGGTGAATGGTTCGGCCCCGCTGGCGCTTGCCAGTCAATTCACCGCCGACCGGGGCACCCAGCTTTCGGGCGCCGTCAATCTGGATGCCAGCGTGACCGGCAGCTTCAGTGCACCCGTGGTCAGTGGCCAGATTTCTGCCTCGGGCGCACAGATCGTCGATCCGGAAACAAATC
Organism: Rhodobiaceae bacterium; assembly: GCA_020637895.1. Lineage (GTDB taxonomy): Bacteria > Pseudomonadota > Alphaproteobacteria > Rhizobiales > Tepidamorphaceae > JACKJP01. The sequence continues at coordinate 448,813 of JACKJP010000003.1, forward strand.
TGCGCCTCAACGACATTACGCTGGCCGCGCAGCTGAGTGCCGAGCAGGTGACAATCAACCGGCTGACCGCATCCGTCGCGGGCGGTGGCACCGTGAGCGGGCAGGGCACGGTGTCGCTTTCGCCGGGTTATCCGGCAAACATCGCCATTGCGCTGCGCCAGGCGCGCTATGCCGATGGACAGTTCGTGGTTGCCACGCTGAGCGGCGATCTGAATGTTACGGGGCCCCTGGCGCGCGATCCGCTCATCACAGGTGGCATCCGTGTCGAACGTGCGGAGCTGACAATCGCCAGCACGTTCGGCAGCGCGGCCTCGAGGCTGGAGGTCAAGCACGTCGCGCCGCCGCCGAAGGTCGCCGCAACGCTGAACAGAGCACGACGGACCGTAGCGGGCGCGCCGCCAATGCCGACAGCGCGGCCGGCCATCGCCCGTGTCGATATCCGTATCGATGCGCCAAACCGCATCTTCATCCGCGGACGCGGACTGGATGCGGAAGTGGGCGGTGCGGTGCGCATTACCGGGCCGGTCACGAATATCGTGCCGGTCGGCAGCTTCGACCTGATCCGCGGCCGGCTATCCATCCTCGGCAAGCGCATTACCTTCGATGAAGGCAATGTGACGCTGATTGGCGATCTCGATCCGTTCGTCAATCTTGTCGCGCGCAACGAGAGCGACGACATCACCGTGCTCATCACCGTGCGCGGGCGTGTTTCCGACCCGTCCATCCTCTTCTCGTCGCAGCCAGCGCTGCCTCAGGACGAAGTGCTGGCAAGGCTGATATTCAACCGTGGCTTGAGCGAACTGTCGCCGCTGCAGATCGCGAGCCTCGCGGCCGCTGCGGCGGAACTGGCGGGCGGCAGCAACAATTCGCTGCTGTCGTCCCTGCGCGGCGCGGCCGGGCTGGACGACCTCGAGGTCGTCACGGATGCGGAGGGAAATACGGCGGTGCGGGCCGGGCGCTATGTGCGCGACAATGTCTATCTCGGCGTGGAGGCAGGGGCGAACGGCTCAACGCGCGGGACGGTCAATCTCGACGTGACCAAGAACCTGAAGGCGCGCGGGGGCGTCGGCTCCGACGGGCGTACCGACCTCGGCATATTCTTCGAGAAGGATTATTGACGCACTAGTGCGTTTGAAATGATGGGCGACAAGCCACCAGCGCACGGGCCGCGGCGGCGCTTCGTTCGGCCACAATCTCCTTTGCGCTGATGCCCATATATTCGGTCCCCAGCCAATACAGCCGGGCAGCGGTGTCGGCCTCGCTGGCTTCGCGATCCATCAGCATCACGTAGATTTCGCCGACATAGTTGTCGTATTCACCTTCGGCATCAGGCAAATCCCCGATACCGATGGGGTCCCAGACCTGATTGAGTATCCGGCGCACTTCCATGCGATGTTCTCTAGACTGATATTTGTTTCGACCGTGAGACATGACAACGCCAAGGCATTCCAAGGATACAGCCGCTAGAAAACGACTTTGCGATTGAGAAGAAGGGATACCATGCATCTTTATATCGCCAACCAGCTCTATTCCTCATGGTCGCTCAGGCCGTGGCTGCTGATGACCGCGCTGGATATTCCCTTCGAGCAGACCGTGATCGCGATGGGCTTTCCCGATACGCGGCGACAAATGCTGGACGTGTCGCCGACCGGAAAGATGCCGTGTCTGCATGATGGCGATGTGCGTGTGTGGGAGAGCCTCGCCATCATCGACTATCTGGCGGACAATTTTCCCGACAAGCGCGTCTGGCCGGCGGAAAAGGCGGCAAGGGCGCATGCGCGGGCGGCATCAGCGGAAATGCATGCCGGCTTCACCGCGCTGCGGAGCGCGTGCCCGATGAACCTCGGCAAGCGCTTCCGCCCGCGCGACATGGGGCTCGACGTCGCCGCCGACGTGACACGTGTTGAAGGCTTGTGGGCAGAAGCGCGCGAAAAATTCGGGAGCGGAGGCGATTTCCTCTATGGGGATTTCTGCGCGGCCGATGCGATGTATGCGCCGGTGGTGACGCGGCTCGATACCTATCAGATCCCGGTGATGCCGCAGGCGAGGGTCTATATGGACGCCGTTCTCAATCATCCCGCATTTGTCAAATGGCGTGAGGCAGGGCTGGCAGAGCCCTGGACCTTGCCGCATTACGACGAAGGCTGGATGCCTGCGGAGATATTTCATCACCCGAATGGAGATGCCTAGCCGCGGCTGATGCCGCCGCCGCCCGTGCCGACAGGGTGGCGGAATGGATTGCCCGGTCAAGCCGGGCAATGACGACTCTCAGATATGGCGCGAGTTTGTCGGCTGCCTTACCGTGCCCTTTCCATTGTCATCATCGGGCTTGACCCGATGATCCATTCCTCCGCGCTATCGCTGATCGCGGTGTTCGTAAAGTGCGGGCGGGACGGATTGGCCGTTCAAGCCGGGCAATGATGGCGCTTGCGAAAAGGTCGGTGGCCTTGCGCGACCGATGTTTTCGTCTGACAGTCCAGCCGCACTGAAGAAGAATCCAAACCGGAGGAAACATGATCACGCTCTACCACGGCACCCGCGCGCGCTCCATTCGACCGCTCTGGACGATGGAGGAACTGGGAGTGCCCTACAGACTCAAAGTGATCCCGTTTCCTGTCGATCCATCATATGCCGACATCAATCCGACCGGCACGGTGCCGTATTTCCTCGATGGCGATCTGGCGATGAACGAGTCGGCGGCGATCTGCCAGTACCTGGCGACGCGCTATGGGCCGAGCGATCTGGCCGTCGGGCCCGATGAGGCCGGCTACGGGGCGTGGCTGAACTGGCTGACATTCGGCGAGGCCTCCATGACCTTCCCGCTGACAAGGGCATTCCGTTATGGCGGCGCGCTTGCCAAGCGCTACGGTTCCTATCCCGACGTCGCCGAGCAGCATCTTTCGACGTTCCGTCGAAACCTGGAAAGGGTGGATGCGGCGCTTGTGGATTCCGAATACCTCGTCGCGGACAGGTTCACCATCGCCGACATCTCGGTTGCCTATAATTTCCAGCTTCTCGAGATGATGAAGATGACGGATTTGCTTTCTCCGGCCGCCACAGCCTACTGGGCGCGGCTAAAGGCACGCCCGGCCTGGGCGCGCGCGCAGGACAGGGTGGAGGACAGCCACCCGGGATAGGTCGTCTTTTTTCACGAAGACCTAGAGGGCTGAGCGTATCGCGTTGGTCATCGGCTCAGTCTTGCGCGCCATGTGGTCGATCAGGACTTTCGGCAGCTTCTTGCGCGGGCCATTCGCGACAACCTCGGCTTCGTCAAGCAGCAGATCGCCAGAGGCGCCGGGCGCAATTGCGCGCACGCCGACATATATCGCCGGATTGCCGTCGTCGGTGCCTTTGATGTGGATGCCGATGGCCAGCGGTTTGCCGACGCCATCAGCCTTCATCAGGGCAGCAGGATCGGAAGGCTCACCATCCTTCGCGGCCGATTCCGTATAAACGATGCCGGCAGTCGTGGCAGAAAGTGCCGCACCTTCGAAACGCGCGGCGATGGTCTTGCCGAGGGCCTCGCAGATCTCCGCCGCGTAAGGCTGCCGCGTCGTGGATTTGCAATAGATGACAATCCCATCGGTGCCCGCAAGCGCTGCGCTCCAGTTAGTCTCTGCGTGGGCGGGGAGTGCAAATGGGTAGAGCAGTGCGGCTACTATAAGAACTCTTTTCATCGATCGCGTACCTTGGTTGTCCGGATAACTGATACGTAGAACGCCGAGTGCGATTTCGAGGCGACGGGCGCTAAATTCGCTTGGAGTTCCCCAGCATCTTTCGCGCTGCGTTTGTACAGGGCTGAAGTGATGCCATCCTGACGATGATCATCTCAATGTCAAAGAAAAGTGTCGGTAATCCATGCCCACAAAACTGAAACCCGTTACCGGCGGCAAGACCGTCAAGGCGATCAAGACTGCAGACGACGGTTACGACCCGACCTTCTGTCAGACTGCGATTGCGTGTCTAGGTATCGGGCATTCGCTGAGCGCGCTGGCCGGCGAGATCGGCGTGACGCGCCAGCGTCTGGATCAATGGGTGCTGATGCATGACGATTTTGCGGAGGCACTAAAGATCGGCGAGGCGAAGGCTGTTCTGGCGTGGGAGAAGATACTGCTGAACATCGCGATCAATGGTGGCGGCAACGCTACGCTCGCCATGTTCGGACTGAAGAACAGGGCGGGCGACGACTGGCGCGAACGGCAGGACAGCCGGGCCGGTGTGGTACAGGTGACGATCGCGGGAGATGCGGCGGACTTGTGAACCGGCCAAAGCGACACCACGTATAGGTCACCAAAGGGTGTCTGACCCACTTCGCGCGTGCCGGACCTAGCGTTGCCGCTTCCCCCGCAGCACAAGGCATCGCACCCCCTTAAGTTCGGCGCGCGCGAAGTTTTTCTCCGAGAGAAGCCGGAATATGCGGCCTTATCGCGCTGCGGTTCCCTGGCCGGCGAGCCAACCCGAAACGAGCGCCCAGCCCAGCCAGCCGCCGTAATAGCGGCCAAAGACGCCGCCAGCATCGACACCGGCTGCATAGAGGCCGGGAAGGGCGTTGCCGGCGCTGTCCAGAACCCGCATCGCATCATCTACGCGGATGCCGCCGCAGGTGGCGGAAAGGCCGCCTCTGGCGCGTAGCGCGTAGAAGGGGCCATGCTCGACAGGGTCGGGATTGATCGAGCGGGGCGGGTCGAGATTTTCGGCGGTGCCGGCGTGGCAGGCGGCGTTGAATGTGTTGATCGTTTCCAGCGCGTCATAGCTGACGCCCTCTGTCTCGTGCAACTGCTGGGCGAGTTCCTCGAGGCTTCTGGCCTCGAATACCGGCGCGCCGACCGCGCGCCACTCAACGAGGCGGTCGATTTTCGGCAGCGCCGGGGAAATGCCGGTATCGATGCCGAACTGCCGGTAGGTCCGGTCGTCGAAGATCAGCCAGAATACGCCACCGTCCTGTTTCCAGGCTTCCTCCAGGATGACTTCTTCCAGCTTGCCTTCCGTCTCGTTGACGAAGCGCTTGCCGGCGCGATTTACCGCGATGCTGTGGAGGGCGATATAGGCGGTCAGCGGTTGCAATCGCTCTGGTGGCAGCGGAGCGTCCGGCATGGAGTGGCCGTAGACGTGGTTCATGTTGCGGCTTTCGCCTGCTCCCAGCGACAGCGCCGTCTGAAGACCCGCCCCTGTGTTGGCGGGCATGCCGCGCTGGTAGAACGCCCTGGCGGCGTTGGCGCCGATATATCGGTCGACGAGTTCAGAATTCGCCTGAAAGCCACCGCCCGCAAAAACGATGGCGCGTGTCCGCACCGGCATTTTACCGCCGCCCAGATTCACAAGGTAGCCATCTTCGGAGCGTACGGCTGATTGGAGCGGTGCGTTGAAGCGTATCTCGGCACCCTTGCGCCGCGCCGCCTCGGCCATCAGCGCCATGAATTCGTGCTTCTTTCCGGCAGTTCCGCCTTCCATGACGATCCCGATGCCGAGGTCGCCAAGAGGAGCAGGCTGCGACAGCGGCAGTCCGTGACTCATGAACCACTCAAGGGCGGGAAAGAAATTGTCGCAATAGGCTGACTGCAATGCGGGATCGCCATCGGTGACGTATCCGGTGAGGTCAGCGGTCGATTGCGGCGCCCAGAGGATACCCGATGAGATGGAGGCTCCACCGCCGGGAACGGCTTCACTCTCGACAATGAGGGTTCGGGCACCGGCTTCGGCAGCGGCGATACCAGCGGTAAGGCCGGCAAATCCGGCACCGACGATAATGACATCCCATGGGTTACTATCGTTCTCGCTCACGCTTCCTCCACAGTGCAATTCGGGATCAGAACTCAATCACGACCCGCCGTGCCTTGCCGTCACGCAGGAGGTCGAAACCACTGGCAATCTCGGAAAGCGCGATGCGGTGCGAGATGAGGTCGTCGAGGGCGAGTTTGCCTTCCGCATACCAGTCGGCGAGGATGGGCAGTTGCGACCGCGACTTGATGTTGCCCAGATAGGAGCCCATCAGCTTTCGACCTTCCTGGATCGCGCGCGGGCGCAGCTGAAGCTGCTCGCCGGTGGGCAGAATTCCGATCGTCACCGCCGTGCCCCAGCCGAGGCGGGTGCATTCGACGGTGTCGCTGAGCACCTTGGCGCTGCCAACGCATTCAAATGCATAGTCGGCTCCGCCGCCCGTCATTTCTTTCAGCACGCCGATGAGATTGTCGCCGTGATCTTTCGGATTGACGTAGTGGGTCGCCCCCGCGGCGAACGCAGCCTGCCGTTTGGTGGGATTTGTATCGACGCCGATGATCATCGATGCGCCGTTGAGCTTCGCGCCATTGACCACGTTGAGGCCGATGCCGCCGAGCCCAAAAACGACCACCGACGAGCCGCTTGCCACCTCTGCGGTGAAAATCGCTGCGCCAAGACCGGTCGCACCGGCGCAGCCAAGGCAACAGACGATATCGAGCGGAACGTCATCGCGAATCTTCGCGACCTGCATCTCGCGCACCGTGATGTATTGGGCGAATGTGCCGAGTTCGCAGAAGGACCGGAACGATTTGCCATCCAGCGAGAAGACAGGCCGTGGCGGCGGCTGGTAGTAGCGGTCGCAAAGATTGGTCTTGCCGCTGAGGCAGGCGGTGCACTCGCCGCATTCCGGAATCGGCACCGGAATGACATGATCGCCCGGTTTCACCGTCGTGACGCCGGGGCCGACCTCACGGACTATCCCGGCGCCTTCATGACCCAGAACGAGGGGATAGTCCTGCCACTCCATCCTCGTGCCGTCGAACAGCATCATGTCGGAATGACAAAGACCAGCAGCCTTCATCTCGATAAGCACTTCGCGCTCACCGGGTTTTTCCAGCGTCAATGTTGCAAGCTGGATGGGTGTCTTCTGCCGGAGCGCGAACGCGGCCTCGACCTTCATGACGCGTTCCCTTCCGACTATTTTGCGGGCACGTGCTTGTCGTAGTCGAAGGCTTCCTTGATGACGATATCATTCGCCATGTCGCAGGGCGGGCAGGTGACCGTATAGAAGACGAGGTCGTTCTTGCCGGAATTGATGATCTGATGCACCGCGCCGGGTTCGGCGTAGCAGACGTCACCGGGCTTGATCGCCGTGATCTTGCCGTCGCAATACCAGTGGCCTGTGCCTGAAAGGATCAGCCAGGTTTCCTCCGCCAGATTGTGGAGATGGCGGTCGCAGCCGCCGCCGGGCGAGATGGTGTCATGGTTGAGCCGCATGAGCTGGGACGACCCCTCGACCGTTGGCTCGGATACGCGGCGGAGCAGGAAGCCGGGGAAGTCGGCGATGCTCTCGCCGGGGACTTCGGTTGACGCGAGGACGCGCTTTGTCTTGCTGAGCATGGAACTGATCTCCTCTGGTAGATTGTTTGTCTCGGTTTTCGTTCTTCAGGTTTTCATTGGTTCGTATCAGGCAATTTCGTAGGACCGCGCCTCTTCACGCAGGCGATGCTTGTGGATCTTGCCGTTCGGCGTCCGGGGCATTTCGGGAATGACTTCAACCCTCTCGGGCCAGAACTGCTTGGCGACCTTGTGTTCGCCGAGAAACGCGCGGATGGCATCAAGGTCGAGGCGCGCACCCGGCTTCACGGTGGCAAACAGACAGGCGCGTTCGCCGAGGCGTTTGTCTGGAAACGCGACGAGCGCGGCATCGACCACGTCAGGATGGCGCATCAGAAGATTTTCAATTTCCATGACGGGTACGTTTTCCCCGCCCCGAATGATGACGTCCTTGGTGCGTCCGGCGATGCGGATGTAGCCGTCGGCATCCGTGTAGGCGAGGTCGCCGCTGTCGAACCAGCCCTCATCACTGAAGGGCGTGATATCGGGCCGCTTGAAGTAGCCCATAAACATCATGGGGCTGCGGACGAGCAGCCGGCCTGTGGTGCCGGCCGGCAATGGCTCTCCGCTGTCATCGGCGATGCGGATATCGACATTCGGCATGGGACAACCGTCCGATGTGGCGGATTTCTCTGCCGCCATTTCGGGCGGTGTCAGCGTGCCAGCGAGGCTTTCGGTCATGCCCCAGAGGCTTGAAACGGGAAAACCGAATTCCCTGATCGCGCGTTCGATGAGTGCGGGCGGGATCGGCGCGCCGCTACACAGGAAATTCCGAAGCGCAAAGGAGCCGCGCTCGTCGGGTTTCGTCGCCTCGCAGATATCAGCAAGAAACACGGGCGCGGCGCTGATGTATGTCACGCCTTCATTCAGCATGATCTCGACACCCTGACGCGGCTGCCAGATATCCTGAAGGACTACCGTGCCGCCAAGGCAGAGACCCTGCATCAGCGAGAGATAGCCGGTCATGTGGCCAAGCGGCGAGCAGCCAAGGAACACATCGTCGGGCCCGTGTGCGAACGCGCCGCCGAGTGTCGCGACACCGGCGAGCACGGTGTTGTTGCAGTGCATGACGCCCTTCGGCTGCCCCGTTGTGCCGGAAGTAAACGAGAGCACCGAAAGGACGTCCGGTGCCACCTGCGACGCGCTGACGGAGGAGGGGGGAGGAACGATGTCCTGACCGGCCAGAAGTACCTCGTCAAATCCGTCGGCGCCAGATCCGCTGGCAATGATGACGTGTTCCAGACTGGGAACAGTCTCCTTCAGCGACATTGCCATCGCCGCGTGATCAAAGCCGCGAAACGACTGCGGGACGATCAGGACCTTCGCGCCGCCATGCCCCAGCATGTAGGTGAGTTCGTATTCGCGCAGGACCGGAACGAGCGGGTTCATGACGGCGCCGAGGCGTGCCGCGGCGAGGGCGGTGACGACGAACTCCCACCAGTTCGGCAGCTGAGCGGCCACAATATCGCCGGGCCCGATGCCAAGTGCGCGGAGCGCCGCAGCTGCACGCGCGGTAAGATTGGCCAATTCGCCGTAGGACAGACGAATGGGCTCGGCGATGCCTGTCCGGTACGCAACGACGGCCGGCTTTTCCGGGTCGCGGGCCGCATGGCGGCTGAATTCGAGATCGACGGTCGATTCCGACCAAAGGCCCCTGGCGCGTACTTTCTGCTGTTGCTTTTGCCAAGTGTACGGCATGGGCGCTTTCCCGAAACGAAGGATCAGAAGACCTTGAGGGCCATGCCGCCGTCGACCCAGATTGACTGCCCGACGGTGTATCTGAGGGCACCGTTGGCGAGGCTGGCAATCGTATGGCCGATCTCATCGAGTTCGGCCCAGCGGTTTGACGGTACGTACCCCTGGGCAATCAACCCGTCGTATTTTTCCTTGGAGCTGGCAGTCATCGATGTCGGCATCATGCCGGGACGGACGTCGTAGCAATCGATCCCTTCGGCAGCGAGCCGCACGGCATAATGCTTGGTCATAACGGCCGTCGCCGTCTTGATGATGCAATATTCCGATACGACCTTGCCGATCATGTGATCGGTACCAACCGACGAGATCGTAACGATCGATTTGAAGTGGTCGCCTACGCCATTCCTGCGGTCTGCCAGCATTCGCTTGGCGACGTGCTGGGTGAGGAAGAACGGTCCGCGAAGGTTCACGGCATAGTTCAGGTCGAAGCTTTCCGGCGTGACGTCGAGCATGTCGCCGCGCGAATGGACAGACACGCCGGCATTGTTGACCAGACAATCGACGCGGCCGCAGGTTTCATATGCGCGATCGACAAAGCCCTTGAGCTCATCAACCTTTGCAAGGTCCTGCACGATGCCCCAGGCCTTTCCGCCTTCCTTGCGTACGGCCTCGCAGGCCGCCTCCATCGCATCGTTTTCGCGCAGGTCGGAGACCACGACGTCAAAGCCGTTCCTGGCCATCTGCGGCGCGATGATCGACCCCAATCCACCGGCTGCGCCCGTGATAATGGCGACCGGCCTGTTTCCAGCTGACTTGCCCATCTATTTCCTCATGCGTAACGGGCCGCCTACATCAGATGCTGCAGATACATCCAGTTGTGCGGCGGCCCTTATCTCCCAGACCCTAAAATTTCACCGGCAAGGTCTTGATGCCGAGAACCGACGTGTTCTCGATGTAGCCGAGGTCCTCGACGTTGCCGTTCAACTGAAGATTGGGCATTCGCTTCCAGAGGATCGAGTGGACGATCTGCAGTTCGACGCGGCTGAGAAGCTGCCCCATGCATTGATGAATCCCGAAACCGAACGCCATGTGCTGGCGCGCATTGTGCCGATGAATGTCGAGCGTGTTGGGCTCTTCGAAAACCGTCTCGTCGCGGTCGGCCATGTTCGTCATGACGATGACACCCTCGCCGGCGCGGATGAGTTGCCCGCCAACTTCGACGTCCTCGGTCGCGACACGGCGACGGCCGTTGTGCGTGATGGAAGCGAAGCGAAGAAATTCCTCGACGGCGTTGCGGATAAGGCGCGGATCGTCGGTTTCCTGCAGTTCCCTGCGCTGTTCGGGATAGAGGAACATCATCAGGGTGCTGTGTGTGATCTGATGCGCCGTCGTCTCGTGACCGGCAATGAGCATCAGGCGTCCGAGACTGATGATGTCCGCGCGGCTGAGCGCGCCGGTGCGCAACTGGTTGACGACGAGACGGCTGAGCAGGTCGTTTTCAGGCGTCTTGTCCTTCACGTCGAGAAGGCCATCGATATATTCGTTCAGCTTGCGGCCCGCTTCTGCCGACTTTTCAGGCGATTCCGCGTCGCCGGTAGTCTGGTTGCTAAGCCCTGCGAAATATTCGCGGTCGGTCATTGGAACGCCCAGCAATTCGCACATGACCTCAACCGGCAGGGCAAGGGCGAAATGCGGCACGAAATCCAGCGGTCCACCATGCGCCAGCATCTCGTCAATCAGCTTGTGGACCTTCGCCTCAATCGCCGGACGCATTTCCTGAAGGCGACCAACGGTGAAGTCGCGCGCAAGCATTGCCTTCTGGATTCCGTGCTCCGGATTATCCATCGTGCGAACATTATGGTCCGTGCCGAGATTGGCCGCATAGGCGGCATTCTTTTCAGGAAATCCGGGGCGGCGCGGATTGGCACTGAAGCGCTCATCGCCGAGTGCCTGCTTTACGTCATCATAGCGGGTCAGCAACCAAGCTTCGGTACCATCCCAGGTACGGACCTTGTTGATACGGCTTTCGTCACGCCACTGATAGACCTCTCTGGGAGGATGCAGCGGGTTAGCCGGGTCGCGGAGGGGAAGGAATTCTCTGATCGGCATCGATCTGTTCATTTTACTCTCCCTTCTTAAGTTCGTTCGAATTGTAGGCACCTACATTGGTGCAGGCGCGTTCGAAGGCAGCTCTTCGCTGCTTATTCATCGAGAAGTTCGATTGTTGCAGTAGGGCAGTTCGCTGCCGCAGCGCGTACGCTATCGTGAAGATCCGGCGGCGGCGTGGGATCGAGCAGGAGCACCATATTGGTCAGTTCGTCCTGGCCGAAGACTTCGGGTGTGCGGTCATTGCACGCGCCGCAGCCCATGCAGTTCTCTGTATGAAGAATGATCTTCATTGGCTCGCATTGCCTCCCTTTTTCCAACCGCCGACCTGTTCTTCTTCTCCCGCCCTGGCGTGTCTCGCCGGGGCGGGAAGCATTTTTGTCGTCAGCGTTGCCGGACGTGCCTACTTGCCGAACAGGGCAAGCATCCCTTCCGGATCTTCCAAACCGGCTTCCTTGGCCCGCTTGATCCATTCATCGCGGATAGGCTTCAAACGCTCTTTCAGATCAGCAACCAGCTTGTCATTGGCAACGACGATCTCGCCACCGCCGTCCTTGATCGTCTTAGTTGCGACTTCGAGTTCCTTTGCGCTCAGTTCACCGGCCGACTTTGCCAGCGCAGCGCCGGAAATCTCCATGATGGCCTTCTGGTCTTCCGGGGAGATCATGTCCCATTTGGCCTTGTTGATCGGGAAAATCGTCGTGGTGCCCGAAACGCCACCCGGGATGTAGGTGATTTTCTTCAGCACGGTGTCGAGCTTGAAAGCCGGGATCGGATCGATCGGGAAGATCGCGCCGTCGATGACGCCGCCGGCGGCAAGTTCATAGATCTCCGGGGTCGGCTTTGAAACCGGAACGGCTCCGAGCAAGGTAATGGAATCAGCGACTGTCGGTCCAGGTGTGCGGATCTTCATGCCCTGAAGCTGTTCAATGTCGGTGATGATCTGCTTGGTCATGGCAAAATGGCCGGGATTGGTGCAGATCACGCCGAGGATCTTCACTTCTTTGAAGATATTGGCAGGGCCAAGATACTTTTCGTACGCGTTCCAGAAATTCGGGCAGCGCGTCGTTGGATCATCGCCGAGAAACGGCAGGTCCAGCCCTTCTGCCGCGACAAACCGGCCAGGCGTGTAGCCAGTCACAACGAATGAAATGTCGGCAAGGCCATCTGCGACAACGTCGTATTGGCCCGCGACGGTTCCGACGCCCTTGGCGGTAAGTTCGACCTTGACGCGGCCGTCGGTAACTTTCTCGAACTGCATGAGCCACGGGATGACGACATCGCGATCCATGGCATAGTTGACCGGAAGCCAGCGGGAATATTTCAGGACGACCGGTTCAGCAGTCGCAACGCCAGCGAATACGGCCGTCGCCATGGCGCAGGTCACGGCAAAGCCGGCAAACTTGGACAATGACATTCGTATTTCCTCCATCCCTCGGGCATTGCCCGGGGCGCTTGTTATCTGAACGTGAATGCGCGTTTCAGGTTTTCACCGTCTACGCCAGGCCGGGTAGGCCCCATCCATCTGGATGATGTCACACAATAGATGTTATTGCGCACTAATGGCAATACTTATTGTGACGTCACGTTATAATAACTTTGCGTCCCAAATCAGGATGCGTCGCCGGCTTTTTCGATCCTGGAAAAGTGGGTCGATTGCCAGACGGCGCCGCCCCCGGCACCAGGCCGGGAGCAGCAGTTTTCAAAGTCGAAGAGCTATTTGGCCATCGTGATGGCTTCGACAGCCGTCAGCATTGCTTCGGGATCTGTAAGCCCGGCCTTCTTGGCTTCGGCAACCCAGTCGTCACGAAGCGGCTTAAGCTTTTCCTTGAGCTGACCGACAAGCTTGTCGTTCGCCGGACGGATTTCTCCGCCAGCGTCCTTGATGATCTTGCGGGCGTCGTCGACCGCCTTGTTGATGATGACGCCGGCATTCTCTGCCAGGACCCGCCCCGAAATGGCTCGGATGGCGGCCTGATCTTCAGGAGAAATTTTCGCCCAGGTCGCCTTGTTGATCGGGAGCACAACAACGGTACCCGAGGTGCCTCCTGGCACTTCGGTAATCGCCTTCAGCACACCTTCGAGCTTGAACCCCGGGATCGGATCGAGCGGAAAGACCGCGCCATCGATGATGCCGCTTGAGGCCATTTCGTAGAGCTCTGATGCCGGTTTGCTGATAGGGGTCGCACCGAGCAGCTCAATCGTGCGCGTCACGCTGGGGGCCGGTGTGCGGATCTTGAGACCCTTGAAGTCGTCGACCGAGTTGATCCACTTGTTGGCCATCGCGAATGTGCCGGTGCTCGAGCAAATGAAGCCAAGCACCTCGACTTCCTTGAACGTGCCGGCCGGCTTCAGATAGTTGTCGTAGGCGTCCCACACGGCCGGGCAGCGCTTGGTCATGTCATCGCCGAGGAAAGGAAGTTCGAGGCCTTCCGTTGCCGGGAACCGGCCGGGCGTATAGCCCGTCACGACGAACGACATGTCGGCGAGGCCATCGGCCACGACATCATACTGACCGGTGACAGTACCGACGCCTTTGGGCGTCAGCTCAACCTTCACGCGGCCATTCGTGACCTTCTCGAACTGCTCGAGCCACGGAATGACAACATCACGGTCGAGGTAGTATCCGACCGGAAGCCATCTTGAATATTTGATAACAACCGGCTCGGCATTGGCCATGCCGGTGAACAGGCCGGTCGCGAGCGCACATAGTGCTGCAAAACCGGTGAATCGGTTCATTTTCATCTTGATTTCCTCCCTCCCTCGGCATCGCCTGAGGGACTAGCGTTTCCCCAAATTAGGCTGGCGTCGCGAGGTTTTCCCCGTTCGATGCCTGCCGGGCGCGTTGCGCTCCGACATATGCTGCCGCCATTTGTATCATTTGATATTGTTATTATGAGTTATTATTACGGCAGTTCTTAGTATATGTGCGATCTTCGACTGCGGCAACAGGCTCTATTCTTGGGTATATTTTGCCGGAGAACGTGGATCGGAATAGGCCGTCCAGCGTTCGGATGTGCCAACCGGTGCATCGCGCGACGCAATTCACAGTGCAGTAAATTCGCGATGCACGATCAGATATTGTCGATCGCAAAACCTATGGTAGGCGTCGCCAAGACACGCCGTCAACTTCTATGTTGATTGAATTCTCGCGATGGCGGATCGACGGATCGTTGCCCGCAGTTCAGCAGCGACGGGCGCAATATCGCGGCTAGCGCAGGCTATTTGAAATATCGGCCGTGCGAGGGCGCTTATTTTACGGATTCGGGCTGGGCGCGTTGCCGATCAACCAGATTGTCCTTCATGAGGGCGATGATCGTTTCCAGCCTGTTGACATCCTGCTGGCTCATGCCCTGCATCGCGACGTGCCATTGCTCAATCATGATCGGCCAGACCTCTCGCCTGATTTCCTCGCCCCTGGGCGTGAGATGGAGGCGAAACACGCGGCGGTCGACAGGATCCGTCCGTCGTTCGACGGCGCCCAGTTCCACAAGGCTGTCGATCAGGCGCACGACGGATATCGGCCGAACCTCGAGCCGGTCTGCCAACTCGGTCTGCTTGAGCCCCGGTTCGTAAAAGACGTAGTTGATGACGCGCGCCTGCCCCTGAGAGAGGCCAAGCACGGAGGCCTGCTCGTTGATCCGTTGCCGGATCAGACGGGCTACATCGCCGATGCTGTACCAGAGGGCGGGGTCGATTTTCAGCGCCATCGCAGGTCCGATTCGATTGGTTGACGGCGCATCAAAGCCGATCCGGGGCGGCGCGGCAACCTGAACGGGTGCGGCAGCGAAAATCACCCGCAGGGCCGCAGTCTTCGAAAACCCATTTCGACCATGCCGGCGGGTGGGTTCTCCACATTCCACAGGGTGCCAAATCCTGCCTTTTGAATCGACTTGGCAGGTTTGGCATATTGAGCCGGTAATCCTTCATGATGGGCTTTTTGCGGTTGCGAGCGGATCAGACGTCCCGCCGCCATTGCATGGGCCTCTTTCCATTTTCCAGCTTCGCGCGCGCCGCCGCTTGAGCGCCTGAGCCGTCCGCCTTTCCTCCCCTGGGGCGGTGCGGCCCTTTTTGCTGCTCGCCGGCGCGCGCGAAACCCAAGCCGCTGACGTGCAAACCAGCACAACGCGGAAGGAGCCAATGATCAACGTGCCGCGCCCCCGCCTCAAGACATCGGAAGACATGTTCAAGCTCACGGCGCGGCAAACCGAGTTGCAGGGGATTGCTGACGGACCGGCGACGCATTGCCTCCTGTATGGCGGTTCGCGGTCGCGCAAGACATTTCTGCTTTGCTATGCGGTCCTGACAAGGGCGCTGAGGGCAGTAAATGGCTCGCGACACGCGATCTTCCGGCGCACCGGGCTTCAGCGCGCCAATCGATAGGCCGCGTACGCCTTCCGAAAGTGGCGAGATTTGCCCTGTAGCCTCGTGCGGAATTTCCGAGCGAGGGATGCTTTACGTCCTCCCCAACGGATCGGAAATCTGGCTTTTCCGGCCTTGAGGACCAGGAGCCTGGATAAGGTTCTGGGACGCGAGTACGCGACAATCTATCTCAATGAAGCATCTGAAATCACCTATCAGGCATTCAACACCGTCAAGACACGGCTCGCGCAGAAGACAAGGGTGACAGCCGGCGCCGGCAATTTCCTGCCGCTGAAATGTTACGTCGATCTCAATCCCACGACGCAAAGCCACTGGACCTATCGCGTCTTCGTTGAAGGGGTGGAGCCGGAAGGGCGTGCAGCCGCTGCCGCCGGCGACTACGTATTCGGCATGGCCGGTCCGCTGGATAACGCCGATAACCTTCCCGCGGCTTATATCGAGAGCCTGAAACATCTCCCGCGCTCGCAGCGCATCCGGTTTTTCGAGGGGGCGTATGCGGGCGACAGCGCTGACTCACTATGGACGCGGCAATCCATCGGCAGGCTCTATCTGGAAAACGAGAGCGATCTTCCCGCCTTCCGCCGTGTGGTGGTTGCCATCGACCCGGCCGTATCGAGCCACGCCGGCTCCAACGAAACCGGTATTGTCGCCGCCGCGACCGACGGCCAGGGGCAGGGACATGTCCTTGCCGACGGATCGGGTGTCATGAAGCCGGACGAATGGGCGCGTAAAGCCGTGACGCTCTTTCACTACTACCGCGCAGATTGCATCGTCGCAGAAGCCAACCAAGGCGGCGACATGGTGGAGTCGACCCTTCGCGCCATTGCTCCCGACATACCCGTCAAGCTGGTGCGGGCAAGCCGGGGCAAATATGTGCGTGCCGAACCGGTGGCGGCGCTCTATGCGCGCGGGCGGGTGCGCCATGTCGGCGAGTTCCGCGAACTGGAAGACCAGATGTGCAGCTTTACGCCTGACTTCGACCGCAAGGCCGAAGGCTTTTCGCCCGACAGGGTCGATGCGCTGGTCTGGGCGATGAGCGAACTGTTTCCAGGTCTGGTCAGCGACCGGCAGCGCGGGGAGCACCGGAAGCAGTCACTGGCGATGGGGGACTATGATCCGTTCGGCGGGTGAAGGTTTTGCGCATGGATGCTCGCATCACCGGGCAGGAAGACTCAGCTTTCCTCGTATGGTAAAAATGAAGTTACGCGCCGCAAGTGCGCCGGGCGAGAAAGCAAGGGGTCGATCATGGCAGGTCAGGGACTACTCATCATTCTCATCGTGGGTCTGATCGCGGGCTGGCTGGCGAGCCAATTCGTTCGCGGTACCGGCCTTGGTCTGCTCGGCGACCTGCTGGTTGGTCTCGTCGGTGCGGTGGTTGGCAGCTGGCTTTTGCCGCAGCTGGGTATCCATCTGGGCGCCGGGGTGCTGGCGGCGATCCTCAATGCCTTCATCGGTGCGGTGATCGTGCTTGTGATCGTGCGGCTGATCCGTCGCCGGGGGCGCTGGTAGAGTCACAAAACCCGGGCATGCGGCCTGCGGCGCAGAACGCTGCAATTTTCAATAAATGCGCCCGGATTTATCCCGCAAGATTTAAAATCAATCTCGTAAAAGTCTAGTCGACGGACAAGCAAAAGATCCGGAGGCGTAGACTTTGTTTTCTTCAGCGGCGGCGCGTCTGCGCCGGTTCGCGCGTTGTTCGCGCGGCAATCTGGCCATCATCTTCGGTGCATCCCTGCTGCCGATCGCAGCGACGATGGGCGCGGCTGTCGATTTTGCGTCGGCCCAAGGCGCTCGCGTGCGGCTGCAGGCAGCAGCCGATGCCGCGGCACTGGCCGCGACGCGCAACTACGGCAAGAGCTGGCAGGTCCGCCAGCAAATCGCAACGGATACTTTCAACGCCAATCTGATCGGTGTGGGTGGTGCCGAGGATGTCCAATTCAAGATCATCGACAAGGGGCAGTCCCATAAAGTCGATGCGTCGGCGACTGTCGATACTGCTTTCATGGAACTGATGGGTGTCGACTCCATCGACATAAATGTCGACGCGGAAGCTATCTCTCCCCGCGCCTCACTGGAGGTAGTTCTGGTGCTCGACAACACCGGATCAATGAGTTCGAGCAACAAGATTGGCGTGCTCCGGCAGTCTGCGGAGAATTTCGTCGACATGATGGAAATGGCCGCTGCCATTCCAGGCAAGACGATCAAGGTTGGTCTCGTACCGTTCACGACGATGGTACGTGTCGATCAATCCTATTCCAGCGCCGACTGGCTGGACCTTGAGGAGAGTGGAAGTTCCGGTGGTTCAAGCGGTGGCTGGAGCAGCTGGCGCTGGGGCGGCTGGGGCGGCAGTTCCGGCGGCAGTTCTTCATCGAGCACATGGAAGGGCTGCATCTATGATCGCGTACAGCCCTACGACACGAACGATACCCCGCCAATCATCAGCGACGAGGACACGCTGTTTTCGCCGGATCCGGACAACGGCTTTTCGTCATCTGATTGCGATATGGCGCAAGTGCATGAACTATCTAATGATTTCAATTCCCTGCGCGATAACATCGACGACATGAAGGCCGAGGGGAATACAAACATCACTCTTGGTGTGGTGTGGGGCCTGCATGTGCTGTCCGATAGCGAGCCCTTCACGCAGGGCGATCCGTGGAGTGAGGTCGAGACGACGAAGGTCATGATCGTCCTCACCGACGGTGAAAATACGCAGAGCCGTTGGTCAAGCAATACAAACAGCATCGACGCCAGGACGCGGATGGCCTGCGACGCCGTCAAGGCGAAGGACGTGCTCGTCTATACGGTTCGCGTCGTAAATGGCGATGCAAACCTGTTGCGAGACTGCGCAACCGACAACTGGATGTACACCGACATCCGCCAGGCGAGTGACCTTACGGCGACCTTTGAAAAGCTGGCGGCCGATATCATCAACCGTCACCTGCGGCTGACGATGTGAGACGTTGACGAGCGACCGCGGTCGCAATCGGTCAGAATCGCGATTAAACGACTGAAAATTCGTTACAAAAGTTAAGCGTGTTTCGAAGCATTTTCTTAAATGGCGACGGGATATGTTTCCACTGGGCCGGTGAAAGGTCCCGATGGAGACGTCAGATGTGTGGTGTGTTGTTTAAAGAGCTGTGCCGGCGATTTGCAGCCGATCGGTGCGGAAATGTCGCAATCATATTCGGCATCGCGCTTGTGCCGATGCTCGCCATGTCAGGCGCGGCGCTCGATTTCTCTTCAGCCTATAATCTTCGGGCAAAGATGCAGGCCGCTGCCGATGCCGCCGCGCTGGCGGCGACCCGGAACTACGGGAAGAGCTGGGCGACGCGCAAGCAGATCGCAACTGATACTTTCAATCAGAACCTGAAAGGCCTCAGCACAGCCGAAGGCGTCAGTTTCAACATTGTCGATCAGGGGCAAAGCCACCTGGTAACCGCGAGTGCGACCAAGTCCACCTCGTTGCTCAGCCTGGTCGGCATTAATCAGATACCGGTCGATGTGGAAGCCAAGGCGATGACCCCGAAGGCTTCTCTGGAAGTGGTGCTGGTACTCGACAACACGGGTTCGATGAGCTCAAGCAACAAGATCGGCGTGCTCAAACAGTCTGCAAACAACTTCCTCGACATGATGGAAACGGCTTCCATGATCCCGGGGAAGACGATCAAGGTCGGGCTGGTACCGTTCACGACGAACGTGCGCCTGGACGCGAGTACCTACAAGAACTCAACCTGGCTCAACATGACGACAAGTGAGCGCAGCAGCTGGAAAGGGTGCCTGTACGACAGGCAGAATCCGTATGACGTTGACGATACGACGCCGACGTCCTCGAACAGCAAGACGCTTTTCGACCCCGATCCCGACACGGCCTATTCTTCGTCGAAGTGCAGCATGGCGAAGGTGCATGAGCTTTCCAGCGATTTTTCTTCGCTTCGCTCGCGTGTTTCAACCATGGCGGCCTCGGGCAATACAAATATTACGCTCGGTGTCATCTGGGGCATGCACCTGCTTTCGAGCACAACACCCTTTACCCAGGGCGTGCCGTGGAGCGAGGTGGAAACAACCAAAGTGATGATCGTGCTGACGGACGGCGACAACACGGAGAGCCGGCAATACAGCAGCACAAGCGCGATCGACAATCGCACCCGGAAAGCCTGCGATGCGGTGAAAGCGAAAGACATCCTTGTCTATACGGTGCGTGTGGTCGACGGGAATGCGAGTCTACTGACGAACTGCGCGACCGAAACATCGATGTATACCGATATCCAGAAGGCGAGCGACCTCACGGTCACGTTCGAAAAGCTCGCAGCCGATATCATCAACCGGCACCTGCGACTGACGATGTAGCTATCGGCTTCAGGAGTTTCTCAAAAGGGCGGGGTTTCCCCGCCCTTTTTTGTCTTGCGACCGCCTTGCCGGCCAAGCACGCGGTATCATCACCGGGAAAGGCAGATATGCGTCGGATGTTCGATTTTGGCGAGGCTGAAATTCTTGTTCCAGTGATCCCCACTTGCATGGGGCGTGACGCCGGACCGGGCGATAAAGGTTGCGATGGCAATCTCGTGCCGTCATATGCGCATTTCACAGAGAAGCTGTCAGCGGCGATGAAATTTCGCGCTGTATTACGTTACGAAAATTAAGTGCATTTGGAAGGATTTGCTTAAAGTCTGTCCCATATTGTCTGCCGTGCACAATCATACACCGCACGGGAGACGGATATGTCCGGAACCAATAAGACGGGATGGCTTGCCCGATTTGCACATGACACGAAGGGCAATGTCGCAGTTATTTTCGGCGTGGCGCTGGTCCCCATGATCGCGCTCGCCGGCGCCGCCATGGATTTTTCTTCCGCCTACAATGCGCGCGCGAAACTGCAGGTGGCCGCCGACGCGGCGGCTCTGGCCGCGACGCGGAACTACGGCAAGAGCTGGTCCAAGCGAAAGCAGATCGCCACCGATACGTTCAATCAGAATCTTGCCGCGCTTGGCGTGCCTGACGATGTTGAATTCAGCATTGTCGACGAGGGCCGCAGCCATCTCGTTAATGCGACCGCGAGCAAGTCGACTTCGCTTCTGGGCATCGTTGGCATTCACAATGTACCGATCGCCGTTGAGGCGATGGCGATGACGCCTGTGGCCTCGCTTGAAGTGGTGCTCGTGCTGGACAATACCGGGTCGATGGGTTCCAGCAACAAAATCGGAATTCTCCGGGATTCAGCGGAAAACTTCGTCGACATGATGGAGACAGCCGCCGCCATCCCCGGCAAGACGATCAAGGTCGGGCTGGTGCCGTTCACGACGATGGTGCGCCTGGACCCCGATACCTATCGTGAGGCCGATTGGCTGCTTTTCGAAGATGACAACAGCAACGGCCGCGGCAATGGCCGTGGACGCGGCCGGGGACGCGGCAACTCAGGAAGCGGAGAAAGTGCTGCGAACTGGAAGGGCTGCATCTATGACCGGCAGGAACCCTATGATGTCGACGACACGCCGCCGGATATAGACAAGGAAAAAACCCTCTTCGAGCCCGATCCCGACAACGGCTTCTCCTCATCCGACTGCCGGATGGCGATGGTGCATGAACTGTCCAATAATTTCAGTTCGCTTCGCAATAATATCGACGACATGAGGGCGGAAGGGAACACCAACATTCCTCTCGGCGTGATCTGGGGTCTTCATCTTCTCTCGTCGAGCGAGCCGTTTACCCAGGGCGATCCCTGGAGCGAGGTTGAGACCACGAAGGTCATGATCGTGCTTACCGACGGCGAGAATACGCAGAGCCGGCACGGCAACAGCACGGCTGCGATCGACCAGCGCACGCGCAAGGCCTGTACCGAGGTCAAGGATCATGACGTGCTCGTGTACACGGTGCGCGTGGTGAATGGCGATGCGGATCTGTTGCGGAGTTGTGCGACGGATGCCTCAATGTTCACCGATATCCGGAACGCCAGTGAACTGACACCGACCTTCGAAAAGCTGGCCGCGGACATCATCAACCGACATCTGCGCCTGACAATGTAGGGCTACGAGGCCGCCGCAACCTGGCGAGCTGTCGATAACCGCAATATTGAGCGCCGGACGGAAGGCTGAACGCCGTCTGCCCGGCGCTTCTCGTTGTTCCGGTATGTCCGGTTTTCTCGATCCGTTTAGTCAGTTTCCCGTTGCGAAAGTCTCACCTTGCTGCAGCCAATTTCGTTCGCTGCCATCGAGTATCTGTGCCTGAACCTTCGAAAGCGGGACCGGGCGGAGATTTTCGGGATGCGCGGCCATGACAATCCAGTGCTCCTGGCGCATGAGGTGCTAAGTGCCGCAACCCTTGGGCGTGCTGCCATTGCGTTTAGCGAACAGAGTCCGGCCGCGATCTGCGGCGCGACGCCGCTTTGGCCCGGCACGTACACGATCTGGGCTTTCGGTACCGACGTCTGGGCGGACGTGGCGGTGGATATTGCCCGCTACGCGCTTCGAACACTCAAACCATGGCTGCTTGGACGGGGCGCACACCGTGTCCAGTGCGAGAGCCGTTTCGACCACGCCGACGCGCATGCGCTTCTGGAGCGGTTCGGCGCCGTTCGAGAAGGCGTCCTGAGATCCTACGGGCGCGATGGCGCCGACTATTTCATCTATTCATGGAGAAAAGCAGATGTGCTTCAGCAAACCGAACATTCCCCAACCCAAACCTGCGCCGTCGCCTCCTGATCGCAATCAGGCAACATTCGCGGCGGTCAACGAGCAACGTGCCGCGCGCGCCGGAGCGGCAAGCCGGCAATCGACCCTGCTGACCCGGCTGACCGATGCTGAGGTCGCCGGCGCTGCGACGCCCAAGAAACTGCTTGGAGAGTAGAGGACATGGAAAAGGCCGACATGCTTTGCCGGCGCTTTGAACGGCTGAAGGCAGAACGTGGCAGCTGGGAAGAACACTGGCAGGACATCGCCGAGCACATCTTTCCGCGGCGCGCCGACTTTTCAACCCATCGAAGCGCAGGCGACCGGCGGATGCGGCGGATCGTCGATGCGACTGGGCTGCACGCGCTGGAACTGCTGGCCGCCGGCCTGCACGGTCTGGCGACGAATCCTGCGGCGCGATGGTTCTCGCTGCGCCTGCGAGACGGAACGGATGCTGCAAGCCAGGAGGCGCGTGCCTATCTCTCCAGCGTCGAGGACATCATGTTCGCGGCGATGCATGCGCCCCGCGCAGGATTGGCCAGCCATCTCCACGAACTCTATCTGGACCTCGCTGCATTTGGGACCGCGGTGCTTTTCATCGGTGAGGGCGACGGCGGAGATCTGCTATTTCAGGCGCGTCCGCTCAGCGAATGTGTCATCGACGAAAATATGGACGGGACGGTCGATACCGTCATCCGCTGCTTTTCACTGTCCGTGCGCCAGGCCTACCAGCGCTGGGGCAACGGCTGCTCGGCGTCCGTGCTGAAGAAGCATGCCGAAGGCCATGTCGACGAGCAGATCGAGTTACTGCACGCGGTATTTCCGCGCGCCGACATGGACCGCGAGCCGGGCAAGGCGACGGCCGAGGCCATGCCCTATGCCTCGCTCTATCTGGAAAAGGAGTCGCGCCATCCGCTGCAGGAAGGCGGATTTGAGGAATTCCCGTATTGCGTGCCCCGCTGGTACAAGACAGCGACTGAAAAATACGGACGTTCTCCGGCAATGTCGGCATTGCCCGACGTGAAGATGCTGCAGGAGATGGCACGAACGACGCTGAAAGCGGCGCAGAAGATTGTCGATCCACCTTTGCTTGTCCCGGACGATGGCATGATCGGCCCGGTCCGAACCGTTCCGGGAGGGCTTAATTTCTATCGCGGAGAGCGAGAGATCACGCCGCTTCTGACGGGCGGAAACATCCCCGTCAGCCTCGAGATGATGCAGGACGTGCGCGCCCGCATCAGAACCATGTTCTTCGTCGACCAGCTTCAGTTCGCAGGCGATGCCGACATGACAGCGACGGAGGTTATTCAGCGCACGCAGGAAAAGATGCGACTGCTCGGGCCGATCATGGGACGGCTGGAGGCCGAGCTGCTCGGGCCGCTGATTTCCCGCGTCTTCGCAATCCTGTCACGCGGCGGCCTCCTGCCTGCCCAACCGGCCGAACTCGACGGGCGGACATTCGACATCGAATATGTCTCGCCCATCGCGCTGGCGCAGAAAGGGCAGAAGGTCGAGCGGGCGCTACAGATGCTCACGATCGCGGCGCAACTGGCAGGGGCCGATCCGGCCGTCATGTCGCGCTTCGATGGCGCTGGGTTCATGCCCTGGCTTGCCGGTGAACTGGGTGTCGATCCCGACATCATTCTCGACGATCAGGAAATGTCGGAAAAGCAGCAGGCGCAGATGGCGCTGATGGCGGCCGGCCCTGCCGAACAGGCCGCTTCCGCATTTCTGAAGGCAGGCCAGGGCGCGAAGGCGTTTGCGGAGGCGGGCGGGCCATTGGAAGCGGGCGCTTCCGAACCCCTGACCCGTCCAGCACTCTAAATTCGATTTAAGCGCATGATAAAACGCGTGAAAGCACGGACATGCATTTTTCCTAATTTATCCCTTGCACGCCCGGCGGCATGAGCAGATAGTGTATACGTTAATTACCAAATGTGTGGTGCGGCCAACCGGCGGCTTTGAAGACCGCTTCGCCCAATCGACACCTGAACAGCTCAATGACGTGCGGGGACGTCCCAACCAGGGAGGAAATGCCCATGCAAAGTCCGCGTTCACGATTCGAATTAAACAGAAGGCAACTAGGTGGCCTAGCGGGCGCGATGGGCGTCTATCTGGCAATGCCGGGGTTCGTGGGGTCAAGCCTTGCGCAGGAGGCAATGGATTCTGCGAAGATCATCAAGGGCAAGGCATCCGGACTGATCGTCCACAATGAGAAGCTGGGCGTGATGGAAACGCCGCTGACGCTATTGCGCCAGCACAAGCACACACCGAAGGAAATCCTCTTCAACCGGCTCCATTTCCCGCATGAGGGCGAGGCTGCCTGGTATGCGACGACTGATGCTCCGGACAAGCCGGACTGGACCATCACCATCGACGGGCTCGTTGCGCGGCCGCGCCAGGTGAAGCTGGCCGATCTTGCGGCGATGGAACAAGTCAAGCGTGTGTCCGTCATCCAGTGCGCCGGCAATGGGCGTTCCTACTATGCGGCCAAGGAGAAGGTTGCCGGCGGTCAGTGGAAGAATGGCGGCATGGGCAATGTGGAATGGGAAGGCGTGGCCCTTCGCCCGTTCCTCGAAGCGCAGAAGCTTGAAGTTGCAGATACGGCGCTTTGGCTCACGGCGGGCGGCTGGGATCAGCCCGCGACCCCCGAGGGCTCCGATTTCGCCAAGAGCTATCCGATCGGCGCCAAAGCGCTCGATAATGCCATCCTGGCCCTCAAGATGAACGGTGAGCCAATCCCTGCGGTGCATGGCGGCCCGGTGCGGCTGATCATTCCCGGCTACTATGGCAACATGAACGTCAAGATGCTGACAACGCTGCTGTTTGAGGCGGCCCAGTCCCCCAGCGCTTATCAGTCGGTAGGCTATCGCATGCCGCTAACGCCGGTAGAGCCAGGGCAGTTCGGCGCGAACGACTACACCATCTACAATTCCGAGCCGACCTATGCCCACAAGATCAAGAGCGTGATCTTTTCGCCGCTTGCCGAGGACAATCCGAAGGCCGGAAATGTCGAGATTACAGGCGTTGCCTTCAATGACGGCGAAGGGCCGATCACCAGGGTGGAAGTCTCCACGGATGGCGGAAAGAGCTGGGTCGATGCGACGATCGAAACGGCCGAAAGCCCGTGGGCTTGGCATCATTGGTCAGCGAAGGGCAAGCTCGCGTCGGGGACGAATATGCTGATGTCGAGGGCGACGGACTCTCTTGGCCGGACCCAGCCACTCGACGGGCTCGTGTGGTGGAATCCGCGCGGTTACCTGTGGAACGGTGCTGACCGCGTCGAGATTACGGTCTGAACGGACAAAGAAGCCTTTGCGGGGGGCGGCTACTCGTCCCCTCGCATTTCTTTCCTGCGCTCTGAAACTCCGGGAGAAACGATTTGCGCCGACCCATCCGCGGCACGATACGGCTTGCCGCAACATTGTCCGTCTGCTTGCCGCTACAGGTGAGCGCAGCCAACATCGAACTACCGGACGGTCAGGGGCGGGACCTCGTCTACGGCAACTGCCGGACCTGTCACGACCTGCAATATCTGAAGGAATCCGCCGGTATCAGCAGCCGCGCATGGGGCGATATTCTCGACAGCATGCGGCAGTATGGCCTGCGCCTCGAACCGGACGTGCGTGGCAGCATACTTGAATATCTGACGACCTATCTTGGCCCCAATCCCCCGCCGGCAACAGCGGCAAAGCCAGCCGATACCGGGCTGGCCGTCCTGGATGGCAAGGCCCTTTTTGGCGATAACTGCGTGGCCTGCCATCAGGAGGAAGGCCAAGGCGTGGCAGGGCAGTTCCCGCCTCTTGCCGGCAACCCGGACATCTTCGCCTCAACCGAGTTTCCCGCAATCGTGGCGTTGCATGGCCTGCAGGGTCCGATTTCGGTCGGTGGAAAGGAATATAATGGCGAGATGCCGCCATTCGACCATCTGAGCGATGCGGAAATTGCCGCCGTGGTCGGCTACATCCGCTCAAGCTGGGGCAATGACAAGAACCGCCCCAAGGACTTCAGGTCCATCAACACCGATGATGTCAAAGTGGCGCGCGAAAATACGATGACCCCCGAGGCGGTTCACGCATTGAGGGCGGGGCTGGTCAAGCAATAGTTACAGGTTGCCCGTTCGCGTCAGGCAGCGAGGCGATGCGCGGCGCATCAAGCGCTTGCATATGCAGCGCCGGTCCTGTCTGATGGTCAGACAACAAGCGCTGACTCGCGATCGGAGATCGAACCATGAAAATGCAACGCGCAGCACTGCTGGCAGCCTTTGTGCTGGCAACCGGAGCGCCTTCGATTGCGAATGCCGACGATGCCCGGAACGACGGGAATTTCAGCAACGGAGAAATCCGCTACGGCGAGGGGCGCAACGACGTGTTCACGCGCTGGGACCAGGATGGTGACCGGGCGCTGAGCGAGCGCGAAGTCAATGAGGCCGGTTCGACCGTGAAGATTCTCGAGTTCGGTCTCGCCCGTGACGGACGCCCGGTATTCGGCCGGTTGAACGACGACCGTAACAGGTAAGTCTTCAGATCCAGGGCGCGACGGCGTTCTTCATAAAGAGAATCAAAAGGTCGGGCCATGTGCCCGGCCTTTTTGCGTTTTCAGTGCCAAACAATGAGAAGGCTTGGGTCATGAGCAATGTATTTGATCTCAATGGCGAAAAGGTCGATGGCGCGGCCGACAGCGGCGATGCTCCCTGCGAAGACCTGATTGATACGCTTCAACGCCTGCTTGAGGACGCTCGCGATGGATCTTTGCGCGCCATTGCCTACGCGACGGTTCGTCAAGGCACGCTGTGCGGCGCGGGGTGGGACGGGGCACCGGGTTCGAAATTTCCGCTCGGCGCCGCCGTCTCCATTCTTGCCGCGCGCTATCCGAACTGGATGGTGGAGGGGGAGTAGAGCGGCTTTTCTTCCCCTTCCGACATAATTCTTCAAAGGATTTTCCATGCCCCACAAACGCGAGGAGATCGCGCGCGCCATCCGTGAGGTCGATGCGACAGCCGCCGGTGCGAAGCTTCTCTCCTATCTCCTGGATTTCTGCCACATCTTCCGAAATTCAATGCCGAAGGACTGCAACCCGAACTTGACCCTATTCAACGAAGGCCAGCGCTCAGTCGGCAATGAGATTATCGCGCTGCTGGTCAACGAACCGGCGCGCTTCAAGGCCGAAACGTTACGCGAGATCGCCGCGAGGGCGCAGGGAGAAACTGAATGAGCGACGCGGAGACGATCGAAACGTCAGCAGAAAGCACGAGCGAAACGACCGTTTCGAACGTGGCGCCGAGCTGGCGTGCCGAACTGCCTGAAGACATGCGTGCCAATCCGTCCCTGATGAAGTTTGAGAATGCGGAGAGCCTCGCCAAATCTTATCTCGCGGCCGAGAAACTGATCGGCCAGGAAAAAGTGCCAGTGCCAAAGACCGATGCGGACTGGGAGCGCTGGTACCGTGCTGCCGGAAGGCCGGACAGGCCGGAGGATTATGCGTTTGCCGCGCCGGACGAGGTGCCCGAGGGGATTACCTATGACGAGACGCTGGACAGGCGGCTGGCCGGACTTGCGCATGAGGCCGGGCTGAACCGGCGGCAGGCGGAACGGTTGCGCAGCGGGTTGATGGAGATGGTGAAGGAGGGCGGCGCGCAGCAGCGCCAGGCCGCGGAGGCGGCGCAACTGGTCGAGGCGCAAGCCCAGGCAGATGCCGAACGGGAACTCCAGGCGGAATGGGGATCGGCGACCATGGCCCGAAAACAGATTGCGGCGCGGGCGGTCAGCGAACTGTTCCCGCCCGAAGTCGTCGCGCGGATGGAAGCGGCGGGCCTTGGCAATGAACCAGCAATGGTCAAAGCGTTTTACGACATGGGCGTTCGGCTGATCGGCGAGAAGCAGTTGATCGGCGAAGTGACGCCGGGGGAGACGGCGGGCGATCTGGATGCGGCGATCTCAGCGCATCGGATGCGGCATGCCACAGCGCTGACGGACCGCAATCACCCGGATCATTCGGCGCGACTATCGGAGCTGACGGCGCTCTATGACCGGCGGTTCGGGTGAGCGATTTCGCGAGTCGGCAGAACGGGTTGGCGGCGGGCGTTGACAGTTTGAATCAAGCCGGCCCGTTGCCAGTCCGGCGAAGGCGGTATGGATTGCCCGGTCAAGCCGGGCAATGACGGTGATTGGGGGCAAGGGCGTGCGCCAGACGAAGGCCTGTCATCGTCGGGCTTGACCCGATGATCCATTCCGCTGTCGTTTCGACGGATGCGGTGATTGCGGGCTTTGGGCGATTGCCGCAGAGGCCCGTCGCGAAGCCGGCGAGGGAAATGACGGAGGGCGGGATGGCGTTCGGGCAGGGCAATGACGGTGCTTGGGGGCAAGGGCGTGCGCCAGACAAAGGCCTGTCGTCGTCGGGCTTGGCCCGACGATCCATTCCGCTGCCGTTTCAACGGATGCGGTGATTGTGTTGTGGACATGGGCGTGGCGAATGCCCGTCGCGAGGCCGGCGAGGGAAATGGCGGACGGGGTGGTGCCGGAGAGAACTACTCGGCCGGCTGGGCGATCGCGCTGGTAGCGCGTTCCTGAAGGCCGAAGAAGACGCCCACGGCAATGACACCGAGCGAGACCGCAATCAGCAGGAACGTGTTTTCATAGCCGATATTGGCGATCACCGGCTGGCTAGCCAGCGGCGATGCGAACTGGCCGAAGAACATGCAGGTCGTGAAGACACCCATTGCCGTTCCGCGCAATCTGGCGGGCGCGGCATTGAGGCAGGCAGTGAAGAAGGTCGGCATCATCAGGCCGAAGGCGCCGCCGGTCAGCGCTGCTGCGAGGATAAGCACCGGCAGTGCGTGGAACAGGTAGAACATGGCAAAGCCGCCGGCCATCATCGCGTAGCCGAGCGCGGGCGTCCCGCCACGGCCAAGCACGGGACGGACCCGGTCGAAGGCGACGGCGAAAATGGCGCAGGAGAGCATCATGCCGCCAAGCACCCAGCCGCCGGCAGTGGCGTCCGTGTAGCCGATCTCGAAGAGATAGAACGGGATCTGGGTCGGCACGATGTAGAACAGAACGAAGCTGACGAAGATCAGCGCCGACAGTGCGCCGACGAAGAACTTCCAGCCAGCCTGGCCCTCATCGCCGGGCAGCGCCACTGCCTGATGCATGGCACGGTGCTTCGGCTCCTTGATGACGAAAAAGAAGAGCGGCAGCAAGGGCAGCGAAATCGCGTAGATGCCGAAAGGAAGGACTGCGGAAATACCGGCAAGCCCGCCCGCGCTCATCACGAAGAAGAAGCCAGCGAAGTTCATCATCGCGACCTGGTAGCCCATGAGCCGGGCACGTGCGATGCCGGTATAATAGTCGCCGATGAGGGCGGACTGCGACGTCATGATCGCAGCGACCGCGACACCGAGCAGCAGGCGGCTTGCAAGGATCGACTCCAGGGACGGCAGGTAAAGGCCGGCCGTGCCGGCAATCGCGAAAACGATTGCGGCAACCAGCAACTGATTGCGCCGGCCGAATCGGTCAGCGGCATATCCAGCGAACGATGCGGCGAGCGCGACCATCAGCGACGGCGCGGTAACCAGCAGACGCGTCAGCAGATCGGCGTTCGGGGTATCGCGGAACATCGCCTCGATGCCGGGCAGCGCCGGCGCGATGGTGGAATTCGACATGACCGTCAGCATGCCAGCCAGCAGCAGCGCCCAGGCGCGCGGATCGCGCAGCAACCCGATTTCGCCATGTGGCTCGTAAGAAATGCTGCCGGCGCCACCGGGGCCGGTCGGTTCGTGTCTCATGCGTCCTCTAGGAGAATCGGCAAGCCCCTCAACCAGATGGGCCCGGCATTGTGCAACGCAATAAGAATAAGGTGCTTCGGCTTATAATCATAGTGCCCCGCTATGCGCTGGGCTCATGGCAGGTCCCTACGGCTGCATGGCCACTGGCGGCCGCGGCGCGCGCTGAAGACCGAGCCATACACCGAGTACGATCGGTATGAGCGCCAGTGCGCCGAACAGAAAGGTCGTCTCATAGCCGAAATGGGCAATCAGTGGCTGGCTGGTCAGGGGCGAGACGAACTGGCCGAAGAACAGGCAGGTCGTGATCGCGCCCATCGCCGCGCCCCTGCGGGCAGCAGGCGCCGCATTCAGGCAGATCGTGACGAAATTCGGCATGATGAAGCTCATGCCGCCGCCGATCATGCCGCCGGCGAGAACGAGCAGGGGCAGGGCATGGAAATGCCAGAAGATCAGCAGGCCCGCCATCATCATGGCGTAGCCGAAGGCCGGCGTTCCGCCGCGCCCGAGGATCGGGCGCACGCGAGCGAACAACATAGCGCAGACTGATCCGACCAGCATGACGCCGCCCATGACCCAGCCGGCGGCGGACGGGTCCGAGTGCCCGATGGAGACGAGATAATAGGGGACCTGGGTCGGCACGAGATAATAGAGAACGAAGCCGATGCCGGCGAGAATGGAGACCGCCGCGACGGTAAGTATCCAGCGCGGCTGGCCCTCGTCGCCCGGCAGGGCCTGCGACGTCTCGTGGCCATGCCGCGAGGGTTCCTTCAGCACCGCGATGAAGAGCGGCAGGAGCGGGAGCGAGACCGCGTAGATCAGGAAGGGCAGCACAGCGGAACTGGACGCCATGAAGCCGGCGGCCATGACGAAGAAGAAAGCGGCGAAATTCATGACGGCGACCTGATAGCCGGCGAGCCGCGCGCGGGCGATGCCGGTGAAATAGTCGC
This sequence comes from Rhodobiaceae bacterium, assembly GCA_020637895.1. GTDB lineage: Bacteria > Pseudomonadota > Alphaproteobacteria > Rhizobiales > Tepidamorphaceae > JACKJP01. The sequence continues at coordinate 479,727 of JACKJP010000003.1, forward strand.
CGATCAGCGCGGAGGTCGACGTCATGATGGCGGCGACCGAAATGCCGAGCAGCATCCGGCTCGCCAGTATCGCCTCAAGCGAGGACAGGTAAAAACCCGCCGTGCCGGCGAGCGCGAACAGCAGCGTGCCGGCCAGCAACTGACGCCTGCGCCCGAAACGGTCGGCGGCCATGCCGGCAAAGGGCGCGGCGATGGCGATCATCAGCGAGGGGATCGTGACCAGCAGCCGGGTCATCAGGCCTGCGTTCGGCGCATCGTGAAACATGGCCTCGATGCCCGGCAGCGCCGGCGCGATGATCGAATTGGACATGATCGTTAGCATGCCGGCGAGCAGCAGCGCCCAGACGCGCGGATCGCGCGCCAGGCCGATCTCGCCATGCGGCCCGGTATCGGGGGCGGTCATGCGTGATGCCGTGGGCGGGTGGCGGCTCGGGCGGGGGCGTTGTCCATAACGCAACTCCTCGCATTGTTTTTCGAGATTGGGAAGCGGATCGCGCCAGCGGGATCCGCTCGGCTTTCCACGCTGCCTAGTCCACCCGCCGCCTTCGGGCGGCTCTCTCATTCATCTCAAGGCCCGCTCAAGCGGGCTTTTTATTGCCCGCGACATGCCGGGCACGGGAGCGATCATGCCGACATTTCCGGTTTATCAGCGCCGTCAGGGACTTGGCGGGGGCGCGACGGCGTCTTACGGGTCGGCGGCGCCGTTTCAGGCCAGGGGCCGGGCGTTGCAGGGGCTGGGCGGGGCGATCGAAGGGCTCGGCAATGCGCTGGACCAGCGGGCGCGTCGGATTGCCGAGACGACCGAGGACGCCTGGTTTTCCAGGGCGCGAGCGGAAACCGGGCTTCAGCTTGCCCAGCAGCGCGCTGAAGGCGCGGACCCTGCGGCGCTGATCCAGACACTGGACGCTGCACAGGCGCAGCGGGCAGGCGAAGCACCCAGCGAACGTGCCGCCGGTCTCTTCGGTCAATGGACACATCATGCGACATCGGCGCTTGCAGGGGATGCGGCGTGGTTCAAGGCGGGCAACGCGCTGGACCAACGTGGAGCGGACTTCCAGCGCGCACGTGATGCCAATCTGGAAGCGGCTAAATTTGGCGACGAGGGTGCCTGGGCGCGGTCTCGGGACGATCTGGCAGGATTCAGCCAATGGGCAACGCCGGAAGAGGTGGAAGGACAGAAAGCTGAGAGCGAACGGCTGTTCCGCATCGCCAGAGCCGAGCACGCTGTCGCCAGTGACCCTCAGGGTTTCCTCGATGCGATCGCGGGCGGCAATGACGAGCGCTTAAACGGGCTTGGCGATGACGAACGGCGGGGTCTGACCGAACAGGCGGCGGCGCGGCTTGATGCAAAGCGGCGTGAGACCAGCGCGCAACGGGTTGCGGACATCGCGCGTCAGAGCCGGGACATGCTGTCGCGGATCGCATCGGGGGATCCGGCGATCACTGCCCATGCGATCAGCAATCTCGGATTGCCCGAGCAGAACACGCAAAAGCTGCAGCAGGCGTTTGAGGCCAAACAGGCGCAGAACGCGCAGGTCGATGATGTCTTCAGGCGCCTGAACGAAGGCAGCACGTTCAATCCGAAGGACACCAACGAGCGCCTTGCCGTCTCCAAAGCCTATGAGGCGGCGGCCAGGGGCGGCGATCTCTTCGGCGAGGACGCCTCGGACCGCGACACCGCGCTCTATCTTGCCGGCACTACCGGCATCGTGCCCGACGCCGTGCTCTCCACGCTGCGCGGTGCCTTCGCCTCCGACGATCCCGCCCGCATCGCCGCCGCGACCCGGCTTGCCGCCGACCTCAATGAGGCCAGCCCCGACGCCCTTGCCGACGCGGGCGCCAGCGCCATCGGCGACATCGGCACCGAGTATACCCGCCTGACCACCGAAATGGGCCTTTCGCCCGAGCAGGCGGCGGGGCGGCTGATGTCGTGGCTTCGCGACGCGGCCAAAGGGGCCGGCAGTGTTGCCGATCTCTTCCTGCCGACGACCGCAAACGCGGCGGTACCAAGGGCGGACGGAGCATCCGAAGTACCCCGAGGCAGCGCTGAGGCGAGCACCCTTGGCGGATCGCCCGCGACAGGACAGTTCAGTCCGAATGCCGGTGAAGCCGCGCCGGAAAGTGCAAAACCTGAAGCCGAAATTCAACTGGCACGGATGATGCGGGCACCCGCCGGGGCAAGACGAACTACGGCCAGGCGTTCATCGCCCACGACGCTGAGGCAGGAGGCTGAGCTGGAAGCGCTCAGGGCGCAACGTGATAAGAAAGTGGCGCTCGTGCGGGAACACAGACCCAATTGGAAACCGCCCGCAGGTCTCTACGAGGGGCCTGAAGGTCTAATTAGTCAATTGCGCGACGAGATAGACAGCGCGGACCGGGCTCTTGCGGATATTTCCCGTCGCTCCGGCACGGCGATCGATCCGCAATTACAGGAAAGCCTGCACACCAACGATCCGGTCGACCGCATCTACAGCGGAGAATCCGAAGACCCTGACGGGCTGAAGGACAGGATCCTTTCAGCGCCGTCCCCCGAAGATGAAAATCACTGGACCGAGGATGCAACGGAAGAACTAGACGATGGCGGCAAGCGGACCCGGTTTCTCGGACCGCAAGGCGCCGTCGTCGAGGAAACGCTGCGCCAAGATCCGGCAAGCGGGCAGGAGGTCACAAGCCGAAGCATAACGTTGCCAGACGGTGGGACGCTTTCCGTTGAAACCACCGGCGATACCCAACGCATCATCGGGGCTGACAGACGGCCCATTGCTGTAACTCGACTGGGAGACGGCATTGAATTCCTGGAGGTCGGCGAGCCGCTAACAATCGAAGAGGGAGAGGCGGTTGTTGGCCGGTGCCTTGCGCTTCACAACCTCGATCGAGAGCTTCTGCAAGCTTCCGGCGAAACGGATAAGTACGCGACTCTTCTTCTCAATGTCGGAGTATTTGAGGGAAGGGAATATAAAGATGTGACAGCTATAGGCGTTCGCACTAAAACTATGTCTGAGCTCAGGCCAATATGTTCGAAAATCGGCCGCGTGCAGAACAAACTGAATGAAGTGACTGCTCAAGTGGATGGCGCCGGCGCGAGTAGATCGCCGCAGGAACGCGGCAGAGTTATTCACAAAATGATGGAATACTGGGTCAACGATGATCTTCAGGATCCATCGTTGAAGGCGGAAATCAGCGTGCTCGACGGTAGAGAGACGACCGGGAAGGGGTCGGTAAAGCCGGACCTTGAGGAATTGTCGAATGCCGACGATGCGCTCGAGTCAGCCCTTGATATATTCGAGCTTTCGGCCGATGGCGTGGTATGCGTCTATGACTACAAGACAGGCAAAACCGGACTCTCAAAGGAGCGGATGTTGAAGCTTGCGGCGGCCGCAGCCAGGCATTTCTCCGGGCAGGTGAAAGCAATCCTGGTGATCGAGATGAGGCCCTATCTTTGATCCAGGGATTCAAATCCTTGTTCGGGAATGGCGCGAGCGTCTTAACAGATTGCCTGCCTTCATGGCCGCGGCATGAATTCGGATGGAGATAAAGCCGATGTGGGAAGGTACATCTTTAGCAAGTGATAGACGGATAAAGCCGATCTTGAAGCCTCTGGTAGAATCGGATGCCAGTTTGTATTATTTCAAAAGCCATCTTATTATTACGCCGGTGCGGCACATTCTAATAAATATTAAGTTTGGGAGCGGGTATCAGCGCATTAAGTGCTTTCTGTCTTTCGAGCCTCTCTGTCATTATCACCCTAACAGGGTTCAGTATTGTCATTATTTTTACAAATTACCTTTAGGGTGGATTACCGACCACCCAGGAGACCAAGATCGATATTTGGCGAAATTGCAGCACGATGCGATCCCCGAAATGAAGAAAATCGTGACGCTGGATCAGTGTGTGGAATTATGGGACAGACTACACCCTATGGATTCAACCATGCAACTGCGAGCCATTGGGCATGCTATGCAAGGGGATTTCGGCGAGGCAAGCCGTAATCTGGTTCCCGCTTACAACAACGTCTTCAATGAATGGCATTCTGGAGTTGGCCAGAAACTGGCGGATGAAGGCGAGAACTTTTCTAAGGCCGACAGGCGCGTACTCTTGGCGCTGATGCACCGTCGCGAGGCGGAAAATGCCAGACAACTGAAGCTGGAAGAGAAATATTGGGAGCCATCCCTGTTCCCTGCAGAGATTACCTATCCGGAGCTTCGGGTTCTCAGACCTGACGGCACGGTGATGGACGACTAGCCGGCGCCGACATCGGCACCGAATATGCCCGCCTGACCACCAAGATGGGCCTTTCGCCCGCGCAGGCGGCGGGGCGGCTGGTGTCATGGCTTCGCGACGCGGCCAAAGCGGCCGCCAGTGTTGCCGACGTTTTTCTGCCGACACCTGCAAACGCCGCGGTGCCGGAGGCGGCCGGAGAATCCAGAGTTCCCCAAGGCAGCGCTGACGCGAGCACCCTTGGCGGATCGCCCGCGACAGGACAGTTCAGTCCGAATGCCGGCGATGCCGCGCCGGAAAGTGCAGAAACTGATGCGGAACGCTGGTTGGCTCAAGCACGACCGCCGCGTACGACACGTGCAGAGCTGATGGCTCGGTATCCTGCCGCCACACTGCGTGAGATTACGCAACTCGAAGCTGAGATGAGTTCCGGCCTTGCGGCAACTTCTCGGGTGCAAAGGTACAATCCTGATTGGCAATCTCCGCGCAGCCTCTATTCGACACCTAACGGTGAAATTCGGCACTGGCGTGCGGTAAGGCAGCAGGCGGAACAAGATCTTCGCGATATTGAGAGCAGTGGGCCCACACCCGAACTTGTCTATCCCAACGGTCAAATTATCGGATACGTAAATCGCAGCGCAACCCCTGACATCCGCACCGTCTCACCTGCAGAATACCAACAACTCAGGCAAAATCTGCTTAACGGGGCGCGGCCGATTCAAAATCAACGGTATGGTGGTAGCATGTTTCAACGACCCGACGGATTTGTTTTCGGGCTGCGCCAAAGCAAAAAACATGGCGAGACAATAGACATCTGGCGGCGAGAATATCCCGGATTTGAACAAGCGTTAATGGTGCATCAGCAATGATCAACAAACGAAAAGACGTGCATGGGTTAGCGCCAGCTGATTGGATTGAAAGTCTTTCGAACGAAGTCATTCGCGACGATGATGTTGGAATGCGTGAATTCACCGGTCACGCCGAGCGTCGCGATTTCGCCTTCGACGACGTCGAGCAGGAAGAAATTCTTCGGTCGTGCATCCGGTCCACAATCGCAAAGGGCGGTATTCCATTTGAGTTAAGGTTCGACGGACCACGCATTACGTATGTCGCCCGTCACGATTTAGGTTCAACTCCGCAGGAAATCGAGGACGCCGTCATCGTCTGGTGGAGCGAAGATCGCAGCCGGAGCTATGAGGAGGATGACATACGCTTTTGTACACCCGACATGATTGGAAGCGTTTTCAATCACGACACCAATAGTTGGGAGTAAGGATCTGCCTGCCATTGAGATGGAGTTCATCGCGACGGGCGACGCGGGCAAAGAGGAGTTCGAGCAGCTTGCTGGCGTCGAACTTGGCAAACCGCTCATTATCGAGTTGATCGACGAGGAGAAAGCTGCCGAGGCCGCCGCCAAGGGCGGGGCGTGACGGCGTACGCAATGCTGCCGATTCAGCTCAATCACGGAATCCCGTCAGCGCGTTGCGCGGCTTCGCTCGCATTTCGATTCAAGGGGAATTGCATCATTTCAACACCGGACAAGCCAGCGCGCGCTATCGCGCCCGGCCCCGGCGGCTGCCGCGCGTCTCAATAAACGCGACGGATAGCAAACAAGCCAGACGCCCGGCTTTTCCATGACAAGGGCGAGAGCAGCCCGCGCACCAAAGCGCGGACAACTGATCGACGAACCCAAAACATCAACCGCGAATGAAGGAGGTGGACGAGATGTCTACCGAAATCACGACGGCGTTTGTCGAACAGTACAAGGCAAATGTCGCGATGCTCGCCCAGCAGAAGGCCTCGCGCCTTCGCCGCGCGGTCATGGAGGAATCCGTGACCGGCACAAGGGCGTTCTTCGAACAGATCGGGCCGACCGAAATGATCGCCCGGACGACGCGCCACGGCGATTCCCCGCTGGTCAGCACCCCGCATGACCGGCGCGCCGTGACGCTGACCGACTATCACTGGGGCGACATGGTGGACGACCAGGACAAGGCGCGCCTGCTGATCGACCCGACCAGCCCCTATGCCCAGAACGCGGCAATGGCGGCGAACCGGAAGATCGACGAAGTCATCATCCAGGCCGCCGACGCGACCGCCTATACCGGCGTCGACGGCACCGTGGCGACGAGCTTCGACGCCGCGATGATCGTCGATGTGCAGACGCGTGACGTCGGCGTTTCTGCGGCCGACCTTGGCATGAACGTCGCCAAGATCATCGAGGCCGGGCGGCTGCTGGCGGCAAACGAGGTGGACGAGGACGAGGAGAAATTCATCGTCTGGAACGCGCGGCAGCGCGCGTCGCTGCTCAATTCAACCAAGGCGACCTCGGCCGACTATGCCGCGGTGAAGGCGCTGGTGACCGGGCAGATGAACGAATTCCTCGGCTTCACCTTCATCCGGTCCGAACGGATCGGGACGGACGCCAATGGCGACGACAAGGTGCTGTTCTTCGCGCGCTCAGGCATTCGCCTCGGCATCGGCATGTCGCCGAAGACGCGGATCGCCGAACGGCCGGACAAGGAATTCAACACCTATGTCTATACGGCCATGTCCATCGGGGCGACCCGGATGGAGGAAGCCAAGGTCGGCTATATCGAATGCGACCCGACGGCCGGGCCGGGCGCTTAAAGGAAGGAGCTGAACAATGGCAGTGACAACCCAGAAAACGACCGAATACGGCAACGCCACGGCGGCGCCGGCGGTGAACAACAGCCCGGCTGAAATGGGCGGGCGGCTGCGCATCGCCTATGGCGTGCACGACCAGTCGGGCGCGGGCGATGCGACCTCTTCGGTCGCGCTGTTCCGCCTGCCGGCGGGGCGCGTGCGCGTGCTGCTCGGGCTTTCCTTCTTCTACGTGAACTGGACGACGGCCAGCGCGACGCTGGACCTCGGCTGGGACGCCTATACGAAGCTGGACGGCTCGACTGAGGCGGCCGACCCCGACGGGCTGATCGACGGGCTCGATGTCGATACGGCGGGGAAATATTCCGGCGAGGACCTCGTCAGCGCGCTGACGCAGAGCGCCGGAGGCACGCAGCTCTTCGAGAGCAAGGACGGCATCGTCATCCGCGCGACCTCGCAGGACGTGGCGCTGGCCGACGGGTCGGACATCGCCGGCTATCTCGTCTACGTCGTCGACTGACGCTGAAAAAGGCGAGGGCGGGGCTTAGTGCCTCGCCCTTTGCCAGCAATGCGGGCGCTGGACAGGGTGGGTGACAGGATTAGCGCTTCAAGAACGGTTTGCTGAACTCTCATATGTCAAACCGCGCGCCAACGGACAGCTTGGCCCGCAGTTGAATTCGCACTTACGGGGAAATTTGATGACTGGAAGCACTAGGGCGGCCCTGGCGCTTTGCATGAGCGGGTCAGAATCCGACCTGTACACTCGTTTTCTCTGCAAATCGCAGAACTATTTCGAATTCGGCATGGGCGGTAGCACGGTGCTTGCTGCCGGACTCGTCAAGGACAGGATCTGGTCAGTCGACAGCGATATTGCCTGGTTAGAAAAGACACGCGAAGCGATCGGCCAATCGCTGGCAAGGGTGAATCTGATTCATGTCGATATTGGTCCCACGGGTGCGTGGGGGCGCCCTGTCGGTAAAGGGCACGAAGACAAGTTCGCCGCCTATTCGAAAGCCATCAGACAGCGCGACATGCGCGAAGTAGATTTCTGCCTAGTTGACGGGAGATTTCGCGTTGCCTGCTTTTTGACAGCGCTCGCCTGGCTGGACAAAGGCGCTGTCCTGGCCGTGCACGACTACCGAGCGCGACCTCAGTATCATGTTGTGGAGAAGTTTGCCCGACCGATCGCGGAGGCGGGCAATATTTGTATGTTCGTGCGCCGCGCCAGCACGAGCCGCATGGCAATCAACAGGATGGCGGAACGCTACCGGAAGGATCCGAATTAGCGGCTACATCGGGAAGGGTGGCGAAGCCTCGCGCGGGTCGGTTCGCGCCCTGCGGCGCGCCTCGCGCAGGATCAGATAGATGCCGCTGGCGATAATGACGGCGGCGCCGACGAACACCCAGACATCCGGAATGTCGCCCCAGACGATCCAGCCAAGGATGCTGGCCCAGACCAGTGCGGTATAGTCAAACGGCGCAACCGTCGCGGCTTGCGCCATGCGGAACGCCTGGCTGATAAGCGTGATGCCCGAGGTGCCGAAGACGGCCATGGCGAGGAACAGCGCCGGATCTTCCGGACGCATCGAAGGCCACGCGGTGAACAGCACAAACGACGTCAGCAGGGCCGGCATCAGCGCGACGTAGAGCATGAGCGTTCGGATGTTGTCGCGCTTGTCGATCCAGCGCGTTGAGATCATCACCAGCGCATGCAGGATGGCGGCCAGAACGGCGAGAACTGAGGCGGCCTGAAAGGTCTCAGCGCCCGGCCGGACGACAATGAGCACGCCGACAAAGCCGCAGACGACCGCCGCCCAGCGCCGCCAGTCGACCGGGTCGTGCAGCAGAACAACCGAAAGGGCCGTGACGAAGAGGGGCGCGGCGAAAATAAGGGAAGTCGCCTCGGCCAGCGGGAGCGCGGACAGGCTGAGAAAAAAAGCATAGGCCGTGCCCATCGACAGGGCGCCGCGCAGGGCATGAATTTTCAGGCTCTTCGTCTTCATCGCCCGCCAGCCATCGAGTGCGAGGATCAGACCAGCGATCAGCGGCAGGGCGATGACGCTGCGCATGAACATCATCTGGAAGGGGTCGTAGCGGGCGACGAGCCATTTGGCCGCGGCATCGTTCATGACGAGCAGAAACACGCCCGCGCACATGACGAGGATGGCGTAAAGCGGGCGCGCAGCCGCGTGTTCTTGCGGGGAACCGTTCAAGGAGTTGTCTCGCATCGGAGGAAGCGGTGGCCACATTGCCCGGATCGGAAGGGTTGGGCAATGGCGGGCTGCTGTTGCACGCGCATGCGCGGTGAACGATTGTGCAAGGCATGAATCTGACTGCCGCGATCACAGGTTTTTCCGTCGGGCTTGGCCTGATCCTCGCCATTGGCGCGCAGAACGCGTTCGTGCTGCGGCAGGGGCTTCGCGGCGAGCATGTCTTCGCGGTGTGCCTCACATGTGCGCTTTCGGACGCGATTCTCATTGCGGCCGGCGTTTCCGGCTTCAGCAAGGTGGTCGACCTTGCGCCCTGGTTAGACCCGCTGATGCGTTACGGCGGCGCGATCTTCCTCATCATCTATGGTGCCTTGAGCCTGAAGAGCGCACTTACCGGTGAAGGTGCGCTGAATCCGGATGCTGGCACCACGCAGAGCCTGAAAGCAGCGGTCCTGGCATGCCTGGCGCTGACATGGCTGAACCCGCATGTCTATCTCGACACGCTGGTCCTGCTCGGCGCGGTATCGACGCAGTTTCCGGGGCAGGAAACTGCTTTTGCGGTCGGGGCTATCTGTGCCTCGTTTCTATTCTTCTTCCTGCTCGGCTATGGCGCCGGTCTCCTGCGGCCGATCTTTGCTAGCGCGCGGGCATGGCGGATGCTGGAAGGTTTCATAACCGCCGTCATGTGGACGGTCGCGTTCGGCCTGTTGACTGGCCAGGGGCCGAGCTAGACGGCAGCCCGCAATGACTGAAGACGTCTTTCGGGATCATTGGAATGACGACCGTAAAGCGCCAGCAGGTTGATGCCGGGCACCGGTTTTGACAGCAGGTATCCCTGTCCGTATTCAACGCCGCATGCGCGCAGGATCGTCACCTGCCATTCGTGCTCTATGCCTTCCGCAACCAGGGTCATGCCTCTTTCTCGTGCGACGCGGACAAGCATTTCAACGATCGTGGTCGCCGAGGTGTCTTCTCCCAGCGCGTCGACGAAGATCTTGTCGACCTTCATCGCGTCCGCGCCCAGCCGCTGAACCAGCGACAGGCCGTTATGACCGGTGCCGACGTCATCGATGGTAACCTCAAAGCCGAGATCGTGCAGTTCGGCGACGATGCGGGCATCGGCGTCGATGTCATCGAAGACTTCTCGCTCCGTAAGTTCGATCGTTATCCTGCCCGGGTCGACGGCGGCGCGGCGAGCAGTCTCGAGCAATCGACGTGGAAATCCCGGAGAGGCCAGCTGGCCGCGCGTTATATTGAACGACAGGAAGAATTCCGGATCGGTGACGAGCAGCGAGCGCATCTCGTTGAGCGCGTCATTGATCTGCGGCCAGGTGATTTCGTCGATGCGACCGGCCTTCTCGGCAGTGTCAATGAACTGCGCCGCCGGGACAATGGTGCCATCGGGCCTGACCCATCGCGCAAGTACCTCCGCGCCTATGATGCCGCGGCCATCGAGCCGGTAAATCGGCTGGTACCACGGGCGAAATTCCTTACGGATGATCGCGCGGTGCAATTCGTCTGACGGTTTGCCAGGTCCGGTGCAAATGCGCGCAATGAGAAGACCGTAACCCAGGCCGGCCAACGTTGCCGCGAGGATGATCGGTCCGAACGCATCGTGATAGAGCGCGTTCATCGCACTTTTCGAGGCGCGCAGCGTGACCACAATCGGGTAGCGCGCCGAACGCACCGTGTGTGAGAACATATCGCCAGACGGCGCTGTCCAACCGGGGTTTGTACCGGCGATGCGGGTGCCATCACCCAGTCGCATCTCGATGTCGCCGCGCCCACGCATGCCATCGGGCATGATGTCGACCAACGTTCCGTCGATATCGAGGATGGCCGCCAGACCTTCGCCACCCTCGATGTCACGGCGTATGCCGCCTGAAAGCTGATGAGAATACATGCCCACGCGAATACCCAGCGCGGTGCTGGCCGATTGGGGGACTGCGAACAGGCGGACGCCACCAGTGACCGACGGGAGCATGCGATCGAACGCCGGCCACTCAACATCGAACTCCAGCGTGCCCGAATAGGCCGAGCAGTTCACAGCGCCCGTATCTCCGACGGCGCGAATATCTTTCAGATAGCTGCTTCGATATACCTGCAGGCGCAGGGTTCGCAGCCTCCGCGCATCGCAATCGAAGCGACTTCCAGAGGCCGCGACATTGAGCTCGCGTATTCCATTTTCCACGGCGATCTCGGCGCGACGCAACGCCACGGTGGAGAATTCACGCAACTGGCGGGCGTTCTGGGTTTCGATCAGCCAGTTCGCGCCGAACTGGCCGACGAACAGGCAGATAAGCGCGCAAAACGGCACGAGCGTCACATACGCAAGAATGCGTGTCCGTATCGGCAAGCCAAGCCCCCTCTAACCCAGGTGGCCACGCTAGCAATGGGACCTCAACAATTCGTTACGGTTCAAAGGTTTGTTCCAGCTCAATTGCAATCCTCGACAGGTCCAAATAACGTGCCGCCGACAAAATTGGCAGGGAGTCGTCGTTCATGGCAAAGGGATACTGGATCGTCCATATGACGGTCCTCGAACAGGATGCATACCGGTCCTATGTAAAGGCCGCACGGCCGTTTCTCGCCGATCGCGGCGCCCGCTTTCTAGTCGTCGGCGGACAATATGAGGCGGTCGAGGGGGCGGCGCAGCCGCGCCATATCGTCATCGAATTCGACAGCTACGACGCTGCCCGGGACGCTTATCATTCGCCGGAATACGCGGAAATACGCAAGCTGAGGGAAGGCGCATGCGACGCCGATATCCTGATTGTGGAAGGTCTCTCCGCCTGATCCATAAGACAAAGGCTGTATAGCGTCAGCGCTCGACTGCCGTCGGAATTCCAAAATTGAAAAACTGGCTGAGGATGTTGCTACCGGAGCCGATCGCCGGTGGAGCAGGTCATGGATTGCGTGCGGCGGCAGGCGCGCTAATCGGGCTTGCCTGTACTGGCTATATTTCGGGTGTTGTAGCGGATGCGCCTGGAACAGCTTTGCTTATGGCACCCATGGGAGCATCGGCCGTACTCCTTTTCGCGGTTCCGGCGAGCCCCCTCGCACAGCCCTGGTCGATCCTTGGAGGCAACGTCATCGCGGCAATAATTGGCGTCACCGCTGCGCGCTATCTGCCAAACGCCTTGCTTGCCGGATCGCTGGCGGTGGCGTTGGCGATAGCGATAGGCTCGCTCTTGCGCTGCCTGCATCCGCCGAGCGGCGCTGTCGCTCTTACAGCCGTCCTTGGCGGTGCAGAGGTGAGGGCGTCCGGGTTCGATTTTGTCGTCGTGCCGGTGCTATTGAATTCCATATTGCTGACCTTCGCGGCGCTTCTGTTCAACAACCTGACGGGCCGAACCTATCCGCATCGTGCCCACGCGCCGCAGCACCCGCACCCGCTCGGCAGGGAAATCATCCTGAACGACGAAGATTTCGAGGACGTCCTGAATGACTACGGCGATCGCCTGGACATTCACCCTCAGGATCTGAGAAAGCTCTATGAAGAATTGCGCGGCAGAGCCGACAAGCGGCGAGCCGCAATAGCTAGGGCGCGCGGAATGTGGCGCCGGCAACGGCTAAGGCGAAAATGACCGGCGCATTGCTGCGCGGATTGCCGCCAGCTTAACGCTTCGGCGCTCGTACGCCGTCAAATGCGAGACGGTATAGGCCCCACAAAAGCGGACCATACAGCGCATTGGGCACGAATGAGGCGATGAAGACCTCTGGGCCCTGGCGCAACCCCAGAAAACCCCAGCCTGCGAGCGGGGCAAGCGCGAAAAGTGTGAATAGCCACAGCACCAGGCTTAGCAGCATCGCAGCGCGCAACGTCAGCCGATCGCGCAGGATCGCTATGGCTGCAACCGAAATGCCCGTGAAATAGACAATATGGAAGACCATGCCCGCCGCGAGGGAGACCTCCCGGCCGAGCAGCGCTTCGGTAACGGCCTGGGCGATCGGCTTGGGCAACTGCGCCTGACCACCAATGATGAGCGGTACGATGACCGCCGCCAGAATGGCTGCAGTACCGAGCCCTACCAGCACAGCACGAATCCATTCCCTTGCAGCCATTGGGCGATCTCGCATCGCTCGATTCCTCTGTGATCCTGACGAAAAGGCATTCTAGATGGCCACAAATGTAGAAATTGCAAACCTCGCGCTGACACGGCTCGGTCACGACGCGATCAGCGCATTCAGCCCCTCGGGCAACAAGGCCGCGCGGTGGTTCGACAGCCACTACGAGGGCATCAAACTGGCGCTCCTGCGCGCGCATCAATGGAATTTCGCGATCCGCCGCGCCGTCCCCGTGGCCGAAACGATCCGGTCTGTTGGAGGGATCACACAGACAAATCCGGCTGTGGTGACCAGCTCCTCGCACGGGTTTTCCAATGGCGAGACGGTCTATATCGCCGGCGTGATCGGAATGGGCGAGGTCAATGCCCGGACCTTTGTCGTAGCCAATGCTGCCACCGACACTTTCGAGCTTTCCGACACCGATGCCAGCGAATGGTCGGCCTATCAGTCGGGCGGGTATATTTACGCCCATGTCGCAACAGAATTTACCCGCCGCTTCCCGCTTCCCGACGACTGCATACGATTGATGCGGGTGAATGCGGGCGAAAGCACGCCGCACCGTGTGGAGGGGCGCTTCATCCTCACCGACGAATCTGCACTGCACATCGAATATGTTTCATCCGACGTCACCGAAACGGCATTCGATGGAATTTTCGTCGATCTGCTCGCAAGCCGTCTCAGCGCGGAAATATGCTTCTATCTGACCGACAATTCCAGCCTGACCGAACAGTGCTGGCAGATCTACGAAGCAAAGCTGAGGGAAGCGCGCGGCATGGATGCCCGGGAGGGTACGCCACGACCGCTTGTCGCCGATAGCTGGCTGGAGGCGAGGGCGTGACCATGCCATCCGTTACAGCCATCCAGACCAATTTTACCGCGGGCGCCTTCAGCCCGCTCTTGTTTTCTCGCGTTGAATTGCAAAAGTACCGCAACGGCGCGGAAGTACTCACCAACTTCATTGTCCAGCGGTACGGCGGCATAAAGAAGCGCGGTGGAACCGAGTTCATCTACGAGGTCAAGGACAGTGCGGAAGCGGTCCGCCTTATCCCTTTCGTCTTTTCCAAGACGCAGGCCTACGTCCTTGAGTTTGGTTCAGAATATATCCGGTTCTACACGAATGGCGGGCAGGTCCAGTCCGGCGGCAGCGCGGTTGAAGTGGCCACGCCCTATCAGGAAGATGAACTGTTCGATGTGCAATACGCCCAGTCGGCCGACGTCCTCTATCTCGTCCACCCTGCCCATGCTCCACGCAAGCTGGCGCGCCTGTCAGCGACAAGTTTTGCGCTTGCGGAAGTTGAGTTCGAAGACGGCCCGTATCTGCCGCTGAATGAAACGGGTACGACGCTGACGCCGTCCGACTATGGCTCACTTACGCCGATCATGACGAGCAACTCTGCGCCTTCCGGGACAGTGACAAGTACCGGTTCTTCTTCCACCGCCTGGCAAATCTTCGATCGTGACGCGGCATCGAACGGCCTTTGGGGAAGCGCGACTGCCGGCTTCGTTGCCTACCAGCTCGCCGGCGGTGCGACGGCCATCGTCGATGCCTATTGGCTGCGCGCGACCGACGACAGCGTGAATGTCGGCCAAAGCCCGATTTCATGGGAGCTGCAAGGATCCAGCAACGGATCATCATGGGTCACGCTTGACGCGCGCAACAAGGAAGTGGGCTGGGCGGCCTCGGAGGTCCGGTTCTATGAGTTCGCCAATCAGACCCCGTTCGCATATTACCGGTTCAAATGGTCTGGGGTGGACGGGTTGAATTCGACCCGGTTTGCAGAACTCGGCATGAACAAGGCGGCTGCGAGCCAGACGGCTTTCAACCTGACGGCATCGTCGACGACGGGGATCAACGACAATCAGGGCTTTCTGAGTACGGACATCGGCCGTCATATCCGTCTGCTCGGCGCCGACGGCAAATGGCGCTGGGCCGTTATTCAGGCATACACGTCCTCAACAGTCGTCACCATCGTTCTGCATGGCCATGCGCTGCCAAGCCTTTCGCCGATCATTAACTGGCAGATGGGCGCCTGGTCTGAGGAGACCGGGTGGCCATCCTGCATCGCCTTCTATGAGGGAAGGCTTTGCTTCGCCTCGACGGCCGAGCAGCCGCAGACCGTCTGGATGTCTAAGGTCGACGATTTCACCAATTTCGGTACGTCGGACCCGATTGAAGACACCGATGCAATCAATGCCAGCATCTCATCGGAGGAAATTAATTCCATCCAGTGGATCGCGGAAAGCAGCGAACTGTTCGTTGGAACGACGGCGGCCCTGAGGACCATCGGCCCGAACACGTCCACCGGCACGTTCAGCCCGACGAACATCCGGCAAAAACGTGAAACGACCTACGGCACCTCCAGCGTGCAGCCCGTTCGCATCGGCAATGTGGCGCTTTATGCCGGGTATTACGGAAAGGACCTGCGGGAGGCTGCCTATTCCTATGAAGCCAACGGCTATGCCTCCCAGGACATGTCCATTCTCGCCGAGCATCTCCTGAGAGGAAAGATCAGGCAGATCGCCTATGCCCAGACCCCGGTCGGCGTCGTCTGGATCGTCATGAATGACGGATCGCTGGTGGCGATGACCTACGAGAGAGACCAAGAAGTCATCGCGTTTCATGATCACGTCATCGGCGGGTCATCGACCTTTGCGGAGAGCGTTTGCGCGATACCCGGTACGGCACGCGACGAGGTCTGGCTTCTGGTTAGCCGTCATATCAACGGCGCCACCGTTCGTTACCTGGAGCGCCTGTCCGAAGGGCATGAGATCGACGCGGACATTTCGGACGCAACGTTTCTGGATTGCCATCTGACTTATGCAGGATCGGCAACGTCCGCGCTTGCCGGCCTCGACCATCTGGAGGGAGCGAGCGTGCACGTCTGGTCCGATGCAGGTGCACAAGGGCCGTATTCTGTATCGAGCGGGTCGATAACAGTCGACGAACCGGTGAGCAAAGCGTGTGTCGGATTTTCTTATGTGGCGACCATGGAAACGCTTTCTCCGGAGGTTGCCGCACAAGGCGGGACTGCGCAGACACGTCTGGGACATATATCGGAAGTCTGGCTGAGGCTGCTGCAATCCCAAGGCGGTGGTGTCGGTAGCGCCGAACAGGCCGATTTCGAGGCGGTCGAATATGAAGATGAATCGCTCTTTACCGGCGACAAGCGGGTCGCGCTCGCCATGGAATGGGGCCGCGGCAAAAGACTCAAGATTACCCACGACCAACCAAGCCCATTCCATCTACTCGGTATCGTTTCAGAAACAAGGATAACAGGCTGATGTGTTTAGCACTTCTAGGACTTGCCGGGCTCGCCGGCGCAGGCGGCGGCGCGCTCGGTTCGCTTGCGACACTGGCTGGAACCGCCCTTTCAGCAGCGGGTGCCGCAAGTGAAGGCAATGCCGCAGCGGCTGTTGCCGATTACAATGCCCAGGTTGCCAGAAACAATGCTCAGGCCGAGCAGCAGCGTGCCGCCTATGAAGCCGGCATGACGCGAGATCGCGTACGCGGCGTCATCGCGCAGCAACGGGCGGGCTACGCTTCCTCGGGACTGGATCCGCGAACCGGAACGCCGGTCACTGTTCTTGGCGACAGCGCCAAGCAGGGGGAACTCGATGTGCTGTCTCGCCTCTATGCCGGCGAAAGCGCTGCGACGGCCTATCGAAACGATGCGGCGCGGCTTGCGGCAGAAGGGGCAGCACAAAAGAGCGCGTCCCGCCTCAACGCTGCAACAACGCTGATCGGTGGACTATCGAAAATTGCCGGGCGCCGATACGAACCGCTCAGAACAACCTAGGCGGCAATCAGTACTTCACGTCAAAATGGACATTGTAGCCGCCATCGACAGCGAGCTCGGCCACGAGGTCGGCGATTTCTTTTCTGCTCAGCTCGCAGTTCGCGACGGTCGCAATGACGTGCTCGACAGCGGTGCTTATCGAGAGGGGTTCATCATAGGGTTTGAAGGCTTCAAGAAACCGTTCAATGGCACTGCTAACGGCCGCGTGTTGCGGCGACACTTCCAAATTCATCCCGTTCCCCGAAAACGCCCGAGCGGCGGATATTACCGCAACCTTTGCTTGCCGCAACTGCGGCGCAATATCATTTCGTCAGCGTCCTCAAGTGTCGATCAGCAATGGTCGCGATGGGCATCCAGGCGCAGGTTGTAGCCGGCTTCGATCGCGTCGTTCTCAATGAATGCCGACAGGTCACTCTCGGACATGCCGCAGTCCGGGTAATTCGTACGCACATATGTCATCGCGGAACGGACCGACACCGGATGATCGTGCGCCTTGTGCAGGCGCAGGAACTCGCCAAGGACATGATGCAATTTCGGCAGATCGAATCTGGCGCGTCTGAACATGTTCGCCTCCCCCTTGAGGCATGCAACTGACGATAGCACCGGGAACAGGCCGGCCGTTTTGCGTCTCCTAGCGTACTGTCTGGGATTTCCTGCGCGATCGTCATTCGCCGGCTGAATCAAATTGAAGAATGAAGCCGGTGCGCAACGTCTCCTGGGCAATGATCCTGGACAGCTCGATGTCCGCCAGATCGCACTCGGGATAATTCACGCGAACGTAGCGCAGCGCAGCCACAACCGAGATCGGCTCACGATAGGCCTTGTAGCGGATCAGGAACCCGGCAAGGACGCGGCGTATCTGCGGCAGGTAGGAAGACGCGGTCATCATCTTGAAAGCTCCCTGCGGCCGCCCGGCAATGCCTGATTCCGCGGCGATCGAGAATCCGTAGGAGACAAAGCCGGTAAATCCATGTCGCCGAGATGACAGGAGCAGGGCCGGCCGGTCGATGAGGTGGTTTGGCGACTAACAAATGATAAGGCGCCCAGGGCGGCTCTCTTGCTATTCCATTCCGGGGGCGGGTGCTGCCGCAATTGTCTGGCAGCGTACAAAGGATGCCGACTTATTGCCTTGGATAGCCGAATGTCCCTAATAAATGACCCCTTGATAAAGTTACTGATTTTTGACGGAAGGCGCAGCCGTTCGACAGCCTTGCCGGCGGCGCGGCGACTGTTCCTCGGGGGGACGAGGCATTGAGGCAGACGATCCGGCAGGAGGCAGTGCGCAATGCGCTGCTGAGGCACCTGTGCGCGGAAGATTTCGATAAAGTGTCAACATTAATGGAAGCGGTGGAACTGCCGCGGCTACACATGGTCGTCGAGGCAGGCATGCCGGCGGAGTATGCCTATTTTCCCGAAGACGGGATCGGCTCGATTGTCGTGCGGTCGCCGGAAGGTCAATCCGTTGAAATCGGCATGTTCGGGCGAGACGGCGTCGCACCGCCCGCGCTGATCGTCGGGACTGGACAAAGCCCGATGGAAATTTTCATGCAGGTCGGTGGCCATGGCTATCGGATTGGCGTGCCGGCGTTGGCGGCGGCCATGAGCGAAAGCGCATCGCTGCGTACAATGCTCACGCGGTATGCGCATGTACTATCCGTCCAGACCGCCTTCACAGCGCTTTCCAACGCTGTCCATCCGGTCGATGTGCGGCTCGCGCGTTGGCTTTTGATGTGTCACGACCGCATCGACGGCGATGAGATGCCGCTGACCCATGACTTTATCTCGGTGATGCTGTCGGTGCGTCGACCGAGCGTGACAAACGCTCTGCACGTGTTGGAAGGAAAGTATCTCATCCAATCCGAGCGTGGCTATGTCACCATTCGCGACCGTAAGGGTTTGGAAGACTTTGCAGCCGATGCCTATGGGAAACCCGAGGCTGAATACCACCGGCTAATCGGAAAGTTGGCTTGAGGCGTTCATCCTCGGAGCTTCGCCGCACCCGTGACTCGGGGTTGGGGGGGGCGGGTGGGGCGAAGCTCCAAATATCCGGGTTCGGGGGGTGCCCGGATATCATCGGGATGAGAACGGCGATCAGAACCGTTCGGCGCAATAACGCGGAGGGCATTCGTTGGTTCCGCGATCGTTAAAGATTTATTAATTTTTTAATTTCGGACGCCCGCCGGGTTCGTAGCGAAGGCTCCGAATGCCGGAGTTTGCCGTGTCGACCAGGTCCCCCCAGAGGCCGAGGGGCGATCGGCAATGAGAGCAACTCACGGCCTCCAGACGGTCTATTCCGGCAGCGATCAGGTCATTTTCGGTATTGCACGCTGAACAGATGGCAATTGCTTCGCTGGGCAGAGTCATTTTCCGCACCTCCTTCAAAGTCCGGTCAAAGCCCGCATTACCCGTTCGGGAAGGCATCGTTTCCGACGCGACCCAACCGAAGGCTAGGTCTGTCTCCGATGCCGATCCAATTGCATTTGTTAAGCCGAAGTGGGGCGCCGCGATCAAAATTTGAGACGGCCCGGCATTCTCCGTGATGCTTCACGCCCGCTCGCCCTAGCGGCGCAGATCCACCCAACCGAAAGGAAAAACGATGCCAGAAACAAACGGCGCGCCAACCCGGCGATCAAGTCGCCGCGCCAGCAACCGTCCGGACAATGTCGTGTCGCTGGCAAGCGAGCTGCAAGACATTCGCGCCGTTTCCGCCGCCGTAGACGAGGCGCTGGATACCCTCTCGGCGGCGTTGCGAAGCCTTGAGGTCGAAACCAATCGCTTCGCGCAACGCTGGCAGGAAGGGGTAATCGATACGCGCCAGATCCAGACAATCATATGGGCTGCGCACGTGCATGAACGGCTGATGCAGGAGATGGGGGGCTTCGGCCAATATCTGCAGAACGTCCACAACACGCCCAGCGCGTGGGCTGTGCCGGTGGCGAACTGGGTGCCGGAAGCCGAGAGCCTGGTGACCGACACGGCAAAGGTAAAATCCAATGGAGACGCAAATGATCGAGCATAGGGACGCACCGGTGGATTCAGCCATGCTGGACGGCGAGATCGCCGATTACCGCAAGGCGCACGAAGTGGTTTTGACCGACCAGGGCCATCCCGAGCACGGACAGCGGGTGGGCGAGCTGACGCGTCTGTATCAGCGCCGGTTCGCCGCCGACGGTGCCGGGAACGAGGGCGAGCCTGCCCAGCGGCCCGCGCAGGAGAACGGTTTTGGCGACGCGGCGACCGGCGATCTTTCCCGCTGGATGACACCACCGGAAACCGGAGCGGGCTATGAGTTTCGCGATGGCCCGATCCCCGAGGAGGTGCGCGTCGGCGATGGCCTTCAGAGCGCGCCGATCACCGTGGACCCGGCCTTCGAGGGCACCGTGCGCGACTGGCTGCACGAGGCGGGCGCCTCGCTGGCTGATGGCGCGGCGCTGCATGCGACCTATCTTGAGGAACTGAACCAGCATGGTTTCACCGACAGCAGGCGTGATGCGCTCGCCGGCATTTCGGCGCGGCACCTCAGCGAGACCTATGGCGACCGACAGGAAGCCGCGATGAAAGCAGCCCGGCGGATGGTCAGGGAAATCGATACGAGATTTCCAGGTGAGGGCGGCCGTCCCGGCATCGTCGAGTTTCTGGAAACGACCGGCCTCGGCAATCATCCACGTGTCATCGACGGGATGATCCGCGCCGCAAGACAGCGCGGCTATTTCACCGGCTGAACGACCGATTTTTCTTTCAACCTATTTGCGCCGCCGTGGCCCCGGGCCCGGCGGCTTTTTTTATGTGAAGGAACGAACTTTCATGCCGACATTTCCGGTTTATCAGCGCCGCGAGGGACTATCGGGCGGCACGACGGCTTCATACGGGTCGGCAGCGCCGTTTCAGGCCAGGGGCCGTGCGCTGCAGGGGCTGGGCGATGCCGTCACCGGGCTTGGCTCGGCGCTGGACCAGCGGGCGCGGCGGATTGCCGAGATGACCGAGGATGCCTGGTTCTCCAGGGCAAGGGCGGAGACGGGGCTTCAGCTTGCGCGGCAGCGGGCGGAAGGCGCGGACCCCGCAGCGCTGATCACGACGCTGGACGCGGCGCAAGCGCAGCGGACCAGCGAAGCACCCAGCGAACGTGCCGCCGGTCTCTTCGGTCAATGGACACTTCATGCGACATCGGCGCTTGCAGGGGATGCGGCGCGGTTCAAGGCGGGCAACGCGCTGGACCAGCGTGGAGCGGACTTCAATCGCGCCAGAGAGGCCAATCTGGAAGCGGCAAAATTTGGCGACGAGAGCGCCTGGGCGCGGTCTCAGGACGATCTGGCCGGTTTCAGCCAATGGGCACCGCCGGAAGAAGTGGAAGCGCAGAAGGCCGAGAGCGAGCGGCTGTTCCGCTTCGCCAGAGCCGAGCACGCCGTCGCCTCCGATCCGCAGGGGTTCCTCGACGCGATCGCACGCGGCAATGACGAAGCGCTGGCAGGGCTTGGCGACGACGAACGGCAGGGTCTGACCGAACAGGCGCAAGCGCAACTCGACGCGCAGCGGCGCGATGCCGGCGCGCAACGGGTTGCGGACATCGCGCGGCAAAGCCGGGAACTGCTGGCGCGGATTGCCTCGGGCGATCCGGCCATCACCGCCCATGCGATCAGCAATCTCGGATTGCCGGAGCAGAACACTCAAAAGCTGCAGCATGCGCTTGAGGCCAAACAGGCGCAGAACGCGCAGGTCGATGATGTCTTCAGGCGCCTGAACGAAGGCGGGGTCTTCGACCCGAAAGATACCAACGAGCGCCTTGCCGTCTCAAAGGCCTATGAGGCCGCAGCGAAGGGCGGCGACCTCTTCGGCGAGGATGCCTCGGCCCGCGACACGACGCTCTACCTGGCGGGGAGCACCGGCGTCGTGCCCGAAGCCGTGCTTTCCACGCTGCGCGGTGCCTTCGCCTCCGACGATCCTGCTCGCATCGCCGCCGCGACCAGGCTCGCCGCCGACCTCAACGAGGCCAGCCCCGACGCCCTTGCCGATGCGGGGGCGGGCACTATCGCCGGCATCGGCACCGAATACACCCGCCTGACCACCGAAATGGGCCTTTCGCCCGAGCAGGCAGCGGGGCGGCTGATGTCGTTGCTTCGCGACGCGGGCAAAGCGGTCGGAAGCATTGCCGACCTCTTCCTGCCGACGGCAGCAAACGCGGCCATGCCGAATGCGGCTACAGCCGGTGTCGATCAAGACGCAGGCAAGCCAGACCGTCCGGCGGCAGAGGATGGCAAATATCGCGAGGCCAATGCCGCCGTGACAATAGGGCGCGTAGCCACGCGCCCTCAGTCACCTCTTTGGAAAATGCTCGAGAAGGTTTTCCCGGGGATGGCAGCGACGCTGATGCCGCTGCTGAATCCGGAGGCGAAGCTTGAGGCAGGCGACTTCGACGAGATCGTCAACGTTCAGGGCGGGATGGCGGGTGTACGGAAAATCGGCGATCCGACAAAGCCGATCATTACGTTTGTCACCGCCGATGGCATGTCCGCAGCTTTCCAGACGGTCATGAACGAAAATGGCGAGCTTGTTCCGGTGTCCGGTCTTTACTTCGAGTCGGATGGGACGACAACGCTCGCTACGAAGCAAGACATGGCTGAACTTTGGAACAGCTATGCCGAAAATGCCCAGGTTGAATCCGGGATTGGATTTGTCGCCCAAAGCCAATCGGCTGGCGGCGAGGGCGACGACGAGGAAGAACAAGGCAAGCCGGGCACGGGCGAGGGCGAGGAGGGCGCGGAAGACCCGGCAGGAGACGACGCCGAGACGCCCGAGCGAAAGCTGATCCGTAGCTCCGATGGTACCTATTTCCTATCCGGACAAAATGGCGGGCCACCGCTTGAACCGGAGCCGGACGAAGAGCCTGAAGGGACGCCACCTGCAGAAGAGCCGCCGAAACCGAAAGGCCATTCCAGCTCAAAGGTTATCGCTGAGTTGGCGGCACATGTCGTCACGCATATTTTTGATGGTGAAGTAAAAATAAACCCAGATACAGGCGAGAAGTACAGTACCGGTGGGCACTACTTGCATTCCAAGTTCGTGCATTTCAGGAAACTATATAAAAACCCTACGCAGAACGGTATAGAGTCTCATTATATTTCGCTACCTGATCCTGATACCGGGGAATTGATTCCAAAAGGCCCGCCATCGCATTTTTTCCCCAGAAACTGGACAGAGGAAGAGATAATTCGCTCAATTCTTGAGGCGGCGGACAATGCAACCCACTTCAAGGGCAATGTGTGGATTGGGAAGTCAGCGGGCGGACTGAAAATTAACATCGTTGTTGATGCGGCAGGCCGTATAGTTTCGGCTTGGCCGATGCCCTAGAGGAACCACATGATGAAGACCGAAATGCATTTCAAGCCTCGCGGCGGGGAGCACGGCGACGACGTAATCCTTGCCGATGCAATGGGCGCAATGATGCTAGCCTACTGGATGCACTGTGAAATTCAGGTGCCGGACGATGCGCTTGACGAAGAATTGTCCTTTCTGGACGCTCTCGAAGAGCGAAAACCGCCTGCCGCGTTTATCGGCTATGGCAACTATGTCGGGTACTGGGTCTGCAGGAACTACCTGCTGCTGTCGACGGCGTATAGTGACGATCTGGGATTGGTCACCGCTGCCCAGGCGCGTGCGGCGCTTCTCGCCTATCGCGCCTATGACGAGGCTGGCCGAAAGCCGATGACGGTTGAAATTGAGTATGAAGCCGAAGGCGAAGAGGCATTGCGCCTATTTGTTGAGATTTCCGGCTACAAATCCATTAAGGACATTCGTCGCATCGACCTCAAGACGGCCGATCCGGTCGTTTTCGGCCGCCTCCAGGATGCATACGGGATCGTGCCGGAAAATGCTGTCATCGAAGATAGTTGAGTTCGGTCGCGGGGGGGTGAGATTGACTTTAGCAGAGAGCCCAATGGCAAAATCAATTCATTCTATCCACTGCTGTAGCCAAACAGATGACGTGTTCTTATGAAAGAATCGTTGAGCTTTGAATTCGATCAAGAGCAACGGAGGGTTTTTTCCTCTGATGGCCATGGTGCAAGCATTCTTGCCTCGTGGCTTGGCAGCGACAACCCGGGCTTGGAAGATCCCTACGAAGACATAGAGAGCCACGCCCAAGAAAAGCGTCCCTTCGCATACCACGGCATGGGTAATAACACCGGCATCTACCAATTTGAAAATTACGTTTTCGTGCGTAGCGAAACCGACCGGTTGGAGGAAATGCAGGTGCTGATGACAGCGGAGCAGGTGCGGAGTCTCCTTGCCGCCTATGACGCATTTTGGAAAGGCGATCACCGTCCAACCACCGTCGACGTTGAATACATTGCGACAGGCAAGGAAGCGAAGACTCAATTTGAAAAACTTGCCGGCAGAAAGATCGGCAAGCCGCGCGTCTGCGCGTGGCTTGACAGGGAGAAGGCCGCTGAGGCCGCCGCCAAGGGTGGGGCGTAAACACGAGCACAGCGCCCACGCCGCCAGAGGACCAACTTTCCCTGTTCTAGCCCACCCGCCGCCTTTGGGCGGCGTTTTCATTTTCCATCCCAGGCCCGCTTCGGTGGGTTTTTTTGTTGCCCGGACCTTCGAGATCGAGATCGAGGGCCGGACAACAACCGCCCCCGTCATCGGGTGGTCCGCCGCCAAGGTTCCGCTCGCCGATTTCGCCGAAAGCTGGAACCGGCTGGTCGAAAACGCGCCGGCAGACGCTGGCCTCGCGATGGTGGCGCAGAGTCAATCGGCCGGCGGCGAGGACGACGACGAGGAAGATGAAGGCAAGCCAACCACCGGCGAGGGCGAGGAGGGCGCGGAAGACCCACCCATGGACATGGGCGGGGAGAACCCGCTGACGCCGCCGGGCGGCCAAGAGCCTGAGCAAGACCCGCAGAACAACCGCCCGTCGCCCCCCGGCGCGCCGCGCCTGACCGGGCGTCTACCAAGGCGCGACCCTTCGGACGGGATTGGCCCCGACGATGAAGACAGGGATGATCCTCAGAACGGCGACCCGACCGCAGCTGACGGCACGGCGAAAGAGCCTGAAAGGCAACGGCAATCGCGCGAGGAAGCCAAGCCCACTGCCTATCTAAATGGCGGCTTCCCGATCTATGATGATGAGACCGCGCCGCTGCCCGACCCGAATGACCCGAAAGACCCGTTCTGGCTTCGCACCGACCGCGATCTTCTCGCCCGCATCATTCGCAAGACAATGAACGGGCAAATTGTTCATATCAAAATAGGTGCATACAGAGAGATACGCGTCTACGGCGGCCACTTTGCGGATGGCCAATCGGTCAGGATTGTGCGGACCATCACGACCAACAACAAGGGCGTTCGCCTCGCTGAAATTGAAATATATGATCCACAGACGCGCAACTGGTACTCAAAGCCGAAGAAAACGACGGTCTTCCCCACAAGCTGGTCGCGCCAAAGAGTGATGTACGAGGCTCGCAAGGCATTCGAAAATGCGACGCAAGCAGAAGGAAAACTGTGGCGCGGGCGATCGCCGAGCGGTTTGACAATCGAGTTTGTTCGGGAGCCAAGCGGACAGATCATTTCATTCTACCCGAAACTGTAGCGAAAAAGGGAAATCAGCATGAAAGGGAAGATTTTATTGAAGATTCATGATGACGGGTACAGCGACCCCCGAGGAGACGTAGAAGGTGCGAGGTGGTTAGCCGCGTGGCTATCCAGCGACAACCCGGGCATCGAGGATCCCTACGAAGACATAGAGAGCCACGCCCAAGAAAAGCGTCCCTTCGCCTATCACGGCATGGGTAATAATTCCGGCATCTACCAATTCGAAAATTACGTTTTTGTGCGCAGCGAAACCGACCGGTTGGAGGAAATACAGGTGCTGATGACAGCCGAGCAGGTGCGGAGTCTCCTTGCAGCTTATGACGCTTTTTGGAACGGTCACCGCAGTCCGACCACCATCGACGTCGAATTCATCGCTACGGGCAAGGAAGCCAAGACGCAGTTTGAAAAGCTTGCGGGCGTCGAACTCGGTAAACCGCTCATTATCGAGTGGATCGACGAGGAGAATGCTGCCGAGGCCGCCGCCAAGGGCAGGGCGTGAACACGAGCGCAAGCGCCCATGCCGCCTGACGACCGGCTTTCCCTGTTCTAGCTCACCCGCCGCCTTTGGGCGGCGTTTTCATTTTCCATTCCAGGCCCGCTTCGGCGGGCCTTTCTTTTTCGCGAAGGAGCCAACCCATGGGCATTTCAGACTACAGCGCCACCGAGGCGGAAAACACCACTGTGCCCGGCACGCCGCCGATCGAGATCGGCAAGGGCAACCTCTCGCCGCAGGGGCACGACATCCAGCGCCAGGCGTTGCAGCGCCTGATGGCTGACCTGAAGACATTCAGCATCAGCGCGAAAGGGCAGAAGAACCGGCTGATCAACGGCGACGGGCAGATCAACCAGCGCGGTGCCTCAACCGGTATCTCGGACGATGAATATGCCCATGACCGCCACTATGCCCTGACGCAGAGCGGGGACATCAGCGTCTCCACCCTGACGGCCCCGGCCAGCGGGATCGGCCACATGATGCGGCTGACGCAGGCAAACGCCAGCGCGCAGCGCTTCGGCTATGCGCAGATCATCGAGGCGGCTGAGACCTATGCGCTGCGGGGCCGGACGGTGACGCTGGGCGGGCAACTGCGCCACTCGGCCACCGCGCAGCTGCGCTTCGCCATTCTGGAATGGACCGGCACCGCCGACAGCGTGACCAGCGACGCGATCTGGGACTGGACGAGCAGCACCTATGCCGGCTCGAATTTTTTCAAGGC
This sequence comes from Rhodobiaceae bacterium, assembly GCA_020637895.1. GTDB lineage: Bacteria > Pseudomonadota > Alphaproteobacteria > Rhizobiales > Tepidamorphaceae > JACKJP01. The sequence continues at coordinate 506,448 of JACKJP010000003.1, forward strand.
GATCAATACGAACGTGCTTGCCGTGGGCGCGACCACACCGACGGCCGCGGCCATCACCGATTTTCACCTGACGGCAGAGATTGGCGCCAGCGCCAACAACCTTACGGTTCTGATCTGGACCGAAGGCGAGACCGCGCAGAACGAGACGCTGGACCTGCGCTGGTATCTCTGCGAGGGCGACCTGACCGGGGCGACGGACTTCCCCGATGTGGACCTGGCAGGGGAGATGGTGAGGTGCTTCCGGTTCTACTACGCGTATACGATATCGCTAGGAGCGTACGGCTTGGTTATGGGCGCTCGGTCAGCCTCCGTTTGCAGCGGTACATTGCCTTTTCCTACCCACATGAGGATCGCTCCAAGCTTTAGTTATTTCGGTACGCCCGGGCTTCTTGGTGTAGGAACGGAAAGTCTGGATTCTCTGACATCCTTCGCGAGTGTTCAAGTTAGTGGGTTGAACTGGACAGATATTGGTGCTCCATTTTCAAGTTTGGCTGCTTATGGACTGACAGGAGTGGCTGGAGCACTTGTACTGATTTTCAGCGCAGAATTATAAAAAAGAACATTGTCTTATTTTACGTGTCTTTGGAGAGAAATTTCACCGATAAAATGGAAAACAATATCATTATCGATAACGCGCTTTGCGATACCACGAAATATAATTGAAAAAACGATGCAGGAAGCAGGCCTATGAGTAGCGCAGACGCTGTTTGCGCCAGTCTGCCGTTGAAAGCGGAGCTTCCCTTGGGTGCAAATGTTAACAAAAGCGCAACTAGCAGAGCTATGAACATAATGGCAGCAGGAATTCCCGCCCTTATCGCCATTCCCGTGTACTGGTTATGCGAAGGGTAAAGCTTGTGGCTTTTAACTTTTACGCCGAATAACACA
>JACKJP010000004.1 GCA_020637895.1 Rhodobiaceae bacterium
CGACAAGGACTTCGTGGCGAAAAATACGCAGGGATTCGAGGCGTTGCGCGATGCGGTCGCGCCCTACACGCCGGAATATGTCGCAGAACGCGCCGGCATCGACGCGGAGGACCTTGTCGAGGCCGCTCTCACCTTTGCGCGCGCCAAGCGTGGCGTTGCCATCTGTGCGACCGGGCCAAGCTTCTCCATGCACAGCAACCTCACCTACTACCTGTCGCTCTGCCTGAATACGCTTTGCGGGCGCTGGCTGCGCGAGGGCGAAAGCGTCGTTTATCCGAACGTCCTGCTCCCGGCTTTTTCGGCCAAGGCGCAGCCGCTTCCTCCCTATCCGGTCAAAGGCGAGCAGAAGATGCGCGTCTATGGCCTGACCGACAGCCCTGCAGGCATGCCGACCGCTGCCCTGACAGACGAAATTCTGATGGAAGGCGAAGGACAGGTGAAGGCGCTGTTCTGTATCGGCGCCAATCCGGTTTCGGCCTTTCCCGACGAAAAGAAGACGGTACGGGCGCTGAAATCGCTCGACCTGCTCGTCTCGCTGGACGTCATCCTCTCGGCGACCGCAAGGCTTGCCCACTATGTCATCGCGCCGCCGATGCCGCTGGAACAGCCGGCCATGACCTACCAGGCGGAAACGATGAAATATGTCGGCCCGCACAGGGGTTTCGACATGCCGTGGGCACAGTACTCGCCCGCCGCAGTGGAGCCTCCTGCCGGGTCTGATCTTGTTGCCGAATATGAGGTCTTCTTCCGGCTTGCGCAGAAGCTCGGACTTGAACTCACATGGATCAACGCGCACGGCATGCACAAGTTCGAGGAGAGCCCGCCACAGAGCATTCCGCTGGACATGTCGCACGTACCGACGCTCGACGAAATCTTCGACATTGCAACGTCGAATTCGCACGTCCCGCTGTCCGAGGTGAAGAAATATCCGCACGGCAAACGCTTCGATATCGACGTGAAGGTGGAGCCCCGCGACGCCGACTGCACCGCCAGGCTTGAGCTGGCCAACCCGATGATGATGGCAGAGCTTGCCGAAGTCCGCGCCGAACAGCCCGCCTACAAAGATCCCGGCTTCCCGCTTCAGCTCGTCTGCCGCCGCGTCAACAATATGATGAATTCGACCGGCACCACGGTTCCGACCCTGCTGAAGGGCCAGACCTTCAATCCGCTCTGGATCAATCCGGCCGATGCGAAGGCCCTGAAACTCAAGGACGGAGACAAGGTTCGGATACGGTCGCGCTACGACGAGATTGTCGGCTTTGTCGAGCTAGACAAGTCGCTTCGGCCCGGCGTTGTCTCGATGACACATGGCTACGGCACGCACGGCCCGGATGGCGAAACCGATCCGTCCGTCGCGGGCAGCAATGTCAATCTCCTGATCCACATGGACGAGCACGACCCTGTGTCCGGCATTCCAAGGATGAGCGCGATACCGGTTTCCGTCGCGGCTGCCTGATGCGACGGGCTACCCTGCCTCCAGCACGGCACTGAGAAATTGCTGGGTCCGTTCCTTCTGCGGGCTGCCGAAGATCTCCGACGGCGGCCCCTGTTCTTCTATTTTGCCGTCATAGAAGAAGCAGACGCGATCCGAAATTTCTTTTGCAAAGCCCATCTGGTGCGTGACCATGAGCATGGTCAGATTATGTTGATCGACCAGCTTGCGGATGACGTTCGTGACCTCGCCGATGACCTCCGGGTCTAGCGCTGAGGTCACTTCGTCAAACAACATCACTTTCGGCCGCATTGCCAGTGCGCGTGCAATCGCAACGCGCTGCTGCTGACCGCCCGACAAACGCGCCGGATGCTGATCGACCTTGTCTTCCAGACCCACCATCCCAAGCAGTTCGATCGAACGATCACGAGCCTCTGCCTTGGGCAGGCCAAGCACATGGACGGGCGCCTCCATGCAGTTCTCGAGCGCAGTCATGTGCGGGAACAGATTGAAGTGCTGGAAGCACATGCCGATGTTGGCGCGCATACGCCGGATGTGACGCCGGTCGGCGGGCACCAGCCTGCCACCTTTCTCCATATGCGTCAGCGGTTCTCCATCAACGTAGATGACCCCGCCATTGATGGTCTCCAGTGTCATCAGCATCCGCAGCACAGTCGTCTTCCCCGACCCGGAGGGACCGATCACCGTAACCATCTCACCTTCGTCGACATCAAGATCGAGCGAGTCGAGCACGACAAGATCGCCGTAACGCTTGGTTACGTTCATGAAACGAACCATCGGCACCTTGTCGTCTGCCAGCCGGAGCGGATATTTCGACATGTCTTGATCAGTCATCGCGTCATTCCGAGTTTCTTGCGCACCCATGCCTCGAATGCGCGGATCAATGCGGCCGACGGCAGCGAGATGGCGAGGAAAATAAGGCCGACCAGTGTGTAGGGCTCCAGATAGCGGTAGCTTTCCGAACCGATCGCGGTCGCGGTGTGCATGAGTTCCGCAACCCCGATGACGGACAACATCGGCGTATCCTTGAAGATTCCGACAAGATAGTTGCCCATTCCAGCGAGCGACGGGGGAAGCGCTTGGGGAATGATGACGCGAAAATAAGTACGCGCCGGGCTTAGGTTGAGCGCTGCACATGCCTCCCATTGCCCCCTCGGCACACTGTCGAGTCCGCCTCGGTAGACTTCCGACAGATAGGAGGCGTAGTGCAGCCCGATGGCGATCATCCCGGCAACCCAGGGGGACAGACGGATGCCGAATTGCGGCCCGACATAGAATACGAAGAAGATCTGCAGGATCAGCGGTGTGGAGCGTATGAACTCCACCGCTTCTCGCACAGCGAGTGTCAAAGCCCTGAAAGGCGTCCGTTGCGCCAACGCCAATGCAAGCCCGATGACCACGGCAATAGCATATCCGATACCGGCCGCAAGCAGCGTATTGCCCGTCGCCTCGATAAGGCGGGGCAGGATGTTGAGCGTGAAGTCCCAGCGCCAGTCGAACATCGCGGTCAGGCCCGGCTCAAACGGCGGCGCATCCTGCGCTCCAGCCCGCGCATCGCCGGCGTGATAACGAAACGCGCCATCGCGTAATAGATGATAAGCGCAGTCCCGAACGCTTGCGCCGAAAGGAATGTCGTGCCGTTGATCTGCTTTGCCTCGAACATCAGATCGGCCACCGCGATCAGCGAGACAAGTGCCGTCCCTTTCAGCAGTTCAATCAAGAGATTTCCCCAAGGCGGCAGCATGATGACCATTGCCTGCGGCAGGATGATGCGGCGCATGCGTTGCGCCCCTGTCATGTTGAGGGCAATGGCCGCTTCCCACTGACCTCTGGGCACGGAGAGGATCGCGCCGCGCACGAGTTCCGCGCCATAAGCGCCGAGGTTCATGCCGACTGCGACAAATCCGGCGGTGAACTTTTCGAGCGTAATGCCGAAGAGCGGAAGGACGAAAAATATCCAGTAGAGCTGGACGAGCAGTGAGGTGCCGCGAAAGATCTCGATATAGGTCGTTGCGACCCAGCGCGGTACGACATTGGCAGACAGCCGCATCAGCCCGGCGACGAGCGCTATGACGATGGCCAGTATTGCCGCCAGCACGGTCTGTATCGCGGTGACTGTCGCACCATCAAGAAAGCGGGGCCCGTACTCGGTCAGGAATGCCGAATAGCTCATCATCGACCCCACTTTGCGTGTTGCAAATGCAATCTCCGCGCCGGGGCAACCGGCCCGCTGCTGCAGACACGGAGACCCGGTGCGGAAGTCATCAGTCGGTCAGCGGTTGTTGCAGACCCAGTCGGTCGTCCTGTCGCCCGGCAATTGCGATTTCGTGTAGCCGTATTCTTTGACGGACTTCATCATTTCAGGCGAACCGAGATATTCCTTCTGCGCAGCGTTGAACTTCTCCAGGAAGTCCTTGTCGGCATCCCGGAATGCAATTCCCACCCAGTTCTGGGTCCATTCGGGCAAGTCGGACGGATCGGTAACCTCCACCTCGGAATTTTCCTTGGCCAGATTGAGCGCCGTAAAGTAGGTCACACCGCCCGCATCGGCGCGTCCTGCCTTGACCGCCGCGAGAATTTCCGTTGGTCCCGGCACCGTCATGATGCTGGACTCGTCGATCCCTTCCTTCTTGGCTGCCTCGACGGTGTTGTACCCGGCACCAGTGACGAAGGTCGCGTCCTTGGCCTTGATATCCTTGTAATTGTTGATGTCCTTCGGATTTCCGTCCGGGACGATGAAGGCGTCGGACACCTTGCCCATGGGCTCGGAGAAAGCCACGTTCTCGCAGCGGCTCTTGAGGATATACATGCCACCGGTGATGAGGTCGAAGCGATTGGCCTTGAGCCCAGGGATCAGGCCGCCCCATTCGGTCGTGACGGGTTCGATATTGTCGTAACCCATTTTCTTCAGTACGCCGATTGCATAGGCGTTGACGAAACCGAGCGGCTTGTTGTTCTCGCCCGGATAGGCCCAGGGAACTTCATTGGCAAACCCGATCCGGATCGACTTGCCGCTCTCGATGCGGTCCATCAGCGGGCCGGCCTGCGCGGCTGTAAGCCCCATCCCCAGGATGAGCGATGCGGCGGCTATTCCTTTCAGCAATGTCCGTCTCACGTCGTTTCTCCTTGTTGTGCTAGTGTTTCAAAATGCATTGTTGTGTACAACAACACGCGCGGCGCCCCTCCGTCAACGACTTAAGGCTCGTTTTGGCACCGCTATGCCGAGGGAAGAAGATATGCTGTATACAGATGCTGGTTTTTATGCGGGGTCTGAGATATGACGCAGGGAGCCTCGGGAGATGGGCCCGGGCGCGGGGAAACGTATAGCGGCGCGGCCCGCGAGCGCTTCGAACGGCTGTACGAGACGCTGCGCAATCGCATCTGTCTGCTCGACTATCCCCCCGGCCACCGGCTTAGCGAGGAAGCGCTCGCGACCGAATTCGGCGTCAGCCGGACGCCCCTGCGTCGCGTACTCGGTTGGCTCGAGGCACAGGGGTTGCTGCGGTCGGTACAGGGCGTCGGCACGATCGTCACCGACGTGGAAATCGATGCCCTGTCGCAGATCTATCAATTGCGGATGGAACTTGCAGAACTGATCGGCAGGCTGGGACCCAGAGAGCCGGATGAAACGATGCTCACCCTCTTTCGCAACCTGCGCGACCGCGGCCAGCAACTCGCCGAAAGTCCGGATGCCCGCGCATTCGCGCAATTCAACATCGATGTGTTTCAGGCGCTGATGCAGGTATCCAACAACAAGCCTCTGCGCGAAACGAGCGAACGCTTGTTCTATCTCACGAGCCGCATATGGCTGCAGTCCGTTCCGCAGATCGACCTGGGCCAGGAAGCAACGATCCTCGCTCGAGAAGTGGAAGAACTGCTGACGGCCATTGAGATCGGGGACCTGGCCGCCGTCGGACTGATAAGGCGTGCACACATTTCCATGAGTTTCATACGCCTGATACGATATCGCGACGGATGAGGGTCAGCGGGGCTTAAGACTCTCAATGTGGGCTGCCACCGCGCCGCGGCGGCTTTGCGTGCCTGGATGCGTGCTGAGCCAGCTGTCGCCGCTCTTGCCCTCGTCCTTGGTAATGCGGCCGATCAGATCGATGAAGGCGAACGGATCGCGGCCGGCTGCCAGCATCAGCTCCGCACCCCGCATGTCGGCCTCTTCCTCGAAATGGCGCGAATGGCTGAGATTGCCAAGCGCCGCACCCTGCGTCGCAACGTCTTCGACGATCTGACCGGAATCGCCGCCAACAGCAGCGATCATGAAGCCGACACCAAGCACACGGTAAAGATTGCGCAGCCCGTGGCGCTTTTCGACATGAGCGAGTTCATGCGCCAGAACGCCGAGCACCTCATCGTCATCATGGGCTCGCTTCACCAGCTCGTCGGTCATGACGACAGTGCCGCCCGGCAAGGCGAAGGCGTTCGGGCCGATCACCTTGCTGCGCCGGAATATGAGGTGCGGTGTTGCGTCGCTGATATTGCTGAGCGCTGCCAGCTCGGCAAACTGACGGGCCAGATCTTCCCGTCGCTTCTCCGGCAGATCGCTCGGAGAAAACAGTGTCCTGTCGAGGGTCGACAGCGTGCCGGTATCCATGACCGCCGTTACCGATGGCGGGGTTGCCCAGGCGGCGACGGCGGCAGCGGCCGGCAGACCATAGCGGTAAATTCCGACGATGACGGCGATGGTAACGACCGTCAGGATTGCAACGGCACGACCTGATCCCTCGATCCGCGAGAGGCGCGAAAAGAAATGCGTCTCGCGCCCGAGCAACCGGTCGATGCCGTCATTGTCATCCGTTTCGAAGACGCTGCCGTCGGAAAGATACAGCTTGCGATGTACCCGGCCCAGGCGGTCGCTGACTGAACTGAGACCAAGGCTGCGTGCAACGCCCGAGGCATCCTCAATTGTCACATGGCCGCCTTGTAGCGCGATCAGTTCAGCGCTTTCCGCCTTTGCCTCGCCGGGGGCGAACAAACGTCCCGATATCTTCATGTCAGCCATCGCGCGGTTCGCTCAGGAGATGGGATCATAGTCCAAAATCGATCCCTTCGAGATCGAGGAACTCAGCTGTCGCCACGTTGCCCTCGCGTTCGGACGTGGCAACGATCTCATTCAATGGCGCGCTCGCCGCAATTGCGGTGTGATCGCACTTGTAGCGCCAGGAGCGAACGGCCGCCCACGGGCGCATGAGCCCTACCGTCAACAGCGTGACGAATGTGTTGGAAATCAGGATCCACACATAGCGCCCGCGCGACAGGTCTGAATGAAGCGGGTGTTCGCCCTGTAACTTCGTTGCCCGGTAGGCAAGGTTGCGGACGCCGCACTGATAGAAGAAATAGCCGAGAAAGAATGTCGCGTAGAGACCGACGACGCTGACGATTGCAATCGCTGCCACAAGCGGATTTTTGACAACTTCCTCGCCAGACGCGCCTTGCAGGTCGAGCGAACCCCATACGGCATAAAGCGCGCCCCCGATCGCGGCGCCGACGCCTATGACGACCACCAACCAGATCAGCCCGAATCCGATCGAGGCGCCCCAGTTACGGTAAAGTGGCCTGAGCTTCACATCGGTGGCGAAAGGCGCGTTGCCGAAACGCAGGTTGTTGCCGATATAATTCGCAGCCTCGCGTGAAGCGACCGGTGCCAGGATGCCGCCGGTGGCCAATGCTCCGAGCGGCATGATGATGAAGGCGAAGAACGCGCTCCAGTAATTGCCTTCAAAGCCCAGGCGGATATTTCGATGGCTCGTCATGCGGGTGCTGAAGCGTAGCGCCTTGTTGATGATCCATGGAAAGCCGAAGGCATAGGGGATCAACAGTACGAACGCGATCGGCGTAACGTTGATCAGGATGTTGTACCCGACCAGCAGAACGACAACGATGATGCGCCCGATCAGGATCTGAACGGGACGGGCGTGATAATCGAAATTGTGCCCGTCGAGAAATGTATTGCCGTAGAAGTAGCGCAATCGGCGCACCTTGGCCCAGGCGCTGTAAACGCCGAGGGTGACAAGTGACAGCAGCAGATTGACGATCCAGATACCGAAATATTCCCGGGCGTTTCCCGAGAAGGAAAAGCGATTCATGAAATGAAAGCCCCCGAAGGCGATGGCTGAAAACAGTGAACGCTACCAGTCGAAAGACTCCGGTCAACAATTTTGTCCGCGGGCGTGTTAGCGGCGGCTGGCTTTATTCAGACTGTCTGGCCGCCATCAACGATATAGGCGGCGCCGGTCACGTAGGCTGCACGGTCCGACAGCAGCCAGACCACGAGTTCAGCGATGTCCGCTGGCTGACCGACTCTGCCAAGGGGAACCGAAGCAACCAGTTGCGGCCCCGCCTGCGCGAGCGCGTTCTGAAGAAAGCCCGTATCAACGAAGCCGGGACAGACTGCGTTGACCCTGATCGCGTCAGCCGCATGATCCCGCGCCGCTGCGCGCGTCAGTCCGACAATCCCATGTTTGCTGACCGAGTAGGCGCCAGCGTTCGCCATGCCGAAGAGGCCAGCAATCGAAGCCGTATTGACGATGCTGCCGCCACCGGCTGCACGCATATGGCGCAATTCGGCTCGCAATGTCAGAAACGTGCCGGTCAGGTTGACATTCATCATGCGGGCCCAGGCTTCGGGGCTGACGTCGGCAAGTTTCATATTGGCGCCTGCCGCGGCCGAATTGATTCCCGCATTGTTGAAGGCGCAATCGATACGCTTTCTTTCCAGTTCCAGGGAGTTGAAAAGCCCCTCGACGGCGGCGGCGTCCGATATGTCCAGGCCGGCAGCGTCGGCAAAACCGCCGGCATGGCGGATTTCCTCAGCCGTCTCCTCGGCCGCATCGCTGTTGATATCCGCAACGATGAGGGTAGCGCCTTCCCTAGCAGCCGCGATGCTGGTCGCCCGTCCGATACCCGACCCGCCCCCGGTCACAAGAACCGTCTTTCCCGCCAGTAGGGTCACAGCGGTCGCCACTCCGATTTCCGCAGCGGACCCGCAAGAACCTGCGGCGCGGCGGCTGAAAATCGCGCAACCGATGCATCGCTCAGATGGGTCTGGCGGACGGTCTCATTGCGCCAGCCTTCAAACGCAATGATGACGCCTGGGGTTGCGGCGGGAGCGAATAGCGAGAAGGCCAGACAGTCGGGATTGTCGCCAACTTCGAGTCTCACGTCCTCAAGCAGGGCCCTGAGTTCGCCAAAGCGGCCCTCGGCCGCATCGAATTCAACGACGAGCCAGACTTCTTCCTGTTCCTCGGGTCCAGTGCTCATTTTGCCTGCCAGACAAGCGGCAACTGCCGCACGGTGGCGACCACGCCACCCGTGAAAAGCACTTCGGCCCCGGGTTTGACGCCAAAATCCGGAATGCGCGCGAGCCATTCGCGAAGGGCGATCTGCAGCTCAGTGCGCGCCAGGCTCGCGCCCGGACACCGATGCGTACCCTGCCCGAATGTCGAGTTGACCTGCCGCCGACGGGTCAGATCGAAGTCCATGGGATGTTCGAATATTCTCTCATCAAGCCCATGCAGCATCGTCGACAGAACGACGATGTCGCCCTTCTTCATCACCTGCCCGTCGAGTTCGTAGTCTTGCCGGACCTCACGCGCGATCGCGACGAGAGGGAACATGCGCAGGAATTCTTCGACCGCAGCCGGAATTTTCTCCGGGGCCGAGGCGAGTTCATGGCGCACTTCCGGATGCTTAGACAGCCACAGCATGATAAAGGAGAGCGCCGATGCAACCGTATCGAGGCCGGCGACGATCACCTGTGAACACATACGCACCGCTTCATCGACCTCAAGCGCCCGGTCTTTCATCCGGCCATTGACCAGTTGACTGAGAAGGTCATCGCCGGGGTTGGCACGCCGGGCCTCGATGCGAGGCACCAGATAATCCCGCAAGGCCTGCATGACCTCGGCAACGTCCATCTTGCCAGTTGGCCGGACTTTCTCTTCCGCCAGATGCCTCAGATGAGCCGCATCGCTTTCCGGAAGGCCCGCGTAGCTCAGGAATACCCTGATCGGAAGCTGCAAAGCGAAGTCGGCGACATAGTCGCACTCTCCGCGCCCCTTGAGATTCTCGACGAGTGACGTTGCGAGCCCGCTTATGGTCGGCTCGATGGACTGGATTACGCGCGGCAACAGCGGCGGATTGATAATCGCGCGAAACTCGTTCTGCTCCGGCGGATCGTATGAACCCGGAATTGGCCGGTTGCCAGCCATCCGCTCACGCGGCACCTGCATGACGCGCGAGGAAAAATTCTCGTGGTCGAGATAAATCTTCGCAATGTCTTCGCCGCGTGTAGGGATCCAGTGCCCGCCGTTGCGGATGGTCCAGACCAGCCCCGGGACCTCACCGCCAGCAAGCCTGAGCCAGGTTTCGTGAAATTCGTGCGAAAGGCCTGGCTCGTTATAGACATCGAAATCAACAACACGCGCCGTCTGCACGTGCGAAGGCACTTCCGCGATGGGCCTCGGCTCGTTCATCTGGACCTCCCAATTCCGCCAGTTGATCCGGTCAGTACTGCGACGCCGGTGTGGTGAACACGATGCCATCAAGATCTTCGGTGACCTTGAGCTGGCAGGTGAGTCTGCTGTTGGGTCTGACGTTGAGAAGCCCGTCCAGCATATCTCGCTCGATCATCTCAGGCGCAGGAAGCCGGTCCATCCACGCCGGGTCGACATAGGCATGGCAGGTTGCACAGGAGCAGTATCCCCCGCATTCGGCGACAATGCCCTCAACGAGATCGTTGACTGCGGTTTCCATGACGCTCTTGCCGATTTCGCCGTCGCATTCACGCGTTCCGCCGTCGGCATCGATGAAGATGATCTTGACCAACTCGCTCCCCGGATCGGCCATGCGTGTGACCGGCTTATTATTCGAATGAACATTCGATCTATTGTGTAAAAGATACCGTTCGCGCGTTTGGGGTCAACCGGCCTGTCAGATTTATTTCTGCGTGTTCTCGCCCGTGGGCCACACCAGATGCAGACCGGACATGCTGCCGATCAGTCCGCTATGATACTTGATCGGCGATCCTTCGGCGATGCTGAACTCGGGGATGCGATCGAGCCATGCCTCCACCGCCGCACCGAGCTCCAATCGCGCAAGGGTCGCCCCGGGGCAGCGGTGCGGTCCCTGCCCGAACGACGAATGCGACGGGTTCTTGCGCTCGAAATCGACCTCATAGGGTGACGCGGTGATCGTCGGATCGAGACCGTGCAGCATGGTAGGAAGCACCACAAGGTCGCCTTCCTTCACAGTGATCCCGTCGTGCTCGAAATCCTGCGTCGCATATCTCGCCATGGCAACGAGCGGGAAGCGACGGAGGTATTCCTCGATTGCGCCCGGTATCTTTTCCGGGTGTTCTCGAAGGTCCCTTCTGGCGGTCGCGTGCGTTGCCAGATGCGTGAAGATGTGAGCCATCGTCCCGGCTGTCGTATCGAGCGCCGCCACGATGATCTGCGAACACAGGCGAATGCCTTCGTCGACCGTGACGGGGCGCCCAAAGACTTCCTTCGACAGCACCCTGCTGAACATGTCGTTTCGGTCGATAGCGCCGATGCGTTCCTCGACGATCGGCCTCAGGAAGTCGGCAAATCCGATCATGATCTGCTGCGGCGTCATCTTTCCAGTCGGCCGCACTTTCTCTTCCGCCAGTTCGCGTAAACGCGGCAATTCGGAGGGCGGCAGATCGGCATATCGCATGAACACGGTCAGCGGTACGACGAGCGCAAACTCCGACACGAAATCGCATCGCCCCTTATCCTTGATCGCGTCGACGAGTTCGACGACCAATGCGCGGATACCGGCTTCTATTTCCTGGATGGCGCGTGGCGTGAGACTGGGATTGACCGCACCGCGATAGGCTGTGTGTTCCGGTCGATCCGACGAGATGGGAATTGGGCGATTGCCAATCATCTTCTCCCGAGGGACCATCAGAACTCGGGACGAGAGACGCTCAAAATCGGCATAGAATTTTGCGACGTCCTCGCCCCGCGTCGCAATCCAGTGGCCGCCATTCCTGATAGACCAGACCAGGCTCGGGCCGCCCGGTTGCTGGAGTGTCATCCACGCCTGCTGCAGCCCCTGGTCGAGCTTTGGCGGGTCATACACGTCAAAATCCACGACCACGTCCGCCGGCACGTGTGCCGGTACAGGATTGGCAGATTCCATCGTCTCCTCCCGGGTACCGTGCCGTTGTCCGGCTTAGCTTGGCACCTCTGTCCGAACCGCACTCATTGCCGGCTCGAATTGAACGATATCACACTATTTCGCCCTATCACCTTCTGTGAAAGACCGTTCCGATATTTCTAAATATGATAAAAATATAACGGCTACTTCAATTCGTTTGCCGCCGGCGCCTCGGCGGTCGTCGATGCGATATAGCCGCGCCATCCGCCGAAATGGGTGATGTCGGGCGCATCCGAAACGGCCAGCGCCTCGACCAGAAACCCCTGGACCGAACTACCGTCGTCAAGACGGATCGTCCCGACGCCGAGCGGTGTCGGTATGGCCGAGACGAAGCGTGCGAACCCTTCGGCGGGGAATGACCAGATTTCCAGCGCGATCGACGCACCCTTCTCCGGCCCGACGCGCAGGAGACCGGGCTTGGGCGGAACGCTGCCCGGCAGCACATAGAGCCTGTATTCGGCAGCCGTCGCCGCCTTGCTCACAAGCTTTGCCCCGAGCATCTGCAATTCATGGTTCAGCACCATCCCGCTGAGATGCGCACCGACGACCGCGAGACGGATTGGCGCAGTTGCGGGAGCGCCGGCCTGCACGCCCTCGATGCGCTTGCCGTGACCATCTCCGGTGAGCTCGCGCCCGATGGAAGCGAGGCGGCGATCGCTGCCACCGCGGCCAAGAAGTGTGATGCTGGCCGGCAGGCCGTCGCGGCGCAATCCGGTCGGCAATGTCAGTCCGCACATATCCAGCAGGTTGACGAAATTCGTATAGGTGCCGAGCCTTGCGTTCGGGCCAAACGGATCGGCTTCGATATCGGCCAGCGTGCAGATGCCGGGAATGCTCGGAACACATAGCAGATCGATGCCCGCCAGCGCCTGCTCGGCCTGTCGCTTGAGCGCCTGCAGCATGTATTGCCCGTTGAAGGCGTCCACAGCCGTCATACCCTTTGCGCCCATGATGATCTGCCGGGTGACGGGATGCAGGGCATCCTCATGCTCATCCACAAAGCCTGCGATGCCCGCAAGCCGTTCCGCCAGCCACGGCCCCTGATAGAGAAGATCGGCGGCGGCATAGAACGGTGTGAAATCGACCTCCCGAACACTGGCGCCGAGTGCCCTGAGTTGCGAGACCGTCTCGGCGAAGGCCTCCGCCTGCACCTCATCGCCAAAGAACCTGATCGATGCAGCGGAGGGAATTCCGATCCGCGAGGTGCCGATTGCCGCTCTGCTGCCGGCGAAATCATAGGCGCGCGAGAACGGATCGGCGGCATCGAAAGCCGCGGTCACCGAGAATACCGCTTCGGCATCGGCGATGCTGCGCGCGAATATGGAAATGCAGTCGAGTGTCCGGCACGCCGGTACAAGACCGCGTGTCGATAGCGCGCCGAGCGACGGCTTCAGGCCGACAATTCCGTTCAGCGCTGCGGGAACGCGACCGGAGCCTGCCGTATCCGTGCCGAGCGAGAAGGCGACGATGCCGCGCTTTACGGCGACCGCCGAGCCCGAGCTCGACCCACCCGGAACCAGCCGCTCGTCGACGGCATTGCGCGGCACCGGATAGGGTGTACGCACCCCGACGAGACCGCTGGCGAACTGATCGAGATTGGTCTTGCCGACGCAGATCGCGCCCGCCTGCTCCAGGGCCCTGACGACCGGCGCGTCCGTATCCGGCACATAGGCGAACGCCGGACAGGCGCAGGTCGTCGGCATGCCCGCCACATCGATATTGTCCTTCACCGCGAAAGGTACGCCCCAGAGCGGCTTTCCGGCATTTCGCGGACCGATCGCCGCTGCCGCCGCGCGTAGCGCCTCGGGAGACTCAACGTGGATGAAAATGCCCGGATCGTCCGCCGCCTCGATACGTGCGAGGACGATCTGGACGATATCGAGCGGTGTCCGGCCGGCATCGAAAGCTGCGCGAAGACTGTCGAGGGTGAAGGCAATATCAGGCATGTTGTTTCTTTTGTCGTCTCAGAATGGCGGATGCGGAATGGCCTCGATCAGGGCCTTCGTATAGGGGTGAGCCGGGGCAGAGAGCACGCTCTCGCAATCGCCCTGCTCGACGATCTCGCCGGACTTCATGACGATCACCCGGTCGCACAGCAGCCGCACGACCGCGAGGTCATGGGATACGAAGAGATAACTCATACCCAGCCGCGCCTTCAGATCGACGAGCAGGTTGAGCACCACCGCCTGTACCGAAACGTCGAGGGCGGCGGTCGGCTCGTCCAGTACCAGCAGAGCCGGATCGACGGAGATCGCCCGCGCGATGCCGACGCGGGCCTTCTGCCCGCCCGAAAGCTGGTGCGGAAAGCGGTCCAGCAGATGCCCCGGCAGCCCGACCAGCGCCGCGAGCTCCTCTACCCTGGCGTTGATTGCCTGCGCCGAGCGCTCCTTGCCCATGCGCCTGGATCGGATCGGAAATCGAGCGCCGTGCCGTGAACCTCGGATTGAGGCAATCGGTCGGGTCCTGAAAGACCATCTGCAACCGCGGTCGCAGCGGCGACGCGGCAAAGCTTCCGGCGGGAGTTGCCCCGATATCGACGCCCTCGAACATGATCGATCCGGATGTCGAATCGAGCAGCCGCATGACCATCGACGAGGTCGTAGACTTGCCGCAGCCGGATTCTCCAACGAGGCCGACGCTCTCACCAGCGCCGATCTCGAAGCTGATTCCGCCAACGGCGCGGAACACCTCTTCCTCCTCCGCCGACTTGCCGAACCAGCCGGCCGTCTTCGACTTCATCGGATATTCCTTGACCAGATTCTCAACCTTGAGAATCGGGGCCGCCGCGCCCGCGGCTTTGCTCCGCTCGGGCTCGGCCGGACGGACGACATCTTCTGGCAACAGATCCCGGATCGTACCCGCACCGTGCGGTGTCGCGCGAATGAGCTTTCGGGTGTAGGCGTGCTTGGGCGCGGTGAAGAGTTCGCGTGAGGGTGCCGACTCCACCACCTCGCCGTCTTTCATCACGATCAGATGCTGGCAGTAAGCGGCGGCAAGACCGAGATCGTGCGTGATCAGGATCGTCGCCATGTCGCGCTCCCGCGTCAGTTCGGCAACGAGATCCATCACCGCCTTCTGCGTCGTGACGTCGAGGCCCGTCGTCGGCTCGTCGGCAATCATCAGTTGCGGCTTGCAGGCCAATGCAAGGGCGATGACGATACGCTGGCACATGCCGCCGGAGAGCTCGAACGGATAGGAATGATAGCGCTCTTCCGGGTTGTTGATGCGAACCTGCCGCAACACGTCGATCGCCTTTTCCTTCGCATCGGCATGGACTGCCTCGACATGCTGAATCAGGACATCCTCGATCTGATGGCCGACCTTTCGGATCGGATTGAGCGCGGCGCGCGGGTTCTGGAAGATCATCGACATCTCGCGGCCCCGCAGGTCGCGCATCGCCCTTTCGGTCGCCGTCTTAAGGTCGATACCGCTGAACTCGGCCTTGCCGCCGGAGATAAAGCCGGCCGCATCGAGAATGCGCATCAGCGCATAGGAAGTCACCGACTTGCCGGAGCCCGATTCTCCGACAATGCCGAGCGTCTCGCCTTTCTTCAGTGTGAAGGAGACGTCGCGCACGGCATGGACCGTGCCGTTACGGGTCTTGAAGTCGACGGACAGGCGATCGATTTCGAGAAGCGTGCTCATTTGCAGTGCCTCCGTCAGGTGCGCTGGCGCGGGTCGACGATATCACGCAGTCCGTCGCCCAGCATGTTGAAGGTGAAGACAGCAAGCATCAGCACGGCACCCGGGAAGATCGCCAGCCACCACTCGCCCGAAACGATGAACCTTGCGCCCTCAGCGACCATGATGCCCCATTCGGGCGTCGGCGGCCGGACACCAAGCCCGATGAATGAAAGACCGGCCGCATTGAGAATCGCCCACCCCAGATTGAGCGATATCTGCACCATCATGGGCGGCAGCGCGTTCGGGAAGATCTGCGTTGCAAGGATACGCAGGTCCGAATTGCCGGACAGCTTGGCCGCCAGAACGAAGCCGGCCTCGCGACGCACATTCACTTCCGCACGTGACATGCGCGCGTAGAAGGGAAGGTTCACGATGGCCGTCGCGTAGATGATGTTGACCACCGAATTGCCGAGCGCGGCGACGATGCCCATGGCGAGAACGAACAACGGAAAGGCCATGATCGTATCGATGAACCGGCCGGTTATGCGGTCCGTCCAGCCGCCGTAGTAGCCAGACAGCGATCCGATGACCGAGCCGAGCAGGAACGAGATGGCCACCGCCGACAGGGCGATGAACAGATCGAGTCTCGTTGCCACGACGACGCGCGAGAACACGTCGCGCCCGAGATCGTCGGTCCCGAACCAGTGGGCTGCGGAAGGCGCCTGGAGCGCTGCCGCCGGATCGCTCTTGAGCGGATCGTAGGGGACGAGGCTCGGTCCGAGCACCGCGGCGATGACAAAGAGAACGAACAGGATGAAGGCGCCCATTGTCATCGGATTGGAGCGCAGCACATAGCCGATATGCTTGAGTGTGTTGCGTGACGATCCTCGGATCGCAGCTGCGTCTGCGGGAACGGCCATGGCCGAAAGCGAACGTCTGATCATTTTTCGTCCCTCCTGGCCCTAGCCGTCGAGCCCGACACGCGGGTCGATGACGGTGTAGGCAATGTCGATGAGCGTATTCAGCGTGACGAAGAGGACCGCCATGGCAAGGACGAAGCCCTGCACCGCGGCGTAGTCGGAGACGACCAGCGCCTCAACCGCATAGGAGCCGATACCGGGCCAGGCGAAGACCTTTTCGACGAGCACATTGGCGCCAAGCATGAACGAAAAGACCATGCCCAGCGTCGTGATGACCGGCAGCAGCGCGTTGCGGAATGCGTAGGTGAAAAGTACGCGCGACCGCGTCAGGCCGGCTGCCCGCGCGGTACGCACGAAATCGCTCGACAGGACCTGAAGCATCGCCGCACGGGTCATGCGGGCTATGGGTGCCAGCGTGAACAGGGCCAGGGTGATGGCCGGCAGCAGAAGCTGCGACAGTGCGGCCAGCGCCGTATCGAGATCGGTATCCAGCAGCGCGTCGATCACGAAGAAGCCCGTAACCGCTGGCGGGGCGAAATGCACGAAGTCGAGCCTTCCCAATGGCGCCGGTGATATGCCGAGCTGGTAATAGAAGACGTAGACCAGCGCGAGGCCGGTGAAGAAGACGGGCAGCGAAACCCCCGCCGTCACCACGAGCCGGCAGAGGTGATCGACCCATGTGCCCGGTCTTGTGGCCGCAAGGATACCGAGTGGAATCGCGATCGCCAGCGAGATGATGAGCGCAAACAGCGTCAGTTCGAGAGAGGCCGGAAGCCGCGAGGCGATGTCGGAGACGACAGGCTGACCGGTCGAGATTGAATCCCCCAGGTCACCGGTCACCAGATCGCCGACATAACGGACGAACTGTTCGGGAAGCGATTTGTCGAGACCGAGCGCAACCCGCACCTGCTCGATCGACTTGGCGTCGGCGGCAGGCCCGGCGAAATAGACCGCCGGATCGCCGGGTAACGCTCGGGTGAGAATGAAGGTGACGACGATGACCCCGAACAATGTCGGTATCGCCTGCACGAAACGGGAAAGAACAAGCTTTACGCGTGATCGGAACATCGTTCGTCACCTCCCCTCTGCGGAGCTTCAGAAAAGATCTCAGGCCTTGCCGATGGTGCGGGCATCGATCTGGCGGTGGAACCAGTATTCGTAGCCCTCGACCTTCTTGGTCATCGCCGAGCTCAGCGCCGGTTGCCACAACGGGATGCGCGGCACGTCGGTGAAGGCGATCTCGATAAGGCGTTTGATCTTCGGCTCGTACTCGGGATTGTCGACAGGCATGTGCAGCGTCTCTTCGACGAGCGCCTGGACCTCCGGATTGACGTAGTTGGAGGAGTTGAAGAGGTTGCCCTCCAGATAGGCCCAATAGAAGTAGTAGTCGGGGTAGTTCAGCCAGCCGCCGAAGTCCTCCAGATGCATCTCGAGACGCTTCTCAACGAGGCAGGCCGTACGCCAGTTGGCGCCAGGGATCTTCTCGATCGGCGCCTTTACCCCGATCTTGGCGAGATTTTCCTGTATCAGCAGTGCCGCCGGTTCCATCCAGGAGACGAGATCGAGACTGATGTAGAACGGCACAGTGAAGCCATCCGCATAACCGGCTTCCGCCAGCAGCGCCTTGGCTTTCTCAAGGTCGGTCGAATAGGGGAAAGGCTGCGGCCATGCGATCGAATCGGGCGCCGGGTTCTTGCCGCCCCACATCGGCACGCCAAGCGAATAGGCCGCCGTCTTGAAGATATCCTCATAGGGGATCGCATAGGCAACAGCCTGACGAACCTTCACATTCTGGAAAGGCTCAAACTTGAGATTGCAGCCGACGACGAACATGCAGTTCTCGACCGGCGTGGAGACGACTTCAGCCTTGCCGGCATCCTTCAGCTCCTTGGCGTCCTTCGACGGCATGTCGAAAGACATGTCGACATCGCCCTTCTCGATCAGTGCCCGGCGCGTCGACGGCGAAGGAATTTCACGCATCACGACCCGCTCCACACCCGGCAGCGGTCCGCTCGTCCACTTGTCGTTGCGCTTGTAGACGAGTTGCTGGCCGGGGTCCCAGCGCTCCACCACATAAGCGCCGCTGCCGGCGGTATTGCGGTGGAGATATTCTGTCGCCCACGGGTCGTCCGTCGTCGCGTGTTCCTTCGCGACCTTGGAATTGATGATGAAGGGGACGGGTACCGCGAGATCGGGAATCGTCAGCTTGCTCTCGTGCGGGATCGTCACCTTGATCGTCTTGTCGTCGATCACCTCGAACTGGGCGGGATCGCCGAGAAGACCCGCCTTCATCTGGGTTGTCGGGAAGCCGCCAAGCGTCACCGCGCGGTCGAGCGACCATTTCACATCCTCAGCCGTCACCGGCGAGCCATCGGAGAACACCGCGTCCTTGCGCAGGTGGAAGACGATCGTCTTACCGTCTTCGGAGACGTCCCAGCTTTCAGCCAGGTCGGGCTCGATGGCGCTGGAATCATAGCTGAGCGAACCGTCCGGCATGGTCTTGGTGCCGAATGAAACGAGCCGGTCATAGGCATTCACCGCAACCTGGTAGCTGGGACGGTTTGTTCCCTTGCGGTGGAGGTCGAGCGAATTGATTGTCGTACCCAGTGCAATGACTGCCGTCTTGCCGGAGGCGGCCGAAGCCGGCAGCACGCGCGCCAGCGGCACGAGACCTGCCCCGATCGAGGCCGCCGTTACCGATTTCAGAAAAGTTCGCCGATCCATGAGAAACCCCTTTTCGGACTGCTGCGACGCAAAAAGATTGCATGCAAAATTGCATACAATTAACGAAGCAGATTCCGTGCCAAGTGGGGAATCCAGATAGACACTTGAAAACACTAAAATTTCTCGAGTGGTCAAAAACTAGGCGATCAGAAATTTGATTAATTTATGAGCGCTTCGCATCAATGATAGGCTCAATGCCGAATTGTGCGCCGTCTCAGGCCGCCGGTTCTGACGTCGTCTCCACGACAGAGGCCGCGGCCTCGCGAACGGTCAGAATATGCGCCTTCATGCTTTCATAGGCGGCGTTGCCGTCGCTTGCGTCTATCGCCTCGATGACGCGCTCATGCTCGGCATGCGACAGCGAAATGCGTTCTGCGATCCGGAACTGCGCACTGCGGAAATGAAACACACGCCGTCGCGCCTCGTAGGCTGTCTCGACAAGCGCGGGATTGTGCGTGCCATCATAGATCGCCTGATGAAATTTAGTGTTGATCGCCTCATAGCCAGCCCGATCTTCACCCGCGACGCAAAGCGCCGACTGCTCGTGCAGACGGTGGAGCTGGCATTTTTCGTCAGGACTCATTCTCTCGGCCGCAAAGCGCGCGCAGGTCCCTTCAAGTTCGGCCATCACTTCAAAAAGCTGCAGCAGCCGCTCGCGCGTCTGCACCAGAACGACGACGCCCTTGTGTGGCCGCTTTTCGACAAGACCGAGTGCGGAAAGCTGGCTCAGCGTCTCGCGGATCGGGGTGCGCGACACTTCGAACCTGTCAGCAAGGCTCTGCTCGTCCAGCCTCACGCCCGGCCCGAGAACGCCGGTGACGATCTCATCGGAAAGGATGCGCCTCAAACGGTCGACGACGGTTTCCCGCTTTGCCGGCTCCTGCCGCCCAATCTTCTCAACGACGCTCATACTGCTCTCGTATGGCCACGAATCCTGCCCCCGCTAATGTTCTGGCCCCAAAGCCGCACAATGTCGAGGGTCTAGGCCACACGACGTCAATTCCCGATCCTGAGCAACGCGCGCGCCTCTTCCGGGGTCGCAGGTTCACGGCCATACCGCCGCGCAATCGCGACTGCACGCTCGACAACGGATGCGTTCGTCGGTTCGCCAAGCTCGCGATAGTCATAGTCGCCGATCCCGATGGAAATATGTCCACCCTGCCTTGCGATATGGGGCACCAGCGGCAGCAGGTCACCACCGCTACAGTGCACCGTCCACTCCGTGGGGCCCAGCGAGGGCAAAAAGCCCTCATAGGCGGCCAGCCCCACGAGATCAGGCGGGTGCAGCGCCAGGGACTTCGCGCTAAGACCGAGGAGGAGATAGGGAACGGGATCGATCAGGCCGTTCTCAAGGAACAACCGGGTCATCCGCAGCATCGGCAAATTCCAGTGAACCAGCTGCGGTCGCACGCCGAGTTCCCTGAACCGGGCGGCGAAGAACTTAAGTGTCGGGACGCTGTTGAGATAGACCCTGCCTTCTGTTTCAAGCCAGCTGCCGTCGGGCGTCAGCCTGTCAACATTTGTCGAGCCCATATCTATAGGTGCCAGATCTGGAGCGAGCCCAACGCCAGCCAGCGCTTTGATATGTGCGATGCGCGAGGATGCTTCCGCCCCGGCCGTGTCAGCGCCAAGCGTTGGATACACAAGAAGGCCGCTCGCAGCGCGGATCGCCTCGATTGCCGCTCGATAGACTTCGAAACCGAAGGCTGGGGCACCATCGGTATCGCGCGCGTGAAAGTGGATCACGGAGGCACCCGCCCCTTCACACTCGCGCGCTGCATTCGCCAGTTCGCTTGCAGTCCAGGGAATATGCCGGTTTCCCGTGCGCATCGCATATTCATTGACGCGCGCCTCAATAATGATCGGCTTCACGGTTTCCTCCCGCCAGATGTCGCACCATCACTTGAGTCGGGCTCAAAACGATTTCGCTCAGAACAACGATGGTGCAACGCAAAATTTTATGAAACTCTGTCAGCTTGTGTGTGTATCGAACTGCAAACGGGCCAATGTCGATCAAGGCTGCCATACATCATCTGACCCACTACCGGTACGACCGCCCGGTCACGCTGGGTCCGCAAATCATCCGTCTTCGACCCGCGCCGCATAGCCGTACACGGGTGATCTCCCATTCGCTGAAAGTCAGTCCGGCTGGACATTTCGTCAATCATCAGCAGGACCCGTACGGCAACTGGCTGGCCCGTTTCGTATTCCCCGAACCGGTCCGCGAACTGAAGATCGAGGTCGATCTCGTCGCCGACATGACGGTCTACAATCCGTTCGATTTCTTCGTTGAGGAAAGTGCCGAGGACTGGCCATTCGATTATGCCGCCGACATCGAACCGGATCTGTCCATCTACAGACGCACCGAACCGGTTACCCCGCGCTTTGAAAAGTTCCTCGCCGGCATTGACCGCACGCCGCGACGCACTGTCGATCTTGTCGTCGATCTCAATGCGAGCCTGTCGCGCCAGATTGGATACGTCATTCGCATGGAGCCCGGCGTCCAGACGCCTGAGGAGACGCTCGAAAAGGCGTCCGGCTCATGCCGCGATACTTCCTGGCTTCTGGTCGAGACGCTCCGGCATCTCGGATTTGCCGCGCGCTTCGTCTCCGGCTACCTGATCCAGCTCAAGCCGGATCTGGTATCGCTTGATGGTCCGCCCGGCACCGATCACGACTTCACCGACCTGCATGCATGGGCCGAGGTCTATCTTCCTGGCGCTGGCTGGATCGGTCTCGACCCGACCTCCGGCCTGCTGACCGGCGAAAGCCACATACCGCTTGCGGCGACGCCTCACTATCGCAATGCCGCCCCGATCTCGGGCATGGCGAGCTATGCCGAGGTCGACTTCGACTTCAACATGACTGTAACGCGCGTTGCCGAGCATCCGCGCATCACCAGGCCGTTCTCCGACGAATCCTGGGAAGCGCTCGACGCGCTGGGACAGAAAATCGACGCGGCGATGCAAGAAGGTGACGTGCGCCTGACCATGGGCGGCGAACCTACATTCGTATCCATCGACGACTTTGAATCCGACGAATGGAACAGCGCCGCCGTGGGGCCGACGAAGCGCGATCTTGCGGACAAGCTGATCCGGCGCCTGCGCGACCGCTTCGCTCCGGGTGGTTTCCTGCACTATGGCCAGGGCAAATGGTATCCGGGCGAAAGCCTGCCACGCTGGACGTTCTCGCTCTATTGGCGCCGCGACGACAAGCCGATCTGGAAGGACGCAGGGCTGATCGCCGACGAGGCGGAAGAGACCGACGCGAAGGTCGCGGACGCGGGCCGGCTGCTGGATGCCATTGCCGGCGAACTGGGCATCGAGGATGGCTACGTCATCCCGGCCTATGAGGACCCGGGCGAATGGCTGCTCAAGGAAGCCAGGCTTCCCGAGAACGTGACCCCGTCAAATTCCAAGCTTTCCGATCCCGAGGAACGGCACCGCATCGCGCGCGTCTTCGAACGCGGCCTGACCTCGCCGACAGGCTACGTCCTGCCGATCCAGCGCTGGCAGTCGAAGGCTTCCGACTCGCGCTGGCGTTCGGAATCCTGGAAGCTGAGACGGGGCAATCTCTTTCTTGTCGCGGGCGACAGCCCGGCCGGCTTTCGCCTGCCGCTCGGCTCGTTGCCTCATATTCCGGCGGCCAGCTACCCCTATATCCATCCTGCCGATCCGGTAGAGCCACGAGGCCCGCTGCCCGATCCCGACGCGGCTGAAGTTGCCCGCAAGGAAGCGGCGGAACGCACGCAGCCTGTCTCCGAAATCACCGCGGCCGAACCGGGCCAGACCCTTATCGAACAGGTCATCGGCGAAGCGGGCGGCGCGATCCGCACAGCCATGTCGGTTGAACTGCGCGACGGCCGGCTTTGCGTCTTCATGCCGCCGGTGGAACGCGCCGAGGACTATCTGGAACTGATTGCCGCTGTGGAAGCCGCGGCCGCCCGGCTGGGCGTTCAGGTTCACATCGAGGGCTACACGCCGCCGCACGATCCGCGCATCAACGTGATCCGCGTCGCGCCCGACCCCGGCGTCATCGAGGTCAACATCCACCCCGCCGCGAGCTGGGCCGACTGTGTCGCGATCACCGAAGGCGTCTACGAGGAAGCGCGACAGACCCGCCTCGGCGCAGACAAGTTCATGATCGACGGGCGTCATACAGGAACGGGCGGCGGCAACCATGTGGTCGTAGGCGGCATCACCCCACTCGACAGCCCGTTCCTGCGCAGGCCGGACCTGCTGCGAAGCCTGATCCTGCACTGGCAGCGGCATCCGAGCCTGTCCTATCTGTTCTCCGGTCTTTTCATCGGCCCGACCAGCCAGGCGCCGCGCATTGACGAAGCGCGCCATGACAGCCTCTACGAACTGGAAATCGCGCTTGCGCAGATTCCGCATCCCGGCAAGGGCGACGCGCCGCTGCCCTGGCTCGTCGACAGGCTGCTGCGCAACATGCTCATCGACGTAACCGGAAACACCCATCGCGCGGAAATCTGCATCGACAAGCTCTTTTCGCCCGATGGCACGACCGGCCGCCTTGGTCTCGTCGAGTTCCGCGGATTCGAGATGCCCCCGAACCCGCGTATGAGCCTGGCACAGCAGGTGCTGATCCGGGCCATCATCGCCCGCATGTGGAAGGAGCCCGTCGGCGGCAACCTCATCAGGTGGGGAACCGCGCTCAACGACCGCTTCATGCTGCCCCATTATCTGAGGCAGGACTTCATGGACGTGCTGCGCGATCTTCGCGAGCACGGCTTCGATTTCAGGCCGGAATGGTACGAGGCGCAGTTCGAGTTCCGTTTCCCGTTCTGCGGAGAAGTCTCGGTGGACGATATCCATCTGGAACTCAGGCAGGCGCTCGAACCCTGGCACGTCCTTGGCGAAACCGGAGCCATCGGCGGAACGGTCCGCTATACCGATAGCTCTGTGGAACGGCTTCAGGTCAAGCTCACAGCGGCCGATCCGGAACGTTACGCCGTTGCCTGCAATGGCCGGCTGGTGCCGCTGCGTGGCACCGACGAGAACGGCGTATCCGTCGCGGGCGTACGCTACAAGGCCTGGCAGCCGCCGCTTGCCCTCCATCCGGTGCTGCCCGTCGATGCGCCCCTCACCTTCGATATCTTCGATCTGTGGAGCGGCCGCGCCATCGGCGGATGCGTCTATCATGTAGCCCATCCCGGCGGTCGCAACTACGAGACCTTCCCGGTCAATGCAAACGAGGCGGAGGCGCGCCGTCTTGCCCGCTTTGAAGCCCGTGGCCACCGCCCCGGCGCCTATGTGCCAGCCGCTGCGTCGCCGCATCCGGAATTTCCGATGACGCTCGACATGCGCCGGCAGCCCGGTCTGTGAGCGATGAACCTCTCCAGCGAACATAGGGAACAACGGGCAAACCGGCTGATCGCCGGCTACGAGCGGCTTGGCGACGTGCCGGACGAGCTGTTCGACGTCCACGGCAATATCCGGCCGGTCTGGCAGGGATTTCTCGATTACCTCGGCCGGTTCAGCGACGACGACCTGACGCGTCGCCTCGCCCGCGGCGACCAGTATCTGAAGGATGCCGGCGTATTCTTCCGACAGTATGGCGAGGACGCCGCCGTCGAGCGCGACTGGCCGCTCTCGCACATTCCTGTCCTGATTCATGAGGCCGAATGGCAGGCGCTAGGCGAAGGTCTGATCCAGCGGGCCGAACTACTCGAACGGATCGTCGCCGATCTTTATGGCGACAACCGCCTGATCGCAGAGGGGCTGTTGCCGCCCGCCCTTATCGCCGGCAATCCCGAATGGCTGCGTCCGCTCGTCGGCGTCAAACCGGCAAGCGGTCACTATCTCAGTTTCGTCGCCTTCGATATCGGCCGCGGGCCTGACGGCACTTGGTGGGTCATGGGCGACCGCACACAGGCGCCCTCCGGCGCCGGTTTTGCGCTTGAGAACCGCGTGGCGACCTCGCGTTCGTTCGCCGATTATTTTGCCAAAGCGCAGGTGCACAGGCTGGCGGGTTTCTTTCGCCATTTTCGCGACACGCTCAACCAGATGCGGATCAACAAGGATACGCGCGTTGCCATCCTCACTCCGGGGCTGCTGAACGATACCTATTTCGAACACGCCTATATTGCGCGCTACCTGGGCTTCAGCCTGCTGGAAGGCGAGGATCTCGTCGTCGAGGATGGCGTTCTGAAGGTTCGCACCATCGACGGCGCGCGGCCTCTCAGCGTCGTATGGCGCCGTCTCGACGCGTCCTACACGGACCCGCTTGAACTTGACGAGCATTCGCAACTCGGCACGCCGGGCCTGCTCGGCGCCGTTCGCTCCGGTTCCGTTTCGGTCGTCAACGCGCTCGGCACCGGCGTGCTGGAAAGCCGGGCGCTCATGGCATTCTATCCCGAAATCGGCCTGCATCTCCTCGGCGAGCCGTTGAAGCTGCCCAATATTGCAACCTGGTGGTGTGGCCCGCGCGAACAGCGCGACTATGTGCGCGGTAACCTCTCGCGTCTCGTCGTCGGCCCGGCGCTGTCCACCCGCCTGCCATTTGAATTCGGCAATGATACTGCCGTCGGCGGACGATTTCTGGACGGCAGCGCGCGCGACATCGACAGCTGGATTGAGGAAAACGGACCTTCGCTGGTCGGGCAGGAAGCGGTGTCGCTTTCAACGACCCCTGCATTCAGCGGTGGGCGGCTCGTCGCCCGTCCGCTCAGCCTTCGCATTTTTCTCGCCCGAACGTCCAATGGCTGGGAGGTCATGCCCGGTGGTTTTGCGCGCATTGGCCGCTCGCCCGATCCGGCGGCAATTGCCATGCAACGTGGCGGCTCGGTCGCCGATGTCTGGATCGTCAGCGACAATCCGGTTTCGGTCGAGACGATGCTGCCGACCGACAAGGAGCCCTACACCAGACCCCAGCCGGGCATTCTGCCGAGCCGCGCTGCGGACAACCTCTACTGGCTCGGCCGCTATGTGGAGCGGGCGGAAAACATCATGCGGCTGCTCCGCGCCTACCATCTCAGGCTGGCGGAATCCGCCAATGAGGATCTGCCGATCATCCGCAACCTGACCCTCTATCTTCACATGCTGAAGATCGACCCGAAGGTGCCGGTGCCCGAACCGCTGCTGGCGACGATACGGTCGGCCATCAACAGCGCATTGAGAATCCGCGACCGCTTTTCCGTCGATGGCTGGACCGCCCTGAACGAACTGTCGCGTACCGCCGGCCGCTTCGCCGCCTATGTCTCGCCGGGCGACGACGCCGCGCACGCCTATGGCGAAATGCTTCGCCGCATTACCGCTTTTTCGGGTCTCGTGCATGAGAACATGTACCGGTTCTCCGGATGGCGCTTCCTGACGATCGGAAGGTCGCTGGAACGTGCTGACGCGATGGCATCTGTCCTTGCATGGTTCGCCGACGCGACTGCACCCGAAGGCGCGCTCGATCTCGCCGTCGAATTCGGCGACAGCGTGATGACGCACCGTCGCCGCTACGCGGTCGCCACCAACCGCAACAACGCCATCGATCTGCTGGTTCTGGATGCGTTGAACCCGCGCTCGATCCTCTATCAGATAGGTGAGATCAAGACGCATGTGAGCGCCCTGCCGCGCATAGGCGAGGAAGCCCAGATGACGCCGCTCGAAAGATTCGTCCTGAAACTGCACACGGGCATTGCGATCCGCATGCCGTCGGATCTGAAGGCGACGGACTTCCTCAACGTGCGCAACGATCTTGGCGCGATCTCCGACCTGTTATCGGAAACCTATCTCGGTTAGCTCACCCATGCTCTACGACATCAAGCTCGAGATCGACTACGAATACGACATGGTGGCGACCGTGGGCCGCCATCTCGTCCATCTCATGCCTGCCAATCTGCCCGGCAGACAGCGTCTCATCTCCGGCTACCTCACGATTGAGCCGACGCCGGCAGAGCGGGCCGACCGGACCGACTACTTCGGCAACTCGGTGGTCGAGGCAACGCTGCTGGCGCCGCATCAGTCGGCGATCTTCAGGGTTCAGGCGCGCGTGGAGCGATACGACGACGCACCGGGTCTTGATGTTTCAGCTCCGCTCGCGCTTCTCGGCGACCAGATAGCCGCCATTCGGTCGATGGACAGCATGTCGCCCCATCATTTCCTCTATGCGTCTCCGCGCGTCGCCCTCAATCGCGACATGACCGCCTATGCGCGGGAGGTCACGGCCGGTGCCGCCACGACATTCAGCGCGGTTAGCGCCGTCAACAGCGCGCTGAACCGGTACATGGAATTCGACCCGGAGGCGACCACCGTCGAGACCTCGCCGGAGGACGCATTCGAACGCCGGCGCGGCGTATGCCAGGACTTTACCCACATCATGATCGCGTGCCTGCGCGGCATCGGCATTCCCGCCGGATATGTCAGCGGCTACCTGCGCACCATCCCGCCGCCTGGCGCCGAAAAACTGGAAGGTGCGGATGCGATGCACGCCTGGGTGCGCGCCTGGTGCGGCCAGGACATGGGCTGGATCGATTTCGACCCGACCAATAACCTCATCGTCGGCTCGGACCATATCGTCGTTGGCTGGGGCCGCGACTACGGCGATGTCGCGCCGGTCCGCGGCATCACGCGCACCGCCGGCGACCAGCAGAGCACGCAATCGGTCGACGTCAATCCAGTCGAGCGCCTATAGGCCGACAGCCGCCGGTGCGCCTGATGGCGCGGCTTCCTGCACCGACACATTCCGCACACCGAAGGCGGCGCCGACGCCAATCAGAACGGGGGCATCGACACCGATCCCCATCATCGCCGCCGGCATCTGTGAAAGCCTACCCATCCAGCGCCGCTCGTCGGGCCGCGTGACAGCCTGACAGATTACGGTTGGCGTTTCTCCTGAAAGTCCATGCGCCTGGAGGCTATCGGCAATCTTGTTCGCCATTCGCCCGCCCATATAGAAGATCGTCGTCGCGGACGGATCGGCGAGACCCGCCCAGTCGATTGCCTCCGGCAATTCGCCCTTGCGGCTATGACCGGTGACGAAGCGTACCTGCTGCGCGTGATCGCGGTGGGTCAGCGAGATACCAAGCTGTGCAGCCATCGCCATTGCGGACGTCACGCCGGGGACTACCGAGACAGAAATCCCGTGCCGCTCAAGTTCGGCAAGTTCCTCGCCGGCCCGGCCAAAAATCATCGGATCGCCCGACTTCAGCCGTACGACATTCTTGCCTGCACGGGCGAGCTTCACCATCGTCGCGTTGATATCGTCCTGCCGGCAGCTTTCTCGCCCCCCGCGCTTGCCGACAAGCATGCGCCGGGCCTCGCGGCGCGCCAGCTCAAGCACCTCGTCCGACACCAGATCGTCGAACAGGATGACATCAGCTGCCTGTAGCGCGCGCACGGCCTTCAACGTCAGGAGTTCCGCATCGCCCGGCCCGGCACCGACGAGCGTCACACGGCCTTGCGCGCCCGTCTCGATGCCGGCCAGTTCCGCCGCTTTCTGCAGCTCTCTGTCGGCGTCCTCGCCGGCAGGGCCGGCAAATGCCAGATCGACAAATCGCTCCCAGAACCGCCGCCGCTGCACGCCCGGTGTCAGACGATCCGATATCTGGCCCCTGAGCCTTGCGGCAAGCGCGGCCCATCCCGCGATTGCAGGCGGAATGAGCGTCTCGATCCTCCGGCGGATTGCCTGCCCCAGGATCGGCGCGGCACCGGACGTCGATATGCCGATCACGACCGGCGAACGGTTGACGATCGAGCCGAACTGGAAGTCGCAGAAGGCGGGTCTGTCGATCACGTTGACCGGGATGCCGGCAGCGCGGGCGGCAGTAGCGATCAACGCCGCATCCGTCTCGTCGGTCGCATCCGCGACGATCAGCGCGGCGTCACGCAGATCGTCCCTCAACCAGTCCCGGCAGACATGCTTGGCGGACCCGCCTGCGACAAGAGCAACGCATTCATCTTCCAGAATAGCGGCCACGAGATAAATTTCGGCACCGGCGGCAGCCAACAGTTCGGCCTTCCATGCGGCGGCGGCTGTTCCGCCAATCACCACGACACGCCGGCCCTTTAGCTGATAGAAGACCGGCAGTACCTCCAGCGCCCCCATCCGTGGCGGCACTGTCTCGCGCGGCTCGGCGAGGTTGCCCCTACTCTGCGGCGACAGGTTGGCGGGCATGAATGATCTCCCTGATTTCGGCCCGGCAGGAACCGCAATTCGTACCCGCCTTGAGCGCCTTGCCAATGTCTTCGACGCTTGCGCAGACGCCGCTCTCCAGCGCTCGCGCGATGTCGTTGACGCCCACGGAAAAACACGAACAGACAATCGCACCGGGGTCTGGCCGGTCGGCACCCGGGCGTCCGGCCACGACCCTGAAACGCGCGGTGGCAACGGCGAAGTCTTCTTCAAGCCCGCCCACAACGACGTTGCGCGAGACCGCCACCGGGGTGGGCGCAAGGAAGAGCGCGCCGAGGAGCCTGCCTTTGTCGAAAAATGCAAACCGTGCGTCGCCGCGCGGTCCGTCGAGATAGGAAATCGGTTCGGCCGCTTCGCTGCCCCCCAGTAGCGTCCGCGCGAGGCCTGCGATGTCCGTTGGCAAGCTTTCGAAGGCGAGTTCGATCCTCCAGCCGCCCGGCGTTCGCGCCACCGCCCAGTAATCCGCCGGGATCGTGGCTGGCCGTTCGCGCATCACGGCAAAGCCGTAAAGTGCCGCATTGTAGGGCTCAGCCCGCACGGCAACGTTTTTCAGCGCCGGCTGACCTGAATGGGGGTCAGTTACCGGTGCGACGAGCGTGTCGATGCGCGCGGCCGATGCAAACTGATCGTTCCAGTGCATCGGCACGAATACCTGCCCCGGCGCAACGCGTGTGGTCACGAGCGCTCTCAGGAGGACCGTTCCATGCGCGCTTTCAAGCTTCAGGATCGAGGCAGGCGCAATACGAAGGCGGAGCGCCGTTTCCGGGTGGATCTCGGCAAAGGGTTCGGCCATGTGCGCGGAAAGCCTCGCGCTCTTCCCGGTGCGCGTCATGGTATGCCAGTGATCGCGAACGCGCCCGGTATTGAGAATCAGCGGATATTGCAGCGATGCGGCCCGCTTCTGCGGAAGCGAGAGCGGGATCATCCGCGCCTTGCGATCTTCGGTATAAAATCCGCCATCGGCAAAGAAGCGGGCGCGGCCCTCCTCCGCCCCTTTCGGGAGTGGCCACTGGAACGGCTTGAGATCGTCATATCGACGGCGCGTGATGCCAGCCAGCGCACCGATATCGAAATCCCGCCTCCCCGCGTTCTTGTGAGCAGATAGCGCGGCATATTCGGCAAAGACCTCTGCCGCCGACCCCCATGAAAAATGCGGCTCGAAGCCCATGCGACGCGCCACTCCCGCGACGATCCACCAGTCCGGCCGCGCTTCGCCGGCCGTCGGCAGGACAGCCCGCTGGCGCGATATGCGGCGCTCGGAATTGGTGACCGTGCCATCCTTCTCCGCCCATGCCGCCGCCGGCAGCTTCACATGCGCCAGCGCCATGGTGTCGGTCGCGTTCGAAACATCGGAAACGACGACGAAAGGACATGCCGCGATTGCGGCCTTCACCGCATCGGCATCCGGCAACGAGTCGACGGGGTTCGTCGCCATGATCCAGAGCGCCTTGATGCGTCCGTCCGCGACAGCACGAAACATGTCGACGGCCTTGAGGCCCGGCTTTTGCGCGATTGTCGGCGATTGCCAGAATTCCTGGACCAGCGCCCTGTGGTCCGCGTTCTCGATTTCGGTGTGGGCGGCGAGCATGTTGGCAAGGCCGCCGACTTCCCGCCCACCCATCGCGTTGGGCTGACCGGTAACGGAAAACGGTCCCATGCCCGGCCGTCCGATCCGTCCTGTCACCAGATGGCAGTTGATGATGGCGTTGACCTTGTCGGTGCCACAGGCCGATTGGTTGACGCCCTGGCTGTAAACCGTGACGACGCGTTCTCTGTCTGCGAAAAGACGGTAGAATTCTTTAATCTGGGAGGCCGCGAGACCAGTGGCCTCTTCGATATCCTTGATCGAAATTGCCAATGCAGCCGCAGTCGCCTCGTCGAAGCCCGCGACATGTTGATCGCTGTAGGTCTTGTCGACATGACCGCCACGAACGAGATGGCCGAGCAGGCCCGCAAAGAGCGCCACGTCGCCATCCGGCGCAATCGGCAGGTGCAGATCGGCAATGTCGGCTGTCATCGTCCGGCGCGGATCGATCAGCACCACGCGCATCTGCGGCCTTGCCTGTTTTGCCGCCGCGATCCGCTGGAACAGCACCGGGTGGCACCATGCCAGATTGGATCCGGTCAGCACGATCAGATCGGCAAGTTCCAGATCCTCATAATTGCCAGGCACCGTGTCGCTGCCGAACGCACGGCGATGCCCGGCGACGCTTGAAGCCATGCACAGGCGTGAGTTTGTGTCGATATTCGCGGTGCCGATGAAGCCTTTAATCAGCTTGTTGGCAACGTAATAGTCTTCCGTCAGGAGCTGTCCGGATACGTAGAAGGCGATCGATTCCGGGCCGTATTCCATCATCGTCTCGCGGAAGGTATCGGCGACGAAGGAGAGCGCTGAATCCCAGTCGGTCCTGCGCCCGTCGACCTCGGGATGAAGCAGCCGGTCATCGAGCGACACCGTATCCCCGAGTGCCGAGCCTTTTGAACAGAGCCTGCCCAGATTTGCCGGGTGTTTGGGATCACCGGCGATCGCGATACCGCCATCGACTTCCCGGGTTGCCAGTATGCCGCAACCGACCCCGCAATAGGGACAGGTCGTACAGACGGTTTGTCCGGGTTGCGGCAGGTTGGGCATGGCTTCAGTCCACCTTTGCCGGTTTCAGCGAAAGCAGGATGGTCGTGCCGTCGAGACGGACCGGATAGGTCGTCGTCGCGCCCTCGTCGGCGCCGGTCGCCCTGCCCGTTTCGAGCGAAATCACCCAGTTGTGGAGCGGACATGTCACGCAGCCGTCATGAACGATCCCCTGGCTGAGCGGGCCGTTGCGATGCGGACATTTGTCCTCCAGGGCGTAAACGCGGTCGTCATGCGTGCGGAAGACGGCGATCGTCATGTCGCCATGTTTCACGCACCGGGCGCCGCGTCTCGGTATGTCGTTGATGTCGCCAACTCTCAGCCAGCTTCCTGTCATGGCGTTCATTCCGCAGCCTCCAGGGAAAGGGTCGCCATCGGCTTGAACTCGTGCTTGTCCTTGCCGGAAGCGCGCTCGCTCCAGGGATCCACCTGGGCAAATTTCTGGGAAAAGACGAAACGGTCGAAATAGGCTTTGCGCCGCTCGTCATCTTCCATGATCTGGCGGCGGATCTCGTCATAGCCGACGCGCTTTGCCCACTTGTAGATGCGCTCAAGATAGCGGGCCTGCTCGCGGTACATCTGCACCACCGCCACGATATGCTCGAGCGCTTCGTCTTCGGTCTTCACCAGACCGAGGACTTCGGTGCCCTTGATGTCGAGGCCGGCCGCACCGGCGAAATGGATTTCAAAACCGCTGTCGACGCAGATGACGCCGACATCCTTGCAGGTCGCCTCGGCGCAGTTTCGAGGACAGCCGGATACGGCCATTTTCACCTTGGCGGGTGTCCATGAGCCCCACATGAATTTCTCGATCCGGATACCGAGCCCCGTGGAGTCCTGCGTGCCGAACCGGCACCAGTCGGTGCCGACGCATGTCTTCACCGTCCGAAGCCCCTTCGCATAGGCGTGCCCTGAAACGAAGCCGGCCCTGCCGAGATCGCCCCAGACCGCCGGCAGGTCTTCCTTCTTCACGCCCAGCATGTCGATACGCTGGCCGCCGGTGACCTTGACGGTCGGGATCGCGTACTTGTCGACGACATCGGCGATCGCCCGAAGTTCGGCCGCGCTCGTCACACCGCCCCACATGCGCGGCACGACCGAGTAGGTGCCATCCTTCTGGATGTTGGCGTGCACCCGTTCATTGATGAAGCGCGACTGGTAGTCGTCGGCGTATTCGCTCGGCCAGTCACAGACGAGGTAATAGTTCAGTGCGGGCCGGCATTTCGCACAGCCGCAGGAGGTCTTCCATTCCAGCTCCTGCATGACCTGAGGAATGGTCTTGAGTTCCTTGGCGATGATGAGGCGGCGCACATCGTCATGGCCGAGGTCAGTGCAGGTGCACATCGGCTGGACCGCAGCAGGGTTGTAGCTGTCGCCCAGCGTCAGCGCCATGAGCTGCTCGACGAGCCCCGTGCAGCTGCCGCAGGACGCCGACGCCTTGGTATGCGCGCGCACATCGTCGAGCGATGTCAGCCCCTTGGAGGTGATGGTGGAGACGATCTTGGATTTGCAGACGCCGTTGCAACCGCAGATCTCCGCCTCATCCGGCAAGGCTGCAACGGCCGCCATAGGGTCGAGGGGGGACCCTCCCTGATACGCCTGACCGAAGATCAGCGTTTCGCGCTTTTCAGCGATGTCCTCGCCATTCTTGATCAGGTCGAAGAACCACGGGCCGTCCGCCGTCTCGCCGTAGAGCACGGCGCCAATCACCTTGTTGTCTTTCAACACAAGGCGCTTGTAGACACCCGCGGTCGCGTCGCGCAGAACGATTTCCTCGCGGTCCTCGCCTTCGGCAAAATCACCTGCCGAATAGAGATTGACGCCCGTCACCTTGAGACGGGTCGCGGTCGAGCTGTCCTTGAAAGGCCTGGACGCGTCGCCCGCCAGGGTGTCTGCCGCAACGTTGGCCATCTGGTAGAGCGGCGCAACGAGTCCGTAGCAGATGCCGCTGACTTCGGCGCATTCGCCGACCGACAGGATGTCGGGATCGCTGGTGCGCATATGGGCGTCGACCACGATCCCCCGATTGACGTCGAGCCCGGCTTCCTTTGCCAAAATCCCGTTCGGGCGGATGCCGACAGCCATGATGACAAGATCGGCCTTGATCTCGGTCCCGTCCTCAAGTCGGAGGGCGCGTACCTTGTCCGGCCCTACGATCTCCTTGGTATTGGCCTTCGTCAGGACCGTCATGCCCCGGCTCTCAAGCTCACGCTGGAGCAGATAGCCGGCCGCCGTATCGAGCTGGCGCTCCATCAGTGTCGGCATCAGGTGCACGACGGTCACCTTCATGCCCTGGTTCATCAGGCCGGCTGCTGCTTCCAGGCCAAGCAGGCCGCCGCCAATGACAACGGCATCGCCGCCATCCCTGGCCGCGAGGAGCATCGCGTTGACGTCATCGAGATCGCGATAGGTCAGGACGCCGGGCAGATTGTGCCCCGGAACCGGGATGACGAAAGGCATCGAGCCTGTCGCGATCACCAGCTTGTCGTAGGGTGCGACCTCGCCATGTTCGGAGCGGACCGTCTTCGCCGTCCGGTCGATCTCGACGATCTTGTGTCCCTTGTAGAGCATGACGCCGTGTTCGGCGTACCAGCCATCGCCGTGGATCACGATTTCCTCATAGCTCTTCTCGCCGGCCAGTACCGGAGAGAGCATGATGCGGTCGTAGTTCACCCGCGGCTCGGCGTTGAAGATCGTGACATCGTAGGCGTCCGGCGCCTTCTCGAAGAGATGCTCGAGCATGCGCCCCGGCGCCATGCCGTTGCCAATGATGACGAGTTTGTCTTTGGCCATTGCCACCAACTCCTTATTCAGCCGCCTGGACGCGTGCATCGCTGCTTTGGCGAGCGATGCGCGCGGCGCGCTTTTGCTGGATCGACTTGAGCTGTTCCGGGGTCGGGTTGGCCCCGCCCTCATAGGCTTCGAGGAAATCGAGAAGCTCCTCCCGGTAGGCGTAATAGTCGGGATGCGCGAGCAGCGCCTTGCGCGAACGAGGGCGCGGCAGATCGACATCCATGATGTTGCCGATCCGGGCATTGGGTCCGTTCGACATCATCACCACGCGATCAGCGAGCAGGATCGCCTCATCGACATCGTGCGTGACACAGATCGCCGTGACCTGGGTGCGCTTCCACACGTCCATCAGCACGTCCTGCAGCTCCCATCGGGTCAGCGAGTCGAGCATTCCGAAAGGTTCGTCGAGCAGCAGCAGTTTGGGAGACAGCGCGAAGGCGCGCGCGATGCCGACACGCTGACGCATGCCGTTGGAAAGGTCGGACGCCATGCGATGCATGGAGTCGGCAAGACCGACGCGGGCAAGATAATATTCAACGATGTCGTTGCGTTCCGCCTCGCTCGCGCTCGGATAGACGCGGTCGACGCCGAGCGCGACATTGTCGTAGGCCGTCAGCCAAGGCATCAGCGACGGCGCCTGGAAGACGACGGCCCGGTCGGGTCCCGCCATCGTCACATGCTTGCCGTCGAGGATCACGGCGCCGCCGGAAATCCTGTTGAGACCGGCGGTCATCGTCAGGACGGTCGACTTGCCGCAGCCCGAATGCCCGATCAGGGTAACGAACTCGCCCTTGCGCATCTTCAGGTCGAACCCATCGACGACGGTCAGCGGACCTTTCGGGGTCGGGTAGACCTTGGTGAGATCGCTGAATTCCAGATAGCGTTCGTTGGCCGGTGACGCGGCAGCCTTCTCATAGGCCTCAGGGAGCTTTGCTTCCTTCCTGCGACGGCGCGCTTCATCGAGCCGGATCGGAGAAATGTCTGGCAGCACGATGTCGCGCTCGGTCTGCGCACCGCGCTCCGAGCCGACACTCATCAGGTATTCAGTAATTGCGCCGCGCAGGCGGATGTACTCGTCGTCGTGGTTCATCTCGCCGCGATCGCGCGGACGCGCGAGGTCAACCCTGAATTCGGGACCAAGCGTCGCCTTCGGTCCCGGGGTGAGCGGGATGATGCGGTCCGCAAGCAGGATTGCCTCGTCGACATCGTTGGTGATGAGGACGATGGTCTTCTTTTCCTTTTCTGAAATGACCGCGAACTCATCCTGCAACTTGGCGCGCGTGAGCGCGTCTAGCGCCGAAAGCGGCTCGTCGAGCAGAAGGACTTCCGGCTGCATCGCGAGCGCCCGCGCCACGGCAACGCGCTGACGCATGCCGCCCGAAAGCTCGGCCGGTCGCCGGTCGCGCGCATGCGACAGGCCGACCATGTCGATATATTTGGAGACGATCGCCTCGCGTTCAGCCTTCGGCTTGCCCGAGAAAACCGTGTCGACAGCCAGCGCCACGTTGCCGCGAACCGTCAGCCACGGCATCAGCGAATAGGACTGGAAAACGACACCGCGCTCGGGCGAAGGGCCGTCGATTTCCTTGCCCCTGAAGATGACGCCACCCTCTTCGGGCTTGATCAGTCCCGCTAGGGCAGAGATCAGCGTCGTCTTGCCGGAGCCCGAGAAGCCGACAATTGCGATGAACTCGCCTTCGGCGACTTTCAGGTTGATGTCGTCGAGCACGTCCGTGCGCGTGAGACCTTCGCCGTAGCTCTTGGACAGGCCGGAAATTTCGAGGATCGACATTGGTCACTCCCTACCGGTTTGCCTGGAACGAGAAGGCGCATTGCAGCGCGTACATCAGCCGGTCGAGCGCGAAACCGATCAGGCCGATCGTCAGGACCGCGACCATGATCTTGGCCAGCGACTGCGACGAACCGTTCTGGAACTCGTCCCAGACGAATTTGCCGAGCCCCGGATTCTGCGCCAGCATTTCTGCCGCGATCAGAACCATCCAGCCCACACCCAGCGACAGACGCAGACCGGTGAAGATCAGCGGCAATGAGGAGGGCAATACGAGCTTGGTGATCGTGCGCCGGGTCGGAAGCCGCAGGACGCGGCCGACATTCATCAGGTCCTTGTCGACGGATGCGACGCCCAGCGCCGTATTGATCAGCGTCGGCCAGAGCGAGCAGAGCGTCACCGTGATCGCCGAAATCAGCAGCGATTTGGGCAGATGGTCGCTGACATCCACATAGAGCGCGGAGACGATCATCGTCACGATCGGAAGCCATGCCAGCGGCGAGACCGGTTTGAAAATCTGGATCAGCGGATTGATCGCGCCGTTGACCGCGCGCGACAGCCCGGAGGCGATGCCGAGCGGGACGGCGATAAGCGTGCCGATCAGAAAGCCGAGCCCGACTGTGACCAGCGAAGTGAATATCTGGTCGATATAGGTCGGTTTGCCGGTATAGGTCCGCCACTTGATCCGGTCGGTCTTGCCCTCTTCGGCAAACTGCGCGTTGCGTTCTTCCTGCCGCGCATAGAAATCGTCAGCCTTGGCGCGCTCGGCCTTGTGATCGTCCCAAAGATTGACGGCCTGTTCCCAAACCGCGGCCGGTCCGGGCACCGCTCCCAGCGACGTCTGGACCTTCGGGGCGAGCCAGGCCCATGCCGCCAGGAAAATGAGAATGCCGGTCAGGGGAATGATCAGCACCCGTTTCAGTTCACCGAACTGTTCGCGGACGCTGTCGCCGGCGGCGATCCGCAAGAACGGCGTAATCCAGCCAAGGCCCAGCGCGTCAAGCCAGACGGCGGCCTTGTTGATCCGTGTGAACAGCCTTTCGCGACGTTCCGTTGCGTCTGCTGCGCCCTGATCGATCGTATCCGTGGCGTTGGCCATCGTAGCGTTCCTTTTGAAGTCCTGGGTTGCGGCGGGACGGGGCGGCGGGATCTCGGACCGCCCCGTCCCGGTCTGGCGCTGACGATCAGCCGCCGACCACTTCCGTACCGTCGACCTTCTGCTTGCCCTTCAGGCCGATGGGCAGAGAGTCGATGTAGGCGTTGGGCGTGTGGCCGTCATAGGCGATGCCATCGATAATGTCGGTGCCCGGGGTCGGTTCGCGGTAGCCATCCGTATCCCAGGGGAAGTCTTCCTTCTTGGCCTTGCCTTCGGCGACCAGCATTTCGGCGGCCTTGAGGTAGATCGCGGGCTGGTAGACCGACTTGGCGACCTCGTCGTACCAGCTGTCCGGCTTGTATTCGCCGATCTGGCCCCAGCGGCGCATCTGCGTCAGGTACCAGACCGCATCGGAGTAGTAGGGATAGGTCGCGTAGTAGCGGAAGAAGACGTTGAAATCCGGCACGTCGCGCTTGTCGCCCTTCTCATATTCGAACGTTCCGGTCATCGAGTTGGCGATGACCTCCGCATCGGCGCCGACATATTCGGGACGCGAAAGAATCTCGACGGCTTCCTTGCGGTTGGCGTTGTTGTTCTCGTCCAGCCAGATGGCGGCACGGATCAGCGCCTTGGTCACGGCGAGCGTCGTGTTGGGATATTTCTCGGTGAACTCCTTGGTCAGGCCGAAAACCTTTTCCGGATTGTTCTTCCAGATTTCGTAGTCGGTGATGACGGGGACGCCGATCCCCTTGAAAACCGCCTGCTGGTTCCACGGCTCGCCCACGCAGTATCCATAGATCGTGCCGGCTTCGAGCGTCGCCGGCATTTGCGGCGGCGGCGTTACCGACAGAAGCGCATCTGCCTTGATCTGGCCGCTGATGTCGGTGCCCGAATAGAAACCGGGATGAATACCGCCGGATGCCAGCCAGTAGCGCAGCTCGTAGTTATGGGTAGACACCGGGAAGACCATGCCCATGTTGAAGGGCTTGCCTTCGGCCTTGAATTTCTGAATGACCGGCTTCAGCGCATCCGCCTTGATCGGATGAACCGGCTTGCCGTTTTCCATCGGCACGTTCGGCTTCATCATTTCCCAGATTTCATTGGAGACGGTGATGCCGTTGCCGTTGAGGTCCATGGAGAAGGGCGTGACGATGTGCGCCTTCGTGCCGAAACCGATCGTTGCCGCCAGCGGCTGGCCGGCGAGCATGTGCGCGCCGTCGAGTTCGCCGGTGATCACGCGATCGAGCAGCACCTTCCAGTTCGCCTGCGGTTCAAGCGTGACGAAGAGACCTTCGTCCTCGAAGAAGCCCTTTTCATAGGCGATGGCGAGCGGCGCCATATCGGTGAGTTTGATGAAGCCGAATTTCAGCTCATCCTTCTCGACGTCGAGCATCTCTGCCGTCGCGGGTACTATCCCTGCGGTGACGGCAAAGAATGCAGCGCCGGCGGCCAGCAAGGTTCTGCGGGCCAGGGTTCTGCGGGCAATGCGAATATTCAACATGACTGTTCCCCTGTAGCGGTCTCGCGGGTCTCGAAACCAAAAGCCAAAAACAAAAATGCCGCCGATCGTGTCTGGCACCCGGGAGGAGGAGGGTGCTCTTGTCGATCGGCGGCATTGCCTGAACGCCCGGCACTGGGCGGTATTTTGTGAAAGGGACCCTAGCGGTCTCGTAACTGTCTATGCACGCGTCATGCCAGTTTTCTCATGCCAGAAATTATCTATTGTTTTCAATATAATACAAAAATTCCGCAGAATCGGATCATGCGGAAAAGCTGGCTCGTTGCATCAAAAATGATCGCGGCTTCGATGAAATTTTGTGCATGGCAGCAAAATGGGCAGGCAACGATCTGCCCTATTCGGACGCCAACTCTGCCTCGTCGAAGCGCGTCTGCGCGTCGTCAATTTCGGCATGGTGATCGAACGCCCAGCGGCCTAGCGCTTCGACGGGTTCACGCAGGGAATGCCCGAGTGCAGTCAGCTCATAGTCAACCCGCGGCGGCTTGCTCGGCGTCACGGTTCGACTGACCAGACCGTCGCGTTCCAGTCCCTTCAATGTCAGCGTGAGCATGCGTTGCGAGATGGGCTCGGCGGCACGCTTGATTTCGTTGAACCGCATCGGTCCTTCGCGCAGCGCGATCACGATCAGAACGCTCCACTTGTCGCCGACACGTGAGAGAATTGTCCGGACCGGCCGGCACCGGTCGATCAGTTCATTGTTCCCTGGTTTCAAGAATGTGCCTCCTTGCGCGTCGCAATAACGGTCTCTTATTTAGGTCAGGTTACAATTTTATACCACCTAAGGAGAAAAGAAGCGATGTCACTTCCCAGGATCGCAATCGTCATCGGCTCGACGCGCGAAGGTCGTTTTGCCGACAAGCCCGCCCAATGGATCAAGAAGATTGCGGAAGAACGCAATGACGCGTCCTACGAAATCGTCGATCTGCGCGATTTCCCCCTGCCCTTCTTCGAAGAAGCGACCTCCCCGGCGCATGCGGCGC
Source organism: Rhodobiaceae bacterium (assembly GCA_020637895.1). GTDB lineage: Bacteria > Pseudomonadota > Alphaproteobacteria > Rhizobiales > Tepidamorphaceae > JACKJP01. The sequence continues at coordinate 39,865 of JACKJP010000004.1, forward strand.
CCAAGAACGAGACCGCGCGTCGTTGGGCTGCCCACATCAACGAATTTGACGGCTATATCTTTGTTGCCGCCGAATATAATCACAGCATGACCGGCGTACTGAAAAACGCGCTCGATTATGCCTACAAGGAATTCAACCGGAAGCCCGCGACCTTCATTGCCTATGGCGGCGTCGGTGGCGCACGCGCGGTCGAGCAACTCCGCCAGATCGCGGTCGAACTCCAGCTCGCGCCCATTCGCCACGCGGTTCATATCGGCATGATCGAATTCGTCGGCATGCTGCGCGACGGCAAGAGCTTCGACGACTTCCCCTATCTGGCCGATAGCGCGAAAGCGATGCTCAGCGAACTGGCTTGGTGGACCGATGCTTTGAAGAACGCCCGCGAGGCCGCCTAGACGCCTTTACCCCCCATCTGGTCGTGGACATACGCCTCGACCAGATCGGGGTCGAAGACCTTTCCGTCGAAGAAGCCGTCCGGCCCCAGCACGAGGGCTTCCTGGCTGGACCCGACAGGCAATTGGACGTCAAGCGCGCCCTCGACCTTGGCGTTAGCCGACGGCAAGGCAGCCGCGATACCGGACAATGCTGCCCGATAGATATCGGGACGGAACGTCGATTGGGCGGCCCTGGCGTTTTCGACGCTCCAGGGCGCATCGCCCCACCGCGCCATCTGGCTGTAGAACCACAGGGCATGGCTGAGCCAGGGAAACGTCGCGGCGCGCTCATAGGGCATGAAGAATGCGGGCGCCCGTACTTCGGTCCCGTCAGGGTAGGCAAATCGACCGGCCAGCGCCTGAAGGACGAGGTGGGGTGGTTGATCGAGATAGGGTGCGCCCCCGAGGATCATCGAGAGTTCCTCGAAATTCTCCCTGTCGCCGCACCATTTTGCAGCACGTACGAGAGACCGGAGCAACGCGTGCACCGCAGCCGGTTCGCGCCGATGGAAATCACCGGTAACGCCGAGAACCTTTTCGGGGCTTGACCGCCAGATCGACGATTTGGTCGTGATGATCTCGCCTGCCCCACGCGCCATCGCAACGCTGCTCCACGGCTCGCCCACGCAGAAGCCGTCAATGCGCCCCGCCTCGAGCGCATCGGCCATCAGCGGCGGCGGAACGATGACGATGTCCACGTCGCGCGTCGGATCGACGCCGCTGGCGGAAAGCCAGTAGCGCAGATCGTAATTGTGCCCCGAATGCGGATGGACGACGGCAAGTGTCATCGGAGGCTCGCCGGCAGCTTTCCGTGCTGCCACCAGCCCGGCAAGCGCCTTTCCGGCCGGACCGGCGCCGAGTTCGCCGACCGGCAGGAGTTCCCGAATTTTCGGCATGTGCGCCTTGGCGATCGTCACGGCATTGCCGCCAAGACCGAGTGCCATCGGCGCGATCAGATCGAGCGGCATGGGCGTCAGGCCGAGCTTCGCGGCGATCGGCATGGGTGCAAGAAGGTGGGCGACCTGAAAATGCCCGACGCTCAGCCGGTCTCGGATATTGGCCCACGATGCTTCCCTGTGCAGGATCAGGTCTATCCCTTCCAGCGCGGCAAACCCCTTTTCCCGCGCCGCGATCAGGATTGCGGCATCGGTCAGTGGCAGGAAGCCGGCGCGAACGGGCATGAGATCTTTGCTGGCCATCACTTCTTCCCCGTCTCAAACAGGCTCGCCGCGGTGACGATGCTCTCGGCGATATCGACGATCTTGCGGTTCTGGTTCATCGCGGTGCTGCGCATCAGGCGATAGGCTTCGTCCTCGCCGATGCTCCGCGTCTTCATCAAAATGGCCTTGGCGCGCTCGATGACCTTGCGCTCGGCGAGCTCGTTTCGCACTTCTTCCAGCTCGCGCGCCATGCGCGAGAACGCGTTGAAACGGCTGACGGCGAGATCGAGGATGGGTTTGACGCGTTCCTGCCTGAGTCCGTCGACGATATAGGCCGAGACACCTGCATCGACCGCGGCCTCTATCGACGCCTGGTCGGAGCTGTCGACGAACATCGCGACCGGCCGCTTCACCACGCGCGTGACCTGAAAGATACTCTCCAGCATGTCGCGGTTCGGGCTTTCCAGATCGATCACGATCACATCGGGATCGATATCGGAAATGCGACGGGCTATTCCGTTCATGTCGTTGACGACGGTCACGCTGTCATGACCAGCGGCCCGCAGCCCCGCTTCGATAATCGCGGCGCGCGGCCCGTTCTCATCGATGACCAGTACGGAGAGCGGCTTCTGCATGGCCGCAATCTTGCTCAGATCACCTCATTGTGCAATGCACAATTTTGGAAGAAAAATTCGTACGAATGCATTCTTTCTGCTTGCGTACACATTGCAGACATTACGATTGCTTCTGTAGAATAGACCCAAGGCGCTCACTTCTGCCGAAGCGTTTTTCTGCGACAGGCTACGCTGGCCTTCGCATTCTGGTGCGCCATACAAAGAACGAGAGCGCTGGCATGGTCAGAGCTCAATTCAAGGGAGAATGACGTGACTGCGACCACGACAGAGCGCGACCCGCTGGCGATCGGCACGGAATTTCCGTCGCGCAAGATCGCAATGACCGATGAGTATCTTGGCCGTTATGTCGAAGGCATCCGCGCGGAAGACAATCCCTGGTATGTGACCGATTCCCCCTATGGCGGCGCCCGCCTTCCGGCGTGCATTTTCTTCTACGAGCCATCCGACTTTGCCGACGCCCAATCAGGCCAGAAGCTCCGCTATCACGGTGAAGACCGCATGCCGTTCAATTCCGGTATCGAATGGTGGTTCTACGGACCGGGCAAGCCGGGCAGGACATTCACGCTTGACCAGCGCGTATCCGACCGCTGGCTCAAGCGGGGCCGCGAGTGGGCAATCTTCGAGATGAGCTGCAAGGACGATTCCGGCAAGCTTCTCGCCAAATGCGCATTCAAGGAAAGCTGGGCTGAACCGCCGGCCTACGATCCGCCGCTCAGGGTCGAGGAAGGCAAGTCGGGTGAACTGGCGGAAAGCGGTTCAGGCGAAATCCTGGGATCGCTAACGCGCCTTTATACATTCGAAATGTCTGCTGCCTTCTGCCGTCCAAATCGCGACTTTCATACAGACCGCGAACTGGCGCGCGCCAACGGATTCGCCGATGTCGTCCTTTCGGGGCCGCAGTTCACCTGCCAGGTTGCCGAACTGATGACGCGCATCTTCGGGCGCGGATTTTACGAGGGCGGGCACCTCAAGATGAATTTCCTGAAACCTGTTCTCGCCGGCGAGACGATCGACGCAACCGTGACGGTCATCGAGCGCACGCGCGATGACGATGGCGTGGAGCGGGTGAAGGTCGCGGTTTCCTGCACGAATGACGACGGCACCACGACGGCCGGCGGCATAGCCAGTGCGCGCGTCATCGCGGAAGACTATCGGCCGGGTATCAAATCGGCCGCATGAACCTTCCGCGCACGCGCTATTTTCGCTCCCACGTATCCGCGGTGATACCTTCGGCGCGCAGCTTGTGTTTTTCGATACGCTGCGTCGCCTGGGTGCGCGGGAAGTCCTGAACCGCTCTGATATAGCGCGGCAGGGCATACCGCGGAACGCGCGTTTCGAGATCCTTCACCAGCTGCGCAGGATCGAAGGCGGCCCCCTCGCTTATGATGATGACGACCATCACATCCTCATCGCCAAGTTCAGACGGAACGCCAAGCGCGGCGGCCTCACGAACCTGGGGATGCCGCAGCAATTCGGCTTCAAGCTCGACTGACGAGATGTTCTCGCCGCGCCGGCGGATCATGTCCTTCGAGCGGTCGACGTAATAGAGCAGCCCGTCCTTGTCCCGCCGCATCATGTCGCCGGTATGGAACCAGCCATTGCGCCAGGATTTTGCCGTTGCTTCCGGCGCCTGCTGGTAGCCGATGGTGAAACACCAGGGCTCAGAACTGCGCACGGTCAGTTCGCCGACTTCGCCATCTGGCACCTCATAGTCGTTCGCATCGACCAGGCGCGTCTCGACGCCCTCGATTGCCCTGCCGCAACATCCGACATGGGCCGCGTCCGTGAACTCGGGCGGAACGCCGATCGGACTGCAGATTTCCGTCATGCCATAGACGGAATAGGCATTGAGATTGAAGCGCTCCTTCAGCCTGTCGACTTCGGGAAGGATCGGACATTGCAGCACCCACTCGAGCGGATTGTCGGCGTCGTCGGCCTGTTCGGGCTGCGCCATCAAAAAGCGCGTCGGCGCCGAATAGAGGATCGTCCACGTGCAGCCGAACTTGCGCACGTCCGGCCAGAACTCCGATGTGGAAAATACCTCGCGCACAACGGTATGCCCGTTGAACAGAGCGCCACGGAACAATGCGCAGCGCCCGGAGAGATGATAGGGCGCGTAAGGAAGGTAGAAGACCTGCCGCCCTTCGCCGAAATAATCCACCGCCATGGAAAGTGACAATTGCTGCCAGGGCAGCTGCACTGCTTTCGACGCACCGGTCGTTCCCGACGTATAGAGGACGCATGCGATGTCCCAGCGGTTCGGGAAATGATCCTTCTTCGGCTGGACGAAAGGCAGCGCGTTCGGATTTTCCGCCACAACCTGAACGCCCGATGCATTCAGTTGTTCGCCCGCGCCGTCATACACCAGTATCGTCTCGACGCGCGTCCGCTCCAGCGCGTCCAGCACCTGCTGCAGATGTTTGGCTGCAACGATCACAACTTTTGCCGTCGACGTTTCAAGCGCGTGGCGCAGCCACTCGCCCCGGAAGTTGGCATTGATGGAGACCTCAACCCCGCCGGTCGCCGCGATGCCGAGCCACGCGAAATTGCTCTCCAGCGACTGCGGGATGATTGTCACCACGCGGTCTTCGCTCTTGACGCCATAGCCGCGCAGCCAGTCCGCCCATTTGTGCGACGCTTCATAGAGTTCGCGCCAGGTAACGCTGCCGCCCTCCGCGGCGGTCAGCGCGGTGACATCCGGCGTCTCGTTCATGCGCTTGTGAACGAGCTCGGGCAGTGTCGGATAGCGTTCCATGAGGCTCAGGCTCTTGTTGTTGTCTAGTCGATGAGTACCGAGGGCTCATCGCGATGGAAGCCATTGTAGCGCTCCCCATTGCGGACCGGCGCGAGGTCGCGCCACGGCCGCGCGTTCGGCAGGCCGCCATCGGCGCGGATGCAGGTACCGGTGATGAAGCTGGCACCCGGCGTCAAAAGGAAGACGACCGGTGCGGAGATTTCCGCAACGCTCGCAAAACGCTTCATCGGCACCTTTTCCCGCCAGCCTCGCATCCTTTCGCGCAAATGGTCCGGATAGGTATCAATGACCGCGCTGCCGACCCAGCCCGGTGCAACGGCGTTGACCCTTACACCGGACTCCGCCCATTCGCAGGCAGCCGATTCCGTAAATGAAAGCATGCCCGCACGCGCTGCGCCTGAATGCGCCCAGCCCGGCCAGCCGCCCCAGATGTCGGCGATGATGTTGACGATGGAGCCGCCATTGGCCTCCATCCATTGCAGATAGGTCTGTTTGGCGAAGATGAAACCGCCGGTCAGGTTGTTGTCGACGACAGCGCGCCAACCCTTCACCTTCATGTCGCGGATGTCGGCGGGGAATTGCCCCCCCGCATTGTTGACCAGCCCGTCGATGCGGCCATGCTGCGTGATGATGTTTGCAACAGCCTCCGCAACCGAGTCCTCTTCGCGAATATCGCAGGAATGGATCGATGCCGTCCCGCCATCTTCGGCGATCTCCGCGGCAACGGTTTCAAGCTTTTCGACATTGCGGCCGACAAGCGCGACTTCGGCGCCCAGCGAAGACAGTTCGTGCGCGATGCAACGGCCGATGCCGCTGCCACCGCCGGTCACGACATGCGTTTCACCCTTGAACAGGTCCGGCGCGAAGACTGAATTATACGGCATGGTTTCCTCGTGAATTGATGGAGTGGAGCTAGCCGGCCTGTTCGGCGCGGAACTTGTCGCGCAACAGGTTCTTCTGCACCTTGCCGCTCGGCGTGCGCGGCAGCGTGTCGGTGAAGATGATAGACTTGGGAACCTTGTAGCCGCCCAGATAGTCGCGGCAGAAGCTGATGATGTCGCTTTCGCTCGCCTGCTTTCCATCCTTCAGCACGATGACGCCGGTCACCATCTCACCCCATTTTTCATGCGGCATGCCGATGGCGGCGGCTTCCGAAACATCCGGATGCTGCAACAGCGCCCGCTCGACCTCGGCCGAATAGACGTTCTCGCCGCCCGAGATGATCATGTCCTTGATCCGGTCGACGATGTAGATGAAACCGGCCGCGTCGCGATAGGCGGCATCGCCCGTCTTGTACCAGCCGTTGATCTGCGCCGCCTTCGTCGCTTCCGGATTGCGCCAGTATCCCTTGAAGAGGGACGGCGTGCGGATCATGACTTCGCCGACCGTACCCGCTGGCACCTCTTTTCCGTTCTCGTCCACGATTTCAATATCGACGAGCGGCACCGTCGTGCCGCAGGATTTCAGGCTCTCCTCGCGGTCCAGATCGTGCTGGTCGGCGCGCAGCAGGGTCATCGCGCCGACGGTTTCGGTCGCCCCGTACCATTGCACGAATTGCGATTTCATCTCCGCCATCGCCCGCTTGATGAGCGGGAGCGAGATAGGCGAGCCGGCATACATGACAAGCTTGAAGCAGGTGAAATCGACCGTTGCCGCATCCGGGTGATCGAGCAGCATCTGAAGCGCCGACGGCACGATCAGGATGATCGTCGGACGCGTTTCTGTGATCGCCTTGAGCACGGCTTTCGGCTCGAACGCCTCCAGCATCACGACCGTGCTGCCGACATAAAGGCTTTGCAGCATCAGGCCCGTACCGGCCGTATGGAAGTTCGGCATGCTCATCAGATAGATGTCGTCGGCGTCCCAGGGCAGACCGTCGTCGAGATGTTCCGTCAGCCGGATGAAGTTGAAATTCGCGTGCGTCAGCTCCACGCCTTTCGGCAGGCCAGTCGTGCCGGACGTGAAGAGCAGGAGCGCGGTCATATCCTCGGGAACGGCGATCTTCGGGTCCGTTTCGTCGCACCCTTCCATGAAGCGGTCCCAGTCGGGTGAAACGACATCCACCGGTGCGAGTATGATCTCCACGTCCATGCCGGCATGGCGACAGGCTTCCCGTGCAAGGTCGATCATGGACTGATCGGCGATCAGAAACCTGCAATCCGCATAGCCGATGATCTCGCCGATCTCGCGCGCGGACAGACGCCAGTTCAAGGCCAGCAGTGTCCGGCCGGCCTTTGCGGCACCGAAGAGAAGCGTGGTGAAGAACGGCGAATTCTTGCCGATGAACCCGGCCGGCATCCCTTCCGGTAGATCGGCGCGCAGAAGCGCGTTTGCGATGCGGTTGGATTCAAGGTCCAGGGTTTTGAAACTTGTCGCCTTGCCTTCACACAGGATTGCCGGTTTGTCCGGCGTCTGCTTGGCGTGGAAACGGACGATATCGCCGAGTGTCCTGATGACCGGATAATTCCACATGATCGTTCTAACCTTCTGATGCCGGCCCCACGCGCACGACGACCTTGCCGAGTGCATTGCGTGCGCCAAGCCAGGCGATTGCGTCGGCCGCCTCTTCGAAATCGAAAATTTTCTGGATGTGCGGCCTCAGCTTGCCGGCCTCATACATCTGCGCCAGTTCGCGCATGTTCTGAAGGCTGGCCTCCGGCTCGCGCCAGACCCACGGCCCCCAGAAGACCCCGTTGACGCTGCATTCCTTCAGAAGGACCAGGTTAAGCGGCAGGCTGGGAATACCCGCCGGAAATCCCACGATCAGGCTTCGGCCGTTAGGCCGGAGCGCCCTGATGCTGGCTTCGGTGTATTCACCGCCGACCGGATCGTAGACAAGATCGCAGCCACCGCCGCAGCCCTGCTTGAACATGTCGGCCAGCGCCTTTGCGCCCTGCTTGTCGAAGGGCCCGCGCGGATACCGGATAACGGCGTCCGCGCCATGTTCGCGGACCAGCGCTTCCTTTTCCGCCGACGACACCGCCGCGACGACATGCGCGCCCATCGCCTTGCCGATCTCCACGGCGGCAAGGCCAACGCCGCCGGCCGCGCCCAGAACGAGCAGCGTCTCGCCAGGCTGCATCTTGCCGATCTGTTTCAGTCCGAAATAGGACGTGCCGTAGACCAGCGGATAGCCGCCGGCCATTTCAAAGCTCATGCCGTCCGGTATCGGGCTGCAGTAGTTGGCTTCGGTGACCAGCTTTTCCGCCATGCCACCATAGGGAAGCCCACCGAGCGTCACCCGGTCGCCAACCTTTGGCTCGCTAACCCCCTCCCCGACCGCGTCGACGATACCGGATACCTCGCCACCCGGCGAATAGGGTCGCGGCGGTTTGGTATGATGGAGGTCCTGAATAAGGAGGAAATCGAAATAGTTCACGCCGCAGGCGCGCACCGCGATCCGCACCTGGCCGGGGCCCGGAACCGGATCTTCCAGTTCGATGATTCTCAGCGTCTCGGGTCCACCGCTGACAACGCTCGCAACCGCACGCATCGCACCCTCCCGTCGCTGCGCAGCTTCATATGTGCGCTTATTGTTTACCTAGCGTACGAATGGCCGGCAGGTCAACGGTCGTGTGGATGGAATAGCGGTCGGCGGATCCGGAACAGGATCCGCCGCAGACGCGTTTTTTTACTGATGAACCGCCGCACTCTGCGAATGCGAGCCGCCCGGGCGGGAAATGCCCGCCAGCGCTTCCCCAGCGGAGTCATCGTCTTTCAGAGCAAGGTCGCCGAGCGACAGGATACCGACCAGACGATTGTCGCGATTGAGAACGGGAATGCGCCGAATCTGGTGGCTACCGAGATTCGCGCTGACCTCGTCGATCGTCTCGTCTTCGTAGCAATAAGTGACATCCTTCGTCATGACGTCGCCAACCTTGCAATCGGGCCCCTTGCCCCGGGCAATGGCGCGGATCGCGATATCGCGATCGGTCAGCATGCCCACAAGTTTGTCGATATCTCCGACCGGCACCACACCGGCATCGATTTTCGCCATGATCTCGGCCGCATCCTGAACCGTGTGGTTCGGGCTGACGATCTTCACGTCCTTCGTCATCGCATCGCAGACTTTCATCATATTTCTCCGTTTCGCCTTGGCACATGCCGATCTGACCGGCTGGGCAGATGTTGATGAACGGCACTGGCGCCGGGAGTGTTCCGCAGCACTGGCAAATTCACGGCGAGAAAGACCATGCCGAGAAAGACAAAGAGCCGCTGCAAGGCAGCGGCTCATGTCTCCTGCGGATGCGAGTTCGCGGCTATTTCACAGCAAATTGCCGCGCCACGGTCAGCTTGAAGGTCCGGCCCATCCCGTCCTCGTTGTCGAGATTGTTGCGGTACTGCTTGTCGAAGATGTTTTCTACCGACGCGAGGAACTCAAATCCGGCAAGCGCGCCCGCTTCCGGCTTCCAGCCGACAAAGACATCGTGCAGGACATAGCCGGGGGTCGGCCCGACCGCACCATCCTTGGATGTACTGACGAATGTGCCCTTCCAGCCATACTTCACACCGTGTTCTGGAAGGTATCCGCCGAGCGAAGCGACGACGGATGTCGCCGGGATCGTGTCCAGCGGCAGGCCGGAAACGCGATCGATACCCTGGATGTTTGAGAAGGCGAACCGACCGAATATCTTTTCGCTCTCATAGGCAGCCTCGACCTCGATACCTTTGATTGTCGCCCTGTCGATGTTTACGTAATAGGGCACCGGGCTTGCGTTGGTGTTGTCCGGATTGAGCGCGATCAGATCCTCGATGTCGTTCCGGAAAGCGGTCGTCTTGACCTGAAGGCTGTCCCCGAGGGTGAACAGGTCGAAGGTCGACACGGTGAAACCGAGTTCATAATTGATCGCGGATTCCGGCCGCAGCCCCGCACTCGTCGTGGCCCCACCGGGGAAACATCGCGTGTCGCCCGGTCGGCATCCACCCAGCGGAACGGGGAAGACCGTGTAAAGTTCATCGATCGTCGGCGCGCGTTCAGTGCCCGCGACCGATCCGAACACCGAAAAATTTTCGGTGAACTTGTAGGCGGCGGCGACCTTGGGCGATACCGCAGTGAATTCGTGCTGGTTCGCACCAACGATCGCGGGATCGGGATCGATGGTCGCGAAATCAGCGCGTACGCCTGTGATGACCGTCAATTTCTGGTTCCAGACGAATTCATTCTGGGCAAACAGCCCGACTTCACTCTCCTGGCCCTGCGGATGGAACGGCACCTGCTTGCTGACCTGTGCGTAGGCGATCCGATCCTGCAATACATAGGCCGCGCCGACCGTGAGATAGTTTTCGAAATTGGCACCGAAATGCTCGAAAGTGTTGTCGACCTTCGCCTGCCAGGTCTCATTGCCGTACTCGGCGTCCTCAAACAGCACGTCTCCGGCCAGAATAGGCTCCCCCGGCTGCCAGTTGTGCTGGAACACCTTCGTCTTCGACCATGACAGATTCACGTTGAGGTCGATCCACGGATTGTCGCTGTCGGGATTCTTGTAGGACATGACGACCGTCTGATCGGTTATCTCGCGGTCGATCGTGCCAAACGGATTGGGAACGCCGAGGAATGGCGAGAAAGGGCTCGTGGGAAACGGGGCTGTCGTCCCCGTCTGCTCGAAATGGGCGTTGTCCTGGGAGTTCTGCCAGCGCTCGTAGGAAAGGCGCAGTTCCTGCTCGTCATTGTCGCCGAAGCGGGTCGTCGATTTGACCAGGCCGGAGAACGTCTCGTAGTTCGAGCCGCCGATGACCACACCGCTACCGTTCCTGTAGTCGCCGAAATCGCGCATGTTTCCCTGAATCAGCAGTTCCGTGCTCTCGGTTGCCTGAATGGCCGCGAGTGCGGATGCCAGAAATCCACCCGGATTGCTGTCGAAGCTGCTCTTCAGGCGCACCACCATACGGTCTCCCGGCTGCAGGAAGTCGCCGGCGTCCTTGGTCACGAGATTGATGACGCCGCCATAGGCGCCCGATCCGTAAAGCGTCGATGAAGCCGGTCCGCGCAGAATTTCTATCTGCTTGTAGAGTTCCGGATCCGTGAAAAGCGAGCCCAGCCTGTACTGTTCATGAAATTTCGTCGCGCCATCGATATTGACGATGATCTTGGATTCGTCAGCAGCGGCGAAATCTCCGATGCCACGTATGTTGTAGGATTGTCCCGCAGGCCGGTCGCTGCCGATACCCTGAACGCCGGGCACGAAGTCCATCGCTTCTCCGACGGTATCGGCCTGCTCCTCGTCCAGCGCCTCCTGATCGACGACCGTCACCGCCTGAGGCGTATCGATCGCGACTTTCTCCACGCCGGCACCGACGACAAGTTTCTGCAGAACTGTCGTACCACGCGTTGTGCCGGTGTCGTTGCCCGTCTGCTGGTCCTGTTGACCCTGCGGCGCCGGCGCCTGTTGCGCATGGGCCGCGCCCGCCAGAATTGACCCGATTGCCACGCCCGTAAAAAGCGCGGCGCCTACCCTATACCCCAGCCCCATTTCAACTCCTGTTGTCGCTAGCAGTGCTGGCTCGCAGGAGGCTGGCTTGCACGATGGCCTTAAAACTTGATTTTATTAGTCAGGTATTGCGCTGCGTATAAAACTTGAGTACCGATGTCAAGTATAACAGTATGCATCGCCCAGCCAGCCCGCAGCCAGCCCGGCGAAAACGATATGGAGACCCTGTCGCGATGTGCGACTCGACGGTGGGCAATGGTGGCGGACGGGATGGACGCGAAGCTTCCGGATTCGATTCCGGGAGCGGTGTTCCGGTTTATCGCAGCTCGGAACTTTTCCGCAGCTTCAATGAAATCATCATTCGTCATGAAAGCGCGACCTACCGATTGAGGATCACACGCCAGGGCAAGCTGATCCTCAACAAGTAGGAGCTGAAATGACGAACCGAGAACGGCTGACACAGGATCGCCCGTCGCCCGAGACGATCCGCCAGGCGCGCGCCGACAATCCGAAGATGCGCGAGCGCGATCTGGCGCATCTTCTGGGAATTTCCGAAGCCGAATTCGTCGCCGCATGGTGTGGCCATGGCGCGCGGCGCATCAATGTTGAATTCGATCGCATCTTCCCTGCACTGAAAGATGTGGGTGAAGTGATGGCGCTGACGCGCAACGAAAGCGCGGTGCACGAGAAAATCGGCGTCTTCGACAACTTCATCGGCGGCAAACACGCGGCCATGATGCTGGGCGAGACGATCGATACGCGCATGTTTCCCGGCCGCTGGGCATACGGCTTCGCGGTCGAGAAAGACGACGGTGACACCGTGCGGCGCAGCCTTCAGTTCTTCGACGAGGCGGGGGATGCGGTGCACAAGGTCCACACCCGCGCGGGCTCCGATCTGAATGCCTGGAACCGCCTGATCGAGACCGTTCTCAGCGATCAGCAGTCGGCCGCGATCGCTGTCTCCGACGCAGTTCTGGACCCGCGCGGCGCACGCGACGATCAGGTTCCGACAAAGGAACTGCGGGATCGGTGGGAGCGCATGACCGACACCCATCAGTTCGTCGGCATCCTCAACAGGCTCGAAATTTCCAGACATGCCGCCGTTGCGAATGTCGGCGAGGATTTCGCCTGGCGACTTGATGGCGGCGCCGTCGAGGCGATGATGAAACTCGCCGTCGCCGAAGCATTGCCGATCATGTGCTTTGTCGGCAATCGCGGCTGTATCCAGATCCATTCCGGTCCGATTGCCAACATACGACTGATGGGACCGTGGCTGAATGTCATGGATGAGGATTTCCATCTCCACCTGCGCACCGATCACATCGCCGAAGCGTGGGCCGTGCGCAAACCCACCGACAAGGGTCACGTGACGTCGCTGGAGGCCTATGACGCGCAGGGCGAGCTTGTCATCCAGTTCTTCGGCAAACGCGTTGAGGGCCAGGATGAACGCGAGGGCTGGCGGTTCATCGTCGAAAATCTCCCGCGCCATCTCGCGACGGACGCGGCCTGAGATGGAGACCCCCATGCGCCCCGTACAACTGCAAACGCTGGCCCTGCGCGCCTCGGCCGCATTGCTGGCACTCGGCTGGCTTGTCGCGATGATGATGCCTGTCGGAGCCGAACCGGCTGGAAGCGGCCCTCGCCGGATCGTCGCAATCGGCGGCTCCGTCACTGAGATCGTCTATGCGCTCGGCGAGCAGGATCGTCTCGCAGGCCGCGACACCACGAGTGTCTTTCCGCCTGAAGCGCTCGCGCTGCCGGATGTCGGCTATATACGCGCTCTCTCTCCGGAAGGCGTTCTCTCCGTCAATCCCGACCTTATCCTTGCCCTCGATGGCGCAGGCCCGCCCGAGACGATCGGTGTCCTTCGGGACAGCGGCGTTCCAATCCTGACCATTCCCGAGGGCTATGATGCTGACGCCATCGTCGCCAAGATTGAGGCGGCAGGTGAAGCGCTGGGGGTTCAGCACAAAGCCGGCGAGCTTGCTCGAAAGGTCTCCGCGGACCTGAGCGCGGCGAGCGCAGCTGCCGTAAGAGGGAAACCGCGGCGGGTGCTCTTTGTCCTTTCGATGCAGGGGGGCCGGGTCATGGCGGCAGGCGCGCACACCCATGCGGACGCCATGATCCGACTTGCCGGCGGGATAAACGCGCTTGGGCAAATGAGCGGCTACAAGCAGGTCAGCGATGAAGCGGTCATCGAGGCCAAACCCGAAATCATCCTCGTGATGGACCGGCGTGGCGACCACGCGATCAGCGACGATGATCTCTTCGCCCACCCGGCGATCGCATCGACACCCGCAGGCACAGACCGACGCATCGTGCGCATGGATGGTCTTTATCTGCTCGGCTTTGGCCCTCGCACGGCCGAGGCAGTCCGTGATCTGAGCATCGCGCTGAACGATCGTTCGCAGGCGTGGCGGCAGTAGCAATGCTCATGCGCACCGCCACGACGGGGCTCCGCGCCCCTTTGGCCGATGGAGACCGCGCGGTTCTGGCCCGCATTGTCATCTGCTGTCTTGCTGCGACGCTGGCGGTAACGGCGATTCTTTCGCTGGGCTGGGGAGCTTCGGACGCATCGGCGTTTGAGGTGGTCATGCACTGGGTCGGCCTGGGAGACGGGACGCTTGCTCCGCGCGATCGCCTGATCGTCGAAACGATCCGTCTGCCGCGCGTCACGCTCGGCGGCCTCGTCGGCGCGGGCCTCGCGGTCGCAGGTGCGATTCTGCAGGGGCTGTTTCGAAATCCACTCGCCGATCCGGCATTGATCGGCGTGACGGCCGGCGCCGGCCTGTGCGCCGTCTCAATGATCGTGCTCGGCGGTACGGTCCTCGCCGCCGTTGCGGGGTTGCTTGGCATCTATGCGCTGCCAGTTGCCGCATTCATCGGCGGACTTGCCGCATCGTTCGCCCTCTATCGTATCGCCACACGTCGCGGTCAGACCTCGGTTGCTACGATGTTGCTCGCAGGGATCGCGCTCACGGCCTTCGCCAACGCGATCATGGGCGTCCTGATCTTCATCGCCAGCGACGCACAGCTGCGGGACCTGATCTTCTGGGGTCTGGGTTCACTTGCCGGCGCGACGACGACCAAAGTCATGGCGACAGCGCCGATCATCCTGGTGTCGCTCGCAGCAACTCCCTTCCTTGCCCGTTCACTGAACGCGCTCGCACTGGGCGAGGCGGCCGCGAACCATCTGGGTATTCCCGTGCAGAGAATGAAATCGGTCGCGCTTGTCTGCGTTGCCGCCCTCACCGGCGCATCCGTGGCCGTATCGGGCGGCATAGGTTTTGTCGGCATCGTGGTCCCGCACCTGCTACGCCTCGTGATCGGGCCCGATCACCGCTATCTGCTGCCCGCCTCGGCCTTGTTGGGCGGGACGTTCCTGATCGCCGCCGACGCCATCAGCCGCACCGTAGTCGCGCCCGCAGAACTACCCATTGGCATCATCACCGCACTCGTCGGAGCTCCGTTCTTCATATGGGTTCTGTTGCGCCGGCGCGGTCTGATCGATTTGTGAGCAGGAAGATGAACGTCAGGGCCCATGATATCAGCGTCCGCCTCGCAGGCAGGCTGATCCTGTGCGGCATCGACTTCACCGCAAGAGCAGGTGAAGTCACGATAATCATCGGCCCGAACGGCTCGGGCAAAACCACGCTCATGCGCGCCCTGACCGGCGAACTCGCCTGCTCTGGCAACGTGAGTATCAATGGGCGCTGGTTGCGGCACTATCGTCATGCGGACCTTGCCGCTTTGCGGGCCGTACTGCCGCAGGAGACGACGCTCGCCTTTCCGTTCACGGTGCGCGAAATCGTCCAGATGGGCATCTCCTCAGCCTCGCATGCTGCGGGCGGCCGCCGAGCCCGCGAACGCATCGACGAGGCGCTGTCTCGTGTCGACCTTGCCGGCTTTGCGGGCCGCTTCTATCAGGAGCTGTCGGGTGGCGAGCGTCAGCGCGTACAGCTGGCGCGTGTTCTCTGTCAGATATGGGAGCCGCAAATCGCGGGAAAGCCGCGCTGGCTGTTTCTCGACGAACCGGTATCCAGCCTCGACATCCGGCATCAGATTGCGATCATGGACATCGCGCGTGACTATGCTGCCGCCGGCGGCGGTGTCATAGCGGTCATGCACGACCTGAATCTCAGCGTCATGTATGCCGATGCAATAGTCGCCATATCCGGTGGCCAGATAGCGGCGGCCGGGCCGCCTGCGGACGTGCTTACCGAAGCCCTGCTCTCAGACGTATTCGGCTGTGCGTTGAAGCCAGGCCAGACACCAGCCGACCGAATGTTCGTCCTGCCGCACTCGGCGCGGATCTAAGCCGCACCTCAACGCCTGTCGAACTGTATCGGCACTGTGATTGGCCAGGTCGAACGCCCCGCTTCCGCAGGGATTGCGGGGAATGGAGATGCCCGCTGAACGGTTGCGATCGCGGCGCGGTCCAGAACCGCATTGCCGGAGGACTTCACGACCCGCGCTGCGCTCGCCTGACCGCTGCTGGCGATCACGAAGCTCACGGTCACCGTCGCTTCTATGTGGGTCGTTCCGGGCGGACGGCGCAATGCCCGGTTCAACCTCTTCCAGACAAGGCCGTTGTAATTCGATACCGCTGCATTGCCCTGCCCCGATGCCTGCGTCCGATCACCCGTCCCGCGGTCGGCGCTCGCCTGCCGCGTATCGGCGGCACCGCGCCTTGCGTTCTGAGTGCCGTTGCCCTGCTGCCGCGCCGGATCGGGCTTCGGCGCAGCGCGTTGCACGGGCTTTGCGGTTTCCTTCCTCGGTTGCGCGGGCCTTGCTACCGGCGACGGCCGTACCACGGGCTGCGGCAACGGCACGGCATCATCGATGGGCGATGCGGTAACGGCCACCGACGCATCCGAGGCAACCGGGTCCGTCGCGATTGCAGCAACGGTTTCGGCGGGCGTATCGGACACGTCGGGAACTTGCGGCGAAGCAACTTCCGCCGGAACCGGTTCGACAGCAGCCACGGCTTCGGTCGTCTCCAGGGGTCTTACGGCAGGCGTTTGTTCCGTCGCATCGACCGGCTGGACCGGCTCGGGTCGTGAGACCGGTTCGGCGCTGTTGCCGGCCATCATGTCGGCAAAGGAAGTTCCGATGCTGACCGACCCGCCAGATCCGCCCCCTGCGACCAGAACCTGATCCTGTCGGGTCGCGAAATAGGCAAGCCCCGCGCCATGGACGGCAACGGAAATCAGCGCCGCTATTACCCAGCGGCCCGTCGCGGGATGCCTGCTCATGAGCCCCCCCGCATCGTGATGATCGTGACCGACGGCGCGCCGAGCTGTCGCAGCCTGTCCGCGATGCTGATCAGATCGGCTGCGGGCAGCGCCCTGTCGACGAGCATCTTTACTGGCGCATCTTCCGATGCAGGTTCGCGGCCCGCAATATAGTCCTCGAGCGTTGTCGCCGCGCCGCGATAGTAGACCGATCCGTCGGCGTGCACCGAGAGAGCGTCCGGCGGCGGAACCGCTTCCGCTTCATGCGTTTGGGCCAGAGAAACATTGGGATCGAGCGGCGGTGCCAGGGTCCCCGCGACCAGAAAGAATATCAGCATCAGGAAGACGACGTTGATGAGCGCGATCGTGCCTTCCTGGCGTGCCGATGTCTTGGGTCGCGGGATCGTTCTCATCGCCTGCTCTGCTATTTCACGATCGTGACATCGAGATTGCCAACGCGGCGAATATCTTCGATCAGGGTTACAAGGCGCTGCGCGTTCACCTCACCGCGAACCAGTACCGCCACCGTCTTGCCGCCGGCCGCGTGAAGCGTCGCTATCGTTGAACCAGCCTCGCCTTCATCGACGAGCCGGCCATTGATACTCACGCCCTGTTCGTCAAGTCGAATCAGGATATCCGGCTGTTGCCGCGTCGAGGCCGCTCCGCTCTTTCCCGCCGTCAGTTCGATCTGCGCGAAACGCGTGAACGTCGAAGACAGCATGAAGAAAAGCAGAAGCAGGAAAATGATGTCGATCAGCGGCGTCAGAGTCAGGCGCCGCGACCGGCGTATTGCATAGTCAACGCGCATGCCTCGGACTCGCCTCTGTATGAACAGCCGACGGTGCTGCGGTCAGCTCCGGCTGGTGGGGAATGAAAAGTTCGGCCGTCAATGTCTCTACCGCCACGCGCTCGTTCTCCAGCCGCGTCTCGAACCAGGTCAGAACGAGTGAAACCGGCATGGCGACAGCAAGTCCGACCGCCGTCGTCAGCAACGCAACCCAGATGCCGCCGGCAAGGACGGAAGGATCGACCGCATTGCCGGCCGACTGCAATTGCTGGAACGCTTCGATCATTCCCAGAACCGTGCCGAAAAGCCCGAGCAGCGGGGCGATTTGGCTGATCGCGTCCAGCAGGCGAAATCCACGTTGCAGATCATGCAGTCGCCCCGTGGCGATCCGCACAATCTCTTCTTCGATATCTGCTCGCGCGGCACGACGGCTCGCAAGGCTCATTGCCGCAGCCAGACAGGCGCCGACCACACTACTGTCCTTTTCGGCCACCGCGCGCGCTTCGGCAACGTCACCTCGACGCCACGCCGCCACCGACCGGCGTGCCGGCGCATGCCGGCCGACCCGTTCCGTATGGAACTGCTGAAGTTTCACCAGAATTGCGGCCAATGCGATCAGCGAGAGAACGAGGAGCAGCGCGACGACCGGCCCGCCAAGCGCCACGAAGGATCGCAGCGTGTCGAAGATATGCATTTCTCAGCTCCCAAACTCTATTTCCGCGCGCGTTCTCAGCGAAAGTGACGTCATGCAATCGCCCGGGCCAAGGCCATCACCATTGCATTCCGCCGCGCTGTTGACGAGAACCCTGCTGACATCGTCGCAATTGACGTCCGACAGGTCGAACTGCCGAACCTTTGTCTTGTCCGCCGGCAGGTCCTGAAAGTCCAGAACGGCCAGACGGCTCACCAGCCCCTGCCTGTCGAAGAGGGCAATCTCGTAGGAAGCTTTGGTCAAACTGCGGCCAAGGCCGTTATGCGCAACGAACGTCAGTCTGCATCCCTTGCTGGAAGGCTCCATGCGATTGAGTTCCAATGAGATGCCGGTTTCGGCCGCTTGCGCCGCAGCCTCCGCCACCATGGCGGTCGCAAACAGGCTGAGGGCGAGCAGGGAACGCATGAAAGTGCCTCCGCAGAATGCATTGTCAGTAAAGTTGACTATTATAGTATAGTTTTTACGCAGGCAAGACGCCGATCTGAATTCTTGACCCTGAAGGCAAGCTCTGGCCGCGCTTCTTGCGACGGCAAGGGCATGATGCTGGCTTCAGTTGCCGCGTCGTTCGGCAAGGAGCCCCCGGGCGATGATTTCGCGCTGGATCTGATCGGTTCCTTCGTAGATCCGGGCAGGCCTGACCTCGCGATAGAGATGCTCGACGAGGTGGCCGCGTTGAAGTCCTGCCGCGCCGTGAATCTGTACCGCGGCATCGACAACGAACTGCCCGGCCTGCGACGCGAAAAGCTTGGCCATCGACGATGCGGGCCCGAGCCGTCTGCGATCTGCCTCGTCATAGGCACGCGCGGCATCATAGACCAGCAAGCGTGCCGCCTGCAGCTGTGTGGCCATTTCGGCCAGCAAGTGCGAGACGGCCTGAAAGCCGCCGATCGGCTGACCGAACGCCTTGCGTTCTTTGGCATACGCGACGCTTGCCCTCAATGCCGCCTCGGCGAGACCGACCGAATGCGCACCGACCGAGGGACGGAACGCGTCGAAAATGCCCATGCCAATCTTGAACCCCTCGCCGACCGGACCGATGACGTGGCTGTCGGGGACGAAGACCTTGTCGAAATGCATGTTGCCGACACGGTCCGGCCAAAGGGCATCGATCGCCTCCCCTGTGAGGCCCGGCGAACTGCGTGGCACCAGAAACGCAGTGATCCCCTTCGCCCCGCTACCGGAGGTGCGGGCAAAGACGGTGTATATGTCGGCATCCGGCGCTTTCATGATCCATGTCTTGGTGCCGGACAAGGACCACCCGCCGTCAGCCTTTTCAGCGGGCATCGCCATGCTTGCAAGGTCGGAGCCGAGCTCCGGCTCCGTCAGGCAGACCGCGGACACCGCCTCGCCTGAAACGACCTTCGGCACCCATTCCTGACGGGCCTCGGGCAAGGCATGACGCAGGGCAACGAAGATCCCGCCGATCTGTGTTGCGAACGCCGTCGATGCTTCCGTCGATACGCGGGCGAGGCCCTCGCGGACCGCGCAAAGAACCGTCGCGGAAATCGACCCGTCGCCGGTCCCGCCGACGCCCTTTGAGAAAAATGGTGCGAACAGTCCAAGCCCGGCCATATCGCGGATCAGATCGCGATTGACCCGCGCCGGACCGCCGATCACGACGTGCTTCGACAATGCGTCACGCGCGAGCGCCTCGACGGCATCTGGTTCGCTGAAATTCATCAATCGGCTCCCTCCCGCATGGCGATTTTCTGTTTTGGCGCCAGCGCGGCATTTTCAACCCGGGCCGCTGTTGCATGGAAGACCGCGCGCGAATATACACATGCTAGCATATAATATGCATATGCAAGAATATTGCAGGTTGTGGCTTTGAGACTGCGGGCTTTGCCTTCCGGGGCATTTACGGAACGGCCCAAGACGGGCACTCTCAGTGACAGGCCAGACCGAAAATGGACAAGCGGCACTGGATAAGCCGCACCCAGGAACAAACGTGGAGGAAAGAAATGATCACGGCACAGGATACGGATTTTCATCCGCGCGACCCTTCCGACCTCAGCTGGACGGAAACGACCTTCATTCCCTTCTGCGTCCCGGATGAGGGCATTTTCGGGAATGCCTACATTCTGGCGCGGCCCAATCTGGGCGTCTGCATCTCGTCCATCATCGTCAGCAAGGGCATTTGCAACCATACCTATCAGATCGACTTCACCGATGCGCAGATGCACCTGCCCTGCCCCGAGAAGTTTTCAGACTATTCGCTGCCGAACGGCCTCTCCGTGAAATCGATCAATGCACCGCGCGACTACCGTTTCACCTATGAACACGTCTTGGGTTCATGCAGCTTCGACCTCGATTTCAAGGCGATCCACCACCCGTTCGATCCGCATGACCCCAAAGAGAACCCGCTGCTGCAGCAAACCAAGACATCGCCAAAGGATTCGCGCGTCGGTCATGAATGGTCGAACGGTCACTTTGAGTGCAAGGGCCACATCACCGGCAACCTGAAGCTGCGCGGCCGCGAGTACAAGATCGACTGCTATGACGGCATGGATCATAGCTGGGGACCGCGGGTCGAATATGGCGCTCGCTCGGTCAGCTGGATCTCGGTGAATTTCGGCGAGGAGCTGGCGGTGCACCTCGCGGTACCCATGAAGATCGTCGACGGCGAGGTTCTCTACGACAAGCCGCAATTCGGTTTCGTCGTTCAGAATGGTGAGACGCATGGTGTCGTGGACGCGACCGTTGTGGCGACCCGCGTCGACATGATGGCGACAGGCAATCACATCACCGTCACCGACGTGCGCGGCAAGACATTCGAATTCTTTGGCGCGACGATTGGCGGACACCCCTGGCATTCATTCAATCCGTGCCACGTCTGCTATCAGGTCGCCATGCGCTACACCTGGAACGGCAAGGTAGGTTCCGGGGAATTCGGCGACATCTTTGGCCTCGAATATCTCGCCGACTATAAGTCGCGAACGGCAACTTTCTCGCGTTAAGGTAGACAAGATGAGCAAAGACAAGGTTTCAGGGGCAGAAGCCCGCTTCGCCCTGCGTGACAATCCGCCGCCGGAGTTCATTGAGGAGATGCGCCGGCGCTTCCCGGTCGAGCGCGAGGTAGACGAACTGTTCGTGCGCAAGATGCAGCGCCGTTCGGGCGAGCCCTACCATCGCATTTCCATGGAGGAGCTTTCTGAGCGCCTGGACCGGATGCTGACCGATCTCAAGGTGCCCAATTACAAGGTGACCGACACGCGCTGGTTCACGGGCGGCGTCTCCAAGATCCAGATGGGCTTTACGCTGGAATGGGACGATCCGGAAACCGGCCACCGCAAGGAGCGCCTTGTGGTGCGCATGGACCCCAAGGAAGGTTCCAACACGACAAGCCGCCTGCGTGAATATGAATTGCTGAACGCCTTTGAGGGCGTTCTGCCGGTTCCCCACGCCTATTGGCTCGATCGTGACGCGAAATGGTTTCCCGAACCGGCCCTGATCTACGCCTTCGCCGAAGGCGTGACCAAGCCGCAGACGACGCAGACCGGTCAGGTCAGCGGCCTCGGCACGAATTTCGGGCCGGAACTTCGCAAGAAACTTGCGCCGCAGTTCATGCAGCATCTGGCCGCGATCCACACGTTCGATTTCACCGGCCACACATTCGAGAGCATGGAGCTGCCGCCCGTCGGCACAACCCATAATACCGAATGGCAGCTCAATCGCGCCTTGCGCATCTGGGAGGAAGACCGCGGCGAGGACTATCCGCTCATGGACGTCGCCGCGAACTGGCTGCGCGACAACATGCCAGTGCTCGACTATGTCAGCGTGGTTCATGGCGACTTCCGCAGCGGCAATTTCCTGTTCGATGAAAAGACGGGAAAGATCAATGCATGGCTCGACTGGGAACGCGCACATCTGGGTGACCGCCATCGCGACCTTGCGTGGATGACACAGCACGCGATGGGTCACTACAGCGAGGACGGCAAGACATACTATGTCTGCGGCCTTGTTCCGGAAGACGAGTTCTATGAACGCTACGAGGAAATTTCCGGCCTCAAGATCGATCCGAAGCGAATTGCCTATTACAACATGCTCAATCGCTTCATGATCATTGCCTCCGCGCGTGCCACCGCCTACCGCGTGCCCAAGCTCGGCAAATCGCATCAGGATGTGTTGCTGATGCGGGTAACGGGAATCGTTCCGACGATTTCGGCGGATCTTTCAAAGGCGCTGAGGGAGGTAATCTGATGGACCGTACAGATGTTGGCCTGAAGGCCGTGGCAAAAGCGCTGACCGACGTTATCGGGCCTTCGATAGACCCGAAGGACCCGCTCGCGAAGGAACAGCTAAAGCTCGCCGTCGACTACATTGAATTCGTCCGCGCACGCTACGACGACATTCATGCGCGCGAGCGGTTCGACCTGAAGCACTACTCGCGCATGGCCGATGCCATCGGCAAATCGGGACTGCCGTCTTCTGAGGCTTCGCGCCTTGCCGGCGCACGCGACGAAGCGGCCAGGACGCTGGCAGACGTTGAGGCGACGACACCGCAGGTGCGAACCGCCGCAATGGAACTGGCTGCTGTTGTCGCCGATGTCGTGCAGAAGGCGCCCTCTTTCGGCAGCGAAGTCCGCCACAAGATCGAGATCGCCGTACTTGATGCGACCGACGAACGCGTCGCGATGGAACGCGCCTGGTATCTGCCGATGGGCTTCGATCCGACGCCGCAACTGGCAGGCGATCTTGCCGAATTGCTGAAGGGCTGACACGATCGGCGTCCAAACTGCAATATTGCGCTCATCGCCGGTCGCCCGGCGGTGGGCGAATTTTTCCCGGGACGCAGACGCATGACCCTTCCGCCACCTGTCGCCAGAACGCCCAACCATACGCGCACCGTAATTTTCGACAGCTTCGAGCGCGAAGACGGGCTTTACGATGTCGAAGCCCGCGTCACGGACCGCAAGCACTTCACTTTTCCCGAGCGCGAGCGCGGCCAGCTGACCCCGGGCACAGCGCAACATGACATCGTGACACGCGTAACCTTCGACAAGGATCTGATCGTTCGCGACATCGCGATCGAACTTGCGACCGTCCCCTTCTCATTCTGCGCCGGCAGCACGGCGGCGCTGCCGGGGCTCATCGGCCGGTCGCTCGCGCGCGGCTGGCGCAAGAGCATCCAGGAAGTGCTCGGCGGAACCACCGGCTGCACCCACACGCGCGAACTGCTGACGGGCATTCCGACCATCGCGATCCAGACGCTGGTCTCAAGGGCCGACAAGGAACTGTTTGACGCCGGTGGCACCGACACGCAGCGCACCGAACGGCCCATCTTCCTCGGCGGCTGTCATACGTGGAGCATGGATAGCCCGGTCGTGGAGGAATATTTCCCGCAATTTGCAGTGAAGCCTGAATAAGTTCGCGGCAAACCGCCTAAGCACCGATCTGAACGGGATTCGGTTGATCGTCGCGCTGAATCTGGTTTATCAATTTCCCAATGGTTGAGCCTTTTACAACAGCGGCCGATGAACGGCCGGCAACACGAGTTGGGAGAAAACGATGACTTCAGATAGTGGCCGCGTCTGGCTTGTTACCGGTTGCGATTCCGGCATGGGACACCACATCGCCGAAACGGCGTTGAAAAACGGCGACAGCGTCGCCGCGACAATACTGGCGAAAGGCGACACAGGGCCGCTCAGCGAAAAATACGGCAACCGATGCCGTTACTATCACCTCGACGTGCGCGACACGGCCATGGTCAAGGAAGTCGTTGCCCGCGCGGAGCGGGATTTCGGCCGCATCGACGTGCTGATGAACAATGCCGGGTATGGCTTGCACGGCGCGCTCGAGGAAACGGCCGAGGACGAGTATCGCCGGCTTTTTGACGTCAATGTCTTCGGCCTTTCAGAAGTCACCCGGGCGGCGTTGCCCGGAATGCGCGCCCGGCGCGCGGGACGCATCATCAACACCGCATCACTGGCCGGATTTGCCGGCAAGATGGGCCTCGCCTTCTACTGCGCCTCCAAATTCGCGGTGGCCGGACTTTCCGAAGCGCTCGCAGCCGAAGTCGGCCCGCTTGGCATCAAGGTGACCGTTATCGAGCCGGGCAGCTTCCGCACCGAATTTGCCGGAACATCCCTTGCGGGCGCGCGGGACATCATTGACGACTACGCCGATACCGGCGGCATTTTCCGCAAGGGTATCGTGGCGAAAAACGGTTTGCAGCCCAACGATCCGGCAAAGCTTGGCGATGTGATCTGGACGTTATCCAATATCGAGAACCCGCCCATGCATCTGCCGATTGGCGAGGACAGCCTGCTCGAGCTTCTTGGAAAGCTGGAAGCAACCCGCAAGGACGCGGAGCAATGGCGGGAACTCTCTTCATCCACCTATTTCGACGACGTCAAGGCGTCAGCCTGACCGGCAGTCGGCAGGGCGCGGTCACAACCGCGCCCTCGCGCCATGCTCAGATATGCAGGTATCTGTCCTGCACTTCGGTGTTGTTCCTGAGCTCTTCTGCGGTGCCTTCGAAGACGATCTCGCCCTTTTCGAGTACGTAGCAGCGGTCTGACAGGGCGAGCACGAAATCGAGGTTCTGCTCGGCGAGAATGATGGACAGGCCTGCCGCTTTCAGCTCCTGGATCTTCTCGCGCATATTGGCGACGATCAGCGGGGCAAGACCTTCCGAAGGCTCGTCCAGCAGCAGCAGTTCCGGATTGCCCATGAGCGTTCTGGCGATGGTCAGCATCTGCTGCTGACCGCCGCTCAGCAGGCCGCCCTTGCGGTCCCTGAAGCGCTCCAGATCCGGGAAGAACTCGAATACGCGCGCCTCGTCCCAGGCGGCGATGCCGTCATGTGCGGGCAGCCGGGCGACATCCAGGTTCTCCCAGACGCTGAGGCCGGAGAAGATGCGGCGGTCTTCCGGCACATAACCGATGCCCGCCTTCGCATTGAAATGCGACTTGCGTCTTGCGATCTCCTGGCCCTTCCAGCGAACCGAGCCGGAACGCGGCGGCGTCAGTCCCATGATGGCGCGCATGGTGGTCGACTTGCCGACACCGTTGCGCCCGACCAGCGAGACCAGTTCGCCGCGTCGCACATTGAGCGAGATGCCGTGCAGGATGCGGCTGAGACCGTAGGAGACGTGCAGATCGTTTACGCTGAGCAGGTCGTCCATCACGCTACTCCTTGCCCAGATAGATGCGTTTGACCTCGTCGTTGTCGCGGACCGCCTGCGGTTCGCCGCTGGCGATGATCTCGCCATGATGGAGAACCGAGATGCGGCTGGCGATCTCGAAGACGACGTTCATGTCGTGTTCGGTGAACAGCAGCGTCAGTCCGCGTTTCGAGACGATGTCATTGATCAGCTTGATCGCCGCGCGTGTTTCGCCGAGCGACATGCCGGCGGTCGGCTCGTCGAGCAGCAGGAGCTTGGGATCGGCAGCCAGCGCGACCGCCAGTTCAAGCTGCTTCTGGCGGCCATGCGCCAGTTCGCCGGCGCGGCGATCGGCGTCGTCTGCCATCTCCACCAGATCGAGAAGGGCAATGGTCTCGTCACGAAAGAGGCCGGACGCCTGCCGGAACGGGTTGAAGTTCAGGCCCCGGCTGGCGATCAGCGCGACCTGCACATTGTCGAACACGCTCTTGCGCGGGAAGATGTTGACCCGCTGGAACGAGCGCGCCATCCCGATCTTGACGATCTCGTGCGGCTGCATCTTCTTCAGCGGCTTGCCTCGGAACACGACCGAACCGCTGTCGGGCGTCAGCAGGCCGCTGACGAGATTGAACAGCGTCGTCTTGCCCGCCCCGTTCGGTCCGATCACCGCGTGGGTTTCGCCCTCGGCAACCGACAGGTTGACGTTGCTTACCGCGACGAAGCCGCCGAAGCTCTTCGTGGCACCGGACACCTCAAGCATTGCGCCGCCCCCTCATGGACATGCGCCGGCCGATGGACCGGAACATGCCGATAAGCCCGTCGGGCGCGAACATCACGATGAGCAGGAGGATGGTGCCGAGAACGATCGGCCAGTATTGCGTGTACTGGCTGATGAAGGTCTCCAGGACATAGATCACGACCGCCCCGAGGATCGGTCCGACGAAAGAATGCATGCCGCCCAGCAGCACCATGATCATCACCTGCCCCGACTGGGTCCAGAAAGCCGATTCGGGAAACATGCCCCGCACGTAGAATGACAGCAGCGCCCCCGCGATACCGGCAAAGGCACCCGCGATCACGAATGCGATCAGCCGCATCCGGCGCACGTTCACGCCAAGGAAGTCTGCGCGCGTCGGGTTCTCGCGAATGGCGATGAAGGTCTTGCCCATGGTGGAATTGCTGAGCAGCCACAACAGCCCGACCGAGACGGCCACGATCGCGAAGGTAAACCAGAAGAAGAGGACCGGATTGCTCATGAAGTCCGGCGCCGTGATGCCGACGAAACCGTCGCCGCCACCGGTAACCTCTGTCCACTTGAACGCCACCGCCCACACCAGCATTGAAAAGGCGAGCGTCAGGATCGCGAAATAGAGCTCCGTCAGCCGGACACAGAAATAGCCGATTATCAGCGCGCAGACGGCCGTCAGCCCGATCGCCGCCGGCATGCTGACAAAGATCGGCCAGCCGAGCCGCGTCTGGAAATAGGCGCACGCATAGCCGCCGATGGCAAAGAAAGCCGCATGCCCGAAGGAGATCGAACCGACATGGCCGATGAGCACGTTCAGGCTCATCGCGAACAGCCCGAAGATCATCAGCTGCACGGCCAGTTCCAGCGGATACCGCTCACCGGCGAGCGGCACGAGCGCGAGCGCAACAAAGAGAAGGATCAGGAATATCGTCTGTCCACGCGTTGCCATCAGTGCCGCTCCGCCTCAGGCTGGCCGAACAGCCCCCACGGGCGCACCAGCAGCACGCCGATCATCATCACATAGACCAGCACGATCTCCCATTCGCGGAAGATCAGCGTCCCGAAGACCGTCAGAAACCCGAGGATCAGCGCGCCGACAAAGCTGCCCCACAGACTGCCGATGCCGCCGATGATCACGATGATGAAGCAGTCGATGATGACCAGCGCGTCCATGCCCGGATCGACGGCGACGCGCGGCGCGGCAAGCGCGCCGCCGATGGCGGCCATTGCGGCACCGATGACGAAGACCGCCGAGAACACCTTCGTGACGTCGGTACCCAGCGCCCCAAGCATCTCCCGGTCGAGCCGCGCCGCCCTGAGGATCCGCCCCCACCGCGTCTTCTCAAGACCGAGCCACAGGCCGATGGCAACCAGCGGACCCAGAATGCACAGGAACAGCAGATAGGTCGGGTAATAGGTAATACCCAGATTGACGGCGCCGGACATCATGGGCGGATAGGACACGCTGTATTGCAGCGACCCCCAGATCATCTTGACCGCGTCCTTGATGATCAGCACCAGCGCAAACGTGAACAGCAGTTGCAGTAGGTGCTCCTTGTCGTAGAGCCGCGACAGCAGGAACCGTTCGACTACATAGGCGACCGCCGCCATGACGACGCCCGCCGCGATAACGCCGGTCCAGAAGCCGAGATCGGTCTCGCCGAACGATCCAACGACGCTGTACAGGACATAGGCGCCGATCATGTAGAACGCGCCATGCGCGAAATTGACGATCCTGAGCACGCCAAAGATCAGCGTGAGCGCGGACGCGATGATGAAGAGGTTCATCGCCAGAGAAAGCGAATTCAGAACCTGAATCGCCATAAAGGTCGGATTCGTAAACATGCTTCCCCCAAAAGCCGCCTTAGGGCGGTCTGACTTGTATCGATGCATGTGTTTCGTCCGCCGGCATCGACGGCGGACGGAACCAATTGTGCCAGCTTACTTCACCAGATTGATCGGCGACATCCGTTTCACATCGCTTCCCGCAACGGTTACCACCGGACCATAAAACTCGGCCGCGTCGACGCGGTGGGTTTTCGCGTCCATCGTTACCGGGCCGAGCGGCGTTTCGATCGTCAGCCCTTCCAGCGCCGCCACGACGGCATCCGGATCGTCCGAACCGGCCTTCTTCATGGCCTCGGCAATGAAATACATCGCCCTGTAGCCATTGAGCGCGTACATGCCGGTTTCCTTGGTGCCTTCGATCTTGGCAATGCCGTCCTGGAACTTCTTGTGCGCCTCAGAACCGTCGTAATACCAGAAGTCAAAGGCCCCGGCCCACATGCCTTCAGGATAGTCCTGTTTCAGCTGCGTCGTTACTTCCGTTGAGGCCACGGAAGCGGCCCAAACCACCTTCTTGCTTTCAAAGAAGCCGAACGGCTTTGCCTGCTTCGCAAAAGCAACGAAGCCGCCGCTGAACAGGGCGCCCAGAACTGCATCGCACTCATTGGCCTGCAACTGGCTGATAAGGGTGCTGAAATCGTTGGTGCCGAGCTTGACCAGAAATTCTCCGGTGATCGGGATATTGCCGAGTTCGCTCTTCATCGCCTCGAACAGATCGGTCGTATACGCGTAGTCGTAGCCTGTCATGCAGACTTTCTTGGCGCCCTGATCCTTCAGGATATTGGCAAGATCCCGGGCTTCGTCATCCGTCGTCTTGATGCCCTGGAACACATACTTGTGCAGCTTTTCGCCGGTGATGCTCTTGGCGCGCGCCGCGGGCGCGAACAGGACAACCTTCTCCTGCTTGGCCACCTCTGAAACCGCAAGCGTGACACCCGAACTGACCGCGCCGATGATGGCTTTGACGCCTTCCTTGCTGATCAGTTCCTTGGCAGCGGCCGAGGCAACGTTCGGGTTCGTCTGCGAGTCGCGCGCGACATATTCGAGCTGTCGTCCGTTGATACCGCCAGCATCGTTGATCTCCTGAACGGCAAGCTTGACGCCGTCGATCATCGTCAATCCATAAGAAGCGAGCCCGCCTGACGTTGGCAGCACGACGCCAATCTTGATCGGATCGGCCGCGAATGCATGTGATACGGCTAGCATGGAACCCAGTACGGCAACGCCGCCCGCGATTCCGAATTTCCAATTTTTCATCGATGTTCCCTCCCTTTCAAGGAACGATTCAATTGCGCGGCCCTGACAAATCGAAGGTCGCTTGCTGTCAGGCGCTTCGGGCATCGCCCGCTTGCGACTGGACGTGTGCCGCCCGTTTCAACGAGGCTTCACTCACACGGTGGTTGAACCATTGGACGCCGCGCCCGTGCTGTCAACACGCCTGTTCACTGAACGGCACCGAAAGTTGAGGGTTATCGAAACGCCTGTCTGGCTGCAGGAGATATCGACGCCGACATGCATCGAGAAGGCCGCCCCACCATGGTGGCGGGGCGGCCCTTATCGTCACCTGATCATCTGACGATTTCGATCTTTGTCATTTGCTTGACGTCGGTTCCCGGCACGGTCGCAACCTGCCCGTAGAACTCCGGTGCGTTGGCCCTGTGGGTCTTCGCATCCATCGTGAGTGTACCGAGCGGACCTTCGATCGAAAGCCCTTCCAGCGCTTCCGCCACCTTGTCCGGATCTGTCGAGCCGGCTTTCTGCATGGCAGCTGCAATGAACTTGACTGCACCGTATCCGGTGATGGGCCACATGTCGGTTTCCTTGCGCCCCTGAAGCTTTGCCAGAGCCGCAAGATAATTCTTATGGGCCTCCGAACCCTCATAATACCAAAGGTCCGCAGCCTGCGTCCAAAGCCCTTCCGGGAAGTCGCCCTTCAGAGCCGCGAGCGTCTCGTAGTTTCCGATCTGGGCGCCCCAGACGAGCTTCTTGTTCTTGAAAAGGCCAAACGGAGCACCCTGCTTGGCAAAAGCGACGAAACCACCGCCAAAGATGGACCCCATGATTGTGTCGCAGGGATCGGCCAGCAACTCGCTGATCAGCGTATTGTAATCCGTCGATCCGAGCTTCACGAGATATTCCTTCGTGATCTCGAAGCCATTCAGATTGGCCTGGATGCCCCGATGGAGGTCCGTCGTGTAGGCATAGTCAAAGCCCACCAGACATACCTTCTTGGCACCGATCTTGTTCAGCAGGTCCGAAAACCGTTTGGCATCCACGTCGGTCGTCGCGGCCAGCTGAAAGATATACTTGTGAAGCTTCTCCGCCGTCAGCGCTTCTGTCTTTGACGACGGAGCGAAGTTGACGATCTTTTCCTGCTTGGCGACTTCCGACACGGCAAGGCCGGTGCCCGACAGCAGCGGCCCGATGATGACCTTTACGCCCTCTTTCGAGATCAATTCTTTTGCCGCCGCAGACGCGATGTCGGGCTTTGCCTGCGAGTCGCGCGCGACGATTTCAAGCATGCTGCCGTTGACGCCGCCAGCCGCATTGATCTCCTCAACGGCAAGTTTGATACCGTCGGTCAAGGAGTTGCCCAAAGCCGCAACGCCGCCTGAGGTCGGCATGATCACGCCGAGTTTGATTGGGTCCGCAGCGCGAGCGTCGGAACCAGTCACAAATGCAAGTGCGAGAGCTGCAAGGCTGCTTGCAAGCCCGAGTTTTCCAAAATATTTCACGTCAGTTCCTCCCTGTGAAACCATCAGTGCTTTGTTGGACCCGAAGTCGCCGCGTTGCTGCGGATGTGCTTCCTTCGGGCATTGTTCGGGCTGGTTGTTCCAGTCCACGATTTCTTCGGCCGTTCCGGATTTTCCTGACTGCCCCCCGGGCCGGTCGTAAGATCGGTCGGCCATCACGTTTCTCAACGAACGCTAATCAGCCTCATTACCACAAATACATGCAACTCGGATAGACGATAAAGTCGCAAAAAAACGCTGATTTTCTGGTGCCTCTCGCGAAAAAACATCAGGATGAACTGAACTCAGTTCATCCTTTGAAAAACAGCCGGCAAGCGGGCTTTACTGCCACCACCTGCGACCGCGATGGTTCAACCATTGGACATGCGCTGCCCACTGTCAAGGACTTCAATTCCTCTGAACGAAAGGACAGTCTTCGGCCGCCGAAAAGCGGCAGGGTGGGCGAAGTTCGGCCCGGCTCCACCGGTCGAATTGCCGAACGGCATCTGGCTGATGCAGCATCTAAGACGCCCACGGGCGACGGCATGACAAATTGGCTTCGGCCAATCCGCTATTAGTAGGCCGACGATAGAAGATGCCCGGATCAGGAGCTGCGTCGGGAAGCTGACCTGCTTCTGCTAACGGCCGCAGAAGCGCTCCCGCAACTCGGTCTTCATGACCTTGCCATTGCCGTTGCGCGGCAGGGCATCGACAAGGTGAAGTTCGCGCGGCAGCTTGTAGCGGGCCATATTGCCGTCGCAGAAGGCCTGCAACTCTTCCAGTGAAAGAGTGCTCGAGGGTTTCAGCGCCGCCACCGTGACAACGCGTTCGCCCCATTTCTCGTCAGGCGCGCCGATCACAGCGACCTCGGAAATCGCGGGATGCTCGTACAGGACGCTTTCCAGTTCGGCCGGATAGATGTTCTCGCCGCCGCTGATGATCATGTCCTTCAGGCGATCGCAGATGTAGAGGTAACCGTCCGCGTCGAAATAGCCGATATCGCCGCTGCGCAGCCAACCGTCGGCGTCGATCACGGCGGCGGAATCTTCTGGCCGCCCCCAATACCCCTTGATGATGTTCCCGCCGCGTGCGCGGATCTCGCCTCGCGCCAGGGGCTCCGTGACTTCGTTTTCGTCGGCATCGACAATACGGATGTCGCAGAGCATGCCCGGCTGACCGCAGGACCCGAGTTTGCGCAGCGCGCTGCTGGTCTCAAGAAAGGATACGGCGGATGTCGCCTCTGTCATGCCGTAGCAATGGCTGACCGGTATGCCCCGATCGCCGAAAATCTTCAGGATCGGCTCGGGCACCGGCGCGCCGCCGGCAACGATCAGACGCAGGCTTGAAAGATCGACCTTGCTGAAGACTTCATGCTGGCTGGCGACAAGCATCATGGCCGGCACCATGAACGTCACTGTCACCCCGAATTCCTCGATCGCGAGCATGAACTTTTGCGGATCGAACGTTTGCTGAAGGACGACGTGACCGCCTGCGAGCAGCATCGGGACAACGACGGCGTTCAGCCCGCCCGCATGAAAAAGTGGCGCAACATTCATGCCCACATCGTGCGACCGGTAGTCGCTTGCCAGGAACCAGTTCGCATTGTTGAGCCAGATGTTTTCGTGCGTGATCATTGCGCCCTTGGCACGACCCGTTGTGCCGGAGGTAAAGAGCAGAATGGCCACATCGTCAGGCGCATTGTTGACCGCGGGCACGGATGCCGGCGCGGCGCTCCTGAGTTCATCGAGCGCCAACCAGCCGTCATGCTTGCTGACATTGGTCGATATGTAGTTGGTGCAACCGAGCGACGAGCGCACCTCCTCGATCAGGTGCTGGTGATGTTCGTCGACAATCACGGTGTGGATGTCAGCATCGTCGATGCACTGCTTGGTCTCACGTCCGGCCAGCCGAAAATTCATCGGGATGAAAATGGCGCCGATACGGCTGGCGGCGAACATCGTCACCAGCGTCAGCGGGTGATTGAAACCCAGATAGCCGACGCGCATCCCCGGCTTGACGCCGACGCTGGCCAGCACCGCAGCCATCTTTTCGTTTTCCTGCTGAAACCGTGAATAGCTCCAGGTCACACCCTCAAAGCTTAAAGCCGGTGCATCCGGGTTACGTTGCGCGCGGCGCCGGAACCACTCCGCAAGGCCCTTCGGATTGACTGCATCGTTCCGTGAATTCGCGTTTGTCATGTTTCCCCTCCCCTGGAGACAATTCGGACCCGGTCAGTTCATCTCTGACGCCGTGGCCCAAACCTCTGCCTGGCACAATCCCGCAGAGCATTGTCTCAAAAATCTCACTTCGTAGGATTTACCACCCAAAGCCACTTGGCACAAATGCCGATATTATATAAAAAGTGACAATAAGGGAGGATACGATAATGGCGGAAAACTCCGTAGATGCGAAGGCCGAGCGACCTTCATCCGACAGCGCTATTTGGCTGGATGGAGGTGATCCGCTTCCGGGTCGAATTTCCCGGGCTCGTCTTCGATCGGTCAAAGACATCGGATTGTTTTCAGGTATCGATCCGAAAACCCTGTTGCCCGATCTCTCGATCCTCGGTTGCCTGCGCGCGGCGGCGGAACTTGAACCAGCCAAGCCCGCGATCCAGCATCTGCTCGCAGCCGATGTCTCAACGCCTCCACGCACCATCGCCTATTCGGAACTGGTCGAGACCATCGAAAAGGCGGCAAATCTTTTCCACGACGCTTCGGCCGGCCAGCCTGTTTCGGTAGCGGTCATCCTGCCGATGATCCCTGAATCGCTATTTGCCAGCTGGGGCGCTGCGACCGCGGGTATCGCCGTGCCGATCAATCCGTTCCTGGAATTCCAGCATGCGGTTTCGATCCTGAATACCGCCAGGGCGACGGTGCTCGTCACCTGCACCGGCAAATATGGCGACGGTCTCTGGAACAAGATCGCCGACATCAGGAAAGCCGTGCCAACTTTGCGCGAGGTCTTCGTCCTCGATCCGCAGAACGGCGAAAAGGATTTCATGGCCGAGCTTGGGCGACAGCCCGGCGGCAGGCTCAATTTTACGCGCCAGCACGACTCCGGGACGGAAGCCTTCTACCTGCCGACCGGCGGTACGACCGCCGCACCCAAGCTGGTGCGGATGACCCACTACGGGCAACTGGTGAACTGCTTCAACATGGCGGCCCTGATCGGTTCTGGCCGTGATGAGGTCGTCGCCCACGCCCTGCCGCTCTTTCATGTCGGCGGTCTGGTCACGATCTGCCTTCGCGCGTTGATATTCGGACAGACGCTCGTCACGTTGACGACCGAGGGCTATCGCAACCCCGGTGTCATCGGCAATTTCTGGAAGCTGGCCGCCCATTACGGGATCACCAATGTCGTCGTCACACCGACCACGGCAGCGGCAATCCTGGCCAGCGGCGAGACGCCGCCTTCCGACCACAGACTCTTCAAGTTCTTTTGCGGCGGCGCGACCATCCCCGTCGAGGTCGCGAAGAACTTCCATCGCAAGTTTGGTGTCTGGCTGCGCGAGTTCTGGGGCATGTCGGAAGTCTATGGCTGCGTGACGGGCCAACCCGACGACGGGAATCCGTCAGTCCCGGGTTCGGTCGGCCACGTCCTGCCCTTCCATGAGCTGAAGGTCGTCGAGATAGACGAGAACGGTCGATACGTGCGCGACTGCAAGACCAATGAACGCGGCGTCCTCGCCGTCTGCGGGACGGCCGTCGTTCCAGGTTATGCCCAGAAGGAGCTGGACGCGGAGTTGTTCTTCCCGCCGCTCGGCGACGGCAAGAAATGGATCAACACCGGCGACCTCGGGATTATCGACGAGAACGGATTTGCATGGCTCTATGGACGCTCCAAGGACGTCATCATTCGAGGCGGGCACAATATCGATCCGGCCATGATCGAAGAGGTGGTGTCGCGACATCCTGCCGTTCAGCTTGCAGCAGCGATTGGCCGGCCGGACCGGTCAAAAGGCGAACTGCCGATGGCGTATGTGCAGCTCAAGGCCGGCGCCGCGGCCACGTCGGACGAATTGCTGGCCTATAGCGCAGAACACATGCAGGAACGCGCCGCCGTTCCGGTGGAGATAGCCATCATCGATCAGATTCCGATCACGCCTGTGGGCAAAGTCTTCAAACCGGCCCTGCGCATCGATGCGATGAAGAAGGTCGCGATGCGAACAGCCGGAGAAATCGCGGGCGAAACGACGAAGGTCGATGTCTCGATCGATGAGTCAGGCAAGCGGCCACAAGTGATACTGAATGTACACGACGGCGACGCGGCGCTACTCAAGAAACTGGACGAGGCCTTCTCAACGTTCGGCTTCGCGACCAAAATCAACGCCGCCGGCGCCTGACGCCGGTCGGCAATTCCGGACCGGCCTGAGAGGCGAACGAATTTGCCTTTCTGCCTCATAGTTACCTATTGGAAAGTTCAGCATGGATTTCAGCCTCACTCCCGAACAGGAAGCCCTGGTCGAAACGGCAAGGGCCTTCGCGCGGGACCATCTCAAGCCCAACTACCGACTGCGCGATCAGGAGGGCCGGATGGATCGCCCGACGCTGAAGCGAATGGGTGAACTGGGACTTTTCGGCATCGAATTGCCGGAGGAAATTGGAGGGCTCGGCCAGGATTGCCTGACCGCCGGCCTCGTCGTTGAAGCCCTTTGCGGCGAAGACCTCAATATCGGCTACGTGACGATCAATGCCTCGCTGGATGCGCAGATCATGCGAAGCTTTGGTACGCCCGACGTCGTGGACCCATGGATTCGCGGAATGCTCAGCGGCGAACTGATCGCCAGCATCGCCCTGACCGAACCCGGAGGCGGTTCGGACGCTGCCAACCTGAAACTCAGAGCGAGGCGCGACGGCGACGACTACATAATCGATGGCGAGAAGACGTCGATCAGCCTCGCCGATCAGGCAGATTTCACCGTCGCCTTCGCACGGACGGGAACAACTGAGGCGAGAGCGAAGGGCATCAGCTCCTTTCTGATACCGCTGGATTTGCCGGGCATCAGCAGAACCTCGTTTGACGACCATGGCGGACGCAGCGTCGGACGCGGCTCGCTGTTTTTTGACAATGTCCGCGTGCCCGCATCGCATCTGCTCGGAACAGAGAATGCCGGCTTCTCGCAGGTCATGGCGGGTTTCGACTACAGCCGGGCGCTTCTTGGAATCCTCTGCCTCTCGGTCGCGCGCGTATCGCTTGACGCAGCCTGGAAATACACCAACGAGCGGTTCACCTTCGGCAAGCCGCTCAGCGAGTATCAGGGCGTGACATTCCCCCTCGCAGAGGCCGAAACCCAATGGGCCGGCGCGCGCCTTCTGTGTCTGCAGACCCTCTGGTTGAAAGATCGCGGCCTGCCCCATACGGCCGAAGCTGCGATGTGCAAATGGTGGGGACCCAAGCTCGCCTACGACATCGTCAATACCTGCCTGCTGACGCACGGGCACGGCGGCTATTCCAAGGACATGCCCTTCGAACAGCGGTTGCGCGACCTGCTCGGCCTGCAGATCGGCGACGGTACCGCGCAGATCATGAAAATGGTCATCGCGCGCCAGAAGACAAAAGCCTGACCGGATCGCCCGGCCGGCATCAATATCAACGGGAGACGCCCATGCCTTATGAATCCTTCAAGCTGACCATTGCCGACGGCATCGCCAACATCGTGTTCAACCAGCCTGATCGCGGCAATCCGATGGACCTGCGATTCAATACCGAACTCAGCCTGATCGCCAGCGAGCTCGACGAAGACCCGTCTGTTCGCTGCGTGCTGATCGAGGGAAGCGGCAAGTATTTCGGCGTCGGCGCGGATCTGAAGACGATGAACCGCGACCGGCAGGAATTGCAGGTCTTCATCAAGAACGCGACTGTCGGATTGCATTCCGCGCTTTCCCGCTTCGCCCGCATGAACGCCCCCGTCATCGTATCGGTGCACGGTCTCGCGGTCGGCGGTTTCACCGCGCTTTGCGCTGCCGCCGATTTCTGCATAGCCGGGCGGTCGGCGAGCTTTTACGCAGCCTATACCGGTATCGGCCTCGTCCCCGACGGCGGCGGCTCGACATTCCTTCCCCGCCGTGTCGGCTTCCGGCGCGCGGCGGAATTCCTCATGCGCAACCAGACCTGGGAAGCGGAGAAGGCCCTGGAGTATGGCCTGATCAGTCACATTGCCGATGACGACAAGCTCAAGGAAGAGGCGTGGGCATTCGCGCGCGAACTCGCCGCCGGCCCCACCCTCGCCTACGGCGAAATCAAGAACCTGTTGCTATCGGCATGGTCGCAGCCTATCGAAGCGCAGATGGAACTTGAAGCAAGGGCGATGACGCGCGTCACACGGTCTGAGGACGGCTGGAACGGCATCTGCGAAGTCTCACAGCGACGCAAGCCGAACTTCGTCGGACGATGAACCGGCACAAAACCGGTCGTGTAGGCGCCTTAAACATCGCCCGTCCCCAGTGAAGGAAACAGTCCCAATGAATGCATCCGTGCCGGTCAAGGCCGCATCCACCGTCATGCTCATCCGCGAGGCCGAGCAGCTCGAAGTGCTGATGGTTCGGCGCCATCACAAGATCGACTTCATGTCGGGTGCGATGGTCTTTCCCGGCGGCAAGATCGAGGAATCCGACGGCGATCTGGGCTGGGCCGACTATGCCAGAGGCTGGGACAGCGTGCCGGAATCCGAACGCGCAGCGCGGGTCGCTGCCGTGCGCGAGGCGTTCGAGGAATCAGGCGTCGTCATTGGCGCCGAGAACAGCACCGCCAGCCACGCCGAGATGATCGAAACACGTAAAGCCATCGACGCCGGCACGCTGCCGTTTCTCGATTTCATCAAGGAGCAGGAGATCACCATCGATATCGGCCGGCTCACGCTGTTCTCGCGCTGGCGCACACCGCCGATTTCGCCCAAGCGCTTCGACACGTTCTTCTTCCTTGCACCGGTGCCGGCAGATCAGATCGCCATTCACGATGGTCGCGAAGCCGTAGAATCCGAATGGGTAGCACCGGAAGAGGCGCTGCGGCTGGCCGAGGCCGGGCAACGGACCATCGTCTTCCCGACACGCATGAACCTGCGCCTGCTTGCGTCGACCTCCACCCTCGCTGATGCGGTTGAGGCAGCCAACAAACGCGCGCGCACCACCGTGGAGCCGCGTATCGTGACCCGCGACGACAAGCGCTACCTGCAGCTGGACCCGGAACACGGCTACGGGCAGGTCGAAGAACCGCTCCAGCTTTGATCGCCGTCGAACAGCTGGACAACCCGGAGCATTGATGTGACCGAGGCAGAAAAAGACGCCCTGCTCGACGCCGTTCGCACGTTCGTCAACGACGAGGTCCTGCCTGCCGCGCAGGCGGCCGGCGACTCTACGGCGTTCCCTGAAAATGTCGTCAACGGAATGAGGAAGCTCGGCCTTTTCGGCACATTCGTGCCTGCCGAGTTCGGCGGTCTCGGCCTCGACATGCAGACCCATGCAAAGGTCATGGAGGAGATCGCGCGCGGCTGGATTTCGATGGCGGGCGTGCTCAATCCGCATCACCTTTGCTGCAAGCTCATGATGCAGTCGGGAAGCCGGGAGCAGAAAGAAAGCCTGCTGCCCAGGATGGCGTCCGGCGAATACCGTTGCGCATTCTCGCTGACCGAACCGCATACGGGTTCGGACGTTCAGGCGATAACGACGTCAGCATCGCGCGCCGAGGACGGGTCCTGGGTCCTCACCGGCCGCAAGCGGTGGATCACCAATGGCCTTGCCGCCCGGTTCATCTTTGCCCTCGTGAAGACGGATCCGGATGCAAAGCCCGCGCATCGCGGCATGACCTGTTTCATCATCGAGAAGGAACCGTGGGCGATGACGGGCAACGGGCGCTTTGCCGGCGTCGCAATCGGCGAGAACATCGACAAGATGGGCGATCGTGGCGTCGAGACGACCGACCTTGTTCTCGATGGCTACCGCTGTTCCGGCGACCGGATCCTTGGCGCCGAAGCCGAGGGCCTCGGCAAGGGCTTCACGCAGATGATCGCGGCAATGGAAACCGGCCGGGTTGGCGCGTCGGCCCTGTGTGTCGGCGTTGCGCAGCGGTGCTTCGAGGTTGCGGTCGATTACGCGCGCAAACGGCATACTTTCGGCAAGCCGATCGCCGAACACCAGGCCGTGCAGTTCAAGCTAGCGGAAATGGCGACGTCGATCCGCGCCGCACGCCTGCTCACGCAGGATGCTGCACGCATGAAGGACGAAGGTCGCCGGGCCGACCTGGAGGCTGGCATGGCCAAACTGTTCGCGACCGAGACGGCCCGGAAGGTGGCGCAGGATTCCTTCGATATCCACGGCGCCAATGGCTATGCCAAGGATCACGAAATCGAGCGCCTGCTGCGCGATGCGCTCTCGCTGGTCAGCGCCGAAGGCCCCGCCGAGATTCAGAAACTGATCATCGGCAGGGCTGTCACCGCCTGAGGTTGGCCTGGCCGCCGCTCAGGCGGCCTGAAAAGAGAGTTCCGTGCTGAACTCGAAGGACGTGAACGCTTCCTCGAGCTTTTGCGTGACCGAAGCCTTCTCGGATTCAGGAACGGTAAGTGCGATCCTGGCAACAGGCCGCTTGCCGGTCTGATCGACGGTCACGTCGCGGATCTCTGCCGACGGCGCCATCTGACTGACGACTTCGCGCACGACACGCGTCGTCGCATCGACCCTCAGCTGCGGCTTGGCGATCTTGCCGACAGCCGTCATCGGCATGGCCGGCAAAGTGATGATCTCGATCGGGACGGCAGCGCGTTCGCTGATCTGCTCCTGGCACAGCGCGATCAGTTCGTCCGCCGAGACGTCCGACCCGGCCTTCAGTTGTACATAGGCGATCGGCATCTCGCCGCGCCGGGCGTCCGGCCGTCCGATAGCCGCCGAAACCTGCACCGCCGGGTGATGCTGCAAGGCTTCCTCGATCACCTTGGGATCGATCTTGTGTCCGCCGCGCACGATCAGATCCTTGGCGCGGCCATGGATCCAGACATGCCCCTCCTCGTCCATCGACCCGAGATCGCCGGTATTGGCCCACACATCGCCGTCCGGCATGCCCTTGACGAAAAATTCTTCGTTGGCGCGTGGATCGACATAGCCAACGCCGACGCATGCGCCCTTGACGACAATGATGCCTTCCGAACCGTTCGGCACTTCGCCGGCAAATTCGCCATCCTCGATATTGATGGCTTTGACTTCATGGAACGCGAACGGCTTTCCGACCGAACCGATTGCCGGTTCGCCGCCATGATCGGGATGGCCTGTCGTAACTCCGTGGAACTCCGTCATGCCCCAGAGTTCGCGCAGGTAAAGGCCGAAGCGTTTGTGGAACGACCGCAACAATTCGACCGGGACGGTGCTGCCGCCACAGCCGAACGAGCGGATGGAATGTCCTTCATGGTCCGATCCGGGTGCGGCCAGCAGCGCGGCTGCCGTCGCCGGCGTCGCGATGACGCTCGTCACCTTGAATCGCTTCATGATGTTCCAGAAGCCACCCACCACGCCGGGATTGCGAAAGCCATCCGGCGTAAGGATCAGGATCGTCTGGCCGAATAGCACCGCGCGCAGCGACGCGGCGACAAGG
Organism: Rhodobiaceae bacterium; assembly: GCA_020637895.1. GTDB lineage: Bacteria > Pseudomonadota > Alphaproteobacteria > Rhizobiales > Tepidamorphaceae > JACKJP01. The sequence continues at coordinate 80,019 of JACKJP010000004.1, forward strand.
CCGCCGACATGGAAATGCGGCATGCCCTGGGCCACGACCTCATCCTCTGATGCACCGAACAGCGCACCCATCAGCCACGCGTCGATGAGATGCTTGTCCTGGCTGTGGCGAACGATCTTGGGCGCACCTGTCGTCCCGCCGGTCGGCATATAGACGGAATCCTCACTGCCCTTCCGGCGTTTCAGCGAAGCAAACCCTGCCGTCGATTGCGCTGCGAGAGCCTTGGCGAAACTGCGGTCGTCATCGGTATCGCCGATCAGGAATATCTTCTTGAGCGTCGGCACAGCTCCGGCGATCTGATCGAGCCTGTCCCAGGCGCCGGCCCCGAACTGGGAAGTACCCACGACCAGCACGTTCGCCTTGACCGAATTCATGATCGAAGCAACGCCGGCGGCATCCAGAAATGGATTGATCGGATTGGCAATTCCGACCGTACCCGCGCCCCATACCGCGACCAGCCCCTGAGGGTGCAGCGGCACGATGCATGAAACGACAGGGACCTCGCCCTGTGCCGCTTCTGAAAACAGGCAGGCCGCCTTCTCGATATCGCTGACCAGATCCCGATAGGTAACCGATACGGTATCGGCCGGATCGCCCGATTTCATATGTATGATCGCGGGTTTGTCGGGTGCTGCTGCCGCTGACGCCGCGATGCATTCATAGACAGTATCGGCGGGAAGCAGCGACAGCGGGTCGTAGCGCTCGACTTCGGCGCGGTCGGCATCCGATCTGACCGCAGCCCTGGCGAGCCCCGCGCCCGGTGCAGCGCCAGATAGCCATGGTGCGCTCGATGATGCCGCCTTATTCGTGGCCAAAGTCATATGGTTCCTCCCGCGCTGTTTGCGGCGTGCGGCCGCTTCTGTTGTCTGGTCGGCGCGCTGCTTGCGCAACCTGCCTGTTTGCCGACGCCTCGACGAAAGGACATGCGGCCAGTTGATTTCTTGCGTGTTATAATATCTAGACTGATTATATACAACATTGACGACCGACTGGGACAGGGGCATATCGAAGGTGCGATCAGTCGCACACCAGCGATATTGGAGTGCGCGGTAAGGCGCCCCGACCCGACGGCCGGCAGCATCAACAATAAGGTGGGAGCAAACAATGTCCTATATTCGCCCGAGAACCGAACTTGCGACCCATACAGTCGAGAACCAGCCCCCTGCGCTTGAATGGGCCAATGCCTATGAAAAGGACATTGTCCTTCAGGAAGCGGTAAAGCGCGGCGGCGGCGACTGGGCGACCGACAACCTGATGTCGCTGGGCGCGAAGGTCTTCGACCCCGAATGGATCGACAAGGCTGTCCTTGCCAATACGAAGCTTCCGGAACTGAAGCGCTTCAACCGCTTCGGGCAGCGTGTGGACACGGTCGAGTTTCATCCCGCCTGGCACGATGTCATCGGCCTCGCTTTCGAGCATGAGGTTCACAACATGCCCTGGCGCGCTAATCGCCGGGGCGGACACGTCGCACGCGGCGCGGCGGAAATTCTCTTCGCGCAGCTCGAATGCGGCGTTCTGTGCCCGGTCGACATCACCTACGGCATCATCCCCATGCTCCGGCAGCAGCCCGATCTCGCCGAGTATTGGGAGCCGCTGATGATGTCGAAGGAATATGATTCCCGGCAGGTCCCGCATTGGGAAAAGAAGGGCATATCGATCGCCTTCACCTCGACGGAAAAGCAGGGCGGTTCCGATATCCGCCGCAACACGACCTTCGCAAAGCCTGTCGGTCAGGCCGGTCCGGGCAAGGAATATACACTCCACGGGCACAAGTTCTTCTGCTCTGCGGCAGGCGCGGACATCATTTTCGTCGTCGCCCAGACCGAGAAGGGACCGGGCTGTTTTCTAGTGCCGCGCTGGCTGCCGGACGGCTCGCGCAATCCGATCTCGCTTGAACGTCTCAAGGACAAGCTCGGCAACAAGTCGAACGCATCGACGGAACTTGAATTCGATGGCACCCGCGGATGGCTTGTGGGCGAGGAAGGCCGTGGCATCCCGACGGTCATGGAATTCATGCTGCACACGCGCTTCGGCTGCGCCCTCATCCCTGCGGGCATGATGCGGCAGGCCCTTTCGCAGGCAATCCACCATACGCGCCATCGCTCGGCATTCCAGAAGCGCCTTGTCGACCAGCCGCTGATGCGCAGCGTGCTTGCCGATCTGGCGATTGAATCGGAAGCGACGACGACGATGATGATGCGGATCGCGGAAGCGTTCGATGCCTCTGCGACCGATCCGAACGAGCGGGCTTTTGGCCGCATCACGGTTGCCGTTGCCAAATACTGGGTCAACAAGCGCATCGTTCCCTTCGTACATGAGTGTCTCGAGACGCATGGCGGCAGCGGCTACATCGAGGAATCGATCATGCCGCGCATCTACCGCGAAGCGCCAATTCACGGCATCTGGGAAGGCCCGGGCAACGTCATCTGTCTCGATATCATGCGTGCGTTCCGCAAGGACCCGCTGTCAGGCGAAGTGTTCTTTGCCGAACTTGAAGCGGTGCGCGGTGAAAACAGGCATCTCGACGCAACCATCGACGAGGTCCGTCGCATCGTGTTCGACGAATCCATGCCCGAACACAAGGCTCGCTACATGGCCGAGCGGATGGCGATGGCCATGCAGGCGGCCCAGTTGATCAAGTTCGCGCCCAACTATGTCAGCGACGCCTACTGCATGACGCGGCTTGGTGGCGAAAGCGGTCACGTCTACGGAACCATACCCAATACGGTCGACATGGAAGCGATCATCCAGCGCGCATGGCCGGAGTGATCTGCTGACGGCGTTCGGTCAGGCGGGGGCGAACTGAAACGAAGAAGCGGCCTTGCCACAAAAAATCGACAATACGCTATGTTATAGTACAGTGATGTGCTATTAGTTGGCTGCTGGATATATAATAACGATATTGATAGTCTCATCTGAGACGAGCCTGTCCGAAGAAGGCAGGAAAACCGGGAGAATCGGCCACGACAATCAGTTAGGCGTCAGAGCAAATGGCAGTCGGGTTCGCGAATGCGTGTTCCGGCAGGCCGCGTTTGCCTGACCTCAGGCCTGACACGCTGAATTGCTCGTGCCGCCGCTCTTTCCCGGACATTTGAAACGTAACACCGGGACTCCATCCCGGATATCGGCCGGTCAGCCGGCTTTTGGCTCAACGGGAGGACATGATTTGAGCTTCTTCAAACGGACTTTTCTCGCAGCGGCGGTTTCCGCCGTCACTTTGACGATGGCATCGGTCGCCGCACAAGCGCAGGATGTCACGATCCGCTATTCAAACTGGCTCCCCCCCGGCTACTTCCTGTGGGAGAAGGTGATCAAGCCGTGGATGGCCGACGTGGAGAAGGTCACCGAAGGCCGCGTGAAGTTTGAGGTTTTACCGAAGCTTGTCGGCACCGTGCCCGGTTCCTACGATACGCTGCAGGACGGCCTCGCGGACGGCTCGATCGTCGTTCCGGCCTATACGGCCGGCCGCTTCCTGCCGCATGAGGGTCTGGAACTGGCCTGGCTCGGCGACGACATGGTCAAGCGCTCGGCGGCCATGTGGCACGTCTATGAGAAATATCTCGCACCCGCCGGCGTCTTTGGCGAAATCAAGGTGATTTGCGTCTTCCCGACCACCACTGCCCAGGTCTTCACGACGGGCGCTGAGATCACTTCGGTAGATTCGCTCGCCGGCGTGAAGCTTCGCAGCCCGGGCCAGCAGGCCGGCAAGGTGATAGAAGCCATTGGCGCTGTTCCGGTCACCAAGCCGATCTCGGAAGTCTACGAACTGCTCAACGGCAAAGTCATCGATGGCGTGGCGACCAATGCCGACTCCATCACCGGCTTCAAGCTGGATGGCGCCATCAAGGTGGCCAACTATCTGGAAGGCGGTCTTGCTTCGACCACGACGATGCTGGGGCTCAGCAAGGCGGCATGGGAAAAGATCTCAGAGGCTGACCGTGCCGCGATCGACAAGATCTCCGGCGCCGCTTTTGCCCATCGCATGGCGATCGAGCACCACAAGAACCAGCAGGCCGCGATGGACAAGATCGTCGCCAACGGCACCAAGATCATCAAGGTCGATCCGGCCATCATCGCCGAATACAAGAAGCGCACGCAGCCGATCTTCGACGAGTGGTACGCTGCCACCGAGAAGGCGGGTTTCAAGGACGCCAGGGTCATGCTGGAAGAGTTCGAGAAAGTGTATGCTGAAACGCCCGGCAACTAGGTCAGCTCGCTGACGGGTTCGCGTAAATTGTGACGGGCGGAGACTCACAAGCCTCCGCCCGAAACACCATAAAGGGCCATGGGGGAGACGTCTTTTGAGTGCAATGGATGGCAAGGTCGCACTGGTAACGGGTGCTGGCGGCGCGATCGGCCGGGCGACGGCTGTTCGTTTTGCGGCGGCAGGCGCCTCCGTCGTGGTTTCGGACATCGAAACAACGACCGGCGAAGCGACCTGCAAGGAAATTCTGGCTTCCGGGGCCAAAGCGATCTTCGTAAAGGCCGACATTTCGGCCGCAGCAGATATCGGCAATCTGATCGACGCGACCGTCGAGAAATTCGGGCGCCTCGACTATGCCTGCAATAATGCCGGATTTGACGGCCCGGTTGGACCGTTCCTCGATATTTCCGAACGGGCATTTGAAAAGGTCCTGGCAATCAATGCCAAGGGCACATTCCTTTGCATGCAGGCCGAGATACGTCAGATGCTGAAGAATGAGGGCGGCGCGATCGTCAACATTGCATCGGTCGCTGGCCTGCTCGGCATGCCCAAGCTCGCCGCCTATTCGGCGGCCAAGCATGCGGTCAACGGGCTGACGAAAACAGCGGCGCTGGAATATGCCAAGCGGGGCATCAGGATCAATTCGGTCTGCCCCGGGGGCATCGATACACCGATGCTCGCAAAACTCGGCCAGTACAAGGACAAGTCCGGAAAGACCGCAATCGACACGCTGGCAGCGGCCCATCCGCTCGGGCGCATCGGCACGCCCGACGAGATTGCCGCGACGGTCGTGTTTCTGTGCTCGCCGGAAGCCTCATTCATCACCGGCATGAATCTGCCGGTCGACGGCGGATATACGTCCATCTAACCAGCAAGGCGGGGGAACGCCCAATGCGTGCAACGACAGCGCTCAAAAGAGCAATTCAGACCAGGGTCAACCACACGGCCGTCGTCTTCGAAAAGGAAAAGAAGACCTGGGGAGAGGTCGGCGACCGCGTCAAAAGGGGCGCATCTGTCCTCGCCAGCCTTGGTGTGCAGCCGCGCGACCGCGTCGCGGTGCTTTCGCTCAACAATGCGACCTATTTCGAACTGCTGTTCGCGTGCCCGTGGATCAATGCCGTCATCGTCCCGCTGAACACGCGCTGGTCGATTGCCGAAACCGAGCGCGGGCTCAACGACTGCGGCGCGAAACTGCTTATCGTCGACAAGGAGTTTCTGCCGTATGCGGAAGCGCTGAAGGAGAAGCTCCCCGGTCTCAAACTCGTCTATTTCGGTTCGGGCGCCTGTCCCGGCGGCTATAGCGACTACGAAGCGCTGATCGCGAATGCCGCACCTGCCGAGGAAATACCGGCGGAGCCCGACGATCTCTGGTCAATCAAATATACCGGCGGCACGACCGGCCATCCCAAGGGCGTGATGCTCTCCAACCGGAACGTCTATACCGCCGCGATGATCTGGGTCGCGACCGGTGGGTTCCGCGAAGAATCCAACTACATGCATATTGCAGGTTTCTTCCACATCGTTTCATCCGCGCCCGCGGTTGCGATCACGATGGCCGGCGGCACCAACGTGATCGTTGCAAGGTTCGAGCCTGAAGCGACGATGCGCACGATCCAGGACAACAAGGTCAACTTCTCCACGTTCGTGCCGACCATGCTCAACATGATGCTGCACGACCCGGCGCTGCCGAACTACGACCTGACCAGCATGGGCGACTGCATCTATGGCGGCAGCCCGATTCCCGACGCCCTCATCAAGCTCGCGATTGAAAAGCTGCCGACCTGGCGCTTCATTCAGGGTTACGGACAGACCGAATCCACCGGCATCCTGACCAGCCTGCCCTGGGCCGCCCATTTTGGCGAAGGCTCCGCGAACAAGCGTCGCGCCACAGGCCGTCCCGGCTATGGCGTCGAACTGCGGATCGTCGATCCCGACGGCAACGAGGTCCCTCTGGGAGACACCGGCGAGGTTGTCACGCGCGGGACGAACGTGATGCCGGGCTACTGGAACAATGAAAAGGCGACGGCCGAGGTTCTGAAGAATGGGTGGCTGCATACTGGCGATGCCGCCCGCATGGACGAGGACGGCTATATCAGGATCGTAGACCGCCTGAAGGACATGATCGTCAGCGGCGGAGAGAACGTATTCTCCATCGAGGTCGAGAACGCCGTCAGCAGCCATCCGGCGGTGCGTGAATGCGCGGTCTTCGGCATCCCTGACGAGAAGTGGGGCGAAGCCATACATGTCGTGGTGGTCTGCAAGGCCGGCCATTCGGCCACTGCCGACGACATCATCGCCCACTGCAAGACGCTGATCGCCAATTTCAAATGCCCGCGCAGCGTCGAGTTCCGCGATGCCATGCCGATGTCCGCGGCAGGCAAGATCCAGAAGAGCGTCATGCGCGCCGAATACTGGAAAGACCGCGACCGCAGCGTGAACTGATACCGACAAAGCCTATCGAGAGGAGACCGCAATGGCGATTACCGCCGAACAATACGACTACAACGTCGCCGACGACGCCGACTATACCTGGGTAGAAACCATGCTCTTCCCGGTGATCGTACCCGAAGCCAACATCTATGCCCTGCTCTACAATTCGGCCAAGCCCACGCTTGGCTGCATGGCCCAGCAGGTGCTGATTTCGGGGGCGCTGTGCGACACCGAGGCGGAGATGCTCCATTACTACGACAACCAGCATCTGCCGCTCCCGGAGCGGTGGACGAACATCACGTCGCCTGAAGGTCTGAACATCAAGGCCGTGAAGCTGCCGCGCGAATTCCGCCTCGACTACGTGTCTTCGGACGGCGAAACGGAAGTCCATGTCGACTGGGTCGGCATGATGGAACCCTTCGACATTCACGATCCCAAACACTCCCCGCAGGCCGGCAACGCGGCCGACATGCATGCCGACCTGGAAATCGGCAAGAAGCACAAGGCAGGCCATATCGACATGACCGGCCGCGCGACCGGCACGCTCAAGGTTCGCGGCCGCACGTTCGAAGTCGACTGCTTCGAGCGCATGGACCGCAGCTGGGGTCCGCGCCAGCCGATGAACATTCCAACCTGCTACATCGTCTCGGCGACGATCGACGAAAATCTCGCCTTCCACATGATCGTGGCATGGAATCCGGAAAAGCCGGACGGGCAGCAGTTCACCATGTCGCACGGCTATGTGCTGGAAAATGGAGAGGTTTACGGGCTCACCACAGATCTGGAGATGCGCAGCAAGCAGCATGGCCTGATCTGCACGAGCATCGAGATGCAGGTTACCGACACACGGGGCAAGAAATACGATCTGCTCGCCATGGCCAATTCCGGCGCGCCGTGGATGCCGGCAACCGGCGCCCGCTGTTACAACTCGCTGATGCGCTGGCATCATGAGGGCAAGATCGGCTACGGCGTCGTGATGGCGAATTACAACCTGAACTATCTGATGAACAGGCATCACAGGTTCACCGAAGATCCGTCCCCCAAGATCTGGATCTGACCCCGAGCACCGGCAGGTATCATTCGAATGCCAAAGAGCGGCGCCAGGCAATGGCGCCGCTTTTTCTTTCCCGTTCGCACCACCGCGTCTGCTTGTGGCTGTCCAAAAGGAAAAGCCCGCGACGTGGTACGTCGCGGGCTTCTCTCTTTTGCCTTGATACCGGAGGAGTTACGCGCCGGAGCGCCTGCTCCCGTCGAGGCTTACCATTAGTTGGATGCAGCCTTCAGATCGGCCAGCATGCCTTCCGGATCCTTCATGCCGTTTGCCTTGGCATAGTCGATCCACTTCTGCAGAACCGGCTGGAACTTCTCCTCGATCTGCTTCACGACCGACTCGTCCATCGTCGTGAAGACAGCGCCGTTGCTTTTCAGCTTGTCGACGGCGGCCTTGGTGGAAGCCGTCAGCGCGGCACCGGCGCGTTCGGCCAGTGCACGGCCCGAAACGCTCATGATCGCCTTCTGCTCATCTGCGGAAAGCTTGTCCCAGACACCCTTGTTCATGACAACGACGACCGGCGTGACCGACATGGCGCCGGGCACCATCGTGACCTGCTTCCAGACTTCGTCCAGCTTGAACCCGACGATCGTATCGAGCGGGAAGATGGCTGAGTCGATGATGCCGCCAGAGGCCATTTCGTAGAGTTCCGAGGCCGGCTTGTTGACCGGCAGCGCGCCCAGCGTCTCCATCGCCTCGATCATCGCGGCATTGCCGACGCGAATCTTGAGGTTCTTGAAGTCATCCATGGTCTTCAGCGGGTTCTTGCCGATGAACTGACCGGGGCTCGTGCAATAGAAGCCGAGCACCTGAACGTCCTTCATGAAGCCGATCGGCTCATAGTACTTCTTGTACATTTCCCAGGTAGCCGGGCAACGCTTGGTTGAATCCTCACCGAGGAAGTTGGCTTCGAGGCCGTCGGCCAGCTGGAACCGGCCCGGGCTGTAACCCGGAACGACGAAGGAAACATCGGCCAGGCCATCGACGACGACGTCGTACTGACCGGACACGGAGCCAATCACCTTCGGCGATACGTCGAACTTCACGCTGCCCTTGGTTGCTTCGGTAACGGCGTCCATCCAGGGCTTCTGAATGTCCTTATAGACGACGTAGCCGGTCGGCAGGAAGTTGGAGTAACGCAGAACGGTCTCTGCCTTCGCGGCAACCGACGTGAGCCCGACAGCGAGCACGGCGGCAGCGGAAAGCGCGATCTTGGATGTGAATTTCACTAGGTAACCTCCCTTATTGTAAACTTGTTATATTATATCAACGCACCCGGACGAACGCAAGCGTCCAATGACACGCTAAGGTATCATAACATACCAATTGGTTGTAGCTTTTTTGATCGCATGGCGAACGCTCGGGTTTTGCCACCAACAATCATAAGTAGGTAGGAAATGTCCAAACGCACAAAACACAGCGACCCGTTCAATGCCGTCATCGTCTCCGCGAGCTGGGAAATTGAAACGAGTTGGGTCGGCGAGGATCGCAACGACCATGTCGGCGCGGCCTGCGCGCTGAAGTTCGCCGCCGAAGGTGCTCACGTCACGATTGTTGACGCGAACAGCCGGGCACTATCGACGCTGGCGGATGAGATTGGCGACGCCGGCGGTACCTGCACGACCATCGAAGCGGATTACCATGACATCAAGGAACTGCGACGCATCGCTGCCGGCATCGACGGACCTCTGCACGCTCTGGTCAATTGCCATTCCAGTCCGGCAGTATGCCTTGTCGAATCGACGGACGAGGCCGACATCGCGAATGGCATCGCGCGAGACCTGCTCAGCCCGATCTATGCCACCAAGGCGTTTCTGCCGAGCCTCAAGCAGTCGGGAACTGCCGGCATCGTTCATGTCGGCTCGATCGACGGCATCCTCGGGAACCCGCAACTGGTACTTTATTCGATCGCGAAAGGAGGTCTCAGATCGGCGACGCACATCATGGCGGACGAATTCGCGCCCTACGGCATTCGGGTCAATTTCGTCGCCCGGGGCATGGCCGCATTCCCCGATACCAAGGTGCCTGACGTCTATGCACCACTGATTGCCGAAACGCCGCTCGGCCGGCCGGCCTATCCTTCGGAAATTGCCGAACTGGTCTACTTCCTCGCCTCCCCCGCCGCCTCCTACATCACCGGCGCGATCATTCCCATCGATGGCGGACGGACGGCGATAACGCAGGGCACACGGCATCCGAAATAGGGCCCGCACCTACTTCAACAACAATCAGGAAATAACATCATGTCAGAGTTCCAGGACCGTGCAGCAATCGTCACGGGCAGCGGCAGCGGTATAGGCAGGGCGATCGCGATCGCTCTCGCTGAAAAGGGTTGTGACGTGGCGGTTTTCGATGTGGATGCGGAAGGCGTTGAGGCGACGGCTGAAATGGTCACAAGACTCGGTGTCCGCTGCCTCGCCGTGACAGGCAGCGTTGCGGTGCGCACGGATGTCGCTGCCTTTGCCGCGAACGTTCTGTCTGAGTTCGGCAAAGTCGATTTTCTCATCAACAATGCAGGCGTTCTGCGTTCGAGCGCTTTTCTGGATACGAGCTACGATGACTGGCGGGCGACCTTCGACGTCAACGTCGATGGCACCTACAATTTCTGCCAGGAAATTCTCCCCCGGATGATCGCCCGCAAGGAAGGCGTCGTCGTCAACATGGCATCCTGGACAGGGAAAAAAGGCGTACCCAACCTTTCCTCTTACAGCGCCAGCAAGGCTGCGCTGATCAATCTGACTCAGGCGCTCGCGGCCGAGATGGGCGTGCATGGCATTCGGGTCAACGCAGTCTGCCCCGGTATCATCAACGATACCAAGCTCCGAGATGCGGCGGAAAAGCTGTATCGCGAACGCAACATGCCTGACGAAGCCACACGCGTTCGCAACAGTGTGCCGCTACAGCGCGTCGGGATTCCATCGGACGTTGCGTCGCTTGTCACCTTCCTGTGTTCGAGCGGCGCGTCCTACATGACCGGCCAGGCATTGAATGTTACCGGCGGCCTGTGGATGAACTGAGCAGCCAGCCGGAATGCCACGGACACCAATAGCCAGCGCCGTCGTGGGGCGGTACGATCGGCATTCATGGCAAAGCTTCTCATCGTCTATCACTCGCTCACCGGCGGAAGCCGGCAGATGGCGGAAGCCGCGGCGGCGGCAGCGCGTGAAGAGACCGAAACGGTTCTGAAGACCGCCGCGAATGCGAAGCCTGAAGACCTTCTTGGCGCCGACGGCTACATCTTCTGCGCGCCGGAAAACCTCGCCGCGATTGCCGGTGTCATGAAGGATTTCTTTGACCGCAGCTACTACCCCGTCCTCGGCCGCATTGAAGGGCGTCCCTACGCGCAGATGATCTGCGCCGGATCTGATGGCGAGAATGCCGCGCGACAGACAGCGAGGATCGCCACAGGCTGGCGGCTGAAGGAAGTCCAGCCAGCACTTATCGTGTGTACGCACGCACAGACGCCCGAACAGATTCTCGCGCCCAAGACGATACCGGAAGATCAACTCGCGCTTTGCCGCGACCTGGGCCAGGCCATGGGCGCGGGCCTCAGCATGGGAGCATTCTGAAAGGTGCTTTAGATCCGCTGATAGAGCTTCATGCACATTGCATGATCACACCTGCGGCCCGTCCTGAACGATACCCCCGCTCACCAGTCCGTCGATCTCCTTGTCGTTCATTTGAAGAACACGGGCGAGCACCTGCCGCGAATGCTCGCCGAGCTGAGGCGGTCGATTGACCGGTTTCAGGCCGGACTCCGAGAATCGGAGTGGCGAGCCGAGCAGGCTCACAGGACCGGCCTGGGGATGCTGCACCTCATGAACCATGTGGCGCGCCTGCGCTTCGGCGGAACGTACGGCTTCAAGCACAGAGCGGACTTCGCCGCCCGGAATACCGTTCTTTGACAGCTTCTCGGTCAGCGCGGCCCTTTCGACCCGATCGAGAAAGGGCTGCAACAGCGGAAACAGTGCCTGGCGATTGGCACACCTGTCGGCATTTTTGATAAAGCGCGGGTCGGAGGCCAGTTCCGGGCAACCAAGGACATCTTCACAAAGCCGCTTGAACTGTCGGTCGTTGCCCACCGCGATGATGATGGGGCCGTCGGCGACATTGAATACGCCATAGGGAACCACGAACGGATGGTCGTTGCCGAAACGCGCCGGTTCATTGCCGGTCAGCAGAGCCGAATTGGCGACGAATGAAAGCAGCGAGAGGCCGCAGTCGAAAAGCGACAGGTCGATGAACTGGCCTCGGCCGGTGCGCTCGCGCGCAAACAGCGCCGCAAGCACCGCATGGGCTGCGTAATACCCGGTTGAGATGTCGGCGATGGCCACGCCAACCTTCATGGGCGGCTCGCCATCCACGCCGTTCACGCTCATCAGGCCGGTTTCGGCTTGGATCAGCGCGTCATAGCCGAGCCTCGCGGCAAACGGACCTTCCCGGCCATAGCCGGAAATCGAACAATAGACGAGGTCGGGCTTCCGTGTCGCGAGAGTCTCGTAATCGAGGCCGAACCGTGCCGCACCGCCCAGCTTGAAATTCTCGATCACGACGTCGGCCTTCATCGCCAGTTCGGCACAAAGGCGTTGCCCCTCTGCGCTCGCCAGATCGATCGCTACACTCTGCTTGTTTCGGTTGGCGGAATAGAAATAGCTCGTATCGCCGCCGCCTATCGGCACGCCCCAGCCGCGGGTATCGTCACCCTTGCCGGGATTTTCGACCTTGATCACCTCCGCGCCGAGATCGCCGAGGATTTGGCCACAGATGGGTCCGGCAAGCACCCGCGACAGATCCAGAACGCGGATCCCTTCCAAAGCATACATTCGGTTCGTTTCCTCCAGCCGTCACGCGACACAGCATGGGCATGCCCCGCATGTTGAACATATTAAAGGTTGGACCAAAGAAGTGCACCGTCAGCATGTTCACTGCAAGGCCGATTTTGAGAGCGGATCGGTGATAGTCGGGATGGCGATGCCGTGCCGATCATCCCTGCCCGATGCGCCGGTACATATCGATGCATTCGGCCGCACCGCCCTCAAATCCGTATCGGGCCGTCCAGTTCAGTTCCGATCGGATCGCCGTCGAATCGAGATCGGGATAGTCGAAGGATGGTGGATCCTTGCCGCCGCCTTCACTCGGGGGCACATCGTCGAAATCGATATGCTGGTTTGACGAGAGCGACTTCTCGGCCAGATCCATCATGCCTCGAATGCTGAGATATTCGCCGGTTCCCAGGTTGTAGACCGGCCGTTTGAGCTTCTTGTCAGCCAGGAGTGTCGAGACGAAGAGGTCCGCGGCATCCTTGGCATACATGGGATTGATCATCGTGTCGGCCTGCCAGGGTCTCGTCACGACGCCCCGGCCTTCAAGGGCCGCATCCCGCATCGCCTTGTTGAGAATTCCAACGGCGCCGTCCAGCCGGCCGAAACCGAACGTCATGACAGGCCTGAGGCCCACCACGTCGACACCATCTCGGATCGCCTGGGCACCGAGCCCTTCGCACAGATACTTCATGCTGCCATAGACGTCATAGGGCATCGGCGGATCGTCCTCGGTCACCACATGGCGGCCGAAGGTCTTCTGATAGAATGGCTTTTTCCCATAGACGGCCGCGGAACTGGCGTAGACGACGCGCTTGAAATCGAAGAGTTGGGCGAGATGGAAGATATTGCTGGTGCCAATGCAGTTCGTGACGGTCGATTTTGACGGCTTCAGCGCCGCCTGAATTGACATGACCGCTGCCAGATGCAGGACACGGTCCACGCCGTGCCTGCGGCACGCATCCGCGAGATCACCGAGATCGCCCACGTCGCCTCGCTCGACGACGACCTTGTCTTCGATATCGGCAATATTTTCGTAGACGGGCTTCATGTCGAAAATGATCGGCCGCAACCCGCGCTCAAGAACGGATCGGGCGACGTTGGCACCGATTAGCCCTGTCCCGCCCGTGATGAGAACTGCCCCTTCACTCATGTATTCCTCCCGCAATGCTGGCGATCATTGGTTGACCGTCGAAATGGATTCAGTGCGTACCCGGCGTGATCGCCAGCCGCCCGCAATCGACGACGAGCACAGAACCCGTGACGTAGTCGGCGTCGTCGGAAAGCAAAAAGGCGGCAGAACCGGCCCAGTCAGTCAGCGGGCCATGCCTCTTGAGCGGCGTCGCCTCATTCAGCTGGCGCATGAACTGCGCGCCGGGGAAGCCCGGAAAACCCAGACTGTCATTCGTCGGCATCTCGGATTCGGGGATCTGTACGGTCTGCCCGGTCGCGATCGCGTTCACTCGGATATTGTAGCCGGCAAACTCGAACGCCATGACGCGCGTCAGCGACAACAGGCCGCCTTTCGCCGCGGAATAGGATGGCACGCGCGGGCTGCCGTTGATCCCGTCGATGGAACTGAGATGAACGATCGCAGCCCTTCCCGAGGCCTTCAGCAAGGGCAGGAAGGCCTTCGTGGCAGCGACCGGCCCGACAAGATCGTACTGCACGACACGCGCGAACTCGTCGATGTCGCAGTTCTCAACCGAGGTCCAGTCCATCGCCATGTAGCTGGTCAGCAACCCGTCGATTGACGACAGGTCTGCGAGTTCCGCCGATACGAGCTTCTGCAATGCCTTCAGATCGGCGATATCGACGCCATAGCCGCGCGCCTTGCCGCCAGTCCCTCGAATTTCCTCGCACGTATCCTGCGCGGCACCGGCCTCAGCGTCGAGCACGATGACATTCGCGCCTTCACGCGCAAGGCGTACGGCAATTGCCCGTGCCCAGCCGGAGCCGGCACTGGTGACCACAATCGACTTTCCTGAGAAACGCATGTGCTTCCATAACCCTTTGACTGACGGCATTCTTCCGCGCCGTCTTCCGCAACTTTAAGAGCATCCGCCGCTCGGCAGTTCAATGGAAATATACCGCACAGACCTGTTTTTCAGGTTCCGGCCGCTTCGTCCCTCAAGATCTCCCGCAGCCGGTTCCGGATGATCTTTCCGGTGGTCGTCACCGGCAGCTCGGCGATGAAGCGGACATCCCTGGGATATTCATGCGCGGCGAGACGGGATTTGACGAAGGCGGCAATGTCGTCAGCGAGTTCACGGCTGGGCTCGTATTGATCGCCGGGCACGACGAAAGCCGTTACAACCTCGCCGCGCAGCGAATCGGGCTTGCCGACAACGCCGGCATTGCGCACGGCGGGATGCCCGAGAAGACAGCTTTCGATCTCGGCGGGGCCGATGCGATAGCCTGCCGAGTTGATCACATCGTCGTCGCGCCCGACAAACCTGATCCGGCCTTCGCCATCCCGCTGACCCCGGTCGCCGGTCACCAGCCAACTGCCCGCGGGTCCGGACACGAATTTCGCGTCTGTTGCGTCACGATTGTTCCAGTATTCAAGGAACATGACGGGGTCTGGCGACAGAACGGCAATGGTTCCTTCCGCGCCGTCGGGCCGAGGCTCGCCTGTCTGCGGATCGATCACGTCGACGACATGGCCGGGAACCGGACGACCCATGACGCCCGGCACCGGCGCCTCCAGTGCCGCACAGGACGAAACGATCATGTTGCATTCCGTCTGGCCATAGAACTCGTTGATTGATACGCCGAATGCCTTCCTGCCCCAGTCGAGCAATTCTGCGCCTAGCGCTTCGCCGCCGCTGGCGACCGACCGCATCGGAGCTGTCAGCCCGAGCTTCTCCGATTCTATCTTCATCATCTTCAGCGCGGTCGGGGGCAGGAACGCATTGCGCACCTGCAGGGACGTCATCAGTTCGAACGCGTCTGCGGCTGAAAATTTCTGGAAGCGCTGTGCGACGACCGTGACGCCATGATGTAGCGCCGGCATCAGCACGTCGAGCAATCCGCCGATCCATGCCCAGTCGGCCGGCGTCCATATCCTGTCGCCCGGCTGCGGAAAGAAATCATGGCTGATCTCGACGCCCGGAAGATGCCCCAGCAACACCCTGTGTGCATGCAGCGCGCCCTTGGGGTTGCCGGTAGTGCCCGACGTGTAGATCAGGATCGCCGGATCCTCGGCGCGCGTCGCAACGGGTTCAAACCGGTCATCCTCCGCCATGCACGCCACATCGAAATCTTCAGCCGGGCCTTCCGCGCCATCTACCGACATGATGACTTTCAGCTCCGGCAACTGGGCCAGCAGCGGCAGGATCTTCCCTACCCCAGTCCTGTCCGTGATGACACCCTTGGCGCCGGAATCCTTCAGACGGTGAAGCAGCGCCTCCACGCCGAAAAGCGTGAAAAGCGGGATCGAAATACATCCCAGCTTGGCGATGGCGATGTGAGCGGCGGCCGTCTCGACACGCTGCGGCAGCAGCACGCCCACCCGGTCGCCAATGCCGCCGGCCGCGCATGCCACACCCCGGCGTCTCAGCGCATTTGCCAGACGGTTTGACCGGGCTTTCAGCTCGGCAAAAGAGATTTCCCGGACATCATGGATCGCCTTGACATCAAGGATGGCCGTCCGTTCAGGAAACCTGTCCGCCCATTTGTCGCAGATGTCATGCCCGATATTGAAATGCTCCGGTATATACCAGGCAAAATTGGCATAGGTCTCCGCAAAACTATCAAATTGCTTCAGCATTTCGTCGACTTGCCCCGTGCCCGCCCGCGCCATCCGGTTGTTGCCGGGCTGCCAGCCTAGGCCCGTGCGGAGGGCACAGCAATGACGCGCAGGCATCGATATTTGTCGCGGTCAGATGCGCTATTGCCCCTTCCGTGTTCTTGTGCCTAAATGGTGCTACCATTTAAGAACACCATCTATCAGGGAATCTGGGAGGATCCATTGTTCCATAAATCTATCACTGGCCTGGCACTTGCCGTCGGCATGATGACCGCGCCGGCCGCCGTTCTTGCGGCTGAAGCCAAACTGCCCGACACGCTGGTTTGGACGACATACGATACCGGCGGCACGATGCATGCGAATGCCGTGGCGATCAGCAGCACGCTGAAGCAGCAGAACGGCGTCAACCTGCGCGTTCTGACAGCCGGCAACGGCATCGCCCAGCAGACGACGCTCAAGCTCGGAAAGTCCGATTTCGTTCTCGCCGGCTTCGACGTCTACTATGCGCAGGAAGGCGCGAGCGTCTTCGCCGCCAGGGACTGGGGTCCGCAGCCGGTTCGGCTCGTGATCACCGCAAGCTCCAATCAGAGCTATGCACTCGCTGTCGATCCCGCGATCGGTGCAAAGCACCCGCGCGACCTGAAGGGCAAGAGAATTGCCTTCGTGAAGGCTTCCGCCTCCATCAGCCAGGCGCTCAACTCTCTGGTACTCGCCTGCGGCGGCCTGACCTGGGATGATGTTGAGAAGGTGGAAGTGCCCGGCTTCGGCGCCTCGGTCGATGCCTACATGAACGATCAGGTCGACGTCTACTACACGACGACCAACTCGGCGACGTCCATCAAGGCAAACAGTGCCGCCCGCGGACTCGGCTGGGTGCCGATCCCGCATGATGACGAAAAGTGCTGGAATGCCATCACGGAAGTCGACCCGCGCTGGGTGAAGAAGGTCGCGACGGAAGGCGTCAACGTGCCCAAGGAAGGCATCGAGATGGCCAGCTATCCGGAAATGATCCTGAACACCACGGCCGACAAGGACGCCGACTACGTCTATGCGATGACCAAGGCGCTCTACGACAATTACGAGAATTTCAAGGACGCGGCGCCGGCGGCTTACGGCTTTGCGCTTGAGCGTCAGCTTCTCTCCTATGTCGTGCCTTATCACGAGGGCGCCATCCGTTATTACAAGGAAGCGGGCGTCTGGAACGACACGCTGCAGGCCCACCAGGACAAGCTCGTCAAGAAGCAGGAAGTTCTGAAAGAAGCCTGGGACAAGGTCGTCGCCAAGAACATCTCCGACGATGCGGAGTTCGCAAAGGCCTGGAAGGAAGCGCGGATCGAAGCGCTCACCACCGCTGGTTTCAGCGTCCCGGTCCGCGACTGGTAAGGTTGATTTCGGACCGCCCGGCGCAAGCCGGGCGGTCTTCTATTTCAACAGCATCGAATTGATTCCGGTCGCCTGATCCGTCGGACGCAACTGCGCCCGCCCGGCATGACTGCGACCTGACAGGGGCAGTGGCGTCGTGAAAAAGCTGGCCGCGAACATCATCGTTCTTCTATCTCTTGCCGGGTTGGTGATCGCCATCAACCAGACATTCCTGCTGAGTGGCGCGTTCAAGTTCGTCATTCCCTCGGAAACCTACCTGTACTGTCTGGTTCTGATTTTCTTCCCGCTCACCTTCATCCTGCTCCCGCGTACCGGGCGCGACAGAGAAACGATCGGCTGGTTCGACTGGCTGCTGTTTCTCGCAGCCGCCGGATGCGGCGCCTACCTGATCTACTTTTCCGAGGAGATCGTCCTCTCCAGCTGGCAGTTCATCGCACCGCTGCACGGCCAGATCGTCGCCCTGCTGCTCTGGGCACTCGTGCTGGAAGGCGCGCGACGCACGAACGGATGGCCGCTGACCATCGTCGTCTTTCTCGTCTCGCTCTACCCGCTCGTCGCCGACCATATGCCCGGCCCCCTCAACGGGTCGCCGATGGCATTCCTCGATCTGTTTGCATTCCACATGTTCAGCTTCGAGAGCGTGTTCGGCGTGCCGATGAAGGCCTTCGCCGATCTGGTCATCGGCTTCATCGTATTCGGCTTGGCGCTTCAGCACACTGGCGCGGGCAAATTCTTCAATGATCTTGCCTTCGCGCTGATGGGCCGGGTCCGTGGCGGGGCAGCGCATGTCGCGGTCGTTTCCAGCGCCCTTCAGGCCTCCATCAGCGGCAGCGTCATCTCCAATGTCGTGACCAGCGGTTCGGTTACGATTCCGGCGATGAAGCGTAGTGGATTTGCGCCAAGCTACGCCGGCGGAGTCGAGGCCGTTGCATCGACCGGCGGCGTTCTGACGCCGCCCGTCATGGGAACGACGGCGTTCATCATGGCGACGTTCCTCAATCGCCCCTATACCGAAATCGCGGTGGCGGCAGCCATTCCCGCCCTGCTTTTCTATCTCGGCCTGCTCATGCAGGTCGACGCCTATGCGGCGAGGCGAGAACTCAAGGGTCTGCCGGCAAATCAGTTGCCGACACTGCGCGCCGCCTTTGCCGAAGGCTGGCACTACTGCCTCGTCTTCGCGGCGCTAATCACCATGCTGGCGCAGGGCATGAACGAGAGCCGCGCAGCGTTCTACGCGACCGGGCTTCTGATTGTCGTCAACCAGTACAAGAAGGAAAACCGTCTCGGACTGGCCGGCTTCAAGGAGCTTCTGGTTGGCGTTGGACGCGGCCTGACGGAAATCATAGCGGTCATTCTCGCCATCGGCATGATCGCCGGCGCGCTTGCCGCCACCGGCATCCTGAGCACGCTCAGCACGGATCTCGTCTACCTAGCGGGCGATGCGCCGATCATGCTGCTTCTGATGGGCGCCCTGACATCGTTCGTCCTGGGCATGGGGATGACCGTTTCGGCCTGCTACATCTTCCTCGCGATCGTCCTCGTTCCGGCGCTGGTGAAAGTCGGTTTCAACGCGCTCGCTGTCCACATGTTCGTGATGTACTGGGGCATGCTGTCGTTCGTCACCCCGCCCGTCGCCATCGCGACATTTGCGGCAGCGACGATCGCAAGGGTCTCGCCCTTCTCCATCGGCTGGCATTCCATGCGCCTTGCAAGCGTCATGTATTTCATCCCGTTCTTTTTCGTCCTCAATCCGGCGCTGATCATGCAGGGCGAATGGAGCGAGATCATCCCGACGATCGGAACCGCGATTGTCGGCATCGCGGGCATTTCATGGGCGCTGCAGGGCTACGTGCTCGGCATCGGAGCGACCTCCGATAATACTGCGGGCTGGGTCGTACGAGCGCTGCTGCTGATCGGCGGCCTGATCATGGCAGCCCCCGGCAGCGAAGACATCGGCCTGAACCATTGGCAGCTCGCCGGAGTCGGAGGCACACTGATGCTGGTGGCGATACTGGCCATGAAGATGGTTCCCGGGCGCGCGATGCGCAAAAGCCCCGCGCCACTGGGCTAGAAGATCTCTCCCTATGGACCGGCGGGTCTGGCGTCCCGTCGGTCCATTTTTTTGCAGCTTCCCTACCAGTTGATCCGCACCGTGCTGTCGCCGAACGGCTCATCCCTTCGCGCGAACGCCTCCTTCAGTCCAAGGCGCTTCACATCGTCGTCGAAATCACGCTTTGCCCGCGTCAGATGCGCGCGCGCGTCCATCTCCGCCGCGAGGCGCTGCATGACGCCGGCACCGCCGATTTCGAGCGCGAGATTGACGATGCGTTTGTTGGTCGCCAGCAATTCCGGATCGATGGACCCGATGGCTCCCGCGAGTCGCGCCACTTCACCGTCGAGCTGGTCGGCCGGCGCACAATCCATCACGAGGCCGAGCCTTGCCGCTGTTCGTCCATCGAGCGTGTCGCCGCTCAGCAGCAAGCGCTTTGCCCATTGCGGACCGACATTGTAGATCCACATGTGATTGGGCGGAGACCCCATCGCACGGGTGGCGGGAAAGCCGATCCGCGCATCCTCTGCCGCAATGATCATGTCGCAATAGAGCGCCAGATCCGTGCCGCCGGCGACGCAGTTGCCGCGCACCTTTGCAATGACCGGTTTGTGGATATCGAAGGGCGTGCGCAGCAATTCCTGCGTGCGCTCGAGTTTCCAGCAATCGTCATCCATCGATGCGTTGCCGGTCCGGTAGGGCGTTTCGCCCTCGGCATCGGCTGCATAGCGCGCGTAACTCGCCTTCATGTCGTAGCCGGCGCAGAAATCCTTGCCAGCCCCTTCCACGACGATCGCGCTGACCGAGCGCAGATCGTCAGCCTCCAGCAGGGCATTGCGGTATTCCGTGAGCAGTTCATAGGATAGCGCGTTGCGCCGCTCCGGCCGGTTGAGGCGCACGGTTGCCACCCTGTCGGATACGAAAAACTCGACGAATTCTGAAGACTTTATCCACTTTGACATTTTTTCTCCCCGGCTCGTAAACTCGTTGATGCATTGTGCGCTTAGCCTTGACTTAATGGTAGCACCATTTAATGATCAAGCCCGGCCACGGGTCAGTCGGCCGCCAATCCATAATAAAAACACATGGTGAGGAATGACACGCAGTGAGGCAGTGGCGCAGTCGCAGGCCGCGGAAATTATTACGGCAGACGCCCATATCGACCAGCACGAATTGAGCCTGAATGCCCGGCGCGCGGCAACAGCCATCGAAGCGCTTGGCATCCAGGAAGGCGATGTCGTCGCGATGTTGCTTCGCAACGACATTCCCTTCATCGAGGCCGGTCTGGCGACCCAATATTGCGGTGTCTATGCGGTGCCCATCAACTGGCACTCGGCCCCCGATGAAATACTCTACGTGCTCAAGGATTGCGGCGCGCGGCTGCTGATCGCCCATGCGGATCTCTACCGGACAATCGAGAAGATCGTACCTGCCCATTGCAAGGTGATCGTCGTTCCGACGCCAGCTTCGATCCGCGATGCGTTCGGTCTTACCCAGGCGCAGTGCGACGTGCCGGATGGAATGCCCGAATGGCTGCCCTGGCTCAGCGAGTTTGAACCATGGAGCAAGCCGGATAAGCCGGTGCACGGATCGATCATCTACACCTCAGGCACGACCGGCAAGCCCAAGGGCGTCAAACGCGATCCGATGACGCCCGAGATACGGCGCCGGAATTTCGAACTGTTTAAACAGACATACGGTATTGCCACAGACGTCCGCGCGCTGATTGTGACGCCGCTCTACCACGCGGCCCCCAACGCCTTTGCCCGATATGTCGCAACGACGGCCGAGCTTGTTGTCCTGACGCCGCGCTTCGATGCCGAGGAGTTTCTCGCGCTGGTCGAGAAATACAGGATCAACACAGTGACCGCCGTCCCGACGATTTTCGTGAAGCTGCTGAAGCTGCCGGAAGAGGTGCGGAACAAATACGACATCTCATCGCTGCGATGGATCTCGCATACGGCGGCTGCCTGCCCCGTCGAGGTCAAGCGCGGTATCATCGAATGGATGGGCCCGATATTGCATGAACTCTACGGCGGCACCGAAGTCGGCATAGGCATGCATTGCGACTCGCATGACTGGCTCAAGCGGCCTGGCACCGTCGGCAAGTCCATCGCCGGCTCGACCATCCGCATCTACAACGAAGACGGCACCGAGGCGCCGGTCGGCGTACCGGGCGAAATCTATGTTCACAGCCCCGCCTACTCGGATTTCACCTACATCAACATGCCCGAGCAGCGTGCCGAGGTCGAAAGGGACGGCCTCATCAGCATCGGCGATGTCGGATATCTCGACGACGCTGGGTTTCTCTACATCAGCGACCGCAAGCGGGACATGATCATCTATGGCGGAACGAACATCTATCCAGCCGAGATCGAGTCCGCTCTCATCCAGAATGAGGGCGTTGCCGATTGCGCCGTGATCGGCCTTCCCGATCCGGATTTTGGCGAGACCGTCGCAGCCTTCGTGAAGAAGGCACCCGGCGCCGATCTTTCCGAAGAAGACGTGCGTACGTTCCTCGGCGGCCGGATCGCCAAATACAAGATTCCCCATACGATCAAGTTCGTGGATTCGCTTCCGCGCGAAGAAAGCGGAAAGCTCATGAAGCGGAAGCTGCGCGACGAATACAGGCCCGGCTAGGCGAATTTAGCTGGAGACGGCGGGGCCATTGGTTCCCGCCGCGCGGAAACCGGCTTCCATGCCGCCGTTCCAGGCATTCTTCCTTTCAGCGCGATCGGGCGTCACCGTTTAGACACCGTCCCGTGGAACGCACGATGCCGCTTTGCCGGTCATGGCAGCCTCTCCGGTGATTCAGGAGATCGCCGCAAGACCCTGATTGAATACGACACCTTCGCGCCCTTGGACGCTGGCATCGAAAATGATCTCCGATCCGTCGCGCCACATACGCACCGCGATCGTGTCACCAGGGTAGACCGGCTTGCTGAACCGGCCCGAAACTGCCCGCAGGCGGGCCGGATCGTAGTTGCAGAAACTCTCAAGAACCGCACGGCCCATCAGTCCGTAGGTGCACAATCCGTGCAGTATCGGACGGTCGAAACCAGATCGCACCGCCGATTTCGGGTCAGCGTGCAACGGGTTCATGTCGCCGCTGAGACGGTAGATCAGCGCGGACTGCGGGAGGGTATTCAGCTTCGCGACGGCGTCCGGCTCGCGCTCCGGCAGTTTCCAGCTTGTCTCCACCTTGCGGTCCTTGCCGCCATAGCCGCCGTCTCCACGCAGCATGTAGCCCGAAACGAGATTGGCCACCGGCTCGCCGTCGGGTGTGTAGATCGCGCGCTCGACATACATGATGGCGCCCTTCTCGGCACCCTTGTCGATGAGGTCGATCACCTTCGCCTTTGCCCTGAGAGGTTCGCCGATCTTTATCGGACGATGGTTGGTCAGGGACTGTTCGGCGTGCACGAGCTTGCGCCAGTTCAGCCCCGCATCACCGAACCACATGCCGGGGCTTCCAAGGACGACGGGCATTGTCGGGAATACCTGAAGCCCCTCCTCGTAGACGAACCGGAGCTGGTCCTCGTTCAGCGGATCTTCGCCCAGCCCGATGCCAAGGCCGTAGATGATCGCATCTCGCTGGCTGACGCTGAAACTGAGTTCGGGGAATGCGCGGTTCAGCAGTTCCTGTTCGTTGATCGTCATTTCGTTCCTCGGCTCTGCCTGTGAATATCCGCAGCGATCGTTTCGGCCAGCCTGCCAGCGAGCGCTGTTTCTCCGCCCATCGCGGTTGCCAGAAAAAGCAGCCGCTTGAAGTAACGGCCGATCTCCATGTCCTCTGTCATGCCCATGCCGCCATGAAGCTGGATCGTACGTTCACCGACGCGTCTTGCCGTCTTGCTGATGGTGGCAAGCGCGCGCAGTCTGAGCCCCCCGCCGCCGGCGTCCCGGGTCGCCGCGTCCTTCAGCATCAACGCCATGGTGCGCGCCATTTCTATGCCCGCATGCATTTCGGCGACGTAGTGCTGCAATGCCTGGAAGCTTGCGAGGGGCTGGCCGAACTGGTGGCGTTCGCGCAAATACTCCCGGGTCAGTTCGCTGGCCCGATCCATGGCGCCTATGGCTTCAGCGGCAATCGCCGCGTTCTCGCGCAGCAGCGCCCGTTCGACCATTGCGTCAGCGTCGGCACCCTCTGCGATCATCGAGCCGCCGTCCATCGCAACGCCATCAAGCGTGATGTCGCTGAGGGCCCTGCCATCGACCGACCGATACTCCCGAAGCGAAATGCCGGACGCATTCGCCGCAACGACAAAGAGCGCGGCAACAGTGCCAACCTCGCGCCTCAGATCGGCTAGGACCACGAGATCGCTGGTGAAGCTGCCCGCATTGACGAGCAGAATAGTGCCTGAAAGGGAAAAGCCGCCGCCATCCACGGTGGCGACACAGCGGCCCTGCGGCACAAGAGACGACCGGTGGGCAAAGGCAGCAACGCGGCTGCCGTCGCACAATCCCGCAAGCAATTTGCTCGCCGCTGGCGCAGCGGCCGCACCTTCCAGGATACTCGCTACGACAATTGAGGATTCCACAAACGGCTCTGCAAGCAGCCCGCCGCCCAGCTCTCCCGCGATCGTCAGCGCCGCCTCGACGCCCATGCCTGATCCGCCATGGGCCTCGGAAACCGAAACCCCATGCCAGCCCAGCGCAGCCATCTCCCGCCACCTTGCAGCGCTGAAGGCCTCACGCGTCGCCGTCGATGCTTGACCCGCAAGAAAGCGCTCTGCGACTTCCCTGATTGGCGCCTCGAATTCGGAAGGTGAAAAAGTATCGAGAATGGACATTGGCTTGTTCCCGGCGTCCGTTAGCTGCCCAGCTGAAGCTTGGCGATGATATTCTTCTGGATTTCGTTGCTGCCGCCGTAGATCGATGCGGCCCGCCCATAGAGATATTCCTGCACGATCCCCGCCGCGAGATGGCCGGCCTCGGGATTGGAGACGGCAAAAGCAGCTTCGCTTTCCTCTCCCTTCGCCATTGCGTAGGCGCCTGCAGCCTCGCGCAGAAGCCGCGCCAGCTCCTGCTGGATCTCGGTGCCCCTGTATTTGAGGATCGACGCTTCTGTTCCCCTTTCCTCGCCGCGCGCGTGCAGCGCAAGAAATCGAAGCTCGGTGAATTCAAGCGCGGTGAGGTCTGCCTCGACATCGGCGAGCGCGGCCATGAATGTCGGATTTTCCGTCAGCGGCCGATCATGGATCGCGTTGCTTGCCGCCATCGTCTTCAGCCGTTCGATCTGCCGCCGGCTCCGCCCGGCACCGGTGATGTCGCTTCTTTCGTTACCGAGAAGGAACTTGGCGTAGGTCCAGCCCTTGCCGGGATCGCCGACCAGATTGTCGGCAGGCACCCTGACGTCGGTGAAGAAGACTTCGTTGAGCGTATGCGACCCGTCGATCGAGATGATCGGCCGCACCTCGATACCGGGCGTATCCATATCGATCAGGAGGAACGATATGCCCGCCTGCGGACGACCTTCGCTCGACGTGCGCACGAGGCAGAACATCCGGTTGGCATGCTGCGCCTTCGTCGTCCAGATCTTCTGTCCGTTGACGACATAGGTGTCGCCCCGCAACTCGGCCCGCGTCTTCAGACTGGCAAGATCGGAACCGGCGCCAGGTTCCGAAAAGCCCTGACACCACCAGTCCTCGCCTTTGAGAATTCGCGGCAGGTAGAACGCCTTCTGGTCGGGACTTGCGAACGTGTAGAGCACCGGCCCTACCATCTTCGTGCCGAACGAGGGCACCCGTGGCGCTGCATTCAGGCCGCACTCCATTGAGTACAGCATCTGCTGGATGGGGCTCCAGCCCGGCCCGCCGAATTCGGTCGGCCACGAAGGAGCAGCCCAGCCACGATTGTAGAGTGCCGTCTGCCAGGCGCGAACTTCGGGCTTCGTGGCGTGCCGGCCCAGATCAGCTGAGCGGCGTGTCTCGTCGGGGACATTGTCCTGGATGAAGGCGCGCACCTCCTGCCGGAACGCGCGTTCCTGCGGATCAAGCAGTGTGTCGATAAGATCCTGACTCACGATTGGCACCTCACGGGAACGGATGAAGGAGCCTCAGACAGCGTCCCAGTGGAAGACTTCCATCGTTGTCTCGAGGCTGTAGAGATTGGACCTGACTGCCGGAATAAAGACGTCGCGGATGGATTCCTGCGTCCAGCCGCTCTCACGATGCATTGACCGTGTCGGACGGGACTGGCTCATCGTGAACATCTCGTTGCCCTTCACGGCAAACACCTGCCCGCTGACGTCACTGGCATCGTCGCTGCAAAGGAAAACGCTGAGCGGCACCATCTTTTCCGCAGTCATGTGTTTGCGTTTCTCGATGAACGCCTCGCGATCGTCCGTTGGCACGGACAGAACCATTCGGGTCAGCGCGAAGGGCGCAATGCAGTTCGACCGGATGTTGAAGCGCGACATGTCGATCGCAATCCCGCGCGAGAGCGCGGCAATTCCCGCCTTGGCAGCCGAATAGTTGACCTGCCCGAGATTGCCGATCAAACCGGCGGTCGAGGTGAAATGAAGGTAGCTGCCGCCCTTCTGCTCGCGAAAGAACGGCGCGGCCGCACGCGAAACATTGTAGCTGCCATAGAGGTGCACCTTCATGACGCTGTCGAAGTCGTCATATGACATCTTGTGAAAAAGCCCGTCTCGCACGATCCCGGCATTGTTGACGATGATGTCTACCCTGCCGAACGTTTCCACAGCGGTAGCGACAATCGCCTCTGCCTCTTTCGGATCTGCGACCGAGTGGCCATCCGCAACCGCCTCGCCGCCCGCAGCTTTGATCTCTGCGACGACCTCCTGAGCCGGGCTGAGGTCCTTGTCGCTGCCCTGCAGGTTTGCCCCGAGGTCGTTGACCACGACATGCGCACCCGACGCCGCAAAGCCAAGCGCCAGCGCGCGCCCGATGCCTCTGCCGGCACCGGTGATGACAGCGACTTTGCCGTCAAGCGGCTTTGATTCAGGCATGGCGCACTCCCAGAAACAGATGCTTCTTGTTATCTTGCTCCCATCATTTTTATAAATGGTGCTACCATTTTGCAACCAGTTTCGGCCGGCCGGCGCGAACCGTTGAAGGTCAATCGGTGCGTCGAAAATTCCTGATTATTTTTCAGAGGCTTGGGGATCTTCCACAGCCGGGAGTTCGCTCTCGGGAAACCGTTTCCTGATGGATTGGTGAACGATCTCCAGATGCGTATTCACGGCCTCGATAGCGCCCTGCGCATCGCCAGCCATCAGACATTCGAGCGTACGCCGCCGCGAGTTGATGACATTGCGCGGCGGCGGGATGTTTGCTGCGACGACAAAGCGGCGCACGACCTCTGACAGCGGCAGGATGATGAGGACGAGAACGTAGTTCTTCGTCGATTCGGCAAGCAGACGGTAGAATTCCTCCGTCAGCTTCAGTTGTTCGCCATATTGCTTGTCGCGCGTGGCGATTTCCGAACGGTCGATATTGATCCTGATCTTTTCAAAATCTTCTTTGGTTGCCTTTTTGGCTGCATGTTCCAGGACGATGCGCATGATGTCCTGGCGCGCGCTCGTCATGTCGTCGAGCGTTATGCGGCCAAGCGCCAGCATGTCGCGGAATGACTGGGTGACGCCCTCGTAGCTGCCTTCGCGCACGAAAGACCCGCCATTGACGCCCTTCTGCAACTTGATGAGACCGGCGCTTTCAAGCGTTCGAAGCGCCTCGCGAACGGCGTTTCGCCCGACGCCGAACTTTACCGCCAGTTCACGCTCGGCCGGCAGCTTGTCGCCGGGCCGGAGCCGCTTGGCCTCGATATCGTCTCTGACGGCCTTGATGATGTTTTCAAATGCTCTTGAGCTGGCCACGCCCCTGCCCCGACTTCGTGTCTCGATATAAATCAAATCGTTCGTTGCCATATAATATGACGTACGAACCGAAACAGAAAGCCGCCCGCTGATATCCTGTGCGCGTCGTTTGCCGCGCTGACGGATCAGGGCTCGAGCGAGAGAATGGCCGTCGCCTGGCTCGCCAGAACACCGCCATTACCGTGAACGATGATGTTGCGGCATTTGTCGAGCTGGCGTTCACCGCATTCCCCGCGCAATTGCTGCGTTCCCTCGATGATCGTGAAAACGCCATACATGCCGGGATGGACGCAGGACAGCCCGCCGCCATTCGTGTTCACCGGGATCGACCCGCCCGGCAGCGTATTGCCATCGGCAAAAAAGCGACCGCCCTCGCCCTTGGGGCAAAAACCGAGGTCTTCCATGAACAGGATTGGATTGATCGTGAAGGCGTCATAGAGCTGCACGGCATCGATGTCGCGTGGCGCGAGGCCAGCCATTGAAAAGGCACGGCGCCCGGAATGCACGGCTGGCGTTTCCGTCAGTTCAGGCATCTCCATGATCGACTTGTGGCTGTGCGATACGCCGAATCCGCGCACATAGACCGGCGTCTTGGGCAGGTCTCTGGCGGCATCGGCGGACATCAGAACCACCGCGCCACCGCCATCCGTTACGAGGCAACAATCGCGCACGGTCAGCGGGTCGGCGACCATGCGTGAACCCAGCACGTCTTCGAGCGATAACGGTTCGCGCGTGAAGGCGTCCGGATTGAGCGCTGCCCATTTTCGCATTGCCACCGCGACGGATGCGAGATCCTCGCGCGTGGTTCCGTAGCGATGCATATGCCGCGCCGTCGCCAGCGCATAGGCGGTAATCGGGTTGCGCGGACCATAGGGCGCTTCATAAGGCGCCGGCTCGACCGGGCTGACCAGCTTGCCCGCCGCCGAGCGCTGGTTGCTGCCATAGCAGATCAGCGCGACCTTGCAGAGACCGGCCTCGATCGCGGCTGTCGCGGACTGGAGATAGGCGACGAAAGCCGACCCGCCAAAATTGGTGGCATCGGTATAGGTCGGGTTGAGATGCAGATACTCGCCGGTCGAGAGCGCCGGCAGGAGGTTCTGCATTCCCGTCGTGAACAGGCCGTCGACATCCTTCAGTCCGATGCCGGCATCCTCAAGCGCCCGGCGGATCGCCTGCCCCATGATCTCCATATGGGAAAATCCGCGGCATTCGCCGAGACCGAAAAGCCCGACGCCCGCAACGACTGTGCGGCTTCTCAGTTCTTTCGTCACCGACCGGCCTCCTCGACGCGGAAGACAATACGTTTCGCGCCCTTGTGATCTTCGATTTCTGCCCGCAACGGCATGCCGATCCGCACATCATGCGGATCTGTCCCGACAACGGTACTGATCATCCTGACGCCCTCGGCAAGGTCGATCAGCGCGAAGCAGTAGTCGCCGCCGTCTTCCGGCTTCTTGCGCACGGTCGTATTCGAATAGACCTCGCCCTTGCCGCTGATATCGACCCACGACAATGCGTCCTTGCCGCACGACTTGCAGAAAGTACGTGGCGCAAAGACATGCGCCCCGCAGGAGTCGCACTTCTGGATCTGGATGCGGCCCGCCTCCAGCTGCTGTTGAAAATAGGCGTCCGGTCCGATGTCGGGCGTTGCTGTCATGAATTTCGGGTCCCTCGTCGATAGCGGGGTAACACGGCGACTAGTTTGCGGACGGCACGAACATCGGGGCCTTGGCGCCGTCAGCCCCATCCTGGAAGGTGACGGCCACCTTCATGCCGCAGAACACCGCACCGGGATCGTCGGTCACGATATTCGTCAGCATCGACACACCCTCTTCAAGCGTTACCAGGGCGAGCACATAGGGTTCACCACGCGAGATGATGCTGTAGGAGAGCACTTCGCCCCTGCCGCTGACCGCCTTCAGCGCCGTATCGTCGGAAAAGCAGAACGGGCAGATAGCGCGCGGATAATAGTGAACTTCACCGCAACCGTTGCAGTGGCCGACACTGAGTTCGTCACGCTCGACCCGCGCCCAGAATTCACGTGTTTCCGGATTGTCGCGTTGCACTGTCATCTTCATTCCCTTTCCAGCACGACCGTGCCGCAACCATGCCTGCTGCCCAGCGTGCCGCCGGTGCCGTGCGCCAATGCCAGCGAGCAGTCGGCGACCTGGACCGCCGGGTGCGCCTCACCTCTGAGCTGCCGGACAGCTTCGATGATTTTCGTCATCCCGCCGCGATTACCCGGATGATTGTTGCAAAGGCCCCCGCCGTCGGTATTGAACGGCAGCTTGCCGACGCCCGAGATCAGGTTGCCATCGGCAACGAATGCCCCGCCCTTGCCCTTCTCGCAAAAGCCAAGATCCTCAAGCGCGAGCACGACCGAAATGGTGAAGCTGTCGTAGATCGACGCATAGTCGATATCGGAAGGACGGACGCCGGCTTCTTCGAATGCGGCTGCACCCGAATGCACCGCCGCCGACGACGTGAGCCGCACCTTGCCGCCGTTAGCATGACCGAGCGCCTCGCCGGCACCGCGCACCGCGATCTTCGGGCGAGACAGGCTCTTTGCGATTTCGGGATTGACCAGTACGAGCGCACCGCCGCCATCGCTGACGACGCAACAATCCAGACGATGCAGCGGATCGGCAACCATCGGCGACGAGACGACATCGTCGACGGTGACAACATCGCGCAGCACGGCATGCGGATTGTGCTGCGCGTGATGGGATGCCGCCACTTTCACCCAGGCAAGCTGCTCGGACGTGGTGCCGAATTCGTGCATGTGACGGCGCGCGACCATCGCATACATCGCCGCGAGCATCGGCTTGTAGGGGACTTCGAACTCGACCTCCGGCGCATTGCTGGCAGGCACCCCGACAGACAGCCGGCCGGAAGCCTTTGGCCGCCCGCCCAGCGTGATCAGCGCCACATTGCATTTGCCGTCCGCGATCGCGCGCGCCGCATGTCCGACCGCCAGCAGATAGGCAGACCCGCCAGTGTCGGTCGTATCGATGTGCCGGGGATTGAGACCGAGATACTCGGCCATCGAGAGCGGGCCGAGACCCGGTGAGTCACCCGCGCAGAAATATCCATCCACATCTTTCTTGTCGATGCCCGCATCGGCGAGCGCGCCGCGCGCGACATCGGCGTGAATCTGGCCAAGTGATATATCGACAGCATTGCGTGTGGGATGTTCGAAGGCGCCCGCGATATAGGCCTTACCTCTGATATTCAACGCTAATTACTCCCCGAAACAGATTTCTTGTTGTGTGCCGGATGGGCCTGCTGATCCAAATCTGCACAATGGTGCTACCATTTGCAATGGAGTGCCGGCTCGAATAGGAAAAAAGCGTCGCGGCTACGTGAATCCGGATCGCCGAGCCGACGCAAGATGGGAGGAAATCCATGAGGACACGCGTCACGGAATTGCTTGGGACCGATCTTCCGATCGTGCAGGGAGGCATGCAGTGGGTCGGGCGTGCCGAAATGGCGTCGGCCGTATCCAATGCAGGCGGGCTTGGCATTCTGACCGCACTGACGCAGCCGAGCCCTGACGCGCTGCGCGACGAAATCGCGCGCTGCCGCGCGATGACCGACAAGCCCTTCGGCGTCAATCTGACAATTTTCCCGTCGGCAACACCGCGTCCCTACGCTGAATACGTCAAGGTAATTGCCGAGAGCGGTGTGAAGATCGTCGAGACGGCCGGCCGCAGCCCGGCCGAACATCTGCCTCCGCTCAAGCAGGCCGGGGTGAAGGTCATCCACAAATGCACCTCGGTCCGCCACGCGCTGACGGCCGAACGCCTGGGCGTCGATGCCATTTCGATCGATGGTTTCGAGGCAGCCGGACATCCGGGCGAGGATGATGTGGGCGGCCTTATCCTCTTTGCCGCCGCGGCCCGCAAGGTCCGCATTCCGCTCATCGCCTCTGGCGGCATCGGCGACGGGGCAACGATGGCGGCGGCGCTCGCCCTCGGCGCGGAGGGCATAAACATGGGCACACGCTTCTGTGCGACGAAGGAGGCGCCGATCCACGAGAATATCAAACAGGCCCTTGTGAACGCCGGGGAGCGCGATACGCGGCTCATATTCCGGACGATGCGCAACACCGCGCGCGTCCTTAGCAACGACATTTCCAACAAGGTCGTCGAACTTGAGAACCAGCCGGGCGGTGTCGCATTTGAGGATATACGCCACCTTGTATCGGGCGAACGCGGTCGGGATGCGCTGATAACCGGCGAGATCAACGCCGGTCTCGTCTGGGCAAGTCCCGTCGTCGCGATGATCGACGATATCCCGACTTGCGCGGAATTGCTTGAACGGATCATGGCAGACTGCAAATCATCCCTTGGCAAGGCGATGACAGCCTTCGACGCCCACATCGGCTGACGGCCAAGCGGAACGGAACGATAGCTGGCGGAGGAATTTCGGCATGCAGGATTTTTCAGCATGGATCGGGCGTTCGACCGAGGCCGAGGATGAACTGACCGAGCGGCGCTGTCAGGAATTCACTGCGACCTTCGAGGATCTGCTTTTCCCCGTAGCGCCGGGACATGCGCCACTTGGCATGCACTGGTGCCTTTCGGACAGTCCGATGCCAACGAGCAAGCTTTCGGAAGACGGGCTTGCAGCCGAAGACGGCTTTCGCCCGCCAATTCCCCTGCCGATGCGCATGGCCGCTGGCAGCGACCTGCATTTCACCGGTTCGCTGCCTAGAGCAGGCACGGTCAGACGCGTGACGTCGATCGCTGACATTCAGACCAAACAGGGCCGCAGCGGACCGCTCGTCTTCCTGACGTTGGAGCACGCTTATCTTGCGGATGGTTCACCGGCGCTTCGCGAAGTCCAGCGCGTTGTCTACAGGGGGCCTGCGCCGAAGGCTTCCGCCGACGAAAGTGAAACACGGTCTGGCCGCCAGATCGCTAGGCCGTTCGCAGAAGAGCGCACGGTAGACCGGCTTGCGATACGCATGTTCCGCTATTCCGCGCTGACTTCAAACGCGCACAGGATCCACTATGACGCAGATTATGCGCGCGATACGGAAGGCTATGCTGGCCTCGTCGTCCATGGACCGCTGCAAGCGACGCTGCTGCTCAATCTCGCCGCCAGCTGCGGCGATGCGATACCTGCCGCCTTCACTTATCGGGCGAACGCCGCGCTGATCGCGTCAGCCCCGTTCAGTATCCGCGCCGGTTCGCTCAGCGACGGCGAACTGACGTGCTGGACAGAAGATTCTGCCGGGAACATCTGCATGGAGGCAACCGCACGGTGGCGCTAGGCCACGACGGTTCGCGTCAGAACGGTTCGCCGGCAAAATACCGCGTGGGATTTTCTTCGATCATGGCGAAGATTTCACTATCGCTGAGGCCCCTTTCGCGCAGCAGCGGAAAGAACTCGTCGATCAGAAACGTCTGCGGCGGGGGCCACTTGCCCTGCTCCATCAGCGCCTTGAGTTCGTAAGGATCATCGGTCGGCGGCTTGCGGCTCATCTGCCCCTGAAACACGCAAAGCCGGTCCGTGCTCAGCATGACCTGCGGCCTGTAGCCATTCCTGACCAGCCTCACCACGTTATCGGCCGATGTTTCCGGCGACGGATACTCAAATCCCAGCCGGTCGAAACCGATATAGGTTCCGCCCTCGGCGACGCGCTGATGATAGGCCGGATCGGGATTGTCGCTGCAATGACCAATCAGACAGCGATGCGGCTTCACGCCGTGGCTGGCGAAAATGGCCTGTTGTTCCGGGCCGCCCAGACCGCCTGTCGTGTGGGTAATCAGCGGCACGCCGGTCTCGTGATGGGCGATACTGGCCGCTTCCAGGAACTTGGCTTCCGTCTCGGTCGGTTCAGCGCTCGTCGCACACTTGATCGCGCCGGGCCGTATGTCGGTGCCGTCCACCCCATTGACGATCTCGCCGATATAGAAATCCGCGATCTGCCTTGCCGTCATCGGTCGCCAGAAATACGGCAGGCCCGGGCCCTCGTGATAGAAGCCGGTGGTGCAGATGATGTTCATGCCGACCTTCCGCGAGACTTCCGCCATCAGCGTGACATCGCGACCAAGTTCGATAGGGCATGGGTCGACAAAAGTCCGAACGCCCTGATCCTTAAGCGCGCCGAGACGCACGTAGCATTGCTGCAAAAGCCACTCGCGCGTGATCTTCATCGGCGGAAAGAACTCCGCGCCCGGCCATTTGGCAAAGAGGTGCTCGTGGATCAGCGTTCGGCCGAGAGTTGACACGTCAACAGACCCAAGAACGGTCATCACCTGCATGGTTTGAGATCCTCCCGATTTTCGTTAGCGGCAGTAAATCACGGAAATACAGAACCCTACAATCCATACGCCGGGTTAAGGCGCTCGGCCCAGCAGATTTCATCCCATGAAGTCAATGAATGTGGGCGGTTATATGTTGCCGTGTCAACTCGACTGAGATAGCGTCACGAAAAAGAAGAATGCCGGCTTTGGAGGAAACACGGATGGGCGCCAAAAAGGTGCTGGTGGCAGGAGCGTCGGGTCTCGTCGGCTATGCCGCTTTCAAGAATTTCGCGCTCAATGGCAATTGCGAGGTCATCGCGCTTTCCCGTCGCGCACCGGCCGAAACGCACGGCGCCAGATTCGTTTCGCTGGACCTCCTCGACCGGGATGCCTGCGCCAGGTTCATCGAACAGAATGCGGACATTACCCATCTCGTTTTTGCCGCAGTGCACGAGCAGGCCTCCGTCGTTGCCGGCTGGCGCGATGAAGACCAGATCGAAACAAACGACCGGATGTTCCGCAACATTCTCGATCCGCTGGACAGGGTCGCGACAGGCCTGCGTCACGTGACCATCCTGCAGGGCACCAAAGCCTACGGCGTGCACGTACGTAAGCTGAAGAATCCCGCACGGGAAAACCGCGACGAAATGCACGAGCAGCCGAATTTCTACTGGCGGCAGGAAAACCATCTGAAGGCGACGGCAAAGGGCCGGAACTGGCACTGGACGATCATGCGCCCGGTCCACATCTTCGGCGAGGCAATGGGCAGTTCGCTCAATCCCATCACCGCGATCGGGGTCTATGCCGCCGTGATGAAGGAAGAAGGCAGGCGCCTCGACTTTCCCGGTGGTGCGCCACGCATTTCACAGGCTATCGATTCAGAGATTCTGGCGCGTGCGATCGCCTGGGCCGGCGAGGCCGAAGCCGCCCGCAACGAGATCTTTAACATCGCCAACGGCGATGTCTTCACCTGGGAGAATGTCTGGCCGGCCATCGCCGACGCCCTCGGGATCGAGCCGGGTGAGCACAGGCCGATGGCGCTTTCCAGCGTCATGCCCGGAAAGGCGGAGGTCTGGGAGAGAGTGAGGCAGAAACATGCCCTCAAGGCGCCGCCGCTGGAAAGCTTCGTGCATACTTCCTTCCAGCTCACCGACTACACCTTTCGGTACGGGATTACCGAACCCGAAACGGCGCTGGTTTCCACGGTGAAGCTGCACCGCGCCGGCTTCTGCGAGGAGATCGATACCGAAGACATGTTCCGCAAATGGTTCGGCCGCTTCCAGAAGGAGGGCCTGCTGCCAATGCCCGAAGCGTCTGGCCCGGGCAAGAAGAGAGCAACCGCATGACCAAGCCAAGGACGGAAGGCGCCAATCTCCCGGCAGACAAGCTCGCCGAGCTTTACCGGACGATGCGCCTCATTCGCGATTTTGAAGAGAGCATGATCAAGTTCCAGAAGGCCGGCGAACTTCCCGGCCCCGTCCATCTCTGCATCGGTCAGGAAGCCGTCGCGACCGGCATCTGCGATCACCTGGACGACACCGACTACATTGCATCGACGCATCGCGGCCATGGCCATTTCATCGCGAAGGGCGGCGATCCCGCGCTGATGATGGCGGAGGTCTTTGGACGCGTCGATGGCATCTGCCAGGGCAAGGGCGGCTCGATGCATGCGGCCGACTTTTCCAAGGGCATCCTCGGCGCGAATGGCATCGTCGCAGGCGGCGTCGGCCTTGCAACGGGTGCCGCCTATGCCTGCCAGCTCGCCGGCAAGGGTCAGGTCTCCGTCGTGTTCTTCGGCGATGGCGCGGCAGCGCAGGGCGTCATCAGCGAAGCGCTCAATGTGGCGTCGCTCTGGAAGCTGCCGCTTCTTCTGGTTTGCGAGAATAACGGCTATTCGGAATTCTCTCCCTACAACACCGTCAATGCCGGTGAAATCGCCGACCGCGGCGCTGCTTTCAAGGTGCCGTCCATCCAGGTCGACGGCAACGACATGGTCACAATGTGGCGGACGGCCCGCACCGCGGTGGAACGGGCACGCGCCGGCGAGGGCCCAACACTGATCGAGGCGCAGACCTACCGCCACCGCGGGCACGTCGAATATGAGGATACGTTCCTCACCAAGCCCTACCGGAGCGAGGAAGAGGTCGAAGCCTGGAAGGCGAAGGACCCCCTGCCCCGCTTCCGCGATTATCTGGTCTCGGGCGAGCTGGTTCCTTCTGAGGACCTCGATGCGATCGACGCAGACACGGCATCGATCATCAGGAATGCCGCCGACTTCGCGCGCAACAGCCCCTGGCCCGAACCGGGCGACGCACTCAAGCACATGTTTTAAGGACAGACGACCGTGGCTCGCAAACGATTGATGCACGCCATCCACGAGGCTTTCGTGGAAGAAATGGAACGCGACGAACGCGTCGTGATCTTCGGCGAAGACGTCGAGATATCGCTGTTTGGCGATACGGCCGGGCTTGCCGACCGCTTCGGCCAGATGCGCGTCCGAAATACACCGATCTGCGAAAATGTGATGACCGGCATGGCCGCGGGTGCCGCCGCTGCGGGCTATCGGCCCGTTTGCCACCTGATGTTCGGCAACTTCATCTATACCGGCTTCGACGCCATCGCCAATCAGGTCTCCAAGCTTCGCTACATGACCGCCGGACAGATCAAGCTGCCGCTGGTCTACTTCGCCGTCTACGGCGGCGGACGCTCGGCATCCGCGCAGCATTCGGACGTCATGTACCCGGCCCTCATGAACCTCGGCGGTATCAAGGTTGCCGTCCCCGGTACGCCGGCAGACGCGAAGGGACTATTGAAGAGCGCGATCCGCGATGACAGCCCGGTTGTCTTCCTGATCACCGGCGGGCGCACGGGCGCGGCTGGAGAAGTTCCAGACGGCGAGCATCTCGTGCCGCTCGGCGAGGCCGATATCAAACACGAGGGCACCGATGTGACGCTGGTCGCGATGAGCGGCATGGTCGCACCTGCGCTGGTCGCCGCGCAGGAACTGGCCAAGGAGGGCGTTTCCGTCGAACTCGTCGATCCGCGCTGTGTCGTTCCGCTGGACGAAGACGCCATCCTTCGCTCCGTCTGCAAGACCGGCCGCCTCGTCATCGTCGACGAAGCCCGCGACATGTGCAGCGCCGCCAGCCACATCAGCGCAATTGCTGCAGACAAGGCATTTGAATCGCTCAAGGCACCGATCCGCCGCGTGACCGTGCCCGATGTGGCGATCCCCTATGCGCCGGTCCTCGAAAAGCACATCCTGCCCAACAAGGATACCATCGCCGAGGCCGTCCGCGCGGTCGTCAACTACAGGAAGCAATAATGAAAGCGACGCTGAAAATTCCCCGCCTTTCGATGAACATGGAAGAGGCGACGTTGCGCGAATGGCGCGTACAGCCCGGCGAAAGCTTCAAGGAAGGCGATCCGCTCTATTCGATAGAGACCGAGAAAGTGACCAACGAAGTCGAGGCGCCTGCTGACGGCACATTGCTGGAGATCATCATTCCTGCCGATACCGATTGCGTGGTTGGAGACGCGGTGTGCCGCGTCGAGGTGAAGGACTGACGGCAACTGATCGCTGAATGCGGGAGATACCGATGAACGACCCGAGAATGCCGGCGCGTGAAGACTGCCTCGTCAGTGAACTGCTCGACAGACGCGCGGCCACACAGGGCGACCAGACCGCAATCATATTCGAGGACGGGACATCGTGGACCTATGCCGACCTGCGCGGCAGGGTGCGCTCGTTTGCCACTGCGCTTCAGGCGCTCGGCGTCGGCTATCAGGACTATGTTCTCTCCTGGCTTCCCAACGGACCGCACGCGCTCACACTCTGGTACGCGCTGAACTATATCGGCGCGATCTACGTGCCCATTAACACGGCCTATCGCGGCACGCTGCTCGATCATGTCGTGGAGAATTCCGGCGCCTCGCTGATGATCGCGGACGAACGTCTGGTTGAGCATCTCGAAGGGCGAACATTCTCAAATCTGGCGCGGGTTGTGGTCGTTGGCGACAGGTCGAAAGGCCATCATGAGTCGATTGAATTTCTCGACGAGGCCACGCTGACATCTGCGCAGGGAGAACCGGCAAGCCCGACCGAGCCGGTCCAGCCCTGGAACACCATGATGGTGATCTACACCTCTGGAACGACGGGGCCATCCAAGGGCGTCATGATCTCCTACGTTCAGGCTGTCAGTGCCAGTCGCTCGCACTACTGGGTAACCGGCGAGGATCGCGCCCTCGTCTCCTTGCCGCTGTTCCATATTGGTGGCACGTGGCCGACCTATCGCGCCCTTGCCACTGGCGGGAGTATTGCGATGATTTCTGGATTCACAACCTCGACCTTCTGGGACACCGTGCGCGACAACCAGATCACCAACGTCACGCTCGTCTCGGCGATGGTGTCGTTTCTGGTCCGCGCGCCCGCCAGTGACGGAGATCGCGACAATACGTTGAAAACCGTCAGCGCCGTGCCCGTCAACGAGGACGCGATGAACTTCGGCAAGCGCTTTGGTGTCGACATCTATTCCTCATTCGGCATGACGGAAATCTCCGCGCCGATCACGATCGGCCCCAACCCGGATATCATCGGCAGTTGCGGACGTCCGCGAGCCGGAGTCGAAGCGCGCATCGTTGACGAGAACGATTGCGAGGTCGCTGTCGGCGAGATGGGGGAGCTGATCCTGCGATCCGATACGCCCTGGGCGTTCAACCATGGCTACCTGAAAAATCCGGAAGGGACGGCCAGAGCCTGGCGCAACGGCTGGTTTCATACCGGCGACGGATTCAAGCGCGACGCGGATGGAAACTTCTACTTCGTGGACCGGATCAAGGACGCAATCCGGCGCCGGGGCGAGAACATTTCCGCCTACGAGGTCGAACGTGAAATTCTGGAACATGCGGCGGTTGCCCAGGCCGCGGTCGTCGGCATCAGGAGCGAGCATGGCGAAGATGAAGTCCTCGCTGTCGTCGTCCTGAAGCCGGACGCGGCGCTGACCCATCAGGAGCTGTTCGAATATCTGCAACCACGCATGGCGCACTTCATGCTGCCCCGATACATCAGGATCGCTGCGGAGCTTCCCTACACACCGACGCACAAGCTGCAGAAATACCTGCTCCGCGAATTGACACCGGACACGTGGGATAGAACGGAGGCGGGGATCGAGGTCCGCCGCCAGGCTCTTGCCGCCAAAACGATCAGCGGCTGAACCTGCCGGGAAGACAGGATGCGATCAGGACAGTTCGTCAGCGGCCCGCCGTACCCGGGGCATGTTCTTGTTCATTCGATGTAGCAGATCGATCACCGTCGCACGTTCTGCTGCCGAGAACCCGTGAAGAAGCGCCTTCTCGCGCGCCAGAGAAACCTCGATCACCTCATTGTAGAACTCGACGCCCTTTGGCGTCAGGCTGACCTCGACCAGCGCGCCGGTATTGTGGCGGCGATAGGCGAGATCCTTCTTGATCAGAACCGAAAGGCTGCGGCTGACTACCGCCTTGTCCATGCCGAGAATGAAGCTGATTTCAGCGCCTGTACCTGTTTCGGCCATGCCGACATAGGCAAGGACGCGCCAGTCAGCCAGACCGATGCCGAACTTGTTGCCGTAGACCTTGATGCCGTCCGCCGACAGCTTGTTGTTCACCTGATTGAGCAACCCCGGCACGTAGTTGTCGAAGTCCAGCGGCATCTTCGACATGTCGATCTTGGCCGCTGCGTTCCGCTTGGTTGTTTTTCTCACAGCTTTCCCTTCGTCATGGGTTTCGCGCACTATATCGACAGCCGCTCGCAAATCGCCATAGACGGTCGCGGCGTGAGCCGCTATTGTTGGCTCGTCAACTATTTTACGGCTTTTTTTCATGAAGATAGAATAAAAAATTTCGACGCGCGTCGTCGCGCGGCATTGGCGGCAAGGGGCGTGCAAGAACATCGACGTCACACGGAATCAGGAAATCGAATCGCGCGGCGAAGATCGCGTGAGGAAAAGCGGGAGAGAATGGGATGGCGGCCACTGACAGAATGCCGGTGATCATAGGTGTCGGACAGTTCGCGGACACGACATCCGATCCTGCAGCAGCGCTCAGTCCCCTGCAAATGATGACCGAGGTGGCAAAACGCGCCGCCGACGATGCCGATGCGAGCGCAGCCATTCTGCCCAAGATCGATTCCGTTACCGTCATTCGAAGCTTTTCCGACACCGTTCCGGCGTTCCGGTCGCCGTTCGGCCGGCTGGAGAATGCGCCGTGGTCGGTCGCGCAGTCGATTGGCGCCGCCCCGAGGGAATTCATCTATCCGCCCCAGGGTGGCGATACGCCGCAAACCATGCTGGCCCGCGCCGCGAAGAAGATTGTCGAGGGAGACATCGACGCAGGTCTGATCGTCGGCAGCGAGGCATTGCGCAGCGAGCGGAATGCCAAGCGCGCCGGACTTGATCTCGACTGGAGTGAAAGCGCGCCGTTCGCGCCCGACGAGCTGGGCGGCGAATACACGCTCTATTCTCAGGCGGAAGTTGCCCACGGTATGCGGTCCGCCGTCTGCATGTATGCGCTGTTCGAACAGGCTCTCCGGCACAGCAAGGGCCTGACACTCGATCAGCGGCAGGCAGAACTTGGCAGACTGTTTGAGCCCTTTGCCAGGGTGGCTGCTGCCAACCCCTATGCGACGCGCCGCGAAGGTTATACGGCCGCAGATATCAGCACGGTTTCGCCGACCAATCGATATGTCGGCTTTCCCTACACCAGGCTCATGACAGCGAACGCGTTCGTCGATCAGGCAGCGGCGGTCATTGTCTGCTCTTCGTCATTTGCCGATGCCGCTGGCGTTCCGGACGAAAAGCGCGTCTATCTGCATGCCGCGGCAAACGCCCACGACGAATGGCTCGTCAGCGAACGGGCAACCTTCGATCGTTCGCCGGCGATCCGGGAAATCGTGCGCGCTGTAACCGGACACGCCGGAATAGAAACCTCGAACATCTCGGATTTCGATATTTACAGCTGCTTTGCATCCGCGGTGGAAGTCGCCGCCAATGAAATCGGCATCGCGCTCGACGATCCGCGAGGGCTGACCGCGACAGGCGGCCTGCCGTTCTTTGGCGGCCCCGGCAACAACTATGTCACGCACGCGATTGCCGAGATCGTCGCACGTGCCCGTTCCAGGCCGGGCAGCTTCGGGCTGATCACAGCCAATGGCGGCCTGCTGACGAAACATGCCGGCGGCCTCTATTCGACGACGCCGCCGCAAAGCGTTTACTTCGCCGACGGACAGGCACTGCAGAATGCCGTCAACGAAGCATCAGGCCCGAAGGTCGAGGTCATACCTGCAGCGGACGGGGAAGCAACGATCGAGACCTACACGATCGTCAACGGCAAGGAAGGTCCGGAGCGGGGTGTGATCGTCGGCCGCCTTTCCGGATCGAACAAACGCTTCCTTGCCAATACGCCCGATGATCGGGATACGCTTGAGAAACTCATGGCGACGGATGACGCCATCGGCATGGCGGGTACCGTCGCACAGGAAGGTCCGATCAATCGTTTCGTCCCAAATTTCTGACCGCGCGGCGGACCGGCCTCCCGGTCCGCACGCCCGTCAGGGTCACCCTTCTAACACAAGGGCATCCAGGGCTTCGATCCGGCTGCCGCTGATACGCAGCGGGTTGACCTCGAGAGCTTCAAGACGATCGCCTGCCGCAAGCGCGGCCCGTGTGATGTTGAAGATGACCTCTTCAAGCCGTGCCATGTCGACGGCTTCGCCGCCACGATAGCCTTGCAGAAGCTTGCTGCCGCGCAGTTCGCGCAGCATGACGCCGATTGTCTTCCTGTCGACGGGCAGAAGTCTCAGACTGCTGTCGCCAAGAATCTCAACGAAAATGCCACCGATTGCGAGCGCGAGTACAAGTCCCCACTGCGGGTCCCTTGCGACACCGACCAGGATCTCCATACCCGGCTCTCGCAT
This sequence comes from Rhodobiaceae bacterium, assembly GCA_020637895.1. Classification (GTDB taxonomy): domain Bacteria; phylum Pseudomonadota; class Alphaproteobacteria; order Rhizobiales; family Tepidamorphaceae; genus JACKJP01. The sequence goes on from JACKJP010000004.1 coordinate 121,753, forward strand.
TGGCGACACGAGGACGCCATCGATCTTCGCCTGTGGAAGCGCCGCCGATACCTTGCCGACAATTTCGTCAAAGACATTGGCTGCATCCGACGGCGCGACATTGACGCGGACACCGCCAACATCGCTCTTGTGGGCGATATCGGCAGACGCGATCTTGAGCACGACCGGTCCGGCAAGACCTGCCGCCGCCTTGGCTGCGTCCTCTCGCGAAATCGCGAGTGTTGTCGGCACGACCGGCACGTCGAATGACGCCAGAAATTTTTGCGCTTCGAATTCCGAGCGCGGCAATGCGTCCGGCCAGGCCGGGGCTTCTGCCTCGGAACCTTGATCAGGAACGCTCTCGCGCATCGCGATCACCGTCTTGAGCACACGAGCGACTGCCGCAAGGCCAAGATCTATGCCGCCCGACGCATAGGGGATCGCATTGACGTCGATGATGTCTCGACTGCTCTCATTCACCGTCTTGACGTTATAGGGCAGCACAAGGATCGGCTTTGAACATGCCGCAGCGCCCCGCCCGATCGATTCAAGGACGGGTATTGCAAAGGCGGTCTTGTCCGCGTCGTCACGCGGCACTTCAAAGATATAGACAATCAGGTCAACACCCGGATCGTCATCGAGCGCGGCGATCGTCTTCTCGGCAAATTCAGGGTTGTTGGTTGCAAGCCCTGTCAGATCGAGCGGGCAATGCACGGTCGCGAAATCGGGCAGGAACTCATAAAGCCTGTCGGCGGTTTGCTGGCTGAGGGAGGCCAGCGGAAGATCATTCTGATGAGCGATATCAGCGCAGATCTCACTCAGACCGCCGGAGATCGAAACGATGGCGGCGCGATTTCCGGCAGGCTTTCCGATCTTCGACGCGACGTCAGCCGTCGTCAGCAATTCGTCAATCGAGTTCACACGGATGAACCCGTACTGGCGGCAGAGTGCGTCGAAGACCTTGTCGTCGCCGACCAGAGCGCCGGTATGCGCCTGCGCCGCCTTGGCGGTAACCTCGCTGCGGCCGACCTTGAGGATGACGACGGGTTTGCCCAGTTCACGGGCCCTTGCGGCAACCTGCTTGAAGGCAGCGGGATTTCTGGCTGTTTCGATGAAGAGGGCCAGCACCGAAATTTCCGGCTGTTCGACGAAATAGCCGGCGCTGTCGCACACATCGATATCGAGTTCGTTGCCGGTGGAAACGATTGCTGCCAGATCGATCCCCTGCTGGGCGGCATAGTGGTGGATAGCGCCTCCAACCGCGCCGCTCTGCGAAATGACCGCAATGCTGCCGGTTCCGATGGGGTGGCGGAACGTGCCCGTCCAGACGGCCGCCCGATCTATGAAATTGGCAAAGCCGAGGCAGTTGGGACCGATGACCCTGATGCCATATTTCTTCGCCTGTCTGCCGACCTCCTCCTGTGCCTTACGCCCTTCCTCTCCGGATTCGGCAAATCCGCCGGCCAGCAGCACAGCGTTCTTCACACCGGCGGCGCCGAGATCGTCGAAGACCATCGCGGTTACCCCCGCCGGCACCAGCACCAGTGCGATGTCGATTGGCTTGCCATAGTCGACGCAACTCCTGAATGCCTTCTGGCCGAAGACCTCGCCGCCGCTGCGATTGACCATGATGACCTCGCCCGTAAAGCCGAGCGATGTGATGTTGCGCAGCGCCATCTGTGCCCAGCGGGATTTTTCACTGGCCCCGACGATCGCAATCGTCCTGGGTCTGAAAAGCGAATCCAGTTTCGACGTCATGAAGCTCAACTTTCCGAAGGCGGATGCCGCGAAGCGCCCCGCGTCAACCGATGATGCCGCTGACGCGATCGACGGCGTCGGCATATTCATTCTGAAGCCGGTACATGACCTCGCGCACCGTCGTCTCTTCTGTCATGCCGCCAATGACCTGACCGGCGGGAGAGGAATAGAATTCCTTGTTCTGGGCACGGTCGATGCGCGCGCGCGCCTGAAGGAAGACAAGCCCCTGCAGCGGCGCCGGCAGATAGCCGGGCGATTCCGGTCCCTCCCAGGCTTCGGTATATTTGCTGCGGATCATCCGGACGGTCTTGCCGCTGAGGACCTTTCGCCGAACGGCATCCTCTGCATCCGCGGCAAAGAGCGCCTCCTTCTCGAATGGCGTCAGTTCGCTTTCCGCTGTGCCGAGCCAGATCGTGCCCGTCCAGACGCCGACCGCACCCATGGCCTGTGCGGCCAGGATCTGGCTTCCGTGGCTGATGCCGCCGGCGGCAAGCACCGACATCTTGCCGGCAGCGTGTTTCACGACATCCGGCACCAGCACCATCGTCGAGATCTCTCCGGTATGGCCGCCGGCTTCAGAGCCCTGTGCGATGAGAAAATCCGTACCGACATCGAGATGGCGCAGCGCATGCTTTCCCTTGCCGCACTGGCCGCCAACGATGATGTCGCGGCGATGGAATTCCTCCACCAGTTCCTTTGGCATCGGTCCGAGCGCGCCGACAAACAGACGGATCTGCGGGTGTCTGAGGGCAACTTCAATCAAACGCCTCGCACCAGCGGGCGTGACGTTCTTGTCGCGCGCCGTGAGGCGCTTGCGGAGCTCCTCCTGAATATCGTCCGGCAGGCGCGGAATTCCCGCTTCATCGAGCACACGGTCGGAGAATTCCATGTACTTCTTCGGTATCAGGTCGAGAAGCGGTGTCGTCGATTCCTCCGCTTCCTTGTCGTAGGTGCCGGGTATCAGCATGTCTACGCCGTAGGCCCGTCCTTCGACATGCTCATCGATCCAGCGCAGTTCCTGCTCAAGCTGTTCAGGCGAAAAGGAAACGGCGCCCAGCACGCCAAAGCCTCCGGCCTTGGTCACTTCCACCACGACGTCGCGGCAATGGGAAAAGGCGAATATCGGCGCTGCGAGGCCCAGTTCTTTGACGGGATCGATCACGGCTTGCTTCCTTGTAGAGGGTTTCCTGTATCGGACGGTAGACGAACGCGGCGCGCCTGACACGCGCCGCGTTCATTGCCGGTCACTGCTTTGTGTCGTTGGCGGCCTTCAGGATCGTATCGAGGAGGTCCTGCCCCGGCAGACCCTGGGCATCGCGCGCCTTCACCCACGCTTCCCAAATCGGCTTTGCCGCCTTGTCCTGGAACGCCTTGAGCGTTTCTTCGTCGAAAGTGACCGCTTCGACGCCGTCCTTTTCGAGAACCGGGACATTCTTGGCATCGTCGGCCTTGTACTGGTCGATCATGGCCTGGTAGGCGCCGTCCTTGCCGTCCTGCAACAGCTTCTTGTACTGATCGGGAAGGCCCTCGTATTCGCCCTTGTTCGCGATCATCAGGCAGACGCCCGTACCGGGGTGGAAATTCGTCGTGTACCAGTCGGACAGCTCATTGATCCGGTACGCGAAGAAAGTGCTGCTGAAGGGATAGACGACGGCATCCATGACACCGCGTTCCATGGACTGGTAGAGCTCCGGCGGGGTTACGGAAGAGACCGACGCGCCGAGCAGCTTCATGGCCTCGGCCACCTGCCCGGTGGAGTTCATCCGCATGCCCTCGAAGTCGTTGAGTTTCTTGGGCGCCTCGCCACGACCCATGGCGGCATAATTGGGAAGAACCGCCGCAAACAGCGGCACGGCGTTCCACTTCTCGAGTTCCGCCACAACGGCCGGATGCTTCAGGTAGGTCTCGAAGACTTGCTTGCGCTGGTCGATGGAGTCGACCGGGAGGAACGGCAGTTCCAGCCCCGAAAGGGCCGGTAGTTTGCCGGTGGCGAACGAGGTGCAGATAAGCGCCGAGGCAAACGCATCGGCCTCGACGCCTTCGAGATTTTCGGTCGGACCGGCAAGCCCGCCATAGCGGATGTCGATCTTGAAGTTGCCGTCGGTCTTCTCGCCGACATACTCGGCCATTTTTTCTATGCCCTCGGACAGCGCCCGGCGCTTGCCCCAGAGCGAAACCTGCCAGGTAACCTTGGGTCCATCGACTTCGGCAGCCGGGCTGTCGAGCCTGCCGTGCCTGAAATGCTGGGCCGACGACAAGGCCCGCACCGATTGCTGCTGCCACGACGAAATTCGTAATTTCATTGCTTTCATTCCTCCACTGCATGACGCGCCGCCGCGATCCTACGCGGCGCTGTTTTTCCAAGCGCTAACGGCCGACCGAATTCGGGATGAAAAGTACGAGATCCGGGAAAGCCAGGATGATCGCCAGAATGACGATTTCACCGATCAGGAACGGCATGATCCCGCGAAATACCTCGGACAGGGGAATGTCCTGGCGAACGCTGTTGACCACATAACAGTTGAGACCTATCGGCGGCGTGATAAGGCCGATCTCGATAAGCTTCACAACCAGAATGCCGAACCATATCGGGTTGTACCCGAGCGCCGTAACGACCGGATAGATGATCGGCAGGGTCAGGATGATGATACCCAGACCATCGAGCACCATGCCGAGAAGAAGATAGAGCACCACGATCGCCAGAATGATGTAGATGGGCGGCGCGTCGATGCCGACCACCGCATCGGTGATCTCCGTGGTGACGCCGGTAAAGGCGAGGAACCGGACAAAGATGTGGATTGACCAGATGATCGTGAAGATCATCGCGGTCGTCTTGATCGTGTCGATCAGACCGTCCTTGAACTCGCCGACGCTCATCCCCGCCGCGATCGCCATGATGAGCACCACCGCGACTGCAACCGCCGCGGATTCGGTCGGCGTCGTCCAACCGAAATAGACGCCCGCCACGATGACGCCGACCACCACGAAAATGCCCCAGACGCCGCGCAGCGAAGCGACTTTCTTGCGAAACGAGACCTTTGGAAGGGGCGGTGTCCAGTCCGGATAGCGCCAGGAAACAACGGCAATCGAGATCGCATAGACGATGAGGGAGATGATGCCCGGCACGATCCCGGCGAGCAGCAGCTGTCCGATCGATTCCTCGACCAGTATCCCGTAGATCACGAGCAGCGCGCTCGGAGGGATGAGCGCTGCGAGCGTCCCGCCGACAGCTACGACACCGGCGGCAAGCGCGCGGTTATATCCGGCCTTTTCCATCTCCGGTATCGCAAGCTTGGTGAAGATTGCCGTAGACGCCGTACTGGATCCGGAAACGGCCGCAAATCCGGCGCTGGCAAAGAGCGTCGCGGTCGCCAGTCCGCCCGGAACGCGACCCAGCCAGTTCTTCGCCGCAGCGAAGGCTCCGGTTGTGATGCCGGCATGAAAGGAAAGGATGCCGATGGCGATGAACAGCGGCACGACGGAGAAGCTGTAGGAAGCCGCGACGTGATAGGGAATGCCGCCGACAAGGGCCGCGACCGCCGTGATATCACGCATGGCGAGCAGCCCGACAAGACCGACGATACCGGTCGAGAAGGCAATCGGCACACCCGCCGCAATCAGGACGAACATCGCGGCCAGCCTGAGACCGCCCAGCAGGAAGGATCCATCACGCCTCCTCCGCCGTGTAGTCGAACGAACGGGGCAGCCCTTCCGGAACCGGCCTCTCCGGATCGGCGAGCATCGCGGACGCGAGAACAATCTGAATAAGCAGACGAAGGGCGAGGATCAGCAGGGCGACAGGCACGACCAGACTGGGGATCCACAGCGCAAAGCCGGCCGTCGGCGCGGTGCCGCCCAGATGCCAAAGCTTGTAGGTCTGGATGACGCTCGCATAGACGATGAACGCAATGAAGATCAGACCGACTGAAATAGCTCAGCAGTTCGCCGGCCCAGCGCATCCTTCCGCTTGTCTTGTCCAGGAACAGGCTCATGCGGACGTTGCCGCCCTGCGCCTGACAGTACGCAACGCCCAGCAATGCGACCGGCACCATCAGCTGCTCGACGAAATCGACCTGACCGAAAATGGGCGCGTTGAGCAGCTTGCGCAGGAGCACTTCTCGCAAGACCGAGCGCAACGATCAGCAATATGCAGATGCCGCCGACAAGAGCGAGGCGCGCTCTCAGCCTGATCAGCCCGCCGCTCAAACGCGACCAGCGGGATTGCCCGACCCGACCTCCACCAATTTCCTCCCGATTTGCGAATTGTCGAAAATTTTTTCTTTTTGTTTCTAATGAAGTATTGGTTGACATGTCAATACTCAAATCCCGCCTCCCCCTTGGGGCTAGGATCGATGGAGAACCCTCGCGCTCAGATCACGCGCTTGATCGCTTCATACACATCGCGATTGGCCTCGGCGGCCGGCTCGGCAAGCGTGCGGAGGGCCAGAAATCCATGGATCATCCCGGGATACCGCTTGATGTCCGCGACAATGCCTGCACGCCTCAACTGCTCGCCATAGGCCTCCCCTTCATCGCGGAGCGGATCGAATTCTCCTGTCAGGATGAAGGCCGGTGCCAGACCATTACGGCAGGTTGCCTTCGCAGGCGCTGCCCGTGGGTCGACCCGGTTCTCGTGTGCGGGGACGTACTGGTCCCAGAAATAGGCCATGCTCTCTTTCGTCAGGTAGAGCCCCTCGGCGAAGTCCGTGTAGGAGCCATTCTCCAGATCCGCGTCGATGACCGGATAGATCAGCACCTGAAGGGCAACGTCGATGCCCTCGTCCAGCAGCGCATGGGCGGTGGCCGCGGCAAGATTGCCGCCGGCGCTGTCGCCGCAAAGGATCAGGGGCAGCTTCGCTTCGCCGCGCTCCTCGCGCAGCGCGACCGTCCAGAGCGCCGATGCCAGCGCATCGTCCGCTGCCGCCGGGAAAGGGTTTTCAGGCGCCAGGCGATAATCGACTGAAACGGCAATGCAGTTCGTTTCAGCACACATTGCCCGGACGAAATTGTCGTAAGAAGCGACCGAACCGATCACCCATCCGCCGCCATGATAGAAAACGATGTAGCCCTTGGGCTTTTCGGATGGGTAATAGACCCGCACCGGTATCTCGACGCCGGCGGAAGTCACGGTCCGGTCGTCCACCCGGTGCATCTGCGGACCTTCGCCAAAGAGCGTATCCATCATCGTCTTGATCTGCCGCGCTTCGGCCGGGGGAAGATCGGCAAGCCCCGGGCGATTGGCCGCAGCCATCTGATCGAGAATGTCGCGAACGACTGGATGCACCTTCATCTGTTTCTCCCCCAATAGCGGCCGGCCGTCTGGCGCGCTGACCTCAGGCCGTTGCCAGCCTGCCCTGCTTCGCCGAGTGCTCGTAAAGATCGAAATCATCGACCGCGACGGCCTTCTCGTAGGCTTCCATGTTGTGCGGCCACTGCGTAACGATCCGGCCCGAGGCCGCGCGGTAGTATTTGCTGCCTTCCGCCTGCCATGGCTCGACGGCCCGGATTTCCGCCTGGAGCTTTTCGTTGTAGGCGTCCATGACGCTCTTGCGGATATCGACCCAGCTCAACCCGGCGTCCAGCATCTGACGCAGCCTGGCGATGATGTAGTCGCTCTGGTACTCCAGCATCGTCATGATGGACCCGTTGTTGGTATTGGGCCCGTAGAGCATGAAGAGGTTCGGAAATCCCGACGTGGCGATCCCGAGATAAGCCTGCGGACCTTCCGACCACGCATCATGGATCGACAGCCCGTCACGCCCGTAAACGTCAATGACGGACAGAAACTTGTTCGCCTTGTAACCGGTCGCGAGGATCAGCGTATCAACGTCCTCGACCGTTTCGGTCGCCGTCGATACCGAGCGTTCCCCAACGCGGGTCACCGCGCCTGTGATCAGCCGGACATGCGGCAGATTGAATGTCGGATAGTAGTCGTTGGAATAGAGCGGACGTTGTGAACCCAGCGGTACATTCGGTCGCAGCTTTTCGCGCGTATGCGCATCGGTAACGACAGACTGCGCCCGCAGAGACTGACGCTCCATATCCGCGATGATCGGCTTGTTATCGAAGGCAATTCGGATTTCCATCTGGTAGCGCTGCTCGGCGCGCGCATCGTGGGCGATCTGCGGGTTGCGCCGGAACTGCTCCAGATCTTCTTCGGTGTAGTCGGCGTCCTTTTTGGGCATGACCCAATTCGCCGTACGCTGAAAAACCGTCAGACGCGCCGCCTGTCTGGCGACCTCAGGGATCAGCTGGACAGCGCTCGCGGCGCTACCGACGACCGCGACGTTCCGGCCGGAGAGGTCGCGCCCTTCAGGCCAGTGCGCGGTGTGAATGATCTCGCCCTGAAAGCTGTCCAGCCCGTCGATCCGAGGCCAGTTGACCTCATTGAACATACCCAGCGCGCTGATGAAGATTTCTGCTTCGTGAACGTTCCCTGCACGGTCGGTCAGGCGCCAGACGGCACTATCCTCGATCCATCTGGCAGAAATGATGTCAGTGTCGAAACGGACATATTTGTCGATGCCGTATTTGCGCGCGCAATCCTGAACGTAGCGCTTGATCTCGGGCTGCATCGCATAGGTCTTGGTCCAGTCGACTTTCATCTCGAAACTGAACGAATAGAGAAATGACGGCACGTCGCAGGCGAGGCCCGGATAGCGGTTGTTGACCCATGTGCCGCCGATCTCGTTTCCCCGTTCCAGGATTGTCAGCTTGTCCTGGCCGGCATCCAGCAGCTTCTTGGCGATGCAAAGCCCGCCGGGGCCGGCGCCGAGAATGACGATCCGCGGTCGATTGGTTTCCGACATCCGCTTCTCCCTCGAACCTTTTAGCGCGGCAAACCCAGGCCACGCTGGGCAATGAGTGTTCTCTGAATCTCGTTCGTGCCACCACCGATCGTGAACAGGAGCGCGTCTCTCACCCCGAATTCAAGCTGACCTTCGACGAGCGCCCCTTCAGCATGCGCGCGCAGGCCGGCCCCCGGCCCGAGCATGGCAAGTCCCTCGATGCAGAGCCTTTCCATCAGTTCGCTCGAGTAGACCTTGACCATCGCGGCCTCGACCAGCGGAACCCGTCCGGCATCGACAGTCTGCGCGGACTGGATCGCGAGCAGGCGCGCAGCCTCCACTTCGGCAGCCAGCGAGGCAACCTTGCCGCGTATCTCATCGTCATCGGCAAGCCCGACCGACGGATCGGCAAGCTCGGCGACAAGCGTATCGAAATAGGCGTGCGCCCTGGCCGCGATAGCGCCAAGCGTCACCCGCTCGAAGGCGAGCGCCGCGGTGATGACCTTCCACCCGCCATTGACCTCGCCGACCAGCGCGCTGTCGGGGACGAATGCATCGTCGAAGAACATCGTATTGGACTCATGATCGTTGAGACCGATGAAGGGGTGGCGGACGATGCCGGGCCCATCGAGCGGAACCAGGAACATGCTGATACCGGCATGCCGGCTTTCAGGCGTACCGGTGCGCGCCGCCAGCCAGAGATACTGCGAAAATCCGGCATTCGACGTGAAGGTCTTCTGACCGTTGATCTTCCAGCCGCCTTCGACCTTCTCGGCGCGCGTGCGCAGCCCGGCGAGGTCCGATCCATTGGCCGGCTCGCTATAGCCAAGCGCGATGCTGATATCGCCCCGTGCGATGCCGGGCACGATCGTCTCCTTCTGCTCCCTGCTGCCGAAGGCGATAAGCGCAGGCGCGATCATGTTGGCCGACGTATTGTGGAAGGTGACCGGCACATCCGCGCAGGTCACTTCTTCCTCGAACACCAGCTGTTCGATCGCCGAACGGCCCTGCCCGCCCCATTCGCTCGGCCAGGAAAGCGACAGCCAACCCTTCGCGCCCAGTTTCTGGCTAACCGCCTTGTTGGCGCGGATATGATTGAGCGGCCGCTTGTCCGATGGATCGCGGGGCTGCGCCGGAAGGTTTTCCGCTAGCCATTGCCGCACTTCCTGACGGAAGGCGTTCGGCACCTCGCCAAGATCGGGATCGGGGACGGGCCTGGGAACTTCATTGCCGCCCCTGGGCCCGAAGATCCGGTTCGCCATGTCGGCCCGCGCGGCGTAAACACCGCCCGCGCGCAACATGTCGCTGTGCACCCGGCGGAAATGGCGCGGCATCTCGTGTTCGTTCCAGAAGCTGATGCCGCCGAAGCCATGAAGGACTTCCATGCAGGCGGGCTGAAGATATTGGCCAGCGAGAACGGCCGCGGTCGCGGCAAGGCGAGACTTCACCATCGCATTCGCCGACTGCCGGCTGGCGAGGCTTATCGCGAGACGACAGGTTTCGGTCTGCAGGAAGATGTTCGAGATCTTGTGCTGGATTGCCTGAAACTGACCGATCTTCTGGCCGAACTGTTCGCGCTCGCCCGCATAGGCGACAAGGATGTCGAGACCGCGGCGAACGGCACCGAGCGCCCTTGCCGCAAACAGGAAGCGCGCAAGAACCATGAGGTCATCGAGATCGACTAAGGGCATGAAGACCGCAACGACCGGCACGTTCTCGAACGTCAGGCGCGACAGATCCGGATGCGATAGCCCCGGCGTCACGACAGATGACACGCCGGAATGCGACGCTTCGATGATGGCAATCTCACCTGATGCCGGCAGTGGCAGGCAGATATGCGAGGCAATCTGAGCATGCTCAATGAAGGCCGCATGCCCGTTCACCACGCGAGCGGAGGCGGTGCCATCGACGACATATGTCGCGCCGGCCTTCCCCCGGCCTTCATTGCCGAGCGCCCAGGAAACGATCGCATTGCCATCCGCAAAGTCGCCTGACAGTGCTGACAGTTCCGGGCGAGAGCCCGCTGCCACGTTGAACAGAAAACTGTCGATGAGCGGCAGCGGACACGAGGCTCGTCCGGTTTCTTCGACGATAACGGATACCGGCGCGCATCCGCCCTCGTCGTCGTCGCCACGCAGCCCGCCCCAGCCCTGCCCGCAAGCCTGCTTCCAGACGCCCTTCAACGCGTCCGGATCGCCTGCTATCGAAACGGCCTTTTCCTGCGGGCACACGCGCGATAGCAGTCCGCGCGCCGCGTCCCGTATCTGTTCCATGTCCTCGTTGTCGCCGACGACGCAGACCATGCTTCCTCCTCGCAATGTACCGATACTTCCGCCGCCGATTGTCAGCTGTTGGTCCAGTTCGGCTTTCTTTTCTCAGCGAATGCGCGCGGACCCTCAAGATAATCCTGGCTCATCCGCAGTGCCGCCACAGCCGGGAAATCGGTCGGGAACGATTTCAGGAATTCACCGTCGTACAGTGTTCTGCGGGCGGCCTGCTTGGTTGCGCGCAGGGCCATTGGCGAACATTCCAGCATTTGGCCGGCCCACTCTTTCGCGACATCGAGCGACTTGCCCTTCTCCGTGACAGCCGTCACGAACCCGAGTTCGTACCCTTCACGCGCCGAGACACGCCGGCCCGTGAGCAGAATGCCCATCGCGCGCGGCAGTCCGATCGCCTTTGGCAGATACTGTACGCCGCCGGCCAATGCTGCGAGCCCGACCTTTGGTTCGGGCAGGGCAAAGAGCGCGGTTTCATCCGCGATGACCAGATCGCACGCCAGCGCCAGTTCAAAGCCGCCTCCCATCGCCATGCCGTTGACCGCCGCGATGACGGGCTTGTCGAGATCGAACCGGGTTGAAAGGCCGGCAAACCCGCCGGGCGGAAACTGGCGGCGGCCGGAAACCTTCGCCTGCGCCTTCAGATCGTTCCCGGTGGAAAACGCCCGCTCTCCCGCGCCGGTGACAATGGCGACCCATTGCTCGCGGTCCTGCTGGAAATCGTTCCACACGGCATCGAGCTCCAGATCGCCCTCATAGTGCAGGGAGTTCATGACCTCCGGACGATTGATCGTGACGATCGTCAGATGTCCGTGTTTCTCGACCGTGCAATATTCAAGTGATTTGGCCACGCCTGTCCTCCCGCCTGGAAATCTGGTTTTCACCATCTATCTCCAAACCAGATTGACACGTCAACGCCTATCTACATGCAAAAAATGGTATATTGGATTACGAATTTCGAGAGATTCGAGATGCGCCTGAATCCAGACGCCAATTCGAAATCGGCGCCGGCAATCATGATAGCGGAAACGAAATGGCCGTGCGGCGTTGCGAGCGCATACTCGCAACGCCGCACGGCAATCATTGAACTCTGACGGGCTTGGCGCGCCGGCGCGACCTTAGTCGCGCTGCTTGTGCTCGCGTACTTCGTGGACTTCGATGACGTTTCCGGCCGGATCGAAGAAGAAGACCTGATCGAAATCGCCCATCGCCCATTGACCGTAGTGGGAATAAGGCACGCCCTTGTCGTCGAGCAGTTTCTTGAACGAGGCAAGATCATCCGTGCGGAAAGCGATATGACCGCGGTCGAGCGGATTGACCGGATGGCCTGTGCGAACGCCGACAAGGTGGTCCTTCTCAGACATGTGAAACTGCACTTCCCCGTCCGTCAGATAGGTCGTCTGACCGGCATAGTCCTTCATTCCAACGCGCCGGGTATCCATTCCGGGCACGTCGTCCATCAGCAGGAGATCACGATAAAACTTGTCCATTTCCGGCTGCTGGGCAGAACAGACATTGAGATGATGAAACCAGATTTTCATCGAACCCTCCCTTAGAAAACTCACTGGTCAATTTTTATACTGAATAGTTATCTTGCCTGCGCTAGCCTGTCAATTGTCGGCATTCACAAGCCGGTAAGCCAGCAGGAGAACCAGCATGCCCACCACCAGACATACGAGCCAGGCCAGGACCGTCGCCGTGATCGGCGCAGGCACCATAGGAGCAAGCTGGGTTTCCTTCTTCCTGTCAAAGGGTCTGACCGTCAAAGTCTGCGACAGCGATCCTGCCGGCCGTCACAGAACCCATGAGGCGATTGCTGCCGCATGGCCGGCGCTCACCGAACTTGGGCTCGACCGGTCGGCATCGCCGGATAACTGGACTTTCAGTACCGATCTTCAGGAAGCGGTTTCCGGTTGCGGATTTGTGCAGGAGAGCCTGCCTGAACGCATCGAGCTGAAAGGCGAGGTTCTTCGCCGCCTCGGCGAAATTACCGAAGCACGGGTTATCATCGCGTCGAGCACATCGGGCCTGGCGATGAGCTTGCTGCAGCAAGGTTGCAGGCACCCCGAACGCTATGTTGTCGGGCACCCCGTTCACCCGCCCCACCTGACGCCGGCGGTCGAAGTCGTTGGCGGAAACGAGACATCCGCCGAGACGATAGATGCCGCAATCGCATTCTACCGCAGCCTCGGCAAGATGCCGATCCATGTTCGCAAGGAAGTCCCCGGATACGTAATTAGCCGGCTTCAGTCAGCACTCTGGCGCGAAGTCCTGAACCTGGTGCAGCGTGGCGTGGCAACGATCGAGGATATCGACATGGCCATCGCCAACGGGCCGGGTCTGCGGTGGGCGCTCAATGGCCCGGGCGCCGTGCACCACATGGCTGGCGGCGAGGGAGGAATCGACTATTTCATGCGACACCTGCATCCGGCGATGCAGAACTGGTGGCCGGATCTCGGCGAACCTGAAGTCGATGCCAGCTTCGTCGACGACGTCGTCTCCCAGGTCAAGGATGAGGTCGGCAGCGAGCCCGCAATCGAAATGACCCGCAAACGTGACGAGGCGCTCGTTCGAATCCTGAAGGCGCGGCGCGGCTACGGGAACTATGGCGACGAGGCCTGATCGTTACGAAAAGAATTGGGGCGGCTCTCGCCGCCCCGTCAGTTGCTCTCCTCATTGAAGAAGCGAAGTTCGCTTATTTGGCTGCGCTTTCTTCAATCAGTTTCCTGAAATCGGCCATGAATGCCTTGGCCGTATCAGCGTCCTTCTGTTTGGCCAGATTGGCCTCAAACTCATCCCAGAATGGCGCCGCGCTCGACTTCAGTTTTGCAACTTCGGCTTCGGGCAGGTCATTGGTCTTGCCGCCGGCGGCCGCGAATACCTTCAGGCCGTCTTCCTCCGATTCGTCATAGGCAACGCCCATCGCTTCCTGCGCGATACGCGCGGCCTTGGAGACAGCCTCCTGCTGCGCAGGCGTGAGACTCGCCCAGACCGTTTCGCTCATGATGAAGGAAAGCGGCGTAGAGGCGAAATTGATGAGGGTATAATATTTGGCGATCTCCTCCAGCTTGTATCCGGAGGCACTGCCGATAGGCATGATGACACCATCGATCGTCCCGCGCTCCATCGCGACATACACGTCCGTGATGGGCATATTGACTGTATTCGCGCCGAACTCGGCCATGATCTTGGTCTGGTCGTTGCCCGATCCGCGCAGCGTCATTCCGTTCAACTGATCGAGCGACGATATCTGTTTGGTCTTGGTGAGCAATCCGCTCAGCGCGCTGACGCAGACGACGAGCGGTTTCACCGTGTCGAAGCTCTCGTTCAGATATTTCTCGCGCAGCTGGTCAAAGACCTTGCAGCCGTGAACCGCCGATGTGAAAGCAAATGGAAGCGAAGCGGCCTCGAAGAAGGGAAAGCGCCCGCGCGTGTAATTCGGCACGATCAACGCCATGTCGGCGATGCCGTTTTCCACGATCTGAAGTTGATCGGCGGTCTTTCCCAGAACACCCGAAGCGAATACCTCGACTTTCAGTTCGCCGTTCGAGAACGCCTCGATGTTCTTTGCCATGGGCACGAAAACTTTCGTCGCCAGGAAATGCGAGTCCTTCACGAACAGGGACATCTTCAGATCCCGCGCCAGACCAGCCGAGGTCGTTGTGACCAGCCCGAATAGCGCCACGGCAAGGATTGTCTGAAACCGGTAACTGCGTAACTTCATGATTTCCTCCTGATGTTCTTTTTGGATTCATTCATAGGTGGCAGGGACCCGATCGAGGCCGGCCGCGATTACTCTCCAGGGGTCGCATAGTCTGGCCGTGACGGACGCTCCGTCAGCGCGGCAGCAGGCGTTCGGCGCACGCCGCTCACCGTGTAGTCTCGCGCCAGGTTCTTGCGATAGCGCACGGGATCGAGCTCGAGCATGTAACGATGCGTGTGCGGATACTGCTTTTGCTGATAGGCGAGATCTTCATCGATACGCCGGCGCATCTCTGCCTTTTCCGGCAGCTTGACCTCACCGCTCGCGATCGAGGCGACATATTCGGACTGATCGTCCATCATCCGGATATTGCTGCCTCCCGAAGCGTCGAACAGGCCGACGAAGAAGACGTTGGAGAGCTCCGGGTGGACGATCCGGTTGTAGAGATCGACCCGGCCCTCACCGATGGGATCTGCGCCTGCGGGCATGAACGGCAGATCGGTGTGGTAGCCGATCGCGCCGATCATGGCGTCGACTTCAGCCGTCGTTCCATCGACGAAGTGGACGGTCTTTCCGTTTACGCGATCGATACCCGGCTTTGCCTTGATGCGTTCCCAGGCAATGTGGGAGATGAGCGTCGGATGGCTGATCGGATGCGTCCGCCCGGTCGGCGTGCGGAAGCCCCACTGCTCCATCCGTCCGTGGAAGATGCGGGTCAGGAGAATGCGCAGCTTCACGCGCAAACTCCACGGCAGCCAGGGCTTTTCGACTTTCACCAAAATGCGCGACTGCGGCACGCCGAACATGAGGCGGGGCATGATGAGAACCGGATTGCGCGCGACGAGATAGGTCATATCCGTAACGGTGCAGACATCGGCGGCGATATCGACGCCGCTGTTGCCCGGCCCGATGACCAGCACGCGTTTGCCGGTATAGGTTTCCGGAATGCGATAGGCGCCGGAGTGAATATAGTCGCCCGTGAATCCGTCGATCTCAGAGGGACGCTCGCGCGGAATGCTTTGATGGCCCGACGCGATTACAATGCCGTCGAACCGTTCGCTTTCGCCGCTTCTCAGCCTGACGCGAACACCCTCACCATCCTGCTCGATCGCGACGACTTCGCTCTTGAACCGGATACGCCTGCGCAGATCGAAATGATCGGCATACTCGTTGAAATATTGCTCCATCTGAACCGTGTCGGGATAGAGCGGCGTGCCGGCAGGAAACGGGAAGTCGATATAGGAGCTGACCCGAGCTTCGGAATTGATGTGGAGCGAGCGATAGGCTGGACTGCGGCCGCTGTCGTTGTCGTAAACCCACAGGCCACCTATCTTTGAGCCTGTTTCGAAAATGGTGACCTCGATACCCTTGGCCAGCAGATTCTTGGCTGCACAGAGGCCTCCGGCGCCAGCTCCAATGACCGCGAAATGCTTCTTCTTCACCTTAGTCCTCCCCTGACACGCTGAAGGTCCGCATTCGCCTCGCGCGTCATATTCCCGCTTCAGGCGTCATAGCGCCCGGTCATTGCCGTGGTGAAGCCCGCGGCCTTATTCTGTCATTGCCTTGGTCCGGCTCTTCTCCGGAGTGAGTCTCAGCCCTTAAGCAAACCCGTGAGAAGAAAACGTTACTCATTGGTATTTACAATTTCGCCATGCGTCAAGCGCCTCCCCCGGTCAGGCATCGGCAACCCTACCGGAAAAAATAGATTGAATACTATTAGGATAATTATGTACCTGTGAGTATGCGCAATTCCAAGGGAGGCGAAAGCAAATGATCCCCCGCTCCATTTTCGGCGAAGAGCACGAGATGTTCCGGCAGGCCGCCCGGCGCTTCATCGCTGAAGAAATCACGCCCAATTACCGTCAGTGGGAAAAAGATGGAATTGTACCCAGGGACATCTGGCTGAAAGCCGGAGCGGCGGGCTTTCTGTGCTGCACGATCCCGGAAACCTATGGCGGCGCCGGAGGCGACTTTCTCTACGCAACCGTTCTGAACGAGGAGATGGCGCGGGCCGGCGCGCTCGCGCCCGCATTCTACCTTCAGTCGGATATCGTCGCGCCCTACATCTTCAAGCATGGCACCGAGGAGCAGAAGCGCAGATATCTGCCGAAGATGGCGTCGGGAGAAATGGTCGCGGCGGTCGGCATGACCGAACCTTCGGGCGGCAGCGATCTTGCCGCCCTGAAGACGACGGCGCGCCGCGACGGCGACCATTATGTCGTCAACGGCCAGAAGGTCTTCATCACGAACGGGATTGGCGCGGACATTCTTGTCCTTGCCTGCAAGACTGATCCTTCAGCGGGCGCGCGCGGCGTCAGCCTGCTCATCGTCGAGACGGCGACCGAGGGATTTGCGCGGGGGCGCGCGCTCGACAAGATCGGGGCGCGTGCCCAGGACACGGCGGAACTCTTCTTTGCCGACATGAAAGTTCCGGCCGAAAATCTTCTTGGACAGGAAGGCAAGGGCTTCTACGTGCTGATGCAGGAACTGGCGCAGGAACGCCTTCTGCAGGCGATCCGCGCGGTCACCTCGTCCGAGGCCGCGATCGAATGGACCATCGACTATACGAGCCAGCGCGAGATATTCGGCCAGACCGTCGCGGACTTTCAGAATACGCAGTTCAAGCTTGCCGAAATGCATGCCGAGACGCTGGCTCAGCGGGTCTTCCTCGACCGCTGTATTGAACTGCATGTGAAAGGTGAACTGAATGCGGTCGATGCGGCCGCGCTCAAACTGACGACGGCGGAACTGCAGGGGCGCGTGGCAGACCAGTGCCTCCAGCTCTTCGGCGGCTGGGGATACATCAACGACTATCCGATCGCGCGCGCATTCGTCGACGCCCGCTTTACCCGGATCGGCGGGGGCAGCGTCGAGGTCATGAAGCAGATTATCGCCCGCGACATCCTCCCCAAGAACATCAAGCGCCCGACGGCGCGGCAGTCCTGACGCGGCGACAAGAAAAAGGGCCCGGTATTACCGGGCCCTTTCCCAATCGGTCGATGTCTCGATTGACTATCCGCCCACGTTTGCACGCAGTTCGTTAAGTGCGGCCTGAGGATCGGCCATACCCTTTTCCTTGGCGCGCTTGACCCAATCCTGCTCGATCGGCTCCAGGCGCTTCTTGATGTCGGCGACGAGTTCCGGGCTGGCTTCGGTAATCACGTTACCGTTGGCTTCCAGATCCTTGCGCGCCTTGATCTCCGCCGCCGCATAGGCCGCACCCACCTGCTTGGCCATGGCGAGACCGGAAATCTTGTCAATCGCTGCGCGGTCTTTCTCGTCAATCGCATTCCACTTGTCCTGATTGACGACCATGGCCATTACCGACTGGCCCATGCCACCCTTGATGACCGTGACGTATTTCAGAACGTCCTGCAGCTTCCAGCCAAGGATCGGCTGGAACGCAAGGAACGACCCGTCGAGAATGCCCGAGCTCATCAGTTCATAGAGTTCCGAAACCGGCTTCTGAACCGGCACCGCATCCAGCGCCTGAATGATCGGGATCGCGGCGGCGCTCTGCGCCCGCAGCTTCAGGCCCTTCAGATCGTCGATCGTCTTGATGGGCTTGGTAGTGGCAAGAAACGTCGGGGTCGTCGAGAAGATCGTGATGACATGCCCGTTCTCGAACGGTTTCGTCGATGCCATATATTTCTGATAGATTTCATAGAAGGCGGGGGACAGATCTGCCACATCGCTTGAAAGCAGCGGCATCTCACCCAGTTCCTCAGGCACGTAGCGGCCCGGGGTGTAGCCGGTAATGCCGACGACAATGTCGGAACCGCCATCGCGGACGACATCGAACTGAACGGTCGGCGATCCGACGGCCTTCGGCAGGAACTCGATCTTCACCCTGCCCTCGGTGACCTTCGCCACCTCTTCCGCCCACGGCTTCCAGACTTCTGTGTGCAACACATAGCTGGCCGGCAGCCAGGGCGCATATGTCAGCACCGTTTCAGCAGCGGCTTCCTTGGGCGACAGCGATACCGCTGACACCGCAATCGCCGCCGCGGCGACGAGGTGCGATAACCGGAAATTCTTCGTCATATTTGTCCTCCCAGGACTCGGTTTTCTGCGGAGACGCCGGGAACCCGGCGCTACCGGATTGTACGAGCGCATGGCCTAGTCACTGCCCGCACCCTACTTATCGGATATCATACACTCTTATTCGGATCAATTACTACTTATGAGTATGTGCGCGAACGACGAGGCGTCTATATGCACCTCGTTTGCCGCGCGGTTTGGGCCCGCGGCGAGCCCGCCCTGACTTATTTGTAGAAGAGATGCGGCAGCCAGAGCGCGAGCCCGGGGAACAGGATCAGGATCGTGACGCGTACGATGTCGCTGACGACAAACGGCACCACACCCTTGATGATCGTGCCAAGTGACACGTCCGGCACCACTGACCTCAGAATGAAGAGGTTCATGCCGATCGGAGGCGTGATAAGCCCGAGTTCCACCAGGATCACCACATAGATGCCGAACCAGACCGGATCGTAGCCGAGCCCCGTGACGATCGGGAAAAACATCGGGAGTGTCAGCAGGATCATCGCAATACTGTCGAGCACGCAGCCCAGCAGGATATAGATCACCGTGATGATCACCATGATGAGGAACGGGCTGAGACCTTCCGCGCTGACGATTTCAAGGACCGCCTCGTGCGCGCCGGTCACGTTGATGAACTCGGCGAAGAGTGTCGCTCCCAGGACGAGCGCGAACAGGATGGCGGTGGTGCGGACGGAGTCCTGGAAGACCTCGCGCAACGCCTGAAAGCCGATGCCGCGCGCAACGGCGATGATGAAGGCGCCGACCGCGCCTATGCCGCCCGCCTCGGCAGCCGTGAACCAGCCGGTATAGATGCCGCCGAGCACGACGATGAAGAGAAGGGCGACCGACCAGATGTCGCGGATGGCCCTCAGCTTTTCGGCAAGCGTCGAACGGACGGTCGTCGGTGCGAATTCCGGATTGCGCGAGACGATCCAGCGCACCGCGAGCCCGTAGCCGATCACGCCGATCAGTCCCGGCACGAAACCCGCGGCGAAGAGTTTGCCGATATGAGTTTCGGTCTGAACGCCGTAGACCACCATGATGATGCTGGGGGGTATCAGAATGCCGAGCGTGCCGCCGCTGGCGACCGTGGCCGCGCTCAGCCGGTCGGCATATCCGAACTGGCGCATCGACGGGATCGCAACCTTGCCCATCGTCACCGCCGTGGCAACGCTCGATCCGCACACGGCGGCGAACCCAGCGCAGGACACGATGGTCGCGAGCGCAAGGCCGCCACGCCAATGGCCGATGAACGACTGGGCAGCGCGATAGAGTTCCGCCGCCACGCCCGCGCGCGCAACGAGATTGCCCATCAGGATGAAGAGCGGAATGACGGAAAGATGGTACGACATCGTCGTTCCGCTGACGACGAGCGCGATCGTGCTGCCGGCGGCGTTGAAATTGATGACATAGGCAAAGCCGATGTAACCGACGACACCCAGCGCGATGGCAACCGGCACCCTCAGGAAAATGAGAGCAATCGCGGCAATGAAGCCAACAAGCGCCGCAACCATTATTCAATACCCCGAATGTCGCTCGCACCGTGATCGGGATGCGCGGGCGGTGGCAGGATGGAGAGCGCGAGAAAGGCAAGCGCCGACAATGCGGACATGACCGCCATGAAGTAGTAGACCGTGTAGAGCGGGATCTTCAGCACGGCGGTGATTTCACCGTACTTGAACAGGCGATCGGCCTGTATCCCAAGCCTCCAGGCCAGAACGCCAAAAAGCAGCGCACCAAGCAGACCGGCCACAACGAACTGAATGCGCCGGAACCATGCGGGCAGGAAAAAGTCCAGAAGGTCGACCGTTATGTGTTCGTTGCGAAAGGCGATCTGCGGATAGAGAAGGAAGGTGATCACGACGAGCGCGACTTCCGTCAGCTCGGTCGCCGGCGCAAGCGGACTTGAAAAGAAATTGCGACCGATAACGTCGATCAGCGTGATGCAGGCAAGCAGAAACAGCATCATGCTGGCAATTGCGTTCGCGATACGCTCAATGATGCTGTGCATCAGGCGTTCCCCCTCGACCTTTCCCCGCGCCGGCGTCGTTGCGCCGGAACGTTGCACTTCAGAACCTTCCTCCAGCCTCTTCGGGCGAGCGCTGGACGATCTCCCTGTCCGCCTCTCAGATGGGGCAGTTCAGGAAAGATACCAGAAAGTAATTCTCCGTTCCAATTAGTATCGAAGGGGTCGCGATCTGTCTAGCGGCCTTTCCAGTTGGGCGCCCGCTTTTCGGCAAACGCGGCCGCGCCTTCCCTGGCATCCTCGGACTTGAGGACGGGGGCGGTGATGTCCTCCTGGCGGGCGAACATCTCGTCGAGCGACCAGTCGACCTGTTCGTTGACGACCCGCTTGCTGGCGGCAATCGACATCGGCGCATTGGCCACGATCGACTGGGCAAGCTTGCGCGCTTCCGCCAGCGCGCCGCCCGGTTCGGTCATGCGGTTGATCAGGCCGAACTGAAAGAGACGGTCGGCCTCCATCATGTCGCCGGTCAGCGCCATTTCCATCGCAATGCGCTTGGGGATGACGCGGGGCAGCCGGATCAGCCCGCCGGCGGCAGCCGCGAGCCCGCGCTTGGCCTCGGGCAGTCCGAATTTTGCGTCCCTGGCGGCAACCAGAAGATCGCATGCGAGCACGGCCTCGAAACCGCCAGCCAGCGCATAGCCTTCGACCGCGGCGATCAGCGGCTTGTCGGGCGGCGTACGGGCAATGCCGAAGATGCCGCGATGCTTCACCCGCGTAACCTCGCCACGCAGGAACGCTTTGAGATCCATGCCGGCGCAGAAATTGCCGCCGGCGCCCGTCAGGATGCCGACCCTCAGATCGTCGCGATGATCGAGTTCGTCGACAGCCGCGCAAACCCCGTAGGCCACATCGCGGTTGACGGCGTTGCGCGCCTCGGGACGATTGATCGTGATCGTGATGATGCCATCCGCGATATCGACGAGTACTGCGTCGTTCATGCCATTTCCCTCCCGGCCTTTTGCGTCAGGCATCCAATATCGAGCCCATACGCTCCAGCGACTGAAGCAGCTCTTCCTGCATCTCGTACATGACCTGCTTTACGGTCGTCTCGGATGTCATGTTGCCGACGCACTGACCTGCTGGAAAGGAATAATAGTCCGCGCGCTCGGCCTTCACCGCGCGCGCATGCGCCTCATTGTAGAGAATGCCCTGCAACGGCGGCAGCAGATAGGGCGGCGCGCCCGGCTCTTCCCATGCCTCGCTCAGTCTGCTCTTGAGCATTCGCACCGTCTTGCCGGTACGGGCACGGCGACGAACCGCATCTTCCGTGCGGGCGCGGAACATCGCTTCCTTCTCGAAGGCGTTGAGTTCGCTTTCCTGCGTGCCAAGCCAGATCGTCCCGCACCAGACGCCTGCCGCACCCATGGCAAGCGCCGCGGCGACCTGACTGCCGCGCGATATGCCGCCTGCAGCCAGCACCGGAATGTCATTTTCCACCGCGTCTATCACCTGCGGGACAAGAACGAGCGTTGAGATTTCGCCCGTATGGCCGCCCGCCTCGGTGCCCTGCGCGACTATGAGTTCAACACCGGCAGCCTTCTGCCTGACCGCGTGCTCGGGCTTTCCGCAGAGCGCGCCGATCATCACGTTTTTCGCGCGGATCTGTTCGACGATGTCAGGGGGCGGCGCGCCGAGCGCGCTGACGATCAACCGGACCTGTTCGTGCCTGAGCGCCGTATCGACGAGCCGGCGCGCGCCGTCGGGCGTCATCGCACCGCGCCCTTCCATGATTTCCTTGTAGACGTGCTTGCGTTCGTCTTCGGGCAGTTCCGGTATGCCCGCCTCGGCGAGCAGCTTTTCCATGAACGCCTTGTGCTCGGCAGGTATCAGATCGTGCAGGTCGGTCTTGCCTGTCTCGGCCTCGGCCTTCGTATCGTACTTGGAAGGGATGATCACATCGACTCCGTAGGGCCGTCCGCCTACATGCTCATCGATCCACTTCAGTTCGACTTCCAGCTGTTCGGGCCCGAATGTCGCGGCGCCCAGCACGCCGAAGCCTCCTGCCTTGGTCACCTCGACCACGACATCCCGGCAATGGGAAAAGGCGAAAATCGGAACGTCGAAGCCAAGCCGCTCCGCAAGTGCTGTGCGCATGATGATGACCTAGCCGGCTGGATGAAAAGTCAGGATCGGCGTTCCGTTTTCGTCGCTGACGAAGCTGTATCGCAATGGAAGCCCTATCTTCAGGTCCTGCGCCTCGATGCCGACAAGTCGTCCCAGCGCGCGCGGCCCTTCTTCAAGATCGACCGTTGCCAGGATGTAGGGAAGTTCGTCCCTGAACGCCGCGTGGAACGCGTGATGGGCAATCGTCCAGGAATGAAGCGTCGACTTGCCGCTGGTCTCCGTCCAGCCATACTCACGCGAATAGCATTCCACGCAGACCAGTTGTGGATAGTGCCGAACGGTGCCGCAGTTGGAGCATTTCTGGATCTTCAGCACGCCTTGTCGTGCGGCATCCCAATAGGGCTTCGACAGCTCGGTCTCGTGCGGAACGGGCTTTTTCTCTGCAGTCATGATGTGCTCCTCACGCCCGGGCCATGATGGCGATGGAACCATCGCCGAGGTCGCCATATCCCGTCGCCAGCCCGACTTCAGCACCGGCGACCTGTGTCCTGCCGCCCTGCCCGCGCAGCTGGCGAACCAGTTCAACGATATGATTCATCCCAAGCATGTGCGCCTGCGAAAGCAGGCCGCCATGGGTGTTTGTGGGCAGCGCGCCGCCAAGCTGCAGTCGCCCGTTTTCCACAAACGGTCCGCCCTCGCCCTTCTTGCAGAACCCCATATCCTCGATCTGGCAGATGACCTGATAGGTGAAGCAATCGTAGATTTCGGCAACGTCGATATCATCCGGCTTGATACCGGCCTGGGCGAAGGCGCGCGGCGCAGCCTTCGACAACCCAAGCTTCGTCATGTCGTGCCGCTGGGTGATCGAGCTTGGCGAATCCGGATGGCCTTCCGCAATACCGATGACCTGCACGCGCGGCTGTTTCATGTCGCGGGCGCGTTCGGCGGAACTGACGACAAGCGCCGCGCCGCCATCGCTTTCAAGGCTGCAATCGAAGAGCCGGTATGGGTCGGTGATCATACGGGAGTTCTGATGGTCCTCGACCGTCATCGGTTTCTTCATAACCGCATTGTCATGCAGCACGGCATGCGCGCGCATGGCGATCGCGACTTGCGCGAACTGGAGGCTTGTCGTTCCGAAAAGCTCCATGTGGCGGCGTGCCATTGGCGCATAAAGCTGGGCTGGCGAGACCGCGCCGAGAGGCAGTTCGAATTCCGTGACATAATGAAACTGCGGCATCGTGTGGATGCGTGCGCCGGCCTTGGCACCGATCGACGTGTTTCGCCCGGCGGGGATAAGAACGTGGTTGCAAACGCCGCTGTCGATCAGCGAGAGCGCTGTCTGAACCGAAGCGATGCCGCTTGCCCCGCCAATCGGATTGACGGCCGAAAACTTCAGATCCTCGATGCCGAAATTGTGGATGAATTCCTCTGCCGGCGCGCCGGTGATACCGATCGGGATTACGCCGTCGATGTCTCTCGGCGACAGGCCGGCATCTTCGATGGCCTTGAGCGATGCCTCGATCTGAAGGTCCAGCGCGGGCCTCGTTGAGCCGCGCGCATAGACCGTTTCGCCAATACCGGTGATGGCGCCTTTTCCGCTTAAAGACACGGATGAGTTCCTCCCTGACTCGGACTTTTATTCCAATGAGTATATATATGTACCGGCACGCATACAATGTCGGCACGTCGCCATTTCACGCTTTGCCTTGTTCGGCCTCGCCATCCCCGAATGCGCCCGCCGCTCTGAGCTGCGCAAGACGATGATCATCGTATCCCAGCAAGTCAGATAATACCGCGTCGCGATCGGCGTTCAGCACCGGCGGCGCGACAGGATCGACGACCGGCGTTCGGCTGAGGCGCATGGCCGACCGGATCGTCGGGACATCTCCCGAGCGGGGATGCGGGATGGACGCGACAAGGTTGCGGCGAAGCGCGTCCTTTGACGTCAGCGCCTCCGAGACAGTCGCAATGGCGGTAACAGGAATGCCAAGCCCGGTGAGCAGGTCCACCCAGTATTGCCGCGTATTGGTGGAAAACGCTTCGTTGAGCGTCGCCGTGAGCGGCTCAATATTGCTCACCCTGTCGAAATTGCTGGCATAGCGCGGATCGTCGAACAGGTCCTCGCGGTCCAGCGCCTCGACGCACAGCCGCCGAAAGAGACGTTGATTGCCGCAGGTAATGAAGATCGGACCGTCGCTTGCCTGATAGACATCGCTCGGCGCTGTCTGGGCCGAACGGTTGCCATAGCGCGGCGTATCTTCACCGCTGATCAGATAGCTCATGCCGTAAAGCGTCAGGAGATTGGCGGCAGCATCGAACAGGGCGACTTCGATGAACTGCCCCTCGCCGGTCCTGTCGCGCGCAATCAGCGCGCCGAGAACGGCGGACGCCGCAAACATGCCCGATGCGATGTCGGCAATAGGGACTGTCGTCCTGTATGGATTGTCGGCCGGTCCGGTCAGCGACATGAATCCGCTGGATGCCTGAAACATCGCGTCGTATCCGCGCCGCGGCGTCTCGGCATCGTCGTCAAGCCCGTATCCGGAGATCGCGCAATAGATGATCTTCGGGTTGATCGCGCGGACCGCTTCGTAGTCGAGCCCGAAACGCTGCATGATACCGGTGGAAAAATTTTCAACCAGTACGTCCGATTTCGCGATGATGTCACGGGCAATTACAGCGCCGCTTTCGCATTTCAGATCGAGCACGATGCTCTTCTTGTTCCGGTTGGTGCTGAGGTAAAGCGCGCTCTCGCCGTCGAGTTCGGTCGCGGTGTAATTGCGCGCGTCATCACCGGTCCCGGGCGCTTCGATCTTGATGACCTCGGCACCCAGATCGACAAGCTGTTGCGTGCAATAGGGGCCGGCGAGCATTCGCGTAAAATCAACGACACGGATACCGTCCAGAGCCGTCGGCGCATCGGCGGGTCGCGGCTGATAGTTCGGAAATTCAGGCCTCTGTCTTGTCATCGCGCACCTCCCTGCCGCTTTTCCCACGCCGCAATCGCATCAGCCGGGATCCCCCATTCCGCGAGCGCCTCACGCGCGGACACCCCTACTTCCTCGGGCGGGGTTGGCATGTCGGGTACGGTCCGGCTGAAACGCGGCGCCGGCGCGGGCTGCATGACGCCGCCGATATTCACCATCGCCTCCCTTGCCTTGATATGCGGATGGCCCTCGACCTCCTCGATGGTCAGGATCGGCGCGAAGCACGCGTCGAGCCCATCCATTGCCGCACACCATTCGTCGCGTGTCCTGGTGCGGATGCGCTCCCCGATTGCCTTGCGCAGTATTGGCCAGCCCTTGCGGTCCATCTGCGGTGGCAAATCGTCAGGGTTGAGGCCGAGCACGCCCAGCATCGTTCGATAGAACTTGTTCTCGATCGCGGCGACCGACACATATCGCCCGTCGGCGCATTCATAGGCGTCGTAGAACGGTGAACCTGAATCGAGCATGTTGGTGCCGCGTTCAATATTGACCTCACCAGCTGCATGCTGTCCGAAATGCGCGGTCATGAGCGAGAGCGTTCCCTCGGTAATCGCGGCATCGACGACCTGGCCTTTGCCGGAGCGCTGTTGTTCCAGGAGCGCTGCAAGCATACCCATGGCCAGATAGAGGCTGCCGCCACCGAAATCGCCAACGAGGTTCAGGGGCGGCGTTGGCGGCTGACCGTTCCTGCCAATCGCGTCGGCCGCGCCGGTGATCGCGATGTAATTGAGATCATGCCCGGCAATCCGCGCCAGCGGACCGGTCTGGCCCCACCCGGTCATTCTTCCATAAACAACGCGCGGGTTGCGCTTCAGGCATTCTTCAGGGCCGAAGCCAAGACGCTCCGCAACGCCGGGCCGGAAGCCCTCCATGACGGCGTCGGCACGTTCGACGAGGTCAAGCGCAAGTGCGAGATCCTCGGGTGCCTTCAGGTCCAGCGCGATCGACTTGCGCCCCCGGTTCGTGAACTTGAAACGGGCCGGGCGCTTGATGCCAAAATCGCCGGGATCGGCGCGATCGATGCGCAGTACGGTCGCGCCCATGTCGGCGAGCAACATCGCGCACATGGGGCCTGGCCCGATGCCGCAAAACTCGACGACCTTGATTCCCTGAAGCGGCCCCATGCAACCTCCCTGTTGTTTGTCTTGTCTTTTTTCGTTGTCATGCCATCCGGAACGCCATTCCGGATGAACAAGATGGTGGCCGTGAAACGATTGACTGCCCACTTGGCTACCGTATAGTAGCCATACTATACTTCACAGTAAATGACATAAAACGGGAAACGCCTGATGAACCAGCAGACTGCGAAGTCGGACGAGGATATGGAGCGCAGGCTGGCCGCCTATGTCGGCCGCCAGTACGGTGCCATTTACGCCTGGGACAGGGTGAATGCGCCAATGATCCGTCATTGGGCGGAAGCACTCGACTACGATTACCCGCTTCTGGACCCCGAGATCGCGAAATCAACGCGCCATCGCGAGCTGGTCGCTCCCGCTTCAATGCTTCAGGTGTGGCTGATGCCCGGTCTGAAGAACCAACGCCTGCCGGTTCTGACCTGTCCGACCCCGCGAACTTTTCAAGATTCTGGAAGAGCACGGTTATATCGGCATCATCGCAACGGACTGCGACCAGGAATATTTCCGCGCCCGCTCAAGGTCGGCGAACTGATCACGACATCGACAATCGTCGAGAAGGTGTCGGAGCGCAAGAACACGCGGCTCGGACCGGGGTATTTCACGACGTTCCTTCAGGAATATCACGACGAACAGGGTGGCGTTGTCGGTACGATGCGCCTGCGCATCCTCCGCTACCACCCGGAAGGCCAAAGGCTGAAGCAGCTGCCAGCGAGGCCCGCGCCACCGCAGCCCGGCATCAGCCAGGACACAGCGCAATTCTGGGAAGGACTGAAGCAGAACAAACTGCTGATCCAGAAATGCTCCGACTGCGGCACGCTCATTCACCCGCCCGAACCGGTATGCCGAAATTGTCAGTCACTGGACCTCGGGACGATCGAGGCATCGGGAAAAGGCACGGTATTCTCGTTCGTCGTCGCCCATCACCCGAAAGTCGCTGCCTTCGACTACCCGCACCCGATTGGCCTCGTCGAACTCGACGAGGGGGTGAGGATCGTCGCGCCGCTGACCGGCGTCGATCCAGGAGAGATCGAAATCGGCATGAAGGTCGTCGTCGAGTTCGACAATGTCGAGGGACAGAACCGCCTGCCGAAATTTCGGCCGTCCTGATCGCCTGGATGTAAGTCATGGACTTTTCGTTCAACGCCGATCAGGAAGCGATCCGCGACCTCGCGCAATCAGTCTTTGCAGACTATTGCGGCGATGAGCGTATCCGTAAGCTTTCCGAAAGCGGCACGGTGTTCGACAAGGATCTGTGGGCGCAGCTCGCCGGCACGGGCTTGATCGGCCTTGCCGCTATGGAAGATATCGGCGGCAGCGCACAGGGACTTCTTGAACTGTCGACGGTGCTGGAGGCACAGGGCCGGCATGTTGCTCCTGTCCCGCTCTGGACAAGCCAGCTTGTCGGGCTGGCAATCGGCGCATTCGACACATCACCGGCGCTCAGGGAAATCGCCCGATCGATCCATGCCGGCCAGTCGAGCGCGACAATCTGGACCGAGGCGCCGTCCAGCGCACCGGTCCGGGCGACGCAGGATGGCAATGGCTGGCGGCTGGATGGCTTCGTCTCCGCGCTGATCTGGGGCAAGGCCGTGGACTGGGCGCTCCTGCCCGTCGAAACCGGCGACGGTACCCGTTTCGCCCTGCTCAATCTCGCTGACCCCGCAATTCATTCCGTTGACGGCGAGCTGACCAATCAGATGCCTGTCGCGGATCTCACGCTTTCCGGCGTCCGAATGACCGATGACCACCTGCTGCCGGCGGCGATGTCCGGCGACTGGCTGGAGACGCGAACGGCCCTCTGCAAGGCTTCTCTTCAGCTTGGTGTCGTGGAGGAAGCGTTGCGCCGCGCGGCCGGATATCTCGGCGAACGCGAGCAGTTCGGCCGGCCCATCGGCAGCTTCCAGGGTGTCGCCATGCGCATGGCGGATTCCTACATCGAGG
The DNA here is from genome assembly GCA_020637895.1 of Rhodobiaceae bacterium. Lineage (GTDB taxonomy): Bacteria > Pseudomonadota > Alphaproteobacteria > Rhizobiales > Tepidamorphaceae > JACKJP01. Next base: position 150,464 of record JACKJP010000004.1, read on the forward strand.
TTGAACTGCTGCGCTCGATCCAGCTGCGGCTGGCCTGGCTGCTCGACAACGGTCTCGATGCGACCGACGCGGCGCGGGTTGCACATTTTCACGCCGCGGAAGCTGGCTACATCGTCGGTCATACCGCGATCCACTATCACGGCGGTGTAGGCGCCGATCTGACCCACCCCATTCACCGCTTCTATCTCTGGAGCCGGACGCTGGAGATGACCGGCGGCGGCGCGGAAGCCCAGCTTAACGCGATCGGCAACCAGTTGCCGGCGATCATCGGAGAGGATCTGTCATGACGAAACCACGGGGACGGACATTCGAGGATGTGAGGGTTGGCGAAACGCTGCCCGGCTACGAATTGCCGATGACGCTGACGAGTGTCGCTGCGGCGGCTGTAGCCACCCGCGACTATCAGCCGGTCCATCATGACGTCGCCTGGACGCAGCAGATGGGCAGCAAGACCGTATTCATGAACACCCATTCCACCGCGGGTTTCATCGAGAAGATGGTCATGGAATGGGCTGGCCCGGACGCCTTCATGCGGCGGATCGCCTTCAAGATGGGGGCACCCAACTATGCCGGCGATTCCATGAAGGCCAAGGGCACGGTGACGGCCTGCCATGCCGATACGCGCGTCGTCGAAATCGACGTCGCGATCAGCAACTCCATCGGCGACCATGCCACCGGCACGGTCTCCGTGACGCTGCCCTGAAGAGGTCGATCATGGACAGGAAACTGAGCGGTATCGCATCCATTGCCGGGATCGGCGCGACGGAATTCTCCAAGGACTCCGGCCGCACGGAAATGCGCCTTGCGGTCGAAGCGAGCCTTGCCGCACTCGACGACGCTGGCATCGAACCGGCGGAAGTCGACGGCATCTGCACCTTCACGATGGACAACAACCCGGAAGTCGATTTGCACCGCATGATCGGCGGCAGGGAGCTGAAGTTCTTCACGCGCATCAATTATGGCGGCGGCGGTGCGGCGGCACCGCTGATGCAGGCGATGATGGCGGTAGCGACGGGCGCGGCCAGTGTCGTCCTGTGTTTCCGCGCGATGAACGAACGGTCCTGGTACCGCTTCGGCGCGGGAACTCCGTCCACGGAGAACCCGCAATACACCAACGCCAATCACTATGCCTGGTACCTGCCCGCGGGGCTCAACACGCCTGCCTCCTATGTCGGGATGGCGGCGCGGCGCTACATGCACAAATACGGTGCGACGAGCGAGGACTACGGGCGCGTATCGGTATCGGCCCGTGCCTTCGCCGCGACCAATCCAAAGGCCTTCTTTTACGAAAAACCGATCACGCTCGAAGACCACCAGGCATCGCGATGGATCGTCGAGCCGCTCCACCTTCTCGATTGTTGCCAGGAAAGCGACGGTGCTGTGGCGCTGATCGTCACCTCAACCGAGCGTGCGCGGAAACTGAAGAACAAGCCGGCCGTCATCCGCGCCGCCGCGCAGGGTGCGACCGCGGGGCAACACCGCATGACCAGCTATTACGAGCGTGAGGACCTGACCGGCAATCCGGAAATGAGCCTTGTCGCGCGCCAGCTCTGGGACCAGAGCGGACTGAGCCCACGCGATATACAGAGCGCGATCATCTACGATCACTTTACCCCGTTCGTTCTGACGCAACTTGAGGAGTTCGGTTTCTGCGGACGCGGCGAAGCCAAGGACTTCCTGCGCTCAGGCGAACATACGAGGACCGGTTCCCTGCCCATCAACCCCAACGGTGGCCAGCTCGGCGAGGCCTATATCCACGGCATGAACGGCATTGCCGAGGCCGTGCGGCAGATCCGCGGCACCGCCGTCAACCAGCTTGCCGGCATCGAGAACATGGTCATCACCGCCGGCACCGGCGTGCCGACCAGCGGCCTCATCCTCGGCAGGGACTAGGGGCGCGGAGATGCATTGCGCGCTGACCGACAGGCAGATCGCCCTCAGGAAGGAAATCCGTTCCTATTACGACCGGCTGCTGACACCCGATCTGAAAGAGCTGCTGCGCGTTCACGCGGCAACGCCTACCTACAAGGAAGTCATTCGCCAGATGGGCAAGGATGGCTGGCTTGCGGTCGGGTGGCCGGAGCAATATGGCGGCCGTGGCTACGGGCCGGTCGAGCAGCTCATATTCGTACAGGAAACGCTCAGGGCGGGCGCACCCCTGCCCTTCGTCACGCTCAGCACCGTCGGCCCGACGCTGATGACCTACGGGTCGGAGGCGCACAAGCGCTTCTTTCTGCCAAAGATCGCGGCCGGCGAAATGCACTTCGCCATCGGCTATACCGAACCGGGTTCAGGAACGGACCTTGCAAGCCTGAAAACGACCGCCGTGCGGCGCGGTGACGAATTCATCGTCAATGGCAACAAGCTCTTCACCAGCCACGCGGAAGGAGCCGACTACATCTGGCTTGCGGTTCGCACTGATCCTGATGTCGCCAAGCACCGGGGTATTTCGATCCTGATGGTGGATACCAGGGCGCCCGGTTTCTCCCTTACACCCATAGACACCGTTGCCGGCATGCATACGAACGTGACCTACTATAATGACGTGCGTGTGCCGGCCGACATGCTGGTCGGGGAACTCAACCAGGGCTGGCGGCTCATCACCTCACAGCTCAATCATGAACGTATCGGCATCGCGGCGCGTGGCATCTTCGGTGAGGACATGTACGAGCGCGTCCTCGCCTGGGCACGGCAGCCCGGACCTGACGGAACGCGTCCGATCGACCGGCCGCTCGCGCGCCGTCTGATGGCTGATGCGTACGCGCGGCTTGAAAGCCTTCGCTGGCTCAATTATCGCCTCGCCGCCAGCCTGCAGGGCGCGCAACCTGGCCCTGCCTTCCCATCCGCCGCCAAGGTTCAGGGCGTAGAGACGCTGATAAAGGTCTATCGCGATCTGCAGCAGGTCGTCGGCCTTGGCGGGCTGATCACACACGGCAGTCCGGCACAGGTGCTCGCCGGCGATCTGGAACTCAACTACCGCAAATGCCAGCTCAACACCTATGGCGGCGGCAGCGGTGAAGTCATGCGCGAGATGGTCGCGCATTTCGGCCTCGGCATGCCGCGCACCTCACGCTGAAGCAAGATCAGGCGGCTTGTCCGAGAACGCCTTTCTGCTTCATGTCAGCAATTGCCTCCGCGGAAATGCCGAACTCGGCCAGGACCTCTTCGCTATGCTCGCCAAGGCCCGGCGCGGGCCGGCTCCCGTCAACCGGCGTCTTCGACATTTCGATCGGCGTCGGCGCATAGCGAAGTACGCCTTCGCTCGGATGCTCCTCGGTCTTCCAGAATCCGACGCTATCAAGATGCGGATCGCTGAGCAGTTCTTCCAGCGTACTGGCAACCGCATGCGGCACATCGGCCTTGGTGAGAATTTCGACCCATTCGGCACGCGTCTTCTTGGCGACCTGCCTTCCGACCTCGGCCCAGAAACCCGGCTGGTCAGCCTGGCGTGCGGCGTGCAGCTTGTAGCGCGGGTCATGCTCGAGCTCGACGTCGCCAATGCCCCGCGCGAAGCGCTGCCAATGAGGATCGGTATAGGGCAGCACGCACATGTAATGCCCGTCGCTTGTACGGAAGGGACGCCTCGACCCGCTGGAAATCGGCTCATAGCCCATCTTTCCAAGCGGCGGCTGAAAGTTCTCTCCCCACAGATGTTCGATCGTGTTGAAGGCAACCATCGACTCAAACATCGGCACGTTGATTTCCTGCCCCTCGCCGGTTCGCGCCTGATGCGCGAGCGCGGCATTCACAGCCATCGCAGCCTGCAGAGCCGAAACCTTGTCGGCAAAGATGGAGGGAATGTAGCGGGGCTCGCCCGCCGCGACCGATTGCAGCATCGCAAGGCCCGAATGCGCCTGGATGACATCGTCGTATGCCGGCCTTCCGGCAAGTTCGCCGCGATTTGAATAGCCGCTGACATGGCAATAGATGATCGACGGATTGATCGCCGACAGTTCCTTGTATGAAAGGCCTATGCGCGCAGCGGCATCGATGCGCACCGAGTGAAGGATTACATCCGCCTTTTTCACCAACGCGGCGAGCGCCGGTTTTGCCTCGGGCTTCTTCAGATCGAGCACGATGCTGCGCTTGCAACGGTTCGAATTGAGAAAGAACGACGCCATGTTCGGCGACCGGCGCGGCCCGATACGGCGCGTCAGATCGCCTTCGGGCGATTCAATCTTGATGACGTCTGCGCCAAGATCGCCGAGATACTGGGTCGCCATCGGCCCGACGATCATCGTGGCGAATTCGAGAACGGTTATTCCGCTGAGTGGCCCGGGCAATTCCTCGCTCCCCTGAATTTTGTTTCCGCATGCAGTGGCGGCTTCAGGGGAGTATATAAAATATTTCACCGGTAAGGAAAAGATACTAACGCGTATTTCCGCGAAAAACCTTCCGCCGCGATGAGTCTATTTGCGCGTTGATTTTTTGGACCTACGCGACGGGCTGCGGCGCCCCGGTCACCATTTGAAGGATCATCGCGCTCAGCTCCTCTGACACATTTTCCAGGGTGAGGCGACGCTTGGGCCGGTACCAGACATAGGCCCAGCTGACCATGCCGCCGATCGCAAGCGCAGCCATCCGGGCGTCATGCAGCTTGAACTCGCCGCTGGTAATGCCGTCATTGATAAGGCCTGTGAGCTTGCGATCGAAATCGCGCCGCATGTCGTTGATGCGTTCCCAGTCGGCCGGGTTCAGATTCTTCTCCTCGCGAGAGAAGATGGCCATGTGCATCTGGCTCGTCAGCACAGCGGTGACGAACCGCTGGCCGAGCAGGCGCATCTTGTCGGTCGGCGATGACTTCAGCGGAATGACGCTGTCGATGGCCTCAAGCGAAGAGGTAATGGCGCGCGAACAGATCTCGGCAAGCAGTTCTGTCTTCGAGCTGAAATGGGCATAAATGAACGGCTTGGTCACACCCATGCGTTCCGCTACGGCATCAAGCGTTGTGTTCTCATAACCGTGCTCGTAAAACAGCTCCACCGCAGCTTCGATTGTGCGTGCACGTTTCAACGCGGCGACTTCGTCGCGGATCCCGGCCGGTCTTGCTTTTGGTGTCGAGGCCATGGGTATTCCTTTAATCTCTTGGGTAGGGGAATCTACCGTATACTCCTTAAATTCCTAACAATCCAATCCCCGCGCCCAACCGCTTTGTTGCCGCCCGGCCTGGGCCAGGCGGCAATACATTGTCCTCAATCCAGTTCGAACCAGAAATCGAGTACGTCACCGACGCGCTTGTCGGCGAACTTCGCCGTGACGCGCGTCCCGACCTTGAGGATCTCGGCGGCCTTGTGCGGGTCTTTCAGATCAACGCCCTTGAAGAAGCCGCCAATCGCCGTGTCGGCGCCGTCCAACTGGACATAACCGAACGCATAGGGCGGCTCGGGCAGGTTCTCGAAAGGCTCATAGACGATCGTGAAGGCCTCGATCTTTCCACCGGGACCGACCTCGACCCAGTCGGTCGTAGGCTCCAGCGTCTGATCGGAGAATGCCCGCGGCGGTACCAGCACGCGGCCGGACTTCGCACAGCGGCGGCCGTAGATCTTCGCATTGTCGCGAAGCTGAACGTAGAACCAGCTCGCCACCTCACCCAGCGCGTGCGTGTAGGTGATCTTCCAGTCTTCCTTGCGCTTCAACAGTTCCATTTTCTCATTCCCTCTCAAATCAGGCTTCGACGACCATGGTGCCGAAGAATTGGTGATCGCCGCCATTGGCGCTCGCGATGCCGCGCTTGGCACCCTTGACCTGTCGCTCGCCGGCCATGCCGAAAAGTTGTGTCGCCAGTTCGATGACGCGGACCATGCCGGTGACGGCAATCGCGTTGGTGCAGAGCACCCCGCCCGAAGGGTTGACGACCACTTCGCCGCCGAGCGAGTAGACGCCCTCCTTCAGTTCAGGAACGGATTTGCCGAGGCCGGTGAAACCGGCCGCCTCGATGGCGTGGTAGTCGGTATTGCTGAACGGGTTATAGAGCTCGGCGACATCGACTTCCTTGCGTGGATTGGTGACGCCCGCCATCGCATATGCCTTTTTGAACGACAGGTTCAGCGCGTAGGAATCCGCGTGGTCTGCAACCGGGTCGTTACCCATGCGATCGCCAAGGTAATAAGTCTCCGAACAATGACCGACGCCCGTGATCCACACGGCATCCAGCTTGTTGTCCTTGATGTATTTCTCGGACGCCAGGATCATCGCGCCGCCGCCGCACGATTGCGGGCAGCAGTCCATGAGCTTGATCGGATATGAGATATAGCGCGAGGCGAGCACGTCATCGATCGTGACTTCCTTGCGAAGATGCGCGTGCGGATTGAGCGCGGCGTGCTTGCGCGACTTCACGACGACGCGCGCCATGTCTTCCTCGGTCAGTCCGTATTTCTGAGCATAACGGATTGCCGACATCGCCAGCATCGTGATCGTGCCGAGCGGCAGTTGCCGCTCGTATGTGGGGTCCCAGATCTTGTTGAGGACCGTCTGGGAGTCGCCGCACTCGCCGACCTTGTCGGCACCGGCAGTCATCACGACGTCGCAGGCGCCTGCCGCGACATGATAGTAGGCCGCCGCGACGCTCGATATGCCCGTCGCGCCGCCCGTGTTGATGCGAAGGAAGCGCTTGCTGCGACCACCCACGGCATCGACGCCGAGCCGCTCCGCATTGCCGATACCGACCATGGCATCAGGCGCGAGCGAATAGACGATCGCCTCGATGTCGTCGAATTCGAGCTTCGAATGCCCAAGCGCGATATTGACCGCCTCACGCACGAGATCAGGATAACTTGCATCGTCGCGCTTCGGCTTGAAGTTCGACTGGCCGACGCCAATGATGCCAACTCTTGGATAACCCATCTGATCATTCTCCCCGTTCGGCACCGAAGACGAGGACCGTCTGGTACTGCATGGCAAAACCGCTCGCCGCATGTGCGAGCGCCAATTTCGCGCCGTTCTTCTGATGCGCGCCGGCCTTGCCACGGATCTGGTTTGCAGCTTCCGCAATGCGCATGAGGCCGGTGCAGAAAACCGGATTGTAGGCGGCAACGCCCCCCGACAGATTGACCGGCAGACCGCCGTCGGCCGAGAAGCTTCCGCCATTGACGTCGCTCTGCCATTTGTCCGGAGATGAAAGGCCAAGCCGGTCATAGACCAGCAATTCCTGGTAGGGCGTCGCGTCGGTCAGTTCGACCAGATCGAGCGCCTTGCGCGGATCGGTGATGCCGGCTTCCTCATAGGCACGTTCGGCCGCCGCATCGAGCGCAGGTGCGCTTTTCAGATCGCGATCGCCAAGGAAGCCCGTCTCGGTTGCCCATCCCATCCCGCGAATCCATGCCGGATTCTTGATACCGCGTTCTTCGATATGGGCATCAGACGCGATTACCAGGGCGACAATCCCGGCAGCGGGCGGGGGAAGCATGGCTTCCCGAAGCGGCCAGCGCTTGGGTCGGGAGGAATCGACAGACTGTCGATCGACCTTCGCACCGGCCGCCCCGGGATAGGCTTTCGCGCCGTTGCCGCGATTCTTGATCAGGATGGGCGTCGCCAGATCGTGCGCCTGGGGCCAGGCGGCCCCGATGACGGACGCCTGAAGCGCGAATGCCGAGCCTTCATCGAGCGGCAGGCGGCGATGGAAATAGGGATCGGCGCCAAGCCGCTGCGCTTCGGAAAGCGATGAGGCTTCCGTCAGGCTCCACGAGATGACCAGCTGCGTCTCGAACTGGCCCGATGCGACGCGCAGGACACCAAGCACGAAGGCGTGCTCGCCCGACGACGGTGTTGACAGGATGTCGCGATCGACGCCGCCAACCGATCCGGATGCCATCATCACGGAAATCGCACGGCCGTCGAACTGGTCGTTCGAACCGACGACGATGCCATCGACTTCGTCCATCGTCAGGCCGGCGTCCCTGATCGCTTCCTGTGCGATTTCGTAGAGCGCCTCTTCAAGTGATTTGTCCTTGCATCGGTCGGGCAGAAACAACGCGCTGCCGATGACCGCAGACTTTCGATTCAGAGCCATATTTATCCTCGGTTATCTTTCCGATCATTTGGTGCCGGCCAGTTTGCCGGCGTCTTCTCTTGCCTTTTGTCCACCATCGTCACAGCACAGCGACCGGGTTCACCGGGCTTCCTGTGCCGCCCTTTACCGGCAGAGGGGCTGCCATGAAGAGAAAGGTCTTTGCGCCGGCTGAACCCAGCGGCTCCAGCACGAGCCCTTCCATCAGCGGAATGCCGCAATCACGGATCAGCTTCTGATGGACGGGAAAGACCTGACCTTCTGGAAAAGGAAGCGCCTCAACGGCGTAATTGTCCGCCCCAATCACGGCGACGTCGGCGTCGGCGAGTAGCGTTGCCGCCTCGATGCCCAGACCCGGCTCCGTGTTGTAATCGGGATTTTCACCGCGCTTCTGGCTTTCCAGCCAGCCGGTCCGGATCAGCACGGCATCGCCGGGAAGCAGATCGGTGCCGGCCTCAGAAAGGCACTCTTTGAGCAATGCGGCAGAGATCGTGAAACCGCCCGTGAGGGGGCTGCCCGTCACACGAACGGCGTCGAGCAGAACGCCACGCGTCACGATGGGCGGCATCTTGTCTATGCCGCAGCGGCGGGCTCCGTCGCTGCGCACGTCGTTGGCGGAAAAGCCGTTGTACAGCGTGTCGTCGTACCAGCAGTGACAAAGCGCATCGAAATGCGTGCCCAGATGCAGCGGCATGACGACCGTATCTTCCGCCATCTGGAATCCACCGCGGCTCTTGCGCCCGGCGGCATAGTCGCCGCCATCGCGGTTCATGAAATGCATCACGCCCGGCCGATGTGCCGCGACGATCATGTCCCTGGAAATCTGCTGGGCGAGCGAAAAGACCCGGCCCTGACCGACGAGCGCGGCCGCGCGGCATACTTCAGCCGGGCCGATCAGGTTCAGCGCGCCGATTTCATCTTCAGTACCCCAACGGTGCGGCATGTCATTCATGACGCGCGTCCCGCCGGCATCGCCTGCGAATAGGCCGCAATCGCCGCCTGCTTCAGCTCCTTGCGCATCAGCTTGCCCGTCGGGGTCAGCGGCAGCGCGTCGATGAACTCGAAATGATCCGGGATCTTGTATTTGGACAGCGCATCGGCGCAGTGAGCAACAAGCGCATCCACGCGTGCAGCGCCGTGATCGGCCGGAACGACATAGGCAACGATGGCCTCGCCGCGACGCGCATCCGGCACGCCGACGACGGCCGTGCGGACAACGGCGGGATGCTGCAGGAGGACTTCCTCGATCTCCGCCGGGGAGACGTTGATGCCGGCACGCTTTATCATTTCAGTGCTTCGTCCGATGAAGACAAAGCCGCCATTCTCGTCCAGCCTGCCGATGTCGCCCGTCTTGTAGAACCCGTCTTCGGTGAAGGCCTCGGCATTGAGTTCGCTGCTGACCCCGGTATAGCCGGGTGTCACATAGCCGCGAACCTCGACCAGCCCTGGCTGACCGCTGGCGACGATCTCACCGGTTTCCTCGTCCCGGAAACGCAGTTCCTGGCCCGGCAGCGGCAGTCCCTGCGAGGCGAGTTTCCGCTCGATCGGCCAATCGTGATGGGTGACGCAACAGTTCCCGTACGTTTCCGTCGCGCCGTAAATGTTGCAGATTTCCGGCACGCCAAGTGTCTCGACCGCTGCGAGGACATCCTGGCTGCCGCCGATGGTGAGCCCGGTACGAAGGCTCGCGGTGCGTTCGCGCCTGAATTCTGGCGTACGGACCATCGCGTTGGTCATCGCCGGCAGCGTGTAGACGCTGGTGCAGCGATGCCGCTCGATCAGGTCGAGCGCTCCGGCAGGCTCGAACTTTTCCTGAAGGACCAGCGTCGCACCGTGCGTGAAGGTTGCCGAAAGCGCGTTGGCGCTGCCGTATGACCAGAAAAGCGGCGCGGAGAGGAAGACCCTGTCATCCGCGGTCAGGCCCTGTCGCTCGCCGATATTGAAGCCGTTTTCGATAATTCCGTGATGTTTCATCCGCACGCCCTTGGGCGCGCTCGTCGAGCCGGAGGTATAGAGGATCAGGGCATCGTCACCCGCGCCGGCGCCTTCGCCGGGCGCAAGCTGCTCGCCATCCGGTTCGGCGCCGAACGCGGCGAACGGGTCAAACCCCTCACCTTCGCCGACGAGAAATATCCGCAGGCCTTCGGGTGCATTCGCGCGCAGGGCGGCGACGAAATCGTTCTCACCGAACGAGGCCAGCGTGAACAGCACCTTCACCTTCGAGTCGACGAGAAGAAATGCCAGTTCCTTCGCGGTCGACCACGTGCTGAACGGTACGGCAACCGCGCCGGCGAGGGTTGCGCCAAAGCAGATCTCAAGCCACTCGACCCTGTTGGATACGATCATGCCGACCCGGTCGCCATGCCCGATTCCGAGCCCGCGCAGACCCGCAGCTACTGCCTGTGCGCGTGCATGGAGCGCTGAATAGGTTGCCTGCCTGTCGCCGGCTATCACGGCGACCTGCTCTCCCCGCAAGCCGGCGTTCTCGCGCAGCAAATCGGGCAGCGTGCGGGCAAGTGGGGGCAACATCCTTGTACGTTCCAAACCTGTGCCGGGGCTTTAGTTTTTATTGCCGGTCATGAATGATACTGTCTGGTATAGACCCATCCCAATTGGGATGCAACGTCAAATCCCGCGCTCTCAACGACAATTTGACCGGGTTCGAAATCACGCTCGGATTGGCATTGCTCGACGCGCTGAACGTAGGCCACAGACAGCAGGAAAGACCGTCCCATACCCTTCGTGCCACACTTGATCTGTTGCAATGCGCACGCCTTGAGCGGACGAGAATATTGGAATCAAGAACGGGCCGCAGATCGGCAAAATACAAGACGGGGGCGGAAATCATGACACCGGAGAAAGCGCCGATCGCAATCGGACGCATTGGTCTTGGCGATCTGCGAAAGGCGCTGAAGCTGGCGCTTCGCGACTTTGCGCTTCACCCCGTCCACGGGATGTTCTTCGGCGCGGTCTATGTCCTCGGGGGCTGGCTGCTCGCCTGGCTTGGATATGTAATCAAGCTGCCCTTCCTGGTTTATCCGGCAGCTTTCGGCTTTGCGCTCATCGCACCCTTCATCGCCGCCGGAACCTATGAAATCAGCCGCCGCGTTGAGACCGGCGAACCTGTCGGCTGGAGCGCCGTCCTGAGCGCGGTCCGCATCCAGGGCGGGCGCGATCTCGGCTGGATGGCGTTGATCACAACATTTTCGTTCTACATGTGGGTCAACTGGGCGGGCATCACATATCTCCTGTTCTTCGGCTTCAATTTCCAGGAGCCGCTGGAATTTGCACGAACAGTTTTTTCAACGGCGGCCGGGTTGAAGTTTCTTTCCCTCGGCCTTGCCGCGGGCGCCGTGATGGCGACGGTCGTCTACTCCGTGACCGTGATGTCCTTCCCGCTTCTGATGGACCGGGATGTCGATTTCGTCACGGCGATGATCACGAGCGTAAGAGCGGTGATTGCCAATCCGGTCGTTCTGGGCGCATGGGCTTTGATCATCGGCGCGACGCTCCTGCTCTCCATCGCGCTCGCCTTCGTTCCCCTTCTCGTCACCTTGCCGGTGCTGGGGCACGCCAGCTGGCATCTCTACCGCAGGATCGTCAGCCACCGCGAAAAATGACCCGGCAATTGGATTTGCGAAAATCAGGGAAGGCGGAAGTCCCAATGGACCGGGCGTGATCCTGCGACCGGCGCCCGGAACGATGCGAGCCTGTCCCCGCCAATCGACCCCAGAAGGACCGTGCGGCGATCCGGGCCAGCGAAAGCGATGCTTGAGATGCTGCTGAGGACCCGGCCGACAGACCCGGTGAGCTGCGCCCGCGTCAGGGTGTTTGCGCGATATGACACTTCCAGCTCATCGATATAGGCGGGGTCGTTGTCTTCAAGAACAAGTTGCTGGGCCCCATCCCGCAGCACGCGAATGACACGATTGCTGGCAACGCTGACGACCCAGATGCCACCCTCCTCATCCTCTGTCAGCCCATCCGGGTAGGTTCCCGGACCGAACTGCGCAACGACGCGCCGGTTGGCGAGGCGTCCGGCCGAGCAGATATCAAAGGCAGTAAGCCGCCGGCCGAAGGTCTCGTTGATGTAAAGTCTGTCTCCCGCAGCAGGAACCAGGCACTCGTTGGCCCAGCCGATACCGTCGGCCACCATCCGCGCGTGCCCGCTCTGATCTGCCATCGCGATGAAACCGACGGCGACATCGGTGTTGTATTGCCCATCTGCGCCCAGCGGCGGATTCGCACAGATCCAGATACGTCCCTGCGCATCGAGGCGGACAAAATTCACCGCCTCAAGCCTGACGCCTTCAACATCCATCACGAACGGTTCGGCGCCGCCCCGTCCATCGAGGCGCCAGACGCCGCCTTCCCCATGAAGATTTGCAATAAGGAAACTGCCGTCCGGAAGCAGAGCAATGCCGTTGGGCATGAGACCGTCGCGCCCTTCTATCAGGCTTTGCCGGCCATCGCTTCCTATCCGGCAAATGCCACCCCGCCGGTCCGATACGAAAAGATCGCCTGATTTTGTCGCCAGGACGCATTCGGGCCGTTGCAAATCATGACCGATGAAGGTCAGCCCTTCAGGCTCTATCGTGAAATCGCTGCCAGCCATGAGCCGCCCTCTAGGCTCGCGAGGCCCGGGCGTGCCGGTCCATCTCCTCCGCGCCATCGCCGGCGCCGAAATCCGGAGCTTTTTCTCGCGGCTCTGGCGGCACGCCATCCACCCAGACCGGAAATAGCGACTGGAGTTCGCCGCTGCTGTTTTCGCGTACCAGTCGCCGCTCGGCGATGTGGCCCTCACGCAGCGCCTCGCCAATGTCATTGATCAGGGTAAAGCAGCAGTCGACGTCACCGAACTTGTTCAGGGCCTCATCGGCGGACAGCGTTCTGAAATAGCCAGCCACTTCAGTTTCCAGTGCCGTCTGCGGAAATGGATCTGCATGCCGCGCGACCCATTCGGGACGGCCCGCGGCCAGACAGAAGGCTTCCCAGAACTTCGGTTCAAGCGAACCGAGAACGACGTGACGGCCATCTCCTGTCGCATAGACCTGATAATAGGCGGCACCGCCATTGAGATAGGTCGTGCGCGGCCCGGGTACTGTGCCGTTCGCGCCGAAATCCGCAACCTGCATCATTTGCAGCGGCATCACCGTATCGGCGAGCGCGAGGTCGATCTGGCAACCCCTGCCTGTCGTTGTGCGCCCGTGCAGAGCGCCGACGATCGCAAGCGCGGCAAAAAGCGATCCTGCGACATCGGAAATCGGCGGATCGAAGAATACCGGCTTGTCGGTACCGTTGCGGTGCAGCGCACCCATGAGCGCCATGTAATTGGCGTCATGCCCGGCCGCGGCACTGAGCGTCGTCCCCACGCCGTACCCGCTGATCGAACACATGATGATGCCGGGGTTGCGCCCGCTCAGCACCGGATAGTCGATCCCAAGCCTTTCCATGACACCGGGACGGAAGCCCTCAACGACGACATCTGCATCATCGACAAGCTTGAGGAAGCGAGCATGCTCCTCCGGGTCCTTCAGGTTCATGCGGCGCACGGTCTTGCCCGTGTTCATCGCATCATAGAACACCGGACGTTCATCGGGTCCGCGCGGACCCAGATTGCGCATCTCGTCGCCCTGCGGCGGTTCGATCTTGAGAACCTCGGCGCCCATGTCCGTCAGGAACAGGGTCGTCATCGGACCGGGAATATATTGCGATAGGTCCAGAACCTTCACGCCCTGCAGAAAGCTGCGCAGCGGCGAGCCGGTCGGTGATACGGACGTCTTCATCGGCACATTCCGTCACCGGAAGCTTTCGCCATGGGAGGCAGGCACTGTGGCCCGCACGGGACGGAAGGATCGCGTGAGGACTTTCCGTCGATGGCCATGATGATCTTGTCCCCGTTGAGCGCGGCGCAAACCCGCATCTTGTACCGACAAGTATATTCATCTTCTCAATGGTACGCAACCAACGCCGCCCCGTCATTCACCGCAAGGAACTGGCGAAGTTTGCCCTGTGCTGGTGAAGCGGGCTTCTCATGCAAGGGGTGGGGCTGGGTCCACGGTCGAAATGCGAATGCATCCAGCGCATTGCGCCAGATGCGGAAACGAATGGTCAGTGGATGCGCCAGTGCAGGTTTCAACGGAAGCGGCCGTAGCCGCTTCCGTAAATTCTCAAAGGAGCTGTTTATGCAACGTCACTTCACGTTCGGGAACTTCGAATAGATGTTCTCGTTGAGCGCCTTCGCCAATGAGGCCTCGTCTTCGGGAATGCTGGCGACGATCCCCTTCCACTTGTCAACGAGCCGGGTGAAGTCGGCAACGATCTTTTCAGCGTCCGCCACGCCCTTGCCATTCGCGTCGGCAATGACGGCCTTGCTCTCAGAAGCAACGAATTCGTTGAGGACCTTGGTCATCGCGTCGTCGGGCTTGCCGATCGTCAGCCCCTTCTCCTCGCGCTTGTCGATGACGGTCTGGCTCGATTTCATGTAGCTGTAGGCTGTGCCTGCAACACCGATGCCTGCGGAATCGATCAGCGCCTGCCTTTCAGCATCGCTTAGCGACTTCCAGCGCTGCAGGTTCAGATCGAGACTGGTCGGGCTGAACAGCAGGCCGATCGGCATCTGGATGACGTGCTTTGCCACTTCGCCGAGCGAAAGCGTGTCCAGCAGATTCAGCGATCCAAACGTGCAATCGACAGTACCGCGCTGCAGGCTTTCGTACATTTCGCCCACGGCAAGCTGAACCGGCGCCATGCCTAGCGCATCCGCAAGTCGGCTCCATGCGCTGCCGGGCACGCGGACCCGCAGTCCCTTCAGATCCTCAAGTGTGGCGACCGGCTTGCGGCAGACAAGATCATAAGAAGCCGTCGCAAATGGGCCGATCGGGACGATGTTGAGATCCGTAAACTCCTTCAGGCACTTCGGGCATTCCAGAAGCATGAGTTCGGTGACCGCCCCAGACACTACGCGCGGATCGCCGGAAAGAAACGGCAGGGCGGTGACGATGCCGCCGGCAATCGGCAATTCATTGGGATAATAGCTGGCGACAATCGTGGCCCCGTCGATGACACCGTCACGCACGCCGAACAGGTCGGTCTTGCCGGTGACGACAGCACCACCCGCCTGCACTTCAAAAGTAATGGAACCGTTCGTCAGCTCGCCGGCCCTGGTCAGCCACGGATTGACGCCATGCACCAGAAACGACGACTTCGGCGATGAGCCGCTGCCATAAAGGATTTTCGTTTCGGCACGGGCCGGCAGGGCCATGAGGGCGCCCAGCGCGAGAACCCCCACGGAAAGTTTCACGATATTCATGGTCTTCCTCCCTTTTTTGAAGAAATTAAGCCGGCTAATTAACCGGTCACTGGATTGTTGATGGCAGGTACAGGATCACCTGCGGCACGAAGATCAGGATGAGCATCACGACGATTTCAGCGAGCAGAAACCAGGAGACGCCCTTGAAGATCGTGAGCAGCGGAACCTCGTCGCCGACGACGCTCTTCATGACAAAGACGTTAAGACCGACAGGCGGCGTCAGCAGGCCGATTTCGAGATATTTGACGAGAATGACGCCGATCCAGATCGGATCGATCTGCACCGCATCGAAGATCGGCAGAAGGATCGGGAGCGTCAGCAAGAGCACGCCGATCGCGTCAAGGAAACACCCCAGGACGATATAGATGACCGTGCAGATCAGGATGACCATGAGCGGATCGTCCGTCCAGCCGACCACGGCATCGGACAGAAATCCGGGGATCTGGCTCAGCGCCAGAAACGTCGTGAAGAGCGACGCGCCGATCGCAACAAAGAAAATCGTCGCGGTGACGCGAACGGCTTCAAGAACGCTCTCACGCAGAGCCCTGCGCGTCAGCGTCCGTTGGACCAGCGAAACAAGAATGGCAAGCAGGACGCCGAACGCACCCGCCTCCGTCGCCGTGACGATGCCGGAATAGATGCCGCCCACCACACCGATCACCAGAACCGGCAGCGGCCAGACCGGCTTGAGGACCGCGAAACGCTCCGCCCATGTCACCTGCGAGAACTCAATCCGCGGCGCGAGCTTCGGATTGAGCGAACACCGGATCACGATCAGCAGCGCATAGGCTGCGGCGGTCAGCAGACCAGGGATCAGGCCGGCGAGCAGCATCTTGGCAACGCTGACTTCCGCGAAGACCGCGTAAATGACCATCGTGATGCTTGGTGGAATCAAAGCGCCGAGGGTTCCCACGGCCGCCGCAGTTCCGGTCGCAAGGCCCGGATCGTATTTCAGACGCAGCATCTCGGGCACTGCGATGCGGCCCATCGCGGCCGTGGTCGCAAGGCTCGATCCGCTGGCCGCCGCAAAGCCGGCGCCCGCGAAATTCGTGGCGACAGCAAGCCCACCAGGCACCGCGCCGACCCAAAGTCGCAAAGCGGCATAAAGCGACGCGGTCAGTCCCGTATGGGCGGCGATCGCACCCATGAAGAGAAACATCGGCACTGCGGACAGCGTCCAGTGCGAGACGAAATCGTAGGGGAGATTGGCGAGGATTGCGATCGCGGGTACATCGCCGCGAATGATCCAGATTCCGGCAAACGACACGCCGGCCAGCGCCACCCCGATGGGCACGCGGATCATGAACAGGATCAGCAGAACACCGAGACCGGAAAACCCGACTTCAAGCGGCGTCATCGCAGATCCTCCGCGCCGCCGGAAGCTCGACCGGCACCAAGTCTGACTGCCACGGTCAAAATCTGCGCCAGAGCGACAAGCGCCGCGCAGGCAAGGCCGACCGGCACCATCCAGTATGACGGCCAGATTGGGATCGAGTATGCGGGCGTATCGATCGTCGCCAGCGCATGGGTCTTCTCAAGCGCCTTTTTCACGCCGGCCCAGCAGAATACGCTGAAGACGGCAAGGCAGATCGTCCAGGATACGAGCTCGATTGCCGCCGCAAGCCTGGCCGGAAGCAGGTTGACCAGTGCATCGACCGAAAGATGTTCATTGCGGAACTGGAGATACGCGATCGGCAGGAAGGAGATCGCCACCATGTAATAGCCCGAGGCGATTTCGAGCGTGCCATGCAGGGCAATCCGGAAAAAATACCTGAGTGTGATGTCGAGGCACACCTGCACGGCCATCAGCACCGTGGCAGCGCATGCGACGATCATCAGCGCATCGACAGCGCGCTTGATCACCCGGTTGCCCTGCGGGGCTGGCCCATCCTTCATCATTTTCCTCCTGCCGGCCCTTCTCTTTGCGGAAAGGTTCCTGCTGCACGCTCTGCCGCTTTCAGATCGCCTGTGCTTTCCTCAGCAATTGAAGCTCATCCGCATCCACCCCAAGGACCTGCCGGAGCATTTCGTCGGTGTGCTGACCGAGCAGCGGCGGCGCCGTCACGGCTGGGGTCGGGGACCCACTCATCCTGACCGGCCAGCCGGGCAGGACTACCGGTCCGCGCGTCGGGTGGTCGACCTCGGCAAGCATGCCGCTCTTGCGGAACGACTCGTCGTTGATGATATCGGCGCTGTCGTAGACCGCGCCTGCCGGCACGCCGGCTGCATTCAGCGTTTCCATCGCGGCGCGCTTGGTCTGCGTCAGCATCCACGGCGCGACCACCGCATCGACGTCGCCCTGGTGGCGGAAGCGCAGCTCCGGCGTCGCAAAGCGCGGATCTTCCAGCAGGTCTTCACGGCCGATGGCGCGAAGCAGCGCCTGCCATTGCTTGTTGCCGGTATTCACATCGCGGGCGGTGTAGATGAAGCAGTAATCGTTGGGCCCGCCACCCTTGCATTCGAAAAGACCCGATGGCGCGGCGGTGCTGCTCGGCGATGCGTTGCCGACGCGCTCGACCGGCTTTCCCGTCACCTGATGGCGCGCGAGCGGCATGCGCCCGAAATTGATCATGGCTTCCTGCATCGCCACTTTGACGCGCTGGCCGCGGCCGGTGTACTGCCGCTGATAGAGGGCCCCTATGATCCCGATGGCGAGATGCAATCCCGATCCGGTATCGGCAAAGGTGTAACCGCATTTGATCGGCGGGCCGTCCGGCTCGCCGGTGAAGGCAACCGCACCGCCCATGGATTGGGCAATCGCGTCGAAGCATCGAAAATCACGGTAGGGGCTTTCATCGCTGAAGCCCTGGATGCTTCCGTAGACGATACGCGGATTTATCTTCGAGACTTCGTCGTAGCCGAAGCCGAGCCGTTCGATCGTGCCGGGCGCGAAATTTTCCAGCAGCACGTCGCTTTCTTCGATCAGCCGCTTCAGCAAGGCGCTGCCCTCCGGCTTGCCAAGGTCGATCGTGACGCTCTTCTTGTTGGAGTTGAGCACCAGGAAGTAGATGGAATCCTTGTCCGGCGAATCCGCCGACGCGATGCGTGCCGGATCTCCGCCATTGGGTCGCTCGATCTTCATGACGTTGGCGCCAAGAAATGCGAGCGCCTGGGCACAGGCAGAACCCGCCTCCCATTGGGTCAGGTCGAGCACGTTGACGTTGCTGAGCGCGAGTTCGCCTGCGACCGCCGCAGTGCTCGCGCCATTGTTCGTATCCATCTTGCCCATGGTGCTTCCCTGTCGCCGGCGTTACGCCGTCAGTCTTCGATGATGGTGATTGCCTCGGACGGGCACAGGCGCGCGGCCATGCGCGTGCTCTCCCACAGGTCCTCGGTCGGGTTGTCATTCAGCAGGATGACGATCCCGTCCTCCTCGTCCTGGTCGAACACCTTCGGTGCCTGCAGCACACACTGGCCGGCGGCGATGCAGCGCGCCTTGTCGATCTGAATTTTCATGATCTCTCCTCACCATTTGAGCGGAAGTTCGTGGACGCCATAGACGAACATGTCGTGGCGGAAACGGAGCTGTTCGAAAGGAACGGCAAGCCGCAGGTCTGGCAGTCGGTTGAAGAGCGTTCCATAGACGACCTGGAGCTCAGCCCGTGCCAGCACCTGGCCGACGCACTGGTGAACGCCGTAACCGAATGCCACATGGCTCCGGGCCTGAGGTCGCGTCACATCCAGCCTGTCCGGATCGGGAAACAGCTCACCGTCCCTGTTGGCGGCAGGGATGGAGCAGATGACGCCTTCGCCCTCGCGAATGATGTGACCGTTGACGTCGATATCCTCCAGCGCGACGCGCCGGGCGCCCATATGCAGCACGCTCGAATAACGCAGCAGTTCCTCGACGGCGTTGGGGATCAGGGTCGGATCCTGTTTGATCAGCGCCAGCTGATCGGGGTGCTGCAGCAATGTCAGCACGCCGAGCGCGGTCATGTTCTGCGTTGTCTGATGCCCCGCGCTGAGCAGAAGCCGCACGATGTTGATGAGCGTCTCGCGGTCGACATGACCGGGAACCAGCTGCTCGGCGACGAGCCTTGAAATCACGTCATCGCCCGGGTTTTTCTCCTTGGCATCGATCAGCGCGTCGAGATAGGCGAACAGCTCGTCCAGCGACTGCCTGACTTCCGCCTGGCTGGATTTCGAACCGAACTGGATGCGCGTCGCGCGGTGGAAGAACTCGTGGTCTTCGAAGGGCACGCCGAGCAGGTAGGTAATGATCTCGGTTGGCAACGGACCGGAAAAGTGTTCGACGAAATCGGCACCCTGCGGGAGGCTGGTATAGCTTTCGATCAGCCGGTCCACGGTCTCCTGAATCCGCGGCCGCAGCTGCTCGACCTTGCGGACGGTGAATTCCTTGGTGACCATGCGTCGCAGCCGGTCGTGCTCGGGCGGATCGAGTCGGAGAAACGACCTGTCGGCCTTGTCGGCGACCATGCGGCCTTCGAGAACATGCGGGAAGCCCTCGCGATTGGGCTCGCAGCTGAATCGCGGATGGCTGAGCACAACCTTGATATCGGCGAAGCGTGTCGCGAGATAGGGATGCGTACCATCCCATAACCGGACCCGCGAGAGCGGTGCCTTGTCGCGCAGTTCGGCATAATCTTCTGGCGGGTTGAACGGATTTCCCCTGTCCATGGGATAGAACCGTTCCTGGGTCTCAGATCTCATCTCGTTCTTCTCCATTCGTTGCGCCGGATCTGCGCTGGAAGGCGTCTTGCCTGTCAGGCGGCCGTCTGGCCCATGCGTTGCTTGGCGCGCTTCATCGACGCGAGCCAGCGCTCGCGGTCGGTCGCGCGGCGTATTTCGAATTCGGCGACCCGCGCATGGGGAAGCGCCAGAAAGCGCCCTGCGGCGATGGCTTCGAAGGTGGATGCGACGACCTGCTCGGGCTCAATGAAATCCATCGCGGCGGCCGAGCTGGCGCTGTCTGGACGGGTCATCTGGGTTCGCACGCCCTCCGGACACACGCAGACGACAGAAGCTCCCGTTCCACCGAGATCGATGGCAATCCATTCCGCCAGGGCGACCGCTGCATGCTTCGCCGCCGTGTAAGGCGCGGAGCGAAGATCCGACAGAAGACCGGCGGCCGACGCCATGATCACGAAGCAACCCCTGTTGCGCCTGCGCATGGACGGAATCGCCGCTGCCGCGCTGTTCACGTGTCCGAGAACATTGACATCGAGCGACACACGCCAGTCGTCGGGCTCGCCGAGCCCGAGGCCGCGATGAATACCGGCATTCGAAACCCATAGATCGATCGGACCGGCGGTCTCCTCGATTTCGGCCGCCAGCGCCGCGACCGCTGCCGGATCGGCCACATCGAGCGCGCGCGCCTCGATCACGACCGGACGATTGCCGTGACCGACCTGCGCTTTCAGAGTCTCGGCGACCGAGCGGACCGCGGCCCCATCGATATCGGCCAGAAACACAGCTGAGGCGCGTGAGGCCAACGCATGCGCGAAGGCCTTTCCGATGCCGCTTCCCGCACCGGTCACTACCGCGATCTGTCCTGTCGGATCGAATGTCACTCCCGCCCTCTCCATCGTTTCATGGATTCAAGGTCAGACCAAAGTTCCACAAACGCATTTCCCTGTCAACTCGATCGAAATCCACGATCAAGCATCTGTTTTAATTGACTGTTTCTTCAATTTTCGTCCGGGCGCCTTCACCCACATCCGTCAGAACGTGGTTGTATCGGGTAATCTTCCCGGCAACGCCGATGCCGGCAACGCCCGCCAGATTTCCCGCCTCGTAATATTCGTAAAGGAAGGAACCCTTGTCGGGATTCTCAAATGCCAGCCGCACATCATCGATACCCGAAGTGCGCCCAAGCGCCTGCAATCGCCTGCCGTGGAGATCGGACCAGAAATACGGAAGGAATGCGCCCCATGCCTTCTCCGGCTCAGCGCCTGCGATCGCATGGGCGACGATCCGGGCCTGTTCGCGCGCGGCTGTCCAATGTTCGTGCCGACGGGCATGACCGCCATCATGTGACTGCCAGCGCGCGACATCGCCGGCAGCGTAAATTCCGGGCATTCGCGTTCTGCCAGAACCGTCGCAAAAAATGCCGTTGTCAATTTCGACGCCTGATCCGGCAGCCCACTCGACATTCGGAATATTGCCGAGCCCTGCAACTACCACATCGGCCTCGATCGAGGTCCCATTGGCGAGCTCAAGATACTGCCTGCCAGACAGCATCTGCCGTATGCGCTCGACACCGGTGTCGCAGACCTGGACCACGCCGGCAGCCTCGTGCAGGCTGGCTACGCGCCGCGCGACCGTCGTGCCGAGAACCCGCTCGAGCGGCAAAGGATCTCTCTCAATGATCGTCGCATCCGCGCCGATCGCGCGTACGCTGGAAGCAACCTCCGCCCCTATGAAACCGCCGCCGACGATCGCTACCGATATGCGGGGTTGCAGAAGCGCGCGCAGGCGCATGGCATCACAATAGCTTCTCAATGTCAGGACCAGCCCTTGCGCGCCGTCTGCGAGGAAAGGCCTTGCCCGGGACCCGGTTGCAATGACGATAAAATCGGCGGAGATCCGGGCACCGCTATCGAGTTCAACTTCGCGCCGCTCTCCGTCCAGCCTGATCGCGGAACTGGCCCTGATGATTTTTGCTTTGAGCCCGTCATAATGAGGGCGCTGATGCAGCAGAACTCCATCAATGGATGGGTCGCCGGTAAGCACCGATTTTGAGAGCGGCGGCCGGTCGTATGGATATTCCGGATCACTGTCGACCAACGTGATCTGACCGTTGAAGCCAAGCCGCCGCAACTCGTTGAGCACCCCGACCCCTGCAACGGATGCGCCGACTATGAGAACGCTGCCGTCCATGACCAACGTCTTCCGGCTATGATCCGGACCAGGCCGGAGCGCGCTTTTCAAGAAACGACCTTGAACCTTCTGCGGCATCGGCGGTCTTCATCAGCCTCGCCTGAAGACCATCGCCAAGCGCGTAATAGCCTTCGGGAACGACTGGCTTCAGCGCCCGCATCAATTCGATTGTCGCTTCAAGGGCCAACGGCGCACAGGCCGCCACCTCCGCTGCCAGCTTGCGGGCCGCGGCGAGCGCATTCTCCTCAACGCGATTGATCATCCCGCAGGCGAGCGCCTCTGCGGCGCTGAGCTGCCGCCCGGTCAAGGCGATTTCCCATGCCATCGCAATGGGCAGCCTGGCCAATGCCATCGGCAGGCAATCATTGGCGGCGATAAGCCCGCGCAATGGTTCCGGTAGCGCGAATGTGGCGTTGGGCGCAGCAACGACCAGCTCGCAGGCCATGGCAATCTCAAGGCCGCCACCAACGGCATAGCCATTGACGGCAGCGATGAACGGTTTCTTCCGTTGCCGGCGCACAAAGCCGCCAAACCCATGGTCTCCGATGACGGCGCGGGGCTCACCGCGCTCGCGCGCCCGAAGGTCCGCCCCCGCGCTGAACGCGACATTTCCCGCCCCGGTGATGATGCCGACACGAACGGACCCGTCGCTCTCCACCCGCTCAATGGCTTCCGACAGCATCCGCGCTGTGGCCAGATCGAGCGAATTGCGCACCGTCGGACGGTTCAGCGTCACGATCGCGATCGGGCCGTCCAGTTCGAGTTCGACCGCGTTTTCCGGCGCGCTTTCCTGTCTGTCGTTCGACAATCCCAAATTCCTGCCCTCCTGATGGCGATGCCTTGCCAGCATTCGCATTATTGACTTAAGGTCTGACCTTAGTACCACTGAGTCACGCATACCTCAAGGCGCCTTTCTGGAGTTTCGCGACGGAAACGCCGGCAATGCCGCACTGACGACACGCATGCGAGGCTGAAATTGGCGTGCTGTACGGGCATCGGCTATTGATGAGACGATGAGGAACGCGGACTGGCGCCTGATTCGGACGGCTGGGATTTTCAGCTGACCGACAGGGAGGATGGACAATGACAAAGCAGATCGCGAAGACGGGGCGCCAGGCAAAGCTGGCCACAAAGAAGGGTATTGAACCGATCTTCGCACCGGCGCGTGCGCGCCGCACCTTTGACGATGTGGTCAAGCAGATCCAGGACGGAATTTCCGAGGGGCGCCTGACGCGTGGCGACAAGCTGCCGACGGAACGGGAATTGGCGGCGCAGTTCCAGGTCAGCCGAAGCACCGTGCGCGAAGCGCTGCGGATGCTCGAAATCGGGGGTTACATCACCTTGCGTCGCGGCTCGGCCGGCGGCGCATTCATATCGGAAACGGACCCTAAGAAGCTCAATCATTATCTGACGGGCGCGCTGCGGGTGACAGACATCTCGGTGGCCGATCTGACCCAGTCAATGTATCTCATTTCGATGATGCTGCTCAGCGCAGCGGCGGAGAACATCACGAAGGCCGATCTGGACGCGATGGAGGCAGACGTTCGGGAGGCGGAAAAAGTCATCGACGACCCTCTGAAACGGTCCTCGATCATGATCCGTTTCTACCATCAGCTCGCGGTGGCGAGCGGAAACAAGATCCTGGTGGCGATTGCCGATGTACTGGTGGAAATACTCGACCAGTGGGTGGTCCGGCTCGGATCCCTGAGCGGCGACAGGATCATCCGTTCGCGGCTCGCCGTGATCGAGAATCTGCGCGCCGGCAATATCGACCGCGCACGCGAACAATTCGCGGCCTATCTGCAGGATCTGCACGACGTCTGGCTGAAGGGTCAGCAATAGGACGAAAGCGGCTGCCACCTGAACAGCCGAACCTCGATCAGGGGCGCCGCGCGAGCGCCTGTCTGAAATGACGCTGGCGCCGATAGCGCATCAGTCCGCACGCTCCAGCCGTTCTGTCATTGCGGTAAATCCACGTAGTCGAGCGTGGTCGAGAGGCGTCTTGCCGTCGCGGTCGGCAAGCTGTCGATCGGCACCGGCAGAAAGAAGGGCGTCGAGCACGGCCTGGTGATCTGGACCGCCATCTCCGAGAACGACGGATTCCATGACGGCCGTCCAGTGCAGATTGTTTACGTGATCCAGCGGCGCTCCGGCGGCGATCAGAGCTTTGACGATTTCGACGTGACCAAGATGCGCGGCAGCGATAAGCGCGGTCCCGTGATACGGGCTGGTGATAAGTCCGGGGTCGTTACCCAGTTCAATCGCAAGCACCATCAGTTCCGGATCGTCAGCGACGGCAGCGATCGTGACGACATCATACGCGTCACCTTCAAGCGCATTCATGTCAGCGTCTGCGTCAGCCAATGCCCGAAGCGCATCATCGCTGGAGGCAAATGCGGCTACATGGGCAGGAGTTCGGCTGTGGGCATCGCGAGCATTTACATCCGCGCCGTCTTTGACCAGTCGGCGAATGGCATCCACGTCTCCTGTCTGAGCGGCGGCGAACAGACCTTGATAGGCAGCGCTTTCAGCCTTCGAAGGAGCGGTCTGAGCCAGAGCGGCACTGGCAAAAACAAGCAGACAGGTGACCGACACAAATCGAAGCATCAGGTATCTCTCCTCATTGGTTGATTACAGGTGCGAATTCGCACCTGAGTTTGCGGCATGTCGAGGCGCCTGCCATCCAGCCTTATTGGGTCGCCCACCACTGACAACACCGCCGACAAACCTTTGCTGTACAAGCTCGAGCAAGTTGCCCCGCAATGATGCGGTGAACATTAGCACACGACGACTGCGAAGCGGGTCTCTCTCACACTCGAAACGCGGGCAGATTTTCCGCCACAAAGGCAGCAAAGATCAGCTCGAATCCGTATCCAAACCCGCGAGTGCGGTTCTAACCCCATGAATTATTTATAACTTTACCTGTATTGGCGCATGCGCAAAACTTAGAGTGTGGCTGGTGGTGTAGCCAGTCCCTGTAAACGCGTCTCTGTGCGATAATTCCCTGAAAGCCGGGGAAATACAGGGATATCCGCTCAAATGCCCTGTTCGCGCCGCTTCGTGGCTGGAAAAATGCGCGGTAGGTCAAGAAATTGTCTTTCAATTCCCTACTGCATTGAACAGGGAAGTTAAGGCTTCAAATCAGCGAAATCATTTAAATGAAACGCACATTCAGATTGGTGCGGAGAGATGAGACGCCTGACCACATTGACGTGCCATGAACCGACGATATCTCTGCGATAAACATCTATGAAGTTGCGTGAAATTTCATATTGTATATACAATAAAAGATCCGACGTGCGCTTCGGGAACGGCCAGCAATGTCGATACTATCGACATGTTCGGTGAGCGGGATGCAAGCATGCAATCAGACACAACCAACGCCGCCAATCCGCCCGCTGCTCTTCAGGGCATGCGCGTTATCGAACTTGGCACGTTTCTGTCCGCGCCTTTCGCCGCAATGCTTCTCGCCGATTTCGGTGCCGACGTTATCAAGATCGAGCTTCCGGAAGGCGGAGACCCGATGCGCACGCTCGGAGAGTATCCCCCCGATGGAACCAGCGGCTACTGGTGGTCTTTTATCGGCCGCAACAAGCGGTCGCTGGCAATGGACATACGCACCCCCGAGGGGCTGGAAATTCTGGGTCGCCTTGTTGAGACAGCTGACCTGCTGATCGAGAATTTCCGGCCAGGCACACTTGAGAAGTGGGGCGTCACTGCCGATTGGCTGAAGGCGCGCAGGCCAGATCTGATCCTCGTGCGGATCAGCGGCTACGGTCAGGACGGACCGTGGCGAGACGTGCCGGGATTTGACCGGAATGCCCAGGCCTTTTCCGGCTTGGCGTACGTCACCGGCGAAAAGGCGACTGCCCCGCAGCAGGCTGGCTTGCCGGTATGCGATTTCAATGCCGGCTTGTGGGCCGCCTTCGGCGCTGTCGTCGCGCTATTGGGCAAGGCCAGACACAATCTGCAAAGCGGCAACGAAATCGACATGGCGTTGTACGAAACGATGATCCCTTTCCTCAAAGATATTCCGATGAAATACCGCCATCAGGGCCGCGTGACAGAGCGCACTGGCAATACGCCCGACTATGTGTCACCGGGCGGCGCCTACATGACCGGGTCAGGCGACTGGATCTTCATAAGTGGAACCGGAGATCGTGTATTTCGCCGCTTCATGACGGCGGTCGGACGACCCGACATGGCCGAAATGGAGATGTTTCGCGAGAACAAGGATCGCGTCACCAACCGTAAGCAGCTGGATGACGTCATCAATGCCTGGCTTGGTGAGCGCAGTACCGACGAAGCTCTGGAGGCGTTCGCGCGAGAGGATGTGCCTGCCATGAAGATCCAGAGTATCGCGGATCTGATGACGCACCCGCAGGTGATTGCGCGCGGTAATTTCGTGGACATTCCCGATCACGATCGAGGTGACGTCTGTGTCTCCGCGCCGGTGCCGCGGCTCAAGCAGATGGCAGCGAGCATCCGCTGGGCCGGTCAGGACCTTGGCGAAGCCAGCAGCCAAATTTTGCGAAGTGAACTCGGTCTTGGCGAGGATGAAATTCGTTCGTTGGCGAAACGCGGAATCATAAAGACCTGAGATTGCTTCAGCACCAAGGTTGAGGTTTGTGACGAAGGCGGGCCTGCACTACTTGACCAATCGTGCGCGCTTTGTACTGCGACGCGGAGTCCGCGCACGGTTTGCCGGCTCGCTCAGAATGTCGATGGTCGTTGGGCCTTCATAGGCGGCCAAAACGAGATCACGCATCCGCACAAGGTGTGCGCGCCAGAACGCCTCCACTTCGGCAACCTTCCCGTCACGCATCATCTCCAGCGATGTCTCACGTTCCCGAATGCTTCCCTGACGCAGTTCGTCGACACTCGACCTGGTGATCGTTCGCTCGGTTACGTGTTCGTGCTGGCGACGTATGATATCGTAAATGAGCGACGCAAGCAGATGGATCGTCTTGTTGCCGCAATACTTCGTAATCAGCAGCGAAAAATCCGCCGCGAGATCGGCGTAGCGGATGAGATCCTTTTGCGCCGCAATGCGCATTTCATTCAAGTTGGCCTCGAGCGCCGCGAATGCGACTGGATCGCGCGTTTGCGCCAGCAGTGCGGCGGCCGGCGGTTCGATGATCGTACGGGCGAACCAGACATCGTCCAGCGTGGTCCCCTCGATCTGCAGCAACACCCCGACCTGCCGAGACACCGCACCAAGATCGACCGCGTTCACCCGTGCGCCGCCGTGTTTCCCCCGTGTGATGGTGATGAGGGATTCCGATTCCAGCATGCGGAGCGCTTCGCGCATCGTCGGACGGGAAATCGAAAAGGCTGCCTGAAGGACATTCTCTGGCTGCAGCTTGTCGCCGGGTTTAAGGCGTCCGCTCGCAATCTGGCGGCGCAACTCTGCAGCAACGCTCACCGACGCTTTTGGGCGCCTGTAACCTGCTGTCCGTGATGGGGTATCAACCAAAAGAGGGGCTCATCGTCTCGCGTTCAGATCCGGCTGGACCGCTTTGCCGCGACTCAATCCAACCGTGACGATTGAACTCTACCACAACGCGCCATTCTGCGCGGATCACCTACTCGGCAATGGACGCGACGCCACGCCTTCACAGCCGAATGGCCCACGTCGTCCCATACTAGGTGGGCCAAATTGGTATCAGAACGGCGCGTGCTGCCGGCCGAGGAGATCGCGAGCGATAATCCCGTGATGGACCTCGCGCGGACCATCCGCCGATTCCATGCCGAGGCAATCGCGCAAGCGCTGCTCGAACGGAAACGACTTTGCCCAGCCATAGTGACCGTGGAGCCGCATGCAGGTGTAGAGCGCTTCATTGGCGACTTTGACACCCCACCATTTGGCCATCGAAGATTCTGCGTCGTGCCGCAGACCCTGATCCTTCAGCGAAAGCGCCTTGTAGCAGAGCATCCGAGCGGCCTCGAGTTTCGTTGCCTCGGTGGCGAGTTCCGTCGCCACGGCCTGCCACTTGGAAAGCGGCTTGCCCATGACTTCGCGCTGCTTGACGTATTCGATCGTCTCCTCGAGCGATTTCTGCGCCGCCCCTATGCAGGCGAGCGGCACGAAGCATCGGTTGTAGCCGATGATGG
Organism: Rhodobiaceae bacterium; assembly: GCA_020637895.1. Classification (GTDB taxonomy): domain Bacteria; phylum Pseudomonadota; class Alphaproteobacteria; order Rhizobiales; family Tepidamorphaceae; genus JACKJP01. The sequence continues at coordinate 178,735 of JACKJP010000004.1, forward strand.
TCATCGCCCAGATGAAGCCGGTGTTCTCTTCGCCGATCATGTTTCGCGCTGGAACGCGAACATCGTCGAAAAAGAAACTGCCGGCGCGGTCCAGTCGCTGCCCCATCCGTTCAAACGGGACCGCCTTAACGCCGGGAAGGTCCGTTGGCACGCAGAAGAAGGAGAGGCCGCGGGGACCCGCCCCGCCCGTCCGCGCAGATACGAACACGACCTTTGAAACACTACAGAACGTAATGCTCGTCTTCTCGCCGGAGATTACGTAATCGTCGCCGTCGCGAACGGCCTTGGTGATGATGCCGCCGGCATCCGCGCCGCCACGTGGCTCGGTAAAGGCAAGAGACATCATCTCGCCATTGGCGATGCGCGGAATCCACTCTTCCCTGAGTTCGGGCGCCATCGCAGATGCCATCTCACCCAGATGGATCGCATTGCTGATGATGTAGCGGATATTATGGTCGGCGCGACCGATCTCCTCGCAGATGATGCCGCAGTCGACAAAGGACGTCCCCTGCCCGCCGTATTCTGGCGGCAGGCGCAGATTGAGCAGCCCCATATCGATCATCTTGCGCATGAATTCCTGATCTGGAAATTCGCCCGTTACATCCCAGCGCTGATAGTTGGGAAGAAGCTCGGCTTCTGCATATTTGCGCACCGAGGCGCGGAGCATTTCCTGATCTTCCGTCAAACCGAATTCCATCGCGCTTCTCCGTATGCTGATTGGCTAATGCTTGTGGGTGTCGTGGTAATAGGGGCCTGCGATCGGCTCCCGCCACGGGCGCAGCGTTTCATTGCGGTAGGCATCCCGCCCGAGCAAAAAATGTTTGGCCGCTTCAATGCTTTCGACGCCGGGCATATTCGGATCGTAGTATTGACCCGGGCCCGATGGACGCGGCCCTGCCTTCGACACGTGCCCGAATGACGGGCGGCCGATTATCTCCTCGAGACGCCACACGCATCGGATGAGCCTCTCGAAATCGACCCCGGTGTCGATCCCCATGCCTTCGAGCATTTGCATGACATCTTCAGTCGCGGCCATGCCGCAGGCGCGGCCATTGCCGCCATACTGACCGCCACCGATGCCACCAAGGGTGCCGTCTATCAGGAGGGTATCGTCAGCCTCGAGCGTTCGCATCGCCGCGTAAATCACCGGCAACGCCATGCCGCGAGCGTTGTGGATATGAATGTGGAATTGCCGGACCTTCGGCCATCGACGGCGGATCTCTGCCAGATCCTCTTCCATCTCATGCGGCAGGCACCAGCTCTGTGAATCGTGAAGGCCAATTTCCATCACCTCGATCCCCGAGCTTTCGAGGAGATCGATTTCACGCTGCAGGAATGAAAACCGGTAGTCGCGTGAGAACTTTCCGGCAAAATTGGACCCCCAGGCGGAAGCAATGCCGACTCGGCCCTTGGCAATGCCACGGCGAACGGCGTCACCGACAATCGTCTCCGGCCAGATCGCCATGATCTGTTCAATGGAGCGATTGACGTTCCGACGCTGATGGATGTCGCAGATATCAAGGAAAAGGGTGCACCATTCCTCCTCGATCGTCAGCGGCGGGGAATAGGCCTCAGCCTGCTGTTTGGCCTTCTGATTGTGGATGAAAGGAAGATAGGTGACCCCGGCCTTGGGGTGGAACCGCTTCAGCAATTCCTCAAAATCAGCCATCTGGGGAACGAAGCGGGGGCTGACGAATGCACCAATCGTCAACCGCTTGAGGCCGGTTTCGGAAAGCTCGTCGAGAAAGGCGGCCTTTGTGTCGACATCAATCGCAGGATCTTCAATACCGAAGCCCTCGCGCATCACTTCTTCGTTGTAAATGACCGTGGGCCAGCGCACGGAAAACTCCCCGAACCGCACGGCTACAGCCGTGCTTTTTATTTGTATAACTATTATGGTTCAAGATACTATCCGTCAACGGTTTTTCGTATGAACAAATAGACCGAAAATCTCAAGGGAAACTCGCGCGGTCACCGCCTTTGATGGCCGCGTGTAGGGAGAGGGAACAAACTGCATGTCGGACTACACCGTCGGCGATCTGGTTGCCGAGTTCGTTGCCGCGTGCGGCGTGCGCACCGCATTCGGGATCGTGTCGGTTCACAACGTACCGTTGCTTGACGCCATCGGTCGCCGCAACGCGATCCGATTTGTGCCCGCTCGCGGCGAGACGGGCGGCGGACACATGGCCGATGCGTACGCAAGGGTAAGTGGTGGGTTAGGCGTCCTTATTACCAGCACGGGCCCAGCTGCCGCCAATGCGGTCCCGGCTATTGTCGAAGCACGCTTTGCCGGCTCGCCACTTCTGCACATCACCGGTCAGACCGCTACGCGATTTCTGGGACGAGATGCCGGCACTGTTCACGACGTGCCCGGTCAGCCCGAGATGCTGCGGGCGACCGGAAAAAGTTGCCTGCGCATACATCGCGCCGAGGAAGCATTCGGCGTCCTGATGGCCGCCGCAAGTTGTGCCCTGTCGGCACCGATGGGTCCGGTGAGCGTTGAAATTCCAATCGACGTGCAGCGGGCGCCCGTGGAACGGCCCTCGGCGCTCGATGACCTGCGTCTTCCCGTCCGCCCACCTGTACGACCCCTTGCGGCCGACCTTGATGATCTGGCAAAGCGCGTTTGTGACGTAAAGAGACCGATGCTCTGGCTGGGCAATGGTGCCAGAGGCGCCGGCCCGGCCGTCCGCCGCCTGCTCGATCTTGGCTTCGGCATGGTCAATTCCTGGCGCGGGCGGGCGATCGTGCCTGATGACCATCCGGCCAGCCTCGGAGCCATGCACGGCTCAGGCGTACCACGCATCGAGGCGTTCTACGACACCGTCGATCTGATGATCGTCGCAGGATCGCGTCTTCGTGGTCATGAGACGCTCGACAATCAGCTGAGGCTCCCGGCGCGGCGCATCCACGTAGATATAGATCCTTGCGCTGCCGGACGAACGTACACATCGGATATGTTCGTTTGTGGCGATACGAGCCTCGTACTCGAAGGGCTCGCAGACAGGCTCGAGAAGGCCGGCTACCGGGCCGACCCCAGACTCGCCACAGACCTCGCCACAACCCGACGCGAGGCTTACGAGCAATACCGTGCGACGTTGGGACCCTACCAAAGTTTTCCGGAGCAACTGCGCACCGCGATGCCGCGGGACACGATTTTCGTGCGTGATGCAACAGTTGCCGGCAGCACATGGGGGCACCGTCTCGTCCCGCTCTACGGCGAACGCGACTCGGTCCATTCGGTCGGCGCGGCAATTGGGCTCGGCCTGCCCTTCGGCGTTGGTGCGGCGCTTGCCGCTGCTCAGGAGGGCCGCAAGGCGCTGGCGCTCGTCGGCGACGGAGGTTTCGCGCTTGCCATGAGCGAGCTTTGGACAGCGATACAGGAGAAGGCGGATCTCACGATCGTCGTCATGAACGACGGCCTATATTCGCAGATCGCTCATATCCAGGACGTTGTTGCGGGAGGACGCCGCTTTTACGACCGGCTTGAGCAGCCGGATCTGATGGAACTTGCGGCGGTCGCCGGCCTGCCGGCAAGGCGCGTTCGTGGCGCCGACGAATTCGGCGAGGCGGTAGCAGAGGCAATATCACGAACCGGGCCATCGCTGGTGGAGGTCGATATGCACACAATTGGCCCGGTGCCACCCGCAGTGATCGTCACCGGCGTCGAAAAGAAGGCATGATTGATGTTATCGCTGGACCTTCGCCGGCTCACCCCGATGGCTGAATACGGCGGATGCGTTTCCAACCGTCTGATCACCGACGAGGAGCAGCACGTTGACGAAAATCAGCGTCCTGTTTGTCTGGACAACCTCGCAACGCGCCTCGAGGAACGCTCCGATCTCTACCCCTTTGATGAATTGGTGGTTGAGCTGGACTGTCGCCATGAGCCAGTCTTCGCGCCCATGTCTCGCCGCCATACCCACGGCCTTGTCGGCCAGCGACATGACGACTCCCCCGTGCGCTTTTCCATTCCGGTTGCGATGCCGCTCGTCGATCTGCAGCGCGTAGCGGCCACCCGACCTGTCAGCCCGCTGCAGAAAAGGGCCAATCAGCCGTGAATAATTGTCATGCACGGGCATCGCGCACCATCCGCCGTCATCCAGCTGCGCGATCATCTCTGCTTCGTTCATTGTCACTCCGCTCGGCGCGACCAGCGTCGGGATATACCAGGGGCATTCCGCATACGTTGACCGCTTCCGGCATCCTAAATAGTAATACAATTAGCGGTTTTGGTATTTCCTCCGTCGGACAAGTGCAAGTGCGTATCCGCAATCGGGAGAATATGCGGGACGGGCGGATGATGGAGGTCTGATTGGGTCCGCTTTACAATCTGAAAATCATCGAGCTGGCCGGCGTCGGCCCTGCGCCCATGTGTGCGATGCTGCTGGCGGATCTCGGCGCATCGGTCATCCGCGTCGATCGCCGCCAGCCTGCCGAACTTGGCGTCCAGCGCCCGCGCAAATACGACCTGCTGCTGCGCAACCGACCTGCGATCCATGTCGACCTCAAAAATGATGAAGACCGTGAGAGGGTCCTCGCACTGATCGCGCAAGCGGACATGCTGATCGAGGGGTTTCGACCGGGGGTCGCGGAGCGGCTGGGTCTCGGTCCGGAGGACTGCCTCGCCCGCAATCCGCGACTGATCTATGGACGCATGACCGGGTGGGGACAAACCGGACCTCTGGCACAGTCAGCGGGACATGATCTTAACTACATCGCGATTACCGGCGCGCTCCATGCACTCGGGCGAAAGGGACAGGCCCCGACGGTCCCTTTGAACATCGTGGGTGATATCGGCGGCGGGGCACTTTATCTGGCGATGGGAATGCTTGCCGCGCTCCATGAGGTGCAGGCTTCTGGCAAAGGCCAGGTGGTGGACGCAGCGATCGTCGACGGCGTTGCATCCCTGATGACGCAGACGCAGGGCACGCTCGGTGCAGGCATGATGAAACATGAGCGGGGTACCAACCACACCGATTCCGGCGCACCCTTTTACGAGGTTTACGAATGTTCGGACGGAAAATTCGTCTCCTTCGCACCTGTCGAACCGAAGTTCTACAAGCTGATGCTGGAGGGCCTGGGGCTTGATCCGGCGGAGCTGCCGGCGCAATGGGACAGAGATCGCTGGCCGGAAGCCAAGGAAAAGATTGCAGCGCGCGTCAGAACCCGCACGCGCGATGAATGGACAGCGATATTCGGCGGTTCGGATGCATGCTTTGCCCCGGTATTGACGATGGACGAGGCAACGCAGAACGCACACCTGCTGGCGCGGCAGACATATCTCGATCTCGACGGCGTCGTGCAGCCATCGCCAGCGCCGCGTTTCTCGCGCAGCATTCCCGAAACTCCCAGGCCTGTCTACGCATGGGACGGCATGACCGACGAGGACATCGTCAGCCGCTGGCTGGCCGGCGGCTAGATCTTTGCTTCGGACTACCGTCCGATGTCGACAATGAAGGTCACAATCTCCGGATAGGCGGTGAGAATACCGACCACAATCAGATCCGCGGCAATGAAAGGCATTACCCCCTTGAACACGGTCTGGACCGGAATATCCGGCCGCACGCCATTGACGATGAAGCAAAGCAGGCCGAAGGGCGGCGAGAGAAGTCCGATGCCGCACAGCTTGACCAGCACCACGCCAAACCAGATCGGGTCGTAACCCAAGGAGACAACAAGCGGGAAAACGACCGGCAGCGTCAGCAGCATCATGCCGAGCGCATCCACGAACATGCCGAGGATGATGTAGAGAATGTAGATGCAGATCATCACCATCAGCGGTGACATGTTCAGACTGGTCACCCAGTCGGCGATAAACGTCGGGAGATTGGCAAAGCCGAGGAACAGCACGAAGATCATGATGCTCCAGACGAGCGTGAAAACGACGACGGTGAGCTTTGCCGTCTCAAGCAGAGCCTGACGAAATTCGGACAATCGTGTGCGATTGATGATGGCCAGCACGAAGACGAAGAATGCAGCCAATGCCCCTGCTTCAGTTGGCGTTGCCCACCCGAACAGCATAGCAGTGAAGACCGTCATGATGACGAGAAGAACCGGGATCACACCGGGAATGCTGCGAAAACGTTCGCTCCAGCTATAGTGCCTCGTCCTTGGGCCTATCTCTGGCTTGACGGTCGCCATGAACGTGATCAGAAGCACGTAGACGAAAGCGGAAAATACACCTGGCACAAAACCGGCAACCAGCAGCTTGCCGACAGACTGGTCAGTGAGGATCGCGTATACGACCAGCAGCGTAGACGGCGGGATCAGCGAATCCAGCACGGAACCCGCCGCGACGGAACCGCCGGCAAGGGCTTTACTATAGCCCTCTTTGAGCATTTCCGGAATTGCGACGCGCGAGAAGACTGCCGCTGCGGCCGCACTCGAACCCGACACAGCACCGAAAGCAGCTACGGCGAGTACGGTTGCAGTCGCAAGGCCGCCGGGAAGCCAGCCGAACCATCGTCGACACGCTTCAAAGGCAGCCTGTGTGATGCCGGCATAGTGAGCGAGGTAGCCAATAAGGATGAACATCGGCAGGACCGAAAGCGAATAGCTGACGCCCTTGGAGTGAGGGATCGTCCCTGCCGTGCGCAGACCGATGTCCCAGCCGAGAATCCAGATCAGGCCGAAAAGGCCGACAAAGGCCGCAGCATACGCGATACGAACGCCAAGGAGGCCAAGAACCAGCAGCGTCAAGGCACCGGCGGCACCAATCTCAAGAGGCGACCAGGCCATGCCGTACTCCCTGCAACCGGTTCCGGACCGGATAAACCTTGTTCAAGGAAGCGTCGCTCATGCCGCCACTACCGTTCTTGTCCGTCCGGCCCAGATGTCGCGACCGTAGCGAAAAAGGCTCAGCAGCAGTCGCAACCATAAAAGTCCCAGCGACACGGGAACGACCAGCTTGCTCGGCCAGACAGGCAACTCGATATCCATGGTGGAATCGCCGAGCGTAAACGCACGGTAAAAGCTGAACCACGTCGCATACACAAGAATGCCGATCACCACGAGCGCAACGACGATGCCGAAAATTTCGATGGCGTCGCGCCACCGCCTGGAAAGAAGTTGCGGCACGAATTCCATCCGAATGTGAGCGCCGATGTGCTCCGCGTAGGCAACGCCCATGAATGCGAGCAATGCCGAGGACTGTTCGACATAGTCGATGTACCCGCGGATCGGCGAATTGAACAGGAGCCGCGACACGACCTGAAAGACGGCCGTCATCATGAGAGCAAAGATCGCCAGCGCTCCGATGACGATGAAGGCCTGTTCGATACGCGTCAGAACGAGATCGACAATGCCGTTGGGCGGTGGCAGCGATTCATACTCGTCGACGGCCTGATCGTGCGCCATCGCTGTTCCCCCCTAGATTTGTCGCATTCACGACGGCGCCATGATCGGCGCGCTCAAACACGACAAGTTCATGGACTTGATGGATGGGTCGCGACCGGAGAAATGAATGGCCGCGACCCGCATTGCGTGATTGCCCAAGTACTACTTGGAGCCTTCTTTTGCGGTATCGAGCAGGAACTGAAGAATGTCTTTGCCCGGCACGCCATCTTTCTCGCGCGCCGCAGCCCATTCATCCCAAACCGGCCTGCCGGCAGCCTGGCGGAACTGATCGAGCTGGCCCTCGTCTAGTTTGACGAGCTTCATCTTGCCCGTGCTTCCCAACTTTTCGAGCGCCTTCTGATCGCCTTCGGTCATCGCCTTCATCTGGGCTTCGTAGGCAACTTCTCGTGCCTTGTTCAGAAGCTCTTTGTACTGGGCGGGCAAGGCTTCATAGTCGCTGATGCTCAGCACCAGCGGATAACCGATCGTTCCGAGACCGAGGTTCGTGGTCATCCAGTCGCCGATCTCGTAGGTCTTGAAGGAATCGTGGGCGTAGAAGGGAAGCGCCACGACATCGAGAAGCCCGCGGTCGAAGGCATTGTAGATTTCCGGAGCAGGAATGTTTGTCGGCACGGCACCGACCTTTTCGAGCGCCTGACCCATGCCACCGAGCGCACGCACGCGCTTGCCCTTCAGTGCGTCCAGGTTGGTCGGCGCATCGCCTTTGCCGACGAGTTCATACTGAGGCAGCAGGCTCGACATGAACGGCACGCCATTCCACGCTGCAAACTCTGCTTTGATGCGCGGATCGGCATGCAGCTTGTCGTGCACCATACGCTGCGTGTTGATATCGCCGAGCGGCAGAAACGGCAGATCCAGCACGGTGTAAAGCGGCAACCGCGCGGGCGTGTAGGAAGCTGATACGAGAGCCCCCTGCACCGAGCCAATCTTCAGCAGATCCAGGAATTCCTTGGGCTCGCCAAACGTGCCGTATCCGATGGTAATCGTAAATTTGCCGTCGGTTTCGGCTTCGACGTATTTCTTCATCTCTTCAAGCAACGTCGTAGCCGCGCGCGGCTTGCCAAAAGTAGCAAAGCGCCAGTTGACGTTCGGTCCATCGACCTTCGCAAAGGCCGGCGTAGCGATCAGCGTGACGGCAGCTAAGAGCGCGATCTTCTTGAGGAATTTCATTATCATAGCCTCCCTTTTTATATGCGGCCGTTTTTCGACCTAACCTACTGTATCATATGAATAACCGTTTAAATAGTAATATAATACGGATCGGTTGCAGATCCCGAACCTGATGAAAGAAAAAATTCTTGTGAGTAGAAATTTATGTGAATGACATTACGTCGGCCCGGCACGTGTGCAGGCTGTGACGGTGCAGATGACCTCGTGCCAGGTGGGACGAACCGACTCGGTTAAATATCGCGAAGCATTTGAGGATGCTGCGGTCGGCACTATCCGCAAACACTGCATCGCATATCCATGTCGCTGTCGTGCACGGTGATGACCACGACCTCAGTTCAGATGGGCAATCTAGAAGTCTGACAAGTGATCCTATGAATACGCGAAAAGCGGAACAGACTTCCGAAACGACTCTCTGAGCTAAATTTTGCACTTTTCCGGAAACCGTTGGGTGCGCGAAAGCCAGTCTCAGTCCAACAAAACCGCGTCTTATACCAAGAGGCTGAAATAATTGCGGAAAGTCGAATTTCACCCTCGGAGACGCGGGCAGATTTCCGCCAAGAAGGCACCAAAATTCGGCTCAAATTCGTCTCCGAACCCGCGGGTGCAGTTCTAACCCAATGAATTATTTATGGCTTTACGTGCATTGGCGCATGCGCACAGCTTAAAAGTGTGGCTGGTGGGCCCGGCAGGACTCGAACCTGCAACCAGACCGTTATGAGCGGCCGGCTCTAACCATTGAGCTACAGGCCCTGCGCCAATGGAACACGCGTTGCGCATATAGCCGGAGCCGGTTGGCCAACGCAACTGGGGCGGCCGTCATTTCCGCCCCATTGCAGCCTCATTTGGGCTTCATCAGCTAGCATCTCAAAATCATTGCATTTTTCCGGGGAGATGACTTTGCCGATCATGGTGGTTCTGCGTACGGGCCTGATCGCCCTGCTGTCGCTTTTCGCTGTCCTTGCCGCCCGTGGTGCGATGGCTCAGGAAGCACCCCATCCGCAGATCTCGTTGACAGGCGAAGCGTCAGCCACCGCCTCACCCGATATGGCTATTCTGACGTCGGGCGTCGTCACACAGGCCAAGACTGCCGCCGAAGCGCTCGACCAGAATTCCGACGCCATGGAAAAGGTCATCGACGCGATGAAGAAGGCCGGCGTCGAGGATCGTGATCTCCAGACATCCGGCTTTACGGTCGAACCTGTATATTCCGGTTCAAATGCCTCGTCGTCCGGCGCGCCGCAAGCGCCGAAGATCGAGGCCTACCGCGTCCGCAACATGCTGACGGTGCGGGTTCGCGATCTGGGCGCGCTCGGTGGCATCCTCGACAAGTCTGTGTCGCTCGGTTCCAACCAGATCTCGGGCGTCGCCTTCGATATCGAGAACAAGGACGCACTGCTCGACAAGGCACGCAAGGAAGCCGTCGCCGATGCGATGCACCGCGCCGAAATTCTGTCCGCCGCGGCAGGAACGCGCCTTGGCCGGGTACTCAGCATCAATGAGAACAGCAGCTATCAACCGCCGCGTCCGATGATGCTGCGCGAAGCTTCCATGGCCGCCGGCAAGTCTGTTCCCATGGAGGCCGGCGAACTGGCGCTGTCGGTCACCGTCTCGGTGACCTGGGAACTCGTCCAGTAACGCTGATTTTCATAAAATCTCGCGCGTATGTCGTGAATTTCCGATGAAGGAATTCGCGTGAGTTTGCATGCCGTTTCGAGCACTTACGCAACGTAGAGTTGCTAATTTCCGCCCGTTTTGCCCACCCCCCGGGTTTCTGACGACGGAGAATAGCAATTATGCGCGTACTAGCCTCGGCGCTGCAGGGTCTGCTTGGCCTTTGCGGAAAATTCGGCCGCGATCATCGCGGCAATATCAGCATTATCTTCGGCGCGACGATTGTTCCTGTCGTGGCGCTCACCGGCGCCGCGATCGATTTCACGGCCGCCCACAACGTAAAAATCAAACTACAGGCAGCCGCCGATGCCGCAGCGCTGGCGGCGACGCGCAACTACGGCAAGAACTGGGCGACCCGCCAGCAGATCGCCACCGACACCTTCAACGGTAATCTGCAAAGCGTTTCCAACGCCGATAACATCCAGTTCTCGATTGTCGATACCGGCCAGTCCCACCATGTCGATGCGTCGGCCACCGTGGAAACCTCGATGATGGGCCTGATGGGCATCGATCAGATGCACATTGCCGTGGATGCCGAGGCGATTTCGCCGGCCGCGTCCATTGAGGTCGTTCTGGTTCTCGACAATACCGGGTCGATGTCCTCCAGCAACAAGATCGGCATTCTCAAGCAGTCGGCCAAGAACTTCATCAACATGATGGAGACCGCATCGACGATTCCCGGCAAGAGCATCAAGATTGGCCTCGTGCCGTTTACGACGATGGTGCGTGTTGATGCCAACACCTACAAGAATGCCTCATGGGTCAATATGACCGGGCTGGACAAGAACAGCTGGCGCGGTTGCTTCTACGACCGCGACCAGCCTTATGACATCGACGATACGGCACCTTCCACGAGCAAACCGAATACGCTGTTCGATCCCGATCCCTACAACGGCTTCTCGTCGTCCAAATGCTCCATGGCAAGGGTCAAGGAACTGTCGACCGATTTCACTGCGCTGCGCTCGCGTGTCGACGAAATGTCGGCCAGCGGCAATACCAACATCACGCTCGGCGTCATCTGGGGACTGCACCTGCTGTCCAGCAGCGTTCCCTTCACCGAGGCGGTTCCCTGGAGCGACGCGGAAACCGTCAAGATCATGATCGTTCTGACTGACGGCGAGAATACGCAGAACCGATGGACCACCTACACCAACAGTATCGACGCGCGAACGCAGTCCGCGTGCAATGCGGTCAAGGCGAAGGATGTGCTGGTGTATACGGTTCGTGTCGTCAACGGAGATGCCAATCTTCTGCGCAATTGCGCGACCGACACCTGGATGTACACCGACATTCAGAATGCCAACGACCTGAATGCCACTTTCCAGAAACTGGCTGCCGACATCATCAACCGGCACCTGCGGCTGACGATCTAGCCAGCCGCGGCTTCACACGGGAAGGCCGCTTACTCTGGTGATCATGCCGCCGTCGAGCGCGAAGAAGAGACCCTTGTTGAGACTGTAGGAATCTCCTCCTTCGCGCTCGCCGCGCAAGGTGAATTCAGCAGCCCCGCGACTGCCATCGGCGCTTGCCATGGCTGCCACATCGCCGATCGTCTCGCGGCCATGGGCAAAGCGCGAAACGAAGTAGGTCTTGAAGGCTTCGCTGCCAAATCGGCGATCGCCTTTTTCGTCCTCGAGCACCGCGTCATCGTCAACAAGTTCAAGCAGGCCGCCAATGTCGCGCTTGCCATAGGCTTTCAGGAACGCGCTGATCTTTTCTCGAGCGAGTTCTGCACCGTCATTCCGATCCGTCATGGAAGCTGCTCCTCCTGGTGGGCGTATAGCCAATGCCGGCAACAACGGTTTGCCGCGCATCTGGTTGCCGCATCCAGCTTCGGGCCGGTCTTAGTTGCTGCCGCTCGGCTGAGCGTCCACATCTTCTTCCCGCCGCAGGATCTTGACTGCACCCTTGCCGGCCCTGGCTGTTACGCGGACAGCGCCCCGGCCAGCCCTTGCCGTTGTCTTGACGACGGCCGCCGTACCGGCGACAGCGCCGGCGGCAACACCAGCGGCACACCCGCCGCTGGACAAGACGGCCGCAAGCATTCCGATTGCGATAAAGGCTCGTAGCGCCATCCCCAATTTCCTCCGTCCGTAATCTGTCCCGGTTTTCTCCTAACCGGGTGGCATGAATTATCCGCTAACGCGGAACCAAGCGGCCAGGGCGGCGTTTCTCCAGCGATTAACCGGCCAGAGACATAGCGCCGTCAAGGAGGATGACATGATTGATCGTACACCCCCCAATGAAATGCCGCCTGTGGACGAACGGAATGTTCGCGAAGTCCGCTCATCGAGTGGCGCGAGCTGGTTTCTTGCCGGCCTCGCAGTGGTGGTTGTAGTCGTCGGCGGAATATTCCTGTTCAGCGACGATTATGGCGGATCGGCATCGGAAACGACCGTGAACATGCAGGCGCCGCCGCCCGCTACGCAGTCGCAGCCCGAAGCGCCGCAAGCAGCGCCGGACAACGGTTCGTCCGGCCAGTCCGCGCCGTCGCCGACAGCGCCCGCGAGCGAGTGATCGAAAACAAGTGCAACTCGGGCCTCTGCGTGAGCCGTTGGGTTCGTGCAGAGGCCCTGATGTACGTTCACAACGGGAAAGTCACCCGCATTTCCCGCCCAAAAACGCCGCAATCGGGCCCGCATACCGCCATGTTGGTAGGGTTTGATTGCGATCAAAGCTGGCCTCGTCACTTAGCATTCAGCCGGCAAAGGAGCTTGAAGCTCGTCTTCAAGGGGGCTTGAAGAGACTGGGAAGGAAGATATGACCCATTTCAAAAACAGACTTATTGCCACGACCGCCATTGCGATATTCGCTGCCGGCGTGCCCGCTGGCTCATTGCTGGCCGCACCTGATGTGCAGCTCGCTCAGGCGGTGACGCCGGGCCAGCCGATGACCAAGGAGGAAATCCTCAAGAAGCTTGAGGAAGAAAAGAAGAAGGCGCAGGAAAGGCGCGAACAGGTTCAGCAGCAGCGCGAAGAAAAGCGCGATGAGCGGCAGCAGAAGCTTGAAGAACGCCGTGACCAGGTGCAGCAACAGCGCCAGGAGAAGCGTGACCAGGTTCAGCAGAAGCTGGAGGAACGCCGCGACAACGCCCAGGGCAATGCCGTAACGGCGCCGGAGCGCAAGCCGCAGCAGAAACAGCAGCAGACGGAGCCGCAGAAGCGCGAAGAGCCGAAGCAGCGCGAGGCGGCGCCGGAGGACAAGAAGCCTCCGCAGAACCGCAATGTTCAGGAAAAGCCGCAGGATACGCCGCCGCAGCGCGAACGTGCCGAACAGAAACAGCCGCCTGCCGGTGACCGGCAGCAGCAGACAACGACGCGCGAAGAAAAGCCCGCCGAAAAGCCTCAGGCGCCTGATCGCGCGGAACGCGGTCCGGCTGGCGGACAGGGTGAACGTCAGGGCGACTATGTTCGGCCGCAGCGAGCCGATCGTCAGGACAATGGCAACGACAGCCAGAGTGCCGGCGACAAGAACCCGCTGCCGCCAAACGCGGCACCCGCGCTCGACAGCGCCAAGCAGACGGAAACCAAGCAGCTTGAGCGCGAACGCGCGCAGGACAGCAATCGCGACGGCCGCCGTGACAATGCCGAGCGTCCGCGCGAGGAACGTCCCGAAGGCCAGCGTCGCGAAGCGGGCCCGCGCCCTGACAGCGACCGCGCGGCACAGCGCATGAAGCCGCAGAAGATCGAGCCACTTCAGCTCGACGACAAGGGCCGGCGGGTCGAGCGTCGTCCGGAACGGCATCGTGACGACAAGAATGCCGAGATCATCGCGACCTTCGGCGACCGCGTCGTTTTCCGCTATTCCGACGGACGCGTCAGCGTTGAGGAAAAGCAGGAGCGGCCGCGCTGGGCACGTGACAGCCGCGACTACTATGTCGAGCAGATGCAGGAAGGCCGCTACCGCGAGGTCGTGGTGCGTCCCGACGGCACGCGCATTGTCACGGTCTACAATCGCCACGGCGACATCATTCGCCGTTCGCGGTTCACGCCGCAGGGACGCGAAATCGTCCTCGTCTACGCGCCCGACATCTACTATGGGGATGGCGGCCGCTGGCGCGACCCGGCGCTCTATCTGCCGCCGCTGCGTCTGAACGAGCCGGTCAACGAGTATATTCTCGATGCCCAGCAGGCCGGTCCGCGCGATTACTATCGCTTCCTTGAAAAGCCGCCGATCGAACAGATCGACAGGCTCTACTCGGTCGACGAGGTGAAGCGCTCCGCCCGTTTGCGCGATGTCATGCCGCGGATCGATCTCGATATCATCACGTTCGATTTCGGTAGTGCGGACATCGGTGAATCGCAGATCTCAAGCCTGCAGAGCTTGGCAGACGCGATCCTCGACGTGCTCGACAGAAATCCGGCCGAAACCTTCCTCATTGAAGGTCACACCGACGCGGTCGGCTCCGACTACGCCAACCTCGCACTGTCGGATGCACGCGCAGAATCCGTCGCGTCGGCTCTGACCAACGTGTTCAACATACCGGCAGAGAACCTCGTGACGCAGGGTTACGGCGAGGCCTATCTGAAGGTGAATACGCAGGAGCCGGAGCGCGAGAACCGGCGCGTTGCGGTCCGGAGGATCACGCCGCTGGTTACGCCGCTTGCCTCGGCGCAGTAGCGCCCTGGCAGCACGTCCCGTCCGGCCCGTATTTATTCAGATCGGCCCGCCACCCCCCGAAAGGCGGATCTGATCTACGGGCCCGGGCGGGGCTCAACGTATCTGTCATCGATATGAAGACGGCCCGGCCATGCGCCGGGTCGTCTGCTATTGCGATCCGGAGACCCGATATTATATTAGATATATCTAATTTATTTCGGGGATATCCAATGACCATGACTGCCGCCCGGCGCAAGCTGCCCGCCCGTTACCAGCATATCGTGATGCCGCTGGTGCTTTCGATCTTCATGACCCTGCTGATCTCGGGTGTCTCGACCTTGCGTTCAGTCGGGCTGGAGCAGAACTTCCTGATGCTATGGCCGCAGGCCTGGCTTCTTTCCTGGATGGTCGCATTCCCCGCCCTGCTGCTGGTTCTGCCCTTCGTCAGGCGGATTGTCGGCATGCTGGTGGAAAATCCGTCCGGGCACTGACCCGAACGCGATATTGGCGCTTCTGGGCACCGGCAACCTGGCGTAGGATCGGCCGGGGCGCGAGGGCTTGCCAAGAGGTTCCAGACATGTCGAAAGCAATTGCGGCCGCACAGACCGGGGCGGCCATTCTTCTCATTCTCATAGCATTTGCATCCCCGCTTCGCGCCGATCCCGGAGATGTGGACGGGTCGAAGGACTACGCCGGGATCGGCCGTTTCGCCGGAAGCCTGATTACCGGATATTCGGTGAAGGATTTCGACGCCGCGCGGTTGCAGGCCGCACCGTTCCAGAATGGCCAGCCGGCAGATGCGCTGAGCCTGGAAGGCCGCATTACGAGAATTGCCTACAGGACCGAACCCGGCCCCTCGATCCTCGAGGTGGCCCGCAATTTCGAGCAACAGTTACTGAAGGCCGGCTATGAACAGCTTGTTTCCTGCCAGACGGACGAATGCGGGGGCATACCCTTTGTTGAAGCCGTTGACGTTCTTCCCATTCCGCAAATGTGGGCGGACGGTTTCAACTACCGCTACTACGCAGCCCGCAAGACGGGGGACAGCGGCGAAACCTATGCCAGCGTTCTCGTCAGCGAGAATAACCGGGAGATATATGCCCAGCTTGTTGTCGCCGAACTCGGCGCGATGGAAGACAAGATGGTCGATGCCGCCGCAATGGCGAAGGGTCTGGGAGAAAGCGGCCATATCGCGCTTTACGGGATCTATTTCGATACCGACAAGGCAACGCTGAAACCGGAGAGCCGGCCCACGCTCGACGAAATGGCCAAACTCCTGAAGGACGCCCCTGCCATGTCCGTCGTGATTGTCGGCCATACCGACAGCCAGGGCAGCTACGATTACAATATGGGCCTTTCACAACAGCGGGCAAAAGCGGTCGCCACCGAACTCACCAAAACCTATGGCATCGATGCAAAGCGGCTCCGTAGCGCTGGCGTGGGCTACCTTGCCCCAGTCGGTTCCAATGCCACCGAAGATGGCCGGGCGCTCAACCGGCGGGTTGAACTCGTCGCACCGTGACGATCACCGAGAGCGGGCGTCCCTGCAGCTTCAGCTGCAGCCTGCCCATTTTCGCAGCAGCAGCGTATCGGCAGGTCCCGGCTTGCCGGCACGCAAGCTGACACTCTTGTCGAGCGCCGCGCAGGCTCCTGCATTGTCACCGTCGTAAAATCTCGCAAAACCGAGATTAGACCAGGCCATCGCGTGATCCGGCGCCTCCTCGACAGCGACTTCGAGCACAGCGAGTGCCTCCTTCTTCTTCTCGGCGACAAGGAGCAACCTGCCGTAGTCAGCCATATAGCCGGGATATCGCGCAAGATGAGAACCAACCTCAAAAAGCTCTTCGGCATACTGGAGATCATGAAAGCGCATATGCGCGACGACTGCGAAACCATGGAACACACTCGCCTGTCCGGGCCTGATGATATTGGCCTGATTGAACCGACGCGCTGCCGTTGCCGAGTCGCCGGCATTGATGGCGCGCCAGCCAAGCTTCACGGCATAGTCGAAAGCTTCCCGTTCAGACTGACCTGATCCTTTGACGGCGCGCAGCATCGCTTCGTCTGCCTGGGTCTGCTCGCTCGTCTTGCTAGCAAATCCATAGAAAGGCTGCTCGTTTGACGGCGCATTGAAGGTGTGACGAGTGACGAAAATGCCCTTTGCAACCTCAACTTTTTCCGCTGAGGCCGGCCAGGCCAAAAGGCAGGCGCAGAACAGAAATGTGGTGGTAGCGATACCTCTGGTCACGCCTTGCCTCCCTTTTCTTTGCGGGGATGCTTTCTAGACCATCAAGCAGTGAGGAATGCTTAAGTCAAAACGTCAAAGGCCAACTTAACGCGAAAGATGCAGGACCACGCTGCGCCGGTGAGGCCTCTGTCTGTGCTCGAATAGATAGAGGCCCTGCCAGGTGCCGAGCATCATCCGCCCGGCGGACACGGGAATACCAATTGATGTTTGCGTGAGGGCGGCGCGAATATGGGCCGGCATGTCGTCCGGCCCTTCGGCGCAATGTGTCAGGAAACGCATGGATGGATCGTCGGCCGGTGGCGCGAGGCGGCTGAAGAAGGCCTGAAGATCGCGCTGTACGTCCGGATCGGCATTTTCCTGGATCAGCAGCGAACAGGAGGTATGCCGGACGAAGACCGTCAGCAATCCTTCCTCCCGCGAGCCCCCGAGAAATTCCCGCGCGCGATCGGTGAATTCGTATAGGCCGGGACCGTTGGTCTTGATGTCTATGGTTGCCTGCATGGCATTCCATTTCACGTTGCCGGTTTGGAGCCGCGCATGATCGGCAGAAGGACCATCGGCAGGAGCGAGAGAACGACCAGCATCAGGAAATCGTTCAGATATGCAACCATGACCGCCTGTTTGGCGATCTCGCCATTGAGCGCCATTACACCGCTCGGCAGATGCCAGTTCCATAGCTGCGGCAGGAACGGAGCATTCATCGTATCGCGGAACGGCGACATGATGCCGGCAAGACCGGCATGCGCCCGCTGCATGTTCTGCGCCAGCAGGCTGACGACGAGCGAAATTCCGATGCTGCTGCCCATATTACGAAGCAGGCTGAACATCGCGGTCCCCTCGCTGCGGAACCGTGGATCCATTGTCGAGAAGGCGAGCGTGGAAAGCGGCACGAAAACGAAGCCGAGGCCGAACCCCTGCACGATGCTGACGAAAATGAAGCGCTGCATCGTCACGTCCATGGTGAACTGCGACATTTCCCACAGTGACGCAGCAGTCAGTCCAAGGCCGATGAAGATGAACCAGCGGGCATCAAAGCGCGCCAGCAACCGGCCGACAAGGAACATGGCAAGACCGGTTCCGAAGCCGCGCGGCGCCAGGATGAACCCCGCATCGAGCACCGGGTAGCCGAGGACGTTTTGCAGGAATGTCGGCAGCAGCGTCAGCGAAGAAAACAGCACCATGCCGATCACCGTCATGAAGACGAGACCGACGGCAAAGTTTCGATCCTTGAACAGCGCCGGTTCAATGAAGGGTTCGTCGGCAGTGAACATGTGCACGAGAAAGAGATACAGACAAAGCACCGCCATCACTGCTTCCGCGATGATTTCGGGCGATGAGAACCAGTCCTGGGATTCGCCACGGTCCAGCATCATCTGCAACGAACCGATCGCCAGGCTCAGAAGCGCAAATCCAAACCAGTCGAAACGGCGCTGGACACGCTCGGTCTCGGGCACGAATGCGAGAATACCCGCCAGCGCCAGTCCGCCGACCGGCAGATTGATGTAGAACACCCATCGCCAGCTGAAATACTCGGTCAGATAGCCGCCGAGCGTCGGGCCGATGATCGGCCCGACCATCACACCGAGCCCCCACATCGCAATGGCCTGGCCGTGCCGTTCACGCGGATTGATGTCGAGCAGCACTGCCTGGGAGAGCGGGATCAGGCCGGCGCCGAAAGCACCCTGCAAAATCCGGAAAAGGACGATCTGTTCGAGCGAGGTCGCAGCCCCGCACAGCATCGACGTCAACGTGAAACCGCCGACCATCGTTGCAAACAGCCGGCGCCGCCCGAGCCGCGCGGCAAGAAAGCCCGTCGGCGGCGTCATGATGGCCGAGGCGACGATATAGGACGTCAGAACCCAGGCGATCTGGTCCGTTGTCGCCGACATACTGCCCTGCATGTGCGGCAGCGCGACGACCGCGATCGTCGTGTCCACCGCGTAGACGATGGTCGCAAGCATGATCGTGAACGTGATCAGCGCCCGGCGGCCGGGCGCAATGCTCGCCGGATCGATTGGGCTCAACGCTGTTCGGCTCCGACCGAGTTGGCGGCCACCTTGCTGTCGCCGCTGAACCAACCGATCGCGGTTTTCACGAATCCGGGCAGCGCGCGGCGATGGCCTGTATCGACTTCGACATTGCTGCTCATGCCGGCCCGGAGCGCCTTGTCGTCGTTGCTGGCATTCATGGAGATACGCACGGGAATCCGCTGCACGACCTTGATCCAGTTGCCGGTGCCATTCTGCGCCGGAATGACGGAGAACTCGGCCGCCGTTGCCTGCGCGATGCTCTCCACCTCGCCAGTCCATTCGCGGTCGGGGTAGGTATCGACGTGGATCGTGACCGGCTGTCCGCGCCGCAGATAGGTCAGGTCCGTTTCCTTGAAATTGGCTTCGATCCAGACCCGGTCTGTACCGACCAGACTCATCACCGGGCTGCTCAGCGCGCCATTGCCGACGACCTGCGTGCCGATATCGGGGATATTGCTCGCAATGCCGTTGAGCGGCGCACGAACGGTCGTTCGCTCAAGGTCAAGCGCTGCCCTGTCGCGGGTTGCCTTTGCCGCCAGATAGCGCGGGTGCTGCTCCACCGGAATATCGGGGTCGCCGCCCAGTTGCGCCCGTATCTGTGCCATTTCCTGCTCGGCGACATCGATCTTCGTCTTGGCCACGTCCAGGTCGTGACGCACCTCGTCCAGACGGCTCAGTGACACCGACTGTGTTTCGGCGAGCTTCGACTGCCGTTCGTATGACTTCTTCGCATAGTCGAGATTGGCGCGTGCGAGCGTCAGTTCCTCGTCCTTCTGCCGGAAGGACGCCTTCAGGCTCATCACTTCGTCGCGCACGTTGCGCAAGCCCGCTTCTGCCGCGGCGAGCGCGATTTCGTAAGGCCGCTGCTCGATACGAAACAGCACGTCGCCCTTGTGAACGAACTGGTTTTCGCTGACGGGAACAGCTTCCACCAGTCCCGACACCTCTGCCGCGATCATCACCTTGTCTGTCTTCAGATAGGCGTTGTCGGTTTCCACATAGCGGCCGCCCGTGAAGTAGACATAGGTGCCGATCACCACGATGAGCAGCGGACCGGCGATCAGCAGCCTGCGACGCAGCCTCCGGCGCCGCGAATCGGGTGATTTCCCGGCTTCCGGATTGTCGAGTGGCGCCTGCGCCTCTTGTCTTGCGTCAGTCATTTGCGACGTCTTCCCTTGTCGTCCGCGCCGCCGGCTTTTGACCGCATGTCTCGGCAAGCAGCAGATTGTTCTTCATACGTCTGAGCGTTTCGAGCGTTTGCGCGACCGCCTCTTCCGATATGTCGGCCACGGCCTCCTGCCGCGTCTCCGCCGCCAGCGTCCACATCCGGCCAATCATCGACCGGCCCTGCGAAGTAAGGTGGAGCCTGAAAGCACGGCGATCGGCCGGATCGGCTGTACGGGTAATGAAGCCGAGGTCCTGCAGCCCATCCAGAAGCCGCGCCAGCGTCATGGGATGAATTTCCAGCTTGTCGGCCAAGGCAACCTGCCGGATGCCCTCCTCGCGCGACAGGAAGCCGAGCGCCCTTGCCTGCGCGAGCGACAGGCCGAGCGTCTGCGCGCGGCGGTTGAAATTGTGCCGCATCAGCCGTGACAGGTCGCCAATGAGAAAGCCCAGAGAGGCGTCCGGATCGATTTCCGTCATGCCGGTATTGCTCAGTCAGTGTTCATGATAATAATTATTCATTACTATATAGAGCGAATGATCGTTCGACGCAAGCCGCACTGCGTGGTGAACAGGCTCGTCGGGGATATGACGTCGCGGACCCTGAGCGGGACCACACTGACCTGGGAAATGGCGCGTTCAGCTGAAAGTCAGCTGGCGGCCTTGCGTTCCGCGGCTTCGTCCGATTCCAGCGCCTGCAGATTGTTCTTGATCTTGGTCAGCGAGACGTAGAAATCGGCGGCCGCCTTCTCGGTGAAGCCCGTTATCGCCATGTTGCCGGCCTCCACGACGAGCGGCCAGACCTTCTTTGCAAGCGCGGTACCTTCTGCGGTCAGATGGATGCGGAATGCTCGGCGGTCTGTCGGATCCGCCCGCCGTTCCACCATGCCCATTTCCTGCAAGCCGTCGACGAGCCTTGCCACGGTCATCGGCTGGATTTCCAGCTTGTCGGCGAGCGTCACCTGTTTGATGCCCTCTTCCAGAGCCAGAACCGCCAGTGCCCTGCCCTGCGCCAGCGACAATCCCAGTTCACCAAGCCGGCGGTGGAAATGGCGCCGCATCAGACGGGATGTATCGGCGACCAGAAAACCCAGCGGCACCTCGGCATCGGGATAAAGCATGGAGGGATATCTTTCTCAGTTTGGGAGTATTTTATAATACATGCTTATTGTAAACCGCAGTCGCTTCCGAGCACAAGGAACGACCGAAGGCCATTGTCAGCCAAAGAAAAGGCCGCTCGAGGGCGGCCTTTCCGGATTTTCCCATTTCGCCAGAACCTAGTTGTCGAGGAAGCTTCTGAGCTTGCGGCTGCGGCTCGGATGCTTGAGCTTGCGCAGCGCCTTGGCCTCGATCTGGCGGATACGTTCGCGCGTTACCGAGAACTGCTGGCCGACCTCTTCCAGCGTGTGATCGGTATTCATGCCGATGCCGAAGCGCATGCGAAGCACACGTTCCTCGCGCGGCGTCAGGCTGGCGAGCACGCGTGTCGTCGTCTCGCGCAGATTGGCCTGGATCGCAGCGTCGATCGGCAGGATCGCATTCTTGTCCTCGATGAAATCGCCGAGATGCGAATCTTCCTCGTCGCCAATCGGCGTTTCCAGGCTGATCGGCTCCTTGGCGATCTTGAGAACCTTGCGCACTTTCTCGAGCGGCATGGCGAGCTTCTCGGCCAGTTCTTCCGGGGTCGGTTCCCGGCCGATCTCGTGCAACATCTGACGACTGGTACGGACGATCTTGTTGATCGTCTCGATCATGTGCACCGGAATACGGATCGTACGTGCCTGATCGGCGATCGAGCGCGTGATCGCCTGCCTGATCCACCACGTGGCGTATGTGGAGAACTTGTAGCCGCGGCGATACTCGAATTTGTCGACCGCCTTCATCAGGCCGATATTGCCTTCCTGGATCAGATCGAGGAATTGCAGGCCGCGATTGGTGTATTTCTTGGCGATGGAAATCACGAGTCGCAGGTTGGCCTCGACCATTTCCTTCTTCGCGATGCGTGCCTCGCGCTCGCCTTTCTGCACCATGTGCACGATGCGGCGGTATTCGGTAATTTCAAGACCGGTTTCGGAAGCGAGATTCTGAATCTCCGTCCGGATCGCCTTGATCGTATCGCGCTCCTGGGCGACGAAATTCTTCCAGCCCTTCGCCTTCAGATTGGCAATGCGGCGGACCCAGTTCGGGTCAAGCTCGTGCCCCTGATATTCCTCCAGGAAATTCTCGCGCTGCACGGCATGGGATTCAGCAAGGCGCAACAGCCTGCCCTCATAGCCCATCAGCTTGCGGTTGATCTCGTAGAGCTGGGCGACCAGCGCCTCGATGCGGTGCTGGTTGAGTGACAGCGACTTGACCGACGCGACGATCTCTTCCTTGAGCTTCTTGTACTTGCGCTCCTGAGCCGGTGAGAGGCCTTTGTTGCCTTCCATCCGGTTGTCGACGAGCTGATCCTGCAGACGACGCAGCTTCTTGTAGTTGCCGGCAACGGCGTCGAAGGTCTCCAGCACCTGCGGCTTCAGTTCCGCTTCCATGGCGGCAAGCGAAAGATTTGCCTCGTCGTCGAAATCGTCGTCGCTATCGCTTTCGCCCTCGCCTTCGGGGCGCTCCTCGTCCTCATTCTCTTCGGAGCCGCGCCGCGCGGCAGGCTTTTCTTCCTCTTCGTCCTCATCGTCGCGCGAGGGCGCAGCCGGCGCTGCCTTGGCGTCAGGGCCGGCATAGGTTGCCTCAAGGTCGATGACGTCGCGCAGCAGAATGTTGCCGAGGTTGAGTTCATCTCGCCAGATGATGATGGCCTGGAAAGTCAGCGGGCTCTCGCACAGCCCCGCGATCATCGCCTCTCGGCCAGCCTCGATCCGCTTGGCGATGGCGATTTCACCCTCGCGGGAAAGCAGTTCGACAGAGCCCATCTCACGCAGATACATGCGGACCGGATCGTCGGTGCGGTCACCCGGTTCCTTCGTCGTGGTCTTGGCCACCTGCCGGGTGCTGGTCTCGGCGAGCACGCCGCCGGAATCCTCTTCGGTGTCGGTGTCCTCGGCTTCCTTGTCCTCGGCCTCTTCGGCCTCGATCACGGTGATGCCCATCTCCGAAAGCATGGCGAGCGTATCCTCGATCTGCTCGGAGGATACGTCGTCGGACTGCATGACTTCGTTGAGCTCGTCATAGGTGACATAGCCGCGCTTCTTGGCGAGCTTGATCATCCGCTTGACGGCGGCATCGGATAGGTCGAGCAGCGGCCCGTCAGTTGCCGGCTTCGCCGCTTCCGTCGTTTTTTCGATTTTCGCGCTTTGCGCCATGCTTACTCCGTGTCGACCGTGCCGGCCCTCACCGGCGAGGAATGCATCACCAAACGCCCGGCAATGGCGAATTTGCAATCTCGCCCCGGGCGTCAGGCTGGCTGGTCCGTTCCTGCCCTCGAAAGGATAGGCGGAATGCTCCTAACCAGTGATTAACCAACAGCGCCCGCGCGGCTCAATAAACCATCGCGACGCGAATCGAAAGCCTGCTCTCTCATTCCCGCGCCTTTGTCAAACCTAACGGCGCACATGCCGGGAAGCCAAACCGAAACCTTCCACCTCGACTTCCGACCCGCTCGTGCCGGCCAGGGCGTTCCTGAGTTCGACGATCCGCTCCCAGTTCGTTTCGCTCGGGTCAGCCCGAAAACTGTCTTCAGCGGCCTTGAGTTCCTTATGTAGAGTGACTTGCCGGTGGTGCAAGGCCAGAATGTGGTCAAAGCCGATCAGCGCATCGGCCTCGTCCGCATCGGGCCGCACGAACCAGTCGCCCGCATCGGCCGCTACGCTGTCGAGCCGGTTGAGCAGATCGCCCTGCCCCGCTCCCTTGAGCGCGGCGCGAACTCCCGCGGCATCGCCACCGGTTCCTTCCATTGCCATATCGATCAGGCGCGCGGCGACGGCACCGAGTTCCGGCGCGGTAAAGTCGAATGCGGCAAGTTCCTCAACCCGATCCGCGATCAGGCCCGGATGATTGATCGCGGTCATCAGCAGAAGCGCCTCACGGCGTGGCAGCGCCCGTGCCCGCACCTGCCGGATAAGCCGCTCGCTGGCCTGCTGTACCTGTGCCCGGCCGTCGCTGACCCGCCATCCGCCGCGCCCCCTGGAATCGCGCCAGTTGCCCCCGCCCGCGCGGTCACGCCAGTTGCTCCCGTCGGCACGTTCACGCCTTTGCGGCTGCTGCGCCCCGAGCATCGCATTGATGCGCGCGCGCATGTCCTGGCCATAGTAGCGGCGCACCGTATCGTCCTTGATGGATCGGATCGCGGCGCCGATACGGGCTTCGAATGCGGCGCGACGTTCCGGCGTATCGAGCGCTGCCGTCTCCGCCTCGCGCGCCCACAGCATGTCGGCGAGCGCCCTTGGGCCGGACAACGCATCGGCCAGCGCCGCAGAACCGCTGTCGCGGAGAATATCGTCAGGATCGCGCCCTTCCGGCAGCAATGCAAAGCGCAGCGACTTGCCCGGCACCAGCAACGGCAGCGCTGTGTCGACGGCTCTGAAGGCAGCCTTCAGACCCGCATTATCGCCATCGAAGCAAAGGACGGGCTCGTCGGCCATGCGCCAGAGCAGATGCAACTGGTTCTCTGTCAGGGCCGTCCCGAGCGGCGCCACCGTGTTGGCAAAGCCGCCCGCGGTCATCGCCACGACGTCCATATACCCTTCGGTCACATAGACGACGCCCCTGTCGGTGGCCGACACGCGTGCTGCATATGCGTTGAACAGGACGTCGCCCTTGTGAAACAGCGGCGTCTCCGGCGAATTCATGTACTTCGCCTTCGCATCGGCCGACAGCGCGCGTCCGCCAAACGCAATCACGCGGTTCTTCAGATCCATGATCGGAAACATCAACCGGTCGCGGAAACGATCGTATGGCGTCGGAATATCGTCGCCGGCGATGAGCAATCCGGCACGAATCATGTCATCGACCGCCACGCCGCGCGCCGTCAGGTGCTCCTTCAGCGCCGATTTGGACGATGGCGCGTAGCCGATGCGGAATTGCGCAACCATCTGCCCGCTGACGCCGCGTCGCTGCAAATACGCCCTCGTCTCCAGACCTGGCTGGCCATGCAGCTGTGCCTGGAACCAGGCCGCCGCCATTTCCATCACATCATGAAGGCCGGCACGTTTCTCCTCGCGCTCGCGCCAGGCCGGATCGGGCGCCGGCAATGTCACACCCGCCTCACCGGCCAGCCGCTCCACCGCCTCGGCGAATGAAAGCCCCTCCGTTTCCATCACGAAGGAGAAGATGTCCCCGTGCTTGCCGCTGGAAAAGCAATGGTAGAAGCCCTTCTGGTCGTTGACCGTGAAGGAAGGCGACTTTTCCTGGTTGAAGGGAGAAAGGCCGATGAACTCACGGCCCTGCCGGCGCAGCTTCACGCGCTTTCCGACGACCTGAGACACGGGAAGCCGCGCCCGGATGTCATCTAGAAATTGAGGCGTGAATCGCATCGCAACCGTCGTCCGCGTGGGAAAGAGCAAGTCTACGCCGCAAAGGGCACAAAAGCGATTCGGTTACGCCAGTGCGAGCGTCTTATCCACCAGTTCAGCGCGACGCGCCCACTCAGCCGATCAGGTTCTTGATCAGCTGGTTGGCCCGCGAGAAATCCATCTGGCCGGGGTAGCGCGACTTGATCATGCCCATGCATTTGCCCATGTCGCGCAGGCCCGTGGCGCCCACTTCCGAGATGACGCCCTTGCAAACCGCCGCGATTTCCTCTTCCGACAGCTGCTTGGGGAGGAACGAGCGAATGATCTCGATTTCCTCACGCTCCTGCCCTGCCAGTTCGAGCCGGCCGGCCTCCTCATAGATTTGAGCCGATTCCTCGCGCTGCTTGATCATTTTCTGCATCATCAGCCGAATTTCATCGTCACCGACCTTGTCCTTGCCGGCGGTGCGCGCGGCAATGTCGCGGTCCTTGACCGCAGCGTTGATGAGCCGCAGCGTCTGCATGCGCCGCTTCTCCTGCGACTTGGTCGCAATGTTCAAGGCCTGGTTGATCTCTTCACGAAGCATTCTGTGAGTCCCACAAAAACCGTCCGAGAGCGGCCAGACTATCCAACCCGCGATCTCGAAGCAAGCACGTAAAAAATACTAAGTCGTTGAATTATAACGGATTTATATTAACCGCCCATCTTGACCGATGACCCGCATTGAGCTATCACCGCCACACACTCCGCGCCCCCGCTGACTTGTTGCGGACCTTGGGCCGGACATGCAATCCAACTGGCGGCTATATAGCGCATGACATCCAGTTCGCAAGCATCGACGCGGACCGACGACACCGGCGGCTGGGCAGAACCGATGCCCACGGGTATGCTGGTTCTCGCCGACGGCACGACGTTTTACGGCACCGGCCTGGGCGCCGTCGGCAAGGCGGTCGGCGAGATCTGCTTCAACACCGCGATGACCGGTTATCAGGAAATCCTGACCGATCCATCCTATGCCGGGCAGATCATCTGCTTCACCTTTCCCCATATCGGCAATGTCGGCACCAACGACGAGGATATCGAGACCGTCAACATGGCGGCAGCGTCCGAAGTCCGCGGTTGCATCCTGAGGGCGGACATCACCGATCCGTCGAACTGGCGTGCCGCGCGGCGGCTCGATGAATGGCTCCGGGCCAGGGGCATCGTCGGTTTTGCCGGCATGGATACGCGCGCCCTCACCGCCTATATCCGCGAGAACGGACCTCCGCACGGCGTCATCGCCAACGACCCGAAGGGCGAATTCGACGTCGCAGCGATGTCCGGCGAGGCCGGCGCGTGGCCGGGCCTTGAAGGCATGGACCTGGTGCCGATGGTCGGCGCGACCCAGCGGCACGAATGGACCGAAACGCCGTGGGAGCTTGGCGAAGGTTACGGCCGGCTTGAAGATCCGACCTGCCACGTCGTCGCCATCGACTATGGGGTAAAGCGCAATATCCTGCGCCAGCTTGCGGGTCTCGGCTGCCGCGTCACCGTCGTTCCGGCGACGATGACGGCCGACGAAATCCTTGCCTTGAACCCGGACGGTGTCTTCCTTTCCAACGGGCCCGGAGATCCGGCCGCGACGGGAAAATATGCGGTGCCGGTCATCCGCGCCCTCGTCGACAGCGGGCTTCCGGTATTCGGGATCTGCCTCGGCCACCAGATGCTGGCGCTGGCGCTCGGTGCCAGAACACTCAAGATGATGCAGGGCCATCACGGCGCGAACCATCCGGTGAAGGATTTCACGACCGGCAAGGTCGAGATCACGTCGATGAATCACGGCTTTTCCGTAGACCGCGCGACATTGCCCGCCGGTGTCTCGGAGACCCATGTGTCCCTGTTCGACGGATCGAACTGCGGACTTGCACTTGAAGGGCGGCCGGTATTTTCCGTTCAGTACCACCCCGAGGCCTCGCCGGGCCCGCAGGATAGCCACTATCTGTTCACGCGTTTCATCAATCTGATAAGAAGCCGCAAAGGCGAGGCCTTGCTGCCGGAAAGACCCGCAGCCGCAAAGGCCTGAGACAGGTCAGGCAAGCCGGGCGCTTGTCCGGCTGCACGTCCAACCGGGAGGAATTCGGGAAATGGCCAGCAAATTCGACCCTGCGGCTCACGCCGTGGCAATGCGCGCGGGTGGCTACTGGATCGATACCAGTTTCGACCAGTACCTGATGCAGACGCTGGCGACCAATCCCGACGGCATCGCAATTGTCGCGGACCGGGACGGAAAGCGCACCCGCATCACCTGGCGTGAACTGGAAGACATGGTCGCGCGGGCGGCAGCGGCACTGAAGCGCATGGGCATTGGCCCCGGCGACATCGTCGCGATGCAGCTTCCCAACTGGTGGCAGTTTGCCGTCTGTTTCCTGGCAAGCCAGCGTGTCGGCGCCGTCGCCAATCCGCTCATTCCGATTTTCCGCGAGCACGAGCTGACCTACATGCTGGGCTTTGCCGGCGCCAAGGTCTTCATATCGCCGAAAACCTTTCGCGGCTTCGATCATGAGAGCATGGCGCGCGGCCTCAAGGAGCAGCTGCCCACTATCGAGCAGCTCATCATCGTCGATGGCGATGGCGCGGACTCGATGGACAATGCACTGCTTGGCGGTTCGGAGCGGCTGGCAGCTGCGCCCTCGGGCTTCCACACCGGTATCCTGCCGGACAATTTCGCCCTTATGACCTATACGTCAGGCACGACCGGGTCGCCCAAGGGCGTGATGCATTCGACCAATACGGCCGTGACAGGCGTGAATGCCT
This sequence comes from Rhodobiaceae bacterium, assembly GCA_020637895.1. GTDB lineage: Bacteria > Pseudomonadota > Alphaproteobacteria > Rhizobiales > Tepidamorphaceae > JACKJP01. The sequence continues at coordinate 207,213 of JACKJP010000004.1, forward strand.
TCATCTCCCGGTTCGGCCTGCGCCCGGACGACATCATCCTTGCCTGCTCTCCGCTCGGACACCTCACGGGCCTCATTGCGGGCCTGCTCATCGGCATCCGCAATGGCTCGACCGTGGTGCTGCAGGATATCTGGGACCGCAATTATGGCGTACGCCTCATGGCCGAGGAGGGCGTTACCTTCATGGCTGGCTCAACACCTTTCCTGGCCGATATCTGCGAGGCGGTTGCAGCCGGTGGACCCAAACCCGGCCTTCGACTGTTCCTGTGCGCCGGCGCGCCGATCCCTTCCGCGCTCGTGGAGCGCGCCGCAAAGGAACTGGGGCTGACGGTCTGCTCTGTCTGGGGCATGACGGAATCGATCGCCAGCACAATCACGGAGCCGGAGCGCGCCGCGGAGAAGTCCTCCAGGACCGACGGGCGCGCTGTTGACGGAATGGAAGTCAAGGTCGTCGACGACGAAGGCAGGACGATGCCTTTCGGCAAAACCGGCAACCTACTCGTTCGCGGCTCGCAGATGCTGCTCGGATATTACAGGCGCGACGACATCGAACTCTTCGATGACGACGGTTGGTTCCAGACCGGTGACCTCGCCTATATGGACGAGGAAGGCTATATCCGCATCGACGGCCGCACCAAGGATATGATCATCCGTGGCGGAGAAAACGTACCCGTCAGCGACATCGAGAACCTTCTCTACAAGCACCCTGCGATTGTCGATTGTGCGCTGGTCGGCATTCCCGACGCGCGGCTCGGTGAACGCGGGTGCGTCTTCGTTACGCTTCGCCACGGCCAGACGCTCGAACTGCCGGAAATCCAGCGTTATCTGGCCGAGTGCAAGGTCGCCAAGCAATACTGGCCGGAGCGGCTTGAGGTGGTTGAAGGCGATCTGCCTCGCACGCCGACCGGGAAGATCCAGAAGTTCGCCCTTCGCGAACAGGCCAAGGCTTTCGCGGCCTAGAAGGTCTCAAGGACCGCTAGATCAGAAACGCGTCCTCGCCTTCCTGCTGGCTGATCAGGTCGCGAAGCCGCGCCTTCTGCCCGGATTTGGCCGCCTGTCCCAGTTGCTGCTGGAGATAATTCAGCAGCGCCGGGCGGGGCAATGGGCCGACATATTTCTGGCGACGAACAAATGGGCGCTCGTCGCGCAGGGCCGTCAACAGATGAGTGACGAGCGTTCGTTGCGAGAACGGCTTGATCAGCAGGTCGTTGACGCCTTCGCGCACCGCGCGCATCAGCAACCCCTTCGATACTGCCGAGCACAAGAGGATGACCGGCATCTGCGCGGTCCCGGCATGCGCGTGACCGCGCACGTATTTCAGCAGATCGACGCCGCTTCCGTCATCGAGATCGGCGTCGACGATCGTCAGATCGAAATGGCCGGTCCTGAGACGCGCCTGCGCCTCGCGCAGGCTTGCCGTTTCCTCAACACCGGAACAGGCGGCATCGCGCAGCATCCCCCGCATCAACGTCCGCAGGAACGGATTGCTGCTGACCAGCATGATCTTGATCGCGCTGCTCAAGGCCGGCTTCACGTTCCCTCCTCCGGACGCAGTTCCAGACATGGCGTTTTGGACGCCACGAGCAGCCAAAGGTTGCCGCTCGCGCTATATGACGTTACGGAAATTAAAGAAACGTAACAAGCGATGCGAACAGAAGGCCTGCGATTTGCTGATAAATGTTTAACGTAGCCTCACGGTTCGCTGGCGCCGAAGGTATCGCAGGCCGAAATCTCGCCTTCCGTCATTCCCCTGCGGAACCATCGCATGCGCTGCGCCGAGGTACCGTGGTTGAAACTTTCGGGCACGACATAGCCCTGCGTGCGCTTCTGGATCGCGTCGTCGCCGATCTGCTTGGCGGCATTCATCGCCTCGTCGACATCGCCCTCTTCAAGCAATCCGCGCCGCTCGGTGTAATGGGCCCAGATACCGGCTAGGCAATCTGCCTGGAGTTCGACCCGGACTGACAGCGCGTTGGCATCGGCGGACGACATGCGCTGCCGCGCCTCGTGAAATTTCTGGAGCACGCCCATCAGGTTCTGGACGTGGTGACCGACCTCGTGCGCGATGACGTAAGCCTGCGCAAAATCGCCCGGCGCGTTGAACTGGCGTCGCAACTCGTCATAGAACCCCAGATCGATGTAGAGCTTCTGATCGTTGGGGCAGTAGAATGGCCCCGAGGCAGACTGCGCAAAACCGCAGGCCGACTGAATTCGGTTCTCGAACAGCACCAGCGTCGGTTCGGTATATTTGGCGCCTTTCGACTCGAATATCTTGCTCCAGGTATCTTCCGTATCGGCCAGGACGACCGAGACGAACGACGCCTTTTCGTCGTCGGCGGGCGGCCGTTTGGCCTCTTCCTGCTGTTGCTGGGGCTGAATGCCCATCTCGCCGCCGCCGAGAAGCGTCAGCGGATTGATACCCAGCACCCACGAAATCAGAAGAATGACGAGGATGGCGCCAATGCCGCCGAAGCCGGCCTTGCGCGTACCCCCGCCCATCGGGATGTTCACCCGGCCGCCGCCAGACGGGAAACCGAAACCGCCGCGACCGAAGCCACCGCCCTCGCCACGCCGGTCTTCGACGTTCTGGCTTTCCCTGCGTCCGCGCCACCGCATCCTGCCGCTCCAGTACTGGCTGATTTCGTTTCGGCCAATCTAGATTGACCAGGTATCTTCCGCAACGCAGAAGCGCTTTGGAAGATCCAGACAGGAAAGCCTGATCATGCGCATTTTGCGGGGTTACAAGGCCAGGATTTTTGCCCTATAAGGCCGGCCTAGCACCAATTCCGGCGGATTCGCTTGGGCAGCCCGGTCGCGTTTCAACGCGGGCCGGGTTTTGTGCAGGCGCGCAAGAAGTCGATTTAAGAAAAGCCCGATGCCAAAACGCACCGACATCTCCTCGATCCTCATCATAGGCGCGGGGCCGATCATTATCGGCCAGGCGTGCGAGTTCGACTATTCTGGAACCCAGGCCTGCAAGGCGCTCCGCGAGGAGGGTTACCGGATCATTCTGGTGAACTCCAATCCGGCGACGATCATGACCGATCCGGAAATCGCCGATGCGACCTATATCGAGCCGATCACGCCGGAAGTCGTCGCCAGGATCATCGAGCGTGAACGACCCGACGCGCTGCTGCCGACAATGGGCGGGCAGACGGCCCTGAATACCGCGCTGTCGCTGCGCCGGATGGGCGTTCTGGAAAAATACGGTGTGGAGATGATCGGCGCCGACGCCGATGCGATCGACATGGCGGAAGACCGTCAGCTCTTCCGCGAGGCGATGGCGCGCATCGGTCTTGCGACCCCGCGCTCCCAGCTTGCAAACGCCTCCGACCTCAAACAGGCCGACAAGGAACGCTACAAGCGCGAGCGCGCGTCCATCATGCAGGCCGACATGGACGCGGACCTGCGCGCGGAAACGCTTGAATCCTTTCAGCGTGATTGGGATTCCGCCGAAAACGAACGCAAGGAAAGCTACAAGGAAAAGGCGCTGCTGGAGGCCTTCGAGGCACTGTCCGACATCGGCCTGCCGGCCATCATTCGTCCGTCCTTCACCCTTGGCGGCACCGGCGGCGGCATTGCCTACAATCGCAGCGAGTACATGGAAATCGTCGAACGGGGCCTCGACGCCTCGCCGACCACCGAGGTCCTGATCGAGGAGTCCGTGCTGGGCTGGAAGGAATACGAGATGGAGGTCGTCCGCGACAGGGCGGACAACTGCATCATCGTCTGCTCCATCGAGAACATCGATCCGATGGGCGTCCATACCGGCGATTCCATCACCGTCGCGCCGGCGCTGACGCTGACCGACAAGGAATACCAGATCATGCGCAACGCCTCCATTGCGGTGCTGCGCGAGATCGGTGTCGAGACAGGCGGATCGAACGTCCAGTTCGCCGTCAATCCGCAGGATGGTCGCCTCGTCGTCATCGAGATGAACCCGCGCGTGTCGCGGTCTTCCGCGCTGGCTTCAAAGGCAACCGGTTTTCCGATCGCCAAAGTCGCCGCGCGCCTCGCCGTCGGCTATACGCTCGACGAGCTGGAAAACGACATCACCGGGGGCGCGACGCCAGCGAGCTTCGAGCCGACGATCGACTATGTCGTCACGAAGATCCCGCGCTTTGCCTTCGAGAAGTTTCCGGGCGCCGAGCCGACACTGACGACCGCGATGAAGTCGGTCGGCGAAGTCATGGCCATCGGCCGCACCTTTGCCGAAAGCCTTCAGAAGGCGCTGCGCGGCCTTGAGACCGGCCTCGACGGCCTCGACGAGCTTGAGATTCCCGGCCTCGGCCAGGGCGACGACAAGAACGCGATCCGCGCTGCCCTCGGCAAGCCGACGCCCGACCGGATTCTGAAGGTAGCCCAGGCATTGCGCCTTGGCATGGACCACGCGCAGGTGCACGCCTCATGCGCCTACGATCCATGGTTCATCGAGCAGATCCAGAATATCGTCGACATGGAAGCCAAGGTCCGCTCCCTCGGCCTCCCGCGCACCGCCTCCGCGCTTCGGCGGTTGAAGACGATGGGGTTTTCCGATGCGCGGCTCGCCAAACTCGCCGGAACGGACGAAGCCTCGGTTGCCGGCCTGAGGCGCGATCTGGGCGTCCATCCCGTCTACAAGCGCATCGACACATGTGCCGCGGAATTCGCCGCGCCCACCGCCTATATGTATTCGACTTATGAGGGTGGGTTCGGTTCGCAGCCGCCGGTTTGCGAGGCCAACCCTTCCGACGCCCGCAAGGTCGTTATCCTGGGCGGGGGACCGAACCGCATCGGCCAGGGTATCGAGTTCGACTATTGCTGCTGCCATGCCGCGTTCGCACTGGCCGATGCCGGCTATGAATCGATCATGGTCAACTGCAACCCTGAAACGGTCTCCACAGACTACGATACGTCCGATCGCCTCTATTTCGAGCCGCTGACGGCCGAAGACGTGCTTGAAATCCTGCGCGTCGAACAGACCAAAGGCACGCTGCACGGCGTGATCGTCCAGTTCGGCGGACAAACGCCGCTCAAGCTTGCAGAATCGCTCCAGAAGGCCGGCATCCCGATCCTCGGCACCTCGCCGGACAAGATCGACCTTGCCGAAGATCGCGATCGTTTCCAGAAGCTTCTGGTCCAGCTGGACCTCAAACAACCCGAGAACGGTATCGCCAAGTCCGCAGCGGAAGCGCGTCGTATCGCCGACGAGATCGGCTATCCGGTCGTTATCCGGCCCTCCTACGTGCTGGGCGGCCGGGCGATGGAAATCGTGCGCGATGGCGAACATCTGGAACGCTACATCTCGGAAGCCGTCGTCGTTTCCGGCAAGAGCCCGGTGCTGATCGATTCATATCTGGCCGACGCCGTGGAGGTCGATGTTGACTGCCTTGCCGACGGCAAGGACAGCTTTGTATGCGGCATCATGGAGCATATCGAGGAAGCCGGAATCCATTCCGGTGACAGCGCCTGCTCGCTGCCGCCGCATTCGCTGAATGCGGAGACAATTGCCGAACTTGAAAGGCAGACCTCGGCGCTGGCGCTGGCACTCGAGGTCGGCGGCCTGATGAACGTGCAATATGCGATCAAGGATGGTGTGATCTACGTGCTCGAGGTCAATCCGCGGGCCTCGCGCACCGTGCCTTTCGTCGCCAAGACCATCGGGGAACCGGTCGCCAAGATCGCCGCGCGCATCATGGCCGGCGAAAGCCTTGCTTCGTTCGGCCTGAAAAAGCGCACGCTGCCGCACATCGCGATCAAGGAAGCCGTATTCCCCTTCGCGCGTTTTCCGGGCGTCGACACGGTGCTTGGACCCGAGATGCGCTCCACCGGCGAAGTGATGGGCCTCGACCACGATTTCGCGCTCGCTTTCGCCAAGAGCCAGCTGGGATCCGGTACGCGCGTTCCCGGCAAGGGAACGGTGTTCGTGTCGGTACGCGATGCCGACAAGGAACGGATTCTGCCCGCCATGCGCACCCTGCAGGGGCTTGGTTTCAAGATTCTGGCGACCAGCGGCACGCAGCGCTTTCTTGCCGAGAACAACATCAGCTGCGCCAAGATCAACAAGGTGCTCGAGGGCCGTCCCCACATCGTGGACGCGATCACCAACGGCGACATCGATATCGTCTTCAACACGACCGAGGGCGCCAAGGCGCTTGAAGACTCCCGGTCGCTGCGCCGCGCGGCGCTCATGCACAAGGTGCCGTATTACACGACCCTTGCCGGCGCACTTGCCGCCGCGCGCGGCATTGCCGGCCTGCGAGCCGGTTCGCTCGACGTCGAACCGTTGCAGGCCTATCTGGCGAGGATGCGCGCGGCGGCCTGAGTCTGTGGTCTACTGCGCGCGAACCAGCGTGATCCGCGTGATGCCGGCGGCGACGTTGACGCCGGTTTCGCCGGAAACGCTCAGCGGCTGAAGGGCGAAGGAATCCTTCGATCCGCCGACCAGGACATTGGCGCCGAGGCCGACGGCGAACGCAGCCGACGCACCGGCGCCGCCATACGTGCCCGCCAACGCGCCGGGCGCGTAGAGATCGCCTTCCGCGGCGACCACGCCCCAGGCAATCACCGATTTTCCGGTCACGCCGATATCGACGCCGAATTTCTGGATCTGCCCGGTATAGACTTCGCTCGGAAATGCATTGCCGGCATGCTTGAAGGTGCACAGCAGATTCTTCGTCGAACCGAAGATAAATCCTGCGCCGCCCTCCACTTCGCAGGTCAGGCGTCCGATCTCGAGGCCGGGAGCCTGCGCACTTGCAGGAGCAGCTGCCAGCGCCATCAAAGTGGCGGCTGTGGCTGCGGTGAGTGTCGTGCGAAACTTGAACATTGCCAATCCTCTCTTGACTTCATGACTGCCGCTCGAAGGCGGCGATCGGCCGCGCGACGCGCGGTCATGGCTGTTCAATGCCCGGTGCGATGCTTCGTTCCCCGTTGCATGCGATCGGTCCCCGCGACCACCTCAGTCCAAAACCGGCCGGCGGCGGCGATATCGCGCTTGACCGGCGTTCGCGGCACACGCAAACTCGTAGCGGAAGTTTTTCCTGGATCCGCCGATCGTGTGACGCCGGAACTTGTCCCGGCGGCGCAGCCAGCTTGATCCCTGTGCGGAGCGACTGAGGAAGAGTGAAGTAATATGGAAAAGATACCGATGACCGCCGGTGGTCATTTGGCTTTGGAAGAAGAATTGAAGCGCCTCAAGAGCGTTGAGCGTCCGCGCATTATCCAGGCGATCGCGGAAGCGCGCGCGCATGGCGACCTGTCGGAGAATGCCGAGTATCACGCAGCCAAGGAGGCGCAGGGCCTCAATGAAGCCCGTGTCGCCGAGCTGGAAGACAAGCTTTCGCGTGCTGAAGTTATCGATGTGTCGAAGCTTTCAGGCGATACCATCAAGTTCGGCGCCACGGTCGCGCTGGTCGACGAGGATACCGACGAGGAAAAGGTCTATCAGATCGTCGGCGACGCCGAAGCCGACGTGAAGCAGAGCAAGATTTCAATCTCCTCGCCTATCGCGCGCGCGCTGATCGGAAAAGCGGTCGGGGATTCGGTCGAAGTCGCCGCGCCGGGCGGCGCCCGTGCCTATGAGATCATCGACATCAAATACCGTTGACGCCGCAAGGGCCGTTGACGTCAAGAGCACGGCCGCATCGCGAGTCACGTGCCGAACGGCCTTGCGCCAGTTACAGGGAGAACGGCCATGATCGACCTCTATACCTGGACGACACCCAACGGACGCAAGGTGTCCATCGCGCTGGAAGAAATGGGTCTTGCCTATGCTGCCCACGCCATCGACATCAGCAAGGATGACCAGTTCGCCCCGGACTTCCTGAAAATCTCGCCCAACAACAAGATCCCGGCGATTGTCGACCGCGAGACGGGCCTCAGCATCTTCGAATCCGGCGCCATACTGATTTATCTAGCGAAGAAGTCGGGAAAGTTCCTGCCGGACGGGGACGGCTACTGGAAAACCATGGAATGGCTGATGTGGCAGATGGGCGGGTTTGGTCCGATGCTCGGTCAGGCTCACCACTTCCTGCACTTTGCCAAGGACAAGGCGCCTTATGCAGAAGACCGCTATGCCAAGGAGGCACAGCGGCTTTACAGGGTCCTCGATACCCAGCTTCAGGGAAAGGACTTCATCACGGGGACCTATACGATTGCCGACATGGCGGTCTGGCCATGGTGCAACCGGTTCGAATGGCAGCGGATCGACCTTGCGGATTTCCCGAATGTCCTGAGCTGGTATCGCCGGCTGGCAGAGCGCCCGGCTGTTCAGAAAGGCTTCAGGGTGCCCAAGGACGTCGGCCCGGTCCCGATGCCCTGAGGCTCGGCGAAAGGCTTTCAGTCGACCGTCAGATCGGCAGTCCGCCCTCATCCTTGCATTTGCGGATGGTCAGCGCCGTCCTGACACTGTCGACATTGGCCGTCGAGGTCAGGTCCTCAATGATGAAGTTCTGGAAACTTCTGAGATCCGGCGAGACGCAGACGAGCAGAAAATCCACCTCGCCCGAAACCATGTAGCTTTCGCGCACGATGTTCCAGGCCTTGACGCGTTCCTCGAATGCGACGAGGTCGCTCTCGGCCTGTGAGTGCAGCGAAACCATCACGAAGGCGGTGATCTCAAATCCCAGTTGCCGGCCATCGAGCATGGCGCGGTAGCCCCGGATGAGACCGGCCTCCTCAAGTGCGCGGACGCGTCTCAGGCAGGGCGGCGCCGAGATCCCGACCCGCTGCGCAAGCTCGACATTCGTTATGCGGCCCTCGCCCTGAAGTTCCTTCAGAATCTGCCAGTCAATGCGATCGAGACGTGCCTTCATGTGTCTTCCGCCATCAACGCGTTGCTTGCCGCCCAGGTGATTGACGATCACTGCACGGATTGGCGGGCATGGCAACTTTCTGTTGCCAGCTTGACATCTTCGTGCGCAACAACGACTTCAAAGTACGCGCGGCGCGGGGAATTGCACACAGACCTGTTGCGCACAGAGCTTGATGAAGATTGACGCTGCCCCGTATTCTGGGGGCCTCATGAAGAAAGCTGAAAGACCATGACGACCAGGCACCACAAGCTTGTCATTATCGGTTCCGGGCCGGCCGGGTACACCGCCGCGATCTATGCCGCCCGCGCGATGCTGGAACCGGTGATGATCCAGGGGCTTGAGGTCGGCGGCCAACTGACGATCACCACAGAGGTTGAAAACTATCCTGGCTTCGCCGAAGCGATCCAAGGTCCGTGGCTGATGGAGCAGATGCAGGCGCAGGCCGAGCATGTTGGCACACAGTTCGTCCGCGATCATGTCGTATCGGTCGATTTCAAGCAGCGGCCATTTCGGCTGACCTGCGATAGCGGCGATGTCTATCTTGCCGACTGCGTCATCATCGCCACCGGCGCCCAGGCGCGCTGGCTTGGGCTGCCCTCGGAAGAAAAATTCAAGGGCTTTGGCGTTTCGGCCTGCGCGACCTGCGACGGCTTTTTCTACCGAAACCGCAAGGTCATGGTCATCGGCGGCGGCAACACCGCGGTCGAGGAAGCGCTGTTCCTGACCAATTTTGCCAGCGAGGTCATCGTCGTGCATCGCCGGGACGAGTTCCGTGCGGAGCGCATCCTTCAGAACCGCCTCTTTGCCAATCCGAAGGTGAAGGTGGTCTGGGACAGCGAACTGGCAGACGTTACCGGTACGGAAAGCCCGCTCGGCGTGACCGGAGCGAAGCTGCGCAACGTGAAGACGGGCGAGATTACCGAAATTGCGGTGGACGGCATATTCGTGGCCATCGGTCATGCGCCTTCGACAGCGTCTTTCAAGGGCCAGCTGGATATCCGTCCGAACGGCTATATTGTCACCGAACCGGGTACGGCGAATACATCCGTTCCGGGCGTATTCGCCGCTGGCGACGTGACGGACGAGACCTATCGGCAGGCAGTGACCGCCGCCGGCATGGGCTGTATGGCGGCGCTCGATGCGGAGCGGTTCCTTGCCCATGCTGAAACAAGAGAAGCAGCCGAATAGGCTGTCCAGCGGGCGTCGAACCGGCTGACTTCGGCGAATGATTGGTTTTTACGGCTGCAGCGGGGAGCAGCAATGGATCTCGACTGGGATAAACTGAGGATCTTCCATGCGGCTGCGGATGCCGGCAGCTTCACGCATGCCGGCGAAACGCTTGGACTGAGTCAGTCTGCAGTAAGCCGCCAGGTCAGCGCGCTCGAGCAGGAGTTGCGCACGCCGCTGTTTCACCGCCATGCCCGCGGGCTCATCCTCACCGAACAGGGCGAAATGCTCTACCGGACCGCCCATCAGGTCCACATGCAGCTTGAGAGCGTTACGACAAGGCTGTCGGATTCGCGGGACCGGCCGCATGGCGACCTGAAAATCACCACAACTCCTGGCCTCGGCATCAGCTGGCTGACCCCGCGCATCAAGGAGTTCATGGAGCTCTATCCGGAAATCAACATTCAGATCATCGTCAAGGACGAAGAACTCGACCTGTCGATGCGCGAGGCCGATGTCGCCATTCGCCTGCGCCAGCCGGTTCAGCCCGACCTGATCCAGCGCCGGCTGTTCACGGTGCATTTTCACGCCTATGCGTCTGCCAGCTACCTCAAGGAACACGGCGCGCCGACCGATATCCGGGAACTGGACAATCACAAGATCCTCAGCTTCGGAACGCCGGCGCCGTCCTATCTGAGGGACGTGAACTGGCTTCTGACGGTTGGCCGTGATGAAGGAGAACCGCGCCGTTCGGGCCTGCGGATCAATTCAATTCATGCGCTCAAGAGAGCCGTTCAGGCAGGCGCGGGCATTGCGGTTCTGCCTGACTATCTGATCGATGCGAGCTCGGGGCTTGTGCGTATCCAGCTTCCGGAAGATCTGCCGTCTTTCGACAGCTATCTGGTCTATGCGGGTGAGATGAAAGAGACGGCGCGTTTACGGGTTTTTCGCGATTTCATCGTCGCAAAGGCCAAAAGCTGGGCATTTTGACCTGTATTTGAGCCAATCGGCTCCCTTTGAAATCTTCCACAATCCCGGTCATGCAGTATTTGCATAGCTAATATGCAGTTTGTTGCGTTGCAACATCGGGGTCGATCGTAAATATTGCTTACATACAGTTGAACACGCTGAACGTTATCCTCCTCCCGACGATCAGAAAGTGGCAACTGTCCCCTCTGGGCACCGGTTTGGGCTTCCCCCGCTTCAAGCCGGTGATCTAATCAGCCGGATCGTCCCCTGCGATCCGGCTTTTTCTTTTTTATCGAAGGTATTGGCCCGACGGCAGGAGAACCACCGCCGGGCGGATGGCGCTATGCGGCCCGCGAGCTTTGGGCCTCGATGGCCTGATCGGCGAGCCTGCCGGAAAGTTCGGCCAGATGATCGAAACGCGAGACGTAGGTTCCGACACCAGCCGTGGCCGACCTCAGTTCGACGATCAGGTCTGCCAGTTCCGCTTGCGGAATGCGGGCCGAGACCGTGTCCCAGCCGGGCCAGCCCGGCCGGGCGTCAAATCCGAGAATCTGACCGCGCCGTGAGGCGACAATGCCGTTGACGGCGGCGGTCGCATCGTTCGGCACGCTGATATCGACATGCATGACTGGCTCCAGCAGCACCGGCGAACAGTCGGGCATGGCCTCCTTCATTGCGAGGATTGCCGCCATGCGAAACGCCATGTCGTTGCTGTCGACGCTGTGATAGCTGCCATCGGTCAGCGTCACGCCGACATCGACGACCGGAAAGCCGAGCGGCCCGTGATTGAGATAATCGCGAATTCCGTGTTCCACCGCAGAGAAATACTGTTTTGGCACGACGCCGCCGGAAATCTTCTCGGTGAAGCGGAAACCCTCGCCGCGACCCAATGGTGCGATGTCCAGCACCACGTCGCCGAACTGCCCGTGACCACCCGACTGCTTCTTGTGTCGGCCGCGCTGCGACTTGCCTTTGCGGATCGTCTCGCGATAGCCGATCTGCGCGCGGGCGGTTTCCAGCGCGATCCCGTATTTGCCGGTCAGCCGCTCGCAGGCAACCCGCAGATGCATTTCGCCCTGGCCAGCAAGAACCATCGCACCGCTGTCGGCATCATGGGTCAGGGACAGTGAGGGATCCTCGTCGATGACCTTGGCAAGAGCCGCCGAAAGTCGCACCTCATCCTTGCGCGCGCCGGCACGGACAGTCTGGCTGTAGACTGCGGACGGAGAGGCAATTTCGGCAAGATTCCTGACGCCCTTGCCGGCACTGACCGTCTGCCCGGTCGAAAACGGCTCAAGGCGTCCGAGCGCGACGAGATCGCCGGCCTCGGCCACATCGACCTTTCTTGCCTCCTGGCCAAGCAGGGTGAAGACACCGCCGACGCGCGCCTCCGCGCCTTCGCTGTCATAAAGCGTATCGCCTTCCGAAACGCGTCCGGCAAGAACGCGCGCGAGGGACAGCTTGCCGCCATGCGGTGTGTGGACAGTCTTGACGATCTGCGCCAGCGCCTGATCACCGGAAACGCCAAGACGCGTTGCAGCGTCGCCGACAAGCGGGCTTTCGTGGCGTATTGCCTTGAGCAGTCTGAGAATGCCGTTGCCGTTTTCGGCCGCGCCGATGAAGACGGGCACGATCAGCCCTTCGCGCATCTCGCGCGAAAGATCGGCAAAGACCTCCTCGCGTGGTGGCTCGATATCCTCCAGCAACTCTTCCATCAGGTGATCGTCGTGGTCGGCAAGCCGCTCCAGCATGGAAAACCGCGCTTCCGCCTCTCGCGCCTTCTCGCTGTCGCTGAGGTCGATCACCTGGCTTTCCGCATGAGGCCTGTAGACATGGGCCCGCTCACGCGCAAGGTCGATGAAGCCGGTGGCCGCGCCATTCTCCCAGATCGGTATCTGGCGCAGCAGCAGAGGCACGGAAGACGCTCGTTGCAGCACCTTGAGTGTCTCGCGAACGCTGCCATTGGCCTTGTCGATCTTGTTGAGGAACATGATGTGCGGCAGTCCTGCATCCTCGATCTCGCGAAGGATCAGCTGCAGTGCCGGGATTTTCTTTTCATCCGCCTCGCACACCACGACCGCAAGGTCGCAGGCCGGCAGGACGTTTCGCATCTCGTGCAGGAATTCGACCGAACCGGGACAATCCACAATCGTGTATCGATCGCCCATGAACTCGCAGGCCGCGGCGTTCAGTTCGACACTCATCGCATGGGCGCGGGCCTCGGGTGCTGCATCGCCGAGCGTATTGCCATCGGCAACGCGGCCCTGTCGGGAGATGGCGCCCGCTCGCGCGAGAATGGCCTCCAATAGCGTGGTCTTGCCGCTCTGATAGGGTCCGACCAGAGCAATGGCGCGGGTCGCCCCGCCCGCTCTCGCACCAGATTGCGCTCCATTGGCATTCATCTTCCGCCTCCCTTGCTTGTCGATGAAATTCTACAAAATGCGTTTCCTCTGTTCGTTCGCCACGGGTCCCGTATTGGTCCCGCAGGATCATTGTTGTTCATCCGGATCGTCTCAGCAGATCGGTCCATTGGCAAGGCAGAACGCGAAAAGCCCGCCGCGACTTTCGTCGCAGCGGGCCGAAACTCTTCTTAAGATCAGTTGCTTATCGAAGCGATGCGCAGAAGCGCTGGATGCGTTCGCAGGCTTCCTCAAGCGCTTCCGTCGCCGTCGCGTAGGAAATGCGGAAGTTCGGCCCAAGCCCGAAGGCAGAGCCCTGAACGACGGCCACGCCCTGCTCTTCCAGCAGCGCCGTCACAAAATCCTCGTCCGTCTCCAGCTTGACGCCGCCGGCTGAGGTTCGCCCGATGACGCCCTCGCAGGAAGGATAGACATAGAAGGCGCCTTCCGGCACCGGGCAGGAAATGCCCCTCGCCTGGTTCAGCATCGACACGACGAGATCGCGGCGCTGCTTGAAGACCTTGTTGTTCGCCGCGATGAAATCCTGCGGGCCGTTCAGTGCCTCGACAGCCGCGCATTGCGAGATGGAACAGGGATTGGAGGTCGACTGCGACTGCAGCTTGGCCATCGCCTTGATGAGATGGGCCGGGCCGGCGCCATAGCCGATCCGCCAGCCGGTCATGCAATAGGCCTTGGAGACGCCGTTCATCGTCAGCGTGCGCTCATAAAGGTCAGGCGCAACCTGCGCGATCGTCGTGAACTCGAAATTGTCGTAGACGAGATGCTCGTACATGTCGTCGGTCAGGATCCAGACATCCGGATATCTGCGCAGCACTTCCGCAAGCGCTTCGATTTCGGCGCGCGAATAGGCTGCGCCGGAGGGGTTGGACGGCGAATTCAGGATCAGCCACTTGGTCTTGGCCGTAATCGCCTTCTCAAGCGCGGCCGGCGTCAGCTTGAAGCCGTTGGCCTGCGTGGTGGGCACCGAAACCGGCTCGCCGCCGCCAAGCAGCACGATGTCGGGATAGCTGACCCAGAACGGCGCCGGGATCAGCACTTCGTCGCCCGGATTGAGGGTTGCCAGCAGCGCATTGTAGAGCACCTGCTTGCCACCGGTTCCAACGCTGATCTGCGAGGCGTCGTAGGTCAGCCCGTTCTCACGCTTGAACTTTGCGGCGATCGCCGACTTGAGTTCGGGCGTCCCGTCGACGGCCGTATATTTCGTCTGGCCTTCGCGAATTGCCTTGATCGCGGCTTCCTTGATGTTCTCGGGCGTATCGAAATCGGGCTCACCCGCGCCAAGGCCGATAACGTCGCGGCCGGCTGCCTTGAGTTCGCGGGCCTTGTTCGTCACCGCGATGGTGGCGGAAGGCTGAACGCGGTCGAGCGAGGCGGCGAGGAAACCCATTGGAAATCTCCCAGATGCAAGGTTTATCGGGCAGCCCAGACTGCCCGCAAAGGCGCTTCGGTTTAGTGCCGCGCCCATGGCGATGCAAGCCTTGTGCTTGACCTGCCGGCTCTTTACACGTTGCGTGTGACAATACTGCCGTCAAGACAAAGCAGAACGGAACGTACATGCCGTCCGGCGAGACCGAGACCCCGACCAGGACGCTCTTCGTTCACCTAGGCTTTCACAAGACCGGCACGACATCTATCCAGGTGTTTGTCAGGCGCAATACGAAGCTGCTCGCGCGGCAGGGTGTGCTTGTACCGTCAGCCGGAACGGTGTTCGGGGTCAGCGGCCATCACAATATCGCCTGGCAGCTTTGCGGCGACAGCCGCTACAGGGCTGACCTTGCCGGTCTCGACGAGTTGGAAGCCGAACTTTCATCCTCGACGCTGCCGACCGCTGTCATCACGTCGGAAGACTTCACCAACCTGGCCGCGCACCCGGAGGCGCGGGAAAGACTTGAAGGTGCCGCCGCGCGCGCCGGTTATGCGGTCCGCTATATCGTCTTTCACCGGTCGGCCAGAGACTATGTTCCCTCGCTCTATCTGGTGATCCGAAAGCTGGGATACACCAGCGGATATCTGCCCTACCTCTTACAGATACGCCGGACGCACCGGTTCCGCAGCCGCAATGGCCACGTGTTCTACTTTAACGTTGAGGATTTTGCCGAAGCCTTCGCAGGGGCCGCGCTGGAGATTGTTTCCTATGACGCGGTCAAAAGCGATGTGATCGGCAGGTTCCTGCAATCCATAGGCGCGCAAACGCTCGGGCAGAGGGTCAGGGACAAGACGGACTATACGTATAATCGCACCCCCGCGATTCGCTTGGCGCTGTACCGTCTGGTAGGCCAACTTGCGCTCGCCGGAGCCGAAATCTAGCGAACCCGGCTCCGACGCCGTGCGAAGGGCCGCAGATAGGTTTTCGCAATCCTCACGCCGCGGGAGACCCTCGCATCGACGGTGACCGAATACTGGTCGCGATAGTGAGATTCTATCCCGGCAAGGAACGGAATCGCATGGTCCAGCTCCCTGCCAACGCGGTCCAGTTCGGCGAGCGCTGCCGGATTTTCGCCGGTCGCCGCGAGGATGCCGTACTGTTCGACAACCGTGCCGATCCAGTTGCCAAGGTCGTCGGCCGCAGCAAGGTCGCCCCGGCCGGTATTATGGTGACGCTGATCGGGGGAAATAAATTCATCGACCAGCCTGCCAGCGGGCGAGTCAGTATCGGCGAGATCGACACCCGTCCGCGCGACAATGACATCGCGGGTGCGTCTCCAGTCCAAAAGCAGATCGGCGTAATCGACGAACGCGCGTTCCAGCCCGCGCGTTTCCTTTTCCGCGTCCAGCATGTGCCGGAGGCACAAAAGCAGGGCATGCGGCCGGGCCATTCTGTTCCGCCGTTCCAGTGAAGCGCTCACCTCGCGCGGATCACGCATCATGAGGACGGGCTTAAGCTCCATGTCCAGTTCCGCGCACACCTCCGCGAAGAAAGGCACAAACCTGCAGATGCGCGGATCTTTCAGAACGATGGGACTATCTGCACCAAAATCCTGTCGGATAATTCGTGCCGCTTCGCTGCGATACCAGGCTCGGCGCGGATCGGTCAGGCGTGACAGGTCGAGCGAACGCCAGTCATCCCAGTTGCTGCCGGCCTCCTCAAGCATCTCGTCATGTAGAAGGACCAGTCTGAGCGGCTCCCAGTGACCGGTATCGTTCCCTTCGCTCGCTCCAATCATGGTATCGGGCAGCGCCGCGCCCAGTATGTTCAGCGCGCGCGTCAGCGCACTCGTCCCCGATCGGTGCATACCAAGCACCGCAAGGCACGCTCGGCGTGTCTTGTGTTCGGCCGTCATTAGCCCGCAAACGCCCCCATCTGAACCGGCAACCGCCGTTTCTAATGTCTTTTCGTCGATCTTGGAAGCGGTCAGCAACGTGCCGGTTGCATCGCCGCGAACACCAAAATGCCACGAAAACGGTCCCGCGACGCCAGAATGCATCCGCGTTGGTGCCCTGTTTGCCGGCGAACCTCCCGTTTATCGATTTGGCCCAGCAACACGCCAGAGGGAGCAGGAAAGATGGGTACAATGGCTTCGCACCATATCGGCCACATCCGCGGCCACCGCAGATCGGACCGTCATGCCGCCTACAGGGTCGCCGGTCTCGTGTTCGCGGCACTGGGTCTGATTGGCCTCATTCTCGCCTTCGGCAGTCTTCGCTCGCAGGACGTAGTGTCAGCAGCGTCCACGCATCGCGATATCGGCCTTGCATCGCTGGCCGCGATATTTGCCGGCGGCGGATGGCTTACCCGGATGATGTGGAGAGATACCGGCAGCCGCCTGGGAATCGACCACAAGGTCTCCCGCAGGCGCTAGATCAGAACGTCATCTTGTCGGAGCGAGCTGCAGCCGGTGCCAGGCTGCGGTCTCCTCCCTCGCGACAACCCTGAGAGCATGATCCTTCAATAATGTCGCCAGCGCGGACTCTGTAAGGTCGTTGAACGCTGTCGCGTCGCCGGTCGGCCAGTTCAGAAACAGGCTGCCGTCGCGGCTGCAGGCGGCCGCGATCCAGGCAAGCGACTCCTCCACCTCGTTCCTGCTGAAAGCAAAATAGTGGATTTCATCATAGGGCCCCTGACTGAGGATCGATTCCAGTCGAGGCGAGAAAGCACTTTCGAGCTCCGTGAGATCGTTCGGTACGGTCCCGTCGCGGGTGCGGACAGCCGACCTCAGATCCCGGGGTCCGATGACCAGCATGCGGGGCGTTGTCCGATCTGACGATGAATGTCGTCCCCGCGCCGCCGAAGCCATGCGTATTCTCCTAGCCGTTTCCCTTTGCCGGAACTTTCTGGTCCAGCTTCAGGGCAGGAACGCCTTTCGCTCGCTGTTCGTTGCGACGCGCGCTGTTTTCACTCCTCTGGCTCGCCTGACCAGATTGCCATTTCATAAGTGAACCATAGGGCGCAACGGCCGGCATTGACATTCGTCATACGGCCCATTCATGACGGCGGCGATATTCCGCTCTATTGACGCGCCGGGGCGCTGGGTGCCTATTGCCCGCCGCCTCTTGGCTCTGGTTTCCACAGGAGTGCCGCTTGCGCGAATTGTCAGGCTACACCCTTCGCGAATGGTTGCGCGGTCTGCCCGCCAGCCACGGCTTCAAGGAACTGCGCAACGACGCGGCCGACCGCTACTACAGCGCGTCCGGTCGCGCGGCGGCCGATGCATTTCTTGCCCGCCACGGTGACCTCGCCGGGCGCGATATCCTGCTGACTGTCGCCTATAACATGCCGGAAGCCATTGCCCATCTGGCGCGCGCGGCAGGCAGGCACATGGCCTATCCCGGCGGCCCGGCGCTCATCGTCGCCGACAATTCAC
The DNA here is from genome assembly GCA_020637895.1 of Rhodobiaceae bacterium. Taxonomy (GTDB): domain Bacteria; phylum Pseudomonadota; class Alphaproteobacteria; order Rhizobiales; family Tepidamorphaceae; genus JACKJP01. Next base: position 225,365 of record JACKJP010000004.1, read on the forward strand.
GAAAGCCAGAAGCGCGACGCGAGATCGCGCGGATTGCCAACGCGAACGGACTGCCCTATCTGCCGCTGCCGCCAAATCCGGTTCGCCAGCCCAGCCGCAATCATGGCGTCGCGATCAACTGGGCATGGCGCAACATCCTTGCACCGCTTGAACCCGCCCGGTTCGGTCTTTGGGATCACGATCTGCTGCCGCTGGAGCGCGTCGACATGGCCGCTTCGCTGGCCGATCAGCCGGTCTACGGCGTGCGCCTGAGCAACGACTGGGGATGGCATCTTTGGGCGGGCTACTGCTTCTTTGATTTTTCAGCCGTCGGCCGCTACCGGCTGAACTTCTCTACCGATCTGTCACGCAAGCTGGACACTGGCGGACGCAACAGCGCAATTCTCTACAGCCATCTCGATATGACCGCGTTGCGCTTTGCCAGCCTGCGGTGGGTCCATCTGCGCGATCGCGGCTTCCGCGGACCGTTCATATCGCATTTCGTCGACCGGAATTTTCACATTTCAGGTGCCGCCTATCTTGAGAAGATGCCCGGTTTCTTCCACGAAATGGTCGACGCAACCCTGGCGGGGATTCCTTTCGAGGACATCGCGGCCCAATTCACCGAACCCATGGACGAGGCCGAATTTCCCTATATCGAACGCCAGTGGAAATAAAATCCGCCGCACCGTGTGGCACGACGGGCGCCCGTCTTGTCCATCCATCGCAGAGCTGGCCTTATTGTCTGGCCGCCCGCGAGAGCCGATGATGAGTTATACGATTGCACAGATCGCCGAAGCGACCGGCGCGAGCTACACGGGCGACGGTGCGTGGTCCGTCGAACGGCTCATGCCGCCGAACATGGCGACGCAGGAGCACGATCTTACTCTGGCGATGAATGCGGATTCTCTCTGCGGCACCTGCCCAAGGCCCGTGCGCGCAGCGTCATCGTCTCGCAGGATTGCGATGCCGATTTGTCTGCATTCGACCACGTTTTGCGCGTGGCGGCGCCGCGCATCACCCTTTCTCATCTGACCACGCTGTTTGCACCCGAGCCCGCCGTTCTGGGGAGCGGCGTCCATCCGCTCGCAGTGGTCGATGCGTCGGCGCAGCTGGAAGCCGGCACGTTCATCGGACCTTTCTGTACGGTCGGCGCCGGTTCACGGGTCGGCGCGGGAACGATGCTGATTTCTCATGTCGCGGTAGGCGCCGATGTCACGATCGGCGAGAACGGGATTTTCCACCCCGGCGTGCGCATCGGAGACGGCTGCAGACTGGGATCGCGCATGATCGTTCACGGCAACGCGGTGATCGGCGCCGACGGTTTCGGGTTCGCGACGGCCGATGCCGACGTTGTCGCCACGGCCAAGGCATCGGGCAAGGCAGTCGGCAACCAGGGCGCGCTGCTGCGAATTGCATCCCTTGGCAATGTCGAGATCGGCGATGACGTCGAAATCGGGGCCGGCAGCTGTATCGACAGGGCGACGTTTGCAACCACCCGCATCGGCAACGGTACCAAGATCGACAATCTGGTGCAGATCGGACACAACGTAACCATAGGTAATGACTGCCGAATCTGCGGCTGCGTTGCCTTGTCCGGCAGCGTAGTCGTTGGCGACAGAACCGTCGTCGGCGGCAATACCGGCATCGCGGACCGCGTGGAAATCGGTGAAGACGTGCTTATCATGGCGTCGTCTTCGGTCGGTTCTCGCGTTCCCTCACGCGCTGTCTACGGCGGAACGCCAGCTGTGCCGCGCGACCGGGCTCTCGAGCAGGTCATGAACATCAGCCGATTGCGCTTCTTGTTCCGCGACGTGAAACGTCTTAAGGAGCGCATGGCAAGTCTGGAAGGCGAGAACATCTCCGAGGGGGATGGCGAGGATCGTCAGGCATGAGATCGGGCATTCCTGTCCGGCCGCAGGTGAATGGGAATAAGAGATGAGCGTTGAATCCGATGTCATCGAGATTATCCGGGGCAAATCCTCCGAGGGCCTGGAAATCATCGACAGGGGAACCCAACTCTCCGAACTCGGGATCGAATCGCTCGACATGGTCGAACTGATCTTCGAGCTGGAGGACAAGTTCGGGATCGAGATCCCCTACAACGCCAATTCGTCAGAGATGGAATTCCAGACCGTAGGCGACGTCGTCGACGCCATCGCCAAGCTGGTTGCCGAACAGGGCTGACGCCATTGCACCGGGTCGTCATTACCGGCGCGGGTGTGATCTGTCCCATTGGCGCATCGATGGTTGAAATGGACGCAGCGCTCCGTGCTGGCCGGTCGGGCATAAAGGACGTTGCGACGCTGAACCTTGTCGACAATGACAGGGTCAACCAGAAAATCATCGCGCCTGTAACGGGTTTCGTGCCCGAAGACCATTTCGATGCGCGTGAAATCGGGATGATGGAGACCGTCTCCCAGTATGCCGTGTTCGCGGCCAGGGAGGCTATCGGACGCGCCGGACTCGACTTCAATGAAGAGCTTGCCGATGAAACCGCGGTGATCGTCGGCACCGGCATCGGCGGCCAGTCGACACAGGAAGAAGGCTATCGCCGCGTCTATCTGGAAAACAAGCGGCCGCATCCTTTCACCGTTCCGCGCATGATGCCGAACGCTCCGGCCAGCCAGATTTCCATGGCTTTCGGCCTGAAGGGCCCGTCCTACGCCATCTCCAGCGCGTGCGCCTCAGCGACCCACGCTGTCGGCAATGCGTTTCAGATGGTTCGGTCAGGCGTTGTGCGCGCAGCTGTTACAGGTGGAGTCGAAGCCTGTCTCCAGGCTGGCGCGTTACGTGCCTGGGAGGCACTTCGTGTCATGGCGAGCGATGCCTGCCGCCCCTTTTCCCTCGGCCGGAAGGGTATGGTGCTTGGCGACGGCGCAGGGATCTTCGTGCTGGAACGCTATGAGGACGCAGCGGCGCGTGGCGCCCACATCCTCTGTGAGATCGCCGGCAACGGCATGAGCGCCGACGCAGGCGATCTGACGGCACCGGAAGTGGAAGGTATGTCCAAGGCCATTCGCCGCGCCATCGCCGATGCCGGCCTCAACCCGGAAGACATCGATCATATCAATGCGCATGGTACCGGGACCCTGGCCAACGATCGCACGGAGGCCGCCGCCATTCTCGACGTTCTGGGCGACCGCGGGCGCAAGGTGCCGGTTTCCGCCACGAAATCGATGCATGGACACGCGCTCGGCGGAGCCGGTGCCATCGAACTTGCCGCCCTCATCAATGCGATGAACGGCAACTATGTGCCGCCGACGATAAATTTCGTCGAACCTGATCCCGATTGCCCGATCGACTGCGTGCCAAACGAGGCGCGCGATTGCCGAATCGACGCTGCGCTGAGCAACTCATTCGCCTTCGGCGGGCTGAATGGCGTACTGGCGCTGCGCCGCGTCTAGCGTCGGCCGCCGGGACGGCGACCTCACCCGCCTCTGAATATTACAAACGCTCCCGCGGCGATCAGGCCAAAGCCGACGAGGTGATGCAGTCCGAGCGGCTCCTTCAGGTAGAGCACCGAAAATCCGGCAAACACCGCGAGCGTTATGACTTCCTGAATTGTCTTGAGCTCGGCAGCGCTATACGCGCCATAGCCGATGCGGTTCGCGGGCACGGCCAGCCAATATTCGAAGAAGGCGATTCCCCAGCTCGCCAGCACCGCAAGCACCAGCGGCGCGGCCTTGAATTTCAGGTGGCCATACCAGGCGATCGTCATGAACAGGTTCGACCCGAGCAGCATGATGATCGGCAGGACGCGGGCCATCAGACCCGCCTCCCCGAAAGAAAATGAAGCCATGGCAGGAACTCCAATATTCCGCTCGGCACCGTGCCGCTCGCTGAGGCCGATTCCTCGCAGCGTCGCGTCCTGTCTGCAAGAGGCCGGCGCCGCGACGAGCCGGGCGCCGGTCCGCAGTTCCTAACCAATCCTTAACGCTGACGCGCGATAGTTGCGCAAAGCGCAAGGCATCGGAAAAGACGGCAAGCGGCACCCATGGCGATTGGCGGCGTCAGCAAGAACAATCCTACCGGCTACACGATCGGTGGCCGGCGCCTTGGCGTGCAGATCGGCAACAAGGGTGCCGACGACATCTTCGGCACCAACGGCATCAACACGATCCTGACGGCCAACATCCAGGCAACGAGCTCGATCACGGTCGACAAGAACCAGATGATCCTGAAGGGGCTTCAGGACGAAATCGATCGCACGATGGGTTTCAGGACCGATCTTACCGTCGCCGAGAAGCAGAAACTGGCCGATCTTCAGGGCAAGATAACCGATCTTGAAAAGCTGGCGCAGGAACGCCGCCTGACCTCACCGGAAATCAAGAAGCGTGCCGATCTCTACATCCAGTCCTACAAGATTCTCGGCAAGGACTATGTCGATGTCGAATCAGACACGTTTCTGAAAGAAAAGAGCGCCGCGATCGATGAGTTGCTGGCGCCCGAACTCAAGGGCGAGCCGGCCAAGCGCCTCGCCAGTCTCAAGAAGCTGAAATCCCGCCTCGAAGCGCGCGTGGCCGATCGGGGTGAGAGCGTTCCTGAAACGCTGCTCAACCAGATCCGCTCGGTCAACAAGCAGATCTCCAATCTGACGACGCCTCGAAAGATGTCGGAACTCTCTGTTACCGAGCAGCGCGAGTACGACTCACTGGTCAAGGAAGTGAACGGCCATGCAGGCCAGGAGCTTCTGCTCGACAGCAAGAAGAAACTGAAGATCGAGCGTCTGCAAAGAACCATCGACGCGATCAACGCAGGGGGCGTGAATACGCTCATCTGACAGGCGCCGGCCCGCGATTGCGCGATTTCACCCTTTGTGCAATAGACCTGTCGTCCGGTCGTAACCACACCGGTTTCCCATCCTACGGGCGGGGGCGCTCCCGGGAATGCTTTTCAATTCCTACGTCTTTATTCTCGGCTTTCTGCCCGTCACCGCGATTGTCTTCTATTTTCTCGGCTCGCGCGGCCACATTCGCGCGGCACTCGCCTTTCTCGTTGTCGCCTCGCTCTTCTTCTACGGCTGGTGGAACCCGGCCTATCTGGTGCTCATCGGCCTTTCGATCCTGTTCAACTATGCGGTCGGGCGCGAACTGGCGCGTCGCCACGCGTCCGGAACATCCGGATACTGGCTTCTGGTTTTCGGCTGCGCGGCGAATCTGGCCCTGATCGGCTATTACAAGTATGCCGGCTTCTTCGTTGAAAATGTCGAGGCGCTGACTGGAAGGGACTACGGCTTCGGCGGACTGGTGCTGCCGCTCGCGATTTCGTTCTTCACGTTCCAGCAGATTGCCTATCTGGTGGATGCGGCGCGCGGCGAGACGGCAGAATACAACTTTCTGCATTATTGCCTCTTCGTCACCTTTTTCCCCCAGCTGATAGCCGGCCCTATCGTCCATCACCGCGAGATGTTGCCGCAATTTGCACGCGCGGCGATCTACCGGCCGCAGGCGCTGCGAATTGCCGTTGGCCTGTCGATCTTCATTCTCGGGCTTGCAAAGAAGGTCCTGATCGCGGACCGCATGGCCGGCTTCGCGACCCCGGTCTTCCACGCTGCCGATTCAGGCATGACGATCACTTTCCTCGATGCCTGGATGGGGGCGCTGACCTATACGTTCCAGCTCTATTTCGATTTCTCGGGCTACTCGGACATGGCGATCGGCCTTGCCCGGATCTTCGGCATCCGCCTCCCGCTGAATTTCAACGCACCCTACAAGGCGACCGGCATCATCGATTTCTGGCGCCGCTGGCACATGACGCTGTCACGCTTCCTGCGCGACTATCTCTACATTCCGCTGGGTGGCGGCCGCGTAAGCGCGTTCCGTCGGCACATCAACCTCCTGATCACGATGGTGCTGGGCGGATTCTGGCACGGCGCAAGCTGGAACTTCGTGCTCTGGGGAGCGCTGCACGGGATCTACCTGATAATAAACCATCTCTGGCGGCGATTGACCGGCAGGCCACGATTCGGCTGGGTCGGGCGGCGTATCGCCGTTCTCGTGACCTTCATCGCCGTCGTCTTCGGGTGGGTTCTCTTCCGCGCCGAAACGCTCTCCGGCGCCGGCCGCATATTTGCCGGCATGACCGGCCAGAACGGCGTTGCCTTCAACATCCGCTATCTTGGCAAATTCAATCAGATCGACGGGCTTGGCGACTGGCTGATCGCGCATGGTGTCCGGTTCTCGGGCGACACCATCCATACCGGATCGCAAGCCCTGAACTGGATCGCAATCGGTCTGATCCTCAGCTGGGCCGCCCCGACGACACAGCAGATATTCCGCCGTTTCCGTCCGGCGCTGCATACTTATGGCGAAGCGATCGGCAACAAGCTGCCGCGCCTGATATCCTGGCGACCCAACCTCCTGTGGAGCGTGGCGATGGCCATCGTGGCCCTTCTTTGCCTGTTCCGGCTGATGGCCCACAGCGAGTTCCTCTATTACCAGTTCTAGGACCGGCAGACCCGCCATGAACCCGAAACGCTACCTCATTTTGCTATTTTCGCTGGTGGTTCCGTTCATGGCGCTGCATCTGGCCGGGATGTTCTGGTACCTGTCCGATCCGCTTTCCTTCTACCGCCGCGAATGGGAGTATTTTCTCGACATTGGCGACTTTGTCCCCGGCCACCATCACTGGCTCGGCAACCACACGCCGGACATGGCGCAGGCGCATTACTGGCTCTACCAGGATCCTCGCGTGGTGGAGGTGACGACCGCCGAGGATGGCGAGCGCATATCTGAACCGGCCGAACGATACGAGATCGTCGTGGCCGGGGACTCGCAGATCTATGGCTCCGGCTTCAACAACGATGAAACCTTCCCCTGGCGCCTCGGCGAAATTCTCGGCCGTCCGGTGCTGAACGTCGCGCGGTCGGATGTCTACAACGGTCTGAAAAACCCGAAGGCCCACGATGCCGGGATCGTCATCTTCGGACGAACGGAGCGGCTGATCACGCCGCGGGGCCTGCGCGACAAGCTGGGCGAAGAGGACATGCCGTTTTATGCCAAGGCGAGAAACGACCAAACCTTCCTGCAGCGCCTGCCGGGGATTCCACCGCGCCGCTATTCGCTGATCCCGATTGCCTGGGCCCGGCTGGAATCGATCATCCGCGACGCGCGACTGGAATGGAAAGGCGAAACCGAGCGACCCTACATCTTCATGTCGCATGTCATGCACCCGGCCGAGTTCGACGAGACGGTCGAGATTATCGTCGACGCGTCGCAGAAGGTTGAGCGGACCGGAAAGCGGTTCCTGTTCATGCCCATACCGGCCAAGCAGACACTCTATGGAAAGAGCGATCCATACACGCGCGACTTCCTGAAAAAGCTCGTCCCGGTACTGCGTGCACGCGGTGTGGAGGTCATCGACCTTCTGCCGGCGCTGGAAGCCGCCAAGGGGCGGCCAAACGGCACGCCGGACGTCTACCAGCCCTACGATACCCACTGGAGCCCCTACGGCGCGTCGATCGCTGCGGGCGTTGCCGCCGAAGTCCTGAACAATCCGGACCGCTAGTCCACCTCACCGGTGCCCTGGCCGTGCGTGATCGTGTAGGCTCGCACCATGACCCTGGCGCGAATCTTCCTCCTTTTGCTTTTGACTCTTGCCTGTTTTCCGGCATTCGCCGCCGACAGGGCCGCGACTGAACGGCAATTTTCAGCCTGGCTGAGCTCAACGGCCTGGCCTGCCGCACGAGCTACCGGTGTCTCAGAGTCGACCTTTCGCCGTGAAACAGCCGGGCTTTCGCTGGACTGGAATCTCCCCGGCATCGTAGCGCCCGGCGAAAGGCCGCCGGAGGTCAACTATCAGGCCGAATTCAAGAGCCCGGCAGACTATTTCGCTGAAAAATACATGGCGCCGGTAGTCCGTTCCGGGCAGGGACTGATGCGCGAATGGTCCAAGACGCTGGCGAGCGTCGAAACCGCCTACGGCGTTCCCGCATCGATCATCGTCGCAATCTGGGGCCGCGAAAGCGGCTTCGGACGGGTCGCCTTGCCCAAGGACGCGGTGCGCACACTCGCGACAAAGGCCTTCATGAGCGACCGGCCGGCACTCTTCCTCGATGAACTGGTCGCCGCTCTGAAAATCCTGCAGGACGGTCATATCCAGCGCGCGGAGATGAAAAGCTCATGGGCGGGCGCGCTTGGGCAACCGCAGTTCATGCCGGGGAAATATCTGGGTTTCGCCGTGGATTTCGACGGCGACGGGAAACGCGATATCTGGCGCTCCGTGCCCGATACGCTTGCCTCCATCGGCTACTATCTGAAGGCGCATGGCTGGCAACCAGGCGCCCGATGGGGCGTCGAGGTCGAGCTTCCGGCGTCCGTGTCCTGCACGCTTGAAGGGCCCGAGAAACCCCGTCCGATTGCCGATTGGGAGCGCGACGGTGTCAGGCCCGTGTCGGGCGGGCGTCTGTCGGAAAAGAAGCTTGGCCAGACCGGCTACCTGATGCAGCCCGCCGGCCGGCACGGCCCTGCATTCATCGTCTCATGGAACTTCTATGTCCTGAAGCTCTACAACGAGAGCGATCTCTACGCGTCATTCGTCGGTCATGCCGCCGACCGCATCGCCGGCCGGGAGTCCGGCCCCTTTGTCACGCGCTGGCAGGCTCCGTCCGGATTCAGCCGTGGCGCGGTTCGCCAGATGCAGCTTCGAATGGAATCCAGGGGTGTCGATGTCGGCGGCGCGGACGGCCTCGTCGGGTTCAAGACCCGTATCGCGATTGGCGAATGGCAGAGGGCCAATGGTCTGCCTGTGACCTGTTTTCCCGACGTTCAGACGGTAAAACGCGCCGGTTGATCGATGCTGGCCGCTGGGGCATGGAGGAATCCCGGACAAATTTTCGCGCTCAAACAATTTTTGAGTGATTTTCATTGATAAATTGCCATCGAGTGATGATACGATGGAGCCTAGACGCGATTTGGATTCTGCGAATGATTATATGTTGATCTACAAAATCTCCTTATTCTGAATTTATAAAGAGAATTAATTCGCAATTCAAAAAAGTAATTTCACCGTTACGTGTCATTATTCAGAATTTTAGTTGTTATGATTATTATGTATTCCAAACTATATAATCAATTCGAATCCCTATTGACTTCGTAGAAATTTGGATAATCCTGACAGGCATCAATTGCCATCGGAAATCGGACGATGTCGTCTAGGATCGTTAAAGTAAGCGTTCGGGTTCCTGCGACCAAAAAGGACGAATTGCTCGCGCTCGCCAATAGCTGGCGCAATGCCAATTTCGAGTCCGACCCTCGCGGCCCCGGCTGGGATGCCAAGGCGATTCACGATATCGCGCGCATTCACTATGGCGGTCTGCGCGAGATGTTCGCGTTTCACGGCTGGCCTGAGACTGGCAGTCAGATGATGCGCCAGGTGCAGAAGCGGGTGAAGCAGAGCTACGGCAGCGTCGAATCCTTCATCGAGCGGCACAGAACCAATCCTAACGAAACCGCAAAGGCCGGTTGAAGGCCCTTGCCGGAGCCACCGGGCACCGAAGCAGTAAAGCCTCGGCGCCCGACGCCCGGACATCAAATGACTAGCGGATCACGGAAACGATCTCGTAGTCGTTCGGATTGATCAGCACCGCCTGGCCGTTCACATAGGCATAGCGGTATTCATATTCCGGGACCTGATAGAGCTGAACGGTCTGCGGCACGCGCGCGCCGACCACCACTTCGCCATCCAGATAGACCGGCTGAACCTGCTGCTGCTCGACATAGGTCACCACGCGCTGCGGCGGATTGACGATCACGCTGCCGGCCGTACCGGCCGCGGCACCCGCCGCTCCGCCGATCGCCGCGCCAACCGGACCGCCGATGATGGCGCCGACGACCGCGCCGCCGACAGCGCCGCTGACAGCGCCTCCGGCACGGGGCGGGTTGTCATATGTGACGACGGGAACCTGGCTGGTCTGTTCGGAAAGAACGACCTGACCGCCGCCCTCCTGAAGCGCGATATAGCGCGAATAGGCCCAGCCCTGCTGTCCGCCATAGGAAACCTGGCACCAGTTGCCGCCTTCCGTGCAACCGTTGACGACGACGGGTGTCTGCGGATTGATGACGCCGATGACCTGATATTGCGGCCCCGGACCGGAGCGGACGTTGAGATCGGTGTAGACCGTTCCTGTCGCGGCCTGCGCGGCAAAGGGAATGGCGAGAGCAGCACCGGCGATGGCGATGCCCGCGACGGTGGATTTCAGTTTTCGATTGAACATTCAAAGTCTCCTCAGGGTGAAAACCCCCGTGCCGCACCAACGGCGCGCCCGGCGCTCGGTTCCGCGCCGGATGTGGCATCTTCAGGGCAATTTCAGGAAACAATGAAGGCACCGGCGGCATGGCGGCCGGTTGCGACCGCCTAGCGCTTGGGAGGCGTGATCGGGATCGGCGGCACCGGAGAGACCGGCCCATAGCCAAGCGGAAGCTGACCGGGGTTTTGTGCCGACTGCGGCGGCGGCGGCAGGATGCCTTCCTCGATCGCGGCCCGCATCACCTCGACCGCATAATTGTCGCCTTCCGCCTTGACCAGCTGCAGCATCTTGTTGTTCAGCGCGTCGCTCACCGCCTTTGAGCCCTTCGTCTTGACCTTCTGGCCAAGCTCGCTGCGCCCGAATTCTTCTGCCGCGGACTCCCCGGGCGGGATGTCGACGATCTGCTTCATCTCTTTTTCGTCGAAGGTCGTCACGATCGCATCGAGCAGGGGCGTCTTCGTGCGGTTGTACATCTCGCCCGCCAGCCTGCGCGCGATCAGCTGCGACTTGGCCAGATCCCAGGTCGGAATGTCGGGCTTGACCTCCCTGAGCTGCTTCTCGATCGCCGGCCAGAAGGCCAGATAGATTTCATATTCCACCGCCTGCCGATAGAGCCGGTCGGCGACCTTGTCGGCCAGCTCGCGATTGGCCTGCACCTTCTGGGCGGCGGCATCCGTATTCGCGGCCAGTGCCGGCGCACTCATGGTCAGCGGCGCGGCGAGGACGGCAGCGACCATCAGGGCGGGCAGGCAGGCCTTGCTGAACAGCGATCTGTTCACAGTGGTCTTGCGGAACGGCATGAACGTCGGAACTCCCTTGCGCGCGGGGCGCATCCTGTTTGTTTCAGCGGCTTCATAGCAGCTTGCAGCCGATTGCGGCAATTCTGCGGGTTCATGTTTTGTCGCGGCCCCGCGTTCAGGCTTCCGAGCGCCCCATGTCGGGCCCGTCCTGCCGCGCGCCCAGATAATGCGCGATGAGCCAGCACAGGCACGCCCAGCAAAGGCCCAGACACCAGCCTGCCAGAACGTCGCTCGGCCAGTGAACGCCGAGATAGACGCGGCTGACGCCGATGATGATGGCGAGCGCGAATGCGGCCGATAGAATGAATACCCTGACCCGCCGCACCGGCACGAAGCGCACGGCCACCGCCGCCAGCACCATCCACGCCAGCATGCCGATGGTCGCATGACCGCTCGGAAAGCTGGCCGTGGAGATCTGGTCGAGATGGGAAACGAGTTCGGGCCGGGCACGATCGAAGAACAGTTTGAGCACCGTCGACAGTGCTGTACCGCTGCCGAGCGCCAGCAGCAGGAACAGCGCCGCGGCGCGATGACGAAGCAGGACGAGGACAGACATTACAAATGCTGAGACCGTCACCAGGATCGGATAACCACCGAGCGCCGAAAGCTCGATCATCGTGTTCTCGAACCAGGGCGGCCCCCACGCATCCGTCAGGTCCGCGGCATCGCGAAACCAGAGCAGCGCGCTCCTGTCGAAGGCGTCGGTGGCGCCTGTACTGACCGCCGCGACCGTTGCGAAAAAGGCGGCAGCGCTCAATGCGGCGACGATCCAGAGGGTGACGATGATGCGGCGTGTCGGAATCATGCTCGAGACCCTATCGCACCTTTCGGGCAATGGCACCGTAAGGCGGAACGCACGGAGTGCCAGCGCCGACCCATGCCAAGCTGCGACCAGCAGTTGACGTCATTCTGAAGACCACTCGTTACGGTAGAATTTTGTGACAACTAAGACACGCCTTTGAAAAAACGTAGCAAATTTGCATGCGAAATGGCGGCAAGGGAGTGACTCGGAAGCGGTCGCGGATGTAAGGAGCCAGGAAGTTCAGTATCCAATTTGTACGCACTCGGACGTACCGGAGGCCATTTGCTATGAAAAAGACCGTGCTTTCTGCCATTGCCGCGCTTTTGCTGGGCACCGCCGCTGCCAGTGCGGCCGACATGCCACAGGCGCAGGCGCCGATCCCCTATGGCGCGCCCGGCTTCAACTGGGCGGGCTTCTATGCCGGCCTTCACGCTGGCTACATCACCGGCGACGCCGATGTGACGGCGATTGCGGCCGCCGGTGGCGCGACCGACCGTGTCCCGGGCAATTTCTACACGACTGATGTCGACGGCGCGGTAATCGGTGGCCAGCTCGGCTACAACTGGCAGTTTGGTTCATGGGTGTTCGGCGTTGAAGGTTACGTCTCCGGCTCCACCGCCGACGGCACAACCCTCTCGGTCTTCGGTGCCGCCGACGACATCTATGGCGTCGAGATCGACTGGATGGCAGGCTTCACTGCAAAGGTCGGTTACGCGATGAATCGCTGGCTCGCCTACGTGAAGGGCGGTTATGCCGGTGCCAATGTCAATTACTCGGTCACCGACCTGATCGGCGGCCCGGGTTCGAGCGGCGCGGGCTCGGCCAGCCAGTGGATGAGCGGCTACCAGATCGGCGGCGGCGTCGACTATGCGCTGACCAACAACCTGATCCTCGGTGTCGAATACCGCTTTGCCGATTACGGCAGCGAGACCTTTACCGTTCCGCTTAGCAACGGTGGCGGCAGTGTGACTGACAACCTCGATCTTCAGACGCACACGATCATGGTCAACGCGAACTACAAGTTCTGATCATTTGACCTGACGGGACAGCTGTTACGAAAGCCCGGTCTTCACGGCCGGGCTTTTTGCTATCCTGACGCGCCCCCTTCCAACGCGCGGCAACTCGTCCCATATTTGCGCCGATGGCCGGTCCCTCGAAAAAGAGCAAGCTCCCCTCCCTCGACGGCGCCTTCGAGCAGCATCGCTCGGCGGCAGGCGACGGGCTGGGCGAAGCGCCGCAGACAGGCTTCGAGGCCGCCGAGACGGATTCCGAGATCGGCCGCAAGGTTCTGGCCAAAAAGGCCCCCAAGACGGCGACGCCCGGTTCCCGCACGCCCAATTCAAAGGCCAACCGGCCCGAACGCGCGCCGCGCATCGACGGCACAGAGGGCGTGGAGATCATGGGGCCGGATCAGCGGCTGCATGACGACGGCTCCATGTCGCTGCCCGCGCAGCGCGACCTTGAGGCGCTGCTGGCGCGCGGGCGGCCCTTCTACGTGCCCGACGACCAGCCCGAATGGGTGCCGCATCGCCCGTCCCGCCCGGAAAAAAGCGAAGGCGGCATCCGTTTCGACCTGACCAGCGCCTTCGAGCCGCGCGGCGATCAACCGACCGCCATTGGCGAACTTGTCGGCGGCATCGATCAGGCCGAGCGCGACCAGGTGCTGCTTGGCGTCACCGGCTCCGGCAAGACCTATACGATGGCGCAGGTCATCTCGCGCACCGGCCGTCCGGCGCTGATCCTCGCGCCCAACAAGACGCTGGCCGCGCAGCTCTACAGCGAGATGAAGAACTTCTTCCCCGACAACGCGGTGGAGTATTTCGTCTCCTATTACGACTACTACCAGCCAGAGGCCTACGTGCCGCGCACCGACACCTATATCGAGAAGGAAAGCTCGATCAACGAGCAGATCGACCGGATGCGCCACTCCGCCACCCGCGCCCTGCTGGAGCGCGACGACGTCATCATCGTCGCCTCGGTCTCCTGCATCTACGGTATCGGCTCGGTGGAAACCTACACCGCCATGACCTTCGCGCTGAAGGTCGGCGAACGCATCGACCAGCGCCAGCTGCTCGCCGATCTCGTCGCCCTGCAGTACAAGCGCAACGACAGTGCCTTCTATCGCGGCACCTTCCGCGTCCGCGGCGACACGGTGGAGGTCTTCCCGGCCCATCTTGAGGACCGCGCCTGGCGCATCTCGCTGTTCGGCGACGAGGTGGAATCGATCGTAGAATTCGATCCGCTGACCGGCCACAAGAGCGACGAATTCACCTCGGTGAAGTTCTACGCCAACTCGCATTACGTGACGCCCAAGCCGACGCTCAACCAGGCGGTGAAGGCGATCAAGACCGAACTGAAGGCCCGCCTCGACGAGTTGCACAAGGCCGGCCGCCTGCTGGAAGCCCAGCGGCTGGAACAGCGCACCACCTTCGACATGGAGATGATGGAGGCGACCGGCTCCTGCGCCGGCATCGAGAACTATTCGCGCTACCTGACCGGGCGCAAGCCGGGCGAGCCGCCGCCGACCCTTTTCGAATACCTGCCCGACAACGCCCTCGTCTTCGTTGACGAAAGCCACGTGACGGTGCCGCAGATCGGCGCCATGTACAAAGGCGACTTCCGACGCAAGGCGACGCTGGCCGAATACGGCTTCCGCCTGCCCTCCTGCATGGACAACCGGCCGCTGCGCTTTGAGGAATGGAACGCCATGCGGCCGCAGACGGTCTATGTCTCGGCCACCCCCGGCGGCTGGGAACTGGACCAGACCGGCGGCGTCTTCGCCGAACAGGTCATCCGCCCGACCGGCCTCACCGACCCTGAGGTCGAGGTCCGCCCCGCCACCACCCAGGTCGACGACCTGCTCGACGAGGTGCGGCAGGTGGCGGCGAAGGGCTACCGTTCGCTCGTCACCGTGCTCACCAAGCGCATGGCCGAGGATCTCACCGAATATCTCCACGAGCAGGGCATTCGCGTCCGCTACATGCATTCCGACATCGACACGCTGGAGCGCATCGAGATCATCCGCGACCTGCGGCTAGGCGCCTTCGATGTGCTGGTCGGCATCAACCTCCTGCGCGAGGGCCTGGATATTCCCGAATGCGCGCTGGTCGCCATCCTCGACGCCGACAAGGAGGGCTTCCTGCGCTCCGAGACCAGTCTCGTCCAGACCATCGGCCGCGCCGCCCGCAATGTCGACGGCCGCGTCATCCTCTATGCCGATCACGTCACCGGCTCGATGGCCCGCGCGATGGAGGAGACCGACCGCCGCCGCGAGAAGCAGGTGGCCTGGAACGAGGCCAACGGCATCACGCCGGAAAGCGTCCGCTCCAATATCGGCGACACGATGAACTCGATGTACGAGAAGGACCGCGTGACGGTGGATTCCGGCCTCGCCGAGGCGGGCTCGGCCTATGGCCACAACATGAAGGCTGTCATCGAGGACATGACCAAGCGGATGCGCGAGGCGGCCGCCAATCTGGAATTCGAGGAGGCCGCGCGCCTGCGCGACGAAGTCAAGCGCCTCGAGGCGCTGGAACTGACGATCAGCGACGACCCGATGGCACGCATGGAAGCGGGCGAAGACGGCGGGAAAAGGCGGGGGCGGCGCTCATCCGCGCCAGCGCCTTCTGGCAAGGTGCGGAAGAACTCGCTGGATGAAATGACGGTGGGCCGGACGGAGAAAAAACGCTAGCCTTTTGCCTCAGATCGTTTTCGTGATTAGAGGTAGTAATGAAATCCCTCCTCGCTGCCCTCCTCATCCTCGCCCTCTCCGCGCCCGCAGCCCTTGCCGATGACTGCGTGGGTCGTGTGGCGGACATTCTGAAAGGCTCCGCCGGACGCGAGAAGACGATGGCCGTCATCACCACCGAGATGAAGGGCCAGAAGCCGACCGTGAACGAGTTCCACTACGCGAAATGGGACCACTACATGGTCCGGATGATCGAGCCGGCCGGTCAGCCGCTGACGCTGACCCATGACGGCGCGATGTACCAATCCGCCGACGAGGGCAAGAGCTGGACGAAGGTGCACAGCTTCGACAAGGAAGAGACCCGGGCGCTCGGCCAGAAGACGGTTGAGGAACAGGCGGGTTCGATCCGCAATGCCATCTGTGGCAATGAGGAACTGGACGGCAAGACCTACGATACGCTGGAAGCCGACATGACGAACGTGTCGGGCATGAAATTCCAGATCCACAGCAAGTACTGGGTGGCCGCTGACGGCTTCGTCGTGAAGGCGACGACGCTGATGAAGGCGGACAATTTCGAAAGCTTCACGACCCAGGAATGGCAGCCGGCGCCGGATATGGAATTGCCGCTGCCGAACTGATTGCGGGAATGAGGAGAAAAATCATGAGAGCCGGTTTCGCGACGATCTTCGCGCTCGCCCTCTCCGCACCCGCGGCCCTCGCCGATGACTGCGCCGACCGCATGGCTGAGTTGCACATGCAATCCATGCATCGCGAGAACATGGTCGTCGTCGTTACGACGGCGCTTCCGGATTACGGCTCGTCGCTCAAGGACGAGTTTCGCTACGCGACGGACGGCGACTATATGATCATGCCGATGTCGGACAATCCCTGGACCCTGTATCGCGGCGGCGTGCTGTTCCAATCGCCAGACAAGGGAAAAAGCTGGAAAAAGCTTCGCAGCCTCGACAAGGCGGAAATGGATGAGGCGGCGGCATCGGAGCTCAAGGAGTATCAGGACCAGGTAGGCTCGATCCAGAACGCGGTCTGCCGCGACAAGACGATCAAGGGCGTAAACTACGAGACGGTCCGGGCCGATATGAAGGTCCGATTGCCGGAGCCAACCGAAATGCGGACGATTTATCAGGTATCGCGTGACGACGGCACCATTGTCAGATCGATATCGCTGATAACTTCCGACGGACTGCGCACCCTGGTGGACGAAAGACGGACGCCCGCGCCCGGCCTTACGCTGCCCGAACCCGAATAGCTCTGTCTTGGCGGCATCGCCGCGCCCAACGCGCCGCACAGCCCGCCGCAGCAACGGCGGAATGGATCGCCGGATCAAGTCCGGCGATGACAGGCCTTTGGGTGGGGCAAGGGTCGTATTCCCCCCGCCCGCAATGACAGGCGTTTGGGTGGGGCAAGGTCTTCGCCACAAACACCGTCATTGCCCGGCTCGACCGGGCAATCCATACCGCCCTGCTTTCAAACTGACGGGCTGAGGCGAGCGCGCACCACACGCCGTCGCACCACCCGCCGAAACGACAGAGGAATGGATCGCCGGATCAGGTCCGGCGATGACAGGCTCTTGGGTGGGCAAGGGTCGTATTCCCCCCCCTCGCCCGCGATGACAGGCTTTTGGGTGGGGCAAGGGCTGATGCCCTTGACGATGACGGGTCTGCTGGCGTGGCGAGCGCTTTATCCGTGCCCTATTCGCACTGCAGTTCCCAGGCGAATTTCTCGTCTTTCAGCGTCTTGCATTCCTGTTTCACGCTGCCTTCGCAGGCCTTGATGCGGTCGTCGATCTGCTTCTTCCACCCCTTGCAGTAATCCGACTGGCCGCCGCTTGCCGCCTGGGTCTGCTCGGCGGGCTTCGCGTCCTGCTTGTCCTCCGCCAGCGCCGGCATTGAAACAAGACTGGCGGCGAAAAGCGCCGCGGCAAAGATGCTGCGTATCATCGAGGGTTTCCTCCTCCCCTGGTGTTTTCTCTTCCGCGCGGTCTCTTGCGGACCGTCAGTGTGCGGAACATTCCGGCCGACACCGTAACACGCCATCAGACGAGGGCAACCGGGAAGGCCAGGGTGTTCGCGCGACAAAGGGCAACGCGGCCGCCTGGAGCCGTGGGATCGCGGCAGAATGGATCGTCGGGTCAAGCCCGACGATGACAGGCTTATGGGTATGGCAAGGCCTTCGCCACAAACACCGTCATTGCCCGGCTCGACCGGGCAATCCATACCGCGTGCGGGTCGCAGGTTCGGGTCAGCGCGTCTGGCGCCCTGCCCCAAAAACAAAAAGACGGGGTTCGCACCCCGCCTTCCGTCACGGCGATCATGTCGCCGATACCGTCTCTCGTTTGATCGCCAGGGCTGCCAGTACATCCGTGGTCAGCCGGCGCCAAAAGACGGGTTATCTCTTCGATCGTTTGAAACTTCGCACGATTACATGTCGATCGTATGACACATAACCGGAAATTTCAGAACGAATGGTGCAGCTTACGCTGCAGAGAGCTTGTCCGCAGAAGACTTGCCGCTGCGATTGTCCTTGACGATCTCGTAGTTGACCTTCTGGCCTTCGTTGAGGCCGGACATGCCGGACCGCTCAACCGCAGAGATGTGGACGAAAACGTCAGATCCGCCATCGGTCGGCTCGATGAAGCCGAAACCCTTGGTGGCGTTAAACCATTTGACTGTACCTTGAGCCATGTCGCGTAATCCTTTTCATGCGCGTGCTGACATGCGGCCAAGCCGGGCCGCTTTCCGATCGAGTGTTCTGGGTAGGGAGACGTCAGCAGGCGCCCTAAGGCGCGTAGGCACGATGTCGCGTGGCCAAAAGTGTCGATGCGTGTACATAGGCTCTTTTCGTCCCAATTGCAACCTAGCGCCCCGATGCTCGTTGTTCCGACCGGCAGAGCAGGGTCGTTCAGCAACCGTTCAGCTTCCTGAACGTATTTTGTCATCATGGGGGGCAATGAGACGCCCTTTGGGATTTCGAGGAGGCCTTGAGGCCATGAAGAGTAGCGTGAAGAAGTTCGTTGCCGCGACGCTTGTCGCATCCACCGCAGCCCTCGGCCTTGCCGGCGCCGCCGAAGCCGGCCCGCGCCACTGGCGCCCGGCCTATGGCCCCGGCCCCGTCGTGCACCACCACTACTATCCGCGCCCGGCCTATGTCTATCGCGACAATTCCGGCGAAGCGCTGGCCATCGGGCTTGCCGCCGGCGTGCTTGGCGCCGCCATCCTGACCGCACCCGGTGCGGTGCCCGCGCCATCCACCGGCTATTATTACCAGCCGGCGCCGCAGGCCTATGATCCCTATCCGGATTATTACGTCGCCAACAGCCGTCCGGCCGAAGAGCCCTATTACAATTCACGGACCGGCGAATGGGTCGGCTCGCGGGAATGGCTCGCCTACTGCACATCGCGTTACCGCACCTTCGATCCCGCCACCGGCACCTTCATGCACGAGAGCGGTGTCAGGATGATGTGCCAGTAGGCATCGCCGTCATGGTTCCGTTACCCGTTACCGGTAACGGAACCTGCAACCGGCAATGATTTGTGAAGCGGCGCCTATGCCCGCGCCGCGCCTGCGTAACCATATAATGGGCATGCAGACCCGCGCCGCGGGTGCCAACGTCCCCTGAGGGACCGCAGCCTTCTTCGGCGCTGAACGGAGGCTAGAGAAATGTTGTCCAGATTCAAACTTCCGACCGCGCTTGTCGCGGGTGCAGCGGCGCTTATGGCGGTCTTCGTCGTCGGCACGCCGCAGCCGGCCAAGGCCGGCGGCTTCTACGGCTATTACCAGGTGGGCGGCGGCTACTATTACCCGCGCTATTACCGCTATCGTCAGCCCTATCCGCGCTACCAGTATTATCCGCGCTACAGGACCTACCCCGGCTACGGCTACTACTATCGCGACAACAATGCCGCTGTCGCGCTCGGCATTATGGGCGCGATGGTCGGGACGGCGCTGGCCAACAGCGGCGCTCGGTCAGGCTGGGTCGGCACGCCGGCCTGGTACGACTATTGCCGTCGCAAGTACAAGACCTTCGATCCGCACACCGGAACCTACATGTCCAATCGCGGATACAGGCGCACCTGCCGCTAGCGCGTCGAGGGATTGATCACCAGATCGGATGGATCGCCGGAAAGCGCATTGCGCGCTGGCCGGCGGTTTTCCGTATGGCGATCTTCCGGTCGCGAGGGCGCGAAGGCGGCGCGTGACTGAATGCTGGCCACCTCCTTCAGCGCATCCGCGATCAGGGGCATGGAATCGTGTCGCGCGCCGTCGTGATCGTCGAGCGCCTGGTTCAGGACGCGGCAGCGTGCCCACTCACGGTCGCTGATCGCCTGGACCTGTTGGGAAAAAGCCGAGCATGACGGCGCCGGCGGCAGCGATCTGACCTGCCTCTGGATCGCATCGAGGCAGCCCTTGAATATCTTCTCGTGCTTGAGTTCATGCGTCTTCAGTTCACCCAGGAAGCGGCTGTACTGCGCCCTCGTGGACGGTGCCATCGTCGCCGGCGCGCTGTGCCGCGGCAGCGTAACGGTAAAACGCGCCTCGAGCGTCAGATTGCTGCCGCTGCAGCTTCCCCCGGCGGACGGAGCCAGTTTCGGATCGACGTCGACCTTGGTCGTTGCATAGGCGTGATCGCCGCCATAGTCGGGCCCATGCCTGAGCATCGAATTGATCACATCGAGCGCGCTGCGGCCGTCAACGGCATAATATTCGTAGTTCAGCTGTGTCTTGATGCCGCCGGCGAAAGCCGGAGCCGCCATCAGCAACGCCGCGGCGCAGGCCGCAGGTCCGCAAATTCCCATCGCTTTCCTCCCACTCGCCCCCCAAGACGAGATGGTCGGATCGTCCCGTGGCGGACGGGTTTCGTCAAGGGGAGAGGTGGCGTCCCTACCGAACGTTAATGACGAGGTCCGACGGATCTCCCGTCGGCGCGAACGCCGAGGCACTGCTCCGGCTGCTGCGGCTCTGGGTTGTATTGCTGGCGGCACGGGCCTTGGCCTGATCTACTTCCTTCAGCGCTTCGGCAATCAGCGGCAGGCGGTCGTGACGGTCGGCGTCGCGGCTGTCCAGCGCCTCGTCCTGCTGCTCGCAACGCGCCCATTCCTCTTTGACGATGGCCTTGGCCTGCCACATGAATTCATTGCAGGAGCGTGGTTTCTGCAACCGCGATATCCGGCTGTACATCTTCTGCACGCAGGCCTTGTGCAGCCGCACATGCTCGTTCTCATGGTCGAGAATGACCTTCATCAGGCGGTTGTACTGAGTGCGCGTCGATGCCGGCAGGGAACCGGGCGACCGGTGCTTGGGCAGGGTGACGAGGAATTTTGCCTGCAACGTCAGGTCGGGCGCCTCGCAATTGCCGCCACCATTGAAGCCGAGACCGTTCTCGATCTTCGTCTGCGTCGTCGCATAGGCATGACGGCGGTTCACCCGCGGCCCCTGCTGCAACATTGAGGCGACGACCTGCAGCGGCGTGCGTCCGTCAATCGCGTAATACTGATATTCCACGCTGGTCTTCAGGCCACCGGCCCAGGCGGGCGCCGCCGCCAGCATCAAAATCAGAAACAGAATCCAGTTCGAAACGCGCATTCTCGCCCCCGGGCACGCCGACACGTCCGGCAATCGTCCGGCGCGCTGGCGTCTCCGTCAAGCAAAATTGGCCGGCCGCGTTTCTGCCGCCTGTCTTTCAGCGCAGGAAGGGATTGGTCGCACGCTCCTGACCGATGGTCGAACCGGGACCGTGTCCGCAAAGAAAGCCCATGTCGTCATCGAGCGGCAGGAGCTTGGTCTTGATTGCGTTGATCAGCGCGTCATGGTCGCCGCCCGGAAGATCCGTCCGTCCGATCGAACCGGCAAAAAGGACGTCGCCGACGATGGCGAAGTTCAGGTCCTTGTTGATGAAGACGACCGATCCCGGCGAATGCCCCGGGCAGTGCAGGACGTCGAAGCTGTAGCCGGCAATGTCGACCGTGTCGCCCTCTTCCAGCCACTTGTCGGGCGTGACGTTGCGCGCCGGGCCGATGCCGGCGCTTGCCGCCTGCCGCTCGAGATTGTCCAGAAGCGCCTTGTCGCCAAGGTGCGGACCGGTGATCTTGACGTTGTATCTGTCGCGCATGTCGGCGGCACCGCCCGCATGATCGAGATGGCCATGCGTGAGCAGGATAGCCTCAAGCTGGATGCCCTGCTCCTCGATCACCGCCTGGATCTGATCGACGTCGCCGCCCGGATCGATGACCACGCCGCGTTTGCTGTCTTCATCCCAGAAGAGGCTGCAGTTCTGCTGATAGGCAGTCACCGGAATGACGGCGGCGCGAAGATTACCCATGAAATATTTTCTCCTGCATCCAGATATCGGGGCGTTGCTTGGCCTAGCGCAATGAAGCCGGAAATGTAACCCGCCAGAGCGTCATATAAATTTCAGTTGCGGCTTTTTAAGTGCTGCCACATAATTTTCCTCAAGGGCCGGCTGCGTGAATTACAATGCCGGCGCCGGGCGAGCATTGAACAGGGCCCGGGAGCAACGCTGACCATTCGCATGAATGCATCACAATTCCCGATCCGGACAGACATCGCCGATTGGCCGCACCGCAGAACGCTGCGCGTGCGGTTTTTTATTTCCACGCCACCAGGGAACGACGCGTGATGCGACAGAATGGTACGGTAAAATTCTTTAATACCCAGAAGGGCTACGGCTTTATTGCCCCCGATGGCGGCGCGAAGGATGTCTTCGTGCACGTCACCGCGGTCGAAAGATCCGGCATTCCCCCGCTCGACAAGGGGATGAAGGTGACGTTTGATCTGGAAGACGATCGTCGCGGCCGCGGGCCGCAGGCGGTCAATCTCCAGATCACGGGCTAGCCGCACTTCCGGGCTCAGGCTCCCGGTACCCGTCACGCCCGTCCGATGGAGAAAATTGGAGGGCCTGGAACCATGACGGTGATTGGACGAATGATGATTGCCTCGCTGCTGCTGGCGGCGGGACCGGTTTTGGCCGCCGAGCCGGGCAAACCCGCTGCCAAGCCCCCGGCACAAAGCAGTCCCCAGATTCACACGAGCGCGGAAATCCCGTGTTCCTGCCGCGCCAACGGCACCGACTACGATGCCGGCCAGCTGGTCTGCATCCGCGGCAAGGTCGCCCGGTGCGGCTACTCGCTCAACAATACGAGCTGGCAATTCCTCGGGCGCTCCTGTCCGACAAGCTAGGACCGCGCGCTCCCAACGGGAAGACCATCGACTTCGTCGCGCCGGGCTGGTAACCGGTTTTCCCGACCATGCGCAACGAGACACCGCCAGCTCCGACACTTGAGCCCGATGCGATCGAGGTGGTCGTTCCCAATTTCAACCGCCGTTTCTCGGGCGTGACGACCACCGTTCGCACGCTGCTGCCGGTCCAGAAGGATATGGTCGGCATCGCGGCCGTCGGCGACCATCTTCCGCAAGGCGTGGCGACCATGTCCAAATGGCGGCTCTTCACGCTGCGCCGCGCGCCCGGAAAGCGCCCGTTCCGCATCTTTCATGCACGCCGGAATGTCGAGATGGTCTGGGGCGTCGTGCTCCGCGATCTGTGCAGGCTGCCCTACCGACTGGTGTTCACCTCTGCTGCCCAGCGGCATCATAAGCGTTTCACGCGCTGGCTGATCGCTCGCATGGACGCGGTCATCGCCACCAGCCCGCAGGCGGCGTCCTACCTGCGCCGGCCGGCCAAGGTCATCATGCACGGTATCGACACCGGGCGTTTCGCCCCGTCCCGCGACAGGGCTGCGGCCTGGGCGGCAACCGGCCTTCCCGGCAAGCGCGGCATCGGCGTGTTCGGCCGCGTCCGCCACCAGAAAGGCACCGACCTCTTCGTCGAGGCCATGCTTCGCCTGCTGCCCGATCGGCCAGACGTCACGGCCATCGTCATCGGCCTGACGACGCCGCAGGAACAAGCATTTACCGACGCGTTGAAATCGCGGATCGCCGACGCCGGCCTGTCGGAGCGAATTCTCATCCTCGGCGAACAGCCGGCAGAATCGCTTCCCGGCTGGTTTCGCGCAATTTCGGTCTACGTCGCACCGATGCGCTGGGAAGGCTTCGGCCTGACGCCGCTGGAAGCGATGGCGTCGCAAACGCCTGTCGTGGCGACACGTTGCGGCGCCGCGCCCGCTCTCGTCATCGACGGTCAGACGGGTGCGCTTGTCGATGTCGAGGATATCGACGCCATCACCGATGCGATTGCCCGCCTGATCGACGACCCGGCGCTTTGCGAAAAGATGGGGATCGCGGGCCGCGAGCATGTCGAGAACTATTTTGCCGTCTCGCGGGAGGCACGCGAAATTCTCGATGTCTACGAGACTTTATGGAAGGCAGGCTGAACGCTTCCGACCCGCGATGAAATGGTCTAGGGTTCTGTCCATCACCATGCCGATCGAGGGAATGAACGCAATGCTTGCACGACTGCTGGTTCTCATACTGTTTCTCGTGCCCGCCGCGTCCGCCGAGGCCGGTTTCTTCTTCTACGGCTCACCTTATCGGGATGGCCCCTGGCAGGGTCCGGCCTGCGACGCCCCGCAGGTGCTTTCGGCCATCGAGCGCCGCTTTGCTCGCGTCGAGACGACCTATTGGGACGGCGCCCGCATCGTCGGCATCGACTACGTCCGGGAAGACGCGACGCGCGACTGGCAACCGACCGTCATCGCCCGGCGTTACTGCTCGGCGCGTGCGACACTGTCCGACGGCAACGTTCATGAACTCGTCTACTGGCTGCGCAGCGACCAGGGCTTTGCCGGCGTCGGCTGGGGCGTGCAGTACTGCCTCGTCGGCCGCGACCGCTTCATGACCTACGCGCCTGCCTGTGCCGTCCTGCGGCCGAAATACTAGGCACCAATGGCAACGACCATCTGGCGCCGGCCAGCCATCGGCCTGTGGCTGCTTGCCCTGCTGCTGACCGCCCCGGCGGCCGCACGAAACATCAATGTTGCGGGCGATTTCGATTTCTACGTTCTGTCGCTTTCGTGGTCGCCATCCTATTGCGAAGCGGAAGGCTCGCGCGCCGATCGATCGCAGTGCTCGGCCGGCCGGCCATATGCCTTCGTCGTGCACGGCCTGTGGCCGCAATATGAGCGAGGCTTTCCAGAGTTTTGCCGCGCGCTGCCGAGCCGCGCGCCCGAGACGGTCGTGCGGGCGATGCTCGACGTGATGCCCAGTCCCAATCTGGTCAGGCACGAGTGGGAAAAGCACGGCGTCTGCTCCGGGATGACGCCGCAGGGCTATTTCGCCAAGCTGCGCGCGGCCCGCGACAGGATCGCGATTCCGCCCGCCTTTGTCGGACCGAGGGATTATCGGATGGTCGGGACAATGGATGTCGAACGCAGCTTCCAGGCTGCCAATCCGGGTCTTCAGGCGGATGCCGTCGCCGTTACCTGCGATTCGAGACGCTTGCGCGAGGTGCGCATCTGCATGACCAAGGATCTGCGCTTCCGCCCTTGCCCGGAAATTGACCGCAGGGCCTGCCGCAATCCGCGCCTTGCTGTTCCGCCGGTGCGATAGATGCGCAGGCGGTTTGTGTCGTCGCTCGTCCTGCTTGCCGCGTTCGTCGCAGGCGGCAGCGCCCCGCTGCGGACAGGCGCGTGGTTTGTCGATTGTGACGCCGACCTGTATTGCGCCGCCGCGACGATCGCCGCCGAGAATGACGCAAAGATCGGCATAAGGATCGGGAGACAGGCCACCGGGTCATGGCAGGTATCTTTCGTGCCCGGCAGTTTCGACCTCGACCCCGCGCAGACGCTTGCCCTTTCCATCGATGGCGGACCGAAGGTGAGCTTCCATCCCGGCGAGGACTTCCTGGCCTATGGAACGGACCGGCCCGAATTCCATCTGACCGACGTGACGCTAGCCGAACGGATCCTTCGCGGCATGGAGAAAGGCCAGCGGATGGATCTGATGCTCGCCGCGAGCGATGGATCGAGCCATGTTTTCAGCGCGTCGCTGAAGGGCTTTGCCAGTGCCCTTTCCCATATTGAGGAAGCCCAGAAACGACCGGCCGGCGAAAGACAGGTCGCGGCGCCCCAAGGCCTGCCCGTGCACCCGTCCATGGCGGGCGCCACGCCGCTGGCCGATGGCGGCAAGGGCCCGCGCGGCATTCCTGCCCGCGTGTATGAGCAACATGTCCGCCAGAGCGCCTGCGAGGCTCTCGACAGCGCCGGCTTGAAGGATGCAGCCATTGTCGCGGGGCGCCTCGATGCACGCAGCCGCCTTTTCGGCATCCCGTGCACGAATAGCGGCGGCCGCGTGACCTACCGTCTCTATCGCATCGAAACCGGTGAGATCGGCGGCGTGGAGACACTCTATTTCGCACTGTTTCTGCCCGACTTTGGCTGGGCGGGAACCGATCTGCTTGAAAATGTAAGTTTCGACGAGACAACGGGAACGCTGACCATGCGCGCAGGCCGCGATTCTGGCGGCGGATGCGCCAGCAAGGCGGTCCATCGCTGGCAGGGGTGGCGGTTCGCGCTTCAGGATTACCGCATCGATACCGCCTGCAAGGGCGGACCCGCCGAAAGTTGGCGGCAGGTCTACAGGGAGGAAACCAAATGATGATACTGCGTTCCAGTCCGGCATCGCCGTTCGGCCGCAAGGTGAAGATCGCCATGCACCACCTGGGGCTGGCCGATCAGATCACCGTCGAAAAGAGCGACACGACCGATCCGGCCGATTCCATCCGCAGCCAGAACCCGCTCGGAAAGATACCCGCGCTCATCCTTACCGACGGAACGGTGATCTACGATTCGCCGGTCATCCTTGAGTTTCTCGACGCACTGGCGGGCGGCGGCGGGATATTGCCGCGCGATGGCGCAGACCGCTGGCGCGTCCTGACGTTACATGCGCTGGGCGACGGAATCATGGATGCGGCGCTGCTCCAGGTCTACGAGAAGCGGTTTCGCGACGAGGCGACGCACAATGAGCGCTGGCTCGACCTGCAGGCAGGAAAGATAACGCGCGGCCTGACTGTACTGAATGCAGGACCGCCCGAAGTCGCGGTCAATATGGGCACCATCGCCATTGCCTGCGCGCTCGGCTATCTCGACCTGCGTTTCGAGGGTGCGTGGCGCAAGCAGTACCCGGCGCTGGAGGCATGGCTGACCGGCTTTGCCGCAGCCGTCCCTTCATTCGAGAAGACCGCTCCGCCCCAATCCTGAGCGGAGCGGCAATTCGCGACCTCGTTCAGGACAGCGGCGGAATTCGCAGCTTCTGTCCCGGATAAATCTTGTCGGGATGTTTCAGCATCGGCTTGTTGGCTTCGAAGATGACCGTGTATTTCGGCCCCTTGCCCTTGCCGTACTGGGTCTCGGCGATCTTCCAGAGCGTATCGCCCTTGGCGACGGTATAGAAAGACGCGTCCGGCTCCTTCGTCTCGACCTTGATATCTTCCTCAACCTTGCCGATGCCGAGCACGTTGCCGGCGGCCAGGATGAGCTTTTCGCGTATCGACGTTGAGGCGGCGGTGCCGCTGATCTTGACGGTGTCGCCTTCAACCTTCACATCGAGATCCTTGGCGTCCAGCCCATGGCTCTCGACTTCCTTCTTGAGCGCCTCGGCGCTTGGGGATTCGTCGGATGATGTAATGCCGAGCTTTTCGCCGACATCCTTGATGAAATCGAAAATTCCCATAGTCCACATCTCCCTGGCTTGGTCCTTGGACCATGGATATTAGAGCCATTCACGAATGCTGGAAGCACTTTATGCGCAAAAGAAAACGGGCCGGCTGAGGGCCGGCCCGTTTCCGCATAATTTGGTGGTCAGTGGCTTCAGAAGCCGCCGAACTTCCAGTTGACGCCGACACGGGCGATAGACTGGTTCAGATCGACATTGGCCGGGGTGACGCCAAGGAACATGTTTTCGTCCGAGAAGTCGGTGTAGAGATATTCCGCGCGGACAGTGAAACGATCCGTAAC
The DNA here is from genome assembly GCA_020637895.1 of Rhodobiaceae bacterium. Lineage (GTDB taxonomy): Bacteria > Pseudomonadota > Alphaproteobacteria > Rhizobiales > Tepidamorphaceae > JACKJP01. Next base: position 252,828 of record JACKJP010000004.1, read on the forward strand.
GGCGTACTCGTAACCGGCGCCAAGGACCCAACCGGTAAGTGTGGCCGAATTGGCGCCCGAACCTGCCAGACGCACGTCGACGTCGGAGAACGCGACACCGCCGGTGGCGTAGAGCAGCGAACGGTCGAACGCGACGCCGAGACGGGCGCGGATCGTTGCCAGCCAGTTCTGGTCGACGCTGTAGCCGAGCGCGCCGGCATTGGCGTCGGAGAAGTTGAAGTCGCCTTCAACACCGTAGACCAGATTGCCGGACTGGAAATTGACGCCGCCCTGGATACCGCCGACGAATCCGTCGGGATCGACCGTGATCGGCACGCCACCGACTACGGAATCGGCGTTGCCCCAGCCATACCCGGCATTGAGACCGACATACGGACCCGACCACAGATAGGCCGCCTGGGTCGGCGCCTGCTGGTAGACCGGGTTGTTGGCTTGCGGCTGCGGCATGTCCGCAGCCATTGCCGGTACGGCGAGAAGCGCGGCGCCGGCGGCGATGAGACTCTTGCGGCCGAGGGTCATTGGGAACTCCTTTTTTAAACAGCTTCAACGCCTGCCGCCCCCCGCACGGGAGACTCATGAAGACCGGCGTTTGATGCGAGCGAATAGACAACGCGATTGTGTCCCCAAGCGTTCCCCAACATGGCGAAAACATGCCTAGAATAGGGCGGTTGCGACTGTCGCATTCATGCAACACCGGATCGCCATCGCAGACTTGCCCTTTGCCCTCGGCACGAGGCGCCCTATATGGCTTCAAACCCGGATTTTCCTGCAGGACGTTCATGAGCTATCTCCTCCTCGCCCTCGGCTTTGTCCTGCTTGTGGGTGCTGGGGACTTGCTCGTCAGGGGCGCCGCGGCCCTTGCGGAACGGCTGTGCATTCCCCCGGTCATCATCGGGCTGACGGTGGTTGCCTTCGGAACGTCGGCGCCGGAGCTTTTCGTCAGCGTTGGCGCCGTTGTCGACGGTGCGCCAGCGATTGCCGTCGGCAATGCGGTCGGTTCCAACATCGCCAATATTCTGCTTGTGCTGGGCCTTCCGGCGATGATTCAGGCAATCGATACACATGAGCGGGGGATCGCCCTCAACACCGCCTTCATGATCGCCGTTTCGGTCATTTTCGTCGCCCTTTGCTGGCTGGGGCCGCTTTCCTACCCGCATGGCGCGGTACTGATCGCACTTCTTGGTTTTTTCATCTGGTATTCGGTCCGAAACGCGCGAAGGGCACGACGCGACGCCGTTGCCGACGACGTCGGGACGCGGCCGAAAAGCGCCTGGCTGATCGCCGGGTTCATCGCCGCCGGCCTTATTGGCCTGCCGATCGCCGCTGAAATCACGGTCGAGGGCGCACGGCAGATCGCGCAGTCCTGGGGCGTATCGGAAGCCGCCATCGGCCTGACTGTCGTTGCCGTCGGCACCTCGCTACCCGAGATCGCCGCCTCTCTGATGGCCGCGATCCGACGCGAACATGCGCTCGCCGTCGGCAATGTGATCGGTTCGAATATATTCAACCTTGCCGGCGTCATGGGCCTGACCGCACTCATTCTCCCCGTTCCGATCGCGCCGGGCATGCTGAATTTCGATCTCTGGATCATGATCGCTGCGGCCCTTCTCCTGCTGCCGTTCGTGCTCGGCGAACACCGCATAGGCCGTTTCGCGGGTATCGCCTTTATAGCCATGTACGCGGCCTACACCGCTTTCGTATTCAGCTATTCCTGAGAGCCGGGAGCCCTTGCCGCAACATGTGGCGGGTCGCATATTCGCAAGTCTGATGAACGATTCCAGCAACGCGTCCACAACGCCGTCCGCCCTGCGGGGCGCAGCGCTCATCGCCGCCGAGGTCAAGCGCCTGCCGGCCGCGCCGGGCGTCTATCGCATGCTGGACGATGCCGGCGAGCCGCTCTATGTCGGCAAGGCAAGGTCGCTCAAGGCGCGTGTTTCCAACTATACGCGCCCTGCCGCGCTGCCCCTTCGCATCCAGCGCATGATCGCCGAGACCGTCGCTATGGAATTCGTGTCGACGGGCACGGAGACTGAGGCGCTTCTGCTCGAAGCGAACATGATCAAGCGGCTGCGGCCGCGCTACAACGTGCTGATGCGGGACGACAAGTCGTTCCCCTATATCCTGATTTCGCGCGACCACCCCGCGCCGCGCATCATGAAACACCGCGGCGCGCGCAACCGGCAGGGCGACTATTTCGGACCCTTCGCTTCGGCCGGCGCGGTCGATCGCACGTTGAACGCGCTTGAACGCGCCTTTCTGCTGCGTTCCTGCGCCGATTCCGTATATGAAAGCCGCACCCGCCCCTGCCTGCTCTTTCAGATCAAACGCTGCTCGGCGCCCTGCACGGGCGAAATCAGCCAGGCCGATTACGCGGAACTGGTGGATGAGGCCGTCGCATTCCTGTCCGGCAAGAGTTCTGCCGTTCGCGAGGAACTGGCGCGGCAGATGGAGGACGCATCGGCCGCGCTCGATTTCGAACGCGCCGCGATCTACCGTGACCGCCTTCAGGCACTCGGCCACGTTCAGGCTCATCAGGGGATCAATCCGCGCGGCGTCGCTGAAGCCGACCTGTTCGCCTGCCATCAGGATGGCGGCCAGACCTGCATCCAGGTCTTCTTTTTCCGAACGGGCCAGAACTGGGGCAACCGCGCCTATTTCCCGAAAGCCGACAAGACCCTGGAAGCGGCAGAGGTGCTGGAAAGTTTCGTCACCCAGTTCTATGACGACAAGCCGCCGCCGAAGGAAATCTATCTCAGCCATGAACCCGAGGATGCGGGCCTGATCGGCGAAGCGCTCGGCGCGCGCGCCGGATACAAGGTTCGCGTACTGGTCCCGCAGCGGGGCGAAAAGCGCGCGCTGGTCGATGATGCGCTGGCCAATGCCCGTGAAGCGCTTGCCCGGCGTCTGGCAGAAACGGGTTCACAGGCCGTATTGCTCGATGGCGTCGCCTCCGCATTCGATCTGGATGAACCGCCGCAGCGCATCGAGGTCTATGACAACAGCCATATAATGGGTTCAAATCCGGTCGGCGGCATGATCGTCGCCGGGCCGGAAGGGTTCGAGAAGGCGCAATATCGCAAGTTCAATATCAAGAGCGAGGATCTGACGCCGGGCGACGACTATGCGATGATGCGCGAGGTTCTGACCCGTCGCTTCACGCGCCTTCTGCGGGAACGCGAAACGGGCGCACCGTCCCCGGATCTGGTTCTGATCGACGGCGGCGCGGGACAGCTCTCCGCGGCGCTTGAGGTGATGGACGAGCTCGGCCTGAACGATATTCCGCTTGTCTCCATCGCCAAGGGCGAAGAGCGCGAGGCTGGCCGCGAGAAATTCTTCCGCCGCGGCGCCGCACCCGCCATGCTGCCACCGCGCGATCCTGTTCTGTACTTCCTCCAGCGGCTGCGCGATGAGGCCCACCGCTTCGCGATCGGCTCACACCGGGCGCGGCGCGCCCGCCAGATCCAGTCGAATCCGCTGGACGAAATCGCTGGCATTGGCCCTGCCCGCAAGCGCGCGCTGCTTCTCCACTTCGGATCAGCCAAGGCCGTCAGCCGCGCAGGCATTACCGATCTTGAAGCCGCGCCCGGCGTCAGCGCCCGGATGGCCCGGCAGATCTACGACCACTTTCACGAGAAACGCTGAACCATCGTGGCCAGGCGCGAGGCGTTGCAGGCAAGTGGATTGACCGCATCGCGACTGCATGCTCAATGACTTTCATGAGCCAGCGTGCCGTCCAGATGCCCAAACACGCAACATCGCTGCCCAATATCCTGACATACGGGCGGATCCTTGCCGTGCCCGCTATCGGGATCAGTTTCTTTCTGGAAGGCGATATCGGCCGCTGGATTGCATTCGCCATCTTCGCCGCCGCCAGCATTACTGACTTTCTGGACGGCTACCTCGCAAGAGCCTGGCACATGCAGTCCGCGCTCGGGCGTATGCTCGATCCCATCGCGGACAAGCTGCTGGTCGCCACGACGATCCTCATACTGGTCGCGGAAGGTACGCTGGCCGGCTGGTCCCTGATTGCCGCCATCGTGATCTTGTGTCGCGAGATCCTCGTATCCGGCCTGCGGGAACTGCTTGCCGAACTGCATGTCTCTGTGCCGGTATCGACCCTCGCGAAATGGAAGACGGCGGCCCAGATGCTGGCGCTCGGTTTCCTGCTGACCGGTCCTGCCGGCGACAAGGTCATCGGCTTTGCGACTGATGCCGGTCTGGTGCTGTTCTGGCTGGCGGCGATCCTGACCCTCTATACCGGCTGGGACTACATGCGCGCGGGAATTCGCCACATCGTCGAGACTGACATATGAAACTGCTCTACTTCGCCTGGGTGCGCGAACGCATCGGCAAGGCGGAAGAAGAAATCGCCATTCCGGCGGGGATCGAAACGGTCTCCGACCTGATCGCTTGGCTTGCGGCGCGCGACGAAGGCGGCGCACGTGCGTTCAACGAGCCAGAGGTGATCCGGGCAGCGATCGACCGGACCCATGCATCGCACGACATGCCTCTGGCCGGCGCGCAGGAAGTCGCCTTCTTTCCGCCGATGACAGGCGGCTGAGGCCGGCATGATCACGGTCCGCATTCAGCGCGAACCCTTCGACGTCCAGGCCGAGGCGACCCTCCTGACCGCAGGCGCCACCGATGTCGGCGCCCTTGTCACCTTCACGGGCCTGTGCCGCGACGAAGGGGGACGGCTGTTAGCTCTTGAGCTGGAGCACTATCCGGGCATGGCGCTGGAGGAAATCACGCGTATTGCCGAGGAAACCGAAGCGCGTTTTGAGCTGGAAGGCCTGACGGTGATCCATCGGCACGGGCTCGTCGCGCCGGGGGAGCAGATCGTTCTTGTCCTCGCCGCAGCCAGCCACCGCCGCGCGGCATTGCAGGCTGCCGATTTCATGATGGACTATCTGAAGACCCGCGCGCCTTTCTGGAAGCGGGAGCATCTGACCGATGGCACGCTGGGCGACTGGGTGCAGGCCAGTGCAGCAGACGACCTTGATGCGGCGCGCTGGCAGCGCGACGAGACTTCCTGATCAGGCTAGCCGGCGTTTCGCTTGCGCTTTTCTACCCATTTGCCGAGGAACATGTCGGCCTCTTCCGGCGGCAGCGGTTTGCTGAAGTAGTAGCCCTGGATGAGACTGCAACCGCGCGCTTCCAGAAGTTCGAGTTGTTCGCGGGTTTCCACGCCCTCGACGACGCATTCCAGATTGAGGTTGCGGCAAAGATCGATAATCGTGTTCACGATGTTTCGCGCCGCCCCATCGGTCTCGATGCCGGTTATGAAGCTGCGATCGATCTTGATCCGGTCGACTGGCATACGCTGAATCTGGCCAAGGCTCGAGAAGCCGGTACCAAAGTCGTCCAGCGCAATGCTTGAACCCATGTTACGCAGCACTTCGAGCGATTCCGTTGCCCTGCCGATATCCTGAACGAGCGCCGACTCGGTGATTTCGAAGGTAATTCGGCTGGGACGGACCTTCGACTCCTCGACAGCCTGAATCAGCCTCGCCATCGTCTCGAATGAATTGAGATCGTAGGGCGACAGGTTGAAGGACAGGCCGACATCTTCCGGCCAGCGTTCGGCCACGGCGAGCGCCTTTCGGAAAAGGATCGTCGTCAGTTGCCCGATTAGGCCAGCCTGCTCGGCCGTACGGATGAACGTGTCGGGCGAGATCCGGCCAAGCACGGGACTATCCCAGCGCGCCAGCGCCTCGAAGGCGGTAAGACGACCAGCCCCGGAGTCGATGATCGGCTGGTAGACGACGGATAGTTCTTCGTCGAGTTCCGCCTCACGCAGCTGGTGAGTGATCTGGCTGACTTCGCGGATGATCGTTTCGTGTTCTTCGGAGAAGAGGACGACCGTCCCCTTGCTGTGCTGCTTGGCATAGCACAGGGCATAGTCCGCACGTTCGTAGACTTCCTCACCGGTTCGTCCCGCGGACGGATAGGAAGCAAGGCCGACTGTCGCGGCGATGTGCACCGAACTGCCCTTCACGTCGAACGCGGCAAGCAGCGCTTCGCAAAGCTGGTTGGATTTTGCCACCGCCCCGGCCGCATCGATGGATGAACCGAAGATAAGACCGAACTCGTCGCCGCCAAGACGCGAAAGAAAGGCATCGTCGCCCAGAACATCCCGCAGCCGGTTAGCCGTATCGGCCAGCAGCTGGTCGCCGGCAAGATGCCCGAGAACATCATTGACCGCCTTGAAGCCGTCGAGGTCGAGGATACCGACGATACGAGGGCGCGTTTCGCCATGATCGCCCCCAATGGACTCGGCGAGCCGCGAAAAGAAATGACGCCGGTTGGGCAGATCCGTCAGGCTGTCATGGTCGGCCAGCCAGCGGTTCTGGCGGTTGAGCGACCGAAGCCGGCTGCGCTGTTCCTGCAACTGCTGCTGCTTGGCAATCAGATCTTTAAAATCGTTCGCATAGCGGAAGCACATGAACAGCATGGTGCCCGTGACCAGCAATGCGTTGATGGCAATCGCGTTGAACACCGTAATGTCGGAAAGCGCCAGGAAGACGACCGACGGCCCGTTGATCAGGAGCGCGAGCAGCGTCGATGAAAGGCGCAGATGCATCATGCATGCAATGCACGAAAGGACCGTGATCGTGGCAAAAAATGCCACGTGAAGCTGGGTGTAGGCGGTTCCATACTGGAATAGTGCCAGTTCCCAGCCGGCGAACATCAGCGCCATGACGGTGGACCGCTTGATCGCGGTTACCATCTTGTCGGCAATCTCTTCGTCGCTGAGTTTGGCTATGTCGCTCCGCCACAGAAGGGCAGCCCGATAGAAGACCATGAGCACGAAGGCCGCCGGCAGATAGACGGTCAGATAATCCGGAGCGACGCCGTGGTGGGTGTAGGCAGCAGCGATCAACGATACGCCGATGATGCTGTACATCACCGGAATCTGCTTCGATACCGCAATGTAACGCGCCCGGTTCAGAGCGGCATCATCGATGCCCTCACCGAACGCGCGCATGATTTTCGGTACGATCATCGCAACCTTCTCATCCCGCAGTCCTGTTCAATGAAACAACGAAACGCCCTAATTTTCCGTGAAACTGAACGAATTCCAGCAGGCCTGCGTTCTTTCCGCACGCCCTTCCGGGTTTGAGCAGAAGTCGCCGTAGCGGCAGACCCGACATTCGTTGCGGCAGTTTGAGGGGGACGTTGCGTGTCTCAATGGTTCTTCGATCGTCTCTACGAGAAGACGCCCGACTATTACGGGCGCTCGGTGCGACCCGAGTTCGACCGATTTCTGGCCGGCTTCGCCTCCGGCGAACGCATTGTCGATCTGGGCTGCGGTCAGGGACGGCACGCGCTCGCAGCCGCGCGGCATGGCGTGCATGTTCACGCCATCGACCAGTCGGCCGTGGCGCTTGACCAGCTGGCAAAGGAAGCAGCGATAGGCGAACTACCGATCACGACAGAAGTGGCCGACCTTGCCTCCTGGCAGGTTCCCGATGGCAGGTTTGATGGCGCCGTGATGGTCACCAGCCTGGATCACCTGCCATTACCGCGCATTGTCGCGATCGAGACGGCGTTGCGCGACGGGTTGAATGCGGGCGCGCGGATCTATGTGGAAAGTTTCACCGACAGCGATCCCGGTTACCGCGACGCTTCCGGGGCGAGCGAGACGCATGTGCCTGTCCGCCACTATTTCGCGAGCAGGGAACTGGAACGCCTGTTTGGAAGATGGAAAATCGTCGAATTCAGGGAATTCTTGAGCGCGATGACGGCCACGGCCCCGCGCACATGCACGGCATGGCCCTGCTGGTCGCGCAAAGCCCGTGGACGGATAGAGATCGAAAGGCGGCGTCAGGCCGCCTTCCGCTTGGGCTGGACGGCGGACATGTAGTCTTCCATCAGCGTCTTCGTGATCTCTCCGACGGAGAACTTGTAGGGGCCGATTTCCGAAACCGGCGTGACTTCGGCCGCCGTGCCCGTCAGGAAGCACTGTTCGAAGCCTTCCATCTCCTCGGGGCTGGATTCGCCCGCTCGACAATCTCGATGCCGCGGTCGCGGGCAAGGCCGATCACCGTCTGGCGCGTGATCCCGTCCAGGAAACAGTCCGGCTTGGGCGCGTGTGGAGCTTGCCTTCCTTGACGAAGAAGACGTTCGCGCCCGTCGCCTCGGCAACCTGGCCGCGCCAGTCGAGCATAAGCGCGTCCGCATATCCCTTCGATTCGGCGGCATGCTTTGAGAGCGTGCAGATCATGTAAAGACCCGCCGCCTTTGACTTGGACGGGGCCGTACGCGGGTCGGGCCTGCGATATTCGGCAAGATCCAGGCGAATGCCTTTCAGCCTTTCCTCGGGCGCGAAATAGGACGGCCATTCCCAGATGGCGATCGCCACGTTGATCTTGTTCTTCTGGGCAGAAACGCCCATCATTTCGCTGCCGCGCCACGCGATCGGGCGGACATAGGCATCTTTGAAACCCTGACGTGCGAGCGTTTCGCGGCACGCGTCATTGATCTGCTCGACACTGAAGGGAATCTTGAAGCCGAGGATACGCGCCGATTCATGCAGGCGTTCGGTATGCTCGTTCAGCTTGAAGATTTCGCCGCCATACGCGCGCTCGCCCTCGAAGACGGCCGACGCATAGTGCAGCCCGTGGGTCAGCACGTGGATCTTGGCATCCTTCCACTCGACGAATTCGCCATTGAACCAGATCCAGCCATCCTGCTGGTCGAATGATGCGCCACTCATGGCAGTTTCTCCCAAGGTCCAGACCGGTCGTTTGCATCCGCCGGCCGCTACACGTGACTTGTCTATTCCGTATGTCGCATTATGGTCCGACAGACGGAGCTATCGGGCAAGACTGAACCTATAATGCCCCTGATAGGAAAGGCGGCACAAGGTTTGATCATGTCGTCCGAAACGGCGTTCTTGTAACAATCGAACAAAAATAAGTCAATATGGCTGACATAAAATTCGGCAACGACCAGACAATACCCGAGGACGGCGAGCACGAAACGCCCGTGTCGCCGCACTGGACGTTGATTGAACTGCTTTTCTTCGCCTATCGCGACTTCACGAAAGACGCCGATGAGGTGCTCGCGCAGTTTGGCTTCGGCCGCGCCCATCACCGCGTGCTTCATTTCGTCAATCGCAATCCCGGCCTCACTGTCGCCGATCTTCTGGATATCCTCAAAATCACCAAACAGTCGCTGGCGAGGGTACTGAAGCAATTGGTCGAAGACGGTTTCATCGAGCAACGGGCTGGCGCATCTGACCGCCGGCAGCGGCTGCTGTTCACCACGCAACGGGGAAAGGCCCTGGCGCTTGAACTCGCCGCGCGCCAGTCGAAGCGTATCCAGAGGGCGCTGAACGAGGCCGGACCCGATGCGCAGGCGCGCTTTCACGACACGCTGCTTGCCATGGTCGATGTAGGTGAACGCGAGCGCGTGGCCGCCCTGACAACGGCTCGCCGGGAAGACGGTCCGCGCCCATGAGCCCCGACCAGACAGATGCATTGCCGACGACTGCCAGCGACGACGCCGCCCATCTGCTGATCGTCGACGACGACAGGCGCATCAGGACGCTCTTGCGTCGCTACCTGTCTGAACAGGGCTACCGGATCACGACCGCGGAAAACGCGGCCGAGGCACGCGCGCGCATGAAGGGGCTTACCTTCGACCTGCTGATCCTCGACGTGATGATGCCGGGAGAAACCGGACTGAATTTCGCCGAAGACCTGCGCAAGACGATGGACGTTCCGATCCTCATGCTCACCGCGCGATCCGAACCCGAACATAGGATCAAGGGGCTGGAACTGGGCGCCGACGACTATCTGCCCAAGCCCTTCGAGCCCCGAGAACTGTTGCTGAGGATCAACATCATCCTGCGCCGACGCCGCCCGCCCGCGGAAATGCAGGTCACAGACGTGCGCTTCGGTGGTTTCACCTTCCATGTCGCGCGCGGCGAACTGAGGCGCGGCGATGAAACGATCCGCCTGACCGAGCGCGAGCGCGATATGCTTCGGCTCTTTGCATCGCGTGCCAACGAGACCGTTGCGCGCATGGAACTGGCAGGCGACACCGACGGTAGCGAACGTGCCGTCGATGTTCAGGTCAACCGGTTGCGCCGCAAGATCGAGGCCGATCCGTCCAATCCGATCTGCCTGCAGACGGTGCGCGGAATCGGCTACCGGCTCCATACGGACTAGAACCGGGGACCGTGGTGGCGATCATCGACAATATGCGCCGCCCCCTGCGAAGCTGGCAGATCGGCTGGCATCGCGGCCTCAAGAAGCTGCGTTCGACGCGGACCGTCAAATTCGTCAGCCGGGTGCTATCGCGGCACATGCCGACCGGGCTCTACGCCCGCTCGCTGATCATCATCGTGACGCCCGTTGTGCTGCTTCAGGCAGTCATCGCCTTCGTTTTCATGGAACGGCACTGGGATCGCGTGACGGGGCGGCTTTCGGCGGCGGTCACGCAGCAGATCGCCGCCGTGATCGATGTTTACGAGACCTATCCCCAGGATAAGGAAAAGCAGCAACTCACCCGCATTGCCGCCGAGCGCATGGGTCTGACGGTATCCTTTCTGGAGCCTCAACCGCTGCCACCGGCAGGTCCCAAGCCGTTTTTCTCACTTCTCGACCGCACGCTCTCTCGCGAGATCACGCTCCAGATCAACCGGCCATTCTGGATTGACACGGTCGGCCGCTCCAACCTCGTCGAGATCCGCATCCAGCTGAAGGACGCGGTCTTGCGGGTCATCGCGCCGCGCAATGCCGCCTATGCGTCGAATTCGCATATCTTCATCGTCTGGATGGTCGGCACGTCCCTCGTGGTCCTTGCCGTCGCCGTCGCCTTCCTGCGCAATCAGATCAAGCCGATCCAGCGCCTCGCGCTCGCGGCGGAGGAATTCGGCAAGGGCCGCTCGATTACCCAGGAGTTTCACCCAAGCGGCGCCCGCGAGGTGCGTCAGGCTTCTCTCGCTTTCATCGAAATGGGACGGCGCATCGAACGCCAGCTGGAACAGCGGACGACCATGCTGAACGGCGTCAGCCACGATCTGCGCACGATCCTGACCCGCTTCAAGCTGCAACTCGCGCTGATCGGCGACAACGCCGACACCGCCGACCTGATCGGCGACGTCGACGAGATGCAGCACATGCTCGAGGACTATCTGTCATTCGCGCGCGGCGACACGGGCGAGATGGCGAGCGAGACGGACATCGGCGCATTGCTGGAATCGCTGCGCTTCGATGCCGAGCGGAGCGGTCACCATACGGAAATCCACGCCCCACCGGATCTGACGGCGACGGTACGCGCCAACGCCATCAAACGATGCCTGTCGAACCTCGTGGAAAATGCCTGCAGTTTTGGCGATACGATCGACATCACCGCCAGAATCGACGGTGAGATGCTGGTCATCTCGGTCGACGACGACGGCCCCGGAATCCCGCCCGAAAGCTACGAAGAGGTCTTCCGCCCCTTCCTGCGCCTTGACGATGCACGCAATCAGGACCGCTCCGGAACGGGTCTCGGATTGTCGATCGCACGCGATATCGCGCGGACGCATGGCGGCGATGTGGAACTTGGAGAAAGTCCGGCTGGCGGCCTCAGGGCAACGCTGCGGGTACCCGTCTGATCAATCAGAACAACCGCCCGCCATTCGGCACAGACCGTTCCACCGCGACGAGAACAACTTCTCCGTCAGGATCTGGAAAGCCGAGCGTCAGCACTTCCGACATGAACTTGCCGATCTGCCGGGGCGGAAAATTGACCACTGCCGCCACCTGCCGCCCGACAAGCGTTTCAGGCGTATAATATTTCGTCAGCTGGGCAGAAGTCTTGCGCTCGCCGATCTCCGGGCCGAAATCGATCCACAGCTTGATCGCCGGTTTGCGCGCTTCCGGATAGGGCTCGGCCCGCATCACGGTGCCGACCCTGATATCCACTTTCAGGAAATCGGCGAATTCGATCGCCGCTGCCCCTTCCCCGCCATTCGCATCCATGAACTTCCGTCAGCCGGCGAGTTCCCGGCCCCTTTTCTTTGCCGCCGCAACGGCTTTTTCCATCAGCGGCGGAAGGCCATTGTCCGGCGCCATCAGCACCTGAAGCGCGGCCGCAGTCGTTCCGCCGGGCGATGTCACATTCTCGCGCAATACCGCCGCCGGCTCCTCTGCCCGATGCAGCAGTTCTCCGGCACCGGCAACCGTCTCTCGCGCAAGCTTTACCGCCAGCCCTTCCTCAAGCCCCGCCTTGATTCCGGCAGCCGCGAGGCACTCGGCGAGCAGGAATACATAGGCCGGACCTGACCCCGACACGGCGGTCACGGCGTCCATCAAACTCTCGTCGTCTATCCATTCCACCTTGCCGCTGACGGCCAGAAGGCTTTCGGCGAGGAGACGCTGTTTGTCGCTCGTTGCGTCATTGGCAACGAGAACGCTGATGCCGCGCCCGATGGCCGCCGGCGTATTGGGCATGGCCCGCACGATGGCCCTCTCACCCACATGGGCAGCAAGACTTTCAATGGTCGTTCCCGCCGCGATGGACACGACCATCGTCAGCGGTCCGAAATGTTGCGCCACCGCAGGCAGGACCTCGTCCATCATCTGAGGTTTGACAGCAATGACGGCGACATCGGGCTGATTGATCTTCGGCGGATTGAGCGCCACCTGCTTGACGATCAGGTATGACGCCATGTCCTGCGACGGTGCGGGATCGATGACCGTGATGTCGCGCGCGGAAACCCCGGCCGCGAGCCACCCGCGCAGGAGCGCCCCGCCCATTTTCCCCGCACCTGCAAGTAGGATCTTGCGGCCGTCCAGTCCGCTCATGCCTCGCCTACGGTTTCGAACAACACGGCTTCGAGCGCCTCTTCGGCCGTGCGCCCGGCCCACAGAACGAACTGAAAGGCCTGATAGTAGCGCTCGCAGGCATCGACCGCGCATTCCAGCATGGTCTGGCACTGCCCTTCATTGGCTTCCGCGCCGCCGGTCAGAGGCAGTGCGTGACGGAACATCACGACACTCTCCTCCACCCAAAGGTCGAAATGACCCAGCCACATCTGCTCGTTGATCCTGCAGATCAGCTTGATCGTCTCGGCCCGGTGATTTGCCGGCACCTTGAGGTCGAATGCGCAGGCCAGATGCAGCGCCTCGATCTCGTCCATCCAGGTGAACGAGACATGGTAGTCGCTCACGGTACCCTTCACCGAAATGGTGATCTCGTGGTCTCCGGTGCGGTCGAAGGACCAGTCATTGAAGGAAGCGATCTGTTCGATCGTGTCGACCGGGTTGGACGCGCGTACAACAGTTTCGAAATCAACGATGTCCATGGAGCTTACCTCACGAGAATAGGGAGTAAGTGGCGATGACATGATGGAAAGTTTGGCCGTGGCGAACCGCGGCGTGCGTGGTGTGCCTTGAAAGCCCGTTGCCGCTGAGGCTGTTGTGGTAATTGCGGCGCATGTCCTCCCGACGGACCGACCGGGTCCGGAATTTCTGTCCGCGAATGCAGTTCGAATCGCGTCATGGCCCAATATATCGTGGCCTAATCGAAGGACACTACCGATATTGGAGCAAACCGGTTAATTGGTTGTTAACGAAACTTAATCGGGCTTTTATTTTTTGTGCAGCGCAGCGTGATCGCGGCGCGGGCCTTATTTGGCAGCCTTTTTGGCATCCGTTTTTGCTGCTGGTTTTTTCGCAGGCGTCTTCGCTGCGGCCGCCTCAAGCGCCGCGACGCGGGCCGATAGCGCCTCGTTTTCCATACGTGCCTTTTCGGCCATCAGCCGAACTGCTTCGAACTCGTCGCGTTGCACGATATCCAGGTCGCGAAGCAGCTTTTCCATCTGGCCGCGCATGACGGTCTCGACTTCCGAGCGCATGCCCTGTGCGACGCCCGCCGCATCGGTCATCAGCTTGGCGAATTCGTCAAGCAGGCGGTTCGATGTCTGGGTCATGACTTCATGCTCCTTGTGCGAGCGTCTGAAAGGGTCGTCATCGGGCGCCCCTGGATCGCCTTTATAATGTGGTCGCACAGGCGTACCGGTTCAAGCAAGTCTTGCATCCGCTCATGCTTGACACGGGTGCCGCGCGCACGCCAGATCACCACCCCTGCAGGAGATCGAACATGCCCTTCGCCATCGTATTCCCGATGTTCGACCCCGTCGCCGTTCAGCTCGGCCCGATCGCCATTCGCTGGTATGCGCTGGCCTATATCGTCGGGATCGTTGCCGGCTGGTGGTATGTCGTACGTCTGGCCTCGCGGCCAGGCCTTTGGGGCGCGCGCGATCATCCCGGCCGCGCGGCAATTGACGACTGGGTATTCTGGGTGACGCTGGGCGTCATCCTCGGTGGCCGCATCGGCTACGTCCTCTTCTACGACTTCGCCGTCTATTTCGCGGACCCCATGGCAATCCTGCGCCTCTGGGAGGGGGGAATGAGCTTCCATGGAGGACTGGTCGGCGTTGCCATTGCCACCTTCCTCGTCGCCCGCAAGCACAGATTGCCGACGCTCGCGCTCGGCGACCTTGCGGCGGCAGCGGCGCCGATCGGCCTGTTTCTGGGAAGGGTCGCCAATTTCCTGAACGGCGAACTCTGGGGACGCCCGACCGACGTGCCCTGGGGCATCGTCTACCCCCCCGCCGGACCCGAACCGCGCCATCCCAGCCAACTGTACGAGGCAGGGCTTGAAGGTCTGGTGATGTTTGTCGTTCTGGCAGTCCTCATCTACCGCTTCCACGCTCTCAAGTCCGAGGGCCGCGTTGCCGGCGTCTTCTTAATTCTCTACGCCCTCGCCCGGATCGCCGTCGAAACGGTGCGGACACCCGATCCGCAGATCGGCTTCCTGTGGGGCGGGCTGACGATGGGCATGGCGCTGTCCCTGCCAATGGGACTGATCGGCCTTTGGCTGGTCTGGCGCTCCCGCGGAAGATGACGGACACGATCCTCGCCGCCATAACCGACGAGATCGGTCGCCAGGGTCCGATGACGGTCGAGACCTACATGAAGCGTTGCCTTGAACCCTATTACGCTGCCGGCAACGTCATCGGTGTTGACGGCGACTTCACCACGGCCCCCGAAATAAGCCAGATGTTCGGTGAGATTATCGGTGCGTGGGTCTTGCACGTTCACCAGATGATGGGCGCACCGGCGTCTTTCAATCTCGTTGAACTTGGGCCGGGACGCGGCGCCCTTGTCAGGGACATCATGCGCGTCGTTTCCCTCCGACCCGATACGGAGCGCGCCCTAAAGCTGCATCTTGTCGAAACGAGCCCGGAACTGCGCAAGGCGCAGCGCATGGCCCTCGGTCAGCGCGATGCGGTCTGGCACGACGACATTTCCAGCCTGCCGGCCGGACCGTCGATCATCATCGCCAATGAATTCTTCGATGCGCTGCCCGTTCGCCAGTTCGTCGCTAGAGGCGGCCGCTGGCGCGAACGCGCGGTCGGCATGCAGGGCGACGGACTTGCCTTTTGCGACATCGAGACCGCCGATGTACCCGCTGGCCTTCCGGGCGCAGCCAATGACGGCGCCATTGCCGAATGGCATCAAACCGGACAGGCCATCGCAGGCGCTTTGGCGCATCGACTTGCGACCGATGGCGGCGCGATGCTGGTGATCGATTACGGATATGAGGGCCCCGCCACCGGCGACACGCTACAGGCGGTTCGCGCCCACGCCCATGCCGATGCGCTGAAAGCGCCCGGAACAGCCGACCTGACGACCCATGTCGATTTCACGCAGCTTCGCACGGCCGCATCTGCTGCCAGTGCAAGCTTCGCCGGATCGGTCTCGCAAGGCGAGTTCCTTTCCGCCCTCGGCATCGGGCACCGCGCCCAAAAACTTGCTGCGGCCAACCCGCACCGAGCGGCCGCAATCGAAACCGACCTCGCCCGCCTCGTTTCGCCGGATGCGATGGGTGCGCTGTTCAGGGTCGGCACCATCTATGCGCGCATGGCTGCGCCGCCACCGTTCACGTCCGGCAATTGACAAACCGGGGCGCGGACTGGACAGATCGCCGCGAAAATCAAGATCAGGCCAGCCGATGACCGCCGCATTTTCACACGAACGATACCTGCCCTATGTCGACGGGCTGCGGGCAGTATCGATCATCGCGGTACTCGGCTTCCATGTCGGCCTGCCGGGCTTTCCCGGCGGCTTTGTCGGCGTCGACATATTCTTTGTGATATCGGGCTACCTGATCATCGGCCAGATCGCGACCGGGCTTTCCGGAGGAAGTTTCAGTACCGCCGATTTCTTCGCGCGCCGCGTCATGCGCATTCTGCCTCCCATGCTGCTGGTCCTTGCCGCCGCGATCATCGCCGCCCCCTTCGTGCTGGTCGGCGCGGGCGAGTACAGGGAATTCCATCGTTCGGCGGCGCTCTCGGCACTGATGGTCGTCAATCATTATTTCCTGCGCCGGCAGGGCTATTTCGACACCGGCGAAGATTCAAAACCGCTGCTTCACATGTGGACGCTGTCGGTCGAGGAACAGTTCTATCTGGTCGCGCCATTCGTCCTGATCGGGCTGTTCTGGATTGCGACCCGGCTGAAAGCGCGGCCCGCCGCTTTCTGGACTGCGGCGTCAATTGCGCTCTTCGCGCTGTCTCTGGCGAGCTGCATCCTGCTTTCCTACAAGGAGCGCAATCCCGCTTTCTACGTGATGCCGTTGCGCGCCTGGGAATTCATTGCAGGCGGAATGCTGGCCGCGATGCCATTTTCGACCATTGGCCGTTTTAAACCCGCGGCGACGATTATCGGTCTTACCGGTCTTGGGCTCGTGCTTTTCTCAATTCTCGGCTTTTCCGCCAACGCAACCTATCCGTCCTGGCGCGCGCTCGTCCCGGTCGCCGGCGCGGTGATGATGATCGCGGCAGGCATGAGCCATCCGGCAAACATTGTCGCGCGGCTCTTGTCGCTGCGCGCGATGACGGCAATCGGGCTCATATCCTATTCGCTTTATCTCTGGCACTGGCCGCTCCTGACCTTCGCGCGGATGCTAAGGTTCGGTGAACGTGACCTCGCCGGCGATAGTCTTGTCGCCGTCATCGCGATCGCCCTGGCGACCTTCACCTACTTCGCGATCGAAAGGCCGATAAGACAACACCGCAGGGCCATTCTCACGCGCTTCAGCAGGCGCGGGATCATCGCCGCCGGCACGGCCGCCGCAGTCCTTGTCGGTGCAGCCGGTTTTTCGACCCGTTATGCTCCCGGCCTTGTTGGCGAAGTCCGGCTTTCCGGTCTGGAGATGATCCGCGCCGAGCCGCCCGCCGAACCGGAATTGCGCGGCCTGCTGCTTGGCGATTCTCACGCGCTTGTCAGCCATCCGGCATTACAGGAACGGGCAGCATTGCATCGGGCCGCGCTGCAGCTGCGCCAGTCTGCCAGTTGCCCGGCCCTTGTCGGCACCATGCTGTTTGCCGACGGCGAGGCTTATCCGCCCTGCAATGCGAGCCTGGCACGGACCTTTCGGGAAATCGAAAAAGGAAAGGACGCGCCGTCCGATTTCGTCATCCTGCAGGCGCGATGGAACCGCGCGCTCGGACTGCCGGCTACCGATCCGCTGCGGGTTGCGCGCTTCAGCATGGCTCCGGACGGCGCAGAAGCACCGGCACCCGACCAGTTCGCCTTCCTGCAGGAAAGGCTTGGAGCGACGCTGGAGTTTCTGTTCAGACATGGGATCAAGCGCGTACTCGTTATCGGTCAGACGCCGGAATTCACGCGCGAACCGGCTGACTGTGTCGCCCGTGCGCTCCGCTCGGGACGCGACACGAAGATTTGCGCAGCACCCCGCGTGCAGATCGACGCCCGCACGGATGCGACATCGGCTGCGCTGGCGGCCGCTGCCGCCCGGTTTCCCGGCGTTCGCTATATCGATCCGCGTGCGGTCTTCTGCGATACGGACTATTGCTATCCCAATATGGCCGAAGTCATGCTGTACCTCGACGATGACCATCTGAGCACAGCGGGCGTTCGACGCCTGATTGGCCAGTTTGAACCCGATTTCCGCTGGCTTCTGACAGGCAGCGCGGAAATCGCGGCCGAGACAACGGAGAGCCGACCGTGAAGCTGGAAGCGCCAGTTCTGTCCGGGTTGAGCGGTATCGCCCATGGATTTTTCGGACGGCGCGGCGGTGTGTCGGAAGATATCTACGCAAGCCTGAATATCGGGCTCGGCTCCAGGGACGACCCGGCATCGATCCGTGAGAACCGGGGCCGCATTGCAAAGTCCCTGGGCGTTGACCCGCGCCTGCTGCTCACACCCTATCAGATCCACTCCGACAGCGCGGTCATCGTCACCGATCCATGGCCGGATTACCCGAGCGCCAGGGCCGACGGCATTGTGACCTCCAAACCCGGCCTCGCCGTCGCCGTCTCGACCGCCGATTGCTCGCCGATCCTCTTTGCCGATCCCAAGGCGCGCGTCGTCGGCGCGGCCCATGCCGGATGGAAGGGCGCCATCGGTGGGATTCTCGAAGCGACGGTCGCCCGCATGCTAGAAATTGGCGCCAACGAAGCCGATATCGTCGCCGTGATCGGCCCGACGATCAGCCAGCCTTCGTATGAGGTCGGTCCCGAATTTCTCGAACGTTTCGTCGCCGAGGACGCGGCGAACGAACGCTTCTTCCGGCCCTCGCGCCGCGACCGGCATCTGATGTTCGACCTTCCAGGCTACATCGGCGCGCGACTTGCCCGGCTGGGTCTTGCCGCAGTCGACGACACCGCAGTCTGTACCTATCTGAACGAGGACGACTATTTCTCCTACCGCCGCGCGACGCATCGTGGCGAGAAGGATTACGGCCGCCAGATTTCGGCGATATTGCTGACCGACTGAACGGCCTTGCCTGCGCGATCCACCGGGCCGCTGGACGTTGCCGGAAAATAGCGTTAGGGAGTCTTTCGGGTACGCGACGGGGAACGGCCTTTCAGGTCGCCGCGGCCCGGCCCGAACCAACAGAGCCAACGGTTACCTCGGGGAGAGCTCGGCGAAATGAGCATCAGGGCGGATGCCGTGACGGCCCGCATTCTTGCAGTTTTGGCATTGCTGCTCGCATTGTCGCTCGGTGCCTGCAGCGACGTCGCGCCGCCTTCGCCGTCCATAGCGCAGCCCGCCGGGCCGATCGCGTTCGAGCCGATTACCGGCCTCCCGGACTCCAAGGCGGCTGAACTTGCCGCCGCCCTCGGCCAGCGCGCCGCGAGCCGCAACCTCGTCGTCGTCTCGCGTGACGACGCCAAGCTTCGTTTCAAGGTCAAAGGCTATTTCTCGGCGCACACTTCCGCCGAACGAACGACGATCTCGTTCATCTGGGATGTCTTCGACAAGGCCGATGCCCGCGTGCACCGATTTGAAGGCACGCAGCAGGCCCCGGCCAGCGGCGCCAGCGATCCATGGGGCTCGGTGTCTCCCGAAGCGATCGACAGCATCGCCGATGCCACGACCGCCGAACTTGCCCGGTTCCTGTCCTCCGTTGGCGCCCAGGCTTCTGTCGAAGCGCCGCGTGGCACCGCGCTTGGCTATGCCGCCGCCGAGGTGCCAGCCGAACCGGTTGAGCCGCGCTTTTACATCTCAGTAGCTGAAAGCAACGTTTCCGACGCGGTTACCGCATTGCCGGCAGCCCTTGCCGCGGCGCTGACCGCAAACGGTGCGGTCGTCGTCGACAGACCGGAAGACGCCAACATTCTCGTTTCCGCTGCAACCACGATTTCGCCGGTCGACAAGGGCCGGCAGATGGTCGCAATCATCTGGACCGCCGAAGAAACAGGCGGGCGCGGACTGGGTAGCGTCCGGCAGGTCAGCCGCGTGCTCGGCAACACGCTCGATCATGGCTGGGGCATATCCGCCCGGCAGGCAGCGGATGCCGCCGCGCCGGCCCTCATCCAGCTCGTTGTCGGAAGTTGACAGCCGTGGCGCGGGGGAAATTGCGATCCGCTGCGGTGATTGATAAAGAGTGCCGCGCCGGCACGCTTTCGTGCCTTTCCGAAATACGTATTCAGCAAGGATCCGAGCGCCCATGAAAATCGTCTGCGGCAATTCCAACCGGGCGCTCGCCGAAGCGATTGCCGCCTATTTGAATCTGCCGATGACAAAGGCCCAGGTCCGGCGGTTCGCCGACATGGAAGTCTTCGTCGAAATCCAGGAGAACGTCCGCGGCGAAGATATCTTCGTGATCCAGTCGACTTCGTTTCCGGCCAACGATCATCTGATGGAGCTGCTGATCCTGATCGACGCGCTACGCCGCTCGTCAGCACGCCGGATCACGGCGGTCATCCCCTATTTCGGCTATGCCCGTCAGGACCGCAAGGCCGGTCCGCGCACACCGATTTCAGCCAAGCTCGTCGCCAATCTCATTACGAATGCTGGCGCCGACCGTGTCCTGACACTCGACCTTCATGCCGGTCAGATCCAGGGCTTCTTCGATATTCCGACGGACAATCTCTTCGCCGCCCCTGTCATGGTCAGGGACATACGCGACCGGATGGATACCTCGCGCGTGATGGTCATCTCCCCCGACGTAGGCGGCGTCGTCCGCGCGCGCGGGCTTGCCAAGCGCATCGATGCGCCGCTTGCCATCGTCGACAAGCGCCGCGAGCGGCCGGGCGAATCCGAAGTCATGAACATTATCGGCGACGTGTCAGGACGCATTTGCGTACTGATTGACGACATCGTCGATTCCGGCGGCACCCTGTGCAACGCCGCCGACGCGCTGATGGAACAGGGCGCAACCGAGGTCTATGCCTATATCACGCATGGCGTGCTTTCAGGCGGCGCGGTCGCGCGCATCACCGCTTCCAAGATCAAGGAACTGGTGATTACCGATTCCATATCCGCGACCGAGGCCGTCCGGGTCTCGCGCAATATCCGGGTCCTTTCCATCGCGCCGCTGCTTGGCGAGGCGATAGGCCGCACGGCGAGCGAAGAGTCGGTCTCAAGCCTCTTCGACTGATCGATCTGCCGCCGGGAACCCGCCCGGCATCTCATCGTTGAGAGACAGCAGTGAAAATTGGCGCGACGCGGAATGCGTTGCGCCGATGAGAACAATTCATTCCCCTTCAAGGGCTTTGTTGCGGCAGGTGCCGCGCCCATGTTGCCGGTAAAGCCTTCAATTCATGCAAGAGAGGTCCCAGTCCCATGAAGACGATTGCCGTTCTCGTCGGTTCCAACCGCAAGGATTCCCTGAACCTGAAATTCGCGCGCGCGCTCGAAAAGATCGCCAGCGGCCGGCTCGCCTTCGACTTCATCGACGTCGCGGCGATCCCGATGTTCAATGACGACCATGTCGCCGACATGCCCGCGCCCGCCCGGGAGATGAAGGCGAAGATCAAGGCTGCCGACGGCCTGCTTTTTGTCACGCCCGAATACAACCGATCCATCCCCGCCGTGCTCAAGAGCGCAATCGACTGGGGAACCCGGCCGCCGAAGGAAAATGTCTTCGTGGGAAAGCGCGGAGCGATTACGGGCGCGACTGGCGGCATGATCGGCACGGCGGCGGCACAAATGCACCTTCGGACGATCCTGGTCACCGTCGGCGTACTCGTTCAGGGCCGGCCGGAAGTGTTCTTCAGGGCGCTTCCAGGTCTCATTGACGAGGATTTCAACATCACCGAGGAGGGCACGCGCGAGTTCCTGACCACCTTCATCGACGCGCTGGCCGACTGGGTCGCCTGAGCGGCATCCTCCCGCCCTTGCAGGGCAACGATCAAAAGCGTATAAGCCCGCGCTGGTCCCGCAACAACGCCTTCACACCCCTGGAGGAAAGCCGTTGGGGACCGGCGCGCCGGTCACGTTGGCCGGCGATGACATTTTGATCAGGAGAACCACATGTCCGCGACTGCAGAATCCATGCAGGCCTCGGCGCGTGATCGGGTTGGCAAGGGGGCTGCCCGGGCACTTCGTCGTGAAGGTCTGATTCCCGCCGTTATCTACGGCGAAAAGCAACCGGCCGAGCCGATCGCCGTTTCCTACAAGGAAATCAACAGGCGCATCCATTCCGGTCATTTCCTGACCCAGGTGCTCGACATCGAGGTCAATGGCAAGAAGACCCGCGTGCTTCCGCGCGATTTCCAGCTCGATCCCGTGCGCGACTACCCGCTGCACGTGGACTTCCTTCGACTGGGCGCAAACACGAAGATCGCCGTTTTCGTTCCCGTGCATTTCATCAATGAAGAGGAATGCCCCGGCATCCGCCGCGGCGGCGTTCTCAACATCGTTCGACACGAAATCGAACTCGAATGCGCCGCCGACGAGATTCCCGAGCAGATCGTTTGCGATCTGACCGGCCTCGATGTTGGCGATTCCCTGCACATCTCCGCCATCACGCTGCCCAAGGGCGCCACGCCGACGATCACGGACCGTGACTTCACCGTCGCGACCATCGCCGCGCCGGCAGGCCTGCGCAGCGAGGAGAGTGGTGCCAGCGACGAAGCTGACGAAGCCGAGGACGAAGCCAGCGAGGAGGAGTGATCCTCCTCAACGCCTGACAGGAGGGCCAGCCAGTGCTGATTCTTGTCGGGCTAGGCAATCCGGGCGCCCGCTACGCGGGCAACCGCCACAATGTCGGCTTCATGGCCATAGACCGAATTGCGGAGCGTCTGGGCGCCACGCCCTGGCGCTCCCGTTTTTCGGGAGAGGCTGCGGAGGCCCAGACAGGCGGGGCGAAAATCCTGCTGCTCAAGCCCACGACCTATATGAACCTGTCGGGCAACGCGGTTTCGCAAGCGATGAATTACTATCGTCTGACGCCCGCCGACGTGGTGGTCTTCTACGACGAACTGGACCTCGCCCCCGGCAAGCTGAGGATGAAGGTTGGCGGCGGCGCAGCCGGACACAATGGCATCCGCTCGATTGCCGATCATATCGGCCCGGATTTCCGCCGCGCCCGGATCGGTATCGGCCATCCCGGCCACAAGGACCGGGTCCAGCCGCACGTCCTTTCCGACTTCGCCAAGCCTGACGGCGACTGGCTTGACCCGTTGCTCGACGCGATTGCGCGCCATGCGCCGCTTCTCGCCGAGGGCAAGGACTCCAGCTTCATGAACAAGGTCCACCTCGACACCGCTCCCGAAGACAGCGAAGGGAAAGCGGCAGGCAGCAAAACGGAAAGCAGCAAGAATGGGATTTAAGTGCGGTATCGTCGGCCTGCCGAATGTCGGCAAGTCGACCCTGTTCAACGCCCTGACGAAGACGGCGGCCGCGCAGGCGGCAAACTATCCGTTCTGCACGATCGAACCCAATACGGGCGATGTGGCCGTCCCAGACGAGCGGCTTGCAACGCTTGCCGGCATCGCCGGTTCGAAGGAAATCATTCCCACGCGCCTGACATTCGTCGATATCGCCGGCCTTGTGCGTGGCGCGTCCAAGGGTGAAGGCCTCGGCAATCAGTTCCTCGCCAATATTCGCGAGGTCGATGCCATCGCCCACGTCCTGCGCTGCTTTGAAAATGACGACATTACCCATGTCGAGGGGCGCATCGATCCGCTGGCGGATGCCGATACGGTGGAAACCGAACTGATGCTCGCTGACCTTGAGAGCCTTGAGCGACGTATCGTCAATGTGCGCAAGAAGGCGGCCTCGAAGGACAAGGAATCCATGACGCTTCTGCCCGTCATGGAGGACGCGCTGAAACTGCTGCAGGACGGCAAGCCGGTGCGCCTCATGCTCAAGGGCGCGAGCGCCGAGACGGCGTCGATCGTCGAACAGCTCAATCTGATCACCTCAAAGCCCGTGCTCTATGTCTGCAACGTGGCCGAGGGAGATGCCGGTGGAGGCAACGCGCTGACCGAGAAGGTCGCGGAGAAAGCCAGCGCCGAAGGCGCAGGCATCGTTGTCATTTCGGCGGCGATCGAAGCCGAGATCGCCCAGCTTTCAGCCGACGAGGCCAAGGATTTCCTTGCGGAAATGGGACTTGAAGAACCCGGCCTCGACCGATTGATCCGAGCCGGTTACGGCCTGCTCGGACTGGTGACCTATTTCACCGTTGGCCCGAAGGAAGCGCGCGCCTGGACGGTAACGACGGGAACCGCGGCGCCGGCCGCGGCGGGCGTCATCCACACCGATTTCGAAAAGGGCTTCATCCGCGCCGAAACGATTGCCTATCGCGACTATGTCGCCTGCAATGGTGAGGCCGGCGCGCGTGAAGCCGGAAAGATGCGCCTGGAAGGCAAGGAATATATTGTCGACGATGGCGATGTGATGCATTTCCGGTTCAACGCGTAGTGCACACCGAATGCGGAAAACATCCGGGGGGTTTTGAATGATCTATTTTGAGGACTTCGCAGAAGGCGACATCAGGGAATTCGGCGATATCACCGTCACGCATGACATGATCATCGAATATGCGACGAAATACGATCCGCAGCCGATGCACCTGGACGAGGAAGCCGGCAAGGCAAGCATCCTCGGCGGTCTCGCCGCATCCGGAATTCACACCGCGTCGCTGATGATGCGCATGCTGTGCGACGATCTGCTGCTGCATGCAGCCTCGCTCGGCTCTCCCGGTGTCGATGAACTCCGCTGGGAAGTACCGGTAAGACCGGGCGATCGCCTGCACGCACGCCGGACGGTCAAGGCCGTTCGCGCCTCCAAATCCAACCCCCGGATGGGTATCGTCACGCTTTTCGTCGAGGTCTTCAACGAGCAGGGCCGCGTCATGTGGATGGAAGCGGCAAGCATGTTCGCCCGCAAGGAGACCGCAGCATGATGTTCGTGGAGGAAATGTCCGTCGGCCAGGTTCTGGAACTCGGCGATTACGTCTTCACCGAAGCGGAGATCATCGAATTCGCCAGGAAGTACGACCCGCACTATTTCCATGTCGATGCCGAGGCGGCGAAAAAGGGGCCTTTCGGCGCCCTGACAGCGAGCGGCTGGCATACGCTGAGCGCCTGGATGAACCGTTACTGCACGACGCTGCAGCGGCTGGAGAAGGAAGCGGCCGAAAAGCAGGAGCCTTTCGCGCGCTTTGGCCCGGCACCGGGCCTGAAGAACATGAAATGGCTGAAACCCGTCTATGTCGACATGACGGTGCGTTTCACCACCACGATCCTCGGCAAGCGCCCGAGCGGATCGCGGCCGGAATGGGGACTGGTGCATTTCCTGCACGAGGGGCACAGCCTCGACGGTGAGCTCGTCTCGCGCCACGAAAGTCATGTCTTCATCGAATTGAAGGCCCCCGCAAAGGCGGGTTGAAGATGAAACTCCGCGCCTTCTTCAACATGCTCGGCCTGCGTTCGCGCCCGAAGATCTACAGCTGGCGCGTCGACAGTTTCGACATCGGCGCAGACGAACCGCTGAGGTTCGCCCAGTGGCTTCACCCCAAATATCGGCCGACCGAATTTGACGCCCGCCAGATCGACTGCCTGAGGCAGTACCTCAAGCCCGGCGATGCCGTGCTGGATATCGGTGCGCATGGCGGCGACACATCGGTTCTCTTCGCGCACGCAGTGGGCCAGGCCGGGAGGGTTTTCGCGGCAGAACCCAATCGCTACGTCCTGCCCGTCCTTGAGGAAAACGCGCAACTCAATCCGTCGGCCGCGCCGATAACGGTCCTTCCCTATGCGGCCGTCGAGACGCCGGGTTCCCTCACCTTCAACTATTCGGACGCCGGCTTCTGCAACGGCGGCGACCTGGGCAATGTCGCCTCAACCCGGCATGGCCACTTCTATCCGCTTGAGGTCGAGGGCCGGAACATGCTGGCCGAACTGTCCGCCAGCGCGCCTGAATGGCTGGACAAGATTCGGCTCATCAAATCGGACACGGAAGGGCACGACGCGGACGTTATCGACAGCCTGAAGCCGCTCATTCTCAAGCAGAAGCCCTACCTGATCTGCGAGATCTACAGGCATATGGACGAGGGTGCGCGGCGCGCATTCTTCCATGTCCTGACCAACGAGCTCGGCTATCGGGTCTTCTACGCCGATCCGTGGCGCAAGCTGGAACTTGAGGAACTGGGCTCGGAAGATCTGATGCACTGGCAGCACTACGATATCTTCTGCCGCCCGCGGAAATAGCAAAGGCCGGCGATACGAGATCGCCGGCCCTGTCCTGTCTTCTCGACGTGATGCCGTCAAAGTCCCTTGAGCAGGGTCCCAGCCGCCAGCACGATATAGGCGATGGTCATGATCCAGACCGACGCCAGCGGAATCATGGTGAGCGTGCCAAGCGCGGCGAGAACGCCGATGATCGCGATGACCAGCGAAATGATGAAGACGACCATTGTCGGTGCACTGAGTGACATTTCTTGTTCCTCCCCGAAGGATGCGCTGACCCGACGGCCCCATGCCGGCGATGGTGCATCCTAGACGAAAGTAGCATTGGCCTTGCCGGAGTCTACAAACTTCGTTTGCCGGCTCTTAGAGCCTTAAAATTAGGCAGTTTTGTCGACATTCGTCTCGGCGCCGAAGAACGCAGGAACCGGAGACCTAGGATTTTCCGATTCGGCCAAGATGCGTATCTGAAAAGCCGGTCGTATATTTCAGACCGTATCCGAGCAGCCTGTCGGCACCGATGTGGGCAACCCAGATCAACGCGCCCGCATGGACAGCGCCTGCCCCGCCAAACCAGGCGATGAGTGCCACGGCGATGGCGAGGAGATAGCTGTGGGCGAGATTGTATCCGAGCGCGCCCCATCGCGGTCCGGCGAGATAGGCAGCGAAGCTGATATCCGGTGCCAGCGCCAGAGCGGCCGCGAGCCACCATGAAGCGCCGGTCTGCGCAAAGGCAACAAGCGCTGCGACGAGCACTGCCAGCCCTTCCAGCCGAAGCCATATCCGCACGGAGCCGGTCGCGCCCTTGATTTCATCGCCAGCCATTAGCCCCTCTCCTCACAGATTGAGACCGCATCCTACGTTTGATCGCCAGCCACACCCGGGCAAGGCTCAATGGGTCAGTGGCCGTCGAAGCTGACGAGCGTTCGAACCGGAACGCCAAGCGCCTCAAGTCGCCTGCGACCGCCAAGATCAGGCAGATCGATCACGAATACGGCGGCGACCACATCGGCTCCGATGTCCTTGAGCAGTCTTGCCGCGGCCTCAGCCGTGCCGCCGGTCGCGATCAGATCGTCAACGAGGATCACCTTCTCGCCCGGCTTTACGGCATCGCGATGCATTTCCATCTCGTCGACACCGTATTCAAGGCTATAGGCAATGCGCACGGTTTCATGCGGCAGCTTGCCCTTCTTGCGGATCGGTACAAAGCCGGCAGAAAGCTGATGGGCTACTGCCCCGCCCAGGATGAACCCGCGCGCCTCGATGCCGGCGACCTTGTCGATCTTCGATCCCGGCCAGGGCTGAACCAGTTCGTCCACGGCGCGGCGGAAAGCCGGCGCATCGCCCATCAGGGTTGTTATGTCGCGAAAGAGAATTCCCTTCTTGGGATAATCGGGAATGGTTCGGATCGCGTCTTTCAGGTCCATGTGATCTCCCAGGGCGTTCGCCTGATCCTGACTACCGCCCCAGCACCCTTCCCGCAACGGCATCGAGCCGTGCAAGCAGGGACGCATCGCGCCTGTCTGGCGCCGTGAGCATCGCATATTCCAGCGCCCGGTCGGAACCGATCGGGCATGCCTCGTGCTCGCGCGGGAAATCGCGAGCCAGCCGTGACACAAGCCGCACGGCATTGTCGGCGTTGTCCTTCAGAACCTTCAGGATCGCGGTCACGTCGACATCGGCATCATGCGAACGCCAGCTGTCATAGTCTGTGACCATTGCGATGCTCGCGTAACAGATCTCCGCTTCGCGCGCGAGCTTGGCTTCCGGCATGTTCGTCATGCCGATGACATCGCAGCCCCACGCCCGGTACATGTGCGATTCGGCGCGCGTGGAAAATTGCGGACCCTCCATCGCCAGATAGGTGCCGCCTTTCCTGGCCGCGATCCCTTCGGCGCCGGCCGCCGCGAATGCACGGGCCGCGAGCAGCGGCGACACCGGATCGGCCATCGAGACATGGGCGACGAGCCCGTTGCCGAAGAAGCTCTTCTCGCGTGCGAAGGTGCGGTCGATGAACTGGTCGACGACGACGAATGTTCCCGGCGAAAGGTCCTCCCGGAAGGAGCCGCAAGCCGAAACGGAAACGAGATCCGTAACTCCCGCCCGCTTCAGCGCATCGATATTGGCACGGTAGTCGATGCCGGTCGGCGATTGCACATGGCCGCGCCCGTGGCGTGGCAGAAACCGCATCGGCAAACCGTCAAGTTCGGCGAAAAGGATTTCGTCGGACGCCTCGCCCCACGGGCTTTTCACGCGCTTCCACTCGCGATTTTGCAGACCCGGCAGATCGTAGATCCCCGACCCGCCGATGATGCCGAGTACAGATGCCGTCATGAATGCCCCGCGGTTTGCTGTTCGCGACATCCTAGCGCCTGCGCCTGCATGTGAAAGCGCGCCCGAGCCGCAAAACACAAAAAAGGCGCCCCGAGGGCGCCTTTTTCAGATCAACATGATGTCAGCACCTAGTGCTCGACGTCGCGCCACAGCTTCTTCTTGGTGAAGTACAGAAGGCCGGCAAAAAGGATCAGGAACAGGATGACCTTGAAGCCCGTCCGGTTGCGCGCCTCCAGCTTGGGCTCCGCAGTCCAGTAAAGGAATGCGGCCACGTCCTGTGCGTACTGGTCCAGCGTTTCCTCGGTGCCGTCGTCATAAGTCACCGCGCCGTCGTCGATCGGCTGCGCCATGGCGATCTGGTTGCCGTGGAACGCGGTGTTGTAGTGCATCCCGGTCCGCATGGTCATATCGGCCGGCGGCTCTTCATAGCCGGTCACGATCGAGTAGATGTAATCGGCGTTGCCGTGGCGTGCTTTCGCGAGCACGGAGAAATCCGGGGGCAGCGCGCCGCCGTTCGATGCGCGAGCCGCATTCTCGTTGGCGAAGGGCGCCGGGAAATGATCGGACGGCTTGCCCGGCCGATCGATCACGTCGCCATTCTCGTCGATATCCTTGGAGATCGTGTAGGTCGCGGCGATGGCCTTGACCTCGGCTTCGGTAAATTCCGGACCGCCTTCCTGACCCAGCGTGCGAATGGCAACGAGGTTCATGGAATGGCAGGCCGAACAGACCTCCTGATAGACCTTGAAGCCGCGCTGAAGCTGCGCCCGGTCGAAATGGCCGAACGGCCCGTCGAACGTCCAGTCGACATGCTTCATTTCGGTCTCGGCTTCGGCGGCGCGTGCCGGCGAAATCGAGACAAGGCCCGTAGCGAAGATTGCGGTCAGGGCAGCGAGCGTCACGCGTTTCATCTGAAAATTCCTCATCGCTGCCTCCCTCACGCCTGAGCCGGTTCGGCTGTCGCGGCCTTTTTCTTCGGCAGCACCGATTCCGATATCGAGGCGGGCAAGGGCTTTGTCTTCTCGAAGATGCCGAGCAGCGGCAGGATCAAGAGGAAGAACAGGAAGTAGTAGGCGGTCGCAACGCGGGCGATCAGCACGAGCGAACCCTCAGGCGGCTGCGATCCGCAATAGCCCAGAACCACGCCGGCGAACACGAACAGCCAGAAGAACACCTTGAACAGCGGCCTGAATGAACCGGAGCGCACGCGCGAGGTATCCAGCCAGGGCAGGATGAACAGCACCGCAATGGCGCCGAACATCGCGATGACGCCGCCCAGCTTGGAGGGAATCGCGCGCAGGATCGCGTAGAAGGGCAGGAAGTACCATTCGGGCACGATGTGCGAAGGCGTCACCAGCGGATTGGCCGGGATGTAGTTGTCGGTATGGCCGAGCGCGTTCGGATAGTAGAACAGCCAGACCGCGAAGAAGATCAGGAAGAGCACGATCGCGAAGCCGTCCTTCACCGTATAGTACGGATGGAAGGGGACCGTATCCTTCGGGCTCTTCGGATCGATACCCGTCGGGTTGTTGTTGCCCGGCACGTGCAGCGCCCAGATGTGCAGGATGACCACGCCGGCCAGCACGAAGGGCAGCAGGAAGTGCAGCGAGAAGAAGCGGTTGAGCGTCGGGTTGCCGACGGCGAAACCGCCCCACAGCCACTCCACGATGCCCTTTCCGACGATCGGGATGGCGCTGAACAGGTTGGTGATGACGGTCGCGCCCCAGAAGCTCATCTGGCCCCAGGGCAGCACGTAGCCCATGAAGGCGGTTGCCATCATGATCAGGAAGATGAGCACGCCGATGATCCACAACACTTCGCGCGGCGCCTTGTAGGAGCCGTAATAGAGGCCGCGAAGCATGTGAATATAGACGGCGATGAAGAACATCGACGCGCCATTGGCGTGCATGTAGCGGATGAGCCAGCCGTAGTTCACGTCGCGCATGATGTGCTCGACGCTGTTGAACGCCATGTCGACATGCGGGGTGTAGTGCATGGCAAGCACGATGCCCGACACGATCTGAACAACGAGGCAGAGCAGCAGGATGCCGCCAAAGGTCCAGAAGTAGTTCAGGTTCTTCGGCGTTGGGAAGTCCATCGCCTGGCCCTTGAGCATGCTCGGCAGGGGCAACCTGCTGTCCAGCCAGCGCAGGAAGCCGTTCTGGAATTCGTAACTGGAATGTCCGCTCATCTTGCGCGTGTTCCCCGCTTAAAACCCTGACCGCTGAGGTCAGCCGACCCGCAGGGTCGTATCATTGACGTAACTGTAGATCGGCACATCGAGATTGCGCGGTGCCGGTCCCTTGCGGATGCGGCCCGCCGTATCGTAGTGCGAGCCGTGGCAGGGGCAGAACCAGCCACCGAAATCGCCCTGCTGGCCGAGCGGCACGCAACCCAGATGCGTGCAGACGCCGATCATGACGAGCCATTCAGGCTTGATGGCGCGATTCTCGTCGGTTGCGGGCGCATCCGCCGGCAACGCCGCGTTCTCGGCTGTCGGATCGGGCAGCTGGTCGACCGGGACGGCACGGGCCTCCTCGATCTCCTTGGCCGTGCGATGACGGATGAAGACGGGCTTGCCGCGCCACAGCACGGTGATCGACTGGCCTTCCTCGACAGCGCCGATATTGACCTCGATCGTCGCCAGCGCCTGGACGCTCGCATCCGGATTCATCTGGTCGATGAACGGCCAGACCGCCGAGGCGGCGCCCACGACAGCCGCCGTACCGGTCGCTATGTAGAGAAAATCGCGCCGGGTCGGCTCGCTACTAGCAGCAGTTGCCACGTCCTGTAATCCTTCTCGAACCTTCCAGATCCCCGCACAGGTGCTGGCTTCCTGCTGTGATAGCCACGAGAAAGGCCTCAGCGCCCCTGAGCCACAATAGCGCCGTTATTGGCATCGTTGTGACACAATGTCCAGACTTGCGCGCCCGCCTCATGTGCGAAATTTTGGCGCAGTCGGGGCCCCGGCAGCCGGCCAAATCCTACATACGCAAGGATGCTTCATGCGACTGGCGCTTTACCAGCCCGACATTGCACAGAACACCGGTACGATATTGCGCCTGTGCGCATGTTTCGGCGTCGGCGCCGATATCATCGAGCCTGCCGGATTTGCCTGGTCCGAGGCGCGTTTCCGCCGCGCCGGCATGGACTATATCGACAGCGTCGATCTCACCCGCCATCAGGACTACCGGGCCTTCGATTCGGCCCGCCGCAGCGCCGGCTCGCGCCTCGTTCTCCTGACCACGGCAGGATCGACGCCCTATCACGTGCATACCTTCCACGCCGACGACTGGCTGATGCTTGGCCGCGAAAGCGCGGGCGTGCCTGAACAGGTCCACGCCGATGCCGATGTCCGGCTCGTCATCCCCATGGCGCCGGGCATGCGCTCGCTCAACGTCGCCGTCAGTGCCGGGATCGTCCTTGCCGAGGCGCTGCGGCAGACAAATGCTTTCCCCTCGCAGCCGCGATGATGTAAGTCACCGTCACATGAGCTGGCGAAGACCGGACCACGACGAACGGAAGCGTGGCTATCACCATGGTAACCTGCGCGAAGCGCTGGTCGATGCGGCCATGGCGCTGATTGGCGAACGCGGACCGGAGGGCGTGACGCTGGCCGAGGCCGCGCGCATGGCGGGCGTCAGCACCGCTGCTCCCTACCGGCATTTCAAGGATCGAGACGCCCTGATGGCGGAAGTGGCGAAACGCGGTTTTTCGCGCTTCGCGGACCGCATCCGCGCTGCCCGCCACCCGGATGGCGCAGACGCCGTGGAATCGCTCATGGGGATCGGCCGCGCCTATATCGGCTTTGCCCGTAGCGAGCCCGCGCTCTATTCGGCCATGTTCGAGGGCGGCGTGTCCCCTGCCACCGACGGCGAATTGCGGCGCGAGGCGGATCGGGCCTTCGAGATACTCCTCTCCGCCTGCGAGCGGATCAGGAACACACTGCCGGAGGACACGCGCGCCCCGGCCCTGATGATGGCGCTGCACATATGGTCGCTGTCTCATGGCGTGGCGTCGCTGTTTGCACGCGGCGACCGCGGCCGCCGGGCCATTCCCGTGCCGCCGGAAGACCTGCTGGAAGCCGGCACGCTGATCTATCTCAGGGGCCTTGGCTACGAACCGGGGAAATGAGACAGCCGACCTTGCCCGCATCCGTTGCCATCCCCATTTCGATGGGACCGGCAGGGATGGCCGCAACGGGCGTCGAAATTTTACCGCCCACCTATTGAAAAGACGAGTTGCCAGACCACTTATGTAAATGTTACTAACATTAACACTGGATTTGAGCCCAAACGGAGGTCTTGGAGACACACCATGGAAATGGTCGAGCGGATGAGCGTCGTTGAGAAGATGGACGGCTATGGCAAGGGTGCATGGATCGCCGCGATGATCCTCGGTTTCATCCTGTTCTGGCCACTCGGTCTGGCGATTTTGTTCTTTTTGATATGGAGCGGACGAATGGGATGCAGAGGCAGGCATAATCACATGCGCGGTCGCTGGCACGGAATGGGAGCGCATATGCGTTCTTCCGGAAACAGCGCCTTCGACGAATACAAGGCGGAGACGATCCGTCGCCTGGAAGACGAGCAGAAGGCGTTCACGGATTTCCTCGACCGCCTGCGCAAGTCCAAGGACAAGCAGGAGTTCGACCAGTTCATGGACGAACTGAAGAACGGCAAGGGCGAGGAGCCGCAGCCCGCGGCATAGCTGCCGAGATGAAAACAGGGGTCGTTTCTCCTCTGACCCTTGTCCCCCAGCCGCCCGGAAACGGGCGGCTTTTTCTTTACCGTTGATCGGTTTGGCGTGCTGGTCTACCGCTTGAGCCCATGACGACGCTTGACCAAAAGAAGGCCGCCGCCAGAGGCTGGTTCGAAACGCTGCGCGATGAGATTTGCGCGGCGTTTGAAAGCCTTGAAGACAGCCTGCCTGACACAGCCCCCATGGGCACCGCCGGACCGGGCCGGTTTGCCAGAACGCCCTGGCAACGCACCGACGCCTCGGGCGCTCCGGGCGGCGGCGGCGTCATGAGCATGATGACAGGCCGCGTCTTCGAGAAGGTCGGCGTCCACTGCTCGACCGTGCATGGCAGTTTCTCCGAGGAATTTCGCAAGCAGATTCAAGGTGCTGACGAAGATCCACGGTTCTGGGCGAGCGGCATTTCCCTGATCGCCCATCCGCACAACCCGAATGTGCCGGCGGTGCACATGAATACGCGCTTCGTCTCCACGACGAAGAGCTGGTTTGGTGGCGGCGCCGATCTGACGCCCGTACTCGATGCCCGGCGTACGCAGGACGATCCCGACACACGCGATTTCCACGCCGCAATGGAAGCTGCGTGCGATGCTCACGCCGTCGCCGACTACAGCTACTATCGCAAATGGTGCGACGAATATTTCTACCTGCCGCACCGCGGCGAACCGCGCGGGATCGGCGGCATCTTTTTCGATCACCTGACAAGCGGCGACTGGGAGGCGGATTTCTCATTCACCCGGGAAGTCGGGCGCGCCTTTGCGAATATCTATCCCGCCCTCGTCGCGCGCAATTACGAAAAGCCCTGGAGCGACGCCCAGCGCGAGGAACAGCTGGTGCGGCGCGGCCGCTATGTCGAGTTCAACCTGCTGCATGATCGCGGCACGATCTTCGGACTGAAGACGGGCGGGCATGTTCCCGCTATCCTGTCCTCCATGCCGCCGCTTGTAAGGTGGCCCTGACGAGGTGAGACCGATGAAGCCCGTACGGATCATCGTAACCGGCGGCACGATCGACAAGATCCACGATCCCTTTACCGAAGGGCTCGCCTTCGCACCCGACGGCACGACCCAGATTCCTGAAATTCTCACCGACGGGCGCTGCAACTATCCCATCATCCAGCGCCTGTTTCTCAAGGACAGCCTGCATTTTACCGATGAGGACCGCGACGCGATCGCACGGGTTGCCGCCGCTGCGCCCGAAGAAGCGGTTGTCATCACCCACGGCACCGGCACGATGGGCGAAACTGCGCGCTATCTCGCCGGTCGCGTCCCCGACCGGACGGTGGTCCTGACCGGTGCGATGCGCCCGTTCTCACTCAGCCGATCCGACGGGCCTTTCAATCTGGGTGGCGCGCTCATCGCGGCCCAGACATTGCCGAACGGAATCTACGGGGTGATGAACGGACGTGTGTTTGAGGCCCAAAGCCTGAACAAGAATACCGAATATGGCCGGTTCGATATCTGAAGCGCCTGCCGGCCCGCTCAAATCATGGCGAGCAGTTCTTCCCGGGTCAGCCTGAAGCCGCTTTCCAGCCATGCCTTCTCCAGCCGGGACAACGCCTCGCCGACCGCAGGGCCCGGCTTGAGCCCTTTCTGCAGCAGGTCGCGCCCTGCTACCGGCAGGACCGGCCGGCGCCATACCTCGGCGTGCTCGACGAGATGTGAAAGCCGATGGGCCTCGGATTCGTCTTCGTAGTGGCGTTTTGCCGAGAGCAGACGCAGATTGTCTGCAATGCCGCTCGCCCCGTAGCGGTAGAGTGCCCTGTCGATCGTTTCCGCATCCGCCTGCATCGCGGCATCGTGCGCCAGCGCGAACCCGCGCAACCGTTCGCGCTCGTCATTCGACAGTTTCAGCCGGTCCGCCAGCCCGCCGACGACATCGGCGCGCGGCGGCACGATCGACATCAGTCGCAGCATCGCATCGGGCTGCCAGCCGAAAATTCGCTCAGCGACGATCAGCGGCTCCAGGAAATCGATGCCCCATCGGGACTGTTCGGGAAGCGCTGCATCCATGATGCCCGATACCCTCATCCAGCGCACGGCGATAACCGGCTCGGGTGCGGCGAACAGCAGTTTCAACTCCTTCCAGACCCGTTCAGCCGAAAGCCGAGCGATTCCAGCCTTGAGTTTGGAAGCAGCCTTGAGGCCGGTCGCGTCCGGCCGGCCCTTCCCGTAGCGTGCGTGAAACCGGAAGAAGCGCAGGATTCGCAGGTAGTCTTCACGTATCCGCTGTTCGGCATCGCCAATGAACCGCACAGCGCGCCTGTCGATATCGGCAAGGCCGCCGACCGGATCGTGCAGCCTGCCCGACGCATCGACATAGAGAGCGTTGATCGTGAAATCGCGCCGCATGGCATCCGCGTTCCAGTCGTTCCCGAAGGCGACGACAGCCCGTCGCCCGTCGGTTTCGACATCCTCGCGCAGTGTCGTGACCTCGAAAGGTGCGCCATCGACGATGACGGTCACCGTCCCGTGCTCGACGCCCGTCGGCACCGTGGAAAGGCCGGCCTCGGCGCAGCGTTCCATCACCGCCTGCGGGTGCGCGGTTGTTGCAAGATCGATATCGCTGACCGGTTCTCCCAGCAGCAGATTTCTGACGGCGCCGCCGACGACGCGGGTCTCGGCTGCGTCGTTGTTCAGCAATTGCATCAACCTGTGCAGGCCCTCGGACCGGAACTCTTCAAGCGCGATGGTACGGCGAGCCATGACCGCCTCTTATTGCCGGTAGGCAGGCTTGTCGGGAGAAAGTTCGTAAGGAACCTGCTCTGCTTCCGGCTGGTAATGCAGGCCCGGGTCCTCCCCGTCGACGGACGCAAACCAGATGAATGCCGCCGTTGTGACGACAAGACCCGCCAGCGACAGCCAGAGCCAGGGCCACGAAACTTCCTCGCCCCGGCGCGCCCGCACGGCCAGCACGTAGAAGACCGCGAAAGGCAGCAGGAACAGCGCCAGTTCGATCAGGATGAAGCGGGCCATGGCCGGTTAGTCCGGTTTGTAGAGGCGATTGTACATGTTGCGCAGGATACCCGCGGTCGCCCCCCAGATACACCGCTCCTCATACTGCATGATGTAGAAATGCCGGGATTTGCCTTCCCAGACCCGCGATCCGTGCTTGTGGTTGGCAACGCTCATCAGGAAGGAAAGCGGGACCTCGAACGCATCGGTAACCTCGCTCGGATCGAGCGTGAGCCTGTAGTCGGGCCGCACCAGCCCGACCAGCGGCACGATCCTGAAACCGGTGCCGGTCATGTAGAGATCGAGATAGCCGAGCTTTTTGACCAGCGAAGGATCGAGGCCGATCTCCTCTTCCGCCTCGCGCAACGCCGCGTGCGCGGGCCCCTCGTCCGACGCCTCGATCTTGCCGCCGGGGAATGCGATCTGGCCGGGATGATTGGGCATATGGTCGGGGCGCTGGGTGAGAATGACGGTCGCCCCTTCGTCGCGCGCCACTACCGGCACCAGCACGGCGGCACGGCGGAGAGACATTCCTTTCAGACGTTCGAAGGCATCCGGATTGAGGATATGATCGCCATCGACAAGCGGCACCGTCGGGTCGAGGTCGCCCGGTGGCGGATCGTCAAGCAGCCGACCGGGAACGCGTTCCACGAAGCGCTTCGGCGAGTAGTCGTCCTGTTTGTCCAGCGGTATGTCGAGCATCAGTCCTCAGCCCAGATCTCGGCGGCCGGCGCCATCGGAAAGAATGTCCCCGCCGACCAGACGCCGAACATCTCGACTCCCTTTTGCGCCTCTGTGGCGCCAAGTTCCACCAGATCGTAAAAGATTGCCCGCGACAGCAGAGCCTCAAGACGTCCGCGCACCAGCACATAGGGTTTCAGCCCGCCGGTTTCTTCCTGTTCGACAAACCGTAGCGGATGGTCCTCGTCGACGCTGACCACGTCGTCAACGTTCGTGCGCAGACTGATTCGCTGGTCGCGCCCTTTCCCGTCGACCGCCATCTCCACGGCCACGAATGGCGCGTCCTCTACGGCAATGCCGATTTTTTCCACCGGTGTGACAAGATAGTGACGACCGTCATCGTCATGCCGCAGGACGGTTGAAAACAGGCGAACAAGACGTTGCCGCTCGATCGGCGTGCCCATATAGAACCACTGCCCGTCGGCGGCTATCCGGATATCGAGTTCCCCGCAATTTTCAGGGTGCCACAGGTGCACGGGCGGAAGACCGCGACGGCCCTCGACCTCCGCGACCTGCTCCAGATATTTGAGTCCGCGACCAGTCGCCGCAGGCGCAGTCGCCTCATTCCGCTCGATTGTCATCACACCTGCCATAAACTCATCACGTATTTGTGGCCTTCTCGCCTGCCCGTGTCGTGCGATCTGTACTTCCTGCACAAACCCTGAAGGACATATAGTCGGAATATGAGCACGAACAATCAACCGGCGGACGACATCGTCCGCCTCGCCGATGCCACCGCCCAGCGGCTGGTGGCGGCGCGCGAATCCATCCGTTCGGTCATTTTCGGTCAGGACGAGGTGGTCAACCAGGCCCTCGTGACCCTTTTGTCGGGCGGACATGCACTTCTCGTCGGCCTGCCGGGTCTTGCCAAGACAAGGCTGGTGGAAACGCTCGGTACGGTCCTCGGCCTGAGGGAAAGCCGTGTCCAGTTCACGCCGGACCTGATGCCGTCCGACATTCTCGGCTCGGAAATCCTGGAAGAGAGCCGGGACGGTTCGCGGCAGTTCCGTTTTATCCCCGGACCGATCTTCGCGCAGCTGCTCATGGCTGACGAAATCAACCGCGCCAGCCCGCGAACCCAGTCCGCCCTCCTCCAGGCAATGCAGGAAAACCATGTCACGGTTGCCGGCCAGCGGCACGACCTGCCTCACCCCTTTCACGTACTGGCAACCCAGAACCCGATCGAGCAGGAAGGCACCTATCCGCTGCCCGAAGCCCAGCTCGACCGCTTCATGATGCAGATCGACGTCGGCTACCCCGATCTCGGGGCGGAGCGGCGGATGCTTTTCGAGACGACCGGCGAAACCCAGACGGTCGTCAAGAATGTGCTGTCGGTGGAAGAATTGTTGTCGGCGCAACGCCTCGTGCGCCGGCTGCCGGTCGGTGAACAGATCGTCGAGTCGATCCTGGAACTCGTTCGCACCGCCCGGCCCGGTGGAGGCGATGACGAAGTCAACCGGACGATATCCTGGGGACCCGGGCCACGCGCCAGCCAGGCGCTGATGCTGGCGGCCCGTGCCCGTGCGCTCCTTGACGGACGGTTGTCCCCCTCGCTCGATGACGTCGCCGCACTGGCTGTACCGGTTCTTCAACACCGCATGGCCGTGAGCTTTGCCGCGCACGCAGACGGTATCAGCGTGCGCGATATCGTCGGCCGTCTCGTTTCGAAACTGTGAGCAACGGAAAGGAACGCACCTGCTGACCGCCGCGGATTTTACGGGTCGCACAAGCGAGGCGCTTGGCCTTTCCGGCGCGCTCCCCGATCTTCTGATGAGCGCGAGGCAGATTTCGGCGAGCGTCGCGCACGGCTTGCATGGCCGCCGCCGCGCCGGGCACGGCGAAACGTTCTGGCAGTTCCGCAGGTTTCAGTCGGGCGAGCCTGCCCGTCGCATCGACTGGCGCCGATCCGCGCGCGATGACCATCTTTATGTCCGCGAACGCGAATGGGAAGCCGCGCACACAGTCTGGCTGTGGCCGGACCTGTCGCCCTCAATGGATTATCGCTCGCGCCTTGCGCCGGTCAGCAAGCGCGACCGCGCGCTCGTGATTGCCCTCGCGCTCGCCGACCTCGTCGTACGCGGCGGCGAGCGTGTCGCGGTCCCCGGTGCCATGGCGCCCAGCGCCAGACGCCGTGCGGCCGAACTCGTCGCGCACGCAATTTCGTTGCGGGCAGGCAGCTTCAGCGGCTTTCCGGATATCGCGCCTGTCCGGCGCTTCTCCGACCTTGTCATCATCGGGGACTTTCTCGATCCGATCGCCGGCCTTGCCGACCAGATCGCGCGTGCGGCAGGCGAAGGCATCGCCGGACACCTGGTCATGATCGTGGACCCTGCCGAAGAGAGCTTCCCCTTTGAGGGCCGTACTGAGTTCACCGACCCCGAGGGCGGGCCGCCGATTACTTTTGGCAGCGCCGCGGAAGCGCGCGACCATTTCGTCACCCGTATGCAGACGCGCAGGCGCGCCTTGCGCGATGCGCTTGACCACGCCGGCTGGAGCCTGCTCGTCCACCATACCGACCAGCCGCCGACGCAGGCGCTGATGGCACTGCATGCCCGCCTCTCGGGACATTTCGACACGCGCAAGGCGGCCTACCGCGAGACACGCCCGCAGATAGACGAGGCGCTGACATGAGCGCTCTCGGCCTCATCGGCTTTGCCCAACCGCTGATTCTGGCCGCCCTGATCGCGTTACCTGCGATCTGGTGGCTGCTGCGCTACACCCCGCCACGGCCGCAGCGGGAGACATTTCCGCCGACCCGTATCCTGCGCGAGATCGAACCCGCCCGCGAGGAGCGTGCGACCAGCCCATGGTGGCTGACGCTTTTGCGCATGCTGATTGCCACGCTCCTGATCCTCGCGCTCGCTGGTCCGACGCTCAATCCGACGCCTGCCAGGCTGGCGGGCGAAGGGCCGGTTCTCATCCTCATCGACAACGGATGGCCCTCAGCGCGGCTCTGGTCGAAAATGCAGAACACGGCCCGTTCCCTTATCGAGGAAGCCGGCAGCACAGACCGAATGGTGCATGTCGTCGCGACCGGCACGCAGGCGGCCGTACCCCCAGCGGCAGATAGTATTGAAGCGCTCGACCGCCTGCGCGCACTCAAGCCAGAATCGTTTGCGCCCGAACGCATGGGAACGCTGGGCAGGCTGCGAACGCTTGAAGGCGACCAGCGCCCCGGCGAAATCATATGGCTTTCCGACGGTCTCGATCATGGCGATGCGACCCGGTTCGCCGCGGGTCTTGCCGACATCTTCCCGACCGGGCAATTGCTGCGGATCGAGCCGGCCGCCAGCGACATTCCCCTGGCGCTCGGCAATGCCGAAGGCGCAAGCGCCGGCATCTCCGCCCGCGTCCTGCG
The DNA here is from genome assembly GCA_020637895.1 of Rhodobiaceae bacterium. Taxonomy (GTDB): domain Bacteria; phylum Pseudomonadota; class Alphaproteobacteria; order Rhizobiales; family Tepidamorphaceae; genus JACKJP01. Next base: position 292,921 of record JACKJP010000004.1, read on the forward strand.
GCGCGACGGGGCCGGCCAGGCGATCGCAACGGTCGAAGCGCGTGACGCGCGCGGGCGTCTGGTTGCGTCGGCGGATGCGACGTTCGGCCCGGGCGATACCGAGGCGACCGCCAGTTTCGAGATGCCCGTGGAATTGCGCAACGCGGTGACGCGCCTGGAAATCGCCGGCGCCCGAAACGCAGGAGCCGTCAGGCTGCTTGACGACCGGTTCAGACGGCGCACGGTCGGGCTTGCCTCCGGCGCGACGCGCGACATTGCGCAGCCGCTGCTCGACCCGCTCCACTATATCGCCAAGGCGCTCCAGCCGGTTGCCGAACTGAGAGTGCCGGCGGGTGCAGACATCGCCTTGCAGATCGACCAGCTTGTCAACGCCCGGGTCAACGCCATTGTCCTTGCCGATATCGGGACGCTTCCGGAGGAAACCGTAAGCCAGCTTGACCAATGGGTGCGCGACGGCGGCCTGCTGATCCGCTTTGCCGGACCGCGCCTCGCCAATGGCAGGGATTCCCTCCTTCCGGTGACCCTGCGTCCCGGCGAACGCGTGCTTGGAGGACCGCTCTCATGGAGTGAGCCGCAGGCACTCGGCGGATTGCGCGACGGGTCTCCACTCGCCGGTCTGGAATTGCCCGAGGACGTCACCGTCAATCGCCAGATTCTCGCCGAGCCCTCCGCCGGCCTTGCCGACGCGACCTGGGCCTGGCTCGCCGATGGAACGCCGCTTGTGACCGGCTCCAGCGTCGACAAGGGACGTATCGTTCTCTTTCACGTGACCGCGGACGCCCGCTGGTCGAACCTTCCGCTGACCGGACTGTTCAGTCAGATGCTCGGACGCCTGGTCGATCTTGCCGGACGCGGCGGCCCGACGTCGGCGACGGCTTCGCAGAGCGCAGTTCCGCTACGCCCCCTCAGGCTTCTCGATGCCAATGGCGTACTGGTCGATGCGGCGGGCGACGCGACGCCACTCCCGGTAAAGGCACCGCCACGCGGCACGGCGGAAAATCCGCCCGGCCTTTACGGCGACAATGATTCCTGGCGCGCCTTGAACGCCCTTGCAGCCGACGAGACATTGCGGCCGCTTCAGCCACTCGATAATGCCGCGTCAATTCTCTATCCCGATCGCAGCGCGACGGATCTTGCGCCCTGGGCCTTCCTCGCCACGCTGATACTGCTGCTTGCCGATACGCTCGCGGTACTGCTTCTGGGCGGAATGCGCGGCGTGCTTCGCCGGATTGCGACCGCGGCGACGCTGATCGCGATCTGTATCATGCCGCCGCCGGTCCAGGCGCAGCAGCAGCCCGGCGATGCGCAGGCGATGGCGGTCGTCGGCCAGACGAGCCTTGCCTATGTCGTAACCGGGGACAGGCGGCTCGACGACATCAGCAAAGCGGGCCTTGAAGGCCTGTCGCGCATGCTCGCCGCGCGGACAGCTTTTGAACCCGGACCGCCCGTCGGCGTCGACCCGGCGACGGACGAGATGGCCTTCTTCACGCTGATTTACTGGCCGGTTCGCGCTGACAGCCCGCCAGTGACAGAACGTGCCGTGCAGCGCATCGATGCCTTCATGAAACAGGGCGGAACGGTGCTTTTCGATACGGGCGATCAATTGCAGACGGCATTCCGATCCGGCAACAGCCCCAACCAGCAGCGCCTTGCCGAACTGCTCAGTGAGCTCGATCTGCCCGAACTGGAACCTGTTCCGGCCGATCATGTCCTGACCAAGAGCTTCTATCTTCTTTCCGATTTCCCCGGCCGCTTCCAGGGCGCTCCGCTTTGGGTCGAGCGGCTGATCCGGCAGGGAGATTCTGGTGATCGGCCCGCACGTGGCGGCGATGGCGTATCTCCGCTGCTCGTGACCGGCAACGATTTCGCCGCGGCCTGGGCGACAGACCAGCGCGGTCAGCCGCTTTATCCCGTGACGCCCGGCGGCGAGCGTCAGCGCGAAATCAGCTATCGGGTCGGCATCAACATCGTGATGTACACCCTGACCGGAAACTACAAGGCGGACCAGGTCCACATTCCAGCGCTGCTGGAAAGGCTTGGACAGTAGCCATGGATTTTACAATCGCCTTCCAGCCTCTGTTGCCATTGGCAATCCTGGTCGGTGCCGCCGTCCTCGCGGCAATCGCAATCGTCCTCATGCTGCTCGGCAAGGGGCCGGCGCCGGTTCTGCGCGCGTTTGCGCTGGTGCTGGTCGTTCTCGCGCTGGCAAATCCTGTGCTGCGCCAGGAAGAGCGCGATCCGCTGCCGGGTGTGGCGCTCATTGTCACCGACACCAGCGCAAGCCAGCATATCGACGGGCGCGATCTTGCAAGCGAAGAGGCGCGGGCGCAGCTGGAGGAAAAGCTGCGCGCCATACCCGGTCTCGACGTCCGCTCCGTCGAGGCGGGCGATACGCCGGACGGAACGCAGCTCATTCCGCCGATGGAACAGGCGTTGTCCGACGTTCCGTCGGACCGTATCGCCGCCGTCTTCATGATCACCGATGGACAGGCTCATGATGCCGCAGGCCGCTCCGAAAGCCTCGGCGCCCCGGTGCATGTGCTCCTTTCGGGACGCGATGGTGAGACCGACCGGCGAATCCGCATCCTGCAGCAGCCTCGCTTCGGCATTGTCGGCTCGCAGCAGCCGATCACCTTTCGCGTCGAGGACCTGGGTGTTGCCGGCGACGCCGGAAAACAGGCTGACGTGGTCATTTCGCGTGACGGCGAGGCGCTTACATCGCGGCGCGTGCTGATCGGCCAGAACGTGACCATCGATGTCGATATCGCCCATGGCGGGCGTAACCTCTTCGAACTTGCCGTCGCTCCGCTTCAGGGCGAACTTACCGAACTCAACAACCGCGCCGTGATTGCAACGGACGGCATACGGGAAAACCTTCGTGTGCTGCTGGTGTCGGGCGCGCCGCATGCCGGCGAACGGACCTGGCGCAATATCCTCAAATCCGACGCAGCGGTTGATCTGGTCCACTTCACGATCCTTCGTCCGCCAGACAAGCAGGACGGAACGCCGATATCCGAGCTCGCGCTGATCGCCTTTCCGACCCGCGAGCTGTTTTCCGAGAAGATCGATGATTTCGACCTGATCATCTTCGACCGCTATGCGCGGTTGGGCGTCCTGCCACGCGCCTATTTTGAAAACATCGCCGAATATGTGCGCAAGGGCGGTGCGCTGCTCGTCTCCAGCGGACCGGAATTTGCCGGCAACGAAAGTCTCTATCAGACGCCGCTGGCTGAAGTTCTGCCAGCAGCGCCGACCGGTCGTGTCGCTGAAACTGGCTTCTATCCGCAGCTGTCAGAGGACGGGAAGAAACACCCGATCACGGCCCAGCTTCAGGGCGCGAACGCAAGTCCGCCGCAATGGGGTCGCTGGTTCCGCACGGTGGAATCGCGCGCAGAAGTCGGCCGCGTGCTGATGAGCGGGGCCAACGGCAATCCGCTTCTCGTAACCGCCGAAGCCGGAGAAGGGCGTGTCGCCCTTATGCTCTCGGATCAGGCGTGGCTTTGGGCACGCGGTTTCGAGGGTGGCGGTCCCTATGTCGACCTTCTGCGCAGGCTGGGCCACTGGCTGATGCGCGAAAGCGCCCTTGAAGAAGAACAGCTTCATGCGTCCGTCAGCGGCGGGTCGATTCTTGTGGAACGCTTCACGATGGCGGACGCGCCGGGCCCGGTTACGGCGACGACGCCCGACGGACGAACGTTCGAGCTTGATCTCGACCGCGAAGCCGACGGACGCTGGAGCGCGCGCATTTCCAATCCGTCTCCCGGTATCTGGCGCTTCTCCGACGGAGCCCTGACCGCGATTGCCGACGCGGGCAATATCAATCCGCGCGAATTCGCCGATCCCCGCTCCACCCGCGAAATGCTGGAGCCGCTGGCCGAAGCGACCGGCGGTGGAATGGCGCGTATCGGTGAGGCCGGCGATATCAGCCTTCCCCGTATCGTCCCGGTGCGTGGCGCGGTTTCGAGCGGCCGTGACTGGATGGGCGTGCGCGAAAGCCGTGCCAGCATTCTCCGCTCCACATCGACCTATCCGGTTCTGGCCGGACTTGCCGGTTTGCTCGCGTTGCTCTCGGTCGTGTCTGCGATGTGGTACCGCGAGCGCGGTTAGGCAGGGACCGTCATATCGGGCTCCGCCATGCCCGACACGCCATCGAAGGCGCCCTGGCGCAGTTCAAGCCACAAGAGACGCTCCGGGTCCACGGGACCGGGCAACATGATGCGGCCCTCCGGCACCCGGGAAAATCCGGCGCGTGCGTAGTAGGGCAGATCGCCGACAAGGATGACGCGTGAATAGCCCTTGCCGTAGGCGCGCGAGAGCCCCTCGCGCATGAGCGCAAGGCCGCAGCCCTTGCCCTTCAGGTCGGGCTCTACGGCGAGTGGGCCGAGCAGCAGGCAGGCGACACCCCCGACCGTGATCGGTGAAAACCGGATCGTCCCGACAAGGCGTTGATCAAGCAGCGCAACGAGACAGAGGCCGGCAATGGGCGACGTGCCCTCACGCAGACGGTAGGAAGTCTTGACCTGGCGGCCGGGCCCAAAGGCCCGATCGGCGAGCTGTTCGATGGCATCATCGAGTTCGGGCGTTTCAGGCCGTATGCGAATATCTGGAAGCGTCATGGCAGTCTGGGATCCGTCGGGATTGGCGGGGCAGACCGCGGCACCTCAGCCAGTCGGTCCGCCCATGGCGGCGGGGCATGCGTCGTCTCGGCGCTGATTTGCGCCGGAGGCCATTCGTCGTCGCCGTTGCCCAGACATCGATCCCGAGATCCCGATCAAGATTATCCAGCGCTCGTAGCATGGCCCCCGCGACCCGTCCACTTTGCAGATTTCAGTCATCGAGGCAGCTTTCCCAATAGGGCGGGTCGCCGAAAGCCGCGACAAGATGATCGATGAACGCGCGCACCTTGACCGACAGGTGTCGCCCGGGTGGGTAGAGCGCATAGGCGGCAACGCCGGGAATGTCGTAGCCGCGCAGCACCGGCACGAGCCGGCCCGAGCGCACGGCTTCGGCAATGAGGAAGATCGGTTCGATGACGATTCCGATGCCCGCTTCGGCTGACGAGATCAGAAAGTCGCCATTGTTGCAGAACATCCTGTCTGTGACCTGAAGCCGGTATTCCTTGCCGTCGGGACCGGTAACCTGCCATGCCCTGCGGGGGGAAACATTGGAATAGCGCAGCGCCGGGAGCCCCTTCAGATCGTCAGGCGTGACGATGGGACCGTGCCGCTCAAGAAACTCAGGGCTGGCGCAGATCAGGTGTCGCACGGGAGCGAGCTTACGGGCGATGAGGCTTGAATCTTCCAGAGCCCCGACCCTGACCGCAAGATCGAATCCGTCTTCCACGAGATCGACACGCCGGTCATTGAGGTCGAGGTCGAGCGTGATATGGGGATGCTCCTGCATGAACGAGGCTGCGGCCGGCGCCAGATGTTTGACGCCGAAGGAAAGCGGTGCGGCGATGCGCAACCGTCCCGAAAGCGCGCCATGCGTCTGGCTGGCGGAATCGTCGGCCTCATCGAGATCGGCCATGATGCGCTGGCAGCGCTCCAGATAGGCCCGCCCCGTCTCGGTCAGGCTGAGGCGCCGGGTTGTCCGATTGATGAGACGGACATTGAGGCGTGACTCCAGATCCTTCAGGCGGCGGCTTACAGCCGATTTGGCAACGCCCATCCGGTCGGCCGCCGCCCCGATACCCCCCGCCTCGACGATCCGGACGAATGTTTCAATCTCCGCCCAACGATCCATTGTTCGCAGAACCTCAACAATTAATTCCCAAGCGCCCTCTTTATATCATGAAATGAAGTACTAGCTCCTCTGAAATAGAGCGGTGCGCACAGAAAGGACGGGTCTCGATGGGGCTTCTGGCTCAGGGCAAGTGGCAGGCACGGGCAAAGTATTCAAACACGGAAGGACGCTTTGTCCGGCAGGATTCCGTTTTCAGAAACTGGGTCACCGCCGACGGGCTTGCCGGACCGACCGGCAAAGCCGGATTCAGGGGCGAGCCGGGCCGCTATCACCTGTATGTTTCGCTTGCCTGTCCATGGGCGCACCGGACCCTGATCTTCCGTCGGCTGAAAAAGCTGGAGGAAGCGATCAGCGTCAGCACCGTCGAACCCTTGATGCTCGACCACGGCTGGACTTTCTCACAGACCCTTCCCGATACCGTCAACGGCGCCGGCAACCTTTACGAGGTCTATCAGAAGGCCGATCCTGTCTACACCGGCCGCGTGACGGTTCCCGTGCTCTGGGACAAGACGCAGAACACGATCGTCAGCAATGAATCGGCAGACATCATCCGGATGCTCAACAGCGCGTTTCCTGCTGAAAGTGCCGGGACGCCCGATTTTTATCCTGCGGATTTGCGCCAGGAGATCGACCAGGTCAATGACCGCGTCTACCACGCGATCAACAATGGCGTTTACAAGGCGGGGTTCGCGACGCGGCAGGATGCCTATGAAGAGGCCGTCAAGGCGTTGTTCGAGGCGCTTGACGAGATCGAGCAGCGCCTCGGCACACAGAAATTTCTCGTAGGAGACCGCCTGACCGAGGCGGACTGGCGCCTGTTCACGACCCTCATCCGCTTCGATGCCGTTTATGTCGGCCACTTCAAATGCAACTGGAAGCGGATTGCGGACTTCCCCAACCTGTCGAACTATCTGCGGCAGCTCTATCAGGTTCCGGGCATCGCCGAGACTGTGGATTTCCAGCACATCAAGAACCACTATTACGGAAGCCACCGAACAATAAATCCAACCGGAATCGTTCCGGTCGGCCCAAAGCTCGATCTGGCCGCTCCGCATGACCGCGGCAAGCTAATCCTCTGATCACCAATCGGCGGACGGTGGCAGACGACCAACGATTTCACCGATCCTGCGCGCTGTTCCGGCCGTGACGGTGTCGGGAAGTCCGTCCGGCGCAAAGAACCCCTGTTCAGCGATTTCGGCATTCGGACCGGGCGTGTGATCGCGCGACCATGCATCGACGATGAAAAGTCCGACATGATCGCCCGGAAAGCTTGTCCCGTTGTGATAGATGCCGAACAGGCGCGGCATTTCTGAAACCTGCGCGCCCGTCTCCTCCAGCACCTCCCTGTGCAATGCGTCGAGCATGGTCTCACCGCGCTCCACGCCGCCGCCGGGCAGATGCCATCCGGGCGTATAGGTGTGACGGATCAGGAGGAAGCGCCCCTCCCCGTCGCGCAGAACAGCGCGCACGCCGAGCGTCAGCCCGCGCGTCAACCTGAACCAGGGATGCAAAAGAAGCTTCTTTGCAAGGCCGTCCATCTGATCCGTTTGCTCCCTGCCTGTGTGGAACGACTTCGTAATGGCCATGCGTGGGCTGCAGGGCAGCCCGGCGCGGCACGCGGTAGCTGGTCGATTTTCCCGGTACTATATGCGGGCCGGCGCGAGGGGCAACGTACCGGCGCCAATTGAGATCTGGAGACCCGACATGTTCCGCCATTTTTTCCGCCGCTGGCGTCCCGCGACCAATATCGCGTTGCGTCACAGCACGGCATTGATGACCTTCAGCAATAGCTGACCGGCACACGCCGTCGGGCATGGCCCGGCGGCGTCATGCCTGCTATCTAGACGGTGAATGTTCCGTCTTGCCCATATCACCGATCCGCATCTGCCGCTGGCCGGACGACCGCGCCTGCGTGAACTCGTCTCCAAACGTTTCATCGGCTATTCGAACTGGCTGCGCTCGCGCAATGAGATCCACCGGTTCGACATACTGACGACGCTGGTCTCCGATATTCATGCCGCAGCGCCCGATCACATCGCCTGCACTGGCGATCTGGTGAACGTCGCCTCGCGAAACGAATTCGTACCCGCGCGCAGATTTCTTGAAAGTCTCGGCCCGCGCGAGTGCGTCTCGCTCGTTCCAGGCAACCACGATGCCTATGCGGGAAGCTGGAACGAGTCCATGTGGCGCGAGTGGGGCCCCTACATGACCGGGGATGAGACTGTCGCAAGGGATCATCTTCCCGACGCGGGATTTCCCTGGGTGCGACGCCAGGGAAAGATCATTCTCATCGGCCTGTCTTCCGCCATCACGACGATGCCGTTTCAGGCGGCCGGCAAGGTCGGTCATCGGCAGCTGCGACGACTGGCCTCGCTGCTGGATGAGGCAGGCCGGGATGGCGCCTTCAGGGTTGTCCTGATCCATCACAGCCCGCTGCCGGGGAAACAGTATCGAAGCTTGAGGGACGCAACGGAGCTGTGCGAAGTGCTCGCCCGGCACGGCGCCGAACTCGTGCTGCACGGCCACGACCACCTCGCCTCTTTCAATGCCGTCAGCCGGGAGGGTGCGATGATCCCGGTCGTTGGCTCGCCTTCCGCTTCGGCAATGCCGCACGGCCGCAAGCCTGGTGCCGGATGGACGCTTTTCAGCATTGCGCCGGACGAAAACGGGTGGCGCTGTCACATGCAGCGCCGCAACGTGGTGGCGCCAGGCACGCCACTTGAGGTGATGGAGGAACGCGAGCTCTAGAGCCCGCCGTCGATCTCAGCCCGCGATCAGGCTCAGATACCAGAGGCTGCCGAAAAACAGCGCGGCAGCGCCGGCAATCAGCCCGACGATGAAAGCCAGAACGATACCCGCCCATCCGAACTTTCGGGGAGCGACGGCTGAAGCGGTCGCCAGTTCGGCCGCGGGCGTGGGTGCTGGTGCGGACGTCTTTCGCGTCTCTTCTGCCCGGCTGTCACCGGCCAGCGTATCCCCCGCGAGCGCCCTTTCCCGTTCCAGCATCCGGCGCGCGACATAGTCCGTCACCCGGCTTGCCATCTCGTCGAGCCCGGTCGTCTCGAACATGAGCTGGCGACCGTAGCGGGTTTCCTGAACGAGACGATAGGTACGCTTGTCGCGGCCCATGGAGACATGCGCCAGCATGTCGACCCAAAGCCGCGGCGTGACGCCGGTCTGGATCTGAAAATCGAACATGTCGGAACCGGCTGGCAATTCTTCCGCAAGATCGCCCAGCGCGTCCTGCAGCAATTGCAGCCGCGCCAGTTCGGCTTCCCTGAGATCGACAATCACATCGGACCGCTCGACATCTGAAAGCCGGGCGCGGCGGATGGCATCGCGCAACCGGTTGCCTGTGGCCGTCGGCGCGGGGATGACATTGTCGGCGCGCTTGCCACCTTCCGCTGCAGCGCCCGCGCCGGTTCTGCCATCGATCACGTTGTAGTCGCTCATGCGAATGATTCTCCGGCACATTTACGATCCGTTAACGCAAATTTTACCCGACTGACTGCCGCAACGCGAGTCCGCACCGGCCTCTTCGTCTTGTTGCGGGCACAAAGCCGGTGATAGTTTTTCATTTCCGCAAGGAGGCGGACGCGGATGCGCGTGCTGGCCTTACAGATCATCTGCCTGTGTTGCCTGATGGCAGTATCGGCGCGCGCCCAGCAGACGCCGAATGCTGGCGAGCGGGTCGATGTCGAACTGGTCCTGGCCGCCGACGTATCGCTTTCGATGGATAGCGAGGAACGGCGGTTCCAGCGTGAGGGCTATATCAAGGCCCTCAACAGCCCGGAAGTGCTCGCCGCCATCGTCGAGGGTGGCTGGGGGCGCATTGCCCTGACCTATGTCGAATGGGCCGGCGAGGACAGCCAGACCATTATCGTTCCCTGGACGCTGATAGACAGCGCGGCAACGATGAAAGGCTTCACTGACCGGATCAGCGATACGCCCTCGCGTGCCTATCACCGAACGTCCATTTCCGCGGTGCTGGAATTTTCAGCCGCCCTTTTCGACGCCAACGGCTTTCGCGGGATGCGCAGGGTCATCGACGTTTCAGGCGACGGCCCCAACAATCAGGGCCGTCCGGTGACTGAGAGCCGTGACCGGATCGTCGCGCAGGGCATCACCATCAACGGGCTGCCCGTGATGATCCGCGCGCCCGGTTCGGGCTTTTTCGATATCGCCGATCTCGACCGCTACTACGAGCATTGCGTCATCGGCGGGCCGCAGAGTTTCATCATGCCCGCTGTCGGCTGGGACGGATTTGCCCTGGCCGTCCGACGCAAGCTCTTGCTGGAAATCGCCCTGAAACCGGACCAGCCGGTCATCATGCTGGCGCAGGCGCAGACGGAAAGCCGCCCTCCGCCAGACTGCCTTGTCGGCGAACGGATATGGCGCGATCGCGGATGGCGCTTCGATACGCCTTGAGACGACAACTTTAGATCGCTCGTTTCCGCAACAATCAACCAAAACAGAGTCTAGGCAGGATTCCACCTGATCTGCTAGCTTTTCCGAATCAGTTGCGGAATGTCGCGTGCGTGACTCGGTAGGGCTAATTGGGGGGCTCGCGATGATTGCTCTGCACTGGGAACGGCCGGCCGGCAACGGGTGGCACAAGCTCGATTCCATCGACATCACGAAGATCCGGACGATCGGCATATTCATCATCTGGCATGAGGGCGACCCGGGCAGGGTCATTCGGGTGTGCCAGGGAGATGTCGGCCGTCAATTGCAGCTCGAACAGATCAGCCCGCCGGTGCTTAGATATCGGGTTTTCGGCGAACTTTGCGTGACCTGGGCGTCGGTGCCGGCATCGTTTCGAAATGGCGTGGAACGCTATCTGGCGAATCTGCTTCGGCCGCAGGTCGGCGAAAGCTATCCGCTCACCTTACCGCTTGCTGCGAATTCGCCTCTTTAGCACCGCAGGCCGTTGCCCCCGATCGTCGGTGATGGCGATCGGCTTCATGTTTCGGCCCGCCGCGGGGTTCGATCTGTCCCCGCGCGCGGGACGGTTCCCGCTCAACGCTGGCCAAGGAGACGCCATGCCTGACGGGAGCGGTGCGCACGCCCCGCCAGCATGCGGCTGGCATTGTCGGCCAATGGCAGCGCCAGCGCCTCGCGGACGTCTGCCGCGGTGAGTCCGATATCGTCGAGCAGGTGCTCGTCGAGTTCACCCAGAATCGCCAAATCGTCGCGCCGCTTCCAGTTGCGCCACAGCCGCATCGCCGGCTCGATAATGGCCATGCCGGTATCGACCAGGACACGCCTGATATCCGCGTGGCTGTCGGGACGCCCGCGACCGTCCCGCTCATATGCGTCTGACTGTATCATCTGTCTTGCCCTTCAACCTTGCACCGCCTCCGTCGGGCGGCCTTGGAACGGACAATGTCAGCCTTCACACGATCAGAAAAACGAAATATACTTAGGGTAAGGTTCAAATAATTTGACGCTCATTCGAACCGGGTCACGGGAAACGCAAGGCGATGAATCAGTTTGCACCCACCAGCCTGCCGCTGCTCGAAACCGATGTGCTGCGCAGCTTTGTGGCCATCGTGGAGACCGGCAGCTTCCGCGCTGCTGCCGATGTCGTGCTGCGAACGCCATCGGCGATCTCGATGCAGATCAAGAAGCTCGAGGAAACGCTCGGTCGCCCGGTGCTGGTCCGCGACAGCCGCTCCGTTCAACTCACGCGCGAAGGCGAAATGCTGCTGGAGCACGCCCGGCGCATGCTGGCGCTTAACCGTGAAATCGTTACCAAGTTCGTCGCTCAGGACATCGCCGGCGAAGTTCGCATGGGTGCGCCGGACGAGGTGGCCGAACGCTTCCTGCCTGACATGCTGCGCCGCTTCTACGAGAGCCATCCCGGCATTACCGTCAATGTCGTGGTGGAGAATACCGAATTGCTGATAGGTCGCGTCAAACGCAAGAATCTGGACCTCGCGCTGGTGACCTGCGAAGCGGGTCACGGCGATGAACCTTCCACTGAAATTCTTTACCGCGAACGCCTGGTCTGGGCCATGTTGCGCGGTGGCATTGCCGCCGAACAGGACCCGCTGCCGCTTTCGGTCTGGGACGAAACATGCATCTGGCGCAAGACCTGTATCGAGGGCCTTGAGAGTGCCGGCCGCAATTACCGTATCGCGTTCCAGAGCGCGTATGTCTCGGGTCAGAAGGCGGCCATCCTCGCCGATCTGGCGATCGCACCGCTTCCCGCCTCGACGATTGGCGGGCAGATCGTCGAGGCCGATCCGCAATATGATCTGCCGGTCCTTCCCGACAACAAGCTGGGCATGATCCTAGCTGACGGCGCCGGCGCGGCCGTGCTCGCTGCCGCGGACCATCTCAGGGCGAGCTTCGCCGAACGCGAGGCCAGACAGGAACGCCAGGAGGCATAGCAGTTCACGGTGACTGAATTTTTGCTATTGGCGGATCTGATTGGCTGTCTGCGCCAGCATCACATGAACGGGACAGATTGTTGATGACAGCGATCGAACGGCAACCGGATGAAGCGGCCAGGAAGGAAAGCAGCACGCGCAAATTGCTGCATATCCTTGATTTCTTCGACGACAGCCATCCCGCATGGACTGTCGAGATGCTGATGCGCGAGCTTGGCACCACGCGCCCGACGACATACCGCTATGTGAAGGCACTGTGCGACTGCGGACTTCTCGCGCCCGGTGCCGGTGGCACCTACGTCCTCGGTCCGCGCATCATCCAGCTCGACCGGCAGATGCAGGTCTCCAGTCCCCTGCTCAAGGTGGCAATTCCGATTCTGGCGGAAGACACGTCGCCCGTCATCGGCTCGACAGTCATCAGTTGCTTCTATGGCGAGCAGGTCCTCTCGATCTATGTCGACAAACGCGATCCGGATATCGTCATTCGCATGGAACGTGGCGAGGCTTTTCCGCTGATCGACGGCGCGCCATCGCTGATCATCCTTGCGCACCTGCCGCCCTACCAGATGAAGAAGTTCTACAACTCAAACGCAGCCGGAATCGCCGAGGCCAGCCTGGGCGCCAGCTTCGAGGAATTCCGCAAGGCCATGCGAGCGATGCGCAAGGCCGGCTATTGTGTCGGCTATCGGCTGAACCCGCTGGTGAAGGGCGTCGCCGCACCGATCTTCCACGATGCCAGCTCCGTCTCTGCCAGCGTCTGCTATGTCAGGCGGGCCGACATCACGAGCGATGAAGATCTGAACGAGTTGACCGCATTGACCGTGCGGGCGGCAAAGCAAATCTCCGAGAAGCTCAGGCAATTCGACCCTTCCGCCAACAAGGGCCTGCCGACGCCAAGAATGTCGGGCTGAACCGGCAGCTCAGGCCCGTTGCATCGCAAGCAATCCGGACACTGTTTCAAGCGGGACAGGCGCATCATCGAGCAGCAATTCGGTTGCCTCGCGATTGAACGCCTCCGCGCCGCGTCCAAGCAGGTTCGATGGCGCCAGGTAGTTCTCGAGAATGAATTTCGACATCAGCAGCCGCCGCGCGTCACCGCCCGATTGTCCAAGGCGGGCGCCCTCGATCGCCATGAGGGTCGCGGTGACGATGTGATAGAGCGCGGCTGCCGCCTGACGCGCCAACGGGTCGTTCTGTTCGCGGTAAACCTCCAGCGCGAAGGCAATCGTCGCGTCGACATAGGAGTTCAGTTCATCCCTGAACGCCTGCGGAAGCGTGCTCAGCGCCGAAATCTCCGAATGCAGGAATTCGGCCAGCTCTTCGTGACACTGCGCCCTGCCGATCGCCCGGTTGACGACGTCGAGCGCGTTGATGTTTGAGGTGCCCTCCCACAGGACGCCGACGACAGCGTCGTTGATCAGCCTTGGATTGACCCAGTCGTTGATATAGCCAACCCCGCCGCGCACTTCCATCGCGCGCACCGCCGTATCGATATTGTCGCGGCTTGCCTGATACTTCAGCAGGGGCGTCATGATCCGCAGCAGTTTTTCCGCCCGCTTGATGCCGGCCTGCGATGCCTCAAGCTGCGTTGCAGCGGCAAGGATCATGGAGAGCGACTGTTCGGTCGGGATCATGATGTTCATGAGTTCCCGTCTGACGAGCGGCTTCTCGATGATCTTCCCGCCGAAAACCTGACGACCCCGTGCAGCCCACAGCGCCTCGTTCAGGCAACGCCGCATCATGCCTGCCGCGCGCACACCGTGCGAAAGGCGCGATAGCGAAACCTGCTTCATCACCATGCTGAGACCGGGATTGGCCTTCGCCCCGACATCGCCCAGCGGATAGGCGATCGCGCCTTCGAAGACGATCTCGCCCGATGCCATCGAACGGGTACCCATCTTGTCTTTCAGACGCACCGTCCGGAATGCATTGCGGGAGCCGTCATCAAGATTGCGCGGCGCGATGAACAATGCGAGGCCCGTGTTCCCGTCCGGCGCGCCTTCGGGCCGCGCCATGATCAGCTGTACGTCGGCATCGACGCAGGAACAGAACCACTTCTCGCCATAAAGGCGCCACTGGCCGTCCTCGAGCCGCGCCTGAAGGGAGAGGTTGCTGACATCGTTCCCGCCCGCCTTCTCGGTCATGAAGATCGCGCCCTTGTAGATCTCCTTCATGTCCTGGCTCCACATCCGGTCCAGAAACTTTGCCTTGAGCTTTTCGTCGCCGAAGCGATCGATCAGCATGGAGATCGTGTCGGTCGCGGAGATCGGACAGAGCAGGCCGAACTCCGACTGCGCGAAGAGATACTGAAATACATACTTGGCGATCGGCGGCACCCTGTCCTGCCAGCCAAGAACACCCGGCCGGTGCGACATGGCGGCCAGACCGAACTGGCCGTAACCGATATCTTCCATGCGCCGGTAAGACGGGTGGAACTCGACCCAGTCGACATCCTCACCCTTCGCGGTTCGATGATGGAGGACCGGCACATGATGGTTTGCCATCCGCGACATCGCATCGAGTTCACCACCCGCGATAGCGCCAAGTTCCCGATAGTGTGGCTCCATATGGTGCAGGACTTCGGCATTGAAATAGAGCGGCAACAGGGCCTGAACGCTGCGGTCGATGTCGTAGAAGTTCTCGCCGCTACAGTCATCGGCGATCCACGAGTTCTGTTGCCTGACCTTCGCAGCGGGTTGCCGGTCCTGTGTCGGGATATTGTTGTGAAGGTTCATCGCCCTGTTCCTCCGTGGTTGCCGCCAGCGTGTGCACGCTTGTCTCGATAATTCTTGCTTGCGGCAAAAATTCCACAAAATCCCACAATATGCAAATTTTACTTGATATGCGATGCGTCGGCGGCGATCTCGGACGAGCGAAGCCCGGCGCGGGCCCACGCCTTGCGCATCCTCAAAAGTGAAATGTCTGGAATGGCGATCTGGCGATTAGCCGCGCCGACGCCCGCCGCGACGCGTCCTGCGTCCATCGCCGTCGGTCACCGATGCCAAACGCGGCTCGGGAAGTTTGACCTCAGCGGCCAGCCGCGGAAACGGATCGGACTTGTTCGGCAGCGCCATGGCGTTGACGAAATGCTCCTGGAACCTTGGCTCCAGCGCCGTCTCGATCTTTTCGATCCGTCGTACCAGCGCCTCGATCTCGCGGCGATGATCGGTATTGAGCAGCGCCATGCGCGCGCCCGTACCTGCCGCATTGCCAACAGCGGCGACCTTTTTCAGGTCGCAATCAGGCACGAGCCCGAGGACCATCGCGTATTTCGGATCGATATAGGAGCCGAAAGCGCCGGCCAGCTTGATCCTGTCGACGGCCGAAATCCCAAGCTTGTCCATCAGCAGGCGCACGCCGGCATAGAGCGCTGCCTTGGCAAGCTGGATCGCCCTGACATCGTTCTGCGTCACGGTGATCGGGCTGCCCTGCCCTTCGCCGCCGGGCCAGAGAACATATGTAAAGGTGCGCCGGTCCGGGACGATCCGGCCATTGAAATCGCCGCGCGACCCGTCGATCACGCCATCGGCCGTGATGACGCCGGCGAGAAACATCTCCGCGATTGCCTCCACGATCCCTGATCCGCAAATGCCGGTTACGCCGACCTGATCGATCTTCTCGGCAAATTCGGGTTCATCCGACCAGGCGTCGATGCCGATAACCCTGATCTTCGCCCGTAGCGTTTCAGGGTCGACCCGGACGCGTTCAATGGCGCCGGGCGCCGCGCGCTGTCCGCAGGAAATTTCAGCACCTTCAAATGCCGGGCCCGTGGGCGAGGATGCCGCAACGATGCGTTCCCTGTTGCCGAGCACGATTTCCGCATTGGTGCCGACGTCGACGAGCAGTGTGACCTCGTCGCTGTTCTGGGGCCCTTCGGCAAGCGTTGCGCCGGCGGCATCCGCACCCACATGACCGGCGATGCAGGGCAAAATATAAACGCGCGCGCCAGGATTGATCTCAATGCCGATCTGCGACGCCTCGATATCGAGCGAAGAGGATACGGCAAGCGCGAACGGCGCCGAACCGAGAGGAACCGGATCGAGCCCGAGGAAAAGATGGTGCATGACCGGATTGGCGACGAAGACCGCCTCGAGCACATGCTCCCGTCGGATGCCGCCTTCACTGCAGACACGTTCGATAAGAGTGTTGATCGCCTCCCGAACGGTTCGTGTCAGCGCCTCGCGGCCGTCCGGATTCATCATGACATAGGAGACACGACTCATCAGATCTTCGCCAAAGCGGATCTGCGGGTTCGACGTACCCGATGACGCGACCGTACGGCCGGAGAGTAGCGACGACAGGTGGACGGCAATGGTGGTCGACCCGATATCGACTGCGACACCATAGGCGTCGCCGTTGAAACCCGGCCACGCGGCAATCACCTGCGCCGGTGAGCGTCCATCGTCATGGACCGCCACCGTGACCTTCCATTCGCCATCGCGCAGGATATCCGGAATGTGGGAAAGCATGCGGAAATCGGCGGTGAGACCGTCAATCTTCCACTCCCGCTTCAGCGCGGCGAACAGTCGGTCAAGATCGCCGAGCGGCTTCTCCATATCCGGCTCTTCGACTTCCACATAGTAGAGACGCGTTGCCGGCTTGCGGTCTATGTGGCGGGTTTCGGCGCGTTTACGCACGATTTGCCTGTTGACCTGCACATCCTGGGGAACATCGATGACGAGGTCGCCCTCAACGCGCGCCTGACAGGAAAGCCGCCGTTCCGGCGCAAGGCTGCGAAGTCCCGCGTAGCGCGCTTCCACTTCGTTAGCCGGCGAAATATTGTCGGGTGCTGAGGTGATGCCATGCTTGGCGAACTGTCCTGTTGCCTGCTCGATCTGGCAACGGCCGCATATCCCGCGCCCGCCGCACACGCTCTCTATATAGACACCGAGCGAGCGGGCAGCATCGAGCACGGGCGTTCCGACGGGGAAACGCCCGCGCCGGCCCGACGGCATGAAAAGTACGAGAGCTTCCTGTTGCGCGCTCATTGGCTTCACCGAGTCTTCTTTGGCCCGCCCTTGGCTCCTGGCTTGCCGAGACGCACTGAATTCTTGCGCACGCGCTTGGCGTAGGGGCCGACCGCGCTCGAAGCGATACGATCCGCCGAGCCGGCGAGGGCATTGACGTCGCCGGACAGGAACGCCAGCGACATTTTCGCGCTTTCCCGCATTACCTGAAACCCTGCCTCGACAAACGATTCACCGGCAGCTTCCATCTTTTCCCGCACCATCCGGTCCAGTTCAGCGTGGCTATCTGCGGCACTATCTGTGGCAAGGCCCATAAGCCGCCGCTGCATGATCAGCGGAATTTGTCCGCACATCGCGATCATCGCGAAATGAGAATTGAGGTTCGAGTTCGCCCGTCGGCGCGGCTTTTTCAATAAGTCTCCATTTCCACGGCCTCAGCCGCGCCCCAGACGACCCGCACGGCCACCTCTACGGCGTCCTCCTGCGGATGCGGCACCTGGCGCTGTCGGGGTCGTTTCGCCGGTTGCCGAAGGCTGATGGTCACGATAGGTCCTGATCCAGGTCGCACAGTTCGGGTCAGTACCGTTCAGGACGTTAGCGGCACGCACCATCTCCATCTCCTGCGGACGGCAAGGGTTCATGATGGCGCTCGTCATGCCTGCGCCAATCACCATTGGGATGAAACCCGCATTGATGCCATGGCGATGCGGAATGCCAAATGATACGTTGGAAAGACCGCAGGTCGTGTTGACTTTCAATTCTTCCCGCAATCGGCGAACCAGCTTGAAGACCTGTTGACCGGCCGTCCCCATTGCGCCGATCGGCATGACCAACGGATCGACCACGATGTCCTCGGCTTTGATCCCGTAATCCGCGGCGCGTTCAACAATCCTCTTGGCAACGGCGAACCGCACGTCCGGATCTTCAGAAATGCCGGTCTCATCATTGGAAATTGCAACTACCGGCACGTCGTACTTCTTTACCAATGGCAGGATCGCTTCCAGCTTCTCTTCCTCACCGGTGACCGAATTGACCAGAGGCCGGCCCTTTGCAATTTCGAGCGCCGCCTTGATCGCCGCAGTGACGGAGGAATCGATGGAAAGCGGCGCGTCGACCAGATCCTGCACGATCCCGATTGTCTTTACCAGCAATGGCGGTTCCGTTTCGTTCGGATTTACCGCGGTAACGCCGGCATTGACGTCGAGCATGGTTGCTCCCGCCGCGACCTGGGCAAGCGCATCGGCCTTCACGGTCTCAAAATTGCCCTCCACCATCTCGGCGGCGAGCTTCTTGCGGCCCGTCGGATTGATCCGTTCGCCGATCACGCAGAACGGCTGATCGAAGCCGATCACGATCTCACGGGTGGCCGAGGCGACGATGGTGCGGCTCATGCGAACTCCTGCTATATAAATATTTCTTTATATCTTTATATCATGACCGTCCGGGCATCAAGCCCGCGTCTTCGTCTTCAGCTTTCGCGCCCGCCAGCGGCGACGAGCATCTTCAGACGCGCATCATCATACGCCCTCTCCAGTTCGGAAAGGGCGCTGTCGGCCTCGGCTTCCAGATCGTCTCCGCAGGGGACGGGTTCGCTACGGCGCCATTCGGCGAGATAAGCATCGCTGTCGCGCGCGCCGACCCGCATCGCCGCCATGTCGATGGCCTCTATGAACCGTTTGGAAAGTTCGCGCCGGGCGCGCTTGCGGCCAGCCTGTACCGTGACCTGCGCCGGGATATCGCGCCAGAAAACAATAATGCGTTCGGCCATGTCCGCCCCGCTCCTTCCTTTTAGAATCGGAGCGGGACGCTAACCTGAAACGGATGGCGGCGACTAGGACGCTTATGCCACCGCGCGCGTCGCTTCCTTTATCAGGCGGCTTGCTTCGCTGACCTTGGCTGTCGATTCGACGATTTCGCCGACGCTTGTGGAAATCAGCTGCACGCCGTTCGAGGCCGTGTGCATGTTGCGCGAGATTTCCTGCGTTACCGCCGTCTGCTCCTCGATCGCCGAGGCGACGGCGGCGGAGATTTCGTTGATCTTGCCGATCGTGCCGGAGATGCGGTCTATCGCATCCACCGCATGCGACGTGGTGCCCTGGATCGTTGAGATTTGCGCACCGATCTCCTCGGTCGCCTTGGCGGTCTGGGCGGCGAGGGCCTTCACTTCCTGCGCGACGACCGCAAAGCCCTTGCCGGCATCGCCAGCCCGGGCGGCCTCGATTGTGGCATTGAGCGCGAGCAGGTTGGTCTGATCGGCGATCGTGCTGATGAGTTCCACAACCTTGCCGATGGTCTGCGCGGCTTCCGCAAGGCCACCGATCACCTGGTTGGTCTCTCCAGCCTCCGAAACGGCGGCATTCGATGTCATCAGGGCAAGATCGATCTGCTGGCTGATTTCACTGATCGACGACGCCAGTTCTTCGGCGCTCGCGCTCACGGCCTGAACGTTTCCTGATGTCTCGTCGGTAACGCCGGCCGCTTTTTCCGTTGCGGCGGTCACGACTTCGACGATGAATTCGAGATGGTGTTCGATCTCACCCTGCATCTTGGTGCGCCGTTCACGCTCCTGTATTGCAGGCGTGATGTCGCTGGCGAATTTGACGACCTTCGCCGGACGGCCGTTCTGATCGAAGATCGGATTGTAGGTCGCCTGTATCCAGATCTCGCGCCCGCCCTTTCCGAGCCGCCTGTACTCGGCCGACTGAAACTGGCCATCGCGCAGACTCGCCCAGAAGGCGTCATAGGCCGGCGTCTTGGCTTCCTGCGGATCGACGAACATCGAGTGGTGCTTGCCGACGATCTCCTCGAGCGTATAGCCCATCGTATTCAGGAAGTTCTCGTTTGCCGTCAGGATCTTTCCGTCGAGCGAAAACTCGATGACCGCCTGCGCGCGGCCGATTGCCTCGATCTGGCCACGATATTCCGCCTCGCGCAGCTTGCGTTCGGTGATGTCGGTGGCGAACTTCACCACTTTGGTCGGCTTGCCGTTCTGATCGAAGATCGGGTTGTAGGTCGCCTGTATCCAGACTTCGCGCCCGCCCTTGGCCAGGCGCCGGTATTCGGCCGACTGGAACTGCCCGTCGCGCAGGCTCTTCCAGAATGCCAGATATGCCGGGCCGTTCGCTTCCTTCGGCTCGACAAACATCGAATGGTGCTTGCCCTTGATCTCCTCGAGCGTATAGCCCATCGCCTCGAGGAAATTGGGATTTGCGTTGAGGATCGTACCCTCAAGCGTGAATTCGATAACGGCCTGCGACCGGTCGATTGCCTCGATCTGGCTGCGGTTCTCCGCTTCGCGCAGCTTGCGCTCGGTGATGTCGGTGGCGAACTTCACCACCTTTGACGGACGGCCATTCTGATCGAGGATCGCGTTGTAGGTCGCCTGGATCCACACTTCCCGTCCGCCCTTCGCCAGACGCCGGTATTCGGCCGAATGGTACTTGCCTTCGCGCAGGCTCGCCCAGAAGCCCTGGTAGGCCGCGCTGTCGGCTTCAAGCGGATCAACGAACATTGAATGATGCTTCCCGGCGACTTCTTCGAGCGTGTAACCCATCGCACTCAGGAAATTCGTATTGGCGGTGATGATCGTGCCGTCGAGGTTGAATTCGATGACCGCCTGGGAACGGCTGATGGCTTCCATCTTGCCGGCGTTTTCCGCCTCGCGCATCTTCCGGTCGGTCACGTCCGTCGCAAACTTGACGACCCTGTAGGTGTGACCCTTCTTGTCCTTGACCGGATTGTAGGTCGCCTGGATCCAGACTTCGCGACCGCCTTTGCCAAGCCGCTTGTATTCGGCGCGCTGGAAATGGCCAGACTTAAGACTGGCCCAGAATTCGGCATATTCTTTCGAGTTGGCATATCCCGGCTCGACGAAGAGCGAATGATGCTTGCCGGCGATCTCCGGCAGCGTGTATCCCATCGCCGCCAGAAAGTTTTCGTTCGCCCTGATTATTTTGCCATCCGGCTCGAATTCGATGACGGCTTGCGATTCTAGAAGTGAATTGAAGATGTTGACTTCATCGTTCCGAGACAGGATCGCCATCTTGCCGCTCTCTTTTCCAAATGCCTGATTAAAATCGCTTAGAACCGGAATTCAATTTCCAATAAAAATGCCCGCAAATTCTTGATCAAAAATTAAAGGTGATTTTCATCATCGAATACTTGCGAAGCATCACATATATGATGTTGATCGAAGCCATGATTACGCTACGGAAATAACAAAGCCGGTGGAGCATGGCCCCACCGGCTCAATTTCTGGCATGATTTTCGTGGGTTCAGGCGATCGCGCGTGACGCTTCCTTGACCTGCCGCGTGACGTCGTCGACCCGCGAAGTCGAGTCGGCAATTTCGTTGATCGTCTGACTGATCAGGGAAACGCCCTCGGCGGCGGTTTGCATGTTGCCCGAAATATCCCGCGTGACTGCCGTCTGCTCTTCCACGGCGGATGCGACGGCAGACGAAATTTCGTTCATGCGACCGATCGTTGAGAGGATCAGACCAATGGCCTCGACGGCCTGGCCGGTCGACCCCTGAATTTCGGCGATCTGCGAACCGATATCCTCGGTCGCTTTTGCGGTCTGCGCTGCCAGCATCTTCACCTCCTGCGCAACGACCGCAAATCCTCTGCCTGCATCCCCTGCCCGCGCTGCCTCGATGGTCGCATTCAGCGCCAGGAGGTTCGTCTGATCCGCAATGGTGCTGATCAGCTCCACAACCTGCCCGATGGTTTGCGTCGCATTGGCAAGCCCGCCGATGATGGTGTTGGTTTCCTCAGCCTCGCGTACGGCTTCCGTCGAGGTTGTGAGGGCATGATCGATCTGCCTGCTTATTTCAGCCACCGACGATGCCAGCTCCTCGGCGCCAGAGGCGACGGCCTGTACGTTGGCTGATGTCTGCGCGGAAGTCGCCGCTGCGCTGTTCGCACGCTCCGCCGTCATTTCCACAAGGGACGCGACATCGGTCAATTGCGTGTCGATCTCCTTTTGCGCTTCCTGACGACGCATGCGTTCTCGCACCATCGCTGTCACGTCTGTTGCATATTTGACGACCTTGAACGGGCGCCCGTCCATATCGGCGATCGGGTTGTAGGTCGCCTGAATGAAGACCTGGCGCCCGTCCTTGCCGAGACGTTCAAATTCACCTGACTTGAATTGACCCTCGCGCAGATCGCGCCAGAAGGCCGCATACTCCGTGCTGCCGCGTTCGACCGGGTTCACGAACATCGAATGGTGCTTGCCCCTGATCTCACCCAGTTCGTAACCGACCGCGTTGAGGAAATTCTCATTGGCGTTGAGAATATTGCCCTCAAGGTTGAATTCGATGACTGCCTGCGATTTGCCGATCGCGTCGATCTGCCCCCGCACGTCCGCCCGGCGAAGCCGGGCTTCAGTTATGTCGGAGGCGAATTTGACGACCTTGTAGACCCTGCCGTCGGTACCGCTGACAGGCGTATAGCTGCCGTGAATCCACACCGCGCGATCATTCTTGGCCCGCCGTCTGTATTCGCCGGTTTGAAACTCGCCGGCCGCAAGTGAACGCCAGAACTCCCGGTATTCGGCACCGGATGCATAGTCGGGATCGACGAATATCGCATGGTGCTTCCCCGCGATCTCGCTCAGCGCGTAACCCATGACCTTCAGGAAGTTCTCATTGGCCGTGATGATCGTGCCATCCGGCTTGAATTCGATCACTGCCTGAGAGCGCTCCAGCGCACGCAGCACATCTTTCGCATCTGACTTCTTGAGTGAGAACATTGGGCCCTCTTGATTGCGATTTTTGTGTAATAAGGGCGTCGTTTGATTGCCATCGCGCTGGCACCATTCCGACGTGTCGCCAGCCTGGCGGCGAGCGGACACGGTTGTATAGAAGACAAGTGAAAAACTTTAAGTTAATGCCGTCGCCGTAGCGGAACGTCTTGGCCGCCTCAGGCCAGCGCCTGCAATGTCTTTGCAAGATCACCGTAACCGGTGGCCCGACGCTCAAACGACAGCCCAAGGCGCCGCGCCGTCTCCTCGGCGACAAGCGTCAGTGCCGGATCTTCGGTCTGCGCCAGATAGACCAGCTTTTCGTAATGCCCGAAATAGGTTTCCAGCAGTTCGGGATGCCGGTCGAGCCCAAGCGGTTCGATCAGGAACGCATCCACCTGACGGGCGAGGAAATCAGTCATGTAGAATGCCCGCATGTCGCTGTCGCCAAGCTCATCGAAAGCAGCGTTGCCCTGATAGAATGCAAAACAGTGCGGCCCCTCCATGCGCTGCACGCCATGCTTTTCGCACACCCGGTCTAGCGCGCCGCCGGTCCCGCAATCGCCATAGCCGATGAAGATGCGGCGATAGCCATCCGACCGCGCCTTGAGGATGGCCGCATCGACCGCCGGCGCAATCCGCTCCGGACGGTGGTGGAACATCGCGGGAAGGCAGGTCAATTCGACATGAGACAGCCCGGCCTGATCGCAAACGGCCTGGACTTCCCGCGCGAGCATGCCGCAGGCAATGACGAGGACTTTTTCCGCGTGCGGGTTCATGGTCGCAGCTTTTATCATGCTTTGAGACCCGCCGGTAATCGCGCAGGCCGCAAGCAATCAGTCCGGTCGCAGGCCGTCAGCGTAATGGACGGTGAGGACGCGCCGGTTGATGCTGAAGAGGCGCGCGATTTCGGGCTTCTTGAGATTGACCTGAATATGCGGTCGCGTCACCCGGATGAATTGCGCCAGATCCGCCAGCGTCATGTTCCACCGGTAGCGCTCGGTGCTGCCCTCGAGCCGGAATTCGTCATAGGTGATGTAATGCGCGATGAAGAGCTTCAGCCGCGTCAGGCTGCTCGTCTCGTTCATATTCGCCACCATGTCGGTAAATCCGAAGAGCGTCTTCACGGTGTTGAGATGCAACGCGTCAGCGCAAGCCACGTCGTCGAGGATTCGCATTGCCGGCGCCTTGGGGATGAAAAGCGCGGTACCGTCGCTGAGGGCGAAGAGATTGAAATAATTGACCTCGGCCACACGTAGCGCCGTCGGCAGGCAATGGCCGGGGAATATCGGCGTGACCAGCCGCCCCTCGCCATCACGTTGAAATTTGAGGCCGGTCAGGACGCCTTGCGTGACGACCCATAATCCGGTGATCGGCTCGCCCGCGCAGTAGAGATAATCGCCGCGCTTGAAATGCCGCAATTCCGCATGTTCGGCGAGGGCCGCAGCCTTCTCCAGCGGCAATGCCGGCAGATAGCGCCGGATCGTCCTCAACGAATCCGCACTGTCCGGCAACGCTGTGATGACGGCCTTGTCCGCGTTCAGCATGACGCCACTATAGTGAGACCCGCCCACATTGCCAGATGATCCACGCAGAAAGCCGGCGACACAAAGAAGATTACGAGGCCGCGACGTTGTGCTTGCGCTTCATCAGGGTTTTGGCCGTTTCGACGGCAACCGCGGCATCCTTGCAGTATGCGTCGGCGCCGATCGCGCGGCCAAACTCCTCGTTCAGCGGAGCCCCGCCGACCAGCACGAATATATCCTCGCGGATACCCTTCTGTTTCAGCTCGTCGATGACGACCTTCATGTAAGGCATCGTCGTCGTCAGCAACGCCGACATGCCGAGAATGTCGGGCTGATGCTCCTCTATCGCCGCCAGATAGTCCTCGACCGGATTGTTGATACCCAGATCGATGACTTCAAATCCGGCACCTTCCATCATCATCCCGACGAGGTTCTTGCCGATGTCGTGGATATCGCCCTTGACGGTGCCGATGACCATCTTGCCGACTTTCGGCGCGCCCGTTTCGGTCAGCAGCGGCCGCAGGATCGCCATGCCGGCTTTCATCGCATTTGCCGACAGAAGCACTTCAGGCACGAAAAGGATGCCGTCGCGAAAATCCTCGCCGACGATCCGCATGCCTTCCACCAGCGCCTTTGTCAGGATGTCATAGGCATTCCAGCCGCGTCCGAGGAAGATATTCGTACCCTCCTCGATCTCCTCCTTCAGCCCATCATAAAGATCGTCCTGCATCTGCTGGACGAGCGCCTCGTCATCGAGTTCGGCCAGGATGATGTCGTCGTCGGACATGGGAAACCTTTACGCTGCTTGCCTGCCGTGCGGATGTGCCGGCGCTTCGGGCGCATCTTTGCCAAGACTTTGGCGCAAAGATCAAGGGGCGGTCTCGCGCCGACGGGCATGGTCGAATGCGAAGCGCCGCTCCAGACGTGCATTCAGTTCCGCCCCGATGATGATGACGTAGGTCGATACGTAGAACCACATCATCACGCCGATAACCGTGCCGAGCGAACCATAGGCGGCACCGTAATTGGCGAAATTGGCAAGATAGAAGGCAAAGGCCGCCGATGCTGTCATCCATGCCAGCGTCGCTATTGCAGACCCCGGCGACAGCCAGCGCAATGTCCGCCGCGACCGGTTGGGACCCCATCGATAAAGCACGGTAATCGCTATGTTGACGACAATGAACAGGAGCAGCGGCGAGCCGATCGCACCGATATAGCCCGGAACGCTCTCAAGGCCGAAGACCGATAGCACGATCGGAACGGCGACGAGTATGTTGACGATGAGCGAACCGAAAAGCACCGCGCAGATCGTGAAGAACAGGCTGACTCCAAGCAGCCGCAGGAAGCTGCGAGCTTCGATATCGCCGTAAACATCGTTGATCGCACTGAACAGGGCGCGCATGCCGTTATTGGCGCTCCACAGCGAAAACAATGCCGACCCGACAAGAGACAGGCTCAGCGTCTCGCGCTGCGTGGCATTGATGCGCTGCAGTTCGCCGGTGATCAGGTCCAGCGCCGAGGGAGGAACAAATCCCTGCAGAAGATCGACATGGTCCCTGATTCTCGTCGGATCGGCGACGAGACCATAAACCGAGACGAACACCGCAAGGGCGGGGAAGATCGCAAGAACGATGTAAAAGGTCACGCCTGCCGCCGCGCGTCCACTGTCCGGATTGGCAATGCTGGCCACGACGTCGCCCGCCATACCGGCGGTTGCCCGGTTCAGACGCTGCCAGCCGCGTTGCAGGAACCCGGCGTCCGCAGCGGTTTCCTCAATTGCCATGTTTCGTTCCCGGCACTGATTGCTCCGGCACTCGGTATCCGCCATTCGCTCCATGCTCACCCAATACTCCCCATATTGCAAAGCCTGTCCTGCAAATGCATTGCCGCTTTGAACGGAACGCCGACGGTCCCTCCAACGTTTCCCAATCATGCAGAAGGCCCGCCTCCCGGCGGTGCCAGATGGGAGATGAGATCATGTCCAATGAACCCAGCATGTCGGTTCCTCGCAGTGAAAATGTTGGCACGGAACTCGGTGCAAAGCCGATTGCGGCGAACGCTGCCCGTGAAGCGGTGCGAAACAGCCTCGACCACCTCAAGAAGAAGCGCGCCAGCAAGAAGTCCGCTGACGACCGGAAGGAAAGCGGCAAATCGACGGCGGAACGCAGGAAGGACAAGAAGGAAGACGCCCAACTGAACGAGGGCCTTGAGGAGTCGTTTCCCGCAAGTGATGTTCCGGCAAGCATCAACCCGACGCGATGACGAACTTGCCGGCGGTGTGATTACCGACTTGTCGCTTCACGGTGACGGCAAATGGCACTAGCTTTCGTTGAATGTCGCTCAAGCCGCCATCAGCCCTGAAAGCATCGGCCAACGGTCGCAATGACCGTGGTTCTCCCTTCGCCGCGCTTGAACACGAGTTGTTCACCGAGCAGGCCGGTACACTTATCCGCATCACGCGCCAGTTTGAGGCGGCATTGGAGGCCCTGAAAACCTGCGACGAGACGGATTCGAAACGCCAGCGCAGAACAGCCGAAGCTGCAAAGGCGCTCTGGATGCTCGTTGTCCAGCGCGAATGTCTCGGGCTTCACGGAACGGCACGTCTGATTGCCGACTACGACGTTCCCGCCGAAGTGCGACGATTGTCCGGCGTTGCTATTCCGCCGCTCCGGCGGCGCCGGTAAATTCCGCGACGATCTGTTCGGGCACTTTCGGCAGAGAGCTTCCGAGCAGCGGCTGCATCAGGTCTACCAGACCGGGGTCGCTGACGATTGCCATTCTTTCTTCCGGCGTTACCCAGCCACGCAGCTCATCAAGGTCGTTGGCCTCGACGATCTTTCGCGCCGCTGTCAGCCGAGCGGTATCGGGCCGCCCCCTGGGCATCGCGACCGGTTTGCCGAGTGCGGCGAAATGGTCGGTTCGCGCCACCGAATTGCCGACAAGAATCTCCAGCACGTCCTCATCGTTTTCGGATTGGTATTTCCGGAGCAGTTCGTCGCGCGCCGACGCGATCGCCGGCGGATCGATT
>JACKJP010000005.1 GCA_020637895.1 Rhodobiaceae bacterium
GTAAGCCTTGAGCGAGACATCGCAATAGACCGGCAACGGGTTGGCCAGTCCGAAAGGACACACGCCGCCGACGGGGTGCCCTGTCGCGGCGAGGACCTCCTCGGCGCCCGGCATTCGAGCCTTCCCGCCAAAGCGATCCTTGAATTTGCGATTGTCGAGACGCGCGGTACCCGCCGCCACGACCAGCAACAGGTCGCCCTTGACGCTGACGCAGATCGTCTTTGCAATCTGGTCCGGTGCGACACCATGGGTCTCGGCGGCCAGAGCCACGGTCGCCGAACTGGCCTCCGTCACGATGACCTCGATATCCGGCGCCTTCTCGGCAAAGAAACTGCGGACGGATTCAAGCGACATAGTAGACTTCCTAATCCTTGTCAGACGGCAAGGCGACGAGCGCGCGACCGGGACCTATTTTTTCCCCGTTCTGATTTTCTACCCATAGGTCAATTTCAACCAGATGCTCGGCGTTTTCAGCATACTTGCGAACCACATTGCCTCGGCATGTGACCGTATCGCCTTTGTACTGAATGCCGCGATATTGGCAGGACACCCTTCGTATGATGCCTGAATCTCCGATCCACAGGCGCAGAAAACTGTGCATGTAGGAAAATCGGAGGTGCCCCATCGCGAGAACGTCCCGGTCGCCTCTCGCCTTGGCGAAATCGGCGTCCATGTGAATATCTTCAAATTCGTCGTTCACTGCCGCAAACCGGTTCCAGTATTGCAGGTCCGTCGTTCTTTCGAACGGCGGCAGCGCCTGGCCTTCCTCTACGTCTTCAAATCGCGGATTCGATTTGGCGAACGATGACGCTGCCTGTTCCGGCGGCGCCGGTCTGAGGGTTTGCGACCGCCGCGTTGCGGGTGGCTTTTCCTGCGGCATGAGGAGTACCTCCTCACCGCGCTGGGTTTTCACCAACTCGCCGCGCTGGTTTGTCCAGCGTGTCTCGGTGGGAACGAACAACATACGCCCGCTGGCCCCGCTTCGCTCATAGGGATCGAGCAGCGTTTCTGTCGCTGCTATGACATCTCCCGGACGGATCGGAACGAAGTATCGCGCATCGCTGAGGGCGTTCAGCCAGCGTCCCCTCTTGTTGCCCAGTCCCATCGGGAAGCGACCCGGCCCCTCCAATGCCCAGGCGAACGGATTGAAATCCTCAGAAGCGACAATGCCGCCCCATACGGTGCCTTTTGCATAGTCCTCGTCCCAGAAAAGTCGGGGTGGTTTGTCGGGCCAATAGACGGCCATAGCGTGTTTTCGGATGTCGTTTGCCGAAACGGCAAACGACGTGGACCGATAAAGCTCGTCGCCAGCTCTCGCCTTGATCGCTTCTACATATGTCTGGTCGGCAGATCCGGGACGATCTATCGCTGCCATGCCATTAACCCAGTTTCGCCAATAGCGGCGGAACGTCATTGGCTTCCAGGACGCGGCCGGTCAGCGTATCCACGCTCTGACGCGCCAGGAAAACCGCATAGTCGGCCCACATCTCAGGATCCTGCAGACCTTCGGTTTCAGATTCGGCGAGCATCTGCCCTGGCGTTGCGGTTCTTTCGGGTGCCAGCGCATTCACGGTTATATTGTCCCCGCGAACCTCCGCGGCCAGTGCCTCGGTGAAACGCGAAACAGCCGCCTTCGCGGTCATGTATTGAACGGTTCCCAGAATGATCGACCTGCCAACCGCAGACGACAGGTTGATGATGGTGCCGCCGCCCTGACGCTTCATGAAACCAATCGCTTCCTTGCTGCAAAGAAAAACGCTGTTCAGGTTGATGGCCAGCGAGAGGTGCCATTTTCTTGTGGGGAGTTCAGCAATGGTTCCAGGCAGGACGGTTCCGACATTGTTGACCATGACGTCGATGCGGCCGTACTTCTCATCCACCTTGCGAAACATCTCGGCAATATCGTCTTCGGAAGTGACATCCACTTTCAACGGGAATGCTTCGGCCCCCATCGCACGTATCTCGTCAGCCGTCTGATGGATGGTCCCTTCGTGTTTTCCCTGCGTTTCGCTACGCGCCGCCACCACGATGGTGGCTCCCTTCCGTGCGAAAGCCAGCGCGATCGATTTGCCTATACCTCTTGAGGCCCCGGTAACGACCACAACCTTGCCCTTAAACTCGTCAGATATATCTGCCACGCTTTGCTCCCTGCGAAATATCAGTTCGATTTGCTTGAATTGGTTGTCGGCTGTGCGCTGACTTGCATCCGCAACTCTGCCACCGCCTCGGGATTGACCAGAGAAGAAAGGTCGCCGGCATCATCGCCGAGGAAAACCGCTCGAACGATCCGGCGCATGATCTTCATGTTGCGCGTCTTGGGCAGATCGCTCACGAAGATGACCTGTTTCGGGCGGAAGGACACCCCCATATTCCTCAGGAGCACCTGGGTAATTTCGGCTGCGAGAGCGTCGTCCGCGCTCACGCCGGGCATCGCGGTGCACACGCAGACAATGGCCTGACCCTGCACCGGGTCCGGAACGCCGATCGCGGCCACTTCCACGACTTTCCCGGTGCCCATGACGATGCTTTCGATTTCCGAGGGCCCGGTGCGTTTTCCCGATACCTTCATTGTGTCGTCGGAGCGGCCGAGGATGAAGTACAGACCGTCCTCATCGCGCATCGCAAGGTCGCCTTGCACCCATAGGCCGGGGATCTTTTTCCAGTAGCTTTCCAGATAGCGTTCGTCGTCCTTCCACAAACTCTTCGTCATCCCTATGGAGGCCTGGCGGAGGACCAGTTCACCGACCTGGCCGGGCCCGACGCTTCGCCCGTGCTCGTCCACGATATCAACCCCCATGCCCAGCGCCGGCGCGCCGATGGAGCCGACCTTCATCGGGTGCTGGACAGTACCGATGACAATGTCGCCACTGACTTCCGTGCCGCCCGAGTTGTTGATGATGGGAATCTTCGATTTGCAGACATGCCGAAAGAACCAGAGCCAGGGTGCGTCCGTCCACCCCTCGCCGCCGGACAGCGTGATCCTGAGCGAGGAAAGATCATAGCTTTCGACTTCCTCATCGCCGTAACGCATCAGGCCACGTACGAGCGTCGGGGCGATGCCCAGATAAGTAACCTTGTGATCTTGTATGAGACGCCAGAAGCGGCCGGTGTCGGGGAAGTCGGGAACGCCTTCCGCTATCAACAGACTGCCGCCGAACATACTGGGGGCGCATGCGCACAAGGCGCCGACCATCCACCCCATATCGCTCATCCAGAAAAACCGGTCGCTCGATTTGAAATCACCCGAGATGTGCACGTCGCGGGCGATCATTGCGCCCAGAAAGCCGACATGAGTCCACACGCACCCCTTGGGTTTGCCCGATGTGCCGGAAGTGTAGAGAAGGACCGCCGGCGCTTCGGCCTCCATTTCCTCGGTTGGGAAATTGCCGGAACGCCCCTCGACCAGATCGTGCCACCAATGATCGCGCGGCGCTTGCATGGAGACCGGATGACGGTCTCCCAGATGCCGCACAACAATGACATGTTCAACGGACTTCACGCTGCCCAGCGCTTCGTCGAGCACGCCCTTCATGTCGCCCGGCGAACCCCTGCGCCAGGCACCGTCGGCAGCGATGACGGCTTTGGCGCCGCCGTCATTGAGGCGCGTTACGATTGGCTGGGCACCAAAGCCTGAGAACAGCGGCATGACGATCGCGCCGATCTTGATCACCGCGAAGAAGGCGATGAAGGTTTCCGGCAGGTTGGGCATGTAGATGCCCACAACATCGCCCTTGCCAATTCCCAGCGATTTCATCGCGCCGGCCAGCCGGCAGACTTCGGCGTCGAGTTCCCGGTAAGTCAGGCTGCGCTGCGCGCTCGGATCCTCGCCTTCCCAAACAAGAAATGTCTTGTTCCAGGTCGGTGTATCGCGGTGCTTGTCGATGCAGTTGAGCACCATATTCGTGGTGCCCCCCACGCACCAGCGGGCCCATGCATTTCCCCCGGTCGCGTCGAATATCTGCTCGTAAGGCTTATAAAAGCGCATGCCGGAAAAGCGGAAGATATTCTCCATCAGCCAGCCGGGATTCGCATCACCCTCGCGCACGAGCGAGTCGAAATCCGCGATGCCGACCATCTTGAGGAAAGCTGTCAGATTGCTTTGAGCGATGATCGCCGGATCTGGCTCCCAATAGATTTTCCTGAGTTCCGGCATGTCGGTTTCCATCCCATGTGCCGTCAGCAGATTTGCTTCTGCTTTCGTTTCCGGCGCAGGAAGGAGAACCGCCGAAACGCAGCCTGTCAACTAGCACGTTGACGGGGCACTTCTCGCGCGGGCAACCAGCAAGTGGCGTGACAATCTTTGGTGGAATGAAAAGTCGACCTGGCACACGCAGGTGTAGCGGCCAGATGGTCGGAGCGGCGGGATTCGAACCCACGACCCCTTGTCCCCCAGACAAGTGCGCTACCGGGCTGCGCTACGCTCCGTGTCCATCGGCGCGGCACTCATAGCGCAGGGGGTGTTCGACCGCAACCAGCGAAAGGGTACGCCGGGGCTTATCCGAGAATTATTGTCAGAGCGGAAAATGCGCCCATGGCGAGCATCGTGGTGACGACACCGGCAACGAAAACGGGGAACTGGGACAATGGCGATCTCCTGGTCAATTAGCCCCTCGGCTACCGACCTAACGCCGCATGTTGTCGACAAGTTGCAGAAAACCAGACTTATTTGTGCCGGCCGCCGGCGGACTGCAGGATCTGGCGGCATTCCTCCAGAGATGACATTGCCGCACGCAGCTTTTTTGCCGCCTCGCGAGGAAGCTCCGGCGCGGGTTTGGCAGAAGTTGCCGGAACAGGCCGTGGGGCCGGCGCGGGCTCAGCCGATCGCGCAGGCGCCGGTCGCGGGGCCTGAGCGGCCGCAGGCGCGGGCACCGGCGTTGCCCCCTCCTGCCAGATCGTCGCCACGAACCGAATGCCCTGATCCTTCAGGATCCGCTGGACGCCCTTGATGGTATAGCCTTCGCCATAAAGGAGATGCCGAATTCCCCGAAGAAGATCGACGTCTTCGGGGCGATAATAGCGACGCCCGCCGCCGCGCTTGAGCGGCTTTATATGCGAGAAACGGGTTTCCCAGAAACGCAGCACATGCTGGGGGATATCCAGCAGATCAGCCACTTCGCTGATCGTGCGGAACGCTTCTGGAGCCTTGTCACTCATGCCTGAGGGCGGGTCAGCTGTTGATGCGTGCCTTGAGCACGGCGCTCGGCTTGAAGACGAGCACGCGGCGTGGCTCGATCGGCACTTCCTCGCCGGTCTTCGGATTGCGGCCGATACGGCGTCCCTTGCTTCGAACGACAAAGGAACCGAACGAAGAGAGCTTCACAGTCTCACCGCGTTCAAGCGCATCGGAGATTTCGTTGAGGACGGATTCGACGAGCTCAGCAGACTCGACCCTGGACAGACCGACCTTCTGATATACCGTTTCGTAGAAGTCGGTCCGGGTGATCGTCTTGCCGGTCATGGCCTGCCCCCTGTCATCCGCCAGCGTCGCATCATCCATAGGTAAGGATTACTTACTAGCTTCCGCGTTTCAAAGCGTCAATTCCGCTGACATCACAAATAATTGCCGCCTACCAGCGAATAAGCGCGGCGCCCCATGTGAACCCACCGCCCAGCGCCTCGATCATCACGAGGTCACCCTGCTTGATCCGACCGTCGCGGATTGCGACGTCGAGCGCCAGCGGAATGGACGCAGCGGACGTGTTCCCGTGCTGCCCGACAGTTGAAACGACTTTCTCGTCGGGCCATCCGAACTTTTTCGCCGTAGCGGAAATGATGCGCTGGTTGGCCTGGTGCGGCACAAACCAGTCAACGGCATCGGCTGATACGCCGGCATCGTCGAGCGTTCCCTCAATGACGTCAGAGAGCAGGCTGACGGCATGGCGGAAAACTTCCTTGCCCTCCATGCGCAGATGACCTGCGGTCTGCGTCGTGGACGGCCCGCCATCGACGAAGAGCTTGTCCCGATGGCGTCCGTCGGAACGAAGCCTCGAGGCAAGAACGCCACGGCCGTGGGCCTCTGCGACATCGACCGCTTCGAGCACGATCGCGCCGCCGCCATCGCCGAAGAGCACGCAGGTGGTGCGGTCGTTCCAGTCCAGAATGCGCGAGAACGTCTCCGCACCAATGACAAGCGCCCGCTTGAACTTGCCGCATCTGAGATAATTGTCCGCAGTCGTGACGGCGAAAACGAAGCCCGAGCAAACCGCATGCAAATCGAAAGCGGTCCCCTGCTCGATGCCCAGACGTTCCTGCACGGTCACCGCTGTCGCGGGAAAGGTGTAATCGGGTGTCGCGGTGGCAAGAACAATAAGATCGATATCGGCCGGGGTGAGCCCCGCATTCTCGATGGCGGCCCTGGCCGCAGCCGTCGCGATATCGGAGGTGTATTCGCCCTCGGCGGCAATGTGGCGTTCGCGGATGCCCGTACGCTGAACGATCCACTCGTCGTCGGTATCAACGATCTTCGTGAGATCCTTGTTTGTCATTGTGCGGGCGGGCAGATAGGCGCCCGCGCCCCGTACGATAGAGCGAATGTCTTTCAAGCGAAGCTACTCCTTGGCGCCGTCAACTGTCTGCGGACGACTGCCGCGAAACGCCTCCAGACCCTTGGCAATATGATCAAGCAGATGGAAGCGGACGACCTCGATACCAATATCCACGGCATTCGCAAAGCCTTCCGCGTCAGTCCCCCCATGACTCTTGACGACGATGCCGTTCAGGCCAAGGAAAACACCGCCATTGACCTTGCGGGGGTCGAGACGCGCGCGCATCTGCTCGAACGCACTGCGGGCGAGCAGCCCGCCCAGCTTGGTCAGCCAGGAACGGTTCATCGCCGCCCGCAGGTATGTGGCGAACTGCATCGCCGTGCCCTCGGCCGTCTTCAGTGCAATATTGCCCGTGAAACCTTCGGTCACGACAACGTCGACCGTTCCCTTGCCGATGTCGTCGCCCTCGACGAAGCCGCGATAGTCGATCGGATGATCGGACCCGCGCAGCAACTGCCCCGCGAGGCGGACCTCCTCAAGACCCTTGACCTCTTCCACGCCGATATTCAGAAGCCCGACCGTGGGGTTTTCAATACCGAGAACTGCGCGCGCCATCGCCTGCCCCATGACCGCGAAATCGACCAGCTGCCAGGCGTCCGCGCCGATCGTCGCGCCAAGATCGAGAACGATGGATTCGCCCCGCAATGTCGGCCATGTCGCCGCAATCGCCGGGCGGTCGACATTGGCCATCGTGCGCAACGCAAATTTGGCCATCGCCATCAGCGCACCGGTATTGCCGGCCGATATCGCCATGTCGGCTTCCTTGCGCCCGACAGCCTCCAGCGCAAGCCACATGCTCGAACGGCGCCGGCCATGGCGCAGCGCCTGACTTGGCTTGTCGTCCATGCGAACCATGACATCGGTGTGAACGATCGTCGACGCTGCTGCCAGCGCAGGATGCCCGTCGAGGACCGGATTGATCCTGGCCTCGTCGCCGAACAGAAGGAAGCTGACGCCCGGACGGCGTTCAAGGGCGAGCGCGCAACCCGGGATGACGACCTCAGGGCCGACATCGCCGCCCATTGCGTCGATTGAAATCCGGACTGTTTCGCTCATGCCGCCGGTCTTTTTATCCTTTTCGGCGGCGTCTTCGCGAGAGAGGTCCGCCCGTCCGTGCGGACAATAGCGGTTTGCTCTGCCGGTACAACAGCAAACTGGGACGCCCTGCCCATTTTTCAGCCATCCTTGCGACCGTTCCGGAGGGCATCGAGAGCCTTGAACGGGTTGTCGGCATCGCCGTCGCTATCTGCCTCGTCCGTCTCCCCGGCGTCGAAGACCACACCTGGCTTTCGTGGGTAGGGATCGATGCCGAGCGCGAAAAATTCCTCAACGACGCGGCCGATATCCGCGCGGCCGGCCGGCATCGGCTCTGGCGGATCGTCCTCCGCTTCGACAGGCGCACTTTCAGGATGCGGATCGAAACGGATCTCGATGTCTTCGTCGATTGCATTCTCGACCGGTTCGAGCGTGACGACGCAACGCTGTACGACAGTCGCGGTAACGCGGCCCGATACCGCGAGCCCTTCGCGCCGCCAGGGCCGCAAAGCCACATCGGCATGGAGGCTTTCAACGCCTTCCAGCCCGTACCGACTGGCGAACGCCGCCCGCTGCTTCGCGTCGGCGCGCAGTTGCTTTTCCAGGCCATGCGACGGCACCTCGTCGCGGGCAACCCTCAGATCAAAAATCGCCTTTTCATCGATCATGCGGAAGCCATCGTCGCGGGCGTCACCCAATCGATGCGCCCCTGTGCCAACGCATCGAAATCGTGCGACCGAAGCGCCCTGCAATTCTCGCTCATGTACCGCGCAAGACCCTCAGCAGCACCGGGCGCGGCGGGACGGACGTTCCGCTCTACCGCCGATGCCAGCGCGACCATGTCTTCTGCCGCGAGCGCGGCCCGGTAGACGTCGGCGCGGCCATAGACATTTTCGGCCATCTTGCGGATTCGCTTCGGCACGACCAGATCGCCCGTGCCCATCTCGCGCAGAGAACGGTCCATATCGCGGAAAAACAGATTGAAGAGCGACTGGCCGGCAGCCCGCCCCTCGTCACCAAGTTGCTGCATGCGGTCCAGAACCAGCACGAGATGCATGACGATCATCTCGAAGCGGCCCTCAACATCGTCCGCGACCGCGAAGTCTGTGTAAAATACCGGCTGCCGCGCCTGTGCCACGATTGCCTCATAAAGCTGCAGCGGCGGCTCGGGCGCCCTCATTCTTGCCAGAAAGTTCCTGATCACTTGCCGCTCCATCCAAGTCGCATGGGACCGCCACGGTTGCAAAATCACAATACAGGCTGTAGCGGTGCTGGCGAAATTCGCGTTATTCGAGGCCGTATGACCATGTTTGAAAAGAATGCGCAAGCGAGCGTCAAGCCCGCTTCGTTCAGGCGCCGCGCTCTGGGTGCAGGCGCGCCCCTCCTGGTGGCACTGCTGCTGGCGGGCTGCGGATCGGGCGGCGGCATCGGCGATACCGCTTCCGATATCGGCCGCAACCTGAAGAGCAACAAGCTGTCCAAGAACATACGCTTCGACAGCATCAACCAGCGCACAGCGCATGGCTATGTGTTCTCCAAGGACACGGTCGAGCAGGTGCCGGTCGGCGCCAGCCGCGAACAGGTTGAATTTGTGCTGGGAACGCCATCCACGACGGCAACCTTCGGCAACACGGTTTACTATTATATCTCGCAGGTGACCGAGCGGCGGCCGGCGCAAAAGCCGATTGTCGTCGACCAGCGCGTCATGGCCGTTTATTTCGATGGCGACGAGCGGGTCTCTCGCATTGCCGATTATGGCCTGCAGGACGGCGCGGTTTTCGACTTCGTTTCGCGCACGACACCGACGACGGGCGAGGAGAACACGCTGCTCAAGCAGATCCTGTCCAATGCGATCGGCGGTGGCGGCGGCGGTTGATCCGTACGCGCCCGGCACCAACCGTCGAAAGACAAACAAAAACCCCGCGACGCCTTCGCGCCGCGGGGTTTTCCTTTTTCAGCTTCGCCCGGATCAGTGAGCGAGGATCGCCAGCAGCAGCAGCGCGACGATGTTCGTGATCTTGATCGCCGGGTTGACGGCCGGACCAGCTGTATCCTTGTAAGGATCGCCGACCGTATCGCCAGTGACCGAAGCCTTGTGCGCTTCAGAACCCTTCACATGCTTCACGCCGTCCTTGTCGACGAAGCCGTCCTCGAACGACTTCTTGGCGTTATCCCATGCGCCGCCGCCCGAGGTCATCGAGATGGCAACGAACAAGCCGTTCACGATCACGCCCAGCAGCGACGCGCCGAGCGCGGCGAATGCGGATGCCCGCGAACCAGAGATCAGCAGCACGCCGAAATACACGACGAGCGGCGCCAGCACCGGCAGGAGCGAGGGAATGATCATTTCGCGGATAGCCGCCTTGGTCAGCATGTCGACCGCACGGGCGTAGTCGGGACGATCTTCGCCCTTCATGATGCCCGGCTTTTCCTTGAACTGGCGGCGGACTTCCTCAACCACGGCGCCGCCTGCACGGCCAACGGCCGTCATGGCAATACCGCCGAACAGGTAGGGGATCAGACCACCGAAGATCAGGCCCGCGACAACGTAGGGATTGGACAGGTCGAAGGAGACCTCGCCCATCCCCGCAAAGTACGGGAAGTCGGCCGAATTCGCGATGAAGTACTGAAGGTCGTTCGAATACGCTGCAAACAGCACCAGCGCACCGAGACCGGCCGAGCCGATCGCGTAGCCCTTGGTGACGGCCTTGGTCGTATTGCCGACCGCATCGAGGGCGTCGGTCGTCTTGCGCACCTCAGGCGGCAGATCCGACATTTCGGCGATACCGCCGGCGTTGTCGGTCACCGGACCGAAAGCGTCGAGCGCGACGATCATGCCGGCAATACCGAGCATGGCGGTCACGGCGATGCCGGTGCCGAAAAGACCTGCAAGCTGGTAGGTCGCGATGATGCCGCCAACGATGACGATGGCCGGCAGCGCCGTCGATTCAAGCGACACGGCAAGACCCTGAATGACGTTCGTACCGTGGCCGGTGACGGACGCCTGGGCGATCGAGTTCACCGGGCGCTTGTTGGTGCCGGTGTAGTACTCGGTAATGACGACGATGAGCGCCGTCACTGCCAGACCGATCAGGCCGCAGATGAACAGGTTGGTGCCCGTCACGACGATGCCGTTGACGGTACCGATCTCCCCCCAGCCGATGGTCAGCGAGGTCGCGGCGCCGAGGCCGACGATCGAGAGAACGCCGGTCACGATCAGACCTTTGTACAGCGCGCCCATGATCGAACCGTTGGCACCGAGCTTCACGAAGAAGGTGCCGATGATCGAGGTGATGATGCAGGCCGCGCAGATGGCCAGCGGATAGACCATGACGGATTCAAGGATCGCAGTGCCAGAGAAGAAGATGGCGCCGAGAACCATGGTGGCGACGATCGTCACCGCGTAGGTTTCGAAAAGGTCGGCCGCCATACCGGCGCAGTCGCCGACATTGTCGCCGACGTTGTCGGCAATCGTCGCCGGGTTGCGTGGATCGTCCTCGGGAATGCCGGCCTCGACCTTACCGACGAGATCGCCGCCGACGTCCGCACCCTTGGTGAAGATGCCGCCACCGAGACGTGCGAAGATCGAGATGAGCGATGCGCCGAAGCCAAGGGCGACGAGCGAGTCGATCACCATGCGGTCAGCCGCGGCAAATCCGAGAGCGCTGGTCAGAATGAAGAAGTAGACCGAGACACCCAGAAGTGCCGGACCCGCAACCAGCATGCCGGTGATGGCACCGGACTTGAATGCGATTTCGAGCCCTTCGGCCAGCCCCTTGGACGAGGCCTGCGCGGTGCGCACATTGGCGCGAACCGACACATGCATGCCGATGAAACCGGCAGCGCCGGACAGGACCGCACCGATCAGGAAGCCGATCGCTGCATAGATGGACAGCAGCCACCAGCTAAGCAGGAAGACGACGACGCCGACGATGGCGATGGTGGTGTACTGACGCGACAGATAGGCGGTAGCGCCTTCCTGGATCGCACCGGCGATTTCCTGCATGCGCTTGTTGCCGGCGTCGGCCGACATCACGGACTGAATTGCCCAGATGCCGTACACGATCGACAGCACGCCGCAGGCGATAATGGCCCAAAGAGCGAGAGTCATGGGTTTTGCCCCGTTTTGTCTGAATGGATGTGTTTCACGTTTTGTATCTGCGTCCCGCCGGTGCTGCCGCTAACCCGGACCCTCCCATTTGGTCCGGACATGCACGGACACCGCCCCGCAAGGTCGCAGTTCGGCGCGGAACTTAGTGAAAATGTCGCAACTAGGCAACCGCATGCTGGAATGCGCCCGACAGCGGCGCAAACATCATCCGCGCGGCAGCGCCAGACGCCCCCAGGCGAGCGCCGCGA
This sequence comes from Rhodobiaceae bacterium, assembly GCA_020637895.1. Taxonomy (GTDB): domain Bacteria; phylum Pseudomonadota; class Alphaproteobacteria; order Rhizobiales; family Tepidamorphaceae; genus JACKJP01. The sequence continues at coordinate 11,940 of JACKJP010000005.1, forward strand.
AGGCGAGCGCCGCCATCGGGAAAACGACGACCAGAAGCGTGTCCCAGCCATAGTCGTTGAGCAGGTTGCCCGACATGAAGGACGCGAACGCGACAAAGCCGAAAACGAGGAAATCGTTGACGCCCTGCACAGTCGCCCGCTCGGAATGCTCATAGGTATCAGCAACCATTGCGGTTGCTCCGATGAAGCCGAAATTCCAGCCGACGCCCAGCAGGACCAGGGCAATCCAGAAGTTGGCCAGTTCGACACCCGAAAGTCCGACAATCGCACAGGCGACGAGAAGCCCCAGCCCGGCGACGACGACCCGCTCCTTGCCGAATCGGGCGATCAGGTTTCCGGTGAAGAAGCTCGGGACGAACATCGCCAGCACATGCCACTGGATGCCGAGGGCTGCCTGCGCCTGCGTGTGATTGCAGGCGATCATCGCCAGCGGCGCTGCCGTCATGACAAAGCTCATGATCGCATACGAACTGATGGCGCAAAGGACCGCGATGATGAAGCGCGGCTGTGTGACGATCTGCCGGAGGCTGCGGCCGCTGGACGTCACTTCCGCTTCGGTGTGTGGCGGTGTCCGCAATGCCAGAAGGACAAAGCCGGCCATAAGTGCAAGACCGGCACCGCCGGCATATGCACCTGCGAACGGGATGGGCGACAACAGATCCTTTGTCAGGATCGCGGTCTGAGGACCAACAATCGCAGCGCCAACGCCGCCCAGCATCACCCAGGAGATCATCTTCGGCTTCAGGGCCGAACTTGCTGTATCGGCCGCGGCAAATCTGTATTGCTGCACGAAGGCGGCAGCGAAGCCGATAGCGATGTGGCCAGCAAAGAAGAGCCAGAAACTCTCCTGGATGATCGCGGACATGGCGACCAGCGCGCCGACAAGCGCAATCATCGCGCCTGTCACGAAGCCGTTTCGTCGGCCGACATGTCGCATCAGGTAGGCAGCCGGTATCGTTCCGAACGCCGTACCGAGGACAAATCCGGTAACCGGCAACGTTGCGAGTGACTTGTCGGGGCCAAGAAGATAGGAACCGGCCAACCCGCCCAGAGTGATCGCGATTGGCGGCAGCGCGCCGCCGATCGACTGGGATACGGCAAGCACGAGCGCATTCCGCCGGGCCATCCCGTCATCGATGTACTCGCTCATGCTCCCCCCTCACCCGCAGATTATACGCGTTCAGAAATGATCGTAGCCCCGTTTGGCCGGCAGCATCATGGATTGTCCGGCGCCGTCAAGTACGGCAATACCCTCATGGGCGGGCGTCAGCCGACCGATCGGGAAAACGTGACCTGCGGCTGCGGCCATCATATCGCCCGACCTCGCCGCATCGACGGCGAAGAGCGCCACGTAGTCGTCGCCGCCGGTTGCAAGGTCTAGCAGTGAGAGCCTGCCCTCATCGACGAGGCGGCGGGCGGCAATGGCCAGAGGGATTGCGTCCGCTTCAATGCTGGCGCCCGTGCCGCTCACCCGGCAGAGCCTCTCCAGGTCGATCAGCAGGCCGTCCGACACATCCATTGCAGCACTTGCGCAGGTGCGCAGCAGCGCCGCTGTTTCAGCCGGCCGTTGCACGACCGGTGCACGCGTCGCGGCGACGAACCCGGCGACTTCTTCGTCATCGAGGCCGAGTTCGGCGCTAAGAGCGGGCTCACCGACGAGACGCAGCCCAAGCGCAGCGCTGCCAATCTCGCCGGTCAGGAAAAGCGCGTCGCCGGGCTTGCCACCCGAACGTCTCACCATCCTGCCTTCGGGCACTTCACCGATTGCGACGATGGTAATGGCAAGCGGGCCGTCCGTTCGGGTCAGGTCCCCGCCGAGGAGACGACCGTCCATCTGCCTGTCGAGACCGGCCGTAAACTCGGCCAGCCAGCTTTCGTCGGGCCTATCTGGCAGCGCAAGCGTCATCAGGTAGCCGATAGGCTCGGCCCCCTTGGCGACGAGATCTGAGAGATTTGCCGTGACCGCCTTGGTCGCGATATCGCGAGGCGCCGCATCGGCGAAGAAATGCACCCCCGCCACCAGCATATCCGTGGTCACGACGAGTTCCGCTCCGGGGCTCGGCCTGATCAGGGCCGCGTCGTCGGAAAGGTCGAGCGAGCCCGGCGCCCGGGCCGCAAGCGGCCGCAGATACCGGGCGATGATTTCTTCTTCCGAAGAGATCGGCCCGCCCATCCTCAAGCGTCCGGCTTTTGCCCGGCAGGGAGTTCATCTGGCCGCGCGCGGCGGGCCAGCGCATCGAGAACACCGTTGACGATGCCCGTTTCCTCGCCGCTGAAGAATGCCTTCGCCACCTCGACATATTCATTGATCGCAACGCGCGCCGGGACATCCGGCCGGTTGTAAAGCTCAAAGCCGCCCGCGCGCAGGATGGCCCGCAGCGTGGAATCAATCCGCACGAGGGGCCAGCTCGTTTCCAGCGTCTCGTTCACTGCCCGGTCGATCCGGCGCTGGTCGGAAACGACGCCCTCGAGAATGTCGCGAAAGAAGGCCTCGTCCGCATCCGGCATCTGCACGTCGTCGACGATCGCGCCGAGGCGATGGCTCTCGAACTGGGCGAGCGTCGTCGGCAGATCGGTACCGCCGATATCCATCTGGTAGAGCGCCTGAACAACGGCGAGCCTTGCGGCGCCGCGACGCTGGGCGCGATCCGGCTTGCCGGGTTTTCGCGGTTTTCCGGCAGCCGTCATTTGCCGCCCGTCATCTGCTGTTTGAGCTTCATCATCGCAATCGCAGCCTTGGCCGCCTCGCCCGCCTTGTCCTTGCGGTCGCGCAAGGCGCGATCCCAGGCCTGCGCCTCGTTTTCGACCGTCAGGATACCATTGCCGAGCGAAAGGTGGTTGTTGACCGAAAGATCCATCAACGCGCGCGCCGATTCATTGGAAACGATCTCATAGTGGGTCGTTTCGCCCCGGATCACGCAACCGAGGGCGACATAGCCGTCATAGCGAGGACCATAACCGGCCCGGCCAGCCATCATCGAATAGGAAATGGCAGCCGGAATCTCGAGAACGCCGGGAACGGTGACGCGATCGTAGGGAATGCCTTCCGCTTCGAGGGCAGCGACGGCGCCTTCGAACTGGGCGTCGGCAAGCTTCTGATAGAACCGCGCCTCGACGATCAGGAACCGGTGCTCACTCATTTTTCCATTGCCTCCAACTCACCTGGCCTCAATCAGACGGGCCGCATAGCGGGCCATCTGGTCGACCTCGATATTGACCCTGTTACCGGCCTGTCGCGCGCCCCAGGTCGTGACCGCCAGCGTGTGACGGATCAGCAGCACGTCGAACCGGTTGGCTACCACCCCGTTGACCGTCAGCGAAGTGCCATCGAGTGCAACCGATCCCTTTGGCGCAATAAATCGCGCAAGCGGCGCCGGGGCTTCGAGCACAAAGCGTCGCGCTTCGCCGGTATCGGTCACTTCCGCGATTTCAGCCGTTCCGTCGACATGGCCCTGGACAAGATGTCCGCCGAGCTCGTCGCCGAGCTTCAGGGACCGCTCCAGATTGACGCGGTCGCCGGCCTTCCAGCTGCCGATGGTGGAAACGGCGAGCGCCTCCTCCCACGCTTCGACTTCGTACCAATTGCCGGTACCGGGTGCGGCTTTCGCCGTCACGGTCAGGCAGACCCCCGCATGCGCGACCGACGCGCCGATGTCCATGCCGGCGAGATCGTAGCCAGTCTCGACACGCAGCCTGATGCCGCCAGCCACCGGCTGGACAGCGGCAATGCGCCCCACATCGGAGATCAAACCGGTGAACATAGAATGCTATTCCAGTTCGCGCGCGAGCGTCGCGCGGCGGTAAACGGACAGGCGATCGCGGCCCAACTGCCGCTCTTCGACGAGCGTGTATGCCCCGTCCTCCACCAGAACCGCAAGCCCGGCGCTTGCAAATGGCAGGAGGCCGCCTTCGCCAATCACAGGCTCACCGCTATAGATCACGATCTCATCGGCGAGTCTGGCGGCGAGGAATGAAGCCGCAACCTGAGCTCCTCCTTCCACGAGGAGCCAGTTCACGCCACGTTCGCCCAACGCAGAAAGCAATGACAGCACTTCGCCATCCCGCCCCGCTTTGGCCAGTATGACGGCTTGCGCACCGGACGGGACGGGCGAACCCTCCGATGAGACGATCCAAACCGGTGCTGCACTATCCGTCAGCATGCGGGCATCGACAGGCATACGCCCGTTCCGATCCAGAACGATGCGGATCGGCGATTGCGCCGCCATGCCCGGCAGGCGGCAGGTCAGGGCGGGATCGTCGGCGAGGACGGTTCCAATGCCGACAAGAATGGCATCGTGCGTGGCGCGCAGCATATGCGCATGTGAACGCGCCTCATCGCCGGTAATCGCGACCGGTCGCGGACCTGGCGCCGCGATGAATCCGTCCGCGCTCACCGCCAGTTTCAGTGTTACGAAGGGTCTGCCGGATCGGCGATTCAGAATGTGGCCGGCATGGGCAAGGCGCGCGGCATCGGCGCAAAGACCGGTGACGACGTCCACCCCGCCAGCCTCGAGCGTCGCAAAGCCCTTCCCCGCGACGCGCGGGTCCGGATCGCTGATCGGTGAAACAACGCGCGCGATCCCCGCTGAGGCGAGCGCCTCTGCGCAGGGTGGCGTGCGCCCGTGATGGGCGCATGGTTCCAGCGAAACATAGGCGGTTGCGCCGCGCGCGGCCGCGCCTGCCTCCAGGAGCGCTTGAGTCTCTGCATGCGGACGACCGCCCGCCGCGGTAATCCCGCGCCCGACAATCGCGCCGTCCCTGACGATCAGGGCACCGACCGACGGATTGGGCGAGGTAGTGCCGCGATGGCGCAATCCGAGCCGGATCGCGGCCTCCATGTAACGCTCGTCCTGAGAATGCATCGGCGACACCGCGACATCCCGGTCATTCGACCGGTTCGTCGTCCTCAAATCCGTCCACCGGCTCGCCGTCCTCTGTCAACGCGCCAAGAAACTCTTCGAAATCCTTGGCTTCGCGGAAATTCTTATAGACCGACGCGAAGCGGACATAGGCCACGTCGTCCATCGAGCGCAGGCCTTCCATCACGAGATGTCCGATAACGGCAGACTTGATCTCGCTTTCACCCATGCTTTCGAGACGGCGGACGATACCGGATACGAAACGCTCGATGCGTTCAGGTTCCACCGGTCGCTTGCGCAGCGCGACCTGGACGGAACGCATGATCTTGTCGCGATCGAAAGGAACACGCCTGCCGCTGGACTTGATGACGGTGAGTTCGCGCAACTGAACCCGTTCGAACGTGGTGAAACGCTGGCCGCAGTCCGGGCAGATCCGACGCCGGCGAATGGCGGCGTGATCCTCGCTTGGACGCGAATCCTTTACCTGGGTCGCAAGACCGCCGCAGAACGGACAACGCACGGACTTTTCTCCCCCGGCTCAGACAGTTGTGGCGCGGCTAAAGCGTCGGATAGATCGGGAAACGCCCGGTCAGCGCCACGACCTTTTTTCGCACAGCCTGCTCCACGGCAGCATTGCCTTCATCTGAATTGGCGGCCTGCAGGCCGTCAAGCACTTCCGCGATGAGCTTGCCGATCTCGCGGAACTCGGCCTCACCGAAGCCGCGCGTCGTACCCGCCGGCGTACCCAGACGGACGCCAGAGGTCACGAAGGGCTTTTCCGGATCGAAAGGAATGCCGTTCTTGTTGCAGGTGATATTGGCGCGGCCGAGCGCGGCTTCAGCGCGCTTGCCGGTAGCGTTCTTCGGCCGCAGATCGACCAGCATCAGATGGTTGTCGGTACCGCCCGACACGATGTCGAGGCCGGTTTCCTTCAGGCTTTCGGCCAGCGCCCTGGCATTGGCGACGACCTGATGCGCGTAGGCCTTGAATTCCGGTCGCAGCGCCTCCCTGAAAGCCACTGCCTTCGCCGCGATTACATGCATCAGCGGACCGCCCTGGAGGCCGGGGAACACAGCCGAGTTGATCTTCTTGGCGATCGCCTCGTCATTGCACAGGATCATGCCGCCGCGCGGACCACGAAGCGACTTGTGGGTCGTCGTCGTCACGACGTGGGCATGCGGCACTGGCGAGGGGTGCGCGCCGCCGGCGACGAGGCCGGCGATATGGGCCATGTCGACCATCAGATAGGCGCCGACCGAATCGGCGATCTCGCGGAACTTCTTCCAGTCCCAGACGCGCGAATAGGCGGTGCCACCGGCGATGATGAGCTTGGGCTTGTGCTGCTGGGCCGCCTCGGCGATCGCGTCCATGTCGAGCAGGTGATCCTCCTCGCGCACGCCATAGGACACGACGTTGAACCACTTGCCGGACATGTTCACCGGCGACCCGTGCGTGAGATGGCCGCCCGAGTTGAGATCGAGGCCCATGAACGTGTCGCCGGGCTGAAGCAGTGCCAGGAAGACGGCCTGGTTCATCTGGCTGCCGGAATTCGGCTGGACGTTGGCGAATTCACAGCCAAACAGCGTCTTTGCCCGTTCGATCGCCAGTTCTTCCGCGACATCGACGAACTGGCAGCCGCCGTAATAGCGCTTGCCGGGATAACCCTCGGCATATTTGTTCGTCATGATCGAACCCTGCGCCTCAAGCACGGCGCGAGAGACGATGTTCTCCGAGGCGATCAGTTCGATCTCGTGGCGCTGGCGTCCGAGTTCGTCCCGGATGGCTGCTGCAATCTCTGGATCGACTGAGGCGAGATCGGCGGAAAAGAAGTCTCCAACAGCGCGCTTGCTGGCGGCCGGATCAATGGCGGTCATGACGGGTTTCCCTACAAAACCGGCTCGCGGGCCGGCAGCGTTTCGGCGTCTTGCGGAGCTCGGCGCTCCGGCAGACCCCGCGCATAGCACAGAACACCCTGCGGGCAAACCTTTCAGACGCCCTACCCGCCGGCTCTTTCGCGGTCCAGACGCCGTTCAAGCTTGCGCAATGCCAGACGTTCCATGTCGGCACGCGGCGTGGCGGTCGGCGCGATTACATGGACCTCGATGCCGGTATCTGCATCGACGGCCGCGACGCGCATCGAATTGCCGATGACCCTGAACTCGAAATAGACCGTTCCCATGACCGGGAAACGTAGCCGAGCGGAAGAGGCCGCGCCATCGATTCGGAGCGGCGTGATCGAAAATCAGTTCGGGAATCAGGTGTCGTTCGCCAGAAGGCCCGCCGCATCGCGGTTGTAGATATCGGGACGGAAATTAACCATTCCGTCGTCCGTGACCCAAGCCGTCACATAGGCAAAATACAGCGACGGGCGCTCTTCAACCGGCACATCAAGGCGTTCGCCGGAGCGGATCACCTGATCGATACGGCTGCGCGGCCACTCGCCATTGGGCTGAAGGATCCAGGCGGCGAGCTCGCGGATGTTCTGAACACGCACGCAGCCGGAGCTGTAGAAGCGGCCATTGGTGCCGAACAGGTCCTGCGAGGGCGTGTCGTGCATGTAAACGGCATGCTTGTTGGGGAAATTGATCTTCATGAACCCCATGGAGTTCACGTCGCCCGGATCCTGCCGGAGGAATATCTTCGTCGAATCGACCGTGTTCCAGTCGACGGATTCCGGCGGCAGTTCATTGCCCTGCTGGTCATAGACGCGAATGTTGAACTTCGACAGATAGGTCGGATCTTCCTGCATCTTCGGGATGATGTCCCGGCGCACGATCGACTCCGGCGCATTCCAGTAGGGATTGAAATTGATCTCGGAGATCTTGCTGTTCAGCAGCGGCGACGGCCTGTCGACCTTGCCGACGATGGCGGTGTGGCGCTGCACGACGCGGCCGTGATCGACAACCTCGATCTGGGCGCCCGGAATATTGACCAGTATGTAGCGATCGCCGAGATCGCCACCGAGTTCCTGCAACCGCGCGGCATTGACCCGAAGCTGCTCGATCCGCTGCTCGACGGGGACATTCAGCTCCTGGAACGTCTGGGTCGACACGATGCCGTCGGCGAGAATTCCATGCCGTGTCTGGAAGCGGACGACCGCAGCCTGCACGAATGTGTCGAAGGTCTCGCCCACACCCGCCTCGTTGGCGATATCGCCTGTGGCGGCGAGGCGCTGACGGAGAATCGAGACAGCCGGGCCACGCTGGCCGATTCGCAGCGTCTGCGTATCAGGCACCTTGGGCCAGCCGCCGGCCTGCGCCATGCGGGTATAGGTATCGAGCGCATACTGGATGTTGCCGATGGTCGACGGCGACGCGATAGGGGTGTGCGAATCCACATCGAACGAAATCGTCTTGCTGGACGGATCGAAGCCCTGCCCCCAGTTGGCGCCGTTGGGATCAACATTCGCGGCAAGGTTGATGCCCTGCGCGAATGCCCCGCCGGACGCCAGCGCCGTGCCGGATGCAAGGGCGGCAAGAGCAAAACGGGAGAACTGGCGGCGAGTCGTCATCATCCTGAAAGTCTTTCGCTTCAATCGTCTTTTGCTTCAGCACCGGTCCGGTCTGAAAGACAAGGTGCCTCGACGGCCCGATGGCAGGGGCAGCCGTTCCCAACCCAAATCACTGTCGGACAAATCGGTCACCGTAGATTTAACACGGCCGGACCCCATCCAACAACACGCTCTCAACACCACCTACAGATGGCGTCATTAAGGCGATGGTTCAATTGCGCTGGATTTTTTGCCGCAGCCCGTTCGCCGGACAGCTTCATAACGCGAAAAAGCCCCCGGCTGCGCGCCGGAGGCTTTGACAATCGCGTGATCGCTCAATGCCCTGTAGATTGAAGCCCGGTCACTCAATTTTTGTAGTCATTCGCATTTCCGGGAAAAGCGCATTGTTCGAGAACTACACGCTGTTCGAAGCAGCGCTGGAAAAACGCCTTGGCGATCAGATGCGCGCGGACGACGAGATCTGCAAACAGGTCTGGTCCGCCATGGCGAACGTCGACTGGTATAATTTCGAGAGGGAACTTTCGGTAGGCTATACGTTCCGGCATGCCAGCGAGGTCATTTACGTCATTATCGGTCGGTATGACGATCTGAAATGGTATTGCTGCGCGCCGCCAGCGGTTATCTCGCCACTGGTGGGGATGTCGCTGAAGAAGGAAGGCTGGATCGGCGACATCCTTCCGGAGATTTGCGAACACCCGGACTGCATTCAAAGGCAAATGCGTGGTTTTCGGAGCGATGAAGGCCCGATGTTGAGCCTGTGCAACGAACACTATGATGCCTATCAACGGGGTGTGCGCTGGTGAATGCCAGTCGTCGCGGGTGCGCTGAACCCAAACGCGGATCGCGGAGGCAGTTCCCTGCCCCCGCTGATCGACGTCACTCTTGTCAGATTTCCCGGTCTTAGAGCCGGTACAGAATGTGATCGGTCCAGAAGCGCTCCAGCTTCTGCAGCGCGACGTTGATCGCGTCGAACTCGCCGCGGCCGAGACCGCCGACCTTTTCAATCGCCTTGAGCTGGCGATCATAGAGCTCGTCGATCACTTCGCGAACCTCGTGCCCCTTCGGCGTCAGCTTGATCTGCACGGCGCGACGATCGACCGAAGAGCGCTGGTGATGGACATAGCCCATATCGACCAGTTTCTTCAGGTTGTACGACACGTTCGAGCCGAGATAGTAGCCGCGGGTGCGCAGCTCGCCGGCCGTCAGTTCACTGTCGCCGATATTGAAGAGCAGCAGCGCCTGAACGGCATTGATGTCCTTCCATTCCAGACGGTCGAACTCGTCCTTCACGACATCCAGAAGCCGGCGATGCAGGCGCTCGACCAGCGTCAGCGATTCCAGATAACGCGGCTTGAGTTCCGCCTCTTCTTCCATCGGCCGGTTAGCGGCCGCGGACTGTCCCAGTCCACCCATGTTATAAGCCTCTCATCTGTTGTCGTGGTGTATCCCCACATTGATGATGAGATTAGGCGGGGCATCCTAAAAGTCGCTTAAAAGGCAGCATTAAATGCCTCTGAAGATTCGCAATTAATCGATTCTGAACAGCGCAGGAACAATTGCGAACGCAACCCTGCGTGAGCCCGCAAACACGGGAAAATATGCCTGGTGCGGCATCGCGACTGCCGGACCGGCATCGATTCACTTTTTCAGATTCCGTTTACTCAGGTGGAAGACGAAGGAGCTCGCCGATGTTTTCCGGCGTACCCGCCCACCAGGCCAGAAGGACGTAGACGATCACCGCCACGAAGTCGAAAACGACCGCCGTCTGATGGGTGCCGAACATGTCCGGAAACACCAGATGCATGACGACTTCGGTGACCGCGGCGAAAAGAAAGCCCGCAACGCCCCAGACGGCGCCGAACCAGAGGCCGACCGCGGCGATGGCATCGAGGGCCGCGAAATAGACGGTCATGATGCGCCAGGGCATCTCCATGTCGAGGAAGGCGGTCGAAAACCAGCTGTTCATGCCGAGCACGCTCATCCAGTGGAAAAGCGCGCGGATCAGCAGAATGATACCAAGCGCGCGCAGATAATAGACGAGGATGCGGGGCGCCCATGCGTGTTCCCGGATCAGACGCAGAACCATGGGTTTCCCTTCCTGAAGATGCCGCCGACCGGCGCAAAGTTATCCTTCTAACGATGCGCACTCAACCGTGCCGGCGAGTTGCGGCCGATCTGCGCCGGGATGCGCTTTGATGCCTTCGCGCGAGCGTGCTAAGTCCACATCCCGCCTGTGCGTCAGGGCGGAGCGCGGGAAGACGTGCGAAACGAAGGGGATCAGGATGAACACGGGGAACTGGACGGCGGGCGCAAGCATGCCGGCAACCCGCATGCGGCGTAACCGGCGCGCCGAATGGGCAAGGCGCCTGGTGCGCGAGACGCAGCTTTCGACAGACGACCTTATCTGGCCGATCTTCGTTCAGGAAGGCGACACCGCCCGCGAGCCGGTACCGACCATGCCCGGCGTCGACCGGCTGTCCGTAACCGAAGCCGTTCGCGCGGCGGAAAAAGCGGCAGCGCTCGGCATCCCTGTCATCGCCGTCTTTCCCAATACGCCCCCCTCGCTTCGCGATGCCGGGGGCACGGAAAGCTTCAATCCGGACAATCTGACGTGCCGGGCAATTCGCGCCATCAAGAAAGAAGTACCGGAGATAGGCGTGATGGCGGACGTCGCGCTCGACCCCTATACCGATCACGGCCATGACGGGGTGCTGATCGACGGCCGCATCGCCAACGACGAGTCCATCGAGGTTCTGGTCCGCCAGGCGCTGGTGCAGGCCGCCGCCGGCTGCGACATCATTGCGCCGTCCGATATGATGGACGGGCGTGTCGGCGCGATCCGCACCGCGCTCGAAGCGCAGATGTACAGCGACACGCAGATCATGGCCTATTCGGCCAAGTACGCGTCGTGCTTCTACGGTCCGTTCCGCGATGCCGTCGGCTCATCCGCGACGCTCAGCGGCGACAAGAAAACCTATCAGATGGATTTCGCCAATTCCGACGAAGCGCTTCGCGAGGTCGCGCTCGACATCGCCGAGGGCGCCGACATGGTGATGGTCAAGCCGGGAATGCCCTATCTCGATATCGTATGCCGGGTGAAGGAGACCTTCCGCGTACCGACCTTCGCCTATCAGGTATCCGGCGAATATTCGATGATGGCGCATGCGATGGCGGCCGGCATCCTCGACCGCGAGCGGGCCCTGATCGAGATGCTCACCGCGTTCCGACGTGCCGGCTGCGACGGCGTTCTGACCTATTTCGCGCCTGAGCTTGCCGAAATGCTGGGCTGAGCCAGCCGAACGCCCATTGAAACAACGTCTTACCGTTACCAATTGAAACATTGATTCCGGTTGGGGAGGTACAAGGGACGAAATGAGCGAGTGGCAGCAGCCTGCAGACCGTAGCGATGTCTATGAAGGTCAGTCGATGGGGTATCTCTTCGAGAGTGTCCTGTCGCGTCGAACGCTGGCGTTTCTCATAGATGCGGCCATCATCATCGCGATCATGATCGCTCTGTCGGTGATCTTCTTCGCGCTCGGCATCATGACATTCGGCCTTGCGATGCCGCTTCTGGCTCTCGTCTACCCGATATCGGGGCTCGGATACACGGCGCTGACGCTCGGCGGGCGCAATTCGGCAACCGTCGGCATGCGCATGATGGGCCTGGAGATGCGCACGACCTACGGCGCCCCGATGTACCCGCTGCTCGCGGTCGCGCACGCGCTGGTCTTCTATTTCTCGTTCGCCTTCCTTACGCCGTTCGTGCTGATCGTTGCCCTGTTCAACCGCCGCAAGCGCCTGCTGCACGACCTGATCTGCGGCACGATCGTCATCAACAGACCGGACTGAAAGCAGCCGGGCACTGCGACCGAACGTCTCCACCGGGGAGATTGCGCGCACCGCTCATCCATGTGAATTTGCCGCGACCGGCTTTGCCGGGCACCGCCGGAAGCGACATAATGTGCGCAGCGGCAAATCATCGGGCGGCGCATGGATTTTCATATCACTTTCACCCTTATCCTGATCGCGGTGGCCGTCGTCGCCTACGCCTTCGAGGAACGCATTCCGCTGGAAGCGACAGCGATCGGCGTCGTCGCCGTGCTGCTCCTGGTCTTTCAGATATATCCGCTGACAGACGCGGCGGGCGTGAGACTGATTACGCCGGAAGGCCTGCTGGCCGGGTTTGCCAATCCTGCGCTGGTCACCGTCATGTCGCTTCTGGTCGTCGGACAGGGACTGGTGCGTTCCGGCGCGCTTGAGAATGTTGCAGGATTTGCTGCATCCATCGGTGGCTCGCCGCGCGTTACAATCGCCATCCTTCTGCTGGCGACCGCACTTGTAAGTGCAGTCATGAACAATACGCCGGTCGTGGTACTCATGTTGCCCGTGCTGGCAGCCGTCGCCTCAAAAGCGCGCATTTCTGCCAGCCGGGTCATGATGCCGCTCAGCTTCATCACCATCCTCGGCGGGATGACGACGCTTGTGGGCTCGTCAACGAATCTCATCGTTGCCGGCACCGCAACGACGTTGGGCCAGCCCCTGCTTGGCTTTTTTTCAATGACACCGATCGCGATTGTGCTGGCTGCGGTGGGGGCGCTTTACGTGCTCTTCATCGTACCGCGTCTGCTGCCGGACCGGGCTACAATGGCGCAGGCACTGCGCGGCCCCTCCCAGTCGCATCAGTTCATCGCAGAACTGACGATTGGCCCCGGTCATCAGTTTGAAGGCGCAACGGCTACCGCCGGCATGTTCCCGACACTCAAGAACATGACTGTCCTGATGATCCAGCGCGGCGACCACGCGATCCTCCCGCCCTTTGACGAGGAGACGATCCGCGCGCGCGATGTCGTCATGGTCGCGGCGACACGGGCCGTCCTGACCGAAGCGATCAGAGGCGACGCCGGCCTCATTTCGTCGTTGCTGGAAAGTGGTGATGGCGAAGCCAGCCGCGAAAGTACGCTGGTACTGGCCGAAGCGATGGTCTCTCCCGGTTCACGTATGGTCGGTCAGCCGATCGAGCAATCGGGCCTTTACGGCGTTACCGGCTGCGTCGTCCTCGGCGTCCAAAGGCACAGCCGCATGATCCGGTCACGCATCAACAGCATCCGCCTCGAAGCCGGCGATGTCCTGCTGATCGGCGGCAGCCACGCCGAGATGCGGGCGCTCCGCGCCGACCGTGACATTGTCCTGATGGAATGGTCGCGATCGGAGATCGAGGCCGCGCCCAAGGGCAAGCAGGCGCTGGCCATTTTCTTCGCGGTCGTCGTGACGGCGGCGACCGGGTTGCTGCCCATCGTGGTGAGCGCCGTCGCCGGCGCGGCGGCAATGGTGCTGCTCGATGTCCTGAACGTCCGGCAGATGGCCCGCGCGTTCGACCGCCGGCTTTTCCTGCTGGTCGGTTCATCGCTCGCCATGGCCGTACCGATGGAGGCGACCGGCGCGGCGGCCGCCATCGCCCATACGCTCGTCGGCTGGATGGATGGCGCCAGCGCGACGATGCAGCTGTCCGGCTTCTTCCTTCTCGTTGCACTGATGACAAACGTTCTCAGCAATAACGCCGCGGCCGCGCTTTTCACCCCTATTGCCCTGCAACTAGCAACGCAAACCGGCGTTTCACCGACGATCTGGTTGATTACGGTGATCCTCGCCACCAACTGTTCGTTTGCGACACCCATCGGCTACCAGACCAATCTGCTTGTCATGGCGCCCGGCCACTACACGTTCGGCGACTTCATGCGAGCCGGCGCGCCGCTTGTATTCATTTTATGGATTGTCTTCACCGTCACGGTGACGTGGTATTATGGGGTCTGAACCGGCAACGACTCGATGAGCAAGATCAACAGAGACGCCCAGCAGTTCTACCTGACTGCCCCTGCCCCCTGCCCCTATCTGGACGGGCAGGAGGAGCGAAAGGTGTTTACCCATCTTGCCGGCGACCGCGCCGACGCGCTCAACGACATTCTCAGCCAGGGCGGCTTTCGCCGCAGCCAGTCCATCGCATACAGGCCTGCCTGCGAGAACTGCTGCGCCTGCATTTCGGTACGCACCGTCGTCGACAGGTGGAAACCCGGACGCTGGCAGCGCCGGATCCTTTCCGCCAACAGCGACATCATCGGCGGCGAAGTGACGCTTGAACCGACATCCGAACAGTTCGCGCTCTTCCGCGATTATCTAGCTGCGCGCCATGCCGATGGCGGCATGGCCGACATGAGCATGCACGACTATGCGATGATGGTCGTCGATACGCATGTGAACACGCGGCTCATCGAATATCGCCGGCGCGGGCCGGACAGTGCTTTCACCGGCCGTGGCGAGGGACCGCTCATCGGCGTCGCCCTGACGGACCGGCTCGCCGACGGCCTTTCGATGGTCTACAGCTTCTTCGACCCCGACCTGGCGGACCGGTCGCTGGGCAGCTACATGATCATCGATCACATCATGAAGGCCCGCCGCGAAGGCTTGCCCTATCTCTATCTCGGCTATCTCGTCGATGGGTCGCAAAAGATGGGATACAAGGCCCGTTTCAAGCCGCTCGAACGGCTCATGCCCGACGGCTGGCGGGTGACGGACTAGTTAGTCCTACCGCGATCCCTGTTTCGGCCGGCCGTCGAAGCGCCCGTTTCTCGGAAAACCGTTCGGGGCCATGCGCCCTGTCTGTGCCCGGTCGCCGAGCCAGTCGCGCATCTCATCCACTGCCCTCGTGTGAACACGGCCGGCGGCATCGGTCCACGACAGTCCCTCGCCGCGGTTGAAGAAGCAGATATCGGCCGTGCCGCCATCCTTGTAGCGCTGCAACCTGACGCCCTTGCCCCGCGCCATGACCGGCACCTGCTCGGCTGGGAACAACAGGAGCTTCCTGTTCTCGCCGATGACGCCGACCATATCGCCGGCAGCCGACACGCAGAAGGCCGCCTCGGTGCCTGCATCGACATTCAACGCCTGCTTGCCCTTTCGGGTCATGGCGATGACATCCTTTTCCTCAAGGACGAAACCGCGCCCGTCGCTTCCCGCCACCAGCAGACGCCGAGCCGGATCGTGGGCAAAGGCTGCAACGATATCCTGCTCCTCGCCAAGATCGACCATCAGGCGCAGCGGTTCGCCATGGCCGCGCCCCCCGGGGAGTTTGTCGCAGCCAAGCGTGAAGAAGCGCCCGTCTGTAGCGAACAAGACCAGCTTGTCGGTCGTCTGGGCCTGAATGGCGAAGCGCAGATGATCGTCATTCTTGAAGGCGACGGACGACAGATCCTGCATGTGGCCTTTCAGCGCGCGGACCCAGCCCTTGTCGGAAATGACGATGGTGACCGGCTCGCGCTCGATCATCGCCTCGACAATCTCCGCCTCGCCGGTTTCCGGCGCGTCGGCGAAGTCGGTGCGGCGACGGCCCAGCACCGTGTCGGGTCCGAAGGTCTTGCGGATGGCGGCAATCTCCGACCCGATCTTCTTCCACTGCCTGGCGGGACTGGCGAGCAACGCTTCCAGACCGGCCTTCTCGGTCGTCAGTTCGTCGTGCTCGCGGCGAATCTCCATTTCTTCCAGCCGGCGCAAGCTGCGCAGGCGCATGTTGAGGATCGCCTCGGCCTGCACATCCGTCAGACTGAACGCCGCGATGAGCGCGGGCTTCGGCTCGTCTTCCTCGCGTATGATCCGTATGACCTCGTCGAGGTTGAGATAGGCGACGAGATAGCCGCCGAGCACTTCCAGGCGATGCGCGATCTTCTCCACCCGGAAGCGCGAGCGGCGCTGGAGGACGTCGCGGCGATGATCGAGCCAGGCGAGCATCACCTCCGAAAGCCCCATTACGCTGGGCACCTTGCCGCCCGACAGCACGTTCATGTTCAACGGGACGCGCGTCTGCAGGTCCGTCACGCGGAACAGCGATTCCATCAGGATCACCGGATCGACCGTCCGGCTCTTCGGCTCCAGCACAAGACGGATATCTTCGGCTGACTCGTCGCGGATATCGGCCAGCAGCGGCAGCTTGCGGGCAAGCATGAGCTCGGCAATTTTCTCGATCAGCCGCGACTTCTGCACCTGAAACGGGATTTCGGTGACGACGATCTGATAGGTGCCCCGGCCGGTATCTTCCTTTTCCCAGCGCGCCCTGACACGAAACCCGCCCCGCCCGGTCCGGTAGGCCTCGGCGATGGTGTGGCGCGGTTCGACGATGGTGCCACCGGTCGGAAAATCCGGCCCCGGCAGCATCTCCAGCAGTCGTTCGACAGGCGTTTCGCGGTCTTCGATCAGCGCCAGCGCGACGTCGCAGAGTTCGGCGGCATTGTGCGGCGGGATCGACGTGGCCATGCCGACTGCAATGCCCGTCGCGCCGTTCGCCAGCAGGTTCGGGAAGGCGCCCGGGAGAACAATCGGCTCCTTGTCCTCGCCGTCGTAAGTTTCGCGAAAATCGACAGCGTCCTCGTCGATGCCATCGAGTAGCGCCTGCGCCACGGCCGTGAGACGCGCCTCGGTGTAACGCATGGCGGCGGCGTTATCGCCGTCGATATTGCCGAAATTGCCCTGCCCCTCGATCAGCGGGTATCGGACGGCGAAATCCTGCGCCAGACGAACCAGCGCGTCGTATACGGCCTGATCGCCATGCGGATGATATTTACCGATGACGTCGCCGACGACACGGGCGCACTTCTTGAAACCGGCATCCGGGTCGAGCTTGAGCAGACGCATCGCATATAGCAGACGCCGATGGACGGGCTTGAGCCCGTCGCGCACATCCGGCAGCGCGCGATGCATGATGGTGGAAAGCGCATAGGCGAGGTAACGCTCTTCCAGCGCATCGCGCAGGTTGACCGGTTCAATGCCGCCCGTCGGTTGGAGCGTGTTGCCCATGGGTTATTGATAACCCCTTTCGATGTGATTCGCTCAATTCCCGACGCGGGAAATCAGGGCAAAAAGCCGGTCCCGCTCCGGCGCCATCGACAACCCGCGCGGCGCATAAAGATCGCGGTTGAGAAAATGGCCGGTCAGACGCGCCGCATCGACGATGTCATCGCCGGAGAACATGGATCTGCCGAGCAGGAACGCCGGCAAGGGCAACATGCGCTCCGAATATGGGGCGCCTGCCTGCCGGCTCACGGCGCGGCCCGATTTGGGCGACACGAACGCAAGATCATCCGACGGACCGCCTCCGGCACATTCAGAAAGGTCGAGGCCATGACCGAGATCGGCAAGAAGGGTCAATTCGAGCCGCGCCAGCAATGCAGCAACCTCTTCCGGCCCACCCGCGAGCGATTCCAGAAACCGGCCGATCTGCCGATGAATATCGGGATGCGGATCGCGCTCGGGAAAGAGGCGCAGATGGCAGGCGAGCGTCTGGAAGGCATAGAGACGGTGGCGCGCTTCCAGCAGCGAGGCAGCGCGCGCGTCAAGCGGCTCGATGGCCCAGGTACCCAGATGTTCGTCCAGCCTCGCGCGCCAGACGACAGAGAGAGAGTTGCCGGGTTGCAGGACCGGCTGAAGCCGCCGCGAGCGCCCGCCGCGAACGAGCCCCATGTGCCGGCCATGCTCACGCGTGAAGATTTCGGCGATCACACTGGTCTCGCCGTGACGCCGGGTTCCCAGGATGATGCCTTCGTCGCGCCACTCCATCGGATCAGTCCTGCGGCTTCTCCAGCCCCATCTCGCGATAGCGTTCCGGATCGTCGCTCCATCCGGCGCGCACCTTCACGAACAGAAACAGATCGACCCGCATGTCGAGAATTTTCGACAGTTCCTCGCGTGCCGCCATTGAAATCTGCTTGATCGTTTCACCCTTGCGGCCAAGGACGATGGCCTTCTGGCTGTCGCGGGTGACGAATATCGTCTGTTCGACGCGCACCCGCTTTGGCCCCAGTTCCTTCCATGAGGTTGTCTCGACCGTCGACTGGTAGGGAATTTCGTCATGAACCCTGAGAAACAGCTTTTCGCGCGTGATCTCGGCAGCCAGCGAGCGTATCGGGGCGTCCGACACATCGTCTTCGGGAAAATGCCAGGGACCCGCCGGTGCTATCTTCGCAAGGTGGTCGAGCAGTCCTTCAACGCCGCTTCCCGTTTCGGCGGAGACCATGAATGTCTCCTCGAATGGCGCCAGGTCGTTGGCGGCCTGCGCGAGCGGCAACAGCTGTTCGGGCTTCACCAGATCGATCTTGGTCAGGACAAGGATCGCGCGCCTCGGCTGTGCGGCAAGGCGTTCAAGAATGACGCGGCTTTCGTCGCAAAGCCCCTTCTTGGAATCGACGAGAACCGCCGTGATGTCCGCATCGGCTGCTCCGCCCCAGGCCGCATCGACCATGGCCCGGTCGAGCCGTCGGCGCGGATTGAAGATCCCCGGCGTGTCGATCAGAACGATCTGGGACGCGCCTCGCATGGCAATTCCACGAAGCGTTGCGCGCGTCGTCTGCACCTTGTGCGTGACGATGGCGACCTTGGTGCCGACAAGAGCATTCACCAGCGTCGATTTGCCCGCGTTCGGCGCACCGATCAGGGCAACGAAGATGCAGGCGCTGCCTTCCGCGCCCGCGGCCAGATCATTCATTGCCTGCCTCCTTCAACAGTTGCCCGGCCGCGGCCATCTCGGCCTGCCGCTTGCTGCTGCCCTGTCCCCGCGCCTGAAGACCTTCGCCGACATGCACCGATACGGTGAAAACGGGCGCATGGTCCGGGCCCTCACGGTCAACCGTTTCATAGCGCGGAACGCCGAGCCCGCGCGCGAGCGACCATTCCTGCAACCGCGTCTTGGTATCGCGCAGCCGCTCCGGCGGATTGAGCAGACGATCCTTCCAGCCGCGCTCAACAAACGATCTTGCCGCGTCGTATCCGCCATCCAGATAGAGCGCACCGATCAGCGCTTCGCATGCATCGCCCTGTATGGTCTGGTTGCCGCGCGCGTCGCCTGCCAGCCTGAGACAACCCTCCAGGCCGAGTTCGACCAGAATTTCAGCGCAGGTTTCCTTGCGCACCAAAGCGGCCAGACGCCGGCTCAACATGCCTTCCGGGTCGTCGGGATAGTGTCGGTACAGCAATTCGGCCACCGCCATGCCGAGGACCCGATCGCCGAGAAATTCAAGACGTTCGAACTGGGCGCCGGGTACGCCAGCGCTTGGATGGCAGAGCGCGCCTTCCAGCAGCGATGCGTCGGCGAAGCTGTGACCGAGGACCTGCTCGGCCTTTCGCTGCTGCGGTGCGGTCATCGCAGCAGAATGAAGAAACGATCCCAACGGATCGCCGTCGGCCATTTCCAGACTTCCCAGGCGCGCGTGCCCTGTTCCAGCGAAAAGAACGTGATTTCGGCGCGACCGACGAAATTCTCAAATGGCACGTAGCCGACCGCGTTCAACACACGGCTGTCGGTGGAGTTGTCGCGGTTGTCGCCCATCATGAAGTAATGTCCGGCCGGGACCTCGTATACCGGGGTGTCGTCGAGCGCGTGGCCCGGGCCTTCGTCGAGCACCTCGTAGGTGACACCGTTCGGCAATGTCTCGCGATAGCGCGTCTCGGTGATCGTCCGGCCATAGGGGTCTCGACCCTGAACATCCTCGAGGCGTTCGCGGGGGACTTCCTGACCGTTGATGAACACAACGCCGCCGCGCACCTGAATGCGGTCGCCCGGCAATCCGATAACGCGCTTGATGTAGTCGGTCCGGCCATCGCGAGGCAGCTTGAAGACCGCGATATCGCCGCGCTTGGGCTCGGAGGCCCATACGCGCCCTGAGAAGATCGGCGGGCTGAACGGCAGCGAGTGCCGGCTGTAGCCATAGGCATATTTGGAAACGAACAGATAGTCGCCGATCAGAAGCGTATCTTCCATGGAGCCGGAAGGAATGCTGAAGGGCTGGAAGAGCAGCGTGCGGATGACCAGCGCAATCAGCAGGGCATGGATGATGACGCGGATCGTTTCGCCGATACCGCCGGAGTCTTTCTCGTCAGTCACTGAGCTCATCTCTTGTTTCCTGCCGGCATGCGCGGCGTTGGATCGTGCCGCCTCTATAGCCGCTCGTTTGCCTGTTTGCCAGCAATGAGGCGATTTTGCGGATTGGCCAGCCCGCGCCGCTTCAGCGTGGGTTGGCCGAAATGATGACTATCGCCTGCGCCATCGGAAAATCATCGGTGATCGTCAGGTCGATCTGGGGCGAGAAGCCATCCGGAATCAACAGTTCAAGCCGCGCCAGCGCACCGCCGCTGAGGGAGATGGTCGGCTTGCCGCCCGGCAAATTGATGACGCCCATATCGCGCCAGAAGACACCATGTCTGAGGCCCGTGCCGAGGGCCTTGGCACAGGCTTCCTTGGCGGCGAAGCGTTTTGCATAGGACGCCGCACGCAATTTGCGGCCTTCGGATTTCTTCTGCTCGATTTCGGTGAATACGCGCTGGATGAAACGGTCGCCCCAGCGCTCAAGGCTGCGCTCGATCCGGCGGATATCGATGATGTCGTTGCCGATACCGATGATCATTCGATTACGTCCTGGCGCGCCGACAGCATCAGGTCACGCATGCGAGAGATGGCCGCCGCCAGGCCGATGAACACGGCTTCGCCGATCAGAAAGTGGCCGATATTGAGTTCACGCATCTGGGCAATGGCGGCAATCGGCGCGACCGTGTCGAAGGTCAGTCCGTGTCCGGCATGGACTTCAATGCCCGCCTGGCCCGCCAACACGGCAGCGCGCCTGATTTTCTCAAGCTCTGCGTCGGCGCGAGCCATTTCTCCGGCAATCGCCGCTTCGCAATAGGTGCCGGTGTGGAACTCGACAATATCGGCTGAAAGACGTTCGGCGGCTTCCACCTGACGCGGGTCGGCTTCGATGAACAAGGAGACCCGAATCCCCGCATCGCGCAGCGCAGACACGACGGGCGCGAGTTCGTTGTGCGCCCCAGCGGCATCGAGGCCGCCTTCCGTCGTCCGCTCCTCACGCTTTTCGGGAACGATGCAGGCCGCATGCGGCTTGTGACGCAGGGCGATGTCGCGCATCTCCCGTGTCGCGGCCATCTCGAAATTCAGCGGCAACGCAATCTCGGCGCGGATCGCTTCGATGTCGCCGTCGCGAATATGACGGCGGTCTTCGCGCAGATGCGCCGTTATCCCGTCGGCGCCGGCCTCGGCGGCGGCATGCGCCGCACGGAGCGGTTCGGGATGGGTGCCGCCGCGCGCGTTACGCAGCGTCGCGACATGGTCGATATTGACACCGAGCCGCAGATGGCCGCCATCAGTGCGCTGCACGTCCCTCTTCCTCCGCTTCCTTCTGCGCGACATCGCGGGCGCGCTTGCGCTGATCTGATAGGCCCGCGAAATAATCCTTGCGGCGCTTCTTCGTCGCAGCGACCAGCCTACGCAACGGGAAATAGACCGCAAGCCAGGCAACGATACCGAGGATCGTCCCGCCGACCGCCATGGGTTTGAGAATTGGCCAGAGCGCGTTGAAGGAGTGGTGGAAGACGCCCTGCGAGAGATCGATCTCGCCGCTCTGCCCGCGACCGCCGATAATCCAACGGCCAAGCTCGAAGCTTCCAGCCCAGATGAACGGGAATGTCAGCGGATTGCCGATGAACGTTCCGAGCGCAGAGGCGATCACATTGCCTCGCGTGATCCAGGCAAGGATCGCGGCCTGGATGAAATGGGTACCGATGAACGGTGAAAACGACACGAAGACGCCCGCCGCCGTGCCCGCGGCAATCGCGTGGGGACTGGCTGACAACCGCAGCAGGCGCTTGGCGACATAGCGCACCGAACGGCTCCAGCCGCGACGTGGCCAGACGGCCTGACGCAACCTTTCGGAGAACTCCAGCTTCTGTCTGCGTTTGAATAACATTCGGTCAGCGGGCAGCAGGCTGCGGGAGAGCAACCCATATGGTCTTGGCCCGGGTGGGGCAAGGAATAAAGGTCAGGGCCGGATTGCGGCTCACGCCTTGAGTGCGCGGCTGCCCGGCTTGGTTGCGGGGATGTCACGCAATTCTGGCGGAAGTGCGTCGGGTGCGAACACGGGCACGCTGAGCGTGACCAGCGATATCAGCGGAACGCCGATATCCGCCTCGCCGCCCGAGCGGTCGACGAGACTTGCGCCGGCCTCGACAATGCCGCCGGCTTCCTCGATCGCTGCGATACACTCGCGCGAGGACAGCCCGGTGGTCACGACATCCTCCACCATGAGACAGCGTGCCGCTTCCGGAATCTCAAATCCGCGCCGCAGGGCGAAAGCGCCATCGACGCGTTCCATAAAGAGCGCGGGAATGCCCAGTTGCCGGCCCACTTCGTAGCCGACGACGACACCGCCCATGGCCGGCGAAACGACGAGGTCGAACAGGCGCCCCACCTTGTCGATGATCTTTTCGGCCAGCGCCTTGCAGAGCCGCTCGCCTCGGGCAGCCTCCATCATGACGCGAGCGCATTGCAGGTAACGCGTCGAATGCAGCCCGGAGGAAAGAATGAAATGACCTTCCAGCAGTGCGCCGGCGGCCCGGAATTCGTCGAGGACTTCTTCGTCGGTCATGGCGGCCCCCTGCAAGGATGACGATTCGTCAGACGTTGAGACGCTCCACCGTATTGACCACTTTCAACG
This sequence comes from Rhodobiaceae bacterium, assembly GCA_020637895.1. Lineage (GTDB taxonomy): Bacteria > Pseudomonadota > Alphaproteobacteria > Rhizobiales > Tepidamorphaceae > JACKJP01. The sequence continues at coordinate 34,850 of JACKJP010000005.1, forward strand.
CCTTAATCAACGAGATGACGGTCAAAAGGTGTTTAAGATCCCAAACTTCAAGATCGAAGCGCATGTCGGTGAAATCGCCGGAGCGATTGATCATCTGGATTGCGTCGATATTGGCGTCGTTCTCGCCGATGACCTGGGTGATTCCGGCAAGCGTACCCGGTTCGTTGATGGCCCGCACGATGATGGTTGCGGGGAATCGGTCGCGTTGCGTCTCCCCGTCGATTTCCCAACGCACGTCGAGCCAGCGGTCCGGCTGATCGTCGAATTCCTTCAACCTGGGCGAATGGATCGGGTAGATCGTTATCCCTTCGCCCGGCATCGCGATGCCGACGATCCGATCGCCGGGGACAGCACCGCCTTCGGCGAAGCGCACGGGCAAATCGCCCTTGATTCCGCGGATCGGCACGGCCGAAGAGGCCTCCTTGCGGCCCGGCACCCGGAACCGCATACCCATTGCCTTGCGCAGGCCGAACCAGCCGCTTCCCTCCTCGCGCGCCGCCACGGGCTGGTTCTTCTTTCGCTCCTCGCGAAAATCCGGAAACATCGCGTGCATCGCATCGTCGGACCGTATTTCGCCCCGCCCGATCGCAGCCAGCGTATCGAGCAGCGATGACTGGCCAAGGCGCTGGATCATCGGCTCAAAACGTTCGTCCGAATATTTGCGCTCGGAGCGTTCGCATGCGCGGATCATGATCTGCCGGCCAAGCCCGGCATACTGCGACCGGATCGCATCGCGCGCCGCGCGGCGGATGGCAGAGCGCGCCTTGCCGGTGATCGCCACGCTCTCCCATGCGGCAGAGGGGGTCGCGCCCTCTGCCGTGATGATCTCGACTTCATCGCCATTGTGCAATTCGCTGATCACCGGTTCTGCGCGGCCATTGATCTTGCAGCCGACGGCCGCGTTGCCGACGCCGGTATGCACCGCATAGGCAAAGTCGATGGCGGTCGCGCCGCGCGGCAGCGCGATCAGCCTGCCCTTGGGTGTGAAGCAGAAGACCTGATCCTGGAAGAGCTCAAGCTTGGTATGTTCGAGGAACTCCTCTGGCGTATCGCCTTCGTGCAACAGCTCGACCAGACGCCGAAGCCATTGGTAGGCGTTGCTCTCAAGCGCATCGGGCTTATGGCCGTTCAGGCTGACGCCATCCTTGTAGAGATTGTGCGCGGCGATGCCGAATTCAGCGATTTCATGCATTTCCTTCGTGCGGATCTGCATTTCCACGCGCTGGTGCTGCGGGCCGATGACCGTCGTATGGATCGAACGATAGTCGTTCTGCTTGGGTGTCGAGATGTAGTCCTTGAAGCGGCCGGGAACGAGCGGCCACGATGTGTGGACGACCTCGAGCGCCCGGTAGCAATCGCTGATCGTGGGCACAACGACGCGGAAGCCCAGAATGTCTGAAAGCTGCTCGAAGGATATGCGCTTTCGATCCATCTTGCGCCAGACCGAATAGGGCTTTTTCAAACGGCCCTGAACCGTCGCGGTGACGCCGCGCTCGGCAAGCTTTCGGGTGAGGACGGATTCGATTTCCGAAACCACCCTCGCGCTGCTTTCCTGAAGCGCCTCCAGTCTCTCGGAAACGGTCTTGTGCGCCTCCGGCTGGAGCGTTCGAAACGCCAGGTCTTCCAGTTCGTCGCGCATCCACTGGATACCCATGCGGCCGGCCAGCGGCGCGTAGATATCCATCGTCTCCTCGGCTATGCGCTGCCGCTTGTTGGGCGGCACATGCTCGATGGTACGCATGTTGTGGAGGCGGTCAGCCAGCTTGACCAGCAGCACACGAACATCCTGCGATATCGCCAGCATCAGCTTGCGCAGGTTTTCAGCCTGTTCGGCCCGCCGCGTCACAAGGTCGAGCTTCTTGATTTTCGTCAGACCATCGACGAGCGCGCCGATCTCCGGCCCGAAAAGCCGGTCGATCTCGGCGCGTGTCGTGTCGGTATCCTCGATCGTATCGTGCAGCAGGGCTGCGACGATCGTCGCGTCGTCGAGCTTCAGTTCGGTTAGAATGGCCGCCACTTCGAGCGGATGCGAAAAGTAGGGATCGCCAGACGCCCTGAGCTGCGCGCCATGCGCCTTCATGGCGTAGACATAGGCGCGGTTGAGCAGCGCCTCGTCGGCATTCGGATCATACGCGGTGACCCGCTCGACCAATTCGTACTGGCGCATCATGGGCAGCGTGCCTCAAGGCATGCAAACGGCGGCAGAAAATAGCTGCCGCCGTCAAATGCGTGATGAATTGTAGCGGCCGAAGCGCCCGTCAGATCAGTCGCGGTCATCCGGCGGCGTCAGACCTTCCAGACCGGCAAGCAGCTCTTCTTCGCTCATGCGATCGAACTGAACCTGCTCATCGCCGCTGCCATCTTCCGAACCAACCGGAATCATCGGTACGGTTTCCGCCTCGGGCTCGTCGACTTCGACGAACTTCTGCAGCGAATGGATGAGATCCTCCTTCAGGTCGCCGGCGGAAACAGACGAATCAGCGATCTCCCGCAGGGCCACTACGGGATTCTTGTCGTTGTCGCGATCGATCGTCAGCGGCGCGCCGCTGGAAATCAGGCGCGCACGATGGCTGGCGAGAAGGACGAGTTCGAAACGGTTATCTACCTTGTCGATGCAATCTTCGACGGTGACGCGCGCCATAGGCAGGACTCCATGCGGTCAGCGTGACTTGGGAATTGCGCCCCCTATACGCGCTTGCCCCGGACATGACAAGGGCTGCGGGTATTTCGCCCTTCCTGGACATATCAACAGGACTAACTTCCGTTACGTCATACTTGTATATTATAAAAAACGCAGCTAAGCCCTCTTTACAACACATATGTGATGATCCATTTGGCCAACTGCCGCGTCTTGGTCGCATTCCGTATTCATAACGAGCTCATATGCCGGGGTTTTTCATGCGCTTCAAACAATCCGAACGGATCGGGATCTTTATCGATGGAGCCAATCTCCACGCATCGATCCGGGCACTCGGCTTCGATCTCGACTACAAGAAACTCCTCGACTATTTCGAGGACAAGACGCGCCTTGTCAGGGCGTTCTACTACACGGCGCTGCTGGAGGATCAGGAATTCTCCTCGCTACGCCCACTCGTCGACTGGCTTGACTACAACGGCTATACCGTCGTCACGAAGCAGGCGAAGGAGTTTTTCGACAATGCCGGCCGGCGACGGATCAAAGGCAACATGGATATCGAGCTGGCGATCGACGCAATGGAAATGGCCGATCATATCGATCACATGCTGCTGTTCTCCGGCGACGGCGATTTCCGGTCTCTGGTCGAAGCGATGCAGCGCAAGGGATGCCGCGTGAGCGTGATTTCGACAATCGCCGTGCAGCCGCCTTCCATCGCGGACGAACTGAGACGCCAGGCCGATCATTTCATCGACCTGACCGAACTGCGCGAAATTGCCGGGCGCGACGTATCCGAAAGGCCGCGCCGTCCGCGCCGCGATGACGCTTCCGATTCCGATGACGATTTCTGAGCGCGAACCCGGCGCCGATTGTCCGCTCTGCCCCCGGCTCGCCGAATTCCGCCATCAGCAACGCATCACCTTTCCTGACTGGTACAATGCCCCCGTTCCATCGTTCGGCGCAGCAGGCGCTCGGCTCGTGATCGTCGGCCTTGCACCCGGCCTCAAGGGCGCCAACCGCACCGGCCGTCCTTTCACCGGCGACTACGCGGGCGACCTCCTCTATGCGACCCTGGAGAAATTCGGCTTCGCCGAAGGCAAATACGGCGCAAGCGCCCATGACGGCCTGACGCTGCCGGACTGCCTGATCACAAATGCCGTTCGCTGCGTGCCACCCCAGAACAAGCCTCTGCCGGCCGAAACCCGCACCTGCAACGCGTATCTCTCAGCAACCTTGCAGCATGCCAGACCCAAAGCGATCCTCGCACTGGGCCGTATCGCACACGATGCGGTTCTGGACGCGCTGGCGTTGCGGCGCGGCGCTTATCGCTTTGCCCATGGCGCGCATCACGGGCTGCTCAACGCGACGCTCGTCGACAGCTATCATTGCTCCCGATACAACACGAATACCGGGCGTCTGACGACGGAGATGTTCGAAGATGTGTTTGCCGCCATCAAACGGACAATCGACTAGCGTCTAGCCGCGATCGCGCAGAAGCCTTGCCTTTTCGCGGCCCCAGTCGCGTTTCTTTTCAGTCTCTCGCTTGTCGTGCAGCTTCTTGCCGCGGGCAACGGCCAGTTCAAGCTTCGCACGGCCTCGATCATTGAAATAGAGCTTGAGCGGCACAAGTGTCATGCCCTCGCGCTGCGTTGCGGCAGCGAGTTTTGCAATCTCGCGGCGGTGGACGAGCAGCTTGCGCGGCCGCCGGGTCTCGTGATTGAAGCGGTTGGCCTGAAGATACTCGGGAATATAGGCGTTATAGAGCCAAAGCTCCCCGCCCTTTTCGCCGGCATAGGACTCGGAGATCGTTGCCTTGCCCTCCCGCAACGATTTCACCTCCGTGCCGACAAGCTCGATCCCCGCTTCAAGCGTATCGGTGATCTCGTAATCGAAACGCGCCCGACGATTGTCGGCGACGAGCCGGCGCGGCTCGTCCTTTTTCCTGGAGGACATAACAGACCCTAGCCGTTGATCAGGCCGGCGTGCTGCATCGCTTCGCGGACGAGACGGCGTGCATTCTCGCTGGCCTCGACGATGGGCAACCGAACATCCGGTGCCATGTCCTGTCGCAGAAGCGAGACGGCATATTTCACCGGCGCGGGGCTTGTCTCGCAAAACAGCGCCTTGTGCAGCGGCATGAGGCGGTCCTGATAGTCGAGCGCGGCGCGGTAGTTCCCTGCCGCGCAGGCGGCCTGAAACTCAGAGCAAAGGCGCGGCGCGACATTCGCCGTGACCGAAATGCAGCCGACACCGCCATGCGCGTTGAAGGCAAGCGCCGTCCCGTCCTCTCCGGACAACTGGACGAAATCCTTGCCGCAGTGCTGGCGCTGCAGGCTGGGGCGGGTCAGATCTGCGGTCGCGTCCTTCACGCCGACGATATTGCGGCAGTCGCGGAACAGCCGAGCCATCGTCTCGGGCGACATGTCGATCACGGAACGGCCGGGAATATTATAGATGAAGGACGGTATATCGACCGCGTCGTCGATCGCCTTGTAATGGCGAAACAGGCCCTCTTGCGTCGGCTTGTTGTAATAGGGCGTAACGACAAGAATGGCATCCGCGCCGGCCGCCTTGGCATGGCGCGCGAAATCTATCGCTTCCGTCGTATTGTTCGAGCCGGCGCCGGCAATGACGGGCACGCGGCCGCCCACGGTTTCAACGCAGATATCGACCACGCGCTTGTGCTCGTCATGCGTGAGGGTCGGCGACTCGCCCGTCGTGCCGACGGGTACGAGGCCGTTGGAGCCTTCCGCGATCTGCCATTCGATGAAGGCGCGAAATGCCGCCTCGTCGATGGTGCCGTTGCGAAACGGCGTTACGAGCGCCGTTATCGATCCGTGAAACATTTCTACGTTATCCCTATTTCCGGGCATTGATTGGGCCGGGACAATAAACGTCATCCTCGCGGCGCGATAGACCTTTGTGCGCGCAGCCGCATGCTCCGTCTCAATCGTGCCCATGTTATGATTGCACATGATTCACGCGACGATCAGCGCCTGGCGGAAGCTGATCGCGGGCCGATCACGGAGGCACGGTTTGCGACTGAGATATTTCCCGGCGGTGCTGTTAATCCTGGTCGCCGGGGCGGATTACGTCGATGCCGTGCCGATGCCGACCCCACGGCCGCATATCCCCGCCCCCGCAACAATGGGGGCACCCCCGCCACCTTCCTACTCGCAGCGCCCCGTCCCTTCCCTGTCGGCCTCACCGCCATCGACGCCACGGGCATTCAGCGATCCTTCCCCGGTTTCCGATCGCGACAAGGCGCTGGTCAAGGAGGCGTTGTCGCTCATTGCGCGCGACCAGTTCGGCGAGGCGCTTGCGCGGCAGCTGGCCATTACGCATCCGCTCGCCCGTGGTGTTGTGGAGTTCTTCTACGTTCGGGACCGCGCGCGCGATGCCGGCTATCGCCGCATTGCCGATTTTCTGGCCGCCTATCCGGACTGGCCGTCGCGGGATCTGCTGCGGCTGCGGCTGGCCCAGGACATGATGGACGAAAACGCTCCGGCCTCCGAAGTGCTGCGGCTGCTTGGAAACGATCCGCCGACGGGTTCGGGGCATATCGTGGTTGCAGCGGCGCTCGCAGCCTCAGGGCGTACGCGCGATGCCCAGGCGCTTGCGCGCGCCGCCTGGTATCGCGATGACCTCGACCCCGACCAGGAACGCTGGGCGATGCAGCGCCTCGGCCCGCTGTTGACCGCAGACGACAACCGGCGTCGGATGGACATGTATTTCTATCGGGACAGGACCAGCGACGCCCTGCGGATCGCGGGCTATCTCGGTCAGGGATGGAAGGCCTATGCCGATGCGCGCGCGGCCGTCATAAAGCGGTCGGGCAATGCGGGAAAGCTGCTCGACGCCGTGCCGAGGGCCCAGCGTGACGAACCGGGCTATATATTCGCGAAGATCCAGTATCTGCGCCGTGCCGACAAGGAACTCGAGGCGGCCGCGCTGCTGGCAAAGGCACCCAAAAGCCGCGATGCACTCGTCGATCCTGACGAATGGTGGGTCGAACGCCGCCTTGCGGCCCGCTCCCTGCTCGACGACGGACGGCCTGCGGATGCCTACAATATCGCCGCGGGACACAGTGCCGTCGACAGCGGCGACTATGCGGAAGCCGAGTTCCATGCCGGCTGGATCGCCCTCAGGTTCCTCAACGATCCGCGCCGTGCCGCCGCACATTTCGCCAATATCGCGGGCGTCGCGACGATCCCGTCAACCCGGGCCCGTGCCTCCTACTGGCTGGGACGCGCGGCCGAGGCATCCGGCGACACCAATGCCGCGATCAGCCATTACCGGCGCGCGGCCGCCGACCCAAGCGCGTTTTACGGACAGCTCGCAGCAGCCAAACTCAGCCAGCGCCGACTTGAGATCCCCCGGCCGCCAAGCCCGTCAGCAAGCGCGGCCCGCGCTTTCGAAGCCCAGGCCGGCGTGCGCGCCATCAGGCTTCTGGCGGATATCGGCTATAATTCGCTTGCAGGCCCGATGCTTTACGATATGGCCGATTCCAGCCGTTCGGCTGAGGAAACGGTCATGATCGCGGCGCTCGCTGCGGATCTTGGCTACACCGATATGGTCGTTCATGCCGGAAAGCGTGGACAGGCGAACGGATATGCGGTCGACCGCGTGGCATTCCCCGTCAATGGGGTGCCGAAATTCAAGCCATTGAACGAATCTGTCGAACCGGCGCTGGTGCACGCGATCTCTAGACAGGAAAGCCTGTTCAACCCGCGCGCGCGCAGCCATGCAGATGCGCGCGGTCTGATGCAACTGCTTCCGTCGACCGCAGCGGGCGTCGCCAAACGCAACGGTGTCTCCTACTCCAAGGACAAGCTTTACGATCCGACCTATAACGCACAGCTGGGCGCGGCCTATCTGAGCGAAGGCGTTGCCCGCTACAACGGTTCCTACATCCTTGCGATAGCTGCCTACAATGCGGGTCGCGGCCGCGCCGACGAATGGATTGAGCGCTTTGGCGATCCGCGCTCGCCCAAGGTGGACCCGATCGACTGGATCGAACGCATTCCCTTCACCGAAACGCGCGAATACGTACAGAAGGTGCTGGAAAACCTGCAGTTCTACAGGGCAATACTTCCCGGCGTGGACGGAACGCTATCTATCGCGAACGATCTCCAAAGGGGTAGCTGACGGCGCCGCCTTGACTTGCCCGCTTGCACTTCCGACAAGTTGATCCAGCACGCATCTCGGGGACAGGCATGGACGAAAAAGGCTATCGCGAAATCAAGGTGACCGTGAATGACGGCCTGCTCCTGAACGTGCGGGCCTACATTCCGGAGGCGGCAGAATCGACTCCGGTTGTCTGCCTGCCGGGTCTGAGCCGGACGGTGCGCGATTTTCACCCGCTTGCCCTGCACCTTTCCGGGCACAAGCAACGCCCCCGCGCGGTCTATTCAATGGATATGCGCGGACGGGGCAAATCCGACCACGATCGTGACTGGAAGCATTATTCACCGTTGGTCGAGGCCCAGGACGTGCTTGACGTTATGGTCGCCCTCAGCATCGGTCCTGCCCTCTTTGTCGGCACCTCGCGCGGCGGCATCATTACCATGCTTATCTCTGCCATGCGGCCGGGCGCGCTGAAGGGCGCGGTTCTTAACGACATCGGCGCGGAAATCGACATGAGAGGCCTTGCGCGCATCAAGAACTATCTCGGCGCACCCGAAGGACGGCCGAAGAACTGGGACGACGCGATCAAGACCGCGCGGGCCACCCAGGGCGCGCATTTTCCCGGATTTACGGATGCGGACTGGGAAGAGTATGCCCGCATGACCTATGCGGAAGACAGGAAGGGTCCCTACCGGGATTTCGATCAACGGCTCATGAAAACGATGGCGGACATCGACTTTCAGAAGCCGGCTCCCGCAATGTGGGCCCAGTTCGCCGGCCTGCGCAACCTGCCTGTCATGGTCATTCGCGGCGAGACGTCCGATCTCCTCTCAACCGAGACGATCGACAAGATGCAACGGTTGCATCCAGACCTGAACGTGCTGGAAGTTGCAGGCCAAGGCCACGCGCCGATGCTGTCCGGTTCAACGATACTGTCGCGTATCGCATCGTTTGCCTCGCAGGTCGACGGCAAGAGCGGCGCAGGGAACGGCAAGTCAACCTGACCTCGAGCCACCCGCCAGGTCACGATGAAGGCATGAATTCGGAATGCTATTTCCGCGGATTCTTGCCCTTGCGCGCTGAGAATTCCGTCTGGCCGCCTTTGGCAAGCGTTTTTGCCTGTCCGACCCAGTCCTCGCGCTCTATCCGCCCCTTGAAATTGAGCTTTTCGTCGAAGGCGGCGACGTCCTTCTTCGTCCAGGATGCAATCTGGGCAAAGGTCGTAACGCCTTCTTTCTTGAGGCGATCTTCGTTGAGCTTTCCGATACCGCTGATCAGCTTCAGATCGTCATTGCCAGCCGCTTTTGTCGCCGGCGCCTTGCGCGGCGCCCTTGGCCTGGTGCTCGCGGCCGCAGACGAACGCGATGCGGCCTTGGCCGCGGGCTTTGCAGTCTTTTTTTGCCTGGCGGGCGCGGGCTCTTCCTTGATCGGCGCTGGCGGTTCGATGACAGTCATTCCCGTCATCGGATCGGGAATGGTCATGATCGCGGTTTCGCTCCGCGCTGCGGCGCCATCGCCAGAATCAGCAGGTCGGCCCACCGGCTTCACGTCGCTTCCAATGCGCCTGAGGACACAACCTATCGCAGCGCCGATGAGGAACGCGATGAGCAGAAGCAGGAGGGTCTGAAGTATTGCGATTCCCATGATGGTCGCCCTCTCACGCCTTGGGCGCCGTACAGACCATCCAGCCCGTCGCAATGCCGATAAGCAACGCGATCAGCAGATAGATCCAGATTTCCGCAATCAGTCCGAACATCCCCGTAACTCCCCTGCGATGTATTTCGATGGCGGCAGTTTTCTGCTTTGGCCAGCGAGTCATCATTCTTTCATCAAGCATAGCACTCGCGCCTTCCGGCCGGAAGGCACTCGAACCGTCATTTGAAGAAGCCACATGACAAAAAACCCCGGCAGTTGCCTGCCGGGGTCTTCTCGGTCCCGTGTCCGGGACTGATTCGATCCGATGTCTTAGAAGACGCGCTTGGCTTCGAAGACGATCGAGAAGGCGTCCGTACCGGTCGGGTTCGGCGTCAGGATCGGCAGGTTGTAGTTGACGTCGACGTAAGCGACTTCAACACCGAAATCCAGGCCCTTCACCGGGGTCCAGAAGACGTTCGCCATCACCTGGAAGACGTCGATGCTGACCTGAGCCGGCGTGAAGAGCACCGCGGTCGTGCCGACGGTCGTGCTCGGCTCGGCCGTCGCGTAAGCGACGAACATGCCGGACTTCCATGCCGGGGCCCACTGGATGTTCGCACCAACTGCAACCATCCACTCTTCGATCGACGCGCCAATCGCGCCGGTCGCGGTGTTCACGAGAACATCGCCAAGGCTGATGCCGCTCGGCTGGTTGTAGGCGTCCGAATACGAACCGCGAGCCATCAGGGTCACGTTGGAGGTGGCCTTCACATAGACGCCACCTTCGACGCGCCAGCCGATGTCACGGTCGGCAATCGTCGTGCCAAGAGCGAGGGCATAAACGTTCTGACGAACGCCCGCACCGATGGAGAAGCCGCCCCAGGAACCGGCCCAGCTCAGCTGAGCGACGAGATCCGGAACCTCATTGCGTTCCTGCGTGGAGGTAACGCCGCCGAAGAGCGTGCCGGGACGCGCAACGTTGACCTGGTTGCGGAACTGCAGACCATAGTCGCCGTCATTATAGAATGCCGGGTCTTCGATGGCGACGGCGAGGCTGAGGCCATTGCCGAGCGGCATCGTGTAGCGGACCTGCACCGGACGACCGCCCTGGCCGGCGAACAGCGTGCCGTTGACGCCGTAATCGGTCAGATACGGGGTGACGCCAGCCGGGTTCAGCGTGCGGGTCGTCTTACCAATCGTCCAGTTACCGAACTGGATGAAGGCATGACGCAGATCGAACGAGCCGCCGGTCGAGGCGTTGTTGTCATGGGCCTGCATTTCGATGAAGGCACGCAGCGTACCGTATTCGGTGGACGTGCGGGCATCGAAGTTCAGACGGCCATGAACGTGCATGACGAGCGTGTCATCGGTCGTGTGAACAGAGCTGCCACCGACGTTCTTCCACGAATGGAAGATACTGCCGCCGACGACGTTGTCCTGCGCCAGAACGGCATAGGCAATCACCTGGCCGCCGACCTTGAAGCAGATATCGGTACCCGGCAGTTCGATAAAGCCGGTGATATCGCACCGGTAGACAGGCTCGCGCGCCGGTGCCTTCGGCATGTCGGCGGCCTGGACCCCGGTGACGAACAGCGCGGCTGCTCCACCAAGGAGAAGTGTCTTTTTGTTGATCATCCTGACCTCCAAAAGAGTTACCAAAGGGGATCGGGTCAAATTCTCCAAGGGCGAGACCCTTAAACTCCCAATTTCCCCGCGAAACATCTGAAGCCGTGTTCTCTTGTCCATATCCGTAGATTTCGAGAACTTATTGCGACAGACGCCACACGCCCCAGTTGCCTAAAGCGTAGTCACATCTTTGAAAGCTGTAGGGGATGGCGGCAAGCCGTATTTCCCGGTTACGGCCTGCGTATACGCCTTTCCTTGATGCCTGTTGCACGAATGACACGCTGTTGCGGTCCAGCAGCAAGGATTGGGCGGCAACACATCAACACATTGCTTGCAAATTGTTTTTGACCGGCAAATTCGTCGCTGGATTCGCCAAATCGCGAATCGACGGGAAGTACCGCGGTCAGTTGCCCGGCGACGGCCTGGGCGACCGCCGAGAGCCGGGACGACAATGATCAAATCTATTGTCAGCTGATTTCAGGCCGACAGAAGGATTTCAGCCGGCGCCGCTACGCAGCAAGCTCAGGGAAGAAATCTAATAGAGGCCGCCGGTGCCCTGGTTGACAGCGCGGTCCTGCTCGGGACTGACGGTCAGCTCGCGACCGAATTCATCCTGATAGCCGATGATCGAATAGCTCGACGGCGGCTCCTGCCCGGGCTTGAACGCTTCGAGGATGACCCCCTGATCGTCGGGACCCGCCCGCAGGCCGGTCTTGGCGTTGATGCGGACAAGGTTGATACCGGGCGGTGCGCGGAACGGGATACCCGGCTGCCCCTCGAGCGCCGCAGTCATGAAATCCTTGAATACCGGCGCAGCCAGATGTCCGCCCGTCATGCCACGCCCCATCGGCGTCGGGTTGTCGTAGCCGATGAAGACGCCGACGACGAGATCGGCGGAAAAGCCGACAAACCATGCATCGCGCTCGTCATTGGTCGTGCCGGTCTTGCCGGCAAGCGGACGATCCTTGTCGCGGATCGCCGCAGCGGTGCCGCGCTGGACGACGCCTTCGAGCATCGAGGTCATCTGATAGGCCGTATAGGGATCGAGAATCTGGGCACGCTCGTCGATCACTTCCGGCTCGTCCTGACCATGCCAGTCCGTCTGGTCGCATTCGGGACAACCGCGCTCGTCATGCTTGAAGATCGTGCGGCCAAAACGATCCTGAATCCGGTCGATAAGGCTCGATTTGATCTGCTTGCCGCCATTGGCGATCATGCAATAGGCCGTCGTCAGCTTCAGCACGGTCGTCTCACCGGCGCCCAGCGACATGGAAAGCACCGGAAGCATGTTGTCGTAGATGCCGAAGCGCCGCGCATATTCGGCGATCAGCGGCATGCCCATGTCCTGCGCCAGACGAACGGTCATGACGTTGCGCGATTTCTCGATACCGACGCGCAATGTCGATGGGCCGTAAAACTTCCCGCCGTAATTCTGTGGTGCCCAGACGCGACCGCCCTGCTCCAGTTCGATCGGTGCGTCCATGACGACGCTGGACGGCGTATAACCGTTATCGAGCGCGGCTGCGTAGACAAACGGCTTGAACGCCGAACCCGGCTGGCGCTGCGCCTGCGTCGCCCGATTGAACTCGCTCTCATCGAAGCTGAACCCGCCGACCATCGCCTTGACGCGACCGGTATAGGGATCCATCGCGACGATCGCCCCTTCGACCTTCGGCACCTGCCGCAGGGAGAACTGACCGCTTTCTTCAGCCGGCTCGACGTAAACCACGTCCCCCGGTGTCAGAACCTGCTTCGCCGACTTGATCTTCACACCCTTCTGCGGACCGGTGGCCCAGCGCGCCCAGGCCAGATCGGATAGCGGAATGGTGCCCGTATCGCGCTCGCTTCCAAGCGCGCCCGACTTTGTGCGCTGCGGCTGCAGGCCGATCATGGCCTGTCCGTCCTCAACGCTCAGGACAACGGCCAACTGCCAGGGAGCAACGTCATTGAACGCCTCAACCTTGGCGATGGCCTCGCCCCAGTCGCCGCCGAGCTCTATCTGCTTGAACGGACCGCGCCAGCCACGGCTCCGGTCGTATTCGGTGAGGCCATGGATGAGCGCCCGGCGGGCCAGGACCTGCATCTGCGGATCGAGCGAAGTGCGGATGGAAAGACCGCCCTCGTAGAGGCCCTTCTCACCGTAGCGGTCATAGATCTCGCGGCGCACTTCCTCGGCATAGTAGTCGGCTGCGAACAGCTGCGCGCCAGACTGGCGCGGCGATACGTCGAGAGGCCGGGCCTTGGCATCGGACGCTTCCTGCGCCGTTACGTATCCGTTCTCCTGCATCTGATCGATGACCCAGTTGCGTCGTTCGATCGCGCGCTCGGTGTGGCGGAACGGATGGTAGTTGTTCGGCGCCTTGGGAAGCGCGGCAAGATATGCAGCCTCGTCGATGGTCAGTTCGTGCACTGACTTGCCGAAATAGACCAGCGACGCGGCGGCAACGCCATAGGAGTTCAACCCGAGGAAAATCTCGTTCAGGTAAAGTTCGAGAATCTGGTCCTTGGAGAATGTCCGCTCGATCCGCAGCGACAGGATCGCTTCCTTGATCTTGCGCTCGAATGACCGTTCGTTGGTCAGCAGAAAGTTCTTTGCGACCTGCTGGGTGATGGTCGAGGCGCCCTGCATGACGCGGCCGCCGGAGCTGACATATTTCGCGGCGGCGCGGGCAATGCCCATCGGGTCTATGCCGAAGTGGCTGTAGAAGTTCTTGTCTTCGGCCGACAGGAAAGCCTGGATAACCCGTTCCGGCACCGCCTGGATTGGAAGATAGAGCCGTCGCTCCTTGGCGTATTCGGCTACCAGACTGCCGTCAGCGGCATGAACCCGCGTCATGACCGGCGGCGAATATTCCTTCAGCGCCTGATAGTCGGGCAGGTTTTTTGAGTAATCCCAAACGACATATGTCACCACGCCCGCGCCGATAAGGAACAGGATGACGGCAGAGGTGAACAGGAAGCCGAGGAATCGCAGCAGCATCGATAGTTGTGACCCGTCCGTTCTCGGGCAGAACGCCGCGACAGGCGACGCTGGAAGCCCCTCAAGAATTCAGCCCTGCCATAAGCCCGTAACGCCGAAATCGCAAGCCGCCGGAAGCTGGGCAACGTCTCGATCCGGGTGTCAGTGACAAACAAGGCGAAACGATGTCGCCAGCCGGATGCAGCCTCAGTTGGACGCGATACTGCCGATCTTTGCGCCCAACTGGCGGTCGATCGCCTTGGTCAGAGCTTTCGCCATGTGCACGCGCCACTCAGGATCAGTCATCTTCGCAACGTCATCGCCGTTGGTCATATAGCCAAGCTCGATCAGCACGGACGGCACCTCGGGCGCCTTGAGAACCCAGAACCCCGCATAGCGATGCGGATTCTTGTTCATATGCGTGACCTTGCGCATGTCGCCGATGAAGCTGCGCGCGAATGTCACTGAAAGATTTTTCGTCTCGCGGCGTACCAGGTCGATAAGAATGCCGGCCACCTCGTCGGGCTTGTCGCTAAGATCGACGCCGGCAATCGCATCGGAACGGTTCTCCTGCTCGGCAAGCTTGGCAGACAGGGCATCGGATGCGCCTTCGGAAAGCGTATAGATCGTCGAGCCGCTCACTTCATGGGCGCTCAGCGAATCAGCATGCAACGACACCATCAGAACGGCCTTCTTCGACCGGGCAAATTCCACACGGTCGGCCAGCGGGATGAATACATCCTCGTCGCGCGTCAATGCGACTTCGAACTTGCCTGTCTTCTTCAGCTCATCGCGAAGCGCCTTGGCCATTGCCAGAACCACGTCCTTCTCGCGGTTCTCGCCCGACACCGCGCCAGGATCGATCCCGCCGTGACCGGGATCGATGACGATCATCGGCTTCGCACCCGCCTCATGCGTGTTAGGACCGACCGGCATGGGAATGGCGCTCTGTTCGACCACCATCTCCTTGGACGACTCTGCTACAGCCGCGAGAAAGGCTTCCCTCGTCGATCCGATGATATCGACGACGAGACGGGCCGGCTGGTCCTCGACAGGTTCGAGAATGAAGGCCTTGTCGATACGGCCGGGTTCGGACAGATCCATGACGATCCGGCTGCGTCCGCGACCCATGACGCCATATCGATATGCCGTCACTATGCCGCGGCCGGATTGTCCGAGGCCACGAGGCAGGCGGAAGTCGATTTCCGGCATGTCAATGATCAGACGGTAGGGATCTGCAAGCGGAAAGACCTTGAAATCGACCACACGGTCCAGATCGACAATCAGGCGCGTGCGATCCTTGTCGCCAGCCAGCCTCGCATCCACCGCTACCGGAACGGCAGAAGCAGGCGCGTCGGCAGCCGGCGCCGCACTCGCATGCAAAGGCATGGAGAGCATCGCCGCCGCGACGAAAGCCAATCTGCAAAACGTCCTGAGCACCCTGCCCCGACCCCAATCAAAACCCCGGCGAAACAGATGCCGCCTCATCAAGGCAGCCTGATATGTCTGCCAACCTGACAGCGCCTATCGGTGAAGTCTAGGTGCAAGAGGGTTAACCGTCTGTTGAGCATGACGAATGCCAATTCACGTTCCGGTATTACTACTTGCCAAGGCGATGCCTGCGACATTATTTAGTCATTGTGGAATTTGTGGATTCTGCCATCCCGGCGTCCTGCCCCTTCTCAAGGTCCCGATTTTACGACCAGAGAAGCGAATTGGTCAGGCGCCAGCCTACTGCAACTGGCTGAACGTGAAGCCATGCAAGGAAAGCGGGAGCGGCGGCATACCAGACTTCGGCAACGGCCGCCTTTCACGTCCCGGGCGTCCGTCGAAATTGGTTTCGTCCGCGGCGGTCACGACCGGAGCGCGACGAGTGACAAACGTCCCTTCAGGGGGCGGCAAGGATGCCGGCAGTGCCGGCGTGAAGTGTAATGAACCTGAGCGGCTATTACGCACAATTGCGCCCGCACGGTGGATCGGCTGAGCCGGTCCGTCGATCAGCGGGGCTGCCATCGGCGAGTGATCGCGGTTGGCATCTGCGAATTGCGCGCGAGGGATTCCCAACAATCGCGACAGGACCATGGGCACCAGCCCGCCGGATGAGTTCATACCCGGTGGCGCAGCCACGCCCTGTGCGCGGGAAAGACAATAAATGTCCAGCAACAAAATGCTCATCGACGCGACGCATCCGGAGGAAACCCGGGTCGTCGTTCTGCGCGGTTCGAAGGTCGAGGAATTCGATTTCGAGAGCGCAAGCCGCCGTCAGCTGCGCGGCAATATCTATCTAGCCAAGGTTACTCGGGTCGAACCGTCTCTGCAGGCTGCCTTCGTAGATTACGGCGGCAACAGGCACGGCTTCCTAGCTTTCAGCGAAATTCATCCCGACTATTATCAGATTCCGGTCGCCGACCGCGAACGCCTTCTCGAGGAAGACGAAGCGGAAGAAGCCGAGCGCGAGAGCATCGACGAGCAGGCCTCGAAGGCTGCCGAAGAAACCGATGCCGTCGCGGAAGCCGCGGATGAAGAAAGTGACGGCGAAGCCGGCGACAACGACACCGGCGACAACGACACGGGCGACAGCGTCGAGGAAGTCGTTGCCGAAGAGGCCGGATCGGAAAGCGTGGAGTCCGTCGGCAGCGAAGATGCGATGGAAGAAGTTCCGCAGCGCCGCCAGCGCCAGCGTCGGCACTACAAGATCCAGGAGGTCATCAAGCGCCGGCAGATCCTGCTCGTTCAGGTCGTCAAGGAGGAACGCGGCAACAAGGGTGCGGCACTGACAACCTACCTGTCGCTTGCAGGTCGCTACTGCGTGCTGATGCCGAATACGGCGCGAGGCGGCGGTATCAGCCGCAAGATCACGAGCGCGGCGGATCGCAAGCGGCTGAAGGAAATCGCGGTCGACCTCACGATTCCGAAGGGAATGGGCGTCATCCTGCGCACGGCTGGCGCCAGCCGCACGAAGGCCGAAATCAAGCGCGATTTCGAATATCTCTCCCGGCTGTGGGAGAATGTGCGCGAACTGACGATGAAATCCGTTTCCCCTGCGCTCGTCTACGAGGAAGGGAGCCTGGTGAAGCGGTCCATTCGCGACCTCTATGGCAAGGAAATCTCCGAAGTGGTCGTCGCGGGCGACGAGGCATACAAGGATGCCAAGGATTTCATGCGGATGCTCATGCCGAGCCATGCGCGTAACGTGAAAGCCTACAGGGATCCGACACCGCTGTTCGTGCGCAACGGCATCGAGGCGCAGCTCGACGCGATGTTCAACCCGCAGGTGACGCTGAAGTCCGGCGGCTATCTGGTGATGAATCAGACCGAAGCGCTCGTTTCCATCGACGTCAACTCGGGCCGCTCGACGCGCGAGCACAATATCGAGGATACCGCCCTCAAGACCAACCTTGAGGCGGCGGACGAGGTGGCGCGGCAGCTTCGACTGCGCGATCTGGCCGGCCTTGTCGTCATCGACTTCATCGATATGGAGGAAAACCGCAACAACCGTGCGGTTGAGAAGCGGCTCAAGGAAGCGCTCAAGCACGACCGGGCGCGCATCCAGGTCGGGCGCATATCGCCATTCGGCCTCCTGGAAATGTCGCGGCAGCGCATCCGCTCCGGGTTGCTGGAGGGCAGTCTGAAGACCTGTCCGCACTGCCACGGGACGGGACACATCCGCTCAACGGAGTCTATCGCTCTCCACATTCTGCGGTCGATCGAGGCAGAACTGATCAAGAAGCCGACAGACGTTACCGTCGAAACGGCAGCCGATGCGGCGCTCTACATCCTCAATCAGAAGCGCACGTCCCTGAACGATCTGGAGAGCCGGTTCGGCGCCTCCATCCTGATCAATGCCGGGATCGACCTTGGCGCGCAGCTTTACCGGCTCGAACGCGGTGCGGAAGCACGCGGCCCGGCCGTACAGCCCCTTCCCGTAACCCCCGACGCCGACGAGGAGCCGGAGGACGAAGAAGAAGAGGCAATGATCGCGGAGACCGAGGAAGAGGAAGTCTCCGACGAAAGCGTTCAGGAAGGCCGCACCGAAAGTGGCCGCCGCAGGCGCAGGCGCCGCAGGCGCGGCGGCGACCGGAACCGGCAGGAGAACGCCGAACAGGTCGAACAGACTGCCAGCACCGAAGAGGCTGGCGACGACGAGGCGGGTGCCGAGCTTTCGGGCGAAGCGCGTGACGAAGACGATGAAGCTGGCGAGAGCGATCAGCCAAGGCGTCGCCGCCGTGGACGTCGCGGTGGAAGACGCAGGCGCGAACGCCGCGAGGTTTCTGAGCATGAGGTTTCCGAACACGCGGTTGCCGATGCAGACGCCAACGCTCCGCAGGCAGACGAGGCTGACGCATCTTCTGACATCGCCGGTGGCGAAGGTGTCGAAGTCGAAATTGCAGCGGAGGCCATAGACGCAGGCGGAACAGACGAGGCGCCTGCTGCAGAGGCCGTCGCCGAAGAAGCCCCCCCGCAAAAGAAGCGTGCGACCCGGAGCCGGCGCAAGAAAGCCGACGATACGGCCACATCGGACGAGGCGCCGGCAAAGCCACGTGGACGCGGAACGCGCAAGAAAGCGGCCGCCGACGTTGAAGCCGTGGTGGCCGCCGACGAGGCCGCGCCCGACGCGACGCCGAGCGTGGAACCCGAAGCCAACGAACCGGAGCCGACGCAGGCCGAAATCGTGCCTATGGAAACGGTTCAGGAGCCGCCTGCGGAGGCTGAAAGCGAAGAACCCGCAAGGCAACCGCGCCGCGGTTGGTGGCAGCGACGGGGCTGAGTCCAGCCAGAAGACAAACAAAAAGGGCGGCCAATCCGGCCGCCCATTCTTTTCGTGTCACCGCTGCATTGGCTTCCAGGCTGCCAGACGTTCCAGAGCGCGCATCATGTGCTCGCTTGTGCCGGCAAAAGAAAAGCGCACAAACCGGTTGCCGCGCTCCGGATCGAAATCGAGGCCCGGAGTTGCGGCAACGCCAGCATCCTCCAGCATGCGCCTGCAGAATTCGAAGCTGTCGTTGGTCAGACTGGCGATATCGCAATAGAGATAGAAGGCGCCATCGGTGGGCAAAATCCGGTCAAATCCGATCCCGGGCAGCTCGCGCAGCAGCAGCTTGCGGTTTTCCGCGTAGCCCGACCTGATTGCCTCAAGTTCCTCTATAGCGGCGAAGGCAGCGGTTGCGGAAACCTGCGAGACCGCAGGCGCCGAAATGAAAAAGTTCTGCGCCAGCCTCTCGATCGTCCGGGTCATGTCCGGCGGGACGACCATCCACCCGATCCGCCATCCCGTCATGCAATAATATTTGGAAAAACTGTTCACGACGATCGCGCGAGGCGAGAACGCAAGGGCCGTTGGGGCGTCTGACCCGTAGGTCAGTCGGTGGTAGATCTCGTCGCTGATCAGACGCACGCCGAGGCGGTCGCATGCTTCGGCCAGAGCCTTCAGACGCTCGGGCGGCACAACCGTACCTGCCGGATTCGACGGGCTGGCCAGCAGGAGCGCGCCGATGGGCACGGCAGCGCTTGCGATCATGCGTTCAAGGCCGGCAACATCAGGCTGCCAGTCGTCGGCCTCCCGAAGCGGCCAGATGACCGGCTCCAGATCAAGCGCCTTCAGCATGTTCCGGTAAGCCGGGTAGTGCGGCGTCGGCAGCAAGACCCCTGCCCCGGCATCGAGCGTTGCGAGAAAGGAGAGCAGGAAGCCGCCGGATGAACCCGTGGTCACCGCAATGCGTGCCGGGTCGATATTCAGTTCATAAAGATCGGCATAGTGCTGCGAGATGGCCTCGCGCAGCGGCATGATCCCCAGCGCTTCGGTATAGCCGAGGACGCTCTGCCCGATCGCGCGGGTAGCAGCCTCACGGACAAGTGCGGGCGCGGGTGATCCGGGCTGCCCGACCTCCAGATGGACGATGTCGCGGCCAGACTGCTCAAGCGCCTGCGCCCGGCTCATCATGTCCATGGCGATGAAAGAATCGACGTTGCCGCGGCGCGAGAGCTTCGGAGACGAATTGTTGGGCTTCACGATGGCATTCCTCCGGGCCTAGAGCGTCGAATACCGCAATCTCGCCGCGATTTGAGACCACATTTCCGCCGACTTCGAGCAATCACGATCTCGCCTATGTGATCGCGGCCACCTTGCGTCAGACGTTGATGCAGCAGGTTGCGTGTCATAGGTTGGGCTGCGTTTCAAGGCGATGGACATGACGATGCCAAAGCGGATAGCCCGGACTAATTCTGGACCGGTCAGGCGACCAGCCCGGTCGGCCGCGAGCGCATTTGTGTGCCTGCTGCTCGCGCTGACGATGGTGCTCCGGTTCGGCGTCGCGCCGGCCATGGCGCAGGGCAATGTCAGCTTCCTGCGCGATGCGGAGACCGAAGAGCTTCTGCGCGACTATATCGCTCCGATCTATCGCGCCGCCGGCGTCGGCGGTTCGCGTATCAACGTCTATCTGGTCAACGACCGATCGTTCAACGCCTTCGTCGCCGACGGACGGCGCGTGTTCGTCAATGTCGGCGCGCTGATGGAAAGCGATACGCCGAATCAGATCATCGGCGTTCTGGCGCATGAAACCGGACATATGGCTGGCGGTCATCTGGCGCGTCTGCATGAGCAGATGGCGGGCGCACAGGCGATCATGGTTCTTTCGATGTTGCTCGCCGCCGGCGCCATTGCCGCGGGCGGCGGCCAGGCCGGTCAGGCGGTGCTTCTGGGCGGGCAGCAGCTGGCATCGCGCAGCCTGCTTCGTTACCAGCGCGGCGAGGAACAGGCAGCTGACCGGGCGGGCATGACCTATCTGGCAGCGACCCATCAATCGGGCCGTGGCATGATCGACGTGTTCCGCAAGTTCGCCGATCAGGATCTGTTCGGTTCGCAATATGCCGATCCCTACGCACGCAGCCATCCGGCGCCGCGCGACCGTATTGATTCGCTTGAGCATCTCGCCAAGCAGAGCCCCTATTACGACAACAAAGACGCGCCCGAACTCCAGTACCGTCACGACCTGATGCGCGCGAAACTATCCGGATATCTGAATGCGCCCGGAACGGTGCTGCGGGACTATCCTAATTCCGACCGTTCCGTGCCGGCCCAATATGCCCGCACGGTGATGATGATGCGGCAGGGAAAGTTCCGCGACGCGCTTTCCGGCGTCGACCGACTGATCTCCCAAAGCGCGTCCTATGCCTACTTTCATGAGCTGAAGGGCGATATTCTGGTGCAGGCGGGCAGGCCCGCCGAGGCTATTGGCCCATACCGACGCGCGCTCGAACTGAAGCCGAATGAAGGTCTGCTACGAGCCAGCTACGCCAAGGCAATGGTGACGGCGAACGACCCGTCGATGTTGCCCAACGCGATCGCCGAGCTGCGCAAGGCGCTTGGGCAGGAACCGGACCACACCGAAGGCTGGATGCAACTGGCGATTGCCTATGGCCGCACTGGCCAGCGGGCCGATGCCGATCTGGCGAGCGCACAGGCGGCCGTCGTGCGCGGTGACAATGATACGGCCAAGGTGCTCGCCGAACGGGCGAAGCGCCAGTTCAAGCCTGGTTCGCCCGGCTGGCTCAGGGCCGATGACATCGTGAAATTCAAACCGAAGAAGAACTGAACTGTCTCCCTTCCCCAGAAAGGCAACATTGCGCATGTTCACCCGCTCCCTCCTCGCCATCGCGGC
Source organism: Rhodobiaceae bacterium (assembly GCA_020637895.1). Classification (GTDB taxonomy): domain Bacteria; phylum Pseudomonadota; class Alphaproteobacteria; order Rhizobiales; family Tepidamorphaceae; genus JACKJP01. Next base: position 56,490 of record JACKJP010000005.1, read on the forward strand.
GTTGTTCCTTGCCGTCATCGCCGGTCCCGCGAAGCTGCATGCCGATCCGGCTTTCAGTGACGAGCAGAAGTCGGCGATCGAGCAGATTGTGCGCGACTATCTGATGAAGAATCCGGAAGTGATCGGCGACGTCATGAGCGCGCTAGAAAAGAAGCGGCTGGCCGACGAGGAATCGCAGGCGCAGGCCGCGCTGAAGGAGAACCGGGATTCGCTGGAACGCTCGGCACTTTCCTTTGTCGCGGGCAATCCGGACGGCGACGTCACGCTCGTAGAGTTCTTCGACTACAATTGCGGATATTGCCGGCACGCGCTTGCCGATCTTCAGGACCTCATCAAGGGCGATCCCAATCTGCGCGTCGTGCTGAAGGAATTCCCCATCCTCAAGCAGGAATCGCTGGAGGCGGCGAAGGTTTCCGTCGCCGCGATGCGCCAGGGAAAATACATGGAATTCCATGTCGCAATGCTTCAGTCGCCCGGCCTTGCCGACATGGAACGGGCCCTTTCAGTGGCCAAGAAAATCGGCCTCGACATGGACAGGGTAAAGGCGGATATCGCCAGCCCGGACATTCTTGACCCGATCCGCGAATCCTATCGACTGGCCGAGACGCTCGGTCTCAACGGTACGCCTGCCTACGTTATCGGTGACTATGTGGTCGCCGGCGCCGTCGGGTTTGACACGCTGAAAGAAAACGTCGAGGCAGCGCGCAAGGGCGGCTGCATGACCTGCTGACTGCAAAAAAATCCACTACTATCGAAACACGCGATTTGCGGTTTTCGTCCAACCGGCTATGAATTGGCGCTAACACAAGCCATATACCGAAGGACGAGGCGGCGGGCGAGCGCGCCCGACTCGCCCTAAAAGCCTAGTGGAGTACGCCCGCGCATGTCGAAAACGACAAAAACCATCGACAAGGACCTCATTCGCGATCTTGCGGCCCTGTTGCACGAGACGGATCTGACCGAGATCGAGATCGAACAGGACGATCTGCGCGTGCGCGTGGCGCGTTCACTCGGCATCGCGGCGCATGCATTGAGCGCGCCCGCAGCGCCCGCACCCAGTATGGCATCGCAGGCAGACATTCCAGCCGATTCCAAGCCAATCGCGGGTGCCGTCACCTCGCCGATGGTCGGCACGGCCTACCGCTCGCCTGAGCCGGGCGCGCCGGCATTCGTCGAAGTAGGCACGGTCGTCAAGGCCGGACAAACCCTGCTGATCGTCGAAGCGATGAAGACGATGAACCCGATCCCGGCGCCGCGTGCAGGAACGATCACTCAGATCCTTGTGGAAGACGCGCAGCCCGTGGAGTTCGGCGAGCCGCTCGTCGTGATCGAATAAGCACGGCAAGCGAGAGTCGCCCGTCCCATGTTTGACAAGATCCTGATCGCGAACCGAGGGGAGATTGCGCTGCGTATCCTGCGCGCCGCTCGTGAACTCGGCATCTCAACGGTCGCCGTTCATTCCACCGCTGACAGCGACGCCATGCATGTCAGGCTTGCCGACGAAAGCGTCTGCATCGGCCCTGCACCGGCCCGCGAAAGCTACCTCAACATTCCCGCCCTGATGGCGGCATGCGAGATCATCACCGGCGCGGACGCCGTCCATCCCGGCTACGGCTTCCTTTCCGAAAACGCCCGTTTCGCCGGATCCTCGAAGAGCACAATATCGCTTCATCGGGCCGAGCGCGGAACACATCCGCATCATGGGCGACAAGATCGAAGCCAAGAAGACCGCCAAACGGTTGGGAATTCCGGTCGTGCCGGGCTCGGAAGGCGCCCTCGGCAGCGACAGGAAGCGGCAGAGGTTGCAGCTGAGATCGGCTTATCCGGTGCTGGTCAAGGCGGCTGCTGGCGGCGGCGGCAGAGGCATGAAGGTCGCCTATACGGCCGAAGATCTTCCGCACGCGCTGGCGACCAGCCGCAACGAAGCGCGTTCAGCGTTCGGAAACGATGCGCTCTACATGGAAAAATACCTGGGCAAGCCGCGGCACATCGAAGTGCAGGTGCTGGGCGACGGCAAGGGCAAGGCCATCCATCTGGGCGAGCGCGACTGTTCGTTGCAGCGCCGGCATCAGAAGGTCTTCGAAGAAACGCCCTCGCCGGCCTCAATGGCTCGCAGCGCAGCGAGATCGGCGAGCGTGTTGCAAAGGCCATTGCCGATCTGGGCTATTCCGGCGCTGGCACGGTCGAATTCCTCTATGAGGATGGCGAATTCTACTTCATCGAAATGAACACGCGCCTGCAGGTCGAACATCCGGTCACCGAAATGGTGACACGGATCGACATCGTGAACGAGCAGATCAAGATCGCCGCCGGCGCCGGGCTTTCCTTCACCCAGGACGACGTGCGCTTCAGCGGGCATGCGATCGAATGCCGGATCAATGCCGAAAATCCGCAGACATTCGTGCCTTGTCCCGGTCGGATCGCCTATTATCACCCGCCCGGCGGCCTGGGTGTCCGTGTCGATTCGGCGGCCTATCAGGGCTATAATATCCCCCCGCATTACGACAGCCTGATCGGGAAACTGATCGTCCATGGCAATACCCGCAACGAAGCGCTCATGCGCCTTCGCCGGGCACTCAAGGAATTCGTGGTCGACGGTATCGAAACGACAATTCCGCTGTTCGACCGGCTGCTCGGCGAGCAGGACATCATGAACGGCGAATACGACATTCACTGGCTGGAGCACTATCTCAGCGACAACAGTTAAGACCCAAGCCGCTTTGCGCCACACCGAACCGACACAGACGCGCCTTTCCCCCGACCTGCTGCTGGCAGCCTATTCGCTCGGCATCTTTCCGATGGCCGAAAGCGCCTCGTCCAAGGAACTTTTCTGGTTCGATCCGAAACGGCGTGGGGTTCTGCCGCTGGACGAGTTTCATCTCCCGCGCCGTCTGCGCAGGACGTTGCGCCAATCGCCGGCAGAAATACGGATCGACCATGATTTCGACGCGGTGATCGCCGGTTGCTCGATGCCTGGAAAAGGCCGCGAGGGGACATGGATCAACAGCGAGATCCGGCGCGTCTACCGGGCACTGTTCGATCAGGGCGCCTGCCACACGGTCGAAGTCTATGAGGACGGGGAACTCACCGGCGGCCTTTATGGTGTCTCGATCGGCGCGGCGTTTTTCGGCGAGAGCATGTTCCATCGCCGCACCGATGCCAGCAAGATCGCGCTCGTGCATCTGGTGGCCCGCCTGAAACAGGGCGGCTTCCAACTTCTCGATACCCAGTTCATCACCGAGCATCTCAAGCAGTTCGGCGCGCGGGAAATTCCGCGCAGTGCCTACAGGCGTATCCTGAAGACGGCAATCGCTGAGCCGTCGGACTTCTACTGCTTGCCGACCGTCACCTGTTCCGACGTCTGTTTGCAGTTCGTCAGCCAGACGTCATAGACGGGGTGCTCGACGGCGTTGAGCGCCGGGCTGTCGGCGAACATCCAGCCCGTGAAGATCCGTCTGATCGTGTTGTCGAGCGTAATCTCGTCGACCTCGAGGAAAGCCGACGTTCGCGGCTGTTCGGTGGGGCGGACGCGAATAGCAGACACGCGGCGTTACCTGCAGCGCACCGAACTGAACGGTTTCGTCGATCAGCACATCGAAAACGATGATCTGTCCGGTGATCTTGTCAGACCGGTAAATTCGGCGACGGGATTCTTGATCTTTTCGTCGGCGCTGGCCGGCAGTGACAGGGACAGCAGGGAAACTGTACATGCGACCGCGCACATGGCGGCCTTGAGGCCATTTTTCTTCATGCCGCGCTTGCCCATGTGCCGCCCATTCCAGATCCGCCCGCTTCCTCGGGGCGGACTTAACACCGCCTCCCGCCGCGCGCAATCGGCGGGCCGCACATCGCTGTCGCAGCGACGCGATTCCCCGAACATGAATTCGTAGTGATGCAGCAAAATGGTGAAAATATGCACGCGTCGCAGAGCTGCGGTGCAAACGCTATTGCGGCGACCAGGCGTCGTAGTCACCGGTAACCGCCGGGCGTGACTGCGGCGTCAAAATCGAGCCGTCCGGGCGGTAGGCTCCAGCGGTTCCGGTCATGTTGGGACGGCCAGGCAATTCCCATTCGCGCGGGGTGTAGCCACTGTCGGAGGGCAGAATGTCGGTCGTGTGGTGCATCCAGCCATGCCATGCGGGCGGGATAGACGATGCCTCGGCGACACCATTGTAGATGACCCAGCGGCGGTCGCTGGCGGCGTTGCGGTAGTACACGTTGCCGAATTCGTCCTCGCCGACGCGCTCTCCCTTGCGCCACGTATAGAAACGGGTGCCAAGGGTCTGGCCGTTCCACCATGTAAAGAACTGCGCCAAGAACGTCTTCATCGCAATGTCCACTCGCTCCGTCGGGAATGACGTGCCGGACTATGCCGCCGCGGCTTGCCTTTTGTCCACCCCCGAGTGGCCGTTGGGACGGGCTACAGGCGCCAGCCGTGCCAGCGGGAAGCCTTGGAGCGAGCGGGCGGCTGCGCGGGCCGCGCCGGAGCGCGACGGATTTTGACGGGGGCCAGCGTTTCATGCGCCGTTTCAATCGGCGCCGTGTCGTCCACAATCGCCTCAATGACCTCGTTCTCGCGGTCTTCGCCGTCGCCCTTCGGCCGCAGGCGCTCCATCAGCACTGTATTGCGCAGCGGCTTGATTCGTTTCTCGATGACCTCTTCAACGCCTTCGATGCGCCAGCGCTCATCCTCGAGGACCATTTGCCGTTCGTCCTGGATAAGCCAGGTCAGACGCTGAAGTAGGCGGGCCGGCGCGACCGGCTTGACCAGCATATGGTGGATGCCGCCGGCAAAAGCCTTTTCGATCATGGGCAGAGATGCGTGACCGGTGACCATGAGGGCGGGCACCAGGCACAGCGGGTGCATCTTCTCGTGCCGCATGATGGCAAGCAGTCTCAGCCCGCTCATCGGCCGCATTTCCCAATCGGTGATCAGAACCGAGGGCGGCTCGACCGTCATGGAGCGAAGGGCGTCCTCGCCATTGTCGAAGCTGCGCACCCGTGCGACCCGGAAAACCGAGAGCATTGAACGCAGCATCGCCTGCGTGCCGCGATGATCGTCCACAACGACGATGTCGAGCTCGCTGAGCGGCGTTCCATAGGCAAGGTGATGCTTCTTCACGAGAATGGCCCCCAAAATATGACGAGGTGACCATAGGCACGCCCGCTTTAAGGGCGCTTTGCAAATCTGAATAGAAATTGAATCGAATTGACGCCAGGCCGCGTCGCGCCGCGCAATCGACCGTGATTCCGGCGGTTTTCGGAGAAACCGAATCCACAGCTGCGGCGAATCGAGTCATGATCCGGGCATGGCGGGTCGCAAACGCGCTTTTCCTGCGCCAGAGAAATCCCGCTGAATCCCCAGAATCCACAGGCACGCGCCCTACATTTAGGGATTTCTTTACCGGGCATCACTACATATTGACGCAGCTATCCGACTCGTCCAACTTGAAGGTGACATCGCGTTAAGGTGTCATCTCAGTGACAGAACGGTGAAGACACCAGCCCCTTCGGGACCGGCATTTCAGGCGCCGGGGGCAGCAAAAAGGTGTCGGCGATGCAGGATGCAGGGACGACATGTCCGCGGGACGTCTGATGGCGAAGCGCGGTTGCCGGACGCGGGAGCAACACCGCAAAAGGCTTTGTGGGTTGGGCGTTAAACATTAAATATTGGGGACAGGAGGCCAGGTCGTGAACCTAGGCCCCGCGCGGCGGCTGCCGCGCGCAGAACAGAAAGACAATCTATTATGCGGATAGAGCGCCGGTATACGCGTGAAGGCCAGTCGGCCTATGAGGGAATCGAGTTCCGTACAACGACAAGCGAAATCCGCAATCCGGATGGCTCGATCGTTTTCAAGCTCGACGATATTCTTGTGCCCTCGACCTGGTCGCAGGTCGCCAGCGATATTCTCGCGCAGAAATACTTCCGCAAGGCCGGCGTTCCCGCCGTGCTCAAGCGCGTTGAAGAAGAGACCGTTCCTTCCTGGCTGTGGCGCTCGGTTCCCGACGAAAAGGCGCTGAAGAAGCTGCCCGAAGCGGAACGCTATGGACCGGAACGCGACTCGCGGCAGGTGTTCGACCGTCTCGCCGGCACATGGACCTACTGGGGCTGGAAGGGCGGCTATTTCGAAAGCGAAGAGGACGCCCGCGCCTTCTTCGATGAAATCGCCTATATGCTGGCGACCCAGAAATGCGCGCCCAACAGCCCGCAGTGGTTCAATACAGGCCTGCACTGGGCTTACGGGATCGACGGGCCGAGCCAGGGCCATTTCTATGTCGATTTCGAAAGCGGCAAGATGGTGCGCTCGGCCAGCGCCTACGAGCATCCGCAGCCGCACGCCTGCTTCATCCAGTCCGTCGAGGACGATCTCGTCAACGAGAACGGCATCATGGACCTCTGGGTGCGTGAGGCGCGCCTGTTCAAGTACGGCTCGGGTACCGGCACCAATTTCTCCAGCCTGCGCGGCGAAGGCGAGCGTCTTTCGGGCGGGGGCAAGTCTTCCGGCCTGATGAGCTTCCTGAAGATCGGCGACCGTGCGGCGGGCGCCATCAAGTCCGGCGGCACGACGCGGCGCGCGGCCAAGATGGTCGTCGTCGATGTCGATCACCCGGATATCGAGCAGTACATCAACTGGAAGGTGCGCGAAGAGCAGAAGGTCGCGGCAATGGTCGCCGGTTCCAAGCTCTGCGCCCAGCATCTGAATGCGATCATGAAGGCCTGCGTGAACTGCGACGGGCCGGACGGCGACTGCTTCGACCCGGCGAAGAACCCCGCGCTGAAGCGTGAAATCCGCGCTGCCAAGAAAGTGATGATCCCGGAAAACTACATCAAGCGGGTCATCCAGTTCGCCGAGCAGGGTTACACCAAGATCGAATTCGAGACCTACAATCTGGACTGGGATTCGGAAGCCTATCTGACTGTTTCCGGCCAGAACTCCAACAACTCCGTGCGCGTCGATGACGCCTTCCTGGAAGCGGTCGAGAACGACGGTGACTGGAACCTGACCAATCGCCGCGACGGCAAGGTCCACAAGACGCTGAAGGCCAAGGAACTCTGGGAGCAGATCGGCCATGCCGCCTGGGCGTCCGCCGATCCGGGCATCCAGTTCCATACGACCATCAACGACTGGCACACCTGCAAGGCCTCGGGCGACATCCGCGCCTCCAACCCGTGCTCGGAATACATGTTCCTCGACGACACGGCCTGCAATCTGGCGTCGCTGAACCTGCTGCAGTTCCGCGATGCGGCCAAGAAGTTCGACATCCACGCCTTCGAACATGCGACGCGGCTGTGGACGATCGTGCTGGAAATCTCGGTGCTGATGGCGCAGTTCCCCTCGCGCAATATCGCGGAGCTCTCCTACCGTTACCGCACGCTCGGTCTCGGCTACGCCAATATCGGCGGCCTGCTGATGTCCTCGGGCCTGCCCTATGACTCCGACGAGGGACGTTCCATCGCCGGCGCGATCACCGCCATCATGACTGGCGTCGCCTATGCGACCAGCGCTGAAATGGCCGGTGAACTGGGTGCCTTCCCGGGCTACGAGCCAAACCGCGAGCATATGCTTCGGGTTATTCGCAACCATGCCCGCGCGGCGCGCGGCGAGGCTGCGGGTTACGAGGGGCTGAACATCTCCCCCGTCCCGCTCGACCACGACGCCTGCTCGGACCGTCATCTTATCGAGCATGCGGTCGCCGCCTGGGAGCGGGCGCTGGCGCTCGGCGAAGAGCACGGTTTCCGCAACGCACAGGTCAGCGTTATCGCGCCGACTGGCACGATCGGTCTCGTCATGGACTGCGACACGACAGGCATCGAGCCCGACTTCGCGCTGGTGAAGTTCAAGAAGCTGGCCGGCGGCGGCTACTTCAAGATCATCAACCGCGCCGTACCGGAAGCGCTGCGCACACTCGGCTATGACGATGGCGAGATCCGCGACATCGCCGACTATGCGGTCGGCCGCGGCACACTCGACAGGGCGCCCGGCGTCAACCACAACGCCTTGCGGACAAAGGGTTTCGACGACAGGAAGCTCGAGACGGTGGAGAAGGCCCTCACCTCGGCCTTCGACATCAAGTTCGCCTTCAACCGCTGGACACTCGGCGACGATTTCTGCCGCGACGTGCTGAAGCTCACCGACGAACAGCTGGCCGACTCAAATCTCGACCTGCTGGCGGCTATCGGTTTCTCCAAGAAGGATATCGAGGCGGCCAATCTATACTGCTGCGGGGCGATGACGCTTGAAGGCGCACCGCATCTGAAGGACGAGCACCTGCCCGTCTTCGACTGCGCCAACCCGTGCGGCCGGATCGGCAAGCGGTTCCTTTCCACCGATAGCCACATCCGCATGATGGCGGCGGCGCAGCCGTTCATCTCCGGGGCGATCTCCAAGACCATCAACATGCCGAACGACGCTTCCGTCGACGACTGCAAGGACGCCTACATGCTGTCCTGGAAGCTCGCGCTGAAAGCCAACGCCCTCTATCGCGACGGCTCCAAGCTCTCCCAGCCGCTGAATGCCCAGCTTCTCGCCGATGACGAGGATGAGCAGGAAGAGGCGCTGGAGGAGATGGCCGCCGACAAGCCGGCCCAGCACCGCGCAGCGGCCATGGCCGACCGCGTTGTGGAGCGTGTGGTCGAGCAGGTCATTCAGGAGCGCATCAAGCAGGAACGCGAGAAGCTCCCCCATCGCCGCAAGGGTTATACCCAGAAGGCGATCGTCGGCGGCCACAAGGTCTATCTCAGGACCGGCGAATATGAGGATGGCCGGCTTGGCGAGATCTTCATCGACATGCACAAGGAAGGCGCTGCCTTCCGCAGCCTGATGAACAACTTCGCCATCGCCATCTCTCTCGGCCTGCAATATGGCGTGCCGCTCGACGAGTTCGTCGATGCGTTCACCTTCACCCGTTTCGAACCCGCCGGCATGGTCCAGGGCAACGAGGCGATCAAGAACGCGACATCGATCCTCGACTATATCTTCCGTGAACTGGCGGTGTCCTATCTCAGCCGTCACGACCTTGCCCATGTGAAGCCTGAGGAAAGCGGTTCGACCGCGCTGGGTGCCGGCGTGGAGGAATCCAGCCGTCCCGCCCTGCCGGAAGCTGCGAAATATGTCTCCACCGGCCTGGTACGCGGCAAGGTAAGCGACAAGCTGACCGTCGTGCATGGCGGCGCCACCGAGAGCGTGGCGAAAGCTTCTGCTCCGGCCAAGGGCACCGTCGGCGCCCTGCAGGCCCGGGCACAGGCGCTGTCCGGACGCACGGCAACGGCGCTGAAGGCCGACGCCGAACCGCAGACGGGCAAGGCCGAGCCGTCGCCAGAGGTGGAAATCGCCAAGCGCATGGCTGAGGCGCGGATGAAGGGCTATGAGGGCGAGTCGTGCGGCGAGTGCGGCAATTTCACGATGGTGCGGAACGGCACCTGCCTGAAATGCGACACCTGCGGCTCGACCAGCGGCTGCTCATGATCGATTGCCGCGTGGCGCAGGGAAAAGCTTTCCTGCGCCATACGGCCTGACCCGGCGTATCGGGCCCGGGCGTCTTTCCGGGGAAGTTGGTTGTAACCTCCCTTGGTTGGTAAACTGGCGGCTCTCTGACGGGAGCCGCCATTTTCATGCGCCGCACCCGTCGCTTGAGAATATGATTCAATTGCGCTGCGGAAGCAGAGTCATTTCAGTGCGATGGCCGATTGTCCTGAGAAAGCGATTCGGACGTCAGGCCGCGTCGCTGCGCGCCTGGGGCGAAGGCATATCATGCGTGCTCGCCCCCCTGCCCAATTGCCGCGCCAGACGAATGAACGCCTTGGGCGGTAGCGGCGGCGAGAACAGGTAACCCTGAGCGAACCGAAGACCGCGCGAGCGCAGATGGCTGAGCTGCGCCATATTCTCCACGCCCTCGGCGATGACGATCTTCCTGAGGTTGCGGCCAAGGGAAATGATCGTGTCGATGATCGGCGTTTCCTGATTTCCGGTCGCAATCGTATCGATGAAGAACTTGTCGATCTTGATAATGTCGAAGGGGATCTGCTGAAGGATTGCCAGTCCGGCATGACCGGTGCCCGCATCGTCAAGCGCGACCCGGCAACCCAGGGCCTGAAGTTTCGTGACGACCTCAAGCGCCATGTCGAGATCTTCAAGCGGGAGCCGCTCGGTTATCTCGAAGGCGAGCCGGCTGTAGCGGATGTCGCTATCGCCAAAGATCGCCTTGACGTCTCGAACGATGCGATCGTCGCGGAAATGCAGCGAGCACAGGTTGAACGAGATATAGATGCCCGAGCGCTCCCGGCACAGGTCATTGAGGTCCGCCCGGACCTGACGCATCAGCATGCGGGTGACCTTGACGATCATGCCGTTGTGCTCGAGGTGATCGATGAACTGCAGCGGTGAGATGATCGTTCCGTCACGCATTCGCCGCCGCGCCAACACCTCACAGCCGGTCAGCTTGCCACATTCAAGGTCGATCACGGGCTGATAGAAGGGGATGAACTGCTTGTCGTCGACCGCCTGACGCAAATCCTCGTCGATGCTCGGCGGACGGAATATGACGAACGCCCCAAAGCTGCCGATGACGAATGACAGAATGCCCATGGCTGCGGTGCCAAGGCGCTGAAGCCTTGCAAAATCCCTGGTGCCCGCCTCGCTGCCAAGCCTGATTTCAACAGCGAACGGGAAGCGACCCGAACTGATCGTCCGGGTGAAATAGCGGTCGGTCCCCGCGAGCAGGAATTCCGACGAGGGTTCGCCGATGGAAAAGCGCATCTTGTCGTCAAGACGCAGCATCACGTCGCTTGCCGAACGCCAGGCATCCGGCAGAACGTCGAGATAGAAGGCCGAGGGCGCGTAGACGAAGGTCAGCGTCGTTTCGTCGTCGATCCACTGCCTCAGCCCGACATAGGTATGATCCTGATCGACGCCGTTCATGCGTCCGAATTCAAGCGATGATGCTTCCTGGTCGGCGCGGGTGAACTGGGTTGACGTGCGGCGGCGCAAAAACGCGCTGCACATCTCGCGGCCACGGATATCGGCGACGATGATCTGGCTGACGTTGCGGTTACGGTCGAGCACGGAGACCATCCGCTCCCGGGCCGTCTCCCCGCATTCGCCTACCCCCTGCGACACGAGAGACGCCATATCGGACAGGCCGCTATCGACAACCTGCTCGGCATAGGCCGTCATACGTCGACCGATCTGCCCGATACGCTCGTTGGAATTCTGGATCGCATAGGAACCGACGTAGCGGTAGAAGACCACCGACGGGATGGTCATGGCCACAGCGAGCAGTACCGCCAGCAGTATTTTTCTGGTCTTTCGCCGCACAGGCCCATCTCCAAAGCCAGGAGACGATAGAACTCTTTGGTTAACTTCAACTAAATATTGGTCTTTCCCCAACGTCATCGGGATAAGCCCTACGCAATACAGGCCGTCATGCGGGCATGGCGGCGTCCCCGGTGGCAGGTGGAAATCTGGCGCGAATGAACGTAAGTGAAAGACATACGATCCGCGCAAGGAGCCGCCCCTATATGGAATCGCTTTTTATCGGCCAGGCCTATATCGACATCACATTCCTGGTCGATCACCTGCCCACCGGCGACGAGAAGACTGTCGCGGAGGATTATGCGGTCGCCTTTGGCGGCAACGCCGTCACCGCGGCCTTTACCTGCGCCAGGCTCGGCTTCCGGCCCGACCTGCTCTGCGTACTCGGCGATGACTGGATCGGCCGGATGTTCCTCGACATGGCGGACCGCTACCGGGTCTCCATCCACGCGCGAAAGGTTCGCGCCTCGGCGCTGTCGTTCGTCATGCCAAGAGGCATGAAGCGGGCGATCGTGCGGTGCCGGGACGACCATTACTTGCATCCTTTTCCGCAACTGAGCCTCGATCAGTGCCGGTTGCTCCACATCGACGGCCATCAGCCGGATGCCGCCCTGCACTACGCCAGAATTTGTCGCGAAGCCGGCATTCTCACATCGATGGACGGCGGCACGGTGCGCGAGAATACCGATGCGGTGCTCGACAATATCGATGTAGCGGTGGTTTCCGAGGATTTCTGCCGGGCTCGCGATGAGCGTCCGATGGAGACAATCGCCTATCTGCGGCGCAAGGGCGTGAAGGTCGCGGGGGTGACGCTCGGCTCGGAGGGCATGATTTGGCAGGAAGACGACGGAGAACCCGCGCACCTGCCCGCGCTCGATGTGCCGACGGCACAGGTCGTCGATACCAATGGCGCCGGCGACGTCTTTCACGGTGCGTACTGCGCGTCATGGCTGATGGACCGAACCAAACCCTGGCGCGAACACTTCCTCTATGCGCGGGCAGCGTCGGCACATGCAATCCAGAACCTTGGCAACGAGGCCAGCGTCCCAGAACGTACCGACGTGGAAAGAGCGATGACGCGCTTTACCGCAAAGCCGCTCAATGAGACGCTGCTGATATGAATGCTGCAAGCAAGATGCCCCGCCCTTCCATCAGCGCCATCATCATCACGCTGGATGCGGCGGCGCATATCGAAAGCTGCATCCGAAGCCTCTCCTTCTGCGACGAAATCATTGTCGTCGATTCCGGATCGACCGACGGCACGCAGGGACTTGCCGAGGCGCTGGGCGCAAAGGTGAGCTACAACGCCTGGCCCGGCTTTGGACCGCAAAAGCAGCACGCTCTGTCGCTCGCAACATCGCCCTGGATCTTTTCGATCGACGCGGACGAACAGGTACCCGAAGAACTTGCCGGCGAAATCGCAGCCGCCGTCTCCTCGGGCACCGCCGATGGCTACGAGATGCCGCGCAAATCGCATTTTCTTGGTCGATGGATGCGCCATTCCGGCTGGTGGCCCGATCATGTGCTGCGCCTCGCCCGGCGAGAGAAGGCGCGCTTTTCGACCGATATCGTCCATGAGCGGATGATCGTTGAAGGCAGCACCGCCAGATTGCATGGCGCGCTGCTGCATTTTCCGATCGAAACGCTTCAGGACGCCTATGCCAAGATCAACCGGTATGCCGAAGCTGGTGCCCGGAAGATGGTTGCCGCCGGCAAGAGGCCGGGATTCGGCGCGGCCTTCGGGCGCGCTTTCTGGTCGTTCTTTTCGACCTATTTACTCAAGCGCGGTTTTCTGGATGGACGCGAAGGTCTGATCAACGCCCTTGTCCATGCGGACCAGACCTATCAGCGCTATCTGCGCGCATGGCAGATGACCAAGAACGGCGCCTAGCGCCCCGACAGGACGCTTTCGTACACATCGACATGCGCCGCCGCGATTCGTGCTGGATCGAACTGAACTGCTGCCCTGTCCGCCGCCGCGAGGCCGAACCTGGCCCGCATCCCGTCGTCACGAAGCAGCCGCACGATCGCATCGCCGATCGCATCAGGATCGCCAACGGGCGCGACGATCCCGGTCCTTCCATCGTCGATCGCCTCGGGCAGGCCGCCCGCATCCGTGACGACGGCGGCGATACCCATGGCCTGCGCAAGGCAAATTGCAGAGCCAAGCCCTTCTTCACGTGATGTCAGAACGGCAAGGCTTGCATTGGCGAAAGCGCCGACGGCAGGCATTTCACCGGGCAGCTCGACCTGCCGCAATTTCAGCGAGGCGATCAAAGCCGCCAATTCTGCGCGCAACGGCCCCTCGCCGATGAGCCTTAGCCGCGCCTGTGGGCAATGCTGCTCGACCTGCTGCCACGCGCGCAGCAGCGTTTCATGGTCTTTCTCGTTGCTCAGAGATGCGACGCAGACGACGACCTGGCCAGATGGAACGGCAGGTTCCGGCGGAACCTCGACCATGTCCGGTATGACCGAAATCCGCGCGTCGGCAACGCCGGCATTCAGGAGCCTTTCCCGTCCTGCGCCCGAGACAGTGATGAAGCGATCCACAGCCTCGTATTTCCAGCCGCCCTTGGCGCGAAACGCATTGCGTCGCGATACGACCAGCGGCACCCCCGTGCCCAATCGCGCCAGCAATGCTGCGGCATGCGCCGGGCTTGTGTGGGCGTGTACGAGCCGAAACGCACCGCCAGCCACAAGTTGCCTGAGCGCGAGGACGGAGCGGATGTCTCCAAAGCCTGCCGAACGGACAGGCAGGATTGGAAGAACGCCTTCCAACCGGCCCGCGAACGGGGAATTTGCCGGCGCTGCCAGCGTGCCCCTCCATTCTTCAGGCAGGTGGCGCAGCAGCATCGCGAGCTGGTTCTCGCCGCCACGCCATTCCCGGGCGCTGGTCACATGAAGCACGGTCAAATCGCGATTCCCATCGCCTCTTCTGCCCGCGCCTGCGCTTCGACCACGGCGAGCGCTGTCATGTTCACCACACCGCGGGCGGTGACGGACGGCGTCAGAATGTGGGCGGGATAGGCAGTGCCGATCAGGATCGGGCCGATCGGCAGGCCATCGCCTACGGTCTTGATCAGTTCATAGGCGATATTCGCCGCATCAAGATTGGGCATAATCAGCATGTTCGCTTCGCCCGACAGCCGCGAACGCGTCATCACGCGCTGGCGAACCGCCTCCGACAGCGCCGCGTCGCCGTGCATCTCGCCATCGACCTCCATGCCGGGCGCCAGTTCCTCCAGCAAGGCCAGCGCCTTGCGCATCTTTGTGGCGCTCGGCCCGTCATGCGAGCCGAAATTGGAATGCGAGAGAAGCGCCACCTTCGGTTCTATGCCGAAGCGGCGCACATGATGCGCGGCCAGCATTGTCATCTCTGCAATTTCCGCCGCGCTCGGATCTTCCGTCACATAGGTATCGGCGATGAAGTAGGCGCCGCTGGACAGGATAACGAGGCTCAGAGCCGACAGGTCATGGGCGCCAGGCTGCAGGCCTATGACATCGCGGACCGTCTTCAGATGGCGGCGGAAGCGGCCATCGAGGCCGCAGATCATCGCATCGGCGTCGCCTCGCCTGATCGCCACCGCCGCGATCGTGGCATTGTTCGTGCGGATGATCGTCCGTGCCGCATCGGGCGTAACGCCCCGGCGCCCGGCGAGCTCCAGGAAGGTATCGACATAATCGCGGTAGCGGCGGTCGTCCTCGGGGTTGATGATCTCGAAATCCTTGCCCGGCCGGATGGAAAGTCCGAAGCGCTTCAGCCTCGTTTCGATCACCGCGGGCCGGCCAATCAGGATCGGCCGCGAGATGCCCTCCTCAATGCCGATCTGCGCGGCGCGCATGACGCGTTCATCCTCGCCCTCGGCATAGATGACGCGTTTGGGCTCTGCCTTGGCGCGCGAGAAGACCGGCTTCATGAGCATGCCCGAGCGGAATACGAAGCGGGAAAGCTCTTCGTCATAGGCGTCGAAATCCCTGATGGGCCGCGCCGCCAGGCCGCTTTCCATCGCGGCCCTGGCTACCGCCGGCGCGATCAGCAGGATCAGGCGCGGGTCGAAGGGACTGGGAATGAGGTAGTCGGCGCCAAAGGTTCGCGATTCGCCACCATAGGCCCTTGCAGCCACGTCTGAAGGCGCTTCGCGGGCAAGCTGCGCGATCGCTGTGACCGCCGCCCGCTTCATCTCCTCGTTGATACCTGTCGCGCCGACATCGAGAGCGCCGCGAAAGATATAAGGGAAACAGAGTACATTATTGACCTGATTGGGATAATCGGAACGGCCCGTGCAGACCATGGCATCGGGCCGCGCCGCCCTTGCGACATCCGGCATGATCTCCGGCACCGGGTTGGCAAGCGCGAGGATAAGCGGATGGTCGGCCATCCCGGCGAGCATGTCGGGCGTCAGGACGCCGCCTGCCGACAGGCCGAGAAAAATATCGGCGCCTTCGATGATCTCGCGAAGCGTCCGCTTGTCGGTCTTCTGGGCAAACGCGGCCAGCCAGCGATCCATGCCCTGCCTGCCGGTATGGACCACCCCGTCGATATCCGTTGCCCAGATATTCTCGCGCCGCGCCCCTAGCGAGACAAGCATGTTGAGGCAGGCGAGCGCTGCCGCGCCTGCCCCGGAAGTCACGATCTTGACGTCTTCCAGCTTCTTGCCGCCGATATCGAGCGCATTCAGAACAGCGGCGCCGACGATGATCGCCGTCCCGTGCTGGTCGTCATGAAAGACCGGGATGTTCATCTTCTCCCGCAGGCGCTCCTCGATCTCGAAGCACTCCGGCGCCTTGATATCCTCCAGATTGATCCCGCCGAAGGTTGGCTCCAGCGCCGACACCACGTCGACGACGCGGTCGGCGGTATCGGCGTCGATTTCGATATCGAAGACGTCGATACCGGCGAATTTCTTGAACAGGACCGCCTTGCCCTCCATCACCGGCTTTGCGGCGAGCGGCCCGATATTGCCGAGGCCTAGCACCGCCGTTCCGTTCGAGACGACGGCAACAAGATTGCCGCGCGCCGTGTAGTCATACGCCTTGGCCGGATCGGCGGCGATTTCCTCGCAGGGGACGGCGACGCCCGGCGAATAGGCAAGCGCAAGGTCGCGCTGGTTGCCGAGCGGCTTGGTCGCGCGGATTTCCAGCTTTCCGGGCTTTGGATGCTGATGATAGACCAGCGCGCCGGTCTTCAGATCGTCGGAAATCGATTGCGCCACGAGTCCTGTTCCCCCGGTCATTCTGACTTGCCCGGCCGATTGCGTCGGACTTCAGCAGTCTTGACGCAATTTCATGACGGTACAAGCACGCCGATAGGCGCAGGGATCAGCCGTTCTTGGGCAGGTTCAACCGAATATGTAGCTCACGCAGCTGCTTGGCGCTTGCACCGGAAGGCGCGCCCATCAGCAGATCTTCAGCGCGCTGGTTCATCGGGAACAGCGTCACTTCACGCAGGTTCTTCGCGCCAACCAGCAACATCACGATCCGGTCGACACCGGCGGCCATGCCACCATGCGGCGGCGCGCCATAGTGGAAGGCGCGGTAAAGCCCGCCGAACCGTTCCTCGACGGTAGCGCGATCGAGGCCGGCAATCTCGAATGCCTTGACCATCGTGTCAGGCAGATGGTTGCGGATGCCGCCCGAGGCGATCTCGAAGCCGTTGCAGACCAGATCGTACTGGAATGCCTTGATGGTCAGCGGGTCCTGACCTTCAAGCGCTTCCATGCCGCCCTGGGGCATGGAGAACGGGTTGTGCGAAAACTCGACCTTCTTTTCTTCCTCGTCCCACTCGTAGAACGGGAAATCGACGATCCAGGCGAGTTCGAAGCGCTCGCGGTCGACAAGGTTCAGCTCCTCGCCGGCGCGCGTGCGCGCATCGCCCGCGAAGGACGCAAATTTCGCCGGGTCGCCGGCAACGAAGAAGCAGGCATCGCCGTCGCCGAGTCCGAGCTGCGCGGCAATGGCGGCCGTGCGTTCATGACCGATATTCTTGGCAATCGGACCGGCGCCCTCGAGCGCATCGCCTTCCTTTCGCCAGAAGATGTAACCGAGACCGGGCTGACCCTCGCCCTGCGCCCAGGAGTTCATCCGGTCGCAGAATGCGCGAGAACCGCCAGTGCGGGCGGGTATGGCCCAGACTTCGGCCTTGTCGTCGCCCGCCAGAATGTTGGCGAAGACCTTGAAGCCGGAACCGCGGAAATGCTCGGACACGGCGTCCATGACAATCGGATTGCGCAGATCAGGCTTGTCGGTGCCGTATTTGCGCATCGCCTCATCATAGGGAATGCGCGGGAAGGAAGCCGTTACCGGCCTGCCCTCGGCAAATTCCTCGAAGACGCCGCGCAGCACCGGTTCCATCGTGGCCAGCACATCGTCCTGCGTGACGAAGCTCATCTCCAGATCGAGCTGATAAAACTCGCCAGGCAGACGGTCAGCACGCGGATCTTCGTCGCGGAAGCATGGCGCGATCTGGAAATAGCGGTCGAAGCCGGAAACCATCAACAGCTGCTTGTACTGCTGCGGCGCCTGCGGCAGCGCGTAGAACTCACCGGGATGAATGCGCGAAGGCACCAGAAAATCACGCGCGCCCTCGGGCGACGATGCCGTCAGGATCGGCGTGGAAAATTCGGTGAACCCCACCTCTTCCATGCGCTTGCGCATTGCGCCGATGACTTTGGTGCGCTGGATGATGTTGCGGTGGAGCGTTTCGCGGCGCAGATCGAGGAACCGGTAACGCAGACGGATATCCTCCGGATAATCGGGTTCTCCGAACACCGGTAGCGGCAGTTCTTCTGCCTTGCTGAGCACTTCGATCTCGGCGGCAAAAACCTCAATCGCACCGGTCGGTAGTCCTTCGTTGACCGTCTCGGGCGTGCGCGCCTTGACCGTCCCGTCTATCCGGACGACCCATTCGGCGCGCAGCGTCTCGGCGACCGCGAAGGCCGGACTATCCGGATCGGCGACGATCTGCGTCATGCCATAGTGATCACGCAGATCGATGAACAGCACCCCGCCATGATCGCGCACGCGGTGCACCCATCCCGACAGGCGGGCGGTCGCGCCGACATCGCTGGCGCGCAGTGCGCCACAGGTGGTGGAACGGTAACGGTGCATCGATCTCTAGCCTTGCAATTTCATGTGGTCTTACGCGCCGCGGACAAGCGCATGGGGATGCTGATTTGTCAAGAATGGCGGGGTTCGCGGCCATCCATGGTGGCGCGGTCAAACTTCCCTTGCTATAGCGACATTCCATGGAACTGATCACAACCACAAAAGCCCTGGAGCACGCCTGTCAGAAGCTCGCCGGGGAACCCTATATCGCCATCGATACCGAGTTCATGCGGGAATCGACCTATTGGTCGAAGCTGTGCCTCGTCCAGCTTGCGGGCCGCGACAAGCTTCCGGTCATCGTTGACTCGATGGCCGACGGACTTTCGCTGGAGCCGTTGTTCAGGCTGCTTGCCGACGAATCGGTCATCAAGGTGTTCCATGCAGCGCGCCAGGACGTCGAGATATTCCATCACATGACCGGTGATGTGCCCTCGCCGCTTTTCGACACTCAGGTTGCCGCGGCGGTTTGCGGCTATGGCGAACAGGTGGCCTACGATCAGCTGGTGCGACGCACCAGCGGCGCGAATATCGACAAGAGCCACCGCTTCACCGACTGGAGCCGTCGGCCACTGAGCGAGAAGCAGCTGCATTACGCCGCAGCTGACGTCGAACACCTGATCGACGTCTACGAAGCGCTGGCAGCCGAGCTTGAACAGTCGGGCCGGAGCGAGTGGATCGGCGAGGAAATTGCCGTTCTTTCATCACCTTCAACCTATTCCGCTTCTCCGGAAGAAGCATGGAAGCGCCTGAAATTGCGGGCGCGCAAGCCAGTTGAACTCGCTGCGACGCAGGCGCTCGCGGCCTGGCGCGAGGAAGCTGCGCAGGCGCGCGATGTTCCGCGCAGCCGCATCGTCAAGGACGACATGATCTATGACGTCGCCGCTCAGTTGCCGGACACACGCGAGGCGCTCGGTCAGCTTCGCAGCGTTCCGAAGGGCTTTGAGCGCTCGCAATCGGGCGGCGAGATTCTCGACATTGTCGGCAGGGTCAAGGCGCTGCCGCGCGACAGACTTCCAGCGATCCCGCGCAATCCCAGGCCGAACGGGCAGCCCGGCGCTGTCGCAGACCTGATGAAGGTGCTCCTGAAAGCCGTGAGCGAGCAGCACAAGGTCGCCTCGCGCCTCATTGCCAACGTCGATGACATCGAACAGATTGCACTCGACGACAACGCGGACGTGCCGGCGCTTCATGGCTGGCGGCGCAAGATATTCGGCGAACTTGCCCTCGACCTCAAACATGGTCGTTTGACCCTCGGGATCAGGGGACGTTCTGTCGAGGTCACCCGGACTGGCGAATAGCGCCTTCGGGACCGGGACTGCCGATCAGACGATCCGCGTTTCGGGTTCGCGCCCGATCAGCTTCGCCAGTTGACGCAGCCGCTTCTCGGTGCGGGCGCCGGCAAGCCCGGCGAGATCAGATGGCAGGGTCAGCACCAGCCTGTCTCCCTCCACCATCATGGGTGCACGCGGAAGAACACCCGGCATCGACGCGGTGATCATGTAGGCGACTCTCATCGCACCGCCAAGAATGCGGGCGCGGTCCAGCATGCGGGCACTGATCAACTCGCGAATGCCCGGCGGGTGGGCGCCATTGAGGCCGGTATGCCGCAGGTAGACCGCCATGCCGATATACGCGCGGCCGGGATGATCCACGGACGTGAAATTGGCATGAAGGATGATGTTGAGACTTTGAATGCCTCGATAGTCCGGGTGTGCGCGCCAGCCGATGTCGGCGAGCAGACAGGCTGTGTGCCGCAGGCGCCGTTCCGTCGGCGTTTCATCGATTTTCGACGAGACCAGAAACGCGTCTGTCCACTCGCAAAGCTCAACGGCATGGCGCGGCGAGCGCGAGCGCAGCTGGGCCATCTCGCTGGCCGAAAGGATCAGCGGGTCCTGGGCGCGCTGTTCGTCAGAGAGCAGCCCGTAAAGATAGCCTTCGCGCACGCCAAGCGACGACATGCATACGTAGGAGGGCTGCTGAACCTCCACGAGTTTTTCCAGCACCAGCGCACCAAGCGGGAGCAGGTCGCGGCGGGCCGATGAAACCTGCTCGATGGAGTCGAGCGTCGTCACATCGACCGTGCGCGCGACCTTTGCGAAATCGAGCGCCTCATCCGGCGTCATCGCGTATTGATGAATGACGTGCAGCGGATAATTGCATTGCGCCATGTGGAGCCGGGCAAGCGCGCGGAACGTGCCGCCGACGGCATAAAATGCCCGCCCCTTGCCGGCCTTGAGAACGCCCGTACCGGCAAATGCGGAATCGACGATCGCAGCGGCATTCTTCATCGACGAGCCGGCAAGATCGCGGAGCCTCAGGCCGCCAAGCGGCAGGGTTACGCCCTCGCCGATCTGGCCATGCGCGATATCGATCAGCTCGAGGCTGCCGCCGCCGAGATCGCCGCAGATTCCGTCTGGATCTTCGGTGCCCGCGACGATGCCGAGCGCTGAGAGCTCTGCCTCGCGACTGCCGGACAGAATCTCGATCTTTCGGCCGACCGCCTCTTCGGCGGCCGCTGCGAATTCCGGTCCGTTTTCCGCTTCCCGCACGGCCGCGGTTGCCAGCACGTGGCACTGCTGAACATCCATCTGATCGCACAGTAGCCGGAACCGGCGCAGCGCCCGGAGCGCCTCTTCCACCGCCGCATCGGCCAGCTGGCCCCGGCTTGCGACTTCCCGACCCAGACCGCAAAGCACCTTCTCGTTGAAGACAGGCGTCGGCGACCGGGTCAGCCCTTCATAGACAACCAGGCGAACCGAATTCGAACCGATATCGATGACCGCGACGTGCTGATGGCCCGGTATTCGCCCGAGAACCGGCGCGTCCAGGAGCGTCCGCGCCTGCTCAAGCGAGCGGTCTGGTCGTTCAGTGTCGCTCAAGGGTTTGGGGGAAATGTTGTTTGAGAGATTTGCCACGTCCAGACAGACTTGGGTTCGTCATGAAGTAACGATGGGCGTTGAACGCCTCCTCGGGAGTTGCCGCGATGATGCGCCGTGCGCTGCCATCGGGCAAGAGCAACCAGCTTTGATCGGTATCTTTCAGGTTGGCAACCATGATCTGGTCCAAAACCTGTTCATGCACAGTTGCATTTTCCAGCCGCACGAGCGCTTCGACCCGGCGATCGAGATTTCGCGGCATCAGATCGGCTGAACCGATGAACACGGCAGCGTCCTTCGACGGCAGTCCCTTGCCCTTGCCGAAGCAGTAGATGCGCGAGTGTTCGAGGAAGCGACCGACGATGCTTTTCACACGGATATTGTCGGAAAGACCCGGTACGCCTGGCCTCAGGCAGCATATGCCGCGCACCACGAGATCGACCTTCACACCGGCCTGACCGGCCCGGTAGAGCGCATCGATGATCGCCGGATCGACAAGCGAGTTCATCTTCAGCCAGATGGCGCCGGGCCGTCCGGCCTTCACATGGGCGATCTCGTCGTCGATATGCTGGATAATCGTCTTGCGGACCGAGAAGGGAGAAACGACCATCCGCTCCATGTCGGCCGGATCGGCATAGCCCGTGATGAAATTGAAGATGCGGGCAACATCGCGGCCAACGGCCAGATCAGCGGTGAAATAGGACAGATCGGTATAGATGCGGGCGGTGATCGGGTGATAGTTGCCGGTCCCGATATGTACATATGAGGCCAGTTGCCCCCCCTCACGGCGAACGACCAGTGACAGCTTGGCGTGCGTTTTCAGTTCGACGAAGCCGTAGACGACCTGGACACCGGCGCGCTCCAGATCGCGCGCCCAGCGGATATTCGCCTCTTCATCGAAGCGCGCCTTGAGTTCGACGACCGCCGTCACCGACTTGCCCGCCTCTGCCGCCTCGATCAGCGCCCGGACGATCGGGGAGTCGTTGCTGGTACGGTAGAGCGTCTGCTTGATGGCGACGACATCGGGGTCGTTCGCCGCCTGCTTGAGAAACTGCAGGACGACGTCGAACGATTCGTAAGGGTGATGGACCACCAGGTCCTTCTGCCGGATAGCGGCCAGGCAATCGCCGCCATGATCGCGGATACGCTCCGGGAAACGCGGCGTATAGGGCGTGAATTTGAGTTCCGGACGGTCGACGGAAACGAGTTGCGAAAGATCGGCCATCGCCAGCAGCCCGTCTATTGTGCGCACCTCGTCCGGCGCCACGGACAGGTTCTTGGCAACGAATTGCCTCATATCGTCCGGCATGCCGGCATCGAGTTCCAGCCGGATCACCGAACCGCGACGGCGTTGCTTGAGAGCGGTCTCGAAGAACCGGACAAGATCTTCCGCCTCTTCCTCGACCTCGATATCGCTGTCTCGCACGACGCGGAAAGCACCCTTGCTTCGCACGGTGTAACCGGGAAAGAGCCGCCCGATGAAGAGGATGATCACTTCTTCCAGGATCATGAAGCGTTGCGGCCCCCTGCCCGTCTGCGGCAGCGCGATGAACCGCTCGACCTTGAGCGGAATGCGCACCAGTGCCCGCAGCAGCTTCCCGTCGCCGGGGCGAACCAGTTCAAGCGCGAGGGTAAAGCCGAGATTGGGGATGAAGGGAAACGGATGGGCCGGATCGATCGCGAGCGGCGTCAGAACCGGGAACGCTGCCTCCAGAAACTTCGTTTCGAGCCACTGACGGTCCTTGGCACTGACTTCATCTGCCGAAATCAGGGCTATACCCTCTGCCGACAGATCGGTCCGAATGCCGCGCCAGACTTCCTGCTGTTCGGCCGTGAGCGCGTCTGCCGCCTGGGCGATACGCTGAAGCTGCTCGCCCGGGGTCAGTCCGTCCTGGCTGCGCGCACCGATTCCCGCATGGTACTGCGAAAGCAGACCCGCCACGCGAACCATGAAGAATTCGTCGAGGTTATTTGCCGAGATCGACAGAAAGCGGAGACGTTCAAGCAGCGGGTGATTGACGTTTCGCGCCTCTTCCAGCACCCGGCGATTGAAGCCGAGCCACGAAAGTTCGCGGTTGATGAAACGCTCGGGCGAATTCATCAACTCGATGCCAGACGGGCGCTCGGCCGCCGCGACCGTTTCCGGCACCGGCTTTTCCGCCAAAGGCTTCCTGGTCTGAACTCCGGCCATTCCCGCTCATCCACTTCCCGAAAAACCGCCAATATCCCTCAAGGACAAGTGGCTATTCTAATTAGATGACGGATTTACGTCACTAGAACGCTAAGAACGGCAGGCTCACCCGGCCATTCCTTCAAGCGTACGGAGCACGAGCCCCCGGGTCAGAGGGCGCTGCTGGCTCAGCGTCTCCCGGTCAAGCTCGGCGACAACATCGCGCACGAAGGCGTAAGAGCGCTCCACCCGGGGCAGTGCGGCCTTGAGCGCGGGCGCCTCGATGGCAAGCTGCCGGTCAGCGCAATGCTTGACGAACAGCGCCGCAATCAACTCGTCATCCGGCGGATCGATGGTCACACTGTCAGCACCGCGCAGGCGCGACGCCAGATCGCGCGTCTCGAGCGGCCATGTTCCAGGCTCGGCGCGCGCCGTCATAAGGATCGGTCTCGGCGCGGTCGCTGCCTCATTGAACAGGTGGAAGAGCAGCGTTTCGTCGGCGAAGCCGGCATCGCAGTCCTCCACCACAACTGCCGGTGCCGCGCGCACCTGATCGGCGCGTACTATCTGCCGGGCCGAGAAGACCGCGGCCGCATGGTCCTCGGCCCATATCGCCGCAAGATGGCTCTTGCCGCTGGCGACAGGTCCGGTCAGCACCAGCACGCCACGACGCCAGCTGTCAGTCGCGGCAAGCCGCTCACGCGCTGCCAGATTTGCCGGCGAGGCAAGAAAATCGTCCCGCCCCAACGACGGGTCCGACGCCAGATCCATGACAAGCTGCCTGCCGGGCATCAGATGCCGCCGCCGCCTTCGCCGGTACTGCCGCGATAAAGCCGGCTGGCGAGATAATGCCGAAGCGCAAAGCGTGAAACGACGCCGATTGCCGCCGCGATCGGCACAGCCAGCAGCATGCCGACGAAGCCGAACAGGTAACCGAACGCGAACAGGGCGAACATCAGCCATACCGGATGCAGGCCGATATTATCGCCAACGAGTTTGGGAGACAGGAAGTTTCCTTCCAGAAACTGTCCGACGAAGAAAACGCCTGCGACCACGCCAATCATCACGTAATCCGGCCAGAACTGAACGAGCGCGACGCCCAGCGACACCGCCAGCCCGACGATCGATCCGACATAGGGGATGAAGCTGATCAGGCCGGCGCCGAGACCGATCAGCAGGCCGAAATTCAGCCCGGTCAGCGTCAGCCCTATGCCATAGAAGAGCCCGAGAACGATGCAGACCGTACCCTGCCCGCGCACGAAACCCGCAAGAGCGGTGTCGATATCATGCATGAGCTGGCGGATTGAGGTTACGTGCTCGCGCGGCAGCCAGCTGTCGACCTTGGCAACCATGTTGTCCCAGTCGAGCAGGAGATAGAATGCAACCACGGGCGTCACGACAAGCAGTGAGACGATGTTGACGAAGGCGAGCCCGCCGCTAAGCAATGATTTCGCAATGCCCGCGAGCCATGACCCGGCAGTCCCGATCATGCCGGAGAACTGGCCATTCTGACCGCCGTCTCCGACGTCGAAATACTGGGCAATGCGCGAATTGGCGAGTTTGGAAATCAGATCCTGCAGCTTGCTGACAAGCGTCGGCATTGTATCGGCGAAATCGGCAAGCTGGTGGATCAACGTCGGCACGATGGCAAGAAACGCCAGAACGAAGAGCAGCACGAAAACCAGCGTGATGACGACAGTCGCGAGCATGCGGCTGAGGCCAAGTCGCTCCAGCCGGTCGGCTACCGGATCGAGAAAATAAGCGAGCGCCATACCGGCGACAAAAGGCAGCAGGATGCCGCGGAGCAGCCATAGGGCTATTCCTGTCGCGAGCAGGACGATCAACCAAGCCTTGATCTGCTGCCTTATCGTCATCACGCGAACGCCCTTCCGCGAATTCCAGATGAGAGACCCTAGCGCCTGTCTGTTTCAAGCGCACGCGCCATATGGCGGGTCCAGCTTAGCAGATAGGCCGCAGCCGACGCGATGGTCAGCCCGCCAGTCAGCAGCGAAAGGGCGAGAAGCCAGGTCTCGGGCAGAATCCCGAAGGCGAGACCGGCAAGAACGAGCGACGCATATCCGATCTGAAACGCGGTATTGACCTTGCTGACGACAAGGGGACGCATCGCAATCGGACGTCCGATCATCCACGCCATCAGTACCCCGCCGACGATAAGGATGTCGCGCGATACGACCGCGATCACCAGCCAGAGCGGTACGTGACCGACAAGACCCAGCGCGACAAATATGCTGACGAGCAAGGCCTTGTCGGCGACCGGATCGAGATAGGCGCCGAGTTCGGTATCCATATGAAAATGTTTGGCGAGGAAGCCATCGAGACCATCGCTTGCGCCGGCAACCAGAAACAGCGCAAACGCTGCGGCAAAGGCCTGCGTGAGAATAAGATAGACAATCACCGGCACCATAAGGATGCGCGCGACCGTGATGATATTGGGTATGTTCATTGCTACTGCGCCATTCCGCCTGAACCGGCGAAGGCATCTAGCCTTTCACGCTGATATGGACAGGTTTTCGTTCCTGCGCAAAACGCTCTAACGGGGCTTGGCCGAGCCCGCAAGAGCCTCGTCGGGACCAGGCAATGATGCGACCGCGCCGGTAATGACGACATCCCTTTCGCCGGCCTGATTGTCGCGCGCGCCATCGCTCTTCCAGCGTTCGGAGAGCGTTTCGAAGACAACTCGGGCAGCGTCATCGAATGTGCCCACCACTTCAGTATTCATCTCTATGTCACCGACCGCGTCGGTTCCGTAAAGTCGCAGCGCGACCCTGTCACGCCCGGCAACAGGCGCAGCCGCTGCGAGCACGACGCCCTGCGCGCGGTATCTCAGGCGGAACATTTCCATCGTCATGTGATCGCCAGAAAGCACATGCTGCACCGGCGCCGAACGATCTCCGAAGCCGTTGTCCGGGAGTTTCGCAGGCGCGATGGCATCTTTGGGCATGTTGGCAGTCAGCGCTTCGTGCCAATTCCTAGCATCGGCCCAGAGCCGCGGTACCTCGCCCTCGACCAGCACCGGTATGACCAGTACGGGTGGCGCTGTGCCCGCGACCGGAACAATCCCACGCGCGGCAAGCATCCGTATCACCCGCTCGCGGCTGAATGTGACGGTGAGCCGCGCACTGTAGGACTCCCCGACCGCCGTTTCACTCATGACAGCGATGCGGTCCATTGCCGTCCGGGCGGCGTCAGGACGCAGCTTCAGCGTCGCTACCTGCTTTTTCGGAAGCAGACGCTGAAGCATCAGATTGAGCGCCTCGAGCGGTGCCTCGGCAAGCGCTTCGTCGCGCGCTTGCGACGCATTCGCCGCGTGACGCACGATTGCCATTTCGCGCACGATGAACGGATCGGCCGTTGCCGGCGTCATCCATGCCGCAAGCGCCAGAACGATCAGGCCTGCCGCAAAACGGCGCGAATCAGTGGAAAACCTCATTCATCGATCCTACCGGTGAATTTTTGCCCTTCGGTAAATGCGGTCCCGGATGCTAGGACCACCACAACAGGCAACGGCGAGCAGAGACGTGACAGGCGAAGACGCAAAAAACGGGCTGACCTACGCGGACGCAGGTGTCGATGTCGACCGCGGGAACGCGTTCGTCGAGCGGATCAAACCCTTCGTCAAGGCGACGGCGCGCAGCGGCGCTGACAGTCAGATTGGCGGATTCGGCGGCGTTTTCGATCTGAAGGCAACCGGCTTCAAGGACCCGTTGCTGGTTGCGGCGAACGACGGCGTGGGAACGAAGGTCAAGATCGCAATCGAGACAGGGCGCCACGATACGATCGGCATCGACCTCGTCGCCATGTGCGTGAACGACCTTGTTGTCCAGGGCGCAGAGCCGCTCTTCTTCCTCGATTACTATGCGACGGCAACCCTCGACATCGATGTTGCGGCATCGGTCGTGAAAGGCATTGCCGAAGGCTGCCGGATCGCGGGCGCAGCGCTGATCGGCGGCGAGACGGCGGAAATGCCGGGCGTATATGCCGGCAACGACTATGATCTCGCCGGTTTCGCGGTCGGGGCCGTCGAGCGGGAGGGGCTGCTGCCGCGGGCCGACATAGGCCCCGGCGACCAGCTGATCGCGCTCGCCTCGTCGGGCGTTCATTCCAACGGATATTCGCTGGTGCGCCGCATCGTGGCGCGCGGTGGGCACGACTACGAGGCGGCCTGCCCCTTCGCGCCGGACGTTACGCTGGCCGAAGCGCTGCTGACGCCGACACGTATTTATGTGCGCCCGCTGCTTGCCGCCCTGAAGATCAGCAGCGGCATCAAGGGCTTCGCGCACATTACCGGCGGCGGCATCACAGACAATTTGCCACGGATTCTGCCCACCGGCACAGTCGCAGCTGTCGATCTCGGCACCATCGAACCGCCGCCGGTATTCGGCTGGCTGGCGTCCGAAGGCGGCGTCGCGGAGAAGGAGATGCTGCGCACGTTCAACTGCGGCGTCGGCATGATCGTCGTGGCAGAGGCCGCCAAGGCTGACGAAGTGGTCGCAGCGCTCGTCGGCGAAGGCGAACGGGCATGGCGCATCGGCGAGCTGATCGCGGCTGAAGCGGATGCACCAGCCGTCGCTTATCGCGGAGTGCTTTCGTTTTGACGGCGCGGCGCACGGCTATTCTGATCAGTGGCCGCGGGTCCAACATGCGGGCGCTTGTCGAGGCGGCAAAGGCGCCAGGCTTTCCGGCCAGAATAGACCTCGTCCTGTCCAACCGCGCCGATGCGGCCGGCCTCGATTTCGCCGCCGCAGAAGGAATTTCGACACATGTTCTCGACCACAAGCAATTCAGGGATCGCCACACATTCGACGAGGCGCTGCACCGGGTGCTTGTCGACCACGGCATAGAACTGGTTTGTCTTGCCGGGTTCATGCGGCTGCTTGGCGGTGATTTCGTGTCCATCTGGCAGGATCGGATGATCAATATCCACCCGTCGCTGCTTCCGGCCTTCAAGGGCCTGCACACCCATGAGCGGGTGCTGGAGGCAGGCGTTCGCATCACCGGCTGCACGGTACATTTCGTCCGGCCGGAAATGGACGCTGGCCCGATCATCGCGCAGGCCGCGGTCCCTGTTGCGCCGGGCGACACGGCCGATACGCTTGCCGACCGCGTGCTTGCGGCCGAGCATGCAACCTATCCGAAGGCGTTGGCGATCGTCGCGTCAGGCCGGTTCAGCATTGAGGGAGACCGGGTTTCAACCGATCTTCCCGTCGACCCCGCGCTCGGACTGTTCGTTCCCTGAAACGTGACGCTATTGCGTGGTGCAGGTGTCCAGGTGACGGCGCCAGATGCTTGCATTGCCCCAGCCAAGTTCGCCGGAACTGGCGATGCTCTCGATGGAGCTGTCGTTGAGTTCCTCAAGCGACTTCTTGGCCGCGCAATTGCAGATCTTGGAGAAATCGGTGAACGAATTGCCCTTCGTCGCCGTCGCCATGACACAGGTGTCGAGGATAACCATTCGCGCCCGCTCGCGCGCCGGCTCGACAGCCGATGCATCCTTCACCCAAATACCGGCGACCGCGACCGCCAGAACCGAACCGAACACCACACCTGACCGCCGCAACATCAATTTTCTGGCCTCCTGCACGCCCTAAAAACCGAATTCGCCACCATTTACGCGGGTCTCATCCAGACCCGGTTGTCGTGAAACGCCGCACCACCATACGGGGCAACGGGATCGGCGCCGGTCAGCGTATTGATCCCGCGGCCATCGGCAAAGGCGCTATTTGGCCAAATGCCTTCCGACACGAGGACCCCCCGACGCAATCCGTCGAATACCCTAGCGTGAAGTGTGATCGATCCACGCTGATTTCCTAGCCGAACCAACTGACCGTCGGCAATACCCAACTCGGCCGCGTCAGCCGAATTCACGAGAACCTCAGGACGATTTTCGCGTGCCCGGCCGGTCGCACTCTCCGTAAAGCTCGAGTTGAGGAAAGAATGGGCTGGCGGGGTGGCCAGACGGAATGAATGGTCCGCATCGGCCTCCTCAATGACCGGCCAATAATCGGGCAAGGCCGGAATCGCGCCGTGTGGCCCCATCGGTCCGTCATTCGGCGCGGGAACCGTCGTCCATTCCGGCTTGAACCGGAAACGGCCGTCGGGATAGCCAAACCCTTTCAGATAATGGGCATCTTCAAACGGCGGCTGGCAATCGATCCAGCGTCCGTCCTTAAGCGCGGCAAGGCCGCCCCAGCCGGATTTCACGAGCATCCAGTCGACGTGTTCGCGCGCGGTCATGCCGAAGCCGGGATGGGCCGCACCAAGGCGCCTGGCCAGCGCACTGTTGACCTCGTGGTTCGACCGCGCTTCGCCGGGCGCTTCGACCAGTTTCGGCCCGAACTGAAGGTACTGGTGCCCCCCGGCCTTGTAGATGTCGTCATGTTCGAGAAACATCGTTGCCGGCAGCACGATATCCGCCATCTGGGCCGTATCGGTCAGGAAATGCTCATGGACGCAGACGAACAGATCATCGCGACCGAAACCGCGTTTGACCCGTTCCTGCTCCGGCGCGACGGAAACCGGATTGGTGTTCTGGATCAACATTGCCGTGACGGGCGGACCGCCGTGCAGCGCTTCGCGGTCGCCCTCCAGAATGGCGCCTATACGTGACTGGTCGAGCTGGCGAACCGACGGATCGGCCACGTCCAGGCCCATGACCATCGTAAAGTCGAGATGGTAGATCGCACCGTTGTTGTGAAAGGCGCCGCCGCCTTCGTGCTGCCAGCTGCCGGCAACGGTGGCGATAGAGGCAGCGGCGTGCATGTTGTGGGCGCCGTTGCGGCTGCGGGTAAAACCGTAGCCGAGGCGGAAGAAGGTGCGCGGGGTCTCCCCGATCCAGCGCGCGAACGTCTCGATTTCCTCCACCGAAAGCCCGGTGATACCTGCCGCCCAGGCAGGACCCCGTGTTTTCAGGTGCGCCTCGAGTTCGTCCGGACAATCGGCGAACCGCGCCATGTATTCCCTGTCGGCGGTGCCGTCCCTGAACAGGATATGCATGACCGCGCAGGCAAGCGCGCCATCGGTGCCGGGCTTCAGGCATAGCGCGAGATCTGCCTGCCGCATGGTCTCGTTCATGTAGATGTCGACGGCGACGATGCGCGCGCCGCGCGTCTTCCTCGCCTTGACCGCGTGGCTCATCACGTTGACCTGTGTCGCCACCGCGTTGGTGCCCCAGATCACAACGAGATCCGACCTGTCGATCTCGCGTGGATCGGGGCCCGCCAGCTTGCCCGTACCGGCGATATAGCCGGTCCAGGCCATATTGGTGCAGATCGTGTCGAACTGGCCTGAATAGCCTTTGACATGACGCAGACGATTGATTCCGTCGCGCTGCACGAGCCCCATCGTTCCGGCATAGAAATATGGCCAGACGGCCTGAGCGCCGTGCCGCTGTTCGGCTGTCACGAAGGCGTTTGCGACGATATCCAGCGCATCGTCCCAGGAGACGGGCGCAAATTCTCCCGAGCCTTTCGGACCCACGCGGCGCAACGGCGTCAGAAGCCGCGCCGGGTCGTTGAGCCGTTCAGCGTAGCGGGCGACCTTCGCGCAGATGACACCTGCCGTGTAGGCGTTGTCGCGAGCGCCGCGAAGACGTCCGACACGGCCAGCCTCGATCTCGACTTCGAGCGCGCAGGTCGAGGGGCAATCGTGGGGGCAAGCACTGTAGCCGATAGACTGGCTGGCGGCCTTGTTCATGACGGGCAGGCTTTCGCTGGCGTTGAAGCCAGACCCTATTGCCTCGCACGAGGCTTGAAAAGCCGTACCCCGGCGATGCATAGGATCGCTGGTATCTTTCAATCGGGACCCCACCCCGTGTTCAACACGATCTGGCACTTCTGCCCGGCCGAAACGATGATTCCCCGTCTGTGGGCCAATCGCGCGCTGATTCCTGCGCGGCGCTGGCCATACGCGGCAGGCATTGCGCTGTCATCGCTGCTGGCGTCCGGACTTGCGGCCCAGGGACGGGCAAACATGGCGCGCGGCCGCCGCCGACGGGACGTTCCACCCATGCCCGCGCCGGTCTTCATCCTCGGCTTCTGGCGTTCCGGCACCACCTATCTGCACGAGTTGTTGCAGCAGGACGTGAAAGTCATGGTGCCGACGACCGCGAACTGCATCTTCCCGCAATTCTTCAAGATGTTCGGTGGAGGACTGCGCAAATATTTCGCCGAAATGGCAGACATCCGGTCGGGTGACGGGATCAATGTCGGCTGGCAGTCGGCGCAGGAGGACGAGTTCGCGCTGATGATGCTCGGCCAGCCGACGCCCTATTGGTGGTTCGGTTTCCCCGGCACTTCGCAGGCCGATCCCGAGGCGCTGACGCTCGATGGCCTTCCCGCCGCTGAGAGACAGCAATGGCAATCGACGCTGCGGGAATTCGTCGCCAATTGCTGGACCTACAAGGAACGGCCGGAAAGCCGGATCGTGCTGAAGTCACCCGGCCATACCGCCCGTGTCGACTTGCTGCTGAATGCATTTCCCGATGCCCGGTTCATTCATATCTCGCGCGACCCGGAAGAGATCATCCGCTCCTATCGGCGGTTCATGCCCGCGCTCGCCGCCGACCTTTCCGTGACGGGCGGACCCGACGACGCCGCGCGCGCCGCTTTCGAGGGCCGGGCCATCGAAGACTTCTCGCGCGTTTACGAGAAGTACCGGCAAACACGCAGCCTCATTCCAGAAGGACACCTCAAGGAAATCAGCTTTTCAGACCTGCGCGCCGACCCGATGGCGCGGCTGCGTGAAATCTATGGCTGGCTTGGTTGGAAGCTGGACGAAGACGACCGATCCATGCCGCAGATCCTGAACCGTATCGCCGCCGGCGGCGACCACAGGCCCCGCTCCGAGGGAAGCGATCCGGCGTTGCGGGCCGAGATTGCGGCCAGAGCGCCCTGGTATTTCCATCATTTCGGCTATTCGAAAGCCTAGAGTACCCCTCGATCCAAACCGATAAGGGATTGTTGCCAACATGGCGAAGTTCGTCTTCTCAATGCAGGTGTCGCTCGATGGCTATGTCGATCATGATCGGTTCGAGCCCGGCCCAATGCTTTTTCGTCACTGGATAGAACAGACGAAGCGGCTTGCCGGCAGTGTCTATGGCCGCCGCATCTATGAGGTGATGCGTTATTGGGAGGAAGACGATCCCGAGTGGACGTCTGACCTGCGCGAGTTCGCGGCGGCATGGCGCAGCATGCCGAAATGGATTGTGTCGCGCACGCTGAAATCGGTCGGCCCCAATGCCACTCTTGTTTCAGACGATGTCGAAGGCACTTTGCGCAGTCTGAAAACGCGCATGCCTGGCGAGTTTCAGGTCGGAGGGCCCGCGTTGGCGAGCAGTCTGGGCGAGATGAATCTTGTCGACGAATACCGGCTCTACTTTTTGCCCTTCGTCCTGGGCAGCGGCAAACCTTTCTTTGCCGGGCCACGGCCTCCGCTGCACTTCGTAGCCAGCGATTTGATCGGCGAGAATGCTGTCAGACTGACCTACCGGCCAGCCTGACCGGAAAAGAAAACGGGGCCCGAAGGCCCCGTGCCTGTATTCCTGTTTCTTCCGAAACTGATTCAGCCGACGATCTCTCCGGCCTTGAAACACAAGGCGATTTCCTTGGCCGCATTTTCCGCGCTGTCGGATCCATGGACAGAATTGCGCTCGATATTCTCGGCGAAGTCCTTGCGGATCGTGCCTGCTTCAGCGTCGGCGGGATTGGTCGCGCCCATGACCTTGCGGTTGGTTGCAACGGCATCCTCGCCTTCGAGCACCTGGATGACGATCGGGCCGGACGTCATGAAGGCGACGAGGTCGTCGAAGAACGGACGCTCGCGATGAACGGCGTAGAAGGCTTCCGCATCGCTGCGCGACCATTTGGTGCGCTTCTGCGCGACGACTCGAAGGCCGGCGTCCTCAAGCTTGGCGATGATCTTGCCGGTGAGGTTGCGTGCGGTTGCGTCGGGCTTGATGATCGACAGGGTGCGCTCGGTGGCCATGACGATGCGTCCTTCCTTTGGAAATGTCTCGGTTTTGATGCCGCAATGAATAAACGAAATGCGGCGCTTTTCGGCGCCGCAGGGTTGGCGGGCTTATAGCCAAGCGCCGAGGGAAACTCAATGCGCTTTTGGCGGGCTCGCGGCCTCGGCGACGAGTTCCGCCAGCTGATCGAAGACCGGCTGGCGCGGCGAGGTGCGGCGCCAGGCAAGCCCGACCGTCCGGCTTGGTGCCGGATCGGCGAAGGGAATGACGCACAGACCCGAATTGTCGGCGTCGCCCTCCCCCATCGCCAGACGAGGCGCCAGGGTAATGCCGTGACCGGCCGCCACCATGTGCAGTATCGTCGACAGGCTGGATGCGCCAAAGCGCCGCAGCTGCGGCGGATCGACGATGCCGCAGACCGCCAGCGCCTGGTCTCTCAGGCAATGGCCATCTTCCAGCAGGATCAGTTCGGACTGGTCGATCTCGGCAACGCTGACTTTTTTACGCACCGCCAGTGACGATCCCGGCGGAACCGCCAGCAGGAATTCATCCTCGAAGGCCGGACGCTCGACGAAATCTCCCTGTCTCAATGGAAGGCTCGCGATCATCGCATCGATTTTGCCACCGGCGAGATCGTCGACCAGGCTATCGGTCACCGCCTCGCGCAACTGCACGCCGATCTGCGGCATTCGATCCGTCATCAGCGGTAGAAGACGGGGCAACAGGTAAGGCGCGATGGAGGGAATGACACCGAGACGCAGGCGATTGTGCGAGAGCGCCCTGTCGCCGCGGCCGATCGCTTCCAGATCGTCCATTTCGGCGATGATGCGGGCGGCGCGCACCGCGAATTCCTCTCCGAGGCGCGTCGGCACCGCGCCCGATGGCGTGCGTTCGAACAGCAGACCGCCGAGCAGGGCCTCGACTTCGCGGATCTGCATCGACAGCGCGGGCTGGGTAACACCGACAGCGGCGGCCGCCTGCCCGAAATGGCGCAGCCGTGCGAGGGCATCGACATATCGCAGGTGTCTCAGTGTCAGCATCAATCAGGCAAACTTATCGCTTTAGGCATGATTTCTTATTTGATCTTATATCAAGCAGGTTCCATTGTCTGCCAAATCATCCGTGCCAGGACAGCGGATGCCGCCGGGATAGATCGTCATCACAACGTTGCGGCACCGTGTTGAAGGCATATGCGCAAGAGGCAAGGTTGCGGCCGCGAATCCGGTATGAAGCCGGAAGCGCGACAGCCGCATTTACAGCAACCGCTTGAACGGAACCGGAGGGAAAGATGGACGCGAAAAACGATAATGAGGGCAAGTGCCCGGTGATGCACGGGGGAAGCCATCGCGGGCGCTCGAACCGCGACTGGTGGCCGGAGCAGCTCAATCTCAAGATCCTGCATCAGAATTCTCACCTGTCGAACCCGATGGCGGAGGATTTCAACTATGCCAAGGCGTTTTCCAAGGTCGACTACAAGGCGCTCAAGGACGACCTCTACGCGCTGATGACGGATTCGCAGGATTGGTGGCCGGCCGATTATGGCCACTACGGTCCCTTCTTCATCCGCATGGCCTGGCATAGCGCCGGCACCTATCGAGCCGGCGACGGCCGTGGCGGCTCCTCGACGGGCTCGCAGCGCTTCGCGCCGCTGAACAGCTGGCCGGATAACGGCAATCTGGACAAGGCACGGCGCCTGCTGTGGCCGATCAAGCAGAAATACGGCAACCAGATTTCCTGGGCCGACCTGATGATCCTGGCGGGCAACTGCGCACTGGAATCGATGGGCTTCAAGACCTTCGGCTTCGGCGGCGGCCGTGAAGATGTCTGGGAACCCGGCGAGGACATTTACTGGGGTACCGAGGAAGAATGGCTGGGCGACAAGCGCTATGCGGAAGGCCGTGCGCTGGAAAACCCGCTTGCCGCCGTCCAGATGGGCCTCATCTACGTCAATCCGGAAGGCCCGAACGGCAACCCCGACCCGCTCGCGGCAGCGATCGATATTCGCGAAACCTTCGGCCGCATGGCGATGAATGACGAGGAAACGGTCGCGCTGATCGCCGGCGGTCACACATTCGGCAAGACCCATGGCGCGGGCGATGCCGCCCTTGTCGGGCGCGAGCCGGAAGGCGCGGATATCGCCGAACAGGGTTTCGGCTGGACCAGCACGCATGCCAGCGGCCTTGGTGACGATACGATCACCAGCGGCCTTGAAGGCGCATGGACGCCCAACCCGATCAAATGGGACAACGGCTTCTTCCATATGCTCTTCGATTATGAGTGGGAGCTGACCAAGAGCCCGGCCGGTGCGAACCAGTGGGCGCCCAAGAACGTGAAGGACGAGGACCTCGCGCCTGCTGCCCACACCAAGGGCAAGAAGGTGCCGACGATGATGGCGACGACGGACCTGTCGCTGAAGTTCGACCCGATCTACGAGCCGATCTCCCGGCGTTTCCGCGACAATCCGGCCGAGTTCGCAGATGCCTTCGCCCGCGCATGGTTCAAGCTGACCCATCGCGACATGGGCCCGCATGTGCGCTATCTCGGTTCGGAAGTGCCGCAGGAGGAATTGATCTGGCAGGATCCGATCCCGACCGTCGATCACAAGCTGATCGATGCGGCCGACATCAAGGATCTTAAGGCGAAGATTCTCGGGTCGGGCCTGACCGTCCCGGAGCTCGTTTCTACGGCTTGGGCCTCGGCATCGACCTTTCGCAATTCCGACAAACGCGGCGGCGCCAACGGCGCGCGCATCCGCCTTGCCCCGCAGAAGGACTGGGACGTCAACGACCCGGCGCAGCTTTCAAAGGTTCTCGGCAAGCTCGAGGACATCCAGAAAGCCTTCAACGGCGCGCAGTCAGGCGGTAAGAAAGTCTCGCTGGCCGACCTGATCGTGCTCGGCGGGTCCGCGGCGGTCGAGAAGGCTGCAACGGACGGCGGGCATCAGGTGGAAGTTCCCTTTACCCCCGGCCGCATGGACGCCTCGCAAGAGCAGACGGATGTCGATTCCTTCAGCGTTCTTGAGCCGAAGGTCGAGGGTTTCCGCAACTATGCGCCGGTGGAGTTCTCCATACCGACCGAACACCTGCTGATCGACCGGGCCCAGCTCCTGACGCTGACAGCGCCGGAAATGACGGTGCTGGTCGGCGGCCTGCGCGTTCTCGGCGCCAACGCCGGCGGCTCGAAGCACGGCGTCTTCACCGACCGCCCAGGCACGCTGACGAACGACTTCTTCACCAACCTGCTCGACATGGGCACGGCGTGGAAGGCGAAGGAAGGCGACAAGGCGGTCTTCGAAGGCCGCGATCGCAAGTCCGGCAAGGTCAAATGGACCGGCACCCGCGTCGATCTCGTGTTCGGCTCCAACTCCCAGCTTCGCGCGCTTGCCGAGACTTACGCGCAGGACGACAGCAGGAAGACGTTCGTCAACGACTTCGTGAAGGCGTGGACGAAGGTGATGGACGCGGATCGGTTCGATCTGGCGTAAGGCGAAACGTAGTGCGCCGATTGGCGCGTCGATATCAGGACAGCGTCCGGGTTTCACCCGGGCGCTGTTTTTCTTTCAACTTTCGTCGCGCCACCGACCCAGCTCTATATAAGTAAGCTACATAATATACCATTGAGAAAATTGAAATAAAATATAATATATGTCTCAAATAGAAAAATTCATTTCCGGATTCGTCATACAGATACAATAGAAATAATATTGGCACCATAAAAATAGCAAAAGATGAAATCGAAATAATAAATGACTTACAGCTCGAATATTTAAAAATTCTAATCGACCATCTAAGAGAAATTAAAGGATATAAAATAGAATAAACCCACAATACAATATACCCTAATAATCTTATTTTTCCTACGAAATTGCAATCTTTACAACTTAGATTTGCATTTCCGAAAATTATTGCAATAAAAATTAATACGGTGATGGATAAAAGAGAAAAAAATATGAATTTACCGACCAATCTTTCTGACCGCATCAGCTTGCATTCACTCTCTTCTTTTCCGGCCGAGACCCATCGGACCGGACCCCAGCGATGGCGAGCCAAGGTCGTCGCAGGCGAAAGTGTTTCATAAAACCTATGGCCACCTACCGATTGACCACTGCCACGCGCTCGGTCTTCACGATGCGGCCGCGTGGATCGATGAAGAAGATGCGCACCACCGCGCCAAGCGGGGGAAAGGCGCCTATGGTCCCGACCGCGCGGGCGACCTTGGGCACCGGATGGCAGGTGCCCACCTCGACCATCGCGACGGTTACCGGAATGTCGCTGCCAAAGGCGGCGCCGGCTGGCGCGCCGCGGTTGAGACTTGCACGCCAGCAGTCGACCGGCGCGCGGTAATTGGCATCTACGGTCAGAAAGGCGGATCGATCGTCGATATAGGCCGTGCTGCCGGGGCCATCGGCAAATGCTGCGGTGGCCGCGAGCATGGCCGGGACCAATGTCAGCGTCAAACGCGTCTTCATGTCTTTGCATCTCCCTGTCCGCCCCGTGACGGCAATAATAACACAGGTGGCAGCTTCCCTCACCTGCCGGTTGAACAGGCATGCGATTCCGTGTGAAGAGAGCGCCCGGCGGCCGAGCCATCCGGCACACTCCTTCAACCAGAGCGAACGTCACTCAAGCGATGCTGCACATCAACGACCTGTCCTATCGCATTGCGGACCGGCTCTTGCTCGACAAGGCGACCGTCGCCCTGCCCGAGAAGAGCCGGACGGGCCTTGTCGGCCGCAACGGCACGGGCAAGACCACGCTGCTGCGCATTATCAAGGGAGAGATACCCGCACTCGACGGCGCCATCGGCATGCCGCGCGGGGCCACGATGGCCGACGTCGCGCAGGAAGCGCCGGGCGGACCGACGACACTGATAGACTTCGTGCTCTCCGCCGACCGCGAGAGGGCGGCGCTGATGGAAGAATCGGAAACGGCGACCGATCCGCACCGGATCGCCGATATCCAGCTACGCCTGACCGATATCGACGCCTATACCGCGCCGTCGCGCGCGGCCCGCATTCTCGCCGGCCTCGGCTTTGACGAGGAAGCGCAACAGCGGCCCCTCTCCTCCTATTCCGGTGGCTGGCGCATGCGCGTCGCGCTGGCGGCGGTGCTTTTCCGCGAGCCCGATATCCTGCTGCTCGACGAGCCGACCAACTATCTCGATCTTGAAGGCACGATGTGGCTGGAGCGGTATCTCGCCGCCTATCCGCGCTCGCTGCTGATCGTCAGCCATGACCGCGACCTCCTGAACAAGTCGGTCGACCAGATCCTGCATCTGGAGCGCGGAAAGTTGACGCTCTACAAGGGCGGCTATGACCAGTTCGAGCGGCAGCGGCGCGAAACCCAGGCCCTCCAACTGAAGCTGAAGAAGAAGCAGGACGACCAGCGCCGCCATATGGAAGCGTTCGTGGAACGCTTCAGGGCCAAGGCGACGAAGGCCCGTCAGGCGCAAAGCCGGCTCAAGGCACTGTCGCGCATGGAACCGATCGCCGCGCTCGTGGACGAACATGTTCGCCCGTTCCACCTGCCCGAGCCGCAAAAGCCGATGGGACCGCCGCTGATCCGTTTCGAGGAGGCTGCCGTCGGCTATGAGCCGGGCAAGGCCATCCTGCGCAATCTCGATCTTCGGATCGATCCTGACGACCGGATCGGGCTGCTTGGCGCAAACGGCAACGGCAAGTCGACCTTTGCGAAGCTGCTTTCCCGACGCCTTGCTGTTTCCGACGGCGCGATGCGCATGTCCGACAAGGCCATCATCGGCTATTTCGCGCAGCACCAGCTGGACGAAATCAACCCGTCGATGTCTGCATACAACCACGTGCGCGAACTGATGCCGGACGCGACGGAAGCGCAG
Organism: Rhodobiaceae bacterium; assembly: GCA_020637895.1. GTDB lineage: Bacteria > Pseudomonadota > Alphaproteobacteria > Rhizobiales > Tepidamorphaceae > JACKJP01. Next base: position 95,790 of record JACKJP010000005.1, read on the forward strand.
GTGCGCTCGCGCGTCGCGCAGATCGGTTTTGGCGCCGACAAGGCCGATACGGCGGCAGGCAAGCTTTCGGGTGGCGAGAAGGCGCGGCTGATGCTGGCGCTGGCGACCTTTCATGGCCCCCATCTGCTGATCCTCGACGAACCGACCAACCATCTCGATATCGACAGCCGCGAGATGCTCGTCCACGCCCTCAACGACTATCCGGGCGCCGTCATCCTCATCAGCCATGACAGGCATCTGGTGGAGGCTACGGCAGATCGCCTGTGGCTCGTCGACGGGGGCACGGTTCAGCCCTATGACGGCGACATGGACGACTACCGGCGCAGCGTGCTGTCGAAGGCAGCCGGCGACAGGCGCGAGGCGAAGGCCGCGAAGGCCGACAACAGGGCAAGCAAGGCCGAGCGCGCCGAGGAACGTCGGCAGGAAGCACTCAGGCGCGAATCCTTCGCGCCCATGCGCAAAAAGTTACAGACGATTGAAAAGACGATTGAAAAGCTGAACGGAGAGATTGCGCGGCTGGACCGCGCGATGGCCGATCCGGCGCTCTACGACAAGGATCCGGCCAAGGCGACTTCGCTGGCGAAGGACAAGGCCGATACAGTCCGCGCGATCGAAAACGCCGAAGAGGAATGGCTTGCCATTTCGCACGAGCTGGAGGCTGCGCAGGCTGCGGAATAGGACCGGTCAATCGGCCGCAGGCTTGCCGCTCTCAGCCTTCTTTTCCCATTTGCCGCGTTCGTCCTGCTGCCAGTAGGTGCAGTCGCAACCCTCACCTGACAGCCGCTTCCATAGCGCGCGGGCGGCGGTGAGGTTTTCAGCGTCGCGCCCGTCGAAAACGCAAACGACCCTGTCGTATGAAGCGGGCTCTGAGATATCCGATCCATCGAGAAGGATGCGGACCGTGGCCGAATTCGGGTTCAGCGGCTCATCTGTAATGAACACCGGCTGATCGGCCTCGTCGCCATCGGCGGCGGTGCCATGCGGCAGGAAACTGTCGTCGCGCCAGGTCCAGAGCAGATTGTCGATGCTGCCGGTCCGTTCCGGCGATCCTGTCTGGATGACGGTGCGCCAGCCGCGTTCGACACACCGCTCCACAAGCTGCGGCAACACTGTGTCGAGCGGCTGGCGCTCCAGATGGTAGAACAGGACCTCGGTCAAGGAGTGGTCAGCCCTCGTAGTGATCGGCCACGAGCTGGTTGAGCAGCCTCACGCCATAGCCGGACGCCCATGACCGGTTGATATCGTCCTGCGGCGAGCCCATGGCCGTGCCGGCGACGTCGATATGAACCCAGGGAACGTCGCCAACAAAGCGCTTGAGGAACTGGGCAGCGGTAATCGAACCCGCATCGCGCCCGCCGGCATTCTTCATGTCGGCGAACTTGGAGTTCATCAGCTTGTCGTATTCCGGGCCCATCGGCAGGCGCCAGACCTTTTCTCCTGTCGTCAGCCCCGCCTCGGTCAGCCAGCCTGCGAGCTCATCGTCGTTGGAGAAGATGCCGGCATGGAAATGACCAAGCGCCACGAGGATCGCGCCCGTCAGCGTCGCCAGATTGATCATGAAGGCGGGATCGAGCTTTTCCTTGGTGTACCAGAGCGCATCGGCGAGCACGAGACGGCCTTCTGCGTCGGTGTTGATGATCTCGATCGTCTGACCGGACATCGACGTCACGATGTCACCCGGACGCTGGGCATTGCCGTCCGGCATGTTCTCAACCAGGCCGATCACGCCTACGGCATTCACCCTGGCCTTGCGCGCCGCGAGCGCATGCATCAGGCCGGTGACGCAGGCGGCACCACCCATGTCGCCCTTCATGTCCTCCATGCCGCCGGCGGGCTTGATGGAGATACCGCCGGTATCGAACACCACACCCTTGCCGACGAAGGCGAGCGGCTTGGCCTTTGCCTTGCTGCCGTTCCACCGCATGATGACAAAACGCGGCGGCCGGGCCGAGCCCTGATTGACGCCGAGCAACGCCTTCATCTTGAGCTTCGACATTTCCTTTTCGGTCAGGATCTCGACCTCGACACCAAGCTTCTCCAGCTCCTTGCAGCGGTCGGCAAATTCAACAGGGCCCAACACGTTCGGCGGTTCGTTCACCAGATCGCGCGCGATGATCGCGCCGTCGGTCACGGCTTCAGCCGAGGCCCATGCCTTTCTGGCGTCGGCCGGCTTTCCGGCAAGGAGCGAGACGCCTGCGGCCTTGTCCTTCTTTGCACCGCCGTCATCTTCGTCGCCCTTGGTCTTGTAACGATCGAAGCGGTAGCTGCGCAGAACGATACCGCTGGCAACGGCCGCCAGCATCTGCGCGTCGAACGGTTCCTTCTTGCCCTCGGCGACAATCGTGATGTCGCGGGCCTGGCCGAACGCAGCCGCCATCCTGCCGCCAAGCTTCGACAGGCCGAGCGATGTCGTGGCATCGTCATCGGAGATGCCGACGAGAACGATACGTTCAAGGCCGCCTTTCGCCGGTGCGAGGATTTCGCAGGACTTGCCGGTCTTGCCGCTGAAGCCGCTCACCTTGATGGCGCGCGCGATGGCGCCGCCGGATGCCTTGTCGATAGCCTTGGCGACAGGTCCGAGGGCGCCGCCCTCACCTACGCTGACGACGACGGTGCCCGCTTCGGGCAGCTTTTCGGCAATGAAAGAGATTTTCGGCATACCTGCCATTGTGCTTGAACTCCTCGTGCATTTACCCGCAAATCGCTCAAAGTCGACATAACAGATAATGCAGCCAACAATGATTCTCGATAGGCGAGACGCTGAAACACGGGTTTTGACCCTAATTCCGCCATCCCCACGCCTACCATGGCCGGCGCGGGGCGCTGTGTCGCGCGCAGACATCTGACATCGACCATGAACACGATCAGCCGTTACATCTTCAAACAGGCGTTCCTCGCCTTCTGTCTCGTGATGGGTACGCTGATCGGGATTTTGTGGCTGACCCAGGCGCTGACACGAATGACGCTCGTCGTCGACCAGGGCCAGGCAGCGCTGCTGTTCCTCAAGATCACGCTTTATGCGCTGCCGACGCTGGTTGCCGTCGTTGCGCCGATCGCGCTCTTCGCTTCCTGCGTGCACACGCTCAACCGTCTCAATGCCGACAGCGAGCTTGTCGTCGTCAACGCCGCCGGCGCCTCAAGATGGACGACGATCGCTCCGTTCATCGCGCTGGGCCTCATCGTCACCGCGCTGACGGCGTGGCTCGGCATTTTCCTGATGCCGCAATCGGCATACGGCCTGCGGGCAATTCTCGCCGATATCCGTGCGGACGTGCTCACAAACATCATCGAGCCGGGTGATTTCACCACCGTCGACAGCGGCATGACGTTTCATATCAGGGAACGCGGCCGCGACGGATCGCTGCTTGGCGTGCTGGTCAGCGACGACCGGAATGCCAAGGAAAGGCTGACCTATATCGCCGAGAAGGGAACGATCGCGCGCGATGGCGACAGCGCCTATCTGGTCCTCGAGAATGGCAGCCTGCAACGGCGCAGCACGGGCGACGACGCGCAGAACAATTTTGTCGCTTTCGAGCGCTATTCGATCGATCTTTCAAGCCTTGAAAGTCGGGCGACGAATCCGGGGTCTGTCCACCCGCGCGAGCGGCCGACATCCGATCTTTTCCATCCCGATCCGACGGACGGTTACTACAAGGCGATACCCGGCCGCTTCAGGGCAGAATTGCACCGGCGGTTTGCTGCTGCCTTCTACCCGCTGCCCTCGGTGCTGATCGCGCTTGCCTTCGTTGGTTTCGCGCGGACGACGCGACAAAACCGGGTGAGCGCCGTCATCATGGCAATCGGCGCGATGGCAGGTGTTCGCGTGCTCGGTTTCATTGTCGACAAGCTGACCGTCAAATATGCTGCGGCGGCCCCCTTCAACTACGCCATTCCGATCGCCGCGATGGCGATTGCCGGCGCCTTCGCGCTCGGCTACGGGCGAACAGCCGTTCCCTTCCTGATGCGGCACGGCGGCGCCAGACTGGCTGAGGCGCTGCTGCCTGTCTGGGAACGCATCGCAGCGCGGTTCGACACGCTTTCGGAGAGATTCTCCCGTGTCAGGGGCAGACCGGCATGAGGGGCGTGAGGGGCATGATCATCATGCGCTATATCGGGCTGCGCTTCCTGCGCAACACGATCGGCGTCTACCTCGCCTGCGCGGCCCTGATTTTCCTCGTGGAATCGATCGAGAATCTCAGGCGCGCGAGTGCGCATGATGTGAGCCTCGGAACCGTGTTCCTGCTCGCCTTCTACCGGTTGCCGATGCTGTCGGAACAGATCTTCCCGTTTGCCGTGCTGATCGGCGCCATCTTCACCTACCTGATGCTGAGCCGATCGCTCGAACTTGCAGTGACCCGCGCTGCCGGCTTTTCGGTCTGGCAGTTCATCCTGCCGGCACTGGTCGTCAGCATGGGCGTCGGGCTGTTCACGACGACGATCTTCAATCCGATTGCCGCCAATTTTTCCGAACGTTATCAACGGATCTATCTCGATGTGTTCGGTGTCGAAGAGTACAGGTCGCTGCAAAATCCGGTGTGGATTCGCCAGACCAGTGTCGATGGCCCGGCCATCCTGCATGCAGGCGATCAGGTCGATGCCGGGCAGCAGCTCAGGGACGTGACGATCTATGTTTTCGATCCCTCCGACAGGTTTCAGGAACGAATCGAGGCGCGCAGCGCGACGCTCGAACCGGGCCGGTGGCTGCTGGAGAAAGTGGAGGTGCTCAGAAGGGACCAGCCGGCACAGCGGTTCAACTCGTATTACCTGAGCACCTACCTCACGCCGGCGCAGATGAAACTGTTAACCACAACGGCGGAAACCGTTTCTTTCTGGGACCTCCCGCAGACCATCGAAATTAATGAAAAAGCAGGACTTTCGACCGAGAAACTGGTATTTCAGTACCAAAGCCTCATTGCCCGCCCCCTTTTGATGTGCGCCATGGTCATCATAGCGGCCACGGTGTCGCTCAGGGTGTTCCGTTCCGGGAATATCGGACGCATGATTATCAGTGGAATTGTCGCCGGGTTCGTGTTTTATGTGGTGCTGAAGATTATGGGGGATTTAGGCGCAGCCGGAGTCATTCGCCCCTCGCTTTCAGTGTGGGGGCCGGTTGTGGTTGCGTTGTTGTTGGGAACAAATGTCTTATTGTTCCAGGAAGACGGCTGAGGGAAATCGGGGTTTGGATCAGTCCCCACCGAAGGGCCGATTGCGGGTGTTGGGCGCGCTTGGTGGCATAGCTGCCGGGCTGATTTTTTGCGTTGCCCTGGCAGCCCCGGTCGCGGCACAAAATCTGCTGCCGAGCACCCTGCCCGGCAACCCCCGACTCGTGACCGATCCCAACGCGCAGATGCTGGTCGAGGCCGACCAGATGGTCTACGACTACGACAATGAAGTCGTCACCGCGAAGGGCAACGTCCAGATCTATTACGACGGCCGGACGCTTGAAGCGGACGAGGTCAGCTACGCGCAACGCACGAGAAAGCTGACCGCGAGCGGCGGGGTCAAGATCACCGAGCCCGCGGGCAATGTGATCTACGCCGAAAACATGACCCTCACCGACGATTTCCGCGACGGATTCGTGCGCAGCCTGACGGTCGTGACACCTGACAAGGCCTATTTCACCGCCGCCAGCGCCGAGCGTCAGGAAGGCAATATCACGATCTTCAACAAGGGCACCTACACGGCCTGCGAGCCGTGCAAGGAGCATCCGGAAAAGCCGCCGACATGGCGTATCCGGGCCTCGCGGATCGTACACGACCAGCAGGAAAAGGTCGTCTATTACGAAAAGGCGCGATTCGAATTTTTCGGCATCCCGATCGCCGCCGTGCCCTATTTCTCGCATGCCGACCCAACGGTAAAGCGCAAGAGCGGATTCCTGCTGCCGAGCCTCATCAGTTCCGATCAGCTCGGCTTCGGGGCTGAAATCCCCTATTTCTTCAATCTGGCGCCCAATTACGACGTCACGCTGACGGCCGTGCCGCTGGAAAAACAGGGCCTGCTGGGCAAGCTGCAATGGCGCCACCGCGTTGCCAACGGCTCCTACAACATCACCGTCACCGGCATCGACCAGACCAACCCGCTCCTGTTTGCGCCGGCGACAATCCGCAAGGCGCGCGGATCGCTGGAAAGCCAGGGCCGGTTCGTCATCAACAAGATGTGGTCATGGGGCTGGGACCTGACGCTGGTCAGCGACGAGACCTATCTTCGCACCTACAAGATGACCGAGGACACGGAACGCAAGTCGCAGATTTATCTGACGGGCCTCGGCGAGCGCAGCTATTTCAATGCCAGCGCCAAATATTACAAGCTTCTGACAACGACCACGTTGCAGCAGCAGCAGGCGATCGTTCACCCGGTCGTCGATTACAACTATGTCTTCGCCGATCCGGTCTTCGGCGGGCAACTGCGCATGAACGCGAACATGCTCAGCCTCAGCCGCGAGACCGCCGCATTCGATCCGATCACGACCTCAAAGCTTTGCAATACGACGAAGACGACCGCCAATTGCCGTCTCCAGGGCGCTGCGGGACAATACAACCGGTTCCTGACGCAGGTTGAGTGGGAGAAGCGCATCACCACCGCCAACGGCCAGGTCATCACCCCCTATCTGTCGGCACGCGGCGATCTCTATTCGCTCGACATCGATTCAACGTCGAATGGCGCGAATATCGCAAGCTACATGATGACGGGACAGAACACGTTCGGACGTGGCATGGCGACGGCTGCAGTCGAATGGCGCTGGCCCTTCATCGTCTCCGACGACTGGGGCTTCCAGATCTTCGAACCGATCGCACAGCTGATCCTGCGGCCGAATGAAGCGCGTCTGGCCTATGTCCCCAATGAGGACGCCCAGAGCATCGTGTTCGACGACACGATCCTGTTCGACTACGACAAATTCTCCGGATACGACCGTATCGAGGGTGGCAGCCGCGCCAATGTGGGCCTGAAATATACGCTGCAGACCAAAAGCGGAAAGCGTATCCGCGGCGTCTTCGGCCAGTCGTTCCATCTCGCCGGCGTCAATCCGTTCCCGATCGGCTCGGGGCTTGAAACGGACCGGTCCGACTATGTCGCGGCGGGCTATCTGGACCTGACCCAGAAGCTCACCATCGCCTCGCGTTTCCGCCTGGACGAGAAGGATTTCGACCTGCAGCGGCTCGACCTTGGCGCGACCTACACTGGCAAGTTCATCAGCGGCTCGCTGACCTATTCGAACATCGCGCCTGTACCGCTGATCGGCTATCCGCTTCGCCGCGAAGAAATCCAGACGAAGGGCAAGCTTCAGCTGACCGACCGCTGGTCGACATTCGGCGGGATTCGCTACGACCTCGATGGGCAGCAGTGGGTCTCCAACAGCCTGGGCCTCGGCTATGACGATGGGTGTTTTGCCATCGCCCTTACCTATGAGCGGCAGTATGTCCGCGATGGCGACGTGGCGCCCGACGAGACGATCTATCTGAAGGTCAGGTTGCGCACCCTTGGCGAACAGCAGGTCAACCAGTCGATCGCCGACACAAAATAGTGCCCTGCCTTCGGTTGGCCGAATTTGACGAATAAGGCATTTTCCGGCAAACGCTGTACCTGCGATCAATTCCCGACGCCGGCTTGAGAGATGAATTCCGTGTTCAAGAAATCGACCCTAGCGCTTCTAGCGATCGTGGCACTCGCCCAGATGGTGCCCGCCATCCTGCCAATGGGTCAGGCGCACGCGGCGGTCCGTATCGTGCGGCTGGTCAATGATCAGCCGATCACCTCGCTCGATGTCGAGCGGCGCGCCAAATTCGTTTCCGTCACACAGCGAAAGGGCATGACCAATGCCCTTCGCGACTCGGCACTGGAAGAGCTCACCGAAGAGGTACTCAAGCGCCAGGAGGCCAACAGGCTTGGTATTTCTGTCGACAGCGGCGAAGTCGATGAGGCTTTCGCGCAGGTCGCCAAGCGTGTGAAAATGTCGCCCAGCCAGTTGATCACCGCGTTCCGCCAGGTCGGCGTCGACGCCAATACGCTCAAGAGCCGGATCGAAGCCGATCTGCTGTGGCGCGACGTCGTGCGCCAGCGGTTCCGCCAGGAAGTCCAGATTCGCGACCAGGACGTCGAGCAGGCAATGGCGTCAAAAGAAACAGAGAACCGCGACGCGACGACAACCGAGATTGATCTGCAGCAGATCGTTCTGATCCTGCCGAAGAATCCTAACAACGCCCAGATCGCCGCGCGCAAACGCGAGGCTGAGGAAATCCGCGCCGGTTTCAGCGGTTGTGACGCAATCCGCAGCTCGGTCGAAGGCCATAGGGACGTTGTCTACAAGCGCCTTGGACGCAAGCTTCAGGGTGACCTGCCGGAAAACCTGCGTGAATCCATTCTGGCAACTGAAGTCGGGAAGCTGTCGCCTCCCATCGCGGTCAGCGACGCCGTGCAGATGTTTGCCGTGTGCGACAAGCAGGAGGTCAAGGACGACTCCGCTGAACGGCGCGAAGTCCAATCCGAGATGATGAACGAGCAGGGACAGATTCTCGCCCGCAGGCTCCTCATCGACCTGCGCCAAAGCGCCGTCATCGAAAACAGATAGATCATGTCGCCGGCGCCGATCGCGATCACGATGGGCGAGCCCGCAGGGGTTGGACCGGAACTCATCGGCAGGGCCTGGACGCATTATTCCGCCAGCGGCGCGTGTCCGTTCTTTGTTGTGGGTGTGCCTGAAATTATCTCCGCACGGCTCGAAGAAACCAGACAGCACATCCCTCTCAAAGTTCATCGCGGTGCCGGTGCACCCGTGCCGACGCCCGAACATTTGACCATCGTGCCTCCGGAAGGCGCCCTGCTCTCCGACGGCGTGCGCGCGGGCGTGCCGACGGCGGCGTCCGCAGGCGCTGTAACCGGTTCGATTGAAAAGGCCGTGTCGCTGGTCCGCGAAGGCGCCGCGTCTGCAGTTGTCACGGCGCCCATCGCAAAGGAAGTGCTCTATGGCGCCGGCTTTGTGTTTCCGGGCCATACCGAGTTTCTTGGCGCGTTGGCGGAACGCCACTGGGGCGGCAAGTTCAGGCCGGTCATGATGCTCGCCAGCGACGAGCTGCGGGTCGTGCCGGTAACCGTGCATATTCCGCTGTCCGATGTTCCGACGAGGCTGACAAGCGATCTGATTGTCGAGACAGGCCGCATTGTCGCGCGAGACCTTGAACGGCGCTTCGCCGTGCCGATGCCGCGGATTGCTGTCTGCGGCCTGAACCCGCATGCGGGCGAAGGCGGAACGATGGGTACGGAAGACAGGGATATTATTGTGCCGGCCGTTGCAAAGCTGAGAGCGGAAGGCGTCGACATCATAGGTCCGCTACCCGCCGACACCATGTTTCACCCTCGTGCCCGCGCAACCTACGACGCGGTGCTGGCCATGTATCACGATCAGGCGCTGATCCCGATCAAGACGCTGAGCTTCGACGAAGCGGTCAACGTAACACTCGGTTTGCCCTTTGTGCGAACGTCACCTGATCACGGAACGGCATTCGACATCGCCGGCAAGGGAGTTGCACGGCCTGACAGCCTGATCGCGGCCATCGCGCTTGCCGGCAAACTTGCAGCCGCGCCAACGCCATGACCGCGCTCGGCGACCTGCCGCCGCTGCGCGAGGTCATTCGCGCTCACGGCCTTGATGCCCGAAAATCGCTGGGGCAGAACTTCCTTCTCGATCTCAATCTCACTGCAAAGATCGCCCGTGCAGGGGGGCCTCTGGAAGGCACGACAATCGTCGAGATCGGTCCCGGCCCTGGCGGCCTGACGCGTTCGCTTCTGGCTGAAGGCGCGGCCCATGTGATCGCCGTGGAAAAGGATGCCCGCTGCCTGCCCGCGCTCGAAGAGATCGGCAAAGCCTGTCCCGGACGGCTTACGGTCGTCGAAGGCGATGCGCTTGCGGTCGACCTCGGAAACATGGTTCGCGGCCCGGCAAGAATTGTCGCGAACCTGCCCTATAATGTCGGCACCGCATTGCTGACGGGCTGGCTCAGCCTTGAAAGCTGGCCGCCCTGGTTTTCGAGCCTGACGCTCATGTTCCAGCGCGAGGTCGCGGAACGGATCGTTGCCCGCAAGGGTGATGATCACTACGGCCGGCTGGCCGTGCTGGCGGGCTGGCGCGCGCGCAGCCGTATCCTGTTCGATGTGCCGCCGCAGGCCTTCACACCGCCGCCCAAAATCATGTCGTCTGTGGTCAGGCTCGAACCGCTGGCAGTCGACGATGACGTTTCGCCGAGGCTTCTCAGCCATATCACCCAGGCGGCATTCGGACAGCGGCGCAAGATGCTGCGCGCGAGCCTCAAATCACTTGGAATGGATACCGGAGCACTTCTCGACGAAGCCGGCATTGACCCGACGAAACGTGCCGAGGAAATCGATATCGACGGATTCCTGGCACTCGCCCGGGCATTTTCCCGGCAGTCACACCGCGCCTGACCTGCCTAGATCGGCGATCAGCTGGTCGGCAAAGGCTTCAACATCGGGCAGCCGTGCGCGACGATTGCGCTCGCCCACCAGAATGGCCTGCACGTCTCGGACAGAGATTTCCAGATCGTGGTTCACGATGACGAAATCGTACTCACGCCAATGCCGGATCTCCTCACGGGCATTCGCGAGGCGGCGGCTTATGGTTTCGGCAGAATCTTCCGCACGCCGTTCCAGACGTCTGCGAAGTTCCTCAGCCGATGGCGGCAGTATGAACACCGATACCGTATCCTCTCGCAGCGCATCGTAGACCTGCAAAGTCCCCTGCCAGTCGATGTCGAAGAGGATGTCACGTCCCTCTGCCAGTGCATTTTCCACCGGTTCGCGCGGCGTGCCGTAGTAGTTGCCATGGACTTCCGCCCACTCCAGCAGATCGCCGGCGTCGCGCATGCGAATGAATTTTTCCGGCGTTATGAAGTGATAATGCGTGCCATCCACCTCGCTGGGGCGGCGTGTCCGCGTCGTCACGGAGACAGATACTTCCAGCCTGGGCTCCTTCTCGCGCACGTTCCGCGCGATGGTCGTCTTCCCCGCACCCGAGGGCGAAGAAAGGATGAGGATCATTCCTCTTCTGTTCATCTGTCCTGCCCCTGGATATGAGGTCCGCTGCGCCTATGACGGCGGCACGCACGCCCTGCCCCGCTCACTCGATATTCTGGACCTGCTCGCGCAGCTGGTCGATAGCGGCCTTCAGCGCGAGTCCCGTTGCCGTCAACGAGGCATCATTGGATTTGGAACACAACGTGTTGGCTTCCCGATTGAATTCCTGGGTCAGGAAGTCGAGCTTCCTGCCGACCTGACCACCTTCCTCAAGAAGTTCGCGCGCGGCTGCTATGTGCGCTTTCAGGCGATCAAGTTCCTCGCGCACATCAGCCTTCGTGGCCAGGATCGCCGCTTCCTGATGGAGCCGTTGCGGCTCGAGCGAGGGCGCAGCGTCGATAAGCTGATCCAGCTGCTGGCGGATCTTGCCGGCTATTGCCTCCAGACTGCGGGCGGGATTGGTCTCCGCCTCCCCGGTCAGCTGTTCGACCCGGTCGACGATCCCGTTCAACACCGCGGCGATCCGCGCACCTTCAGACCGCCGCGCCTGCACGAGCGACGCGACGGCGCGTTCAAAGCCGCCGATCAGTGCGGCGTCATGACTGTCGTCCAACGGGCCGCTTTCGGCGGTTTCGGCAACGCCTCTGAGAGCCAGCAGTCCGTCGGCATTGATCGTCGCATCGGGAATTCGGTCGCGTACCGACAGTGCGGCATCTATGGCGCGATCGAGCGCTGCCCGGTTGATTGTCAGTCCGCTCGCTTCGTCACGTTCGACGGTCAGGTTGGCCGTTATCGAGCCCCGGGCCAGAACGCCGGAAGCGGCCGCACGAAGCGGTGTATCGAGCCGTTCCAGCCCCGTCGGCAGACGAAGCCGAAGGTCCAGTCCGCGCCCATTAACCGAACGGATCTCCCAGCGCCAGCGAATATCGCCGGATTCGCCGCCTTCCTGGGCAAATCCGGTCATGCTGGCAATCATATTCGTCTCCATGGAGAAATTCGGTTGCGGTCGTGCTTCAGGAAGCGGTGCGGCTATTTGGCGGGCGTCTTGGTGTTCATGCCCTGAACGTCGTCCTTTGAGGCTTCATCCGCCTTCTTTTCCTCCGCCGCGGCCTGCTCGGCAGCACGCTTTGCCGCGATCTCCCGCCAGCGCGCGACGTTGCGATTGTGCTCGTCGAGCGAGGCAGCAAAAATATGGCCGCCAGTGCCATCGGCCACGAAATAGAGTTCCTCGGTGCGCGACGGATTGGCGACAGCCTCAATAGCATCGGACCCCGGATTGGCAATCGGCGTCGGCGGCAGGCCGTTAATCTGGTAGGTGTTATAGGCGGTCGGCCTGTCAATCTCCGAGCGCAGGATCGGACGTCCCAATGCGCCGTCACCGCCGACGAGGCCGTAAATGATCGTCGGATCGGACTGAAGCCGCATGTTCTTGCGCAGGCGGTTGATGAAGACGCCCGCGACCCGCGGCCTTTCATCGGCGCGGCCCGTTTCCTTTTCGACAATCGAGGCGAGCGTCACAAGGTCTTCTTTGGTCTTCAGCGGCAGGTCCGGCGAACGTCGCGCCCACGCCTGATCGACGATCCGCTTGTGTGCCTGCTGCATCCGCGCAATCAACTGGGCGCGGCTCGTACCCCGATCGTATTTATAAGTCTCCGGCAGCAAGGAACCCTCGGGTGGGATTTCCGTGATCTGCCCCTCAAGAATGGGATCGGCGTTGAGGCGATCGACAATCTGTTTGCTGGTGAGGCCTTCCGGTATCGTAATCTGATGCGCGATGCCCCTGCCTTCACGCAGGATGTCCATGACTTCCCGCATCGAGACACCTTCAGGGAAAAGATACTCACCCGCTTTCAGATCGCGGCTGGCCTTATAGAGTGTCGAACCGGCGACAAACAGCCAGGATTGTCCGATAACGCCGTTGCGCTCTAGCGCATCGGCAATGCCTTGGACGCCCTGACCGCGCGGCACGACGACGGCGACATCGCGATCCAGCGGACCTGGCGCCTCAAATTCGTGATTGCCCACAAAAAGCGCGGCGCCGGCTGCAATAAAACACAGGACAATGAAGGTGAAGACGCCGGAAAAGAATGTGACGAATTTCCCCCGCGCGCGCTCGGAGGGTCGCGGCCCGGTTACGACTTCCGCCTGTAGGGCTTCGCTGGGACTACGCGGCGTAATGCGCTCGCGACGATCGGTGCGGGGCGGGTTGTCGTGGTCGCTACCCACATGGTCGTAATCCCGATTGTCGTCCTGCACTCCCCGGCCTCCCTAGCCTGTCATCGTACGTTCGCCAGCTTCCCCTTATGCCAGGACGTGAACGCACAAATGTGGTGAAACATCGTCGTTTCTCAGTCGTCAGGCGATGCGCCGCAGGATCAGCGAAGCGTTGGTTCCGCCAAAACCGAAGCTGTTGGAAAGAACCGTGTCGACCTTGCGCTTGCGCGCCACATTCGGAACGAGATCGATCTGCGTTTCAACCGACGGATTCTCCAGATTGAGCGTCGGAGGCACGATCTGATCGCGAATTGCCAGCGTCGAGAAGATGGCCTCGACGGCGCCGGCTGCTCCCAGGAGATGGCCGATCGCGCTCTTCGTGGACGACATCGAAATATCAAGCGGATTGTTGCCGACAAGCCGGGTAAACGCCCGCAGCTCGATCTCGTCACCAAGCGGCGTCGAGGTGCCATGCGCGTTAACGTAGTCGATTTCGGAGACCTGAATGCCGGCCCGCTTCACAGCAGCAGCCATGCAGCGATAGGCACCGTCGCCATCTTCTGACGGGGCGGTGATGTGATAGGCATCGCCCGACATTCCGTAGCCGATGACCTCAGCATACATCTTCGCGCCGCGTGCCTTCGCGTGCTCGTATTCCTCAAGCACCATGATCCCGGACCCCTCGCCCATGACAAAGCCGTCGCGGCCTGCATCGTAGGGACGGGAAGCCTTTTCCGGCGTGTCATTGTAGCTTGTGGAGAGCGCCCGGCAGGCGGCAAATCCGGCCATGCCGATCCGGCAGACCGCAGATTCAGTTCCGCCGGCAACCATCACATCGGCATCGCCGAATGCGATCAGTCGCGCGGCATCGCCAATGGCGTGCGAGCCGCTGGAACATGCCGTCACGACCGCATGGTTCGGCCCCTTCAGGCCATGGCGGATCGAAACCTGACCACTCGCCAGATTGATCAGGCGGCCAGGAATGAAGAAGGGCGACAGACGCCGCGGACCTTTTTCATGGACGTGGATACCGCCTTCGACAATGCCGTCGAGTCCGCCGATTCCCGATCCGATCATCACACCTGTGGCGCACTGATCTTCGTAACTCTCGGGCTTCCAGCCGGAATCCGCCATCGCCATATCGGCGGCGGCCATCGCGTAGATGATGAAGGGATCGACCTTGCGGGCTTCCTTGGGCTCCATCCAGTCGTCGGCATTGAAGGTGCCGTCCGAACCGTCGCCCATGGGAATCTGGCAGGCAATCTGACAAGGCAGATCGTCGACCTTGAAATTCTCGATCCTGCCAGCACCGCTCTGGCCGGCCAGCAATTTCGACCAGGTCTCCTCGACGCCGCAGGCGAGCGGGGAGACCATGCCGAGGCCGGTTATGACAACACGCCGCATATCAATTCACCCAAAAAGGCTGCCGGACAAACAGGATTGCCCGGCTGCCGGCGTTTCAGCCGGCGTTCTTTTCGAGGAACTTGACGGCGTCGCCGACGGTAAGGATGGTTTCGGCCGCATCGTCCGGGATTTCGCAGCCGAATTCCTCTTCGAAGGCCATGACGAGTTCGACCGTGTCGAGGCTGTCCGCGCCCAGATCGTCGATGAAGCTTGCTTCGTTGGTGACCTTGTCGGCCTCGACACCGAGATGCTCGACGACGATAGCCTTCACACGATCTGCAATATCGCTCATTCCCTAGAACCCCTGCTTCACAAATGTTGAGGCGGAAACCGCCGGATTAACTAACTCCAGAGACCCAGGAACCGGTGCTCAGGCAACTGATTCTGCGGCGTTTTAGCAGCGCAAACCAGCCGCTTCACCGTCTCTGACGTGGGTGCAACTAACACACTTTTTCTAGCATTACCATATTGGCAAAATCGCGGTTTCAACAGACTTTTTACGTCCGTCAGATCATCGCCATGCCGCCGTTGACGTGCAATGTGTGGCCGGTGACATAAGCAGCCTCGTCGCTTGCCAGATAGACGCAGGCCGCCGCTATGTCATCGGGCGTACCAAGCGCCTTTGCCGGAACCCGCGCAAGGATCGATTCGCGCTGCTTGTCATTGAGCTTGTCTGTCATCGGCGTCGCGATGAACCCCGGCGCCACGCAATTGACCGTAACGCCGCGGCTGGCCACTTCATGGGCAATCGACTTCGACATCGCCGTGATACCGGCTTTGGCGGCGGTATAGTTGGCCTGCCCCGGATTGCCGATCAAGCCGACGACGGACGTGATCTGAATGATGCGGCCTGTCCGCCGCCGCATCATGGTACGAATCGCGCCCCGCGTCAGACGGAAGACAGCATTCAGATCCACCGCGATCACGTCGTCCCACTCGTCGTCACGCATGCGCAGGAAAATGTTGTCGCGGGTGATACCGGCATTGTTGATCAGGATGTCGAGCGGTGCGCCGAAAGCCTCTTCGGCTTTCTCGACGAGACCATCCGCCTCGGCCATGTCGGAAAGGTTGCAGGGCAATACGATCGTGTCGCCGCCCAATTCATTGGCCAGTTCCTGCAAAACCTCTACCCGCGTTCCGCTCAGCGCGACGCGCGCCCCGTGCGTGCGCAGTCCCTTGGCGATGGCGCCGCCAATACCGCCGGTCGCGCCCGTCACCAGCGCCGTTTTTCCAGTGAGATCAAACATCTGCTGTCTGTCCTTGTCGTTTTGATTCAGGCAAACCAGGCATCGATATCGGCCGGCGAGCCGATCGCGCGCCCTGCAAGAGCCCTGTCGATACGTTTGGCAAGACCCGTGAGAACCTTGCCGGCGCCGATTTCGACCAGTTCGGTCACCCCATGTTGCGCCATATAGAGAACCGACTCACGCCAGCGCACCGCGCCCGTGACCTGTTCGACGAGACTTGCGCGGATTTCTTCGGGTGCGGAAATCGCCGAGGCACGCACATTGGCGACGAGCGGCACCTTCGGGGCAGAGATCGCCACCCCGGCGAGAGCTTCGGCCATGACGTCGGCGGCAGGCGCCATCAATGCACAATGGAAGGGCGCAGATACCGGCAACAGCATCGCCTTCATCGCGCCCGCATCCTTTGCCAGCACTACCGCGCGCTCGACAGCCGCCTTGTCGCCACTGACCACCACCTGGCCGGGGGCATTGTCATTGGCCGCGGTGCAGACACCGCCGGCAGCGGCAGCTTCAGCGGCAACGGCACGTGCGGCATCAAGGTCAAGGCCGAGCAACGCCGCCATCGCACCCTCGCCGACGGGCACCGCCTTCTGCATCGCTTCGCCGCGTGTACGCAGCAGCCGCGCCGCGTCCGAAACCGAGAACGCGCCGGCGGCGGCAAGCGCGGAATACTCGCCGAGCGAATGGCCGGCGACATAGGCTGCCTCGGCGGCAAGATCGAAGCCGCGAGCCTCCATGACACGCAGGACGGCGATGGAAACCGCCATCAGCGCCGGCTGCGCGTTGCGGGTCAGAGTAAGGGTTTCGTCGGGGCCATCGAATATGATCGCACTCAGCTTTTCGCCGAGCGCCTCATCCACCTCATCGAAGACCGCGCGGGCCTCGCCATACTGGTCGCACAGGTCGCGGCCCATGCCGGCCTTCTGGCTCCCCTGCCCCGGAAATACGAAAGCCCGGCTGCTTGCCATTTTTCAAAGCCCCGTTGTCGTTCGTTATCGACCCGCAGCATTCGTGCCGGCCGCTCCCGGGCCGGAGAAAGACCGGCAAGGTGGCCCAAGTCAAGAGCGGACATGCCGCCACATGCGCTTCACACTTGCGCTTCGACGCGCGAAGCCGTATTAGCAGCCCCGCACGAAGCAAACTCGTGGCAATCCCGACCGGGAGCTGAACGGAAGGCCTTTGAGACTAAGACGCAGGTCGCGTCGTCTCGCAGGCAGATACGAGAAATCGTGTCGTCTTCCCGTGTTCCCGCTCTTGAAGCGTTGTTCGATCAAGCCTTTCCATTCCAAAGGCTTCGATGAGGCTCAGCGTCGGGTCACGAGATGGACAAACTGAAGGAAAGGCGCACGATGCCCCTTTACGAACACATATTCCTGGCTCGCCAGGATGTATCATCGCAGCAGGTCGAAACCCTGTGCGAGCAGTTCCGCAACATCATTACCGAGCGCGGCGGTACGGTATCGAAGACGGAGTCCTGGGGCCTTAGGGCGCTCGCCTTCCGCATTCGCAAGAACCGCAAGGCGCACTACACGATGTTCAACATCGACGCGTCTCCCGAGGCGATCGCCGAAATGGAACGTCAGATGGGCCTCAATGAGGATGTCATCCGTTTCATGACGATCCGGGTCGAGAGCCATGAGGAAGGCCAGTCGGCCATTCTCACCCGTCGCGACCGCGACGACCGGCCGCCCCGCGGCGGTCCGCGTGGTGACCGCGGCGATCGTGGTGATCGTGGAGACCGCGGCGATCGTGGTGATCGTCGTCCGCGCGATGACAATGACAGCGATGAAGGAGAGGCCGCATGAGCGTCGATATCGCACAACTTCCGGTCCGGCGTCCTTTCTTCCGTCGCCGCAAGTCCTGCCCGTTTTCCGGGCCGAACGCCCAGAAGATCGACTACAAGGATCCCAAGCTCCTGCAGCGCTACATGTCGGAGCGCGGCAAGATCGTGCCGAGCCGCATTACGGCGGTTTCCGCCAAGAAGCAGCGTGAACTCGCCCGTGCCATCAAGCGCGCGCGTTTCCTGGGCCTCCTGCCCTACGCGGTGAAGTAATATTGTGCCGGGAATTCCCGGCGTGAAGTAACTCGGTTGGGACGGACGGTCCTTGTGGACCGATCCGTCTCTAACCGCTCCACAGAGCGGGACAGCGGACGAGATGAAGACGATTGCACTGGCCATCGGTGCGGGGCTCGCCTCCGCCCTCCTGTATCTGGCGGTTACCGCCGGAACCCTGCTGGCCATTCCTCTTTTCTATCTGGCACCATTGCCGATCATGATCGCGGGCCTTGGCTGGGGCACTGCCTCAGGCTGGATTGCGGCATTCGTCGGTTCGCTGACTGTCGCATTTGCGGGCCTGAGCTGGGGTGCGGTCTACGCGCTGGTCATCGCATTGCCGGCCGCTTTTCTGGCACGGCTCGCGATGCTTGGACGCCCCATTGTTGCGGGCGATCCCAATTCCCCGACCGAGTGGTATCCGGCCGGCCGGATGCTCCTGTGGTGCGCAGCCTATGGCGCCGCGTTCTCGCTCGTACTGATGACGTTTGTCGGGTTTGATACCGAGCAGCTCGCCGCGTCCTTCAAGGCGATGATGGCCGATGCCCAGCAGAGCGGGGAGCCCCTGCCGATGCCGAGTGGCACGGATATGGACGCCGTCGCACAAACCATGGTGACGCTCCTGCCGCGGGCGTTTGCGCTCATCTGGATCACTGCCGTCGTTCTCAATCTCTGGCTTGCGGTTCGCATCACCGCCGCCTCGGCCAGACTGAGGCGGGCCGGCTCTCTTTTCGCAGATCTTCGTATCCCGCGAGAAGGCGCGCTGGCGCTGGTCATCGGCATTCCGCTCAGCTTTTTTGGTGGCGGCATGGGCCTTGCCGGCACAATTGTCACCGCGGCCTTTGCGTCCATCTTCGCATTTGGCGGGATCGTCGCGATTCACCGCGTAACGCGCGGCCGCACCTGGCGTCCAATCGCGCTCGGCGCGCTTTATGCCGCGCTACTCGTCTTTACCTTCTGGGTCATCATGCCCCTCGCCATCATCGGCGTCGTCGACAGCATTGCCCCGATCGGGGGCAGCCGCGGCGTGCCGCGTGCAGCCAATTCCAATCAATCAGACAGCAATCAAGGAGACTGAAACCATGGAAGTAATCCTGCTTGAACGTATTCCGCGCCTTGGCCAGATGGGCGAAACCGTCCGCGTGAAGGACGGCTATGCCCGCAATTTCCTGCTCCCGCAGGGCAAGGCGCTGCGTGCAAACGAAGCCAACAAGGCACGTTTTGAATCCCAGCGCGCCCAGCTTGAGGCGCGCAACCTTGAGCGCAAGAGCGAGGCAGAGTCGGTCGCCGGCAAGCTCGACGGCGTCGCGATCGTCCTGATCCGGCAGGCCGGCGAAAGCGGTCAGCTCTACGGCTCCGTCTCGTCGCGCGACATCGCCGATGCCCTCACCGCTGAAGGCTTCAGCGTCAACCGCAACCAGGTCGATCTCAACCAGCCGATCAAGGCGCTGGGCGTCACCGAGGTGCCGGTCCGTCTGCACCCGGAAGTCGAGGTTTCCGTCTCGATCAACGTGGCGCGCAGCAAGGACGAAGCCGAACGTCAGGCGCGCGGCGAGGACGTGACCGAAACCCAGCGCGAGGAAGAGCGCGCCGCCAACGAAGAATTCTTCGAAGGCGTTGCCGCCGGTCAGGAAGAGCAGGAAGGCGAAGAGGACTGATTCCAGCCCTCCAAACCGCGATCCAGATGCTGGCCCGGTGCGGTTTCCGCCGCACCGGGCCTTTTTGCGTCAACATGCAATTATGCGGCTGTGGATGACGGGTAAAACTGGCCGTTCGGAGCGCTCGCAAACGATCCGGCAATCATTGTGATTGGTCGAATCAAGCGCGACGGCCTACACCGTTTACCATCATGAACCAGCCACGCCTCGCAGCCGCGCAGAACGAACGTCACAACGAGCCGGATTACCGCCTCGCGCCGCACAATCTTGAGGCCGAGCAGGCGCTGATCGGGGCAATTCTGGTCAACAACGATGCGTTTTTCCGCGTATCTGACTTTCTTCGGCCGGATCATTTCTACGAAGGGCTGCATGGGCGTGTTTTCGATATCATTTCCAGCCTGATCCGCGCCAACCGCACCGCCACGCCGGTAACGCTCAAGACGTTTCTGGACCGCGAGCCGCCTGTGGGTGACCTGACGGTACCGCAATATCTCGCCCGTCTCGCCGCCGAAGCGCCGACCGTCATCAATACCGAGGACTACGGCCGCACGATCTACGACCTTGCAACCCGCCGCAGCCTCATTGGGGTCGGCGAGGACATGGTCAACCTCGCCTATGACGCGCCTGTCGACATTTCGCCGCGCACGCAGATCGAACAGGCCGAGCAGCGCCTTTTCGAAATGGCGGAGACCGGCAAATATGGCGGCGGCTTCATGCGCTTTGCGGAAGCGCTGACCGATGCCATCGAAATGGCGACGGCGGCCTACAAGCGCGACGGCCATCTTTCCGGCATCGCGACGTTTCTCAGGGATCTCGATGAGATGATGGGCGGCCTGCAGTCGTCCGATCTCATCATCCTTGCCGGCCGTCCGGCCATGGGAAAGACCGCGCTCGCAACCAACATCGCCTTCTCTGTAGCCTCGCGCCACCGCACAGAAACGCTGCCGAGCGGCGAGGAAAAACGTCTCGACGGCGGGATCGTCGGGTTCTTCTCACTGGAAATGTCGGCTGAACAGCTCGCCACGCGTATCATATCCGAGCAGGCAGGCGTTCCCTCCGAAACCATCCGTCGCGGCAAGACCAGCCAGCTGGAATTCGAGAAGATCGTCGATGCGGCGCAGCGTCTGCAGGCCGTACCGCTTTACATCGACGCGACCGGCGGCCTGACCATCGCCCAGCTCGCTGCCCGGGCACGGCGGCTCAAGAGGCAGCGCGGTCTCGATCTGCTGGTCATCGACTATCTCCAGCTGCTCACCGGCTCGGGAAAACGCTCATCCGACAGCCGCGTGCAGGAGATCACGGAAATCACGACCAGCCTCAAGGCGTTGGCCAAGGAACTCAATGTTCCGATTCTGGCGCTTTCGCAGCTCTCCCGTCAGGTCGAACAGCGCGAAGACAAGCGACCGCAACTCGCAGACCTTCGCGAATCCGGTTCGATCGAACAGGACGCGGACGTGGTGCTTTTCGTTTATCGCGAGGAATACTACCTGAAATCGCGCAAACCGAAGGAAGGCACCGAAGAGTTCTTCAAGTGGGAAGCGGAAATGGAGGCGGTTCACGCGGTAGCCGAAGTCATCATCGGCAAGCAGCGTCATGGCCCGACGGGTACCGTCAAACTGCATTTCCAGGGCGAGCTGACCCGTTTTGGCAACTACGCGCCCGGCGATCACCTGCCGGCGCATCACGACTGATCGATCCCGATGACCGCGCCGGCCGATATATCGGGCGTGAGGCTGATCATCGATCTGGCGGCGCTGACGCGAAATTGGAAACGGCTCGGCGAATTTGCTCCGCGCGCAGAGACTGCGGCCGTCGTCAAGGCGGATGCCTATGGGCTGGGACTTACCGAAGTCGTGCCGGCGCTCGTGGAA
Source organism: Rhodobiaceae bacterium (assembly GCA_020637895.1). Taxonomy (GTDB): domain Bacteria; phylum Pseudomonadota; class Alphaproteobacteria; order Rhizobiales; family Tepidamorphaceae; genus JACKJP01. The sequence goes on from JACKJP010000005.1 coordinate 117,262, forward strand.
GCGGGATGCCGGAGTTTCTTTGTCGCAGATCCGTCCGAAGCGCTGGCGGTTCGCGCGCTGACGCCACAATCGCGCGTTTTTGTCCTTAGCGGACTGAATGAAGCAAACCGCGGCCTCTATCGCGAGCATCGGCTGACGCCTGTCCTGAATTCCGTCGAGGACATCGCGGTCTGGCGCGAGGCGGCAAAGGATCAAACCTCGCCGCTTCCCGCAGCGCTGCATGTCGATACGGGCATGAACCGGCTCGGGCTCAGGATCGAGGAGGCCAGATCCGTTTCGACTGACGCGTCCGGGCTGGGCAATGTGCGGCTTGAACTGGTGATGAGCCATCTCGCCTGTGCGGACCAGCCGGCCAATCCGATGACTGGCGAACAGCGCTCCCGTTTCGAAGCGGTCCGCGCACTGTTTCCCGGCACCCCCGCATCGCTCGCCAATTCGGCCGGCATTCTGCAGAATGCAGCGCTAGGCTTCGACCTGACCCGGCCGGGCATCGCTCTTTATGGCGGCGAAGCCATAGAGGGGGCGATGGGCCCGATGGAAGTTGTCGTTACGGCGCAGGCCCGAATCGTCCAGGTCCGCGACGTCCGGAAGGGTGAGCGGATTGGCTATGGCGCAACGCATGAATGCGCCGACGACAGCCGTATCGCCATCGCGGCCATCGGCTATGGCGACGGCTATCACCGGATTGCCAGCGGCAGCGGCGTCCCACTGCGCAAACTCCTTCCCGGCGCCCACGGTCACGTCGCCGGGGAGCGCGTCCCGCTTGTCGGCCGCATTTCCATGGATCTTGCGGCCTTCGATATTTCGGCTTTGCCCGACAAATATGTGAAGCAGGGAGACTGGATCGAGGTATTCGGCGAGAACGTTGCCCTCGATGATGTCGCGCGCGCGGCCGGTACGATCGGCTATGAACTGCTGACCGCCCTCAGCCGCCGCGCCGAGCGGCACTATCTTCCCGTACACACTCGGACGCATTGAATATGGCCAGACCCCGCAACGCCTTCGTCTGTCAGAACTGCGGCGCAACCCATGCGCAGTGGTCGGGCCGGTGCGATGCGTGCGGCGAATGGAACACGATCGTCGAGGAGGCCGCCTCGGCTCCGGTGGCGGGCGCCGCCAGAACCGCGGCCAAGGCTCGCGCCATCGCCTTTGAAGGGCTGGAAGGTCCGCGCGACGAAGCGCCGCGGGTCGCAACGGGCATCAACGAACTCGACCGGGTCACGGGCGGCGGTTTCGTGAAAGGGTCGGCCCTGCTGGTCGGCGGCGATCCTGGCATCGGCAAATCGACGCTTCTGCTCCAGGCCTGCGCCGCGCTTGCCCGCAGGGGAAGCGGCGTTGCCTATGTGTCGGGCGAGGAATCGATCGGCCAGGTGCGGCTGCGCGCAGCGCGCCTCGGGCTTACGGGCGCGCCTGTCCTGCTTGCAGCAGAAACACGCGTTGAGGATATCATCGCCGGGCTCGAGAACGCCGGCGCCCAGCAACTTGTCGTCATCGATTCCATCCAGACCATGTGGACCGACACGATCGATTCCGCGCCCGGCTCGGTCGGTCAGGTGCGCGCGGCATCGCAACTCCTCATCCGCCATGCCAAGAAGACCGGCGCCGCCGTGATCCTTGTCGGCCACGTCACCAAGGACGGCCAGATCGCAGGTCCCCGCGTCGTGGAACACATGGTCGATGCGGTTCTCTATTTCGAGGGCGAAGGCGGCCATCGCTTTCGCATTCTGCGTGCGGTCAAGAACCGTTTTGGGCCCACTGACGAGATCGGCGTATTTTCGATGTCGGATCAGGGGCTTGAAGGCGTAGACAACCCCTCTGCCCTGTTTCTGGGTAGCCATGAGCGCGCAGCGCCCGGCATGGCTGTCTTCGCGGGCATGGAAGGCTCGCGCCCGCTGCTGGTGGAGATACAGGCGCTCGTCGCCCCCTCGCCGCTCGGAACGCCGCGCAGATCCGTCGTCGGCTGGGAACCCAACCGGCTGGCGATGGTTCTCGCGGTACTCGACGCCCATTGCGGGCTGAAGATGGCCGGCCACGACGTCTATCTGACGGTCGCAGGCGGGTTGAAGATTGCCGAACCGGCAGCCGACGTCGCCGTCGCCGCGGCGCTGGTCTCGTCCATGGCGCGCACGCCGCTCGACCCGCAGACAATCCATTTCGGCGAAATCGGTCTTTCGGGGGCAGTACGCCCCGTCGGGTTCCCCGCGGCGCGTATCAAGGAGGCCAACAAGCTCGGCTTCTGCGGAGCGGTCATGCCGTCCTCATCCATTGAGGAAGCAAACGCGCCCGCTGGCATGAAGGCCCATGGCCTCGACAGCCTCGATCAACTTGTCGCACGCATTCTGGCGGCAGCGCCGAAAGACGTAACGAACGCATGAACAGGTTAAGCACCGCATACACTAGGATTGCAGTGCAAAACGCGCTATCTCGGTGCGGACCCTCGCCGGGCGCAAGCGGAATCACTGGCTGAACTGATGTTTATCACCGGACTGGACGTCATCCTGCTCGTTGTCATGCTGATTTCGGCATTGCTTGCGATGGTGCGCGGGATGACGCGCGAGGTGCTCTCGATCGCCGCCTGGGTCGCCGGCGCGGTGGCAACGATCTATTTCTTTCCTATGTTCAAGGATATCGTCCGGGCCAATCTGCAACCGAACTGGCTGGCGGATATCATTCTGGCGCTCGGTATCTTCATCGGCACGCTGGTTGTGGTCTCGTTCGTCACGATGCGGCTGTCGGACTTCATCCTCGACAGCCGGATCGGTCCGCTCGACCGGACGCTCGGTTTCGTTTTCGGGTTGTTCAGAGGCCTTCTGCTGGTGGTCATCGCCTTCGTATTCTTCGACTGGCTGGTGCCGCCGCAGACCCAGCCAGGGTGGATCAAGAATGCGCGCTCCGCGCCGATGCTGCGCAATACGGGCGACAAAATCATCGCGATGCTGCCAGATGACCCTGAAAGCGCCATATTGCAGAAGCTGAAAGAACGCGTCGGCGGCATGGAAAGTGACAACGGCCAGGATGCGCCGGCCGAGCAGGACAGCGAAGAAAAGCCCGGCGATCCCGGCTATCGGGATGGACAGCGCCGTGGCCTCAATCAGTTGCTTGAGGGCACGCAGGGCAACTCGAACTGAAGTGAAACCGGCACCGGACCGACCGGCGCCTGACCTCTGAACAGGATGCGAAAGGATCTCGGCCCCATGATCCCATTGCACACAGATCCGTTTGCCGGGACGGCTGACGACGACCATTTCCATGAGGAATGCGGCGTCTTCGGCATTTTCCGCCATGCGGACGCCGCTGCGCTGACCGCGCTCGGACTTCACGCGCTTCAGCATCGCGGACAGGAAGCTGCCGGTATCGTCAGCTTCGACGGCCGGCTGTTCTATTCAGAGCGCCATATCGGGCATGTCGGCGACAATTTCACCAAGCCGCAGGTCATCGACCGGCTGAAGGGCGACAGCGCGATCGGACATAACCGCTATTCAACGACGGGCGCGCCCGTCCTGCGCAACGTCCAGCCACTGTTTGCCGAATTCGAGGGTGGCGGTTTCGCGGTCGCCCATAACGGAAATCTCACGAATGCCCGCACGCTTCAGCGGGAATTGCAGCGTCGCGGATCGATCTTTCAGTCGACTTCGGACACCGAGACGATCATCCATCTGATCGCGACAAGCGACAAAAGCCGCCTGCTCGACCGTCTCACCGATGCGCTGGCCCGGATCGAGGGCGCGTTCTCCCTTGTCGCGCTTTCTGAGAAGAAGCTGATCGGCTGCCGCGACGCGCTTGGTGTGCGGCCTCTGGTCCTGGGCGACATTGATGGCGCGTTCGTCCTGACGTCCGAGACATGCGCGCTCGACATCATCGGTGCGAAATTCATCCGCGACATCGAACCGGGTGAAATGGTGATCATCACCGATCAGGGGATCGAGAGCCGCCGACTGTTCCCGAAACAACCCTCGCGCTTCTGCATCTTCGAGCATGTCTATTTCGCCCGTCCGGATTCGGTCATTGGCGGAAACGGCGTCTACGATATCCGCAAGCATATCGGGCGTGAGCTGGCCCGCGAATCCCACGTCGAGGTCGATGTGGTGGTGCCGGTACCCGATTCAGGCACGCCGGCGGCAATCGGCTACGCGCAGGAAAGCGGCGTGCCATTCGATCTGGGGATCATTCGCAATCATTATGTCGGCCGCACGTTCATCGAGCCCTCCGACGCCATTCGGCATATGGGCGTGAAGCTGAAGCACAACGCCAATCCGGCGGTCATCAAGGGCAAGCGTGTGATGCTGATCGACGATTCCATCGTTCGCGGCACCACGTCGGTCAAGATCGTGCAGATGGTGCGCGATGCCGGAGCAGCCGAAGTCCACATGCGTATCGCCAGCCCGCCAACGACCAATCCCTGTTTCTACGGCGTCGACACGCCGGAAAAGGCCAAGCTGCTTGCCTCGCGGATGACAGTTGAGGAAATGGCCTCCTACATCAAGGTCGACAGCCTTGCCTTCCTGACCATCGACGGCCTCTACCGGGCGGTCGGCGAAGCTCGCCGCAACAACGACCTGCCGCAATATTGCGACGCCTGTTTCACCGGCGAATATCCGACCCGGCTGACCGACCGTGAAGGCCCCGCCAATGTGCGTCAGCTGAACCTGCTGGCGGAAACCGGATAAGAAAAGCACCTTTCATGACCGATCTGACGGGACGTATCGCGCTGGTCACCGGCGCTTCGCGGGGTATTGGCTACCAGGTCGCGCTTGGACTTGCGAAGGCCGGCGCGCATGTGATCGCCATTGCGCGCACAGTCGGCGGTCTTGAGGATCTCGACGATCAGATCCAGGCCGCTGGCGGCAGCGCCACGCTGACCCCGCTGGATCTTACCGATTTTGACGGGATCGACCGGCTCGGTGCCGCAATCTACGACCGCTGGAAAAAGCTCGACATCATTGTCGGCAATGCCGGCATGCTCGGCCCCCTTAGCCCGCTTGGGCATGTGAAGCCGAAAGACTGGGACAAGGTCATGGCCGTGAACGTCACGGCGAACTGGCGCCTGATACGCTCGCTCGATCCGCTTATCCGTCAGTCAGACGCCGGGCGCGCGCTTTTCATGACCTCCGGTGCCGCCCACAAGCTGCGCCCCTACTGGGGGCCCTACGCGATAACGAAATCTGCGCTTGAAGCGCTTGTCGGGACATGGGCGGCCGAGCTTGCGATCAGCGATGCGAAAGCCAATCTCTTCAATCCCGGGCCTATCCGCACCGCGATGCGCGCGCAGGCCATGCCCGGCGAGGACCCTGATACGCTCAAGAAGCCAGATGCCGTGGTGCCGGATATCCTTCGCCTCGTCGCCCCCGACCAGACCTCCAACGGCGCCGTATTCGATTTCCCGACATCGCGCCTGACACCGCTGGTCACGGCTGCCTGAGGCGCCCTCCGGCATCAGGCCGGGGGCTGAAGGAACTCCACGGTTTCACCGTCGGGTCCGCGGGTGTAGATCAGACGCCATCCTTCGCGCGCGCCGGCTTTTGCCATTTGCGGCACGCCCTGCGGCCGCCATCCATGCGGCTCGATACGGGCCAGCAGGGCGTCAATATCGTCAACGATGAAGGCAATATGACCGTAGCCTGGGTCGAAGGGATCACCCGGCGCATCCGGCCTTGCAGGTCCGTCATATTCGAGCAGTTCAATCCGCTGACCCGCCAGTTCAACCATGGCGATCCGCACTGTCGCGTTCGGCGCGCCCGTCACCTCGCGCAGGAATTCGCCGCCGCTCTGGCTCTTGCTGACGAGGGTCGCTCCCATCACATCGACCCAAAACGCCTCCGCGCGATCCAGGGATGATACCGCAAAGCCGACATGGTCGGCGTGGCTGATGGTGAAGCCGGACGCGTTGCTGGTCATCGCCGCCCCTAGTCCTTTGCGTAAGGGTTGTCGCCCTGCCGAAGGTAGAGGCGGATCGGCGTTCCGGCCAGATCGAATGTCTGGCGCAGTCCATTGACGATATAGCGCTTGTAAGAGTCGGGCAGTGCGTCGAGCTGGTTGCCGAAGAGGATGAAAGTCGGCGGGCGGGCTTTCGACTGAGTAATGTAGCGCAGTTTGATCCGGCGACCGCTGACGGCAGGCGGCGCATGCTGATCCACCCATTCGCCGAACCAGTCATTGAGCTTTGCCGTACGGACGCGCGTATTCCAGATGTCGTCTGCTTCGAAAACGGCCTTCATGAGCTTGTCGAGCCCGCGTCCGGTCAGGCCGGACACCGGGATCAGCTGCACGCCGGAAACCTGCGGCAACAGCCTCTCGGCGCGCTCGCGCAAAGCCTGCATCGCCTGGCTTGGATCGTCGACAAGATCCCATTTGGACAGTCCGATGACGAGCGCCCTTCCCTCACGGGCGATCAGATCGGCAAGCTGCAGATCCTGCTTTTCAAACGGCATCGTTGCGTCCATCAGCAGGATCACAACTTCGGCAAAGCGGATCGAATTCAGCGTATCGGCAACGGAAAGCCTTTCCAGCTTGTCCTGAACACGGGCCTTGCGTCTCATGCCGGCGGTATCGATGAGACGCAGCTCGCGACCGTGCCACGACCATTCGAGCGTGATTGAATCGCGCGTGATGCCTGCCTCCGGCCCCGTCAGCAGCCTGTCGGCACCAACGATCCGATTGATGAGCGTCGATTTCCCGGCATTGGGCTGGCCGATCACGGCAATCCTCAGCGGACCGGCCGGGCGCTCGTCGGCATCTTCGGCTTCCGCAATTTCCGCCTCGGCCTCCCTGGCGCCGGCAAAATCGATCAACGCGCGGTAGAGATCGGGAATGCCCTCATTGTGCTCGGCCGACATGGGGATCGGATCGCCAAGGCCAAACTCGTAGGCTTCATAGATGCCGGCCTCGGCGGCGTTGCCTTCGGCCTTGTTGGCCACAACGAGCACGGGACTGCCCGATTTACGAAGCAGGCTTGCAAAGGCCCTGTCCAGCGGCGTGACGCCTGCGCGGGCATCGATCACGAAGAGGCTGATATCGGCCTCGGTAATCGCCATTTCCGTCTGGCGCCGCATGCGCGCTTCAAGCGAATCGTCGGTCGCCTCTTCAAATCCCGCCGTGTCGATGACGAGGAGATCGAGATCGCCGATCGTCGCTTCGCCTTCGCGTCGATCACGGGTGACGCCGGGCCGGTCGTCGACAAGCGCAAGTTTCCGCCCGACGAGGCGATTGAACAGCGTCGACTTGCCGACATTGGGCCGGCCCACGATAGCGATCTTCAGATGGCGCATTGCCGGGTCCCCTGGCGGGCGACGCAGATCAGTTGACGCCGGTCACCCTGCCATTGTCGTCGATGAAGACGACGCTGCCGTTGGCGGCGATCGGACGGACGTAGATCGGGCCGCTGGACTTGGTGCTGCCGACGATCTGACCGTTCACAGCGTTGGCGGTCAGGATTCGGCCATCGGACGCCCCCAGCCAAAGCTGGCTGTTGGCGAGCACCGGACCCGACCACGAGGTGCCGGCTCCCGGCAGCGCGGTCTTCCAGCGCACATTGCCCGTTGCCCTGTCGAGCGCCAGCAAATCGCCGTTCAGCGTAACCAGGAAGACCGAATTTCCTGCAACGACCGGGGTTTGCGAACTGGCGATATTGCGCGCCCAGAGCCGTTCACCATTCTTTTCGGCGACCGCGACCATGCGTCCGCCGACGCCGACAGCATAGACGGTTCCGTTGCTGATCACCGGCGAACCCGCGACATCGCGCAAGCCCGAAACCGCGGAGAAGCGGCTTCCGCCGGTCAGCTGATCGCCCCAGACCGGCTCGCCCTTCGCCGTGTCGAACGCGATGATTTCGCCGGAGCTGTAGGGCACGACGACCCGGTTTCCGCTTACGGCCGGGCTGGATGTGGAAAGCAGGCCAGCCGTCTCGGGAATGCCGCGATAGCTCCAGATTTCCGTTCCGTCATCGACTGATAGACTATGAATGACGTTGTCGGACGAAACGAGATAGACCCGGCCACCGGTCACCGTCGGCGCGCTGCGCGCGGGCGATTCAAGATCGTGGGTCCACAACACGGCGCCATTGGACGCATCCAGCGCATGGACCTTGCCATATCCGGTGGCAGCAAAGATGCGACCGTTATCGCCGGCAAGGCCGCCGCCAAAACCGCCGCCGCTCTTCTCGCCCTCGGGCTTCAGCGACGTGCTCCAGCTACGGCCACCGCCGCCCAGAGCGGTTACCGTGGCCGCGGAATCCATCACATAGATGCCGCCCTGATAGGAAATCGGGGAAACCGACAGCTTGCGTGCGGCAAGGCCGCCGCCAAAACCGACACGACTGTTGGAACCGCTGAGTGCGACGGACGTGGAAAATCCACCGCCACCGACGGCAAGATTGCCGGGCGAATTGCTCGCATTGCCGCCGGGCTGAGCCCAATCGCCGATCGCAGCAGGTGCCGGCAGGCTGACCGGTACGGCAGCCGCCTTCTCGTCCACGGCCGTCGGATCGCTGGACGCCAAAGCGGCATGGCGCTCGCCAGGCAATATCTCTTCCTTGGGGCCGAAGAATTTAAGGCCCGAAGGGACGACGTCTCCAACGGTCTCGCATCCGGCCAGACCCAGTGTGGCACTGCACAGGAGCAGTGTGGCGATCGCTTTGCGCATGTCTTCTTCTCAACTCGTTTCTTTTGCGGCCCGTTGCGAGGCAATTACTGACAGCAGAACCTCCAGGCGCTGGCGCAGGTTCGGCGGCAGGTCGCCGTCGGCAGTCGCCTCCTCGGCCCATTTGGCCGTCGCTTCGATATCGCCCGCAGCATAGGCACTCAGCGCCATCAACTCACGTGCGGCATGCCGGAAAGCGTTCTGCGGGTCAAGCATGGCGCCAACCCGGCCTTCCATCTCGTCCGGGCTGAGCGTACCCGCCTCAAGATAGGCGGCACGGATCGTTGCAATCTCTCTGAACAGCGGATCGACGCCGGTATCGGCGGCAATATCCCTGTAGGCGGCAAGCGCGCCGGCCTGATCTCCGCCAGCGGCACTGGTCGCGGCACTGCGAAGGCGGGCGAGATCCGAATAGGCGCCACCCTGACTGGCCAGAGCATTGAAGGCCGCGGCCGCCTCTTCCTTCTTGCCCTGTTCGGCAAGATCGACAGCTGCGAAGAAGGCCTCGCCTTCGGCAGAGGCCTGCCGGGCCTGATACCAGTTCCAGGCGCGGTATCCGCCAACGCCGACAACGATCACCAGAGCCAGAGCGATGACGATGCCGCCGTAGCGCTTCCAGAGCTGCTCAAACTGATCGCGACGAATATCTTCGTCGACTTCGCGAAAGATGTCGGACATTAAACCCCATATCCCCTGAACACACGCAAACGAACACCGGGCCGCAAGACCCTTTTGTCGCGCGCACCATATCCCCCAAATCGTGGCGGGCAAAGGGCAGCTTGCCACTATGCCCGTGTCATTGCGACACCTTGGCCCGAAATCCTTACTTAACGGTGGCCCAGTCGTACTGGAGTGTCATGCTTTCCCTTATAGCAACGGCACGCCGATCAACAGCCGGTGCAACCAGAGCAGGAAGGCGACATAGAGCGTTACGCCCAGCACGAGACTGACGATATCGTTCTGTGCAGGCCCACCCGTTACCGTCACGAGGCCGGCAGCCTCGCGCCGTTTCAACGAAACCCGGTCGATCACGGCCCAGGCAAGGAATGCCCCGAAAAGCACGACCTCCGCCAGACGTCCATTGGCGAGAAGGTGCGCAAAAGCCCATATCTTCACGGCCGCAATCATCGGATGACGCACCTTTTCACGTATTTTTCCGGGAACATAAGCGGCAACAAGCAGGATGAACACGAAGATCATCAGCCCCATCGCAAGGTGTCGAAGTGCCTCTGGCGGCGTGTAGATCACGGGGCTGTCGGAACGCGCAAGGCCATACCCATAAACGATCAGGACAAGCCCGATCACTGAAACGACGGAAAAGCCCGCCCGATATCCACGCTCCCCAAGCCTGCCCAGCAGCCCGGCGCGATAGTCGGGCGCCATCGGCACGATATGCACCCCAAGGAAGAGTATGAGACCGAAGATCATGTAGGCCATTGCTGGTCCTCTCGCAGAATCGCGGCGTCCCGCCAACCGCAAGACAGTACCAGCAATCGCAAGCTCGTGAACACGGCAAGTGCAACGACTGCTTTACACTAGTATGGCAAGGTTTAGTCTGGTCCATCGGGGGATGGCTGCGTTACGGCGGCAGTCTAGTGCGCCTCCCCGCGTGATTAAGGGAGCCGTGACGACGATGATCCGCATTTTACTTGCAGGCACGATACTTGCCGCAACTTTCTTTCTAAGCCCATCGGCGCATGCCGACGTCCTTGCCCGCATTGACCTGTCGGAGCAGCGCATGGACGTCTATGTAAATGGTTTCAAACGGTATTCATGGCCGGTTTCGACCGCGCGGCGGGGCTACCGCACCCCCGTCGGAAACTACCGCCCGACCCGGATGCACGAAATGTGGTATTCCCGCAAATACCACATGTCGCCCATGCCCCATTCGATCTTCTTCAAGGGCGGCTATGCTGTTCACGGCACCAACGAAGTCAAATATCTCGGCAGTCCGGCGAGCCATGGTTGCGTGAGACTTCATCCCGACAATGCGCGCCGGCTCTATCAGTTGGTGAAATCACAGGGCTCGGATGCTACGCGGATCACGATAACCCAGTAGCAGGTGATCGGTCCGCATTCGGCGTGGCGCCGAGATTTTATTTGTCGACGGCGCGCGTGCAGCAGCCCGAATATCCGCTGACCGTGCCGCCGTCGCTCTGGAGCAGATCGACCGACCAGCCGTAGTCGCGGTCGCTCATTCCGTCGGAACAGTATTCGCCGCTCGAAATCACCGCCGTCAGCCGGGCCGGGCCTGAATCGGCGATGGCATAGAACCGGTGCGGTCTGGCCACGAACGACCCCGAACCCACCAAAGGCAGCGCGATCGGTGAGACATCCGGTGCCTCGAAGGACATGGTCTTGTCGGTGAAGGTCAGGCTCCAGAACGGCTCTGTTCCGGTGCAGACCGTGCTGGTTGGCAACGGCGTCCCCGGAACGCTTTCGGGATCGATCTGCGCCAGATAGGACATCGATACCCAGCCGCTGCCGTCGCCGGCAATGACCTTGCCCCAAGGGGTCGCTGTCTGCGTCGTGGCTATGATCTCGACCGGGCCGGCGCCGGGCGCGAGCGTTCCGACGATCGCCGAATGTGGATCGGGCTCGGCGCGGATATTGAGGACATCGCCCGCCGCAACGCCGGAAACCTCGTAATATTGCGGCGCGATGAAGAGCGTTTCGTCTGTTTGCGCCCGAGCCATCGACGCGACAAGTATCGAAAGCGATGCCAGTGCCAGAAAGATAAAGGGCTTCATGCCGATACTCCTGCGATCACTCCTGCCCCACAGGCATTTTCAATCGACACGCCCTTCAGAATCAAGCCGGCAATGGAACCACGCACGACCTTCCCCGTTTTGGGAAAACACAGGCAACGCGGGAGATAGACCATGGAATATGGACTTTTCGGGCTGATCGTTCTGATCGCGGATATTTACGCAATCTACAAGACGCTGACGAGCGGCGCCTCGACTGGCGCCAAAATCCTCTGGACGCTGGGCATTCTTATCTTCCCGGTCCTTGGTTTCATCGTCTGGCTGATCGCCGGCCCAAAGGGCCCAGACCGCGTTCCCGCGGTCTAGGCCCCTCAGGAAGGGAAACGATCGCCGGCCACCGCTATTGCGGTTCGGCCGGCGTAACCTTTATTGCCTTCAGCTTGTCAATTCCCAGAACCTGCAGGGCGAGTTTCTCGTAGAACGGTTCAGACACGCCGGTTCTGATCTTGCGGATGAAATATTTCTCAAAGCCGATCTTGGCTGCGTGAACCCATTTGCCCGATGAGGCCCAGTTGACGTTGCGCGGCGGAATTTGCGGCTGAGCGACGAAGGCAATGCCAGAATCGCCGAAATCGGCCAGGCACACCGCATTCCAGGAACCTTCCGCATCAGGCTCCTTGCCTTCCACGAGACGCGCGATATTTCGGGCGGTCGCCGTCACCATCGACTCGATCATGAAGCCGGTCTTGGGAACGCCGACCGGCACCGCCGTCTTGCCGACCGGCGGGATCGCGACGCAAACGCCAACGGCGAAGACTTCCCTGAACTGGGGATTGCGCTGGTGCTTGTCGACGACAATGAAGCCGCGCGGGTTGGTCAGACCTTCAATGCCGATGACGGCCTCAACTCCGCGGAATGCCGGCAGCATCATCGTGAAGGTTGTTGGCACCTCATGTGTCTGTTTCGGCGTACCGTCCTCGTTCATTTCCGAGACAGTCAGCTTGTCGGCCTCGGCCTTGTCGAGCTTGGCGTTGGTGATCCACTTGATGTGGTGCTGGCGCAGTTCGCTTTCCAGCAACCCCTTGGTGTCGCCTACACCGTCCAGCCCCAGGTGCCCGATATAGGGTTCGGACGTCACGAATGTCATCGGCACCTTGTCGCGAACCTTGGCATCGCGCAGCGCCTTGTCGAGGATGAAAGCGAATTCGTATGCAGGGCCGAAACACGAAGCGCCCTGCACGGCGCCGATAACGACCGGACCGGGGTTGGCAACGAGCCTGTCGAATGCGGCCTTCGTCATGACCGCATGGTCGGCCATGCAGATCGACTGGGTGTGCTTTTCTGGACCGAAGCCCTCGATTTCATCGAAGGCGAGATCCGGACCGGTCGCGATGACGATGTAGTCGTAGTCGAGCTTCGTCCCGTCGCCGAGTTCAAGCACCTTTTCCTGCGGATGCAGGCGCCTGGCGCCCTGCGGATAAAGATCGATGTCGCGGCGCTTCATCACTTCGGTGAGGTCGACGGTGATAGCCTCTTTGGTGCGCCAGCCAACGGCCACCCATGGGTTTGACGGGACGAAGGAGTAGTCTTTTCCCTTCGAGACAACGGATACCTTGTGGCCCTTGCCAACAGCATCACGGACCTCATAGGCCATGATGGTGCCGCCGAGACCGGCGCCGAGAACAATAATATGTGCCATCGTTTCTTCCCTTCGATCTGTCGCCTGCATCAGGCGGTATCTGCAGGCCGGGAAAGCACCCGCCCCTATGTCTGCTGACCGAATATAATCATTACATTCAAAATTTCTAATATACTTTCGCAGCAAGACACGATCAGCGGCGTCCGTCGGGCCCGCCATGAAGCAATACCAGGAGGCGCTTTCGCTCTTCCCGGTTCCCGATTGCTGCTGGTGAATTGAATGCCGACCTAAGGGTCGGTGTCATTGCGCAGGGTCAAATCCTGAACATCAGCGGCCGTTCGCTATCGAAAAGCGTTCCACCTTCCAGGAATTTGCAGCATTTAACGAAGAAGTTGATTCAACCTGTTGCAGCCATCTGGTTCTGCATCATCGCCAGATCGAAATAGTCTCTCCAGGAAACGATAAGCCCGCCGGAAAGTTCGAATATTCCCATGACGGGCAGTTCCACACGCGCCCCGTTCTTCATCGCGAAACCATCGATGCGCTCTGTGAGCACGGCCCCATTGACGTCTTCAGCGATGGCGATCATACGCCAGTCCACGGCATCGACATTGGCGAGGAAGCGCGCAACGGCAATGCGAACGGTTTCGCGTCCCCGCCTCGGCTCCATGGGAATGTTGTGCCAGACCCCATCATCGGCGAATGCGGCTGCAATCGCCTCGACATCCATGCGGTTCCAGCTCTCGACGAACCGCTCGACGATCTGCGTATTCGACATCGCCCCTTACCTTTCTCCTCAGTCCGCGCGACGCAGCGCCGTGACCTCGACCTCGAATTTCATCTCCGGCTTCACGAGACCGCAGACAAGGCAGGTCGCGGCTGGCCGGATATCACCGAACGCCTCCCCAAGGACCGGACCGATTTCGTCCCAATAGGCCATATCGGTGATGTAGTAGGTCGCGCGGACGACATCGCGCAGCGCGAAGCCGGCTTCGGCCAGCGCGGCCCCGACCACCTTCAGCGCATTGCGAACCTGGTCCTTCACATCCTCGGGCATCGCCCGGGTTTGCGGATCGTAACCGGTGGTGCCAGCGACGAAACACCAAGGTTCCTGCACGACGGCACGCGAATAACCGACGGTCTTTTCGAAAGGGGAACCGGAAGAAATCAACTTGCGTGTCATGCAAATGCCTTTTCGTAGTTGGCCGGGTCGAAACCGACGAGCAGCTTGCCGTCGGCTTCCAGCACAGGCCTCTTGATCATGGAGGGGTTGGCCGCCATCAGGGCGATAGCCTTGTTTCGGTCGATGTCCTTCTTGTCGGAGTCGGGCAATTTGCGAAAGGTCATTCCGGCTTTGTTGAGCACCTTTTCCCAGCCAGCGCTGTCGCTCCAGGTCTCAAGCCTGGAGGTTTCTATCCCGGCCTTCCTGTAGTCATGAAAGACATAGTCGATGCCGTGATCGTCAAGCCAGGCGCGCGCTTTCTTCATCGTGTCGCAATTGACGATTCCGTAGATCGTAACACTCATCGGACCTCCCTGATCTTTGGCCGACCTCCGCATTAGCACAGCTTTGCGCGGGAGCGCAGCCCGGCTGATCTGCATGAAATCGGTCGTTGGGCAAACCGCTCGGCTGGCGTTTGCGTATCGGCTATGAAATCGAGACGAAGAGGCCTACATGAGCAAGATCGACAAGGTTCGTTCCGAAAGGGTTGCCTGGGTCACCGGGGCCAGTTCCGGCATCGGCCGTTCAGTTGCGATACGCCTTGCCGAAGATGGCTGGACGGTGGCCGTCAGCGCTCGCGGCAAAGAGGCGCTCGGTGCGCTTGAGGCCGCGCACCAGGGCAAGATCGTTGCCTTCCCGCTTGATGTCACCGATGCGGAAAAATGCGCCAGCACCCTACTGGCGATCGAAGAAAGTCTCGGACCCGTCCAACTGGCGCTTCTGGCTGCGGGGACGTTCACCCGCGACGGCGCTTTCAAGTTCGATGCCGGCGCCGCCAGACAGATGGTCGATGTCAACCTTGTCGGCACGATGAATATGCTCGCGCCGCTGCTCAAGGCCATGATGGCGCGGCGCAGCGGGCATATCGCCGTCACCGCGTCCGTCGCCGGGTTCGCCGGTCTGCCGGGCGGCGCAACCTATGGGGCGACAAAGGCGGCGCTCAACCTGCTTTGCGAGGCGATGATGCCCGAGGCCGAGCGACGAAATGTCCTTCTGACTATCGTCAATCCGGGCTTTGTCGATACGCCGCTGACGCGCAAGAACGACTTTCCGATGCCGTTCCTCATTTCACCCGATGAGGCCACCGACCATATCGTCAGCGGTCTGGCTGCGCGGCGACGCGAGATCGTTTTCCCGTGGCAGATGGCGCTATCGATGAAGATTCTGCGTCTGCTGCCAAGGCCGTTGTTGCTGGCCCTGACCCGGCGCATGGTGCGTGAGCCCGAGACTGTCTCCCGCTAGATCTTCTGCAATTCAATCTGCGCCACATCGATGCGACCGGACCTGAATCCGGCACGGCAGTAGGCGAGATAGTAGAGCCAGAGGCGGTAGAAGCGCTGGTCGAAGCCAAGCGGTTCAATCTGGCGCCACGCACCGCGAAACCGCATCTCCCAGTCGGCCAGCGTGCGCTCGTAATGCGCGCCGAACCTGTAACAATCCAGTGCCGCCAGGCTGCTTTCGGCCGCGCGCGCCATGAATGCGCCGACGGAGGGCAGCATACCGCCGGGAAAGATGTAGGTCTGGATGAAATCGGCGCTGCGGCGATACCGCGTGAAATAAGTCTCGTCGATGGTGATGACCTGGATCATCGCCTTGCCGCCTTCTTCGAGCAAACCGCGAACCTTGCGGAAATAGATCGGCCAGTTCTCTTCCCCGACCGCTTCGAACATTTCGATGGAGACGATCCTGGAGAAACTGCCAGTACAGTCGCGATAGTCCTGAAGTCTGATTTCGCAACGCTCGCCAAGACCTGCCTGTTCGAGGCGATCGCGGGCGTATGCAGCCTGCGCCTTTGAAATGGTCAGCCCGGTGACGCGGCATCCCGTGGTCGCTGCAGCGTATTCGGCGAACCCGCCCCAGCCGCAACCGATTTCCAGGACGTGATCTTCCGGACCAATATCGAGCTGGCGGACGATACGCTCGTATTTGGCAGCCTGCGCATCCTCGAGCGTCTGTCCGGGCCTGGAATAAAGCGCGGCCGAATAGGTCATGGACCGGTCCAGCCAGTGACCGTAGAAGGCATTGCCGAGATCGTAGTGGAAAGCGATGTTGCGTCGGCTTCCGGTCCGCGAGTTGCGCCGGCGCAGATGGTTCAGGCGCGCAAAAAGCGACGCCGGCCGCCAACCCTTCAGAAGATCGGCGAATGCTGCTTCGTTTTCGACGATCAGATCGAGCAGCGCGTTCAGATCCGGCGTATCCACATCGCCGTCGATATAAGCCTTGGCAAAACCATTGCTGCCGGCGGTCATGAGCCTCAGCAACGATCTGCGGCTATTGAACTGAACGGTCGCCACTGGCCCCTGGCGCGCACCGGACGCCAAATGCCGGTAGCCGTCAGGAAATACGACCGTCAGTTGCCCGTAGGCCAGACGGTCTGCCCAACGGCAAAAGAGGCGCTGCCAGAACGGGCGCTGAATGGCCGACGGAGCTAGTGACGCGTCTTCAAGATGGCTCATGGCGGATCGCTTTCAAATCGGGCTTGATCGGGGAGCTTGTCACGCGCTCGCTGGCCGGATGATGCCGGTGAATGGGCACGCCCTTCAACCAGAGCCTGAGCGCTTCCCAGTGAATCGCAGCGATTACTTTCAGCGTCATCAGCGGATGAGAGAACAGCCGGCGCGCCAGCACGGCATCGGAAAGGGGTTCGCGCGCACCCGCAAATGAAGCAAACAGCACACTTTCGCCCCCTTCCTCCTCGTCGATGGAGATCATGACCCGCTCGCCCGGAGGCGCTATGCGAAAGCGGTAGCGGCAATCCATGGAAAGAAATGGCGAAACGTAATGGGCCTTGTCGCAGGCATGGAGCACCTTGCCATCTCCCCCGGCAACAGGGATGACGTAGGTATGCCGCTCGCGAAACGTATTGCTGACCTCGTAGAGTATCGCCTTCAGATCGCCCTGACTGTTGCGGCAAAAATAGACGGTCAGCGGATTGAACACGTAGCCGAAGATTCGCGGGTAGCAGAGCAGGCTGACTCGCATGTCCTCCATGTGAACGCCGCTGGCTGACAGTCGATCGGCAACCCAATCCCTCAAACGGCCCGCCTCGCCATAGCCGTGGTCCGTTTCGCGAAACGAAAAGACAGCGCGCCTGTTATATCCAAACAGTCGAAGACGCCGTGACAGGTCGGGCAATTCGTCGAGGTCCAGAAGCATGGAGAAGACGCGGTAGCGCAGTCTGTGCCGCCGGGGCCGGTGACGGACATGAACCACATGCCCTGTATATATCGCGGAAATCCCGTTCATTCTGCTGCCTCGGCATGGACCGGTTCGGCATCGGCCACAGGCGTTGCAAAGGGACGGCGCATACCGCTGACGGCTTCGGCCGCCTCCAGGCCCGAGCGCAGACCATCTTCGTGGAACCCATAGCCGAAATAGCTGCCGCAGAACCAGGTGTTGCGGCGGCCCTGCAAGGTCCACAGCTCTTCCTGCGCGGCCATGGCGCGGGCATCATAAAGCGGGTGGTCGTACTCGAAACGCGCGATGACGGATTCCGCGTCCAGTGGACGCGTCGGATTGAGGGTGACGAAAAGCTGGTTGTTCATTGGCAGGTTCTGAAGACGGTTCATCCAGTAGGTCACGCACAGGCTACCGCAGTCCGCATCGCTCGGCCGACCGATATAATTCCAGCTTGACCACACCGAACGGCGCCTCGGCATTGCCGATGGGTCGCGATGGAGGACGGCCTCGTTGGCGGTATAGGAAATCGCACCGAGCAGCCGGCGTTCGTCGGCGCTCGGATCGCCAAGCATCGACAGCGCCTGATCGGCATGCGCCGCGATGACGATGGCATCGAATATGTCGCTGTTGCCGCGGTGATCGGTAACGGTCACCCTGCCGACGTCGCGCCGGATTTCGGCGACACGGCTGGCAAGGCGCACCTCGCCCGCATAGTCGGCGAAAAGGCGCCTCACATATTCGCGGCTACCGCCGCTGACCGTCCGCCACCTGGGCCGGTCTGACAAAGACAGGAGCCCGTGCCGTTCAAAGAAGCGGACAAATGCCTGCACCGGATATTCCCGCATCTGCCGCGCTGTCGTCGACCAGATCGCAGCGCCCATGGGCAGCAGGTGATCTTCAACGAATGTCTCGCCATAGCCGTTTGCCGCGAGGTAGTCGCCAAGGCTGGCGCCGCGCCAGGATGCGTCTTCCAGAACCGCGGGCGCTTCACGGTAAAAGCGCATGATGCCCGCCGCCATGCGCCAGAACCGGGGTCTGACGGCATTGCTGCGCTGTCCGAGAAGTCCGCCAACGCCGGTGCCGCTATATTCAAACCTGCCATCGTCAATGGAGGCCGCAAACGACATGTCGGATGCTTCGGTTGGTACATCCAGCCAGTCGAAAAGCCGGCACAGGTTCGGATAATTGCGATCGTTGAAGACGATGAAACCGGTATCCACCGGTACCGGACCGGCGGGGGTCGGGGCCTCAACCGTGTTGGCGTGGCCGCCGAGACGATTATCGGCCTCATAAAGAACGACGTTGCAGGATTTCGACAGAAGCCATGCGGCCGACGCGCCGGCGATGCCGCTTCCAATCACTGCCACGCGCCTTGCGGCAAATTCCCCCGTCATTTGCATCTGCATTCTCCTCACCGAAGTCGCAACCGGATCACGACCGATTTCCGAACCGGCTTTTGATGGATTACGGTGGCAGGGTCCGGTTGGATTGCCAGAACCGCTCAGGCATGTTTGGCGTGATCCAGTTGGCAACAGCACACGTATCGGCGGCCATGAGAGTGGATTTCGTGCAGACTGCCGCCGCCAGCCAGGTATCGATCGTTACGCCGGGAGGCCTATCCCGCGCCGGACGGCTCAGTCGCGAACGGGTCCACATGGACGAGGAAACAGAACAGGACACGAGGGACGCGATGACGGCGCTTCTCCTGTCGGTCGGACGGACCCAGGATGTGACGGCGTTCGAAACGCTGTTCCGGGTCTTCGGACCGCGCATACGCTCCTACATGCTCCGGCTCACCCGCGATGGCGGCCTGGCGGAGGAGCTGATGCAGGAAACAATGATGACCGTCTGGCGCAAGGCCGGGCAGTTTTCAGCAGAAAAGGGAAGCGTCGCGACGTGGATCTTCACCATCGCTCGCAATCTTCGCATTGACAGCTACCGGCGCAGCAGGCGTCCGGAGATAGACCCCAACGATCCGGCACTTGTCCCAGACGGCGATCCTCAGGCCGACAGCGTGATGGAAACGCGCCAGTCCGAAGAAAGCCTGCGGGCTGCGATGACGCGCCTGCCAACGGAGCAGCGCGAGATTCTGATGCTGGCTTTTTTCGACGAGCTTCCACACAGCCAGATCGCCGTGACCCTCGATCTTCCGCTCGGCACGGTGAAGTCGCGCATCCGCCTCGCCTTTGGAAAACTTCGCGAAGCACTGGAGGAGACGGCATGACGATCCGTCACCATGTCAGCGATGCGCTGCTGCTTGATTATGCCACCGGCAGCCTGGGCGAAGGCTGGAGCATAGCCGTTGCGTCACACCTGGCGCTTTGTCCGTCGTGCCGGAAGCGGCTGACGCTAATGGAATCGGCTGGCGGCGCGCTGTTCTCTGTAACACATGCCGCGCCATCGGACGGGCCGGCTATTGACGATTCCTGGGCTCGCATGCGGGCGCGCCTGCTTGACAAGCCGGACGCGGGGAACCTGCCATCGGCGCCCTCTCCGGCGATGAAATCACCGGTGGCGCCAACGCTGCCTGAACCGCTGCGCTCCTATGTCGGCGGAGATGTCGATACACTCCAGTGGCGCTCGCTCGGCCGTGGCGCCTATCACCTGCCGATCGCGACGGGTGACAAATCCACCAGCGTAAGGCTGTTGCGCATTCCGGCCGGGGGGCCGGTTCCCGAACATGGTCATCGCGGACGTGAACTGACCCTCGTTCTGGCGGGGAGCTTTCACGACGAAACCGGCGTATTCGCGCGCGGCGATTTTGAGGAAGCCGACGAGGATCTGGAACACCAGCCCGTTGCCATGCCCGGGGCGGACTGCATCTGCCTTGCCGTGACGGATGCACCGTTGCGCTTCCGCAGCTGGGTCGTCCGGCTTGCGCAACCATTCCTCGGTATCTGAGCCAGGACTTCAGGGAGGCTGGAACATGAGCTATGTCGTCGCCTATGTGGTTGCCGCCATCGTCTTTCTGGGTGCCGATTTCATCTGGCTATCGCGCGTCGCCAATGGCTTCTACCGGCAGCACATTGGCTCTCTGTTGCTCGACCAGCCGAACTTCGCAGCTGCCGGTGCCTTCTACCTCTTATACATTGCCGGCATCGTCTATTTCGCCGTCGCTCCGGCACTTGCCGGCGGCGGACTGACGACCGCGCTGATCGCCGGTGCGCTGCTCGGCCTGCTGGCCTACGGCACCTATGACATGACCAATCTTTCCACATTGAAAAACTGGTCCGTCACCGTTGCTGTGGTGGATATCGCCTGGGGCACCTTCCTGACCGGACTGGCGGCGGTGGTATCCTATTACGCGGTGGCGCGACTCTTTTCTCAGGGCGTCTAAACAGGCGCGCCGTGCCGTAGTCCTGATCACATACGTGTCGAATTCAGCGGATCGCCGCCCTTTGCTTGTCGCTTGGCGACAACGCGCTAATGTCTGCGCGTGTGAAGCGCAGCAGCGGGGGATGCTCCTTATGCCGATCATGGTGGCCCTGGACCTCATCATCCAGATCGGCCTTGCCGTTCATGTCATCAAAACCGGCCGCCCCTATTATTGGATATTCATTATCCTGTTCTTTCCCCTGCTGGGATCCCTGGCTTATTTCCTGTTTGAAATCCTGCCCGAGGTCGGCAATTCGCGCACCGGCCGCAAGATGTCCAGAAACGTCTCCCGGGCGATCGATCCGGAAAAGAGCTACCGATACCACAAGGACCAGCTCTACATCGCCGATACGGTGGAGAACCGGCGGCGTCTGGCGGAAGAATGCCTGCAGCTGAAGAAATACGAAGATGCCGAAACGCTCTTCGACCTGTGTCTTGAGGGACCGCACGAGCACGATCCGGCTCTGTTGACGGGCCTCGCCCGCGCCAGATACGGCCTCGGCGATTTTGGCGGCGCCCTCGATACGCTGGATCGCCTGCGTGAACATAATCCGGACTATCAGTCGCAACGCGCCCATATGGTTTACGCAAGGGCGCTCGAAGGCCTCGGTCGCACCGAAGAAGCGCGCGACGAATACGAGGCTCTGTCAGCCTATTTTGCCGGCCCCGAGGCCAAGGTTCGATACGGGCTTATGCTGCTCAAGTCGGGAGAGCCGGACCTGGCGCGGGCGCAGTTTGAGCAAATCGACCGGGAATATGGCCGGCGTCGCAAACAGATGCTCCCGGAAGATCGCGAATGGCTGGACGTCGCGCGATCGAACCTTCGTTAGGACGCGTTTTCAGCCCAGCTTTTCGATGAACTTCATGGCCGCCGCCGGATTGACCACCTTGTGGCCGGCGATGACATAGACGAAGACCTCGCGCGCCGTCTTATCCGGCTCCGCCTGTTCGACGCAATCCAACCCTTCCGGGCGCTCGCCGGCGACCAGAGCGCGGGCCTTCTCCACCCATTGATCCAGCGTCTTGGCCGGATAGCCGAGGGGCTCGCCCTCCTTGGTGCCCATCAGTCGCAGATACGCGAAAGAGGCGGTCGGGTCGGCGATCTGCGGATAGTCGCAATCGCCAGCGATGACGACCGCGACGCCATATTTGCGAGCGAGCGCGACGAATGCTGGATCGCGGAAGCTCGGGTGGCGCACTTCCACCGCGTGACGTAGCGGTCTTGCGTTTAGCTTCGGCGGCAGGAGCCTTAGAAAAGCCTCGAAATCGTCCGGGTCGAACTTTTTGGTCGCCATGAACTGCCAGTTGATCGGCCCGAGCTTCTCGCCCAGTTCGCCAAGCCCGCCATTGACGAAACGATCGATGGAGTCGCCCGCATCGCCCAGCACCTTGCGATTGGTGGCAAAGCGCGGCCCCTTCACCGCGAAGACGAAACCTTCCGGCGTTTCGCCACGCCATTTGGCGAAGGTCTCCGGCTTCTGCGAACCGTAATAGGTGCCGTTGATCTCAATGGAGGTCAGCTTCGCGGAAGCATATTCAAGCTCGCGCTTTTGCGGCAGGCCGCCGGGATAGAACGTCCCGCGCCACGGCTCGTAGGTCCAGCCGCCAATCCCGACGCGGATGTTGGAGGTTGATTTTGCCGCCACTGGCTCGTGATGCTCGCGTCTCTATTTCAATAGACCGATGCGGTAGCATTCCGCCTCGGTGGCTTTCAGAATATGCGCAACTTCAGTCGCCGCAAGTTCCAAAAGGCGAATCGCTGATTGGCTCGGAGCAATGTCCGCATCGTCAAATATGACTTTGAAATTGATGTTCATATCATATTCAAAAGAACTATTAGGCCCCACGCTGGCGAATATCATTTCGTTCTTCGCGCTATTCCAAACGGGTTGGTGAATTGCCACTGAGCCCGATTCACCAGCAGCCATGAAACCGCTGTTCATGTGCAAACCGTCGACTGCGACACCGACCGGGATAAGCGCAGTGTGCGTGCTATTTCTGATCTTGTTCATCGCCCAGAGTGCTTGATTTCCATCTCGGTAAGGCTCGAACGATCGAAATAGCTCTATGATTTCTTGCGGCAGATCACGGCACTGCTTGGCGACTATATTCTCCAAACGTTCCTTAGTGTCAGCGAATGGAAAGTGCGTCTTTTTAGGGCTTTCTTTGCCGCTCAAAATAGCGGCCGCGTATCCGGCCTGATCTAGAACGGATCGAAGTGCGTCCAAAGCCTCTAATGCAGATTCTGTCGGACTTTCTGGAAATGGCTTTGTGAGTTTGATCTTGTGTAGCTGGGTAACGCCATCGGCATCAATCTCAACGACTTTGGCATAGGGATTTGACCTGAAGAATTTTTCTACACGCTTTTTTGTTCGAGCCACATGTTGATTGCCACGTCTCAGCCGTTTCTTGGCGCTCTCAAATGGGTCTTTATTTTCGCTAGCCATTTCACCACTGCAACTGGGGAGATTATCCAGTGGATCAACCTACATTGCCGCTGTGATTCACTCAGTAAGATTTTGTGCAAGGTGACACCATTAGAGCAAGCATCTCAATCTCGTCTGAACATGGTCGCGGTTGATTTGGGGTGCACCCCCTGCGCGCCAAAGCCGGTCCAGGCGATCGCATCGCTGGCCTTCGCCGCGGCCTCGTCCACCGGCAGGTCGTCCTTCCAGCGGATGGCGAGCATCCGCCTGCCGGAAAAGCCGTTCGATGCGTCGGAAATCAGGAAGCGGATGGGTCCGGCCATGATGCTGGCGGGAAATACATCCTCACGAGGCAAACCCACATTATCGGTCATTCTCGATGCGGTAGCGCCACCGGGGATAATCGCGTTCGCGGTGACGCCGGTGCCTGCAAGATTGTAGGCCATAGCGGCAATCTCGGCCTCCTGCCCGGCTTTGGAACCGCCATAAAGCGACATGCGCAGCATCGTATCGAGACTCGTCGTGTTGCCGACGATCCGTCCCCAGCCGCGCTCAACCATCGTCGGCGCCAGACGCGCTGCCAGCAATGTCGGCGACAGCGCGTTGACGAAATAAAAGGTCCGCGCCAGCGCCAGGTGGGCATCCCAGAAGTTGAAGGGCCTGTTCAGATAGTCACTGGTCAACCGATCCGGTCCGATGCCGGCATTGTTGACCAGCGCGTCGATTGGCCCAAACACCGAAGATGCATCGTCGGCCAGTTTCTCTGCCGCGCCCTCGGCTGAAAGATCCGCCGGCATCGCCACGGCCCGATCCGGCCCGGCACCGCTTTCCGAAATGACATCGTTCAGCGCGGCCCTGTCCGTGGCGGACAGGATCACTCGATGTCCATCGCCAAGCAAAGCAAGCGCCATCGCCTTGCCCAGCCCGCGCGCAGCGCCAGTCAATAGAACGACCCTCGATACCATTTCCTCACCCTTTCAGATCGCCATTGTCCGCAACGCGTTTTCGATAATCGGCGGCTGGCATATTGTTTGACTATCTCGAAGCTATCGGACCGAACCCGACTTAGCAACAAATGATATTATAAGTCGACTTATCATAACGCGCTTCATCGCTGCTCCACCTGCGACGTTGGCCTGAGAGCGGAAGACTGATAACCAGAGCGTCTTCCCGTCCGAAATGCGAGTTTGCCCAATGTCCAAAGACCATCTCTTTCAGCCGCTTTCGTTTGCCCGCGGCCCACAGATGAAGAACCGCTTCATGCTGGCGCCGATGACCAACACCCAGAGCAACGCGGACGGCACTCTGGGTGAAGACGAATATCGCTGGTTGACGATGCGTGCCGCAGGCGGGTTCGGCTACACGCTCACCTGCGCTGCCCATGTGCAGGCCAACGGACAGGGTTTCCCCGGCCAGCTCGGCGTCTTCGGCGACGAGCATCTTGAGGGGCTCAGGCGGCTGGCGGATGGCATCAGGGCCAACGGTTCACTGGCGGCGGTGCAGTTGCACCACGCCGGAAACAGGTCCCCCAAGACTCTCGTCAGCGATATCGTCGCGCCCTCTGCAGATGAGAAATCGGGCGCCCGGGCGCTGGCACTCGATGAGGTGGAACAGCTGAGGGACGACTTCATCGCGGCTGCGAAGAGGTCCGAAAAGGCAGGGTTTGACGGCGTCGAGATTCATGGCGCACATGGCTACATTCTCGCGCAGTTCCTTTCGCCGGAAATCAACAGGCGCGACGACCGATATGGCGGTTCGCTTGAAAACCGGACACGACTGACCGAAGAAATCGTCGACGGCATCAGGGCCGGCTGCGGCGCCGACTTCCAGATCGGCCTGCGTCTGTCGCCGGAAAGGTTCGGGCAGCGACTTTCCGAAATACGTACGTTTGCCACGCAACTGTTGAGCGAGGAGAAGATCGACTACCTCGACGTTTCGGCCTGGGACGTGAAGAAGGAGCCCGAAGAGGAACTCTACAAGGGCCGATCGCTCATCAGCCATTTCGCCGATCTGCCGCGAGGCAGGGTGCGTCTTGGCGCGGCGGGCAAGATCATGACCGCGGCGGGAGCCGCAGCAGTCGTCGATGCAGGCTACGACTTCGCCATTATCGGCCGCGCAGCCATTCTCCGGCATGATTTTCCCGAACAGGTCAGACGCGACCACGATTATCGCTCGCCGGCAACCCCGGTCAGCGCGGACTACCTCCGGTCGGAGGGCCTGGGCGATGCATTCGTGGAATATATGCGCGGCTGGCCCAAATTCGTCGAGGACGGCGTGGAAATCGATCCGACCGGCTATCGAAACTAGCGCTGGCTCAGCGGCTGATGCCGTCATCTACCTCGATGACGAAGCCGACCCTCGGAAAGTGGACGACGATATCGCCCGCCCTCTCATCGTAGCGGCGGATCGCAATGTGATTTGCGGACAGGGCAACGATCTCACCTGATACGGGAACGCATCCGTAATCGTATGGCGTGACAGAAACGCGGTCACCCGGTCTGCGGCCATTGAGCTCTCCCGGATCGTCGTGAGCCAGCGCCTGTGGCGAGGCGGAGGCTGCGATCTCCAGAGCCTCGGCGGCGGCTATTTCTTCCCTCGATCCGTGCCCGATAGCCACCATCCGGCTTTCCCAGGCCAGAATATTTGGAAAGGCCGCAAGCAATTCGGCGGTCCTCGGCGAATGGTTGCGACAGAACCAGATGTTCAGATAGGCGTGGATATCGGCGAGGCTGAACTCTCCCATGAGCCAGTCACCGCCTGCGGCGAGTTGGTCCTCGATCCATGCAAGCTGCGCGCGCACCTGGTCGCGCCGAAACGGAATTTCCGATTTCATCCGGGCGAAATCGAAGGCCTGCCCAAACAGTGCCTCGCGATCTTCCACGAACTCCGGCGGCAGATGGTCAGCGTTTTCGGCGAGGACCAGGTTCATTGCGTCGGTGAAGAAGGCACCGTCGGTCCATCGCAACAGCCCCCAGGTAATGCCGCTGGCGTGCCTCGGCACCAATGGCGGATCGGGAAAACGCCGGTCCAGTTCGTGGAGGATCATCTGCGTATCGCAGTAGATGTCGGCACCGATCTGCATCGTGGGCGTGCGTCGATAACCGCCGGTCAGCGGCATCAGGTCGGGCCTTGGCATCACGCGCGGAACGACCACCGATTTCCAGCGTAGTTGCTTGTAACCGAGCGCGATCCGGATCTTTTCCGAAAAAGGCGATGTCAGACCATGATGCAAAATGACCGGATAATTTTCTGACACGTGTCTACCCCGAGCGACCTGGCGGCAGACGAGGGTCTGCCGAGACGAAACTAAATCGTCTCGGCAGACCGGTTGCAATCCATCTGACGCCAGTCATTCAGCGTGCGTCACGCAATGACGCCGCGCGGAAACGTCAGGCGGGATAGGTATCATGCAGCTTCACCCAGCTCATGATTCCGCCGGTTTCGTTGCGGCCCTTCGGCGTCAGGTCGAGCCAGTTGAATGCTCCCATGAGCAATTCCGTACCCCGATGATAGGTCGAATAGGTGTGGAAGATGCTGCCCTTTTCATCCCTGACGAAAATGCTGACGCCGAACATATCCGATGCCTTTTCGATCCTCGTCTTGCCGAAATTGTAGAATGCCGAGCCAGAAGCCCGTTCTTCTTCGGTGAACGAAACCGCGAAGTCGTGGTTGAAATCGCTGTTCCCCGATGAAACCCAGGGGAAAGTCCATCCCAGACGCTTCTTAACCGCCTCGATGCGCGCGATCGGGGCACGCGATATGGCAGCAAATGCCAGATCGGCCTGTTCGAAATGCTGCCGCGCCGCATCGACATGATCCATCGTGTAGGAACAGCCCGGACAGATATTGTCGGAACCGGGTGTCAGCATGAAATGATAAACGGCCAGCTGGCTGCGATTGCCGAACATGTCTGAAAGACGGCGCGGGCCGTCCGGACCTTCAAACACGTAGTCCTTTTCGATCCGGACCCACGGCAGACTGCGGCGTTCGGCCCGCAATTCATCCAGTTTGCGGGTCATTTCGAGTTCGTGAGCAAGCAGCGCCTTGCGCGCAGCAAGCCATTCATCGCGTGAAACAACAGGCTGTTGCATGGTTATTCTCCTTTGATGTTGGGGGTGCTGGATCCGATGGGCTGCAACCTTCCGGCGGAAGCGAGACGGAACCACGCCGGGAGATGGAAAACGCCCATCAGGAGGTACATCGTCGTCATGCCATCGACCGGCAGCACGGACTGCATGGCGGTACACATGGCATCAGCCGGATCAGCCGCTGATAGCCAGGCCATGATGGCGAATGTCGGCGAAGCCATCAGGCAAAGCAGATTGCCGGCGCCGACTTCATGGCGCGCGAAAATCCGGGGCTTTCCTGAAATCGGCGAAGCGTTCATCTTCCATCCTCCTGATTTGACTGGGGCGGCTGATGCCGGTGCAGTGACGATCAACTGGTAGAGCGGCGCTGCTTGATGGCGTGAGTAACAAGTGTGACGGGATTTGAATGGACTCGCTGATCAATGCCGCATCCCGCGCCCTCGCCACGGGCGACGCGCTGACGGCGCTCAAGCGGATCGGCACCAGGGATGACGCCCCCGCGCTGGCGCTTCGCGGTATCGCGATGGCGCAACTCGGGGATCTAGAGCGTGCCAGAGACCTGCTGCGCCAGGCCGGACGCGCATTTGGTCCGAGGGAGCCAGCCTCGCGAGCACGCTGCGTCGTCGGTGAAGCGGAAATTGCTCTTGTTTCTCGCGACCTGGGGCAAAGCCTCACCAATCTTGGACCCGCCCGACGGGCGCTTGCCGCCTATGGTGACAGACGAAATGCCGCGCATGCAGCCTATCTGGAGGCAAGGCTGCTGCTGCTGATCGGCAGGCTGGACGATGCCGAAGCGTTGCTCGGCGAGGTCGATATCGCCGCCCTGCCCACTCCATCGCATGTTGGAATACAGCTGGTGCGGGCGGGTATTGCAATCCGGCGCCTCGATTCTCGTTCGGCCAAAGACGCGCTGGCGAACGCGATGGAACTGGCTGGCGCGCTGCAATCCCGGCCGTTGCTTGCCGAAGTTGAACGTGCTGCCGAAAGGCTTTCTGCGCCGGTAGCGCGGGAGGTCGGCGGCGACAGGCAACGACTTCTGTACCTTGAAGATGTCGAGGCCGTTTATGCGTCGGACCGTCTGGTCATCGACGCCTGTCGCAATTGCGTTCGATCCAAAGGCTACGTCATCCCCTTGACCGGCAGGTCGGTCCTGTTCACGCTGGTCCGCGTTCTGGCGGAGGCATGGCCCGGCTCAGCGTCGCGCGAGGCACTTCTCTGGCAGGCCTTCAGGGCGCGCGAAGCCGATGAATCGCATCGGGCAAGGCTCCGTGTGGAGATCGGACGGCTACGCGGCGAATTGCGAGATATCGCGGAGATAACCGCAACAGAAAACGGCTTCATGATGATAGCCCGCGACACCAGTCGCGTCATTGTGCTCGCACCGCCGGTCGAAAGGGAGCACGCACACGTCCTGGCACTGCTCGCCGACGGCGAGGCATGGTCGAGTTCCGCGCTCGCACTGGCGCTCTCCGTGAGCCCGCGAACCGTCCAGAGAGCCCTGGAGTCGCTCGCCGCGCAAGGCGAGGTTGAACCATTCGGGCGCGGCCGCGCGCGGCGATGGATTGCCCGAAGCGTTCCAGGATTCCCGACAAGTTTGTTACTCCCGGCAGCTTCACCGCTGAGCTAGAGTGAACGCATGAAGCACAGTCCCGCAGAAATACTCAGAGTGTACGGTCCCTTCACCGGCGTAGATGCCGTTGCCGGCGTAAGCTACGACGGACACCGGATCTGGTTTGCCAGCGGCAGGGGCCTCAGCGCTCTGGATCCCGACACGGGTGACATGACTTCGACGATCGATGTTCCTGCCGACGCGGGTACGGCCTTCGATGGCAAATATCTCTTTCAGATCGCCGAGAAGGTCATACGCAAGATCGACCCTCAGACCGGAGCAGTACTCGCAACGATTCCCGCGCCCGGCAATGGCGGGGATTCGGGTCTTGCCTGGTCGGACGGCTTCCTGTGGGTCGGTCAGCACAGGGGCTGCAAGATATATCAGGTCGATCCGTCAAACGGCGAGATCGTGCGGACCATTGAATCCAACAGATTCGTCACCGGCGTCACATGGGTCGACGGCCAATTGTGGCATGGTACGTGGCAGGACAATGAGAGCGATATCCGCCGTATCGATCCTGAAACGGGCGAAGTCCTTGTGCGCATGGAAATGCCGGAAGGCGCAGGTGTTTCCGGCATGGAATCCGACGGCGCCGACCGCCTTTTCTGCGGCGGTGGCGGCAGCGGCCGGATCCGCGTTGTCCGGCGGCCCCGATAAGAGCCTACTGCCCGCCGGTTGCCCAGTAGTAGACCGGCACGAGAACCAGCAGCGCGAGCGCCGCGAAGGCCCAATTCCAGCTCCAGGCGAGCCGCTGCGCGGGTATGCCGGTGGCACGGCTGCACAATAGCGTTGCGGCGGAGAATGGCGATCCGAGACCCGTCAGAGCCCAGCCGCAGGAAATGGCAAGGGCGATCAGTGTCGGATCGGCGGGTTTCACCGGCATCGCCGACACAACAGTGCCGAAGAACACTGCCATCGCCATCGGCGTCAGCGCCATCTGACCGGAAGCAAGGACGAGCACTGATATGAGCCAGAGCAGGACATAATCCGGCACAGCATTGAGATAGAGGATTTCCGACAGATCCGATGCGGGAACAAGCGCGGCCGCGATGCTGCCGATGAAACCGGACAGCGCCATGATCATCGCGATGGAAACGCTCCCGGGAACTTCGCGCCCGAGAATGACGGAAATCCTCGCGCGGACCGCAGGCCCGGCGTTGAGGAAGTCGCGGCCAGCCTGCGCAAACAGCCAACCCACCATCATGACCGGACATGCGACGAGCAGTCCGACGACGACGGATTCGCCGGTCAGGGAAACGACAACGCCGACGATGGTGAAGAGCGCCGCACAGGCAACGACGAAATAGGCGGCGGCCCGCAGCGGAAATTCGGCCGAGATACGCGGTCCGACCGGTCTATAGCGTCGGAACCGGATACGGTCCTCAAGGCCGCCGACGATCATCATGATGATGAAGATGGCGACCCCATAGAGCGTCCAGCGTGCGCGGTCGAGATCCGGCATGAGCTGAACCAGTACAAGCGGCGAGAACGCCGTTGGCGACCAGATGACACCCCATGAGAACCCACGCACAAGCGGCGTGATCTGTCGTCTGAGCCGGATGGGATTCAGCGCGTCGCCGGGCGTCGCCCGCTCGACGCCCCGCTGAATGAGAGGCACGAGAAAGGCGAGGACGCCGACATTGAACAGAACCGCAAGCACCGCCGAACCGACATAGAGCGCATAGTAGCGGCGCGAGGGCGGCTGGCGTGTCAGGTACTCGCCGCAGATTGCAACGGACGGTGATGTGGAGGCGGTTTCATAGAGAAGACCCAGCAGGATAATGAAGGCCATCATGAAGGTGGCCTGATCGATCGCGCGGGAGATGATCGCCCAGGGCGTGTCCTTCGTCAGATACACGACGATTGCCAGCGCGACGCCGACAGCAAGAAGGTAGAAATCGCGCAGGGTCCATTGTCGGATGCGAAAAATCAGCAACGCCACCATGAAGACCCATGCGGTCTTCTGCACGACATCGATCTTGCCGAGTTCGGCTGCCATCTCGAACAGCGCAACGCCGCTCAGCAGCACCGCGGCTATCAGGCGGTTTCTGTCTGGCGCAGCAGATGCGGTCGCTGAATCGCTCATCGAACGACGTCTGGTGAGGAAATGAGCATGGGTTATTCTTTTTGGGGTCCATGTACGCAGCGTGGCTGACGGAACTGGAGTCAGAGATGCGGCGCATACGGAATTGTTCCGTGCTTCGCATTTCAACCGTAGCCGTCACCTCCGGCCGACACAACCATTGGTCCTACAATTAGATCACGTCGGTTTCATCGCCACGTTTCGGCAGGAGGAGCCTTTTCGCGCCCAATGTGGCAAAGCCGATGACAAGACCCCAGAACGCGGAACCGATGCCGAGAATCGTGACGCCGGATGCCGTGGCGGCAAAAGTCAGAATGGCGGCGTCGCGCTCCTCGTAATCGCTCAACATTTTTTCCGTTACCGCCGCCAGCGGCATGAGAACGGCAATGCCGGTCAGCGAGGCGATGACGGCCTTCGGCATCATCAGGAATACGGCGACAACGAACGGTGTGAACGCCGCCAGCAGGAGATAAAGCACACCGTAGACAACCCCGACTTTCCAGCGGGTGGCCCTTGGCCCGTGCGTATCGTCGCCAATGCAGATTGCGGCCGTTATCGCTGCCAGATTGATGCCATGGGCGCCGAATGGCGCGAAAATCAGTGAGGCAAGTGCGTTACCGAGGATGACCGGTCCTGCCGGCGGTTCGAAGCCTGCCGTCTTCAGTATCACCAGCCCCGGCAAATTCTGCGAGATCAGCGTCACCAGGAACAATGGCAGCGAGATGCTGACGATAACCGCGAAGTCGAAGACGGGAGGTACGAACTCGATGCTGCCAACAGAATCCACCTTCGGCAGCGCCGCTATGTCGCCGCGCAGGATGATCAGCACCATCGCAGCAAGAAGCGCAAAGACGATGGCATAGAGCGGAAGGCGCTGGTTGGCGACGATGAAGACGCCCAGCAGCACGATCGCGGGTATGGGATCGACCTCGATGGATCGGAAGAGCGCGATCGTGAAGGGCAGCAGAACGCCGGCGAGCATCGCCGAAGCCAGCGATGCCGGTATCTTCTGTGCCATCCTCCCAAGGATCGGGATGATCCCTACCAGAACCATCATCAGCGCCGCCGCAATGAAAGCGCCGACCGCCTGGGGCCAGGTAAGGCCGGGCGCGACAGCTGCGAGAAGCGCGGCGCCGGGAGTCGACCATGCCAGCACGATCGGCATTTTCAACCATACCGTCAGCGCGATGCCGGCCAGTGCAACGCCAAGGCAAAGTGCGGTGATGCCCGAAGAGGTCTGCGCCGGCGATGCGCCGAGCGCCTGCAGCGCCTGAACGATAAGGGCAATGGTGCCGCCGAAACCGACGATGCAGGCG
Organism: Rhodobiaceae bacterium; assembly: GCA_020637895.1. Taxonomy (GTDB): domain Bacteria; phylum Pseudomonadota; class Alphaproteobacteria; order Rhizobiales; family Tepidamorphaceae; genus JACKJP01. Next base: position 149,545 of record JACKJP010000005.1, read on the forward strand.
ATGAGCGCCGACGACCAGGATGTGAGCGACGCGGCTCTCGACATTGGCGCTGACCCAACCCCTAAACGTAACGCGCTTCTGTCCCATCGCCTCGATTCAGGTCAAGGGATGGACAGGCGCTTTCGGCCCTCTGCATTGCAGTGGCCCACATAAACTCTATTTCATAGTGGTAGGAGCTGGCCACGGCGCGGTCAATGTAACAGACGTTACAATCGCGTCAGCATTTGAGAATTGGGATATTTCGGATAAAAGTCCCCCAGCCCGGCTTTGCCGATGAAAGATATTCAAGGGAAGAAGACAGCCCGATGCCAGCTTACCGCTCAAGAACGACCACCCACGGCCGCAACATGGCAGGCGCACGCGGCCTGTGGCGCGCGACCGGCGTCAAGGACGGCGATTTCGGAAAGCCGATCATTGCCGTGGTCAATTCCTTCACCCAGTTCGTTCCCGGTCATGTGCATCTGAAGGATCTCGGCCAGCTTGTCGCGCGCGAAATCGAAGCGGCTGGCGGCATTGCCAAGGAATTCAACACGATCGCGGTCGATGACGGCATCGCCATGGGCCATGACGGTATGCTCTATTCCCTGCCCTCGCGCGAGATCATCGCCGACAGCGTGGAATATATGGTCAATGCGCATTGCGCCGATGCGATGGTCTGCATTTCCAACTGCGACAAGATCACGCCCGGCATGCTGAACGCGGCGATGCGGCTCAACATTCCATCCGTCTTTGTCTCCGGCGGCCCCATGGAAGCCGGCAAGGTCGTTCTGCGCGGCAAGACGCATGCAATGGATCTGGTGGATGCGATGGTCGCCGCGGCCGACGAAAAGGTGACGGACGAGGAAGTTCAGGTCATCGAACGCTCCGCCTGCCCGACCTGCGGTTCGTGCTCTGGCATGTTCACCGCCAATTCGATGAACTGCCTGACAGAGGCGCTCGGCCTGTCATTGCCCGGCAATGGCTCGACGCTGGCAACGCATGCCGACCGCAAGCGGCTGTTCGTCGAGGCCGGTCATCTGATCGTCGATCTGACCCGGCGCTATTACGAACAGGAGGACGAATCCGTTCTTCCGCGCAATGTCGCCAACAAGCGGGCATTCGAAAATGCCATGTCGCTCGACATCGCGATGGGCGGATCGACCAACACAGTGCTTCATATCCTTGCAGCCGCCTATGAGGGCGGCATCGACTTCACCATGGATGACATCGACGCCCTTTCGCGCAAGGTGCCCTGCCTGTCCAAGGTCGCGCCGGCCAAGCAGGACGTTCACATGGAGGACGTTCACCGCGCAGGCGGGATCATGGCGATCCTGGGACAGCTTGAAGAAGCCGGTCTGATCAATACCGAGAGCCCGACGGTCCATGCGCCGACGATTGGCGACGCGATCGATCGCTGGGCCATCGACCGCACCGAAAGCGAGAGCGTCCGCAACTTCTTCAAGGCCGCGCCAGGCGGCATCCCGACACAGGTTGCTTTCTCTCAGGAAGCACGCTGGGACGATCTCGATCTCGACCGGGAAAACGGTGTTATCCGGTCAGCCAGGAACCCCTTCTCCAAGGATGGCGGCCTTGCTGTTCTGAAAGGCAACATCGCCCTGGACGGCTGCATCGTGAAAACGGCGGGTGTCGATGAATCGATCCTGAAGTTTTCCGGCCCGGCCGTCGTCTTTGAAAGCCAGGACGCAGCGGTCAAGGGCATCCTCAGCAAGGAAGTCAAGGAAGGCGACGTCGTGGTCATCCGGTACGAAGGCCCCAAGGGCGGACCCGGCATGCAGGAAATGCTCTATCCGACGAGCTACCTGAAATCCCGCGGCCTCGGCAAGGCGTGCGCGCTTGTCACCGACGGGCGCTTTTCCGGCGGCACTTCCGGCCTTTCCATCGGTCACGTCTCGCCGGAAGCGGCCCAGGGCGGCACCATCGGTCTTGTCCGCGACGGTGACATGATCGAGATCGATATCCCGAACCGGACGATCAACCTTGCCGTGCCGGAGGCCGAGCTTGCAGCAAGACGCTCCGCGCAGAACGAGGCTGGCTGGACGCCGGCAGCGCCGCGCAAACGCAACGTGACCACGGCGCTGAAGGCCTACGCGGCCTTTGCCGCATCCGCCGACAAGGGCGCGGTCAGGATCCTGCCGGAATAGGCCGGCGGGGGCCTAAAAGCAGAGGCACTAAATGGACCTGCCTGCGCCGCTGACGTCTTTGGCTGGCTCGGGCTTTAATTGCTGGTATCAAATGCAATGCCTGCCACACGCCTTATTTCGAACGCAATAAGAACGTAGTCTTATAAATATTCAGCTCAGTGAATTTTGAGATTCAATTTAATTCACCATCGCACACGAGCTGGATTTTCTTACATTCCGACTGACGATTAATCAGGCGCCGGCTCGAAATAGCGCTCTAATTCAAGCCTGAATCGTTTTCCGGTTACGGAAGCAGCCTCACTAGAAGCGTCAGGAACGCATCTTCCGGCGTAAGCAATAAAATACGCGTCGCGCACGCCTGACAGACAAATATTCCTGAAAAGCATGTTGTGGCCACGACGGGGCAGCCAGACTTCTGCTGCGAGGGTGTCAGACCGAGCGGATGGAAGCTCGCGATGCATCTATCCGCGAAACATCATTTCAACCCGACCTGCCAAAAGGACAAAAAGCCAAAATGACCGATATATCCAATCGCCGAAGTGGCGCAGACACAAACCAGCGAAACAATTCCACACATCTATACAAGGTAGGTGAGTCCGTCCGGCTGAAAGGCGGTTTCGTTCAGCGGCCAACCGCAAGCGGGACATATAAGGTCACCGCGACGCTTCCTCCGGAAGGCGCATTCCCGCAGTATCGTGTTCGCAACGACGATGAGCGTCATGAGCGCGTTGTAAGTCAGGACAATCTGGAGCGGGTCCGAAGCCATTCGGGCAGTGAGAGAGACAAACTCATTTCCAAGACATTCGGAAAAGCCTGAAAAGCCGCAGCCGCACCGCCCGAGCCACTTTTGTCGATTGCGGGTGTTTGGTCTTCAGACCGCAAAAGTGAAACGCGAGCCAAATACATCGGTGAGGCACGATTTGCGTGCGGCGCCTCGGCACTTTCCGGAGATCAGTCTTGAGATTTTCTATTGAATTCTATCGAACTCGTGCCGCGGACGATGCTCTGGCGACCGTTGCCAGAGAAACCGTAATCGTCAGCACGCTGAGCGAAGCGATAGAAGTCGCCATGCGGCTATCAACGAGTCTCAACATGCCTCAGCGACCTGATGCCATGTCGATCATCGATGGCGATGGTTGCAAGGTTTTTTCGAAAGAGTTCGATCCGATCGATGCATCCTGAATGAGACACATTGCGATGTGTAAGCCAAGCAACGATCTGACACGGGCCATGCGAGCCGCTCACCTGTGGGAGCGCAATGTGAGTGACGCCGTTCGGAGACCTGACTCCGGCCAACCAGACGGGCGAAATGGATATGATGGCGCCTGGCCCATTCACCACCAGGCCGATGGCTTCCCGGCGCGACTCTACACCTCATCCTTTCCAACGTCAGGGCAGTAAAGCATGCTCATCCGCTACGGGCACGATATCACGCTCACGTGCTCTCAACCGACCGCATTGGTCTGCCTACTTTCAGCGCATGACGATCACGCTCCCTTCATCAGGGTTCCCGAGACGATCTTCACCTCACCCGTTGTATCCGTCACGACCTACAAAGACCTCTTCGGCAATCGTTGCCGAAGGCTTGTCGCGCCAGCGGGAGACATAACGATCTGGGGTGACGCAACGATCGAAGATGACGGCAAGCCGGATGTGGTATTGCCGGAGACTAGGGAAGTTGCGGTGCCGCTCCTTCCCGACGAATGCCTCGGCTACCTGATGGGCAGCCGCTATTGCGAAACCGACCGTCTCAGCCAGATTGCCTGGGACCTTTTCGGAAACGTGCCTCCCGGCTGGAACAGGGTCCAAGCAGTCTGCGATTTCGTACATTCTCACATTCAGTTCGATTACATGAAAGCGCGTGCGACCAGAACGGCGTTTGAGGTGTTTCACGAGCGCGTTGGCGTTTGCCGCGATTTTGCGCATCTGGCAGCCGCCTTATGCCGCTGCCTCAACATCCCGGCCCGCTATGTAAATGGACATTTGGGCGATATTGGCGTGCCGGTTGAGGATCCGATGGATTTCAGCGCTTGGATCGAAGTCTACCTTGAGAATAGCTGGTACACATTTGATCCTCGCAACAATACGCCGAGAATTGGCAGGATCGTCGTGGCTCGGGGGCGCGATGCAGCGGACGTCCCCCTCATCAATTCATTTGGTCCGCATATATTGAAATCTTTCAGAGTTTGGACCTATGAGGTGACGCCACCGCTGTAGCGGAGGCGTCTCGCACTGCGGTTTTGGTTCGGTCGGCGGGGGGCCTTTGGCCTAGTCATAACCAAGTGCGCCGAGAAGCTTCGCCAGCCCGTTATAGACGATATGGTTTGTGCCGTTCACGGGGTTTTCGATGTCGGCACCCTTAGCACCGAGAAGGCGCGATATAGTAAAGAGGCTGAAAGCCTACGCGGCCTTTGCTGCGTCCGCCGACAAGGGTGCTGTCAGGATCCTGCCGGAGTAGTCAGGCGCTCTTGTCGAACAATGGCACAGGTATCGCCGTCGGCCGAACCGGCCGTCGGCGATTGCTTTTTCATACCGGCTCGCGCGTAGCGAGCAGATCGTATTGCCGCCCGGCGCCGACCTTCATGAAATGTGCCAGTCCGGCGCCACGCAGCCGGTTCTTGATGCCGTCGACGTCTACCCAGTCCTCGTTGATCTCGAGAAACGCTTCCGCGATCCGTCCGGCAATGGAAGTTTTGAGCAACTGGTCGATGACCACGCTTTCATAGCCCTCAACGTCAATCTTGACGAGGATCGGCCTGTCGACCGGTTCGATCAGCTTTTCAAGGTCCCTGCCATCGATCATCGCGACCGATGCCCGCGTCTGTGCCACCGCCTTCAGCAGGTTTGAGCCTGCCAGTGTCGCAACGCCGCTGTGCCCTTCCTTCAATGCGATTTCAGCCACGCCATGACGTTCTCCGACCGCTTTCATAACCGGGATGCAGCGATCTGTGACGCCGTTCAGGGCGATATTCGCCTTCAGGAAGTCGAACGTGTGAGGGACCGGCTCGAACGCATAGCTGGCGACGCACAGCGGGTTCTTGGCCGCGCCGATTGCATAGAGTCCCTGATTGGCGCCGATATCCAGAAAGACAAACGGAACAGCGAATTTCCCGATCCGGTCCCAATAGAAGGTGCCATAGGCGCCACTGACATAGAATTTGAACGTCTCGTCATTGTAGTTGGCCGACAATTTCAACCCGTATGCGGTATCAACCACCGGCCGATCGAGCCGTCTCAGGAGCGCCAGTTTCGCATATGCGATACCCGCCCTGAGAAAGAGCGCGCTCCCTCTGAAACCGTCTCTGCCAAGGACCCTGAACACCCGCCTCAAAGTCGTCACGCGACGTTCCGCTTCCTGTCCGGCTTATCAAATCAAAGGCGCTCAACGCCCGCTATGTTCATGCCGTCTTGTCGCAGCCCGACCAGCGCGGCATGCCCATTTTCAGAGGGGGTGGGAGCGCGATTAGAGGCAGTGAAATCGAAAAGATCAAGCGGGATCTGGCGCGGCAGCGCCCCATGGATCGCAAGCCGCGCTCTACTTCATGGGCTTGTTGAAGTATTTCCTCGCCCTGAATTTCCGGCGGACAGCCATATCGCGGACAAACGCGAACACTGCAGACAAGTCTGGCAGAAAACCATAGTCCTTCAGCGCGCGCTCGGCCTGATTGATTTTGGTAACCGTCGCATTGTCGCGGTAGCGAAAATCCCTTGCGCGATCGAATTCGCCTTCGTTTTCGGTTGGCCGGGACTCCAGCGTACTGGCGGGACGGTTGACCTTGAAGGCAACGATGGATTCAAAGAATTCAACCGACCAGACGCGATGGTCCCGGTTCTCGGAAAACTTGTTAAATCGATGATTGATCACGTCTATCATGATCTTTGAATACTCGATGAAGGAGTATTTCCTCGGCCCGAAGCCCTGCATGTAGGAAGTGTGCGTATCCTCCACGACGAGCATGCCGCCGTCCCCGATGTTTTCAAGAAGACATTCGACGGTCGTGATCTGCTGATCATAGGTGTGACCGCCATCATCGAGAACGATGTCGACAGCACCGATCTCATTCCTGAAAGAGGACCAGAACGCCTCATCCGATTGGCTGCCGATGATGATCTCGAAGCCGTGCTCCTCCCACTTCTTCGCATTCGGATTGAGGTCGACCCCGATTATCCTCGCCTCTGGCCCGAAGAAATCGCGCCACATGAACAGCGACCCTCCACCGAGCACCCCGATTTCGACAAATGTGACAGGTTTTCCGCGATACTTGTCGAACAGTTCGTCGTACACGCGGAAATATGTCGTGTGCTTGATGCTGCGAAACGGGCTTCGCATGTACGACTGATAGCTCGGGCTATCGTTCATGATCGCCTCACAGGACCGGCAAAGTTGCCGGTTCAAAGTCTAGCGCCGTAGCCCCTGTGGGCCACCAGGAATTTGTATCGCGTCGTCATCGCGCACTACAGATCATGTCCCGCGCTGGGCTGCATGCGCTTCATCGAAACGAAAGTTGGCGCGGATCAGGCTTATTGTCCAAACACGCCCGCTGCAGCCAGTTCAGCGGCACGCGCCTCATCGCAGCCCAGGATTTCGTCGAGAAACCATTGGTTGGCCTCACCGAGTTCCGGGCAGGCCTTCGGTGCGAGCAATGGCGTACCGTGGAGATCGAAGGGCGCCTTGACGTTGGGGACGGGTCGTCCGTTCGCACGCACGGCGTTGCTCACCGTCCCACGCGATCTGGCAACCGGAGATTCAAGCGCCTCGCCAATCGTGAAAGTGCGGCCAACCGGTACACCGGCTGTTAGCATTTCTCCCACGATCGTATCGCAGTCCATGGTGTTGAAGATCGCCGCGAGCTCCTCTCTGAGGGCATCGCCGTTGGCGCACCGGTCGGCATTGGTTGCAAACCGCGGATCGTCGACGAGCGCTGGCGCATCGATGCAGGCAGCGAGCTTGCGAAACGACCGGTCATTGGAGCAACTCAGATAGAAAGTGCCGTTGCTGGCGGAAAAAAGCCCAACCGGTTGCGACGTCGATGAATCGTTGCCCAGTCTGTTCGGGCTGCTGCCGGTCATCAGGTAGTTCATCGCAAAATAGCTTGATAGTGCGACGGCAACGTCAAACAGGGCGACCTCGACATATTGTCCTCGCCCAGTCTTCTCCCGCGTGTAGAGCGCGGCAAGAATCGCATTGAGCGCGGACATGCCCGACCCGACGTCGACAATCGGTGCCGCGATGCGGGTTGGTGGACCGTCAGCGGCCCCGTTGATCGAAAACAATCCGGCATCCGCCTGCACGACCGGGTCGAACCCGGGGCGCCTTGCGAATTCGCCTTGCCGTCCATATCCGCTGACCGAACAATAGATGAGGCGAGGATTGATGCTGCTGAGCACCTCGTAGGAGAGGTTGTATTTGTCGACGACACCGGTCGAGAAATTTTCCGCCACGATATCGCAGCTTTTCACAAGTTCATGGAGGACGCACTGGCTTTCTTCCAGGCGCAGATCGAGGGTCACCGATCGCTTGTTGCGGTTTACGAGCGCGAAGACGCTGCTGACACCATCGACCTGTGGTGCCAGATACCTCACATCGTCGCCGCGGCCGGGCTCCTCGATCTTGATGACCTCAGCGCCCATGTCTGCCAGCAGCATCGTGGCATAGGGGCCCGCTATCATCCGCGTAAGATCGAGCACGCGCACGCCCTCAAGGGCGCCGTTTTGCGGCGTTGGGCCGTTGGCTGTCGCAGGCATTATGTTTCCTCAGGTTTATTCCGCAACTCGGGCATATCTTGCCTCCGCAACAACACAGACTGGAAACAAATCGCCGGCGAAGGGCATATGGCAAACTAAGATTCGACCTCTTCGTCGCATCGCCGATGCACTAGTGCGATTGAACTCAGCGATTTGAGACTACCCGGCACGAACCCAATTGATAGTGCATTAACGTCGCTTCAACCGCGCAGTCCACTCGTCAACCATCTTGCGTATATATGGCCCCGTAGGACGTGCACGCTTTGCAAGAGTCATGAGCTTCAGGGCGTCAGCGAGATCGCTTTCATTTTTTTCGCGCGATTTTATTGGCAATATCTCGAAGATAATCAGCATCACTGTCGTATAAATTTACGCTTCCTGATAGTGAAAGAGCCACTTCTAATACCTCACTTATCATATCGGCCACCTCTTCGACCGGTAGATACTGTTTTTCCCGCTCAACACTCGCAATCAATTCGAATTTATTTTCCCCGCCGAAGTACTTTCTGAAAAACTCAGCATTGCACTCGAGAAATCTTTTTTCTATCTGGCTCCGATTACCTGAACTCAAAATCCCCCTATTCAATGACTCAATACCTGACAGCAGCCGTTTAGCTCTAATATTTTTAGCACTAACGCCGCCGCCAGCCTCTTCCCAATATGGAATTGCTTTGTTTACAATTTCGTAGGCGCTCGCCTGTATGAGAGACAGAGATTCATTTGCCGCTTCTATCGTATAATCAAGATCACTTATATTTATATTTTTATCAATAGCATCGATAAAATCCTTCCTCAAATCTCCATTTTTAAATTTACTTCTATCATAAATTCTAAAATCACAATTTTCCCTTCCAAATACGCCAGACCAATTATCTGCAATTCTTTCATAATTGTAATAATACAGATGTGGAGTCGCGCGATCAAGAAATTCACTCAAAGTCCCCGTCATCCCAGTCCTGATAGCGGTGCTATAGGCTGAAATCGCAACATCATATTGATTTCTGAAGTAACATATTATTTTTGTAGAATTAAAATTTATGTCTATAAATTCTTTTAAATTTCTTATCTCCTCTATGTCTGTCAACCTCGAATGGAAATGCTCACTTGTAATAATAAAATATTGGCAATTTTTTGATTGATATTCAATTTCTTTTGAAAGATTTTCTTCAAAATTTTCAAAGAAAGCTTCTTTTTCTTCCGAAGTCTTAATATTATTTGCACGCGCCCAATCGTCCAATTCTTTTTTGAAATATGACGGTACATACCTATTGTTTATTTTCCCTATGTTATCTGAAATATATATCCCTCTTCTATATAGTGCGCTTTGATTTGCATACATCCAGCTCTGCAGAAGCGTTGTTCCTGTCTTTTCGGTACCAATGTGCAAAACAGCTTTCATTTGCATGTCCTTGTAAGACGCACGTGGGTCCCACGATCATACAGTCTGAGGGCTTCACCTAAGGGCTACGTCAACCAACTGATGAATACCATTACTCCCACTCGATCGTGCCGGGGGGCTTTGAGGTTACATCGTAGACGACGCGGTTGATGCCCTTTACCTCGTTGATGATCCGGGTGGCGGCGGCGCCGAGGAATTCCATGTCGTAGTGGTAGAAATCGGCGGTCATGCCATCGACCGAGGTGACGGCGCGAAGCGCGCAGACGAACTCATATGTCCGCCCGTCGCCCATGACGCCGACCGTCTGAACCGGCAGCAGCACGGCAAAGGCCTGCCAGATCGCGTCATAGAGCCCGGCCTTGCGGATCTCGTCGAGATAGATCGCATCGGCCTTGCGCAGGATTTCCAGCTTGTCGCGAGAAACGCCGCCAGGGCAGCGGATCGCAAGGCCCGGTCCGGGGAACGGATGGCGACCAACGAAACTCTCCGGCAGGCCGAGTTCGCGGCCAAGCGCCCTCACCTCATCCTTGAAGAGTTCGCGCAACGGCTCCACGAGCTTCATGTTCATCCGCTCGGGAAGGCCGCCCACATTGTGATGGCTCTTGATCGTGACCGACGGGCCGCCGGTGAAGGATACGCTTTCGATTACATCCGGATAGAGCGTGCCTTGCGCGAGAAATGCGGCGCCGCCGATCTTCTTCGCCTCTGCCTCGAAGACATCGATGAACAGCTTGCCGATGGTCTTGCGCTTCTTCTCCGGGTCCGCCTCCCCTTCGAGCGCGCCGATGAAAGTGTCGGACGCATCGACATGGACCAGCGGGATATTGTAATGGCCGCGGAACATTTCGACGACTTCCGCCGCCTCGTTCATCCGCATGAGACCATGATCGACCAGAATGCAGGTCAGCTGATCGCCGATCGCTTCGTGGATGAGGACGGCGGCAACCGCGCTGTCGACGCCGCCCGAAAGGCCGCAGATCACCTTGCCTGAGCCAACCTGATCTCTGATACGGGCAATCGCCTGATCGCGGAAAGCGGCCATCGTCCAGTCGCCCTTGATGCCGGCGACCTTGTGGACGAAATTCGACAGAAGCTTCGCGCCGTCCGGCGTATGAACCACCTCGGGATGAAACTGCACGCCGTAATAGCGGCGCTCTTCGTCAGCCACCGCCGCAAAGGGTGCGTTGGGTGACTGGCCGATAATCGAGAAGCCATCAGGCAACGCGGTGACGCGGTCGCCATGGCTCATCCAGACCTGGTGACGTGTCCCCAGATCCCAGACACCATCGAACAGCGCAGAGCTGGCTTCGACCTCAAGGAATGCCCGGCCGAATTCACGGTGGTGCCCGCCTTCCACCTTGCCGCCAAGCTGCTCGGCCATGACCTGCTGACCGTAGCAGATGCCGAGCACCGGCAGGCCCGATGAAAAGACGATGTCGGGTGCGCGCGGGCTATCGGTATCGAGCGTCGAGGCCGGGCCGCCGGAGAGGATCACCGCCTTGGGATTAAGGCGTTTGAAGCCTTCCTCGGCGGACTGGAAGGGGACAATCTCGCTGTAGACGCCGGCCTCGCGAACACGCCGCGCGATGAGCTGGGTAACCTGCGAGCCGAAGTCGATGATCAGGACGGTATCTGTCATGGCAATTGTCCCGCTATCGAGAAGATGAGTCGTTTCAAGCGCATATGCGGCATGTCTTCCAGTTTTGATTCTACTTCTTCACAAACTGATTCAAGCGGTATCTCGGACCAGAACAGCGATGTAGAAGCCGTCCGTGCCGGTTCGCGCGGGCGTGAGGCTGAGGCCGTTGCGTGTCAAGATCGCCCGTGCCAGCAACGCCTTTGCCTGCTCCTCGCCGAGGGCTGCGAGCGCGTTGGCAGAGGCATCCGCGACGCGGAAGCCGGGCGCCCGAGCAAGCAGCGCTTCGACCTGTTCATCGTTTTCCTCCGGCAGCAGCGAGCAGGTTATATAGACGACGCGCCCTCCTGCTGCGACGAGGGGCGCTGCCGCATCGAGCACCGTGCGCTGCTCTTCGCGCCGCTTCTCCAACGCCTCGGGCGACAGCCGCCACTTGGCGTCCGGCCTTCGGCGCCACGTGCCGGCGCCGGTGCAGGGCGCGTCGACGAGCACGAGATCCATCCGGCCGTTGAGGTCGGTCAGATCAGCCTGACGGGCGGGATCGCGCACCTGCACGTTGCGCGCGCCGGCGCGCTGCAGGCGATCGTGGATATTGGCAAGCCGGTGGCGGTCTGAATCATAGGCGTGAATTTGGCCGGTATTGTTCATCAACGCCGCCAGCGCCAGCGTCTTGCCGCCTGCCCCGGCGCAAAGATCACAGACCTGCATGCCGGGCGTGACACCCGAAAGCAGCGCGGCCAGCTGCGAGCCGGCATCCTGTACCTCGAACCAGCCTTTGCGCCATTCGGCCTCAGCCTCGATATTCGGCTGCCGGGCAAAACCCTCTCCTGCCGGAATGCGCACGCCGTCGGGCGCAAGATCGATCGGCTCTGCTTTCAGATGCGAGAGGTTCTTCAACACCTTTTCGCGATCCGACTTCAGCGTGTTTGCCCTCAAGTCAACCGGCGCGCGCTGACTGAGCGCCGCGACTTCGGCGACGGCATCATCGCCGAAGAGACGCTCAAAAGAGGGCCAGAGCCAGTCCGGGCAGTCGGCACGCACCGCTGCCGGCGCACCCTCAAGCGAAGCTTGCGCATAGTGGCCACGTTCCGCTTCCGAAAGCGCCGCCGGTGCGTGCGGATCGTCGGCAAGCGCGGTCTCAAGGCCAGCGACGCCCGCTCCCCAGCCGAAGGCATAAGCGGCCAGAACGATACCGCGGGAGGTATCGTCGCCTGCAAGCCAGCCGAGCGACCGGCGCCGACGCAAACTGTCGAAGACGAGATTGCCTATAGCGGCGCGATCGCCGGATCCGGCAAAACGATGAGAAGCGGCCCACTCCTTCAACGCGTCGGCCGCCGGCCTGCGGCGCTGCTCCATGATGTCGAGAATTTCGATGGCCGCCTGCAGCCTGCCGCCCGTACGCATCAAAATACCAGATGGACGAGCACGCCGATGAACATCGCGAGGAGGATCAGGAAGCCCACAAGAAACACGGAAAAGCGCCGGCGCAGATTATTGGAGCCGGTGTGGATATAGACGTGAATGACGCGCGTGATCACGTAGGCCCACGCCAGCACGGACATGATCGCGCCAACGGCTCCGATATAGGATGCCACCCCGCAGATGACGTAGAAGAGCACCGGGGTCTGGAACTGGTTGTCGAGATTATTGCTCCACTTGCGCGATCTTTCGTCCCAGCCCGTCTTGTCGAGTGCGATTTCGCCAAGCCGTACCTCACGTGCCCGCAGTGCCCGCTGACGCGTGACGGAAAGGCCGCCGTAGACCAGCAGGGTCAGCGCGATCTGCGCCAGTACCGGGTATAGAAGCGACAGGGGCATGTTTGTTCCGGCCTAGACGTTTGAGGGATAGTTGGGGCTTTCGCGGGTGATCGTCACGTCATGCGCGTGGCTCTCACGGAGCGACGCGGACGATATCCGCACGAACCGGGCCTTTTCATGAAGTTCGGCAATCGTTGCCGATCCGACATAGCCCATCGCCGCCCGAAGGCCGCCCACAAGCTGATGCAGCACGCCGGCAACGGGACCCTTGTAGGGCACCTGGCCCTCGATCCCTTCAGGCACCAGCTTCAGCGCATCGCGAACTTCCGCCTGGAAATAGCGGTCGGCCGATCCGCGCGACATCGCGCCGACCGAACCCATGCCGCGATAGGCCTTATAGGAGCGTCCCTGATAGAGATAGACCTCGCCGGGGCTCTCATCTGTACCGGCAAGCAGCGAACCGATCATGGCGCACTCGGCGCCGGCCGCGATAGCCTTGGCCAGATCGCCGGAAAACTTGATGCCGCCATCGGCGATGATCGGAATATCGGCCTTTCGGCCCACCGCGACGCAATCGGCAATCGCGGTCAGTTGCGGCACGCCGACGCCGGCGACGATACGCGTGGTGCAGATCGAACCCGGCCCAATGCCGACCTTGATGGCGTCGGCGCCGGCATCGATCAGCGCCTGCGTGCCGTCTGCCGTGGCCACATTACCGGCCAGCACCTGCACCTGGTTGGAAAGCCGCTTGATGCGGGTGACCGATTCCAGAACTTTCTGGGAATGGCCATGCGCGGTATCGACGACAATGACGTCGCAACCGGCGTCGATCAGCATCTCACTGCGTTCAAACCCGGAATCGCCCACGGTTGTCGCCGCGGCGACGCGCAAGCGACCCTGGTCGTCCTTGGCGGCATTCGGATTCAGCTTGGCCTTCTCGATGTCCTTGACCGTGATCAGCCCGATGCAGTTCTGATCCTCGTCGACGACGAGCAGCTTCTCGATACGGTGCTTGTGGAGCAGCCGCTTGGCCTCGTCGTGGCTGACGCCTTCGCGCACGGTGACCAGATTCTCGCGGGTCATCAATTCGTAGACGCGTTGCTCCGGATTGGAAGCAAACCGCACGTCACGATTGGTCAGGATGCCGACGAGCCGGCCAGTGTGATGGCCGCCCTTGCCGCCGTTCTCGACAACCGGCACGCCCGAGATATTGAAGCGCTGCATCAGGTCGAGCGCGTCGCGCAGCGCCGCGTCCGGTCCGATGACCAACGGATTCACCACCATGCCGCTCTCGAACTTCTTGACCTGGCGGACTTCCTCGGCCTGCACTTCAGGATCGAGATTGCGGTGAATGACGCCGATACCCCCGGCCTGCGCCATCGCAATGGCAAGGCGCGACTCCGTCACCGTATCCATGGCCGAAGAGAGAATGGGGATACGCAGCGAAATCGAGCGCGTCAGCCGCGTCGTGGTATCGACCTCACCGGGCATCACGTTGGAATGACCCGGCTGGAGCAGGACATCGTCAAACGTCAGCGCCAGGTTGCCGAAGGTATCCGGAAAGCCATCATCTGAAACACTCATGCCAACGCCCTCTTCTTTTGCGATCGGGAAGCGCATCGCGCCGGCCGCTTTTACGGCCGGGTTGCATCAGCAATACAACAGAATCGGAAAGCGCTCCGGGTTGGCGGTGACTTTTACCATCGACTTTCGCTGGCGCACAAGCGAAAGCGCCCGGATTTTACCCTTCCCCCCGAAAACCGGTGGCGAGGACGTAAAGCTCGACCGATTCCGCGCGGCTGGACGGCGGCTTTACGTGGCGGACAGTCGTGAAATCGCGTTTCATGCGCTGAAGGAGCTCTCCCTCGGTGCCGCCGCGAAAGACTTTGGCGAGGAAGAAGCCGCCGGGCTTGAGAATCTCGACGGCGAATTCATAGGCGGCTTCAACCAGCCCGAGCGTGCGAAGATGATCCGTCGCGCGGTGACCCGTCGTCGGCGCCGCCATATCCGACAGAACCGCCTCGACGGGCCCGCCGAGCGCCTGCTTCAGTCGTTCGGGCGCATCGTCGTCGAGAAAATCCATCTCCAGCAGCGTGACATCGGGAATCGGTTCCATGCCAAGAATGTCGATCCCGACAACCTGCCCCTTGCCCGATGCCGCATCGACCCGGATAGCTGCGACCTGCGACCAGCCGCCCGGCGCTGCGCCAAGATCGACCACGCTCATGCCCGGCTTCAGCAGTCCGTAGCGATCGTCGATCTCTGCCAGCTTGAAAGCCGCCCGGGAGCGATAGCCCGCAGCCTTCGCTTCGGCGACATACGGATCGTTCAACTGGCGCTCGAGCCAGCGGGCGGAGGCGACGGAACGCCCTTTGCGGGTCTTCACCCGCTGCTTGAGCTTGCGACGACCGGTCATGCGGACCCTGCCTCGCCCGCAGCGCGCGTCCGGCGCCGGGAACGTTTGCGCCGGCGCTGCCAAACGCGGTCCTCGGACATCATGAGGCTCAGCATCCCTTCACGCAGACCGCGGTCGGCAACGCGAATACGCTCACAGGGCCAGCGTCGGCGTATCGCTTCAAAGATTGCAAGTCCGGTGAGAACCAGATCTGCGCGTTCGCGCCCGATACAGGGGTTGGCCGCGCGGGCCTCATATCCCATGTCGATCAGGCGCTCGGTGACATTTTTCACCTCTTCGGTGACCATCCAGGTCCCGTCGACACGGCTGCGGTCGTATCGCTTGAGGCCGAGATGGACGCCGGCGATGGTGGTCACGGTACCCGACGTCCCGAGCAGATGGACGCCGCCGCCGGCCATTGCCTTCTCGATCGCAGCGGCTGCATGAAAATCCGAGATCAGGGCCTGGCAATGTTCAACGATGCGCTCGAATGTTTCCGCCGTTACATGCGCCCCGCCGAACTGTTCGGCGAGCGTCACGACGCCGAGGGGCATCGACGTCCACGCATCGATCTGACGGTGCAAGCGGTAGGGCCCTCGCCAGCCGGCAGAAAGATCGACCCAGACCAGTTCGGTCGACCCGCCACCAATATCGAAAACGAGAACCCCGGATGCCTGCGGATCAATCAGGGTCGAACACCCTGCGATCGCAAGCATCGCTTCGGTTTCGGGCGCAATGATCTCAAGCTGAATGCCGGTCTCGGCCTCGACGCGCTGAAGAAACTCTTCACCGTTCGACGCGATCCGGCAGGCTTGCGTCGCGATCATCCGGCGGCGCGAGACGCCTCGGGCCTTCATCTTGTCAGCACAGACCGACAGCGCGCTGATCGTCCGGTCAACCGCTTCATCGCTGAGTGAGCCGGATGCGCCCAGTCCTTCGCCAAGCCTGACGATACGGGAAAATGCATCGACGATCCGGAATCCACGACGCGCCGGCGCCGCTATCAGCAGACGGCAGTTGTTGGTGCCCAGATCGAGCGCCGCATATAGCCGGTCGGAGCCCGCGCCCGCTTCAGCGGACGCTACGCCTTTCCCACGGATCCGACGGTCGCGGCGATTTCCGGCGGGCTGTTCTGAAGAGCCCTGCCGCACGCGCGATTCCACGTCCTGATGTCCAATCCCTTTAAGCCGGCCACCCCAGGGTCGACCGGTCACTGTCTTGTCTTCAACAACAGTGTAGCAAGTCGCCGTCGGGTCGGAAAGTTCTCAGCGCACCGCCGCCTTCGGCAGCGTTGTCACATCGGCCTGCTGGCGTCCGGCAACCCCGGCAACACGCAAATCTTGCAGGAGCGATGCTGCAAGTTCAGACGAAAAATTCTGGCGGCGGAGCAGTTCCTCTGGCGCGCCGGCAAACTGCGGGTCGATCTGCTGCAACTGTTCGGTCAACGCATTTGCCTCGTCGAAATTGGAAAGCTGCTGCGCAGAAATCACCCTGGCAATCATCGCAAGCGGCGCCCTGTCTTGTGACAGGAGCCTCGCGAATGTCCGGGCGCGGGGCATGTCTCCTTTGGCGTAGTAGCCGAGAAAGCGCTGCAAATCGTGCCAGCTCGGGCTCACAGTGTCGAAACGGGCGGCCTGGCGCATGCGCTCAATGCACTCGTCCGCGCGGCCCGTCACGCAATAGGTGCGAGCGGTGAGCGCGATGACATCAGGTTCAACGACCATTCCCGACAGCGCCGCCCGGCTATGATATTCCTGACGTTCCGGCTGTCCGGCAAGATGATAAAGCCACGAAAGCAAAGCGTGCGCCCCTCGGCTTGCCGGTGCCAGTTCGACAGCACGCCGAGCCGATGAAATCGCCCTGTCCAGCGTCGGCTCAGCCTCGCCGCGCGGCTGCCGCATATACTGTTCGAGCAGCATCAGCGCGTAATGGGTTGAAATAAGCGATTCGCTGGATCCTGCCGCGATCTGGTCTTCCAGACACTTCATTGCCGCTCTGTACGTCTCGCGACGATATGAGCGGATAAACTCCCAGCTCTGCGCGATGCAGGCCATTTGTGGAGACAGGTCCGGTTGCGAAAGGTAGTGGGCAATCATATTGCCGCGCTTGGAGAAAAGGCGCACGACCGCACGTGCGTACGGTTCTGCCAGCGCCTCGGAAACCGGTATTCGCGGGACGCGGTCGGTCGCCACGATCAGGCCGGAACGCAGATGCACCAGTTCAAGGCCCAGACTGTCGTCGAATGCGCTGTCCCGTATGCGCAGGAGATATTCCTCGGGCCAGGCATTCTCGCCAACGCGCCATGTGTCGGTATCTGAAACGGTGACGTAGTCGAAAGCCGCAACCATGGCGCGGAACTCGCCGGCAAGCGCTCCAGTCGCCGACCCGCTGCCATCCTCCGCCCTGATATAGACGACAGGCTTGTCAGGCCGTGACGGGCGCACGATGCCGTCACCGGCTCTGGCGTCGTGGGCAGCAATCTGATGGGCACGCCGAGCACCATCGACCATCGCAGCTTCGACCGGCGCTGCAAAATGCGCCGATTCGATCGCGGTGATCATTTCTTCCAGCGTACCGACGCCGATTTCCCGAAGCGCTGCGATATGCGCCGACGTCTCCTCCGCCAATCCCAGTTGCGCGGCCGTCACTGCGCGCATGCATTCGACCTGACCACGGGTGCGTGTCTCAATTCGGAGCGAATAGGCATAGGCCTCCGCCTTTCGGCCCTGCGTCATCGCCAGCATGGTCGGGGCCCACCAATACCAGCCCGGAGGCTGTGTATTCTGGCGCAGCGCCTTGCTGCTCAGTGCTTCGGCGTCGGTCGGATTGCTGTCGTACATGGCGAGTTTGTTGGCGATGTCGGCAGCGAGGTCCGGGTCCTGCGGCGCGCGTTTCAGGGCATCGGATGCAATGGCTCGAAATCTCGTCAGATCGCGCTCCGGACGCATGATCGCCATGGTGTAGCGCGCCTTGAGGACGAGCGGATCTTCGGGATCGAGTTGCCTGGCCGTATCGATGGCAGCGGAAGCATCCCGCAATATATCGAAAGCCGCGTCGGGGGCACGAGCGAACGTACTGACATCGACGAGAGAGCGGGCAGCCCATCCGGGCGCGAAATCGGGATTGTCCTCCGTGAAACCGCGCAGGCACGGACGCAATTCGCCAAGCTCATCCTGTGACAGGCCGAGTGGCAGATCGTAGACACGCAGAAAGCATCGAAACCCCTCGTGCCCAACGGTCGCCGCCGCCCAATGTTTGCCGCCAATCGGAAGCGCACTGCCCATGTCGCCATCGGCACGCGCGATCGCCGCGACAAGCCCCATCCAGACGGACGGAGCGATCACTCCGCTTTCGGAGTCCTCTATGCGGCGCGTCAGGCCGACCTTGTCGCTATAAATCGCCTGTCCGGTATCGCCTTCCACGAGATTAATAAGTAGCTGAGGCTGCCCGGCGCTTGCAGAGATCGTTCCCGTGACGCGGTAATCGGGGCTGCCATGCTCGGGGCGGGACGAAGAGATACGATATACAGACATCCACGACGTCGCCGCCAGTTCGCGCCGAAGGATCAGGGCAAGCGCCGGCCCAAGCGACGCTTCCGCTTTCGACTCGACGTCGAAATCGTTTACGGCAATCCGCAGCGGCGCGCGCACCGAATTCTCATCGCTCGAAGAGGTGGCATAGATGCCGAAAAGCAGCGCAATGCAGACCGAAAGCGCGGCACCAACGGCAATACCCAACGACGCAATTGCACCCTTTCGAGGACCGGGGGACGCCAGACTCCCGAAAGTCGGTGCAAGGCCACTATCGCGTGAGCGGCCGAATATCGGACGATAGGTACCAACCGGGATCTCGATGACGACAACGTCGGATGTTGCCTCAAGCTGATAGAAATCGCTGAGCGCCTTACGGAGACGCCCCATTTCAACGCGAACCGAACTGTCAGACTGGGGATCGAAGCCGGCAGACTTGCCGCAAACATCCGTGCCGATCGAGTAGGCTTTCAGGCGATCGCCGCGACCTTCAAGTTCTTCGATCACGACGTATCGCAGCAGAGCGGGCAACCGCGATCCGTTGCCGATCGCGGCAGAGGCAAGAATCCGTTCGACGGCGGACATGATGGCTGCCCTGTCGGGGACGCCGTTCATGAGTTCATTCTCACCGCGCACCTGAAAAACCTTCAACCCGTTCTAGTCGGGGTCACAGGGCCCAAGTGTGGAGCGAAACCGAGGTCCACGTCCAGACCGGATGCCCCGCCCCGACGGCGGCTATCGGACGCATATACTCGTCGATTGGCTCGTAAGCCTACGAGGCAAAAAGCGCCTTCCGAATTGCAAATCTCTGATATCGCACTAAAATTTTTTCAGCGATCGCGTCGCACGCCTGACGCGCGACATACATATGTCGATATTCACGCAATAAAATATTTCTGAACCGAGCAGCTTTTTTTAGCCGGCATACTTAACCGGCGACGCAGAACATGGCTCGCGCGCGTCGACACGTTGAACGTTACCGCGAATCCCGTGCCGAACGCACTGATACGTTCGTCTACTCCGCCGCTTCGCGATACTCCGACATCGGCGGGCACGAGCAGACGAGATTTCTGTCGCCATAGACATTGTCGATCCGACGGACGGGGCTGAAATACTTGTCCGGTTCGATCCTGCCTGTCGGATAGCAGCCTTCTGCCCGGCTGTAAGGCCGGTTCCAGTCATCGGCGACCACATCTGCAATCGTGTGTGGCGCGTTCCGCAGCGGACTTTCAGCAATCGCGTGCCGGCCAGCGGCAACCGCGCCGATTTCGCCCCGGATGGCAATCATTGCATCAATGAACCTGTCGATTTCGCGTCTGGATTCCGATTCGGTCGGTTCGATCATCAGCGTCCCGGGAACGGGAAAACTCATCGTCGGCGCGTGAAATCCATAGTCGATCAACCGCTTGGCGATGTCGTCGACAGTCACGCCTGTCTCGTCCTTCAGGCCACGCGGATCGACGATGCATTCATGCGCGACGCGTCCCTTCTCGTTGCGATAGAGCACCGGGAAATAGGGATCGAGCCGCGTGGCAATGTAGTTGGCATTGAGGATCGCGGTTTCCGTTGCGCGGCGCAGGCCAACGCCGCCCATCATCAGGATGTAGGCGTAGGAGATCGGCAGGATCGACGCCGAGCCATACGGCGCCGCCGATACAGCGCCGACCGGGCTCTTGCCCCCATCCAGATGAACGTGACCGGGCAGGAACGGCGCAAGATGTTCACGCACGCCGATCGGCCCCATGCCGGGGCCGCCGCCGCCATGCGGAATGCAGAATGTCTTGTGCAGATTGAGATGGGAGACATCAGCGCCGTAGCGGCCGGGTCTGGACAGTCCGACCTGCGCATTGAGGTTGGCGCCATCGAGATAGACCTGCCCACCAGCATCGTGAACAATCGCGCAAATCTCGTCGATCGCTTCCTCAAACACGCCATGGGTGGACGGATAGGTAATCATGATCGCGGCGAGTTCGTCAGCGTGAAGCGTTGCGAGCCGCCGAAGGTCTTCGACGTCGACATTGCCTTTTTCGTCACAGGCAACGACGACGACGTCCATTCCGACCATTTGCGCCGAAGCGGGGTTTGTCCCATGCGCCGATGAGGGGATGAGGCAGACGCTGCGGCGTCCGTCACCGCGGCTTGCATGATAGGCCCGGATTGCCAGCAGACCCGCATATTCACCCTGCGCGCCGGAATTGGGCTGCAGCGATACGGCATCATAGCCGGTGATGTCTGCCAGCCATTTGGCAAGCGTATCCGTGAGGGCCTTGTATCCCTCGGCCTGGCCGGCGGGCGCGAAGGGATGGAGATGGGCAAATTCCGGCCACGTAACCGGCATCATTTCAGCCGTGGCATTGAGTTTCATCGTGCACGAACCGAGCGGAATCATCGCACGGTCGAGCGCGAGATCGCGATCGGAAAGGCGGCGGATATAACGCAGCATCTCCGTCTCTGTGCGATACAGATGGAAGACGGGGTGGGTCAGAAAAACGCCGCCGCGACGCAGGCTGTCGGGGATGCCTGCGTCGGCAGTGCCCGTGTCCGGCGCGCCAAATACAGCCAGCACCCTTTCAACGATCCCGGGCGTGGTCGCCTCGTCAAGCGCAACGCCGACACGCCCGTCGCCGAAATCGCGCAGGTTGATCCCGTCATTGCGGGCAGCTTCGAGGATCGTTTGCGCCTTTTCGCCCGCATCGACGGTCAAGGTATCGAAGAAGTGCCTGTTTTGAATCGCATAGCCGGCCTTTTTCAGGCCCGATGCCAAGCGGCCGGTGAGATCATTGATCTGCCGGGCGATTGCCTTGAGACCTTCCGGACCGTGATAGACACAGTACATTGAGGCGATGACCGCAAGGAGCACCTGCGCGGTACAGATATTCGACGTCGCCTTCTCGCGGCGGATGTGCTGCTCACGCGTCTGCAGCGCGAGCCGATAGGCAGGGTCGCCATTGGCGTCGACGGAAACGCCAACAAGGCGACCTGGCAACACCCGCTTGTGGGCATCGCGCACGGCCATATAGGCAGCGTGCGGGCCGCCATAACCCATTGGCACACCGAAGCGTTGGGTCGACCCAATCACGATGTCCGCACCCAGTTCGCCGGGTGGCGTCAGCAGGCACAATGCCAGCGGGTCTGCCGCGACGCAGGGCACGCCACCGCCGGCCTTGACGGCCCGCATGATGGGTCCAAGTTCCGGGACGTCTCCATTCGTACCCGGGTACTGGATCAGCGCGCCGAATATCTCGTCCGGCACGAGGTCCCGCGCCGGATCGCCGACAACCACTGTCCAGCCAAGAGGTTCGGCTCTGGTACGCAGGACCGCAAGCGTCTGCGGATGGCAGTTTGAATCGGCGAAGAATTTGGTCGCGCCGGTCTTGCAGACGCGTTGGGCCATCGCCATCGCTTCCGCTGCAGCCGTCGCCTCGTCCAGAAGCGACGCATTGGCGATGTCCAGACCGGCGAGATCGGCCATGGCCGTCTGGAAGTTGATGAGGGCTTCAAGCCTGCCTTGGCTGATTTCAGGCTGATAAGGCGTATAGGCCGTATACCAGGCCGGATTTTCAAGAATGTTGCGCTGGATGACCGGTGGCAGAAGCGTGTTGTTGTATCCCTGCCCGATCAATGAAACGAACAGCGTATTCCGATCGGCAACCGAGCGAAGATGGGCGAGCGCTTCGTTTTCCGAGAATGCAGCCGGCAGATCAAGGACGGCCCGCTGGCGGATCGCGTTGGGTATCGTCTGGTCGATCAGTTCGTCCATCGACGACGCACCGACGGCACGCAACATCTCGGCAATATCCGCTTCGGACGGGCCGATGTGGCGGTCGGCAAATACAGGCATCTCGGCTCGGGCCATGGGGCGCCTTTCGTTTCTGGCTCGCAGTGGACAGGAACGACTGGCAGGCCGGAAAAGGAGCGGCCGGGCGTTCATTCCCGCGGGTCCGGCAAGCCGGTCCCGTAACGAAAACAAGCGCCCCATCTGTCTCTTTGCCTGAGAGAGTTACCCCTTCGGCGGGCGCACGAAGCGCCACTTTCCAGAGATGTATTTCGCGCAGCGGTCCTTTTGCCTGAGAGATTCCGGGGCGGTTGCTCCTTCGGCGCCGGCGAATCTGCCGGTCTCTCCCGCGCGCGAGGATTCATTTGGCGCGCCGCAACACGGGAGTCAACCGGTGCGGCGCGCCAGGCTGTGAATCAAGCCTTTGGGTCAGGCCGCCTTGCGGGCGGCGCGACGCCGTCGGTTGGGCCGTCGCTGCTTGTTTGTCGTGTGTGAATCGGGACGCTTGCCGGACGGCCTTCCCGGGCGCGCCGGTCGCGAAGCAGGTGCCGCCTCCGCATCTTCCGCCCTGCCGCCTGCGACAGGGACGCGCGCGCCGATCAGTCGTTCGATATCGCGCAGGCACTTGCGCTCTTCCGGTGAGCAGAATGCGATCGCCTCGCCGCCCGCGCCGGCGCGCGCCGTACGCCCGATGCGATGCACATAGCTTTCCGCCACATGCGGCAGGTCGTAGACGAAGACATGGCTGACGCCCGGAATATCGATGCCCCGCGCGGCGACGTCGGTGGCGACCAGAACGCGCGCCTCACCATCTCGAAACGCCTTGATCGCGGTATCGCGTTGGCCCTGGCTCTTGTTGCCGTGGATCGAACGGGCATCGAAACCGGCGGCAACCAGCGTCTTCATCAGCTTCTCGGCGCCATGCTTTGTGCGCGCGAAAACCATCGAGAGCGAGTCCGGGTGCTCGGCGAGAAGCCGCTTCAGCAGCGCCGCCTTGTCGCCCTGGGAGACAAAATGGACGGACTGACGGACATTATCCGCGGTCTGACCTTCCGCGCTAACCTGAACACGGACGGGATCCTTCTGATAGGCGCGCGAAAGATCCTCGATCGCCTTGGGCATCGTGGCCGAGAACAGCAGTGTCTGACGCGCGGGGCCGACGAATCGAGCGATCTTTCGCAGGTCGTGGATGAACCCGATGTCGAGCATCTGGTCAGCCTCGTCGAGGACGAGGAAGGTCACCGTGTCGATGCGCAGCGCCTTTATCTCGATGAGATTGAGAAGGCGACCCGGCGTCGCGACAAGGATGTCCACGCCTCTGTGCAGGTTACGACGCTGATTGTTGATTGACGTGCCGCCGACGACGGTCGCGATGCGCAGGTCTGTGTGGCGCGAGAACTGGCGGAGATTGTCGACAATCTGGTTCACCAGTTCGCGGGTCGGCGCGAGAATGAGCGAACGCGCACATTTGGGCTCAGGGCGCTGGCGATCGGCGCAAAGCTGCTCAATGAGCGGCAGGCCGAAAGCGGCCGTCTTGCCCGTGCCGGTCTGCGCAAGCCCGAGGACGTCCTCGCCTGCAAGCACATGAGGAATGGCCTGCACCTGAATGGGAGTGGGCGTTGTGTAGCCGAGGGATTCGACGGATTTGAGCAGTCTGTTTGAGAGGCCGAAGGCCTGAAAGTCGTTCAAGATAAATAACCTTTTCTGCCGGTACGCGCATGAGGCGGCGCCAGGCATATGGAAAACGCGAAAAGACCCACCCGCGTGCAGAGGCAGCGGATCGTCTCGAAGCGGTCGCGCCTTTTGAACTGACCCATACGGACCGTATGCCCGTCAGGCCGCCAAAGGCGTCAAGACCCCGCGTGATGTGGGAATTGAACTCGTTCTGGTCGCGCAGGAAGGCTTTCAACATCGGATAGTGTTGCAGCCGGCAATGCGAGGTCGGGATCCTTTGCCGGAAGAAGCTTCCATAGGCGGCTGCTCACGCGGCAGCGGGAACTGATCGACGGGAGCTATATCGGCGCGTTCGGCAGGAAAGTCAAATGTCTTTTGCGCTGCACAAAAAATATCGGCGGCGGAGTTAATCTCCGCCGCCGCCAGCGTGAATTCCAATGGACCTACTACTTGGCCTCGGGCGGGATCATGTCGTCGGGGATGTTGAACCCTGCTTCCTTGTAGTAGCGGTAGGCACCCAGATGCAGCGGGATGTTGGACTGGGCAAAGGCGTTGTCCTTGGTGATCGTCTTCATCCATGGTGCCGTTGCGTGGATCTCGTCAATATGATCCCAGAGTGCTTTCGTCATATTGTAGACGAGGTCGGCATCGACGCCGACATGGGTGCCGAGACCAACGAAAGTGGCAATCGTGGCGACAGGTTCCTCATTGACCTGATTTTCATAGGTCTTGGGCGCGATCATCTCTATCGAACGACCGGGGAACTTGGCCATCTTCTGGATCGCCTCATTCTCCAGTTTGTCCTTGGGAATGCCGAGAAGACGAATCTTCGACACAAGCGAGAATTGCTGGATCATCGGGCTCGGCAGTTCGGAAAAGGCGATGAACACATCCATCTGCCTGTCGGTGAAGGCCGTTTCCGCCGACTGCCAGTCGAAGCGCGGCGTTTCGTAATCTTCGCCGGCCTTCAGGCCGGTCACCGCCTCGATCATGTCCGTGGTCAGCTTGGTCGATGCACTGCCGGGAGGGCCGACATAGACGATCTTGCCCTTGAAATCCTGCATCGACACGATGCCCGAGTCCGCATAGGTGACGAACTGGTTTGGCCCGACCGGGAAGGTCACGATGTTGCGCAGCTTCTTGTTGAGTTCAGGCGCATCGTCCACCTTGGCGTACATCGCCAGTTTCTTCTGCATGAAGTAATTGATGGCCGGGGCCGAGGTAAAAAGATCGACCTTGCCCATCGCGGCATCGACTGCGGATTTCGTTGCCGGCTTGCCGGAAGAAGTCTGGATTTCGATCGGCAGGTTCTTCTGAATGATCTGCGAGAATGCGATGCCAAACTGACCGGACGTGCTGCCGGCGGAAAGCACGTCCATCGTCAGGAAGGTCTTGTTCTGGGCTGAAGCCGGCATCACGCCGGCGGCGAGCAGCAAGGTCGCCCCCGCCAAGCCTGCAAATATTCGTTTCATCAATTTTCTCCTCTCCTGGATTGCTCATTTTCTGTTGCCGCGCCCGCCGCAGTGAGCATCTCGGCTGGCGCGAGGGCCGCCTTTTTGCGGACCTGAATGATGTGGATTGCGATGAGTGCGATGCCTGCGGCGGCGCCCGCGGCCTGCGCGGTGAAGATGGGGCTGATGACGGCGAAGCCTGCGATGAGCCTGAGGATTCGCGCGGGCGGTAGCAGACGTTCGACCTCGCAGCCGATGAGCGCGGTCGAGAGCAGCCAGATGGCAAAGCACAGGCGCACGATCTCGGAGACGAGCGCGATGGCGTCGAAGTCGTTGACGACGAGCAGGATGGTCGGATCGTAAACGAAGACGAACGGAATGATGAAGCCGACGATAGAGAGCTTGAGGGCGGCGATGCCGGTGCGCACGGGCTCTGAATCGGCAATGGGGGCCGCGGCGACGGCGGCGATGGCGACCGGCGGGGTGACGGCGGACAGAACGCCGAAGTAGAAGACGAAGAGATGGATCGACAGGTCCGGCACGCCCATGCGGCGCAGCGCCATGCCGAGAACCAGGACGATGATCAGATAGGCCGGCAGCGTCGGCATGCCCATGCCGAGGACGAGGCAGGAGGCGGCGGTCAGGAGCAGCGCCATCAGCAGGGACTGGTCGCCGAGCATGGCGATGGCGGTGGCAAACTTGAGACCGAGACCGGTCAGGTTGAAGATCGCGATCAGCAGGCCGATCGTGCCGACGGCGACGATGATCTTGGCGCCGGCGATGCCGCCGAGAGCGAGCGCATGGAGCAGCCGGCCAGGATGGCGCCTGAGATCGGCGTTGATGGCAAAGCCGGAACCGATGGTGACGACGACGGCCCAGAAGCCGGCCATGGAGGCGGAGCGACCCATGGCGAGGGTGACGATGATGGCAAGGATCGGCAGGAAGAACATCAGCGACCTGAACCAGTCGCCGTCATGCAGCTTCTGGCGGTCCTTGCGCGGGATCGGCTGCAGGCCGAGGCGGCGCGCTTCGAGGCCTACGGCGACGAACAGGTTGGCGTAGTAGAAGACGGCCGGCAGGAAGGCGGCGATGGCGATGGTCTGGTAGGGCACGCCGACGAGACCGGCCATGAGGAAGGCGGCGGCGCCCATGACGGGCGGCATGATCTGTCCGCCGGTTGAGGCGGCGGCCTCGACGCCGCCGGCGAAGGCGCCCGAGAAGCCGCGCCGCTTGATGAGCGGAATGGTGACAACGCCGGTGCCGACGACGTTGGCGACGACCGAGCCCGACGACATGCCGAAGATGCTCGACGCGATGATGGCCGAATGGGCAGGACCGCCGCGCGTGCCGCTGGTTGCGGCCAGCGACATCCGGATCATGACCTCGCCGGCGCCGGTGCCCTCCAGCAGGGCGCCGAAGACGATGAAGATGAAGATCAGCAGGACGACGATGCCGAGCGGGGCGCCGAAGATGCCCTGCATGCCGAACCAGACGATCTCCATCGTCTGCCCGAGGGTGAAGCCGGAATGACGGAAGATCCACGGCAGGTCCTGGCCGAACAGGCAGTAGAGCAGCGTGATCAGCCCGACGCCGGCGAGCACCGAGCCGAAGACCCGGCGGGTCAGTTCCAGCAGCGACAGCACCGCCAGCAGCGCCGTCGTCTTGTCGACGGTGGAGAAGCTGACGATCAGGTTCTCCATGTCGTCGAGCTTGTAGAGGAAGTTCCAGCAGGCATAGGCGAGATTGGCCAGCAGCAGGATGTCGATCAGCCAGCCGAGCGCGGCCGCCCGGGGCCAGCGCGGGGCGATAAGTCCGGCCAGCGGCGCCGTGCACACGACGATCACCGCGCAGGCCATGAGCACGCCGGAGCGGATCAGCTCGGGCGCGACATACTGGCCGATATAGGCGACATAGATCGCATGAAGCGAGACCGCCACCGCGAGAACGGCGGCAATTGCCTGCCAGGGCCGCGCGAACCCGTCGCGCAGGGCCAACGAAATGCCGGACAAAATGTCCCCTCCCAATCGCTTCCTCTTGCGACACCTTTGCCGTCTACGGACGGTCTTCTTCGGTGTCAGCGCCGCTTAAACCGCATCTCGTGCGCATCAGCCGCAATCTCGGCGTCGGTCAGAACGGCGTGACGTTGGCGACCAGCTCGGATTTGCTGGTTTCGCAGCTTAATTTCCGAGCTTTCCTCCGCGCGCTCGCGAGCGTTCCTGCCCGACGAGACCTTTTCTTGTTTCACTGGAGATAGGCGCTGCTACCGCCGCGGCGGCCATGTCAGTGAGATTGTCAATTGCGCGATCGAAGTTGAATTCGCGGCGTTCAAGGCGCCGGCGCGACATCACATCTTCGATATTGGCAACGCCCGCCGTTATGAGTACCGCGACCATGGCGAAGCGCTGCCGCATGATCCGCTCGGGCACGTGATCGAGCAGCCGCGCCATCAGGGCCGACACACGCTGGATGCCGTGATCGTATTTGCCTGCGACACGCTGATCGATGGTCGGCCCCTTTGAGCGGTGCATCTCGACCAGAAAACGATTGTAGTAGTTCGGTTCGTCGCTGTTTCGCGCAGGCTCGCTGAGCGGAATGACGACTGCCGAAACCAGGGTCCGCAGGTCCCCTTCCCGGCCGTCGGCGAGAATGTCGTCGACCATCGCCGAACGCCGCCGGTCGATGGCGCCCATGCGCCATTTGAGGATTTCGTCGATCAGCGCCTCACGCGATCCGAAATGGTATTGCAACGCCGATTCATTGCGCTGGCCGGCCTCGTGCGTGATCTGTCTCAGCGACGCTCCCTCGACGCCGTGAAGCGCAAACATCTTCTCGGCCGCGACGAGCAGTTTTCTGCGCGTTCCGGTCGGGGCATCGGCGGCATCAGCAATTTGCACGGGCTCGTCCATATATTTAATGGGATCACATTAACAAATTAATGTCTACTCATTATTTTTGACGGACGCCTTCAGTTTTTCAGGTGAAAAAATTGATGCGATATGCCTCATTTTAATGACTAGACATTAATTATCTAATGTGCTGGCATTAAATGCAAGGGAGCGAAGATGGCGGATCGCATGCGGTTCCGGCACGCTCCGAACCAAGAAAAGCGAAAGGTGAGGAAATGCCGACAGGAGCGGAATTCAGCGGTGTGATGGGCCGCACCTATGGCGAGTCCCGGGAGAGCTGGGAGACGGGCGAAAGGAAAGCACCCGCCGGTGCCCCTGACGTCATCTTCATCCTGCTCGACGACGTCGGGTTTTCCGACATGGGGTGCTACGGTTCGGAGATCGCGACGCCGAACATGGACCGTCTTGCAAAGGGCGGCGCGCACTACACCAATTTCCATGTGACGGCGATGTGCTCGCCAACGCGCGCGGCCCTGTTGACCGGACGAAACTCCCATTCGGTCGGCATGGGCGTCATTTCCGAATGGGCGGCCGGCTTTCCGGGCTACCGCGGCATGGTTACGCCGCGCGCCGCGACCATCGCGGAAATCTTGCGTGAACACGCCTACAACACGATGGCCGTCGGTAAATGGCACCTGACGCCGATGAAGGAAGTCGGTGCCGCCGGGCCATTCGGCAACTGGCCGCTCGGCAAGGGATTTGAACGCTGGTACGGGTTCCAGGGCGCCTACACCAATCAGTGGAATCCCGAACTCTACCGCGACAACCAGCCAATCGCGACGCCTGATCGGGACGACTATCACCTCAGCGAGGACATGATCGATCAGGCGATCCACTATGTGGAGAACCAGAAAGCCTCAGCTCCCGACCGCCCCTACTTCCTCTATGTCGCCTTCGGTGCCGCGCATTGGCCGCACCACGTGCCGCGACACTTCATCGAGAAGTACAAGGGTCGCTACGCAAAGGGCTGGAGTGCTATTCGCGAAGAGCGGTACGAGCGCCAGAAAGAGATGGGCCTCATTCCCGCAGATACGGCGCTGCCTGCCCCCAATCCCGGTGTTCCGGAATGGTCCGAACTCAACGATGACGAGCGCGCGTTCTGCGAGCGCTCGCAGGAAGTGTATGCCGGTTTCGTC
This sequence comes from Rhodobiaceae bacterium, assembly GCA_020637895.1. Lineage (GTDB taxonomy): Bacteria > Pseudomonadota > Alphaproteobacteria > Rhizobiales > Tepidamorphaceae > JACKJP01. The sequence continues at coordinate 179,090 of JACKJP010000005.1, forward strand.
GAGCACACGGACCAGCAGATCGGGCGACTGGTCGACTTCATCGAAAAGCGCGGGCGTCTGAACAACACGCTCATCGTGCTGCTGTCGGACAACGGGGCGAGCCCCGAGGGCGGCCCGCTCGGCACGATCTCGCTCAATCCGCGAAAGCACCTCTATCACGGCGCGGAATCTGCCGAAGAACGCGCCGCGGCGCTCGACAAGCTTGGCGGGAAAGAGACCTACCCGCATTATGCCTTCGGCTGGGCGCAGACCAGCAACACGCCGCTGCGCTGGTACAAGATGAATACCTATGGCGGCGGCGTGCGTTCGCCACTGATCGTCCACTGGCCGGCGAAAGTCGCCGCAGGCGGGCGCCTGACGCAATATCATCATGTCGTCGACATCGTGCCGACGGTGCTGGACATCCTGGATATCAAGGCCCCGGATACCTATCGCGGGATCGAGCAGATGCCGGTGCAGGGCGTCAGCATGAAATACACCTTCGATGCGCCAACGGCGCCAACGCAGAAGGAGACCCAGTTCTTCGAACTCGCCGGCGATCGGGCGATCTGGCACAAGGGCTGGAAGGCCGTCGTGCGGCATTCCGCCGGCGTCGACTTCGATGCCGACAACTGGGAGCTTTTCAACCTCGATGTCGACTTCTCCGAAAGTGACGACCTTTCCAAGACCCATCCGGAAAAGCTCGACGATCTCATTGAGATGTGGTGGAAGGAAGCCGAGGCGTTGGGCGCCCTGCCGCTCGACGACAAATGGCCGGCACGCTCATACAAGGCGCCCGGTTCGGAACCCCGGCTCTCCTACACGCTCTATCCCGGCGTTGAAAACATCGACAGGATCATGGCGCCGGACATCTTTCGCCGTTCCTACACGATCGACGCCGACGTCGACATTCCCGACGAAGGCGCCGAAGGCGTGCTTCTGGCGTTCGGCACCTCGCTTGCCGGTTACAGCTTCTATGTGAAGGATGGCAGGCTGGTGCACGAATTCAACTTCTCTGAATTCAGGCGTCAGTCCGTTACCTCCGACACCAAGGTGACGCCCGGCCGCCATACGCTCAGCTATCACTTCGAAGCCCGCGACGAAGGCGGCGGCATCGGCACCCTGAAGGTCGACGGCAAGGCCGCCGGTTCCGTCGAGGTGCCGAAAGTCTGGCCGCTCCGTGCCGTGCAGGGCGGCCTGACCTGTGGTCGCGATACCGGCCTCACGGTCAGCGATGCCTATAAGCGCCCCTTTGCCTTCACCGGGACGATCCGCACGGTTTCGGTCAAACTTGACGAGGAAATGAAAGGCGACCCCAACGCGAATGTGTCCGGCTGGCCACCACCGATCTCGCGGTAGCGGCAGCGCCGGGACAACACGAAACATGAACTCCCCTCTTCCCTTTCACCTGCTTGCCAAGCCGACGGGCGCGGTCTGCAATCTGGACTGCAAGTACTGCTTCTACCTGAGCAAGGAGACGCTCTATCCCGAGAGCCCGTCGCGGATGAGCGACGATGTGCTGGAGACGTATGTCCGGCAGTTGCTGGCCGCCCAGCGCGGGCTGCCGGAAGTGTCCGTCTCATGGCAGGGCGGCGAGCCGACGCTGATGGGGCTCGACTTCTTCCGCCGGGCCGTGGCCGTGGTGGAGCGCTACAAGGCACCGGGTCAGCGGGTCCAGCACACGATGCAGACCAACGGCGTGCTGCTCAACGACGAATGGGCGGCCTTTCTGAAAGAGCACGACTTCCTCGTCGGGCTCAGCATCGACGGGCCGAAGGCCATGCACGACGCCTATCGCGTCGCCAAGGGCGGCCAGGGTACGTACGAGCAGGTCATGCGGGCCTGGAAGGGGCTGAGCCGCCATGGCGTGGAGACCAATATCCTGTGCACGGTCCACGCCGCCAATGGCGATCATGGGCTAGATGTCTACCGGTTCTTCCGCGACGAGCTCGGCGCCAAGTTCATCCAGTTCATCCCGATCGTGGAACGGGCTGACGAGAACACCATCGAAAAGGCCAGTGATGGCTGGGGCGCGCGCAGGGACGGCGAGCGGCCCTTTTACAGCCAGCACGGCGATCTGGTGACGGAACGGTCAGTGCGGCCAGACCAGTATGGCCGGTTCCTCAGCGACATCTTTGACGAGTGGATCAAGGCCGATGTCGGCACGATCTTCGTTCAGTCGTTCGACGCGGCACTTGCCAACTGGATCGGCCAGCCGAGCATGTGCATCTTCTCGCCGACCTGCGGCAATGCGCTGGCGCTGGAGCACAATGGCGATCTTTATGCCTGCGACCACTATGTCGAGCCGGACTACCTGCTCGGCAACATTGCCGATACCGACATGGCAGAAATGGTCATCTCGCCAAGGCAGCGGCAGTTCGGACGCGACAAGCTCGACACCCTGCCCCGCCAGTGCCGCGAATGCGAGGTGCTCTTTGCCTGCTATGGCGAATGCCCGCGCAACCGCTTCCTGAAAACCGAGGACGGCGAGCCGGGCCTCAACTATCTCTGTGCGGGTTACAGGCAATTCTTCAATCATGTCGACCGGCCCATGCAGATCATGGCTGGCCTGCTCAGCGAGGGCCGTTTCGCCGACGAGATCATGGGGATGCAGCCGGATCAGGCGTGACGCCAGAGCTGTCGAAAATGGTCCCACCATACTTGCAATCTCAACTATGATCCCGGATTATCTGACGAATGAACGGCGGTTCAATCGATAATCCGCCGCGCCAGATCTGAAGGGAGAAACCGTTGAGCGTCATGCGCGAGCTTCTTGCCGGAGGCGGCCTCGCCCTCGGCGGATGGATGACTATTGGACATCCGGCAGTCGCCGCCTCCTACGCCGCGGCCGGACATCGCTGGACAGGAATTGACCTGCAGCATGGCGCGATCACGGAGGCCGATCTTGCGACACTGCTGCCCATGCTGCGCGGGATGGGTCTGGGCACAATCGTTCGCGTTCCCTGGAATACGCCATCGGCGGTCATGCGGGCGCTCGATCTGGGCGCGGAGGGCATAATCGCGCCGATGGTCGATACCGCGGAAGATGCACAGAAGCTGGTGGATGCCGCGCGCTACCCGCCAGCCGGTGGCAGGTCATGGGGCCCTGTCTTTCAGGCCTACCCGACACCGGAGGCCGCCAACAATGACATCATTGTCCTGCCGATGATCGAGACGGCGGAAGGCCTCGCGAACGTCGAGGCCATCGTCAATGTCGAGGGCGTCGACGGCGTCTTCATCGGACCGGTCGACCTTTCGCTGGCGCTCAACCTGACGCGCGAGGATGCGCTGAGCGAAGCGCAGGCGCTGACCAAACACTATCCGCCGATCGTCGCGGCAACCGAAGCTGCCGGCAAATTCGTCGCCAGCGTCGCCTACAACGCGCAGCACGCGCAATCCTGCGTCGACAAGGGTATGCGGCTCCTGTGCGTCGGCAGCGATCGCGGTCATCTGACAAAGGGCATGACCGCCGAAATCGCGGCGCTCAAGGACATCAGGCCGAAAGCATAAAGCAGCGCAAATACAGGAAGACAATCAGTGAAGATCACGATCAACTATGATGGATGCATAGGCGCGGGAGAATGCGTCATGGCGGCACCCGAAGTCTTCGACCTCAGCGACGAAGCCGTCGTCGTGCTCAAAGACGACAGTCCGGCCGCAGCACTACATGAAAAGGTCAGGGCGGCAGCGCGCGCATGCCCTGCCGCGATCATCGTGATCGAAGACGACGAATAGGCACGGCACAGGAACGCAGGATGATCATCGACCTTTACTCCCAGGCCATCTTCGACAATCCCTACCCCTATCTGGAACAGATCCGGGCGCAGGGACCCGTCGTGCGCCACGACGAGCTCGGCGCATGGATGGTGACGAGCGACAAGCTCATTCGTCAGATCATGATGAAGCCGGACGTTTTCTCGATGGAAGGTTCGCCCATCCAGATGCTGTTCGGGCGAGAGGCTTTCATCTCTATCGATGATCGGGCCGTACACAATGCCATGCGTGGCGCGTGGGCCGAGGCATTCCGCCGGGAATCGCTCGATCGCCTGATACCGATGATCAACGATACGATCGACATGTTGTGGACGCCGGTGCTCGAGCGACTGCGCCGTGGCGAAACGGTCGATGTCGCCGCCGATTTCTGCCGCGACCTTCCGGCATATGTCATCGCGAGCATGCTGGGCGTCGACAAAAGCGACCGTCCGAACATCGTTCGCTGGAGCGATGAAATGGGAGCGGCCGTCATCTCCAAGCCGATGGCCGATGGATCGCGCAGCCCCGAATGGGTGCGCGGCGAGGAAGCCAAGGCCGAACTCGCCCGGTTCCTGCGCAACAAGATCGAGGCGGTGCGCAAGAAGCCCGATAACGGTCTCATCTCCCAGCTGGTCAATGCTGAAGTTGGCGCGACAATGAGTGAAAACTCGCTCATTGAAAACTGCCGGCAGCTTCTCTTTGGCGGCAACGAGACGACGGCGAAATGGCTGTCCCACATCTTCGTCGTGCTGGCCAAACACCCTCAGGTCCGGCACGAGGTTGCCAGGAACCCGGAACTGATCCCGGCGGCGGCCGAGGAAGTCATGCGCTGGGAACCGGTCGTTCATCGCTCGCACCGCGTCGTTGCGACCGACGACGCCATGATCGGCGACCAGAAGGTTTCAAAGGGTGATCTGGTTATTCTCTTCCTGGGCGCCGCGAACCGCGATCCGGAGCGGCATCCCGATCCGCAGCGTTTCGATATCCACCGCGAGCAGAAATCGCATCTCGGCTTCGGCGTCGGCCTGCATTCCTGCCTCGGCGTCAATCTGGCGCGGCAGGAGGTAAGGCTTGCCTTCGAGCGGATACTCGCCGACCTGCCGGATTACGAGCTCGTCGATCAGCCGCGCTATGGCGGATTGGGCCTGAGGGGACCGAGCGACGTGATGGTCGCGGCGTGAGCGGGGATTTTCGCGAAATCGGCCGCCGTGTTTCCAACTGGGGGCGGTGGGGCAAGGACGATCTTCTGGGCACGCTCAATCATATCGAGCCCGCCCATGTAGCTGCGGCGGCAAGACTTGCCCGAACCGGACGCATATTCGATCTGGGAATCGAGGTCGCCAAGGACGGCATCCAGACCGGCACGGGTTCACGCGCCAATCCGACGCATCTGATGTCCCTGACCGAAGTCGATTTCAAACATCGCGAAGACCGGATGTTCGTTGCCGACGATTATATCTTCATGCCGCTTCAGTCGGTAACGCAGTGGGATGGACTGGGCCATGTCGGGTATGACGGACAGCTCTACAACGGGCATTCCTCCGACACGGTCTCGACGCGCAGCGGTTCGCTTGCGCTTTCCGTGCACCAGCTGGCCAGCAAGGGGGTTGCCGGCCGCGGCGTGCTGCTCGATCTGGCACGACTTGCAAACGTCGACCGGCTGGAAGGCGGCTATTCCATCGGGCCGGACATGCTGGAGCGGGCCGAAGCAGAACAGGGCGTGAAAGTCGGCGCGGGCGATATTCTGATATTCCGCACCGGATGGCTTCGCCATTTCACCGTAGACCGGGACGTGGCCGCCTTCTGGAAGGGCGAACCGGGCCTGAACCTCGACTGCGCCGAGTGGCTGCATGAACGGCAGGTCGCGGCCGTTGCGAGCGACAACTGGGGGATCGAGGCTGCGGATCCGGCTGCCGGTTTCGGCCACCTGCCGGTCCACTGCGTGCTGATCCGTGACATGGGCATGACGTTGGGCGAGATATTCAGTCTCGACGCACTCGCCGATGACTGTGCGAGCGACGGCGTATGGGAGTTCTTTCTCGCCGCACCGCCCCTGAAGGTTGTCGGCGGCGTCGGCACGCCCCTCACCCCGCTCGCGATCAAATAGCAGACAGCATCGGACGGGCATCATGCTGCGTGGATTCAAATTCCGGCTCACTCAGGACCGCCACCCGGCCAGCGTCGAGGAATATCGGCAGGCTGCCATGCGCAGACTTCCATCTCTCGTGCGCGCCTATATCGAGAATGGCGCGGAAGACGAAGCAACGCTGCGGGCCAATCGCGGGGCATTCGCGCGGTGGACGCTGCGCCAACGCGTGCTGACAGGTACGGTGAAACCTAGACTTGAGACCGTGATAGGTGGCGAAACCATCACCCTGCCCGTCATGTGCGCACCCACGGGCTTTACGGCGCTTTCTCACAGCAGCGGCGATGTCGCCGTTGCCCGCGCTGCAGAGAGAGCGGGCACGCGTATCGTTCTCAGCACCGCCTCATCCTATTCGATCGAGGAAGTCGGTGCAGCGACAAACAAGCCCCATGGCTTTCAGCTCTATCCTTTCGGCAACCACGAGTTTGCCGAGGGCATGCTCAACCGCGCCCGCGAGTCCGGCTATGGCGCGCTCTACGTGACCGTCGATGTGCCCGTGCGTGGCAATCGCGACGCCGAACGGCGGCACGGGCTGACGATACCGCCCGTCGTTTCGCTTGGCACTGCGCTCAACTGCACATTCCATCCCGGATGGTCGCTGGATCTGCTGCGCAATGGGCGCCTTGGTGCTGCCAACTATGCGCCGACCGGCGGGCTGCGCGGCGCGACGATGAGCGACACGATCACGCAGCAGAACAGGTTCATGCAGACCGACCTGCACTGGGACGACGTCGCCTGGATGCGCGACAGGTGGAAGGGCGCCTTCTACATCAAGGGCATAATGGATGTCGAAGACGCCGTTCACGCAGTAGAAAAAATCGGCGTGACCGGTCTCGTCGTCTCCAACCACGGCGGCCGGCAGATGGATAGCGCGCAGGGCAGCCTCGACGCACTTGGAGCGATCGGGCGCGAAGTGGGTGGCCGTGCCGAGCTCATCCTCGATGGCGGCGTCAGGCGCGGGACGGATGTCATCAAGGCGCTGTGTCTTGGCGCGAAGGCTGTCCTGATCGGCAGGCCGTATCTCTACGGTCTTGCGGCCGGAGGCGAGGACGGGGTCGCGCGCGTGCTGGAGATATTCCGGGAGGAACTGGATCGCGACCTGACGCTGATGGGTTGCCCGGACATAGGGTTGCTGGATCGATCCTGGCTGCTGCCGGCGTGATGAACCTGCGTGTCAGGTTCCGCAGAAGGTCCGCATGACCCGCTCGTCTGGGCGGGCAGGATCAGCGTAGTGGCCACTATCGGGCTGTGGTTCAAACGGTCTGGTAACACGTTCGAGCAGCGCTTCAAACGGACCGAAATCGTCGCGCTGTTCTGCTGCCGCAATGACTTCCTCGACAAGGTGATTGCGCGGAATGTAGAGCGGATTGATCGCCTCCATACGCTCGCTTGCCAGTGCCGCGCTGACGCCCTCAGCCTCGAGCCGACGACGCCACTGTTCGAGCCAGCCGGCGATCCCGTCGCCCTCACCTAGCTGCGCATGAAGCCCTGCCGCACCGTCCGGCGAAGCGGCGCTGCACAGCGCTCGGAACGTCGTGTTGTAATCGGCCTTGCTTTCCTGCATCAGCTCAAGCAGCCGCTGGATCAGCGAAAGATCGTCGTCCTGTTCATCTTGCAGGCCAATCTTGCTGCGCATCTCGCCAACGAACGCGCCGTTATAGTGCCTGACGAATTGCTCAACCACCGAAGTCGCGCGCGCAATCGCCCTCTCCTCATCATCGTCGATCAGCGGCAGCATGGTTTCGGCGAGCCGGGCGATATTCCATTGCGCGATATGCGGCTGGCGGCCATAGGCGTAGCGCCCGAACTGATCGATCGAGCTGAAGACCTTCGTCGGGTCGTATTCATCGAGGAAGGCACAGGGACCGAAATCTATCGTCTCGCCGGCAAGGGCCATATTATCGGTATTCATGACGCCGTGAATGAAGCCGATAGCAAGCCATCGCGCGACCAGACGCGCCTGTCGCGCCGAAACGGCCTCAACAAGATCGAGATAGCGATTTTCGCTGCCGCCAAGCTCAGGATAGAGCCGCTCGATCACGTAGTCGGCGAGCGCCCTCACTGCTTCCATATCGCCCCGCGCGGCGAAGTACTGGAACGTCCCGACCCTGATATGACTTTTCGCAACGCGGGTCAGCACCGCACCGGGCAGAACATTTTCGCGATAAACAGGTTCGCCGGTCGTCACCGCCGCGAGCGCCCGAGTCGCCGGTACTCCAAGGGCGTGCATGGCTTCGCTGAGGATATACTCACGCAGAACCGGGCCAATCGCGGCGCGTCCATCGCCGCCGCGCGAGAACGGGGTGCGCCCTGCGCCCTTGAGCTGGATATCCCGGCGAATGCCATGCCTGTCGATGACTTCGCCAAGCAGCAGCGCCCGGCCGTCGCCGAGTTGCGGCACGAAATTGCCGAACTGGTGCCCGGCATAGGCCATCGCCAGTGGCGCCGTTCCTGGCAAAAGCGCGTTGCCCGAGAAAATTTGTGCCCAGTCCTCGCTGCTGCGTGCGGCCGGATCGAAGCCAAGTTCCCTTGCGAGAGGTTCATTGAGGCGCACGAGTTTCGGTCCAGCGACAGCAACCGGCGACTGCCGCTCAAAAAATTGGGCGGGAAGACGCGCATAACTGTTGTCGAAAGCAGGACTTTGTGTTGCTGAAACCATTACAATCGCATTTTCGCACTACCGGATGTTCCGGTCGACGCCGACCCTTCCGCGCTACGCGCGAAATCCGTCAATGTTCAATAAATCGCAATTTCCCTGCTGATTTCAAGATCTTCTGCAGAAAAACATCTAGGGCGCGTCCATCATCTGCTTAGGCTGTGATCGGCCCTGCGCAAGATGAGTGCGACAATTTTTCCGCTCACATTCTGGTTACGGTTCATCGACAAATTATTTTCGTTTCGGGCATTGCGGCACTGCAACATCGCCCATATCTGCCACCCTGCAGGCTGGAGCATGACGGGGACACGCAGGGTTAGCGTGTTGCGATCCGACAGCGCTTGCACCTGTAACCTACGGCCGAAAAACATAAACCTCCCGGCCCCAATCTGAAGAAAGGAACGCTGTAATGCGCTCTTTCACATCCAAGGCAACCGTTGCCGCCCTGTTCGGTGTTCTCACTCTGGCCCCCGTTGCCGCGATGGCGGACGGTGACTATCAGGAAGGCGAGGCCAGCGCACTGATCCCGAACGCCGCGGTCACCGCGCCGGAAGCGATGTTCGCACCCTACGCACCCACGAAGACCTTCAACAAGCAGGTCCCCAACGAGACCAATCGCTTGTCCTCCGTGCTGCAGGCTGTGAACAAGGCAGAAGCGGATATCACCGCCAAAAGCCGTTCCGGCGCGCTGAGCGCGGCTTCCGCCAAGGACCTTCTGAAGCGTACCGACGCAATCCGGCATGAGGCGATGAATACCGCCGAACGTCAGGGCGGCTCGCTGCAGGAGATCGAATACAAAGCCTTGCAGGACATGGTCGCCAACGTTGGCTATCAGGGCTAATCCCCAAAAGGTTCCCAAGACCTTTGCCAAAGACAGACGCCCCGGCTCAACACCGGGGCGTCTTTCATTTCTATCATTCGGGAAGGCGCGCGCAGCGCCTATTCGTCAAAGTGAATGCATTGAACCGGACAGGTGAGCACCGCATCACGAACAGCGTCGTGTTCCGATTCCGGCGGCGTTGAGTCGATCACGACAACAAGGCCCAACTTATCGTCCTGCGCGAAGACTTTCGGCGCCGTCATGACGCACTGGCCGCTACCTACGCATTTTTCCTGTTCTACCGTAACTCGCCTGGTCATTATCGGGGTGTCCATGTCAGAGGCAATCCGGCAATCCCGTAGACGACCGCATTGGTATTGAACTCGATGTCCTCAAGCGGAACCGCCAGTCGCAAATCGGGAAAGCGCTGGAAGATTACTTTGAAGACGCTTTGCATTTCCACCCGCGCCAGCGGCTGCCCGAGACACTGGTGAACGCCGAAGCCGAAACCGACATGTCCCTTTGAACGACGCCGGATATCGAACTTGTCGGGCTCGGGGAAAATCGAAGGATCGCGGTTGGCGGCGCTGATCATTGCCATGACCCCGTCACCCTTGTGGAACTGGTGACCGCCAACCTCCACATCGTCGGTCGCAACGCGCGGCCCGACCATATGCAGGATCGTGTGATAGCGGAGCATTTCTTCCACCGCATCGTCAATCAGTGAGGGATCGACAATCAGCGCGTCCTTCTGGTCGGGATGCATGAGCAGCGACAGAATGCCAAGGCAGATCATGTTGGACGTTGTCTCGTGACCGGCTATCAGCAGGAGATCGATCATCGCGACCGCATCCTGCCGGCTGATCTCGCCGGTATCGACCCGGGTCTTGATAAGGCGCGTGATCAGATCGTCGGTCTTGTCGATTGTCTTGAGCTTCTCGCCGTAGAGCTGGTCGAGAAATTCGCGCATGTCGATTGTCGCCTTCGCGGCCTCGGCCGGGTCGAGCGTCATGTTCAGCTTGGCCTTGCTGCGCTCCTGAAAGAATTCCCGGTCCGAATAGGGAACGCCGAGGATGTCGGAGATCACGCTCGTCGGCAGTGCCAAACCGAAGTCCTGAAGGAAGTCCACAGGCGGGCCTTTCGCCTCGATCTCATCGAGCAGTTCTTCGACCCGCTTTTCGATCGTGGGACGCATCGCCTCGATGTGGGCGTACACGAACTCGGCGGTCAGCATGCGCCGGTAGCGCGTGTGATCGGGCGGATCGAGCCGAATGAAGGGCTGCGGGTTTTCGCTTTGCAACTGCGCGATACGCGCCGGCGAAATGACCGGATACCCGGTTGACTTGGGATTGGTGGAGAACCGGGGGTCGCTCAATACACGGCGGACATCCTCATAACGCGTCAGCAGCCACGCCTGATTGCCATCCGGCATGTTGATGGGCGTGATCGGGTCGCTTTCCCGCAGTTGCTCATATTCCGGCGGCGGCGAAAACGGGCATCTCTTCATTGGAAATGAAGGCGCAGAGCTACCTTTGTCGGTCATCAGTTCCTCCCCTGTTGCCGATTGATCCCGGCTTTGAAATTCGTTGGCTCAACCATTGACGAGCCGTCTCATGCTGTCAAGGCAGCGATGCGGACATGAAAGCTGCCCGCACCTGACTGGCCATGCGTGATCATTTGACCGGCACGCAAAACCGGCTAGAAGATTGGGATAATCAAAGAAAGCGGAGGAACGGATCGAATGGCAGGCGACGGGCTGAAAGGACCGGTGCAGGAAGTCACCGGCGCATGGGCGAACGCATTCGTCAGGAACGACCCCGAGGCGCTATCGTCGCTCTATACCGATGATGCGTTCTTTTATGGCTCCAAGCCCGAATTGCTGAGAGGACGCGAAGGCGCGCTCTACTATTTCAGTTCGCTACCGGAACGCGGATCTGCGGAAGTCGAATTCACCGATATCGAGGCGATCGAACTGTCCGACAACGTCATCAGCAGCGCCATGATTGGACGCTTCAAGATCGACGGCGATGCCAAGCGCCTGGTGCGTTTCACATTCCTGATCGTTCGCAACGCCGGGACCTGGCGCATTTCCAGCCACCATGCCTCGCCACAGGTATGGAACTGATCGGCCTGTCGTGAATTTAGCCTTCGGCTAAACACCACCGGAGGTTCGACCCAATGAATATGGATACAATCGTCACGCTTCAGCCGATCGTGGCACTGATTGCGGGAATTATCATTCTTATCGTGCCGCGCGTCCTCAACTTTGTTGTCGCGGCTTATCTGATATTCATCGGTTTGGTCGGCCTTTATCCCAATCTTTTCAACGGCTAGCTGCCGAATTCCCCCTAGAGCGGATCAGCCCTGAGCCGGACGCCCGGCTCAGGCCGTATCGTCATGTGCATGACCGGCAGCGGCGCGGCACCCGAAGGGGTGAAGCGATACCGCGCCAGCAGCGTGGCGAGGATGATGCGCGCCTGCATCATCGCGAAATTGGCGCCGACACAGATGCGAGGACCGGCGCCAAAGGGAAGGTAGGAATATCGGTCGCGGCCAGCCGATCTATCCGCGCTGAAGCGGGCCGGATCGAATGATTGCGGCTCTTCCCAGAGCTGGCGGTGACGATGCAATGCATAGAGATTGAGAAAGACGGTATCGCCAGGCTCGATATCGCGGTCATAAAGCCTGTCGGCGGCAAGAACGTTGCGGGCGAGCAGACCGACCGGCGGATAAAGCCGCATCGCCTCCTCCAGTATCTGCTCGACAAGCGGCATCGCATCGAGATCGGCGGCGGTCGCGGCACGTTCGCCGAGGATGCCCTTTGCCTGAGCGCGCGCTGCTTCCTGAACTTCCGGCGCGTTCGCGAGCAGGAACAAAGACCACGATAGCGCAAGCGCCGTCGTTTCGTGCCCCGCGACGATGAAGAACTGCATGTTGTGCAGGAGATCGCGCGCGTTCATGCGCCGCCCCGTCTCCGCGTCGCTCGCTGCAATCATGTGGTCCAGAAGATCCCGGTCACCGCTTCTGCTACTATCAGCACGCCGTGCCTCGATCGCACGCGAGACCATATTGTGCATCGTTCGAATGCAGCCACGGGCAAAGAGTTCGCCTGGTCGCGGTATCCAGTACGGCACTTCCAGAAAGTCGAGCAATGACGCGCGCCCGACCGTCAGAAAATATTGTGTGATCGCTGCGCCATAGGCATCTGCGTCGAAATGTTCGCGGCCGGAGAGAGCGACTTCGCAGATGACGTCGAACGTCGCCGACAGCATCTGCGCCACCATCTCGACCGGTCCCTCGACAGACCCGATGCGCCGGCTTGCCCGTTCGGCCGTCTGGGTCATGACCGGAGCAAGCGCATCGACATTCCGCGCGGTGAAAACGGGCGCTATGGCGCGGCGTTGCCAGCGCCAGTCAGCACCTTCCGAAGTGAAGAGGCTTGAGCCGACCGCCGGCCTCAGCATCCGTATCATCACTTCCGATTTTGGATAGTTCTCGGCATTGTCGAGGAAGATGCGCCGTAGGCCTTCAGGCCCCTGCACCATGTGCCAGCGGGCTGGACCGGTGCGGCCCGTGACGATCGGCTGATCAAAGGAGAGTTCAGGAAGAATTGTCAGCACGTTCTGTCGAACAGCCCGCAGGCTTGCCAGGATGCCGAGAGGCCGTGCCGGCGGCGCAACGGTGGGGGGAACGAACAGCTTCATCGCCTGACGAGTCTGGCTGACCGGATCATGGGCGGCAACCGAAAATCAGAGATCAGATTCCTGCGTACCAGTCATAGCCTGCAGAATCCTCCCAGTAGCCGCCCTTGCCGAGACCGACTTCCGACAGGCTGGCCACTGCTTCGATCCGCATGATGAACTTTGCCTGCTTATAGCCGAGCTGGCGTTCGACGCGCAGCCTTATCGGCGCTCCATGCCCGACCGGCAGTGCGGCATCGTTCATCCCGTATGCGAGAATCGTCTGCGGATGGAAGGCATCGACCAGATCGATGCTCTCATAATAGGTGCTCAAGCCGATATTATCGGCGCAGTGGAAGACGATGAAGCGCGCGTCGGGCAGCAGCCCCGCCTCGTCCAGGACCTTCGACAAGGGCACGCCTGTCCATTTGCCAATGGCGCTCCAGCCTTCGACGCAATCGTGGCGCGTAATCTGGCTGCGCGCGGGCATCGCCTGAAGTTCGGCGAGTGAAAACGATCTGTGTGCCCGGACACGACCGTCGACCTTCAATTGCCAGTCCGAAAAGCTGTTCGCGGCAAATTGCTGATATTCGCCCGACAGCGGCTCGGTGCTGCCGTTGGTGCGGAAATTCGGCGACATCTCGGATGGCGAGTACTCACGCGCCATGGAGGAAGCGCCGATCAGGCGATGCACCCGGTAGGAAAGCCAGTTGCCATAGGAGAGAAACTTCTCGCCGAAGGCCTCCGATGAACCTAGCTGGTCGCAGCCTGAGAGCATCACCCCCGCCCCACCCGCGCCAATCGAGGAAATGAGCTTGCGTCGCGTGATCAGTCGACTCATTGGCCTTTCTCCTTCGGTAGCCGGTACCGCCCTGTGATCATCGACCTGATTTCGTTGACCGGACCTGCCAGCAGAACCATGAGCAAATGCACCACGATGAACGACACCAGCAACGCCGCGACGATGAAGTGGATCGAGCGCGCCGACTGGCGGCCGCCAAAGAGATCGAGCAGCCAGGGCCAGCTGGCATCCATCGCCGGTGACATGGTGAGCCCGGTCAGCACCATCAGCGGGATCAGGAAGGCGAGCACGACGAGATAGCTGATCTTCTGCAGCACGTTGTAGTTTCGCGCAGCCTCGCCTTTCGGAAGGCGCAGCATTGCGTGATGTCTGATCGTTTCCCACAGGCTGGCCGGTCGCATTTCACGCGCGGTCGGCACGATGTCGCGCCAGAGGTGCCGGTTCGCGAGGCTGACGAGTAGATAGATCAGGATGCCAAGCGCGAAGAACCAGGCGAAGGTGAGGTGCCAGCGGCGAGACAGGGCGAGATCGTAGGTCGATGGGATCGTCGCCCAGCCGGGAAAGGCGATGGCCGAAAGCTGGCCGTTTCGATCTCGGGACATGCCAAGAATTCCCGTGGTTTCGATCGTCATGTCGCCGATCCTGAGGAAGCCGGCACGGCTGCCCGCTTCATTGCGACCTGCGCCGATTTCCAGCCAGGCATGATCGAAATTGGCGCCGTACTTGCCCCAATACAGTCGTGGGTGGGCATTGAAGATCATCAGCCCGCTCATCAGCATAACGAAGAGCACGACGACATTGCCCCAATGCCAGAGGCGTGTGGATAGCCGGTGCCGCCTGATGGATTCGCGGGGCGCTTCTGCGCTGCCCGGCTGACTGTCTGTGACGTCGGTCACGCCGCCATTCTCCTGAAAGGCAAGGAATATCAGTCGCCATCGTCACAAGCCGACGCGAAGATGTCCACTCACGTATTCGGGATTGATGGGTTATCTCGGATTGGAGTGCCCAGCGATATCTTGAAGCCGCTACCCACCCCTAGCAATATTGCTCCACGCCGCTTGCCTGTGCTGCCGTATAGCGGTTTCCGTGCGCGAAGCCTGCGGGCAGGATTTGTTCGATCTCGGCCATCTGGTCTGCTGATAGTCTGATTTCCGCCGCCTTCGCGTCCGCGGCGATGTGATCGCCGTAGCGCGTGCCAGGTATCGGCACGATGTGAGGCGCGCGGTTCAAGACCCACGCTATCGCCAGCGCCTCCGGCGTATGGCTGTGATCGCGCGCATACTGGGCAAAGCGGGTGATCGGTTTCATGTTGCTGCTGAAATTCGGCTCAACGAAACGCGGATTGTTCTTGCGGAAATCCTTGTCGTCGAAGTTCGCGGGCTGCGGCGGTCGATCCACGAGAATGCCGCGACCGAGCGGCGAGAAAGCCACAAGCGTGGTACCGAGGCGCTCACAGGCCTGGATCATGCCGAGTTCGGGCTGGCGCGTCCAAAGCGAATATTCGGACTGAACCGCATCGACCGGGTGCACCGCGTGCGCCCGCTCCAGGGACGCCGGGGAAATTTCTGAAAAACCGATTGATCCGATCTTTCCTTCCTTTTTGAAGCGCGCAAGCGTTTCAACAACGTCTTCGATTGGCCGGTCCTGTTCGCGGCGATGGACATAGTACAGATCGATGTGGTCCACGCCCAAACGCCTGAGAGAGCCTTCCAGACATTCGCGCATGTAATCGGGCGCGTTGTCATAAGGCTTCTCCTTCTGGCGGGTGATGCCGCATTTGGTGGCAATCCTGAAAGCTCCGGGATTGGCTTTCAGGAACTCGCCCACGATCTCTTCCGACCTTCCGGCACCGTACACGTTGGACGTGTCGATATGGTCTATGCCGACGTCGCGGGCGCGGCCCAGCGCTTCAAGGCTTTCGGCGTGATCGGCCGGTCCATAGAAATTGCCGAAGCTCAGGCATCCAAAACCGATGGCGCTGACCTCACCGAGTGATCCAATCTTGCGCTTGTGCACGCAGGCCTCCTCCCTTGTTTCCTTCATTTGATGGCGCCGTCGCAGAACGGCGGACCGGCGCGAGCCTATTGGCAGCGCACCAGGCTGTCCACGCCTGCCGTTGGTCCCTCGAACTGACGCGATGAACTTTGCGATTGCGGCACTGCAGCGCGACACTGGTGCATGACGCCAGTAATCTGGCGGATGATGTTGCATTACCGGACAACGACGCCCGGCCGGTTGAGGGAGTAAATATCGATGGACGATGCGGACAGACGAATCCTGAGGGCGATCCAGCAGAACCCTGACCTGACGATGCGCGAACTCGGTGAGATCACCGGTCTCAGTCATACGCCGTGCTGGCGCCGCCTGCAGCGCATGCGCGAGCAAGGCATCATCAAGTCGAAGGCCTATCTGCTCGACGAACGTGAGGTCGGCTATGAAATCGTCGTCTTCTGCTTCATCCGCATGAAGGAGCATCGCCGGGCCAAGCTGCTGGAATTCGAAAGCGCGGCGGCGCGCATTCCCGAGGTCATGCAGTGCTACTCGCTGACCGGGGACTACGACTACGTCCTGCGCGTGCTGGCGCGCAACATGCAGGACTACGAGCAGAACATGAAGGAATCGATCGTGGAATTGCCCAACGTGGCATCGATCAACACCAGCGTGACGATGAAGGAAATCAAGAACACGACCATCGTTCCGGTCTGATCCGGCAGGAGCCCGTGTTTCGTCAAATAGACCGTAAACCAGCGTATTATTATGCGCTTCCCAGATCCTTATTACAAAGTCTCTCATTGCAATATGTTATTGAAACACTGTCCTATCCGCGCACGAGCCTGCCCTTCAAAATTGTGACGACATCCCTCACCGGATGTGGTGCACTGTTGAACAAATAGCGCCCTCGCCGCGGCCCGCGGCAATGCGTGTTCCTTTCCCGTCGCGGGCGCCTGAGAGGCGAAGCATGTTCCGCGAGAAAATGCGGAATGGAGGAACATGAAATGAATGCGCCCGTCATTACGCTTGACGACAAATATACCGCGACCAGCGGCCGCGTCTTCCTGACCGGCATCCAGGCGCTCGTTCGCCTGCCGATGACCCAGATGCGCAGGGACCGCGAGGCCGGCCTGAACACGGCGGCATACGTCACCGGATATCGCGGTTCACCGCTCGGCGGCTACGACCAGCAACTGATCAAGGCGAAGCGGTTTCTCGACCAGCATGACGTCACGTTCCAGCCGGGCCTCAACGAGGATCTGGCGGCCACCGCGATCTGGGGAACGCAGCAGGTCGGCCTTTCCGACAAGGCAACGCGCGACGGTGTCCTCGGCATCTGGTACGGCAAGGGGCCGGGCGTCGACCGTTCTGGCGACGCGATCAAGCATGCAAATGCGGCCGGCACCTCCGCGCATGGCGGCGTCCTTGCGATCGCCGGCGACGACCACACCTGCAAGTCCTCCTCCATTCCGCATCAGTCAGACCATGCGTTCATCTCGGCGGTGGTGCCCATTCTTTACCCTTCCTCCGTTCATGAATTTCTCGAACTCGGCCTGCTCGGCATCGCCATGTCGCGTTACTCGGGCTGCTGGGTCGGTTTCAAGGTCATCGCCGATACGGTCGAATCCACAACCGTCGTCGACCTTGGCCAGGAGCAACGCCGGTTCATTCTGCCGGAAGATTTCGAACTGCCGCCCGGCGGTCTGAACCTGCGCTGGCCGGACCCGCCGCTCGTCCAGGATGAGAGGCTTCAGGAACACAAGGGCTATGCCGCAATCGCCTTCGCACGGGCCAACAAGGTCAATGAAGTGACCATCGATACCCCAAAGGCGCGGTTTGGCATCGTCGCCTCGGGCAAGGCCTATGAGGATGTCAGACAGGCGCTGCGCGAGCTGCATATCGGACCAGTAGAACAACGCGCAATCGGCCTCAGACTCTACAAGGTGCGCATGCCGTGGCCGCTGGAGCCGGAAGGCATCAGGCATTTTTCCGAAGGCCTGGAGGAAATTCTCATTGTCGAAGAGCGGCGCGAGATCATCGAGAACCAGATCAAGCAGCAACTCTTCAACTGGCGT
Organism: Rhodobiaceae bacterium; assembly: GCA_020637895.1. Classification (GTDB taxonomy): domain Bacteria; phylum Pseudomonadota; class Alphaproteobacteria; order Rhizobiales; family Tepidamorphaceae; genus JACKJP01. The sequence continues at coordinate 196,993 of JACKJP010000005.1, forward strand.
GCCGACGTGCGCCCCCGCATTGTCGGCAAGTTCGACCATCAGGATCACCACTTCCTGCCGCTGTCGAAGGGCCTGACCATCGGCATGGTGGCGCGCGCCATCGCCGACAGGTTGCTGCATATCGACCTGCCGGAAGGCCTGCACGACCGGATCGCGGAAAAGCTGGAGCACCTTGAGATGCGCCAGAAGATCGGCGAGACGCATGTGCCCGCCGTTACGCGCCTGCCCCATTATTGCGCCGGGTGCCCGCACAACACGTCGACGAGGGTGCCGGAAGGCTCCAAGGCGATGGCCGGCATCGGATGCCACTACATGGTCCAGTGGATGGACCGCAACACAGACACCTTTACCCACATGGGCGCCGAGGGCGTACCGTGGACAGCGATCCGCCACTACACGGACGAGAAGCATCGCTTCGTCAATCTTGGCGATGGCACCTATTATCACTCGGGCATTCTGGCCATCCGGCAGTCAGTCGCCGCCGGCACCAACATCACCTACAAGATCCTTTACAATGATGCTGTCGCAATGACCGGCGGCCAACCGATGGACGGGCCGCTCAGCCCGGAAGCCGTCAGCCATCAGCTTTACGACGAGGGCGTTGCCCCAATCTATCTGCTCAGCGACAAGCCCGAGCTCTACAAATCGTCAAGCCTCGCGCCGGGCGTCATCGTCAGGCATCGCGATCACCTCGACCCGGTCATGAAGAAAATCCGTGACGAGGAAGGCTGTTCAGCGATCATATACGTTCAGACCTGCGCTGCCGAATTGCGGCGTCGACGCAAGCGCGGCCTCGCCGAAGACCCGGATATCCGCGTCTATATCAACCCGGACGTCTGCGAGGGCTGCGGCGACTGTTCGGTGCAGTCCAACTGCATCGCGATCGAACCGGAAGAGACCGAATTCGGCCGCAAGAGACGCATCAACCAGTCGGCATGCAACAAGGACCTGTCCTGCCTGAAGGGCTTTTGCCCGTCTTTCGTCACACTCGAAGGGGCGAGCCCCGTCAGACCGGCGGCTGCCGAGGGCCCGGACGTCTCAGGTCTGCCGACTCCGACGCTGCCGGATATTTCACAACCATGGAATATCGCCGTTACCGGCGTTGGTGGCACGGGCGTCCTGACGATCGGCGCGGTACTCGGCATGGCGGCACATCTGGAAGGCAAGGCGCCCATGGTCATGGACATGGCCGGGCTTGCGCAGAAGGGTGGCGCGGTGCTCAGCCATATCCGCATCTCGACGCTCGACAATCCGCCGACGGCCCCGCGCATCGCCAATGGCTGCGCTGATCTTCTGCTCGCCGCAGACAGCGTCGTTGCAGGGTCGAGGGACGGCATCACCCTCTGCGACAAGGATCGCACGCACGCCGTCTTCAACGCCAAGATCACACCGGTTTCGGATTTCGTCCGCCAACGGGACTTCGATTTCAGGGAAGCGTCGGTAGAAAAGGCTGTGACCCAAATGGTCCGCTCGGGTGAGCATTTCTACAATTTCTCCGAAGTCGCCGTTGCAGTCGCCGGCGACGAGATCGCCTCCAATCTTATGATGCTCGGCTACGCCTGGCAGAAGGGTCTCGTACCGGTCGGCGCGGAGGCCATCGAACAGGCAATTCGCCTGAACGGCGTGGCAGTGGAGGAGAATATCGACGCCTTCAACTGGGGCCGGCTGTTTGCAAACGACCCTTACGCGGTCACCGCCAACCGGCGGCCGTCGCGTCTGTTCAAGCCCATGTCGGAATTGTCGGCCGAAGCGCTGATCCTGCATCGCCGCAAACATCTGACGGCGTATCAGAATGAGCGACTTGCATCGCGCTACGAGGCGCTGGTCAACAGGGTCGCGGACGCGGCTATCGCCGTCACCGGCAAGGCCGACGCGGATGCGCTCAAACGCGCCGTCGCGCACAATTATGCAAAAGTCCTTGCCTACAAGGACGAGTATGAGGTCGCGCGCCTCTTCACCGATCCGTCCTTTACAAAGGGCATCGCGGCGCAATTCTCCGGAGACTTCCGGATGTCGTTCAATCTCGCGCCGCCGATCCTCGGCGGGAAGGCCCCTGACGGACGGCCGGCGAAGCGAAAATTCGGCCCCTATATGTTGCGCGCCTTCAAGCTGCTGTCCGCCCTGAAGGGCCTTCGCGGAACGCCGTTCGATCCGTTCGGCTACCTGAAGGAACGGCAAATGGAGCGCGAGTTGATCGGCCTCTATGAGGCCGACGTCGAGCTGGTCCTGGAAAGACTGAACGGAAACAATGCAGCCATCGCGCGCGAACTGCTCGAACTGCCGGGCGAAATAAGGGGCTTTGGCCCGGTAAAGGCAATGGCCGTCGAGGCGGCGGCGAAGAAACGTCAGACGCTGCGTGCGATGCTTGCTGATCCTGAAAGCACGATGCCCGCGCAGGCGGCCGAATAACGGGAGGGGGAGCGTTTCATGTTCAATGGCAGCATGAACTTCGCGCTGGGCGAGGAGATCGAGGCGCTGCGCGATACGGTGCATGGCTGGGCGCAGGCGCATGTCCGGCCGATCGCCGCGGAAGTCGACAAGACCAACGATTTTCCGCACCGCCTCTGGCGCGAGATGGGCGAACTTGGCCTGCTCGGGATCACAGTTTCCGAAGCGTATGGCGGTGCCGACATGGGCTACCTCGCCCATACCGTCGCAGTGGAGGAACTGGCTCGGGCTTCTGCCTCTGTCGCGCTGAGCTATGGCGCGCATTCCAACCTCTGCGTCAACCAGATCAACCTCAACGGCAGCGAGGCGCAGAAGAAGAAGTATCTGCCAGGGCTGATCTCCGGCGAACATGTCGGTGCCCTGGCCATGTCCGAAGCCGGTTCGGGTTCGGATGTCGTCAGCATGAAGCTACGCGCAGAGAAGCGGAACGACCGCTACGTCCTGAACGGGACCAAGTACTGGATCACCAACGGGCCGGATGCGGATACGCTCGTTGTCTACGCCAAGACCGATGCCGACGCTGGAAGCAAGGGCATCACCGCCTTCATCGTCGAGAAAACGATGAAGGGTTTCTCCACCAGCGCGCATTTCGACAAGCTCGGCATGCGCGGTTCCAACACCGCCGAACTGCTTTTCGAGGATGTCGAAGTGCCGTTCGAGAATGTGCTCGGCGAGGAAGGACGCGGCGTCAATGTTCTGATGTCAGGCCTCGATTATGAGCGTGTCGTGCTTTCAGGCATCGGGACCGGGATCATGGCCGCCTGTCTCGACGAGGTGATCCCCTATCTCGCCGAGCGTAAGCAGTTCGGTCAGCCGATCGGATCGTTTCAGCTCATGCAGGGCAAGATCGCAGACATGTACACCGCCATGAATTCGGCCCGCGCCTATGTCTACGCCGTGGCCGCCGCCTGCGATCGGGGCGAGGTCACAAGGCACGATGCCGCCGCCTGTGTTCTTTACGCCTCCGAACAGGCGATGGTGCAGGCGCATCAGGCCGTGCAGGCGATGGGCGGCGCGGGCTTCATGAACGAGACGCCGGTCAGCCGCCTTTTCCGCGATGCGAAGCTGATGGAGATCGGTGCCGGCACCTCTGAAATACGGCGCATGCTGATCGGACGCGAGCTTATAGGCCGCGCCTGAGCCGCCTTTAGCCCTCCGTCTCCAGCGGCTCGATCTCGGCAAGGTCGGCGCCCTCCTCCACGAAATCGCCGACGGCATATTTCAACGCGACGAGCTTGCCGTCCGCAGGCGCGCGGAGCGTATGCTCCATCTTCATCGCCTCCATCACGAGCACGGGCGCACCACGCTTCACGATATCGCCGGGGCTTGCGAAAATCTCCCGGATGGCGCCGGGCATGGGTGCGCGAAGATGACCGCCGGCGCCGGCATCAAGATCGTCACCTCTGGTCGTATCGACCAATGTCCAGCCGAAACGGCCGCGCGGGGTCACGAATTCCAGCGCTTCCCCGTTCCAGACCGTTGAAATCGTCTCCTTGATATCTCCTGAAAAGACATCGAGCTTGCCGTCGGCCCTGCGATTGAAGCGGAGCGGCAAGGTGTCCGCGCCGACCTCCAGAAAAAGCCCGCCGCGCCGATAGACGACAATGGCCTCGGCGTTGCCATCACCCGTTTCAAACAGCAGACGGCGCCGACGCTCGCCTGCGATCATCCATCCGTCCTGCGCATCCCAGGGGGAAGGTGCAGCGACATCGGGCGTTCTCGCCAGCACGCTGGCGGCCGCGGCTGCAATATCGCCGGCCGCAGGCTCATCGTCAGCCTTCAGCAAGCCCTCCAGTTCGCGCTCGATCAAGCCCGTGTCCATCTTTCCGGCGGCAACCGACGGGTGCCTGGCGAGCGCGCGCAGGAACGGGATATTGGTCTTCAGGCCGGCAACCTGGAAATGGTCAAGTGACGTGCCGAGCCTTGCCAGCGCTTCAGCCCTGTCCGCGCCATGGATGATCAGCTTGGCCAGCATCGGATCGTAATGGGGCGTCACCATATCGCCCTCGCGGAAGCCGGTATCGATCCTGATGCCCTCGCCTTCCGGCGGCTGTCGCCATGCCATGATACGGCCGATGGACGGCAGGAAGCCGGATTGCGGATCTTCCGCGTAGATGCGCACTTCGACCGCATGTCCGGTGCGGGTTATTTCCTCCTGCTTCAGAGGCAGCCTCTCGCCAGCCGCAACGCGCAATTGCCACTCGACCAGATCGAGACCCGTGATCATTTCCGTGACCGGGTGTTCGACCTGAAGGCGCGTATTCATCTCGATGAAGTAGAAGCCATCGTCGTTCGCGACGAATTCGACCGTGCCCGCGCCGCGATAACCGATCGACGCGGCCGCCGCTCGGGCCGCCTCGCAGATCCGTTCACGCTGGTCTTCAGAAAGCTGCGCGGCCGGCGCTTCCTCCACGACCTTCTGGTGGCGCCGCTGAAGCGTGCATTCACGCTCGAACAGCGAGACAACCGAACCGTGGCTGTCGCCGAAGACCTGCACCTCGATATGGCGCGGGCGCACGATGTATTTCTCGATCAGCATCGTATCGTCGCCGAATGCAGCCGAGGCCTCGCGCCGTGCCCCAGCAAGCGCGCCGGCGAAATCGTCTTCGCTCTCGGCAATCCGCATGCCCTTGCCGCCGCCGCCAGCAGCCGCCTTGACCATGACGGGGTAGCCGACACGATGGGCTTCCGCCGCGAGTACCGCGTCATCCTGATCGGCGCCGTGATAGCCGGGGACGAGCGGGACGCCGGATTTTTCCATCAGCGCCTTGGCTGCCGATTTTGATCCCATCGCGCGGATGGCTTCAGCGGAGGGACCGACGAAGATAATACCAGCGGCTTCGCTCGCTTCGGCGAATTTTTCATTCTCCGAGAGGAAGCCGTAGCCGGGATGGATCGCGCCGGCGCCTGTGCGCAATGCGGCCGCGATGATCTTTTCAATGTGGAGATAGCTTTCCCGCGCAGGCGGCGGGCCGATATGCACCGCTTCATCGGCCATCGAAACATGCAGCGCATCGCGATCCGCATCGGAAAAGACGGCCACCGTCAAAATCCCCATCCGCCGTGCGGTGCGAATGATGCGGCAGGCAATTTCACCGCGATTGGCGATCAGCAGCTTGTGGAAAGGCTTCGTCATGACGCCACCTCACATCCGGAAGACGCCGAAGCGCGTCGGCTCGATCGGCGCGTTGGTCCCTGCGGCCAAAGCAAGTCCGAGGACACGCCGTGTGTCAGCAGGGTCGATCACGCCGTCGTCCCACAGGCGCGCGGTTGCATAGTAGGGATGCCCCTGCGTTTCGTACTGGTCGCGGATCGGCGCCCTGAAAGCCTCTTCTTCCTCAGCGCTCCAGCTGCCGCCCTTCGCCTCGATACCTTCACGGCGAAGGAGCGACAGCACGGTCGATGCCTGTTCGCCCCCCATGACCGAGATGCGCGCATTCGGCCACATCCACAGGAAGCGCGGCGCATAGGCGCGTCCGCACATGCCGTAGTTTCCGGCGCCGTAGCTGCCGCCGATGACAACCGTGTATTTGGGGACACTGGTCGTCGACACCGCGGTCACGAGTTTCGCGCCGTCCTTGGCAATGCCTCCGGCCTCGTATTTTCGCCCGACCATGAATCCGGTGATGTTCTGCAGGAACACCAGCGGAATATTGCGCTGGCTGCAAAGCTCGATGAAATGCGCGCCCTTCACGGCGCTTTCGCTGAACAGGATGCCATTGTTGCCGAGAATACCAACCGGATGGCCCCAGATATGGGCGAACCCGCAGACAAGCGTTGGCCCGTAGAGCTGTTTGAATTCATCGAATTCGGATGCATCGACGATGCGCGCGATCACGTCTCGGACATCGTAGGGTTTGCGCGCATCGGCGGGAACGATCCCGTAGAGTTCCTGCTGCGCATAGAGCGGCGAACGCGGTTCAACAATCCCGCGCGTGCGCCGTTCGGGCATATTCAGATTGGCGACAATACGGCGCGCAATTCCAAGCGCGTGCGCATCGCTCGTCGCGTAGTGGTCGGTGACACCGGATTCGCGGCTGTGAACATCGGCACCGCCGAGCTCTTCCGCGGTCACGACTTCACCGGTCGCCGCCTTCACCAGCGGCGGACCGCCCAGAAAGATCGTGCCCTGGTTCCTGACGATGATGCTCTCGTCGCACATTGCGGGAACGTATGCGCCACCTGCGGTGCAGGAACCCATGACGACGGCAATCTGCGGAATACCGGCAGCGGAAAGCTGTGCCTGATTGTAGAAAATGCGGCCGAAATGCCGTTCGTCTGGAAAGATCTCGTCCTGCTGCGGGAGGAATGCGCCGCCTGAATCGACGAGATACACACATGGCAACCGGTTCTGCAACGCAATGTCCTGCGCGCGCAGATGCTTCTTGACGGTCATCGGATAGTAGGTACCGCCCTTGATCGTCGCGTCATTGGCCACGACCACGCATTCGCGCCCACTGATACGGCCGATACCGCTGACTATGCTGGCGGCAACGATATCGCCGCCGTAGAGCCCATGCGCAGCGAGCGGCGAAAACTCAAGGAATGGCGTACCCGGATCGAGCAACATGTCGATGCGTTCCCGCGCCAGCATCTTGCCTCTCGCGACATGCCTGGCACGCATTTCCTCCGCACCGCCAAGGGAAGCAGTCGCGAGCTTCTCGCGAAGGTCCGCGACGACCTTCCCCATGGCCTCGGCATTGGCCGCGAACTCCGCCGAGCGCGCATCGATGTTGTTTGAAAGCGTTGCCATCAGCGGCTCCCTGCAGGCTTTTTCTATCAACCATTAATCAAACGGTTGACCGTTTCTTTTAATTGTAGCTCTATTGTTCTGGTGAGGCAAGCTGCAGCGCGGCAAGGAGCAGTCGGTGGCAAGGACATCCGGATCTGACGGAAGGCGCACGGAGGAAGCGATACGGGCGGCCGCGATCGATCTCATTGCCGAACATGGATTTGCCGCCGTTACGCTCCGCGACCTTGCGAAGGAAGTCGGCATCCAGCCGGGCTCGGTCTATCGCTACTTCCCCAGCAAGAACGATCTGCTGCTCCGGCTCATGGTCGATCATTTGCAGGAGTTGCTGGCGCAATGGCAGGCTGCATCGGAGGGCATTGCCGATCCGCTCGAAAGGCTCAAGACCTTCATTGCCTTCCATGTAAACTATCACGCAAGCCGGCAGAAGGAGGTCTTCATTTCCAACATGGAGATCCGCAGCCTGACGAAGGAACACCGCAGGACCGTCATCGCCCTTCGCGAGTCCTACGAGAAAAGTCTTCGCGACCTGTTGGAGGATGGCATGCGCATCGGCCGGTTTCGCACTGGCGACCCTCAGGTTTCGGCCTATGCGATCCTCGCCATGCTGACCGGGCTGACCGCCTGGTTTCGGGAAGGCGGAAGACTGTCGCGCGCTGAACTCGTGCGCCTCTATGAGGGACTGGTGCTAGAGGGAGTGCTCGACAACGCCGAGGGTCTCAGACAGGCCCACTGATGACGCCGGCCTCGGCAAGATCAGTGACTTCCTGTTCGTCAATGCCGAGTTCGCGAAGTATTGCGGCACTGTGCTCGCCGAGCCGAGGCGCCGGTCGCGGCCTGTTGCTGCTGCTACCCTCCACGATGACCATCGGGCCAATCCCCAGGGTTCGCCCTTCGGTCGGATGTTCGATCTCCTGAACATAACCACTGTTGCGGAACCAGGGATCGCGCATGACATCGCCAAGGCTGTTGACGGCCGCAACGGCGATCCCGACCTCGCGGGCAATTTCAATCCACTCGTCTGTGGTCCTCTCAGGAAGCAATTGCCCAAGGAGGGCATAGAGATCGCCGATTTCATCGTTGCGCCGGCGATTATCGGTCACGCGTGGATCCTCCGCGAGACCCGGCCGGCCTGCGGCACGAAAGAAACCCTGCCAGTCGCGTTTCGTATATGGCGTCAACGCGATGTAGCCGTCGCGCGTTGCCATCGGCCGGCGATATGGCGTCAGCAGGCGCCCGTAGCCTGCATCTCCTGCAGGCGGATCAAAGGTCAGGCCGCCGAGATGCTCCAGCAGCATGAACGCGGAGATTGTCTCGGCCATCGGCACCGACACCGCTTGCCCCTTCCCCGTCTTCTCCCTGGCAAGAAGTGCGGCAAGGATTGCCTGACAGGCGAGCAGGCCGCTGACCTTGTCTGCGATCAGCGTCGGCACATAGCGCGGGACGCCGCTGTCGTCGGCGCACAGCGCCGCGAGGCCGGACACCGCCTGGATGACATCGTCGACGGCGGGGTCGGCCGCCCGTTCGCCGCCTGCCGAAAAGCCCGATGCGCTGCAATGGATCAGCCGCGGATTGGCCTTGCAAAGCGACTCATAATCTATGCCGAGCCGCTTTGCGGCTTCGGGACGCATGTTGTGCACCACAACGTCCGCCCAGGCGGCCAGTCGTTCGAGCACGCCGCGCGCCTCGGGTTGTTTCAGATCCAGTGCGAGCGACCGCTTGTTCCGGTTGAGCGCAAGATAGATCGATCCCATGCCGGGATTACGCGTCGTACCGGCATTGCGGATACCGTCGCCTTCGGGCGACTCGACCTTGATCACGTCGGCACCAAGATCGGCAAGGCACAGCGTTGCCAGCGGCCCGAGGACGATCGCCGTGAGATCGAGGACGCGGCAGCCTGAAAGCGGCAGCGCGTTTTCTGAAATTGAATTCATGTCAGGTCCATGCCCTGCCTGTCGCACTGTCCAATTGAAGCGACATACACGATGCCGCGCCGCGGGCGCCTGGGTCTATCCCTTTCGGGTGATGCGGATCAGCGTGAAAATCTTCAGCGGCGGCAGAGAACGCACCTCATCCAATTCGAGGTCGTCCCGCGAATTGACCCAGTTCTCGATCACACTGCGACGGATCAACGAACCCCAGCCGATTGCCGTGAACAGAGGTCGCGCCAGCGCCTCGAGCATGGCGACGAACCCGCTTTCATCGCCGAAGCGTGATGCAATCAGGATGGTGCCGCCAGGACGGACGACACGCGCCATCTCATCGAGCGCGCTCAGCGGATCCGGAACGACCGAAATCGTGAAGGGCGCGACAGCCACATCGAATGAATCGTCGGCGAAGGAGAGCCGGCACGCATCCATCTGCTGGAGGCTTTTCACATGCGGCAACCGCGCCTGCTTTTCCTTGGCCCTCTGCAGCATTTCTTCCGACAGATCGATGCCGACAACCTCGGTAGAGGGCGCGTAGTATCGCAGCATCAGCCCGGTCCCGACGCCGACTTCCAGCAAGCGCGTTCCCAGTTGCGAGGCGACGCGCCCCGTTTCCCGGTGGGCGAAGTAGAGAAACCAGCTGTAGATCGCGTCGTACAGATGGACCCAGACACGATAGGCACGGCGCTGAACCTCGTAGGCACGCGCGTAGGGTTCGCTGTCCTGGGGAGTTTCGTTCAGCAACGAATTGCCCTGATTGCTTTTTGTCTGTTCGGGTCGACGCCCGCCATCCATATTATCTCCGGCAGCAGGCGTCCAGCGTTACAACTGCGCAGGATGCAGACTCGTTGCATCAAATCGTGTAGGCCTTTCGTTCATGAGCGCAGCGGCAGACCTTTCCAGCTTGCTGGCGACATCGGAGCGGATCGTCGTCTTCACCGGCGCGGGCATTTCGACGGAAAGCGGCATCCCGGATTTCAGAAGCCCGGGCGGTGTCTGGAGCCGGATGTCGCCAATCTATTTTCAGGATTTCGTCGCCTCACGCGACATGCGCAGGGAAGCGTGGCGGCGCGTATTCAACAAGGTTGGCGGCTGGACCGGCGCGGAACCGAACGCAGGCCACTATGCCGTGGCGCGACTGATCGGTTCGGGCAAGGCATCTTCGGTCATTACCCAGAACGTCGACAATCTGCACCAGAGCGCCGGCGCCCCGGACGACCGGGTGATCGAAATACACGGCAATGCCTCCTACGCCAAATGCCTTCAGTGCGAGAAGCGATTTGAGCTGGAACCGCTGCGGCCGCGATGGGAAGCAGATGAAGACATCACCTGCGACGTCTGCGGCGGGCTGATCAAGACGGCGACGATCTCATTCGGCCAGGCGATGCCGGAAGCCGCCATGGCTCGCGCGGTCGCCGAAGCGCGGGCCTGCGACCTCTTTCTGGTGCTTGGTTCATCGCTCGTGGTCTACCCGGCGGCAAGCCTGCCGCTTATCGCCAAGGACGCCGGTGCACGGCTGGTGATCGTCAACCGCGAGCCGACCGAACAGGATGGCGTCGCGGATCTGGTGCTCAATACCGAAATCGGCGCTCTGCTGACGGCGGCCCTCGCGCCGCTGAATTCGGTACAATAGACATTCCCCAAATGAGGTGCGCTCACCACACCTCTGGAAACTGGCATTCGCCCGTGCTAACTGCGGGCCATCGGACACGGGATTCAGGTCCGGCCGCAATCAATGAATGAACGACGGAACCCCGTCTTCTCAAGGAGATACCGATGAGCGACACCTCCAGACACGAACCTCTCAGGTTTGAAGACGCAAGCGTTCTGATTACTGGCGGCACGTCGGGAGTCGGACTCGCCACTGCAATCCGGTTCGCCGAGAAAGGCGTTCGCAAGATTGCGCTTAACGGGCGCAATGCCGAGCGTGGCGCTGCTGCCTGTGACAAGGTGAAGAAAGCGGTACCGGGTGCCGATGTCCGTTTCTTTGCTGGCGACGGCAACAAGCTTGCCGAGGTCAAGGCGGTATGTGAGGGCGCGCGGTCAGCCTTCGGCAGCGTGGACATACTCATCAATTCGACGATCGGCGGATTTGGCCCCGATCTCTTCCACAATATTCCCGAAGAAAATATCGAACCGATGGCCATGCAGCAGTTTCTGCCGCCGCTGCTTGCCTCGCGCATCGTCTATCCCTGGATGCGCGAGAAGAACAATGGCGTGATCATCTCTATCGCTTCGGACGCCGGCAAATCCGCGACGCCGGGCGAGTCGGTCCTGGGTGGCGCCATGGCCGGCATCATCATGTTCACGCGCGGCCTGGCGATGGAAGCCAAGCGCAACAATATCCGGGTCAACGTCATGACACCGTCGATCATCGAGGGCACGATGACCTATGACGAGGTGATGGCCGGCGAATTCTCCGGCAAGCTTTTTGCCAAGGCAATCAAGATGGCGCAGCTCGGCGTCGTCAATCCTGACGACATGGCGAACATGATTGTCTTCCTTGCCTCGCCGGAATGCTCGAAGGTTACCGGACAGGCGGTCAGTGTGAACGGTGGCATCTCGGCGGCCTGACCGGGTCGGCGGGATGATTGGCCGATGTTCAATGTTGCGCCATACTCGTCGGGAAACAGACCACCAAAGGTAACAGCATCGTCGTGACGCAATCTGGCAAGGGCGCAGCAAGTCCCGATCCCTGTGGGCTGGCCTCTTGCAAGGTCGGCCGGTGCGTGATGCCGCATAGTCGGGATGCGGCATGGAAGATATCTACGAAACGCTGATCATCGGAGCGGGCCCGGCGGGCTTGACCGCAGGCTATGTACTCGCCCGCGAAGGGCGATCCGTCGCGGTCCTGGAAAAGGACCCCTGCTATGTCGGCGGCATCAGCAGAACTGCCCGATACAAGGGATTTCATTTCGATATCGGCGGCCACCGCTTCTTTTCGAAGTCGAAGGAGATTGTCGATCTGTGGGATGAAATCCTGCCCGACGATTTCCTCGAGCGCGCGCGTCTCTCGCGGATTTTTTATGGCGGCCGTTTTTATAGTTACCCGCTGAATGCGATCGAAGCCCTGCGCAATCTCGGTCCCGTCGAGAGCGCGCGCTGCCTGGCATCGTTCGCCTATGCCAAGGCCTTTCCGATCAAGGCGCCGACCACATTTCACGACTGGGTTCGCAACCAGTTCGGCGAGCGGCTGTTCGGGATCTTCTTCAAGACCTACACCGAAAAGGTCTGGGGGATGAGCTGCGATGAAATTTCGGCCGACTGGGCGGCGCAGCGCATCAAGGGCCTGAGCCTCTGGAGCGCGGCGAAGGACGCACTACGCCGATCGCTCGGGCTTGGACGGCTGAACGGAACGAACGGTCCGAAGACCCTGATTGAGTCCTTCCGCTATCCGCGCAAGGGACCCGGGATGATGTGGGAAGCCGCAGCGCGGAGGATGCAGGCCGCGGGCGGCACACTTCACATGGACGCAGCCATCGAACGGGTTGCGTTTGACAGGCCTTCGGGCGTGTGGAGCATCACGACGAAAAGCGCCGACGGCACAGTTCGCGAGTACCGCGCGCGAAACCTTCTGTCTTCGGCGCCTATCCGGGAATTGTTCTCGGTTATCGAGCCTCGCCCGGCGAGTGTCGCCGCTGCCTCCCGATTGCGCTACCGGGATTTTCTGACTGTTGTCCTGATTGGCAGAGCGCATAGCGAGCCGCCCGACAACTGGATCTATATCCACGATCCGTCGGTAAAAGTCGGGCGAGTGCAGAACTTCCGCTCATGGTCGCCCGAGATGGTCCCCGACCAGAGCATGACCTGCCTCGGTCTGGAGTATTTCTGCTTTGAAGGCGATGGATTGTGGGCCGCGCCTGACGAAGTGCTCGTCGCAATGGCCAAAGACGAAATCGATCGCATCGGCCTCATGAACCGGGCCGACATTACCGATGCGACGGTCGTGAGACAGGCAAAGGCCTACCCTGTCTACGACGCCAACTACGCGGAGATCGTCGCAGCGGTAAGGCGCGATATTGCCGCGAACTATCCCGGACTTCAGCTCATCGGCCGCAACGGCATGCACAAGTACAACAACCAGGACCATGCCATGATGACGGGGATGCTCGCCGCGATGAACATCATCGAGGGCGGGCCACGATACGATCTTTGGGGCGTGAATGAAGATGCCGAATATGCCGAGGCCGGCATGTCGGGGGTGAATTCCGCATTGAGTAGCGAACGACTTGTGCCGGGCAAGTCGGCGTGACGTCAGAACGGGACGGAATTTCCCGCCGCTCATAGCCGTCATCCGCTGGGCGCAGACGTGCCATGCCGCATCCGCTATTGGCGAATTGGCCTGACAATGCAATTAACGTCCGAGAATCTCTTTGGATAAGAAATTGGGAGAGGCGCCTTGCGGTCTCGCCGGCGAGCCGCCTGATGCGGCGACGGGGCATGACCGTAGACTTGCAAGATGACAAATCCATCCACCAGCCCCGCCCTTTTCGTATTCAATCTGCTTATCTTCATCTTCGTGATCGTCGGAATTTTCCTGCAGATTTTTTCCGTCGAGATGGGCGGCGCCGTGTGGACGGTCGTCGTCGTACTCTTTCTGCTGATGAACGCCCGCCGGCTGCGTTTCGCTGGCATCATCATGTCCGCCCTCGCAGTGACCGCGATCGGCATCGAATGGTATACGAAGGGTCCAAGCGCACTTGATGGCGTCGTCAGGGCGAGCTTTTTCTTTTCGCTGCTGCTGTTGTTCCAGACTCTGGGACGCATCGCCGACCTGACGCGAGAAGTCGGAGAAATCGGCGAAGTCATCGTTTCGCGACCGCCCGGTCAACGCTACCTGTTCACGACCTTCGGCAGTCACATCCTCTCGGTCCCTCTCAATCTGGGCGGACTTATCGTCATCAACACACTGCTGCGCTCTCGTGCGAAGAACCTTGACGACGACACGAACCGGGCCCTGGTGGTAGGCAGCCTGCGCGGATTTGCCTCGACCACGTTCTGGTCGCCGTTTTCGCTGGGCGTCCTTATCGTCCTGTCATCGGTCGGAGATGTCGACTATCTGCATTTCGCGCCGATCGGCTTCGTCATGGCAATTGCCTATATGCTGTTCGGCTTCCGCTTCGAGCGGCGCGGCATCGCAGCGGCAGTTCGTGGCGCTGACTATCCGCCGCCCAACAGAAAGATGATCGTCGGCGCCGTGCTCGGGGTCGCGCTTCTGTCCATCGGCATTGCCGCGGTTTCCCGGGCAACGCACCTGCAATTGATCCAGGTGGTTTTCCTCGTCCTCGTCGCGGGCTGCATCATCATGTCGCTCGTGCTGGCAAGGCGCGGGCTCATGACCGTGTCCAGCGCAATCAAGATGATGTCCGGCTCTGCCTCGAACGTTGCCAACGAAACGGCGATCATCTGGGGTTCCACGGCGCTGGGCGCCGTGGTCGCCGGCGCACTCGCCAATGCCCACTGGCTCGAATCCGGCTTTGGCCCCCTGCAGGCGGGTATCGCGGCGGCAATCGTGCCTAGCCTGATCGTCCTCGGCGCCGCCATCGCCATCAATCCTCTGGTATCTGCAGCGATCCTCGCCGGCAGCCTCAGTGTGGTGTGGCCGGAGGGAGACAAGATCTGGCTGGTGTTCGCCATTATCTGGGGCTGGGTCGCGACCACCTGCGGAACCCCATTCACGGCCAACATGCTGCTCATCGCACAACAGCAGGGCATAACGTCCACCCAACTCGCATATGGATGGAATGGCCGATTTACGTTGCTGTCGCTGGCCATTCTCACCGTCATGGTGACTGTGGGCACGATCATCGCAACGCTCTAGCCGGGTCTTTCGGATTCGAGCAGTCGGCAGGTTTCAGCATCGCGCTTGCCGTTGCACCAGCGCTCAAGCGCTTGGGTGAAGACATTTCGGGGATCAGGTGACGCGATCGAAAACAGCGTCATGGAAGAGCAGAACTTCATGTCGTCGGGAAATCCGAAAAGCGAATGTAATGATGCGGCAGGTGCCGCAATTGCTGCTTCGGTCATTTGACGCAATCGCGGCCCCAGAACCGGATGACCCAGGTATGCCTGTGCCTCATCGATGGAATGAATGCCGTAGAACATGGCGGCCTCTGAACGTCCGAGGCCCCGCAGCTGCGGAAAGGTGAACCACATCCAGTGGCCGGATTTCCTGCCGGCGCGCAATTCGCTGATCGCCTGATGAAAAGCCTCGGTCTGCGCTTCTTCAAAACGCTCAAGGTTGAACGTAGTATCGCCCAAAATTGCCCGCCCTTTCTTCCCACCTTACATGGGCCTCAGTGTCGGCAGCATAGGCTCCTGTAACGCTATTTGTCCCCACCGACGCTCGCGCCAATGGAATGCTGCACTGCGCAATTTCCATGCTGCAGTTGCGAAATCGAACGCCGCCTCTATAATGACTGGGAGGATTCGGTACGGTTTTCAGCGAGGAAAGCGGCATCAGCTTCGCCGACGACACGACAGAAATTGCCAGCCCGGCACCTAGCACGGCGCAGACCCCGCCAAAGGCGGTTTTGCCCCGGAGGTTTCCCCTCACCTCCAAAACGCTTTCTCTTGATACCTCTGCCTGTGACGGCCTTCACCGAAGGCGCTTAGCGTCATGAATCTGGCGATCATCAGGCTCGTCCCCTTTACGATGCTGCTGGCCAGCGTTGCCCTGCTCATGCTGGGCGTCGGCCTTCAGAACACGCTACTGGGTGTGCGCGCGGGACTTGAGAGCTTCTCAAACATTGAGGTTGGCAGCCTCATGGGCGCCTATTTCGTCGGCTTCCTCGCCGGCTCGACGCTCGTGCCTTCCTTCATTTCCAATGTCGGCCATATCAGAACGTTCTCTGTCCTTGCCTCGCTCGCCTCCTGCGCGGTTCTGCTGCATCTTGCCGCCATCAATCCCTATGCCTGGGGCGTCCTCAGGCTGGTGACGGGCTTTTCCATCGCCGGTCTCTATCTGGTCGTGGAAAGCTGGCTCAACGGCCGCGCCGAAGCGAATTTCCGCGGCTTGCTGCTATCGGCCTATTTCTTCGTCAATCTGGGTGCGGTTGCCTTCGGGCAATTGCTCCTGCAGGCTGATGATCCGGGCGGCTTTCAGCTCTTTATCTATTCCTCGGTGCTCATGTCGCTCGCCGTCATTCCGGTCGGGCTGACGCGGTCGGAAGCGCCCGCGCCGACACGCCGGGTCAGTTTCGATTTCAGCGCTATCATCAGAATTTCGCCTTACGCGCTGATGGGGACGGCCATGGCCGGCCTCGCCAATGGTGCTTTCTGGGGGCTCGCGCCGCTTTATGGCGTCCAAACCGGTTTCTCGTCCAACGACATCGCCGTTGCAATGACGGTAACGATCCTCGGCGGCGCGGCGCTGCAATTGCCGCTTGGACGGCTGTCGGACATTGTCGATCGCCGTATCGTGATCTCTGCCTCCAACGTCGTCCTTGGCCTGATCGCCGCGATTATCGCGCTGCAACTGTTCGGAACGGGCGCATGGGGCGCGCTTGTCGCATTTCTTTTCGGCGGCCTGTTGTTGACCCAGTACGGGCTGTGCATCGCCCACGCGAATGATTTCGTCGGCGACGGCGATTTCGTTCAGCTGGCCGGGGCGCTGCTGCTCGTTTTCGGCGCCTGCGCGGCGGTCGGCCCGGTAGCAGGCTCGATCCTCATGACCGCGTTCGGTCCCAACGCGCTTTTCTGGTTCGTCGCCGCCGCCGCCTTCGCCAGTACGGCATTCGCTCTATGGCGCATGTCGCAACGCCAGGTTGTCGAGACGCGCGACTTCGCGCCGGCGGCAGCCGGTCTGTCCGGTGCGATCCTCGCCCCCAGCGAGGCTGCGCTCGAAGGCGTGGGCGAAACCGGCCCCTTTGAGATCCGTCAGCAAGAGACCGAAAAGGAGAACGTCGGAT
Organism: Rhodobiaceae bacterium; assembly: GCA_020637895.1. GTDB lineage: Bacteria > Pseudomonadota > Alphaproteobacteria > Rhizobiales > Tepidamorphaceae > JACKJP01. The sequence continues at coordinate 214,029 of JACKJP010000005.1, forward strand.
CGTAACCCCGGCAGCGCGCCGGCCTGGCCGACAGCAGCGCTCGCCGATCCAGGACCGACCAAGGAGAACCCCTTGAACATACAGGACACATCGATGCTTCAACCGCGTCCCTACCGGTCCATTGCCGTGATCGGCGCCGGCTCATGGGGAACCGCATTGGCTGCAGCCGCGGCCCGTGCCGGCTGCGCTGTCCGGCTGCACGCCCGGCGCGGCGAAGTCGCAGATGACATCAATGCCAGTCGCCGCAACAGAGCCTATCTGGGCGATGCGACGTTATCCGCCAACATCGAGGCATCGACAAACCTCGCCCATGTACTGGAGGGTGCCGACGCGGTTCTTCTCGTCATCCCCTCTTCCGCAATTCGCGATACCGCACGGAGCATGGCGCCGCTGATGCGGGCAGGCGCACTTGCCGCGACGCCGGTCGTGACCTGCGCCAAAGGCGTGGAAGCGCAGAGCGGCATGCTGCTTGTCGACGTCGTGCGCGAGGAGATGCCGGGACAACCGGTCGCGATCCTTTCCGGACCGACATTCGCCGATGAGGTGGCGGTGGACATGCCGACCACCGTGACAATCGCCTCTGACCGTGTGCCGGAGGATCCGCTCGAGCGCGGGATTGCCGCGAGACTGGCGCTCACGATGAGTTCGGGCGGGTTCCGCGCCTATATTTCCGACGACACAACGGGCGTCGGGATCGGCGGCGCGATGAAGAACGTCATCGCAATCGCCTGCGGCATTTCGCGCGGCGCCGGTTTTCGCGCCAACATGACGGCTGCGCTGATCACGCGCGGGCTTGCCGAAATGACGCTGCTAGCGACCGTGCTTGGCGGCCGCGCCGATACCATCGCGGGACTTTCCGGGCTCGGCGATCTGACGCTGACCTGTTCAAGCGAGCAATCGCGCAACCTGCGTTTCGGCCTGCAGCTTGGCGCGGGCGCGCGGCGCGAACAGACATTCGGCGGCGCACCTGTCGTTGTGGAAGGCGTGCGCAACGCCGTCTCGGTGACCGATCTTGCCCGCAAGCACGGGCTAGCGCTGGCGATCTGCGAAGCGGTACGCGCCATCGTGCATGACGGCGCCGATATCGTCGCAACGCTCGGCGATCTGTGGGCTCAGCCTATCGAAGCGGAAGCACAGGAGATCAATGTCGCCTTCCGCCACCCCGATCCGGCAATGGTGCGTGAGAAGATCAAGGAAATGATCGGATGACAGGCTTTACCCTGGCAACCGATCTGGACGGCACGTTTCTCGGCGGCACGGATGCTGAGCGCGATGCCCTCTACACATGGATCGAAGACCATCGCGCATCGATGACCCTGATCTTCGTCACCGGCCGCGATCTGGCGTTCATCGAAGACGCCTGCGCTGAGGGAACGATGCCCTGGCCGGACCATGTCGTCGGCGATGTCGGAACGACCATCGCAAAGCGCGATCCGGAGAGTGGCCGGCTTCTCCCCGATGCGAAACTGGAAGCGCCTATTGCAAAATTGTGGGGTGACGGCATCGGATCGCTTGGCGCCACGCTCGACGCGGCACCCGGCATCGCGCCGCAGCGTGGGCCGTTTCGCCACCGGATGAGCTATCACTATGAGCCGGAATCCTTCGACCCTGAAACGGTCTCGGCGATCGAGGCCGAGGGCTTCGACTGCCTGATCTCGGACAACCGGTTTCTCGATGTTTTGCCGCGCGGCATCAGCAAGGGCCCCTCATTGCTGAACCTGCTTGCCGCGCTCGGCACGCCGTCTTCGCACGTGCTGGTTGCCGGGGACACGCTCAACGATCTTTCTCTGTTTGAAACGGGGCTGAAAGGGGTTGCCGTCGGCAACAGCGAAGCGGCGCTGGTCGAACGCATCAAGGACCGCCGCAATGTCTATTTCGCGATGGGCCACGGCGCTGCCGGGGTCTTCGAGGCGATCGGCGCGCACGGTTTTCTCGCGACCATTGAACAGGGGGTTGAAAAAGAAAAGGAGACGCTTTCATGAGCGCCAGAAAATCAGACCTCGTCATCGTCTATCATCGTCAGCCCTATGAGGAGGTGATCGAAGACGGCGTCCTCGTGCGCCGGGAAAACAAGAGCCCGAACGGCATCGTACCGACGCTGAAAAGCTTCTTCGGTCATGTCGATCAGGGGTCCTGGATCGCCTGGAAGGAGGCGTCCGATCCGGAGCGGCCGGAATTCGATCGCGTCGTTGAAATCTCCGACGCCTATGGCGATTACCGCGTATCAAGGCTGCCGCTGACGGCTGAACAGGTGCGCAGCTTCTATCATGTCACCTCCAAGGAGGCGCTGTGGCCGGTGCTGCACGCGTTCCGCGAGCGATACAATTACGATCCGGTCGACTGGCCGACATTTCGCGAGGTGAATTTCGCCTTCGCGCAGGCTGCCGCCCGCGAGGCGAGCGACGACGCGACAATCTGGGTGCACGACTACAATCTGTGGCTGGTGCCGGAATATCTCAGGCAGATGAAGCCGAACGCGAAAATCGGCTTCTTCCATCACACGCCCTTCCCCGGACCGGACGTCTTCAACATCCTGCCATGGCGCTACGAGATCGTCGGTTCGCTGCTCAAATGCGATGTGGTCGGCTTCCATATCCCGCGTTTCGCCCAGAATTTCGTCGCCGTTTCCGAAAGCCTCTTCGATGTCAGCGATGTCGAGCGCAAGTTCGTCGACATGAAAGGCAGCCGTATCCGCCCCGCCCTTTCGGAGCTCAAGGCACCAACCTCGCTGGTTCACGAAGGACGCAAGGTCGGCATCCTGGCGACACCGGTCGGAATCGACGTCAACTATGTGGAAGACTGCGCCGCAACCGCCGAAACGACCGCGCTTGAAAAGCGGATCGAGGAAGAGCTGGACGGCAAGCGCCTGGTGCTCTCGGTTTCGCGTACCGACTACACGAAGGGCGGAGCGGAACTGCTCTATGCCTATGAGCGGCTGCTGGAACGGCGCACCGAGCTACACGGCAAGGTCCGCCTCATGTTCGTCTCCGTTGCGGCCAACAACGGCATGGCCGTCTATGAGCAGGTACAGCAGGAACTGGAAGGGATCGCCGGGCGCATAAACGCCCAGTTCGCCAGGTTCGACTGGCAGCCGGTGCACCTTCTCTCAACACCGATCCCGTTCAAGGAACTCGTCGCCTTCTACCGGCAGGCCGATGTCTGCTGGATCACCCCTCTCGCAGACGGGCTTAATCTCGTCGCCAAGGAATTCGCCGCCGCGCGCACCGATGGCGATGGCGTTCTCGTGCTCTCCGAATTTGCCGGCGTTGCGGTGGAGCTTCCGCAGGCGGTGCTTTGCAACCCCTTCTCGGCCCGGTCCATGGATCATACCATTGACCAGGCCCTGGACATGCCGGAGGAGGAACGGCGCCTTCGCATGAGCGCGATGCGCGGCGTTACCCGAGACCATACGATCGGCGACTGGGCCGAAGATCTTCGACTGGCTTTTTCAAACGTTGATGGCCAAGTCGAATTCAGCGACACGCGCGACGTTGCATGACTTCGTGCTCATGCGCCTGACGCCGGCCTGCGGGTGTCTTACCCGTGTTTCCAGATCGGTGACCGCTTCTCGGCAAATGCGGCCAACCCCTCCTCGACGTCATCCAGCGGCATAAGTTCGTCGATGTATATCCGGGCGGCCGCATCGTGGCCCGACTGGAGCGTCTGCCCGGAGGCGCCTTTCAGGACCCGCATCATCAGTTGCAGGACAGGTCGGCTCATACGCGCAAAGGTCGCCGCGAACGCCGCCACGCCGGCATCGAAATCTGCCGCGTCGATCAATTGGTTCACAAGCCCGAGCCGATGGGCTTCACGCCCGTCGATCGGCTCTCCGCCGGCCAGCATTTCCACGATCTTGTTGGACGGAAGTCGTCCCTGAAGCATCAAGATGCCAGGGATCGCGATTGACGCCAGCTTGATTTCAGGATGGCCGATCTTTGCCTCGGGAACGGAGATGATCATATCGCATGCGAGCGCCAGTTCCAGCCCGCCACCCAGTGTTGCCGCATTCAACGCAGCGATCGTCGGCAAGGGAAAGGTCTGCAGCCGGGTGAGAAATCCTTTCATGTTTTCCATGAGCTCTTCTATGTGCTCACGGTCATGATCACCGATTTCGGCGCCAGCTGAAAAAGCTCGCGATCCGGACCCGGTGATGACGACAACGAAACTTCCCGGATCGTTCTCAGCAACGTCAAGCGCATCGGCGATCTCCAGCATCATCGGCGCGTGAATGACATTGACCGGTGGCCTCGCCAGCCGGACGGTAAAGATGCCGTCGCGCAAGTCTGTGGAGATGAACTGGTATTTCCTGGATTCCTCGATCATTCGCAATTTCTCTTTGCTGATGTTCCCGTTGGTCGTCAGGACTGCCCGCCCCGAGGCATAAGGGCAAGTGGGCCAATCGGCTTGCAATTAATTTCCCTGACGAACAAACTTTCTTTTCGAAATCTATCGTTCGGGGGAAAAATGAGAAATGTTGTAGCCGCTGTCGCGATATTGGCCTTGCCGCTCTTTGCCGCGACTGCCGCCTTCGCCGGCACTGTCAGCGCAGGCAATGGTTGGTCCTGTACTGCTGCTGGCATTCAGAATGCATCCTATCGTGACGGTCGTTCCTCGGCCTACATTCACCTTTCGCCATACGCTAACGGCAAGAACTATCCCGTTGCCGTCAGCGCCGACGGAAAGACCGTGACCGGTGTGACGACCAACGGCACGAAATTCACGTGCAAGAAGCAATAGCGCTCCCGGGCACTGATGGATCGAGCAGCATCGATATTTGGTCCAACCGCTCTTTCCTCCTATCATTGCGACGTCATTTGATCGTATGCTTGTCGGCGCAGGGGGAAGCTGAAAGATAATTATTCAAATAAATACAATTAGATGATGCTATTTTTGGCTTGCCGCCCGAACGCGTGGACGAAGCCTGAACCCTCTTGACTTTGGTGACCGTTCACTGAAAGGATCAACCATTAACAAGACGGGAGGATCTAGAACATATGTTGGGAGGAGCATGCCTCGCGCCTGGCGGGAGCGATGGCGCAGCGGTAGGATTGAATCCGACTTGCGCGTTGACCGCAGACGCCATCACTGCCGGTTTCCAGAACAGGAATTCTGGCACCGATGAGTAATGTTTCAATCAAGAACCTTCACAAGAACTACGGATCGTTTCACGCCGTCAAAGGTATAGATCTGGAGATCGCGGAGGGTGAGTTCCTCGTTCTGCTGGGGCCGAGCGGCTGCGGCAAGACGACGACGCTGCGTTGCGTGGCCGGCCTTGAAGAAGTCACTGACGGTCAGATCAGCATTGGCGACCGGGTGGTTTCCTCCAAAGACAGATCGGTGCCGCCCGAGCATCGCGAAATCGGCATGGTCTTTCAGTCCTACGCGATCTGGCCGCACATGACCGTTTTCGACAATGTCGCATTCGGCCTCAAGCTTCAGCGCATTCCTTCCAAGCAGATTCGCGCCCGCGTCATGACCGCGCTTGAAATGGTTGGTCTGGAACACCTCGCCGATCGCGGCGCGAGCCAGTTGTCAGGCGGCCAGCAACAGCGCGTGGCGCTGGCGCGCGCAATCGTGCTTGAGCCGAAGGTCCTGCTGTTCGACGAGCCGCTCAGCAATCTGGACGCGAAATTGCGCGAGCGGATGCGGTTCGAACTGCGCCAGCTTCTCCAGCAGCTGAAGATCACATCGATATATGTGACGCATGACCAGCAGGAGGCGATGGTCGTCGCCGACCGGATCGTGCTGATGAACGAAGGCGTCATCGAGCAGATCGGTAATCCTGCCGAAATCTATCGCGCGCCATCCAGCCGTTTCTCGGCCGAGTTCATCGGCCTGACGAACATCATGTCAGGTCGCGTCAGCAAGACCGGCAAGGACAGCGCCCTGTCCATCCAGAATGGCCCGGAACTGCGTTTTCGCAACGGCCAGCTGAAGAAGGACACCGATGTCGACATCGTGTTTCGGCCGGAGGTGATCGAAATTTCAAAGGCCCCCCTCAAAGGCCCCAACACCTTCAAGGCGACAGTCGAATCCGTCTTCTTCCTCGGCAATATCGGCGACATCTATCTGCGCGTCGGCGACATGCAGGTGCGTGGCCAGCTCAGCCCGCCGGTCGACTGGAAGCTTGGAGAGGAAGCCTGGGTGCGCATACCGCCCGAATGGGTCCTCGCCTACCCCGCGCAAGGCTAAAACGACGCGGGGCGGCACCGAAGAAATACCTGGGAACGAAACGATTTGGGAAGGCGGGGCCGCGCGGGCGGCTTCGGATGCAAGATGGACGCTACGACTGCAACTGAGACCGGAACGGCAGTTCGCACGCCTGGCGCACGACGCAGGCCGGACCGGCATGGATGGCTGGCGCCGGACAATCTTCTGATCGCCGCACTTTCCATTGTCGTGGTCGTGATTTCGATCCTTCCGCTGATCTATGCGATCGACGCGGCGTTCTACAAGGAAACCATGATCGGCCTGACCACCCAGCGCAGCCTGAAGGCGATCTACGAGGTCTATTTCACCAGCGAATATCTGTCCTATTTCTGGAACGCGCTGTCGCTGGGGTTCATCGTCACTGTCATCTCTGTCGTCTACGGCGTCGGCATGGCGCTGATCATTTCGCGCACCGACATCCCATTCAAGAACACGCTCGATCTGCTGACGATCATGCCAATGTTCGTATCGCCCTTCACGGGCCTTATCGCATGGATATCGCTCGGTTCGGAGAAGACCGGCTTCATCAATGGCGTCCTCGCGGAAGTCGGCAATTTCCTGGGATTTTCGATCGAACCGCTGGTCAATATCTGGACCTTCGGCGGCATCGTCTGGGTGATGGTGCTGTTCTTCTGCCCGTTCGTGTACCTGTTCACCATCGGCAATCTCAGGGGCATGGATTCCACGCTGGAGGAAGCGGCAAGGACGTCGGGAGCGGGAACATTCTACACATTGACGCGCATCACCCTGCCGGTCTGCCTTCCGGCCATCCTGTCAGCCTCGCTCCTCGTTTTCATTCTCTCCACCGAGGTCTACACAATGCCCGGCATCCTCGGCGCGCCGGATGGTTTCGTGACGCTGACATGGCAGATCTACAAGGATTCAACGACATTCCCGGTGCACCGCGCGCACGCCGCCGCGAGCGGCACCATGATTCTCTGGATCGCCGTCGCCGGCCTGTGGCTGCAGCGCCGGCTGACGCGCAAGGCGGAGAAATTCGTCACGGTGACCGGCAAGGGCTTTCGCGGCAAACCGATCCCGCTTGGCGTGATGAAGTGGCCGGCGCTGATCATCGTCGGTGCCTACATCATCTTTGCAGACATCCTGCCGCTGATCGCCATCGTGCTGTCGTCGCTGATGAAATATTCGTCCGGCGTCCTGACCGCCGACATCTTCACGATCAGTCACTATGTGAAGTTCTTCAGCCTGTCGGAGGTACGGCTTGCCCTTTGGAATACGATGATGCTGGCGGCTCTTGCTGGCGCCGTCTGTGTCGTACTGGGCTTCCTGATCAGCTATTTCGAGGTCCGCCGCAGCAATCGCGTTACCGTGACGCTTGCCTTCCTCGGAACCATCTCGGTCGCCGTCCCCGGCCTGATCTACGGCATTGGCATGCTGTGGCTCTATCTGAAGACCCCGCTTTACGGCACCGTCTGGATATTGCTGCTCGCCTTCGTCGCGAAATATCTTCCATACGGCATTCTGGTCAGCCGAAGCGGCATTCTCCAGGTCCATCCTGACCTTGAACAGAGCGCGCGCGTGCACGGGGCGTCCCCCTTGCGTGTCATCCGCTCGATACTGATTCCGATCGCCAAACCGACACTGATCGCGGTGCTCTTCTTCGTGATGCTCTCAAGCATCAAGGAACTGTCCGCCTCGCTCCTGCTCTACAGCCAGAAATCGCCGATCCTGTCGGTGCTGACCTGGAACTACATGGATGGTGGCGAGTACCAGTTCGCATCGGCAGTCGGTGTGGTGCAGACGATCCTCATGATCGGCATCGTCATCATCACCCGCATCGCCTTCCGCATCAAACTGGAAGCAGCTACGCTTTCGAAATGATCGTAGGGCCAGCATTCGCCGGCACCGCGCCAGCCCGCCTTGGCCCTACCTATTGTGAAATTTTGTCGCCGAATAAATTCTCGGCTTCCTCAATCTCTACGTAAGCTATTGATATATATATTTTTATTGAACGCCCGCATCGAGCTGGATAATGGAAGTACCATTGACGCAAATTGCGAAATATGAAACGTTGAACCATTGAACAAGAAGAACGGTAGGAACAGCTACCGCGCAGCTAAAATGACCCTAGGGAGGAACTAATGGGTTCGAATTCAATCATCCGCAAAGCCGTGCTGGCATGCGGCATCGCATTCGCTGGCGCACTTGTCCCGGCAGCATTCACGACGGCTTCCGCAGCCGAGATTGCGGCCGACAAGTCGAACGACGCTCTTTATGCCGACGCAAAGGCCGAAGGCTCCGTCGTCGTCTACACCAGTAACGTCCTTGCCGGCATGAATGCCGTCTCGGCCGATTTCATGGCGCAGTATCCCGGCATCACGGTCGAAGTGACGCGTATCGTCGGCATGCAGCAGTATCAGCGGTTTGCCCAGGAAGTCGCGGCGAACCAGAATATCGCCGATATCATCAACCTGACGGACAAGCCGGTACTCACCGAGCTGATCAACAGCGGCGACGTCGCGCGCTGGAAGGTGCCGACGTTCGATCGGTTCACTGACGAGTACAAGGTCGAGGACGGTGGCTATGCGCTGACCGCGACGATCCCCGTCCTGATTTACAACGAGACGAAGGTAACGCCGGAAGAGGCCGACATTCTTCGCAACAGCTGGGCGGGCGTTCTCGATCCCCGCTTCAAGGGTCGCTTTGCCGTCCAGACGCAGAAATGCGGTCTTTGCTATGTCGGCGTGCACCTGTTCCTGGATCCCGCCAATCCCGCAAAGCTGCCGGACAACTTCATCGAGAAGGTCGCGGCCCAGGAGCCGGTTGTTTATGCCGACCTGACCAACCCGATCGACCGCGTCATCGCCGGCGAGCAGGATTTCACCTACTGGAGCTGGGAAGCCATTGCGGCGACCAAGCGCCAGAGCGGTGCACCGGTCCGTTTCGTCTATCCGGACCCGACCCCCGTTTTCGCCAACAACTATTTCTCCGTGTCCGGTCACGCACCGCATCCCAATGCGGCACGGCTCTACATGAACTGGCTGGCCAGCGAAGAAGGCGCCAAATCCTTCCAGAAGCACTTCAACGGCGCGACCACGCTTCAGGGCGTGAAGGACGAGCGCTCGTTCGCCTCGGAAGATTGGTACAAGCCGGTCAAGACCGAATACAAGCCCGACTTCAAGCGTTGGGGTGAGAACTACGTGTCGGACATGGAAAAGTGGATCGACGCGATGTCCAAGAAATAACTGCGCCCCCTCCCAACTGGCGCAACAACGCCCGGGCCTTCAAAAGGTCCGGGCTTTTTTTTATGGCTGGCATGATCGATGGGCAACTGCCGCCATCGCCCGATTCCATAAGGAAGAAGCTATATCTTGAGAGTGCGCCCCAGGCTTTCATGGACCTGCGGTCGATAACCATCGCGGAGAACTGCGATCAACGGCCATGGCGTCAATACGCTGACATCGCCGCCTCGCACCGGCCCATCGACGAAATAGCCGGCAAAACTCCATCGATAGCGGTCACCCTGCCAAACGACGAATGCCTGGGTTCCGTCGGCAAACATCGCCCCGTTGGGCAGCGACGCACAATCGGCCTGATGGGCAATCTTCTCGCCGCTACGGCTGATCCGCGCCTTGTGCAACGCCCGGTCGATCGTCTGCGGCAGCGACCTGCCGTCCGTGGCGCCGCCATGAACTCTCGCCCAGGCGCCTGTGAAGGCGAGGTAGCGATCACGGCGACACGTTGCGCAAGGCCGGTGCCCGGCCGCAAGGGCGGTTGCTTCGTCCAGAAAGAACAGCTCCGTATAGCTGCCTGGCGCCATGATCTGGCGCTTTCGGCCCTTGAAGGAAAGCGAACAGGCCACCCAGTTCTGGTGCGCGTGAGTCTTGAGGACATTCTGCCGGTCGTCATGGAGAATGCCTCGGTTCCCCATCAGGTCACCGCGATCCGAAACCGCGTGGAAGCGGCCAAACGGATCAATGCGATTTTGCAGGTGCATTTGGCGCTCCAGTCCGCGCCAGCGCTAAATTGCGCCAACGCATCAGGGTAGCCCATCTCATACCAGCCTTCGCGAAATTTCGAGAGGAACAGCCCGCGCCCAGCGCCCGACGGCGAAACGGTTGGCTGCTGGTTACCGCTACGCGCGCGGCATACCCAGCACCCGAGCCGCCACGATATTGCGCTGTATCTCTGAAGAACCGCCGTAAATCGTGGCCGGTCGGGCAATGAGGAATTGGCCGGCCGGAAAGATATCCTGATTGTCGCGCACCGGCTCCAGTAGCGCGGCTTCCTCGCCTGAAACCGCCAGCAGCATGTCTGTGATCCGCTGGAAGAGCTCCGACTGATGGATTTTCAGTATCGAGACTTCCGGGCCGACACTGCCGGCGCGTTCGAAACGATCGATGAAGCTTTCATAAAGCGCGATGTGATCCTCAAGATCGCACCGCAGGCGGGTATATTGTTCAAGATAGACCGGATCGTCGAACAGGCTCTTGCGGCGCATCTGCATCTCGAGCTGATTCAAGGCATAGGACGACTGCTTGGGCAGACCGATGAAGATGCGCTCGAAGCCCAGAAGCGCATTGGCGACCGTCCAGCCCTTGTTCAGTTCGCCAACCATGTTCGAGACGGGAACCCGGACATTGTCGAAGAATGTCTCGCACAGCTCCTTGCCGCCTGAAATGTCGGGAATCGGGCGCACGGTCAGCCCCTTGGAGTTCATCGGCACGAGGATGAAGCTGATCCCTTCCTGCTTCTTGCCTTCCCTGCTTGTGCGGAAGAGGCCGAACATCCAGTTCGCGTCCGCACCGCGCGTCGTCCAGATCTTCTGACCGTTGATGACCCATTCATCGCCATCGCGAACCGCTTCAGTTCGCAATGAAGCAAGATCCGAACCGGAGCCGGGCTCCGAATAACCCTGGCACCACGTATGCTCGCCGGAGAGCACCTTGGGCAGGAAGAAATCGCGCTGCTCCTGTGTTCCGAACCGGAGCAGTACCGGGCCAAGCATGACGACGCCCATGTCGTTGACGCGGGCGGCGCCGAAAGCTTCCTGCTCCTCGGCAAGAATGAGCTGCTTGGTTATCGGCAGCCCCGCCCCTCCGTATTCGACAGGCCAGCCCGGTGCGAGCCACCCGCGGCGCGAAAGCGCCATGTACCACGGCTTGACCTCGGCGAAGGGCAGACGGTGTGGCGGGTTGCGAACAGCCAACGGATAGTTTTCGGCGATCCAGCTGCGTACGACCTTGCGGAATGCCTCGTCGGACAGCGAGCGATCGTCGTTTTGTCGAGCGTTATTCACGTTCATGCCGCCGCTTCCCTCTTCAACACTTCGGAGAATTTCCGCCTATGCGCCGTCGGCGTGCCGTAGGCATGTGCGAGCACCATCGCCCGCCTCAGAAACAGTCCGACATCGGCCTCGTCGGTGAAACCGATCGCTCCATGCAGCTGTACGCCCTGCCGTGTGACCAGCATGGCAGCATCGGACGCACGCGCCTTGGCGCGTGAAATCTGCATCGCGATATCAGCGGCGGCCGGATCGGCATCAAACGACTGCGCGGCGCGCGCGACGACCGCCTCGGTCAGCTCGATCTGAACGTAAAGGTCGACCAGCCGATGCTGAAGCGACTGGAAGCTGCCGATATGCTGCCCGAACTGCTTGCGTGTGCGCAGATACTCGGACGTGATGGCGAACGCGCGCCGGGCAACGCCCTGCAGGTAGGCGGCCGATGTGAGAACGATCTCAAGCTCGGTCGTACCCCAATCAGCCCGCAACGCCGTCGCCGGCGCCTTGTCGAACGCGATTTCGCAGTGGTGCGTGCCGTCCTGCAGCATTGCAGGATCACGCGAAACCGAACCCTGCCCCGCATCGACCAGCGCCAGACCTTTCGATGTCGTCACAATGAAGCGATCTGCGCCCATTCCCATCGACACGAACGACTTCCGACCCGTTACCGTGGCGCCATCGAATACCGTCTGCGCAGCGGCCGCATTGTCGAACGGTCCTTCCTGCCAGGCGGGAAGGACAATGCTCTCGCCGGCCAGAACGGACGCGAGCGTATCGCCATCGAGCTTCGGGGCGACAGCTACCGCCTGCAGCCACGGCGCGGGTTGCAGGCCATGTCCGAGCGTCTCTGCCAGCGCGCAGAATTCCGACAGACCGAGACCCAGGCCGCCTGCATCTTCGCCGACACGCAGCCCCAGCCATCCAAGCTCGCCCGCAATACGCTGCCATTCGCCGCGGTCGAAACCCGGCAGAGAATAGCGCGCCGCGCGGACCTCTTTCAGCCGGCCCTCCTCGCTGACGAACGACGCGCTTTCCCTGATCATGCGCGCGTTTTCGAGCACGTCTTCAATCGGCCGACCCATCGGCAATTCCTTTCCCGCTAGCCGGTTCTCTAGTTGCCGGTGTCTTTGACGATCAACCCGTCTACCGCGAACAGGCCGCGCTGAGACGCAATGATCGGGTTGATGTCGAGTTCGGCCACTTCCTCGCTATTGTCGGCGAGGAAAACGGATGCCGCTGCGATCGCATCAGCGAACGCATCGAGATCGACCGGCGGCAGGTGCCGGTAGCCATTCAGCATTCGCTGGGCGCGCAGACGGCCAAGCATCGAACGCGCCTGCGTCCTGGAGAGCGGCGCGAGGGCGGTAACGGTATCCTTGAGGACCTCCACCATCGTCCCGCCGAAACCGAAAACGATGAGCGGCCCGAACATCGGATCGGTCCTGCCGCCGATCAGCAGTTCGACGCCCTGCGGCACCATGGCCTGGATGACGACGCCCTCGATCCTCGGCTTCGGGGTCATCTGCCCGGCGCGCGTGACGATGTCCTCATAGGCTGCTGAGACTTCATCGACCGTGCGCAGGTTGAGCAGGACCATGCCCGCTTCGGACTTGTGCGGCACATCCGCACTCAGAAGCTTGGCCGTGACCGGAAAACCGATTTCCTTCGCGGCCGCGACAGCCTCGGATGCGCTGTTGACCACCTTCTCCGGGACCGTCGGCAGGCCATAGGCATTGAGAATATTCTTGGCCGCGAATTCGTCGACAACCTTGGTGGCAACCTTCGAGAGCGAAGCCTTGGCCTCGCGGCTCGCCGCCGGCGGGTCTAAAGGTCCGGCATCGGCATCCAGCAATTCACGCAGCGCCGCCCGCTCGTTCCAGAGACGGATCGCCGTAAAGCAACGGTCCATGGTCCGGAACAGACAAGCCTGCGGATTGCGCTCGACGTCGGCCGCGCCTGGCCCCTCGAGCCAGCCATTGAGCCATATCGTGCAGAACGCCCTGCCCTTGGACGCGGCAATCGAACCGATCTGCGCCATGCGCGGGGTGGCCGCGTCGTAGGACATCGGATGGGAATAGACGATGACACCGATATCCGGCTCCGAGCAGATCGCCTCCGAGCACGCCTTGAGGCTTTCCGGGTCATTGAGCGCCTGCGCCGTCAGGTCGCACGGGTTCTTCGGCGAACCGAAGTCCGGGATGATCGTGGCGAGGAAGGCTTCCGTTTCGGGTCGCAGATCGGGCAGCCATACGCCGTTCTCCTCTGCCTTGTCCGCGCCGATGATGCCCGCTCCGCCCGACGTGGAAATAAGCGCGGTGCCTTTGGCCAGTGGTGCGGACGGAACCTTTGCGAAGAAGGTTGCCGTCTCGATCAGGTCCTCATGTGAGGCAACCTGGATAATGCCGACGCTTTCGAAGGCGGCGCGATAGGCTTCGTTGCTGCCGGCCAGCGAACCGGTATGCGACATCGCTGCCTGCGCGCCGCGATCGCCGGTCGCCATCTTGTAGACAAGCAACGGCTTGTCGGCAGCCCACGCCTTGCGCGCGGCTTCCAGCAGACGCTCGGGTTCCGCCATGCCCTCAAAGATACAGGCGATTGCCTTGCAGCTCGGCTCCTCGGCCAGAAAGGAAACAAGATCGGCAACATCGACGTCGCAGCTGTTGCCCGACGTCAGCGTATGGCTGATGGAAACCCCATGCGCCATGTTCTGCGCGAGCGCCGTGCCCATTGCACCCGACTGGCTGACAATGCCGATGGCATGATCGTTGACCGGGTTGATTTCGCCGCGCGGCGAAAACGACATCCACGCGCCGGAACCATAGTTGAAAAGCCCCAGACAATTCGGACCGACAATACGGGTCTGCGTCCCCGCCACGATGTCTGTCAGGCGGCTTTGCAGAAGAATGTTTTCCGGCTTGCCCGTCTCCGCATAGCCCGACGCGAAAATCACAACGCCGCCGGCTTTCGCCTCGACGCATTCGCGCACGACGTCCTCGACGACTTCCCGCGCGGTCGCCGTGATGACGCAGTCGGGCGACTCCGGAAGCGCGCTGACCGAGGCGTAGCACTTCCTGCCGTCGATCTCTTCATAGCGACCGTTGACCAGATAGACCGTGCCCGTGAAGTCGGACAGATTTTTCATCAGGCGGTTGCCGAAAGATCCCTCGCGTTCGGATGCGCCGACGATTGCGATCGTTTTGGGATTGAGCAGCCGGTCAAGCTCGGCATGGGAATAGACCGGCCGGGTTTCTGCCTTCGCGCCCTGGTGGTTCATCACCGTCCGCCCCGCGGCTGGAACATCGGAACGGCCTGGCCAGACTCGCTCGGCCGGAAGACGACCTCTACCTCCTGGCCGATACGGATTTCGTCGAGATCGCAATTGATGATGTTGGTCATCATGCCAACGCCTTCGTCGAGGCTCACCCAGGCGAGCGCATAGGGCTCGCTGGTGCGCCGGAAGACGCTGTAGGTATAGATCGTACCGGTGCCCTTGGCTTCCTTCAGACCGACATCAAGGCTGCCGCAGCGCGGACAGATTGCGCGCGGGTAGAAATGCGGTTCTCCGCAGCTGTTGCACGACCCGATCTTCAGCACACCGTCATTCGCGGCGGCCCAGAACTCCGCCGTATCGGGCTCCACGCCCGGAGAGGGAATCTTGCTTGCATCGATGTCCATGTTCATTCCCTTTCCATGATGAGCGTTGCGCTGCCGTGCCGGGTGGACACCCAGCCGCCCGTGCCATGGGCCAGCGCCAGATCGCAATTGGGTACCTGCACGGCAGGATGGGCCTCACCACGCAACTGCCGCACGGCTTCGATGACCTTGGTGATGCCGCCGCGATTGGCCGGGTGATTGTTGCAAAGACCGCCGCCGTCCGTATTGAAGGGCAACTTGCCAACGCCGGAGATGAGATTGCCGTCAGAGACGAACTTGCCGCCCTCGCCTTTCTTGCAGAAGCCGAGGTCCTCCAGTGAGATCAGAACCGTGATCGTGAAGCTGTCGTAGATCATGGCGCATTTGATGTCCTGAGGCGTGACACCTGCCTCGGCAAAGGCGTCCGCACCGGACCGGACGGCGCCGGAACTGGTCATGTCAGGCCGTCCGCCGTCCATGTGCTTCAGAGCCTCACCTGCACCGCGCACCTTGACGAGCGGACGCTTCAGGCTCCTGGCGATCTCGGGGGAGACGACGACGAGCGCGCCGCCACCGTCGGAGATCACGCACGAGTCGAGCCGGTGCAGCGGATCGGCGATGAGCGGTGAATTGACGACATCCTCGACCGTCACCTTGTCACGCATTACAGCGTTCGGGTTGTGACTGGCATGATGGGATGCGGCGACGCGGATCCAGGCCAGCTGCTCGCTGGTCGTGCCGAACTCGTACATGTGCCGCATCGCAGACAGGGCGTAGAGGTTTGGCACAACCGGGCGATAGGGAATCTCGAAGTCGTTTTCGGGGCCCTTGAAGTCGCCTTTAACGACCGCCATCCCCTCAGCCTTCGGACGTCCGGCCAGGGTGATCAGCGCCACATTGCACTTGCCTTCGGCGATGGCCTGCGCTGCGTGGCTGACATGGGCGATGTAGGATGAGCCGCCGATTTCGGTTGAGTCGAGATGGCGCGGTTTGAGGCCAAGATACTCTACCATCGAGACCGGCCCCATGCCGGGTGCCTTCGCGGTGAAGTAGCCATCCACATCCTTGAAGGACAGCCCCGCATCTTCCAGTGCGCCGGCGGCGACTTCCGCATGCAGCTGGGATACCGATTTGTCCGTCGCCAGACGCGTCGGATGCTCATAGGCCCCGGCAATATAGGCCTTGCCATTGATCGTCATTGAAATCTCACTTTGGTTCTACCGACTTTGGACACCCGCCTGGCAGGCAACCGACAAGGGTCGGCATGTTCATCCTATATACCTGTTTTTATTCTACTTTATTCGAACGGTCGCGTCGGAGAGACACTGACGTTTCCTCATTGCAAAAGCTATTACCGGACCAACCAAAGTGTCAAGGGTTGAACCAATGGGCTGACGGCGATGTTCTCCGGTTTCTCTGTCGTCCGCTGTCATCGCATCATATTGGGTATGAAAAGGACAAGATCGGGAAACAGAATGATGATGGCGAGGATCACGATTTCGCCGACGAGGAAGGGGAAAACCCCGCGAAAGACGTCCTGCAAAGGAATGTCGGGCCGAATGCCGTTGACGACGTAGCAATTGAGGCCAACCGGAGGCGTTACGACACCGATTTCGATGAGCTTCACCAGCAGGATGCCGAACCAGATGGGATCGTACCCAAGGCCAACCATGGCCGGATAGACGACGGGCAGCGTCAGCATCATCATGCCGATACCGTCGAGGATCATGCCCATGAGCAGATACATCATGATGACGGCGATCAGGATAACCCACGGCTCCACCGGCAAGGCGATCACGGCATCCGTCACCGATGCAGGCAGACCGGTAAAGGCAAGGAACCTGACGAAGGTCATGACGCCCCAGATCACCATGAATATCATGGCCGTGGTCATCAGCGTCTCGAGCATGCCGCCGGCAAAATCCTTCGGTCTGATCTTCTTGAACAGCGCCATTGCGGCGATGACGAACATGGCAACGGCCGCCGATTCCGTCGGGGTCATGATGCCGAAATAGATGCCGACGAGAATGATTCCGACGACACCGACAATGCCGGCGAGATCGGGAATTGTCCGGATCTTTTCCATCCAGCTCGTCCGCTCGAGGCGGGGTGCCATTTCCGGCCTGATCGTCACCACCACTGTGATGACGATGAGATATACGATGATCGAAATGATCCCCGGAACGATACCCGCCAGCAGCAAAGCGCCGATCGATTGTTCGACGATGATCCCGTAAATGACGAGGATCGCGCTTGGCGGGATCAGCGCGGCAAGCGTACCGCCCACCGCGATGACGCCGGCCGCCAGAACGCGTGAATAGCCGCGCTGCTCCATCTCCGGTAGCGCAAGCTTGGTGAAGACGGCCGTGCTTGCCGTACTCGCACCGGATACCGCTGCAAAACCTGCGCAGGCAAAGATGGTCGCTGTGGCAAGTCCGCCCGGTGCCCGCCCGACCCATATGCGCGCGGCGTTGTAGGCAGACGTCGTGATCCCCGCATGCATCGCCAGAAAGCCGATGGCGAAGAACAGCGGCAGCACGCTAAACGAGTAATGGGCCGACATGGAATAAGGGATGATGCCGGCGAGCCCCTCGCCGACCGTGAAACCGCGGGTCAGGATCAATCCGCAAATGCCGGTGAAGGCGGTTGCAAAGGCGATCGGCACGCCGAGCAGAATGAGCACGATGACGGCGCCGACGCCAACATAGCCGAGGAAAATGGGATCCATGATCAGATCGCCCCTTCTTCTTCGAGATGGATATCTTCAGCGGCCGGGAAAATTCGCGATTGCTGCGTTGGCGAAACGACGAGGCGAATTGCTTCCAGGAGCTGGATCACCACGCGCAGCAGAAGGATTGCCAGCGCTACCGTGACGCAGCCGATCGAGATCCAGAGCGGGAATTCGATCTCTGCGGTCGCACCGCCCAATTTGTATGAGCGAAGCAGGTAGGCGTAGCTTCCATGAACGTAGATCGACACGACAAACGTCGCGACAAGCAGCGAGAAGCATTCAAGCAGCCAGCGCTTTCGACCGCTCGTGCGGATCAGGAAGAGCGTCATTCTGATGTTGCCGAATTTCTGCTGGCAGTAAGCGATCCCAAGCGCCGCGATCGGGACCATCATCTGCTCAACCATTTCAAGCACGCCCGTGATGGGCATATTGAAGAGGGAGCGAGATCCGATCTCTGCCAGCAGTGTGAGCATCATGACGATGATGATCGCGGCACCAACATAAGCCAGAATATTCTCGATGCGCCGCAGGACGGCGTCGCCGGCATCAATAATGCGGGACATGATTTCCCCGGTTGGTTGCGCACCAGCAGTCCAATCGCCTGGCCAGGAACAGCCAAGGCAATTGGGTCCAAGTGCGAAAGCAGCGTAAAATAAGTGGCTCCCCGGGATGGCCAGTCCACCCCGGGGACACGTGTACTATTCGCTTGCCGTCTTGAGGATCGAGTCGAGGAGCGCCTGACCGTCCAGCCCCATGTCGTTCAGCTTCTTGACCTGTGCATCCCAGGCGGGCTTTACCGCTGCTGAGAAGGCATCGCGGATGTCGTCAGGCATCGGGACCCATTCCAGCCCAGCCTTCTTGAAGGTCTCAATATCCTTCTTGGAGCCTTCGGCGTAATATTCGATCTGGTGGGCGTAACCAGCGTCCGCGCCTTCTTTCAAAAGCTGCTTATACTGATCTGGAAGAGCGTCGTATGAATCCTTTGTCGCCATCACGTGGCAGACCGGCCCGGTCATCGACCAACCATCGGTAACCCAGTTCGAAACCTCATAGAGTCGGAATGCCGCAAAGGTATACGTATAGGGCTGCAGTACGGCATCGATGAGACCGCGCTCGAGCGAGGGATACATATCCGGCGATGTCACAACCTGTGTGCTCACGCCGACATTCTTCATCAGCCGGCCGTTGCCACCTGAGGCGTGCACGCGCATTGCCTTCAGTTTCTCAAGGCTCGTCGGCTTTTCGCCCTTGCCCATGATTTCATAGGCCGGAAACACAACACCCATGATGGGGACGGTATTCCACTTGGCAAATTCATCCTGCACCGCCTTCTGTTCATAGAAGGCCTCGATTACCTTTCGGTTCTCCTCAAGCGACTGGATCGGCAGATTGCCGATATCGAGCAGGCTGAGAACCGGAAGCTTGTCGGGCGTATAGGTCGGGCAGACCGTCGCCGCATCGAATGCCTTGAGATAGAGCCCGTCGATATTCTCCTTGGCTGACGAAAGCGCTTCGCCATACTGGATCGATATCTCGAAATTGCCGTCGGTCTTTTTCGCCACATATTCGGCGAGCCCCTCGACACCTTCCGACATGGCGCGTCTATTGCCCCACAGCGAAAAGAGCCATTTGACCTTCGGCCCTTCGACTTCGGCTGCATTCGCCTTGCCGATGCCGGCATATCCCGTGCCGCAGATCGCGGTAACGGCAATCGCGGCAGCCGCGATCCGGTTGATGTTTGCTTTGTATGTCACGTCGTTTCCTCCCTGGTGACGACTGGCTAAGACTGCCATTTCGCACCCCGCCCCGACTTTCGTTCGCAACTGCCCCTCATCAGAACAGCCCCCGCTGCGATGGCCCTGAAAATATGGACCGACCGAAATCTAGTGAGTGTTCATTCAGTTCCGGGCGACGCCGAAATTTCAAGAACATTTCCACGATATAACAACACATTAAGTTGTCAGCGCCGGAATATCGAGGCGAAGTGCTTGAACGGTAGAACCGATAGTCCTAATGTGTCAAGGGTTGAACCAATCGGATCTTTGGTTCGAAATTTCTCAGCACACCAATCTAGGGACGGAAAGAATGCTTGAAGGTAAGGTTGCGGTTGTCACCGGGGCCGGAAACGGAATCGGTCGCGCGATCGCTGTCATGATGGCCGCGCATGGCGCCAGGGTCGTCGTCAACGATCTGGGTGTCTCGCTCGATGGCGCCGGCGGATCGTCGGAACCGGGCAATGAAACGGTGCAGGCGATCAAGGACGCGGGCGGCGAAGCCGTCGTCAATCCGGACAGCGTGGCTGATCCGCAGGGCGCCCAGCGGATCATCGAAACCGCGCTGGACAATTTCGGTCGCATCGACATCGTCGTCAACAACGCCGGCATCCTCAGGGACTCCATGTTCCACAAGATGAGCTTTGCGGACTGGAAGGCCGTTATCGATGTCCATCTGACGGGCAGCTTCCTCGTCAGCCGTGCCGCCGCCGGACATTTTCGCGACCAGCAATCCGGCGCCTATGTTCATATGACGAGCGGCACCGGGCTTGCGGGCAATGTCGGTCAGGCCAACTACGGCGCCGCGAAGGCCGGCATCGTCGGACTATCGAAATGCATCGCGCTCGACATGAAGCGCTACAACATCCGCTCCAACTGCATTTCCCCTTTCGCCTGGGGCCGCATGACGAGTTCCATTCCGACCGACACCCCGGAGAAGAAAGCGCTGGTCGCAAAGCTTCAGCGCGCGACGCCGGAAAAGAACGCTCCGCTGGCCGTCTTTCTGGCGTCGGATGCCGCCAGGGATATCTCCGGTCAGGTGTTCGGGGCCCGCATGAACGAGCTCTACGTTTTCAATCAGACGCGGATCGCCCGAAGCGTGCATCTTTCCGATGGCTGGACGCCCCAGACCATCGCCGACATCGGGATGCCGGCTCTGCGCGACAGCCTGCCGCCGCTAAAGGCGAGCACGGAGCTCATCACCTGGGACCCGGTGTGATCTTCGCACGCGTTCGCCCTGCCCGGTCATAACCAGAAGAGTTTGAACATGACGAAATATCTCGAAGACTTCATAATCGGAGAAACCTCCACCAGCCCGGCCCGCACGATCACCGAAACAGACGTCGTGCTGTTTGCCGGCCTGTCTGGAGACGTCAACCCGATCCATACCGATGAAGAGTTCTGCAAGAAAAACAGCCCCTTTGGCACACGCATCGCGCACGGCATGCTGGGCCTGTCGGTCGTCACCGGCCTGAGCGCGCGCATCGGCGATATGGCCGGTTCCGCAATCGCCTTTCTGGGCATCGAGGACTGGCGCTTCCTCAACCCGATCATTGCCGGAGACACGGTTCATCTTGTTGTGGAAACGACCGAGGCGCGTCCGACTTCCAAGCCAGGGCGCGGGCTGGTAAAGCGCAAGCTTTCGCTGATCAACCAGAAGGGCGAGGTCTGTCAGCAGGGCCTCTTCAGCGTTCTGGTACACGCGAAGAGCAACTGAGCCAACTTGTGACGGGGCGTGGCCAATGCCACGCCCGGGTTACGTGCGTCAATTGGTTATTCCATTGACCCAAACTCTTGCGCCTTGTCGGCTCATCGTGCATTTGGCACTCTTGAGACTCGTTTGATAAGCAGGCGTACAGATGAAATCGCAGATGTCGGTCACATTCTCCAAGGTCCCCGCGCGGCGGACATTCGAGGACGTCATCGCCCAGATTCGCGCCAAGATCGCTTCCGGCGAATTGCGCGAGGGAGACCGTCTGCCGCCCGAACGCGAACTTTCGTCCGTTCTGGGCGTGAGCCGGAATACCGTTCGCGAAGCTCTGCGTGCGCTTGAGCATTCCGGTGTCATCGAACAGAAGCCCGGCGTTGCCGGCGGCGCATTCATCCGAAACAACAGCACCGAAGTCGTTCGCACCACCTTCGGCGACCTTTTCCATCTCGGCATGGTCGACAGCAAGAAGCTGGCGGAAGCGCGAACCGCCATCGGCAGCGAAGTGGCGGTACTCGCCTGCGAGTATCGCACCGAAGAAGACCTCGCTGCGCTGACGGAAAATGTCGAACGGATGACGGCGGCCGCACTCGCCGGCGATTTCAGGCAGCGCGCGGCACTCAATCTGGAATTCGGCAAGGTCCTCGCCCGCGCCAGCCACAACGCTGTCCTGATGGTCATCACCGACGCGCTTATCGATGTCACGCTGGATTTCGTCCAGGTCGTTTCGACCATGCCGAACCAGTTCGTCATCGAATCCAGGCGCAAGACCGTCGAGCACGTTCGGGCGCGCGAAGGCGAACTGGCCGCCGCCGAAATTCGGAACTATTTCCGAACCGCCCGGAACAGCATGCGCAGCCTGTACGACATGCCCGAGAACCAGGGCTAGATAGCGCAAATCCGCCTGCGCTCTGCCGCCACCCCGCGCGGAGACTCCCGCCCTATCTCGCTCGGCCACAGCACCATCCCTGAGAAATTAGCACGCGGATGAAGCGCCGAACGGTCTTTGTAGGACCATTTGTTGGCTCGGCAACATACGCCGCGTCTTGTCCTATATCTTACATGAGAAAAATAGCTGGAATACTCCGCGCGCCTTTGGTAGGACCGATGAAAATAATGCAGCGGAGGAAAGCGGGATGGGTCTGGACGACCGTATAGCCGAAGCGCCGATGGCGCACTATCAGAAGCGGCTTGAAGCGGGGGAACTCGCGTATCAATTCAGTCCGAAAGCCGGCCGCGCCATTTTCTATCCGCGCATTGCCTGCCCCTACACCGGATCTACGAATCTGGAGTGGCGAAAGAGTTCCGGCCGCGGCACCATCTACACCCTGACAAAACTCTTTCCGTCAAATGCCAGATCATATGCTGTCGCGCTCGTCGACATGCTCGAAGGCTTCAGGCTGATGACGCGGATCGTCGATGCCACCGCCGAGGACGTCGAAATCGGCGCTCGTGTCGCGCTGGCCATCCGTCCGGGCGAGAACGGCGATGCGTGCCCATTCTTCGTGCTGGAGGGCAAGTGATGGTTAATCCAGGCATCAATCGCGGCAAGGTCGCCATCGTCGGCGCTGCGGAATCGGACCTCGGCGAAGTAACGCCTGGCCTGACGCCCATGGACCTGATGGCGCAGGCAAGTCTGCGCGCTCTCGACGACGCGGGGATATCGGTACGCGAGGTCGATGGAATATTCGCGTCCGGCGTCCAAACGCGCATGGCGGGTGTACACCTTGCCGAATATCTCAAGATCAGTCCGCGTTATCACAATGGCTCGTTCAGTG
The DNA here is from genome assembly GCA_020637895.1 of Rhodobiaceae bacterium. GTDB lineage: Bacteria > Pseudomonadota > Alphaproteobacteria > Rhizobiales > Tepidamorphaceae > JACKJP01. Next base: position 237,106 of record JACKJP010000005.1, read on the forward strand.
GCGGATCGGTATTCGAGACCATGGTCGGCGACGCGGTCGCGGCCATTCAGGCCGGCCTTTGCAGCGTTGCCCTCATCGCCTATGGCAGCACGCAGCGTTCCGCCTCCATGGCGGGGTCCGGCCCTGCCCGTCTTATCGGCATAAGGACCTACGACCCGCTCATCACGCCGTTCGGGCCGCGCATGCCGATGAGTTCCTATGCCATGGCGGCGTCAAGGCACATGTACGAGTTCGGAACGACCCGCGAGCAGCTGGCCGAGGTCGCCGTCTCGGCACGCAAATGGGCGCTGAAGAATCCTGTCGCTTGGGAAAAGGAACCGCTTTCCGTCGATGAGGTTCTCGGGGCCAGGATCATCAGTTCGCCATTCACAAAATTCGACTGCTGCCTCGTGACCGATGGCGGCGGCGCAGTGGTTCTTGTTTCTGCCGAAAGGGCCGCTTCGCTGCGCAGAAAGCCTGTGTACGTGCTCGGTGTCGGCGACGGCGTGACCCATTACGAAATCCACTCGATGGACGATCTCACGCGAACCGCGACGATCCAGTCCAGCACGAATGCGTTCGCCATGGCGGGTATCACGGCCAGCGATGTCGACGTGGTCGAGCTCTACGATGCGTTCACCATCAATACGATCCTGTTTCTGGAAGACATGGGATTTTGCGCCAAGGGCGAAGGCGGCGCATTCGTTTCCGAAGGGCGTATCGCGCCCGGCGGAACCCTGCCGGTCAATACCAATGGCGGCGGCCTCTCATACGGTCACCCGGGCATGTACGGGCTGCAGCTTCTCGTCGAAGCCGTGCGTCAGGTGCGCGGCGAATGCGGCGAGCGTCAGGTGGCGGACGTCAATATTGCCGTCGCGCATGGAAATGGCGGCACCCTTTCATCGCAGAGCACCGTTGTGCTCGGCGGCGCGGATACTCTCTGAGGAAATCTCATGACCGACAGATTACTGGAAGGACGCGTGGCGCTTGTAACCGGCGCCGGTCGCGGCATTGGCCGCAGTGTCGCAATGACGCTCGCAGCAGAAGGCGCGAAGGTCGTCGTGAACGACATCGGCGCGGCGCTCTGGGGCGATGAAAGCGCTGACAACCCGGCGGCTGAAGTTGTAGCGGCGATCCGTGCGAGCGCCGGCGAAGCGATCGCCAATGGCGATTCCGTTGCCGACTGGGAAAGCGCGAGCCGCATGGTTGCGGCCGCACAGGATGCATTCGGCAGGCTCGACATCGTGGTCAACAATGCCGGCATCATCCGTGACTCAATCGTTCACAAGATGTCGCCGGAGGATTTCGACGCGGTCATCGACGTTCACGTACGCGGCAGCTTCTATGTCAGCCGGGCGGCGGCACCTCTGTTCCGGGAACAGAATGGCGGTTGCTACATCCACATGACATCAAATGCCGGACTGATCGGGAATATCGGCCAGGCCAACTATATGGCCGCCAAGATGGGCATAGTCGGCCTGTCGCGCTCGCTCGCAATGGATCTCGCGCGATACAATGTCCGCTCGAACTGCATCGCGCCATTTGCCAAGACACGGATGACCGAAAGCGTACCGGCTTCGCCCGATCAGGCGGCCGCTCGAGCGGCGAAGATTGCCGGCTGGCGGCCGGAATCCGTTGGCGTTCTTGCCGCTACGCTCGCCAGCGATGCCTGCGCGGAAATCAGCGGGCAGATATTCGGCGCCCGAGGCAATGAGGTGTTCGTTTTCAGCCAGCCTCGCCCGATACGGTCCGTACACAGGGACGGTGGCTGGACACCCGACGGGCTCGGCAAGGTTCTGCCGAAGTTCGGCGCTGCCTATTCACCGATAACCGATGCAACCATGACCTGGGATTCGGTCGACTGACCGGCACGGACTGAACGCGAATGCCCATCGACTATGAAAAAGCGCTGAACTTCCGCGTAGAAGGCAGGAAATTCTCCTACTCGCCGCGCGACACGATCATCTATGCGCTCGGCGTCGGATTTGGCAGTGACCCCACCAACGAAGCGGAGCTTCGTTTCGTCTATGAGGAGAACCTCCTGGCGGCGCCGTCGATGGCAACGGTCATCGCGTGGGGCGCTGACGAGATTGAGAAGACCGGCATCGACTTTTCAATGCTGGTCGCCGGCGAGCAACGCCTGGAAATGCACGCCACGCTGCCGCCTGCCGCCGATATCGTCGCGAGCTGGTCGATCAAGGAGATCGTGGACAAGGGGCCGGGAAAAGGCGCGCTCATCATTCATGAATATGAGATTGTCGATGCCTCTGACGGCCAACGGCTTGCGACGCTGGGGCGTACAAGTTTTGCCCGGGCCGACGGCGGTTTCGGTGGACCGTCCGAAGGCGCTCCGCAGCCACACGCCATTCCTGGCCGTTCACCCGATCTTGAAATACAAATCCGGGTATTGCCCCAGCAGGCGCTCATCTATCGCCTGAGTGGCGATGCCAATCCCCTGCATGTCGACCCGGCCGTCGCACGCAAGGCCGGATTTGAGCGTCCGATCCTGCATGGCCTAGGCACTTATGGCATGGTCGGGCGCGCGATATTGAAGTCGTGGTGCGACCACGACCCGTCGCGATTGAAGAATTTCGATGCGCGGTTCTCAGCGCCCGTGCTTCCCGGGGACGAGATCACCCTGGCGACATGGCGGGACGGAGAGGTCATTTCCTTCGAGGCCAGGGTTGCCGAACGCAACGCGATCGTCCTGCGCAATGGCAGAGCCGTCATTCGCTGACGGGGCACCCGCCGCACGTCAGAAGATTTCCTCGCCATTGTCATCGACGAGTTTGATCGCGCCTGACGGGCAGGCCCGCACCGCATTCTTTGCGTCTTCGACGGCGGACGCGTCGATATCGGCGACCAATACGACAACCAGCCCGTCATCGTCATCCTGAGCGAAGAGATTGGGCGAAAACATCACACACTGGCCCGCGCCGACGCAGAGAGACCTGTCCGATACGATCTTCATCAAAGCAATTCCCTTTTGACTGGACGGCGAAGATTACCAGGTCACCGGCATCGATATGAGCCCGTGGACGAGGACATTCCGCTTGAACTCCAGTTCGTCGAAGGGAACGGCAAGCCTGATTTGCGGGATCCGTTTGGGCAGCTTGTTGAATACCACATTGAGCTCGAGACGGGCCAGCGGCTGACCCAGGCACTGATGCACGCCGAAGCCGAAGGCGACATGCGGATAGGTGCTCTTGCGGGCGATATCGAAGATCTCCGGATCGTCGAAAACGCGCGGGTCGCGGTTCGCCGCATTGATCATGGGCAGGATGCCCTCGCCTGACCTGATCATGACCCCGTTGTAGTCGACGTCCTCCGTCGCAACACGCGTACCGACGAATTGCAGGATCGTGTGATAGCGGAGCATTTCCTCCACGGCCAACTGCACGACTTCGTCGGACTGATTGAGGCGCAGGCGCTCCATGTCGTCGGGATTTTGAATGAGAGACAGGATTCCGAGGGCGGTCATGTTCGCGGTCGTTTCATGGCCTGCCATCATGAGCAGTTCCAGCGAAACCACCGCATCCTCGATGTCCAGATGCCCGGGCTGGATCTGGTCGACGATCATGCGCCCCAGAATATCGTCGTGCTTTTCGGGTGCCTTGCTTTTCTCCGCAATCAGGTCGCGCATGAAATTGCGCATGTCGACACCAGCCTGAATCGCATCCTGAGGATCGACGTCGATGCGCACCTTGGTGGTGCTGCGCTCGACGAAGAATTCTGAATCGCTGTGCGGTATGCCGAGCATTTTCATGATGACCTGTGTCGGCAGCGGCAGGGCAAAGGCCTCCACGAAGTCGACCGGTCTCCGGCCGGACAGCATATCCTCGATGAGGTCGTCGACGATCTGCTCGATCATCGACCGAAGCGACTGGATCTTGTGGTGCGTGAACTCCTTGGTGAGCATCCGTCGAAGCTTGGTGTGATCGGGTGGGTCCTGCCTGATGAACGAGGGACGCTCCGTCCCGGTCAGCACCTTTCGCAGCTTGGTGATGTTGGGATAGCCCGGCGCGCGTGGATTGGCACTGAACCGGTTGTCGGCGAGGAGCTTGCGAACGTCTTCGTATCGCGTCACCAGCCAGGCGACATTGCCATCCCACAGCCGGACTTTCTTGAAGGGCTCACTTTCGCGCAGCTCGCGATATTCCGGCGCAGGACCCATTTCCGTGCGCTCGAAAGGGAAAAGCGGAAGCGTGCGTTCCGCCGCCGTACCGGCAGCTTCAATAGCCATGGGTTTCCTCCAACTGCGGCCGTTCGGGCCAGCCTTCTTTGGTGAAAACTTTTCCAGCCGGAGCACGATCCGTCGAGTGAAAGTTCCTCACGTCGGTATTCTGTTTGGCTCATTTTGCGGTCGCCGCCCGGCCAGCAGACCTGGCTGGCGTCGACCTGAACCATTATCCATGGTATTTGGTTGGACCATAACGAACGTCGCGGTGAACGACGGGAGGAAGCAGACCTGACGATGCGCGCCAATCCGATCGCGGCCCTCGACCTGACGCATTTGCGCGTCCTCGATACGATGCTTCAGGAGCAAAGCGTTCGGCAGACGGCCGACAGGCTATGCCTGTCTCCTTCGGCCATAAGCCACGCGCTGGCACGCCTGCGCACGGTTACCGGCGACCAGCTTTTCATTCGCTCCGCCAACACGATGCTGCCGACAGCCAGAGCGCTTGAGATCGCGCCCATGCTGAGCGAGGCGATGCGTCTGCTGGAAGCGTCACTGGCCGAGCCGCATTTCGATCCGGCGATCTCGACGCGCGAATTCCGGATCGCCTGCTTTCCATTCATCGCCAAGAACGTCCTTCCCGAAGCCATGCGCCTTATCCACGCCGAAGCACCCAGTATCCGCCTGCGCGCATGGCCGGTCACCGAGCAGCTGGTCAGTGACCTCGACAGCGGCAGACTTGACTGCGCGTTCGGATCCTTCGCCCGCGTACCGGATTGGGCCGTGACGCGCGAACTGTTCCGCGAGGAAATGGTGATTGCAATGCGCCGCGGCGGACCAATGGCCAATCGCAAGCTGACGCCTGAAGACCTGGCGCGATATCCGCATGTCGATGTGCAGACAGACGACGAGAACACACAGCTCATCGAGAATTTTCACGTCCAGAACGGACTTGAAAGACAGATATCAGCAACCGGCTGGGAGAAGCTGAAATCTGTTCTGGAGCAGCGCGGGCTGGAGCGCAAAGTCGCGCTGGTGACCACCGACACGTTGTGCGCGCTCGCTGTAGTCAGCCAGACCGACATGATGTCGCTAGTGATCCGGCGCGTCGCCGAACGCTTCGCGAAGTCCTTCGACCTTGAGCTGTTTGCGCCGCCCTATGAGGAAGACCCCATGCCGATCCATCTGATCAGGCACAAGCGACAGGATAACGATCCTGCGGTCAACTGGCTTTGCTCAAGGCTTTCGGACGCCGCAAGGGCTTATGACGAGGCCCCGGCATCGGCCTGACAGACCATCGCGGGAATCGGCGTATGGCTGGCGATCAGCCCCTGGCCCCGCTGCGGATCAGATCCGACGCCTTCTCGGCGATCATCAATGTCGCCGCCGCCGTATTGCCTGAAGCGATCTGCGGCATGACCGATGCATCGACGACGCGGAGCCCCTCAACGCCGTGAACGCGCAGCGTTGGATCGACGACGGCCAGCGGATCGGAGGCCGGTCCCATCTTCGCCGTTCCTACCGGATGGAACACCGTTGACCCGTTGGCGAACGCATAGTCGATCCATTCATCGTCCGTCTGCACGTCGTTCCCTGGCGCAAGCTCCAGATCCCACATCGCCTTGAATGGCTCTGTATCGAGAATCGCACGTACCGTGCGGCATGCGGCGACAAGCACATCCCGGTCGACCGCTTCGCGCAGATAGTTGGGCTGGACAGCCGGCAGCTCAAGCGGATCGGCGGATCGGGCGCGCACAAAACCGCGGCTTTGGGGACGATGCTGCCAGACGGCGCAGGTTGCGCCCGGAAATGGATCTGGCGCACGAGAGACCGCATTCTGCGTGACGCTGGCCGGGGTAAAGATGCCCTGCACATCGGCATCTTCCAGATCCGGCCTCGTCTTCAGGAAATACTGAAGTGTTGCCGGCGGCACGGCGACAACGCTCGGCCTACCGAGGAACCAGTTCAGGACTTCCAGCGGGAGGCGCGGGAACCTGGCACGCTGATTGAAGGTGACGGCACCGGGGCAGCGAACGGCAATCCTGGCCAGATAATGATCGTGAAAGTTCTCGCCGACTCCGGGCAGATGTCTGACCGTCGCGACGCCGATGCGCGAAAGAAGCTCATGGTGACCGATGCCAGACAGCTGTAGCAATTTCGGCGTACCGATGGCTCCGGCTGCCAGAATGATCTCGGCGCGCGCATGGATCGTCTGAACCTCGCCGCCACGCTGGCAGGAAACGCTTCGCGCACGCATGCCGTCAAATTCCACGCCCGTTACGGTGACACCGGCAAGAACGGTCAGGTTGCGACGCCCCCGCGCCGGCGCCAGGTAGGCGCTCGCGGCACTGACCCTTCGCCCCGACTGAACGGAGACCTGAGCCGGCCCGATCCCTGCCTGTGACCGCCCGTTATAGTCCGCGTTCGCCGCTATGCCGTATCCGATTGCCGCCTGCCGGAATGCCTTGACGACTGGCATGTCGACATCGAGCACATTCACCGAATAGGCGCCACTCCGGCCTCGCACCGCGTCGTCGCCTGCCCCCGTCGATTCCACCTTGCGGAAATAGGCCAGCACGCTCTCATAGTCCCAGCCGGGATTGCCGGCCTGCGCCCAGCCGTCAAAGTCGCGTCCCTGCCCGCGGGTGAAGATCATCCCGTTGACGCTCGTTCCGCCACCGAGAACCTTGCCCTGAATGAGCTTCACACGCCGCTCGCCGAAGCGCTCGGACGGCTCGGTGAAATAGCCCCAGGTATAGCGCTCATCATTGAGCGTGCGGGTAAAGCCTGCGGGCATGATGAAATTGATGCTCGACGGTTCCGGGCCCGCCTCCAGCAGGCAGACCGTGCAGGACGGGTCCTCGCTCAGCCTTGCGGCGAGAACCGATCCGGCGGCGCCGCCTCCGACGATCACGTAATCGAATTGCGCCTCGCTCAGCGTCATTGGACATTTCCCCCGCAGGAATTCCGGCCCGTTATTCAAGGCTCTATAGCTCGCCGGACGGCGAGCGCTACTTCAGTCTTGTGCAATCTGGTCCATACATCAATGGCGATGGGGCGGGCGGCGATCGCCCGCCCCGTCACTTGCGATCTTTCAGGTCGTCACTTCTTGACGAGTGCGCATTTGCTCTCGCTCAGGGGGAAGTTGATGTCTTCCCCCTTGACCGTCGCGACGATCTCCATGTGGTCCCACTTGCCCTTGGATTCCTCAGGCTTCTTGATGCGGAATGCATAGAGGTCACGGATCACCCTGCCGTCCTCGCGGATACGGCCGGTGGTGCCGGTTGCATCCTCGATCGGCAGTTCGCGCATTTTCTTGCCGACTTCAGCCGCGTCCTTGGTGCCGGCCGCCTTGACCGCCTTGAGGTAGTGGGTCACCGCACTGTACTGCTGCGCATCCGCCCATGATGGCGGACGACCGAAGCGCTTGGCGAAGCGATCGCTGAATTCGCGAACCTTCTCGTTCCGGTCCCAATAGAACGGCGTCACCCCGAAGACGTTCTGCAGGTTCTCCATGCCGATGGCTTCGACGTCGGTCTGGGAGAAATAATACGGCGCGATCTTCATTTTCAGACCAAATTCATGCGCCTGCTTTATCGTGTTCACGATGAACGAACCGAAGGTCGGAAGCGCCAGCGTATCGGCGCCCTTGGCCTGCGCCTCGATGAGGAAAGGCGAGAAATCGGTAATTGTGAAAGGATGCTTGGCGGATCCGACGACCTCGCCACCCCGCTTCCTGATCACCGCTTCGGAGAGTTCCTGAACTTCCTTGCCGTAGATGTAATCGACGGAGATGAAGAAGAACTTCTTGCTGCCCTGATCGAACGCGACGTTCATGACGCCGTTGGCGATCGTATAGGTATCCGGCACCCACTGGCTGGTATTGATCGAGCAGCCCTCGCCGACAAGCGCATTCGCGGTCGCCCCCCAAAGGGCCATCTTGTTTTTCTGACGAACAAGATCGTTCACACCGAGCGCGACCGCGGAATTGTTCACATCCGCGATGACATCCACATTGTCGACATCCAGCCACTCGCGCGCGAGCGTCACGCCGATATCCGGCTTGTTTTGATGATCGCCCCAGATCACCTCGACCGGCATGCCGAGGACGGAACCGCCAAAATCGTCGATGGCCATCTTTACGGCTTCAACCGAGCTCATGCCGGCATAGGCCGCAACCGGACCGCTGAGTTGCGAAAGAATGCCAATCTTGATGCCCTTGGCATCTTCGGCATGAACAGACAGGGGCAGACACCCCAGCGCAACGGCCAACGCCGGGCGCAAAAATAGCTTCAGGGAACTGTGCATGATGATCCTTCCTCCACGAAGACCGCGGGCGCTTCTGATGGCGCCCATCTCGGAAACCAAGACGCCTTGTCGTTGGTTGAACCATTAGAACAAAACAGTCAATTTCCGACAAGCCCGACAGATTGTGGAGACAATTTCGTATTTACTACAATATTTTCATGAACTTAAAATCCCTACCCATACAGAATGTAATCCACTGTATTGGTTGGTCCAATATCCGATTTCAGGAAGCATGAGTCTCGCCAGACGCCCCATCAGCAACAGGCTTTTCGCGCTTGCCGATCACGCCGCTCAGCGGGAACCACGGCGGATAGCGCGATCCAGCGCATCCAGAAAGCGCGACCGGTCGGCCTTCGTGAAACCCCGACCGCCACCCTGGAGAAACGGATCGGCTGCGCGCAGGTCAGCCATGAGATCGCGCGTGGCGAGAGCGTTGCCGATGTTCCGGGCGCTCAGCGTTTCACCGTTATGCTTGAGCACCTGCGCCCCGGCCGCGACGCATTTTGCAGCCAATGGGATATCGCCGGTGATCACGACATCGCCGGGCCCGACGCGCTCGGCAATCCATTTGTCGGCTTTATCCGGACCATTCGGCACGACAACCGTTTCAATCAGCGGGTTGGCCGACGGCCTCATGCCGCCATTCGAGACGATGACAATGCGCACACCGTGCCGCGTGCCGACGCGCTCTACCTCTGATTTGACCGGACAGGCGTCAGCGTCGACATAGATGGTCATATGAAAGCTCTTCCGACAGTTGCGAGAGTTTCAGAGTTTCCAACAAGGAATTGATTGCCAAATCCTGCCCAGACATCGGATCTTCAGTTGAATAGACCGGTCTATATATGCCGGCTGAATTGGCTCCGAAAAGAAACTGCCAACGACGACCTACAGACGAAATAGCTGTGCAAGCTCGGTCTGTTGGGCAGCTCAAGACAAGGCCGGAAGATTTCTTGCGCGAGGCGGCTGGCTGTGCAGGCAGTCAGTTGCAAGCGCGTCTCCGCATCACCCTTCCCAGAAATCCGCGAAATAAAGGGAGTTATCGCGAATTCTCCTTATTCTATAGCTTGGCAATGGATAAAGCTGACGCAACATCAATGTATTGGAGGCCCATTTCCCTAATGCCGAAAACAGGGAAATAGAGTCGCCATTCGGGGGTAAATTGATCCCAAGCCCTTGGCCCAACAATTAGCTCCACAATCCCCCGCCCGTTTGGCCTGCTGCCGGTTTCGTGGACACCGAGTTAAGGTGTTTTGGCGGAACTGGATCAGGGAAGCGAGCTCCGATCCGCAGCATGCCTTCTCGTCCACGGACAGATAAAGCCCGAGCAGCAGGAAATCGACTGGCCGCACAATGAAGTCGCGAAGCTGAAGGCGGAACGCGATATTCTGAGAAATAGCCGCTGCGATGTACGACCCAATGATGGGAGTCCGTCCTCCACTGGGTCCACGGTGGTTTGACTCGGAACCATCTTCATGTATACATGCGAGCCGCTTTGACGAGCGCGATAAGCCGACATGAATCGGCAGGCCGTCTAAAGACGCGATCGAATGCCTGATTTTTTGAGCGCCGATATCGTGGGAGGAGATAAACGCGATGGTGTCGATTTCATCAGAAATTTTGCTGCCTCAGTTGATCAGAAAGCAGGCTGCCGACAACGGCGGCAAGTGCTATCTGGAAGAGGTCGATGGCCTGTCGCAGACTTATGAAGAAGCACACAGTGCAGCGATCGCGTGGGCTCGCGGCTTTTCCGCCATTGGACTGAGCGCAGAGGACCGCGTTCTCATGTTCCTCCCCCCCAAGATCGAGACGGTGAATATATGGCTGGGACTGGGATGGCTAAGGGCGATTGCCGTTCCGGTGAACACTGAATACCGCGGCCAGATGCTTTCCTACGTGATCGAGAATTCGCGAGCGACCGTCATGGTCTGCACGACTGGATACCTCCACGAGGTCCTGAGCGCAGGAAGCGGCGGCGGATCCGCACTTAAAACCATTGTCGTTTTGGACAATTCTGACGGGTTCGTACCGCCAGCAGACTCAAAATATGACATCATGCATCATCGCGATTTGATTGATCGCGGGACTACAAACGACGACGAATTTCAAGGCCCCAATCCGTGGGATATCTCAACAGTAATGTACACGTCCGGAACGAGCGGTGTTTCGAAGGGCGTGATGATTACCTGGGCAAACTTTGCCAACGGCGGATACAGAATGAGACCGGAGGAAATGACCTCCGAGGATGTGATGTATTCGTACCTGCCTCTCTATCACGTAGGCGGCACATTCTGGCTGAATAGCGTTGCTCAAGTCTCCGCAAAGATGGTTCTGAAAGAACGATTTTCGCTTCCCGATGTCTGGCCGGATATTCGGCGGTACCAGTGCACGATCACGTTCCTTCTCGGCGCAGCGGTGAATTTTATTACTCGCCAGGAGGCAAGGCCCGATGACGCCGACAATCCGTTGCGTTTTGCGCAGACCCAACCTCTACCTGAAGACGTAGATGCATTTGAAAATCGCTTCGGACTGAAGCTCTACACGGTATATGGGAGCACGGAAATCGGCGTTGCCATGAGGACCGATTTCAAGCGCATCAACAATACAACTTGCGGACGCCTTTTCCCCGAACTCGAAGGGCGAATTGTCGATGAAAACGACTATGAACTTCCGCACGGACAGGTTGGCGAACTTGTTGTTCGCTCGAAAGAACCATGGATTATTTCAGCCGGCTATTTCGAGATGCCGGAGGCAACGACAGGCGCGTGGCGAAACCTATGGTATCACTCAGGCGATGGCATGCGTCGTGATGAGGATGGAAACTTCTATTTCGTCGACCGGATCAAGGACAGCATCAGGCGGAGAGGCGAGAACATTTCCTCGCTCGAGGTGGAACAGTTCGTGTCGGGTTTCGACGGCATTCTCGAATGCGCGGCCGTTGGGGTTCCATCGGAGTTCGGCGAGGAGGATCTTAAGATCTGCATCGTTCCGAAACCTGGGCGGACGATCGACGAACCATCACTAGTTTCCTATCTCGTTGATCAGAAGGTGCCGCGCTTCATGGTACCGCGCTATGTCGAAATACTGAGCGAACTTCCCAAAACGGTCACTGGCAAAATTCAAAAACGCAAACTGCGTGATGCCGGCGAGGAGTTGAAGGTTCTTTCTTTGTGGGACCGGGAGAGTTCGCAAGGCGAGCGACGAAAAGCCTGATCTCCACGATGTCCGGGCGCCGCGGTTTCTACCATTGCTCCCGGCCGACGCTTGTTTGAACGTCTCAATCATTGTCAACGATCCAAGGCTTCGCCATGAACAAGATACTGCAATCGATGGATTTCAGATTGTCCTATGGCGATTGCGATCCACTCGGAATCGTCTATTTCGCGGCCTATTATCCTTGGATGGAGCGCACCTATAACGAGTGGGTGTTCCAGAATGGAATTACCCCCCCGGAACAGCAGAGCAAGTGGGGGGTCAACACTGTCATGCGGGCTTCGGGCAACGATTATCTGATTCCGAGCGTCATCTTCGACGCGCTCACCTGCCGAATGACGGCCGGCAAAATCGGCAACACCTCATTCAGCGTCTCTTATGAAATCGTAAAGCGCGACGAGCCGAACAAGCTGATGGCAACCGGCTTTATGAGCTTTGTCATGGTGAACGGAGACCTTAAGCCCACACCGGTTCCGTCGCCGATGGTAGCGCTGCTGAAAGGCGCACCTGTATCCGACTGACCGGTTGTAACAATTGATACATTCATGTATACATGATTGCACAGAATATCGAGGGCTGAAACGGCAGCGACAGATTGATCAGCGGCCCTTCAAATCATTCAAAGGTGAGGAAACATGGCTTCGAAACCGGATCTTAACGCCCCATATCCCTACGCTCGCGACAAGCGTTGCCCTCTGGACCTTCCCCCGCAGATTGCGGAGACCAGAAACGACGACGGCATGCAGCAGGTCACCTTGTGGAACGGCAACAAGGCCTGGCTCGCAACCCGTTGGGAAGATGTCCGCACTATCCTGTCGAGCCCTGATATCAGTTCAGACGCGGAGAAGGCGAATTACCCCGCCGTTTCTGCATCACGTTCCGCGCAGGCCAAATCCTACAAGACGATCTTTACGATGGACCCGCCAGTCCACGGCCAATACCGCCGAACTCTGACGAAAGATTTTGCATTCAAGAGAATGCAGGAGCTTCGTCCAATGATCGAAGAAGCGCTCAACAGCCTCTATGACCAGATGGAACAAGGTGGGAAACCTGCTGACTTCGTCGAAGCAGTAGCGCTCCCACTTCCTTCCCTGGTGGTCTCGATGCTGCTGGGGGTGCCATATTCTGACCGTGAAGCTCTCCAGGAGTGGAGCCGCAATCGTATGGCCCTAGATACCTCGCCCGAGGTGGTCCAGGATTCAGCCAAGAAGATGGGTGAGTATTTTGACAGGCTGTTTGCCGAAAAAGAGGCCCTTTACTCCGACAAGAGCAAGAATCCCGGAGACCCCGCCGACCTCGTCAGCCGTCTTGCCGTAGAACAAATACTGCCAGGTCATATCACGCGTCTGGATGCTGTCCTGATGTGCAACATCCTCTACATCGCCGGTCACGAGACGACCGCCAATCAGATCGGATTTGGCCTCCTCGGTCTGCTCACCAAACCTGAGCAGAAAGCGAATATGCTTCAGAGCGACGAGAGCGTTAAGAACGGCGTTGAAGAGATGCTGCGCTACTACAGCGTCGTCCACCTTCATTCTCCGCGAGTCTGTACGAAGGACATGATCGTTGGCGGGCAGGAAATCAAAGCTGGCGATGGCGTATTCGCACTGCTCAGCGGCGCCAACAGGGATCCGAAACATTATGACGATCCGGACGCCTTCGATGTGACACGAAATGCTATCCCCCATATGGCTTTCGGTTTCGGAATCCATCAGTGCATCGGACAGTCACTGGCCCGACTCGAGCTTCAGATTCTCTTCGAGTCCGTATTCAAACGGTTCCCAAACCTCAAGCTTGCGGTTCCCGAAGAGTCGCTTGAATACAAGGAAAACGCGACCGTCTATGGACTCAAGACTCTTCCCGTCACGTGGTAGGGAAAAGAGTGATGCGCGTCATTGTTCACAGTGAAAAATGCATCGGCAGCGGTCGTTGTACCGAGCTGGCCGGATCCGTTTTCGATCAGGGCGAGGATGACGGCATTGTCGTCCTCGTTAGCCCCAAGCCATCAGACGACCAACGTGAAGCGGTGCGTGATGCCGTACAATCGTGTCCTGTCTCAGCGATCGAGATTGTCGAGGATTAGCCGGAGGTTCAACGTCAGGCTCAAGCGGTCGCACAGGCGTTCAGTTCGGTGTTATCGATTGCTTGAGTCGACCTCCACATGGGCACGAATGGCGCCACTGGCTTCGTCAATCCAACCATATTTTCCAGCGGCTTCGATCATCTGCTCAAAGCCAGCTAACCATTCGTCACCGACCGCACCCGCAGCAAGAGTCTGAACAAGCTCACGCTCTACGAGCGCATTGTCAGCATCAATGAGCACTATGCCATTGGGTGGAGCGCATCGCTGACCTTTGAAAGTTACCTTGAATCTCTTGAAATCGTCAGCTTCGATCAGTGTCGCGACGTAGTGACTTTGAATCTCAACAATCATCTTCATTTCTCCGTTCGACGCCAATCGCGACGCTCAGATATGCAGGTATCTGTCCTGCACTTCGGTGTTGTTCCTGAGCTCCTCTGCGGTGCCTTCGAAGACGATCTCGCCCTTTTCGAGAACGTAGCAACGGTCTGACAGGGCGAGCACGAAATCGAGGTTCTGCTCGGCGAGAATGATGGACAGGCCTGCCGCTTTCAGCTCCTGGATCTTCTCGCGCATATTGGCGACGATCAACGGGGCAAGACCTTCCGAAGGCTCGTCCAGCAGCAACAGTTCCGGATTGCCCATGAGCGTTCTGGCGATGGTCAGCATCTGCTGCTGGCCGCCGCTCAGCAGGCCACCCTTGCGGTCCCTGAAGCGCTCCAGATCCGGGAAGAACTCGAATACGCGCGCCTCGTCCCAGGCGGCGATGCCGTCATGCGCGGGCAGCCGGGCGACATCCAGGTTCTCCCAGACGCTGAGGCCGGAGAAGATGCGGCGGTCTTCCGGCACATAACCGATGCCCGCCCTGGCATTGAGATGCGACTTGCGTCTTGCGATCTCCTGGCCCTTCCAGCGGACCGAGCCGGAACGCGGCGGCGTCAGCCCCATGATGGCGCGCATGGTGGTCGACTTGCCGACACCGTTGCGCCCGACCAGCGAGACCAGCTCGCCGCGTCGCACATTGAGCGAGATCCCGTGCAGGATGCGGCTGAGACCGTAGGAGACGTGCAGATCGTTTACGCTGAGCAGGTCGTCCATCACGCTACTCCTTGCCCAGATAGATGCGTTTGACCTCGTCGTTGTCGCGGACCGCCTGCGGTTCGCCGCTGGCGATGATCTCGCCATGATGGAGAACCGAGATGCGGCTGGCGATCTCGAAGACGACGTTCATGTCGTGTTCGGTGAACAGCAGCGTCAGTCCGCGTTTCGAGACGATGTCATTGATCAGCTTGATCGCCGCGCGTGTTTCGCCGAGCGACATGCCGGCGGTCGGCTCGTCGAGCAGCAGGAGCTTGGGATCGGCAGCCAGCGCGACCGCCAGTTCAAGCTGCTTCTGGCGGCCATGCGCCAGTTCGCCGGCGCGGCGATCGGCGTCGTCTGCCATCTCCACCAGATCGAGAAGGGCAATGGTCTCGTCACGAAAGAGGCCGGACGCCTGCCGGAACGGGTTGAAGTTCAGGCCCCGGCTGGCGATCAGCGCGACCTGCACATTGTCGAACACGCTCTTGCGCGGGAAGATGTTGACCCGCTGGAACGAGCGCGCCATCCCGATCTTGACGATCTCGTGCGGCTGCATCTTCTTCAGCGGCTTGCCTCGGAACACGACCGAACCGCTGTCGGGCGTCAGCAGGCCGCTGACGAGATTGAACAGCGTCGTCTTGCCCGCCCCGTTCGGTCCGATCACCGCGTGGGTTTCGCCCTCGGCAACCGACAGGTTGACGTTGCTTACCGCGACGAAGCCGCCGAAGCTCTTCGTGGCACCGGACACCTCAAGCATTGCGCCGCCCCCTCATGGACATGCGCCGGCCGATGGACCGGAACATGCCGATAAGCCCGTCGGGCGCGAACATCACGATGAGCAGGAGGATGGTGCCGAGAACGATCGGCCAGTATTGCGTGTACTGGCTGATGAAGGTCTCAAGGACATAGATCACGACCGCCCCGAGGATCGGTCCGACGAAAGAATGCATGCCGCCCAGCAGCACCATGATCATGACCTGGCCCGACTGCGTCCAGAAAGCCGATTCAGGAAACATGCCGCGCACGTAGAATGACAGCAGCGCCCCCGCGATACCGGCAAAGGCACCCGCGATCACGAATGCGATCAGCCTCATCCGGCGCACGTTCACGCCAAGGAAGTCTGCGCGCGTCGGGTTCTCGCGAATGGCGATGAAGGTCTTGCCCATGGTGGAATTGCTGAGCAGCCACAACAGCCCGACCGAGACGGCCACGATCGCGAAGGTAAACCAGAAGAAGAGGACCGGATTGCTCATGAAGTCCGGCGCCGTGATGCCGACGAAACCGTCGCCGCCACCGGTAACCTCTGTCCACTTGAACGCCACCGCCCACACCAGCATTGAAAAGGCGAGCGTCAGGATCGCGAAATAGAGCTCCGTCAGCCGGACACAGAAATAGCCGATTATCAGCGCGCAGACGGCCGTCAGCCCGATCGCCGCCGGCATGCTGACAAAGATCGGCCAGCCGAGCCGCGTCTGGAAATAGGCGCACGCATAGCCGCCGATGGCAAAGAAAGCCGCATGCCCGAAGGAGATCGAACCGACATGGCCGATGAGCACGTTCAGGCTCATCGCGAACAGCCCGAAGATCATCAGCTGCACGGCCAGTTCCAGCGGATACCGCTCACCGGCGAGCGGCACGAGCGCGAGCGCAACAAAGAGAAGGATCAGGAATATCGTCTGTCCACGCGTTGCCATCAGTGCCGCTCCGCCTCAGGCTGGCCGAACAGCCCCCACGGGCGCACCAGCAGCACGCCGATCATCATCACATAGACCAGCACGATCTCCCATTCGCGGAAGATCAGCGTCCCGAAGACCGTCAGAAACCCGAGGATCAGCGCGCCGACAAAGCTGCCCCACAGACTGCCGATGCCGCCGATGATCACGATGATGAAGCAGTCGATGATGACCAGCGCGTCCATGCCCGGATCGACGGCGACGCGCGGCGCGGCAAGCGCGCCGCCGATGGCGGCCATTGCGGCACCGATGACGAAGACCGCCGAGAACACCTTCGTGACGTCGGTACCCAGCGCCCCAAGCATCTCCCGGTCGAGCCGCGCCGCCCTGAGGATGCGGCCCCACCGCGTCTTCTCAAGACCGAGCCAGAGCCCGATCGCGACCAGCGGACCCAGAATGCACAGGAACAGCAGATAGGTTGGATAATAGGTGATCCCCAGATTGACCGCCCCGGAGAGCATTGGCGGGAAGGAGACGCTGTACTGGGGCGCACCCCAGATAATGATCACCGCATCCTTGATGATCAGCACCAGCGCAAACGTGAACAGCAGTTGCAGCAGGTGCTCCTTGTCATAAAGCCTCGATAGCAAAAACCGTTCGACTACATAGGCGACCGCCGCCATGACGACACCCGCCGCGATAACGCCGGTCCAGAAGCCGAGATCGGTCTCGCCGAACGATCCAACGACGCTGTACAGGACATAGGCGCCGATCATGTAGAACGCGCCATGTGCGAAATTGACGATCCTGAGCACGCCAAAGATCAGCGTGAGCGCGGACGCGATGATGAACAGATTCATCGCCAGAGAAAGCGAATTCAGAACCTGAATCGTCAGAAATGCTGGATTACTGAACATACCCCCCCCTGGTACGGCCTTTTCATTAGACTTTCGTGGCCGTTTGGATTCTTGCGTGTAGCGTCGTTTTGCATAACAAAGTTGCGACCTCATGTATACAAAAAATCGCAAACCCTTTCGGATTCAAAGTGCGGAATGCCGGCTCTTTTGCCATTTTCTTTATCTTTTTCGCGAATGAAGCGCACGCTGTCGGTGGCGCAAAGCACGGCAAAACATCATTCATGTATACTTTTTAAGCGCGCCAGTGCCTAATCGCAACGGCGCAAAGGGAATCCCTCCGGTCGCAACCACCCCAATCGCCGGCCGTGACGCGGTGCACGGAACGCTCGACATCCATGTGTACAAAAAGGGCGTCCAGTGCGTATTTCGCAATTTTATCTCGCGAATTTTAGGTCATTGCCATCATTTATGTATACATGCTATCTCAATCATCGGCGCTTCGGACGTCACAATGAGACGACTTTCGGATTTTGACACCTCGGCTAGAGAGGAAGCGGTCACCGAGAGATCAAAAGCTCAAACGCAAAAGGGAGGAAGCATTCGTGAGAATTCCATCAAAAATCGCTGCACTTTGCGGGATTGCCATTTTGGCAACGACCTGGACGAGTGCCGCATCTGCGGCCGAGACGATCAAGCTCGGAGTCATCATGCCGGTATCAGGCGGCGCCGCTTTCGTGGGCAACGCCGTTGTCGACGGCATCAAACTGGCAGTCGATGAAATCAACGCAGCCGGTGGTATCGGCGGCAAGAAACTTGAGTATGTGGTGCGGGATAGCCAAGCCAAACCGGACGTATCGGTCGCGGCGGCTAAAGAGCTTATCACGTCAGAAAAGGTCGACGTTCTGGTCGGTCCGGCCACTTCAGGTGCGGCACTGGCGGTTTCAGAGGTGGCCAAGGCGGAGAAAATAGTAAACCTGTCTCCGACCGCCAATGCCAGTTCGCTGACTGACGAAAAGCTACACAAATATATCTTCCAGTTCGCCTCAACCTCGGACGCCGACGCACCGCGCATGATTGCAGTCCTGCAAAAGCTCGGGGCCAAGAAGCTGTGTTTTGCCGGCTATGACTACGCGGGCTGGCTTGACGTGTACAAGGCGATCAAGGCCAATCTGCCGGCAGATATCGAAGAAACCAATCATTACCTCGTTAAACTCGGCAACACTGATTACAGCACGCTCATCAGCCAACTCATGGCTGATCCTTGCGACACGATCATGGGGTATATATGGGGCGGCGGCTTCATCGCCTTTGCCAAACAGGCAGGTCCGTTTGGACTCTTCAACTCCAAGAAGATGCTCGCAGGTGGCAATGTTGGCGATTACTCCACGCTCTCAGCGCTCAAAGAGACCTTCCCCGAGGGCGTATGGGCCTATGCGCAGGACCTCTGGTACTACAATGATATTCCAGAGCTTGCTGCGTATCATGAGGCGTTGGCGAAGCTCCAAGGGCGCGAAGATACCGGAATGTTTGCCATTTGCGGGTACGTCGCCGTCAAGGCTTTGGCTGCCGGCATTGAAAAGGCTGGATCTGCAGATGCGGACAAACTTGCCGAGGCGCTCGAAGGGCTCACGGTGGCAACGCCGCTTGGCGAACTCACCATGGACGCCAAGAAACATAGATTCTCGCTCCCGGCATTTTATGGCCCGATCACGACCCATGAGGGTAGTGACATCAAACGCATGAATCCGGTCGAACTTATCCGCTAAAGCAACATATTCGATCCAAATCGCGAGCCCGGGTATCCCGGGCTCGCTTTATTTTTGCCGACACTAAGTCAGCTATAGCCGCCCTACGCCGCCCGAACCATCAAAGAGCCGGCAATCGCGCGCCCGACTGCCATCATGTATACCTGATGGCGGTCGCTTTAGGGCGCGAGCTAGAGTTCGCGCACAATAAAGGGCGGTTGCGCAATTTTTACTTCACAGAGCGACCGCATTGTGTATACATGACCGCAGAACCTAATTGGCTTCAGCATCCTATTCGATACCGCGCATTAAACTACGTGCGGAGTGAATAGTAATCAGAATCTAGGGAGAGAACGATGAAGTTTGGCCTATTTTATGAACAACAAGTGCCCAAGCCTTGGGGTCCAGAAACCGAGCGCAACATGTTCGTCGAGGCCATGGATCAGGTCGAACTCGCCGACCGCCTGGGCTATGATTACATCTGGGTGACAGAACATCATTTCCAGGAGGAAGCTTCCCACTCCTCAGCGCCCGACCTTTTCCTTGCGGCATGCAGCCAGCGGACACGCCGCATCCGGCTTGGCCATGGTGTCGTGCTAACGTCCCCCTATTACAACAACCCGATCCGCTTGGCTGAGCGGGTAGCTACCCTCGACCTGTTGTCTGGCGGCCGCGTCGACTTCGGAACAGGAGAGTCCGGAACATTGCTGGAAATGGGTGGCTTCAACATCGATATCAATGAGAAAACGGAACATTGGGCGGAAGGCTGGCAGCAGGCCGTCGCGATGATGACAATGTCCCCCTACCCAGGTCACACTGGCAAATACACGACCATGCCAGTGCGCAACGTGGTTCCGAAACCCTATCAGAAGCCCCACCCGCCGCTCTGGTATGGCTGCTCACGGCGCGAGAGCGTTATAAGGGCCGCAAAGCTCGGCATGGGTGCCATGGTCTTTGGCTTCGTTGAACCGGAACAGGCCGAAAAGTGGATCAAAGAGTATTACGACATCATCAAGTCGGATGAGTGCGTTCCTGTGGGTCACACCGTCAATGCCAACATTCACTGCGTCATTGGCATGTCCGTTCATCAGGACAGCGCGGAGGCGCAGCGCCGGTGCGAAGACGGGTTCAAATTCTTCGGATACGGTGCCGGCCATTATTACTCGTTCGGCGCACACCGTCCTGGCCGCGAAGACATCTGGGCTGAATTCGAACAGGTGAAACACGAAATTCCGGACAATGCCGGCAAGGGCGCAATCGGCACGCCTGCCGAAGTACGCGAACACATTCGTGGATATGCAGAGATCGGCCTCGATCAGTTGGTATTCATGACCAACGCCGGCAAGATGGAGCATCGCCATGTTTGCGATACGCTTGAGCTGTTCGCCGACGAAGTTATGCCCGAGTTCAAAGTCGGTGAAGCAGACCGCGTCAGAAAGAAAAATGAAGAGCTCGCGCCCTATATCGAAGCTGCATTGAAGCGTCGCAAGCCCATCCCTGAAGTCGCTGAAGAAGATATTCCGTTGATCAAATCCACCGGACTGCTAATTAAGGAAAAAGGCGGCACGGAAAGCGACGGAAGACACGATCCGACACGCGGTGGTGCCTTCCCCAAGGTCGCAGATGATCTGCTAAAGCAGAAAAAGACTGGCTAGCCGAAGCTTCATTCATGTGACGCAATACATGCTCGGCGCAGTGAACATTGCGCCGGGCATTTTTTCAACAAACTGGAAACGTCTGGAATCATGAAATCGCAAGATCGAGTGGCGATCATAACCGGAGCCGCGCGTGGGATCGGCGCTGCAATAGCCAAGAATTTCGCCGAGCGGGCCTACTCAGTGTTGCTGGTGGACGCCAACGCGGAAGTTACGGAAACGGCGTCATCACTTGGACCCCATGCACAAGCATTTGTTGCAGATGTATCTTCGACGGATTCAGTAATCGAAGCAGTACGGAACTGCGCTGATCGGTTTGGCTCAGTCGACATACTTGTCAACAACGCCGGTATTTCACCAAAGCCGAATGGTGTGAAGACGCCCGTCGAAGCGATGGATCGCGCAGATTGGGACCGTGTCATGGCGATCAACCTGACCGGAGCTTTCATGTTCTGCAAAGCGGTAATTCCATTCATGCGCGAGAGAGGCTGGGGCCGCATCATCAACATCAGCTCCATGGCAGGGCGCAGCCGGTCGCAGCTTGCCGCAGCCCATTACTCGGCGTCAAAGGCCGGCATGATTGGCTTTTCACGCGTCCTCGCCGGGGAAGTCGCAGACGCAGGCATCACCGTCAATTGCGTCGCTCCTGGCCGGATCCGCAGCCCAATGGCAGTCGAGCATGGTGAGCAACTCAACATCGAAGCTATGAAACGAATCCCCGTCGGGCGCCTCGGTAAGCCCGAGGAAATTGGGGCATTGGTAGCCTTTCTCGCATCCGAGGAGGCTGCGTTTATTACAGGCGCCACCTACGACATGAACGGCGGCGAGTTCATGGGTTGATACCCCATAAACCAAAGCGGTGTACCAGCCGCTGCTAGGACAAGCTGGCTTCGAACGAAAAGGATAAGACCTTTGGCAACGACATCTCCCGTCATACCGATGTCTGAAACCGAACGTGTCGGCACCCGTTTTAATCGACCCGAATGCGTCGTCACGACCAGACGCGGGGACATCTACGCATCGTACCTGCCCGGCGGCGTTTCCGTGGTTCGGGCATCGGGTAAAGAGGAAACGCTGGCTGCCCGAAATGCACCGGAAGGTTTTGTCACGAACGGATTTTGCCTAGAATCTGACGGCACTTTTCTCCTCGCGAACATGGGTGAAGGCGGCGGTGTGTGGCGGCTCGAAAGGGACCTGAGCCTGAACCTGCTGTTTAACAGCGTGGATGGTGTGCCCATGACACACACAAATTACGTCGGCCCGGACAAGCCTGGGCGTTACTGGATCACCGTGACAACGCAGCAACCGGTGATGGTTGATTGTTTGAACGCAAAAAGCCGCGATGGCTTCATCATCGTTCTTGATGAGCGCGGCCCACGTATAGTCGCCGACGGAATGTGCGTGACAAACGAAGCCAAAGTGGATCCAACCGGACAATGGCTCTACGTGAACGAAACGTTCGGCCGCTGCCTGAGCCGATTCCCTATCCGTCAAGATTCTTCTCTTGGGGAGCGTGAAATCGTGGCGCAGTTCGCTGATGGAAGCCTTCCCGATGGCCTTGCTCACGATGCGGATGGCGGTGTGTGGGTCGCAAATCTGGTATCGAACAGAATAGTGCGAGTAGATGCTGAAAGCGGCCAAGTACAGACGATACTCGAAGACCGCAACCAACCGATTATAGACGAACTCGAACGCCTCATCTCAACAGGGAAAACGCTAACTAGGTTGGAAATCGATACTGGGCGCTTCAGCACTCTAGGCAGCGCGCCGAGCGTCACGTTCGGTGGCGAGGATCTAAGGACTGTTTATGTAGGCTCACTCAATCCGGGGCACGTCACCCGGTTCCGAACAGAGTACACTGGCGCCAAACCCGTACATTGGGATTATTGAGCTGATCGAGGGGGCAGATCGATGGTGGCGGGCGTAGACGATGAATTACGCGTGAGACGCGTCTTGGAAGCTTACTTTTTTGCAGTCGACGCACAACAGCGCCAAACAATCAGAGACTGCTTCCGCGAGGAGGCGCGTGCGACCCTGCATTTTGGCACGCGTCTGGAGCAAACACTTACCGGAGCAGACTCAATCGCTGAGCGCATCTTTAAGGGGTGCAAGCGTTTTGACGCCTCAAACCACACGTTATCCAACCTGAAAATGGAAATTGCCGGAAGCAAAGCAGCGGCATCAACTTTTGCGATTGCGCACGTCGTTATCGGTACGGAAATCCAGGTGCGCGGTTTGCGCTACGACGACGTTCTAGTCTGTGAGCACGGAATATGGCGCATCGATCAGAGGCTTCACACGCCTCGCTGGCAATACAATGCCGCGGCTATACTCCCCGAACTCAACTGAGCCCACCATCGCCCGGATGCGTGCCCGCCAAGGATCCCGCCGCACCCCGATCAACCCTGACGGTGTGTCCTCAGGAAAGCAGCAAGCTGCTGAGCAAACTCATCCGGCTTTTCGCGCGGAATGTAATGTCCGGTATCAAATTTCGCCACTTCAGAATTCTTGATTGCTTTGCGCATCCGCTCCAAGAGTTCATCGTCAAAGAACTCGCTGTGGTCGCCGACCATGATCAGCGTCGGAACGTCGATCGCTGCGGCCATATCCCAAAGATAGGGAATTTCCTTCACGCCGGCGCTGCGCGTGATCCAGTAGAGTTCAGGATCGGCCTTCAGAATATACTTGCCCGCCCAGTTCTCCCGCACCTGATACGCAGCGTGCAGATCGATGTAGATGTCCATCCATTCGGGATGGATCTTACGGTAATGATCCCAGACTTCCTGGCGGCTGCGAAATCCTTTGATGCTATTGGTGTCGCCAATGAATTGAGATGTGGATTTGGCGGCTGATTTCGGCATCTGAGGTCCGGTATCGGACAATGCCAGACAATCCAGCCGGTCGGAATGTTCTCCAGCGTAGGCAATCGCGATGCGCGCGCCGAGCGAATGACCAACGAGCGAGAAACGGTCAGCCCCGATCGAGTCGGCGAGACGATTCAAGTCGCTAACAAAAGACCCTACGGGGTAGCCTTGCCTCGCCCAATCGCTGTCACCGTGTCCACGCAAATCCGGGCAGATGATCCTCATATCCTGCGACAACTGGTGCGCGATCGGATCCCACGTATGGGTCTGTACATTCAGGCCGTGCAACATGATCACCGGTTGCCCGCCGTCCGGATTCCACTCTGTATAATGGAGCTTCAGGCCATCGGACTCGTAAAACCGGTCGGCATAGTCAGATGCGAAGTTAGCGGACTGCCCATACTCGTTTTTGTCCAGCGTCATTGTCGTCATTGCTTCACAAGACCTTTCTCTTTCAAAAGTTCGATGAACTCCTCGTTGTGCTCACCGAGCGCCGGCGGCGACTGCACAGTCTCAGGACCGTGAAGCGGTTCGTTTCCAGCGTCACGCGCTGCAATGTGGATCGGAATGTTGGGGACGCGAACCTGTTTGCCACGGACTTCCGTCTCCGCAGTTACGCCGATCGCCTTTCCCTGAGGCGTATTCATCGCCTCTTCGACTGTATAGTAGGGCGAGTACGGTATGCCGGCCTCGTCGAAGGTTTTGTTCCAGAAGGCAAACGGCTTCTCGGCCATGATCTTCGCGATCACCGGCTTCTCGTCGTCGTATCCCTTGCCCCAGTCCATGCCCGTCTTGGCCCAAGAGCCACGGCTCTTCCAGTTTTCGGGTAGATTGAGCAGTTCACAGAATGAAATCCAGAAACGCTCTTCTATCGGACAGATCAGGATGATCCGCCCGTCGCTCGTCTCATAACTCGCATAGCGCGACCCGAGATCGGCATAGGCCGGATTAGGAACCCCAAGATTCGACATTGCAGTCATGTCACGCCACTGCCAGTACATGGCCGATTCCCAAACCGAACCGTACACCTGCTGCGCCCCCTGCCCCGCATCACGCCGACGGATTGCTTCGAGAATGCCGAGCGCCGCATGAATACCAGCCAACGTAGTTCCTACGGACCGGTACTCGACCGCTGGGGCGAAGTAGCCATCAACCTTGCTTACCGGGACGAGCCCCGCCAGCACGTCTCCATTGAGGCCATGGAGAGGATTATCTTTCCACGGACCGACCTGCCCGTATCCGGAGATATTGCAATAGACGAGCTGGTCGTTCATTCCGACAAGCGTCTCGAAATCCAAGCCGCGCTTGGCTGCCGTCACTGGTTGAGAACCTACGATGACGACATCGGCCCATTGGACACATGCACGCAATGTGGCGTCCCAGTCGGGCGAGCGTCTGTCGAGGGCGACGCTGCGCTTGCCCGAGTTAAGGGCGACATGAACCATCGCCTCACCTTCGATGAACGGCTCAAGCCCCCGGTTCCCGTCGCCGAACTTGGGGCTTTCAAGCTTCACGACATCAGCGCCGAGCGCGACGAGATGAGCACTGGCGACCGAACCTGAAAAGTGCGTCGACATATCCAGCACCTTGATCTTCGGGACGGATTCCATGCCTGCTTCTCCATTGTTGCCGATTGCGGCGGACAGTAATTGCGCCTCCATAGACCGTCAAGCCATGTATACATTTTATGAGCTGGGTTCGCTCATCGGTTTCTCAGGAAAGCGTTCCCGAGCAAGATCGAGACGCATCTCAAAACACAACACTTTACATGCAAAACGGATTTCTGGTTCGGCTCAATGTAGTGCGCCGAGGCAGCACCTCCGCGATCTATGGCATGCTATTGCGCTAAGTATGTATACATGATACTTCAATCGTAACGGTGCGTTTTTTGCGCGAATGCGCAAGCTGGCAAAGCTGAAGACGCCGAAAGACAAGAGATTCGATTAGTGCGGGAGGCAATATGACTTCATCAGACCAAGGGGCAGCAACGCCGCGTGGTGAAGAGCCCATTTCTGCGCTTGACGGAATTCGCGTGCTCGATTTCACGCGCCACATTTCAGGACCCTGTGCTACCCAGGTGCTGGCGGACTTTGGGGCTGACGTCATCAAGGTCGAGGGGACGCCTCATGGTGACGGCATTCGGCGGACCGGTACGGTATTTCGCGGGGGCGAAAGCGGGCTATTTCTCGTCGCAAATCACGGAAAGCGGAGTGTCGCACTTGATCTGCGCAATCCGAAGGTAAAGGCGGTCCTTGATCGGATGGTCAAGGAAAGCGATGTCCTCATCGAGAATTTTCGACCCGGTGTCGCCGACGCTCTCGGCCTTTCATATGAATACTGCCGCGCCCTGAACCCTCGCCTGATCTACGTGTCTATATCGGCATTCGGACAGACTGGTCCCTTGGCCAAACTGCCAGGCACCGATCCAGTGGTGCAGGCGATGTCTGGCATCATGTCGGTCACAGGTGAAGCCGGCGCGGGCCCCGTCCTCGTTGGCGTGCCTATCGCCGACTACAGCGCTGCGATGGTCGGTGTCCAGGCAGTACTGATGGCGCTCGTCGCCCGCAGTCGCACAGGCCGCGGTCAGAAGGTCGAGCTCTCGATGCTCGCCGCACTCGTACACTCGTGGACCACTCGCCTCGCCTCTTACTGGGATGACGGGAAGAACCCGACGGCCAACGGCGGTGCCCACAGCGTCGTGGTCCCCTACCAGGCGTATCGGACCGCGACTGGCTACGCGGTCGCCGGCGTCTGGGGTGCCGGTGAGGCATGGCATAATTTCTGCCGGGCCATCGAGCGAACGGATCTGATCGATGATCCGCGCTTCAGTGACAATCCTAAAAGGGTCAAGAACGTAGACCAGTTGAATGCCATCCTGGAGCCAATATTCCTTTCCCGCACGACCGAAGATTGGGCGAAGAGGTTCGCCCGCGAGAAGGCTCTCTTCGGGCCGGTTCACAAATTCTCAGAAGTGGTCAATCACCCGCAGACCGAAAAGCTTAACCTGTTCACCGAAATCGAACACCCTACGCTGGGTGCGATCCCACAGCTCGGCCCGGCGTTCTCCTTGTCGGAAACACCCGGAAAGATACATCGCCCTCCCCCGCTGCTCGGCGAGCATACGAGAGCAGTGCTGCTTGAGATGGGTTGGAGCGAGAAAGAGGTGGCGATTTTTCTGTCAGAAGGTGTGGCGGTTGAATACCCAGGAGAAACCGATGTCTCAAAGCAGGTTACGTCTGCTTGAATTGCCAAGTCTCAAGGAATTCGTTCAATGGAAACCGGCCTATCGGGAAAGACTGTTCTGATCACCGGCGCAACAGGCGGGATCGGTCTTGCCTGCGCTGAAGCCTTCGCCCGTGAGCGGGCAAATATTGTCCTGTTCTCTCGGACTGTGGAGACGCTGAAAGCTGCAGAAAGAGACATCCGAAAAAAGCATGGCGTCGAAACGCTGGCCGTCGCCGGGGACATGACCGTACCTGCGGATTCAGAGCGACTAGCGAGGCAAGTAGGATCGCGTTTTGGCGGCGCGGACGTGCTTGTCTTAAACACCGGTCGTCCGCCGTTGAACCTTCGCGACGTAATCGACGAAACCGACCCAAGTCGTTGGGATGACGCTCATGCTGTTCAATTGCGCGGCGCGGTATCGATCGCTACAGAATTCGTTCCTGGCATGGTTGCGCGAAGTTGGGGCCGCGTAGTCGGCATAACTTCGGCATCTGTCAAGCACCCAATGCCTCACCATGGTTTGTCGACCATCTACAGGGCTGGCCTCGCCGCTTACCTGAAACATCTGGCTATTGAAATCGCCGCGAGCGGGGTGACGGTAAACATGGTCGCCCCGGCATCCGTGGGTACGGAGTCCTTTCTGAAGAACTGGAATGCGGAAGAGCGGCTGAAAATGGTGCCACTCAGAAGACTTGGAACGACAGATGAGCTGGCCTCCGCCGTTCTCTATCTGGCGTCACAGAGCGCCGGCTTTATCACGGGCGTTCACCTGCCGGTCGACGGTGGAATGACGGCATCTCTGACATAGGCGGAACAACGGAACGGGATTGGGAAGCTGCGATAAACGTGAAATTCCTGCATTCAGGCGGTATCCTGATCGCGAAACGCAATGCTCCCCAATAACGGAATGAGATCATGAAAATCAGAGTGGCCACCGAAGAGATCCGCGATCGGATCATGCAGAACATCTACGAAGCCGGCTCGCATTTGCAGGAACACGAGCTTGCTGACGAATTGGGGGTGTCGCGCACACCGATCCGTTCAGCGCTGAACACCCTGCACAAGGAAGGATTGCTCAATTACTTTCCGAAGCGGGGCTACTTCGTGCGCGAAGAATCTCCAGACGAGGTCCTCCAAGCCTGGACGTTTCGTGGCGGTATGGAAGGCCTGGCCTGCAAGATTATCGCTGGCGTGGAGGCCGAGCCGTCTCTCGAGGCACGATTGAACGAATGTCTCGCGTTCGGAGATCACAGCTTGGAGCCCGACGATCTGACACTGGAAAACATCGTCAATTATCGCAAGATGAACAACGATTTCCACGGCACAATCGTCGATGCATCCGGGAACATCTTTCTCATCGAAACGATGAACCGGTTCAAGAATATCCCAGTCTACGTCCAACTGCTTGAGAAATACTATTCCGTTGAAGGCGCATCACCAAACCGCCTCTTGCCGTGGCTGCGCCGGATGCATGACGACCACCACAGAATCGCAGACGCGATCATATGCCGGCAAGCGCAACGAGCCGAAGCGCTCATGATCGAGCATCATTATTTTGCCAGCCAATACATAACCCAACGGATGACGCGCTCCGAGAGTGAGTAGCGTCGCCTGAACCTATTCCGGGAGCTGAAATGACGTCCATCAGATTTGATAATAAGGTCGCAGTTGTCACGGGCGGCGGTCGTGGCTTGGGCCGGTCATATGCTCTTGAACTCGCACGACGGGGTGCACAGGTCGTCGTCAACGACCCAGGCGGCCTTGGTTCGAATACTGGGAGCTGGGCCGAAGCCGTCGTCGATGAAATTCAGGTCGCAGGCGGCAAAGCCGTTGCTTCACTTGATAGCGTCGCAACACCCGAAGGTGGGCGGGCGATCGCCGACGCGGCGCTCTCTGCGTTTGGCACTGTCGATATTCTCATCAACAATGCTGGCATCATTCGCTCGGCCATGTTTGAGGACATGACCGTCGCGCAGATCAATGACGTCCTCGGTGTTCATTTGCTTGGCGCGTTTTATGTCACGCAACCACTGTGGCCAGTGCTCAAGAAAAAGCGCTACGGCCGCGTTGTGATGACGAGTTCCGGGTCTATTTTCGGCATGCAGGCCAATGCAAACTACGTCGCCAGCAAGGCTGGATTGTTGGGCCTGACCCGTGCGTTGGCGCTGGAAGGCGCCGACTACGGCATCAAGGTCAACGCTCTGATCCCCTATGCGGTTTCGAACATCTCTGTGGACAATCCGCTGGTCGGACCGGATGTACCGGAATACCGGACCTTGCTGAACAAGATCTCCGATCGCCGCACGCCGGAATCGGTCGCTGCAATGGCGTTGCTGCTGGCAAGCAAGGCCTGTCAGTTCAACGGAGAGGCCTTCTCCATCCTCGGCGGGCGTTACGCCCGCGCATTTATCGGCGTCGGCGAAGGCTGGCTGAGCGAAGATATCAGCGTCAGCGTCGAGGATATTGACCGGCACATCGAAACGATATGCGACCCGGCCAACTATGCTTCGCCCATGTCCATGGCGGAAGAGATAGCCACCGTCGTTGATCGGCTGGCAATAGATCGCGTTGGGTAGAGCCTCCCCCCACAATTGCATTCAAAGGAGCTAGGATATGAAGGTCGGGTTTTTCACGATGCCGATCCATCCGCGAGACAAGGATTGGCGCGTCAGCCTAAGGGAAGACCGCGAAGCGTTCATTCTCGCTGACGAACTGGGCTATTGTGAAGGCTATGTCGGCGAACATGTTACCGACATCGAAGAGAACATCACCTCGTCCCTCATTTTTCTCAGTTCGCTCGTCGGCAACACCCGGCAGATCAGGCTGGGTAGCGGCACCGTAAATCTCCCCAACAGGCATCCTGCAGCGGTGGCGTGTGAGGTAGCGATGCTCGATCACATGCTCGACGGCCGCTTCATCCTGGGTGTGGGACCCGGCGGACTGATGTCGGATGCAGAGCTGTTCGGCAGCATGGATAACGACCGAACCGAGATGTTGCGCGAGGCGATCGAGTTCATCATCGCGCTTTGGAGCAAGCAACCACCTTACGAACTCACCGGAAAATACTGGAATTTGTCGACCGCCAGAACGCAGCTTCCCGAGGCTGGTCTTGGGGCCGTGCCGCTACCGTTCCAAAGGCCTCATCCCCCGATCGCCCTGACGGTGGCA
Organism: Rhodobiaceae bacterium; assembly: GCA_020637895.1. Classification (GTDB taxonomy): domain Bacteria; phylum Pseudomonadota; class Alphaproteobacteria; order Rhizobiales; family Tepidamorphaceae; genus JACKJP01. Next base: position 267,130 of record JACKJP010000005.1, read on the forward strand.
TCGCCGTTTTCCGGCAGCGCCCTGTTTGCGGGGCAGCGCGGCTGGGGCGCGATTTCGGCAAACTTCCTCCTTCCCAAATGGGTCCGGAGCCATTGGACCAAATACCTGGAGGGTGCCGAAAAGAGCGGCCTGAAGCCCGATATCGAGAATTGGCGCGTCGCCAAATCGGTCTTCGTCGCGGAGGACGAGCAGAAGGCGCGTGAGTACGCTACATCGAAATCGGGGCCCTATTATCACTACTATGATGCCATCCGTTCCAAGCTGGCACGGCGAAAGGGCGGCCTCAACGTCTTCAAGGACGATCCGGGCGTACCTGACGAGGCGATCACGCCGGAGTATCTCTGCGAGAAGCTTGTGATCTACGGTTCGCCGTCGAAAGTAGTGGATGATCTGCTGCAATTTCGCGAAACGGTTGGAGCGTTCGGTACGCTGTTGAACGTGGGTGCGGATTGGCTCGACCGAGATTTGTCGCGACGCTCGATGATATTGCTTGCCGAAGCGGTTCAACCGCGTGTGCAGGAGGCCGTTGAACGCTCCGATGGCAACACGCCGGCGCAAAGCGCCTGACAGCGGAAACCGCGTGGGGATCTGCAGGGGCCTCGCCATATGTATTCATGAATTGGCTTCTCTGGCAAATCATTGCGAAATTGAGCGTCATTTTGATATTCATGTATACATCATTGACATGCAAAAGTACGGTAAAGTATCGTCGGTGAAAACGACATGAGACGGTTGCGACCCCTGACGGGGCGGCCCCACGAGAAGGGCAATGTACGGATTATCGCAATCGTTGAGGGAGAAGCGACTGATGGATTCCGGTTCCAACCCGCCAAGCGGCGACCCCGTAGCAGACATCCGGGGATTCAGGGAATGTCTTGGCCAGTATGTGACAGGCGTTACCGTCATGACAGCCGAGCACGAGGGCGCGCTTGTTGGCATGACGGTGAATTCGTTCGCGTCTCTTTCGCTCGATCCGCCCTTGATCCTGTGGTCGATCAGGAAGAACTCTACAAGCCTGGACACGTTTCGCGCCGCGCCGAACTTTGTCGTCAATGTTCTCGCCTCGGACCAGATTGCCGTTTCCCAGCAATTCGCGGTGTCGGGGGACGTAAAATTCGACGGTATCGTCTACGAACGCGGCATCCACGGGCAGCCGCTGCTTGCGGGGAGCGCGGCGACGCTGGAATGCTCGCTGGAAGCGGAACATGACGGCGGCGACCACTATCTGCTCGTTGGCCGCGTCAACCGATTTCGGCGCCATGACCGCCAGCCGCTCGTCTTCAAGCAGGGCCGCTATGCGGCTACGATCGAACACCCTTCGGGCGGAAACAAGCTTGGCGACAATGGAGCCTCGCCCAACTTGCCTTGGGCCGTTCTGTTTCGCCAGGCCTATGCTGATCTCAACGAGGCGATCGATGCGATGCGCAGTTCCGCCGGCCTGACCTTTAATCAGGGACGCTTGCTCAGCGCGATCCTGGAGCACCCCGGGCTGTCGGCCGAAGCGCTGGTCCCGCTTTCGCTGGTCGAATACGCGGCTGCGCAGGACGCCATATCCGCCCTGTGCGCCAAAGGTTTCATCGCGAGATCCGGCACAGGACTGAAAATTACCGCCTCCGGCGCCGAAACTTTGAATGGACTTTTGCGCAAGGTGGCCGCGATAGAAGACAGCCTTCTGGAAGGCTGCTCGAAGGAGGAGGTTCTGGTCGCGCGCAGAGTGCTGGCGAAATTGATCCGCAGCGCCGAACATCAGGTTGCAAACTAGATGACGTTCTTTTCAGGTGGCGCTCGTTCACGCTGGCGAAATTCACTCAAAGCTGATCGCGGCGGCATTTGAAGATGCTCGGGCCGCTTGCTGGAATACGAGTGGTGGAAATCGCCGGCCTGGTTGCGGCGCCATTTTGCGGCATGCTACTGGCAGACCTCGGAGCCGACGTCATCCGCATCGACCGGCCCAATTCGGCCAACGCCCCATCCGCCGGTCCACCGCCCGCGATCACCGGGAGAAGCCGACGCGCAATCGAACTCGACCTGAAATCGCCAGCCGGCGTTTCGGTGCTGCTGGATTTGCTCGAACGCGGCGATGCATTCTTTGAATCTTTCAGGCCGGGCGTTGCCGAACGGCTCGGCTTTGGCCCGGATGAATGCCTGCGCCGCAACCCGCGCCTAGTCTATGGCCGACTGACAGGATGGGGACAGGACGGGCGGCTGGCACTAAATGCGGGCCATGACATCAATTACACCGCCCTGACCGGCGTACTGTCGCTTATGGGACAGCCCGGCATCACGCCTCAGCCGCCGCTCAATCTCGTCGGCGACATGGCGGGTGGTGGACTGATGCTTGCATTCGGAATCGTATCGGCGCTGCTACATGCGCAGCGCACCGGCGAAGGACAGGTCGTCGATACCGCCATGATCGACGGCGCGGCCCTGCTCATGGCAACTGCCCGCGAATATGTCGCCGCCGGCACGCCGCCCGAACGCGGCCAAATTCCCTCCGACGGCGGGCACCCCTTCTACTCAGTCTACCGATGCGGTGATGGACGCTACATATCAATCGGCTGCATGGAGCCGCAGTTTCGCGCCGAGCTTTTTCGTTTGCTGGCGCTGGATCCGAACGATTTCTCCGGCGCCGACGACCCCGCCCACTGGCAGGAGCTGAGAGCCAGACTTGAGCCTGTATTTGGCGCTAAAGGCCTAGAAGACTGGCGCGCGCTGATGGAAGACAACGCCCAGCTTTGCTTTGCCCCTGTACTCGATATGAACGAAGCTGCGCGACATCCCCATAATGTCGATCGGGAAGGCTATTTCGAACTCGATGGAGTGGTTCAGCCGGCACCCGCGCCCCGCTTCAGTCGCACACCCACTCCCCGACCGAAGGCAACTCGTAAACCTGATCGCGACACGCGGTTTGCCGTTCTCTCCGAATGGCTCGGCTACGGGGAGGAGGATGTCGCCGGCGCTGCGAGAAATGGCGCTTTCGGCAAGCCGGCTTAGACTTTCAAATACGGCAACCAGCCTGCGTTCGACCATTTATGTACACATAACAGAAGCCGTCAGAAGGTGTGAGCGGTTCAGTCCGGATGGAAATACCGATAAATGAAGATCATTTCAGCCTTTTTCTCGCAATTGTTCTTGACCGACTGATGCCGTTGCGATTGTAAGTATACATGAAAGTGAGCGCCGTAAGCTCATGAAGTGGTGCCGGAGATCACCCACGGCACCGGAAAGAGACGCGGGAAACGACGAAGCGCAGTACTACGGCAAGCCGCCGCGAAAGAGCGCACAACCAAGGCCAGAGGCAGAGAAACGCCATGAGATTCATACAGACCGAAGACCAGATGGCGATCCATAACGCGATCGAATCCATCATGCGGCGCTTTCCCGATGAGTACTGGATGAAGAAGGATCAGGATCACGAATTCCCTTGGGAATTTCATGAAGCGATCGCCCAGTCGGGGTTTCTCGGCACTTGCGTGCCTGAGGAATATGGCGGAGCCGGCCTTGGTCTGCGGGAAGCTGCAATCATCCTCGCCGGTGTGGCCGGCGCCAGTGGTGGCTGCCTGAACGCAACGTCGGTCTTCCAGCACAGCATCTGGGGCATGGAACCGGTAGTCAAATTCGGCAGCGACGAGATGAAGCAGAAATATCTGCCGCCGCTAATCACGGGTGAGCTGATGGTCTGTTTCGGCGTCACCGAACCAGATGCCGGCACTGACCTCACATCGCTCAAAACGACTGCTACCCGTGAGGGTGATCACTACATCATCAAAGGCAAGAAAGTCTGGACTTCCAAAGCGCAGCAATCCTCAAAGTGCCTTTTGATCACGCGCTCCACACCTCTAGAGCAGTGCCGCAAGAAAACCGACGGGATGTCGCTGTTCCTAGTCGACCTCGATCCGAAATATGTTCATATCCGCCCGATACCAAAGATGGGTCGTAACGCCATCAGTTCCTGCGAGGTCTTTTACGACAGCCTGCCCGTCCCGGTATCTGACCGTATCGGCGAGGAGGGACGCGGCTTTCACTATCTGTTGGACGGACTGAATTCAGAGCGCATCCTGATCGCTGTTCAGGCAATCGCCATCGGCCGAGCTGCGATCCGCAAGGCCGTACAATACGCGAAGGACCGGGTCGTCTTCGGTCGCCCGATCGGTCAGAATCAGGGCGTGCAGTTTCCGCTAGCAGATTCGGTTGCTCGCCTGGATGCAGCCGAATTGATGACGCTAAAAGCTCTCGATCAGTATGATGCCGGCGAACCCTGCGGCGATACCGCCAACATGGCCAAATACCTCGCCTCAGAAGCTGCTTTCGAGGCCTGCGATCGCGCCGTCCAGACGCATGGCGGCTATGGTTACGCGTCAGAGTTCCATGTCGAGCGCTACTTTCGCGAGACCCGCATCTGGCGGTTCGCACCCATCGCGAACAATTTCATTCTTTCCTACATCGCGGAAAAAATGCTCGGACTGCCGCGATCGTACTGAGCTGACGTGTTGGGGGAAAATCCATGACCGACGACGCGGCGAATTCGCTTTCGGCAGACGCCAACCGCGAACCAAGGCCGGGCGCAGCCGCTATCGACGCCCTTTTTAACGCCCGTTCGGTGGCGATCATTGGTGCCTCGGGCGAGCCAACCAAGCTCAGTTCGATGCCAGTCCTCGCGATGGAGAAGCTTGGATTCGCCGGCAAGCTGACCGCCGTTAATCCGCGCTATCAAAATATCGGTAGGTGGCCGTGCGTGGAAAGCATCGACCAGCTTCCGGAAGGCGTCGAGGCTGCGATTATTCTATTGCCGGCAGCTGCGGCTGTCGAAGCGGCGCAGGTGCTCGTGGAGCGCGGCGTAAAGGCGCTGGTGATTGTGGCTCAGGGCTTCGGCGAATCGGGGCCTGAAGGCCAGGAGCGAGAGGCCCGGCTTGTTGCGCTCGCGCGCGAACATGATGTCGCCATATGCGGGCCAAATACCAACGGCCTGGCAAATATCGCAAACGGCCTTGGACTATCGTTCGCGCCTGCATTGCTGTCTGACGACAAGGTGCCTGCCGGCCGGGTGAGCATCATCTCTCAAAGCGGCGCAATCATCAGCACGATCCTTAGCAAGACGAACGGTCGCGGGGTGGGAATTGCCAAATTCGTATCCTGCGGCAACGAACTGACATTGGGAATGGCGGATTTCCTGCACTACTTCGCCGCTGACCCAGAGACCGACACGATCCTGCTATACGTTGAAGCCGTTCGCGATCCGGCCGGGCTGAAGGCGGCGCTTCGTGCCTGCCGTGCCGCAGGCAAGAGGGTCGTGGCTATGAAGGCTGGCGAGTCCGATGGCGGCAAGAAGGCGGCGCTCTCACATACCGGCGCGATCGCAGGCTCATACCGCGCCATCCTCGCCTTTCTAAAGAGTGAAGGCGTGGTGGTGGCGGACGAGCTCGACACCCTTGCCGCGCTCACCGAATGCGTAATGCGACATCCCGTCCCGCTGCCCCAACCGGCAAAGCCAGCCTTTGTTTCCGTCTCGGGCGGATATGCAGCGCTCGCAGCCGACTGCATGGCAAGACTCGGCCTTGCGCTTTACGATCTTTCCGAACGGGCGAAGGCGGAATTGAAAGCGCTGCCGATTCAAAGCCATCCGCTCAACCCATATGACACCGCTGCGCAGCATGCGATCATCACACAGGTCTTCGATGTGTTCAGGCGCGATGGTTTCAACCAGATGATGGTGGGCCTGACGCCGCTGGCCGAACCGGTCCGCGAGATCATGCAGCCGATGCTGATTGAAGCCAGGAAGAGTCAGTTCGCCGAGCTTTATGTATTCGCCCCAGGCATGCCCATCGACGAAATCCGCCAGCTCCAGGCAGCGAACATCGTCGTGTCGGAGTCGTTGTGGCCGCAAATGCAGGCACTCAAGGCGATGCAGGAGGTCTCAACGACCGAGCCTCCCCCCCGGTCAGACCGCAAACCGCTTTCTGAAATTAGCCTGCCGAAGGACAAGCGTGGGCTTCTCAATGAAGCCGAAGGAAAAAAGCTGCTTGCAGCTCTCGGAATCGAGACCCCCTGCGGACGCGTCGTTACGCGCTCTCCTGCCATGGCCGACTTCGCCGGCCTTGCCCGGCCACTCGCGCTTAAAGGGCTTTCGTCGCGTATCGCCCACAAAACAGAACATGAACTCGTCGCGCTGAACCTCACCACGGACAAAGAGATTGCCGCTGCTTGCTCCACGATCACGGCGGCACTTCTGCAAGCAGACCCAAACAGCCCCGGAATTCTCGCCGAGGAAATGGCAGAGGGAGGCCTAGAGGCCATCATTGGAATGCGACGTGACCCTGTAGCGGGACCTGTCATGGTGATAGGAGCTGGCGGCATTCTCTCCGAACTGCTCGATGATGCCAGCATCGTACTCGCGCCATTTGACGCTAGTGAGATTCGCCGTCAATTGGCGGACACACGCTTCGGAAAGCTACTCAACGGATACCGCGGCAGAACCTACGACATTGATGCGTTGATCGCAGCAGTATGCACTGTCGGCCAATGGTCATTGAACGAACCGGTTGTTGACGAGATAGACATCAACCCGGTTCTAGTGCGCAAGGCAGGGGACGGGATCGTCGCTTTGGACGCCAAAGTTTACCTAGCGTGTGATTGAATTACCGAGCCGGGAGCCCTGACGAATAACCCCGCTGATGCGCACGTCGGTGATTACAGCTGACCAACTATGCCTCCGCTTACTCGCTCAACATGTGGCAAAACTGGTAAAATGCCACGAGTTCGGTCGCACGGCGGATAGCCTGCCGGTTGAGCTTGGGGACGAAATGAAAAAAGCAAAGCTTTAATCTTTGATGGCAGACGATGACCTGCTCCCCGGATTGTCCCCGTTTATAAGTTAGCCTTGTTCACGTTGTGGTCCATCACGGACTGGGTTGCAAACTCGTTCGGGGTGAGCCCGTCCAGATTTGTGTGCGGTCGGTTCAGATTGTAGTCGAGCTTGCGTTGCCCCTTCGAAACCTAAGCGTCGAACAGTAGACCTCTACATTCTCCGCGCCTGTTGGAGCCGGGTATACATTGTACGCCAGACATTTACGCTCGCGTTCGCCATTAATATTATTGCTTTTGCAAAAATTACATTGACATTCTCGTTCGAGCGAGAGTTCGTATACCGATAATAACCACTATAATTAAATTTTAAACAAGGCTTACAGCATGAAAATACTGAAAACTGAGATTTCGACACTAAAACCCTGGGCGAAGAACGCACGCACCCACTCAAAGAAGCAGCTGCGGCAGATCGCCGACAGCATCAGAGAGTTCGGCTTCACCAATCCGGTCCTCATCGACAATGAGAATACCATCCTCGCCGGTCATGGCAGGGTTGAGGCTGCAAAGCTTCTCGGTATGAAGGAAGTCCCATGCGTCAGGCTGGAAAGCCTGAACGAGGAACAGAAGCGCGCTTATGTCCTCGCGGACAACAAGCTTGCCCTCAATGCAGGCTGGGACGAGGAGTTGCTAGCCGAAGAGCTGAAGGCACTCATTGACATCGACCTTGGCTTCGATATCGGCATCACCGGCTTCTCGCTGCCCGAGATCGACGGGCTCATCGAAGCCTTCCACGTCGAAGAAGCGGGCGATCCGCGCGATGATGTTGTTCCCGAGGAAGGCAACTGCACCGCCCGATGCCGGCCCGGTGACATCTGGCAATTAGGCCCACACCGCCTCGCCTGCGGCAACTCGCTCGAAGCACAGATCGTCGCCGAACGGACCTGTCTATGGTGCGGCGACAGCTTCGTCGCCACGCTGCCGCACGCAGCGTTCTGCTGTCCCGACCATAAAGCCAGCGCCGCCCGGCTCCGCAGACCGAGAAAGAATCCCCGACCGATATCGCCGGAGATCTTCGACTACATCGTCAGGATGGTGGCTTAGGGCTCCACACTCGATATGAACCGATACTCACGAGGCTGAACCTCAAAGCCCGTCACTGAAATCATCTTCGATGAGCGTGCCACGCGCTCCATCTGTGCATTCAGCGCAAGGGCAGCCATATCACGAAAGTGATTTCCCACCTCTTCCAATATGTTTGCGTAGGTATCTGACCTCCCACATTCCCGGCAGGCAAATACACTGTCATCCGCTGGCTCATCTGGGCCCTGCACCGGAACCTTACATTTCCCGCATAGAGCCTGCGCCTGAACTTCACTCATGATTCTTGTCCTCTTTCCGGTACCGTGGCGCACGTCAAGCAGGAGGGCAAGAGGCCTGAGGAAAACGGGGATATGGATGATTTGCTTATGTCGATGCGCTGGCGAGAGTCGCATGGTGCGACGATGAGTCGGACGCCCGTCAGCCAGTTATCATAATACGATGTCCCGAGGTCCGGCGCGATTCACCCAAGCAGATCTCAGGCGAGCCCTCCGGGCAGCGAAGGCCGAAGGCTTCGAAGTCAGGCGATGTTTGATCCATCCTGACGGCCGCATTGAGCTTGAGTTCGGTGGCGGCGCCCAAGCGCGAACTGCTTTTGACGAATGGATCAAAAGCGAGGAGGGCCGCCGAGAAGGTCCGCGATCAAGAAGGCCTCGGAAATGAAGGCCGCCCTTTTTATGCGTCCATTTTGTCAATCGTAGCGCGATACTGCTGTGCAACTCACCAACGCTGGGTCGATCACATTTCAGTGTCGCTAGAGCCACACTATGGAACTTTCGGACTTTACGCTTATTTCACTTAGTGCGTTTATTTCGAATATGCGTGACAGCATAAGAACGAATTGATACGAACGACACAAACGAGAATGAAGGGGAACAAACGCCCCTCACAAAATGATCAACAACAGGAGAATGAACATGCTTGCGCTCATGGATCAAACGCACGAACCGTTTGTCGCGGATGAGGCGGAAGCGGTAATCGCCAAGAAGGCCTTGGACCGATTGAAAGGTGTCTCTGAGGCGGACCTGGTAAAAATAACCGTCGATGGGAAACAGGAAGCCGACATCATCGTCCCATTGCCGCGGCGAGCCGTGGCGCTCATATGCGATGTATTGGAAGCGATGGCGAATAGAACGCCGGTGTCGCTGATTCCGCATGAGGCGGAACTGACGACGCAGCAGGCGGCCGACTATCTAAACGTGTCTCGACCATATCTCATTCGAGAGATTGAGGCCGAGAAGCTGCCATGCCGAAAGGTTGGCACTCATAGGCGTATCAAATTTGCCGACCTCGTCGAGTATGAAAGTGCTAGCCGAGAGCGGCAGAAGAAAGCCTTGGCGGACCTGAACAAAGAGGCGCTTCGTCTGGGTTTGGAATGATATCGACTTTCACCGCTTTCTTTGACGCAAATGTCTTCTATGGCGCGAGGCTGAGAAGCCTCGTGCTCTATGTTGCGCTAACCAAAATCTATCGGGCGCGTTGGTCAAACTTGGTTCACGATGAATGGATTCGAAACCTACTCGCTGACCGAACAGACCTCTCCGAAGAGGACCTCCAGTCGACCAGAGATGCGATGGATGCCGCGATCCCTGATTGTTTGGTCGAAGGTTTCGAGTCGCTAATCGAGTGCATCGAGTTACCCGACCCTGACGACCGACATGTGGTGGCCGCAGCCATAATGACGCGAGCGAACGTCATTGTGTCTTTCAACCTGAAAGACTTCCCTGAAGAAGCGTTGGCGCCATACAGGCTTCACGCCCGGCACCCCGACGAGTTCCTTATTGAAGCTTATGACATCGCGCCGGCCATATTCGTTGAAGCAGCCCGAGAAGACTTCCTCCACTATGGCAATCCGCCGCTAGAGTTCGACGAATATCTCGACTCATTGAAGCGCGGCGGTGTGCCGATGATCGCCGAGAAGCTACGCCCTCTCCAAGTTCTGATCGTGGACCAATAACCCCACAGGAGGCTTGCTTCACGTCACAACCATGTCGCACCCATGTTGCGTGGACTTGCCGGCATTCAGCGTAAGTCATTGAAAACACGTGATAGCCATTGCAACACGACGCGACATGAAAAAGCCGCCTGACGGAATGCCGGCGGCTCTTTATCAAACTGATTTTATTGATTTTTCTGGCTGGCTGTGCTGGCAGTCCCTGTAAACGCGTCTCTGTGCGATAGTTCCCTGAAAACCGGGAAAATACAGGGAAAAATCCCAACTTTCACCTCGTGCACTTTTACTCGGCCCAGAAAGCTCTTTAATTATAACATGATACGATCATATTCCCTGAACACCGTAACAGGGATTTTATTGGAGCGAGCAAGGAATTTTCAAAAGCAAGTGTTCGAAACAAGCATCGCTGAAACGTTCTAGAAATTCGCGCACTGCAGCCGGACACAAATGCCCTACATACTACGATTTTCTTGACTAACGCCGCTTTTTCGTATCATTTTGTGTGGCGCGGGCGATCCTTCGAATGGGAGTTTCGACCCTCCGGCATCGATATGGTGTGGAAGAGACTCGCTGAAAGGGAAAGCTTAAATGTCCAAAGGCAATCGAACCTGGCTGATCACTGGATGCGACAAAGGCATGGGTGAACGGATCGCCGAAGCAGCCTTGCGGCAAGGAGACAACGTCGCTGCGACTCTGCTGAGCCAAACCGAAACAGGGCCTCTGAGCACTGCGTTCGATGGCCGCTGCAGATATTATCATCTGGACATGCGCGATCTCGATTCGATCGCGCCGACTGTCTCAAGAATTGAGGCCGACTTTGGCAAGATCGATGTCCTCGTAAACAATGCCGGATACGGCCTCGTTGGCGCAGCAGAGGAAACGACCGAAAGCGAATACAGGCCGCTGTTCGATGTCAATTTTTTCGGAATGACCGAGATCACGAAGGCGGTCTTGCCGGGAATGCGCAGCCGTCGGCACGGCCATATCATCAGCACTGCCTCCCAAGTCGGCTTCGTCGCGATGGTCGGATACGCGTACTACAGTGCAAGCAAGTTTGCGATGGAAGGCTTCTGTGAGGCCCTCGCCGTGGAAACGGCTCCGCTGGGCATTAAAGTGACAATTCTGGAGCCCGGTGCGGTGCGCACCGACTTTGCCGGCGGGTCGATGAAATCTGCCAAGCGTTCGATCGAAGATTACGCAAGCACAGCCGGGAGGGTGCGTCAGTTGGTCAAAGACAATAACGGACTGCAGCCCAACGATCCGCAAAAGATTGCTGAGGCGATTTGCACGATAGCGAATGACGAAGCGCCGCCCTTGCGCCTCGTGCTGGGCCTTGATGCGCTCGCCGCTATTGAGAAGAAGCTGGATAGAACCAGGAAAACAATCGACCAGTGGCGTGATTTGGCATCCAGCGTGGGATTCGACGCTTGATCGGACAGCGCCTATCCAAATTCAACCGCTACACGCTTCAGTGAATACCCGGTAGGGCAGACTGTTTGACGTTTCTGTTTGACATATCTACCGCAAATGCCCACGAAGCGAGGCGGAAATTTTGCCTTAGAATTGCTTACTAGAACTGCCGCATCATCCGGTTTCTCGAGAGTGCTCAGCCGTATCCGTTCTGCGCCAGTGAGCTGGGCCTTCCCCTCATGCATGGCCTGCAGACCCGAACGAGCCATACGCTTGGCACCGGCATCGCCCTGATTGGCTGGGACGGGATCCGCTACACCGCGCCGATCCTGCTTGGCGACACGGTTCGGACGTTCTGGCAGACGACCGAAACACGCAAAAGCAGGAGCCGGCCGGATGCTGGCATCGTGGTGGAGCGGCTGGAACTCCATAATCAGAAAGACGCCTGCGTTCTGGTGGGCGAAGTCGCGCTTCTGGTTTCGAAACGACCGGCCTGAAGATCAAACCGAACGTCAGGCCGTTCGCTCGGTCTTTTCCGGTTTGGACCAGTTCTCGGCGGTGATCTTTTCGGCGGCAATCCATTCCAGGATGACGTTCTTCTGGATCTTGCCCGTTGCCGTCAGCGGATACTCGTTCACGAAGAACCACTTCTCAGGCGTCTTCTGCGGCGACAGGTTGGCCCGGCAATGCGCATAAAGCTCGTCGACGGAAGGAAGCGCGCTTTGGTTCGTTGCGAGAACGACGGCGGCAACCACTTCTCCCCATTGCTCACTCGGCACGCCGACCACGGCGATCTGCCCAACGGCGGGATGATCGAACAGCACGTTCTCGATTTCCTGCGGATAGAGGTTCATGCCGCCGCGAATGATCATCTCCTTGAGGCGGCCGGTGATCTTGAAATAGCCGCGCTCGTCCATCGTTCCCAGATCACCCGTGCGCAGCCATCCATCGGGCATGAGTACGGCAGCGGTGGCTTCCGGCTGACCGTAATAGCCTTTCATCGGCATGAAGCCGCGCACCCAGATTTCACCCACCGTGTTGACCGGCTGGGTTTCCAGCGTGACCGGATCGACGATCTTCACCTCGGAATGGGGCGCTGGCTTGCCGACCGTTTCCGTCTGGTCCTTCACCGTGTCGGCCGGCGAGGTTTCCAGAAAAGGTCCGTTGCTTTCCGTCAGCCCGTACATGATGGAAAAGCCGCAACCGAAGGCTTCCTGCGCGCGGTTGACGAGCGCTGCGGGAACGTTCGCCGCGCCGGACAGGATCGTCAGCAGGCTGCTGCAGTCGCGCCGGGCGCAATCGGGATGCTCGAGCAGCGCCAGGATCATCGTCGGCACGATCAGTGTGGTCTCAACGCGCTCTTCCTCGAACAACTCCAGCATCAGGCCGGGATTGAATTCCTGCATGAGGACGAAGGTGCCCCGCATCACATAGGCGCCGATCTCGGCAACGATGTCGCCGGCGATATGAAACATCGGCATCGCATTCAGCCATACGCCGCCATCGGGAAACCCCGCGCGAAGCGCAATGTTACGCGATGTATTGATGACCCCGCGATGGTGCAGGCATGCCCCTTTCGGGAAACCGGTCGTGCCGGACGTATACTGGATCTGCACGATGTCGGTCAGGGCAGGATTTGGCAGTTCGACGGAAGGGTCCGCCGACTTGAGCAGCGCCTCATAGTCGGCCACACGCACCGTTTCACGTAGCAGCGGCAGATTGGGGCGCACCGCATCGAAAATCGCCTTCAGATCCTTGCCGCGCGAGCTGTCCGCATAAATGAGCCCCGAGGATTCGGAGTTCTTCAGCACGAATTCCACTTCCCGCGCTGTATAGGCGGGGTTGATAGGCACGAGGATGAGGCCAGCGAAATTGACAGCGTGCTGGAAGATCAGCCATTCGGGCGTGTCGGGCGCAAGCATGCCGATCCGCTCGCCGGGCCTGAATTGTCTGAGAAGCGCGTGCGCCAGCGTTTCGGCCTCGTCGACAAGTTCGCGGTAGGTCCAGCGCCGGCGGTTCGCGGCACCGGAAATGCCTTCCACCAGCGCCAGCCGGTCCGGCACCTCGCGCGCGTTCTTGCGCATAAGTTCGCCGAGGGTGATTTCCAGAAGATCCTGTGACGTGTCCGCAGGGAAATGGGATTGAGTAAAAGTGACAGCCTTCGTCACGGCTAGCCTCCCGACCGGCGCCTTGAGCGCTCTGTGTTTCCGTCTATCGCACCATGTATATACGAACAGGCGCGCATTTGTCGTTTAGACCTTTCAACCCGCCCATCAAGCGGCAGAAATGCCCCCGTTTACGCTGATCGCCTGCCCGGTGATATTCGAGCCCTGCGGCGATGACAGAAAGACGATCATAGAGGCCAGGTCGTCCGGCTGCGTGACGCCGAGCTGCGCCATCTTCATCGCCTTGGCGAACAGGTTCTTGGAGAACGGCGCATTCATGACCTGCTGATGCGTCAGCGTACCCTCGATGATTGACGGCGTAATCACGTTGACGCGGATGTTGTTGCGCTTTGCTTCCATTGCCAGTGCGCGCGAAAACATGATGGTCGCCGCCATCATGCCGCCGATGACCGATTCACCTGGCGTAGTCAGCTTGCCGGCGTCTGACGCAATATTGATGATGCAGCCATACTCGCGCTCCCGCATGCCCGGCAGCACGACCCCGCACATATATAGCGGTGCCATGACCTGCGTCAGCACCATGCCCTGCAGATCGTTCAGATCAATTTCGTGGAATAGCGTCGGGACGGGAAAGCCCGTTACCGTCGAATTGACGAGGATGTCGATGCGTCCGAATGCCTCTTCCGCCGCCGCGCCGACCGCCTTTGCCTGATCGAGTTCGTTGACGTCGCCGGCGAAGAACTCAACCCGCGCCGCCGGCACCTTGTCGAGAACCGCCTTGCGCGCAGCCTCGCCGCGTTCCTTGTTACGGCCGTTGATGCCGATATTCGGCACCCCCGCCTCGGCGAACTGGATGGCTGTGGCAAGACCGACGCCCGAAGTTCCCCCTGTGATCAGGACGCTACTGTCTTCCAGACGCCGCGGCCTGCGCTTCGGTGCGTCACTCATACTTTCCTCCATTGGCACATTGGCTACTCAAGCACCACGCCATTTCGACGTTGCTGTGATGAGAATCGTTCGAAAACTACCCCGGCAACGAGTTGCCGGGGCCAGACTCAAGCAACGATGCCTTATTTTTCGAGCGTGATGTTCGTCATCCGCTTGATGTCGCTACCGGGCACGGTGACCAATTGACCGTAGTATTCCGGCGTGTTTGCGCGGTGCGTCTTCGCGTCGATGGTCAGCTTGCCGAGAGGCGTGTCGATGGTCAGCCCCTCAAGAGCTTCAGCAACTGCGTCCGGGTCGGTAGACCCCGCCTTGATGATCGCTGCCTTCAGGAACATCACTGAATTGTATCCTGTAACGGGATACATAGTCGTGGCTTCCTTGCCTTGCACCTTGGCAAGCTTGGCGTGGAATTCCTTCATCGCGTCTGAATCGTTGATGTACCAGAGATCTCGTGTCGTCGCCCACATTCCTTCTGGAAAATCGGCCTTCAGCGCTTCGGCCATCTCGTACTGGCCCATGTCGGCGCCCCAAACGAGTTTCTTGTTCTTAAACAGGCCGAAGGCATTGCCTTGCTTGACCATGGCAATGAAGCCCCCGCCCCAGACCGAACCCAGTATAGTATCACATGGATCAGCCATAAGCTGTGAAACGAGCGTGCCGTAGTCAGTTGTTCCGAGCTTAACCAAGTACTCGTTTGTTATTTCTATATCTTTGGATAGATTGTCTCTGATCCCTCTGTGAAAATCGGTCGTGTATGCGTAGTCGTAGCCGGTCAGACAGACTTTCTTCGCTCCGATTTTTTCCAAGGTTGATGCATATCGCTTACCATCGACATCCGTCGTTGCAGAAAGCTGGAAGACGTACTTATGCAGTTTTTCTGCAGTCAGGGCTTCCGTCTTGGCAGACGGAATGATCTGGACGACCTTCTCCAGTTTGGCAATCTCCGACACCGCAAGTGAGGTGCCTGAAGTACTCGGACCGATAAAGAGCTTCACCCCTTCCTTGCTTATCAGTTCGCGTGCGGCCGCACTTGCGACATCGGGCTTCAGTTGAGAGTCACGTTCAATCACCGTCAGCTGTAGACCGTTAATTCCGCCGGCGGCGTTGATCTCCTCAACGGCCATCTTGACGCCGTCAAGTGTGCCAAGGCCGACACTGGCGAAGGCACCGGAGACTGGAAAGATCACACCGATCTTGATGGTGTCAGCCGCCAGGCCGATTTGAGCCGATGCCAACACCATTGCAGATGCGGCAACGCTTTTTGACAGAATGCGTAGGATTTTCACGTTCATTCCTCCCGTGAATTGATTCAATTTCGCATGACCAAAACTTGGTCTGCCATCGCAATTCGAATGTAGGGGCACGGTGTCGCCGGGAGCGCGGAGTCGAGAAACCGCCTTGCCTGCGACTTGCTGCATTCCCACTCATGCGAGCCCGCCCCCATCTTCTGTAGGACTTCCGAGCCATCGCACATGTCTTTATTATACCAATTTATGTTGCTTCACAATATTTTTGTATCATATGATTTGTTACGAATTTCGATGGGGCCAGACGGGACATCGGTCTCTTTTAAGTTTGCGGTATTCCCTCGTCCAAATGGTGAAAAATGATTGGAGTAATTGCATGTCAGGTCCGTTAGCCGATGTACGTGTTGTGGAGTTTGCCGGCCAGGGCCCGGCACCTTTTGCAGGTGGCATGCTCGCGGAAATGGGTGCGGATGTCGTTAGAGTCGACAGGAGCGGGTCGCAGACTATTTTGAGCCGCCGAGGCAACTTTTACGATCGCAACAAGCGCTCGATATTACTGAACCTCAAGGACCCTTCCGACAAAGCTGCGGCTCTCGGGCTCGTGGCTCGCGCCGATCTGATTATCGAAGGCTTTCGGCCTGGTGTGATGGAAAAACTCGGTCTTGGACCTGACACGCTACTTGCTGCCAACCCGGCCGTTGTGATCGGCCGCATGACGGGATGGGGTCAGACAGGCCCAATGGCCATGCAGCCTGGTCACGATATAAACTATTTGGCGCTTACAGGCGCGTTGCACGCTATCGGTCCAGCCGAATATCCGGTGCCGCCGCTGTCTATAGTGGCCGATATCGGCGGTGGAGGGCTCTATCTGGTGGTGGGCCTTTTATCAGCCATGCATCTTGCGCGAAGAACTGGGATTGGCCAGGTCATTGATGCCGCTATGGTCGACGGCGTCACCCATATGATGATGATCATTGAAGCCTTTCATCAGGAAGGCCGTTGGGAGGACAGGCGCGGGGTTA
>JACKJP010000006.1 GCA_020637895.1 Rhodobiaceae bacterium
GGCCGTGGCCGAGGACCACGATATGCTTGACCTTCAAGGCCTGCACGGCGAATTCCAGCGCCGCACTCGTGCCGTGATATTCGCCGTCCGGCTCGTAGGGCGGGACGAGATTGGCGACGTTGCGGACGACGAAGATCTCGCCCGGGCTTGAATCGAAGATGGTCTCGGGCCCGGCGCGGCTGTCGCAGCAACCGATGATCATGACCTCGGGACGCTGGCCGCTCTCGGCGAGTTCCTGGTAGCGCTCGCGTTCGTGTTCGAGCCGGCCCGACCGAAAGCGGTTGTGACCATCGATAAGCGATTTGGGAAACATCGCCGCTCCTCTAGCTGTGTTCAGGACGCCAGTGTGGCGAGGTCGACATTGCCGCCGCAAAGCAGCACGCCGACGCGTTCATTATCGCCCGGCATATAGACGCCCGAAAGCACGGCGGCAAGCGCTGCCGCGCCGCCCGGTTCGACCGCAATGCGGAAACGCCGCCATAGCAGGCGCTGGGCGTTGGCGATGGCCTCGTCGGAGACCAGCACGTGGCCGGCGAGCATGCGCCTGCAGATATCGAAGCACAGCTCGCCGATGCGGCGGGCGCCCAGGGAATCGGCGGCAATGCCGCCGACCTCAACGTCGACCGGACCGCCGCGGGCAAGCGCGGCATGAAGCGTGGGGGCGCGTTCCGGCTCGACACCGATGATCCGCACCGATCCGTCATACTGCGCGGCCATGCCGGCGGCGAGTCCGCCGCCGCCGACCGCCAGCAGGATCGTATCGAGATCGGGGGCCTGGCGTTCCCATTCGACGCCGACCGTGCCCTGGCCGGCAATCGTGGCGGGCTGATCGAACGGATGGATGAACAACGCGTCGCTGGTCTGCCGGTACTCGTCGCAGGCCGCGGCCGCATCGCCATAGTTGGCGCCCGTGACGACGAGTTCGGCGCCATGGTCGCGGATTGCCTCGATCTTTGCCGGCGAGGCGATTTCGGGCACAAAGATCGTTGCCTTTACCCCGAGCGCCTGCGCTGCAACGGCAACCGATACGCCATGATTTCCCCCCGAGGCGGCGACGACGCCCGCTTCCCCAATCGGTTGCGAGAGCAGGCTGTTGAACGCGCCGCGCGTCTTGAACGAGCCGCCATGCTGGAGGAAGTCCAGCTTCAGCGAAACCGGCCTTTGCGTGCCGAACGCCGCCGGCTCGGCCTCGAGCACCGGGGTGCGCCGGATGCGCGTCACGATCCGCGCATGCGCCTTGCGGACATCTTCGCGGGTGATGCTCATCGGCCGATCTTTCGGGTTGGCACCGGGACGCGCGGCTGTGTCAGGAACTGGCGGGCAGCAACCAGCGCCAGCTCGGGAAGGCCCAGTCTGGCGGTCAGTTCGATCGCCTCGGCGACCGCGCCCACGGCGGAGGGCAGCGCATCGACGATATTGCCCTTCTTCAGGCGGTATCCGAGCAGCATGCCGGCAAAGGCATCGCCAACCCCGTGGGGCGCATCGGGAAAGAAGCGGCTTTCGGCAAGGACCGCCTCGCCGGCAGTTACCAGAAGCGTGCCGATGTGTCCCTTCAGCATCGAGGGGACGGAGGTCACGACGACGTCCTGCGGGCCGAGCGATCTTGCCGCACCTGCAATGGCAGCTGGCGTATCGCCTGTCTGCCCGGTCAGCCAGGAGAGCTCGAACAGGTTGGGCGTTGCGATATCGGCGCGCGGCAGCAGCGTGTCGCGGATGGCGCAGGCCGTCTCTTCGGCGACATAGAGGCGATCGTCATCGCCGAGCACGGGGTCGCAGAGATAAAGCGCAGGCTTTGCCGCATCGATGAACGCGGTAATGGCTTCGGCCTGACGCCCATCGTCCAGATAGCCGCTGACGAGAAACACGGGGCCGGTGAGGTGGCCGGCCAGCGCCAGAAGCTGATCGCGGAACGTCCCGACAGGTGGGGCGTGGCGGGGGGCGCCCCCGTGGCCGGGGTGAAAGGGCATGACGGTCGTCGGGACGATGGCCGTCTCGATGCCCAGCTGTTCCAGGGCAAAGGCGGTGGCGCGGGCGCCGACCCTGCCGCTGGAGACCAGCGAAGAGACGATGACGATGACGGGCGGCGCGTTCATTGTCGTTCCCGGAACACCGCTTGCCCGACGTCATCGCCGCGGGCGGCGCAGAGAACCGAACAAGAGGGCTTGGCAATCATGTTGCACTGCGAATACCTTCCCGGACCAAAGCGATCCAGGCTTCAAGTATTCGAAGGGACTATCATGGCACAGGACATCCGGCCAAGACGCAGCGTGCTTTACATGCCGGGCTCGAATGCGCGAGCCATGGAAAAGGCGCGTACGCTCGCTTGCGATTCCATCATCTTCGATCTGGAGGATGCGGTTGCACCGGACCAGAAGGACGAAGCGCGGCGTCTGGTTGGGGAAGCGCTTGGCGCCGGCGGCTATGGTCAGCGCGAACGGATTGTCAGGGTCAACGGAATCGACACGCCCTGGGGTTCTGACGATATCGCGGCGGCCGTCGCGATGAATCCCGATGCGATCCTCGTGCCCAAGGTCAGCAGCGGCGCTGAACTGGAGCGGGTCGCGTCCAAGACGGGCAACGTCACGTTATGGGCGATGATCGAGACGCCACGCGCGATTCTGAACCTGCAAGAGATTGCGGAGCGTAGGGCGCGGGGCGTGCGCATCGACGTTTTCGTCATGGGGACGAACGATCTGGCTAAAGAGACGGGCGCGCGTTTCGTGCCCGGCAGGCTGCCGATGGCGGCGTGGCTGACGCTGGCCGTGACGGCGGGCAGAGCCTACGGCATCGAAATCATCGACGGCGTCTACAACGACTTCAAGGATCT
Source organism: Rhodobiaceae bacterium (assembly GCA_020637895.1). Classification (GTDB taxonomy): domain Bacteria; phylum Pseudomonadota; class Alphaproteobacteria; order Rhizobiales; family Tepidamorphaceae; genus JACKJP01. The sequence goes on from JACKJP010000006.1 coordinate 2,828, forward strand.
TGAAGGTTTCGCGGTCGAATGCGCCGAAGGCCGCGACTTCGGCATGGATGGCAAGACGCTGATCCACCCGACCCAGATCGAAGGTGCGAATGCGGCCTTCGCACCGGGCGAGGCCGAGGTCGAACAGGCGCGGCGCATCATCGACGCCTTCGCGCTGCCCGAAAACAAAGGCAAGGGCGCGATCACCGTCGATGGCAAGATGGTCGAACTGCTGCATGCGGAAATGGCGAAAAGGACGGTCGCGCGCGCCGAAGCCATCGCCGCGATGGCCGGCTGAAACGAGAGGCGAGCATGATCCTTTATCGCTATCTGACGGGTCCGGACGACAACGCCTTCTGCAAGCGCGTCTCCGGCGCGCTCAACAAGGGCTGGCAGCTGTACGGCCACCCGACGCTCACGTTCGATGCCCCAAAGGGCCGGGTGATCTGCGGCCAGGCGATCATGAAGGAAGTGCCCGGCGACTACACCGACGACATCACGCTTTCCGATTACTAAAGCACAGGACGCTTCCGGCATGATCAAGACAAACGCGGGCAACTATTTCGAGGATTTCCGGATCGGGCAGGTGATGCACCACGCCACGCCGCGGACAATCACGACCGGGGACGTCTCGCTCTACACCGCGCTCTACGGGACGCGCTTTGCGGTCCAGTCCTCCGACGCATTTGCCCGCGCCATCGGCTACGAGCGCAGCCCGTCGACGACATGCTGGTCTTCCACGTCGTCTTCGGCAAGACGGTCCCTGATATCTCGCTGAATGCTGTTGCCAATCTCGGTTATGCCGGCTGCCGGTTCCTGAAGACCGTCTATCCGGGCACGACGCTGCGCGCCGTCAGCGAGGTGATCGGCCTGAAGGAAAACTCCAGCGGCGACAGCGGTGTGGTCTACGTGCGCAGCGCCGGCATCGATCAGGAAGGCGATACGGTTCTCGATTATGTGCGCTGGGTGATGGTCCGCAAGCGCAACCCCGGCTCGGCGCCGGCGGAAGCGAGCGTGCCGACACTGCCCAAGGCGCTGAACGCCGACACGCTTGGCGATGCCTGCCCGGAAATCGATCGGGATGCGTGGGACAATGCGTTGTCCGGCAGCGAATTTCGGTGGGGCGACTATGAGGCCAGGCGAGCGCATCGACCATGTCGATGGCATGACGGTAGAAGAAGCCGAGCACATGATTGCGACGCGGCTCTATCAGAATACGGCCAAGGTGCATTTCAACCTCTTCAGCGAATCGCAGGGGCGGTTCGGCAAGCGGCTGATCTATGGCGGGCATGTCATCAGCCTGGCGCGGGCGCTCTCATTCAACGGACTTGGCAACGCCTTCCATGTCGCGGCAATCAATGGCGGCCGGCATGCGGCGCCGCTTTTTGCCGGCAATACGGTGTTTGCGTGGTCGGAAGTCGTTGAAAAGGCCGAGTTGCCGGGCCGTGACGATGTCGGTGCGCTGCGCCTGCGCCTGATGGCGACGAAGGACGCGCCCTGCGCGGCGTTCCCGAAGAAGCAGGACGACGGCAAGCCCGACCCGGCGCTGATCCTCGAGCTCGACTACTGGGCGCTGCTGCCCCGCTAGGCGCGCGAAGCAATTCCAGATCAAGCATTGCAACGCGGCGAGGCGGCGGGTTAAAGAGTGCGTGCCGGGGGTGCGGGTAACACCCCCGGACGGCGCCGAAGGCCTGATGACGGGGAGAGACATGGCGAGCACGGAACGCCCCGGAGCCGGACGCTGGCGAGCGAAAGGCCGCTTTCGCCGCATCTGAGCATCTACAAGCCCTATGTGACGATGGTGACGTCGATCATGCATCGCGCCACCGGCATTGTCCTCTATGCGGGAACGCTGCTGCTGGTCTGGTGGCTGGTCGCCGCCGCGACGGGCCCTTCCTATTTCGATTTCGTCAACGGTCTTGCCGGTTCGTGGATCGGCCGGCTGGTGCTGTTCGGCTACACCTGGGCGCTCATGCATCACATGCTGGGCGGAATCCGCCACATCGTCTGGGATCTCGGCTACGGTTTTACCCCGGCGAAAGCCAATACGCTGGCATGGGCCAACATCGCAGGCTCGATCATCCTCACCCTTCTCATCTGGATCGCGGGTTATGCCGCGATGGGAAACTAGGGAGACGGCCATGGTGATGAAGACCCCGCAAAGCTCGTTCGCGGCCTCGGCTCGGCCAAGGAGGGCACGGACCACTTCTGGCGCCAGCGCGTTACGTCGGTTGCCAACATCCCGCTCATCATCGGGTTCGTCTGGCTGATCGCCTGCATGGCCGGCGACGACTACGCGGCGGTGACGGCGCGGCTTTCGCACCCGCTGACAGCGATCTTCATGCTCGGCGTCATTGTTTCCTCGGTCGTTCACATGCGCATCGGCATGCAGGTCGTGATCGAGGATTATGTTTCCGGCGAGGGCGCCAAGATCGTCTGGCTCATCGCAAACACCGTGTTCAGCGCGGCGATCGCGCTCGCCGCGATCTTCGCCATTCTCAAGCTAGCCTTCGGAGCGTAACCGGCATGGCCCGCAAGTCAGAAAGCAAAAGCGCCGCGTCGGCCAGCCGGCAGGGCTCTTACGAATATGTCGATCACAAATTCGATGTGGTCGTTGTCGGCGCCGGCGGATCGGGCCTGCGCGCGACACTCGGCATGGCCGAGCAGGGCCTGAAGACGGCCTGTATCACCAAGGTTTTCCCGACCCGTTCGCATACGGTCGCGGCGCAGGGCGGCATCGCCGCGTCGCTTGGCAATATGGGCGAGGATTCCTGGCAGTGGCACATGTTCGACACCGTCAAGGGTTCGGACTGGCTCGGCGATACCGACGCGATGGAATATCTGGCGCGCGAGGCGCCTGCCGCGGTCTACGAACTTGAGCACTATGGCGTGCCGTTCAGCCGTACCGAGGTCGGCAAGATCTATCAGCGCCCGTTCGGCGGCCACATGATGAATTTCGGCGATGGCCCTCCCGTGCAGCGGACTTGCGCCGCCGCCGACCGTACCGGCCATGCCATCCTGCATACGCTTTACGGGCAGTCGCTGAAGCATCATGCGCAGTTCTTCATCGAGTATTTCGCACTCGACCTCATCATGAGCGACGATGGCGTGTGCACCGGCGTCATTGCCTGGAACCTCGACGACGGCACGATCCATCGCTTCTCGGCCAAGATGGTCGTGCTGGCGACCGGCGGCTACGGACGAACCTATTTCTCGGCAACCTCAGCCCATACCTGCACCGGCGACGGCGCGGGCATGATCTCGCGCGCCGGCCTGCCGCTGCAGGACATGGAGTTCGTGCAATTCCATCCGACGGGCATCTATGGCGCCGGCTGCCTGATTACCGAGGGTGCGCGCGGCGAGGGCGGCTACCTGACCAATTCCGAAGGCGAGCGTTTCATGGAGCGCTATGCGCCCAACGCCAAGGATCTTGCCAGCCGCGACGTCGTTTCGCGCTGCATGACGATGGAAATCCGCGAAGGCCGCGGTGTCGGCAAGAACAAGGATCACATCTTCCTGCACCTCGATCATCTCGATCCGGCGGTGCTGGCGGAACGGCTGCCGGGTATCACCGAATCAGCAAAAATCTTCGCCGGCGTCGATCTCACCAAGGAGCCGATCCCGGTGCTGCCGACGGTGCACTACAACATGGGCGGCATCCCGACGAACTATTGGGGCGAGGTGCTGAACCCGACCGCGAAATCTCCCGACGCCGTGTCGCCGGGTCTGATGGCCGTCGGTGAAGCCGGCTGCGCCTCCGTTCACGGCGCCAATCGTCTCGGCTCCAACTCGCTGATCGACCTTGTGGTGTTCGGCCGTGCCGCTGCCATCCGCGCCGGCGAGGTCATCGACCGGGCCAGCTCCATCCCCAGCATCAATGAAGCCGCCTCGGACCGGATCATGGACCGGTTCGACCGGTTGCGGCACGCCAATGGCGGCCATCCGACCGCCGATCTTCGCGAGAAGATGCAGCGGGCGATGCAGGACGACGCGGCAGTGTTCCGCACGCAGGAATCGCTCGATCAGGGCTGCCAGCGCATTTCGGAAGTCTGGCGGGAAATGTCGGACCTGAAGGTTTCCGACCGCTCGATGGTCTGGAATTCCGATCTCGTGGAGACGCTGGAGCTGGAAAACCTGATGGCGAATGCCATCACCACGGTCTATTCGGCCGCCGCCCGCACGGAAAGCCGGGGCGCCCATGCGCGCGAGGATTTCCCGGATCGCGACGACACGAACTGGCGCAAGCACACGCTTTCGCATGTCGATGACAATGGCAAGGTGACGCTGTCCTACCGGCCGGTGCATACCGAACCGATGCTGCCGCTCGAAAAGGGCGGAATCGATCCCAAGAAGATCGCGCCCAAGGCGCGGGTGTATTGAGGCTGACCCATGGTTGAGATCGCACTTCCGAAGAATTCGCAGATCAAAGAAGGCAAGGTCTGGCCGAAGCCCGAGGGCGCCAAGAAGACGCGCGAATACCGTGTCTATCGCTGGAACCCGGATGACGGGAAAAACCCGCAGATCGACACCTATCATATCGACGAGGAAGATTGCGGGCCGATGGTTCTCGATGGCCTGCTCTACATCAAGAACAAGATCGATCCGACGCTGACGCTGCGCCGCTCGTGCCGGGAAGGCATCTGCGGTTCATGCGCGATGAATATCGACGGCACGAACACGCTTGCCTGCACCAAGGGCATGGACGAGATCAACGGCGCGGTGAAGGTCTATCCGCTGCCGCACATGAAGGTCGTCAAGGATCTGGTGCCGGATCTGAAGCATTTCTATGCGCAGCACGCCTCGATCGAACCCTATCTGCAGACGGTAACACCGGCGCCGGGAACCGAGTGGCTGCAGTCGCGTGAGGACCGCGCCAAGCTGGACGGGCTTTACGAATGCATCCTTTGCGCGTGCTGCTCGACATCATGCCCGAGCTACTGGTGGAACGGTGATCGCTACCTCGGCCCCGCGGCGCTGCTTCAGGCCTATCGCTGGCTGATCGATTCTCGCGATGAGGCAACCGGCGAGCGGCTCGACAATCTGGAAGATCCGTTTCGGCTCTATCGTTGCCACACGATCATGAACTGCGCGCAGACCTGCCCCAAAGGCCTCAATCCCGCGCGGGCGATTGCCGAAATCAAGAAGATGATGGTGGAACGCCGCGTCTGATTGGCGGTTTGCTTCTTCAGTTCTGGCGCCATGGCGGCCTCGGGCCGCCTGACGGCGGAAGCCGCATGCCCGGCGGCGGTCCCCGCTCCGGCGGGCCTGCCTGCCTGACCGGCTGTGCGACCGGTTTTCCCATGAAACAGCCGATCGTGTAGGGGTATTCCGCCGTCAGGTGGTAGTGGTAGATCGCGCGCTTCCCGCCATCCCAGACAACCTCATGGGTGTGCCCGTGGCAGGCGTCGAGATCGGCGTTGACCACGGTTTTCCCACCCTCGCCGCGAAGGCCGAATATCCCGAAACCGTCCAGTGCGTAGCCGATGACATCGGAATGCCCGCCCGGTTGGCCATGACTGTCTGTCAGGCAGGGCGATGCGTCGTGGTAGTGATACTGTCCGTTGCGTTCCGGATGCCCGTTGCACCGGTCCTGAATTTCGTGGGCGGGAGCGTCGCGGCCGCCGGCGTCGAGCGCGTTGAAGATCGCCGTTCCGGTCAGCGCAAAACCGATCATGCCCATTGGTACGCATGAAGGTGTTGCGGTCGATGGCACTACCGGCAGGCGCATGACCACCGGTTGTTCACGTATCCGGTTCGGGTTGCGGTCATAATTGTAGGCATCGTCGCTGGATGTGATCGGGAAATTGCCGGTGGCGTGTCTGGGCAGCGAATTGGCGCGGATAACGCGGTTGCCGCCTTCAAGCGAAATTGTCAGCGAGGCGGGCCAGGATGCAGCGCCGTCGACCGTCGGCTTTCGCGCGGGGTCATAACTGTCTCCGGAAATCCATGGGCCTGCGGCGTGCGCGCCGGGCGCATTGGCCGGAAAGCGCGTCTGGCAGGAGAATACGTAGCCCTTGCGGGGTGAAGTTGAGACCTTGCCGTCGCCGAGCGGCAACTGATGGGCCGAAGCGGCGCCAGCCACGGCAACCAAGACTGTTGCGACCGCGATCAGCGTTTTCATCCAGGCCTGTCCCGCGCATTGTCGGCGCCCCCGTTGGGTCCGATGATGGCGCAAACGTCGGTCCGTGCCAAGTTCGCGCGCGGCAGACCCACTTGCCACCCGGGCGCTTTCGTTCAGTATCGGCGGTGCTGCGGGGCAGCGGACGTCCGGAATGCGCAACGGGAAAGACAATACAGATGACCGCCGAGTTCATGTTCACGACGTTCACGATCTTCCTTGCCGGAATGATCGCGGTTCCGCTGGCCTCGCGATTCGGTCTCGGTTCCGTGCTCGGCTATCTGATCGCGGGCATAGCCATCGGGCCGGTTCTGCACGGGGCGGGTGTGGATGTGGCGGCATTGCAGCACTTCACCGAGTTCGGCGTCGTGATGATGTTGTTTCTGATCGGCCTGGAGATGCAGCCCAGGGTCCTGTGGGCGATGCGGGCGCGGATCTTCGTGATGGGCGGCCTGCAGATCGGCGTTACGGCTCTGGCAGTCATGGCGGTCGCCATGCTGTTCGGCCAGGCGTGGACCATCGCATTGACGATCGGGCTTATCTTCGCCCTGTCCTCAACCGCGATCGTCACACAGACGCTCAATGAAAAGGGGCTGATGCGCAGCGACGGCGGTCAGGCAAGTTTTTCGGTGCTGCTGTTCCAGGACATCGCAGTCATTCCGATGCTGGCGCTCATCCCGCTTCTGGCGCTGCCTGAACTTGCCGATCTGGCGCATCAGGGCGATAGCCATGGCGGCGGGCATGACGGGGCCGCGTTGCAGCTCAATATCGTCGACGGACTGCCAGGCTGGCAGACCGCGCTCGTAACACTGGCTGCAATCGGCGTGGTCATGCTGGCGGGACGCTATCTGACCGGACCGATCTTCCGCTATGTGGCCCGCGCGCGTTTGCGCGAACTGTTCGTCAGCACGGCGCTGATGATCGTCGTCGCCATCGCATTGCTGATGACCATGGTCGGTCTGTCGCCGGCGCTCGGCACCTTTCTGGCCGGCGTCGTCATGGCAAACAGCGAATATCGGCACGAACTGGAAAGCGATATCGCCCCGTTCAAGGGCATCTTCCTCGGCGTCTTCTTCATCACCGTCGGCGCCAGCATCGACTTTGCCCTGCTTGGCGAAAATCTCCTGCTGATCATCGGCCTCACGGCCGGCCTGATCGTACTGAAATGCGCCGTGATGCTTGGCCTTGGCCGCGCCTTCAGGCTATCGGGCGGCGACAAGTGGCTCTTCGCGCTTGGTCTCGCACAGGCCGGCGAATTCGGCTTTGTCCTGGTGTCGTTCACTGTTGCAAATGCTGTCATCCCTTCGCAGATCGCCGACCTGCTGCTTCTGGTCGTGGCGCTGTCGATGCTGCTCACCCCCGCACTTTTCATTCTGTACGACAAACTCGTCGCGCCGCACTATTCGCGGCAACAGGAGCAGGAAGCCGACAGCATCATGCAGAATTCGAAGATCATCATTGCCGGGCATGGCCGTTTTGGCGGAATCGTCAATCGCGCTCTTCGTGCCGCCGACTACCAGACGACGGTCGTCGACTACAGCAGCGAACAGCTGGCCATGCTGCGCCGCTTCAATCTCAGCGCCTATTTCGGCGATGCGACGCGCCCCGATCTCCTGCACGCGGCGGGCATCGACAATGCCGACGTGTTTGTCATCGCGATCGACAACAAGGAAGCGGCGACCGAGTTGGCGCGCTACATGCACGAACATCACCCCAAGGTGCATGTCGTCGCCCGCGCGATAGATCGCTGGCATGTTTACGACCTTTGGACGGCCGGGTGCCGCGACATCATTCGCGAGACCTATGACAGCTCGCTGCGCGCCGCGCGTTCGGTCTTCGAAGCCATTGGCTACCCGCGCGAGCAGGCCCAGCGCCTGATCGGCGTATTCGAGGCGTTCGACCGAAGGACCATGCTGGAAACGGCGCAGGCGTTTATCGAGAGCGAAGATCCCCACAGCGAAAACAGCGCCTATTCGCAGATGATCCGGGAAAATATCGATGCCTGGGAAGCCGAACTGAAAGCGCAAATGACTGCCGTGCGCAACGCGTGACGCGCCAAATGGCGGCCCTTGGAAGGCGAAAGGATCTATTGCATGGCGAAAGTCCCGAGTGAGAACAACACTGGCAGCCAGGGGTTCGGAGAGACGTTCTTTTCGTTCTTTCGCGAACTGGCCGACAACAACAGCAAGGAATGGTTCGAGGCTAACCGGACACGCTACAAGCAGGACGTCCAGGCGCCGCTTTCGGCGTTCGTCGAAGCCATGGCACCGCATATCCATGCGATATCGCCGCATTTCAACGCCGATCCGCGGCCGAACGGCAAGACGATCTTCCGCATTCATCGCGATGTACGGTTCTCGCGCGACAAACGGCCCTACAAGGAGCATGCGGCATGCCATTTCCGTCATGCCGGGGAGAATGACGCATGGGCCGGGCTTCTACGTCCATCTTGCGCCCAGCCATGTCGGGCTGGGAGCGGGGATATGGATGCCGGCGCCCTCATCGCTGGAAATGATACGAAGGAAGATTGAAAGCGACGCAAAGGGCTGGCAGAAGCTGCGCGATCTTCCGGGTATGGCGTCCGATATGGAACGGATGGAAGTGGAGCGGCTCAAGAATCCCGCCGCGCGGCTTCGCCAAGGATCATCCGCATGTGGAGGATCTGAAGCGCAAGAGCTTCATCGCCATGCGCGAATTCGGCACCGGGGAGGCTGCCGGCGCCGATTTCATCTCTCTCGCCGCCGGCTATTATCGTGAGGCCGCACCGCTCAACGCGTGGATTTCAAAGGCGCTCGGTCTGCCGTTCTAGCTGGCCCGCGGCGCGGGCGCATCGCCTGGCATGAAGGTCATCGCGACGCCGTTCATGCAATAGCGCTTGCCGGTGGGTGGCGGGCCGTCATTGAACACATGACCGAGATGGCCGCCGCAGTTGGCGCAGTGAACTTCCGTGCGCGGATAGATCAGCTTGTAGTCGGTCGAGGTGCCAACACCGCCGGGCAGCGGTTCATAGAAACTCGGCCAACCGGTCCCGCTTTCGTACTTTGTCTTCGATGAATAGAGCGGCCAGTCGCAACCGGCGCAGTGAAATATGCCTTCGCGTTTCTCATGGTTGAGCGCGCTGGTTCCTGCTCTTTCGGTATCTTCCTCGCGCAGCACCCGGTATGCGGCCGGAGACAGGCGCTTCTTCCACTCGGCTTCCGTCAGCATGAAGGGAAACTTGCCTGCCGCCGAGCTGCGGCCAGCGGCAAACAGGGCGGCAGAGCCGGCGAGGGCGGCTGCCGTCGACATCAAGAATCCGCGTCTTTTCATGTTCTGGCCCTCCTTGGCATCATTCTCAGGCTTGAGATATGGCGCAGTTACGTCAGGGCCGCCACCTTCGGTTTCATCTTCTCCCGTCATTGTGAAGTCGCGTGAAACGGCGACGTTGATCTGGCTCATGGCTGCGGCCATCCCGGCAATGGCCAGATAGAAAGACCGGTTTCACCAAAGCGGAGTGACGAACAATGGCCGACACGGACTGGCGAAAATTCCTCGTCCATACCAATGACAGGCTGGATTCCCTGAGAAGGGGTATTCCGGGGTAGCCAGGGGATTTGAAGACCTGGTGCAACATGTTGGGGCGCCCGGCGCGCTGGACGGGAAGACCAAAGAGCTGATTGCGCTGGCCATCGGGATCGCGGCGCGCTGCGACGGGTGCCTGGCCTTTCACGCCAAGGCGGCGATCGAGGCTGGCGCGAGCCGCGCCGAAATCCTCGAGACCATTGGCGTTGCCATCTATATGGGCGGCGGCCCGTCAATGATTTATGGCGCCGAAGCCCTTGAGGCTTTCGACCAGCTCACCGAATGACGAAACGATCTGGCCGTGCGGCGCTCACCGCGGCGCCGGCCGCATCGTCTCGGCAAAATTCAGGGCGCGGTCGACAAGGTCGAACCCTTCATGCAGGCCCGCCCGCAGACAGGTCGCAAGGTTTGGCGCGCCCAATTCGATGATGCCCTGATACTCGCCTTCCAGATAGCGCAGCTCCCCGCCGAAATGGGCTGCGATCCGCTGCATTCGTACATTCTGGGGCAGGCAATTGAGAACGATGCGGCGAATGCCGGACACGCGGGCATAGCCGATGATGCGTTCGGCGAGCCGTGTCCCAATGCGCCCTTCCTGCAGGTGCTTTTCCACGCTGAAGGCCGCTTCCGCCTCAGCCGGCCAGGAAAAGTCCTTCCGCACTTCCGGCACGAGTTCGCCGGCGGCGCGAATCATGCCGTTTTCCACATAGCCCAGATGCACACCGGGGCGATTGAACGCGCCGAGGGCGTATTTGCGTATCGTGTCGTCAGACAGCGCGCCTTCAAAGCGCATCTGGCGGCTTACCGGATCGAGACGAAGCAGATGTTCGGCAAAAGCCTCGGCATCGCCGACATTCAGCCGCCGCATCACACCGGGATGGATGTGTTCGTGAAGCATTGTCCAATACCCATCTTGCCATGCTGCATTGCAGCGAATCGTTATGTTGCACTGCAATATGGTATGGATGTGGCAGTAATTTAACGGCGGCTTGTGGTCGCAGGCCGTTGCGACTAGGTTCGGCTCTGAAAAGGCGGCGGAGAAAGATCATGCATTCAGGCCACGGTTTTGTGGTGGGGCTGGCAATTTTGACCCTGACATTGGGCGCTTGCAGCTCATCCAATTCATCCCGATATGGCGGGCGTGACACTTTACCGTCATTGCGCCCGGCGCCGACCGCGCCGGTCGAGCAGTCGACATTGCCGCCACCTCCCGGCGCGCAGACGCAGCCCGGACAGGAAAATCCCCCACTGCCCGGTCAGGAGGGCCAGCAGGGCCAGCAGATGGCCAGTGTGACGCCCGGCCAGGCAGCGCCGTTGCCGGCAAACGGGCAGCCGATCGAGAAAACCGACGTGCTTGGCCAATGGACGATCGCCGCTGCCGCGACCAGCTGCCCCGCATTCGTCACGCTGACCGGCTGGAACGGCGGTTTCCGCGCATCGACGCGTAACTGTACAGATCCCGATCTCAGCAAGGTCGGTGCCTGGAATATCGAGAACAACCAGGTCGTTCTGAAAGACATCAACGGTGCCCCGCTTGCCGTGATGAACCGGACCGGCGCCACCCGCTTCGACGGTCAGTTCAGCGACGGCACGCCCGTTTCCCTCGTGAGGTAGGAAAAGCGCGATGAGCGAATATACCCTCTATTGCTTCGCCCAGTCGGGCAATGCCTACAAGGCCGCTCTCATGCTGGAGCTGAACGGCCTCGACTGGCGTCCGCAGTTTGTCGATTTCTTCAACGGCGAAACGCGTCAGCCGACCTACCGAGAGATCAACGTGATGGGGGAAGTGCCCGTCCTCGTCCACAAGGACCGGCGCTATTCGCAATCTGGCGTCATTCTCGACTATCTCGCTGAGGTCACCGGCAAATACGGCTTCAGCAATGACGAGGAGCGCCGCGATATCCTGCGCTGGACACTCTTCGACAATCACAAGGTGTCGGGCGTTGCGGGGACCTGGCGATTCTTGAAAGTCATCGCGCCCTCGGCCGATCCGGCGGTCATCGCGTTCCTGGAGCAGCGCGTCAAGACAGCGTTGCAGGTCATGGAACAGCATATTGCAAACCGCGACTTCTTCGCGCTGCAAGGTCCTTCCATCGCCGACTTCTCGCTTGCCGGCTATATCTTCTTCGTCGAGGAAGCCGGCCTCGATCTGAAGAAGGAATATCCTGCCGTCGCTGCCTGGCGGGATCGGCTGGCGGCGCTGCCTGGCTGGAAGCATCCCTATGACCTCATGCCGGGCCATCCCTTGCCGGGCAGGGGATAATCTCCCCAAACGAGATGAAATCGGGTAATCAGCGCATCAGGCCGCGTTCATTCGGGAACGCGGCCGACGCAGTCTCCGTTGCTCCAGCGGATTTCACCCGTTCTCACGCCGACACTTTCAGACCATGACATTCACCTCGATTTCCGATGCCTATCGCGACGCCCTGCAGACCGGCGCCCTCCATGAAGATCCGGCCCAGGGGCAACTCGTCCAGCGCCTTGCTGCACTCCAGGCCGAAATCGTCGACAAGCGGCTCGCCGACAAAAAGAGCGCGCTGGGCTGGCTGTTTGCCGGGCGACGTGGAGGTGAGCCGATCCGCGGTCTTTACATCCATGGCGAGGTCGGGCGCGGCAAGACCGCGATGATGGATCTCTTCTACGAGACGACTGCGATCGCGCGTAAGCGGCGCGCGCACTTTCATGCGTTCATGGATGATGTGCATGGCCGAATCCATGAATGGCGGCGCAGACTGAAGGCTGGCGAGGTCAAGGGCGACGATCCGATTCAGCCTGTTGCCTCGCAGATCGCCGCCGAGGCAAGACTTCTGTGTTTCGATGAGTTTCAGGTCGAAGACATAGCCGATGCGATGATCCTTGGCCGACTCTTCGAGCGGCTCCTGAATGCGGGCACGGTGATCGTCGCAACCTCCAACACCGAGCCGGAGCGACTCTATGAGGAGGGGCTGAGCCGCGATCTCTTCTTGCCGTTCATCGCCCTGATCAAACAGCGCATGGAAGTCTTTTCGCTCAACGCCCGCACCGACTACAGGCAGGGCCGCCTGATCGGCTCGCGGACCTATCTGACGCCACTCGGCAAAGATGCGCGCAATGAAATGGACAGGCTCTGGCAGGGCCTGACCGGAACGGGCCGGGGCGAGCCGATGGAGATCGCGCTCAAGGGGCGCAAGGTTCACGTTCCGCTCGCCCATGGCGGCGCTGCGCGCTTCTCTTTCGCCGATCTTTGCGAAAAGCCGCTTGCCGCTTCCGATTATCTGGCTATCGCCGACCGCTTTCATACCGTCATGGTCGATGACGTACCGGTCATGCCGGTCGCCAAGCAGAATGAGGCGCGCCGTTTTGTGAATTTCATAGACGCGCTTTACGACAACGGGGTCAAGATCGTGATGTCGGCAGAAGACGAGCCCGAGGCGCTTCATGTCGAGGGGCGTGCGGCAAAAGCGTTTCACAGGACCGCATCGCGTCTGCGCGAAATGCAGTCAGATGCCTATATTGCCGCCTGAACGCCTGCCCGCCGCGATACGATCCAAACCGGGTCGCGAAAGAATATTGCTAATACCTTCCCTTAAGGTCAGATATGGTGCGGAACTGCTTGCAAGCCGCCCTGTTTCGCTGTAACGAGCCTCGATTATGAGGCCGGTCCGCGGGGTCGGCCATTCACGAATTGGGGCAGGGATTCTTCATGGCGAGAAAGAAAATTGCTTTGATCGGCTCAGGCCAGATCGGCGGCACGCTGGCGCATCTCATCGGGCTGAAGGAACTCGGCGATGTCGTCCTCTTCGACATCGCGGAAGGTATCCCGCAGGGCAAGGGTCTCGATATCGCCGAGTCCGCGCCTGTCGACGGGTTCGATGCCAAATATTCCGGCACCAACTCCTATGCGGCGATCAAGGGTGCCGACGTCGTCATCGTCACCGCGGGCGTGCCGCGCAAGCCCGGCATGAGCCGCGACGATCTTCTCGAAATCAACCTGAAGGTCATGGAACAGGTCGGGTCGGGCATCAAGAAATACGCCCCGGAAGCTTTCGTCATCTGCATCACCAACCCGCTGGACGCGATGGTCTGGGCGCTGCAGAAGGCAAGCGGCCTGCCGAAGAACAAGGTCGTCGGCATGGCCGGCGTGCTGGATTCGGCCCGCTTCCGTCATTTCCTCGCTGAAGAGTTCGACGTTTCGGTGCAGGACGTGACCGCCTTCGTGCTCGGCGGACACGGCGACACTATGGTGCCGCTGGTGCGCTATTCCACGGTCGCCGGCATCCCGCTGACCGATCTGGTCAAGATGGGCTGGATCACCAAGGCGCGGCTGGAAGAGATCGTCCAGCGCACGCGCGACGGCGGCGCCGAGATCGTCGGCCTGCTGAAAACCGGTTCGGCATTCTACGCCCCGGCCGCTTCCGCCATCGCGATGGCGGAGTCCTACCTGAAGGACAAGAAGCGCGTGCTGCCGTGCGCCGCCTATCTCAAGGGCGAATACGGCGCGAAGGACATCTATGTCGGCGTGCCGGCAGTGATCGGCGCCAAGGGCATCGAACGGATCATCGAGATCGAGCTGCAGAAGGGCGAGAAGGCGATGCTCGACAAGTCGATCGCCGCCGTCGAGGGCCTCATAAGCGCCTGCAAGAAAATCGCGCCGAACCTCGGCAAGTAAATCATTTCGGCGGGGGCGCAATGCCGGCGCCCCGGCCTGGAGCCCTGAGAGCCACGTTTCAAGGACAGACTGACCGTGAACATTCATGAATATCAGGCCAAGGCGGTACTGAAGGAATTCGGCGTACCCGTTTCGAAGGGCGTCGCGATCTTTTCCGCCGACGAGGCGAAGGCGGCCGCGGAAAAGCTCGGCGGACCGCTCTGGGTGGTCAAGAGCCAGATCCATGCCGGCGGACGCGGCAAGGGCAAGTTCAAGGAACTCGGCCCCGATGCCGGCGGCGGCGTCAGGCTTGCGAAATCGGTCGATCAGGTCGAGGCATTCGCCCGCGAAATGCTCGGCAACACGCTGGTCACGGTTCAGACCGGCCCGGCGGGCAAGGTCGTCAACCGCCTCTACATCGAGGACGGTTCCGATATCGAGAAGGAACTCTACCTGTCGCTTCTCGTCGACCGCGAGAACGAGCTGCATCGCCTTTGTCGCCTCCACGGAGGGCGGCATGGATATCGAGCAGGTCGCACATGACACGCCCGAGAAGATCATTTCCTTCTCCATCGATCCGGCAACCGGCTTCATGCCCCATCACGGGCGCACGCTGGCGCGCGCCTTCGGGCTTTCCGGCGATCTTGCCAAGCAGGCCGAGACGCTCGGCCGCAATCTCTACAAGGCATTCCTTTCCAAGGATATGTCGATGCTGGAGATCAACCCGCTGATCATTACCGAAGACCAGCGCCTGCATTGCCTCGACGCCAAGGTCGGCTTCGATTCCAACGCGCTCTACCGGCACAAGGATGTGGTCGACCTGCGCGATCTGACCGAAGAAGATTCCAAGGAAATCGAAGCGTCGAAATACGATCTGTCCTATGTCGCGCTCGATGGCACGATCGGCTGCATGGTCAATGGCGCAGGCCTTGCCATGGCGACGATGGACATCATCAAGCTTTACGGCGAGGAGCCGGCGAACTTCCTTGACGTCGGCGGCGGCGCGACGACCGAGAAGGTCACGGCGGCCTTCAAGATCATTACCGCCGATCCGAACGTCAAAGGCATCCTGGTCAACATCTTCGGCGGCATCATGCGCTGCGACGTCATTGCTGACGGCGTTGTCACGGCGGTCAGGGATGTGGGTCTCAGCGTGCCGCTGGTCGTCCGGCTTGAAGGCACCAATGTCGACAAGGGCAAGAAGATCATCAACGAGAGCGGCCTCAACGTCATCGCGGCCGACGATCTGGACGATGCGGCGCAGAAGATCGTCGCTGCAGTGAAGGGAACGAAATAATGGCCATCCTGGTAGACAAGAATACAAAGGTCATCGTCCAGGGCCTGACCGGCAAGACCGGCTCGTTCCATACCGAGCAGGCGCTCGGCTATTACGGCACGCAGATGGTCGGCGGCGTGACGCCGGGCAAGGGCGGTTCGGTCTGGAACGGCACGCTTCCGGACGGCAAGGCCGCCGAACTGCCGATCTTCGACACCGTTGAGGAAGCCAAGGCCGTGACCGGCGCAACGGCTTCGGTCGTCTACGTGCCGCCGCCATTCGCCGCCGATTCCATCGAAGAGGCGATTGCGGCGGAGATCGAGCTCATCGTCTGCATCACGGAAGGCATTCCGGTCACCGACATGGTCGCGGCCAAGCGCGCGCTGTGCGGTTCAAAGAGCCGGCTGATCGGCCCGAACTGCCCCGGCGTGCTGACGCCGGAAGCCTGCAAGATCGGCATCATGCCGGGCAACATCTTCCAGCCCGGTTCGGTCGGCATCGTCTCGCGCTCCGGCACGCTGACCTATGAGGCGGTGTTCCAGACCTCGCAGGCCGGCCTCGGGCCAGACGACCGCTGTCGGTATCGGCGGCGATCCGGTCAAGGGCACCGAGTTCATCGATATTCTGGAGATGTTCCTCGCCGACGACGCGACCAAATCGATCATCATGATCGGCGAGATCGGCGGATCGGCCGAAGAAGATGCGGCGCAGTTCATCGCCGATGAGGCAAAGCGGGGGCGTTCGAAGCCCATGGTCGGTTTCATCGCCGGCCGCACGGCCCCTCCCGGCCGTCGCATGGGCCATGCCGGCGCCATCATTGCAGGCGGCAAGGGCGGCGCGGAAGACAAGATCGAGGCGATGGAATCTGCGGGTATCCGCGTTTCACCGTCGCCGGCAGCGCTCGGCAAGACATTGGCGAGCGTCTTGAACGGTTAGCTGGCCTGAGGGCCAGCTTTCCAGAAGGCAGTCAGGTTGGGCGGCTGATGCCGCCCCCCTGTTACGCGCAGATGCGGCAACGCCAGGGAAACATGATGGCCCGACAGGATCAGAACGAACTTTTCGCTCAAACGTCATTCCTTTATGGCGGCAACGCCGCCTTCCTTGAACAGATGCACGCACGCTACGCGGAAAACCCCGCGTCGGTGGACGAGCAGTGGCGCGCGACTTCTTTGCCCAGCTCAAGGACGATCCGAAGGAAGTCGAGACCGAAGGCGCGCGGCGCCAGCTGGAAGCGCAAGGACTGGCCGATCATCGCCAATGGCGAACTGGTCTCCGCGCTCGACGGCGACTGGTCGTCGCTGGAGAAGGCCGTCGCCGGCAAGGTGAAGGCGAAGGCCGCCGAAACGGGCGCCGGTCTCAGCGAGGAAATGGCGCAACAGATCGCACGCGATTCGGTGCGCGCGCTGATGATGATCCGTGCCTACCGCATGCGCGGCCATCTTCACGCCAATCTCGATCCGCTCGGCCTTGAGCCGCAGAAGGATCATGAGGAGCTGCATCCCTCCAAGCTACGGCTTCAGAAGACTCCGACTGGGACCGTCCGATCTTCATCGATCACGTGCTCGGGCTTGAATTCGCGACGATCCGCGAAATGCTGGAAATCCTGCGCCGGACCTATTGCGAGACGATCGGTGTGGAATTCATGCACATCTCCGATCCAGCGGCGAAGTCGTGGATCCAGGAGCGCATCGAAGGTCCGGACAAGGGTGTGGCATTCACGCCGGAAGGCAAGAAGGCTATCCTCAACAAGCTGGTGGAGTCGGAGGCTTCGAGCGGTTTCTGGATGTCCGCTACACCGGCACCAAGCGTTTCGGCCTCGACGGCGCGGAATCGCTGATCCCGGCGCTGGAGCAGATCATCAAGCGCGGCGGCGCGCTGGGCGTTCAGGAAATCGTCTTCGGCATGGCCCATCGCGGCCGCCTCAACGTCCTCAGCCAGGTGATGGGCAAGCCGCACCGGGCCATCTTCCACGAGTTCAAGGGCGGTTCCTACGCTCCCGACGAAGTGGAAGGCTCGGGCGACGTCAAATACCATCTGGCGCGTCGTCTGACCGCGAGTTCGACAACAACAAGGTGCATCTGTCGCTGACAGCGAATCCATCGCATCTGGAAATCGTCGATCCGGTCGTTCTCGGCAAGGCGCGCGCGAAGCAGGACCAGATGGTCGATCCCGATCCGGAGACCGGCTCGCGCGACCGTTCCGGCGTGCTGCCGCTGCTGCTGCATGGCGATGCGGCGTTTGCCGGTCAGGGCGTGGTCGCGGAGTGCTTCGGCCTGTCGGGCCTGAAGGGGGCACCGCACCGGGCGGCTCGATCCATTTCATCATCAACAACCAGATCGGCTTCACCACCTATCCGGGCTTTTCGCGTTCCTCGCCCTATCCGTCCGACGTCGCCAAGGTCGTCGAGGCGCCGATCCTTCACTGCAACGGCGACGATCCGGAAGCCGTCGTCTTCTGCGCCAAGGTCGCCATCGAGTTCCGGCAGAAGTTCGGACGTCCGGTCGTGGTCGACATGTTCTGCTACCGCCGCTTCGGCCACAATGAGGGCGACGAGCCGGCGTTCACCCAGCCGCTCATGTACAAGAAGATCCGCTCGCATCCGACGACCCTGCAGATCTATGCCGAAAAGCTGATCGGCGAAGGTCTGGTGACGGCCGAAGAGGTCGAGAGAAGATGAAGGCTGACTGGCGCGCCAGACTCGACACCGAATATGAGGCCGGCCAGGCCTACAAGCCCAACCGCGCCGACTGGCTGGACGGCCGCTGGGCCGGTCTGACGGTCGCGCAGGACGACGGGCCGCGGCGCGGTCAGACCGGCGTGGATATCGACCGGCTGAAGGCGATCGGCAAGCGCATTACAGAGGTGCCGGAGACCTTCCACGTCCACCGCACGATCCGCCGTTTCCTCGACAACCGTCAGTCGATGCTGGATAGCGGCGAGGGGCTGGACTGGGCAACCGGCGAGGCGCTGGCATTCGCGACGTTGCTCGATGAAGGCATCCTGTCCGCCTTTCCGGCCAGGACGTGCGAGCGCGGCACCTTCTCGCAGCGCCACAGCGTGCTGATCGATCAGGAAGACGAGAGCCGTTACATCCCGTTCAATCATGTCCGCGACGAGCAGACGGCGCGCTATGACGTCATCAATTCGATGCTGTCGGAAGAGGCGGTTCTGGCCTTCGAATATGGCTATTCGCTGCAGGAACCGAAGGGCCTGATCCTGTGGGAGGCCAGTTCGGCGATTTCGCCAACGGCGCCCAGGTCGTCTTCGACCAGTTCCTTTCGTCGGGCGAGCGCAAATGGCTGCGCATGTCCGGCCTCGTCTGCCTGCTGCCGCACGGCTATGAAGGCCAGGGGCCGGAACATTCATCCGCGCGGCTGGAGCGGTTCCTGCAGTCATGCGCGGAAGACAACTGGCAGGTCGCCAACTGCACGACGCCGGCCAACTATTTCCATATCCTGCGCCGACAGCTCAAGCGCGACTTCCGCAAGCCGCTGATCCTGATGACGCCGAAATCGCTGCTGCGCCACAAGCGGGCGGTTTCCAGGCTCGACGAGTTCGGTCCGGAAACGTCGTTCCACCGCGTGCTCTGGGACGATGCGGAACATCTGCCCGATCAGGAAGTGCGCCTGGTCAAGGACGCCAAGATCCGCCGCGTCGTGATGTGCACCGGCAAGGTCTATTACGATCTATACGAGGAGCGCGAGAAGCGCCGCATCAACGACATCTATCTGATGCGCGTGGAGCAGCTTTATCCGTTCCCCGCCAAGGCGCTGATGGGCGAGCTGACGCGGTTCAAGACGGCCGACATGGTCTGGTGCCAGGAAGAGCCGAAGAACATGGGCGCCTGGAGCTTCATCGAACCCAATCTGGAATGGGTGCTGACCCAGATCGGGGCCAAGCACCACCGTGCGCGCTACGCCGGCCGCCATGCCTCAGCGGCGACGGCAACGGGTCTGATGTCCAAACACAATGCGCAATTGCAGGCCTTCCTCGACGAAGCGCTCGCCGACTGAACCTTATCGGAGAAGACAGATGGCAACTGAAATCCGCGTACCGACACTCGGGCGAATCGGTCACCGAAGCGACCGTCGGACAGTGGTTCAAGAAACCCGGCGAGGTCGTCGCGCAGGATGAGCCGCTCGTCGAACTGGAAACCGACAAGGTGACCGTCGAGGTGCCCGCACCGGCGTCCGGAACGCTGGCGGAAATCCTCGTCGCCGAAGGCGAGACGGTCGAGGTCGGCGCACTGCTCGGCCAGCTGCAGGCCGGCGGCGCCGCAAAGGTGGCGGCCAAGGAGACCAAGGCGGAAAAGCCAGGCCGGCCGAGAAGAAAGCCGAGGCGCCCAAGGCTGCCGCGGGGGCCACGTCCATGCCGGCTGCACCGTCGGCGGCCAGAATGATGAAGGAACAGGGCATCGACGCGGCATCCGTTGCCGGATCGGGCAAGCGCGGCCAGGTTCTCAAGGGCGACGTCATCGATGCCATGGTCGGCGGCGGCAAGGCAGCATCGCAGCCGGCTCCGGCTGCGCGCGGGCCGGTGCCGCAGGAAGACGAGGCGCGCGAGGAACGCGTGCGGATGACGAAGCTTCGCCAGACCATCGCGCGACGCCTGAAAGACGCGCAGAACACGGCCGCGATGCTGACGACCTTCAACGAGGTCGACATGAAGGCGGTGATGGATCTGCGTTCGTCCTACAAGGATCTGTTCGAGAAGAAGCACGGCGTGAAGCTCGGATTCATGGGCTTTTTCGTCAAGGCCGTCTGCCACGCGCTCAAGGAAGTTCCGGCCGTCAATGCCGAGATCGACGGCACGGACGTCGTCTACAAGAATTTCGCCCATATCGGCGTGGCGGTGGGTACCGACAAGGGCCTCGTCGTGCCGGTGGTGCGCGACGCGGACCGGATGTCGATCGCCCAGATCGAGGCGGCGATCGCCGGTCTCGGCGCCAAGGCGCGCGACGGCGACCTGACGCTCGACGACATGCAGGGCGGCACCTTCACGATTTCCAATGGCGGCGTCTACGGCTCGCTGATGTCGGCGCCGATCCTCAATGCGCCGCAGTCGGGCATTCTCGGCATGCACAAGATCCAGGAGAGGCCGATGGCGATCGGCGGTCAGGTCGTCATCCGCCCGATGATGTATCTGGCGCTTTCCTACGATCACCGTATCGTCGACGGCAAGGAAGCGGTCACGTTCCTCGTGCGCGTCAAGGAAAGCCTTGAAGACCCGCAGCGTCTGATCCTGGATCTCTAGAGTCCGGACACGAGGCCGGCACCCGGCCAACAGGAGGCATCAATGGCCTACGATCTCATCGTCATCGGCAGCGGCCCGGGCGGCTATGTCTGTGCGATCCGCGCCGCGCAACTGGGGCTGAAGGTCGCCGTCGTGGAAAAGCGCGAGACCTATGGGGGCACCTGCCTCAATGTCGGCTGCATCCCGTCGAAGGCGATGCTGCACGCGTCGGAAGCCTTCGAACATGCCGGCCACGGGCTTGAGGCGCTGGGCGTCAAGGTCTCCGCGCCCAAGCTCGATATGAAAGCGATGATGGCGCACAAGGACGCGACGGTGAAATCCAACGTCGACGGCGTCGCATTCCTGTTCAAGAAGAACAAGATCGAGGCATTTCGCGGCACCGGAAGGATCGTTGAGGCCGGCAAGGTCGAAGTCACGCCGGAAAAGGGCGACAAGACCGTGCTGGAGACGAAGGCCATCGTGATTGCCACCGGTTCGGACGTCGCGTCCCTGCCGGCGATCGAGATCGACGAAAAGTCGGTCGTCAGCTCCACCGGCGCGCTTGAACTGACCAAGGTGCCAAAGAAGCTCGCCGTGATCGGCGCAGGCGTCATCGGGCTTGAGCTCGGATCTGTCTGGCGCCGCCTCGGGGCCGAAGTCGTCGTCATCGAATATCTCGACCGCATCCTGCCCGGCGTTGACGGCGATGTCGCAAAGCAGTTCCAGCGCATGCTCAAGAAGCAGGGCTTCGAGTTCATGCTCGGCAGCAAGGTCACGGCGGTTGAGAAGGCCAAGTCCGGCCTCAAGGTTACCGTCGAGCCGGCCGCCGGAGAAGCGGCCGCGGAGACGGTGGACGCCGATATCGTCCTCGTCGCCATCGGGCGCAAACCCTTCACCGAAGGGCTTGGCCTGTCGGAAGCCGGCGTCGAGCTCGACGAACGCGGCCGGGTGAAGACGGATGCGCATTATCAGACGAACGTTGCCGGCATCTATGCCATCGGCGACGTGATCGCCGGCCCGATGCTGGCTCACAAGGCCGAGGATGAGGGCGTCGCCGTCGCCGAAATCCTGGCCGGTCAGGCGGGCCATGTGAATTACGAGGTGATTCCCGGCGTCGTCTATACCTCGCCTGAAGTCGCCTGGGTCGGTCGCGGCGAGGAAGAGCTCAAGGCCGCCGGCATCGACTACAATGCCGGCAAGTTTCCCTTCACCGCGAACGGCCGTGCGCGCGCGATGAACCAGACGGACGGTTTCGTCAAAGTGCTGGCGGATGCCAAGACCGACCGGGTCCTTGGCGTGCATATCGTCGGGTTCGGGGCCGGCGAGATGATCCATGAGGCCGCCGTGCTGATGGAATTCGGCGGCTCGGCGGAGGATCTGGCCCGCACCTGCCATGCCCACCCGACGATGTCTGAGGCGGTGAAAGAGGCGGCGATGGGCGTTGCCAAGCGGTCCATCCATATCTGACCGGTCATGCGGCGCGTCGTCATCAGCCTGATCTCCATCGTCTGCCTGATCTGTATCGTTGCCGTTGCCATGGTCGTGCATGAGCTCGTCCTGCGTGGCACCGGATCGGAGACGGCGGCCCTTTCGGCTACGCTGGCGCTGACAGCCGGCGCCGCCGCAGCGCTCGGCATCCTTGTGCGTCGCGCCCGGGGCGAAAGGCCGCGCTAGTCTTTCCCCCGGACAGCGAACGCCGGTGCCCGATCTCATCTCCGGCAGGATTTCTTTGGAACAAGTGGCCATGCCGGCCGTTCCCGCTGCATCGCTTCTTGCCCGTGTCGGGAAGCGTGGCGCGACTTCAGAAAGAGAAGCGTCAAACGGGGGCTTTCAAAGTAGATGCAGTGAGGAGAATTCAGATGACTTTTACCCGTAAGATGCCTGCCCTCGTGGCCGCTGTGGCGATTGCCACCAGTGTCTTCGCCCTGTCGGCCAATGCACAGAGCGTCAATACCGGCACAGACACCAACACGAATGTCGGTGTGTCCGCAGGCGGTGCGTCCGTCGGCACCGGCGTCAATGCCGGTGCGAACGCAAATGCCGGTACCGGCGGCGCTTCGGCGTCGGGAACGGCGAGCGCGTCCGCGACCGGATCGCTGGATGCCATCGCGCAGTCGGTTGCCCCTGACGGCAATTCGGGCTCGACGGTTTCCGCGCAAAGCCAGCAGGCGATCGAAGCGCAGGTTCAGGCGCTCAATCCCGACCAGCTTGCCCAGCTGAAGAAGGAGTGCGCGAGCCTGAGCGCTTCGGGCAGCGCCAATATGGGCGACAAGGCCCATTCGGACGCGGCGCTGAAGGCTGCCATCTGCGCGGCCGCCGGCTAAGACCGGTCTGACCTGTCACACGTCGAAGGGCGGTCGCGTTGGCGGCCGCCCTTTTTCCATGCGATCCGGTCCCGGAACGGCATCCCGCTTGCATCTGCAGCAGGCCGTTGAAACTATCGGGATCGATATGGACGCTTCGACACACAGGAACCTGCAGCGCGCCAGCGGCAGCGCGCGTGTACGCGTTGCGCGCTCGGCGGACGCGACGCGGCTCGACGTCCTCTATCAGGAGGGTGCTGCGAAGATCCGCCTGCCGCGCGACCGCCGAAGGGCCTGGGCGGAAGCGGTGCTGATCAACACGGCCGGCGGATTGACCGGCGGCGACCGGATCGGCTGGGAAACGGAAGCGGCGGCAGGGACCATGCTGGTTGTCACGACGCAGGCCTGCGAAAAGGTCTACCGCGCCTCGGGCGGCATTGCTGAAGTCGAAGCCAGGCTCATTGCCGGGGTCGGCGCGCATCTGGCATGGCTGCCGCAGGAAACGATCCTCTTCAACGAAAGCGCGCTTCAACGCCGCATTGACGTGGAGATAGCGCCCGACGCGACCTGTCTCATTCTCGAACCTGTCATCTTCGGGCGGCAGGCGATGGGCGAAGAGGTGCGCGAAACGGTTCTGCACGACCGCTGGCGGGTGCGGTGTGACGGTGCGCTTGTGCACGCGGAAGATCTGCGCGTGGAAGGCGACGCGGCGGCGCTGATGGCGCGCGCCGCGATCGGCGGCGGGGCCGGTGCGATGGCCAGCCTTCTCTATGTCGGGGCCGATGCCGAAGACCGGCTTTGCGGCGTTCGCTCTTTTCTGAAAAACTCTCCCGACGGCAGCGCTGCCGCCAATGCCTGGCGCAGCGGGGGAACTGGCAAGCTTCTTGCCAGAATTCTAGCCAAAGATGGATTTTCGTTGCGGCGGGTCGTGATGCCGCTCGCGGAAATGCTCAATCGGCAGGCAGGCCTGCCCAGGATTTGGACAAATTAGAAGAACAAGCAGCGGGCAAACCTGACGATGCAGTTAACGCCGAGGGAAAAGGACAAGCTTCTGGTTTCGATGGCCGCGATGGTCGCCCGACGGCGGCTGGAGCGCGGCGTGAAGCTCAACCATCCGGAGGCCATTGCCCTGATCACCGATTTCGTCGTCGAAGGCGCCCGGGATGGCCGCTCCGTCGCCGAACTCATGGAAGCGGGCGCGCATGTCGTGACCCGCGCCCAGGTCATGGAGGGCGTTGCCGAAATGATCCACGACGTCCAGGTCGAAGCCACCTTTCCCGACGGCACCAAGCTGGTGACCGTCCACGAACCTATCCGCTAGCGGCTGTGGAAATCCAAAGAACAGGAAGAACGATCATGAAGCGTCTCATAGTCACCGGTCTGATCCTCGCAGCATCGACCGCGCCCGCCTTCGCCCATTACGGCCATGCCGGGCATGGCTCCCTGGTTTCGGGCTTCCTGCATCCGCTGACCGGCGCAGACCACGTGCTCGCCATGGTTGCGGTCGGCCTTTGGGCCGCGCTGCTCGGCGGGCGGGCGGTCTGGGCCGTGCCTGCCGCCTTCGTGGCGATGATGGGCGCCGGCTTCATGACGGCGCTCTGGGGCGGCATGCTGCCGCTGGTCGAGCCGACGATCCTCGCATCCGTCGTGACGCTCGGTATCCTCGTTGCGCTGGCGGTGCGCGTTCCCGCCAGCGTCGGCATGGCGGTTGCCGGGTTCTTCGCCCTGTTCCACGGTTATGCCCACGGGACCGAGATGGCCGGCGGCAACGGGCTTTCCTACATGGCCGGCTTTGCCGTTGCGACGGCGCTGCTCCATGGCGCCGGTCTTGCGGCCGGGATCGGGCTTTCGCGCCTGTTTGCGGGGCTCGCCGGCCGGACGGCCTCGCGCGTTGCAGGCCTCGCAACCATGGCGGGCGGCGTCTATCTCGCCATCGCCGGATAAGGGGGCAGGCCATGATCCCCGGCGAGATCATCACGCCAGACGAAACCATCGAGCTCAATGCGGGGGCGGCGACCGTCACCGTCATGGTCGCCAACACCGGCGACCGACCGGTTCAGGTCGGCTCGCACTATCATTTCGCCGAGACCAATCCGTCGCTCGATTTCGACCGGGCGAAGGCACGCGGGATGCGGCTCGATATCGCCGCAGGCACGGCTGTGCGGTTCGAGCCCGGGCAATCGCGCGAGGTCACGCTGGTGCCGCTTGGCGGCGGGCGCACCGTTTACGGATTCAGACAGGAAGTGATGGGGGCTCTTTAGGGGCGGGTGCTGAATGTCGAGTTCGATTACCTCCTTGATCTACTTGATCGGCCTGCTGGCCGGATTGTCTGTGCTCTATCATTTGCTGCCGTTTCGCAACCTGCCGGCCCAGAAGCCTCGGATTGCTTTTTTCCCGAAATACAAGTGGACCCATGACAAACCTGCCGAAGTCAGGAGGCGACTTGCGGATCACGGCTTCAAAGAGGCGGTTTCGGGAGTGTTCCTGAGAGGATCATATCTTGGAGACTTTTCTCTTCGCATTGCAAAGATGCGGGTGACATTGAACGAAGAAGGACACGCCCGGATTGGTTCGGGCGGCGTCTTCATAGCCTTTGACACTGGCGATACGTGGCAATTGGCTACCGAACTGAAGGGCCGCTGAACATGCCAATGAAAATAACCCGTTCCGCCTATGCCGACATGTTCGGGCCGACGACCGGCGACAAGGTGCGGCTCGCCGACACCGAACTCTTCATCGAGGTGGAGAAGGATTTCACCGTCTATGGCGAGGAGGTGAAGTTCGGCGGCGGCAAGGTTATCCGCGACGGCATGGGCCAGTCGCAGATGACGCGGGCGGCCGGGGCGGTCGATACCGTCATCACCAACGCGCTGATCGTCGATGCGACGGGCATCTACAAGGCCGATATCGGCCTCAGGGACGGGCGCATCGCGGCCATCGGCAAGGCCGGCAATCCGGACACGCAGGAGGGCGTGACGATCCCGATCGGTCCGGGAACCGAGGCCATCGCGGCGGAGGGCAAGATCGTCACCGCCGGCGGTTTCGACGCGCATATCCATTTCATCTGTCCGCAGCAGATCGAGGAAGCCCTGATGAGCGGGCTGACGACGATGCTAGGCGGCGGCACCGGGCCGGCGCACGGCACGCTGGCGACGACCTGCACGCCCGGCTCGTGGCATCTGGGCCGCATGATCCAGTCGGCAGACGCCTTCCCGATGAACCTTGCGTTCGCCGGCAAGGGCAACGCGTCGCTGCCCGGCGCGCTGGAGGAGATGGTGCTGGGCGGGGCGAGCGCCCTGAAGCTGCATGAAGACTGGGGCACGACACCCGGCGCGATCGACTGCTGCCTGTCGGTCGCCGATTCCTACGACGTGCAGGTGATGATCCACACCGACACGCTGAACGAATCCGGTTTCGTGGAATCGACCGTCGATGCGATCAGGGGGCGCACCATCCACGCCTTCCATACCGAAGGGGCGGGCGGCGGCCATGCGCCCGACATCATCAAGGTATGCGGGCTGCCCAACGTCATCCCGTCCTCGACCAATCCGACGCGGCCCTACACCGTCAACACGCTCGCCGAACATCTCGACATGCTGATGGTCTGCCATCACCTGGATGCGTCGATTCCGGAAGACATCGCCTTTGCCGAAAGCCGCATCCGCAAGGAAACGATCGCGGCGGAGGACATTCTTCACGACATGGGCGCGTTCTCGATCATCTCGTCCGACAGCCAGGCCATGGGGCGCGTCGGCGAGGTCATCATCCGTACCTGGCAGACAGCCGACAAGATGAAGCGGCAGCGCGGCCGGCTGGCCGAGGAGACTGGCGACAACGACAACTACCGGGTGAAGCGCTACGTCGCCAAATACACGATCAATCCGGCGATCGCCCACGGGCTGTCGAAGGAAATCGGTTCCGTGGAAGTCGGCAAGCGGGCCGATCTGGTGTTGTGGAACCCGGCCTTTTTCGGGGTAAAGCCCGAGATGATCCTGCTCGGCGGGACGATCGCCGCGGCACCGATGGGCGACCCCAACGCCTCCATCCCCACGCCGCAGCCGGTCCATTACCGCTACATGTTCGGCGCCTACGGCAAGGCCGCCGCCGCATCGTCGGTGACCTTCGTGTCGAAGGCGGCGCTCGATGCGGGGCTGCGCGCGAAGCTGGGTGTGGAGAAGGCGATGGTCGCGGTGGAGAACACCCGCGGCGGCATCGGCAAGGCCGCGATGGTCATGAACAGCGCCACGCCTGACATCGACGTCGATCCGGAGACCTACGAAGTGCGTGCCGACGGGGAGTTGCTGACCTGCGAACCGGCGAGCATACTGCCCATGGCACAGAGGTATTTCCTCTTTTAGGATATCCATGAAAGCCACTGCCGTAACGCGTCACTTTCACGACAAGGCCGGTACGATCACGCTGGACGAGACGGCGCGGCACAGGCGGCGCATGGCGTTCACTTCCGACAACGGCATCGAATTCCTTCTCGACCTTCCGCGTGCGGTGCTGCTGCGGCATGGCGACGGGCTGGTTCTGGAGGACGGGCGCATCATCGAGGTGCTGGCTGAACCGGAGCAACTGCTTGAAGTCCGCGGGCGCGATGCCCGGCACCTGACGGCGCTCGCCTGGCAGATCGGCAACCGGCACCTTGCCGCACAGATTTTCGAGGACCGCATCCTGATCCGCCGCGACCATGTGATCGCCGCGATGCTGGAAGGCCTCGGCGCATCGATAAAAGAAACAGACGCTCCTTTCGATCCGGAAGGCGGCGCATACGGAGGACGTCACGAGGGCCATCATCATCACGATCATCACCATGAGGGGATGCATCACCATGACTGACACGGCCGCATTCATCAGGATCATGACCTGGCTTTCGCCGACCTTCCCGGTCGGTTCCTTCAACTTTTCCGGCGGGCTGGAGCAGGCCGTCGCCGACGGCATCGTCCACGACACGCAGACGCTCCGGGAATGGATCGCCGACGTGATGACGCTCGGTGCAAGCTGGAATGACGCGGTGCTGTTCGCCGCCGCCTGGCGGGCGGCGAGCGAAGGGCGCATGCCGCGCGAAGCCAACGATCTCGCACTTGCCGGCGCGGGCTCGGCGGAGCGCCATGCCGAAACCGTCGCGCAGGGCCGAGCCTTCATCGAGGCGGCGAGGGCGTGGCCCAATCCCATTGTCGAACGACTCGCCAGTCCCATTGCCTATCCGGTCGCGGTCGGCGCCGTGGCGGGGAGCTGGGGGATCGGGCTGCCGATGGCGCTCGCCGCGTGGCTGAACACCTATGCCGGCAATCTGGTTCAGGCCGCGATCCGCCTGTCTGTCACCGGTCAGGACGGCGGCGTTGCCATCATGGCAAGCCTCGAGGCGGTGGCGGCGGAAACCGCCAATCGCGCCGCGGCATCAACCCTCGACGATCTGGGCAACAGCGCCATTCTCGCCGATATCGTTTCCATGAAACACGAAACGCTGGAGCCGAGGCTGTTCCGTTCATGAATTCATCCGCCAACGGTCCCCTGCGCGTCGGCATCGGCGGTCCGGTCGGGACCGGCAAGACGACGCTGACGGCGGAACTCTGCCGGACGCTGCGCGACGATTATTCCATCGCGGTCGTCACCAACGACATCTACACGCGCGAAGACGCGGACGCGCTGGTGAGGATGCAGGCGCTGTCCTCGGACCGGATCGCGGGGGTGGAGACGGGCGGCTGCCCGCATACCGCCATCCGCGAGGACGCGTCGATCAATCTGCAGGCGATCGCGGACCTCAACGAACGGTTCCCCGATCTCGACATCGTCTTCATCGAATCGGGCGGCGACAATCTTGCCGCCACCTTCTCGCCCGATCTTGCCGACCTGACGATCTACGTCATCTCCGTCTGCCAGGGCGAAGACATTCCCCGCAAGGGCGGACCGGCCATTACGCGATCCGACCTGCTGCTGATCAACAAGGCCGATCTTGCCCCTCATGTCGGGGTCGATCTTGAACGCATGCGGGACGATGCCGGCAGGGCGCGCGCGGCGCGGCCCTTCATCTTCACCGATCTGAAGCGCCGCGAAGGCGTTGCCGAGATCGTTTCCTTCCTGAAGACGCAGGGCGGCCTGCGTTAATCTCCCGTTTACCGCACCGCTCCGGCTTTAGCCAAAGCACCGCGCGGGCCGGCCGCAGGGCCGCCATTTGCGTTGAGAGTGGCGCTGCTTTGAGCATATTTTTCGCGCAACATGTAAATTGCCTAAAAAACAGGCGATTTTAGCTTACGCTGCGCAATACGTCATCATGCCCGGAAGATAGGCTAAATGGCCACCCGAACGGGACCGCGGCTGTAACGCTTTGGAATCGTGTCCAAATGAAGGCGGCTAAAAAGTCTGCCGCGGTTGGCATGGCTCTTGCTGTCATGTGTGCGATGCGAAAATTCCAACCGGGAGTTCTGTCATGAGGGTAAATTTCAAACTGTTGACCAACGCCGCCACGGCTGCGGTTGTTGGCGCCGGCATGCTGTTTTCAGCTGCCGCAAACGCGCAGGAGACCATAAAGGTCGGCATCCTGCATTCGCTGTCGGGCACGATGGCGATTTCAGAGACGACGCTGAAGGACGCCATGCTGATGCTCATCGAAGAGCAGAACAAGAAGGGCGGTCTGCTCGGCAAGAAGCTTGAGGCTGTTGTCGTCGATCCGGCTTCCGACTGGCCGCTGTTTGCCGAAAAGGCGCGCGAGCTGATCGAAAAAGACAAGGTTGCCGCAGTGTTCGGCTGCTGGACCTCAGTGTCCCGCAAGTCGGTCCTGCCGGTGTTCGAAGAGCTGAACTCGCTGCTTTTCTACCCCGTCCAGTACGAGGGTGAAGAAAGCCAGCGCAACGTGTTCTACACGGGTGCGGCGCCGAACCAGCAGGCGATCCCCGCTGTCGACTACCTGATGAACGAAGGTGTCGAGCGCTGGGTTCTGGCCGGTACGGACTACGTCTATCCGCGCACGACCAACAAGATCCTCGAGGCCTATCTGAAGGCCAAGGGCGTTGCCGCCGAAGACATCATGATCAACTACACGCCGTTCGGTCATTCCGACTGGCAGACGATCGTGGCCGACATCAAGAAGTTCGGCTCGGCCGGAAAGAAGACGGCGGTGGTCTCCACCATCAACGGCGATGCCAACGTTCCCTTCTACAAGGAACTGGCCAATGCCGGCATCAAGGCCGAAGACATTCCGGTCGTCGCCTTCTCGGTCGGCGAAGAAGAGCTTGCCGGTCTCGACACCGGTCCGCTCGTCGGCCATCTGGCGGCCTGGAACTACTTCCAGTCCCTCGACACGCCGGAGAACGCTTCGTTCATCGACTCCTGGCACGCGTTCATCAAGAACGACAAGCGCGTGACCAACGATCCGATGGAAGCGCACTATATCGGCTTCAACATGTGGGTTAAGGCGGTCGAAGCGGCCGGCACCACCGATCCCGACGCGGTCATCGACGCCATCATCGGCGTGTCCGTGCCGAACCTGTCCGGCGGCTTCTCGACCATGATGCCGAACCACCACATCACCAAGCCGGTCCTCATCGGCGAAATCCAGGCGGACGGCCAGTTCGAAGTCGTCTACGAGACGCCCGGTCTGGTGGTTGGCGACGAGTGGTCCGACTTCCTGCCGGACTCCAAGGACCTGATCTCCGACTGGCGCAAGCCGATGTCCTGCGGAAACTTCAACACCGCAACAGGCAAGTGCGGCGGCAAGGGCGCATAATCCAGCGCTGAAAGCCGGCTGAAACCCGGGCGGGCCGCTCCTCCCGCCCGCCCGGGCCACCGCACCAAGAAAGAAAATGATCCGCTTCATGAATTGGCGGATCGAAGATTGTACCGAACATTCCTGCGGGCGGATCCTAAGACAATGGCATTCCCTTCGTTCCTGAAGACGCTGCTGCTCGGCCTCCTTCTTGCGCTTCCGCTGACCGCCGCGCATGCGGACGAGGCCGAACTGCGCGAGATCCTCGGCGGGTTCGCCCAGGCGCGCAATTTCAAAGACGTCGAGACGGTCATCGAGGCGCTGGGCAAGACCGGCGACAGCAATGCGGCTCCGGCGCTGCGCGCGCTCAACGACGGCAATCTGCAGGTTCGCGCCGACGACAAGACCGTCGTCATCGTCACGCGCCGCGGCGGCCAGGAGGTCATGGTCGACCCGCTCACCGACGAAGTCATCGCCCCGACCCAGGGCGTCACCCTCGACAAGGTGAAAATCAAGAATTCGATCCGGCGGCTGATCGCCGATGCGCTTTCCGGCCTGACGCTGATGGCCGACAATCCCGATGTCCGGATCAGCGCCGCCAACACGATGTTCCAGAATGCCGACGAAAGTCAGCTCGAAGCGCTGGAAGCCGCGCTGGCGGAAGAAGAGAACGCCAGGGTCCGCTCGCGCATGGAACAGGCGCGCGCCGCGATCCTCCTGAAGTTCTCGTCTGACGAAAAGACCCGCATCGAGGCCGTCGATACGATCGTCTCGCGCGGCGACCGCGAGGCGCTGGCGCTGCTGAACGGCTATGTCGGCCAGACGGAGGGCGCGCTGCGCACCCGCATCGAAGCGGGCATCGGCAGCATCCAGGACGTCCAGGCCTTCTGGAACATGGGTCAGAATGTCTGGTACGGGATCTCGCTCGGTTCCGTTCTCTTCCTCGCCGCCATCGGCCTTGCGATCACCTTCGGCGTGATGGGCGTCATCAACATGGCGCATGGCGAGATGGTGATGCTGGGCGCCTACACCACCTTCGTCGTCCAGCAGATCATGCGCGACTACGCGCCCGACGCGCTCAACTATTCGCTCGCCATCGCGCTGCCGGCGGCCTTTCTGGTGGCGGGGCTCGCGGGCCTCATCATCGAACGCGGGATCATCCGCTTTCTCTATGGACGGCCGCTGGAAACGCTGCTCGCCACATGGGGCGTTTCGCTGATCCTCCAGCAGGCGGTGCGGACGATCTTCGGCCCCACCAACCGCGAAGTGTCGAACCCGTCCTGGATGTCGGGCGCCTTCGAACTCGGCCAGCTTTCGATCACATGGAACCGGATGTGGATCGTCGTCTTCGCGCTCGGCGTGTTCGTCGTGCTGCTGCTTGTGATCAACAGAACGCGGCTCGGCCTGTTCATGCGCGCGGTCACCCAGAACCGGCGCATGGCCTCGGCCATGGGCATCCGCACGCCATGGGTCGATGCGCTGACCTTCGCGCTGGGGTCGGGTATTGCCGGCATCGCGGGCGTTGCCCTCAGCCAGATCGACAACGTTTCTCCCAATCTCGGCCAGGGCTACATCATCGACAGTTTCATGGTCGTGGTCTTCGGCGGCGTCGGCAATCTCTGGGGCACGCTTGTCGGCGGCCTGACGCTGGGGATCGCCAACAAGTTCCTTGAACCCTTTGCCGGCGCGGTCTTCGGCAAGATCCTCGTCCTGATCTTCATCATTCTCTTCATCCAGCGCCGGCCGCGCGGCCTGTTCGCGATGCGCGGAAGGGCCGTCGAACAATGATCCTTGCCCGTTTCTTCGCCGGCGGTTTCCGTTCGCCGCTAGTCGTCGCCGGCATGGTGATCATCCTGGCGCTTGCCGTCCTCGTGCCGGTGCTCAACCTTGCCGTCCCGCGCGGCAGCGCGTTCCACATGCCGGACTATCTGGTGCCGCTGATCGGAAAATATCTGTGCTATGCGCTGCTGGCGCTGGCGCTCGATCTCGTATGGGGCTTCTGCGGCATCCTTTCGCTCGGTCATGCCGCGTTCTTCGCACTCGGCGGCTACGCGATGGGCATGTATCTGATGCGCCAGATCGGCAGCCGGGGCGTCTACGGCAACCCCGACCTGCCCGACTTCATGGTCTTTCTGAACTGGAAGGAACTGCCCTGGTACTGGTACGGCTTCGACAGCTTCGCCTTCGCGATGCTGATGGTGGTGCTCGTCCCTGGCATCCTTGCGCTCGTCTTCGGCTGGTTCGCCTTCCGCAGCCGCGTCACCGGCGTCTATCTGTCGATCATCACACAAGCCATGACCTTCGCCCTGATGCTGGCCTTCTTCCGCAACGAGATGGGTTTCGGCGGCAATAACGGGCTGACGGATTTCAAGGATATCGTGGGTTTCGACATCGCCGCGCAATCGACCCGCGTCGGCCTGTTCATCATCAGCGCCGCGGCGCTCATCATCGGGCTCGTCATCACGTCGGCCGTCATCAACTCCAAATACGGCAAGATTCTCGCAGCCGTGCGCGATGCGGAAAGCCGCACGCGCTTCCTTGGCTACCGGCCGGAGAACATAAAGCTGATCGCCTTCGTTCTTTCCGCGGTGATCGCGGGCATCGCCGGCGCCCTTTACGTGCCGCAGGTCGGCATCATCAATCCCGGCGAATTCGAGCCGGCCAATTCCATCGAGGTGGTCGTCTGGACCGCCGTCGGCGGACGCGCGACGCTTGTCGGGCCGATCGCGGGGGCGTTCCTCGTCAATGCGGGCAAGAGCTGGTTTACCGGCGTGCTGCCCGAGTACTGGCTGTTCGCGCTCGGCGGCCTGTTCATCTTCGTCACGCTGTTCATGCCCAAGGGCATCATGGGTCTGCTCGGCCTCGTGCGCCGGCGCAAATCGACGCCAGTTGACGAGATGTCTCCGGATGCGCGGGCCGACATCGCACCGAACGCGGCGGAGCAGCAGCAATGAGCAAGGCGACGAGCATTCTCTATCTGGACGGCGTGTCCGTCTCGTTCGACGGCTTCAAGGCGATCAACAATCTCTCGCTGACGCTGGATCCGGGCGAAATGCGTGCGATCATCGGACCCAACGGCGCCGGCAAGACGACGATGATGGACATCATCACCGGCAAGACGCGGCCCGACGAGGGCGAGGTCTATTTCAACGGGACAATCGATCTGACACGCCATGACGAGGCGGAGATCGCCATGTTCGGCATCGGCCGCAAATTCCAGAAGCCGACCGTCTTCGAAAGCCAGACCGTCGAGGACAATCTCCTGCTGTCGCTGAAGGGCGAGCGGCGCGGTTTTCCGGCCCTGTTCTACCGCAAGAGCAAGGAAGACGCCGCGGCGATCGACGAGATCCTCGGGACCATCCGGCTGGAAGCGCGGCGCAAGGATCTCGCAGCCAATCTCAGCCACGGCCAGAAACAGTGGCTGGAGATCGGCATGCTGCTGGCGCAGGACCCCAAGGTGCTTCTGGTCGACGAACCCGTGGCCGGCATGACGGATGCCGAAACGGAAGAAACGGCAAGGCTCCTGAAGGAGATCGCCAAGACCCATTCGGTCATCGTCGTCGAGCACGACATGCATTTCGTGCGCGAACTCGGCGTCAAGGTGACGTGTCTGCACGAGGGCAGCGTGCTGGCGGAAGGCACGCTCGACCATGTCAGCGCCGACAAGCGCGTCATCGAAGTCTATCTGGGGCGGTAAGATGCTGGCTGTAGAACACGCCAACCTCCACTATGGCGCGGCCGAGGCGCTGCGCGACGTATCGGTGACCGCCGAGACGGGCATGATCACCTGCATTCTGGGCAGAAACGGCGTCGGCAAGACCAGCCTCATCCGCTCCATCGTCGGCCACCAGCCGTTGTCTTCCGGCAAGATCATGATGGCCGAGCAGGACATCACGCGCATGGCCGGCCACGACCGGGCGCGGCTCGGCATCTCGCTGGTGCCGCAGGGGCGCGAAATCTTTCCGCTGCTGACCGTGCGCGAGAACCTACAGACGGGGTTCGCGCCGCTCAAAGGCGACAAGACGATCCCCGATTACGTGTTCGAGCTTTTCCCCGTGCTCAAGGACATGCTCGACCGGCGCGGCGGCGATCTTTCGGGCGGCCAGCAACAGCAGCTTGCGATCGGCCGGGCGCTTACCATGCGGCCGAAGGTCCTGCTGCTGGACGAGCCGACCGAAGGCATCCAGCCTTCAATCATCAAGGATATCGGTCGGGCGATCCAGTTTCTGAAAGCCGAGTTCGGCCTGACGATCGTCCTTGTCGAACAGTATCTCGATTTCTGCCGCGAGCTGGCCGACAAGGTCTACATCATGGACCGCGGCCAGGTGATGCATACCGGCCCGGCGGAAGATCTCGACAAGCCGGAAGTGCGCGCCCACCTGACCGTCTAAGGCGAGGCTGTCCTTATCTTCCAATCCTCCTGAGATGTCCCGGTCATTTCCCCTTTGCCGCAGCGACAGGGGAATGGATCGCCGGGTCAAGCCCGGCGATGACGCTTGCGCGAATGCTCTGGCCGCCCCTTATGAGCCGTCATTGCCCGGCCTGACCGGGCAATCCATACCGCAAGAAGTGCCGCGGATTCGGAGCGTCGTTGCGTAGCAGGTCAGCCCGCTTTCCTCGCCCTTGGATGGGCGGTTTCGTAAACGCTGAGCAGGCGCGCTTCGTCGATGGCGGTATAGACCTGCGTCGTCGACAGGCTGGCATGGCCAAGCAGTTCCTGAATTGCGCGAAGGTCGCCGCCGCGCGACAGCAGATGCGTCGCGAAGGAATGGCGCAGGGCATGGGGCGTTGCCGAGTCCGGCAGGCCGAGCGCGCCGCGCAGGCTTTCCATGCGCCGCTGTATCGTGCGTGCGTCGAGCGGCCCGCCGCGCACGCCGCGGAAGATCGCCTCGTCGTCGTCAAGCGCATGCGGCAGGAGATCAAGATATTCGGCAATCGCCGCGCGTACCGCCGGCAGGACGGGCACCAGCCGCGTCTTGCCGCCCTTGCCGGTGATGGTGAGGATGTCGCCGCGGCCCGTCTTCGGCACATCGCGCAGCGTGATGGACAGTGCTTCGGAAATGCGCAGGCCGCAGCCGTAAAGAAGTCCCAGAACGGCGGCATCGCGCGCCACAACCCAGGGCTCGCCACCATCAACAGCGATGGTTGCGGCGTCTATCACGCTGCGCGCGGCAGGGGCGGCGATGGGCTTGGGCAGGCTTTTGGGCTTCTTGGGGCCGCGCAGACCGGCAAGGGCATTCGAGGCAATGCTGCGGTCGACCTGCAGGTAGCGATAGAAGGAGCGGATGGCGGCAATGGCGCGCGAGAGAGAACGCGGCTGGATCCCCTGCATCCGGCGCTGGCTGAGGAAGGCGCGGATGTCGCGGGCGGTCAGCGCCGCCATGTCCTTCAGCGCCGGTGGCTTGCCGAGGTGATCGGTCAGGAACAGGCAGAACTGCGAAAGATCGCGCCCATAGGCTTCGGTCGTGTTGGGGGAAAGACGCCGTTCGATTCCGAGCTTGTCCAGCCAGCCGGCAGCTGCCGCCGCACAATCGGGTGCGGCGGGGAAATCGTCGATGCGCGTGTCATCCCGTCCCATGGCATCAGTCTCGCCAATACGGATTGACAAATCCTGACCGCCGGCGCGGCCGGATCACAGAATGCTCTGGCCGGTCTTCTTCCAGTCCGCGAGGAAGGCGTCGAGGCCCTTGTCTGTCAGGGGGTGCGCGGCGAGCTGGGGAATGATGTTCGGTGGGATCGTCGCGACATCGGCGCCGACAAGCGCGGCCAGCTTCACATGGTTCACGGTGCGGATGGAGGCCGCCAGGATCTCGGTGGCGTAGGCGTAGTTGTCGTAGATCGTGCGGATTTCCTCGATCAGTTCCATGCCGTCGAGGCCGATGTCGTCGAGCCGCCCGATGAACGGGGATATGAAGGTTGCGCCCGCCTTGGCGGCGAGCAGCGCCTGATTGGCCGAGAAGCAGAGCGTGACGTTCACCATGGTGCCCTCGCCGGTCAGCGTCCGGCAGGCCTTCAGCCCGTCCATCGTCAGCGGCACCTTGACTGCGACATTCTTGGCGATCTTGGCCAGATGGCGTCCTTCGGCGATCATCTGTTCGGCCTCGGTCGCCGCCACTTCGGCGCTGACCGGGCCTTCGACCAGCCCGCAGATTTCGGCGATGACTTCCTTGAAGTCGCGGCCCGACTTGGCGATGAGCGAGGGGTTGGTCGTCACGCCGTCGATGAGGCCGGAGGCGGCAAGCTCGGCAATCGCCTTCGTATCGGCGGTGTCGATGAAGAATTTCATGAGGTATCCCTGGATCTTCTATGTTTGGGCAATGGCCGCTTGCCATGGGCGGCGGCGCTTGCCAGTCCTTTATCCTATTTTGACGGCGAAAGGCAGCCCGCCGATTCGGAACGCAGCCGGCGGATATAGAGGAACGGATGGACGAGACAGCGACAGTCCCGGTGCTGCTGGCAAGCCTCTTCGACCAGCCGTTCACCTATGCGCTGCCCGAGGGCGCCGCGCCGCAGCCCGGCGCGCTTGTCGCCGCGCCGCTGGGAAGCCGCCTGCTTGCCGGCGCCGTCTGGCCGGGCGAGTGCGACAGCGTCGATCCGGCCAAGCTGAAATCCATTGCCGAGATCCTGCCGCTGCCGCCGCTGGACGAGAAGCTCGTTTCCTTCGTCAACTGGGTTGCTGACTACACGCTGGTGCCGAGGGGCCAGGTCCTGCGCATGGTGCTGCGCGGGATCGACAGTTTCGAACCGGAGGCCCCGGTCATGGCCTATCGCGAGACCGGTGCGCTTCCCGAACGCATGACGCCGGCGCGCGAGAAGGTGCTGGCCGCTGCGCAAGGCGGGCTTGCCTGGCCGAAATCGGCGCTGGCAAAGGAAGCCCAGGTGACCGCCTCGGTGATCGACGGGCTGGTTGCGGCCGGGGCGCTTGAAGCCATCGAGGTTCCGCCGCCCCCGGCATTGACGCGCCCCCATCCGGACCATGAGCCGCCAACGCTGTCCAGCGAGCAGCAGACCGTTGCCGAAAAACTGCGCGCGTTGCCGGGCGCCGGCTTTTCGGTCTGTCTGCTCGACGGCGTGACCGGATCCGGCAAGACGGAAGTCTATTTCGAAGCCGTCGCCGAAGCGGTGGCGCAGGGGCGCTCGGTGCTGATCCTGCTGCCGGAGATCGCCTTGACCGGACAGTTTCTGGACCGGTTCGAGGCGCGTTTCGGCGAACGGCCCGGCGAATGGCACAGCCAGGTCTCCCCCAAGAAGCGGGCCAGGATCTGGCGGGCCCTGATGGAGGGGAAAGGCGGCGTGATCGTGGGCGCGCGGTCGGCCCTGTTCCTGCCGTTCCGCGATCTGGGGCTGATCGTGGTCGATGAAGAGCACGATGCCGCCTACAAGCAGGAAGAACAGGCGATCTATCATGCCCGCGACATGGCGGTCGTGCGGGCGAGGATCGAGGGGGTGCCGGTCATCCTGTCGTCGGCAACGCCTTCCGTGGAGAGCCGCGCCAATTGCGAACTGGGCCGGTATACGCGGCTGGAGCTGCCGGAACGGTTCGGCGAGGCGAGGAGGCCCGATATCCGGGCCGTGGACCTTCGCGTTGACCCGCCCGAGCCCGGCCGGTTTCTGTCGCAGCCGGCTGTGGAGGCTTTGGCGGCGGCGGTGCAGCGCGGCGAGCAGGGACTGCTCTTTCTCAACAGGCGCGGCTATGCGCCGCTGACGCTGTGCCGGCGCTGCGGCTTTCGTTTCGATTGTCCCAATTGCACCGCATGGCTGGTGGAGCACCGGTTTCGCGGCGAACTCGTCTGTCACCATTGCGGCCACCGCCACAGGGTTCCCAAGCACTGCCCATCCTGCGATGCGGAAGATTCGCTCGTCGCCTGCGGTCCGGGTGTGGAGCGCATCGCCGAGGAAGTCGCCGAGCGTTTCCCCGGCCTGCGATACACGATCCTCTCAAGCGACATGGCGCCCGGTATCCGATTTCTCCGGGAGAAGCTCGCCGCCATCGAACGCGGCGAGGTCGACCTCTCGTCATCGGCACGCAGATCGTCGCCAAGGGCCACGATTTTCCCGGCATGACGGCGGTCGTCGTGGTCGACGGCGATATCGGCCTTGCGGCCTCCGACCCGCGCGCGGCGGAGCGGAGCTTCCAGACACTGGAACAGGTCGTGGGCCGGGCTGGAAGGCGCGGCGGTTTGTCGCACGGCCTCATCCAGACCTATCAACCCGACCATCCGGTGATGCGGGCCATCGTCGCACAGGACCGCGAAGCCTTCTATGCCAGCGAGATCGCACTGCGGCGGGAGGCGCGGCTTGCGCCCTTCGGAAGGCTGGCGGCGATCATCGTTTCGGGCAAGGAGCGCGGCGAAACGGAATCCTATGCGCGGGCGATCGCGCGGTCCGCGCCGCGGGTTGAAAATG
Source organism: Rhodobiaceae bacterium (assembly GCA_020637895.1). Classification (GTDB taxonomy): domain Bacteria; phylum Pseudomonadota; class Alphaproteobacteria; order Rhizobiales; family Tepidamorphaceae; genus JACKJP01. Next base: position 42,038 of record JACKJP010000006.1, read on the forward strand.
TTGACGTTCTGGGGCCGGCCGAGGCGGCGCTTGCGATCATCCGGGGGCGGAGCCGGTTCCGATTGCTGGTCAAGGCGCCACGCCAGTTCGATCTTCCGACCTTCCTTCGTGGGTGGCTTGCCGCCGCGCCGAGCCCGCGCGGCAGTCTCCGACTGGCTGTCGATATCGATCCGGTCAGCTTCCTGTAGTGTTTTACGGGCGGCGCTGCACCGGCAATAGGGCGATGACGAATTGTGGCGCGATACGTCAAATAGGCATGATTCCAGTGCGGGCCCATGTTGCCCCGCAAAAAGGGTTGTGCTAGTCAAGCCGCGAATACGGGGGCAATGCATGGTACACGCCGACATCCCTCGATAAATTGATAATAAACATCAATGACTTAGATTGATCCATCCGGATCGTCGGGTCGATGTGCCAACACGGACAGAGAGCGTCACGGGTGAGCGGCGATATTTCGATCGTTTCCGGCGTAGCAGGCCGGTATGCCACGGCACTTTTCGAGCTTGCGCTTGAAGAGCGCAAAATCGACGAAGTTTCCAAGGATCTCGGTCGCTTCGATGCGTTGATCGAGGGCAGTGAGGATCTTCAGCGCCTTGTGCGTTCGCCCGTCTTCGGTGCGGGCGAGCAGGCGAGCGCGATCGACGCGCTGCTGAAGAAGGCGGGAATTGCCGGCATCGCCGCCAATTTCATCCGACTCATCGCGCGCAACCGTCGTCTTTTCGTGTTTCAGGACATGGTCCGCGCCTTCGCCGCTCTGGTGTCCGAGCACCGCGGCGAGATCAATGCCGAAGTGACATCGGCCGCGCCGCTCAGCGCCGCGCAGGTCAAGTCGCTGAAGGAATCGCTCAAGAAGGCGATGGGCAAGGATGTTTCCCTTAACGAGCGGGTGGATGCCGCGCTGATCGGCGGGCTGATCGTCAAGGTCGGCAGCCGGATGATCGATACATCCATTCGCACCAAACTCGATTCACTCAAGCTTGCAATGAAAGAGGTCGGCTGATGGACATTCGGGCCGCTGAAATCTCCTCCATCCTGAAGGAGCAGATCAAGAATTTCGGCAAGGAGGCGGAAGTCTCCGAAGTGGGGCAGGTGCTGTCGGTCGGCGACGGTATCGCGCGCGTCTACGGCCTCGACAACGTTCAGGCCGGCGAAATGGTCGAATTCCCCGGCGGTATTCGCGGCATGGCGCTGAACCTGGAAACCGACAATGTCGGTATCGTTATCTTCGGCTCCGACCGCGACATCAAGGAAGGCGACACCGTCAAGCGGACCGGCGCCATCGTTGACGCCCCCGTCGGCAAGGGCCTGCTCGGCCGCGTCGTCGACGCGCTCGGCAACCCGATCGACGGCAAGGGCCCGATCAAGGCGACCGAACGCCGCCGTGTCGACGTCAAGGCGCCCGGCATCATCCCCCGCAAGTCGGTGCATGAGCCGATGCAGACGGGCCTGAAGGCCATCGACGCGCTGATCCCGATCGGTCGCGGCCAGCGCGAGCTGATCATCGGCGACCGCCAGACCGGCAAGACCGCCGTCGCGCTCGACGCGATGCTGAACCAGAAGTCGGTCAACGACACGGGCGACGAGAGCCGCAAGCTCTACTGCGTCTATGTCGCCGTCGGCCAGAAGCGCTCCACCGTCGCCCAGCTCGTGAAGACGCTGGAAGACAATGGCGCGCTGGAATATTCCATCATCGTCGCTGCAACGGCTTCCGATCCGGCGCCGATGCAGTTCCTGGCGCCGTTCACCGGCTGCACGATGGGCGAATATTTCCGCGACAATGCGATGCACGCGCTGATCGTTTATGACGATCTGTCCAAGCAGGCCGTCGCCTATCGCCAGATGTCCCTGCTGCTGCGCCGTCCGCCCGGACGCGAAGCCTATCCGGGCGACGTCTTCTATCTTCATTCGCGCCTTCTGGAGCGTGCCGCGAAGCTGAACGACGACAACGGCAAGGGTTCGCTGACGGCGCTGCCGGTCATCGAAACGCAGGCTAACGACGTGTCGGCCTACATCCCGACCAACGTGATTTCGATCACTGACGGCCAGATCTTCCTGGAAACGGATCTGTTCTATCAGGGCATCCGTCCGGCGGTGAACGTCGGTCTGTCGGTGAGCCGCGTGGGTTCGTCGGCGCAGATCAAGGCGATGAAGCAGGTTGCCGGCACCATCAAGGGCGAGCTTGCGCAGTACCGCGAAATGGCGGCGTTCGCGCAGTTCGGTTCCGACCTCGATGCCGCCACGCAGCGCCTGCTCAATCGCGGCGCGCGCCTGACGGAACTGCTCAAGCAGCCGCAGTTCTCGCCGCTCAAGGTCGAAGAGCAGGTCGCGGTCATCTATGCCGGCGTGAACGGCTATCTGGATCCGCTGCCGGTCAATCGCGTCGGCGCTTTCGAGGAAGGGCTTCTGGCCTTCCTGCACGACAAGCACAACGCCATTCTCGACGATATCCGCGAGAAGCGTGAGCTGACCGAAGAAATCCGCGAAAAGCTGAAGGCGGCAGTCGATGCCTTCGCCAAGCATTTCGCCTGATCGGCCGATCGGTTGAGGACTTAAAGGGCAGGACCTGAACGTATGGCGTCTCTCAAGGATCTGAGAAACCGGATCGCCTCGGTCAAGGCGACGCAGAAGATCACCAAGGCCATGCAGATGGTGGCCGCGGCGAAGCTGCGGCGCGCCCAGATGGCCGCTGAATCCGCCCGCCCCTATGCGGAGCGGATGGCAACGGTGATGGCAAACCTTTCCGTGCCGTTCATCGGCAAGGAAGGCGCGCCCGTCCTGCTCGCCGGCACTGGCCGTGACCAGGTGCACCTGCTTCTGGTCTGCACGGCCGACCGTGGCCTTTGCGGCGCCTTCAATTCTTCGATTGCCCGCAAGGCGCGCGATCATGCCAACCGGCTTCTGGCCGAGGGCAAGGAAGTAAAGTTCTTCTGCGTCGGTCAGAAGGGCTATGACGTCCTGCGCCGCATCTTCCCCAAGCATATCGTCGAGTTCGTCTCGCAGCGCGCGGTCAAGCAGATCGGTTACGGCGAAGCGGAGGCAATCAGCGAAACGCTGCAGCTCATGTTCGCCAATGGCGACTTCGACGTGGCGACACTGTTCTACTCGCAGTTCAAGTCGGTGATCAGCCAGATCCCGACCGCGCACCAGCTCATTCCGGCGACCGTGCCGGAGGGCATGGAGACGGCGACCGTCTATGAGTACGAGCCGGAAGAAAGCGAAATTCTCGCCGATATCCTGCCGCGCAACCTGACCGTTCAGATTTTCCGGGCGCTGCTGGAAAATGTTGCTGGCGAGATGGGCGCGAAAATGTCGGCGATGGACAACGCCACGCGCAATGCCGGTGAGATGATCGACAAGCTGACGATCACCTACAACAGGCAGCGTCAGGCGCAGATCACCAAGGAACTGATTGAAATCATTTCGGGCGCCGAAGCGCTCTAGAATATCTGTTTGACGAGGAACGAGACCATGGCGAGACAGACCACTCCCAAAACCGCGGCCAAGAAGCCCGCGGCCAAGGCGGCTCCGAAGAGTGCTGCCACTACCTCGGCTTCCGGTTCGGTGGGAAAGGGAACGATTTCCCAGGTCACCGGCGCCGTCGTCGACGTGCGCTTCACCGGCGAACTGCCGCCCATCCTGAACGCGCTGGAAACCGACAATGGCGGCAACCGGCTCGTGCTCGAAGTGGCGCAGCATCTGGGCGAGAACGCTGTCCGCACCATCGCGATGGACTCCACCGAAGGTCTGGTCCGCGGCCAGCCCGTGACCGATACCGGCGCACCGATCATGGTGCCGGTCGGCGACGAGACGCTCGGCCGCATCATGAACGTCATCGGCGAGCCGGTTGACGAAGCGGGCCCGATCAAGACCAAGACGACCCGCGCGATCCACCAGGAAGCGCCAGCCTATGTCGATCAGTCGACGGAAGCTGAAATTCTCGTGACAGGCATCAAGGTCGTCGACCTGCTGGCACCGTACGCCAAGGGCGGCAAGATCGGCCTGTTCGGCGGCGCAGGCGTCGGCAAGACCGTGCTCATCATGGAACTGATCAACAACGTCGCGAAAGCGCATGGCGGTTATTCAGTGTTCGCCGGCGTCGGCGAGCGTACCCGCGAAGGCAACGACCTCTATCATGAAATGATCGAGTCGGGCGTGAACAAGCATGGCGGCGGCGGCGGCTCGAAGGCCGCGCTCGTCTACGGCCAGATGAACGAGCCTCCCGGCGCGCGCGCGCGTGTTGCGCTCAGCGGTCTGACGGTCGCCGAGCACTTCCGCGATCAGGGTCAGGACGTGCTCTTCTTCGTCGACAATATTTTCCGCTTCACGCAGGCCGGCTCGGAAGTGTCGGCGCTGCTCGGCCGTATTCCTTCGGCGGTGGGCTATCAGCCGACGCTGGCGACCGACATGGGCGCCATGCAGGAGCGCATCACGACCACGACCAAGGGCTCGATCACCTCGGTGCAGGCCATTTACGTGCCGGCCGACGATCTGACCGACCCGGCGCCGGCCACCTCGTTTGCCCATCTTGACGCGACGACGGTGCTTAACCGCGCGATCGCCGAAAAGGGCATCTACCCGGCCGTCGACCCGCTCGACTCCACTTCACGCATGCTCGATCCGCGCATCATCGGCGACGAGCATTACGAGACCGCCCGTCGCGTTCAGGAAATTCTGCAGCGCTACAAGGCACTCCAGGACATCATCGCCATTCTGGGCATGGACGAGCTGTCGGAAGAAGACAAGCTGACGGTCGCGCGCGCCCGCAAGATCGAGCGCTTCCTCTCGCAGCCCTTCTTCGTCGCCGAAGTCTTCACCGGTTCGCCGGGCAAGCTGGTCGACCTCGCCGATACCATCAAGGGCTTCAAGGGCCTTTGCGACGGCGATTACGACCATCTTCCGGAAGTCGCCTTCTACCTCGTCGGCACGATCGAGGAAGCCATCGAGAAGGCCCAGAAGCTGGCAGCTGAAGCGGCCTAAGGCGGCCGGCAACGAAAGAACTATCCATGGCGAATTTCCAGTTCGACCTCGTCAGCCCCGAACGGCTCCTTCTCTCCGCGGAAGTGGAGGAAGTCGTCGTGCCGGGTAGCGAAGGCGAATTCGGCGTGCTTGCCGAGCATACGCCGATCATCTCCACCATGCGTCCCGGCCTCGTGCGGGTACGTGGCGGAGAGGCGACTTCGGAGGCGATCTACGTCGCTGGCGGCATTGCGGAATTCAGCAACAACCAGCTGACGATCCTGGCCGAGCATGCGCTGCCCGTCAGCGAGCTAGACGCCGACAAGATCGCTGCCGAGATCAAGAACGTCGAGGAAGATATCGCCGACGCCAAGGACGAGACGGTCCGGGCGAAGGCGGAGATCCGGCTTGCCCGTCTTAAGGCATCATTGCCTTTCGCGAACGCTCGCTAGCTATCGTCCTCGACAAGGCGGAATATTCAGGGCCGGCATTGCGCCGGCCCTTTTTCGTTCCAAAGGGCACTACTGTCCACCGGCATTGGGCTATTGAAATCCCGCTTGCCAGCACGCGGATGCGGGCGCAATCTCATCGCTGTCGGTCGCCGTCCATCGGGATGACGGGTTGCTTCGGGGGGTAGCGATCATGGGCTCGACAGCAAAATCTGCGTTGTTTCTCTTAATTTCGGTGCTTTTCTCTCTCGCGCAGGGCCTCGCCGCCAGTGCCGAGACGTTGACATGGCATTTCCGCAACGATCATCCCAACACGGTCAGCCTGGAACTCTATTCTGAGGATCGGGACCATGTCTGGCCCGGCGGGAACGAAGTCTACATTCTCGATGACGGTAACGAGATCACGATATCGATCGAATGCAATTCGGGTGAGAGTATCTGTTACGGCGCCTGGGTCAGGAACCGGTCATCGACCTATTGGGGTGTAGGGTATGACGGCGAGCAGTCTTGCGACGACTGTTGCTACACCTGCGATGGCGGGGAAACGGAACTGAGCATTCTGGATCAGTGAGCGCACTGAGCGGGCACTAAGTCAGATGTGAAAACTCGGCGACGAGTGCTTCATAGACCGCTCGCTTGAAGGGCACGATCAGTTTCGGAAGGTCGGGCATCGGCTGCCACTTCCAGGACATGAACTCCGGCTTGTGGCCGCCGCCGCCCGGTTCATGAATGTCGATCTCAGAATCATCACCGGTAAACCGCAGCACGAACCATTTCTGCTTCTGCCCGCGATAACGGCCCTTCCAGGCCTTGCCGACCAATTCGTCCGGCAGGTCATAGGTCAGCCAGTCACGGCTTTCGGCGAGCCTTTCCACCGAACGGATGCTCGTTTCCTCATAGAGTTCCCGCAGGGCACCCTGATACGGCTCCTCGCCTTCATCGATGCCGCCCTGCGGCATCTGCCACCATTGCCCCGGGCCCTCAGGTTCGCCGGGCATGTCGGCCCGGCATCCCGTCCAGACCAGATTGTCGCGGTTCAGGAGCATCACTCCGACACAGGGGCGATAGGGCAGGTCGCTGGCGCTTTTCATCATCGCATGTCCCGCATGGCGGCTGACAGCGGGACCAGCGCGATACCTTCGGCGGCCAATTCCCGCGACCACGTTCCAAGTTCCTTGATCGTAACCGGCAGAGCGCTGGCCGCGCCGACGGCGGTGCCGCGATTCCTGGCGATATCCTCGAGCCGCTTGAGCGCCGATTCGATCGCCGCCGGATCTGTTTCAGCGTCGATGACGACATCGGCCTTCGCATAGCCAAGTCCCAGCCTGTCGGCGAGCGTTGCCGATACGCTCTGCGGCGCGCTGCCATCGTCGAAATAGCCGATGCCTCGATTGCGAAGCTCTCGGAACAGCGGTTCCATCGCGCCGTCGACGGTACTGAACTGGGCGCCCTGATAGTTCGCGATCCCGATATAGCCGGTAAAGCGACCCATGACCCAATAGAGCCGATCGAGATTCTGGCGTTGCGAAAGGCCGGTGAGAAGCGTGTGCGGACCGGGGTCGTTGTTGGGATAGTCGAACGGCTCCATCGGAACCTGCAGCAGCATTTCGTGGCCTGATTGCCTGGCAAGATCGGTCAGGCGTTCCAGATCGCGCCCATAAGGCGCGAAGGCCAGCGTGATTTCTTCCGGAAGGTTTCGGATGGCCGTCTCGGTGCCGACGGTGGACAGGCCCATGCCGCCGATCACCACCGCTATGCGGGGAGTGCTGCGATCGAGCGGAGGCGCGGGACGCGCATAGGCGCGAAACGGCATCGTGCCGTCCAGTGCGATTTTCGGCAATGCGCCGTAACGCGATTCTTCCTGCAGGTCGGTCCGGTCGCCGGAGCTCGACCGGCTGTCACCGAGCGAGATGATCTTTGCGCCGCCGGGCAGGTTCTGCTCGGTGGGCGCCTCGCGTGTCGTCTCTGCCTCTGATGCCGATACCGGCGCGCGCAATGCGGGCGCGGACTGATCGCCACCGGCGGGTGCCGGTGGTTCCGCGTTCAACGATAGCGATGCCTGTGGTTCGCCGCCGAGCGGGTCATCGACGATCAGCGCCCAGCCGGCGACGAATGCCGCACCGGCAAGGCATAATGCGCTGAAAAGGGCCAGAGGACCGGGGAGCCTGCGCCGCAACGCCGCCAGCCGACCCTCAGCCTGATCGCCAAGCGTGCGCTGAGTGGCCATGATTCCCCGCCGCCATCATTGAAGGCCCGTCGTCAGTTTGCCTTCGGTTCGTCCACCTTCGGCGGGAAAGCCGCGTGGGTTTCCTCGCCGCGCAACAGGCGCAGCGCGTATTGCAGCTGCTTGTCCTTGTCCTTGTCCTGCGGGACATAGGCCGAGGAGCCGGCTTTCTCATCCTCGGGCTCACCGTTGGTCAGGTGCCCGCGCAGGCTGGATTCGCCCCGCGTTTCGCCCATCGAAGCCTTCAGATCGTCCGGCAGTTCCTGCTCGACCATAATGTCGGGCGTGATGCCGATCGCCTGGATGCTGCGGCCGGATGGTGTGAAGTAGCGCGCCGTGGTCAGGCGCAGGCCGCCATTGCGTCCGCCAAGCGGGATCACCGTCTGAACGGAGCCCTTGCCGAAGGACCGGGTACCGACAATCGTCGCGCGGTGATGGTCCTGCAGCGCGCCTGCAACGATTTCCGATGCGCTCGCCGAGCCGCCATTGATCAGCACGACCACCGGCTTGCCCTTGGCAAGATCGCCGGGACGGGCATCCTCCCGCTCGAACTGGTTGGGATCGCGGCCACGGGTGGAGACGATCTCGCCGCGGTCAAGGAATGCATCCGACACGTAGACTGACTGCGGGAACAGACCGCCGGGATTGTTGCGCAGGTCAATGATGAAGCCCTTGAGCTTGTCTGCGGGGATGTCCTTGGTGAGGGACGCCATCGCATCGGCAAGGCCATCATCGGTCTGTTCGGAGAAATTGGTGATCCGGATGTAGCCGACGTCGCCTTCGGTGCGCCAGCGAACCGAGCGCACGCGGATCAGCTCACGAACCAGCTCCACTTCGATCGGCTTTTCGGCACCTTCCCGTTCAAGGCGCAGCTTGATCGGCGTATTGACCGGACCGCGCATCTTTTCGACAGCCTGCTGCAGCGTGAGGCCACGGATCGGTTCGCCGTCGATATGGGTAATCAGGTCACCGGCGAGAATGCCCGCGCGTGCCGCTGGCGTATCGTCCATCGGTGCGACTACCTTGACGACTTCCTGCTCGGAATCGAGCGTCACTTCGATGCCGAGCCCGCCAAATTCGCCGCGGGTCTGAACGCCCATGTCCTCGAATTCCTTCGGGTCCATGTAGCTGGAATGGGGATCGAGCGACGAGAGCATGCCGTTGATGGCGCCCTTGATCAGTTCCTCATCATTGGGCTGTTCGACATAATCGGCGCGAATGCGCTCGAAAATATCCCCGAACAGATTGAGCTGGCGATAGGTATCGGAAATCGACGCGTTCGCGGCACCGGCAGTGAGACCCGGCTGGGTCACAACGGCCATGCCGACGGCGCCGATGGCGATGCCAGCGATGAGAACGGAGGTCTTACGAATCATCCTTGAACCCCTTGCCGCGCTGCGGCCCACCATGGTGACGGATCGATCGCCGATCCGTCTTTGCGAAACTCAACATATAGGACAGGACCGGACTTGTTAGAAGGCGTTTGCCCGGCATTTTCCGCAGTGCCCTGCGATGCGGCCGAAGCCGCCGTTCCCATTGTACCGACCGGCTCTCCGGCAAGCACGAACTGGCCCAGCGAAACGGAAATACGCTCAAGGCCAGCGAGAACCACATGATAGCCGTCGCCGGCATTCAGTATCAATAGCTGACCATAGGATCGGAATGGTCCCGAATAGACAATCCACGCATCACAGGGCGACGTGACCGTCTCGCCCCCGCGAGCTGCGAAGGACACCCCATGGGCTTCGCCACCGAACCGGTCCGGTGTTCCGTAGGCGGTCTCAACGGGCCCGGAGACGGGGGAGCGCAGCCGCCCGATCGCGCGGTTGAAGGGAACACGCGCGCCGAGCCTGTGCGGATCTGTCAGCGCCGCGAGCTTCTTGTCGTCGGGCAATATTGGCTGCGCGCCGCTGGACGCCTTCTCAATCGCCGCGAGAAGATCGCGCAGCGTCTGCGAACGGCGTGCGAGGTTGTTGGTCATCGCCTGGGATTCGGCGAGCTTGCCCAGCGCTTCCTGTTCACTCTGCTGGCGAAGGCTGACAAGGCTGGCGAGGCGCTGGCGTTCGTTTTCCAGTATCTCCGAGCGCGCCGCGATACGCGAGCGTTCCGCGCCTGCTTCGCGGCGCAGGCGTTCCAGCTCGGCAAGATCGGCTGCTACCGTTTCGGCGCGGCCGCGCAATTCCGGCAGGACCGCGCCCAGCGCCATAGCCGAACGCACTGCCGAAAGCGCGTCTTCCGGGCGGACGATCACGGCTGGCGGCGGATTGCGGCCAAGCCGTTCAAGCCCGGCGAGCAGGATGGCAAGTTCGGCCCTGCGCTCGCCGAGAACCTTCTCCACCTCATTCTGGCGATCGGAAAGGGCAGCGAGGCGGCCTTCCGTATCCACCAGCCGCGTTTCAGCGTCGCGAATGCGTTCGGCAGTTTCGACAAGTTGATCGGAAAGGCCCTTACGGTCCCGGCTCAGCGCTTCCGCCTCGGCCTTCAGCGCGGCGGCGCGGGTGCGGCTTTCCTCAAGGTCGCGCTGCACGTCTTCCAGTTCGGCGCGCGTCTTGTCGGCATCGTCCGGCGCGGCGAGCGCGGGCGCGCTGCCAAGCGCGCCGAACACCGTGAGTATGCAGGCGACCAAGACGCCGATTCGGATTTGAGCGGAAACCATCATGCGAACTGTATCGGGCCGAGCGTTAAACATTCATCAACCAGAAGAAAGCGGCGCAAAGATGAACGCAACGCCCGATTTCAGTCACGATGATAGGGGTGTCCGGCAAGGATCGTCGCGGCACGGTATATCTGTTCGCACAGCGCCGCGCGCACGAGCTTGTGCGGCCATGTCATGGCGCCGAAGGCGATTGTGCGGTTTGCCCGCTTCATGACGGCGTCGCCATGTCCGTCGGGACCGCCGATCACGAATGCGATTTCGGCCGTACCGGCAGCAGCGGCCGTTTCGATCAAGCCGGCAAATTCCCGGCTGGCGAGCTGTTTTCCGCCTTCGTCGAGCGCGATGATCGTGGCGCCATCGGGAATGCGCCGAAGCAGCGCTTCGGCTTCCTCATCGCGCCGTTGGGTGCTGTTGTCCCGCCGGCTTTCGCGCATCTCGGCGAGATCCGGTCCGCGCATGCCCAATGTGCGCAGAAGCGGCGCGGCACGCCTGGCGTAATCCTCGCAAAGCGTGGCTTCAGGGCCGCTGCCGATGCGGCCGACGGATAGAACGGAAATTTTCATCGCTCAGGCGCGCGCCGCGATCAGGCGCGTGTACGCTGCCGGGCGTCCCTGCCAGATCGGCCGGCAGGAACGGTTGGGTCAGGCCTGGCCGACAGGCGAATCGACCGACCACATCTTCTCGAGATTGTAGAAACCCCGGACTTCGGGGCGGAAGATGTGGACGATGACGTCGCCGGCATCGATCAGAACCCAGTCACAGGTTTCCAGGCCCTCGACCGCCACGCGGCCATGGCCTTCGTCCTTGAGCATGCGCGTCACGCGATCGGCGATCGCACCGACGTGACGGTCAGAGCGCCCGGAAGCGATGACCATGTAGTCGGCAAGCGATGACTTGCCCTCAAGTTCGATGGAGATGATGTCTTCCGCCTTGGCGTCTTCCAGCGCCTCTGTGACGGCGTTCAGAAGCTCTTCCGACGTATCGCCGGATAAAGGCTTCGCATCGGGCGCAGCAATCTGCGCGCCCTTAACAGGCTGTGCTTGTGTCAGGAGTGGTTCCTCGGTTCATCCAGATCCGAATATGGTTGCGTGGTCTCAGATTTCCACCAACGATAGTCATAATCCCAGAAATTCATGACGATTTCAACACAGCGCCTGCCGCCGCGCGCCGGGCGGAGCGAAGTGCCGTAGATGACAGATGTGAAAGCGGCCCGTGCAGGAAGACCCATGCGGGCGGATTGAGATCGGGCAGGACCGATGCATCGCGCGCGGCAATCTGATAGCGCCGGAAGCGATGGGCCGCCGTCGCGTTGAGCGGCGCCATGTCGCCGCCGGGACGGTCGATGACGGCAAAGGGGACGGTCGCGGCAATCTCTTCATAGCGGTGCCAGCGATGAAACCCGGCCAGATTGTCGGCTCCCATCAGCCAGACGAACCGCGTGTCCGGGCAACGGGAGACCAGATAGTGGAGCGTATCGGCGGTGCGGCTCAAGCCCACATCGGCCTCGACGGCGGTTACGTCGATTTGCGGATGGTCGCTGACCGTGCGCGCCTCTTCGATGCGGTCGATGAGGGGAGCAAGATCGTCGTGCGATTTCAAAGGATTGCCCGGCGTTACCAGCCACCAGACGCGGTCCAGCCGAAGCCGTCTCAGCGCGACCAGCGAAATGTGCCGATGCCCGTCATGGGGTGGATTGAACGAGCCGCCCAGCAGGCCGATGCGCATGCCCTGGCGTGCCGGCGGCAGGGTTGGCCAGCGAAGCTGGGTCATCAGGGACGCGTCTGGCCGGTGCCGCGAACGCGGTACTTGAAGCTGGTCAACTGCTCCACGCCGACGGGGCCGCGCGCGTGCATGCGCCCGGTAGCGATGCCGATCTCCGCGCCCATGCCGAATTCGCCGCCATCGGCGAACTGGGTGGAGGCATTGTGCAGCAGGATCGCGCTGTCGCAGCGGGCAAAGAAGTCGTCGGCCGCGGCCTGATCGTCCGTGATGATCGCTTCGGTATGACCCGAGCCGAAGACCGCGATATGCTCGAGCGCGGCGTCTATCCCGTCGACGATCTTCGCGGCGATGATGCTGTCGAGGAACTCGTGGCCGAAATCGTCGGCCTTGGCGGACTTGGTCTGCGGTACAAGCCCATGAAGGCCCGCATCCGCGCGCACTTCGCATCCCGCCGCGATCAGGGCATCGATGATCGGCCTGGCGTGCGTATCGACGCAGTTGCGGTCGAAGAGCAGACATTCGGCCGCGCCGCAGATGCCTGTTCGCCGCATCTTGGCATTGACCACTACGTCGTGCGCCATGTCGAGGTCGACCGGGCCCCGGATGTAGACGTGGCAGATGCCCTCAAGATGGGCGAAGACCGGGACGCGGGCTTCCGTCTGCACGCGGCCGACGAGGCTCTTGCCGCCGCGCGGAATGATGACGTCGATATTGCCATTGAGGCCGGCCAGCATCTCGCCGACGGCTTCACGGTCGGTCACCGGCACGCGCTGAATGGCGTCGGCGGGAAGCCCGGCGCCAGCCAGACCCTCGATCATTGCGGCGTGGATGGCGCCGGATGAATGCACCGAATCGGAGCCGCCGCGCAGGATGACCGCGTTGCCGGCCATCAGACAGAGCGCGCCGGCATCGGCGGTGACGTTCGGGCGGCTCTCATAGATGACGCCGATCACGCCAAGGGGCGTGCGCACGCGTTCGATCTTCAGCCCGTTGGGTCGGTCCCAGGCGGCAATCACACTGCCGACAGGATCGGTCAGGGCGGCGATTTCGCGCACACCCCCGGCCATTGCCGAAATCCGGGCGTCATCGAGCTTGAGACGGTCGAGGAATGAACCCGAAATTCCCGCTTTCAACGCATTTTCCATGTCGATCGCGTTGGCGGTCAGGATAACGCCGCTCGCCGCCTCGATCGCATCGGCCATGGCCAGAAGGGCTGCCTTCTTGCGCTCTCCCGACACGGTGGCCATGACGCGTGCGGCGGCGCGGGCGCGGCGGCCCATATCGTTCATCAACGAGGCAATATCGGTCGCCTCGGCCTTTTTCAGGCCCGCATTGGCAGCACTCGCCATGGTCATTCCCCTTCGAACTTCGTGGCGAGGACGAGATCGTCGCGGTGGATCATCTCCGTCCTGCCGCCATAGCCCAGAATATCTGCAATACCGGTGCTGTTACAGCCGAGAATCCGTGCCGCGTCGGCGGAGTCGAACGCAACAAGGCCGCGCGCGAGCTCGCGCCCGTCCATCGCCTGCACGATCACCGCGTCGCCGCGCGAGAAGGCGCCATGCAGTTTCTTCACGCCGACCGGCAGCAGGCTCTTGCCGGCCTTGAGGGCTGCTTCAGCGCCCTCATCGACCTGCAGCATGCCCATGGGCGAAAGTGTCCCGGCGATCCAGCGCTTGCGGGCGGTTGTCGGGTCCAGCGTGGGCTGAAACCACGTCGCGCGCCCGCCTTCATCGAGCCTGCGCAGCGGGTTGATGTCGCGGCCACTGGCAATCGCCATGGCGATGCCGGAGGCAAGTGCTATGCGGCCGGCGGCGATCTTGGTGATCATGCCGCCGCGCGAAAGGCCGGAACCCGCTTCCCCCGCCATGCCCTCGATCTCCGGCGTGATGGCGCGCACGAGCGGAATATGATGCGCCTCGCGCCCCGAGGCAGGCGGGGCCGTATAGAGCCCGTCGATATCGGACAGCAGAACGAGGCAATCGGCGCTCGCCATCGCCGCGACGCGGGCGGCAAGGCGGTCGTTGTCGCCATAGCGGATTTCCGTCGTCGCGATCGTGTCGTTCTCGTTGATGACCGGCACGGCGCCCATTTTCAGAAGGGTCGACAGCGTGGAGCGCGCATTCAGGTATCGACGGCGCTCTTCGGTATCGGCCGGTGTGACGAGCACCTGACCGGCCACGATCCCGTGGCGCGACAGCGCCTGCGACCAGGCGCGCGCCAGGGCGATCTGGCCGACGGAGGCGGCGGCCTGGCTTTCCTCGAGCTTCAGCTTGCCCTTCAGCCCGAGCACCGAACGGCCAAGCGCGATCGCGCCGGAGGAGACGATCAGCACGCCGGTACGGCGCGCGGTCAGCATCGCGACATCGTCGGCGAGGGCGTTCAGCCAGTCTTCGCGCAGCCCGTCCTTCTGGTCGACAAGCAGGGCGGAACCGATCTTGATGACGACGCGCCTGAATCCGGCGAGGCCGGTCGCGCAGCCATCCTCGCGCCATCTGGTACGCATGCTCATGGCCGCCAGGCCTCCTGCGGCCTTGGGTCGCTCGCCGCTTCGTCCTCGCGGTGCTGGAGGATCGCCGTGTTCAGCGCACGCAACGCCTCCTCAACACCTTCTCCGCTTGCGGATGAAAGCTTCAGCACCTCCCGTTTCGTCGCCTTTTCCAGCGCCTTCCTGCGTTCGGCGAACGCGTCGGCGTCAATCGCATCAGCCTTCGAAAGGGCGATGATTTCGGTCTTGCCTTCAAGGTCGGCGCCATAGGCTTCAAGTTCGCCGCGCACGATCATGTAATCGGCGACCGGGTCTTCTGACGTGGCATCGACAAGATGCAGCAGCACGCGGGTGCGCTCGATATGGCCAAGGAAACGGTCGCCGATGCCCGCGCCCTCATGCGCGCCCTCGATCAGGCCGGGGATATCGGCGAGCACGAACTCGCGCGTATCGCTGCGCACGACGCCGAGATTGGGGTGAAGTGTGGTGAAGGGATAGTCGGCGATCTTCGGCTTCGCCGCCGTCACGCGTGCAAGGAAGGTCGACTTGCCGGCATTGGGCAGGCCGACGAGCCCGGCATCGGCAATAAGCTTCAGCCGCAGCCATATCGTCCGCTCCTCGCCTTCCTCGCCCGGATTGGCATGGCGGGGCGCACGGTTGGTGGACGTCTTGAAGCGCGCGTTGCCGAAACCGCCATTGCCGCCGCGGGCAAGCAGCGCGCGCTGGCCGGGCTCGGTGAGGTCGGCGAGCAGCGTCTCGTTGTCTTCAAGGAAGATCTGGGTACCGACAGGCACCTTGAGGATAGCGTCGGCGCCATTGGCTCCGGTGCGGTTTGCGCCCATGCCGTGGACGCCCTTCTTGCCCTTGAAATGCTGCTGGTAGCGATAGTCGATCAGCGTGTTCAGACCCTCGACGCATTCGGCCCAGACATCGCCGCCCTTGCCGCCGTCGCCGCCATTGGGGCCGCCGAACTCGATGAACTTCTCGCGCCGGAACGAGACGCAGCCGGGGCCGCCGTCGCCGGCCTTGATATAGACGCGGGCCTGATCGAGGAACTTCATGACGCGCCTCTCGCGGGCATGGCAAAACAGGCCGCCCGGGCGCGCCCGTCCGCCGTCTCTTCCATTTCCCTATTCGCGCCTGTCATCATCTCGTCCCTGCGCCTCCGGATGGCGCGTCAATCGTTCCCGACATGCAAACGGGGAGACGGTTTCCCGTCTCCCCGGCTCAAATTTCAGACCTTACGGTTCGCCGGGGCCCTGAACCGCCGGCGATCCTTTAGGGGCGCCGGGCCTTACTCGGCCGGCGCCGGCTGCGTCTCGACGGAAACCGAGGCGCGGCCGTGGCGGGTGGCGTGGAAGGAAACCGTGCCATCGACCAGGGCGAACAGCGTGTGGTCCTTGCCCATGCCGACATTCGCGCCGGGATGCCACTTGGTGCCACGCTGGCGCACGATGATGTTGCCGGCGATGACGTTCTCGCCGCCGAACTTCTTCACGCCAAGGCGGCGGCCTTCTGAATCGCGGCCGTTACGGGACGAACCGCCTGCTTTTTTATGGGCCATGTGTCAGCTCCTTGAATATCTCTGCCGTCACTCGGCGGGTTTGTCTTCGGCGGCCTTCTTCGGCTTTGCGGCCGCCTTGGGCTTTGCTTCGGTCTTGGCTTCGGCCTTCTTGGCGGCAGGCTTTGCAGCTGCCTTCTTCGCCGGTGCCTTCTCCTCGGCCTTGTCGTCGTCGGCCTTCTTTGCGACGGGCTTTGCGGCCGCCTTCTTCTCGGCCGGCTTCTTGCCGTCGGTCAGGATCTCGGTGATCCGAACCGCCGTCAGGTGCTGCCGGTGGCCGTTGCGACGGCGATAATGCTTGCGGCGGCGCTTCTTGAAGATGATGACCTTGCGGTCCCGAAGCTGCTCGACCACTTCGCCGGCGACCGTCGCGCCATCGACCAGCGGCGCGCCGACCGTGACACCGGCATCGCCGGAAACCATGAGTACCGATTCAAAGGCAATCGTATCGCCGGCTTCGCCGGTAAGCTTCTCGACGCGGATGACGTCGTTTGGCTGAACGCGATACTGCTTGCCGCCCGTCTTGATGACTGCGAACATCTTTCACAAACCTTTCTTTTCCGCGCCCTGTGGCGCCGACTTGCGGTTCACACAGAACCAGTCGGACTTTGGATCATCCGGCCGAACCGGATGAAAGGAGCCTCGGGCAGCGCCTCATTGCCGGTTTCCAAGCCTGTTCTTCAGCCAGGACCGGCACAATGGCGGGGTGTTATACGCACAATGGCCTGCAAGTCAACGTTTATGCGGGCTTTTACCGCATCTTGGCTCTTGCCAGCCAAGGGTTGTATCGCTAGGTAGGACGCCCCGACGGGGATCACCACGTCTTTTAAGCGGAGAGGTGCCGGAGTGGTCGAACGGGGCGGTCTCGAAAACCGTTGAGCGCGCAAGCGTTCCGAGGGTTCGAATCCCTCCCTCTCCGCCAGTAACCCCATCTAAAACTATGATAGTAAATGATATTTAGTCTCAAGCTCGCCTTGCGGCCCACGTAAAAGCCCACATTTTAATAGCGATGTGCGATCTGTTCGACCTGTGATTCACTTGGCGATTATGATCCAAGCCCCGATTATAGAATCACGATCCTTTAAAAAAATCGTCGAGCGGCTGCTCGACTGTAAGAGCCTGCGATTAGTAATCAAAGGGTCGAATTCCTCGGCCGGAACGAATGTTTTCAGATGGTTAGCATGTAACTCGACACCTTTTCCGCAAAGGCAGCAACCACCATACAACCACCGGCAGCTTTTCCCCCAAAAACTGAAGCTTCGTCCGCGTTTCCTGAATCAATAGACTCTTCCAAACTTTGGCTAAGGCCTTATTCGAAGGTGTCTAGTTTAGCCGGAACATCTCAACGCGGGACAGATAGTTCCGACGAAGTGCGTTCAAGAGAATATTGAACGATGCTCATCCACGAGGGATGTCCCGCAAGCGCAAACGTTCCCAAGCCTATCCTCTTTGTGGATATAGACGTCCTTCAATTTACCGCCCTGTCGTCTACTCAATGCGGAAAGAACTTCCCCCGCCCAAGTCAGGTTTGCGACATCACCCTCTCCAAATGGCAGTTCGGCAGCCTCAAGCCTTTTCTTCCAGCTCAATGCAAAAGACACGCCTTGGCTTCGATCGCCTTTGGTCGTTCGAAAATTGCGAACAGGGTCGGCCTTTGCACATACGGTAACACAATCCCAAGAGATCGAGTTGCAACGCTTGTGCAATCTTGATCCATTCTCGCCGTACAAAGGAAACACGGAAACGGGCTGAAACCCTGCGCGAGCCAGCGCTGTCCCGATTGCCCTCCAGCCTCGCCCATCCAAGTTCTGATATGTGAACACGAAGCGTCCGTCCGGCTTCATCTTCCGCCGCAATTCTTCGAAAATCTGTCCCAAATGACGAACGAATCGTTCTGCGTGATCCTTAGTATTGGCGGGAGCGGCTAGCTGTCCACTTGGGAAACGATCTATGCTGTTTCCGTCAATGAGACCGAACCGATGCATCCAAGGCGCAAAGAAGTGACCAAGCTCGGAATACGCAATGTAATCAAGGTAAGGCGGATCCGTTAGAACGAGATCAATCGAACCATCATTAACGGCCGGCATCGATTTGGAGTCTCGACATGCGATCTCACTGCGCCCTGCATGGTAGGCTATCGGCTCGTCATAAAGCGCACTTGACGCTAAGCGGTGCTCTCTGAAGGCAGCACCAGCGCGCTGAACCGATCTGACTGCATTAGGGAAGGTTCCGCGGCCATTTCTATTCAGCCAAGGATTCAGCTCAACTGGACGTGAAATATGGCGATATGCTCTGATTGAGAAGAGTGGTGTCAGCCGACGCCAGTCTCCGGCATACGCGCACATCATGTTATTGGTCTTGAGGTGATCGGAAAATGCAACGGAGAAGGCGCCCCGTATATCTCTTGGCAACGCATCAATTGCTTCACTCAATACAACTAAATGCAGCTTTTGCCGAGCATTGAAGAGTTCCGTATAGTTGACGTATCCGTAAGATAATAGACGCTGATCAGCGCGTCCTGACTTAGGTATTGGAGACCGAGGCAGCGCGTCGGCGTTCGCAGCGAGTCTCCTTGCGAGCGCAGCTTCAGCCTTCTTGAAAAGGCTCAAATCGTACGCAGTCGCAGTCCGAAGCGACCGCTCTGACATTCGCGTGACACGCTCATCATTGCTTGGCAGACCTTCCACAGCGAACAGCCGAAAATTGGGCTTTCCTTCTCGTCGCGCTTTATCAATCAAAGGTTCTGAATGTCCGCAGGCTGGGCACACTGCCGCGCCATAGCGTTGATGAGCTCCGTTCGGATCCGTCACCGCACCACATGAGCACGTAACTTGGTCCGCATCGCTATCGGCTTCAATCAATCGGCTACAAGAAGAACAAACTACGTACTGATGCTTCGTTGCTTCTGTCCGCGCCAAACGAAACCGAGGGTGAGCATCGAATTCAGTTCCACATTCTCTGCAACTAACAGTTTGTACCCAGAACGCATGGAGGAGGGTCTCGTCTACGCCATCCTCGGATCTCGTCAGATAATACTTTCCGAGTTCATCGAGCACATTTAGCTTGAGCTTATTAAGAGTGTCCGACAAATCTGGCAAAGTGCCGAGCTCCGCCTGGAAAGCCGAAATTGCCGCCGCAACCGGCTCAACATCAAAGCCGATCGCATGGGCACCCAGCCGTTGCGCTTCCAGCAACATGACGCCGCCACCGCAAAACGGATCCAATACGCGGAGACCTTCAAAACCGGTGCCTGAATAAAACGTCTTCCAGAAATCCTCACCAGCCCGTGTTCCAAAACCAGCGAGCAGGCCTCTCGCTGTGACAGCCAATCGTCGCGCGAACCACTTATGGGCTTGATACTCTGCGCGAGGACGAACACCTTCTTTCATGGCGATACGCGCCAGTTGTTCAACTGGAAGCGCACAGGCGTCTAAAAGAGAGATTTTGGTGAGAGCACCTGTCATCGGATCTTCACCATACATATGCCCAGGCCCGGCAATACGATTTCGTACCCAGTTGATAAATGGCCGTCCACGAAGTGTTTTAGTAAACGGGATTCCTCGAGCACCCCGCGATCGCGCGGAAGATAATCGACTAACGGGCGACTCAACACCGCCACAAATTTCGACCGAGCGCGGGAAACAGTCACGTTGAATCGGTTGAGACTATAAAGGAACTCTTCTTCGGAGGCGATTTGGTCGGCATCACCGAGCCCAAAGCTAGCGAGGACAACTTCCTTCTCCTGGCCCTGAAACCGCTCCACGGTATCGATGCTTGAGAAAAGAAGCTCTCTGTTAAACTCGGATGGAAGCGCGCGGTCTAAAAGCTCAAAGACCGCCGATTGCTGCGCGCGGTGAGGCGTAACGATCCCCAATCCCTCGACTAAAAAGGCGTCAGGATCGAACTCTGTCCCGGCCCCTGCGTCTTCGTCAATCATACCAGCGCGCCATAAAGACACCGCTAAACCGGCGATAAGATTGGCTTCGGCATCGTTGCGCTGGCTGGAATACTCATCCTCATGAATAATGGCTGTCAACGGCTGAGCAGCATCAAGTATGCGAGCGAATTCGCGGGAGAAGAACAAATCAGTCGGCCAATCCGAAGGAGCTACTGTACCGATCGGTCGGGCCAATTGCACGCGTCGCTGCGCTGTTTGGGGGCTCGCTTGAAGTTCTGGCCCGTAGCCAGCCTCGCGCACGAACTCGATAATTTCGCTGTTGGACCGAAAACTCGTGTCCAGCATGACAGGCTCGATTCCGGGCCGTCCTTCCAATACGCGATAGTGGCGGAAGAAATCATATACAGAACCGAGCAGGTGCTCCAATCCTTTCGGAGGTGCCACCAGGTGAATTGGCGGCATTTGTTTGTCATCGCCAACGACGGTCAACCTCGCCCCCGTGGCAAGCTTGCTAAAGCCGACAATGGCATGAGCGATGTCGAGCTGGGAGGCTTCATCGATGATCATCACATCGAACAGCTCTCGGCACAGTGCGTCTCCGCCTAGATTGTGAAGCTGATCGACGGTGGAGGCGACGACCGTAATTCCATTTCCTTCCAGTGCATCGATCAGCTCTAGGGCTTCATCGCTCAAGCCACCTTCGTCCGCTTTCACTCTGACCACATGGTTCTGCAACTCGGCATCGACTTGAGGATTGGGGGTGCTGGATAGCCGGGCAAACGTCACACTGTCCGATATTCTCAGCGTTTCGATCACTTCAGGCAGCTGTTTGGCAATATTATCGATCGATACCCAAGTAAAACCTGTGATGGCGATCCTCAGCTTTTGGCCGCGCTCTCTGGCATCCTGAAGTAAACCAGCAACATAGGCTGTCACCGTCGCGCTCTTCCCCGTTCCCGGAGGCCCCCACCAAACGGATAGCCGTCGCGAGCTTGCCGTTCGAATGGCTTGCCTTTGCGCGTCTGTCAGATACGGGCGGCAGGTCAATGCTCCCGCAACGATGGCGTCAGCACTGTGACTATCCAACTCCGGGACAGCAAGTCGTTCGGCGTCCCATATAAAGTCTGCGGCGGGTGTGTGAGGCGCGCGACGCGGGCTTCCTTGTCTGACCCGAGCAACCGATAGAGCCGGAAAAAGTGGTGTATCAGCGGCAATCTGTGGGAATCGAATTCCCGTTGGATCAGAGAGCGTCTTTTTCAACTTTCCCGTAAAGGCATCCATCGAAATCGGGTCGAGTATGGCGAAGTTGCTCGCCATTCCATCTATTTCAAAATCGATATGTGCGCCGCGTATCGATGACGCCAAGAGATCAGAAGGTTGTAGTGCAATGAGACGGCTGCTCCTCGATATCTTTAGAACCGAAACCGTAAGATCCTCCCTGACCAACCGACGCCACTCCCATGGCCGGATCGGGTTTTGACGCTCCAGACCGGTCCGACGTTTGAACTGCGCAGTGGTCAGGTTTTGAAGTAGGCCAAGCTCACTCTCGGGCAGGAGCGACCATGTGTACTCTCCATCTTTGATCTTAGCGTCTCGCGAGCGCTCGGACAGTTCAAAAACAAGCGTCTCATGGTTTGCATTGCGAACGTTGAGTTGTTCCAATGCTGCCTGTCGCTCCTCGCCCTCCAAGCGCCGCGTCGCTCTCAGGCTTGCATAACGCGCCTCTCGCTCATGCGGAGGCATCGCCATCAGTAGTTCAATCTCCATCCGTTGCACCGCCGCCATAAGTCGGGCATGCTGATAGATAATCTCCTCATCATCCCCCGTGCCGGTCATTCGGCGTAAGGGCGTGAAGACGGAATCAACGAGCGGGGCGTCTGCGCTCAGCGTGTCTCGCAACTCAATTGCGAGCTGCATCGCCACATAGAGGACGGCAGACAGCTTAGTACGAACGACCCGGCGCACCTGCTCTTGGTGCTGTTGGAAGTCTTGATTTCGAAACGGAGCCGACCGCTCCCAGATCTCGTGCCCCCGTTCCGAAGGAATCTGGTCCGACAACGGGTCCTTGTAGAAATCGCTGACCCGATACTCCCATGTCGAACCGTCATCACGCTCTCGCCCCTCTGAGTCGAGTGTGTTGGCCAACTCAACAAGACCGTAGTGATGCGGGATCGGTGCAGACAGCAAACTGTTGACGGCATTCGCGACGACGGTGACCGGCGATGATCGCCCAACATAGTCTGGTGAGTCCATCGACTGCTCTGCCGGAAACAGCCACGACATAACGCTTACGTCTTCGTCACCCATTCTCACAGGTGCCTGCAAACGATCCAAGTGGCGCCCTGTAACCCTGCGCAAATGCTCATAGGTAAGCCGGTCCCAAAGATAGAACTGCAGGCTCACGTCCGTTTTGTCAGGGGCTCCATTTTGCTGAAAGCCTTCTAGAATGGCGGCTTTCACCCTCTGAATATCGGCCAGCAAAAATTGAAGTAGCTGCGCATAGATCGCGCCTTCGGTTTCAACCGATCGCTCCATGACAAGGAGTTCTCGGCTAAACGGGTCGCGACGTTCCCGGCTCCAACCTTGGCCGTCGGGACGTCGTCCCGTCGGAACGCCATAGGATATGCGATAGCCGAAGGCGAATGTCAGTCCGCTTCCAATATCGAAGTCCGCTGACATTGCGATCCGAATATCTGCGAATCTCGGAAGCGTTCCACTGGTTCCCGAACGATCTGGAATCTCTGCATCGCCGCCTATGCTCAGCCTCTCCGCCCGGCTTTTGAACACGGTGCGTTTTGCCTTCAGCGCCTGGTGCGTTTCATAGGCAGGGCTACCTGCTGGAAGCGCCGCTAGATGCGGAACGTTAGTCACATTGTGTTCAACCAGTTTTCCTCGGGCCCCGCGGGTCACACCTGCAACGCGGCTGAGGTGTTCTTCACGTTCTGCCGATGGCCAGCAGTAGCGTTCATCGATCCGTTCACGATTTCCCCAAGCGTATCCGAGATAATCACAGCCGCCACACTTTTGGTCGACATGCCAGTCGAGACTGCGCCAATCTTCCGGCTCAATCACAGCGGGAAGGTCGACCTTCAAGAACCTACGTACGCGCCCCAGTACGACTTCTGGAGGCATTGTCTCTAGGTCTTCCTCAAGAGCCTGAAAATACAGTGACAAATCGTGGTCAAACACCAAGTTCCGTCGATCAGTTTCCTCTTGTTCATGGAGGCAAGATGCTTCGTGTTTTCCAGGCCAAATCGCTGCCTTAGCTAGAACAACGAAATCGTCGGCCCAACCAGTGTCGACAAGCCACCCCGCGAGCGTCATGCTGTAATAGGCGAGTTCGGAAAAATGCGCTGGACTGGCTTCGCCGGAAATCTTGATGTCGATGATCCGAAGGCCGTGCCGTTCGTCTTCGTCGCTGAGCGACTCAATGGTGCCATCTGGCGCGATGACGCGCCTGAGCTCACCATTGGCTGGAACAATATGGATAATGTCAGGTCTGACTTTGGCCAAGGCAATGAGGGGTTCCTCCCCATCGCACAGTTCGGTTAGCTCGTGTGCCGCTATGAACGATGGTGTAACAGAAAACTCCGATTCAAGGAGGAAGCTGTTGGCCGGAGCTTGCCCCAAGACAGTCTCAAGCTCGATCGTTCGATAGGCTTCTGAAGTCCCAGGGAGCGCTCCGTCGTCGGAGTTTGCAATCGTAAGCTCCGGAAACGACATCTGAAGCTCTGCATATTTCTGGTGCTCGTAATCCCGTCCCTGCTGGGTGATTAGGGCCAGACCCGGCCTCGCGGTGTCTTTCTCTGGCGCGTTTGCCGCAGCCCTTGCTTTCCGGCCTGCGTACATATCAAGACGCAAGCGGCGTTTGCATCCAGTCCGGACATATTGAGAGATGACGCGTTTGCCGAGCCTATACAATTTAATTCCCTATAGCGCTGTTAAAAGGATAATAAAACTCGAAAATGCCGCGCACCATTCTTAGGTTGAAAGTTTTATTGCGCTACTTGATACTCAGATAATTCATAGTTCTTGCAATACTATATTGGGAGAATATGAAATTCACCCTGCTCAATGAGCAATTCATTTCGCCACCTAGTCCCATGCCGCGTGGGTGAGCACAGGAGGCAAAGACAACGCGCTGTGTGGCGCAAGTGTCTGCCCCGACACCTTGGCTAAACTCGCCGGGATGCCTCATTTGTCACCTTCAGCGTCCTGCTCGGTCAGCTGAGCTTCAGTGGTGATAGTTACCAGAACAGCTTGATAGAGGTTCCAGATAAAAGATTTCAGGAGCATCAATAAGAAGACGAGCCACGCTGTCATCGCTGCGAACATGCAACTGGCGCCAACAACGATGACGAGCCGTTGGTTTTCAGCCACCCAGCGCAAGGCGCCGGAAAGGGGACCATTGCTATATAACGTCACCTTGACGGTCAGGCACAGCGCCAGAAACGTCAGGAAGTGAACGAATACCAGAAGAAAATTGAAAAAAATGAACTGGAGCCTGGAAATGCCTCCCTTCTTGTGATCCAGCTTTGCAAGTAGGATGAATACCCCAGGTTTGGTGATGCTGGCAAAGATGGCAAAGCCGGCGATCAGAAAGCCGAGAATGGCTGTCGTTAATGCAAAGCCCGCATCGGCCACCTCGCGGATTCCGATGATCAACGACCCATAGGGGCTTACAGGCATGCCGAAACAGGCGTTTACCGCCAGTGCGAGCACCATGACAACGAAGATACTCCAAGCCAACACCGCATTGATGCGCGCGGACGCGACCTTTCGCGCCGTTCTGTAAACGGCGAGAAGGCTTTTCTCGCTGGTAAGGCGGTCCTGCCAGTTCATCTACAGTAGCCTGACAAGCTGTCTGATCTTCTCAATGGCGTGGTCCATCCCCGGGGCGCGGATGGCCCCGTTCTGCGTCATGGTCTCGTAAATTTCGTAGAGTCGACGAGCTAGACCAACTGGCGTGGGCGGAATGTTCTCGACGGGCGCTGTGATCTGGAATTCATCGTTGTTTCCCGCAAGATCGTTCCCGTTCTCGTCAACGCCCGTCAACTTGACTTCCTGATTGCCGGTCTCAGTAGCAGCCGTGACTGCTTCAATCGACGCCTCAATATCAAGTCCATTAATATTGGCTGTGGTTAGATCGGTGCGTTCGGCGTTGAGCCCACGGCTGAATTCTCGGACTTGGTCGAGAATTTCACCCGCGTCGATATCGTCGTTGGGCCGCACAATGCGAAAATCGATGCGCTTGAGGATGCTGTAGCGCCGAACAAACTCGGCGATATCATCCGCGCCGGTCAGCGCAATCACTTCGAGTTTTGGAGCTGGGTGTGTTTCAAATAGCGACTTCTTGGTAACCTTCTCACCCTCGGCCTTTAGCGCTGCATACAACTGATCCACATATTCGTTGTGGCGACGGCGCAGAAATTGCTCGGCGGTGGCCTTGAAGGCATTGAGATCTGGAGCGTGTGGCGTTTCCGGCAAATAGATCAACCGGTGATTGTTCAGGAGCAACACGAAGAAGGCGGACGGTGACGAGCGCATCCGTCGTTCATCTTGTATGAGACCCCGCTTCGCATCAAAAATCTGATGTCGCGTGAGCTCCGTATCCTTTATGAACCGACCAGCTAGCGCGAGAATCGGATGCTCGCGGTCAGCCGAAAGACCGACTAGCTCAACATCGTAAAAATGATAATTCGTGCGCTTGCCGTAGCTACGAACGAAAGTGTCGCGTGTGAATGCCGGAATAACGATTTCCTCGGCGTAGTCGAGGAGAACCTTCTCATCACCGAACCGACAAATAAAATTCGCGAATGTAGCGTTGTGTTGCCTCATCACTCCCCCGTTTGGCCATATGTTTGTTCGGGCTAAACCTCAAGTTGGAGGTCGTTGTTTAGATGCCTCATCACCTACCGGCAGTTCAGTATGTGCCGCCGGGCAGTCCAGCGTGACCTGCTCCCCTGAATGTACTTTAACATAAGCCAGCTATACTCATGCTGTGGTCCTTTCTTAATCAGGTTGCAAATTCGTTCGGCTAGAGTCCAATTCAGCATCGATTAGTCAATTTTGAGGTGGCGTGCCTTGCGACCCGTCACGCTCGGTTAGAAGGTCTATGTACGCAGTCTGCTGTGGCGCCCCATAAACTCGTGGTATTTTACCAGTTTTGCCACATGTTGTTTCATTTACGCGTGCTGGGGCGCCGTACTGTTGGGGGGTGATGTGCCTTGTCGGCAAATTATCGAACGGGCTGATAGTTGAGTCGATGCTTTCCGTCCCTTAAGAAATCTCTACCGCATCACGCGTCCGCCATCGAGCGCTGTGTCTGCTATCGGACGGCAAGACCGATAGCTGAAGCGTTTGACATAGAGCTGTACGAGTTGTTGAGGCGCCAAAGTGCCAGTTTCCTGACATGGGAAGCGATGTCACTTAGAGGCACGTCCGTCCAGACGGTCTCAATGAGCTCTTTCACGAGTTGATCGCGTTCAGCGCTGTTTCACAATAGCTGGTTGGCGCGCTATGAACTCTCGACACTGGCGGTCAGGGTCTGGCCCCCAATATCCTTCTCAAAACATTCGACATCGCTCCAATCCCCGATCATGCACCAATATCTAGGCCAAATCACCGCTTTTTCGGGCCCCGCAATTGTTGCTTGCGCTTTCGTCTCATCCCTGAAATCTCGTACCGATCATGACTTGCAGGTAATTATTGTGTCGTTTTTTCGAGCATTAGGCCCGGTCGTCGCTGGGGTATCACCGATTGAAGCTTTGCGTGCTGGCATCGGAGCGTTGGTCGGGCTCGGATTGGCGGGGCTTTTTGTCTTCTCGCCGTTGGTGAATAAAGAGCTTGGTTTCTACCTGATCGCCCCCTTTGGGGCGACTTCGGTGCTGTTGTTTGCTGTGCCGAACAGTCCGCTGGCACAACCATGGTCAGCGATCGTCGGCAACACCGTCGCAGCGCTTGTGGGGGTTGCTGTTTGTATGGTCATCGCTGACCCAGGGTTGCGAATTGCCTTGGCCGTCGGTCTTGCGATAACTGCGACCATGCTTTTCCGCGCAGTCCACCCACCATCGGGTGCGGTGGCGATGACGGCGGCAATGAGTCCCGACGTTGTTCACGAGTTGGGATTTAAATTCGCGATTGCTCCCGTGGCGACGGGAACCATAGCGCTTGTATTGATAGCAACTGTCTATGCAAAATTGACGGGAAGGCGGTATCCGTTTCGTCAGTTCAATGAACCCAACAAGCATGGCACCCAAGATCATGAGCCGATGGAGCGCTTGGGTCTAAGCGAGAACGAACTAACTGAAATTCTCGAAAAATATCGTCAGTCCTTCAATTTGGGGGTGGAGGATTTGGCGCGCCTTATCGGTGCTGCGGAAATACAGGCCGCGACACACAGAACCGGTCCGCTAAAGGCCGCCGATATCATGTCGACCAACCTCGTTACGGTCCCGCCGGACGCTCCATTGGTCGACGTAGCCGACCTTTTCAAGCGGCACCGATTTACGTCTCTTCCCGTCGTAAGTTCAGACAATCGGTTTCTAGGGATAATCTTTCAAATCCATTTGATAAGTCGGGCACGAGAGGACGCGCTTCGTCTCAACCGCGGATTTGGCTCCGCCATGAAGCGCTTGCTGGACAGACGTTGGGATAAGCCGCCTCGCGCCGAAGACATTATGAGCGTCGTCGGTCCGCGCGCCGTGCCGACAACTCCGATTACAGCGCTGTTGCCCTTGATGGCGGACGGAGACGTGGAGGCTGTAGCCGTTTTGGAGCAATTGCGTGTTGTGGGTATTGTCACTCGAACCGACCTTATCAACGCATTGGCACGTCACAGTCTGCAATGAAGCTGAATGCCGACGTGCGATACCGATCGCATCGGCATGACAAGCGGTACATGAGCAAAGCCGGGGGTGTGTCGTTGTTATTTTATCTTGCAGTTGATGGGAAATGTGTGCCGTTCGCGCGCCAACGGGACAATCTGGCGCATTGCCTTGGCTTTGGATTGGCTCATAATTTCGTCGATGACATGGGGCGCTGCTTGGCAAGCTGATCGCCGGCCGGCGCGCTCAGCAAAGAGAGGTGACCGATGAAGGGACGCCCCGCTCCCGATCGCACGATCATCATTGACGGCAAGCCGCTTCCCGATGTGCTTGATGAGGCGATGATTCACAATGTCGTCCACGGTTTCTATGATCGCATACGCGATGATGATCTTCTTGGCCCGATCTTCAACGCCCGCATCGGCGCGGAGGACTGGCCTGTGCATCTGGCCAAGATGTGCGATTTCTGGTCGGCAACATTATTGCGGACGGGTCGATATGAGGGTCGGCCCTTGCCGCCGCATTTATCCATACCGGAACTTGGGGAGGAGCATTTCCGGCGCTGGCTGTCGTTGTTTCGCCAGACCGTCCGAGAAGAGTGTCCCCCTGAGGCGGCGCGTCTGTTCATGGACCGCGCACTGCGTATCGCGCATTCATTCAGACTGGCGATTGCGTTCAACCGGCGGGAGGACTCACTGGCCGTTGTGCCAATCGCGGAGGAAAGCCTTTAGCTGGGACAACATCCCGGCCATCGTAAGTGCCTTCCGTGCCTCCACGTGTGGCATTGACGGAGCCGCAATATGAGAACTCTGTGGATTGGTGCCGGTTCGCTATCGCTGATTGCCGGGTTTGTCGGCGTCTTCCTGCCGTTGCTGCCGACCACGCCTTTTCTCTTGTTGGCGGCATTCTGCTATGCCAAAGGCTCGGAACGACTGCACCAATGGCTGCTCTCGCATCCGCGGTTCGGCCCGGATCTGGAAGCATGGCGGCTACATGGAGCCATCGCGGCGCGCACCAAGATTGTGGCCATGGCGTTCATGGGCGCGACGCTCGTCGCTTCGGCCATTGCCGGGCTGGTGTGGCCCATCTTGTTCCTGCAGTTCGTGGTGATGGCCGGCGTCGGCGCGTTTATTCTCTCGCGACCCTTGCCGCCCAGATAGAGCAACTGAGCACGTGTCAGCACGCAGATCACTGAGCGTTTCAGGATTCTGCCAGATTGAATTCCGAGATCACTTCAAGCGCCCGATCCTCGAGTGCGGAAACGCCGTCGGAAGTCGTGTGGCCGCGCAATATCCTGTCGCGTTCGCGAATAAGCCCGGCGATGTCCTCCTCATAGGCCGTGATCACGGCCGTGAGCCAGCGGTTCACCAGATAGGACGGACGGGCGAGCTCAACGTTGAAGCGCGGGAGAAGCTTCACAACTTGTTCCGCGTCCAGCCAATCTTCCTCCACAACCCATCGATTGACGGTGAAAAGCCGCCGCAAGCGCCCATATGCATCGACACCCACGGCGATGAGATGGTGAATGGGGCCGTCCTCGCCGCCGGGCCGCAGAAAACAGTGAAAGTGACCATGCTCCCCAGCGCCGTCCACGGGCGGATGACAATGGTAAAACCACTGCGCGCCGCTGCTGCGGTCGAAGACGTCGCCTGGCGGATAGTGCGTCCAGGAGTCAAT
This sequence comes from Rhodobiaceae bacterium, assembly GCA_020637895.1. Taxonomy (GTDB): domain Bacteria; phylum Pseudomonadota; class Alphaproteobacteria; order Rhizobiales; family Tepidamorphaceae; genus JACKJP01. The sequence goes on from JACKJP010000006.1 coordinate 71,495, forward strand.
CTCAGAAACGTCGCGCAACGCTTCGGACAGAACCGACAGACCGTCTTTGGCCAGTATGCGCTCACAGAGGGCGATCTCGGCCAGCGCACGTTCGCGGACTTCCGGGTTCATTTTCCCGGTGCCGGCGCTGGCGGGGGAGGTGGAGGCATCTTGCCGGACGCGGGCGCAGGCTGAGGAGTCCCGGCCGCGCAGGGAGCCGCGCCTGCTGCGCAAGGGGCCGCGGCGGCCTCCGCGGCGGGTGCGGCCGTTTTCGCGGGCGCGACATAGGGATGATTGACGTGATCGACGGCCACTGCGGCGGCCGCAGCCACGAGCGCTGCGCCGAACAGCGCGGTATTGCGTGCAGAACTCATGTGCGACGAAACCCGTCCAGCCCGAAAAGGGGCCGGACAAAAACGCCGACAGCGGAACCGGCGAAGGCCGCGGCGAACCACAGCCAGCCATGCACGCTGCCCGACGCGATGCCGGAGAACAGGGCGCCGATATTGCATCCGAAAGACAATCGGGCGCCATAGCCCATGAGGATGCCCCCGATCATGGCCGCGATCAGCGAGGGAAAAGGTATTTTGACCCTGGGAGCAAACTGCCCCGCAAGACTGGCCGCCAGCGCGGCCCCCAGAATGATGCCGAAATTCATGACGGAGGTGGTGTCGACGAGCACGCTGTTTGACAGCGCCGCTTGCGGGCCGGGCCAGGTCCAGAACTCCCATACCGACACTGGGAAGCCCGCTGCCTGGGCGATCTTCGCGCCCCAAAGACCGAACCCGAAGGTAACCGACCAGGGGTGTCCTGCAAGTAGAAGCGTTGCGACATTGAGCAGCGCCAGCAGCAGGCCGGCGCCGACGACCGGCCAGGGGCCACTCAGTACCCAGCTCCATCCGGGTCGGAGCGGTCCGGAGTCGCGCTCGATATTCCCGTGAGCGCCTCGCTCTACCATCGCAGTCAGCAGCGCGATCAGGACCAACCCGAGCAGCGTGGCGAGAATTGCGTTGGGCACGCCCCAGATCTGGCCAAGACTCATCGCCGGAAGCGAGGGCTGTGTCAGCCACCAGGGCAGATGCGCGGTTCCAATTACGGCGCCTGCGACAAAGAAAATGAGCGTTACAAGCATGCGTGCCGACCCGCCGCCGACGGTGAACAGTGTTCCCGAGCCGCATCCGCCGCCAAGCTGCATGCCGAAGCCGAAGATCGCCGCGCCGACGAGGACCGAAACGCCGACCGGTGCGACCGCTCCGGCCAGTGATTGGCCGCCCACATTTCCCGCCGCCAGCAGCGGGATCATGGCGACTGCGGCGACGCCGATCATCAGCATTTGCGCGCGCATCGCCTTGCCGCGCCTTTCGACGATCATTCGCCGCCAGCCGCCGGTAAAACCAAAGGAACCGTGATAAAGCGCGATCCCCAGCAGTCCGCCCACTAGAAGAAGCGCGGCCTGTCGCAAGTCGATCAGTCCGGCGATGGCAAAGAAACCCACCATCAAGGAGCCGCCGGAGACCAGCGCGGGCAAACGATCCTTAATCGCAGGCGGAAGATGTTCCCCAGGGGAATAGGAAGCGTCAGACATTTTCTCTATGCGTCCGGTTCATCTAGGAGAAGCGCCCTCGCAATCCTCGGAATGCGAGGGCGCTCTCTTGTCTGCTATCGACCCGCGCCATTGACGACCGGGCGAGCGTCGCTCGCGGTCCATTCCGCCATCGAGCCATCATACATGCTGACATTCTTGTTGCCGAGGACTTCGCTAAGCCCGAACCATGTAATGGAAGCCCAATGGCCGGTATTGCAGAAGGTGATCGCCGGCTTGTCGGACGAAACGTCGAGGGACTCGCTCAGCGCCTTGATCGTCTCGGGACGGACGAACGTCGCCTGATCTTTCAGATAAAGCTCGCTATGCGCGAGATTGACCGATCCCGGAATGGTTCCAGCCTTTGCGACGACCGGGCTCTTGGACGTCCCCTCGTATTGCTCCGCAGGGCGTCCGTCCACCAGCCGGATCCCATCCTTCAGGGCGGCCTCGACCTCTTCGGTCGTAGCGAGCAGTTCCTCGCGCGGGCTGACGCTGAAGACGGCCGGCGTTGGCTTGGGCAGGCTGGCGACACGTTCGCCGCCTGCCGCATCGTACTGGCGCCAGCCGCCGTCGAGGATCGACACCGCGTCATGGCCGAGATACTTGAATGTCCAGTACACACGGGTCGCGGCGCCAAATTCCGTCGAATCCGTGCCCCAGGGCACGATCACGACATGATCATCATTGTCGATACCGAGACCGGAGATCAGCTTTGTGATGTCCTGGAGGTTCGGCAGTTTGCCCGGAACTCCGTCGATACTCGTGCGCCAGCCGGCGGATGAGTAGGGCGCCACCACTGAATTGGCCAGGTAGGGTTTGTCGCCGAGATCGGTCTCCGCGACCTTGTCGCGGATATCTAAGGTAACGACGTTGGCGTTGCCCGCATTGGCTTTCAACCATTCCGCGGTCACCAGCGGCGTAACGTCTTGCGCCAGCGCAGGCGCCATCAATCCGAATACTAGGGCGAAGATTACCAATGGCATTCGCATTGCGGTTCTCCTTTGAAGTCTGATCCAGCTCATTTTCTACCATTCCTTACTCGTCACGTCAGGATATGGCGGCGATCGAAAACATACCGGATGTGAAAAATAGTTTCTGCATATCATGGTTTCTAAGTATGGAATTCTTATTGCTCCTTATTTTCCGATGAATCATAGAATTCCGTTCCTACGAGCACGGCCAATACGGAGATGAAAAGGCGGGATCTGCGCTTTGCCGCTTGACATAAATATATAGGACTGCTTTATAATTTGGTATGGATGATACGGTACGACAAGCGGCGTTTGGGCTTTCGCGGATCGGCGCCTTTTTGCGGTCCTCGCAATGGCGACAGGGGGAGGAACTGGGCCTGACGCCTACGCAGCAGAGCCTAGTGGCAGCATTGCATCGCCTTGGTGCCGCCCGGATACAGGCGCTGGCCTCGGCTCTCGGCGTGACACACGCGACCGCGAGCGATGCGATCAGTGCGCTGCAGTCAAAAGGGCTGATCGAGAAGCGGCCGGATCCGTTTGACGGGCGGGCGATTCTTGTCGATCTGACCGGGCAAGGCAGATTGCTGGCGCAGAGAGCCGATTTCATTCCAGCCGGCCTTCTGGCGGCCATTGGAACGCTCGGCGCTGATGAGCGGTCCGGCCTGTCCAGATCGCTAACGGGGATCATCCGCTCCTTGCAGGACGCCGGATTGATCGATCCGCAGCGGTTGTGCGTGACGTGCCGCTTCTTTCGACCGAATGCGCATCCCGAGGCGGCGAAGCCGCATCATTGCGCCTATGTGGACGCGGCTTTTGGCGATGAAGCACTTCGCCTGGACTGCAGTGACCACATCAAAGCCGATGACGCTGAAAGTGCGTCTCACTGGAGGCGCTTCAGCGAAGCGAAGTCGGCATAGCGAGTGAGCGTCCCGTTCGCGGCAACGACCGGGACGCTCGATTTGACAACCCCTCTTGGTGAAGAAAGGAAGCAACTTACCATGACACACAGAGTCAGATTCTACCATGCCGGATGTGCTATCTGCGTGGATGCGGAGCGGCGTTTCGCGGATGCGCTCGACCCCGTGAAATTCGATGTAGAGATCGTCCATCTCGGCGATACGCCTGAACGGATCGGGGAAGCGGAGGCGGCAGGCGTCCAGTCCGTGCCGGCCTTCGTGATCGACGGTCAAGCCTATCATATCAATTTCGGCGCGGCTCTTGCCGACCTGAAAGGAGGTGCGTGATGGCACGCATCCTCCCGACTGCGACGGCCCTTTCCACCCTCCTTCTTTCGTCTGCCGCGGTAGTGGCGCATGACCACCAAGGAGGAATCCAGGCGAATTCCGGCAATGCACAGCACGCGGAATTCGATCTGGTACACACCAAGATCACAACGGAGGGGAATGTCGCCATCTTCCACATGGCGGTGTCCGGAAAGGCGGGCGAATCCAGGCCCGCCGCGACTGGGAAACTCGCCGGCTCCAAGGTCTTCGCTTATGTCTGGCCGACAACCATCGACCCGGCCGAGGTCGGGTTCGATGAGAAGGCCGGAATTCTTTCAATGGCGGTCACATCACATCCCGACTTCGACGATACGCCGCTGTTCGATGAGAATGGCGACGGCAAGCGCGACAATGATGGTGACCTTTGGCACAGTCATTGGGTCGTGCTCGGTCCCGACGACGCCTGCGGCCAAGGCGCGCTCAAAGTCATCGATATTCCCAAGGGCGCAAAGCCGCGCCTGCCGAAAACATGGCCGGGCCTTCCGCTGCTGATCGATAGTCCTGGCTGGGGCCCTGTGATTGACGAGGAGGTCGTCGAAGTTAGGGTCCCGTTTTCTGACATCGCCGTTGTCGAGACTGCAACCTTCGACGGGGTAACCGCCGGGCTACGCATCAATGCGAATGTCCATGCCCCCATGCTTTGTGTTGCCGATGTGTTCGATGTCGCCTCTGGCGACCTGAGTTTGCCCGGCAAGGTGAATGACTAGGTGAACAAGATCTGCCGGCGGCGGAAAATACCGCCGCCGGCCTCGTCAACTCGGGAAAAGGAGATGGATGATGACGACCTGGTTTCCCACCTTGATCACGCCGACGCCGGAGGAAGGTTTCGATCTTGCGATCAAGCTGGCGCGGATGGCAGTGAAGAAGACTCAGCCCGACGAAACCGTTCGCGACATATTGCGGCCTCAATATGCAAGTGATGCAACCGAACTGATCGCGGCCTCGCATGTGGTCGCGGTACATTTTGCCACGATCGCTGCGGCCAATGGCTATTGGACCGCAAACGGCGACGGCCGCCCCCGATGATCGAAGAGCTCGATGCCGCGCCAGCGCTGGACGTTTCACGCTGGTTGAACACCGACTCGTCATTGACTTTGGAAGCGCTTCGCGGACACGTGGTGGTCATGGAGTGCTTCCAGATGCTGTGTCCGGGATGTGTAATGCACGGGTTGCCGCAGGCCCTGCGAGTGTATCGCGAGTTCGATCGCTCGGACGTTATGGTCATCGGTCTGCACACCGTGTTTGAGCACCATGAAGCGATGCAGCCTCATGCGCTCGAAGTTTTCTGTCGCGAGTACGGAATCTCGTTTCCGGTGGGGGTTGATCGAGCCGACGCTGCTTCTCCAATTCCTCGGACGATGAGGGCCTACGAAATGCGGGGGACGCCGACATTGATCCTCATCGACAGAAAAGGGCGCGTCCGCGCTCGGCATTTCGGGAATGTATCCGATCTCAGGCTTGGGGCAGAGATAGCAGCGCTCCGTCTCGATCAGATCTAGCAGTCGATCGATACTTTTCCGCTTCCGAACTCGCCGCGTTACATCGCGTACTCGTCATTGTGTGGGTCCCGTCCGCGCAGTCCATTAAGGAGTATGTCTGCGACGACGGCTGCGGTTTCTGACGCCGGCGCGCCGGAATTTGACGCGATAATCTCGTCGCCCCAGTTTGACAGGCCGACAATCATCGCAATGAGCACTTGGGCTCGGGCTTTCGAGCGCAGATCTCGGGTGTTGAGGCCGTCTTCAATTAGAGTCTCAAGTAATTTTTCAAAACGTTCGTTGAGTTTTATAATTTTCTTTTTCCATCTAGAATTTTGTGAAAGCACATGAGAAATTAATTCATGAGTGCATATATATTTTATTGGATAATGATTTCCATAAGAATATATAAGATCCGTCAAAAGAATTGAAAATGATTTATTTATATCATAATTATTATTAATAATTCTTTCTGTAATTGATATTATCCTATTATAATAGGACTCCATCAGTGAGCCTATAATTTCTTGCTTGCTCTCAAAGTAATAATATATGGACGATCTGTCTAGATCGCACCTCTTCGCTATTTCATCTATCGTTATTTCAGTGAAGCCAACTTCCTCGAATGCTTGCATCGCTGACGACAATATTTTCTCGCGAGTCGCGCGATATGACGGATCCGACTTCTGCAGAGCTGAGTGCCTTCGCAGATCATATCTGCTGCCTTTCATAGTTCTATCCTTGTGCTCACCGTCCGCCCACCATTCGCTCACACCGGCACTCAAATGACAGGCACATTAAGAGGTAAGGTGAAGCATCTCTGTCATGCTCCTGGTCGGAAGCAGGAAACGACTTCTTCTCTTGTTTCAATTCGCCCCGCGCCAATAAGGTCAAGGCAGTAGGGAATGGCCGGGAAGATTGCATCCAGGCAGGTTTTGATCGCCGACGGCTTGCCTGGCAGATTCACGATCAAGGTTGTGCCACGAATGCCGGCCAGTTGGCGCGACAGTATCGCGGTCGGCACATCCCGAAGACTTGCCCGCCGCATCAACTCGCCAAATCCCGGCAGTTCTTTTTCGATGACCGCCCGCGTGGCCTCAGGGGTCAGGTCACGAGGAGCGGGCCCTGTCCCACCTGTTGTGAAAACAAGATTAGCATGACCCCGATCGCATGCCTCTACCAAGCAATTCTGGACAGGCTGAATCCCATCGGGGATGACCTTTGGCAAGAGCACGAAGGGCGTCTTGATGGCTGCCTCCAGCCACCGGCTGATCGCCGGGCCACTTTGGTCACGATATTCGCCCCGGCTTGCTCGATCAGAAATCGTCACAACGAAGATCTTCATCGCTGACAGACCCCGCTTACTGGATCAGAAATGCGGGTCGCCGAGTTCGCTGAATCGGACACCCGCCGCATTGGAACCCCGATCGCCATCATCGACCTCATGCCGGCAGCGAATGGTTGAGAAGGCGTGCGTTTGCCAGGGAGCGCTTCTGTTCAATGCTTGCCGTGATCATCGTTTCGCATCCATCGCGATCTGGCGATATCCAGCTTCGCCGTGGAAGAAGCCATTGCTCAGAGGGACGCCGGCGCATAACGCTTGCAGTTTACGCTTGGCCTCGGTGACGGAAATCTTGCCGTCCATGCAGTGCCGGTACAAATGGGATACTGCGACCATGTCTACAGCTTGCGGTGATAGTCTTAGATGGCTAACGCCCATCTTCATTAGCGGGCCTGTTTCGGCCAGCAAATCGATATAACTCTCCGACAGGGTCTGTATTCCGTTGATCCGAAGGATTGGCCTGTGGTCGAGAGTCTGAAGTGGCATTCCGTCGGGGTCTTCCTCACAGACAAACTGGCAGTTGTCCTTTGAGCGTCCATGGGCACGAGCATGATAGCATCGTGCCGACACAGCCAGAGATGCTCGGCCGAAGACCTGCACTTCAACCCCAAGCCTCAAATCACGTGCCGTCTTTGCTGCGATAGCGATCGCCTTGGCGGGCAATTCAATGGGCAGACAAATGTGAGATGCCCCCTGGCGCGCCATCCATCCGATCGTCGCCTCGTTATAGGCGTTCATGAATGGACCGATGCGGTGTGATCGCCCGGCGCGGGCGTAGAGGCCACCAACGTTGTTGATCTCGACCTCGGGCCTTTCCAACTCTGCCAGTTCCACCGTCGCTTTGCGTTCGCGCTTGAGCGTCACCTCGGCCAAAGATGACAGAATAACGGCCTTTCCCGCCTGTTCGAGCCGGCTGATCACGTCTGGCAGATGTGCCTCAAAAAACGGCGCCCGTTTGGAGCAGACGACCTCTCCCAAGTACACTTCGTCCACAGTGGCCTCATCGGCAATGCGAGCATAGAAGTCGCATTTGGCTTGGGCTGGCCAGTGATAGGGGATCGGGCCCAGCGTAAGTGTGGCCGTCATGTTTTACCGCCACCTTTTCGTTTCAAAGGCTCCTCGAGTTTCCTTCTGGCCTTCGGTCAGCGCTACAAGATCGGCGATGTTCGGTGTCTGCCCGTGTCGAATGTCATCCAACGCACTGCGAAAGGCTGAAACGACTGTGCGCACGTAAGACTTGGATCGTTGCCGTCCCTCGATCTTCAAGGCATCCACACCCGCTTCGATCAACTCTGGTAGAAGGTGCGACAGGTTGAGACTGACCGGTTCCTCGAAAGCGTAGTAACCTTCGGGTCGGTGAGAGCCGATGTAGCGCCCCTTGCAGATCGTTGGGTATCCGGCTTTCTCACCCGCGCCGATACAGTCGAGCGTGAAACCGCCAAGGCGCGAACACATGGAGCCATCCTCGTCCTGCACATATTCCACATCCGAGGCGGGTGAACAGACGCCATCCATATTGGTGGACTGGCCAGTGAGGTAATTGGTCAGGCTGCAACGACCCTCGACCATGAGTCCGTGATTGCCGAAGATGAAGGTTTCAATCTCGCAATGGATTTCTCGCCGAATTTGACGGATCTCAGGGATGGTCAGGATACGAGGCAAGACCACTCGCTTGACGCCGAAGTGCTTGCAATAATAGCGAATTGCTTCCGGACTCGACGCAGCGGCCTGGACTGAAAGATGCAGCCGAATATCTGGATGGGCGCGCGCAACGTAGTCGGCCAAGCCCATGTCAGCGACAATAAACGCATCCACTCCAACATGCGCGCCGACATCCGCGGCGGAACGCCAAAGGTCTACCTTGCCGGCAGGGGGGTATGTGTTGATCGTCAGCAGTACCTTTGTGCCACGGGAGCGTGCATATGAAACTCCACGGGCCAACTCATCGGCGGTAAAGTTAAGACCCGGAAAATTGCGAGCGTTCGTGGCATCTTGAAAACCGCAGTAGACAGCATCTGCCCCTGCATCCACAGCGGTGCGAAGAGCGGCGGGGGTGCCGGCGGGGCAGATCAGTTCGGTCATGCCTGAGCCAGTTTTTCGGCGCTATGACGTCGAAGGTACATCTGGCGGAGTCTGCCAAGGATAGCGCGTCCGGGCGGTCCGAACATGTTGGCTACTTCTTCCGCTATGGACCCATCCAAATCGTCGAGTGCGTTGCGTAGACGCACTATGGCTTCTGTATCACCCGAGACTTCCAGATCACGGGAGAAGAAGGCCGCATCGCCATCTTCGGACGAATCGAGCAATCGAAGCAGTGTCAGGAACCGACCCCGGATCGTCGCACCGGCGTCCGGCGTTACATCTCGAGAAACAGCACGTAGAAGCGGCTCTAGAGGATCGGGGCGCAGATGCAACGCAAACGGGAAGTCGATTGGGTCAATGAGATAATCTATTGTCCGATATGAGCCGAGCCGCTCGAACAGGTTCGGGTGGCGCGTTGCGATCTGGCGGACGACCCGTCGCAAGAGCGGCTGAACGAGGGCGCAGGACATCAGCGTGATTGTCTCTGCACGGGGCAAGCGCGGGATAGCGGCCTTGTCAGGATTCAGGTGCTTCATTGAACAATCTCCCAGAGCGGATGCGGCACGGCGGCTTCACGCCGAAGGCGCGAACAAATGCCTGGCCGCTCCGCGAGTTTCACTTTGTCTTGAGAAAAAGTTCTCCCAATTTGCAAAGGCGAAATTGCTTTGTCGCCAGAGCGTTGCGCCGTAGGCCGTCCGTGTCAGTTGTTGCAAGCCCTGCATGAGCAATCGGCCATTGTGTGGCGGTGAATGGGCGTACCGCATCACATGTCCCAACCAGTTCGTCGGGCTGCTGCGGCGCCTGCAATAGCAAGTTCTGCGATATCTTCGAACAGATCTGCAATTTCGTTGAAAGCTGAGCGATCGGGTTCGTTGGGAAGAAGAGCGTCAAGTTCATCAAGCAGGTCAAGCACGCTTCCGATCGCGTTTCGCATCCTCACCGCATCGGCAAGCCCCGCGGTGCGGCGGATCATCTCCTGTTCTGATCGAATTCGGTCCAGCAAGTCCTGCGCCACCTTTTGGCACTTGCAATCAAGTCCGGATTCCGCAAGGCCTAGACGGATAGCGTCTAGGTCCGATTTAGGTCGTCGCTCTGCGACAGTCAGCGCTGAGATTGCAAGATTTCGCATTGGTAGTATTCCTCCACCACTTGTCGTGAGGGACTTGGTTATCTGCCCGTCTCTGGCGGTGCGTAGAACCATCGCACAATGTGTAGCGCGTACGGAGAATCCTCTATTTGCGTAGACGCAAAGAAATTATAGAAACTGGAGCATGCCCGTCGCGATGAATGGAGGCAGCTTCTATGCCATCGTTGGACAGGTCCGTCCTGGAAAGACTTCCGACTTTTCGCCGGATGGCCGGCGAAGACATCGACATGTTGCTCAAGGACGCTCATCCCTCGCGGTTCTCGAAGAACTCGGAGATTTTTTCTCAAGGGGAAGAGGCGCGTTCGTTCTTTCTTCTTATTTCAGGTCATGTGCGGGTGGTCAGAACATCCGCGCAAGGCGACAAGGTCATAGTTCGCCATATCAATGAAGGTGAACTGATGGGGATCGCTATAGCTATGGAAAGAGCGGTCTATCCGGCGAGCGCAATCGCGATAGTCGAATGTCTGGTGCTCAACTGGCCCAATAGCGCCTGGCCCTCGCTAAAGTCTAAAGTTCCGGGATTTGGGACTGCGGTTTACCGAACGATTGGCCAAAGATTTCAGGAAACCCATGATCGCGTGCTGGAAATGGCGAGCGAGCAGGTTGAGCAGCGTGTCGCGCGCGCGATGCTGCGTTTGATGAACGAAGCTGGCCGTCAAACTGCTGACGGGATGGAGATCGACTTTCCAATTACCCGGCAGGAAATTGCCGAAATGGCGGGGACAACGCTGCATATGGTCAGCCGGTTGCTAAGCGTCTGGAAGGATCAGGGATTGGTGCGCGGCGCGAGACAAAAGATTGTGATTTCCAATCCACATGGACTGATGCGTGTTGCCGAAAGGCACCGTGATGAGTGATAGGAAGATGCGGGTGCTTCATACGCGGTTATCGCGACAACAACTTCGCGTTGGCGATAGGCGCTGAAATGACGGTTCCTAGTCAGGGATCAAGTTGCCTGCAGCCTGCCGCAGTCGCTTCGTTTCTTCAAAACGCTTCGTTACGTCCCGCAACGTGGCGGCCATTCCGATCATCCTGCCGTTGGGCTCGCGGAACGGCGTGATGGAAAATTCGACGGAGATCCGACCGCCATCCTTCTTGATGGCGGGCACCGACAGCAGATCACCGACACCATAGCGCGTGTAGCCTGTGCGTATGGTCTGTGCGTAGCCTTCCCAGTGACGCGCCCTAAGGGTCTGCGGAATTATGATATCGAGCGAGCGGCCAATGGCGTCGTCCTCGCCATAGCCGAAGATGCGTTCGCATCCCCGGTTCCACAGCTGTATAATCCCATCGCAATCAGCAAACAGGATGGCGTCCGGCGTCTCCATCAGGAGCCGTTCCGCGAATTCGACCGAGCTCAACATACTCCCTCGCGGCGCTTACTCATCGTCATGACGCCGGTCGCGGCTGCAACAGGGCGGGACCGTAGAACAGAACGAAGCCTGAATAAGCCGCGATCCAGGTGAGCCCGGCAACAATGTACAAATTCATCGCATGTTCCGGCCATTGCCCCGCTGCCAGCCGCGACACGACCGAGATCAGCAGCGCTATATAGATTGCGAGGGTGCCGCGGCCTGCCGTGAGGCGGCGCCCGGTATGTCCGAGCGTGGCGCGGGTCATGACCGCCACCGTCATCAGCCCGATCGCGCCGACCAGCCAAAAGTGCAAGGCCGACGCCGTGCCGATCGTGTCGGGCCTAAGTATTTCGATTGCGATCGTCCACGCGCCGAGCGGCAAGCATGCATAGCCGACATGAAGTATCCAGAGCAGCGGCTCGCGCGCGGTGCGGTGCCCCGACCATCGCAAGAGCCGGGCGACATGGAGCGCTCCCGCCACGAACATGAGTGCCGCAGAGAACCGGGATTGAGGCAGGAGGATCCAGGTGACGATGGCGAGCAGCAAGCCAAGGATCGCCAGCCTGTCGAAGCCCTGCATCGGTGGCGTCGGTAGGTTCTTGATGCGCCGGCCGACGAGCCAGTTACGCGTGAAGGACGGAATGATGCGTCCACCGATCACCGCGATCATCATGATCGCCGCGCCGAGACCGATCCTCAACCCGTAGCCCTCGGCAGCATAGTGGCCCCTCGCGGCCTCCAAGTGAAAGACGGCATTGCCGAGCGCGAAGACGGCAAGCATCGCGAGAACGATCAAGTTTCGCCAGTTCCGCCCGGTCACGATTTCGCGCCCGAGCACAGCCAGAAGTGCGACCGGTAGGGCGACGTCCGCGATTGCCACGACAACGGGCGAAAGGTGGATTGAAAACAAGACCGCGAACCTGCCCAGAATCCACAGCGAGACAAGCCCTCCAAGAGGCCAGCCCACGATGGGAAGCCGTCCCGTCCAGTTGGGTACCGCAGTCAGCAGGAACCCCGAGATCGGGGCGATCAGATAACCGAAGAGAAGTTCGTGCGCGTGCCAGCTCGCCGGATCAAAACGTGAAGGCAACGTGATGTTGCCGGTGAGCGTCAGCACCCAAAGCACCATCGCCGCCACGGCCCAGAGGGCGGCGCCCAGGAAGAAGGGCCGAAAGCCGAACGTCAGCACGGCGGGGCCGCGCCAGGCACGAATCTGTTCGCTTGTGCTCGTCATTCGCTATCCTTTCGGGGCCGCTCCGCTTGCCCGGGTAGCTGAGAGAGGTAGTCACGCAACACGACGGCATTGTTGCGGTCGCGGTCCGCCGCAGCATAGAGCAGGGTGACCGAACCGTGCCGCGTCCATTCCATACAGCGCCACAGATCATCGCTGCCGGCCGCGAGCTCGTCGACGTAACGCTCGCGAAAGCCATCCCACTTCTTAGGATCGTGGCCAAACCATTTGCGCAACCGGGTGCTGGGTGCGACATCGGGCAGCCATGCATCATAGTGAAGCCGGGATTTGCTCAGCCCTCGCGGCCATAATCTATCGACCAGCAATCGCGCGCCATCCGCGGGTGTGGGTGCATCATAGACACGTGCGATCCTGATCTGTGATTGCGTGCTCATGCGTTCGGGGGCGAGAACCTAGAGGCTGTTATGAACCTTGATTTGGGCTGCGTCTGGGGAACGCGAGCCTTTGCAATCCCCCGGATGGGGATTGAAACAAGAGTTATATCTGTTAATAGGTATTGTAAATACCAATTCACTCTTGCAACGAGGTCACATGCGTCTGACGTCTTTCACCGACTATGGCCTGCGGATGCTGATGAGAATGGCCAGCGCCCCCGATAGGGCTTTCTCGACAGCCGAGCTCGCCGTCGAGTTCGGCCTTTCCCGCAATCACCTGGCGAAGATCATGCAGCGGCTCGCCGGCGGCGGAATCGTCGAAACGCGCCGTGGCGGCGCGGGCGGTGCGGTCCTATGCAAAGCGCCCGAAGCCATCCGTCTTGGCGATGTCGTGCGGTTGCTGGAACAGGGCCAACCTTTGGTCGAGTGCCTGGGCCCCACGGGTGGACAATGCACGATCGAGGGTTGCTGCCGGCTCAAATTGCGGCTTCGCAGGGCCGAAGCCAGATTTGTGGAAGATCTCAACCAGTCGACTCTCGCGGACGTCTCGTTGCCGCGTCTGGCAGCCTGAAGAAAGGGAAACGCGGAAATGGCGGACACCCTGAGCCTCTTCGAGCGGCGGTTTGCTCTCCTTCTGTCGATTCTACTGGCCGCGATGGGGATGACGATGGTCGCCGCCGCGCGACATGGCGTGATGGCCGTGCACGGCTTCATCACAATTGCACTTGGCGTCGGTCTGGTTCTCGCGCTGGGCCGCGTCTACTACTCAGCGCCACCGGTTGCGGAACGCGCGGGCCGGTTCTACGACGCACCAACGCGTCTGGGGATCGCGATGACCCTCATCTGGGCGATAATCGGCATGGGGGCGGGCGTTTGGGTTTCGGCTCTGCTTTACTGGCCGGACGCCACGCCAGCCGTGCCCTGGACCAGTTTCGGCCGGCTGCGCCCCGTTCATACGACCGGCATCATTTTCGGCTTCGGCGGCAACGCGCTCATCGCCACCTCCTTCCATGTACTGCAGCGTACATCGCGCGCCCGTCTGGCCGGTTCCGTCAGTCCGTGGTTCGTCCTGATCGGTTACAATCTGTTCTGTGTCTGGGCGGTGACCGGATATCTGATGGGCAGCACCCAATCCAAGGAATATGCCGAAGCCGAATGGTATGCGGATCTGTGGCTCGTCGTGGTCTGGGTGACTTATTTCGTGCTTTACATGCGCACGCTGGCCCGGCGTGAGGAACCGCACATCTATGTCGCCAACTGGTATTACCTAGCGTTCATCCTCGTCGTGGCGATGCTGCATATCGTCAACAATCTCGCGCTGCCACTCAGGCTGAACGCGGCGGAGAGCCTGCCTGTCTGGTCAGGTGTGCAGGATGCCATGGTGCAGTGGTGGTACGGCCACAATGCGGTGGCCTTCTTTCTGACCGCCGGCTTCCTGGGGATGCTATACTATTTCCTACCCGTGCGATCCGGGCGGCCGATCTGGTCCTACAGGCTGTCGATCGTCAGCTTCTGGGGGATCACGTTCTTTTATATCTGGGTCGGTTCTCACCATCTACACTACACCGCCTTGCCCTATTGGGTGCAGACACTCGGCATGACCTTCTCGGTGATGCTGCTCGTACCGTCCTGGGCGTCGGCGGGCAACGCCATCGCCACGCTGAACGGAGCCTGGAACAAGGTCCGCGACGACGCCACCCTGCGCTTCATGTTCGTGGCCGCCGTATTCTACGGGCTGTCCACTTTCGAAGGCTCGTTCCTCGCCATAAGGCCGGTAAACTCCCTGAGCCACTATACGGATTGGACGGTTGGACATGTTCACTCGGGAACCCTGGGCTGGGTTGCCATGATCGTCTTCGGCGCAATCTACACGCTGGTTCCACAACTTTCGGGACGCGAGACGATGGCATCGTCACGTGCGGTCGAGTGGCACTTCTGGCTCGCTGTCGCGGGCACGCTGATCTATGTTGTAGCGATGTGGAACGCAGGAATAACGCAAGGCTTGATGTGGCGCGCATACAATGAAAACGGCGCATTGTCCTATAGCTTTGTCCAGTCTGTCGAGAAGATGGCTCCCTATTATCTCCTGCGCACGATCGGTGGGGCTCTATTCCTCGCCGGGGCCGTGATCTGCGTGCTGAATTGTCGCGCGACGGTCCTCTTGGCAAAGGGCGAAGCGGCGGACCGGCCACTCGTCCGGCAGCCGGCGGAGTAGGTCGATGCTGAGGCTGCACTATAATCTTGAGAAGGTCTCGATGGGGCTGGTCGTGGCCATCATCGTCGCCGCGTCCATCGGCGGTATCGTGGAAATTGCACCGCTGTTCACCATCGACGAGACGGTCGAACTGCCGGACGATCTGCGCCCGCACACACCGCTGGAACTCGCCGGACGGCATATCTACATGCGCGAGGGTTGCTATGCCTGCCACAGCCAAATGGTGCGCAGCCTCGCCGACGAGTTGGACCGCTATGGCCCTTACTCGCTGCCCTCCGAAAGCGCCTACGATCACCCAATGCTCTGGGGGTCGAAACGGACCGGGCCGGATCTTGCGCGAGTGGGAGGAAAATATTCCGACGACTGGCACGCGCGGCATCTGATCGATCCGCGGAGCGTGGTGCCGGCGTCGATCATGCCGTCCTATCCCTGGTTGAGGCGGCCGCTGGACACCGAACTCCTGCGTGAAAGGCTCGAGACGCTGGCGAAACTCGGTGTGCCCTATGACGAGGCCATGATCGGGGCGAGTCAAGCGGACGCATTAGCGCAAAGCCGTCCCGACGGGGAGGGTGCGGATGCCGTCCGCGCGCGCTACGGCGAGAAGGTCGTGATCCGCGATTTCGACGGGGATCCGTCGCGGCTGACCGAACTCGACGCGCTCATCGCCTATCTCCAGTCGCTCGGGACGCTCACCGACGCCCCATACACAATCCTGAAAGCAAGCTCAGCTGATATCCCCGATGGGGACGGCCATGAGTGACACGACCGATCCGAGAAAACTGCCAAGTGCCGACCCGCACACGGGAAACCGCAGGGTCGACCCGATTACCGGTTACGATACGACCGGTCACGACTGGGGTGGGATCACCGAACTGAACACTGCCTTTCCGAAGATCGTGATCTGGGCCCTTGCCTTGACGTTCCTGTATTCGTTGGTCGCCTGGATACTGCTTCCGGCATGGCCGCTGGGGCGTGATTACACGCGAGGTATTCTGGGGCTCGATCAGGGCGAGCAGGCGATCGAGGGCTTGCGCGAGCTGACGGACGATCGACTGCCTTGGCTTTCGCGTTTCAGCGACGGTGACCTGAGGGCGTTGCAATCGGATGCCGTATTGATTCGACAGGCCATGCCGGCCGCAGAACGGCTGTTTGAAGACAATTGCTCCGCCTGTCACGGTGCAACCGGTCGAGGCGGTCCCGGATTTCCGGTTCTTGCGGACGGCTACTGGCTTTGGGGCGACGATCCGGGCGGCATAGCCGAAACCATCCGCTTCGGCATCAACTCCGATCATGCCGACGCGCGTATCGCGGAAATGCCGTCCTTCGATTGGATGGCGCGGGCGGACAGGCTCGCATTGGCGGACTATGTTGCTCGTCTGCCCGGCGCCGGACCCGTCCATTCAAGCCTGCCCGGCGCCGCTCTGTTCACGGAAAACTGCGCGGCGTGCCATGGCGACGGTGGGCGTGGCGACCTGGAAGCAGGCGCACCATCGCTGACCGACGATGCGGTCATCTACGGACAGGACCGATCGACGGTGATGGAGACGTTGTCGCGTGGGCGGCGCGGCGTCATGCCCGCCTGGATCGACCGGCTGTCCGCGGCCGAGATCAATTTGCTGGCGATCTATGTTTATCGATTGGGGCAACCCGTTGGGGAGGGCGCGCAATGACGGAGGGCGTGCAGAAGCGGCTCGCCATCGCTGCTGCGCTCGCGTTGCTTGTGCTGTTCGTGGCCGCGAACGTTCACCTCATCGCGGTCGCATTGCGCTCGCAATCGGCCTGCACGACGGTCGAACATGTGCCACCCGCAAAGCGGATTTGTTGAAGAGTGCCAGTTCATGCTTGAGCCGCTTCCCGTACTTCGCAAACGAGATCGTCCAGTCCGTCCCTTCGCTCGCTACCTTCCGGCGGCGAAAGCACGCAATTGGCTGGCTCAAGGCTGGCGCGACCTGACCGCCGATCCCTGGCCAAGCCTTGCCTATGGCTTGGGCCTCACACTCCTTTCCTATGCAGTGTTGTGGATCCTTTATTCGGCCGATCTTCTCTATCTCGCGCTGCCTGCGGTCTCCGGCTTTCTCATCGTCGGGCCATTCCTCGCGATGGGACTGTACGAGAAGAGCCGCGTGCGGGACGAGGAGGCGCGCAGCCTCGGTCTCTGGGGAATGTTGTTCTTTCGACCGCGCTCCGGTGCGCAAATGGCGTTCGCGGGATTGCTGCTCGGTCTTTTGGTGCTGTTCTGGCTGCGCGCAGCGGACCTTCTCTATGCGCTGTTTTTCGGCATTGTCCCATTCCCCGGCACCACCGAGGCATTCGTCAACACATTGACGACGCCGCGCGGATGGGCGCTTGTGATGACCGGAGGGCTTGTCGGTGCCCTGTTCGCAGCATTTGCCTTCGCGATCAGCTTATTCTCCATCCCCATGCTGGCCGCCGAACGGCGTGATGCGTTGACCGCGCTGGGCCTGAGCCTTGCGATGACCAGCCAGAATCTGAAGCCATGCCTGGCCTGGGGGGCCATCGTGGCCATCGGCGTCGGCCTTGCTGTTCTGACCGGACTTATCGGACTGATTGTCGTTCTTCCCATACTTGGACACGGCACATGGCACGCCTATCGAGCCATCCGGGGGGACGCGGTCCCGGCAGCAGGGCCTGATCGGCATCCTTCGTAGAGGGCGCACATGTCCGGAAGCGGTTCTCATCGGCGGCCGTCCGTGCAGACCGCGCCAAACCCCATGACCGCCTCTGGCTGATAGAGCACTTCCTCCAGAACCAATGTCTCGTAGCCGATCAGCGGATCGAATAAGTCGAATGGCTGGTCATGAGAGAGCCCGAGAAGGGCGAGCCCGCGCGGTACGGTTATCGGCAGGAACAGGCCCTCCCCATCCTCGATATCGGCATGACAAAGGATGCATATCCGGCTGATACCGTCCCCATGCGGTAGACGAGGCGGCTGTTCAGCGTCGCGACATCGGCTGGAACATTGTTCCTGAGCACGACCGTCGCGGCTGCAAGCTTACGCTCCAGCAGGCGCTTGAACGGATCGTTCCGATCGAGACCGTGCTGGAGCATGGCTTCCAGAATGGAGTGCTCTTTCGTCGTCAGAATGCAGTGCTCGCTTTTCATCGCAGTATCTCCCGTCCGGACGGGACGAGCGCTCATCTCGCTGCCGCGCGTTGCTCAACTGACGGATTCGCCGTGTGTCACCTGCCCGACGGTCAGGCGGCGGCGCGCCCCGTCCAGCGTGGCCCAGTCAATCGATTGCCCCGGCGACAGACCAAGCAAGGCAACGCCGACCGGTGTCAGAATCGATATTCTGCCTTGGGAGATGTCGGCATCGGCGGGAAACACCAGGGTCACCCGGCGCGTCTCGCCGGATTCCGTCGTGTATTCGACCGTGGAGCCCATACGGACCACATGCGGATCCAGTCGACCATCCGCCTTTATCCGTGCGCGCTCCAATTCACCGATCAGCGCCCCGGCCACATTCGGATTTCTGGCCATGACGAGTTCGGCAAGCGCCGTCAGTTTTTCATATTCCGCCTTGCCCACGGCAATGGCTGGCTTTCGCGGGATCTTGTTTCGCTGTTCCATTTCGTTTCATGCTTTCATACGCATGGGTGCGGCAGGCGCGCGCTCGGCACGTTTCCTGTCGCGTTCAGATGATGTTTGTGAAATCGCCGCGTCCGGGTGCAATTACCCCGACAGCATGACCTTCAGGTCCTACCCCGCGACCCGGGGCATGACGCAACCGAGCCGGGGGCTAGTATCCCGCGATGGGACACACCCTGAAAAAAGAATCCGAAAAAAGCTCGATGCGCGTGTTCATAGTTTAGATGATATGGCTGGTTGTTTAGAAGTCAATGTCCGTTGTCGGATACCCGCACCATCGGCGCACGCGCTGAGAGGATGGCGTCGCACCACGCGAGAATCATATCCGCATTTACAGGCAAATCACTGGCCAAGTTGCCGCAGAATGAAATCCAATGATCGCTCCAGCTGTCACTGACCGCAATCAAGACCGGCAATTCCAACCCAAATGCTAGTTCGATCAAACCGCGGAATCCATGACCCTCTGCTTCACCGCGGCCGAACCGGTTGAGAACGAGGATGTCTGGTCGCTCGACTAGTGAACTGGCAATGTCTCCCGCCGCTTCCGCAAGAGCTTCGGGATTGAGGCGGCAACCGGATGCGCCAGGACCCCGAGCCTGGAGCACGTCATAGGTTTTTCCGTTGCCGAGATTCTCCAAGATCACATTGCCGCAGAGGCGATCGGCGACGGGATCCTTGCGCTGCAGGCAACCTGCAACGCGAAGGTTTCTTCGCGTCAGACTGTCGACGACGGCGTTGAGAAGGCCATCCACCGGATCGCCGGTCCCGAAACGGACTGCAGCGATAAGACGAGGAGAAGGGGTCATTCTGGGAGCATCCGAATTTGTTAGGTCGGTGTTGATATTGAAGCGGACGGGTCATCAGCCGGAATGGCTGCAGTTGAGATCTCGGATGATCCCATCGTTGAGACCGTAGACCCAACCGTGAATGGAAAGCGACTTTCCTCGATTCCAGGCGGATTTAATGATGGGCGTTCGCGAAAGGCCGTCGACTTGCGCACGGATGCTGAGCTCGCACAGCCGGTTGTGCCGCGCTTCTTCGCCATCGAGCTCTTCTAGCTCATGTCTGCAGATGTCAGCCACGTCGCGTATGGGTTGCAGCCAGTGATCGATGATGCCGTGACGATGGCCGTCGATGGCAGCGCGTACGCCGCCGCAGCCGTAGTGGCCGCATACAATGATGTGCTCGACATCGAGCGCTTCGACTGCGAACTCGAGAACTGAAAGGAGGTTCAGGTCTCCTCTATGTACCAGATTGGCGACGTTGCGGTGTACAAAGACCTCACCGGGTTCTAGGCCTGTTATCACATTCGCCGGCACGCGACTGTCGGAGCAACCGATCCACAGATATTCCGGCTTTTGCAGCGCGGAGAGGCGCTTGAAAAAGGCTGGGTCTTCCCGCGTCTTTGCTGCAGCCCAGAGTAAATTGTGATTGAGAAGGTCAGCTAGCATCCTCGACCTTCGAATATCTGATGTTGCGTCTTGCTGCCATGTTCTGGCCGATCCGCTCCAGATCTGACGCTGTCAGTCGCAGCCGGGCAAACGGCAGGACGATGGCGTTCTCAAGGGTGAGATGGCGTCTTTCGTTCGCAGCAAAGCGATGTAGCAGTCTGCGTAGTTTTTGCGAGAGTCTCGCGTCGGCCAGCGCCTTTGACAGGCCAATTTTGATCGCCTCGGCGTCGAGGCTATCGGCGGCGTGTTCTTCGCATAGGCGAGCGAGTATCCGCTCTATGCCATCATCCGGATGAGCGCGATGGCGTAGGAGCGGAAAGAGATCTTCTTCCTCATCGCGGATATGAACTGCAAAATCATCCAATATGAAATCAAGCACGGCTGCGATAGAATCGGCGTCCGCTCCTGAAGCTACCGCGATCTGATCGAGCATCTGGCACAGCATGCGCTGTCGGAAGTGTTCGACGAAAATATAGTCGATCGGTGAGGCGAACTGATGAATGGGGGGATCAGTCATCAGAGCCGACATAGCCAGTTTGCGTGCTTCATCGTTCGATTTCATGGACATGCCCTTACTGGACCAGCGGACCATCCGCCGTGTCCATGTCGATGCCCCGAACATCGGCGGAAGCGGCAAGGATTGCGATGTACTGCGCGACCGCTTTCGACCAGGATGAAGCCTCAAGCCAAGCGGCGACGCGCTCGGCCACAATCTCATACGGCAGTTGCCGAGGCTCGATTTTCCGGTCGAGTGCGATGACGTGATAGCCGAAGCGGCTTCGTACAGGTCCGCTGATCTCGCCAGTTGTCATAGTTTCGAGTGCGGCCTCGAATTCCGCGACTGTACTTCCAGGGGCAAGCTGTCCGAGGCTGCCGTATTGCTGTCGGGAAGGGCATGCTGAGTGCCTGAGCGCGAGTTCGGAAAAAAGCGTCGGATCGCTTTTGATCCGATCAGATATCGACGCTGCAGCTTCTTTTGCCTGACGATCTGCCGTTTCGTCTCCCGGCGGCACCGTCAGCAGGATATGGCGGGCTTCGTAGAGCGGTGCGCTGCGGAACTTCGCCAGGTTGTTTTCATAGTAGCGGCGGCAGGTTGTGTCATCTGCCGCCGGAACGCTGATTTCCCTGTCCAGCAGTCCGCGGATCGCTGCATCGCGCTCGGTTTCGCGACGGCCTTCGTCATCCGTTTCCGGCGCTACCAAGATGTCCTGCCGTGCCGCCTCCTGCGAGAGAAGTTCGGCGACAACGAGTGCTCTCGCGGCCGATCTTACCGCTTCTCCAGGCGCCACCGCCGGATGGTTCTGTGCTTCTGAAAGGATATCCTCTTCGCGGATTTCCACGCCGTTGACTGATATCGGATCCATGAGCGGGCGGGCTTGAGGGGGTACTTTTTGCGGCGCGATACCCAACTCGTTGAGCGAAGCGTTGCGATAGATTGTCGTCATTGCGTTTCACTCCGCCGTGAGGCGCCTGCGTGGCGCGCGATGATTGCGCTCGCGCACCACCTGATAGCCGGGACGCCAGAAGTAACGTAACGGGACGCTCAGCATGTGAACGAGACGGGTGAAGGGGAACAGGAGCAATATCGTCAGACCGAGGAAAAGGTGGGTCTTAAAGATCGGAGAAGCGTCAGCGACATAAACCGACGCCGCGCTGTTGAAGGTGAATATCCCCTGAGCCCAGGACATGAACTTTACCATCTCGTGACCGTCGAGATGCTGCATTGAAATGGGAATTGTCGCGAGCCCGAGCGCGAGCTGTATCCAAAGCAGCAGGATGATCAGCGTGTCGGACGAACTCGACGCAGCCCGCACCCGCGCGTCGAACAGGCGCCGGTGGACGAGCATCGTCGCGCCGACGATGGCCATGATCCCGGCGACGCCACCAGCGATGATCGCAAGGAGCTGCTTGGCGCCATGGCTGACGCCAATGGCATCGAATACCGCGATCGGGGTCAGCAGGCCGATCAGATGGCCGAAGAAGATGACCAGCACGCCGACGTGGAAGAGGACGGAGCCCCAGACGAGTTGCTTGCGGCGCAAAAGCTGCGATGAACCCGAACGCCAAGTATAGGGCTCGCGATCATACCGCACCACCGTGCCCAGCACGAGAATGACAAGCGCGATATAGGGATAAATTCCGAAGAGAAGGGTGTTCAGGAATCCGGTCATCGCGTTTCCCCCTGATGGCTGGCAGTGATGTCGGGATTGGATGGCTTGCGGGTATAGGCGCGGTATTGGCGCTGCAAGCGATCGGGACCACAGGCATTCTCGCCTGCGTTCCCGCCGAAGGTTACGACCTCTTCTTCCCAGATCTTGTCGAGCGCTTCCAGATCAGCCGGGTCGTCCTCAGCGATGCCCAGCAGTTCCTGCACAAGCCTTGCGTCCGGCTTTCCGGCCGCCAGCGCTTCAAGGACGGCAAATGCGTTGGCATATATGGAACCGCGCTTGCGCAGTCTCTGATGGAGAGCTGCGAGGATATGCGCCGTCTGGCCCAGGAGTTCCGCTGCCTCCGTTGCCGGCTTTACCGCCAGAAACTCAAGAAAGAGCGGCAGGTAGTCAGGCAGTTCTCTTGCGCCGACGCCGAAGCCATCCGCCTCGTACATGCCGAGGAGATCGACCATAGCCTGACCGCGGTCGCGGCTCTCGCCATGGACATGTTCGAACAGATGAAGCGAGAGCGTTCGCGTGCGGTCGAAAAGGAGCACGTAGCGCTCCTGCGCATCATACAAGTCGCAGGCAGCGATGTCGTCAGCCAGCTTCTGCAGAAGCGTCCTATATCTCGCCCCGAGCGTCGCTGCAGCAGCCAAGGCAGGGCCTATCTCCGGCAGCGTCGAGCGCTGGGTCTCGTCGGGATAGGACAGGAGCACCGAAATGACTTTGAGGATCCTGTTCATCACACGCGCTCCTTGAAGATGTCTGTCGGCGTCTGGACCGTGCGAGTCCGCTTGGCGCCGAAGAGATCGCTGTCGGATGTGCCGCCTGAGCAGCCGTTGCCGAAAGAGAAGCCGCACGAGCCGCGAACGTCATAGGCATCTTCGCTGATTTCGCGATGCGAGGTGGGGATCACAAAGCGATCCTCGTAGTTGGCGATCGCCATGACGTGATACATGTCCTCGATCATCTGACCGGTCATGCCGACTTGCTCGGCGATAACCTCATCGATGACACCATCGATCGTCTTGGTCCTCATATAGGCCCGCATCGCCAGCATCCGTTCCAGTGCCGACACGACCGGCGCCTCCTTGCCGGCGGTCAGGAGATTGGCGAGATAGCGCACCGGAATGCGCAGGGAACGCACGTCCGGAATTGCACCATCCATGCCTAGCTTTCCTTCAGCTGCAGCCGACTGCAACGGCGAAAGCGGCGGGATGTACCAGACCATCGGCAGGGTGCGGTATTCAGGGTGCAGCGGGAATGCCACCTTCCAGTCCATCGCCATCTTGTAGACCGGCGACCTCTTGGCGGCTTCCAGCCAGGCGGCCGGAACGCCATCGCGACGCGCCTGTTCGATGACTTCCGGATCGTTGGGGTCGAGGAACACCTTGAGCTGTTCCTCATACAGATCCTGCTCGTCTGGCGCTGATGCGGCGTCGGAAATCCGGTCGGCATCGTACAACACGACACCGAGATAGCGTATTCGACCGACACAGGTTTCCGAGCAGACAGTCGGCTGGCCCGCCTCGATGCGGGGATAGCAGAAGACGCACTTCTCCGATTTCCCTGAGGACCAGTTGTAGTAGATTTTCTTGTAAGGGCAGCCGGATACGCACATTCGCCAGCCGCGACATTTTTCCTGGTCGATGAGGACGATGCCGTCGTCTTCGCGCTTGTAAATCGCGCCCGACGGGCAGGCTGCAACACAGGTCGGATTGAGACAGTGCTCGCACAGCCGCGGCAGATACATCATGAACGTGTTTTCGAACTCGCCGTAAATCTGCTTTTCTACACCTTCGAAATTGTAGTCTGCCGAACGTTTGGAGAATTCTCCGCCGAGGATTTCCTCCCAATTGGGGCCCCAGTTGATCTTTTCCATCCGCTCGCCGCTGATGAGCGATCGCGGTCGCGCTGTCGGCGATGCCTGACTTTCGCCGGCCGTCTGCAGATGACCATAGTCGAAGTCGAACGGCTCATAGTAGTCGTCGATCTCGGGCAGGTCCGGATTGGCAAAGATCTTGGCGAGGATGCGCCATTTGGCGCCCATTTTCGGCTCGATCTTGCCGTTCGGCTTGCGGACCCAGCCGCCGTTCCATTTCTTCTGGTTCTCCCATTCCTTGGGATAACCGATGCCGGGCTTGGTCTCGACATTGTTGAACCAGGCGTATTCGACACCTTCGCGGTTCGTCCAGACGTTCTTGCACGTCACCGAACAGGTATGGCACCCGATGCATTTGTCGAGATTAAGCACCATGCCGATTTGCGCGCGGATCTTCATTCGGCTGCCTCCTTCTGCCCGGCATGCCCGCGATATGGGCCTTCCATCCAGTCAACCTTGTCCAGTTTGTGGACCACGACGAACTCATCGCGATTGGATCCGACAGTTCCGTAGTAGTTGAAGCCGTATGATTGCTGGGCGTAGCCGCCGATCATGTGGGTCGGTTTGGTGATTGCCCGGGTAACGGAGTTATGGATGCCGCCGCGCTGGCCGGTGATCTGAGACCCCGGCGTATTCACGATCTTCTCCTGCGCGTGATACATGTAGATTGTTCCCTCCTTCATGCGCTGGGACACCACTGCGCGAGCGACGATCGCGCCGTTGGCGTTGAAGACCTCAACCCAATCGTTATCGACAATGCTGGCGGTTTTCGCGTCGGTTTCGGAAATCCACACGACGGGGCCACCCCGGTTGAGGGTCAGCATCATCAGGTTGTCGGAATAGGTCGAGTGAATGCCCCATTTCTGATGCGGCGTGATGAAATTCAAAACGACGCTGGGGCGGCCACCCGATTTTGCCTCAATGACCGGGTTGATGGTCTTGGTGTCGATCGGCGGCCGGTAGACGCAAAAGCCCTCGCCGAAAGCGCGCATCCACAAATGGTCCTGATAGAGCTGCTGGCGGCCCGTCAGCGTCCGCCAGGGGATTAGCTCATGGACGTTGGTGTAGCCGGCATTGTAGCAGACCTTCTCCGACTCAATTCCGGACCATGTTGGTGACGAGATGATCTTACGCGGCTGGGCAACGACGTCCCTAAAACGGATCTTCTCGTCCTCTTTCGGAATTGCGAGATGGGTGTGATCGCGGCCGGTATTTTTCGACAGCGCCTCCCACGCCTTGACCGCGACCTCGCCGTTCGTCTCTGGTGCGAGCGAGAGAATGACTTCCGCTGCATCGACATCCGTTTCGATGCGTGGCCGTCCCTTGGTTGCCCCTTCCTCCGTCACGAGGCCGTTGAGACGGCCGAGCAGGTCGACCTCGTGTTCGGTGTTCCAGCTGATGCCCTTGCCGCCGTTCCCGAGCGTGTCCATCAGCGGGCCGAGCGCGGTGAACCGCTTGTAGAGATTGGGATAGTCCCGCTCGACCACTGCAACCGCAGGCATCGTCTTGCCGGGTAGCGGGTCGATTTCGCCCTTTTTCCAGTCCTTCACATCCAATGGCTGGGCAAGTTCGCCCGGCGTGTCGTGCAGGATCGGCACAAGGACGACATCCTTTTCCACACCAAGGATTTCAGGCGCGACTTCGGAAAACTTCCTGGCGATGCCCTTGAAGATTTCCCAGTCACTACGGGCCTCCCATGCCGGATCGGCGGCGCCGGTCAGCGGGTGGATGAAAGGATGCATGTCCGACGTGTTGAGATCGTTCTTCTCGTACCAGGTAGCGGTCGGGAGCACGATGTCGGAATAGACGCAGGTGGTCGACATGCGGAAATCGAGTGTTACGAGCAGGTCGAGCTTTCCGTCCGGCGCCTCGTCGTGCCAAGCCGCTTCCCGGGCGCGCTCCCGGCCTTCCTCTCCCAGATCCCTACCGAGCAGCCCGTGCGAGGTTCCGAGCAGATGTTTGAGAAAATATTCGTGCCCCTTGCCCGAAGATCCCAACAGATTCGAACGCCAGACAAAGAGATTGCGCGGCCAGTTGGCCTCGTCGTCCGGATCTTCGCAGGACATTTGGAGGCCGCCGCTCTTCAGTTGTTCGGCGACATAGTCCTTTGGTTCCTTCTTAGCCTCTGCGGCGGCTTTGGCAACCTCCAGCGGATTGGTCTTGAGTTGCGGGGCTGACGGTAGCCACCCCATCCGTTCCGCCCTGATATTGTAGTCGATCAGCGTTCCGTCCCAAGGGCCTTCAGGCGCAGTCGGTGACAGGATCTCGTCGACCTTTAGCGTCTCGTAGCGCCACTGGTCGGTATGGGCGTAGAAGAAGGACGTGGAATTCATCTGGCGTGGCGGGCGGCTCCAATCGAGCGCGAAGGCAAGCGGCAGCCAGCCCGTTTGCGGCCGCAGCTTTTCCTGCCCGACATAGTGGCTCCAGCCGCCGCCGGATTGTCCAATGCAACCGCACATGACCAGGAGATTGATGATCCCCCGGTAGTTCATGTCCATGTGGTACCAGTGGTTCAGGCCGGCGCCGAGAATGACCATGGAGCGCCCGTGCGTCTTTTCAGCATTGCGCGCGAATTCTCGGGCGACGGTGATGATCTGGTCTTTCGGCACTCCGGTGATTTTTTCTGCCCAGGCCGGCGTGTAGGGGAGATTTTCGTCGAAGGACCTAGCTGTGGTCCCGTCCTCGAGGCCACGATCGAGGCCGTAATTGGCGACGAAAAGATCAAACACGGTGGCGACCAGTGCTTCGCCATCAGCGAGCTTCACCTTCTTTGCCGGGACGGAGCGTACGAGCACACTGTCGTGGTCGGTGCCCTGGAAATGATCGTGTTCACGATTGCCGAAGTAGGGGAACGCGACGGGCGCAACCTCATCGTGAGCGTCGTCCATGATCAGGCTCATCTCGAGGTCGATATCGCGGCCCTTGCCGTCTTTCTGTTCCAGATTCCACTTGCCCTGTTCGCCCCAGCGGAAACCGACCGAGCCTTGCGGCGCGACGAGCTTGCCGGTGTTTCGGTCGATGGCGACCGTCTTCCATTCGGGGTTGTTCTTTTCGCCGAGCTTGTCCTTGAAATCACTCGCCCGGATCTGACGGTCCGGAACATAATGGCCGTCCTTGCGAACGAGCCGGACCAGCATCGGCATGTCTGTATAGCGACGGCAATAGTCCTCGAAATACTCCGCCTGCCGGTCGAGATGGAATTCACGGAGAATGACGTGTCCCATGGCCATGGCCAACGCGGCGTCGGTACCCTGCTTGGGATGCAGCCACATATCGGAGAATTTGGCCGCCTCCGAATAGTCGGGGGACACGACGACGGATTTCGCGCCCTTGTATCGGACCTCGGTATAGAAATGCGCATCCGGCGTGCGGGTCTGCGGAACGTTGGATCCCCAAAGGATGAGAAATCCCGAATTGTACCAGTCTGCTGATTCGGGGACGTCGGTCTGCTCGCCCCATGTCATCGGCGACGCCGGCGGCAGGTCGCAATACCAGTCGTAGAATGACATGCAGACGCCGCCGAGCAGCGACAGATAGCGCGAGCCGGCTGCGTAGGAAACCATCGACATGGCGGGGATCGGTGAGAAGCCGATGACGCGGTCTGGCCCCCATTTCCGGGCGGTATATGCGTTTGCCGCGGCGATGATCTCGTTGACCTCATCCCAGCTTGCACGGACAAAGCCGCCCAGGCCGCGAACGCGGATATATTCCGCTCGCTTGACGGGGTCTTCCTGGATCGCAGCCCAAGCACCGATAGGCGTCTTCACTGTCCGTTCCGCCCGCCAAAGCCGCAGCAGGCGGGACCGGATCAGTGGATATTTCACTCGGTTGGCCGAGTACATGTACCAGCTGTAGCTGGCGCCACGCGAACAACCCCGAGGCTCATGATTGGGCAGGTCCGGCCGCGTGCGCGGATAGTCGGTCTGCTGTGTTTCCCAGGTGACGATCCCGCCCTTGACGTAGATCTTCCAGGAGCACGACCCGGTGCAGTTTGCGCCATGCGTGGACCGGACGATTTTGTCGTGCTGCCAGCGCTTCCGGTAAGCGTCCTCCCAGTCACGGCTTTCATTCGTCGTCACGCCGTGGCCGCCAGAGAAGGTGCCGGTGTTCTTCCGAGACAGGAAGTTCAGGCGATCAAGAAGATGGCTCATGATTTCTTCTCCCTTATTCGGCCGCAGACGTTTGCGGGAAATGCTGCGACCCCTCGCGCTCTACGTTGCGCAACAGACCGCCTGAGCGCGTGTAGACGAACCAGGTCACCATCGCGCAGGTCACGTAGAAGGCGAGGAAGCCCCACAGCGCCATTTCGGGCCCGCCCGTCATCGTGATCGACGTGCCGTAGGATTTCGGGATGAAGAAGGCGCCATAGGCGGCGATCGCGGATGTGAACGCGACGATCGCTGCGGATTCGCGTTCTGCCTGCTTGATCATGGCGTCGCCTGCGAGTTGCGGCATCAGGCGCGGCACTTCCAGACGCATGATCGACGGGATCATCTGGAAGGTGGACGCATTGCCGACACCCGTCAGGAAGAAGAGCGCCATGAAGCAGCTGAAGAATCCCCAGAATGCACCAGGCTGTTCCTTGATGCCGAGGAAGTACAGAACGCCGCCGACCGCCGCGATCATGCCGACGAAGGTCCAGAAGGTGACCCGACCGCCACCGTATTTGTCAGATACCCAGCCGGTTGCCGCGCGGCTCAGCGCACCGACCAGCGGCCCGAGGAAGGCATAGGACAGCGCGTTGACCGACGGGAATTGGGTTTTCATCAGCAGCGGGAAACCAGCGGAATAGCCGATGAACGAACCGAACGTGCCCGTATAGAGCCAGCACATGACCCAGTTGTGCCGCCGGCTAAAGATGATCGATTGCTCGGCAAAGGTCGCACGCGCCGAAGCGATGTCATTCATGCCGAACCAGGCGGCAATCGTAGAGACGATCAGGAATGGCACCCAGACAAAACCGGCGTTCTGCAGCCAGAGCGTCGAGCCGTCCTTTGCCAACTGTCCGTCACCGACTGCGATGGCAAACGTGCCGGTAGAAATGACGACCGGGACCACGAATTGCATGACGCTGACCCCAAGGTTGCCAAGGCCGGCGTTGAGTGCGAGCGCATTGCCCTTTTCTTTCTTTGGGAAGAAATAGGAGATATTGGCCATCGAGGAGGCGAAGTTGCCGCCGCCCAGCCCGCACAGCAGCGCAAGCACCAGGAATATCAGGTAAGGCGTTTGTGGGTTCTGCACGGCATAGCCGATGCCGAAAGCGGGGACCAGCAGAGAGGCGGTCGACAGGGTTGTCCACAGGCGCCCGCCGAAAATCGGGATCATGAAGGAATAGAAAATCCTTAGCGTCGCGCCGGAGAGACCGGGCAAGGCCGCCAGCCAGAAGAGCTGGTCGGTCGTGTAGTCAAATCCGATTGCCGGCAACTTGGCGACGACTACACTCCAAACCATCCAGACAGAGAATGCGAGCAGCAGCGCCGGTATCGAGATCCACAGGTTCCGATTGGCAATGCGTCGTCCTTCAGCAGCCCAGAATGCTTCGTCGTCCGGTCGCCACTCATTGATCATGCCGGCAAGCGAACCGTGCTTTTCCTCTGAATGGATCGCCTGCATTTCGGGGAGTTCCGGCAGCTGGCCGAGTTCCCTCGACAGCGCGGTCTTTTCCATCTGCCTGATCGAGAAGTGCATCCAGATCAGCGAGACGGTAACGATGCCGAACAGGAGCATGAAGCAACTTGTCCAGACGCCGGTCAGGTCGAGCAAAGCGCCGAAAGCGATCGGCAGCACAAATCCGCCTAGGCCCCCGATGAGGCCAACGAGGCCGCCAACAGAACCGACGTGGTCCGGATAGTAGACCGGTATGTGCTTGTAGACGGCTGCTTTGCCCAGAGACATGAAGAAGCCGAGGACAAAAATCAGAATGACAAACGGCACGAGATTCATGCTCGTTGCGAACGCGATCGGTCCGTTGATGCCGTGGATCACATAATCTGTGTTCGGATAGGACAGCATAAAAGTGACGACGACCGACACGCCGAACGTCAGGTACATCACCGAGCGGGCACCATACTTGTCAGATAGATGACCGCCATAGGCGCGGAAAATCGATGCCGGAATAGAGTAGAAGGCGGCGATCATGCCGGCCTGCTTGATGTCCAACTGATAGACGCCGACGAGGTAGCGCGGCAGCCAGAGCGCAAGTGCGACGAACGCACCGAACACGAAGAAGTAGTATATCGAGAAGCGCCAGACCTGCAGGTTCTTCAATGGTGCCAGTTGCAGCAATGTGCCTTTCGCTCGCTCGCCACGCGCGCGGCGCGCCTTCAGGTCCGGATCGTCCTCGGTCGTAAACCAGAACACGACGGCTGTAACGACGAGTGCTGCCGCCCAAACCTGGGCGACCGCATTCCATCCGAAGGCAACCATGACGAAGGGAGCGACGAACTTGGTGACGGCGGCTCCGACATTGCCGGCGCCGAAGATGCCGAGCGCGGTGCCCTGCTTTTCCTTAGAATACCATTTGGAGACATAGGCGATGCCGACAGCAAATGACCCGCCGGCCAGACCGACGCCCAAAGCTGCGAGAAGCATCATTTCGTAAGTTGTCGCGTAGGACAGCGCGAAGGTCGCGGCCGCGGCCGCGAGCATCGTCAGAACATAGACGATGCGGCCGCCATATTGGTCGGTCCAGATGCCGAGGAAGATGCGGGACAGCGAACCGGTGAGAATTGGCGTTCCGGCCAGGAGGCCGAACTCGGTGTCGGACAGTCCCAGATCCTGTTTAATCTTGACACCGATGATCGAGAAGATCGTCCAGACCGCAAAGCAGACGGTGAAAGCGAAAGTGCTCATACCGAGCACTCTGTTACGTTGGCCCTGCGTGCCCTCGTTCAGTCCATTCATCCGTTTGCCCCCCCATCTATAGGTAAGAGGCGCCGGTGCACCTCTCCTTGCTGGGAAGGATTGCCGACATACGGATGATGAGATTGATTCAGGTCAATGAGAAAGGCTCCAGGCAACGAAACAAGTTCGTCGGCGACGTTGGGCAATGCGGTGGCCCGCACATATCAACCGATGGGATTGAGAGGCGGACAATAGTGCGCTAAAAATATCAAGTGAAGGCTTGATGAACATCAAGGATTGAGCATGCGAGCGACTGATCTGCCGCAAGTTAGGGCATTGGAGCTATTCGCGCGCGTTTCTGAGTCTGCGTTCGACTCTCTTGTGCAAGCCGCCTATCTCCAGACATTTCCTGCGCAGCTCGAATTGATCGCAGAAGGCGATACGGCGGATTTCCTATATGTGGTTGTCGATGGTTGCGTCGAGCTATTCGCGAAATCAAACGGCCGCGAGTCCACGATCGGTACTGTGCATCCAGGCGGCACATTCATTCTCGCGGCGGTGTTGAAGGATGCCGTCTATCTGATGTCGGCGCGTACGGCACAGAAATCGCGTATTCTGCTCATCCCGTCGGAAGATGTCCGCACAGCGTTTGAATCCGACGAGGCATTCGCCCGCTCGATCGTCGTTGAACTCGCGCGGTGTTATCGAACGGCTATCAAGGAACACAAGGACATCAAACTTCGCACCGCCGTGGAACGCCTCGCAAACCGGTTGCTCCGCTATCATCAAGACCAGGGTGCGCGGGGGAATGTTGAGCTTCCCTATGATAAGCGACTCATCGCCTCGATGCTGGGCATGACGCCCGAGAACCTTTCCAGGGCATTCAATACGCTGAAGCCATACGGTGTCGATGTCCAGGGCTCTTGTGTGTCTCTTTCGGATATTTCGTCGCTGACCAGGCTGGCCAAACCAAACCCGCTGATAGACGACCGAGATACCTGATTGGCACAGGCAGATTGTGTATCGATGCCGATTCGCAATCGGCTAGTCGCTGGAGTATCACCAGTCGCTGCACTAAACGCTCAGACCATCGTTGTCTCGCCCGCCAATTCCTCCGACCGTTGTCGCAACTCTTTATCGTGTTGAGGCTGCAACGCGAACTTCTGCCATCATCGCGTCAAACCTCCTTGAATTTGCTGCCCGTCGACCGTTTGGCGGCAGAATCCATTCATTTTTGCGGTTGGTTAGACGGTCGACTCCACCAAGTGATCGCCCAGCCTTCGCGCTCACCTCGCTACCGACGCTAATTTCGTGTGGCCGAAATGTTTCGGCAATTGTGGGCAACGCGAAAGGAGCGGGCATGCAAATTCAACGAAGGCGCTGGGCTGAAAGGCCCCGCGCTCGAACGATCGTCCTCCAGCCTAAATGTGCCGGACAGGCCGCTCAGCGCAAAGATAGCGCACCGGTGGCGCCAAACGCGCCACCGACACACCTACCGACCTTTTTTGGCGAAGAAGGCACTGCTGGCGATGACGGGCCGGCACTCGAAATTACACCTGATGATCGCGCGCGCAGGGCTCGCAAGGCCATAAGAAAGCAATTTCGAACCGCTGATCTGGCTGCCCGCCATAAGGGGCGATTGGGCCGCAAGGATCAGTACGCGTTGCTGGAAAGAGCCTATCGTATCGTGCGCCGTTGGAAGCAGGCGGGCCATGCTGGCCGTGTTAAGCCGGCATTGCGCCGCCAGGGCCGTGTCATCACCAATCGCGCCTCGAGCCTTTATCTGGTCTTGTTTCGATCAGCACTGCCGACCCTGGATCCCAAGCGGGCCAGCAAGTGGTCGGCCGCATTGGAGCTGGCGGAACGCAAATCCGTCCAGCCTCAGCAGATCACGCGGTTTCTAGATCATATGGGGGGTATTGAGGGGGCTCACCGGCAACTGGCGTCGATACGGCGAAGGAGTTCAAAAGGAAGGTGATGAGATCACTGATATTTGTCGAATAGGTAAATCCATCCCAGTAGGCCGCCGAATGCTGAGAAAATGGAACCGAGTATGATGCCGGCAATCGCGCGCTTTCTTCCCTCATAATTGTTGGCTCTTGCCATCTTATTCAATGATATGTAGCCGATCGCTATCGCGGCGATGCCTGGAATTATGCCGAAAACGCCAGCGATACAAGCAGCAACCAAGGACCAGTTGGCTAGATTTTTGTAGCTTTCACCAACGATTTCTACGTTGGAATCTCTGCTATCGCCCACCATGGGAGGGCGAAACATGCTCATGTTCCCCTCATCCGGCGACTGTAATATTTTCGTGGAGTATGAGGTGTTCAGGGTAGATAGCAGGTTCTCGAACTGCTCTTTCCCCCTCCTTTTTGCGGTTCCCCTCCAATCGATCGCATCGGCGAAAAAGCCTTGCGCCTGAACGACGGTGTTGTGATCGTCCATCGCGCGAATTTCAAAGCGGACCCGAATTCCCATAAAGTTCAATCCATGCCGGTATTTTGCTTCGATAATTCCTTTATTGGGAAGATCGTCGACAATTTTTCCGTCGCTTTGACTTATAGTATCCCTGATAGCCTGAAGCAGGGTTAGGTAGGGTCCGTCAAAGACCGCTGTATTTGGCGAAGTCATATAGATCGTATGTTTGTTTTCCACGAATTGCGTCTCCTATTGCATTGAAAAAAATCGCGATTCTTGCACCCAGTCAGCCGCTCGGCGTGGGTCAGGCACCCCACCAGCAACTCAAATACATATTATAGTTGATAAACTGAAAGTGTGTAAATCGCGATATTCCTGCGCATGGATATGCGCAAACTGGTTGGTCAGAACTTTGCCCGAATACGTCATGAGAAGGGTCTGACGCAGGAAGAAGTCGCGGCCCGTTCCGGATTCAGCCAGCAATATCTCAGTAGCCTCGAACGCGGCCGGCGGAACCCAACCGTGATCACGCTGTATGAGCTCGCCCAATCGCTCGGTGTCAGTCACGTTGATTTGGTCGAGCCTGAAGGTGGGGCCTAACCGCAGGTCGGTGAGGGTCGTTTCCGACGAAGCCGCAACGCCGCACCGACTGCCTGAATCCAATCAGTTCAGTACTCGTCTGCTCGCATGATGGTCATGACGCGGACCGTAACCTTAGGATCGGTGGGGTCCGGAGATAGGTAGCGTTTGGACCTGTCGTAGTAGTCAATCTTCCAGAGGACGCGAACATTAGCGACGGTTACCAAACCGCAATCGTGCTCGTGCCAAGGGTCGTTCTCGTCGTTGAACGTGTCGAAGGCCGCGATCGCGGTTATGATCTGTTTGACAGCCTCCAGGCCGAGGCCGGCTATGCCATCTGTCATCAGCGTGACGCCGCCGCGTCCACGGGTGCGAAGCTGATCGTTCAGCTCACGGATCTTGTCGCGGCGGTTGCAAACATCTCCCGCCAGACTTTTGTTTATGATTTGTTCTATTTTTGAGCCGTTGGATTTCTTGGTCATGGTCATTTCTCCTGTGTAGGTGGTTGAAGAAAGTGCGCGACTTTTTAAAGGAGCCGGACGAGCCGTCGTTGCGCGTCCGTGTCGCCGTCGATATATCCTTGCGTCGTCTTCAAGGACCGGTGGCCGGCAAGCTGCTGGACATCGCGCATCGAGCCGCCTGCCTTGTGCACCAGCCGGGCGGCGTTCGTGATGAAAGTCCGCCTTCCGGAATGTGACGAACATCCGTCAAGGCCGATGGTGCGGTAGAGGCGCGTGAACCAGTTGACGATGGACTTTGCTGTCATGCGCTCCGCGCGTTCCGACAGGATGATCGGTCCCCCTGCTTGCTGACCCTGCCGGCGCAGCTGATAGAGAGCGGCTTTGAGTTCAGGGTGCATAGGGATGCGTCGGCCGCTACCGTTCTTCGCTGCATGACCGGGCAGTTCGATTATTGTTCCGATGGCACCGCGCGGCGTCAGCACCATTTGCCAGGTGAGCGAGGCGATTTCGCAGGCTCTAAGACCCGCCCTTGTACTGAGGAGCACCATCACGCGGTTGCGCTCCGGATGGCGGCTGCGGCGCGCGGCCCGCAAAGCTGAACGGATATCGGCGGGCCGTAGAACCTTGGCGGGTTGTCTGCCCATCGCGTCGCCTCCGTGGTTGAATAATGAATGCGAAGGAAGCTGTCCCTTGAGGCTAGCGTGGACTCCTGAGCAGACCGACCCCCTGCCGCTTGACCTGGACCTGAGGCGCGTCTGAATAGTCGCGCCAGCGCACGGTAAGCGTGTTGCCGTCCGCGCTGACCTGGGTGACAAGCGCTTCGTACCAGCCATTCTCAGGATCGGGGTCGCGAGCAAGCACGAGTGCCCCGACCTTGATGGCCGCCCATGCGTCGGAGCCGTCACCGGCGTTTGGAGACGCCTTATTTTGACCACTTGCTGTCTCCGGCACGGCCGCCTTCGGTGCGGGCTCCACCTGCGATTCCGCCTCCGGTTGCGGTTTGACCTCCGCATCGGTGCCGATCAGTGCGGAAAACTTGTCGTAAAGTTCGCGCTTGACGAAGGGCGCGAAGGCTCTTCCTGAAGCGAAGATCTTGCCGATCGGCAGCTGGCCCGCGGCTTTCCGAAGGTCATCGCCAGTTACCCGCACAGCGTGAAATTGCATCATCTGGGCAGCCTTCGCCGCGACGGCTGCGTCTTCTTCTGAAAACCACGTGGCGTGTGGCTTGCCGTCGTTGTCGAGGCCGAGCACAACAAGTGCTGGAACGCGTTCGTTCATGAGAATTCCTCCTGATATCGAGCGGCTGTCACCAACCGCCCGCGGTCACGAAAAAGGGGCGCCGAAATGGCGCCCCTTGGCTGTCGCAGCGGCCGCGAGTGGCGGCGCATTGCGCATCGTGAACATAGCAAGAATGCCGCAAAAAAGCAAGCAAAGGTTATAATAAGTATACAGCGGTATTGCTTGCTAGAGCGGTAGCAGCGGTCGCCGTTCGCAGCGCGCAAACACGCTGCAATCGGCTTGCTGACACCCGGCGGCATCATCGACGCGATTCCCGTTGCAGCGGTTCAGACCCGACTGCGCGCAGAACCGCCAAATGGCGTGCTGGACGAAGCGGGGAAACACCTCAGGGAACGTGGGATTGAAGTCGCGCGCATCGATATGTTTGGCAAGCTTCTCCACCGCCAATGCGCAGCCATTGTCACCATAGCATGCAGTGCCATACGGGTGCGCTTTGCCGACCGCATCGATCACGCCAGTCCGGAGGAACCAATTATGTACGAGGGTGTCGATCGCGATCATTGACGCCCCGGTCTCAACCCAAAGCATGCGATTCGGATCGGCGGCAAGCAGCAGGTCGGCGAGCGCCATGCTGAGGACCTTGTCCGATACGCCGTAGATGTGACCAAGTGGCTCCAGAAGCGATTGGCGCATCCGATGAGCTCGATCGGCTAGCCCGGAAGTTTCCGCAGCGGTTTCGAGGCGCCGGTCAATCCAGCCGACGAAATCACCCCCGGCAACATCGCGCATGAACAGATACATCGCATAGGCCGTCTGATTCAGCCGCCCATTTCGAAGGTCATGGCGCGGCAGCGGGCAACTGTCGACCAGTTCGGGTTCAGTGCAGGTGCGCGACCCTTTATGAAACCGGCAGCTGGCAAAGGTCCAATACCCCTTCAGCTTCGGGCATGCAGGGGACTGGTCGAGGGCCTCGCGCAGTTCGGCCGCCGCAACATGGCCGTGCTCGGCAGCATAGCCTTCTGCTGCCGCATCGCTGATGCCCTGATATGCACTAACCTGCATGAGCCAGGCAAAAAGCACGTCGTCGTCATGGCGCTGGACGGCCTCGATGACGCCGGCACGGGCAAGGTCAGATCGAGTGTCCGAGATGATGGAGGCGCAACCGGCCGCCACGCAGATGCCGCGAACGACGCCCCCCGCCGACCTAATTTTTTGGTCCTTTGACCTTGGCATTTGGTCCCGTCAACCCGTTGATCGGCGCTACCGTAGCCGAGCACGAAATAGTCGCGTCAACACCTCTTTTTATGAAGGATAGAAGGGAGGCGTCATTCCAGCGGCGCCAGGATCTTCACGCAGTAAACGCGGTCCTTGGCGCGCGATTCGCGCAGCTTCATCTGCCTCTGAAGCCCGTCTACGCCCCACAATCGCCCATCTGCCTGAAGGGCCTTAAGGGTGCTGTGGTTTTGGCCGCCAAAATGTTCTCGCCACTTGTCGGGGCGCACAGCTAGCCATGTTTCGCCCGCGCGCTTGATAACGAATCCTGCAGCCTCGTTGAAATCCCGATCATTGAGGTAGCGACCGGTCTTCTTCTTCCGCAGGGCATCGCGGTGCCGGTGCATATACGCCTCAACAGGATCGAGCGGTTCCGACACAGCGATACCGCTGGGGCCGGTATCACCCTCGACGCAGAGACGATAGGCCTCGATGAAGGCATCCTTGAAATCCAGTTCTATGATGCCAAATTTGTTTGCAAGCTCCCCCGCCGCATACCCCAAGGCGAGCTTGTCGGTCTTGCGCCTCGAAGGCCCGTCTGATCGCGCGCCAACCCACCTTCGATAGCTTTTCATATACCGACGGATTCGTCGCAACAAACGGTTCCGGCGCGTTTCGTCGGATAGGTAATATTCTAGCTTCTCGATGAATTCCCGAGCCAGCCAACCATGATGCTCGGCCGCGAGTTTCGCCATTTGCGCTATGGCGGCGGCGCTATCTTTGCATCCCTTCGGCAGACAATCGAAAATTCCGAGACCTTTGCCGCGATCAGCAGGAACCGTAAGTATGCGAACTCGGACGGCATCTGCGATATTACGCGGTACAGCCTTTGCGACCTCAGCTATCGCCCTATTGGTGGTCGTCAGGAAGACCAGCCGTTGTCGAGCATGGGCTTCCTGACCGTATCTGACTTTAGTCGTCCCCGCGGTCAACTTGAACCCTGTGT
Source organism: Rhodobiaceae bacterium (assembly GCA_020637895.1). Lineage (GTDB taxonomy): Bacteria > Pseudomonadota > Alphaproteobacteria > Rhizobiales > Tepidamorphaceae > JACKJP01. The sequence continues at coordinate 109,414 of JACKJP010000006.1, forward strand.
GGACGAATAGGGCATCTTTCTCCTTGCTTCCGTCGAGGAAAAGGTTGGCCTCATCGAGCGGCAGCAGACCGTCCACATAATATGGCAACACGGTCTCGATCCCCGAAACCGTTGTATCCCAATGCCGCACCGTGACTTCCGGATCGCTAATGATGGATGCTACGAGCCGAAGCGCGGTCGATTTGCCCGCACTGGTGTCCGAGAAAAGTTCAATGCCGAGATTGTCATCAACTTCCGGAACCAATCGCAAAATATAAGGCACAAAGGCAATGGCTACGAGCAGCGTCAGCACGATCTGCCCCCCGGCGAACCGCTCGATCCCTGCTTTCGATTTCGCGGCGCATCCCTTCTGCAGCCATCGTGATGCGTCCTGATCGACCGTATCGAGCACCGTGAGGCCGTTCATTGATTTGGGGAACTGCCTGCCTGGCCATTTGTAGACGTCGCCAAACCATCCGGTTTCGTCGATCACTACAACTTGCCGTTCGAAAGATGCCGCTTCTGCCTTCTCCAGGAGTTCGTTCTTGCTGCGGCGGGAATGGAGCTTCACCCCTTGATCGTAAAGCTTCTTCCATACAACTGAGGAGTCCCCCAAGAGATCGCCGGGGCGTAGGAAGGCTCTCCGACCTCCCTTGCTTATGAGGTACCCTTCACCTCCATTTTGGTCGGTACACCCCTCTACACGTAACCCCAATTCCTTCTTGCGTTTCATACCAGCGGCAGTTCGTTTTGCCGGCTCTGATATATGGCTTTTTGAACTCGAATTTACCCAAGAATTTGAATGTCTCTTCATCAAAAAATGTCTCCTAGTTTGCGTACACGGTTGTGAAAATTGATGATGGTGAAGATGGTGAAGTTGACGCTGTTGAAGCCAAGGAATGGCCTGTTCGGTGCATGTTTGAATTGCATTGCTGACAACACTGAACAGCGTCGTGCCTAGCGTGATACGCGCGCCGGTGGTGACCGCGCTGACCATGCCGGGAAATCCGGGAAATCCGGGAATGTCGCGATACTCTCTATGAGACTCAGGTTCTGCGCGATCATCGGCATGACACGAGCCGCCCGTTCTTAATCTCGCAGTTGTGTAGCCAGATGAGGTCGGTGAAGGTCTGCTGATCCATCCAGATCAGCCACTCACTCAGGCGTTCCGCCGGAATCCTCGTGCGGCGACCGGGAGACCTATTCTCAGCCCTGAACTTTGCCGGCCAGAAGGGCTGACACACGAAGTATGAAACCTGTCGTGGTGCATGCTGGAGGCGTTGACGGACGATTGGACGAGCTACGAAGCCGGTGGGCTGGTACAGCCGTGTGCCGCGTAGTTCCTCGATTGCTTTCGCCTTGTCTCCCGCGCAAATGATGTGGAGGTGAATGTTGAAGATGTCGCTGACGGGGTCGTAGTCACCGTGTATTGCGACGACCATCCATCCTTCCAATTGGGCAAGCCCGCGACGGTTCAGCTGCGACCGGAATTGCTGAAGAAGATTTTTTGTCTTTGTCTTGCGGAGGTCTGCTCCGGGTATGCGCCACCACTCGGGCACAACGGTATAGAGCCATACGTTTTGGTGCCGCTCGCGATCGATTAGTTCGAGAACCGCCCCGCACAGGCGGCGACGCAATTCCCTCATAAAGGCAGACGAGGCGAAGGTTTTGCGCATTCCTCCACGCGCGTTGCGATCAAGACGCGCCTGAAGCCTTTGAGTCTTCAGGGAGCTATTGGTGGTCCGTGAGAGAGTCTCTGCGCGAAGGCGATCCTCTCGCCGAGCCGAGCTCCGAGTTTCGAACGGTGCCGCTGCTCGTCCCTTGTGATTTAGCTCCCTCTTCAGCTGATGGCGAAGATCAAACTGTGGGTCAGGCTTCTCGAGGCGTGAAAACTCGAAGGCAGGCCTCTTCCCTCGCCGGGCGCGTCGTTTCAGAGTACATCGACGACTTTCGTTGCCTGGCCCATTTGGCTGGAGACCCTTGTCGCCGCAATGTCGTTCGTGCATCGGGTCATCCCAATACGTGTCGCCCGCCGACAACTCCGTCTGATTGGAGGGCCGGTCAAAATCGACAGATTGATTGAAGAATTCAGTGCTGGTTGTTCAACCGCACGCCTGCGATTATCAGCTCCAAGGGCATCACCGCTCGTTAGCCAAATGCTCGATCAGTGCGCGGATATCTTCTGCTCTCCAGGCAGAAATTCTCGGCCCCAGCTTCACCGGCCTCGGATACCGGCCCGTCTTGATGCCGGCATACCAAGTTGTCCGACTAATCGGTAAAACGCCGTGCGGCCCAATTATCGATTGGAGGCGCACGAGGCCGGTCTCTGGAAATTGGTGGTTCGTGGTCACTGGCAGCTCCTGCTCCTGTAGCGATCGGCTTGATGCCGCCGTTCGTCAGGGTATGGAGCCAAACCGTGCCGGACGCACGGACACGATATGGGCTTTCAGGGACACAAACCGAACCGGTAGGGACCCAAAGCGCCTATGTCAGTCGGTGCTTGATTTCCTCCGGCGTGGGGCCGGTCGCCGTGAGTTGCGGTTCGAATTTCGGTGGGCTGCTGGTGCCACTGGTGAAAATTATGACGGCGACCTGCTCGGCATACGTTTGGGCGTCTGGGAAATGCTCCAGAATTTCGTCGTCAGCCGGAATCGGTACTTTGTCCCTGTAAGTCGCGATCCAAGCGGTCACGCCCGCGCTGTCAAGCTGCGTTAATGCGCCCACCAGCTCGATTATGGCAGCGTCACGTTTCGCTTCGGGCTCATCCTGCATCGCATGGAAGCGTCTGAACGCGCTGGAGGCTGATATTATGAGCTCCGCTACGGATTTCTGAAGATTCTGCGTTTCAATCCTACCGACGGATCTGAGCATATCTATCGGGCCATGCGTGTCACCAAATTTGTATACGTCGATTTTGACAGGTTTAAGGGTTATCTTCGCCGAGGAAGAAATTCTTGGACCTTGGCTTTTCTTCCTCATTTCATAGGCTTTTTTCTCATATAATCTTGCGTCATAGGCAAAACACAGATCATTCAGCTTCAGCGAGAAAACGTCGGCTATCGCCCGCACATCTGCTTCCGTGACCCGGTTGCCCTCGTCCATTCGACGCAACTGACGTTCTTTCGCGTCCCAGGCGTTAGGGGTCGCCAAATACCGACCAAGATCTGCTATCGAGATTTCTGGGGTTAGTTCAGACTGTTCGTTTAGTAGGTTAACAAGCAGCGTGATGACGCCAGCCCTGGGCCAAACGCTGTTAGCCCGGTTCGATTTCCCTTGGTCAGCCACTTGAACAACAATGCCGCCTGAAATTCGGAAAAGCGCGGTCGTTTCTTCTGTATCGGTGATGCGAACAAATTCCGTCTCATACTCGTCGCTGGGACGGTGCATAGGATCACTACCAGCCTTCGCCCACGAAAAGAGCGCGCTCCACCGTTGTTGGCTGTTATCTGGATCGGTTAGGCGGAGCGAAAGAGGGAAGTCATCGTTGTTGGTGAGCACCGATGGCCAATCGCCGCTGTCGGTCAATTGCGCCAACGCATCTCGAATGTCGTCCGTGCGTGATGGCTTTGTGGTTGGCATTGTCCTTTCCTCCGCGATCCTATTCCTTTTCGCAGAACACTTCCCACGCGGCCATCAATTCCTGCCGTTTCTCCAGCAGGTCTCCTCGCCGGTAGGCGGCCTCGGCCTTGTTCTTTATGGTGTGTGCCAACGCCATCTCACAAACTTCGTGCGGGAAGGGCGTGCTTTCGCCGGCCCAGTCACGAAACGATGAGCGAAACCCGTGGGCCGTCGCGTTGATTTCCATGCGACGAAGCGCCATGAGGAAGACCATGTTGGACAGAGGACGCTTCGGCGATCGTCCCGGGAAGATAAGGTCGCTGTTCGCCGCTAGTTCCTTTGCCTCCTTCAGGATGTCGAGGCAGCGGTCACCTAGTGGGACGCGGTGTTCCCGTCCTGCTTTCATACGTCCGGCTGGGACGGTCCAGATACGCTTCTCCCAATCGACCTCAGACCAACGTGCCCCTAGAACCTCGCCGGTTCGCGCCGCACTTAAAATCAGAAATTCGAATGCAAGCTTCGTCTGTGGTCCAAGATCAGACTGCCGTAGCCGCTCGATGAACTTCGGAACCTCGTTGTAGGGCAGGGCCGCATGATGGTCTTTGCCGGGCTTTTGGCGAGGCAGTCCCTTTCCTACTGCGCGAACTGGATTTTCGCCGGTACGGTACCCAGCTGCACCCGCCCAATCCAGGACGGTACCGATGCGCTGCCGAACACGGCGCGCCGTCTCGGGCTTCTCAAGCCAAATCGGCCCCAAGACGCGCATGACATCCGATGAAGAGATCTGGTCGACAGGCACATTGCCTATCTCTGGGACAGCATAGGTCTCAAGCGTGGTGATCCACTGACTGGCATGTTTTGAGTTCTTCCACGCACCCTTGTGCTGATCGTGAACCAATTTGGCAGCTTCCGCGAATGTCGGCGGTGTCTCGCTATTTTTTCGTCGTTCGGCCAGCGGGTCACCGCCCTCGCGCGCAACCTTGCGCATGGCGAGCGCCTTGTCGCGAGCTTCCGCAAGGCTGACCAACCGGCAGCTGCCCAGTCCAATATCGCGGCGCCGCCCCCTTACGACCGTTCGGAGTAGCCATCGCTTTGCACCTGAAGGATCGACAACCAAATAGAGACCATTGCCGTCAGCGTATCGTCCCGGCTTTGTCAGTGCTTTTACCGCGACCGCGGTCAGAGCTTTCTCCGGGTGTCGTCCCATCGTCCGCCCAATACATTACCCCACAAAATATACCACATTATAACTGGAATGTGGCCGCATCGCAACGGACGTTACGCGTCAAAAGTAGTCGAAAAACACCGAATTGCTGGGACTTCTTGGACATTGCCGAACATTATGGGACTTGGAGGAGGCGGACTCCCTCTCCGCCAGTTCACCCTGCCGCCATTCGAATTGCTATGGCCGCGTATCGCGCGGTGGCTGCCGACCTATTGCAGGTCCGACGAATTTCCGCCGTTTCACATCTGCGTGTGTTCCGCCTCGGTGCGGCCATGACCGTGCCATTCGATGCTACTGTTGCGCGATGAGTAGCGAGACGAAAATGCAGAAAGACAAAACTGATCGCGGACGACGCAAGCTTGTCCTTGGAGCACCGGCGCTATTATTGGGCGTGGCAATCTCCCGCCCGGCGCTCGCGCTTTCCCCGACACCCCGGCAAAGCGAGGGGCCGTTCTATCCGCGCAGTATCCCGACGGACAGCGATGCAGATCTCACGGTGTTCGACGGCGTGAGGGCGCCCGGTGAGGTGATCGAGATGGCCGGCCGGCTGCTCGATGCCAAGGGGCAGGCGTTGCCCGGCGGACATATTGAAATCTGGCACTGCGACATCAATGGAGATTACGCCCATGTGGGGCGGCCGGCGTTGCCCGGCTTTCAGGGCTATGGCGCCGTCAGGACCGACGTTGCGGGCGGCTATCGGTTCAGAACGACCCTTCCCGGTGTCTATCCAGGTCGCACGCGCCACATACACGTCAAGGTGCGCAGTGCCGATGGCTCCGATCTGACCACGCAAATGTACTTTCCCGGCGAGCCGGGCAACCAACGGGATGGCCTCTTGCGCCGCGCGGGCAATTCGGAAGCCTTGATCGCTCGTTTGGAGCCGGGGCCGCCGCCGCGCTACATTTTCGATATCGTCTTGTCGTAGCGACCATAAGCGGTCGCGGCGGGCGCCTTGTCTTCGCGCTGTCATGGGTACAAGCTTCCCGGTGATCTCACCGCCGGAGGCACCCAATGCCGCGTCCCAAATCGTCGAAATCCATCGAGGAACGGCTGGACGAGATCGAGGACCGTTTCGAAATCCTTCAACTTCTGGCGTCTTACGGGCCGGCAGCCGATTCAATGAACTGGCCGCTGATGGAGAGGATCTGGGCCGCCGACATGACCTATGAAATGGGCGTGCTGGGCGTCGCCAATGGCCATGATGAATGGAAGCGTGTGCTGCATGGGGAGTTTCATCAGGGCCTGATGAAAAGCGGTTCAGCGCATCTGACCATGATGCCGCATGTCGTCATCGACGGTGACAGGGCGACCGCGACCGGATACGCGCTCGTGGTGAAACAGGACAGCGACGATCCGGGCGATGAGCAATTCGCCATAGTCCGCTCGACGGCGGTCCGATGGGAGCTTGAGCGGTCTGAAGGGCGCTGGGTCATCAAGCGCCGGCGTAATCAGTCGCTGAATGGCAGCGGCGCCTCAAAGGATCTTCTCAGAAGGGTTACGGAAGGCCCCGAATAATGCGCCCTGACGCGGCGCAGGCGACCAGTCCAACCGGACGCCTTCGCGCCATCCCAATCCTAACAGTTAGCCAATCAGCAAAGTTTTTCTTGCGCGAGTATCGCGCCGCATGATAGTTAGCCATATGGCTAAGCATGATCCTGGACTTTCGCTTCTATTTCACGCCCTCGCGGATCCGACGCGCCGCTCTATCCTGATGGGGCTCGCCGAAAGGCCGGCGCGCGTAACGGACCTGTCGGCCCCGACGGGCTTCAGCCTGCCAACCGTGATGCGGCACCTGTCGGTACTGGAGGAGGCGGGGCTGATTACGACCGCCAAGGACGGACGGGTGCGCACCTGCGCCATCGTTCCAGGCGCGCTGGCGCCGGTTCAGACATGGCTTGATGAACAACGATCCCTGTGGGAGGCGAGGCTCGGCAGGCTTGACGCCTTTGCGACGAAGGCGATGAAGAAGGGCAGTCAATGACATCCGAACAGAATGCGAATGCAGGCTCCCCGGCCGACCGGACGATGGTGCTGCAAAGGTTGATACAGGCGCCCAGAACCGTCGTCTGGAACAGCTGGATGAATGAGGAGACCTTGCCGCAATGGTGGGGACCGGACGGGTTTTCCTGCCGCACGAAAAGGATCGATCTCAGATCGGGGGGCGAATGGGTCTTCGACATGATCGCGCCGGACGGGACGGTGTTTCCGAACCATCACCTCTATACGGAGGTTCGTCCCGAAGAGCGGATCGAATATACGCTTCTCTGGGGCGAGAACGGGCCCAAACATGCCGATGCCTGGGTCACATTCGAGGAGCGGAACGGCGCGACGATGGTAACGCTCGGCATGGTGTTCAGCTCTGAGGCAGAGTTTCAGGAGGCGAAGGGCTTCGGCGCCATCGAGCTTGGCCAGCAAACGCTGGGCAAGCTGGAGCGGCTGGTTACGTCCGGCTAGGTGCGTTCGGGCCTGTGGCGCTCGTGTTTCAGGTGCCATGCGGGCGATATGTAACTCTTGTCCCCCGTCACTCGCCTGCCATTCTCACCACGATCTTGCCCTTGGCGCGGCCCGATTCCAGATAGGCGAAGGCTTCTCCGATATCGCTGAACGGGAATACCCGGTCGATAACAGGCTTGAGCGTTCCGTCATCGATCCAGCGCCCAAGCTCGCCAAGTTCCGATCCGCTCGGGTGCATGAACAGGTAGCGGTAGGTGACGCCGTGCTTCTTTGCTTCGGCGCGGATACGCCAGCTTGCGAACCAGAAAAGCGCGGCGAGGCCCGCGCCGCGGCCAAGATCCTTGCGCGCTGTCAGCGGCTCGGGCATGCCGGCGACGGAGACGACCGTGCCGCCCGGCTTCACGACGGCGAAGCTTTCCATCAGCGTCTCGCCGCCAACAAGATCGAATGCCGCATCCATATCGCGGACATGATCTGCGATGCGCTGCGAGGTGTAATCGACGACGGCGTCGGCGCCGAGACTTTCCACCAGTGCTCGGCCACGCGGCGAGGCTGTGGTCGTCACATGCGCGCCGAGGCGTTTTGCGATCTGAATGGCGAAGGTTCCGACGCCGCCGGCGCCGCCGGGAATGAAAACGCGGCTTCCGCTCGCCAGGTGCAATTCGTCGCGTAGCGCCTGCAGCGCCGTCAGTCCGGCCAGGGGAACGCCGGCCGCCTGCTCGAATGTCGCCGTTGCGGGCATTTTCGCCAGCAGCTCTTCAGGCACGATCGCGTAGTCGGCAAACGCCCCCATCGTGCCTTTGGGCATTCGGGCAAAAACATGCTCGCCCGCCGCAACGCCGGTGACGCCTGCCCCTGCCGCCTCCACCACGCCTGCGAGTTCATTGCCCATGACGGCCGGCAGGGCGAGCCGCTGAACCACCCGAAGCTTGCCCTCGCGGGTTTTGAAATCGACCGGATTGAGGCCGGCGGCATGGACACGCACCAGAACGTCGCCCGGACCGGCTGCGGGACGCGGCATATCGCGAAGCTCTGCAGCTTCCGGGCCACCATATCGTGTCAGGGCATAGGCTTTCATAAAGCCGGAGTATGTCCGATGACGGCGAGCATGGATAGGATTGCCGTGACGACTGCGATCAGACGGTTTGCCGCGCCGATACCTCGAAAATGGACTTTCCGGCGCCGCAATGAACGACATTCAGGCGGCCGTCATCGACCGGCCTGATGTCGACAATTTTCCCACCTTCAAGCGGGCGAAGAGATGCGTCCGCTTCGGTGCGTATGTAAAAGTGCGCTTCGCTGCCACAGTCGATTTCGATCCGGCCGGCGCCGAGCGATATTTCCACGGCATTGTCGAGATGAGATCGGTAACGCCGTTCAGCGCCTGACGTCGCTACGAATTCCACCCACGGATAGTGCGCGCGCATGAGGGAGATGAGGGCGTCTAGCTGGTGCAGCATGCCCGGCTCGCCGGCATCGTTGGCGATCTTCCATTGCAGCATTTCGGCATTGCGGTGATAGGCAATCTCGCCACCGGGGTCAGGAATATCATAGACGTCGTCGGCATGGATGAAATGCGTCCACACGCCCATGGCGGCGAGCTGCGAGAGCATCATGAGGCGCACGACCGGCTCGGCAATGTAGCCATAGGTCTCGCGCGGAATGCAGGTCAGTCGCGGCTCCCAGGGTTCGGGTCCGAAGTCGCGATATTCGCCCAGATCGAATTCACCCAGCGAATATAGGCCGCAGACGACCGATATTTCCGGAAAGACATTCTTGAGCGTTCGGGCATGGTCGGGTCCATACCAGTTGTTGGCAGGTACCCACGAGACAGGTGGCGTTGGCGCAACGCAGTCGATCCAAAGATCGCGGGCAAGGCGCAGCTTGTATTCTAGCATGTCCTGATCGGGCCAGCCTTCGGCGGTCAGCGGGTCGTGATTATAGCCGTGAAAGCCGTATTCATCGCCCTCCGGTAGCGGCCTTGCGAGCGCGAATCGCGCCTGCAGCACTTCTTTGCCGCTGGCGATATTATGGGATTGGCGTTGCGCATTGGGGCCATTGTCGACGTCGTGGTAGTTCGTGACGACATACCAGCTGTATTTCAGCCGGTGCTTTTCCCGCAGCGCCATGATGTCGTCGTACCAGGGCCCGAACAGGAAGCCGTCGCGATCGAGGCCGGGATACTCCCGCGTTATCGGTGCCAGCTCGGCGCTGGAAAGTGAGGGCGGAAAATCATCGATCTGGAACAACGCAAAGCCGCCCGTCGCCGCGACGCCAGTGCCCATGGATGCCAAAACGTGGTGAAGAAGAATTCCCCGCATCGGGCGCGCGGCGAGTACGCCGGTGTTCCAGTAGATCACCCGGCCCGTGCCGTGCCCGCGCCTCCAGGCGACCGGGCGCCCATCGAGATCGGTGGCGAGCAGGGCGCATTCAGCCGGCAATGCGCCTGATGCAATATCGAAACGGCTATGATCGACCACCCAGTCAGCGTCTTCGATGCGCAGGCCGTCAAAACCGGGTGTGATCTCGGCTTCGAAGATGAAGCCGCGCGTTGAATGCATGTCCGGATCACGTTCGATCTCGCCCATGCCGAACATCGACGACAATCCTTCATGCCAGCAGCGATAGGCGACCAGCATGCCGCCGCCACCGAAGACGAAACGCTCCAGCATGGCAGCCTTGTCCGACGGGAGTTCCCAGATATTTTCCGTACAGATGACAATCGACCGATAGGCGGCGAGGGGCGGCCAGGCCGATCTGCGCGCCAGATCGAGGACGGAGTACCGCATTCTGGCGAATTCCATCGCCGCGCAGAGATTTTCCATCACGACAAGGCCGTCGTGGTCACCGGCATGGCAGATGACCAGCACCTCCTGAGATCTCGAAGAGGCGGTCGCGTTGGCTGGTTCATTATTTTGCGGGTTACGCCGGAACGGCCAGATCTTCATTGCCCTGTCCGGTTCTTTCTTGTTTCCCGCGCGGCAGTTGCCGCATAAAAGTTGCGAACATAAGATTGATTTCCATCGGACGGCAGACAAGCATGTTGCGTCAGACAATGCCCCATGAAATACGGCAAGGGGCGACCAGCCGGCCTCTGAACATCCTCGTCTGTCCCGACCAGCCCGACTGGGCTTTCGACAACATTGCGCAGAATATCGCAAGGTTTGCCGGTGAAAATAGACTTTCCAAGCTCTTCATGAAGGATGTGATCGGAAACGAGCACAAGTTCTTCGAAACGATATTTCTCAAGCGGATAGACCTTTGCCACGTATTCTGGCGCGAAGACCTCTTCTACCTCTTTCATCCGCAGACGATCGAAAAAGCCGCCCGCGCCCTTGGCATTGAATATGAAACGCTGGTGCGGGCGTTCAACAGCTGTGCCTTCACGACGTCGGTCTACGATCATCTGTTCAGCAAGCCGGAAGAAATGCGGGCGCGTCGCTCAGGCTTTGCGGCGCTCGACGGCTACACAGTTTCATCCAGCAAACTCTTCGACATCTATTCGCGTGAATCTTCATTGCCCGCGCCCGATCTGATCATCTCCGACGGTGTGGATACAGAACATTTCTCTCCCGCAACGGAGCAAAGCGTCCCGCCATCTGTCCATCTCATCGGCTGGGCCGGAAACCCCGGCTGGGGAAAGTCGTCGGAAGGATATGACGTGAAGGGCTATGATCGCGTCTTTCGGCCAATGATGGCCGAGCTCACGGCGCGCGGGCACCGTGTCGGCGAGAGCGCCGCCATTCCGCAGGTCAAACGCATCCCCTTCAGCCAGATGCCGAACTTCTACCGCAACCTCGACATATTCGCCTGTACATCGGCAATCGAAGGCACCCCGAATACTGTTCTGGAAGCCATGGCCTGCGGTGTTCCGGTCGTTTCAACAAATGTCGGCATCGTACCTGACATATTCGGCCCGCTGCAAAGGCGGTTCATCATCGAGGACGCATCCGCCGACAGTTTTGCCGATGCGTCCGCCGAACTTATCGCCAGCCCCGAGCTGCGGCGCGCGATTTCGGCGGAAAACAGGGAGCGCGCGCTGGACTGGTCATGGGAGATCAAGGTGCGCGACTGGTGGCCTTTCTGGGAAGGGGCTATTCGCCATGCCATGGACAGGCGTGGTGCCATCCGCCGCGAAGCTTTGTTACTGGCGCGCGATTCGAGAATCTAGAAGTTGAAAACGGCTATTTTGGCTGTCAGTCGCTCCAAGATATATTGCATTGCGGGATTTGATCCGAAATAATGCCCCTTAACACATTGTTAAGAATTGGGGCAGGAGGGCGTTTTGGATCATTCTCGCTTGACTTTGAGTCTGGCCGATGAGCGTTGCGGCCTGTATTTTCTGGCGGGGCTGGATCAGGCGGCATCTGCCGGCCAACCCGACGTTCTGACCATCCACACGGCTGCCGGAACACTTGGCGACGATCACCTGCTGTTCATCAAGGACGCGGTGGCAGATATCGATGCCGCACTCGTTGTCGATGTGCGCTTTCACTCGCCGAAGGATCTTTACGCGCCGGAAAGCCTTGAAAGTTTCGCGCGCCTTTTCAAGCACGATCATGTGGTTGCCGATCCGACGGGCGCCTTCACCCGCGCGCCGGAGCTACTGGCGCTGGCGGCAAGCCTGCGGACCGAGCTTGGCGATACCGTGGAAAGAGTGCTTTGGCGTGCGCAGGATGCATCGCTTGTCCTCGTGCTGGCAACGCATGCTGTAGCGACCGACTTTGCCGGCGCGCTGCACGTCCCGGAAAAGTTGCGTTCACAAATTGCCGTGCTTGTTGATGAACTGGCAGGTGCCGGACTTAGGCATGCGATCGCCAAAGTGCAGGCGGTGGCGGCTGCGCCCGCCGGCCGATATGTCTGCATCGATCAGAAGTCGGTATTGCCACGGCGATCGGTCCAGCCAGTCAAAGCGGCGGGCATCATGGCCCGTCTGGCAGGTGCGCTGGCACTGATCGGTCTCGGTACGATGGCGGCTGCGGCCGCGACGACACCTGGCGTTGAAGAGGATGCGCAGGCACCAACGCCCGGTATCACCGCGCTTGTCGGGCTGACGTCGCTCGGTGAGAACGCTTTCGGCGTGCGCAACCAGTATCAGGCGGTCGGCGGGTTGCGGCTCTACTTCGGCGATACGGGCATTCTGCTTGCAAGCGCCTTCGTTGGCGGTGGATCAGGCGGGATCGATCACCTTCTCGATCTCAACGATAACGGGGAGTCGAAGCCTATCAGGCTTGCCTATGGGGGGCTTGTCACGCCTGCCTGATCTATAACTGGCCACTAGCCATAAGGCACTGTTCGCTGTGAATTGGCATGTGCAGTGGGTGGCCACGGATCAAGTGTTTGCGTATGCGGTTTGGGATGTTGCGTTGGCCGGATGCCGACTACCTGTCGGACTTATCTGGTTTTTGTTTGAGAGCGGCGCGGGCCGGGCAATTTATTGCGGCGGGATTCAGGGGCAAATCGATGACGAAGTTCAAGGCGTGTTCAGTATCGGCAAGGAAGGTGTTGCCGACAGTTCTTCTTGGAGCCGGCATGCTCCTTTCCGCGGCGAACGGTGCGTTGGCCGCCGATCCCGAGGCCGCCTATGCGCCCGACGCCAACGATACAGTGATCTACTGGGGGCTTGACTACAGTCATGCGAACTCGAGCCAGTACGGCGTCGGTTTCGATGCGGGTTTCGTGACGGCACTAAACCGCAATATCGATGCCAGCGGATGGATTTTGACAGGTAGTGCCGGCATTTCGCGGAGCCAGACGCTCGTCGCGAACACGGAGTCGTTCAACACTTCACTGCTGATCGGGTATCTGTGGCAGGGGCCGCGGTCTTATTTCTCGCTGAGCGGCGGCGTCAACTACATCTACAATGACGAGACGCCTCCCGGAAGTCCCACCGATGGCGGCGAGGCTGGTGTCATCGCTCAGTACGGTTTCGAAACAAAAGCCGAGAATGCGCTCTATTTCCAGTCATATGGTTCCATCTCGTCCGCTTACAGCAGCGTCTATTTTCATGCTAAGGGCGGCTACAAGACGAGCAGTCTGAAATTCGGCGCTGAATTCACCGTGTATGACGACAAGGGCAGCAGCGAGACGATGCGCTATGGTGTCTTTCTTGGTGATATCCCGCTTGGTCGGCTGACCATGGGCGTGTCGGCCGGATATCAGGACGAAAGGTCGCCTGGCAAGCGGGATGGGTTCTATTCCCTCGTCGAATTCTCCATGCCGATCTCCATCCGCTAGATCTCGCCAGCATTCAGGCGCGCGCTTGCTCAAGCCGTCGCCAGCCCACCGGGCCTGGCCTGAAACGGCCTGAAGCCCATCAGGATCGCCATGGCGGCGAGGCCCATGACGAATGAGCCGACATACATCGGTGTGTAGGTGCCTAAACCGTCGTAGATCAGGCCGCCGAGAAGGGGCCCGGACGACATGCCCAGGCTGCCCGCCATGGCGGTGCCGCCAATGATGGTGCCCATCATTCGCAGGGGAAAATTCTCACGGATGATGACGGCATAGAGCGGCATGGTCCCCGCATAGATGAAGCCGACAAACATCGCGACGGCATAAAAGCCGCCAATCTGCGTCACGAACGCATAGGCCAGAACGCCGACCGCCTGTGCGAGGAGGCCGGCGACGAGGACCCGCTGCGCGCCCAGCCGGTCTCCTGCCAGGCCAAAGCCGATACGGCCGAACATTCCGGCAAGACCTTCAAGGGAATAGATCGATACGGCCGCGACGATCGGGATGCCGCACGTCACCGCATAGCTGACCGTATGGAAGATCGGGCCGGAATGCGTGGCGCAGCAGAAGAAATTCGCCAGCATCAGCGTGATGAATTGCGGCGAGCGGACAGCGTCCCGGATGGTCATGTCCGATTGAGGTTCGTTTGTTGTGCCCGTATCCAAACCGATCTCGAGGGCAGGTGGTCTGCGTAGCAGCAGCGACACGGGGATCATCACCACCGCCGCGATCGCTGCAATGATCATCATGGAGCCGCGCCAGTCATGTCGCTCGATCAGCCATGCCGCGAGCGGGGCCATGGTCATCGGCGCCATGCCCATGCCGGCGGAGACCAGCGAGACGGCAAGCCCGCGCTGCGTGTCGAACCAGCCGGTAACCGCCGCCATCATCGGGGCGAAGATCGCCGCGGTCGCAGCCCCGAGCAGAAGACCGAACACAAGCTGAAACTCGATCAGGGACTGGGCCCGGCTCGCAAGCGCGAGACTTGCTGCAATAACGACGGAGCCGGCGAGCACGACGGGGCGGGGTCCGAAGCGATCGGAGAGATTGCCCCACACCATGCTTCCCGCAGCCATGGCGAGAAAGCCGATCGTCATTGCGACCGAAATGCCGGTGACCGACCAGCCGGTATCAGCGGCCATGGCCTGCAGGAATACGGGCAGGGAGAACATGGCGCCAATGGCGACGCAGCCAAGCAGGCCGCCCGCGGCGACAATGACCCAGCGATAAGGGGCGTTCATGCGTTGCTCCGAAAGGCAGGCGGCGGACGGGTGTGCCTCACCGGGCCTCAGCCCTGCGAAGGTTTCCAGTCGGGTGCGGGGATGACGTTGATCATCCAGGGAATTCCGAACCTGTCGACGAGCGAGCCGAAGCCCGGAGACCAGAATGTCTCGCCAAATGGCATTGCCTGCCTGCCGCCGTCGGAAAGCGCGTCATACCAGCGGCGCGCCTCGGCGGCGTCCTCGGTATGAAGGGTCACGTCAAAGCCGTTCTTGGGTTTTGCGATATTGGGCGCCCAGCCGGTATCCATATCGGCGCCCATCAGCGACTGGTCGCCGATGTCGAGCCAGCAATGCATCAGCCAGTTCTTGTACTTCTCGTCGGTGATCGGCATGCCGGGAGGTGCGTCGCCATAGGGCATGGCGGCCTTGATCGTGCCGCCCAGAACCTTGGCATAGAATTCGAAAGCCTCGCGGCATTGTCCCTGAAAGCTCAGGCTGGTCACGATTTTCACGGGCAGATCTCCTTGCGGCCGATGCTTCTTGTTCAGGTTGCGTCTTGCAACGTTTGGCAAGGCGCTCCGGTTTCGCTGGAAAGCGGCTTCTTTCTCATTGACCGGAAATTCAATATGTTGATATCAACGTAAATAGATCGGGGAAGTCAAGCGCCGAAATGACAAAGGCCGCCGAGCCCAATTTTGAAACGACCCTGCTGGTGCGCGATACGTGCCTGTGTCTGCACGTCCAGCGCGCCGCCCGGGCATTGGCGCGCAGTTTCGATGACGCGCTGAAGCCGGCTGGGCTCACGAGCGGTCAATTCTCCTTGCTGATGTCGCTCAACCGCCCGGCACCGCCGAATGTCGGAAGCGTCGCGGCTTTGCTTGCCATGGACCGGACGACGCTGACGGCAAATCTCAAGCCGCTGCAGCGCCAGGGCTATGTCATCTCGGAAACAGACCCTGACGACAGACGGTCGCGCCTCTTGCGACTGACGGATGCGGGTCGCCAGGCCCTGTCCATTGCGGTGCCGATCTGGAAGCGGCATCATGCGGCGATCGAAACGACATTGCAGAATCCGGACACACTGCGCGGCGAACTCGATGCCCTGTCGGGCCGGGTCATCCAGTCCGATCGCTAGTTGTGTCCTGGAGCGCATGCGACAGCAATGATGCTGCGTTTTCTTGCCGCCCGCACTGAACGGAAAAAGCCATGAAGGATATTCAGATCGATACGGCAATGCCGGTGCTCGTGACGGGCGCCACCGGTTATGTCGCCGGCTGGCTGGTCAAGAAGCTGCTAGAAGCCGGCGTGACGGTCCATGCCAGCGTGCGCGATCACGAGAATCCGGAGAAGCGGAAATATCTGGACGCGATAGCCGAAAGCGCCCCGGGCACAATCCGCTATTTCAGGTCCGATCTCCTGCATGAAGGGAGTTTTGCGGAGGCGATGAAGGGATGCTCCATTGTGTTCCACACGGCTTCTCCCTTCACCATCGATGTGCACGACCCCAAGAAGGAACTCGTTGACCCCGCCTTGCTTGGAACGCGCAATGTGCTGGAGGAAGCGCGCCGAACGAAGAGCGTGACGCGGGTGGTTCTGACCAGTTCATGCGCCGCGATCTATACAGATGCTGCCGATTGCGCCGATGCGCCCGGTGGAATCCTGACCGAGGATGTCTGGAACAGCACGGCATCGCTCGACTACCAGCCTTATTCATATTCCAAGACAGTCGCCGAACGGGAGGCATGGGCGCTGGCCGAAGGCGCGGGCTTCCGGCTCGTCGTGGTCAACCCCTGCATGATCATGGGGCCGGCGATTGGCGGCAAGCCGACGTCGGAAAGCTTTTCCATCATCCGCCGGGTCGGATTGGGGGAGCTCAAATCGGGCGCGCCACGTGTCGGCATGGGCTTTGTGGATGTGCGCGATGTCGCGGACGCGCATCTGGCAGCCGCCTATCTGCCTCAAGCGGCGGGTCGCAATATCATCTGTGCGCACCCTTCCGATCTTTTCAGCGCGCTAAAGACCCTGCTGCCCCGCTTCGGCGCCAGCTATCCGCTGCCAAAACGCGCTGTCCCAAAGTTCCTGCTCTGGCTGCTTGCTCCCTGGCTGAAGCTGACGCGCAAATTCGTCAGCCGCAACGTCGATATCCCCTGGCGGGCCGACAACAGAAAGAGCATCGAGGAACTGGGCATGACCTACCGCCCGCTGCGGGAGACGATGGAAGACATGTTCCAGTACATGATCGACCACAAATACTTTCACTAGCGGCCCTTCTCATCGCATCCCGCTTGCCTCCGGCGCATGACCACGAGTGCAGAGGCCAAGATGCCCATCCGCAAAAGCCCTGATTGACCTACCGGCGGCGACGGACGATCATTATATTAGTTACTTCTAATTTTAATGGCCATACCTGAAGGGACATGCCATGAAGAAGAAAATTCTCGCCACCGCGCTGTCCATTGCGATTTTCGGTACCGCCGCCAAAGCCGGCCCCGTGTCTGAATTCGAAAATCAGTTCAGGCAGATGTATGGGAGCTACCATGCCGCGCTCTTCAAGACCAATAGTGGGCAGAAGGATCCATCGCAGGCGGCGGTCGATGAACTGCAGGCGAAATGGAAGGCGATCGCCGGGACCTATGGCGCCGCCCCGCCGCCCCAATACGTCGATGATTCCGCCTGGCCTGCGACCATCGCCGCCATCAGCGGGGAGATTGAAAAGGCCGGTCAGGAAATCGCGGCGGGCAAGCTTGCCGAAGCGCACGAAACGCTCGAAGCGGTGCGCGACGAAGTCGGCCGCCTGCACGAACGCAACAATATCGAGACTTTCTCGGACCGCATGAACGCCTATCATGCCCGCATGGAGCACGTGCTCGACCTCGGCGCGGATGCCGACATGAAAGCGTTTCTGGAAAACGCCGCCGTGCTGGCCTTCCTCGCCGACGATTTGCTGGCAGCGCCGCCTTCCGAGGCTGCCGGGTCTGCGGAGTACGACCAGCTGGCAGGCGCATTCCGGCAGTCGGTCGAAGCCTTCGTCGGCGCGGCCAGAGCGGGCGATCCGGCCGCCGTAAAAGCGGCCGTCGGCAATCTGAAGGCACCCTATTCGAAGTTCTTTCTGAAATTCGGCTAAGGCCTGCAAAAGCCAGGTAATGAGAGGCGCTCTCGCGCGGCGATCCGCCCTTGAGGCAAGACCGCGCGGGAGCGCATGCCTTTGGCCCGAAGGCGTTTGATCGATGGCAGGCAACCAGTGCCGCCAGCGGCCACCATTGACAGCTGGATTGCGCGCTCCGACGTGATTTCGGACCCATCCCACAGCGCTTCATGAGGCGTTACTAAATTCAACTCACTTCGCTTCCAGCCGCGCTCCGGCACGCATGACAGTTGACATTCCCGCCGGAGTGATCGACGGTGTAATCCAGTGCCTGTAAGGCTTTTCTGGAGGTAAGCCGGGCCGCGTTGCCGGATTGAGGCAGCACCGGCGGGCGACGGCCAGATAGTCGTAATTCGGAGAGAAGTGTGGCGAGTTCACAAAAAGAAAACGAGATCATCCAGTCCCTGGCTGACATTGCAGCAGATCCGAGCGCCTATGCGAGCGCATGGAAGCAGCGGACTGGCGGCAAGGTCGTCGGCATCATGCCGATGAATTTTCCGGGCGAACTCGTTCATGCGGCGGGCGCCCTGCCGGTTGTCGTTCAGGAGGATCGCGCGACGATCACCCTCGGCCGCAGCCTGATCTACGAATTCTACTGCGGCTATACGCGTAGCCTCGTCGACCAGTCCGCCACCGGCAAGTTCGAAGGCTATGACGCGTTCCTCATTGTCGATCATTGTGTGGCACTGCTCGGCGCGATCGACGCCATGCGGTTCGAGATTCCTGATACCCCGATCTATCTGGCTCAGTTCACGGCCTCGATGGACGAACCCTGGTCGCCGCCGCAGGTGCGCGGGCGGATCGACGAACTGCGCGCCAGGCTTGAAGAACTGTGCGGCCGGAAGATCGCCGACGGAGATATCGCCACGAGCATCGCGGCGTTCAACCGCAACCGCGGACTGCTGCGCCGCATCTATGATCTGCGCCGGTCCGGCGTTGCGCCAATCACCAGCCGGCAGATGCAGGCGCTTGTGAAGTCGGCGATGGTCATGGATATCGACGAGCACAGCGCCCGGCTCGAAGAGCTGGTCCCGCTGCTGGAAGCGCGCACGGCGGAGGCGTCGCGGCTTCCCAAGCTGCACCTGTCAGGCAATTTCTGCCACGCGCCGCATCCTGAACTCCTCGACATGATCGAAAGCTGCGGCGTCGTCGTCGTCGATGACGATCTCTACACCGGGTATCGCTATATCGCGACCGATGTCCCGGCCGACGGCGATCCGGCGGAAGCGCTGACGCGCTGGTATTTCAACCGCAACACCAATGTTCCCTGCTCGACCCGGGCCCAGAAGTCAGCCGACTGGGAAGGCTATCTGGCAAAGGCGGTGGAGAAGAGCGGCGCGAGCGGGATCATCATCCTTATCGCAAAATTCTGCGAGCCGCACATGCTGTACTATCCTGAACTTCGCAAGGAACTGCGCCGGCGGGAAATTCCCCATCTCGTTATCGAGACCGAACATGAGGGGTTGCCGCTGGAAATGCTGAAGACCCGCGTAGAAGCGCTGGTGGAACACATCAAAAGGCCCGTCCGGTCGGCGGAAGCGGTCTGAACCGCGCACGAACCTCCAAGGAGCAAGAGATGTCTATCAACCTTGAGCAAGCCAAATCCGGTCAGCAACCCTTGCCCGGGCAGACGGCGAAGACGCCGGCGCCGGCGAACCGCCTGATGAGCACGCGGACAGGCAGCAAGCTGGTGCGCGACTATTGGGACAATTTGTTCACGGCCCGCGAGCGCGGCGCGACGGTCGTCTGGTACAACGGCGCGGCGATCAATCCGATCCTGCAGGCGGCCGGCGTGGAATATTGCCACGGCGAAGCCTTCGGCGCGCGCCTGGCGGCCATGCATCTGGAAGGCCCGGCGCAGCAGGCCGGTGAATCCTACGGCTATATCAACGAGCTGTGCTCCTATGCGCGCACGACGATCGGCTGCGCGCTGCTGACGCAGAAGGGCGCGGCGGACAATGTCGAGATGGACGAGCATCCCGATATCCCGCCGAAGGAAATCATGGCGAGCCGCCTTCCGGCGCCGGATTTCTTCGTCAATGCCTATGCAGGCTGCAGCACCGGCCAGCAATGGGACGAAATCTCCTACCGGCTGTTCAACAAGAAGCTGCCGTTCTTCAAGATTTCGTACCCGCTGCTTTGGGGCAACAAGCCGGACGCAGGCTATATTCGCGGCGAGGAGTGGGAAACGGCATCGCGCTATGTCGCCGATCAGATCTACAAGCTGATCGAATTCCTTGAGTTCCAGACGGGCCGCAAGTTCGACTGGGATGCGCTGCGCGAATCGATGTTCTACATCAAGAAGGCCGCAGAACTGCGCCTTGAGGCGCTCGACCTCTGTGCGGCCAGGCCGACCCCGGCGGTCTTCTGGGACTGGATCGCCAGCATCGCGCCGATCAACTTCCTGCCCGGCACGCCGGCTCTTGTCGATTACTTCGCGGAAATGAAGGCGGAGATCGAGCAGCGCCTGAAGGACAATGTCAGCGCGCTGCCGAACGAGCGTTACCGCCTGATGTTCGACGGCATCATGAACTGGAACAAGGTCGGCTGGCTGGCGAACAAGTTCGCCGAGCATGACGCCGCTGTCATCTGCGGGCGCTACACGCACACCTCGTTCTGGAACGAGCCGCACTTCATCGATCCGGAGGATCCGATCCTCGGCATGGCCAAGCACTATCTGCTCTGCCCGTTCAATCACAGCGCCAAGAATCTGGGCGAGGTCATGCTGCGCGACTGCGAGAAATTCGGTCTCGACGGCATTGTCTTCCATGCCACCCGCACCTGCCGCTCGGCCTCGAACGGCCAGATGGTCGTTGCGCAGATGGCGCAGAAGAAGGGTCTTCAGACCATGTTCTTCGAAGGCGATGTGGCGGATGAATCCTTCTACAAGGATGAAGTCCTGCAGAGCCGTCTGGAAGCGATGCTGGAGACCATCGACGTGCAGCGCGCGCGGATTGCCTGACTCCCGGCCTGCAGGTCCACCGACTTTGGACAGCGCGGCTTCCCGTGTAGGCTAAGGCAGCCTGAACCGGGAGGCCGCCCATGTCCGAAGCGCCGAAACTCAGATTTGTCCCAAGCCGGAAACATGTTCGCGCGGTGGCGGGCGGCGATACCATTGCCGAAACGTCGAGCGCCATCATGCTGCTGGAGGCGGGGCACGGACCGGTCTACTACTTCCCGCGCGGCGCCGTGCGGTTCGACAGGCTGGTGCCATCAAACCGCTCCACGCATTGCCCATTGAAGGGCGATGCTTCCTACTGGTCGGTCGCTGGCGGCGACGAGCGGCTTGAGGACATCGCCTGGAGCTATGAAAACCCCATAGCGGCATTTCAATCGCTGAAGAGCCATGTCGCCTTCTACTGGGAAAGGCTGGAACAGCGCTTCGAGGACGGTCAGGAAGTGTTCGGGCCACCGGACGAGCCCGTCCTCTGACCGGCTTGAAGGCATCGACAACGCGCCTTGCTCATCTCCGGGCGGCGTAGAAGCTGTTCGTCTGGCTCTTGATCGGCAGAACCGCGACCTCGGAAAACCCCGCCTCTCTTATCAGCGCCATCGTCCGCTTGGGCCCCATGCACGCGCCAAGGCCCGCACCATCCTGCGCAAGGGATTGGGTCATGCAGTGGAAGAGGCTGAAACCGTAGTAGATCGTACCCATGGGATTGATGTTGTCGGCCAGCCGGTCGGCGACCCTTGGCTCCATCACGAACAGCGTGGCGCCGGGTTTCATGCGCGTGCGAATGGCCTTCAGCACCGATAACGGGTCCGCGATATCGTGCAGACAGTCGAACATGGTGACGAGATCGAAACGCTCGCCATCGGGAACGGCATCGACCGTGCCCTCGATGAAGCGTGCCGAGGCACCGGCAGAAGTCGCATTCTCGCGCGCTCTGGCGATGGAACGGCCGTCGGTATCAACCCCCGTCGCAGAACCATTCGGAAAGGCGGTGGCGAGCGCAATCACCGCGCGTCCGGCGCCGCAGCCGACATCGAGTGCGCTGCCGCCCTTTTCCAGCGCGGCAACAGCCTCGGGCACCTGCGGCAGCCAGTAGCTGGCAAGGCGTTCGGCAAAGAGGCCAGCGCTCATCATGTCGATGGCCTCGATGCTGTCGCTGTCATAATTGCAGAACGGGACACCACCGCCGTCGCGGAATGCTTTCGCGATATCGGGAGCGTGGGACAGCATTGAAGGCAGCGCGACGAAGAAGCCGCCGATGAAATGGTCGGTGCCTTCCGACGCCAGGAGCCACGCATGCTCCTCCGGCAGGGTGAAGGTGCCGGCCGGCTCGTCGAACTCGATCCAGCCGGCGGTCGCCATGCCGCCAAGCCATTCCTCGATATAGCGCTGTTGCAGGCCGGTCAGCGCTGCGAGGGTTTCCGGCGTGACCGGGCCGCTTTCGGCCATCGCCCTGAAGAGACCCGTGCGCTGGCCAAGATAGGCCATGCCGATCGTCAGGGCGCCGGCCATGTCGCGATAGACCGTGTCGGCGAAGCCGGCGACGCGCTGTTTGTCCAATAGGTTCACTCCCCGAAAGCCCGGTGCCTGCATGGCACTTCTGACGGGGAGGATAGGACGAAGAACGGCCGCCGCACCAGAGCGGTCGGCGGCCGTGTGTGACGATCAGTAGCCGGGGAAGGAGAGGCCGCCGTTAAGGCTCATGGTGGAGCCGGAAATGCGGTCCGATTCCGGCGCCGTCAGATAGAGCACGTAGTTGGCGACGTCGGCCGTGTCGATCAGGCCGAAGGCAGCCTTCTGCCGCATCTTGCTGAAGACCGGCTTTTCTTCCAGGCGCTTGTAGGCCGCCGTGCCCTCGGTCACCGTGATGGCCACGGCATTGACCCGGATACCATCGCGCGCGAGTTCGCGGCCGGCGCTGCGCGCCAGATAATTCACGAACGCGCCGGCGGAACCGATGATCGTTTCGGTCGGCGTCGGCGTGCGGCCGGCATCGGTGGAGATCAGGATGACCTTGCCATAGCCATGCGGCGCCATCACTTCGGTCGCGGCACGCAGGCCGAAGAGGCGGGGGATGAGACGGTTGTTGTAACCGTTGACCATGTCGTCGGCCGTCATGTCCTTGAACAGCATCGGGCCGGGCTTCAGCGGCGCGCCGCTGCATACGGCCGCCTTGACAGGGCCATAGGTCTTCTCGGCGAAGCGGAAGACTTCGAGCACCTCGTCATAATTCAGCAGGTCGGCCTTCTTGAAGGTGCATTTGCCGGGATTTCCGGCGCACGCCTTGGTGACCTTCTCCGCCGATTCCGGCTTGGTACCCTGAAAGACGACATTGGCGCCGCAACGGGTGAGGTTGCTGACGATCGCAAGGCCGATTTCGCTCGTGCCGCCAAGCACCACCATGGTGCGGCCGCTCAAATCGTAATTCATCTTCTGGACTCTCCTGAATTGCCAGCACGGGCGATGGAATCCCCGCGCACGTTTCCTCGTAGTTGATCCGGAGCCGTGTTTTCACATATGAGGCGGGCGCCTCGGATATTTTCCTTGGCCCATTGGTTGATCCAATGATAAGGTTGCCGTACATGCCGCCGAAGTCAAGGTCAATTGCGCGATCAAGCGCCCGGCGGCCGGGATGAAAGGGACATACCCGTGAAGCAGCAAGAATCCGGCCGGCGCCCGCTGACCGGCGTAAAAGTGGTGGAAACCTCGTCCTATGTTACGGGGCCCTTCGCCGGGCTTCAGCTTGCCGATCTCGGCGCTGATGTCCTCAAGATCGAGGCCAAGGACGGCGACCCGTTTCGCAGATTCAACCATCAGAACAACAAGCTGAGCGCGACCTGGGCGTCGATCAATCGCGACAAGCGGCACATCTATCTCAATCTCAAGGATCCGGCTGACCGTGACAGGGCGCTGGAGGAGATTGCCGACGCCGACGTGCTCATCAGCAACTGGCGCCCACATGTCGCCGACAAGCTGGGGCTCGGACGCAAGACGGTCCGCGAGCGTAATCCGAAGATCATCAACCTGGCCATTTCCGGTTTCGGGCTGTCGGGGGAAGCGGCCGACAAGCCGGCCTATGATTCGATCATCCAGTCGCGCACGGGAATTTTCACCTATGGCCAGCCTGACGGTGAGCCCTATGCGCTGCCGTTCTGGATCGTCGACAAGGTCGTCGGCATTCAGGCATCGCAGGCCATTCTGGCCGCACTTTATCAGCGCGAGGTCACCGGCGAAGGCAGCGATGTCGATCTGGCCATGCTCGATGCGACCGCCTATTTCAACATGCCCGACATGATGCAGACGCGGGTGTTCGAGGGCGACAGGGCCAAGGCGCGCCGCACACCCTCGACCATGTTCGAGACCTCGAACGGCCATATCCTGATCTGCCCGGTCAACGGCAAGCAGATGGTGCGGACGCTTGAGGCGGTCGGGCATCCCGAATGGAAGGCCGAGATCACCAATATCAATCACCCGGTCGAGCGTACCGAAGCCTTCTATCGCTTTGTAGGCGAAGCGGTGAAGACGCGCACGAGCGAGGAATGGCTCGAAGTCTTCGAGAAATTCGACGTTCCGGCCGGCCCGGTATGGACGATCGATGAGCATCTGGCCGACCCGCAGGTCGAGCACAACGAGATTTATTCAATGATCGGCGAGGAAGACGACCGCATGCGGGCTGTCCGGTTCCCGGCCATTTTCAACGGACAGAAGCTGATGCCGCAACATGCCGTGCCGCGCATCGAGCCGATCGAGAACAAGAGCAAGGGAGAGAAAGCGTGAGCGGATCACTGGCAGGCGTGAAGGTACTGGACTTCACACAGATGATGGCGGGGCCGCTGTGCTCCATGGTGCTTGGCGACATGGGCGCGACGGTCGTGAAGGTGGAGCCCGCAGAGGGCGACGCCATGCGGCACATCAGCCACAAGCATTTCGGCATGAGCGAGAATTTCATCGCGCTCAACCGCAACAAGCGCAGTCTGGTTCTCGACCTGAAGGACCCGTCCTGCACGCCGATCATTCATGAACTGGTTCGCGATGCCGATGTCGTGCTCGAAAATTTCCGGCCAGGCGTTGCGGACAAGCTGGGGCTTGGCTGGGATGAGCTGCGCGAGATCAACCCTCGTCTTGTCTATTGCTCGGTCAGCGGGTTCGGCGAGAAGTCCAAGCTTGCCACCAAGCCCGCGCTTGATCCGGTGATCCAGGCGCTGGCCGGCATGCTCGACCTCAACGGCACCACGGCGACCGGCCCCCTGGTCGTCAACATCCCGTTTGCCGACTACAACACCCCACTGATCGCCGTCATCGGCATTCTGGGCGCCCTCAATGCCCGCTACACGACGGGCAAGGGACAGCGGCTGGAAGTCGACATGTTCAAGTCGACGATCTTCGGCATGAAGCCGCGTACGGAATATACCATGACGCGCGGCTCCTATCCGATGCGTGACGGCAATGCCAATCCTCAGCTTTCGCCCTGCGGCACCTATCCCACCAAGGACGGTCGCTCGATTTTCATCATCGTTCACAACGACAAGTTCTGGCAGGGCCTGCGCCGCGTGCTCGGCGTGGAGGCGCTTGGCGACGAATCGAAGTTCGGATCGATGGATCTCAGGATCAAGAACCGCGCCGAGCTCGACGGCATCATGTCGGACCGCATGCTGCAGGACGACCTTGCCCATTGGGAGAAGGCGTTTGCCGCGGACAACGTGGTCTTCGGAACGGTCAACACGCTGGAAGAGGCGCTGAACCTGCCGGAAGTCCGTGACACCATGGTCCATGAAGCCAAGGTCGGTAGCGGCACGGTGCCGGTTGTCGGCATCCCGATCTTCTATTCCGACACGCCCAACGATGTGCGGTTCCCGCCGCCGGAACTCGGCGAAGCCAACGACGAGATCCTGCGCGCCGGTGGCGCAAAGTGGCCGGCCTGAGCAAGACCGCGATGAAGAGTGCACTGACCGGGATCAAGGTCCTGGATTTCACGCAGATGATGGCCGGGCCCCTCTGTTCGATGGTGCTCGGCGATATGGGCGCGACCGTCATCAAGGTCGAGCCCGAGGAAGGCGATGCGATGCGGCGCGTCGGAGAGGCGCGCTATCTTGGCCATAGCGAGCAGTTCCTCAGCGTCAATCGCAGCAAGCGCAGTCTGGCGCTGGATCTGAAAAAACCCGAGAGCACGGAGATCATCCATGTGCTAGCGCGCGATGCCGATATCGTGCTGGAGAATTTCCGTCCGGGCGTCGCAGACAAGCTGCATCTTGGCTACGACACGATCCGCGCGATCAATCCGAACGTACTTTATTGCTCCGTGAGCGGCTTCTTCGCCGGTTCGTCCGATGCCGCAAAACCGGCACTCGATCCGGTGATTCAGGCGCTGTCCGGGCTGATGGATCTGAATGGCACGCAGGACCAGGGGCCGCTTCTGTGCGCGGCGCCGTTCGGCGATTTCATGACGCCGATGATGGCGACGATCGGCATTCTGGGGGCGCTGAGCGCGCGCGAGCGCTTCGGCCACGGCCAGAAAATCGAGATCAACATGCTGACGTCGGCCATCTTCGGCATGAAGCCGCGGGACCAGACGGCACTGCTGCATGGCGCCTATCCCAACCGCAAGGGTAATGAAAGCCCGCTGATGGTGCCCTACAACACCTACGTCACCAGCGACGGGCGGTACGTCACGATCATCGCGCACAACGACAAGTACTGGCGCACGCTCGTCAACGCGCTCGGCGTGGAAGCGCTGCGCAACGATACGCTATACGGCAACGGCACGCTGCGCGTTGAACGGCGCGCGCAGGTCGACGCGCTGATAGGCGGCCGGATCGCCGAGGAGCCGCTGGCTTTCTGGGAAGAGACGTTTACCCGTCACGACGTGATCCACGGTCCGGTCAGGACCTATGCGGAGGCATTGAACCTGCCGGAAGTGCGCGCGGCGATGGTTCACGAATCGGAAATGGCTGGGGGCAGGGTGCCGATCATGGGCATTCCCCTGTTTTTCAGCCAAACGCCAAATCAGATATGCTATCCCCCGCCGGAGCTGGGGGAAGGCAATGACGACATCCTGGGTGGGCAGGGCGGGCCGAAATGGCCTGACTAGGACTTTCCGCCGCATTTCGCGAAGGCCCAACCCTTGCATTGGTCAGGCCAATGAAGTAGCTGACAAAGGCATGACTTTTGTTGGCTCGAAGGCAGCGAGGTGTCGGTGATGGAAAGTTTTGAACCGGTCGTATCCCTGCGCGCGGCCGACAATGTCGGGGCGCAGATACGAAGCAAGATCGAAACGGGCGAACTGAAACCGGGAGACCGGCTTCCGTCCGAGCGCGAACTCGCAGCGCAGTTCAATGTCAGCCGCAATACGGTGCGCGAAGCGATCCGTTCGCTGGAGACCGCGGGCGTCATCCAGCTCAAGAAGGGCGCGACGGGCGGTGCATTCATCCGCGAGGGGTCCAGCATGGGCGTCGTCGCCAGCTTCAGCGATCTGCTGGCACTCGGCACGATCTCGCCGGAGCATCTGGGCGAAGCGCGCGCGATCGTCGGATCGGTTGCCGCGCGCCTGGCCTGCGAACGGGCGAGCGACGATGACATGAAGCGCATGGAGGCCTGCGTGGAAGAGGCGGCCGCAGGTGCTGCGGCGGGCGACATGGATCGCCGCTCACGCGCGAATTTCCAGTTTCACCTGGAACTCGCCCGAGCTACCAAGAACCCGATACTTGAAATCCTGACCGACGCCATCACCAGCATCAACAAGAAGTTTGCCGAGCGGGTCGGTCCGCCGCCCAACGAGGAGATCATCCCCTCGCGCAAGAGACTGATGCGGCTGCTCAAGGCGCGCGACGCCGACGGCGCAAGCCGCGAGATGGAAGATCACCTGATCCGGCTCCAGACGTTCTATTCAGCGCGTCTGGAACAGGAAAAGGGAGGCGCCGCCAGCTCGCGCAAGGGCCGCAAGACGGTCAAGGCAACAGGCTAGGCGGCTAGTTGCTCCGTTCCGCCTTTTCCTGATCGGACGCCTTTTTCGACATCGCGCGAACCTCGTCCCATTCCTCCCTCGTGCGGGAGAAAAGGTGCGAATAATTGCCGGCGGTAGCGAGCATCGCGCCGCCGTCGATCGCAATGCATTCGCCCGTCAAATATTCGCATTCGTCTGCCATCAGGAAAGCCATGAGCGCGCGCAGTTCGGGCATCTTTCCCACGCGGCGCATCGGTATGTTGCGGACGTCGTCGTCGCTGCCGTCGGTCGCCGTGCCCGGCCGCAGGCGCTTCCAGGCGCCCGGTGTCGGAAAAGGGCCCGGGGCAACGGCATTAAGGCGTATGCCGAACTTGCCCCATTCCGCGGCCAGGGACTTCGTCATGATGTGGACGGCCGATTTCGCCATTGCTGAGGGAACGGTATAGGGGCTGCCGTCCCAGACCCACGTGACGAGCGTGGAAAGTACGGAGCCCTTCAGACCCTGGTCGATCCAGCGCTTGCCGCAGGCATGCGTGGCATAGAACGAACCGTTCATGACGATGCTGCTGACCGCATCGAATGCACGCGGCGAAAGGCTTTCCGTCGGGCTGATGATGTTGCCGGCCGCATTGTTGACCAGGCCGGTCAAGGGGCCGGACTCTTTCCAGATCCCATCGATCATGGCTTCGACCGCCGCCGCGTCGCGCACGTCGCAGACATGCGTGCGGATCGTCCCGCTATTCTTTTCGATGAGTTCGGCCGCTGCTTCGTCAAGGACGCTGCCGCGCCTGCCGCAGATATGCACTTCCGCGCCGAGGCTCATGTACTCATCGGCGAATTCCTTGCCGAGGCCGGTTCCGCCGCCCGTGATGAGAATGCGTTTTCCCGACAGTAGATCCTTGCGGAACATGGACATGCGTTACCCTCCCGATCGGCTATTCCAAGCCTGAAGCTTGATGGATGAATAACGCTTCACTACGACATCGAAACACGGATTGCCACCGTGCCGCTTGCGCCGACTGTAATTCAGGCCGCGGAAGAGATTT
This sequence comes from Rhodobiaceae bacterium, assembly GCA_020637895.1. Taxonomy (GTDB): domain Bacteria; phylum Pseudomonadota; class Alphaproteobacteria; order Rhizobiales; family Tepidamorphaceae; genus JACKJP01. The sequence goes on from JACKJP010000006.1 coordinate 138,171, forward strand.
CCGATTCTATGGCGTTCTTGAGCGCGGCAAAGCACGCAGGATCGATCGCGGTGCCGACCATATCCTGCATGAGCCCGAGAGCGCTCCGGGTGGGCATCGCCTGCCGATAGGGTCTGTCGGCCGTCAGCGCATCGAATATGTCGGCGGTCGTCACGATGCGCGTGTCGAGGCCGATCTCGTCGCCGGCAAGTCCGCGCGGATAGCCCTTTCCGTCGAGCCGTTCATGGTGACCGCCGCCAACGACGGCGATGTCGGCAAATACGCCAATCCTGGAAAGGATTTCCTCGGAAAATACCGGATGGCGCTTGATCGTCTCGAACTCGTCATCGGAGAGCTTTCCGGCCTTGTCGAGGATACGGTTGCTGATCCCGAGCTTGCCGATATCGTGGAGGAGCGCTGCCCGTTTCAGCCAGCGCCGCTTTGCCGGCGCCAGGCCGAGTTCGGCTGCGATGAGGTCGGTGTAGACGCACACCCGTTCCGAATGGCCGGCGGTATATTCGCTCTTTGAGTCGATCACCTCGGCGAATGCGGTCGCAATGTCGTCAAGGTAGTCGTCGTCGGCGTAGCGCACGGTGTCGTCCGGTTCGAGTTCGCCGAGGCGCGCGTCGAGACCGGGGTCGTCGAGCGGGGCCCAGAAGGCGTCGTCCGCGGCAATCTCCGCGAAAAGGGCGGCCAGCCCGGGCTCGAACCAGGAGCCGGCGCGCCTGGCGATTTCGCCGATTGCCGCGGATGGGCCACCCGAAGCGCGGAAGACATCGGCAACCTGCGAAATCAGCGCAATCTGGGAGAAGAGCGGAATTTCATCGCCGGCTTTCCGCTCCGGCAGACCGGATCCGTCCCAATGCTCATCCAGATTGTGGATGGCGTCGCTGACCGTGGAATCGAAACGGAGCCTGGCCGCGATGCCCGCGCCGCGCTGGCAACGCGTCTCGACGAGTTCGCGGGTTATCGAGCCGCCATGTTGCAGCGTCTGATAGAGCGCCTTGAAACGGTCGGTCATGCCGCATTCCGCGCCGGTATGGGTCAGGACGAAACGAAGCGCCTGAGCGAGACTGCCATCGACCATCTTGACGTCGCGCTTGAAGGACAGGTCGTCGGCGATGAAGTGATTGCATATGCGCGCCGCGGTCGAACTGCATCCGAGGTCTTTCACCAGCAAGGTATAATAAAGGTCTGAAAGAGATGCCGATTCCAGGCCCAGAGCGCGGCCGATCTGCATGCCGATCCAGCAGACCCGGACCGAGTGCCCCCTGGGTTGGCCCTGCGTCATGTCCAGCGCATGGCTGAGCGCCGCAATGATTTCCGAGAGACGCAGCTTGCGGGTTGCGCCGGCGGCAAAATCCAGAGACGAAGGGGAGGCCATCCTGTACTCACACTTGTGGGCGTCGCGTGACGAAGGCGGCGAGACTAGGTTGAAGCCTGTTAAATGCGCCTTAATGCCGTAGCGGCGAAAGACGTCAGACCTTGTTGCCGGTCGCGATCGCCCGCTCACGTGTCATTTCCGCGATCGCATCGGCCAGGTGCCGGTCGGCGATATTGTAGTCGCCGCGTTCGACGCGGATATGGTGCGCCCTGCGCAGAACCTCGGCATGGGTGAAGCCGACCGGCGGATCGAACTTGTAGCAGGCGAGTTCCAGCAGCTGGCCCAGCGGTTCCCGGAAATAAAGCGAATCCATGAAACCACGGTCGACATCGCCGGAATTGGCGAAACCGGCTTCTTTCAGCCGAGCCGCGGCCTGGGTGTAGACGGCCCTCGAGACGATAAAGGCAATGTGGTGAAGCGTCCCGACCTGATTGGGGTTGGGCGTGCGGTCCGCCTTCCATGCCTCGTTGGTGAAGATCGTTATCAGCCTGCCGTCACCCGGATCGAAATAGAGATGATTGACATCCGGCGCGTCGAGATTGGGCTGTTCGAAGACGAAGGGCATGCCAAGGATGCCCTCCCAGAAATCGATCGACGTCTGACGGTCTGCCCCGTTCAACGTGATATGGTGGACGCCCTGCGTCTGGGTCACGGTCATCGACGGATCCTCCCAACGTTATTATCCCTACCGCGACTTTATCCTGATTGATAAGGATTGGTGCATCAACAAGAATGACCTTGCCGCGTCGCGGCGGGATGACGCTGGGAGGCGTGAGTGACATCATGACATCGACGGGACGCCAGACGGCCGGGAACAGACTGGCCGTACTCACCATCGTTGCCGGCGGCATGATCGTGCTGGCGTCCTCGATGGGTATTGGCCGCTTTGTCTATACGCCTATCCTTCCCGTCATGGCGAACGCGCTCGACCTGTCGGCCGCGCAGACGGGTCTGCTCGCCTCTGTGAATCTCGTCGCCTATCTCGCCGGGGCGATCGCGGCATCGAGCCGCTTCATGCGCGGCTCACCCCATTTCTGGCTGATCGGGGGGCTTGTCGTCCTCGCCCTTTCAACGATTGCCACGGGGATGGTGAGCAACATGCCCGCGCTGATCTTCATGCGCGTCCTTGCCGGGGCCTCCACGGCCATCGCGCTGATCTTCGGCATGGCAATTGTGACAGATCGCCTCGCCCGGCTCGGGCGCGTTTCGCTTGCCGGCCTGCAGTTCGGCGGCGTCGGTTTCGGCATGGTCGTTTCGGCCGTTCTCGTCGCCTGGCTGACAGCCAGCGGGTTCGGCTGGCGGTCGCTCTGGTATGCCGGCGGCGCGGCGGTTGTCGTGGGCATCGTGCTGACGGCGCTGCTCCTGCCCGGCGGTGGCGAGGATCGGACGGCAAGCGACAATGGCGAGCCACTGCGCGGAACAGGCTTCATCACGATGGTGCTGAGCTACGGTCTGTTCGGCTTCGGCTATATCATCACGGCGACATTCATCGTTGCGATCGTCCATGACTCTGAGCGGCTGGCGTTCCTTCAGCCCTATATCTGGATGGCCGTCGGTCTTGCCGGCATGCCGTCGACCTATCTTTGGAACTTCGTCTCCGCCCGCATCGGCTTTGCCAAGATGTACGCGGTCGGCTGCATCGTTGAAGCCATCGGCGTTGCGCTCAGCGTGAGCACGGAAATACCAGTGCTGATCGTTCTGTCGGCGGCGCTGCTCGGCGGCACCATGATGGCGCTTACCGGATCTGGATTTTCACATGTGCGCGAAATCGCCACCGGGTCCGCGCGCCGTCTTTTCGCCGTCATGACAGTGTCGTTCAGTATCGGCCAGGTATCGGGGCCGATCATTGCCGGGTGGCTCTACGATCTGCAGGGCAGTTTCTTCTGGGGCAGCATGGCGGCGGTTGCGGCGCTGATCCTGGCGGCCGGCCTGAGCCTGCTTTCCGAAGCGCAGGCGCGGCGGGCTTCAAATATTCCGGCATGAGCCTTATGTAGCGGCATGGTGATGACGAAACCTATCGAGCGGATACTTCCCGATCTCATGCCACGGCCGCCACGGCGGTCGGTTGCGGTTGCCGTTGGCGACGTGGTTGTCGGCGGCGGCAATCCGGTGGTCGTCCAGTCGATGACCAATACCGATACGGCCGATATCGACGCGACCGTATCGCAGGTCGAGGCGCTGGCGCGGGCGGGCTCGGAAATCGTCCGGATCACGGTGGACCGCGATGAAGCCGCCGCTGCGGTGCCGCATATCCGCGACCGTCTGATGGTGCGCGGGTGCAACGTGCCGCTTGTCGGCGATTTCCACTATATCGGCCATACGTTGCTGAAAACTCATCCGGCGGCGGCCGAGGCGCTGGCGAAATATCGCATCAATCCCGGCAATGTCGGCTTTGGCGAGAAACGCGACCGCCAGTTCGCGGAGATGATCGAGATCGCCCTGCGCCATGAAAAACCCGTTCGCATCGGCGTCAACTGGGGCAGCCTCGACAATGACCTGCTGACCCGCCTGATGGATGAGAACGCCAAATCGGCGGCGCCCCGCAACGCGCGCGAGGTGACGCGCGAAGCGATCATCCAGTCGGCGCTGCTTTCAGCCACGCGGGCCGAGGAATTGGGTCTTGGCCGCGACCGGATCATTCTTTCCGCCAAGGTCAGCCAGGTGCAGGACCTGATCGCGGTCTATGCCGATCTGGCGGGCCGCAGCGACCATGCGCTCCATCTCGGACTGACGGAAGCAGGAATGGGCTCGAAAGGCATCGTCGCCTCGAGCGCGGGCATGGCGGTGCTGTTGCAGGCCGGGATCGGCGACACGATCCGCGTCTCGCTGACACCAGAACCCGGCGGAGACCGTACGCGCGAGGTGCAGGTCGCACAGGAACTGTTGCAGTCGATGGGACTGCGGACCTTCGTGCCAGTGGTCGCAGCCTGCCCCGGTTGCGGCCGCACCACGAGCACGGTTTTTCAGGAGTTGGCGCGCGACATCCAGGATTTCATCCGCGTTGAAATGCCGGAATGGCGGTCGCGCTATCCCGGCGTGGAGGGAATGAATGTCGCGGTGATGGGCTGCATCGTGAACGGGCCCGGCGAATCCAAGCATGCCGATATCGGCATCAGCCTGCCGGGAACGGGCGAAAGCCCGGCAGCGCCGGTCTTCATCGACGGCAAGAAGGCCATGACGCTGCGCGGTCCGACAATTGCGGCGGACTTCAAGCAGCTTGTCATCGACTATATCGAAAGGCGCTTTGGATCGACGCCGGCCTGATGTCAGGAGCGTCTACGGGCTGCAAATTGCAGCGCCTGGCGAAGCCGCTGGGCGCGTTCGCCGAAGCGCTCGAGCGCTGCCTCGGCCCTGCCGGTTTCCTCAGCCATGACGGCCCGCGCCGCACCGGCGCCGACAAGGGCGGGAAGGGTTGCCTTGCCGCGCTCGCGGTCCTTGCCGGCCGCCTTTCCGAGAGCTTCGGCGCTGGACTCCTCGTCAAGGAGGTCGTCCGCAACCTGAAAGACAACGCCGAGACCGCGCGCGAAAGTATCCATCGCCTGGCGATCTTCTCTGCCTGCGTCGACGAGGATCGCGCCGGCCAGACAGGCAAAGCGGAAGAGCGCTCCCGTCTTCATCGCCTGCATGGCGAGAATACCTTTTTCGTCGAGTGGTGCGGTCTCCGCCTGGATATCGCGCATCTGCCCGCCGCACATCCCATCGTCGCCGGCAGCTGTCGCCAGCGCACCGACAAGTTCGGCACGGCGGGCCGGGTCGGTATGGGTGAGGGGATCGGCGAGAATGGCAAAGGCGTGCGTCAGCAGCGCGTCCCCGGCAAGGATAGCGGTCGCCTCATCATACTGGCGGTGGGTCGTCGGCCTGCCGCGGCGCATATCGTCGTCGTCCATTGCCGGCAGGTCGTCATGGACGAGGCTGTAGCAATGAACGCATTCAAGCGCGACGGCGACGCGCGCTGCCTCGTCGGCCCCGGCACCGAACAGGGCCGCGCTTTCCATCACCAAGAATGGACGAAGGCGCTTACCGCCGCCAAGCGCCGCATACCGCATGGCATCGCGGAGCCTGTCCGCCGGCCTTTCGGGAAGAAGTCGCGCGATAGCCGCTTCCGCCTCGGCCGCCCGCGCTGCCAGGAATTGTTCAAACTCAACCATCCGGTTCATTGCCCCGCAAATCAGGTCCCTGCCGCGCTCCGGTTGCCTGCCCGGCCCGGCTTCGTTACGCCTAGGGCTGGCAATTTTCGCTCAGCACAGGACGTAGCCGCATGACCGGTTCGCGGCAAGAGATGTGGAGCAGGTGGAACGGACGACGGGTGCTGCGCGTCGGCTTTGCCGTTGTCGCGGCCTTCGTTCTCCTGCCGTATCTGCTTGTCGTGATCTATCGCTTTGTCGACCCGCCCGTTTCGACGCTGATGCTCGCGCGATATGTGACCCTGCAAACGGTGACGCGCCAATGGACTCCATATGATGAGTTGTCGCGCAATCTGATCAATTCTGTCCTGATGTCGGAAGATGCGCGGTTCTGCGTGCATTCGGGCGTTGATTTCGACGCCCTGCGTTCGGTGGTTGAAAGTCTGGACGACGAGGATGCGCAGACACGCGGTGCCAGCACGATCGCGATGCAGACGGCCAAGAATCTCTTTCTTTGGCCCGGACAGAACTATTTGCGCAAGGCGCTCGAGATACCACTTGCCCTGTGGATCGACTTTGTCTGGCCGAAGCGGCGGATCGTCGAGGTCTATCTGAATATCGCCGAATGGGGCGACGGCATCTTTGGCGCCGCCGCGGCGACCGAACTGCATTTCGGTGAGGGGCCTTCCCGTCTGACGCCGCGCCAGGCGGCGCTGCTTGCGGCGAGCCTGCCCAACCCGCTGGTGCGTAATCCAGGGCGCCCCGGACCGGCCCTGTCCCGGCTTGCCGCCCGGGTCGAGGCACGAACGCGTGGCGCAGGACCATGGGTGAAGTGCCTTGAGGGATAGGCGGACCTTGAGGGTCAGCGTCATTTTAGTCGGCCGCGACCCTAGCCAAGAGCCTTTTCGGACTGTATAAGCGCGGCCACACAAACAGGATTTTGACGATCCGCCGGCCGGGCCGATGCAAATGCCCCCGCTCTGGCGACATTGATGGAGACCAAAGGGCATGGCTGTCCCGAAAAGAAAAACCTCGCCGTCCAAGCGCGGCATGCGCCGCTCGGCCGATGCGATCGCCGCACCGCTTTATGTCGAGGACAAGGAGTCGGGTGAACTGCGTCGCCCGCATCACATCGACCTCAAGAGCGGCAAATACCGCGGCAAGCAGATTCTGGCTCCCAAGCAGGACGCCTGAAACCACTCATCCGCCATTTGACGGACACAGAAAAAGGCCGGCGCCGGGCGTCGGCCTTTTTGCATTTGCGCGGCCGGGCCTGTTGCGTCGCCTCGCTTGATGCCCGTATGAGTACAAGGGCCTCGGGGGCTTCATCTGAACAGGAGACTGCTGCCTTGCTTCTCAATTTCCCGCTGATGCTCGTGCCGCTCGTCGTCTACAATCTCTTTTCCTATGCGGAACAGGCGTTTGACTGGCGTGGTGACGTCTTCGCGACGACGATGGTGTCGGGCGAGACATGGACCATGACCTACAGCGACCTGATTATCCTGCTTTCGCTGGTGCTGCTGTTTCTGGAAGTCGTCAAATCGACGCGGATCGGGGCAGGGTCGATCGTTGATCATCTGCTTTCAACGGCGGTCTTTGTCGCGTTCCTGGTCGAATTTCTGCTCGTCGGCAAAGCCGCTACGTCGACCTTCTTCATTCTGATGGTCGTTGCATTGATCGACGTCATCGCCGGTTTCACGGTGACGATACGCGCTGCCAGGCGCGATTTTTCCGTCGGGCCAGCCTGACGGGGCAATTTATCTAGCTGGAAATGTCCAGACGCCAGCCTGCCGGCGGCATCGGCTGGCGATGGGGGCGATAAGAGGCCGCAGCGCTTGCCGGCGCACGGCGTTTTTCCCGCGTTTGCGGAAGATCCAGCCGGTGCGCGAGCAATTGGGCAAGGAAGGCCGCCTGGGGGCGATGCGAGGCGCGATCGTCGCCGCGGCGCGGTGCAAGGGCGACCAGAGCGCGCCCCTTGCCCGGAACGTCGTTCTGACCGGTGGAAGCGGCAGCCGGCTCGACGCGCTCGGCACGGCCCGCTCTGGAGCGGGCGCCGGAGCGCGTTCCCGAACTGATACCGCCGATCATCATTGGCTGTGTCGCCCTGACCCTGCATCTGTTTCAAAATGGGACATTCACCTGTCCCTTACATGACAGAATGCATAAACCGGGCCGCCGGTCGCAATGTTTTGTTAACGAATTCCCCTTCTTTCGTTCCTCAACCTCAGGTTTCGGTTCATTAACGACTTTTCGCTATTATCGTACCAATCACGCGCTTCGGGCATTCCGCCATATCCGGAGCGTGGCAACTGTTTCGCTGGATCGCGGGGGAAAGCGGAAGATGACGGAACGCCAGCCGGATTCCATTTCGGGTGAGCAAATCAGGGCATCCGGAGCGGGACGCTTTGGCCGGCCCGCCACCGCCAATCCGGCGGCGATCCTGGATCATCTTGGATGGGCGGCCTATCGGTGGACCATTGCCGGCGACCGGCTGGTCTGGAGCGACAATGCCTGCAAGCTCCTCCAGGTTTCCAACCCGAGCTCCATCGGGACCGGCGCGGAATTCACCGCTTTCCTGCGCAAGGGCGAACCGTCGCGCGTAGATGCCATTGTCAATTCCGGCATTCCCGACCACGGGCCAGGCGTTGAGTACAGCGTGGAGTATGCATTCCAGCCCGGTGGCGCTGCAGGCGCGACATTGTGGCTATGCGACAGCGGACGCTGGTTTTGCGGCGCCGACGGGCGTCCTGCCGTCGCCGAGGGTGTCGTGCGCATCGTGCCTGAACGCCACGATGCGGACCGTCAGGCGGAATATAATATCCGTCACGATCCGCTGACGGGCCAGCTCAATCGCGCGGCGCTTTTCGCCGTGCTCGACGAGACGTTAGGCGTTGCCCAAAGGGGCCAGACGCATGCCTGCTTTCTCGTGGCCGCCGTCGACAACCTTGCCATCATCAACGATGCCTACGGCTTTGCCGCCGCCGACGAAATGCTGATTGGCGTGGCCGGACGCATTCGTGATGTGATGCGCACCGGCGATGCGCTGGGCCGGCTGTCGGGCAACAAGTTTGGCATCGTCGTCGGCAATTGCACCGAAAGCGAAATGGCCGCCGCCGCTGCCCGGTTCATCGAGGCGGTCTCCAGCGATCCGATACTGGTGTCGGAGGGACCGATCCCGGTTTCGCTGTCGATCGGCGGCGTTGCCCTGCCACGCTACGCGCGCTCGGCACATGCAGCCGTCGTTGCGGCGCAGGACACCCTGACAGCGGCGCGCAAGAAAGGCCGGGGACATTTTGCCGTCTACGCGCATGACGCCCAGCGCGAAGCACAGCGGAAGCGCAATATCACCATTGCCGACGAACTCGTGCGCGCACTCAACGATCGCAGGGTCGGCCTCGCGCTCCATCCCGTGATCGACAGCCGCAGCGGCGATGTCGCGTTCTACGAATGCCTGACCCGCCTTCATCGCCCCGACGGGACGGTGGTTCCCGCGTCGGAGTTCATCGATCTGGCGGAGCGTCTTGGGCTGGTGCGCAATCTCGACCTGATTGCGCTCGACGCGGTCGCGGCCATGCTGCGCGACGATCCGGAATTGACCGTATCGCTCAACGTCTCGATGGTCACCGCCGGCGATTCCGCCTGGTATTCGCGGTTGAACGCCCACGCGCTCGCCGCGCCCGGGATTACCAGCCGTCTTATCGTCGAGATCACCGAGACCGTCGCGATCAATGATATGGATAGCGCGGTGCATTTCGTTCAGTCACTGCGCGATATGGGGTGCACGGTCGCGATCGACGATTTTGGTGCGGGGTTCACGAACTACCGGAACATGCGCGCGCTCAACGCCGACATCGTCAAGATCGACGGCGTCTTCATTCGCGAGCTCCTGTCGAATCCCGAAGATCAGATTTTCGTGCACACGCTTGTCGAACTCGCGCGCCATGGTGGCCTGAAGGTCGTCGGCGAATGGGTGGAAAACGAGGAAACCGCCGAGCTGCTGCGCCAATGGGGCGTCGACTATCTTCAGGGGTCGCTGTTTGCCGATCGGGAAATTTCGTCGCCGCTTTCGGGCGCAGATGTCGGGGGCCGGAAGGCAATCAGCGCCTGAGGCCATTACGGACTGCGAAGGCGGCCCGTCTCTTTGTCCAAGAGAAGCGTTAAAAGCGCCTGACCGGCGTCAGGACTTCTTGTCGGCGAGCTTTTCGATCTGACTTTGCATTTCGGCCATCTGGCGGCGCAGCGTCTCCAGTTCGCTGGAGCTTCCCCTCGGCGCCTCAGACGTCTTTCCGGCCGCTTCTTCCTTTTGCTCGCCGCCCATCTTTGCGAAGGGCGAGAACATCTGGTAGGCCTTTTCGAACATCAGCATGTTCTGGCGAACCTGCTCTTCCATCGCGCCGGCAGCGGGCACGCCAAATGTGCGTGAAATCTGGTCGCGAAACTTTTCCTGTTCGCCGGCGAAATTCTTCAGCGACATGTCCAGATAGGCCGGGACCAGCGCCTGCATGCTGTCGCCGTAGAACTTGATAAGCTGACGCAGGAACGTCACCGGCATCAGGCTGCTGCCCTTCGATTCCTGTTCGAAAATGATCTGGGAAAGGACGCTTCGGGTCAGATCCTCGCCGGACTTCGCATCGACGACCTCGAACTCCTCGCCATCCTGCACCATCTCGGCGAGATCATCGAGCGTCACATAGGCGCTAGTGCCGGTATTGTAGAGTCGGCGGTTCGCATATTTCTTGATGATCGTCGGTTGCTTTGCACTCATGATCACTGCCCGATCTTGCCAGAGGCTGGCGTGAGTTAAGTCGTTTCCTGCCCAATACGCTTCCTGGCACGATAGGGAAGTTGTGCAGTGCACGCCAGCGGTTTTTGGCGTCTTACGGGCGCGATGCTGCACGACTTTCCCTTTTCGTCGCATTGACATGCATCACGCGCTATCCATTTAGTCTGCAGTAAATAAGACCCGGCATGCCGGGCCGTCTGTCATTGCCGCAGTGCCTTCAGGCCGGGCCGGGGCACCGCCATAAGGTCGTCAAACGAGGAGAAACCATGTCTGAGCAGATCGTAATCACCGGGGCCGCGCGGACCCCTGTTGGCTCATTCGGCGGTTCGCTGTCCAGCGTTCCCGCCTCGTATCTTGGAACCACCGCCATCAAGGCCGCGATGGAGCGGTCGAAAATCGCGCCGGGCGATGTCGACGAGGTCATCCTCGGGCAGATCCTGACCGCCGCGGCCGGTCAGAACCCGGCGCGCCAGGCGTCGATTGGCGCCGGCATCCCCGTCGAGACACCGGCGTGGGGCATGAACCAGCTTTGCGGTTCCGGCCTTCGCGCCGTTGCGCTGGGCATGCAGCAGATCGTCGATGGCTCCGCCAAGATCGTCGTCGCGGGCGGGCAGGAATCGATGAGCCAGTCGCCCCATGCGCAACACCTGCGCAACGGCGTCAAGATGGGCGATGTGAAGTTCATCGACACCATGATCAAGGACGGATTGTGGGATGCCTTCAACGGCTACCACATGGGCAACACGGCGGAGAACGTGGCGCGCCAGTGGCAGATCACCCGTGAGCAGCAGGACAGCTTCGCGGTCGCATCGCAGAACAAGGCCGAGGCCGCCAGAAAGGCCGGCAGGTTCAAGGACGAGATCGCGCCTGTCACGATTGCGGGCCGCAAGGGCGATACGATCGTCGAGCAAGACGAGTACATCCGCGACGGCGTGAAGATCGACTCCCTTTCCGGCCTCAAGGCGGCGTTCGAAAAGGATGGCACCGTGACCGCGGGCAACGCGTCTGGAATCAATGACGGCGCGGCCGCCGTTGTTCTGATGAGCGCAAGCGAGGCGAAGGCACGCGGTATCACACCGCTTGCCCGTATCGTCTCCTGGGCCAGCGTCGGCGTCGATCCGGCAATCATGGGTTCAGGCCCGATCCCGGCGTCCCGCAAGGCGCTCGAGAAGGCGGGTTGGTCCGTCGACGATCTCGATCTCGTGGAGGCCAATGAGGCATTCGCCGCGCAGGCCTGCGCGGTCAACAAGGATCTCGGCTGGAATCCGGACATCGTCAATGTCAATGGCGGGGCAATCGCCATTGGTCATCCGATCGGTGCTTCGGGCTGCCGGGTGTTCGTCACGCTGCTGCACGAGATGCAGCGGCGCGATGCGAAGAAGGGGCTCGCGACCCTTTGCATCGGCGGTGGCATGGGCATCGCCATGTGCGTCGAACGCGACTGAGTAAACTTTCTAACCTTAAAAAATCAGGGGGAACCAAAGTATGGCACGAGTTGCGCTTGTTAGCGGGGGAACCCGCGGCATCGGTGCCGCAATCGCGAAGGCGTTGAAAGCGGCCGGATACAAGGTCGCGGCGAATTACGGCGGCAATGATGAAGCCGCCAACGCCTTCAAGAACGAAACCGGCATTCCGGTATTCAAATGGGATGTCTCAGACTACGATTCCTGCGCTGCGGGCATCGCGAAGGTGGAAGCAGATCTCGGCCCGATCGAGATCCTGGTGAACAATGCCGGCATCACCCGCGATACGATGTTCCATCGCATGAAGCCTGAGCAATGGAGCGCGGTGATCAACACCAATCTCAATTCGCTCTTCAACATGTGCCGTCCGGTCATTGAGGGAATGCGCGAACGCAGTTTCGGTCGCATCATCAACATTTCCTCGATCAATGGTCAGAAGGGACAGATGGGGCAGGTGAACTACTCGGCGGCGAAGGCCGGCGATATCGGTTTCACGAAGGCACTTGCCCAGGAGAACGCGGCAAAGGGCGTCACCGTCAACGTGATCTGTCCGGGCTATATCGGCACCGAGATGGTCCGCGCCGTCCCGGAAGACGTTCTCAAGAAATCGATCCTTCCGCATATTCCGGTCGGTCGCCTCGGCGAACCGGAGGAGATCGCGCGTTGCGTCGTATTTCTCGCAGCGGACGATGCCGGCTTCATTACCGGATCGACATTGAGCGCCAATGGCGGTCAATACATGATCTGACCCGCAAGAGCGGGTAATTCAGTCACGGAGGGGCGGCAGCAATGCCGCCCCTCTTTGCATGTTGCGTACCGGCTGCGAAGGGATACAAAACCCGTTGGCGCGATCTTCGCCGGCATGACAGGAAAAATGTATGGAACGAACGGCACTCGTTACAGGCGGCACGCGCGGAATTGGCGCCGGCGTGGCGCGCGCCCTTCTGGCGGCCGGTCACCGCGTCGCGGTCAGCTATGCCGGCAACGACACGGCAGCCGCCGCCTTCGAACAGGAGACGGGCATTCCTGCATTCCGCTGGGATGTTGCTGACGGCGTGGCGTGCCGGAAGGGCATTGCCCGTGTCGAAGACGTGCTCGGGCCGATCGATATTCTCGTCAACAATGCCGGTATCGCATCCGCGGCGGCATTTCACCGGATGGACGCTGAAACCTGGCGCAAGAGCATCGACGTCAACCTCAACTCGCTTTTCAACATGTGTCGGCCGGTCATCGAGGGTATGCGACAGCGAGGTTTCGGGCGGATCATCAATCTGTCGTCGATCAATGCTCAGCGGGGCGAATTCGCCAACGCGCACTACGCTGCCGCGAAGGCCGGCGTGCTCGGGTTCACGAAGGCACTGGCGCAGGAGGGGGCGGGACGCAATATCACGGTCAATGCGATTTCGCCCGGCTATGTGGAAACGGAGATGTCGCTCGCCATACCGGCGACCGTGCTGGAGCAGGTCATCCAGCGGCAGATTCCGGCCGGCAGACTTGCCGCCGTCAGCGAGATCGCCCGGGCCGTCGTCTTTCTGGCTGCCGACGATGCCGGTTTCATCACCGGTGCAACGCTGAATATCAGCGGCGGGCAGCTGATGGTATAAAACCGGCAATGGGGGCAAGGGCAGAATGACCGTGGGGCATCACGATCTGGCAGGTGCGGCGGCGCTGAAGCGGCGGATGGCAACGCTGATCGGCCTCAGCGCGATCGTCATGTGGTCGTCGCTGGCGATCCTGAGCGTCCTCAGCGGTCCGATACCCCCGTTCCAGCTGACCGCGATGTGCTTTGCGCTGGCAGGCACCATCGGGCTCGTTCGCCTGTCGTTCAGGCCGATGGCCGCCGACGCCGTCTTTCGCCTGCCTTTGGCGGCATGGGCGCTTGGTATTGGCGGCCTGTTCCTCTTTCATGCGTTCTATTTTGCCGCAGTCCAGAACGCACCGCCCGTCGATGCGAGCCTGATTTCCTACCTCTGGCCGCTTTTGATCGTTCTTTTCTCGGCATTCCTGCCGGGAGAACGGCTCGGCGCCGGGCACGTCGTCGGCGCCCTTCTCGGACTTGCCGGCGCGGTGCTGGTCATTGCCGGGCGCGGCGGGCCGGCATTCGAGCTGCGATATGCCGCCGGTTATCTGGCCGCGCTCGGCGCCGCGCTCACCTGGTCTTCCTATTCGGTGCTTTCGCGACGCTTTTCATCGGTGCCGAGCGATGCGGTCACGGGATTCTGTCTTGCGACAGCCGCGCTGTCGCTTGCCTGCCATCTGGCGTTTGAATCGACCGTCTGGCCCCAGACCGGCCTGCAATGGATCGCCGTGGCGGGCCTTGGTGCCTTTCCGGTCGGGCTTGCCTTCTTCACCTGGGATAATGGCGTCAAGCATGGCGACATCCAGTTCCTCGGTGTAGCGGCCTATGCCGCACCGCTGTTTTCCACGCTCTTCCTTGTCGCGGCGGGGCTGGCCGCGCCGAGCTGGCATATTGTGGTCGCCTGTCTGCTGATCAGTGGCGGCGGGTTGCTTGCGGCAATGGCAGGCCGTAGCAAGAGGCCCTGAGATCTGGCGGTTCAGAAATTGTCCTTGCGCCTGCGAATTTCGCCAAAGACTTCAGCTGCCGAAGCGCCCGCCATGCCAATAGCCGCCGCCAGTTCCGGTCGGTCCGCGCGCAGGAAGGGGTTGGCTGCAAGCTCGGCCTTGACCGTCGTCGGCACCGTCGGCTCACCGCGTTCGCGCTTGGTCTTGGCAGTGGCGATGTAATCCTTCAGTGCCCCATTGCCGGTTTCCACGGTTTCGGCAAAGCGGGCATTCGAAAGGGTGTATTCATGGCCGCAGTAAAGCGCGGTATCCGCCGGCAGTGCGCCGATCTTGGCGACCGATGACCACATCTGATCCATCGTCCCCTCGAAGACGCGTCCGCAGCCAAGCGGAAACACGGTATCCCCGCAAAAGGCGATTTTCGCCGCCGGCAGATAAAGCGTGATGTGACCCAGCGTATGGCCCGGAGTTTCCAGCACCTCGACGTCGAAATTGCCGAACCTGTAGACATCACCTTCTGCGAGCGCTTCGTCGATGCCGGGAATCTTCTCAGCTTCGCCCTTCGGGCCGATGACCCTGCAGCCGTAGGTCGACTTGAGCGCGGTGATGCCCTGTGTGTGGTCGGCGTGGTGGTGCGTGACCAGAATATGCGTCAGCGACCAGCCGGTGTCGCGCAGCGCCTTTTCGACCGTCTTGGCATCCGGCGCATCAATACTGGCTGTAACGTTGGCGCCTGCGTCATGGATGAGGACGCCATAATTGTCGTCGAGAGCAGGAAAGAGGTGAATGTCCAGTTTTGGCATCGTTTCGGCCTCCGAAAGGTTTGTCATGTCGCGCAAGTGATCGCGCGCACCGTTTGATCCAGCCGCGAACGACTCTATCATCTGCCTACCATTTCGGTTCCGGGCAGACCACCCGGCCTCAAGGAAGCGCATCTGCATGTATGTCGACATCCTGGAAATGAAAGGCTTCTACGCCGGACCGGCAGGACTGATCGCGAAAAGACTGATCGGATTTTGGGTTCACCGGCTCTGGCCCGACGTTGCGGGGCTCGATGTGGCCGGTATCGGCTATACGCCGCCATTTCTGACGGGTATGCGGCGCAATGCCCAACGTGTCCTGAACCTGATGCCAGCGGCGCAGGGCGTCGTGCGATGGCCATCGGAAGGACGCTCAACGTCGGCGCTGGTCGACGAAACCGATCTGCCACTGACCAACGGCGCGCTCGATGCCGTTCTGATCGCGCATGCGCTCGAGGCAACCCACGACCCCGGCGCGTTACTGGCCGATGCGTGGCGGGTATTGAAGCCGGAAGGCCGGCTCATGATCATCGTTCCCAATCGCAGGGGTGTCTGGGCGCGTAGCGACATTTCACCATTCGGCCACGGCCGACCCTACAGCAGGCCGCAGCTTGCAAGACTTCTGCAGCAAGCGGAATTCGAGCCGCAAAGATGGGTGGATGCGCTGTATGTCCCGCCTTTCAGAAGCCGCTTTCTGTTGCGGCTTGCGCCGGCCTTCGAGCGCCTCGGCACACTGTTGCGCCTACCTGTTTCGGGCGTCATCGTCGTCGAGGCCGTCAAGATGTCGCATGGTATCCAGCCGGTTCGCGTCAGGCCGCTGGAACGGCGTGTGCGCGTGCTCGCCGGCGAGCCGGTTGTCGGCGCCTGACTGACTGACGGCAAGGTCTGGACCAGACTCTCATCCGACACTGCCATCTTTCCTTTGCTTTCAACTGTCTGCCTTCGTACAACGGGCCGGCAGCGACAAGGAGCCATTGCCCGATGGGTGACCAACCCGAACTTTCCAGACTGCGCGATCAACTCGACCGGATCGACGGCGAGATGCATTCGCTGCTGATGGAACGGGGAACCGTTATCGCCGCCATAAGGGAAGCGAAACGCAGCGCGGAGACTGGGTCTGCCTTCCGGCCCGGCCGCGAGGCGGAGATGATGCGGGCCATTGCCGCCCGTCACGACGGCGTGCTGCCGTTGGCGACGGTGGAACATATCTGGCGTGAAATCATCGGCACCTTCACCCAGATGCAGGCCGCCTTCAGCATTCATGTCGCCGAGGGCAGCCGCATTGCCATGCGCGACATGGCGCGTTTCTATTTCGGCTTTGCCACGCCGCTCGTCGACCATGACGACGTTGGCGGCGCGCTTGCAGCGCTGGCGAACAATCTCGACGACCTTGCCCTTCTGCCGCTGAGCAGCGGTCGTGGCTGGTGGCGCGATCTCGATCCGCGGCTTGCGATCATCGCGCGCATTCCCTTCTTCGGCTTCCCGCAGAGCGTTTCGCCCGAGCCCATGCTGGTTGTCGGCGATGCGCGGATCGATCTTCCGCAGGGGCCGCTTCTCTATTCGGTGGATGCCGTATGTGAGGCGTTGCCCGCCGAGATTGGCGAAATCGTCGCGCGGGGAACGAGCGGCGGCATAGCGACGCTTCTTGTCGCCAGCGATCTGAACGAAAATGCCCTCGCGCGGCGCTTCGCCGAGGCCGGTATCGAAGCCGGCCACTTGCGACTTGTCGGCGCCTATGCGAAAGCGGCAGCCTTCGATGCCCGCTCCGGCGGGTAGACAGGCAGAAGAGACGACGATCATGAGTATCGACAGGCCGGTGCCGCGTGGCGGCGTGACGCGGATTGCTCCTTACGTACCGGGCAAGGGCGGCGATTCCGGCGGCAAGGTTTTCAAGCTCAGCTCCAACGAGACGCCGCTCGGCGCAAGCCCTGATGCAATCGCCGCCTTTGTGGCGGCAGGTGCGCATCTTGAGCTTTATCCTGACGGCTCCTCGAGGGCTTTGCGCGATGCGATCGGCCAGCGCTACGGGCTCGATCCGGCGCGGATCGTCTGCGGCGCGGGTTCAGATGAACTGCTCAACCTGCTGGCTCATGCCTATCTGGGTCCGGGCGATGAGGCCATCTTCACCGAGCACGGTTTTCTGGTCTACAAGATCGCCACGCTGGCAGCGGGCGGCGAGCCGGTCGTCGTGCCGGAAAAAGATCTGACGGCGGATGTCGATGCTATTCTGGCGGCCGTCAGCGAGAAGACGCGGATCGTCTTTATCGCCAATCCGAACAATCCGACCGGCACCTATCTGCCGATTGGCGAGATCAAACGTTTGCACGAGGGACTTCCGCGTCGCGTGCTGCTGGTCCTGGATGCGGCCTATGCCGAATATGTCCGGCGCAACGACTATGAATCGGGGATCGAACTCGTCGCGAGCTATCCCAACGTCGTGATGACGCGGACATTCTCAAAGATCTACGGTCTTGCATCGCTGCGCATCGGCTGGGCCTATTGCCCGGAAGGTGTTGCCGACGCGCTCAACCGCATCCGCGGCCCTTTCAATCTTTCCGGTCCCGCAATTGCCGCCGGTGCGGCTGCCATCGCAGATGAAGCCTTCGTTCAATCGTCTGCGGAACATAACAGCCGGTGGCTGGAATGGCTGACGCGGGAACTGGAGGCGCTGGGTCTCAAGGTCACGCCGAGCGTCGGCAATTTTCTCTTGGTGCATTTTCCGAGCGATGCCGGCAAGACGGCCGCTGACGCGGACGCTGCGCTCGTTGCAAGCGGGATTTATCTGCGGCGGCTTGAATCATACGGGTTACCCGGCGCGTTGCGCCTTTCCGTCGGCACCGAAGAAGCGAACCGGGCGGTTGTCGATACGCTCACGGTCTTTCTGGGGAAGGCGTGATGGGCGGCGTCATTTTTCAGCGGCTGACGCTGATCGGGATCGGGCTGATCGGCTCGTCGATCGCACTTGCCGCGCGCCGCGCCGGGGCGGTCGGCGAGATCGTCGTGCAGACGCGTTCGCAGGAGACGCTCGACCGTGCCCGCGCGTTGAAACTGGGCGACCGCTATGAACGCGATCCGGCGGCCGCCGCCGAAGGGGCCGATCTGGTCATCCTGTGCGTACCGGTCGGTGCATTTGAAACGCTCGCAAGGGCCATCGGGCCGGCTCTGAAGCCCGGTGCGATCGTTTCCGATGTCGGATCGGTCAAGGCGAGTGTCGTGCGCCAGGTCGCGCCGCATCTGCCGCAAGGCGTTCATCTCGTGCCCGCGCACCCTGTTGCGGGAACGGAGCATTCAGGCCCCGATGCGGGCTTTGCCGAACTCTTCGACAATCGATGGACCATTGTCACGCCGCCCGCCGGCGCCGATGCTGAGGCCGTGGCAAAGGTCGACGCGTTCTGGCGCGCCCTTGGCGCGTTTGTCGAGCAGATGACGCCGGAACATCACGACATGGTCCTGGCGATCACCAGCCATCTGCCGCATCTGATCGCCTACAACATCGTCGGAACGGCAGCGCATCTGGAAGAGATCACGCAGTCGGAGGTGATGAAGTTTTCCGCTGGCGGCTTTCGCGATTTTACCCGTATCGCCGCGTCTGACCCGACGATGTGGCGAGACGTCTTCCTGCACAACAAAGATGCTGTGCTGGAAATGCTTGCACGCTTTGGCGAGGATCTGTCGGTGCTGCAGCGAGCCATCCGATTCGGCGATGGCGATGCCCTCTACGATCTGTTCAAACGGACCCGTGCCATCCGCCGCGGCATCATCGAGGCCGGGCAGGAAACGGATGCGCCCGACTTCGGCCGACGCGGCTAGCAAATTTCTCTTGCACGCTACCGCAGCGAGGGAACATTGCCGAGCGTGATCGGCCCGAGGCGGACTTCGCCGTTGTGAATTGCAAGATTGGCCGCTGACGCCGGTTCGCCGTCGATTTCCGTCGGCTTCCCAGCAAATCGCAGGGCCATGGCCATGATCGGCAGAATGCCCCCGAAAGCCCCTTCCGCGCCCGGTGTGCGCAAGTCGCCGCCTCCTGCTGCCAGTTCCAGATCGCCTTCGGGGCGCATCTGGCTGTCGAGCGCGAGGCTTCCGCGAAGGTGGATCATGGAGTTCCCCTGCACGAGCTTCAATCGCTCGATATCGAGCGCACCACCGGCGCCTGCGAACAGGGCGACGGGATCGGCGGTGCGCTGAAGCGGCGCGTTGCGGGCGAGGGCCCGGGCCTGAACCGAAAATGGCGGCGGCGAATTGCCTTCAGGCGCGAAGACGAGCCCATCGCCGCTTGCGGCGAGATCGATATCGGCCGTATCGCCGTGGCGTTCGCGAATCCGGGCGTGAAGCTCCAGACTGTCGGCGGCAAAATCGTTCGACTGACCGGGGAAACCTGCCAGGCCCGGTGCCTGCCCGGCAATGCCGCTTCCGGCGACATCGACCTGATCGATCCGGCGCGGGCGTGCGTGGGCAGAAGCCCTGAGGCTTTTCCAGTCGCCATGCAGCAGGACATCGCCATCACCGCTGGCCAGGTCGAGGGGGCCTTCGAGTTCGGCAATCACCTTGCCGATTTCGTAGGCTTGCGCCAGGAGCAGGAACCGGCCGGCGGTTACCTTGTAGGTCCGGCCTCCCGCATCAGCGACATTCCCCTGTACGGCGCGACAGCCGATTTCGACCCGAAACGGAAAGCCACCGCCAAAGCGATCGTGGCAGGTCCAGTCGCGACCGCGGGCAGCCTCGTCAGCGAGAAAAATGTCGAAGCGGCTGTTGGCCTCGCGCGACGCGTAGAACCAAACGACACTCCAGCCGCCGGCGAGGAGAAGGACGAGAACCACCATCGCGATGGGCAGGATCGGGCGGCGGCGCTTTTGAACCGGGGCTTGCAATCGTCTCTCCAAGAGTGAAAACCTGCCGTGGCGATTGGCAGCGGTTGGAAGTTTATGCGCGAATACTGGGTCTTTGGCTATGGCTCGCTCATGTGGAAGCCGGGCTTTGCCTTTATCGAGCAGCAGCCGGCAAGGCTGCACGGCTATCATCGCGCACTATGTGTCTATTCTTGGGTGCACCGGGGAACGCCCGACCATCCCGGGCTCGTACTCGGACTGGATCGCGGCGGCAGTTGCCGGGGCATGGCCTTCAGGGTAGCCGAGCAGCAATGGGCGGATGTCGTCGCCTATTTGCGTGAACGCGAACAGGTCACGATGGTCTACCGCGAGGAATCGCTGAAAGCGCGTCTCATCGATCAGGACAGGGTCGTCGGGGTGCTTGCCTATGTCGTCGACCGAAGCCATGCGCAATATGCGGGTGTGCTCACGCCGCATGCCCAGGCGAAAATCGTCTCATCCGCGCGCGGCAAATCGGGCGAAAATCGCGAATATGTGGAAAATACGCTCGCCCACATGCGAGATGAGGGTATCAGGGACGAGAGGCTTGCGAGCGTGGGAACGCTGCTGGCCGATGCCTGACCTGTCGCGCCGACATGCCGGAAGCGGCGAGCGACTGGTTCAGGCCGCCGCCAGCAGAAACTGGGTATCGGGAACAGGAACACCGGCTGCGCGAAGATCGTCGATCACCGCGCCGCGAGCCGCCATCGTCTCGGCCAGTGCATGGATATGCAGTTCGCACCCGCCGGCAGCGAGCGCGGCTTCAATTTCGGCGAATGCATCGAGCGTTCCACCGATGCCGATCCATACGGCCTGACGACGCCCGTCCTCACCCTTGCGGGCAGCGATGACAACATGATCGTAAGTTTCCGTCAGATCGCCGATACTGGCGATGCGGAACAGATACTGACGCCCTGATCTGCCCTGCCAGTAACGGAATGCATCCGCAAGACGCGTTCCGGCAAGGACGGAAGGGCTTCCAATATCGTGCAAAAGACCGAGCTGGCTATTCATGTTGGCCTCCAACGTGGCTCTCCGAAGAGGAATACTCACGCAAGAACAAAACTAGAACAAATGCCCCTCGATGTCAAATATATGGTGGGCTGGCGTACGCGCTACAAGCCTTGATCCCGTTTCGGGGCTCAGGCTCAAACGCAGCGGTACCCGATTTGTTCCAGCCGAATCACGCCGGGGCGAGTTCGGCCAGCCTCGTGAGCGCCGTTTGCGGCAAAGGCAAGGCAGGGTTGTCCTGCGCCGCTTCCTGCAACAAACGGTCGCAGGCGGTCTCGATGTCGGTCTGAAGCCTTGTCATGAAGTCGGCGTGCTCGAGGCCCGGCTGGATTGGCGGCAGGAATTCGATGACGGCGGTACCCGGATAGCGCATGAACCGGCGGCGCGGCCAGAACAGCCCCGTATTCATCGCGACCGGGAGGACCGGAACGCCGCTGTTTGCATAGAGGAAGGCAGCGCCGATCTTGTACTGCGGCGGTGCGCCGGGCGCGCGCCGGGTGCCTTCGGGAAAAATGATGATCTGGCGATTGTCGGCAAGTCTGAGCGCTGCATCCGCGTTCATCTGGCGCAGCGCCTTTGAGCGCGCGCCGCGCCTGACCGGAACCATCCAGGTCTGAATCATGTACCAGCCGAACAGCGGCAGCCACACCAGCTCGTGCTTGAGGATGAAAGTCGGCCGGCGGAACAGTGGCGCCATTCCGAACGTCTCAAGGAACGACTGGTGCTTGGAGGCGACGACAAACCCGCCTTTCGGGATGTTTTCAAGACCGCGAAATTCGATTTTCGTCCCGCAGACAACCTTAAGCAGCCAGGCCGACGAGCGGCACCAGGCGAAGGCGACGATCCAAACCGTTCGCTTCGACACGGTCAGCGGCAGGCCGACAATCATGAAGACGAACAGATTGGCGTAGAAAAGGATGTTGAAGATCAGCGAGCGTGCGGCCATTGCCTTTTCCCGTTTCGCGGATGCCGGTGCGCCGGGAAGCTTTATGGGCACATGACCTAGCGCGCAAGGGCGGCGGCCATGGCTTCCTTCGTCGTGCTCGGCTTGCCGAGCCGCAGATGCAGCCGCGCGAGCAGATATTTGGCATATTCGGATGCCATCACACGCATGACTTCCTGATCTGCCCACCAGCGCTCCAGCGCCAGCCTCTCGGTTCGTACGGGATAGGGTCTGAGCGTCAGGTCCGGTGCGGTGCGCGACAGTTCCATCATGCTGCGGGGCATGTGATAGGCGCTGGTGACGATGAGGAGGGTGCTGAACCCGTTGGAACTCGCCCAGTTCCGCGCCACCTCGGCGTTGCCGACCGTGTTGAGCGCGTCATGATCCAGATCGATGCAGCAGGAGAAGAGAGCCTCGCTGCCGCTGACCATGCGGGCAATTTCCTCGCTCGTCGTATCGGGGTGAACGCCGCTGATCAGGAGGCGTTTGCCGCGCCCCTCGCGCAGCAGAGTCACGGCATCGGCGATGCGCGATTCGCCTCCCGTCAGCGCGACGATGCCATCGGCGCTTATGCCCGGCGCCGGAATTGTGGTCGCGACCATGTGGGCGAACTGAACGAAGCCGCCAAGGAGGAACAGGAAGGCCAGAACGAGCAAGCCAACTGCTATCCGCACCAGCTTCCCGCCGGGCGAAACGATGCGGCGTGCGATCGCGTCGCTCTCAGTCATTGAGATCGGTACCGCCCGTTGTGAATCGCGTTCGAATAATGCCTCGCCCTTGTCCATCACCGCCGAGAATAGGTTGAAAAATGCGGCCAAATCCAGCCCGCTAATTGGCTAGTCGAAAACTTCAAGGAACCGGTAGACAGCCCAGCGCGAGGTCAGACCGGTAAGCAGCGCGATCACCACCAGCGTTGCCACGACCGCGCCATAGGCACCGGGACCGACACTGAGATTGCCGAACAGCGCGACGATCTGATCTCCGGCCGGCGTTGCGACGAATTGCGAAGCCCCCCATGCAGCCAGCGCCAGAAAGATGATCGTGGCCGCACCGCCGGCAAGCCCGCCCTTGACCCCGATCATGAAGAAATGATGGGTGAACTGCCGGGCGATGAAATTTTCCTTGGCGCCGACGAGATGAAGAACCTCGACGACGTCGCGGTTACCCGCCATCGCGCCACGCGTTGCAAAGACAACCGACATGGCGGTTGCGGCAAGCACCAGGGCGAGTACCGCCAGGCCGGCGCCGGTCAGCGTCCGCGCCATGATCTGCAGCCGGCTTTGCCAGACCTGGTGATCGTCGAGGCTGGCATGCGGCGCCCGGGCCAGGATGACATCGCGAAGTCTTCCAATGTCAGGCGGCGCCGCCGGATCGACCTCAACGACGACCAGGCGCGGGACCGGCAGATCGCCAAGGTCGGTTCCCGTGCCCAGCCATGGCGCGAGCAGCGCCTGCATTTCCGCGTCGGTCATGACGCGCGCGGCCCGCACGCCGGCTACTTCGCGCGCCGCGGCCGCCGCCGCTTCGGTCTCGCGCGCGATGTCGGCGCCTTCTGCCGGCATCACCTGTATCGTCAGTTCACGCGAAATATCGGCCTGCCAGCTGTCCGCCGCGCCGCGTATGGCAAGCACCGCGACGCCCGTCAGGCATGCAAGAAACGTCATGATCGCGACTACCATGACGAGCGCACGGCCGGGAATGTTGAGCGAGGGAACGATCGGTGCGGTAGGCCGAAGGCTTGCCTCCAGCGCCTCGCTACGGCCCTTGGGCGGACCGGAGGGCACCGGCCGCCTGACGCGCATTCTTTTCACGGCGCTTCGGGGCATGCGGCGGCGAGGCCTTTCCTCAATCGTAGATGTGAAGGCGGCCGTCGTTGAGGACGAGCCGGCGGGCGTCATACTGGTCCATCAAGGCGATATCATGGGTCGCGATGATGACGGTGGTGCCGAGCCTGTGCAGTTCCATGAAAAGACGAAGCAGGCGGCGCGCGAGCGTCGGGTCCACATTGCCCGTCGGCTCGTCGGCCAGCAGCAATTCCGGTTGTCCGATTACGGCCCTGGCGATGGCGGCGCGCTGCTTCTCACCGCCCGAAAGTATCGACGGCGCAGCATGAATGCGGTCTTCAAGGCCGACCCATTGAAGAAGTTCGATCACGTCCCGGCGATAGCTGTCTTCGGGCTTGCCCATGACGCGAAGCGGCAAGGACACGTTTTCAAACGTCGTGAAATGATCGAGCAGGCGGAAATCCTGGAAAACCACCCCGATTCGTCGCCGGATCGTCGGCAGGGTCGCGCGCGAAAGTGTTGCCGCATCGTGGCCGAACACGTTGATCAGGCCCCGAGTCGGCCTGAGCGCAAGGAACAGCAGCCGCATCAGCGACGTCTTGCCCGCACCCGACGGCCCGGTCAGGAAATGAAACGAACCGCGTTCGATATTGAACGATATGTCGCGCAGGACCTCCGGCCCCATGCCGTAGCGCAGTCCGACATTTTCAAAACGGATCACCGTGAAGGCCTTTCAAGCATTGCTGCAGCGTTTGTCGCAGTGCCGCCGTTAACATTGCATTAAGCATAAGCGCAAATGGAACGTCCGGAGCCGCATTTCCCGATCGTTAACGCTCCTGCCGCTAGGGTGGAGACATCAGCACCATCAATCGTGCCCCGAGAATCGCCGGCCATTCAATGAATATTATCTGCCCGAGCTGTCATACGCACTATGCCGTCGACCTGCAGTTTCCCGAGCAGGGACGCAAGGTACGCTGCGCGAAGTGCGGTGAAACCTGGCATGCGCTTGCGATGGATGCGGCCGCGATCCATGCGCCGGCCGACGCGGTGGCACCGCATGAGATCACTTCGGACGGACAGTCTGAAGGGGCCAATCCGGATGCTTTTGCCGCCGCTGCCGCGGTAGATGGTTCGGAGCCGGATATTGAAACGCTGCCGCATATCGAACCGGCACCGGACATTGCCTGGATGCAGGCACTGGCCGAAGAAGACGCCCGGGCGCGTCATGCAAGGCTTGTCGACGATGATGAGGGTGCCGCTACGGGGGCAACCCGTAGAGTGGTCATCCGCCGCCGCAAGACGATTTCGCCAGCGCGCGCATTCCAGGCCTTTGTCATCGGCGTGACGGCCGCCGGCCTGTTCGCCGCGTTCACCCACAAGGAGGAAGTCGTCAGTCTCGCGCCGTCGACAGCCCGTCTCTATGCGCTTGCCGGTGTCGATGTGAACATACGCGGCCTGGCGTTCGAAAATCTGCAGTTTGCGCAGGAAACAGAAGATGGCGTCCCGGTCCTCGCCGTGTCGGGCGACATCGTGAACGTCGCCGGTACCAGCGTCGCCGTCCCCGCGATCCGACTGTCGCTTGCCGGAAGCAATACGCCCGAACTCTACAGCTGGACGATCGATCCGACCCTTTCCGCACTGGGCCCGGGCGAAACGCTTCCCTTCACTGCACGACTTGCCGCCCCGCCGAGAGAGGCCGCGACCGTTTCGGTGCGATTCGTCGACAATCCGCCGACGCGCCTCGGTCTTGCGCGCTAGCGCGCAACCTTCGCCATCTTCGAGACTTCATCTTGTGCGAGGCCGGATCTTGCAGAATCATGGTTATGTCGGCAGTCCCGATGTCTCAGGGATCGGAAATCGGATCCGGTTGCTGCGTCGGGAGAGAGGGGACGAGAATGGGACGGATACTTCTCGCCGAGGACGACGATTCGGTCAGGGCGTTCGTACGTCGTGCGCTGGAAATGGACGGGCATGATGTGGTCGAGGCCTGCGATGGGGCCGAAGCGGCCGAAATCCTCGTTGGCGATGCGCGTTTCGATCTGATCCTCAGCGATATCCAGATGCCCGTCATGGATGGGATTGCGCTGGCCCTAACTGTCGCGCGCGACCACGCCGGCATTCCGCTGGTTCTGATGACGGGTTACGCGCACCAGCGCGAACGCGCTCATGGACTCGACGAGATCGTTTGCGATGTCGTCCAGAAGCCCTTCACGCTTGCAGAAATCCGCGAGCGCGTGGCGCTTGCGCTGAAGGCCGCTGCCTAGAAGCCCTCGATCAGCCGCTCGAGATAGTTTCGCTCGCTTGAAGGCATTGACGGCTCCGACAGGCGCCTGCGCAACTCCTCGAGAATCCGGCGCGCCTGCTCCGCGTCGAAGACCTCTGGCGTCTTGACGCCGAGACCCATGTCCGTGCCGCGCTGATCGCGCGGCCGGCCGAGCGGATCTGTCGGCGCGCGTCCGATGCCTGTTCCGGGGCCCTGCTGCGCCATCTGAGACTGAAGCTGACTCATCATCGATTGCGCGCCGCTGCGTAGCTTGTCCAGGGCGCGGCCCTGATTGTCGACGGCGTCGTCAAGACGATTTTCACCGATATTGCCCTGCGCCTCTCCCATCTCCTGGCCGGCTTCTCCCATGCCCTGTTCGGGATTCTGGCCGCGTTCGCGCATTTTGGCCATCAGGTCGTTCAGGGCATCGCGCAGCGCCTGCTGCTGCTGCGCAAGCGCCTCTCGGTCGCCCTGTCCCTGTCCGTTCTCGCCCTGCTGCTCGCCCTGGCCGTCCTGCTGACCGGGACGATCCATGTTGAACGTCTGATCCATCAGTTCCTGCTGGCGGCGCATGAGGTCGCCGAGTTCCTCAAGCGTCTTGGCCATGTCTTGCTGCTGCTGGCTGGGTTGCCCCGGCCGCGCCATCTGCAGGTTGTTCATCATGTTCTGCAGCTGGTTCAGCAATTCCTGCGCAGCGTCACGTGCGCCGCTGCGGGCCAGTTGCTCGATCTGATCCATCAGACGGTCGAGATCCTGCGGGCTCATGGACTGCTGCATCTGTTCCTGGGAAAGCTCGGGCAGGTTCTGCGGATCGCCCGCCTGGCGCGCGAGTTCGTTCATGAATTCAGCCATCGCCTGGCGCAGTTCATCCATGAGCCTGCGGATTTCCTCGTCCGAGGCACCGTTCTGAAGGGCCTGCTTCAACTGTTCCTGGATATCGCGCAGGTTGCGCGCGGCAAGCGACAGCGCACCGTCCTCTATCGCGAGCGCAACCTCCCAAAGATAATCCACGACACCGCGGAGGTCGTCGTCCGAGCGGGCATTCCTCAGCCGCCAATAGGCGGTGTTGATACCAAGATAGACCGGCACGCTGTCGATATGCTTTTCGGGCGCGATCGTCAGGGCCCGCAGGGCTCGTGCGACACGTTCCGTACTCGCCCTGTCGAGCGCGAGCGTGCGGCGCTGCTCGACGATCGCACGAGCGAGCGGCCGCGAAAAAGGCCGCGATGGCAGCACGATGTCGACAGGCTCGCTGAAGCCGCTCTGGCCGGCCGCGTCGCTTGCCTTGAGGGTCAATCTGACGGGAACGCCCGCCCACGGATGGTCTCGCAGATCGCGCATGGTGCGCGCGTCCCCAGCGCGTGTCTGCGCCTTTGGGAGAACGAGATCGATGGCGGGTGCGGGGATGAGCGGGTCTGCGCCGCGTGCTGCAGCATCATCGGGAAGGGAGGTTTCAGCCGCCGCAGCGACGACGCCGTAATCGTCGCTGACCGCATAATTGAGTTCGAGTGCCCCGCCGGGGCTGAGGCTGGGCGCGCTGGTGAGGCGGATCGTCGGTGCTTCGTCCGCAATGACCGCTACCGGCCAGCGATGGATCGTGCGACCGCCCAGATCGACGGCAAGCGTACCGTCCGACGTAAGCTCGTAACCGAACTCGGCTGTAGCGCCCTTTTCGTCCGCGCGGGAAATCTGTTCCGGCTCTCCCTGTTCCGGATGGAAGGTGACGCCGATGCCCTGGCGCTCGCTGCGCAACACGAAGCGGCTGCCCTCGGGTACGTCGACCGCGCCGGTCACGGTCTCGTCGAGCAGGATCGGGACCCGCCCGGTGTAGGCTGGTGGTGAAATCCAGGCATCCATGCGCCCGGGCAGAATGGATGCACCCATCGGACCGGCGACGGCTGCGGCAACGCGGATGCCGCGCTGGTCCCCGGCCTGAACGAAAGCTGCGATGGCGACAAGAAGGACAAGAGCGCGCAAGGCCCACGGATCGCGTCGAGGCATACCGGGCGAGGGCATGCCTGCCGAGACGGGTCCAAGTCGGCGGCGCGTTCGCATGAGATGGGCCTGCCAGAGCGGGTCCGCTTCGGCCGCATCAAGGCCGACCGGCCGATCGGCAAGCGCCATCACGGGGCGGTGCGGCCGCGCGCTGAAGCGATCGAGGCGGGCGAGGATCGCCTGACGGTCCGGTACCCGCAGATGGCGCAGCGGCAGAAGTGCGAGCAATGCTGCTACGGCGAAGCCGAATACCAGGGCGACGCGGAGAAAGAACGGGGCGTGGAGCCAGAGGCCAGCCCACGAAACGGCAAGGAAAAGCCCGGTAACACACAGGAACGACGCAAGCGGAGGCCAGACCTGCTCCCATATGATGGCGAACTTCGCGCGAAACGCTGCGCCCGCCCATTCCAGCGGCAATCTGGCGCCATTACGCGTCGTGCGGGTTTTTTCCATACGTCGAAACTATCGCTGCAAATATCGGGCGCGGCAATGGCCGTTCCGATCACAAGCTGTTGCACTGAATGGCGTCAGAGCCAGCCGGGCATCCGGTCGAGGCCTATCAGCGCATCGACGCCGACCCGTGGCCTTATAACCGCCCATTCATCGCCACTGACAAGCACTTCAGGGACCAGCGGCCGGGTGTTATAGGTCGACGCCTGGACCGCGCCGTATGCACCGGCACCCATCAAGGCCATCAGGTCGCCGCGGCCAAATTGCGGCAGGTCGCGAGCGAGCGCCAGATAGTCGCCGGTCTCGCAAACGGGACCGACAACATCGGCGGGTTCATGAAGGGTCTGCGAAAGCGTCTGATCCACCGGTAGGATATCGTGATGCGCCTCATAGAGCGTCGGGCGCACCAGATCGTTCATGGCAGCGTCGGCGATGATGAAACGCTTCGCCTCGCCCTGCTTCACAAAGATCACCGAGGCCACGAGAATTCCGGCATTGCCGACGATCATCCGGCCGGGTTCGAACACCACCCTGCATTTCAGCTTTTCGACATGCCGGCGCACGATTGCGGCGTAGTCCGCCGGCGCAGGCGGCGGGGTGAGGCGGGAATCGTATGGAATGCCAAGGCCGCCGCCGAGATCGACATGGTGGATGCGGTGCCCGTCGGCACGCAATGTTCCGACCAGCTGGTCGAGCCTTGCAAAAGCCGCGTCATAGGGCTTCAGATCGGTAATCTGCGAGCCGATATGCATGTCGATGCCGGCCACCTCGATACCGGGAAGGGCGGCAGCGCGCGCGTAGATGGCACGGGCATGCGTCCACGGGATGCCGAACTTGTTCTCCGACTTGCCGGTCGCGATCTTGGCGTGGGTCATCGCATCGACGTCAGGATTGATGCGTAGCGAAACCGGCGCCCTGACCCCCTTGGAAACGGCCACGGCATTGAGCGCTTCAAGTTCCGGCTCCGATTCGACGTTGAGGCAAAGGATGCCGCTGTCGAGGGCGAGCGAGAGCTCGGCGTCGGTCTTGCCGACACCGGAGAAGACGATTTTCCCGGCGGGTATCCCGGCTGCCAGCGCGCGGCGGAGTTCCCCGCCGGAAACGACATCGGCGCCAGAACCGAGCCGGGCGAGCGTTGTCAGGACAGCCTGGTTGGAATTCGCCTTCATCGCATAGCAGATCAGCGTATCCATGCCCGCAAATGCGTCGGCAAAGACATGATAATGACGCTCCAGCGTCGCCGTCGAATAGCAATAGAACGGTGTTCCGACTTCGCGCGCGATATCGGGCAGGGGCACATCCTCGGCGTGCAGGACGCCGTTGCGGTAGTCAAAGTGATGCATGGCGCGTCAGTTCAGCAGGCCGTCGAGTATGAACGGTCGGTTCGGTTTTTCCACCGGGATGCCGTCACTGGTCGCCGGGCCCTGTTCGGGATGATTGGGCGGCGGTTCGAGCGGGCCCTTGCGGCCGCAGGCGGAAACCGCGAGCGCGAGCATCGAAACCATCAGCAAATTCAGCAGCGCGCGTCCCATATCCCGTTCCCGTCTCTCCGGCGATCGATGGTCGAAGCCATTAGCAGATATCGCCGGTCATGAAAACGCTGTCAGCGGAGCCTTTCAAGCCATTGTTCGGCCTGCGCGCGCACGTTTTCGGGCGCGGTGCCGCCGAAACTGGTGCGGCTGGCAACGGAGCGCTCCACGCCCAGCACGTCGAAAACGTCCTCCGTGATTGCCGAAGACACGCCCTGCATGTCTGCCAGCGTCAATTCTTCCAGCGCGCAGCCGCGTCCCGAGGCGATCGCGACGATCGCCCCGGTGACGTGATGGGCTTCCCGGAAGGGCATGGCGCAGGTGCGCACAAGCCAGTCGGCCAGATCGGTCGCGGTCGCAAATCCGGCGCCGGCGGCTTCCTTCATGCGCCTGGCGTCGGGCTCAAGGTCGCCGATCATGCCGTCCATCGCCGCAACGCACAGCGCCACCGCCTCGAAGGCATCGAAAGCCTGTTCCTTGTCTTCCTGCATGTCCTTGGAATAGGCGAGCGGAAGCCCCTTCATGACGGTCAGCAGGCCCTGAAGGGCACCGAAGATCCGGCCCGTCTTTGCGCGAACGAGTTCGGCAGCATCCGGGTTGCGCTTCTGCGGCATGATGGACGAACCGGTGGAGAAGGCGTCGGAAAGCCGCACGAACGCGAACTGCGCCGAACACCAGATCACGATTTCCTCGGCAAGGCGCGACAGATGCATTGCCACGATGGCCGAGGCGGAGAGTGCCTCGATGACGAAATCGCGGTCGGCAACAGCGTCGAGCGAGTTGGCGGTCGGCCGGTCGAACCCCAGCGCCTTCGCCGTCATGGCGCGATCGATGGGAAAGGATGTGCCGGCAAGCGCCGCGGAACCGAGGGGGTTCTCGTTCAGCCGTGCACGGCAATCGGCGACGCGGCCGCGGTCGCGCGACAGCATTTCCACATAGGCAAGAAGGTGATGACCGAAGGTCACAGGCTGCGCCGACTGGAGGTGGGTAAATCCGGGCATCACCGTGCCTGCATGCTCCAGCGCGCGCGTGGCGAGCGTCCTTTGCAGCGCGGCAAGGGCGGGGTCGAGCGCGTCCAGAAAATCGCGCACATAGAGCCGGAAATCGGTTGCGACCTGATCGTTGCGCGAGCGGGCGGTGTGCAGCCGGCCGGCGACGGGACCGATCAGCGCGGCAAGGCGCGATTCCACGTTCATGTGGATGTCCTCAAGCGCCCGCGAGAACTTAAAATCACCGCTTTCCAGTTCACCGGCAACGGTCTTCAGGCCCGCGTCGATGGCTTCGGCATCAGCCTTGTCGATGATGCCCGTTGCCGCGAGCATCGCGACATGGGCGCGCGAGCCGGCGATATCCTGGGTCGCCAGCTTCCTGTCGAAGTCGATGGATGCGTTGATCGCTTCCATGATTTCCGAGGGGCCGCGCGAGAAGCGGCCGCCCCACATCGTATTGCTCATCGATAACTGCCCGTCTTTTTGATCGCGCGCGGAGCGGGATATAGAGGAAATTGCGCGCTCAAGGCAATCTTGCGCCCTTGTCGACCTCTTCGCCGGTCATCGCCCAGACGAAATAGGGACGCAGCCTGGCATAGAGATAGCGCGCGCCGAACGGGAACAAATGATTGTTATCGCGATAGAGCGAGTGCTCTCCGATATAGGGGCGGCAGAGCTTGTCATCGCAGAAGAAATCGGTCGGATCGACATATTTCGCGTTGGGGATGTCGGCGACCATATCGCGAACCCAGGCGTTTGCCCTGGCGGTCGTCTGGTCGATGAATGAACGGGGACGGGCACAATAGTCCCAGCCAAGCCCGTAACGCTCTGCCCGGGGCAGGCAGTCGGCGATGATCTGCGAGAAATCAGGGATGGCCCCGAGCACCAGCAGACGGTTCTTGCCGCCGTCGGAATAGAGCTCCAGGCGCTTTTTCGTCGCTGCCAGCATTTCTTCAAGCATGTCCGGGCGGGTGACGCGCAGGAACATGTAGCTCCACAACCGCTCGACGATCCAGAAGCGCTCGTCGGCCGGGTTGGCGGCATATTTGTCCGCGATGACCTGCCGGATCTTCGGGCAATCGCCCATGTCCGGCGGCATTCCGTCGACCTGCGGACAATAGTCGCGGAAGCGCTTCGGCCTGATGCCGAAGGGCGCTGCTTCGTTGATGAAGGTCGCGATCATGTGATCGGCGTGCGAATCTCCTTCCAGGAAACCGGCGATGTTGCGGCCGGTCTTGCAGGAATCCCCCTCGCAGACGATGGCGGGCGGCGGGATCAGCGAATTGTCGCCGACGCGTTCCGGCGTGAAGCGCGTCAGGAAGAATACAGTGCCGCCGACGCTGCCGACGAGCAGGATGCAGATCAGCGCGCCGGCGCCGCCGGCGAGCGTAGGCTTCCAGCCGAGCGCGCGCAGGTTGCGCCCGTGCCGCCACCGCCGCACCGGAACCTCGACAAAGCGGTAGCTGAGATAGGCAGGAAGCAGGGAGAGAAGGCCCATCGCACCCAGGAGCGGGATCGATTCATTGCCGAAAGTCGCAATACTCGCCAGCGACATCAGCGGCCAGTGCCACAGGTACCAGCTGTAGGAAATCAGTCCGATGGCGACCATCGGGCGAACAGAGAGGGCGCGCGCGACGAAAGAACCGGGCGAAAGCAGGCCGCCCAGCAGAACGAGAGCGGTGCCGAATACCGGGATGGTGGCCGTGTAGCCGGGAAAAAACCCGTCCGCGAGGTCAACGATGACCGACAGGGCGATCAGCGCAATTCCGACGATGCCGAGAACATCGCCCGATCGCGTATTGCGGGTGAGGAGCGGGAGGGTGGCGAAATAGGCGATGCTGCCGCCGACGATGAATTCCCAGGCCCGCCAGGTGATCATGTAGAAGGCCCGGTTGGTGCCGCGGTCGACGGTAAAATAAATGCAGCCGGCAAGGCTGCCCGCAAAAACGACAAGCGCGACGATGCGCAGCAGCGCCGACGGCGAAAAGCCCCTGCGTCTGGCCAGCCAGAACAGCGCCATCAGGGCGAGCGGCGCCAGAATGTAGAACTGTTCCTCCACCGACAGCGACCAGGTGTGCAGCAGCGGCTTCTTGAGGGCACCGATGTCGAAATAGCCCTGCTTCGTCATGAAGAAGAAGTTCGACGCGAAGAGCGACGAGAAGATTACCGACTGGGTGTACCACTCCCACTCGAAGGGCGAGATGAGGATGGCGCATGCGATCAGGAAGCTGCCAAGGATCATCACGAAGAAGGGCGGCAGGATACGCAGCGACCGGCGTGCATAGAATGTGGCAAGCGAGAACCTGCCATCGCGCAACTCGGTGATGATCTGATTGATGATCAGGAAGCCGGAAATCACGAAGAAGATGTCGACGCCGACATAGCCGCCATACACGGCGGGAAGGCCGGAATGATAGGCGACGACCGATGTCACGGCGATGGCGCGAAGGCCGTCGATATGGCTGATCCGGGGGCCGTCGGTCGGATGCGACGCGTTCGACGGTCCGTACTTGGCTGATTTCATGGGGCAGAGCGAAATTGTTGGAGCAAGCGTCGCTTATAGAGGAGCAGGCGCGGCGCGCAAAGCCAAAGCGGCGCTTTGCCGCGTCACCGCGGTCACTACCTTGCGATGCCGGCCGATTCCTCCTTGCCTGTCATGGCCCAGACCATGTGCGGGCGGAGCTTGGAATACAGCCAGTCTGCGCCGAACAGGCTGAGATGGTTGTTGTCGCGATAGAGAATCGAACGCTGGACATAGGGGCGGCAGAACGTGTCGTCGCAGAACAGGTCGACCGGATCGATGAACCGC
The DNA here is from genome assembly GCA_020637895.1 of Rhodobiaceae bacterium. Classification (GTDB taxonomy): domain Bacteria; phylum Pseudomonadota; class Alphaproteobacteria; order Rhizobiales; family Tepidamorphaceae; genus JACKJP01. Next base: position 171,865 of record JACKJP010000006.1, read on the forward strand.
GCGTTGGGAAGCTTCAGGACGATGTCGCGGACGATCCGGTTGGCCACACCTGTGGTCGCGTCGATCTGGCTGCGCGATATGCCGCAATAATCCCAACCCAGTCCGTATCGCTCGGCGCGGTAGATGCATTCGGTGGCAAGATACGGAAAATCCGGGATGGCGCCGATGACGAGCAACCGGTTTCGCCCCCCGTCCGAATAAAGCTTGAGACGATCCTCGATCGCCTTGGTGAAGACCGCACGGTTCTTCGGCCGCGTCAGCTTGAGCAGCATATATGACCACAGCCGTTCCACGATCCAGAACCGTTCGCCGGGCGGCGTGTCCTTCATTGCCTTTTCGATTGCCGCCCGCGCCTTCGGGCAATCGCCCATGTCCGGCGGCATGCCGGGCGGCAGCGGACAATTGGTGCGGAAACGCTGGATGCTGGCGACATTGAAGGGTGTGGATTCCCGCAGCAACGTCCCGTACATGCGCGCGGCGTGGGAATCGCCTTCCATGAACCCGGCCGAAAGCGGAGCTGTCGCGCAGCTTTTGCCTTCGCAGAGTGTCCGTGGCGGCGTGATGAGGCTGGCGTCGCCCTCGATTTCCGGCGAATTGCGTTCGAGCGCGTAGAGGATGCCGCCGGTGCCGCCGACAACGACCACGCAGGCCAGTGCCATCGCAATACCGGCCAGCGCCGGCTTCCAGCCGAGCGCGTGGAGGTCGCGGCCATGGCGCCAGCGGCGGATCGGCAATTCCAGATAGCGATAGCTGAGGACAGCGGGGATGATGGCCACCAGGCCCATGGCCGTTTTCAGAACGACCGACTCGTTCCAGAAGACGGAAATGTGGATGAGCGAAATCAGCGGCCAGTGCCAGAGATACCAGCCGTAGGAAATCAGGCCGATCGCGACCATGCCGCGCAGGGACAGGAGTTTCGCGACCGGATTGTCAGGCGCGATGAGGCCGGACAGGAGCAGCAACGCCGTACCGGCCACCGGAACCGTCGCTGCATAGCCGGGATAGAATCCGTCGCCCAGATCCACGACGATCGAGACGATCACGAGTAACAGGCCCAGCACACCCGTGCCCGTTGCAATGCGTTGGTCTGCGCGCAGGAAAGGCGCGGTCGAGGCCCAGGCGACAGCGCCGCCGGCGACGAACTCCCAGGCCCGCCATGTGATCATGTAGAAGCCGCGGTTCGGTCCCTCCGTGGCCGTCATGAAATAGCAACCGACGAGGCTTGCGACAAAGACGGCGATGCCGATTGCCATCAATGCAAGGCCCGGCGGTATGCGCCGCTTCCGTGCCAGCCAGAACAGACCGATCAGGGCCAAAGGCACGATGATGTAGAACTGTTCTTCGACCGATAGCGACCAGGTGTGAAGCAGCGGCTTCTTCAGGGCGTTGATATCGAAATAGCCCTGTTTCGTCATGAAGAAGAAGTTCGACGCGAACAGCGAGGAGAATACCGCGGACAGGCCGAACCACTCCCATTCGTAGGGCGGCACCAGGATGACGAGTGCGAGCAGGAAGCTGCCGATGATCATCGCCAGAAAGGGCGGCAGGATCCGCAATGTTCGCCGGGCATAGAAGGTGGCGAGCGAGAATCGGCCTTCGCGCAGTTCGGAGACGATCTGATTGATGATCAGAAATCCGGAAATGACGAAGAATATGTCGACGCCGACATATCCGCCGGATACGCCGGGCAGGTCGCAATGATACGCCACCACCGATGTCACGGCGATGGCGCGCAGCCCGTCGATATGGGCAATCCGCGGTCCCTCGGTGGGATGCGTTGCATCGGGCGCGCGGCCGAAGAATTTTTTCATCGGGGAGAATGACCTGCCGGAAACCGACCTCGCTTATAGGGGTCAGCGACGCCGCGCGCAAAAAGTTGATGGGCCGGCAGTCGATTTTTTGCCGCGATGACGTTAGATGCTGGCGCTGAAGTGAAACAGAATTTCGAGGCGCCGCTCTCGAATACCAAAGCCTTCAGGGGAGTTTTCGTTTCGTGAGCGAGAAGCCAAGGTCGATGCGCTGGGGCGTGCCGATCATTATCGTCATTGTTGCCGCGATCGCCGGTGGCGTGCTCCTGCAACAGGGCCAGGATGCCGGAACCGTCGCGGCCTGCGCCGCAAGCGATGCCAAGCTCGCCGGCCTTGAACCGCTTTCGCGCGGCGAAGTGGCGGCGTTCACGGTCCCCGAGAAGTCGCAGATCCTGCCCGATCTGTCCTTCATCGACGGAACCGGGAAGGAAAGACACCTGTCGGAGTGGCGCGGCCGGACCGTGCTACTGAATATCTGGGCGACATGGTGCGCGCCATGCCGCCACGAGATGCCGGCACTCGACCGTCTCCAGGCGACGATCGGTTCGGAACGGTTTGAGGTTGTCGCGGTCAATATCGACATCGGCGACACGGCGAAGGCCAAGGCGTTCCTGAAAGAGATCGGCATCGCCGATCTGGGTTTTTATGCCGATCCCAGCACGGGTGTATTCAAGGAATTGAAGGCTGTCGGCCGAGCGCCGGGCATGCCGACCAGCCTGCTGGTCGATACCAATGGCTGCGAGCTGGGCTTCATCGCGGGACCGGCGGAATGGGATTCGCCCGATGCCATGCGACTGATCCAGGGCGGCATGGCCTCCGCCGGCTAGCGTTCAGGCGCTGATATCGACATTTTCCCCGACGCCGTCGGCAACAAGCGCGGCGGCGCGGTCGGCGTTCTGCGCGAGCATGTCAGCAAGACCTGCCGCCATGTCGGCATTCATCTTGATCATGCTGGCGGACAGCGAGCCGCAGGTCTGGGCTGCTGCAGTGCCTGCGAGCGCGGTAGCGAGAATGGCGATATCCATGATCGGGCAACCTTAAGCGCCCAAGGCTACGGATGCGTAAACCGCGCTGCCGGCCACGCCATCAGCGGGTCGGCATCGGCTTTTCGCCACGATAGTCGTAGAAACCGCGCTGCGTCTTGCGTCCCAGCCAGCCTGCCTCGACATATTTCACCAGCAGCGGGCACGGCCGATACTTGCTGTCGGCCAGGCCTTCGTAAAGCACCTGCATGACCGAGAGACAGGTATCGAGGCCGATAAAGTCAGCCAGTTCCAGCGGACCCATCGGGTGACGTGCACCCAACCTCATCGCCGTGTCGATCGCCTCGACCGAACCGACGCCCTCATAGAGCGTGTAGACGGCTTCGTTGATCATCGGCAGCAGGATGCGGTTGACGATGAACGCGGGGAAATCCTCGGCGACGGCAATGGTCTTGCCGAGCTTTGCGACATAGGTGCGCGACTGTTCGAAGGTCAGATCTTCGGTCGCGATCCCGCGGATCAGTTCGACCAGTTCCATGACCGGAACCGGATTCATGAAATGGATGCCGATAAAGCGTTCCGGCCGGTCAGTCGACGCGGCAAGGCGAGTAATCGAGATCGAAGATGTGTTGGTCGCGATGATCGCCTCGGGCTTGAGCACCGGGCAGAGATTCTTGAGGATCTCGCGCTTGATCGGTTCGTTCTCGACCGCGGATTCGATCACCAGATCGCATTCGGCGAGCGCCTCCATCCCGACCGCGGGATGAATGCGCGAGGCCGCGGCCTTGCGCTCTTCTTCGCTGATGCGTCCGCTTGCGACCTGGCGGGCCATGTTGCCGTGAATGGTGGCAAGACCGGAATCGATCCGGTCCTGGCTCAGGTCGTTCAGCCTGACCTCGAAACCGGCAAGAGCACTGACATGGGCGATGCCGTTGCCCATTTGACCGGCGCCGATGACGCCCACCGTCCTGATTTCGGCCGAAGACATGCTTGCTCCTTGAAACTGCCGATTATGGCTTCCGTCGGCGTCGTCCCGCGGCTTTTTGGGCCGCGGGAATTGTTCTTTATCGTCCAGGCGCGGCTGATTTTCAATCGCGCGGGGCGGGTTGCGGTCTGTTGCGGCCTAGAGGGCCTTTTCCAGTTCCGGCAGGATGACGAACAGGTCGCCGACGAGGCCGTAATCGGCGATCTGGAAGATCGGCGCTTCCTCGTCCTTGTTGATCGCGACGATCACCTTTGAGTCCTTCATGCCGGCAAGATGCTGGATCGCCCCGGAGATGCCGACCGCGATGTAGAGCTCGGGCGCGACAACCTTGCCCGTCTGCCCGACCTGCCAGTCATTGGGCGCATAGCCCGCATCGACCGCGGCGCGCGAGGCGCCGACCGCCGCGCCGAGCTTGTCGGCAACCGGCAGGATCACTTCCTCGAACTTCTCCTTTGAGCCGAGCGCGCGGCCGCCCGAAAGTACGATCTTCGCAGACGTCAGTTCCGGACGGTCGGATTTCGCGATCTCCTCGCTGACGAACTCCGAGACGCCTTCGGCCGACGGCATGGAGACGCTCTCAACCGAAGCGCTGCCCCCCGTCCCCGCTGCCGGGAACGCGGTGGCGCGAACCGTCACGACCTTCCTGGCATCGGTCGACTTCACCGTCTGCACCGCATTGCCCGCATAGATCGTCCGCTGGAACGTGTCGGGACCGTCAACCGCGATGATGTCGGACACCTGCATCACGTCCAGAAGGGCTGCAACACGCGGCATGTAGTTCTTGCCGCTCGTCGTCGCCGGCGCGACGATTGCGTCATACTTGTCGGCCAGCGACACGATCAGCGCCGCAAGCGGCTCGGCAAGACGATGCTCGAGGCTCGCATCATCGGCATGCAGCACCTTCGACACGCCCTCAAGCGAAGCGGCAGCCTTGGCAACGCCTTCAGCGCCCTTGCCGGCAACCAGAACATGGACGTCGCCGCCCATCGCCTTCGCCGCGCTCAGCGTCTTGTGCGTGGCATCCTTCAGTTCAGCATTGTCATGTTCGGCGATCAAAAGCGTCGTCATCACAGAACTCCCGCTTCGTTCTTCAGTTTCGACACAAGCTCGGCGACATCGGCGACCTTCACGCCCGCCTTGCGACCCGCAGGCTCGGCCGTCTTCACAACCTCAAGGCGCGGCGTCACGTCGACCCCGTAATCGCCCGCGCTCTTCTCGTCCAAAGGCTTCTTCTTGGCCTTCATGATGTTGGGAAGAGACGCATAGCGCGGCTCGTTCAGGCGAAGATCCGTCGTCACAACGGCCGGCATCTTCAGCTTCACCGTCTGCAAACCGCCATCGACCTCGCGCTTCACGTCAACCGTGCCAGAACCAACCTCGACCTTCGAGGCAAACGTCCCCTGGCCCCAGCCAAGAAGCGCCGCCAGCATCTGGCCCGTCTGGTTGCAGTCGTCGTCAATCGCCTGCTTGCCCGCAATCACAAGGCCGGGCTGCTCCTCATCGGCAACGCCCTTCAGGATCTTGGCTACCGCCAGAGGCTCAACAACACCGTCAACCTTCACAAGGATCGCACGGTCGGCGCCCATCGCGAGCGCGGTGCGAAGCGTCTCCTGCGCCTGCTGCGGACCAACCGAGACGACAACAACCTCCTCGGCCGCTCCCTTCTCCTTCAGCCGAAGCGCTTCCTCGACCGCAATCTCGTCAAACGGGTTCATCGACATCTTCACATTCGAAAGATCAACACCCGATCCATCCGGCTTAACCCGAACCTTCACGTTGTAATCAATCACCCGCTTGACAGGCACTAGTATCTTCATTTGCCTCTATTCCTCAGGACATTGGCCGTTTCTGGTGACCGCCAGACCGAGAGCGCCGGAGCATCCGCTCGTCGCTTGTGGGCTGGCCGGAAAATCGCCTGCACGCAACCGGGATGCGAAACCGCAGACGGGCATTGTGCAATGCAAAACCGCGGGAAACTAGTCGCCGCCGCGCGCGCTTGTCAATCATGAATGGCCATTCACTCCGGCGCGGCGCTTGTCGACCGCGCTCAGGCCAGTCCGCGATCGAAAAGCGGCACGCCCCTGCGCTTCATGAAGACGATCAGCACGGCGCCGGCGACGAGGCCGCCGATATGCGCCCACCAGGCAACCTCGTCATCGGGCGAGGCAATGGCCACGGAGACGATCTGCACGACGATCCATATGCCAAGCACGATCCAGGCCGGCAGGCGCAGCGGCAGGCGGCCAAGCGCGAGCACCCAGATACGCACATGCGGATGAAGCATCAGATAGGCAGCCACGATGCCGGCGATGGCACCGCTTGCGCCAACCAGCGGCATCTCGGACGCGGGCACCATGAAGCCGTGGACCATTCCCGCGGCAATCCCGCACAGGAGATAGAAGACAAGGAAGCGCAGATGGCCGAGCGCGTCCTCGACATTGTCGCCGAAAACCCACAGGAACAGCATGTTCGATATCAGGTGCATCCAGCTTCCATGCAGGAACTGGTAGGTCACGAGCGTCAGCAGCGGTGAGGCGCCATCGATGCCCGGCGGCAATACGCGCAGATCATTGTAGACCGCCGGGATCATGCCGTAGCCGAAGGCGGTCGCCCGGGCGGCGTCGAACACGAGACCGGACTGAAACACCAGGAAGATGAATATGTTGGCTGCGATCAGCGCCACGGTCACGTACTGAAACGGCAGGTAGCGCATTGCATTGCCGTCATTGATGGGAATGAACATGTCCGGGCCCCTCTGACTGCTGCTTTGCGTATGTCCTGCCTAACGGTTCTTGCCCGGCACCCACAGAACGTCGCCAGAGCCCTGATGATTGACCCAACGGGCGGCAACGAAGAGGAAATCGGACAGCCTGTTGATGTAGCGAAGCGCCGGCCCGCCGACGGATTCGCCCGGCATCGCCGCAAGCTCGCCCATCAGCCGTTCGGCGCGGCGGGCAACCGTGCGCGCCAGATGCAGGGCGGCAGAGGCCGGCTCGCCGCCGGGCAGGACAAAGGAACGTAGCGGTTCCAGCACGGCGTTGAGCGTATCGATCTCCTGCTCAAGCCGGGTGACCTGGGCATCGACAATGCGAAGCGGCTCATATTCCAGCTTTTCGCCGGTATCGGGTGTCGCAAGATCGGCGCCAAGATCGAAAAGATCGTTCTGGATGCGGAAAAGCATCGCGTCGATTTCGCCCTGTGCCGACGTGTGCTGGCGCGCGATGCCGATGCAGGCGTTGGTTTCGTCGACGGTCCCGTAGGCCGCAACGCGGATGTGATGCTTGGGCAACCGGCCCCCGGCGGCAAGGCCGGTGGTGCCGTCGTCACCCGTGCGTGTGTAGATCTTGTTCAGCTTGACCACGCCGCGCCTGTTTCTCTTGCCTGCAGGGACTAACCGGCCGATCTCAGCCAGATGGCGGCCATGATCACGATGATCGCGAGCAATTGCAATCCGACGCGCCAGCGCATCAGCGTCTGCGAGCGGTTCGGGCTGCCGCCGCGCATCATGTTCCAGAGGCCAAGGCCCAGAACGACGAGAACGGCAGCAAGCGCTACTGGTACGGCGAAGTTGGAAAGATTCTGTAACATCAATGAGTTCTTTCATCGAAACCGCGCAATCGACCAGCATCGATCAATGCGTTGTATCGTGAAAGCAGATAAGCCAAGCCAAGGCATGCCGCAACCGGCGCGACGCGGCTCAATCGCTGGGCGGGAAATATGTTTCCGGTACCTGAACGGGAAATTGCATCTCGAAACGCATGCCATTCTCGCCCGTCAGCGAATAATCGCCCCCGACCTGGGCGACGAAGCTTCGCACCAGGCGAAGCCCGAGTTCCTCGCGGTCGCGCGCGAGCGCGAAGCCAGGCCCATTGTCGGTTATCACGAGCTCCAGCATTTCTTCATCAACCTGCCTCAAGGATATGAAGATCGATCCCGCGCGGCTGGAGAAGGCGTGCTTTATGGAGTTCGAGACGAGCTCGCTGACAATCAGTCCGACAACCATCGCGCGTTCCGCCGATACCATGGTCGGCGCAAGTTCGAGCTGAAACTCGATATCGGCGCCGAATGCCTCGCGGACGCTTTCGGCAATATTGGCAAGATAGTCACCGAGTCTGACATCGCCGAACCGGTCTGCCTTGTAGATCTGCTCGTGCACCGTCGCCATCGCGGCGATCCGTCTCGTCAGATCGCGTTTGGAATCGGCGGGGAGCGGATGCAGCCGGACCAGCGAGGCGATGGTCTGGAGATTGTTCTTGACCCGGTGATGAACTTCCCTGAGCAGCAGGCGGTTCTGCGCCAGCGTGTCTTCAAGCTCGGCGCGGCGGCGATCGTCGAGCGAGAGCAGGCGCAGGACCCACCAACTCAATCCAAGCAGTACAATGAAGGCGGGAATCGCGCCGGCAGCGAGCCGGTACATGCGCTCTCTGAAAGGTTTGAAGGTCGTATCGGCCGCAACCGCAGTAATGGCAATGAGCGGCGCATTTGGAACGCGGCGATAGCCAACTATGCGCTCGACGTTATCGGCAACCGAAACGGACCGATACGTGCCAACCGCATTCTCGGCAAGGTACGTTTCAAAAAGCGGGCTATTGCTGATGTTCATGGATTGGTCGAGGACCGGATGGCGAGTGACGATCCAGCCATCGTCACGCACCAGGCTGACAGCCGAGTCATTGCCGAGATCCAGGGTTCGCCAAAATTCACTGATCGTTTCGTTTGGTATGACGACAGCCGCAGCACCGACAAACCGGCCGTCTCGAACGAGGCGATGCGCAATCACGAAACTTCGCATGCCGGTAACCCGATCAACCAGCAGTTTCGACACGACAAAGTCGGCGCCTTCCTCCAATTGGCGGAAGTAATCCCTGTCATCGATCTTGAGTTCGCCGCGTTCCGGAGCCGTGCTGAGCAGTTCACGCCCGTCAGCGTCAAAGACGCGAACATCCGCGTCCTTCGGCAGGCCCGAGATTGCTTCATTTACGTCGCCGAGACCCGTTTTGGCCATGAGTTCGGGTCTGAAGCCCAACGTATCGTCGATGCGTCGCAAAGCCTGGCGGCTCGCTTCCACGAGCCATGCAACATTGACTGCGACGGTCTGGGCAGCATCCTGCGCCTGTTCTTCCGCGCGAACAGATGCATCTCTATACCCCTGCCAGAACGAATATGCGCCAAGAAGGGTAATAAAGACAAAAAGAGCGCCAGCCAGTAGCAGGACTGCCAGCGGCGTGTTCACTCCCAAACGCTTCAACTGCGCCCACCCTAGATACGTAACTTGCCCGAATGGCACCTAACGCACCGGAATGCGCTTGGTTCCCGATCAGGGGAAAAAAAAATTCTCAGACGTCTCGTGCCGATCTCAATTGCCTTCGTCAGAAATGCGCGACAGGAGCCGATCCATCAGGTTTGTCGATGCCAGCCGCCGGACATAGGCAAACAGATGCGCGGGCACGGTCACCCGGTAACGCGCCTTCGGCCGGTCGCTTTCGACCGCGTGAATGAGCTTTGTAACGACCGCCTCCGGCTCAAGCTTGAACAATGCCGCTCCGCCGCCTTCCATGGTGTCCAGCCGCTTGCGATAGAGCGCGCGATGGGGCGAGGCGTCGTGGTCGATATTGTTACGGAAATGACCAAGCGCAGTTTCCACAAAACGAGACCGGATCGGCCCCGGTTCGATCAGACAGACGCGGATATTGGAGGGCGCAAGCTCCATACGGAGGACATCGCAATAGCCTTCGAGCGCGAATTTCGTGCTGACATACGGCCCGCGGAACTTCATGCCGATCAGCCCCAGTACGGACGAACACTGGACGATACGGCCATGCCCCTGGGCGCGCATTGCGGGAATGAGCGAGCGGGTGAGGGCGTGCCAGCCGATGAAATTGACCTCGAACTGGTGGCGGAGGATGTCGGCGGAAATATCTTCAAGCGCGCCCGGCTGTGCATAGGCGCCGTTGTTGAAAAGCGCATCGAGCGTGCCTCCGGTACGCTCAAGCACCTCTTTCGCGCAGGTTTCTATCGATAGCGGTTCGGCATAATCGAGATAGACCGCCTCGATGCCCATGCCCTCCAGCATTGCCAGATCTTCAGGCTTGCGGGCTGTCGCAAACACCCGCCAGCCCCTTTCCTTCATCGTGCGCGCCGACGCAAGTCCGATGCCCGAAGACGCGCCGGTGATGAGAATTGTTCGATTCACGATCAATGGCTGTCCGAGTCGAATCGCTGTGACGGGAACATAAGAAGAAGCGCAGGCATTTGGCCTAGGGTCGGTTCAATTTCTCCAAACGATGCAGGCAGCAGCGGAATTTGGCTCATGCGCAAACTCTATATGAAACTCGCTCAGGCATATTTTCTCTCTGCGACGATCATTCTCATGGTGCTGTCGTTCGTACTACTAGCGACAGCTTTGTGGGAAGTCTTCGCCACGTTTCTGGCCGGCAGTCCGGTTGACGCGCTGCTGAGCAGCATCAGTCTGCTGGTAATCGGTTTCGCTGTCGTGGAAACGGCCAAGTTCATCGCTGAGGAAGAGTTGCTCAGAAAACGTGAACTTCGTTCTTCAACCGAATCGAGGCGATCGCTCACAAAATTTGTAACGATCGTCGTTATTGCTGCCAGTCTGGAAGCGCTCGTCATGGTGTTCCAGGCGAACCGCGAAGGGCTGGAGCTGGTCCTTTATCCCGCCGGTCTTCTTGCCGCTGCAATGTTCGCCTTGTTGTGTCTTGGCGCCTACCAGTGGATGTCCAGCCGCATCCGCCCCAATCCCATGGAGGAGCCCGTTCGCGACGAAAGCAATTGACGGGCCGGGTGGCTTTGGAACCAACGTATTGGCCCACTTGTTTTCCCTCAATGACATATTCAGCTACCAAACCGTTGTTGCTCGCATGCTGTTTCGCATTCGCCGCTACGGGTCATTGTTTCGCGGATACGGTCGCGCCGAAATACGATGGGACTGAAAATGACCGCAGACCCGAATGCAGTGCTGAGCGGCCGTCCAAAGATGGCGCCGATAATTCCCTCACCGAGAAACTTGACGAATGCGGCAGTGTTCTCAGCCCGCCGGAAAGCCGCGATCATGAGATCGTGATACCCGCGCCTGATGCGGGCCGTACCCCCGTCATCCCGCCTAAGGCGCTGCCGCAGACGCCGCCTGAAGACGAAAAGAACGGCGACTAGGCCGCGTGCTTCGGGTTCTGACCTACAATGTGCGGCGATGCCTGGGACTTGACGGAGATGTCTCCGTCCCGCGGATAGCGTCGGTCATCGCCTCCTGCAGGCCGGACATCATCGCACTCCAGGAGCTGGATGTTCGCCGCGCTCGAAGTTTCGGGGTGGATCAGGCGCAGGAAATTGCCCGCGAGCTCGACATGAAACACGTTCACTTCCATCCCGCGCTGAAGGTGATGGAGGAGGAATATGGCGACGCGATCATCACGGCAGCGCCGTCGTGCCTGATCAAGGCCGGTCCGCTTCCCGGTATGACGCGGCGGCCCCGTCTGGAGCCCAGGGGCGCATTGTGGGTGCGCATAGCCTTTGGCGGGCGGTCCTTCGATATCGTCAACACGCATCTGGGGCTTGGGCCGGCGGAACGGCGTGCACAGGCAGCTGCGCTGCTCGGGCCGGCCTGGCTTGGGACGGAAGCTTCCGAGACCCCCGCAATATTGCTTGGAGATTTCAACTCGCTGCCCGGCGGACGCGTGTACAGGCGGCTTTCTGGGCGGTTCCGCGACGCCTATCGGATCGCTGGTCGCCGTGCCGGTCCACGCTGCACTTTCATGTCGCGTCTCCCCATGCTTCGGCTCGACTACATTTTTGTCGATCGCGTGCTGTCGGTTGACCGAATCGAAACGGTTTCCACACCGCTGGCGCGGGTCGCCTCCGATCACCTGCCGCTTGTTGCCGATATCGCCGTGGCGAATTGAAACGCCTTGGGCGGACGGGCGTTAGCTACCCAATGGGCGCAGCGTGGAGACAGGCATGACGATCACCGCGGATCCGGCAGAATCGTCTGAGGCAGGAAACGAAATTGCGAACTGGTACGATCAGCCCGCGAAGCTGATACGACGTTATTCGTCCTATCTGATCGCACTACTGGCAATCACCGTTTCCCTGCTGCTTCTTTATCGGCTGTTTCGCGATTACAGCCTTGAGGATCTGCGTCAATCGCTCGTATCGGCGGATATTGCGCACTTGACGGCGTCAATCGGTTTTGCGGCGGCAAGCTATCTGACGCTGACGGGATTCGATTATCTGGCTCTCATCTATGCGGGCAAACGGCAGAGCTGGAGACGTGCGGCGCTCGCCTCGTTCTGCGGACTTTCCATCGGACACAATGTCGGATTTGCGGCATTGAGCAGCGGTACGGTTCGCTATCGCCTCTATTCGCGATGGGGTCTCGGCGCGGGCGACATTGCAAAGGTGATCGCGTTTTGCGGCATGACCGTGGGGCTTGGCATGGGCGTCCTCGGTGGTGTGGCGCTGGTGTTGCAGCCACAACTCGCGGCGGACCTGACCGGCCTCGGTCAAGGCACGCTGATCGGCTTCGGAATTGCGATTCTTGTGCTCATCCTGGCCTATGTGGCGCTTTGCCATTTCAAACGGACGCCATTCCGGTTCCGCAAATGGATTTTCACACCGCCCCGGCCGGGTCTCGCTGTCGCTCAGATTGCAGTCGGTGCGATCAACTTCGCGTTCGTCGCAGCCTGTCTGCACCAGGCCATCGCAAGTTTTGAAGCTGTTTCCTATCCTGCTGCGGCCGCGGCTTTCGTGATTGCCAACACAACGGCGCTCATAGCCCATGTCCCTGGCGGTGTCGGCGTGATCGAGACCGTTGTCCTCAAGCTGCTCCCGGCCACGCAGATGCTGGTGGCGGTTCTGATCTTCCGGCTCGTCTATTTCCTGATTCCCTTGCCGCTGGGGATATCGGCCCTGGCGATATGGGAATTGTGGACCAGAAGGCAAAAATCCGACTGACAGGAAACGAGGCCCTCGGAATTCAACGCCAGCGCGCCCGCCAGATCTTCTTCGGGATCTTGTGTTTACGAAAGCTCTTGCGCGTATGCCGGTAGGGCAAGAGATACGAAATAACGGCCCAGGGGCGCTTGGGATCCAGGAACCATGTCCCCGGCATAGGGCGGGAAGGTCCCTTGTCCGACAGCGCAGCAAAGGGCTTCAGGCAACGATCACCGCAATTGAGGGCGTCAATCGTCTCGATGATCGATTCGGACCGCTCGAACGCCGACGAGACCTCGTCGATTTCCCGGCCAAGATGTTCGGCAAGAAGCCTGTCTCTAACGTGAGCAATCGCCTTGCGTGCATCTGGATGACGTCCCTCGAGCATGACATCGCATTCGCTGTCGAGACCGATAGAGCGGTTGTTCAGGTTCGAGGACCCGATGCGGAGGATGCGGTCGTCGGCGATGACAAGTTTGGCGTGGACAAAAATGTCGGTCCACCCGTCGCCATTCGGGACGCATGGATAAAGCACCCGCAATCTGCCATAGCGGTCGGCCTTGCGAAGATACCGTATGAGCCTGTCGCGGTTGGTCTGCATGATCCATCGTTCCATGAAGCCATGCGCTTCATGGCTCATGATGACGACGATCTCCGGGCCGTCCTTCTCGCAGAGCCTGCGGGCGAGGATTTTTCCGATGGAAAAGGCGGTCATGTACTGCGCCTCGATGTAAATCGAGCGCCTTGCCGACCTCAGGATATCGCGCAGTTGCCAGGCGCCCTCATGCACCGGATCGCGATGCCCGATACCGGGCATGGTTCGTGCGACGGCGACTGGAATGTTGCTGAACTCCGTTGTCCAGCCGTCAGGCCACAGGCGGCCATGTTCGGGCGACGGCAACTTTTCCTTCGTCGTGCCATACCAGCGTTCGCGGGCAACCGACGCCAGAATGCCGGCAGGTTCGCCCGAGACGGCAAGCTGCATGTCGTGAACAGGCGGATATTGCTCACCATCAGGCGTGGCGCGAAGCGGATCGTCTGGCCGGTGAGCCTGCGTATCCCAGCGATCGATCGTCAGATCGATACCGCCGATGAAGGCGAGAGAATCATCGATAGCCACAATCTTCTGGTGATGGGCGGCATAGACCGGATGATCGGTCGCAAGACGGATGCAGATCCTGGGATGGTTCTGCCATTCGGCGCCGAAGATCAGTTCCTGCGAAGAACCGGGCGCGTGCAGGACAGAAATGCTCCAGATCAGAATGCGGACCTCGAGTTCCGGGTTCGCTTCGACAATCTGTCGCAGCAGGACCCCGAGCGCGGGGGAGTCCTCTTCGGGTGCTTCCGGCCTCAGCCTGATGCGTCCGTCGAAATCCCAGCCGATTATGAGGACGGATTTCCTCGCCAGGCGTAGGGCCTGCTCCAGCGCGCTGAAATAATCTGCCCCGTCGATGAAGAGGCATCCGTCGGCTGCTTCTGCCTTGGCGCAACAATTCTGTCCGGTCTGGGAAAGTTCCTGCCACGGACGCCCGACACCCGAACGCGTTCGAGGGCTCGCCTCGTCGCGGCTTCTTGCAATCGGAATGGGGAGTTCGTCGACGGCGTCCATCCTCATTTGCCTCTTTGGTCGCTTGATGTGATTTCAGCTTCTGAACCGTCATGCAGGCCGGTTTGTTCCTTGCAACGTTTGCGGATCCGGCAACGAAGCACTGGCGCCTGCGTTGTGAAGATGAGCACTGAAGGCCAAGGCGGAGGAAATGACATGCCCGCTAAATCGAAAGCCCAGCAGAGAGCCGCTGGAGCAGCGCTCGCGGCCAAACGCGGCGACATCAGGAAGAGTGAGTTGAGAGGCGCTTCAAAAGAGATGGAAACGTCGATGTCCGAAAAGGAACTGGAGGACCTTGCCTCCACGAAGCTCAAGGGCAAGCCCGATCACGTCGGCGACTGAGACGACGGTTCCCTTTAGCGCCGTCGTCAAGGACGCTCGCGGGCAAACCGGGCAGGCTGAATCGTGGTTTCTTTGATCAAAGTTTTGCCACATGCGGAACAAATTGCGCCCTGCATAGTTTCGCTCTGGGACATCAAGAGGAGAACGACTGATGAAATACGCATTCATGGCAATCGCGGCGCTGCTTCTGGCGACGGCCTGCACGCCGACCGAGCGTGGCGCGGTTGCGGGCGGTGCTGTTGGCGCTGCCGTTGGTGGCGCAGCCACCGGAACAGTTCAGGGCGCGGCTGTCGGCGGTGCTGTCGGCGCGGTTGCCGGTGCGCTGATCGGCCGTGCGAGCGAGCCGGGCCGCTGCATCTATCGTGACCGCTACGGTCGCCAGTATGTTGCCGCCTGCCCGTAAGGCATTAGGCACGATCCAAAATCAGACCGCCGCGGTTTTCCGCGGCGGTTTTGTTTTGGCCGAGGTCGCGATTTACGTTGTCAGCAGCCGCTCGATTTCTGAGACAGGATGGTTGGTATAGTCCTTGTCGACTTCAGAGATCACCGCAGCTGAGAGGCTGTTGGACATCGCCTTGCGCAACGTGCCCAGGACCGCCGAAGGCGCGACGACGACGAGCTTTGCAAACCGCCCCTTTGCATGAAGGGAATCGAGGCGGTCTGCTACCGTTTCGGCAAAGCGATGTTCCTCCAGATCGTGCCAGTCGGTGGTTTCGAAAGCGCTTCGCGGTGCATCGCCGCCGGCCCGATAACGACCCGGCTCGTCGGTACCCTGTTCGTGTGTGGGCGGGTTCTCCTGTTCCATCAATCGTTCGACCTGGAAGTTCGGGTAGACCTCGTCGCCCTCGTTGCGCATCAGCAGGGCCTTGCGCCCGTCACCGACGACGATCCAGCAATCGTGGGGTATTTTCATCGACATTCTCGCGCCACCTCCCTGCAGAGTGTTGTTACGGCAGCGTAGCCGCAGCCGTGGGAGGCGCCTTGAGGCAGATCATGGAGAACTTGCGCCCGCCGTTCAGGGGGCAACGCGATGCGCGCGGCGTCAGTTCCGGCTTTCGAGCAGCCGCCGGGCGATGACCTGAGCCTGGATTTCGCCCGCACCCTCGAAAATGTTGAGGATGCGCGCATCCGCGAGCACCCGGCTGATCGGATACTCCATCGCAAAACCGTTTCCGCCATGGATCTGCAGCGCGTTGTCGGCCGCCGCCCACGCAACGCGCGCGCCGAGCAGCTTGGCCATGCCCGCTTCGAGGTCGCAGCGTCGGCCCTGATCCTTCTCGCGGCCGGCGAAATAGGTCAGCTGACGCGTAATCAACAATTCGGCCGCCATCATTGCCAGCTTGTCGGCAACGCGCGGAAAATCGATGATCGGACGCGCGAACTGGATGCGATCCATGGCATATTTCAGGCCGAGTTCGAGCGCGCACTGGGCGACGCCGATGGCACGCGCGGCTGTCTGGATCCGGGCCGATTCGAAGGTCTCCATAAGCTGCTTGAAGCCTTGGCCTTCCTTGCCGCCGAGAAGGTTTTCCACCTTGACCTCGAAGCCGTCGAAGGAGATGTCGAATTCCTTCATGCCGCGATAGCCGATAACCTCGATCTCGCCACCGGTCATCCCATCGGCCGGGAAGGGACTTGAGTCATCGCCGCGAGGCTTTTCCGCCAGCAGCATGGAAAGGCCCTTGTAGCCCTTCTCCGACGGATTGGTGCGAACCAGCAACGTCATCAGGTCGGCGCGAACCGGATGGGTGATCCAGGTCTTCTGGCCGGTGACGCGGTAGACGTCGCCATCCTTCACCGCACGGGTCGTCAGGCTGGCAAGGTCCGATCCGGTATTGGGCTCGGTGAACACGGCGGTGGGAAGAATTTCCGCAGAGGCGATCTTGGGCAGCCAATACTGCTTCTGTTCCTCGGTGCCGCCGGTCAAGATGAGTTCGGCGGCGATTTCCGACCGTGTGCCGATGGAACCGATGGCGATCCAGCCGCGCGACAATTCCTCGGAAACGACGCACATCGATTCCTTGCCAAGGCCGAGGCCGCCATATTCTTCGGGAATCGTCAGTCCGAATACGCCAAGTTCAGCGGCGTGGGCGATGATTTCCAGCGGGATGTATTCGTTGGCCAGATGCCACTCATGGGCGTGCGGCACGACTTCGCTTTCGGCGAAGCGACGCATTTCCTCGCGCATGGCCTCGAGCGTTTCATCAAGGCCGCCATCGCCGATCGGCCCGCCATGCCAGTCCCGCATCAGCGTGACGAGCGCGGCGCGATTGTCGATTGTATTGCCGTCGGCGATCAGCCGGGTAACGGGCTCGGTCAGGAATTCTTCGGTCGCGTCGCGGCCAAGCCCGACATCGGCAAGGCGGAAAATCTCGCCCTGGTTCATGGCCATGCCATGGATCATCTGGTTGAGATATTCGCCGGCGCCGATCCGCACCAGCAATTCCTCGGTACGCCCGAAGCGCCCCTCGGCCGTCATCCTGTCGGTGTAGGAGGCAAGCTGAACGATCGCCTGCGTGTAGGTGGCAAGCCAGGCGAGACCATGGACGGCATGCTGATGGGCATCGAGAAGGCCGGCTTCCGGCGTGCCGGAAGGCGCGACCATCTCCAATACGCCCGCGCGTGCTTTCGCCAGAAGCTTTTCCCCGGCAATCGCCGCATCGCGCAGATCTTCGATCAGTGCGGCCTCGGCGCCGGCATTCTCATTGGCATGGGCCAGGGACATCACTTACCACCCTTCTTCAAGGCATTGGCTGCCGGTTGCCCGGCCCGCCGATGACGGTCAGGCCTGACCGGTTTCTTCCAGCACGTCCTCGAAAGTCCGCAGGCCCGGACGCGGCGCACAGACCAGCACCGCCATGTTGCCCGGTGCATGTTCGTTGCGCATCATCTTCATATGAGCCTTGGGAATCTGGTCCCACGGGAAGACTTCCGACATGCACGGATCGACGCGGCGTTCGATGACGAAGTTGTTGGCTTCGCTTGCCTGCTTGAGATGGGCAAAATGCGAGCCCTGAATGCGCTTCTGGCGCATCCAGACGTAGCGCGCGTCGAAGGTGATGTTGAAACCGGTCGTGCCGGCGCAGAACACGACCATGCCGCCGCGCTTGACCACCAGCGCCGAGACGGGGAACGTCGCCTCGCCCGGATGCTCGAAGACCATGTCGACATCGTTGCCCTTGCCGGTGATGTCCCAGATCGCCTTGCCGAACTTGCGGGCTTCCTTGACCCAGTCATTGTACTCGGCGGTGTTGACCGTGGGCATCTGGCCCCAGCAATTGAAATCCTTGCGATTGATGACGCCCTTGGCGCCGAGGCTGAGCACGTAATCGCGCTTGCTCTCGTCGGAGATGACGCCAATCGCATTGGCACCGGCTGCGGCGATAAGCTGGACGCCGAAAACACCCAGGCCACCGGACGCGCCCCAGACGAGCACGTTGTCGCCGGGACGAAGCTGATGCGGCGCGTGGCCGAACAGCATGCGATAGGCGGTGGCGAGCGTCAGCGTGTAGCAGGCAGCTTCTTCCCAGGTCAGATGCTGCGGACGCGGCATGAGCTGGCGGGCCTGAACTCGGCAGAACTGGGCAAATGAGCCATCCGGCGTTTCATAGCCCCAGATGCGCTGGCTGGGCGAGAACATCGGGTCGCCGCCATTGCATTCCTCGTCGTCGCCATCGTCCTGGTTGCAATGGACGACGACTTCATCGCCGACCTTCCACCGCTTCACTTTCGAACCTACGGCCCAGACGATGCCGGACGCGTCGGACCCGGCCACGTGATAGGGGATCTTGTGATAGTCGATGGGGGAAATCGGCGTTCCGAGCGAAGCCCAGACGCCATTGTAGTTGACGCCGGCGGCCATCACGTAGACCAGAACCTCGTCGTCACCGATCTCCCATGTGGGAAGCTCTTCCACCTTCATGGCCGTATCGGGTTCACCGTGACGTTCCTGACGGATCGCCCAACCGTACATGCGGGCAGGGACGTGTCCGAGCGGGGGAACTTCGCCGAGCTCGTACAGATCCTTCTTCTCCGACTTGTAGGTCGGCGGCACCGCTGCAATTTCCTGTTTCGACATTTCGTTCATAACTCCACAACCGGCGTCGGCTCTCCCGTATCCCCGATCAATCCGAAAATCAAATGGGTCGGTATCGCGCCGCCAGTCCTTTTGTAAATGGTCCGCGATTGAGGATAAGGTATCAGAACTCGTTCAAATGATGCAATGCAGCAGAAAGTTGCGTGCATCGCAACAGGGGGGCTGACCCATGGCCATAGAATCCATCATTGTTCTTCTGATCATCGGGCTGATCGCCGGCTGGCTTGCCGGCAAGATCATGCGCGGGGCCGGTTTCGGCCTTGTGGGCAACATCGTCGTCGGCATCGTCGGCGCCTTCATCGGCAGCTACGTGCTTGGCGCACTCGGCGTCGGTCTTGGTGGTGGTATCATTTCCGCCATCGTCGGCGCGACGCTCGGTGCGGTGATCCTCCTGTTCATCATCGGATTGATCAAGCGCTGAACGAACGCGCCGGCGGGCCGGCCCAGAGTCCGGTTGCGCCGCAGCCCTGTTGCATTGCAATATCCACACTGGATCGCTAAACGCGGTTCCGTTCCGGACGCGCGTCGTCCGGGATTTGCATGTTGCGGAGTGACGAGACGATGAGCGAGACGAAGAAGGACAAGCCCTGGATTTTCAGGACCTATGCGGGCCATTCCACCGCCGCTGAATCCAACAAGCTCTACCGGGCCAATCTCGCCAAGGGTCAGACCGGTCTTTCGATCGCGTTCGATCTGCCCACGCAGACCGGCTACGACAGCGACAACGTGCTGTCGCGAGGCGAAGTCGGCAAGGTCGGGGTGCCGATCTCCCACCTCGGTGACATGCGGCAATTGCTCGACGGCATTCCGCTGGAGACGATGAATACGTCGATGACGATCAATGCGACGGCGGCATGGCTGCTGGCGCTCTATGTCGCGACCGGAGACGAGCAGGGCGCCGATCGCGCCAAGCTGACCGGCACCACGCAGAACGACGTCATCAAGGAATATCTGTCGCGCGGAACCTACGTCTTTCCGCCACAGCCCTCCATGCGGCTGACGACGGACATCATCGCCTGGACCTATCGGGAAGTACCGAAATGGAACCCGATGAACGTCTGCTCCTATCATCTTCAGGAGGCCGGGGCGACGCCGGTACAGGAACTGGCATTCGCTTTGGCAATCGCGCTGGCGGTGCTCGACAATATCCGTGACAGCAGCGCGGTGCCGGACGACGAATTCGCCATCGCCGCGCAACGCATCTCGTTCTTCGTCAATGCGGGCATCCGGTTCGTCACCGAAATCTGCAAGATGCGGGCGTTCACCGAGTTGTGGGATGAGTTGCTGGAAAGCCGCTACGGCATCAGCGACGCCAAGGCCCGCCGGTTCCGCTATGGCGTGCAGGTCAATTCGCTGGGTCTCACCGAGCAACAGCCCGAGAACAATGTCTACCGCATCCTCTTGGAGACGCTGGCGGTGACGCTGTCCAAGGATGCGCGCGCCCGCGCCGTCCAGCTTCCGGCGTGGAACGAGGCGCTGGGCCTGCCGCGGCCATGGGATCAGCAGTGGTCCCTGCGCATGCAGCAGATCCTGGCCTACGAGACGGATCTTCTCGAATATGGCGACCTGTTCGACGGTTCGCACGCCGTCGCTGCGAAGGTTCGCGAGTTGAAGGAAGAGGCGCTTGCCGAACTTGCCCGGATCGATGCGATGGGCGGCGCGGTCGCGGCCGTTGAATCCAGCTACATGAAGCAGGCGCTGGTGGAATCCAACACCAAACGCCTTGAAGCCATCGAGCGCGGCGACATGAAGGTCGTCGGCGTGAATGCCTGGACGGAAACCGAGCCTTCGCCGCTGTCCACCGGCGAGGGTTCGATCCTGACGGTGCCGGAATCTGTCGAGCGCGAACAGGTTGAAGCGCTGAAGGCGTGGCGCGCGCAGCGCGACGCCAGGGCGGTGGAAACGGCGCTGGCCGACCTCAAGGCATCGGCCCAGGAAGGCCGCAACATCATGGAGCCCTCGATCGCCTGCGCCAAGGCGGGCGTGACGACGGGCGAATGGGGCCAGACGCTGCGAGAGGTCTTCGGTGAATATCGCGCGCCGACCGGCGTAGGCCGGGCCGCGCGGGCGGACAGCGAGGGGCTCGACGAGGTGCGTTCCGCGGTCGACAGCGCGGCGGCGGCGCTTGGCCGGCGGCTGAAAATTCTCGTCGGCAAGCCCGGTCTCGACGGTCATTCGAACGGTGCTGAACAGATTGCCGTCAGGGCTCGCGATTGCGGCATGGAGGTCGTCTATGAAGGCATTCGCCTGACGCCGGCCGAAATCGTCAATGCCGCGCTTGAGGAGAGCGTCCACATCGTCGGACTGTCGATCCTGTCGGGATCGCACCGGCCGCTCGTTTCCGATGTCATGACGCGAATGCGGGCCGCCGGCCTTGGCGATGTTCCGGTCGTCGTTGGCGGCATCATCCCGCCGGAAGACGCCACGGCGATGCGCGCTGAAGGTGTCGCGGCGGTCTACACGCCGAAGGATTTCCGCTTGAACGACATCATGGCCGATATCGTCCGGATCGTGACCGCGAAATCAGCCGCCTGAGCACGAAGTTAACCGGGTGGCAGCGCTGCTGTCTCCTTTGACGTCGACAGGGCGATGACGGTTTCGGTGCGTTCAACGCCGGCGACCTGCTTGACGGTCTCGGCGAGAAATCTCTCCAGCGCGCCCGTATTCCGCACGCGCACCTTGATCAGGTAATTCCACGCGCCCGTTACATGATGGCACTCGAGAACCTCGGGGGCCTCCGCCATCGTCTCGCGAAACGGCCTGTCGACAGCCGTGTTCGTCCAGCCAACGAACACGAAAGCCAACAGGTCCAGACCGACAGCCTCCGGATCGACGCGCGCGTGGAAGCCGGTGATGATGGCATTCGCCACGAGGCGCCTGATCCGGTCATTGAGCGTCGATGCCGGAACGCCAGTCTGTTCGCTTAGGCGCGCCAGAGGCAGTCTGTCATTGTCCTGGAGAAGGGCGAGAATCCGGCGGTCGATCTCGTCAAGCTTCTGCATCGCGTCTCCGTCATCTGCATGTGACGACATTCTAAAAGCCCTCCACCGATTCGCCATCCGCAGTTTTGCTGAGCCGTCGCGAGCGAAAAATGCCGCGCAAGACGTGTTGAGAATGTCATATTTTCATAATTTCGTAAAATATCCGAATTAATTTGTTTGACACCGTCAATTTTACGGAATACCGGATTTTTAACGTCAAACAATGGAGCTGTGATCGGCATGGTCGGCAAACAACTGTTCGGGGCAGTATGTGGCAGCGTAATCATGTCTTGCGCGGGTGCGATGCCAGCACATGCGACGGACTGGTCGGGTTTCTATGCGGGGTTTCATGCCGGCTATGGCGTGAGCACCGGTTCCACGGCCATGGATTTTCTGATTTCCGGCGTTCCGACGCCGATGACGCCGCCGGTTCCGGGCGCCTATACGATCGGCCCGGACGGGTTCCTGGCTGGCGGCCAGGCCGGTTTCAACTTCCAGCACGAAGGGTTTGTCTTCGGTATCGAGGCCGATATTTCCTATTCCGGCCTTGAAGGGTCGGCGAGTGCGGCTGGTAGCGTTACCTCAGGCGGACCGCCGGTCACGTCGCAGTTTTTCTCCCTGTTGACGCAACAGGTCGACTGGCTAGCGACCGTGCGGGCTCGTGTCGGCCACGAAATCGGCGAAACGGCGCTGATCTACATTACCGGCGGTCTGGCCATGGGTGAGGTCGCGGACTATTCGCTAATGTCGTTCACCAGCGTCGGCACCTCGACCTATATCGGTTGGGCGCGGGATACAAAGACGGGCTGGACGATCGGCGCGGGCGGCGAAATGCAACTCAGCGAACGCGTATCGGTTCGGGGAGAGTATCTCTTCTATGACCTCGGCGATACGACCGTAATCGGACCGCTGGTCGGCAATCCCCTCAATCCGACGCCGACACGTACGATATTCGACCATTCGGGGCACATTGCCCGGCTTGGCGTGAATTTCCGGTTCAAATAGGAATCGCCTGCCCGGTCAGGCGGAGGCCTTGCGATCCCGGCGCGTGGCGAGGGCAAGCCGAAGGCTCGCATCCAGCGCGACGGTATCGATCGGCTTGGCGACGATGTCATCGAACAGACCGGTGTTTGCATCCAGTCTGAGATTTTCAGCGCCATGGGCCGTCAACGCGATGACGGGTACCGCCGCGTCGCGCGGTCGCGCCCTGAGTGCCCTCGTTGCCTCGATACCGTCCATTCCCGGCATCTCGATGTCCATCACGATTGCGTCGAAACGAACGGACGCAGCCATCTGCAACGCCTCCCTGCCATCTTCGGCAAGGGCGACCTGATAGCCGAGGCGACGCAGAATCTCACCGATGAGCCTGCGGTTGATGGCGTTGTCATCGGCAATCAGCACGCGCGCGGCAGGCGGGACTGGCACGTCTGCATCGGGTATCCGGCGTGGCAGGGGCGCGGCATCGAGTTCGAGGCTGACGGTAAAGGTCGACCCTTCGCCGATGCCGCTCTCCACGCTGATCTGACCGCCAAGCTGCTTGAGTTCTGTAGCCGCAACGCCGAGACCTATTCCCCAGCCTTGCCTGTCCTGGGCGCTTTCGCCTCGTACGCCCGGCGCCATGATCCGTTCGATTTCCGATCGGGCAATGCCTCGCCCGGTATCGGAAACCGCGACGACAAGCCTTGACCGTCCGGCGTCATCCGGCCTGCACGAGGCGCGGAACGCCACGGCCCCGCTGTCGGTATATTTGACGGCGTTGTCGATGAGGTTGATCAGCACCTGGTGCAGCGCGCCGAGTGTGCCGCGCGGAACGGAAGGAAATTCGCCCTCGATTTCGGTTGTTGTCCTGAGGCCTTTGACAGCTGCCCGCGCTTCGGCGAATCCGGCCATGCCGGACAACATGACACCAAGATCTGCGGTTGCTTCATCTCCGGCATCCTCGGGCGTGCCGCCGATGCCGGCAATGACGGAGACCATGCCGCGCGCCGCAGCGATCAGGCCTTCAAGGTGGCGGCGTTCCCGGCCTTCGGCCTTTTCGATCAGCAACTCTGCGATACCGACGATACCGGTGAGGGGCGTCAGCAATTCATGACGCAGGATTGCATTGGCGTCCGGGGCATGCCGGCTGTCGTTCTCGTCGCCGATTGTGCTCATTCGTCGAATCGCTCGCCGCAAACGGATGCAAACCATCCGCTGGTAAAAACGGAACGGCCCCCGCCTTCCAGTCTAACGCCGGCTGGCAGAGGCCGTGCCTCCCTGTTTTGTTGAGGTCATCATGACGCCCGGCTCTTAAGCATCCCTCAAGGGATATGCTTGACCGGTTTTAACCTTAACCACTTGTGTCAAATGCCCGTGGTAAAGGCAGGACCATTGCCGTCGCCGCAGAAAATGGCGTAGTCGGAGACGGCATCCTGCCAAACGCGCTGCGGATTTCCATGGACATCTATGCCATCGCCAACATCGTTCTGCCGGTCTTCGGGCTGATCGGACTTGGCTATCTGTCGGTCTGGACCGGCTTCTTCAAACCGGAAGTCGGTGACGGGCTGGCGGCGTTCGTCTTCAACCTCGCCATACCGGTTCTGCTGTTCAAGACGCTTGCGACGGTCGAATTCGGGCACATTTCACCGTTGCCGCTCTTCGCGAGTTACTTTTTCGGCCTGGCGCTTGTCTGGTTCACGGCAGATCTGGTGGCGCGGCGCGTCTTCGGCCGCGACGGCATAACCGGCATCGTCGCCGGCTTCTCCGCCGGGTTTTCGAACATGGTGCTGCTCGGCATTCCGCTGGCGCTCGTCGCGTTCGGGCCGGAACGGACGCTCCCGCTGTTTCTGATCGTATCGGTGCAGTTGCCGCTGACATTTTCCGCGGCCATGATTCTGAGGGCGCGGCGCGGAGAACGTGACGACGACACCGGAACTCTGGGCGTTCTCAAGACGATCGGCCGCGATCTCATTCGCAACCCCATCGTGATCACGATCGTATCGGGCGCATTGTGGGGCGTTGCCGGTTTGCCGCTCGGCGGGCCGATCCTCAGCATCATGGACAAGATCGCGGTCGCGGCGGTCCCGTGCGCGCTCTTCGCCATGGGTATGGGGCTTCGGCGCTACGGCATTGCCGGCAACATCAGGCTTGCCGTCATTCTGAGCGTGCTCAAGCTCTTTGCCGTGCCGGGCCTGTTCTACCTGCTGGCGACCCGCGTTTTCATGCTGCCGCCGGACTGGGTCATCGTCGGAACGATGGGCGCCGCCTGTCCCGCAGGGGTCAATGCGTGGCTGATCGCCAATCATTTCGGCACCGGACAATCGATTTCAGCGAGCACGATAACGATGACGGCCGCGGCATCGATCTTCACGATCAGCGGCTGGCTGATCTTTCTGACCGGCTAGCGCCGTTCAGGTGCCGGGTTCAAGCCGCACCATCCTGATGATGTCGGCGGGCGTCGCACCACCTTCCCTTAAGGCTCTCAATGATTGTGAGGGGCGGCTTTTTGCGAGCTTGCGGCCATCCTCGCCAAGGATGAGCCGGTGATGGCTGTAAACCGGCTCCGGAAACTTCAGCAGCGATTGCAGCACACGGTGGACGTCCGTGGAGGCAAAGAGGTCCATGCCGCGCACGATGTGGGTGACGCCCTGCAAGGCATCGTCGAATACAACCGAGAGGTGATAGCTGGTCGGCACGTCCTTGCGCGCAATGACGACATCGCCCCAGCGGGCAGGATCGGCCTGGACCTGCTTTTCATCGCCCGCCTCAAGATCGGTTTTGCGGAAGGACAACGGCCTGCCAATCCGGGTAAGCGCGGCTGCCATGTCGAGACGGAGCGCGAAAGGTGTGCCGTTGGCGGTGGCCTTGCGTCGTGCGGCCTCGCCCAGATGCCGACATGTTCCCGGATATGAAGGCGCGCCGTCGGGATCGCTGCCCGAGGCAGCCGCTGCGATTTCCTGCCGGGTGCAGAAGCACGGATATGTCAGGCCCATGGCCGCCAGCTTGTCGACCGCGCCGGCATATTCATGCATGTGTTCGGACTGGCGCCGGACAGGTTCTTCCCAGATCAGGCCGAGCCATGAAAGGTCGTCGAATATCTGATCGACATAGGCGTCTCGAGCGCGGCCGAGATCGATATCCTCAATGCGAAGCAGGAAGCGGCCGTCTGTGTGTCGCGCGGCTTGAAAATTCAGCAGCGCGGACAGCGCGTGGCCGCAGTGGAGTTCGCCGTTCGGGCTTGGGGCAAAGCGGAAAACGGGTTGCGTCATGTCGAGTTTCGCGGTTGCCTTCATTGTCCGGCGGCCCGACCCGTTCCGCCGCGCCAAGAGACCTATCATGCCGCAACTGGATTGCCAGGCCGATCTTGAGGAAGCACTGAACGCGCTCGCCACCGAATGCCCGGTGATCGCCGCGTCGCTGCGGCATGCCGGCATGCCTGTCCTGCGCAGGCGGGAGCCGGGGTTTGCCGGTCTTGTGCGCATCATCACGGGGCAGCAATTGTCGGTTGCCGCAGCGGCCACCATTCACGGGAGGCTGGAAGCCGGAGGCCCTGTCGTACCGGCGCGCTTTGCCCCGGGCGGGGAAGCCGCGCTCAGGGCCTGCGGTCTGTCGGCACCCAAGATCCGCACGCTCGCCGCCGCGGCGGCCGCAATCGAGAACGGTGATCTGACGCCCGAATCACTCGGCACGATGGAGCAGGCCGAAGCACGCGCGCAACTGACGGCGATCACGGGCATCGGCCCATGGACCGCTGACATCTTCCTGCTCTTCTGCCTCGGGCGTGGGGATATCTGGCCAGCAGGAGATATCGCCCTTCAGGCGGCGGTCGGCATGGCGCACCGCCTCGAATGGCGGCCCGGCGCCGACGAAGCTGCGGAAATTGCAGCAAGATGGAGCCCTTACCGTGGCGCTGCTGCGCATCTGATGTGGGCGCTCTATGCCGCCGTCAAGGAACGAGGGGCGGTGCCGGTCTGAGGCCCTTTCGCAGAGGCGAAGGCAGGCGATTTCGGACGCTCTAATCCCGCTTCACAAGCGTGTCACAGAGCATATACTACATATGCTCGCGAAGCAGGCATTGCCTGCTTGATATAGCGACCGGGTGCCAAGGAGTTTCATGTGACGGCCCACGTCACACCAGGATCGTGTCCCGCACTTGTGCTGAACGCCGACTTCCGGCCGCTCAGCTATTTCCCCCTGTCCCTTTGGCCTTGGCAGGAAGTGGTCAAGGCCGTTTTTCTGGACCGGGTCAATATCGTGTCGGAATATGAGGACGTCGTGCACAGCCCGTCCTTCGAGATGCGGCTTCCCAGCGTGGTATCGCTGAAGACCTATGTGAAGCCAGCGCGCTTTCCCGCCTTCACGAGGTTCAACGTATTTCTGCGCGACCGCTTTACCTGCCAGTATTGCGGTTCGAACGAGGATCTGACCTTCGATCACCTCATCCCGCGCACCCATGGCGGGCGCACGCTGTGGGAGAATGTCGTCACCGCCTGCGCGCCGTGCAATCTCGCCAAGGGCGGGCACATGCCGGGTGCAATCAACATGTGGCCAAGGCAGATGCCGTTCAAACCGACTGTGTTCGACCTGAATGCGAACGGTCGCCTGTTTCCCCCCAACTACCTGCATGATAGCTGGCTGGACTTCCTCTATTGGGACGTCGAACTGGAGCCGTAGGCTGCTTCGTTATGCTTTGGCCTTCGCCGCGCCCCACCAGGCAATGGCTGCGAGGGCCAGCGAGATCAGCACGTTGTAACCGGCCAGCGACAACCCGAGGAACCGCCATGCGGCCTCGTCGCAGCGCACGACGGCCTGTTCGCGCATGGCCTTCAACACGTCGGTGACACCGGATACGTTGTCGGCGCCGCTCGTGCAGGCCGTCGGCCCTTCCCAGAACTTCCATTCAACGCCGGCATGATAGATGCCCAGACCCGCTCCGATGAGCATTGCCAGGGCGAATGCGATCAGGAGCAACCGGGCAATAGAAGGGCGCGATTGCGCGACAATCGCGGCGAGGCCCGCAATGGGGATACCGACATAATAGGGTATGCGCTGCTTGAGACAGAGTTCGCACGGCGCCAGGTCAAAGCCATACTCGAAGATATAGGCGCCGATGATGGTCGCGAGCGAAGCGAGAAAGAGGCCAGCGGCGATCTGTGTTCTGGTCATCGGCAACTTTTCCGTCAAAGCATGTAGCGGGCGGCAACGAACCCGCCGACGAACAAGACCACGAATACGGTGAAGACAAGGCTGAGGCGCTTTTCGATGAAGGCACGAACCGGCGGGCCAACGAAATAGAGCAGCGCCGCGACGATGAAGAAGCGGAGGCCCCGGGCGGCAACGCTTGCGACAATGAAGACCGGCAGGCTGAGGCCCGTCGCACCGCTTGCAATCGTGATGACCTTGAACGGGAAGGGCGTTACCCCGGCGATGAAAACGATCCACGCGCCCCAATCATTATAACGGGCGGCAAAGTCGTCGAAGGCGTTGGCATAGCCGTAGAAGTCGAGGATTGGCCTTGCGACGGTGTCGAAGAGCGCGGCGCCGATATAATAGCCGAGCAGCCCGCCGAGAACCGAGGCGACAGTGCACAGCGCCGCAAAGAACCAGGCTTTCGCCCGTTCGGCCAGCACCATCGGTATGAGTAGGATGTCCGGGGGAATCGGGAAGACCGAGCTTTCGGCAAATGAAACAGCCGCAAGCGCCACCGGTGCGTGGCGGTGGGAGCCGAGAGCGAGGGTCCAGTCGTAGAGGCGGCGCAGCATCGGCGAAGCCTTTAGCGGCTTAGGTCCGGCAAGTCCATCGCTTTGGGATTTCTGGCGAAGAAAGGCTACCGGACCTTCCGCTGGCGGCGACGGGGGCAAGTCATCCGCCTGCGGAGGTCCGGTCCTTCGGCACCGATCCGGTTACTTGCAAGACGCACGAACCGGTGCCTGATTCAGATATTGCTACTGGTTCTGCTTGGGCATTGCTCCCGGACCCTGGCCCTGTCCCGGACCTTCGCCGGGACCGCGGTGCTCGCCGTCTTTCATCCAGCGGTGCTGACGGTCGCCATCGTCGTCATGGTTCCAGCCGTGGCGCTGCCTGCGATCTTCAGGCGAAAGGGCGCCGTCGTCGTTGCGGTCCATGCGCTCGACGATATTCGACAGCGGCTTGTCGAACTCGTCCTTGGTGATGGCGGCATCGCCATCCGGATCCATGCGCTGGAAGGCGCGTACCGTCATCGGACGCATGACCTCGGTTAGCAGGTTCTGGAACTCGTCGAGGCTGAGCTTGCCGTCCTTGTTGGCGTCGTATTTCTCGAAGCGCGCGTTCTGCGCGGCATCGATCTCGGCCTGGGTCAGCTTGCCGTCCTTGTCGGTATCGGCGTCTTCGGCCAGACGGCGGATGAGGTCACCGCGTCCGCCCATCATGCCGGGGCCACCCATCATCTCGTGGCCGCCCATCATGCCATGGCGCTCACCGTGAAAGCCGTCGCGTTCGTGCCAGCGACCGTCTGCCTGCACCGCGCCGGCGGTGATACCGGTAAGCGCAATCGCGGCAACGCCGGCGATCAGCAGGGTCTTCTTTTTCGCATCCATCTTCGTTTTCATCTGTCTTTTCCTTCTTACAGGTTCACAAGGGAGCCAGCGGGGCGTGCCGGGCCTGTTCAACACCCAAACAGCTAAGCGCTGCTTGTCGTTCAAAAATGGCAGTGAAATAGGGAATTGGTCGCCAGATGCGACAGGAAGCCGGGTCTGATACAGACTGTTACAAATTTCATCTGCAGACGCCGGCATCCGCGCGGTAAATGGGGCCATGAACGATAACCCGCATATCCTGGTCGTCGACGATCACCGCGATATCCGCGACCTCGTCGGTCGTTATCTCGTCAAATACGGGATGCGGGTGACGACCGCCGACGGCGGCGCGGAAATGCGAAAGGCGATGAAGGCGTCGGCCATCGATCTCGTCGTGCTCGATATCATGATGCCCGGCGAGGACGGACTTTCGCTGACCCGCTTCGTGCGCGAGACCAGTCGGGTGCCGGTGATCCTGCTGACCGCCATGGGCGAGGAGACAGACCGCATCGTCGGCATCGAAATGGGCGCTGACGACTATCTCGTCAAACCGTTCAATCCGCGCGAGCTGATGGCGCGCATCAAGGCGGTCCTGCGCCGCACGCACGAATTGCCGCCGGGCGCCGAGCCGGATACCGGACGGCTGACCTTCGCCGGGTGGACATTCGACCCGGCGCGACGCGAACTGACAGATCCGGAGGGCGTCAACGTCGCGCTTTCGTCCGGCGAGTTCCAGCTGCTTTCCGTCTTTCTGGCGCGTCCCGGCATGGTGCTGTCGCGCGATCAGCTGCTGGACCTGACAAGAGGGCGGCAGGCAGTGCCTTTCGACCGCGCGATCGACAATCAGGTGAGCCGGCTCAGGCGCAAGATCGAAACCAGTCCGAAAGAGCCGGAAATCATCAGAACGGTCTGGGGCGGCGGTTACGTCTTCGCCGCGAAGGTTGAAGCCCTGTGAGGCCGCCTGCATGAAGATTTTCCCCAAAAGCCTTGCCGGGCGGCTGACCCTCTTCGTTCTTGCCGCACTCGCCGTCGCGCAGATCGTCGTCTTTCTGCTGTTTGCCGGCGAGCGGGCACAATTCGTGCGCGAGGCGTACCGGGAAAATGTGACCGGACGGACGATTGAACTGGCGCAGTCTCTGGCCGGCTTGCCCGAGCCCGAACGCCAGCGGCTCGTGCGGGCCGCGTCATCCCGCGTTCTGCGATTCTGGCTGGCGCATGGTCCTTCGGTCGCCGAGACGTCGAACGATGCGGCGTCCCGTTTCGTCGCTGGCGAGATCGCGGGCGGTCTTGATCTTGCCGCCGAAAAGGTGCGCGTGGCGATCGCCAGAAGCGACGATATCAGACGGCCCTTCTTCCGCTGGCATTCCGACAGCCATCGCCGCGATGGCGGAGATGGTAGGAGCGATGAATCCGAAGATGACAGGCGCTGGCTGGCGATAGCGGTGAAGCTGCCCGACACCTGGCTCAATGCGGTCACCGGGCCGCCGCCGCCGCCGCCGCCCTACGGCCAGGCGTTCGTTCTCTCGCTTGGCGTGTCCTCGCTTCTCGTCGGGTTTGTCGTCTACCTCGCCGCGCGGCGGATCGCGCGGCCGATCGGCCGTCTGGCGGAAGGCGCCGAACGGGTCGGCAGGGGAGACAATTCGGTCGAGTTGCCGGAGGTCGGGCCGCTTGAGGTGAAACGCCTGACGCATGCCTTCAACGAGATGCGCGACCGGGTCGACAGGTTCATCGCCGACCGAACGAGGATGCTCGCCGCGATCAGTCACGATCTGCGCTCGCCGATTACCGCGCTGCGGCTGCGGGCAGAACTCGTGGATGACGAGGAGACGCGCGAAAAGCTGGTGCAATCGGTCAGCGAGCTTCAGGAGATGACAGAAGCGGCGCTGACCTTCGCCAAGGCCGATGCGGCGCGGGCGCCATCCGTGCCGACCGACGTCGGCGCGCTGCTGGAGAGCCTTGCCGACGATATCGCCGAGACCGGGGGGCAGGTCACCTTCGAGACCGGTCTGGCCGACGGCGAACGTGCACTGGTGCTTGCGCGGCCGGGCGATATCAGGCGTGCCGTGCGCAATATCATCGACAATGCCGTCTTCTATGGCGGTGCGGCGGAGATGAAGCTCTCAAGGGGCGCCGACGGATTCCGGATCGCCGTCATCGACCATGGTCCCGGGATCGAGCCGGCCAGGCGCGAGGAAATGTTCAAGCCCTTCGTGCGGGGAGAGGCATCGCGCAATCGCGAGACCGGCGGCATCGGGCTTGGCCTTGCGATCGCCCGTGACATCGTACGCGGCCATGGCGGGGATATTCTCCTGGAGACGACGCCGGGCAGCGGGCTGACGGTCAATATCGACTTGCCCGGCATGCCGTCGACAGGCGTTCGCTGACCCTGACGAAGCGCGGTTGACGGCGCAGCCAACCCGTCTATGATCCGCGCCGCATCGCGACAATGCGAGCCCCTGTGGCGGAATTGGTAGACGCGCTCGACTCAAAATCGAGTTCCGCAAGGAGTGCTGGTTCGAGTCCGGCCAGGGGCACCACTAATTGTCGTTCGGCTATTCATCAAGCCATCGTCCGCTGCCTTGCCAACAAACGATTGCCCTGCCGTCGTTGAAACTCCAAAATGCCGCAAGGCAACAAGGAGATGAGGGCGGGCTTGGCCTGCGGGGTGTCTGTGCGTGCTTGGCGAATAACACTAACAGTTTTGGTCTTGGCCGTTAGCTGGACGATCACTCCGGCGAACGCCGACTACAATCAATCGCAGCGCTGGTTCCAGTCCAAGGATTACCGCGACCGTGTTTTCATACAGCTCAGCCTTATTCTCACCGGTCACTACAACGGCCTCGCCGATGGTGTGTTCGGAAAGAACACCTACGGGGCTCTCGTCGGTTTCCAACAGAAGATACGGCGTCGTTCCACCGGCTACCTCTCGCCCAGCGAAGAAAGTACGCTAAGGGCAGAGGCCGCCAGGGTCTATGGCATCCTCGGTTTCGAACGGCACGTCGACCACGCCACCGGACTTACGTTGTCTATTCCGCAGAAGATTGTCGGCGGGGGGCTCCCAACCAAACGAGGTACCCGTTGGGGAAGCTCTGATGGCGGCGTAGAGATTCAAACGATCTTGATGCCGAACGAGGAGAAGTCCTTCCAGCAGCTCTATTCGGACTTCATCGCAGAAAGCCGCACACGTCGTATCTTCTATTCCACGATCCACCGCGATTTCTTTGTGGTGACAGGGGTTAACCAAGGCACTCCCTTCTACATGCGGTTTGAAGCCGGGGCGTTGTCGACCCGTGGCTTCTCGGTTGCTTGGGACCCCTCTGTGGATACCCTGGGAGAACGCGTCTCCATCTTCCTCTCTTCAATGATGTCGGCCGGCGCTGATCCCATGGCGCGATACGCTTCGAGAACCGACCCACCGCCCAACCGATCTCCCAGATCAGAGGAGACGCCATCGTCGAGAGGCAAACCGGGTAGTGGTTCCGGCTTCGTGGTCAGCGCGGATGGTTTGGTTGTCACGAACAATCATGTTGTCGATGGTTGTGGCGAACTCTCAATAAAGCAATTTCCTGGAAGTCGAGTTCGCCTCGTGGCGGCCGACGAGGAAATGGACCTCGCCATGCTTCAGGTGTCGGGGGTAACTCGCCACCGGTTTCTCCAGGTTAGCAGTGCTCCGGTTCAACTTGGTGAGGAGATCGTGGCTTTCGGTTTTCCTATGACAGTCATCATGGGAGAGGAGTTGCAAGTGCAGGCGGGTATCGTGACGAGCAAGACAGGCCTGGCCGGAGATAAGAGCAACTTCACCGTCTCGGCGGCCATCCAGCCAGGAAACTCTGGAGGACCGCTATTGGACAAGCGGGGCTATGTCGTTGGGGTCGCCGTTGCCAAAATCAATGAGCGAGTGGCAATGGAAATCACCGGCAATGCACTGAGCAATTACAACTTCGCCATTCATGGAGAACAGCTCCGCACCTTCCTTGCTCCCTTCCGTGGCATCGAGACCGGAGAGGAGGGCGAAGAGAAGTCGGTGGAGGCTCTAGCTGCGACCGCGCAAGACACGGTCGTCATGGTGGTTTGCCGCTAGCGTCACTCCATCGGTGTTTTCCGCATCGGGGTACACAAATCGCGTCAATTGGAGTACACAAGAGGCCTTCACCGGAACGGTGGCTTGCAGATGAAGCTGTGCGCAGCGCATTGAAATATATGGCGAATTAAGCTCTTTGTGTCGAAGGTGCGATTTTGTGCCGCAGTCCGGCCAGGGGCACCATACCCGGTTGTCAATATTTGAATGGCCGGCGGGCCGCCGGAGTCCAGCCTGCCCTCGAAGCGAAGAGGACGGCCTGCCGTTCCTTTTTTCCGGCTTTGGCCCTAAACGCGGATTTGCTGTACTTGCTGTCTCAGGCGTTGGATGTTCACCGCGCGCGTGGCAGAGACCTTAGCCCTTATGCAATCTGAATTTGAGGGGTGCGATAGGACGCTATGCCTAGTTCAGTGACAGATATTAGATTCGTGCCCCTTGCTGGCAGCGATTATTCTGACGGCATCAGCGGGCAGATCCGTTCGCACATTGCCAAGGGCAATCTCCGCGTAGGTGATCGGCTTCCAGCAGAACGGGAGCTGGCCAGGCAGCTGAACGTCAGTCGCAACACAGTTCGCCAAGCGTTGCGATCACTCTCAAAGCTGGGATTGTTAGAAATACGCAAGGGCACAAAAGGCGGCGCATATGTGAAGGATGATGGGGGGGTCGCTGTACTATCCGGCTTTACCGATATGTATGCCTTCGGCTCAATTTCTCCTGGGCACCTGACTGAGGTTCGGATCCTGGTGTGTAGCGAGGTCGTACGGCTGGCCTGCGAACGTAGGACCGACGAAGAACTGATTGCGCTGGAGCTGAATGTCTCGGCCGCCGAGAATCTTGCATTGGTTGGCGATCGCGAAGGTCGAATGGCCGTCAACTTGGAATTCTACCGTATTCTCGCGGCAATGACGCGGAACCCGATCCTGATGACGCTCACTGAAGCGGTTCATGTGATTCTGACGAAATTCATCGTGAGTATCGGGGGGCCTACCACCAACGAGTACGTCATGCCCCTTCGCGCCAAGCTCATGCGCGCGATACGACAGCGCGATGCTGATTTGGGAGTGGAGGCGGTCCGCGAGCATCTGAGCAAGCTCCACGCCCATTATCTCGAGACATTATCCGATTAGTCCCCCGCAGCCGCCGAGTCAGCGGTTGCCTGAAGAGCTTTCAACAGAAGCGCAGACTATTGCCTGGATTGCTTGCCCGAGGGGGGGCTTGCCCATGCCGGCTCATTTCCTATTGCGACGACCGTCTAAATGGGTTACCCATTCAACCAATGACAATAATGGGCGTCAGTTGTTGATTGACTGGCGAGTTGGGGAAACGACATGGAAGGTCAAGTGCATCCGGCACTCGGTTTCGTGCGATTTGATCGCGTGAAGCTTACGCGGGCGAATGTCGCTCGGCAGACAAAGGCTGCTTCAATGCGGCTGAATTCTGGCGAACGTTTATGAAGACGGCTTCCGAGTCGGTCGCTCGTGTAAGTGCTCAAACCTCTGCGGCAGACCTGCGGCAATGGATTCGCTCGCTTGAGTCCAAATATGAGATTGAGCCACGTCTCAACGCGCTGCTGAATGAACGGCTGCTCGCTGACTCGTCAGGCGCTGCTTTCAGTCGTCCGACCGTTTCCGAAATCAAATCAAACCTCCGGCGCTTTCTAGCCTCTCAGCTTGGCGAAGACTTCACGCTCGAAAACATGTCGAAGATGTCCGGGGGTGCAGGGAACGAGACCTACAAGTTCGAATTGGTCAGTGGCGATTCCTCACAACACCTGATCTTGCGCGTTAAGGCTCCTGGTGCTTGCTGCGATACGCACATTCCGAGCGAGTACCAGGCGATGAAAGCCGTGGAGGGGTTTCTGCCGATCCCGGAACCGCTCTGGCTGATCCGGGATAGCACCTATTTCGGTGGTGCCGCCCTAATATGCCGCTTCCTGGAGGGCGTTCAGGCGCCACCAAGCGAAAGCTTGAAAGCAAGTGCCATGGGAGCTGTCTTCGGAGACGAATTGCGCCGCGAGCTGGCACCTCAATTTATCGAGTACGAGGCCAAGCTCCATTCCTTCGATTGGGCGCGTTCCAATCTGACTGAGTTTGCGAAGCCCCGCCCGGGTACCACAGACGCAATAGACTGGCGGTTGGCATTCTGGGACCGGGTCTGGGAACAAGATCTTATTGAGGAACATCCAACGATGATCCTCTCGCGCGAATGGCTCGAAAAGCATAAGCCTGTCGCCGACCATATATCGTTGCTGCACGGAGACTTCCGAAACGGCAATTTCCTATACGACCAGGAGACCTCAAGAATAACGGGGATTCTGGACTGGGAACTCTGTTCACTCGGGGATCGCCATTGCGACCTTGGTTACACGATGCTGCCCGCCTGGGGGCATGATGATGCCAATGGTGAATTCCTGAATGCGGGTCTGGCAACGCTGGCTGAGTTCACGCGAATATATGAGCGGCAGTCAGGCCTGAAAATCGATCCAGAACGGCTTCACTACTACATCATCTTCAACATCTGGTGGTCGGCGGTCGCGCTTTTGGGGACAGCGCTGACCCATGCTGCGGCCCGCAGAACCCAAATGGATGTTCTGTATAACCTGATTTCCGGCAAGGGCGGCTATGACATCTGCGATCTCAATCGCATGATCGTGGAGAACTAAGGATGCTACCCAGCGTTGCGCAACAGATTTCGGCAATAAAAAGCCGGTTTGAAGAAACAATCATCCCGGAAATTCCCGAGCAGGCGAAATTCGCGCGGGATCAAGCCCAATTTATCCTGGTGACCCTGTCCTGGTTGTTGGAAGTCCATGAGCACCAGTACCGCTTTGAGGTCGTTGAAAATCACCAGTATCGCTCCGGAGTGGCGGACCTGGTCGCAATCGCTCAGGGCTCGGCGGGAATGTCGGACCTGTTGCGTGAGGTGAGCGCGCTGCTGGCTTCACCAGCGCCGAAAGCGACTGAAGCGATGATTCCATTGTCCACTCTTGAAGGACAAAACCGCAGCCTGAAAGGCTTTGTCGCTCGGCTCTACAAAGCCATTCCTGAAGAAGCGCCGGAAAAGGCGGAGCAAGCAAGGCACGTGCTGAAGAGACTTTCGCTTCAGCAAGGCGAGCGAGATCGCGCCTTCTATCGAAGAACTGGGTATGTCGAAGGGCCGGATTCACTTGGAGACCTCCTTTATCGGTCTGAATGAATCTGCCTGCAATCTTGCGCTTTCGTAAGCGCTATTTCGTCGTCCGAAAAATGGATGGCAAACTCGGGGAGGAAATGATGAGAATTCTCTTGGCATTGTGCGCGTTGATATTGGGAATGACGCCGATATCCGGTTGGGCGGCAGACTTTACTATTCGTCTCTCGCAGTTTCATTCGTCTGAGTCTGCGCAATACAAAGAGGTGACGCTGCCACTGAAGGAGTTTATTGAAAAGGAAAGTGGCGGTCGAATTGCTGTGGAGACCTTTCCAAACGGTGTGCTTCACGGCCCGGCGGATGGCTTCAAGGCACTGATTACCGACGTCACGGACATTACACCGGCCTATCCTTTGTTCACCCGCACAAGTTTCCACTTGTCGCACGGGTTTTTCCTACCGAACGCATTTCAAACTGCGTATGCGAACAATCAGATTGCAGCCGAGTTGTACGACGATTATCTGCGGCCTGAGTATGGAGCGCTTGGTGTAGAAGTTTTCTTCCATGCCACGAGCGCCCCCTATGCGCTCCTGACCAAGACAGAAGTGAAAAGCCTGGAGGACCTGAAAGGGCTCAAGATTCGCGGGGCGGGTGGACCGGTAAACAAGATGGTCGAAGCGTTGGGTGCGATTCCGGTCACTACCGCTTCGACTGAAATCCTGACAGCTTTTCAGCAGGGAGTTGTCGATGGCGTTTTGGTTCCCGCGGAAAGCTGGCTGACTTACAATCTCGACGAGGTAGCAAAATATATCGTGCTTGTTGATTTTGGCCGGGCTGGCGACATCCCGTTCGCAATCAACCCGAAGCTATATGAGAAATTGCCGCCGGATCTGGTGGACGTCATGAAGCGCGCCGGTCGCTACGGGAGCTTGCTTCAGGCCGATTTCGTGGAAAGCAACATTGCGCGCGGGATGGAGGCCATGAAGGCCAAAGGAGCCAAAGTGGTTGAGTTGAGCGCGGAGGACATCGCCGCGCTCGACACGGCGAAGGCAAAACTCTGGACTGAGTTCGAGCAGGAACACAACAAGGCCGGATATCCTGCAACTGAATTCATTGCGAAGATGAAGACCCTTTCATCTGAATTCGGTGCCATGACTCACGACCAGATGATTGCGCGTCAGAACGAGCTCAACAAATAATTGCGCGGATCTGCCTCGGAGACGTATTTGTTTCCGAGGCAGGCACTCCATGAGTGGGCCTCGGGTCGCTTGCGCATATTGTCTCCCTATTGGCGTCTCTTGCTGCGGGCTTCATAAGACGCGCCAATTGGAACACACAAGGTGCCTTCACAGAAATGCTGGACTGCAG
This sequence comes from Rhodobiaceae bacterium, assembly GCA_020637895.1. Classification (GTDB taxonomy): domain Bacteria; phylum Pseudomonadota; class Alphaproteobacteria; order Rhizobiales; family Tepidamorphaceae; genus JACKJP01. Next base: position 209,722 of record JACKJP010000006.1, read on the forward strand.
ACGGTTTTGTTCTCAGTGCATTGAAATAAATAATGAATTTTTCACCCCTTACCAAGATGCAATTTCCCTCCGAAGTCTCGCCAAGGGCACCAGCAATCGATTCAGCTTGAAACAGGCTGACGGAACCTGTCCGTCTGCCAGACGCCATAGACGGCACGCAAATACTGGTGCCCTGCGACACGCTTTGCTGGGTAAGATGCGGACATGCTGCCGCCGGCCGGATTGTGCTCGCCGGTGCATCGAGACCGTCAGATTCAAATGTCTGGTGGGCAGGATTTCGATGCGGTATTATTCGGACGGTGTTTGATGACTATAGGCAGCTGTTTCTCGCAGGTCAGATCTACGTCCGGCGCCTCATTCCGACATTGATGCAGAAATATTGAGTTCAAGGCGCACAATAGCGTCGACCTGACCCCAGAGAACGAGCAATTCGGGGGTAGTGGGATGCTCAAGTTGATGGCATGCGCCGTGGCGCTTGCGATAGCGATGTGTGCTTCTGCAAAAGCTGAAAGGATTTGCGACATAAGGAGCCGTAAAATCGATGACGGCGACTTGATCACCATTACGGGACGTATCGTAACCGCGCCGTCTGGACGCAATAATAGCGGTAATTACGAGTATGAGATCAAGGATGCCTGCGGACTAGCCGTCGTCACCAGTAAGACGCGTATCCAGTGCAAGGGTACTGTTGTCATTAGCGGCAAGTACGACGATGACCTAAGCGACTGGCTGGAAATGTTTGAAGAGGGCGATGTCGCACTCGATCTGATCCAGGCGAAATGCAAATGAAAGTGGGAGCCCGCTATACAAGCGACGATGTTGGTAGTTCTCGCAGGCGAATATATCCGCATGCGAGATTGCCCGTACGTCGCGACGTCAACGTCGATCCGCGATTGCACCGTGCACCAGAACGAGCGCCATGAAGGCGAAATTCTTTAACAGCGATCCAAGTGGGTCGAGCCACAGATGCGGCAGGGCAATGCCGATGAGCGCTGTATAGGCGCTGACAACCGCCAACTGTAGCGGCGTGGACCAGCGCCCCTTCCTGTCGAAAACCATCAGAGCCGCGACAACGAAGTCGATCGCGCTGCCTGCGATCTGCAGCGGCAATATCCAGCTCTCGGGCAGAGACAGGGCGCTCGCAAGTTCACGCGTATAGGCCGCGCCGAAAAACAGCCCCAGCAGTGCCGATGCAATCCATGTCAGCGCGAGCACAGCCGTCAGCAATGCGGGCAGGAAGAAAAGGCGGGCATGCCATCGGTCCTGGACGCTGGCGGGACGGGCATGCAGTGCGTCGTCGAGCGAACGCGGCGAAAAGCCGATTGCAGTCGCAAAGGACTGGCCGTCACCCGCGTTGCCGGCGACCAGCTGTTTGAGGCTATTTGTCGAGACAGGCCCATTGCCGAAAACATCGCCGAGCCGGGCCACCAGGTTCATCACGAGCATTGGAACAGAGACAAAACGCGCATGACCGAATCCCAGCCACCTGCGGTATTTGTCGAGCAGCGCCGCAAGCGTGAGTGTCCGGGGGCCGACGGGTTCGAGCTCTGCCGCCGCTAAGGCATCGTCTTCGCAGGCGATGCGTATCGCGCGCGCAAGGTCATCTACATGAACCGGCGAGAACAGCTGGTCGCCCGCACCGGGAACGGGCACGCGCCAGGGCAGTGCCGCCATTCCGCGCAGGAGGGATGTGCCGCCATAGCTGCCGTCGCCATAGACCAGTGACGGACGCAGGATGGTCCATTGTACGTCAGCGGCGCGCAGCGCAGCTTCGCCCTGAAGCTTGGTGCGCGCGTAGTCCGTTTCGACATCCGGACGCGCGCTGATGGCAGACAAAAGGACAACGCGTTTCACGCCGGTCCTGCCGCACGCCGCGTAAAGTGCTTCCGGCATCGCTACATGGATCGCATGCATCGCGGGCCCGCGCAGCATGCCCGCCGCATTCACCACCACGTCGATCCCGGCCAGCCTTGGATGCCAGTCGACCTCGCTGGTCATCCCGATCAGATCGAGTTCATGGATCCGAGCCTGCGGAAACGCAGAGCCAAGGCCATCGTCGCGCCGGACAATCGCATCAACGCGATGGCCATGGCTCAACAGTTCTGCAAGCACGTGGCGGCCAATAAAACCGCCCGCACCAAGGAGAAGGATGTTCATAGACCGCTTCCTCCTGGACCCATATCCTCTTGCCTTGGGACATCGCGTTCGCCTCACCCGTTAAACATAAGTCAATATGCCGCTGATAGGGTTTGCAGGTTGTGTAAGGCGTAGACGGTGACTTGCGTTTGAAGTCTGGCGAAAAAAACAAGCTGACGCTGGCCGAATTCAGGCTGGCCCTCAATGCAACGGCGAACAGCCCCCTTTGCCGGCGGGCGGCGCTGGCCATTTTCGTTTGCATGCTTGCCATCAATGTCGTGCTGCTGGTGCCGCTCTATCTGAATTTCAAACAGGAACATAACGCCAATATCGTAACCCAGGCGCGCAACTACCTTTCGTCCGTGGTCGATGTCGGACGGCTTCCGTCCATAGATGTCATGGTCACGCGTGGAGAGGCGCTGTCGCGGTCGTCGGATCTCGTTGGCGGGATGTTCCTCAACTCGGCCGGGGACGTGAAGGGCGTTTTCGGCCAGCGGCCGACACTCAAGTGGATAGATATTGCGGCCTCCGCAAATCCCGACGCCGTCCAGGTCATCACCGACGGGCGCTACCATGAATTCTACCTGTCGCCTGCGCGATCCGGCATCAATATGGGCGCCATCATTCGCTATGACGGGTCCAATCTGTGGCGTCTGGTTCAGGTTCGGCTCGTCACCTTCGTCATTCTCGGGCTGCTCGGCACGATCGCCATCACCGTCGTCACGATGGTTATCGTCGCCGCGATGGTCATGTATCCGATCCAGCGCATGCGGGACACGATCGAGTTCGCGCTCAACCAGCCGGCCAAGGCCCGCAAGAATCTGAGCCGGTTCGATGCGCGGGACGAGGTCGGCGCCATGTCGCGCGCGCTCGACCGATTGCTGACGCTTCTGAGCGAGGCCCATGGCGGGAACGTCCTGACACCCTCCGCAGTGCTGGAACATATTCCAAATCCGGTCATTACATTCGACGAGCATGACCAGGTTACCAATGCCAACAGGGCGGCGCTGGATATTTTCGGCGCCGAACTTGTCGCCGATCTCAATTCGCTCGACTGGTCGCAGCAGGTGCTGATCGCGGGCGAGCCGGTTTCTCTGGAAGACCTGATGTCCGACGGCCAGTTCCAGGGCGCCGGCGAGTTGATAACGCCTTCGGGCACCATCGCCTGCCTCATCGGCGGCAACCGCATGGCCGCCGAAGATGATGGCCCGAAAGGCCGATGCCTGATCTTTACCGTGGCAGATGAGCTGCTCGAGGACATGCGCCGCGAGCACAGGCTTCGCGTCGATCTGGAGCGGCGTGCCGGCTCGCTGAAGCGGCGCAACGAATCGCTGCGCCAGATGCTCGAGGCATGCATCACGCTCATTACCGGCGGCGGCGAACCGGCGTCCCTCATCAGCACCAATCCGGAACGCTGCATTTCCGGCTGGCTGGAGAATGGCGGCGCCGGAAATTCCGTGGTGACGGCCGTCGATTACACGTCATTGCCGCCCATTCTCAGCGACCCACAGGACGCCAGACGGATTTTCGAGTGGGCTCTGACGACGCTGTCTCTGCGCAGCCGCGCCAGCGAGACCAGGCTCGCGCTGGAGGTAAAGGTAGTTGGCGAGGACCGGGCCGAGTTCACATTCCGCGAGCCCGAAGACCTGAAGCAGGACACCGGCGAGGCTGCGCTCATCGATGCCGATGCCGATGTTACCGTGCTGCTGGGGGCCGTGGGCCGTCTTGTCGCCCGGCAAAAGGGGCGCATGATCGATGCTGGTGGCGAGCGCGAGGGAAATCGCATCGTCTTCCAGTTGCCCATCGACGTTGCCGGCATGGTCATCAAGAAAGGCGAGAAAGAGCGCAAGGCGACGAAAAAAGCCGCCTGAACGACTTATGGGTCTTTTGCATCGCACGCCAAATCGCGCTAAGAAGATCCCATACTCAACCGTCTGATCCCAAAAAGGCACCCAATCCGGATGGCCGGCTTCCTGCGAGCATTCATCGTCTTTGCAACGCTTTGTGCGGCGGGCCCGGCATTCGCGCGGCCCGCGCTCGTCATCGATGCCGCGACCGGCGAAGTCCTCCATTCGCACGAGGCGACGCGCCTGTGGTACCCGGCTTCGATAACCAAGGTGATGACCACTTATGTGGCATTGTCCGCGGTGCGGAGCGGGCGGATTTCCATGGACACGCAGTTGACCGTCACGCAGCGGGCGCTGAACGAGCCGCCCAGCAAGACCGGCATGCCCGTGGGCTCGACCCTCTCGCTGGAACAGGCGCTGCGCATCATCATGGTGAAGTCGGCCAATGATACGGCCGTCACCATTGCAGAGGGTGTCGGCGGCAGTGTGGAGAGCTTCGTTGCCGAAATGAACCGTACCGCCAGGGCCCTCGGCATGCGCGATACGAATTATGTCAATCCGAACGGTCTGCCGGATTCCGGTCAGATCACGACGGCGCGCGATCAGGCACTACTGGCACAGGCCATATACCGCGATTTTCCGCGTTATACGTTCCTGTTCTCTCTCGACAACGTAAAGATCGGCGGACGTACGTTCCGCAACCACAATTCGCTGATCGGCCGCTATCCCGGCGCCGACGGGCTGAAGACCGGCTTCATCTGCGATTCCGGGTTCAATCTGGTGGCAAGCGTTCAGCGAAACGGACGCCGGCTGATCGGTGTCGTATTCGGGGCGGAAAACACCAAGATCCGCGAGGATGTCATGGTGGCGTTGATCGAATCCGGCTTTGACAATTCGGGCGGACTTCTTTTCAGGTCCCGCAAGGCAACGGCCGAGTCGCTGCCGAGCACCGGGCAGCCGCCCTTCGTCATGCGCGATCATGTCTGCGGTCCCAAGAAGCAGCGTACGGCTGTCAGCGGCGAAATCGCCTCGTGGGGCTTGAGCGCGCGGCAAACCGCCATCGCTTCGGTCGCCGATCCGGCCCGCCAGATCGCCGCCAGCGGCGGCGGCGTCATCGGCAATCTTCTTTCTCGCGGTGAGGGTGACGACGATTCCGGCGCCGACAATCCAGTCCGCTATGGCGCCGTCCCCATGCCCGAGCGCAATCCGCTCCGGCGTTAGACAGTTCGTTCCCGAACGCTATTTCTTCCTGATCGTGAACGCATGAATGCCGTCGCGCTCGCGATAGTCGAGCAGCGCGTGGCCGCCCTCATTGCAGAAGTGGGGAAAGTCGATCTGCGCGGCAGGGTCCGTCGCCTCGGCCACGACGACGGCGCCCGAGGGCAATGCCAGCATGGCCTTGCGGGTGCGCAGGACCGGGAAGGGACATTTCAGTCCCCTCAGGTCGAGTACGAGGGCTGGTTCATCGGGCATGTGGGATACCGTTCGCGAAAGTCTAGGCGAAGCGGGGAAACTATTCCGGCGCGGGAGCGGCGGCAAGTCGAGCCCTCTTGCGGAAGCCCCGATTTCATCTGACACTGGTCAAACAGGGTGCCAGGTCCGATCCATCAAGAAGATCACCGTTACCGGCACGGGAGGACATGAATGAATCTACTCAAGCGCCTGAAGAGCGAATGGGTTTATCTGTACGGCGCCATCCGGATATTGCGCAGCCTCAGGCCGGTAATGCAAAACCGGACGCGCACTTTTCCGGATTTGCTCGACGAACTGGCGCTCAAGCACGGACCCAGGATTGCTCTTCTCTCGCAGAACGAGCAATTGACCTACAAACAGCTCGGCGAACATGCGCATGCCTATAGTCACTGGGCCAAGGCGCAGGGGGTGGGCAAGGGCGACACCGTCGCGCTCTTGATGAACAACCGGCCGGAATATCTGGCGATCTGGATGGGAGTCATCCGGACCGGCGCCGTGACGGCGCTGCTCAACACGCATCTTTCGGGCGCCGCGCTCGCCTATTGCATCAATATCGTCAACGCAAAGCATATCATCGTCGGTGCCGACTTGTGGGAATCGCTGGAAAGCGCGCTGCCGTCGGTGACGACCGGCGCGACGATCTGGATCGATGGAGCCTCACGCGCGGGTTACGAACGGTTCGACCGTGTCGTTTCGGAATATCCGACAACGCCGCTTGCAAAATCGGAACTTCCGGCGCTGACGATCGAGGATCCGGCGCTCTATATCTATACCAGCGGCACCACCGGCATGCCGAAAGCGGCGATCATCAACCATTATCGCGTTCAGGCCGTGATGAAGGGATTCAGCGCGACCTGTAACGCACGTCGTGACGACCGGATTTATGTCGCGCAGCCGCTCTATCATACCGCTGGCGGCGTACTGGCACCGGGCATCACGCTGACGGTCGGCGGCAGCGTTTTCATACGCGACCGATTCTCCGCGCGGCAATTCTGGGACGATGTGGTCGATTACGAATGCACCATGTTCCAGTATATCGGGGAGTTGTGCCGCTACCTTCTCAATTCACCGACGCATCCGAAGGAAACGCAGCACAAGATAAGGCTTTGCGACGGTAACGGGTTGAGACCCGATATCTGGATGGAGTTCAAGAACAGGTTCCGAATCCCGCAGATCATCGAATGGTATGCGGCAACGGAAGGCAATGTGACGATGTTCAATCTCGACGGCACGCCTGGTTCCGTCGGCCGCATTCCGTGGTGGCTCGAACACCGTTTCATGACCAAGATCATCAAATTCGACATCGAGGCAGAGGCCCCGATACGCGATGCCGAGGGGCATTGCATCGAATGCGCGCCCAATGAGGTCGGCGAGGCGATCGGCAAGATCGTGATCGATCCCGGCAAACCGGCGCAGCGGTTCGATGGATATGCGGACAAGAGCGCCTCGGAATCGAAGATACTGCGTGGCGCCTTCGAAGAGGGCGATGCATGGTTCAGAACCGGCGATCTGCTACGCAAGGATGCGCTCGGCTATTTCTTCTTCGTTGACCGGATCGGCGATACCTACCGCTGGAAAGGCGAGAACGTTTCGACCCACGAAGTCGCTGAATCGATCACGATCTATCCGGGCGTTCTGGAGGCGACGGTATACGGGGTCAAAGTGCCTGGCATGGAAGGTGCGGCCGGGATGGCGATGATCGTTCCGGATGACGAGATGGACCTCGATGGCCTTGCCGCGCATATCAGGCGCCAGTTGCCGGAATATGCCCGCCCGCTGTTTCTCCGGCTCTCGCGGCAGATCGAAGCCACCGGGACGTTCAAACAGCGAAAGGTGGAAATGCGGAAACAGGGCTTCGATCCTTCCTACAGTAGCGATCCTCTCTATTTCGCCAATCCGACGACCGGCAGGTTCGAACCCCTCGACACGGCGCTTTACGCGCGCATTTGCAGCGGGGAATTCCGGCTTTGACGCAGCAGAAAGTCGGACCGGGCGATATTCTCGATTTCTGGTGGAAGGCCGGGGAAAGCCGCTGGTATGCGTCCGATCCCGAATTCGATCGCGATATAGCGGCGCGGTTTTCGGCCGCATATGAAGCCGCCGCGGGCGGGGAGCTCGACGCATGGGCTGAGGACGCGCCCGGGTGCCTTGCCCTGATCATCCTGCTCGACCAGTTTTCCCGAAACATGTTCCGCAAGGATGCGAAAGCGTTCGCGCAGGACGGCAAGGCGCGCTCGCTGGCTCATGTTGCCCTGGACCGCGGCTATGATCGGCAGTTTCCGCCCGTTGCGCGGCAGTTCTTCTATCTACCCTTCATGCATTCGGAAGACATCGACGATCAGTCACTTTGTGTCGATCTCTTCAGGCAGCTGGGCAATCAGAACAACTATTTCTACGCACTCGTCCATATGGATGCGATCCGCCGGTTTGGCAGGTTTCCGCATCGCAACGCTGTGCTCGGCAGAAGATCAACCGAGGCGGAAGAAGCCTATATGGCCTCGGGCGGCTTTTCAGCCTGACCTCTTCGGGCAGGCGCCGAAAATCAGGCCGCCGAAACTTCGGCGAGAAACGCTTCCACTTCCGCCCGCAGGCTGTCGGCCTGTCGCGTCAGTTCGCCCGCAACGGTCGCGACCTGTCCGGCAGACTGGCTTGTCTCGCCGGCAACAGTCGTCACGCTGGCAATGTTGGTGACAACTTCCATCGTTCCGGATGCGGCTTCCTGAACGTTGCGGCTGATCTCGCCTGTGGCAGCACCCTGCTCCTCGATCGCCGACGCGATATTGCCGGTATATTCGTCCACCTCACCCATGATCCGGGCGATCTCGGCGATGGCATCCACCGCTTCGCCAGTCGATGACTGGATACCGGCGATCTGCGAGGCTATTTCCTCGGTCGCGCGAGCGGTCTGGTTCGCCAGGTTCTTGACCTCGGCTGCGACGACGGCGAACCCCTTGCCCATCTCGCCCGCACGGGCTGCCTCGATGGTTGCGTTCAGGGCCAGAAGGTTGGTCTGTTCCGCTATATCCTGGATGAGGTTGACCACATCGCCGATACGGCGCGCCGCCTGGGCGAGGCCTGAGATCTTCTCGTTGGTCGCAGCGGTTTCCGTGCTTGCCTGCCGGACGATTCCGCCTGCCTGGGCGACCTGCCGGCTGATTTCCTCGATTGATGCGGCAAGCTCTTCGGCGGCAGACGCGACGGTCTGCACGTTCGCCGATGCCTGTTCGGACGCAGATGCAGCCGCGGTCGAGCGCCGTGTCGTCGTTTCCGCAATGCCCGAGAGGGCGCCGGCGGTCGATTCCATTTCGCCGGTCGCCTGTGAGACCTGCTCCAGAACGCTCGCAACCGAACCGCGAAAGCCTTCGATCAACTGATCGATCTTTTTCTGGCGCGCTTCTCTGGCAAGTCGCTCGCTTTCGGTCAGGCCTTCCAGCTTGGCGCGCTCAACCGCATTGTCGCGGAAAACGGCGACGGAACGAACCATGTCGCCTATTTCGTCAAGTCGCGAGACATCGGACAGATCGACCCCGGTATCACCCCGGCTGAGCGCCGTCATGCGGCTGCGAAGGTCAGCCAGCGGGCGTGTGATCATGCGCGAGATGGCAAATACGACCGAGCCGACGATGACCATCATGAGGAGGAAGCCGACAAGCAGCAGTTGATCGCGCAGGTGCTGGACCGGCGCCGAAATCTCATCCTGCGACTGCGCCGCAACGACGGCCCAATCGACACCGCGAACGCCAACCGGCACGATTGCCGCCAGCATGTCCATTCCGCGATAATCGTGAACGATGCCTTCGGCATTGCTGCCGGCGATCGCCTCGCCGAGCAGCGGCGTAGAAATGGATGTTGCGAGAATGTCATCGCCTTCGACGAACGCGGAATCCACGCGCAGGTATCCATCGCTGCCAACAAGGAGCGTCTCGCCGGTCGCTCCAAGCCCGCTCTTGCCATTGAAGAGTGCGTTCAATCGCTCCGTCGGCATCTGCACGGCAATGACGCCGATCTTCTCCAGCCCGTCATAGACCGGGGTGGCCATAAAGGATGCCGGTAGACCGGCACTTGGCGCATAGGCGTGGAGATCCGTCAGGCTGATCTGGAATTCCTGGCTGGCCAAGGCTGCCTTGTAGACGGCAGCCAGATCGGTGTCCTTCCACTTTCCCGTCACCACATTTGTCGCGAAATCGTTCTCCTTCACCACTGTGTAGACGACGTTGCCGGCGGTATCGAAGAAGAAGATATCGTAGTAACCGCGCAACTCCAGCGCGCGGCGAAACCACGGATGCTGCCGGGCGTGCATCTTGTCGTAGTAGCGGCTTTGGCGGCTGTCCGTGAGTTTGGCACGCTCGCCGACCGGGAAGGGATTTCCGTCAATGAATGTCTGCTGCAGCGCCGCTGTTGCTTCGTCGCCCAACACCGAATAACCGGTCCGCATTTCCTTCAGCGCGGAAATGACGGCGGTATTGGTCGACATCAGCTGGAGGTCTTCGCCAAGCGATCGCACGTAGTCGCGCAGCGCCGAAGCCCGCGTCTGGGCCAGAGACATCAGTTTGGTGTTTGCCTCCGCGCGCAGGGCAGAGTCAGCACTATGGTAGGCGGCGTACCCGACCGACATTGCCAGCACCGCTGCGCCGAGAGCCACGAGAAGCGGCAATTTCACGGCAATTCGGCAATTCTTGAAAATAGCGAGCATGAATATCCTCAGGATCGGGCCTGCCCCGCGCGCCGATGCCGGGCTGCTAGCCTCCTTAGATAGCCCGCACTCATTAATGTTCCGTTAGGTATGACTTCACCGATAGGGCCTTCCAACGCATTGAAGTCATTTCCTTAACGCATCGCCGTTAGTCTTCGGGGCTGACAAAAAAGGGAATGTTGCGCTTCATGTCGGATACCGACGCAAGACCGGCTCCAGACGCCGCAAATTCGCGCGGGCGACTGCTCGCGCGCGTTATGGACGTTCTGCGCGAAGTCTTGACCGGGAGCGACGACCGCGCGGTTGCCATGCGAACGGCGGCCTTCGTCTTTCTGGTGCGGGTTGCCAGCGCGGGTATCGCCTATTTTTCGCAGGTCCTGATCGCCAGGTGGATCGGTGTCGCGGAATATGGCGTCTTCGTCACTGTCTGGGTGTTGATCCTGCTCGTTGCTGAACTGGCGCCATTCGGGCTTTCGACGGCGGCGCAGCGTTTCCCGCCCGACTACACCGTGCGCGGACAATGGGATCTGCTGCGCGGCTATCTTTACGCCAGCCGGCTGGTCGGCCTGGCCGTCGGCAGCCTTTGCGCGGTGATCGGCGCGTTCGCCATCCGGTACATGTCCGGCGCAATCGACAGCGAATATGTGCGGCCGCTTCTTCTTGCCTGTCTAAGCCTACCGATTGCCGGCCTGATGACCGTGCAGGACTATATCGCGCGGACCTATAACTGGCCCGATCTTGCACACGCGCTTCCCTATATTGCGCGGCCGCTCAGCATTCTGGCCTTCATGGGGGTGTTTGTGCTCGTGGGGCTGGGGCACAATGCGGAAACGGCGATGTATGCCCTCTTGGCGGCGTTGTGGATTTCCGGGATCATCCAGACGATCGCGTTGCAGCGCCGTCTGGCGAAAGTCGTGCCGGAAGGCGGCAGGGCCTACCGATGGATGGGCTGGTTCCGCGCCTCGTTGCCGATTTTCCTGATCGATGGCTTCTACGTCCTGCTGACCTCGACGGACGTGCTCGTACTTTCCTTCTATGTGGATTCCGAAAAGGTCGGCATCTACTTCGCCGTCACCAAAACGCTCGCGCTGGTCAGCTTCATCGATTTTGCGGTGAAGGCGGCTGCGGCTCACAGGTTTGCCGAGTACAATGCACGCGGCGACGCCGAGAAGCTGCGCATCTTTGTGCGCGACGCCATTCACTGGACATTCTGGCCGTCGCTGGCGGCCATCGCCGGCCTGCTCATCGTCGGCAAATTCATGCTGATGGCATTCGGCAGCGATTATGTCGAAGGCTATCCGCTGATGTACATTCTGGCGTTCGGTCTTCTGGCGCGCGCTTCGCTCGGGCCGGTGGAACGGCTGCTCAACATGCTGGATCACCAGATTCCCTGCGCGATTGCGGTTGGCAGTGCATTCTTCATCAATCTGGCACTGAATCTTGCGCTGATTCCCTATTGGGGGCTGGCGGGTGCGGCCGTCGCGACGGCGATCGCCCATGTCGTGGAGGCGCTGCTGCTGTTTGCGACTGCGCGGCGCTATCTGAAGATCGACATCTTCATGTGGAGTCCGCGATGAGCAGTCCCGCCCAATCGTATCCGGCAGCCGTGTTGGCGGGCGGTGAATATGCCGCGCGGATCATCGGTCCGGCGGATGCGCGCTCTCTCGTGCCCGCCTGGCGTGAACTCGCCCTGAAGGCGATGGAGCCGAATGTCTTCTACGAACCCGATTTCGTGCTTGCGGCCGAACCGGCCTTCGCCGCGCCCGGTCGGCTGCAGTTCCTGACGATCAACCGGGGCGAGTCTCTGGTCTTTCTTCTGCCGTTCCGTACCGTCGGAGCGGGGGCAATGATGATTGCTGAAGCATTCCGCCATCCTTATGCGACGACGACCGCGCCGCTCGTTGCCGCCAGCGATGCCAGGCAGGCCCTGCATTTATGGCTGAGCGGCGGAGCGGCGCAGATCCGCGTCAGCGGCTGGCGACTTCAGGAAATGCCGCAGGACGGGGCTCTGTGGCAGGCGATGATGGAAGCAACCGCTGCGACGGGCGCAGGGCTTTCGATTCTTTCCGAACACAGGCGCGCGCTGCTTGCGCCGCGCGAACCCGATCGCACCTATCTCGCGGACGCCCTTTCGTCCAAGGCGCGCAAGGAACTTGCCCGGCAGCGACGGCGCCTTGCCGAAGAAGGCGAACCGGCCAATCTCGTCCTCGATGGCGCCGATGCCGCCGGCGGCTTTGAAGCGTTTCTGGAGCTCGAGGCGAAGGGTTGGAAGGGGCGCGCCGGGACCGCAATGCTGATGCACGAGGATGCCGTTCGTTTCGGCAGACAGGCAATTGGCGCGCTGGCGGGGCGCGGCCAGGTGCGCATCGACCAGATCCTCGTGGCCGGAAAGCCTGTCGCGATCACTGTCATGCTGCTTGGCGGCGGCGCTTCATGGCTCTGGAAAGTTGCCTATGACGAGGATTTTGCGAAGTTCTCACCGGCCGTTCAGCTGATTTCGGGAATGACCGGCGAGCTGGCCGCCAACCGGCCCGGCGTCCGACTCGATTCCTGCGCCATCCCCGATCATCCGATGATCGATCGTCTGTGGCGGGAGCGACTGGATATCGCCGATGTGGCAATCGGCTTGCCCGGCCGAAATGCCGGATTTGCCGCGGCGCTCGCACTGACGCGCGCGGAAAAGGCGGCGCGAGACTTCGCGCGGCGGCTGCTCCGGCGATAGCACCGGTCTGATCGCCAGATCAGGCGGGTTTGGCGAGGATCAGAACCCAGTACACGCGATATTTGGTGCCGGGAAGATAGACCGCGGCGATGCCTATTGTCGCGGCTCCGGGCATCAGCATGGTTTCGCGATGCTGTTTGGATTCGCGCCAGCCGGAAAAGGCTTCCGCAAATGTGTGGTAGCCGGCACTGACGTTTTCGCGCGCATCGGCACCCTGGTAGCCGTTGCCGGCAAGCCGCTGCTTCAGCTTGCCATCCGGCTTGATCGCCTCGCCGCGCTTGGCAGCCTCGGCGAGGTCGCGCGCATAGGCTTCCGCGAGCGTATTCAGCCGCTCGTCGAGAACGACGGGAGTCAGCCCGTTATTGGCGCGGAAGAGGTTGATCGTCTGGGCCGCATCGACCCGGTCGAGGCTCGAACCGCCGCGCGACAGATCAGTATAGAAAGCCGGTTTGGAGGCCGGTTCCTCGGCGCACGCGGCCAGGCCGGCGGCCAGGAGCATGCCGGCGAGAACATATCGAAGGCGTACACTCATGATTTGCCGCTTTTCTCTTTCTGTGGCGCGAAACCAGCGAGGATCTTTTCAAGCCCGTCGCTTGTCCGGATGTTGAGGTCGCGCTGGGGAAACGGAATCTCGATACCAGCGTCTTTGAGCGCGCGAAAGATGGTGAAGTTAAGATCGCTGCGGGTCAGCAGCGTCTTCGCAACGTCGCGCAGATAGGTGTAGAGCGCGAAGTTGAGTGAGCTGTCGCCAAGTTCCATGAAGACAACGAACGGTTCGGGTTGCTGCATGACATCGGGATGGGCCTGCGCTGCCGACAGCAGAATGTCGCGTACTTTGTCCGGGTCAGAATTGTAGCCGACGCCATATTGCAGGACGAGCCGGCCAATCCGGTTGTCGTGCATCATGTTGGTGACGGTGCCGGAAATCAGGTCTGAATTGGGTACGATCACCGTCGCGCGGTCGAAGGTGGTCAGTTCGGTTGCGCGGATGGATATGCGCTGGACATTGCCTTCCGCCGAGCCGACCTTGATCCAGTCGCCTTCCTTGATAGGCCTTTCTGCAAGCAGAATGAGGCCGGATACGAAATTGTTGACGACGGACTGCAGGCCAAAGCCGATGCCGACCGAAAGCGCGCCGGCGACGATGGCGAGATTGGCGAGATCGAGACCGATATAGGTAATCGCGAATGCGGCGGAGAGCACCACGCCGACATATCCCAGCGCAGTGCCGATGGAATTGCGCAACCCGATATCGAGCTTTGTGTGCGGCATGTAGCTGTTGCTCAGCCAATGCTGAAATGCGCGTGTTCCGGCAAATCCGATCAGGAACAGCAGCAAGGCGGTGAGGATCGCGGACAGCGAAATCGTGATGTCGCCGACCTTGAAACCGAAGAAGACCTGATCGACCCAGCCGCGCCACTGGCGCGTATCGAAGCCCCATGGAAGCAGCAGCAGAATGCCGGCCAGCACGATCAGTGCAAAGCGGACGAGGCCGCTTGCGAGAATGGCGATCTGCTTGGCCGATGCGCGCTCCACACCGATGGCGCGGGCCAATGCTGTGCGCTGGTGGTCGTCGGTATCGAGATAGGCGTCCGTCAGTTCGTCGATGAGTGTGATGATGAGAGCAAGGAGGGCAAGCAGGACTCCGGCGAAGACAAGCTGCGTGGAAAGGAATGCCGCCAGCGCGACATATCCGCTGATCGCAGCCGCAGCGATAACGGCAAGGCTCAGCCACAAGACGCCACGCAGCAGGCGCCAATAGCGCTCGTTACGCGTCATGATGTGGGATTCTTCAACCGCGCTTCGTGCCTGCGCGATGTGCATGAGGCCCAGTGCGAGAACGATGACGATGAGAAGCGAGAACACCGCACTGGTGGCGACCGACAGTGCGAGCGGCGTCGCCGTCAGGTCGAACAGTCGCATCAGCAGATAGCGGACAATGACCAGCAGTACAGCGAGGTCGACGGTGAATTCGGTCGGCCGCGTGACGGTGTCGGGCAGGTCGACAAGCCGCCAGGCAGCGGCGCGGGGCGAAAGAATGGTACGGGCGAGGGCGTCGATGAAAACGAGCATCGATATCCCGACCAAGACTGTCCGGACGAAGGGTTCCAGGCGCGGCGGCACGTGCCCGCCTGCCAGGAACGCGGTGCCGATGGTGTGGATGGCCAGCGCCGGTATGACGCCATATACGACAACGCGCCATGCGGCGGTGTTGATACGGGCGAAGCGGGTCGGTTCATCCTCGAGTGACGAACGGCGCGTGAAGCGGCGCAGGAACACGCGTGACAGGATGACGGCGAGAAGGCCGCCGACGAGGGCTGCTATCGCTGGCAGCAGGGTGGACAGGGTCGGGACCGATGCCGCGGCCAGCGCGTCGCCGGCAATGATGCGTGCCGATCGCCAGCTGCGCGGCAGTGCCGCATAGGCTTCCTGCCAGAGCGATGGCGCAAAAAGGCTCGGCTGCTTTGCCGTCAGGCTCCCCGTGAAGGCGGCGCGGCGGAGTTCGGAAATGCGCGACTGGAGCTGCTCGGCCTGGACCACGACGAGACGCGCCTTGCCTGCGACCGCTTCCAGTTGCGCCACGGTTTCGGTGAGTGTCGCTGCCTCGCCCGAGACCGCCGGGGTTTCAGCTGTTCCGGGATTGGTGGCGCCAGAGTTTCCGCTTTCCGGTTCCTTGGGGGCCGGAGCGACTTCCTGCAGTCTGGCGCGAAGTGTCTGCAGCCGGTCATTGAGTCGATTTGCCATCTCGAGCGCAGCAAAGTGTATGGGCTGGATTTCCTGTTCCAGCGCCGAGAGCTGCTGCTCGTTGATGCCGTCGCGGGAAAGTCCGATCTCGATCTGGTCGAGCGTCAGCTTCCAGCTGTCCACCTGCGCGGCGGCACCGGGTTCAAGCGTCAGCGCGGCAGGGGACGGTGTCTGGCGCTGCGCAGGCGTAGACGCCTGCGGTTCCGCCGTCGCTGCCGGTGACTGATCGGTAGCGGGAGAGGCTGCAGCCGGGGCTGCGGATGGCGGCGTCGAGGACGATGGCGCCGGTTGTTGGGCGACGCTTCCGCTGTCTGCCGCAGTCGGGGTTCCGGGAACGGGCTGGGTGCCCTGCGCAAGCGCGGGCAGCATGCCTGCCGCAACGGTCAGTATCAGGGAAAGGATCGCGCCGCGCAGAATGCCTGGCCATTTCATGCAAAGGGTCGCCGTCTTCTTGATGTTGTTTCCTCGGGCACGGCGACAATAGCCCGACTTGCCGCGAATTTCGAGGTGCTCTCGGTTACAGCATCAAGGCTTTGACGGCGGCATGGCCCGCAGGAGGCCGACGGCCGTATCTATTCCCGATTTCAATGCCCGGTCGAACGTTACGCGGCGCATCCGCCATAGCGTTTCCTGGCCACCATGGCGGAACGTCCATTCAATTTCCCAATAGCCGTCGCCGCCGGGTCTCAGCGTTCCCAGGAGAAAAGCGTCCGTCCCGGCCGCCGAAGCGCGGAAGACGGATGGCTTTCTGTTTGCAACATCGTCATAGCCGATCGTCGAATGTTCCTGCGCAGGCAACCGGACCGGCAGGCCCCGCCTTGCAGCGGTTTCGGTCAGGACGGCCCGTTGGCCGTACCCGGCCGGTCCTTCCGCGCTCAGGACATAATTGCCGTTGGCGGCCGCAATGGCGAGCCAGACCGCCACAACAGGCCGGTCCTCGCTCCATCGGCGAATGCCGAGCGCTGCAATCTCCCGATTGAGCGACCCGGCGTCGAAGTTGACCGTCAATATGTGCGGCCTTTCGCGCGTGCCCTGCTCGTCATGGACGGGGATGCCCTTCATCCGGTCCTCGTAGGAATAGGAGACGACGAATTCCGGCGCGCGAGCGATCAGTCCGGTCAGCCGGTCATCGCGCTCCAGTGCCGTATCGCCGGTGAGCTTTACGACCACGTCGCCGAGCGCGATGCGGAAACCGCGGCCGCGCTCCGGTTCTTCGGTTCCGGTGACGAGGGCGCTGGCCTGATACAGATCAGCGACTGTTTCCGCCATCGCCGTGGATGGCAACAGGCAGAGGAGTGCAAGGAAAATCCTGTACAGCATGACCTGGTGTCCGAACCATGTTCTGCAAGGCGGGTAACTGCTGTGTCCCGAGCAAGATCGGGTACGGAAGCCGGATATTCAATCCGTCAATGTGGCGACCGCGAGGCCAGTATCGCCGCCTGACGGATGCAGAGTGCGAGAAGAATGCTGGCCGCTGTCATTTCTCCGGCATCTTCGAGAACGCCGGTAAGCTCGGTAACGCTTCGGATGCCCAGCTTGCGGATCTGCACGTGCAGCATATCGACAAGAACGCCGAAGAATACGAGGACGCCGACCCACCATAACTGGCGTCGGCTGAACGCCCGCGATACTGACTGGCTTGCGTCTGCCGTCATATAAGCGACGGCCATTGCGCCGAATAGCAGGAAGCCGGCGGCCGCGCTGACGGCCAGTTCGCCAAAATCCTGTGCGCGAAGCCAGAAGCCCGGCTCAAGATTGAGTTTCTCTGTCAGCCAGCGTCCGGCACGCTCATGTATCTGAAGGGAGTCGTCCAGCAGGAAATAGGCAAAGAGGGCCGACCAGACGAAATAAAGCGGTGCACGGTGGCGCGCGAAGCAATAGGCGCAGGCCAGAATGCACGCGACCCACTTCCCGTACATGAAGAATTCCGGGATGCTCCGATCCCGCTGGATATCGAGCCAGTGATTCAAAGGGGCGTGAAGGTGGGCCAGCCAAAGCGCCATGTGCGCCAACACAAATGCCAGATCGACGAGCAAAAGCACGATCAACACTGACGTCCAGTTGAGGCGGACAACCCGGTCGGACCAGATCAGGTCCGGCGATGCAACCATCTGACTTCGTACCCCAACCCCAGACCAAACGCGGGCCCGCTAGCCGGCTATCCATAGACTTTCGCAAAGGAAAGATACAAGGCATGGCGACCCGGCCCGCGGTTTGCCGGGCGCTTGGGCGCGTTGTCATTCAGGATGGGATTGCGCGGGCGGCAAGCTGGTGACCCCGACAGGATTCGAACCTGTGACCCCCAGATTAGGAATCTGGTGCTCTATCCTGCTGAGCTACGGGGCCGCCAGCGCGACGACAGGTAGCACAAAGCTGTGCGGTTTGCGAAGATGCCGGACGGCGGTGTAAGAGTTCCACCCGCCAACGCGATTCACTGCCACCGGTTCGAATGGACAGCGTCGAAAACAGGCCGACCAGCGGCGATACCGAAACAGTTGCAATGCCGTTGGCTGGAAGAGGCCGATGACGGCGCCGGTCGGAAGAATCGAACGGCTCGGTCAGGCGGCCCGGGGCGTCGCTGCCAGGATATGGCCATGGCGGAGCGTGCCGCGGCCCGACCAGCTCAAGCGCGGCGGTACGGGCGAAGTGATTCGTGTGATCGATGGCGACACGGTGGAACTGTCCGACAGCACGATGGTGCGGCTGGTCGGCATACAGGCGCCGAAATTGCCGCTCGGTCGGCCGGGATTCAAGGCATGGCCTCACGGCGAGGAGGCGCTCGCCGCTCTCGAACAGGTGTGTCTGGACAAACGGGTCGGCATGCGCTTCGGCGGGCGGCGGGTCGATTTCAACGGACGCCGGCTTGCGCATCTTTTCGTCGAAAGCGATGGGGAACCGCTCTGGCTGCAGCAGTGGATGATTGCCGAGGGTCACGCGCGGGTCTATTCATTCGATGACAATCGTTCCTGCGTTCGACGTCTGCTGGCCGATGAAGCAGAGGCTCGAAACGGGAACAGGGGCCTGTGGGCGCTGGAGAACTACAAGCTGCTGAATGCACGCACTCCACGCGAAATCGCAGGCAAACGCGGCGAATATCACATTGTGGAAGGTACCGTGACGGGGACCAAAACGGCCCGGCGCCGTGTTTTTATCGATTTTGGGACCGATTGGCGCCATGATTTCACAGCAGTCTTGGCTTCGTCGGCCCTGAGACGGTTCGATTGGGAACGTTTCGCCCCGAAAAGCCTTGTGGGGGAGCGCGTTCGCATACGCGGCTGGATCGGACTGAAAAAAGGCCCATATATCGACGTGACGCATCCGGAGCAGATCGAACGTGTCACCGACTAGTCCATTGACGGCCCGCGCAAGGTTCGGGACCGCGTTTCGCGCGCTGACAGCGGCCATGGCCCTGCTGGCCCTGGGCGCGTGCGCGACGACCCTTCCGGACGGGACGGTCGCGCTTTCTCCCATTCCCGCTTCAGACAAGAAAATCGGCGAACGGGAGCATCCGCGCGTCGTCGCGGCCTATGGTGGCGCCTATGAATCGCCGCGGATGCAGGCCTACCTGGAAAATATCGTCTCGGAACTGGCGGCCGAAACCGGGACGGATCTCGACTACAAGATCACCATTTTGAACTCGCCGTCGCTGAACGCGTTCTCGCTGCCCGGCGGCTATCTCTATGTGACGCGCGGTCTTCTGGCGCTTGCCAATGACGATGCCGAGGTTGCGACCGTTCTCAGCCATGAAATGGCTCATGTGGTCCGCCGCCATGCCATTTCCCGCGAGGAGCAGGCCAATGCGGCCGCCACAGTCAGTCGCGTCATTTCAGACGTTGTCAGCGATCCGGTTGCCGGGGCACAGGCGCTTGCCCTGACCCAGCGCGGACTTGCCCAGTTCTCAAGGGTGCAGGAGCAGGAGGCGGATCTGCTCGGGATTCACATGGCCGCGGAAGCCGGATTCGATCCGGCCGCGGCAGCGCGGTTCCTCAATTCGCTGGAACGGCAGACAACCCTGCATTCGCATGTGCTCAACCAGCAATACGATTCCGGACGGGTCGATCTTTTTTCCTCGCATCCAACGACGCCTGAGCGCATTTCCGCTGCGCAGGCCGCAGCCGCTGCCGAAAAGCAGCGCGGACATCGTGACCGGGCTGCCTATCTGGCAGCGCTCAGCGGTACGCTCTATGGCGACGATCCTCGCGAAGGCTATGTCCGCGAAAGAACGTTCATCCATCCCGTTCTCGGGCTGACCTTCTCGCTTCCCGATGGTTTTGGCCTGGAAAACACGCCGCGCGCCGTGGTCGGTATCGACTCGGCTGGCGATATCATCCGGTTTGACGGGATCACGCTGCCGCGCGAAACCCCGCTTGCCGACCATCTGACGCGCGGAACGGTCCGCAGTGGAACCGTAGGTCCGGTCAGCGAGGTTCAGATCAACGGCTTCCAGGTCGCCATCGCGGATATAAGTGCCGGGGAATGGGTATTCCGCGTCGCGCTGATCCGTGCGCGGGGCAATGACGTCTACCGATTCATCATGGCGGTGAAGGAAATGACGCCCGAGCGATCGGCGACCTTCGAGGAGGCGATCCGTTCCTTCCGCTTTATCACCCCGGCCGAGGCTGCGCTGGCGCGCCCGTTGCGGGTCGCTGTCGTCGAGGTCAAGCGGGGCGACACAATCGCATCGCTTTCCGGCCGCATGGCATTGAGCGACAACAAGCAGGAACGGTTCATGGTGCTCAACGGCCTGACAGGTGCGTCGGACCTTCGGCCTGGCATGCAAGTCAAACTTATCGTCGAGTAGAAACGCAAAAGAAAAGCCCGGCGCGGAGGCCGGGCTTTTCGGATTGGACGAAATTTCAGATGGGTGCCGTTCAGGCAGCCTCTTCCTCGGCAGCTTCGGCAGCCGCGCCGCGCTTCGGGCCCTTCGCCAGCATGGCTTCAATTTCGTGTATGGCCTCGGTTTCCGTCAGCTTCTTCACCGCGCCCACTTCGCGCGCCAGACGATCGAGGGCGGCCTCGTAAAGCTGCCGCTCGCTGTAGGACTGCTCGGGCTGGTTTTCGGCGCGATGCAGATCGCGAACGACTTCGGCGATCGAGATCAGGTCGCCTGAATTGATCTTGGCTTCGTATTCCTGTGCCCGGCGGCTCCACATGGTGCGCTTCACGCGGGCGCGGCCCTTGAGAGTCTCAAGACCCTTCTTGACCACGTTCTCTTCAGAAAGTTTGCGCATGCCCACGGTCTGCACCTTGGCGACCGGCACACGAAGGGTAAGCTTGTCCTTCTCGAACGTGATGACGAACAGCTCGAGCTTCATGCCGGCGATTTCCTGCTCGTCAATATTGACGATCTGGCCCACACCATGGGCCGGATAGACGATGTGCTCGCCTGTCTTGAAACCCTGACGCTGCATTGTCTTCTTGGTGTTCTTCGCAGTCATAGACTTACTTCTACTCCTGTATTGGCCGGTCGAACCGGCTGAACGCAGACCGCTTGACGCCTGCTTCGCCACCCCTGCAATCCGGATGCGGAGCCGGATGCGCCGCTGGCCGTCAACCTGTTCAGCTTGCACCCATCGAAGACCGCACTTCTCGCCGCCGGATCGAACCGATCCGCGCCATTGCGGTCCCCCTAGACGAAAATTGCCCCCGAAGTTTTTTGGGGGCGTTTGGTGAAGCTCTCAGGCCAGCATCGCAATTATATATCACGAAAAGCTTTAAAAACCAAGTGTTGCGATGTGATATAGGCATTCGCAGGCGCGCGATGACGCGGCATCCGCGGTCCGGATGGCCTCCTGCCTGCGCAAATCGGGGCGCAAAAGCCGATTGCGGTTCAGTCGCCCTGGCCGGGTTCGGGCGAGAAATACTTTTCAAACTTGCCGGTCTCGCCGTCGAACTTTTCGGCGTCTTCGAGCGGGTCGCGACGACGGGTAATATTCGGCCACTTGCTGGCATATTCGGTATTGACCTGCAGCCACTTCTCAAGCCCGGGCTCGGTGTCTGCCTTGATGGCTTCCGCAGGGCACTCGGGCTCACAGACGCCGCAGTCGATACACTCGTCGGGATGGATGACGAGCATGTTCTCGCCTTCGTAGAAGCAGTCCACGGGGCACACCTCGACGCAGTCCAAATATTTGCACTTAATGCAATTATCGACGACGATATAGGTCATTCAGATGTGCCTCATCAGGTTGGTCGCGGCGCGAAGATGAGCTTCGCCCGCGCAGTTTGCTATCCAATGCCGCTGCGCTTCGCAACCCTCATCGCATGGGCTCGCCATTCAGTTTAGCGGTTTGCCCCTTATCGCCGCGCTGGCGCGGCGTTGCCGGCGGTCCGGACGGGGCCCGGCCACAGGAGACCCGTCGGGCTCGCGCGATGGCGTCACGGGAGGCGAGCGGTCGATATAGGTCTCGGCCGCCACGCTGGCGCTTCCCCGCCTTTCGGTGAAGCCGGCGACTTCAAGCACCCGGACCGCGTGATCGAGGACAATGGTGAGCGTTTCGCCCACAACGACAAGCCGGGCCGGCTTGGTGACCCGATCACCGTCAACCCGTACGTGGCCGCCCGCAACCAGCCCCGCGGCAAGGCTGCGGGTCTTGACCACCCGCGCGTGCCACAGCCACCTGTCGAGCCTCTGGCGGTCGGTAACCGTTCCTATCTGTCCTTCTTGTCGTTCAGCTTGTCTCGAAGGCCTGCAAGCGCGGCGAAGGGTGAATTGGGATCGACCGGCTTTTCGCGCGCCGGCTTCTGCGGCTTGAATCCGGATCGCTCGGGTTTGCCGTTCTGTTTGCCATGCCGAGCGGGCTTTCCCCTGCCGGGGCGCTTGTCGCCATCGCGCCTGCCTTCGCCCTGTCCGTCCCGATCACGCTGCGGCGCGCGGCCGGGGCGAGCGCCTCGACGAGGCAGTTCCCACACCGTGACGTTGCCCTCTTCGTCGATCAGGGGATCGGAATGCGCAGGCGCTGCGTCGGCCGGCGCTGCTGCCACCTCCGCAGGTTCGGCTTCCGGTGCCGATATTTCTGCCGCTTCGACGACACCTGCTGACTGATCCTCAGCGGCTGGTACGGTTGGGGTATCTGCAGAAGGCGCGCCTTCCGATTCCGCTACGCCCGCCGTCGACGCTGCCGCCGGAAGCGTATCTGCCTTGCGCTTCTGGGGCTGGTAGCCAAGGCCTTTCATGAGCGCGGCGAATTCATCGCCAGCCGCGCCCGCAAGCGACATCATCGCCAGCGTCGTGGTGAACGTTCGGCCGTCGACTGCACCTTCCGGCACGATCGCATCGCCGGGCTTGTAGGATGTGGCGGCGCGAATGAGGTCCGCGAGACGCTCGAGGATGTCGATGCGAATGGCGCGCGGGCCGGTCAGACGGAAGCCCATCAACGGGTAGGCGGCCTCGGGGGCGCCGGCAACGGCGTCTATCGACGTGCGGCCGCTGAACGCCAGCGCGGCAATTTGACGCAGGGCCGAAATCTCGCCCTCCGGGCGTCCGAGCGCCCACAGCTCGGCGGCAAGCTTTCGCGGCGCCGGCTTCATCAGTACCGGCAGGAAGACGTGATGGGCGCCAAAACGCACACCGTGACGGCGCAGAAGAGCGCGTGAAGGCTGATCGAGGTCGCGCAGAATGTCTGCCAGCGGTGCTCGCTCCAGCACGCCAAGTGCCTCCACCAGCTGAAAGCCGACGCCGCGCGCGGGGCCTGTCAGGCCTTCATCTTCGGCGATCTCGAAAAGCGGCTTGAAGGTTTCGCGCAGCTTGGCATCCAAGAAGCGCTTGAGACGCTCAGCTATCTGCTCGCGATGCGGGGTTGGCACCTGTTCGTCGAGCAGCGGCAATATCGCCGGCGCGAGCAGACGGTCGCCCGGCGCAAGGCGGGCCACAGGTTCTCCCCGCCAGGTAATCTGGGCTGCGCCATTGAGCGCGAATTCGCTGTCGGTAGCGGCGGCCAGCTGCTGGGCGCGGTCGTTCAGTTCGGTTTCCAAAGCACGCATCGCTGCACGGCGCAGCGCCTTCTGATCTGCGCCAGCATCGCCGGGCGCAAGGACGAAACGAAATCCGCTGAGCATTCCAACATGGTGTCCCTCCACGTCAACCCGTCCGTTGTCGCCAATGACAGCATCGAGGCTTCCATTTTCGCGCAGCCGCCTGGTCAAGGCACCCGTCTTGCGGTCGACGAAGCGCTGCGTCAGGCGTTCATGCAGCAGGTCGGACAGCTTGTCCTCGATGGCCCGAGTGGTTTCCTGCCAGTGCACGGGATCGGCGAGCCAGTCCTCGCGATTGGCGATGAATGTCCAAGTCCGGATATGGCTGATCCGGTTGGCGATGGCGTCGATGTCACCGTCCGACCGGTCGCAGAACGCGACCTGTTCGGCGAACCATTCATCCGGGATGCGTCCGTCGGCCATGAGGTGCCGGTAGATGTCGGAAATGAGGTCGCCATGGTTGGCCGGCGCGATCTTTCGGTAGTCCGGCACCTGGCAGACCGACCAGAGCCGCTCGACGGCCTCTCGAGAAGTGGCCAGCGCGCCGACTGTCGCATCGCGCGAGGCGTGGTCCAAAGCCAGCACGTCATCCCGCAAGGGCGCCCGAACGAGCCCGGCCTCGGTGGGAGGAACGTCGAGCGAGGCGCGAAGCGCGGCGAGCGTGGAAAAGTCGAGCCGCGTGGATCGCCATTGCAGCAACTCCACGTGGGGAAACTCGTGCGCCTCGATGCGCTGGACGATGTCGGGTTCGGGCGCTGGCGCGCGGCCCGAGACACCGAAGGTACCGTCGCGCATGTGCCGCCCCGCGCGCCCGGCGATCTGCGCCATCTCGGCGGCGGTAAGGTCGCGGCGCTGGAAACCGTCGAATTTGCGGGTCGAGGCAAAGGCGATGTGGTCGACGTCGAGATTGAGCCCCATGCCGATCGCATCGGTCGCGATCAGGAAGTCGACCTCGCCGGCCTGATACATTTCGACCTGCGCGTTGCGTGTGCGCGGGCTGAGCGCGCCCATGACGACGGCGGCGCCACCGCGCTGGCGGCGTATCAGCTCGGCGATCGCATAGACCTCCTCGGCGGAGAACGCGACGATCGCCGAGCGCCGCGGCAAACGGGTCAGCTTGCGCTCTCCCGCGTAAGTGAGCTGCGAGAAGCGAGGCCGGCGAATGACATTCAGGCCGGGCAGCAGGCGTTCAAGGATCGGCTGCATCGTATGGGAACCGAGGAGCAGCGTCTCCTCACGCCCTCGCGCCGAGAGAATTCGGTCGGTGAAGATGTGGCCGCGGTCGAGATCGGCAGCGAGCTGGACTTCGTCGACGGCGAGGAACGCGGGATCGATATCCCGGGGCATCGCTTCGACGGTTGCGACCCAGTAGCGGGGATTGTCCGGCTTGATCCGCTCCTCGCCGGTGACCAATGCCACCGCCTCGGCTCCGGCACGCTCAACGACGCGATCGTAGACTTCGCGCGCAAGCAGCCGCAGGGGCAGGCCGATGACGCCGCTGGCATGGCCGAGCATGCGCTCGATGGCCAGATGCGTCTTGCCGGTGTTGGTCGGTCCCAGGACCGCGGTCACGCCACGGGCGCGCGCTGCCGGGTGGGCGCTGATATCGGGCATGCTCATGAAACCGTGACGCGTCCTAATCCGTTCCGCGTGTCCGCGCTTTATATGGCCGTTCGCACGATTGGCCGCAACAGCAAGCGAGTGAAGCGCGATTCCCGATCCGGCACACCATGCCGCACGAATCCGTCAACAATTGAAACGCACCGGGAACGAAGCGTGCCCGAATCACTGACTCAATGTCAGGCGCAATCAAGGTGCCACCACATGTTGTGTCTGTCCGTCGACGCGGGGGCTAGGCAGGGAGATGGCGGAACGAGATCGGAAGGCTTTTCGTTAAGGCTATGAATTCATGCGATAATTCCCGGAATGATACAGCGCTGAAGGATGCCCGTTAACGAAGCGATCGGAGCGCGAACAAACGCTCAACGAATCAGCGACTTCGCGATTCCGCGTTTTTTGAAATTGGCTATTCGGAATGCCGGCTGCAGATACGAAAAAGCCCGGCATGCGAGGCACGCCGGGCCAAGAGGGCAGCGCTTGCTTGTCAGGGCATCAGCGCATGGCGAAACGCGTATTACCCTTGGCGATCAGCGCTTCGAGCTGCACAACGCCCTGGCCGATGGGTGTTGGAACTGTAATCCGATAAGGCACCATCATGCCGGTATCGCCGGCCGGCGCGAGCCAGAGTTCGATTCCCGTCTCGTTGGCGAAGTACTCGACTTCCTTCTTGCCGGCGCTATGGCCCGAGATCGGGCGGTAGCGTGCCTGGCAGACCAGGACCTCGGTCTGCTTGCCGCCGAGAACGGCGGCATCTACAGGCGCAGTGCGCTTGTAGGAAAGGACGACGTCGAAACGCTCACGGCCATTGAAGATCGGCAGTGTCTGGGCGCAGTTGGACGGGTCCAGCGGCCCCTTGGCCGACATTGGCGTCAGCATTGCGCTCATCGGATCGATAACGCCGCGCTGATGCGCACGGGTGATCTTGACCTTGCCGGCCATGTTCGGTTCCGGCTTGGCAACGAGCGTTGCGACATTATTGCTCTGCAGGGCCATCTGCACCGTGCTTACGCGATCGCCCGAAACGGAGGTCGCAGAAAACCCGGTAGGGCTTGTGTGATCGCCGACGAAACGGCCATCGGCATGGCCTGCGGCGGAAATCTTGAGCAGCGCCCCGGCTATACCCGTAAGCCGGCTGTTGCCCTTGATGGTGTAGCTGGCGCCATCCATCGTGGCCTTGAAACCGCCGTCGCCGAGTTTCAAACCGTTGAGGAAGACGTCGTAGCGCGTAACGACGACGGCCTCATCTGCGAATGCAGCATGAATTGGCGTGGTTGAAAGGCCTGCGGCCAGCGCAATTGCGGCCAACGAGCGAGAGCGGCGTTTACCCGCGCCGCGGATCGATTCCGACATCATCTTAAGGTCACCGTCTCCTGCACGGCCTGTCGGACGAGATCGACGCGCCGGTACAATCAGAACACCCCATCACAGCCTACCGCAGCAATTGGGACTACAACATGGCAATTATGGTTGCCGGTCGATTAACAATCGGTGCATGACAGGCGGGGCGAAACGCGATCCCGGCGCAGTCTTTGGCGCGACTGGCCTGCTGACCGCTTGACGCCCCGAGGGCTTGCGACTATTAGGTGCGGCCAGTTTTCAATGGAAAGAAGCCGCCTTGCCCTGATCGGGCGCTTGCGAGCGCCGGGCGGACGGCATTCTGCTAGTAGATGGACCTTATATCATGGCGCGTCGTTGCGAACTTACCGGCAAGGCAGTGCAGACCGGGAACAATGTGAGCCACGCCAACAACAAGTCCCGGCGCCGGTTCCTTCCGAACCTGTGCAATGTGACGCTGATCAGCGAGACCCTGGACCGCAGCTTCACGCTGCGCGTTTCGGCCAATGCGCTGCGTTCGGTCGAACATCGCGGCGGACTTGACGCATTCCTTGCCAAGGCAAAGGAAGACGATCTTTCGATCCGCGCGGCACAGATCAAGCGCGAGATCGCCAAGGCGGCCGCCGCGTCCTGAACGGCAATAGCCGCGCAGCCTTCCGGGAGCGCATGATGGTTTTCTCTCTGGTCGGCTTTTCCGACCTGCCGCGCCGCGTCTATGCGGCGATTGCGGCCATGGGCGTCATCGTCCTCGCCTCCAACATTCTGGTGCAGTATCCGTTCACGCCCTTCGGGCTTGAGAACTATCTGACCTGGGGCGCTTTCACCTATCCGTTCGCGTTTCTCGTGACGGACGTGACGACCCGGCTCTATGGCGCTCCGGCGGCGCGTCGCGTGGTCGGCGTCGGTTTCATTGTTGCCGTTGTTCTGTCCTATGTGTTCGCGACGCCGCGGATAGCGGTTGCGTCCGGCTCCGCCTTTCTCGTCGCGCAGATGCTCGATGTCTTCGTCTTCGACCGGCTCCGCCAGAATGCATGGTGGATCGCGCCGCTTCTGTCGACGCTGATCGGCGCCGCGCTCGACACGATGATTTTTTTCACCGGCGCATTCGCCGGCGATCCGACGCTCCCGTCCGTGCCCTACGATCTTGGGTTTGCGGTGTTTGAAGCCCCGGTTTGGATGGGCTGGGCGGTTGTCGACTACATGGTCAAGCTTGGCCTTGCGGCGTTCATGCTGATCCCTTTCCGCCTGCTGATCGCGCGGGCCCTGACACGCGGCTGACCTGACCGCGGCCTGTTGCCTCAGCGCGCCAGTTCGAACTGAAGCATCACCGTTTGCTGCAGGAAGCTGAAATTGTCATCCGACATGATGGTGATGACGGGACGTCCGTTCGCACCCTCATGCACCGCGATCGCCTCCATATTGTCGATCATCGTGGAACGGTCGGCCTGAAAGAGAACTTCCCCGTCGATCAGCGCACCGGGTCTCAATTCGCCGGGCGCAATGCGTCTGATGGCAGCTTCAAGGTGGATGGGCTTTGAATAATAGCGCTCAAGCAGAAAAAGCGTACCGTCCGCCGTCATCGCCGCATCGGTGATATCGAAGCCCCCGCGCCGGCGTATGTGAAACGTGCCGGCGGTCCTTCCGTCCGCTTCGAGAAGCCAGCCTGAGTGATCGCCTTCCGCGTCAAGCGCGCGTTCGGCCAATGCGACGACCTGGCCATTGCCGCCGGGCAGGGGCGCCAGGGCCTCAAGGCCCCTGTTCTCCGGCAAGCGTGTCATCCATGGCGCTTCAGCGAAGATCGTGGCCGGCCTTGCTTCCCGCAGGTCGGAGCCATAGCGCAGAATGCGGTGGTGCCTTTCCAGCCCGACGATAAGGTCACCATCAGGCAGACGGGTGACGGATTCCGCGTCAGCCTCTTCCTTGGGGGCGAGGCCGCGCCCCTTTGTGTCGAGCAGCGGCCCGATGACGGCATTGTCGATGGCGACCGGCCGTTCGCCTTCGTAGCGCACGGTTCCGGCGATCCAGTCTCCGACATCCGTCACCATGACGAGATCGCGTCCATCCGGCCCAAGCGTCATGCCCGAAATCCCGCCCAGGCGCCGGTCAGGAGACGTCAGGACAAGGCCGCCGAGATAGCGCAGTGCGCCAAAACGCGTCTCCTGCGGCGCCGATGGCATGAGGGCCGGGAGGGCTTCTGCGTCGATCTTGATCGAGGAAGGGCCCTGCGCCAATGCGAAAGCAGGCGTAGCGAAAAGGGCAAGCCACACGCCAAAGGCAAAGCGGGCCATCCGGCCCGCTGTGCCGTGCAAGAGAGGCAATACTCTAGTGACGTGTTGCGGCACGCCGGCCCGTCCCTTCGGCGCCGATATTCTCTTCGAAGAGTTCGGCGAGCTTTTCCGTCATCGCGCCGCCCAGTTCCTCCGCGTCGACGATGGTCACCGCGCGGCGGTAGTAACGGGTAACGTCATGGCCAATGCCGATGGCGATCAGTTCGACGGGCGAGCGCGTCTCGATCTCTTCGATCACTTCACGCAGGTGCTTTTCCAGATAGTTGCCGGGATTGACCGACAGCGTGGAATCGTCGACCGGCGCGCCGTCTGAAATCATCATCAGGATGCGGCGGTTCTCCGGGCGGGCAAGCAGCCGGCGATGCGCCCAGGCAAGCGCCTCGCCATCGACGTTTTCCTTCAACAGGCCCTCACGCATCATCAGCCCGAGATTCCGGCGCGCGCGGCGCCAAGGAGCGTCGGCCGATTTGTAGATGATATGGCGAATATCGTTGAGCCTTCCCGGCGCCGCTGGACGGCCGGCGGCGAGCCACGCCTCGCGCGACTGCCCGCCCTTCCAGGCCTTGGTCGTGAAGCCGAGAATTTCCACCTTCACGCCGCAGCGTTCCAGCGTGCGGGCGAGAATGTCGGCGCAGGTGGCCGCGACCGAAATCGGCCGTCCGCGCATCGATCCGGAATTGTCGATCAGCAGGGTCACGACAGTGTCGCGGAAATCGGTGTCGCGCTCGGCCTTGAAGGCCAGCGCCTGCATCGGGTCCATGACAATCCGCGGCAGACGCGCGGTGTCGAGCACGCCTTCTTCCAGATCGAAATCCCAGGAACGGTTCTGCTGTGCCATCAGGCGGCGCTGCAGGCGGTTGGCAAGGCGCGCGACGACGTGACTGAGATGCAGGATCTGTTTGTCGAGAAATCCGCGCAGACGTTCCAGTTCCTCCGAGTCGCAAAGCTCGTCGGCACTGACGGTTTCATCATAGGCTTCGGTGAAGATCCGGTACTGGCTGCGTGGCTCATTGGCGCCCGAAGGTGTCGGTCGCCACGGATCGGAGCTTTCCGGCGCCTCTGCTTCCTCCAGCTCTTCGCGCCGTTCGTCGGGCTGGGCTTCGCTCGCCTCCGCCTGCGCCTCGGCATCCTCTTCCATCTGCTGGGTTTCGCTCTCGGCGCTCTCGCCGCCATCCTCGCCGGACGGCTCCTGCTCCTCGGCGCCGGGGTCCTCGGCCTCCTCACCCTCGTCCTCGGCGTCCTCCTGTTCAGGCTCGCCGCCGAGTTCGTCGCCCATGTCGAAGGCGGTAATGAGATCGCGCATGCATTGCGCGAATGCCTCCTGGTCTTCCAGGGACTTCGGCAGGCGTTCGAGTTCAGCGCCCGCCTTCTCAACGATCCAGTCGCGCCACTGGGCAACCAGCGCCTCGGCGGCCTTGGGGATCCTGGCGCCGGTCAGGCGTTCCCGCGCGATCAGCGCCACCGCATCTTCCAGCGGCGCTTCCTCGCGGCTGGTGATCTTGCTGGCGTTAAGGCGCGTGTACCGGGCTTCCAGCATCGCAGCCAGATTGCCGGCGACACCGGTCATGCGGTTTGCGCCAATGGCCTCGCAGCGCGCCTGTTCAACGGCATCGAACAACGCGCGCGCGTTGCGTCCGGTCGGGCTAAGCTTCTGGTGCAGCGGCCCATTGTGGCAGGCTATGCGCAAGGCCAGCGCGTCGGCCTGGCCGCGCGCGCTGGCCGCTTCGGCCGGGCTCATGCCGCGCGGCGGCTCGGGCAGGCGCACGCTGTCGCCACCAATGCTGGCGCGGTCGCCGCCATAGGCGATCTGGATGTCGGGCTTGCCGCCGATTGCCTTCAGCGTTGCGGAAATCGCGCGCTTGAAAGGCTCGTTCGGTCCTTCCCGACCCGATCTGTTGGGCGGACTCATGGAGTCCGTCCTAGTTCAGGGCCAGATTGACGCTGGATTCCGGCAGTTCCCTGCCAAAGCAGCGCTGATAGAACTCGGCGACCACCGGCCGTTCCAGTTCGTCGCACTTGTTGACGAAGGTCAGCCTGAACGCCTCGCCCAGATCCCCGAAAATATCTGCATTCTCGGCCCAGGTGATAACCGTGCGCGGGCTCATGACCGTCGACAGGTCGCCATTGACGAAGGCGGAACGCGTGAGATCGGCAAGACGGACCATGCGCGAGGCGGTGTCGCGTCCCTCTTCGCCCTTCATCCATTTCGCCTTGGCAAGAATGATGTTCACTTCATCATCATGCGGCAGATAGTTCAGCGCCGAGACGATCGACCAGCGATCCATCTGCGCCTGGTTGATCTGCTGCGTTCCATGATAGAGGCCGGAGGTATCGCCAAGACCGATCGTGTTTGCAGTGGCGAACAGCCGGAACGCCGGGTGCGGCTTCAGCACGCGGCTCTGGTCGAGCAGGGTCAGCCGGCCCGACGATTCCAGCACGCGCTGAATGACGAACATCACATCCGGCCGGCCCGCGTCATACTCGTCGAATACGAGAGCGACATTGTTCTGGTAGGCCCATGGCAGGATGCCATCGCGGAATTCGGTGACCTGCTTGCCGTCCTTGAGAACGATCGCATCCTTGCCGATCAGATCGATACGGCTGATATGACTGTCGAGATTGACGCGAACGCACGGCCAGTTCAGACGCGCCGCGACCTGTTCGATATGGGTCGATTTGCCGGTACCGTGATAGCCGGTGATCATGACGCGCCGGTTGTAGGCAAAGCCCGCAAGGATCGCGAGCGTCGTCTCGCGGTTGAAGAGGTAGTCGGGATCGGTGTCGGGTACGTTCGCGTTGGTTTCCGAATAGGCCGGTACTTCCATGTCGGTGTCGATTCCGAAGACCTGGCGGACTGACAGCTTCATATCGGGCATTGCCGCGCCGGGGCTGTTCGGCGTGGAAGCTGCAGTATCGGGCGTTGTCATAGTTCAATTCCTGATTATGGGATGCTTGAGAGTTTTCCCGCGGATCGTAAACCGCTGCGGGCAAATGGCAATGGGCCTCAGCAGAACCCGGCCTTCCGCAGTTGCCGGTAGGCCAGGATGATCTGTGCAAGCCGCGCTTCGCTGGAGCGGTCGCCACCGTTGGAATCGGGGTGAAGCCGTTTGACGAGGAGCTTGTAGCGGGCGTGAATCTCGGTCTTGCCGGCATCGGAATCGAGGCCAAGCGTGTCGAGGGCCTTTGCGGCGAGGGGCGGCACCCGGCGCTTGGGTTCCGGCGCACCGCCGTCACGGAAAAATTCGAACGGGTCGCGCAGGTCGAAACGGGCCTGCCGGGCAGCGCCGCGCTCCGCCTTGCCCATCGACCAGGTTGGCCGGTGCCCTGTTACATTGTCGATCTGAAACTCGGCGATTTCGCCATCTGACATGCCGGAGAAGTAGTTGTAGGCCTTGTTGTAGGCGCGGACATGGTCGAGGCAAAAATGCAGATACTGTCCCTCGAACTGGCGACCGCGCGGCGCGGGATACTCGCCGGCGGCCTTGCAGCCGACCACGGCGCAGCCCGGCGTGCGCGGCGGTGGTGGCGCAGCGCTCGTCTTGCCGATGCGGATCCGGTCAAACCATTTTGAGTCGAGTTTCATCGCCGTGCATTATATGGATCGCGGACAATGCCGGACAAGCGTTCCGGCGGGCCAAACAATACGGAAAGCATCCCCCATGAGCGTCAAGGAAACGATAACCGACAAACTCACCGCAGCCTTTTCGCCGACGCGTCTGGAGGTGATCGATGAATCCGAGCAGCATCATGGCCACGCCGGATGGCGGGAAGGTGGCGAAACGCATTTCAGGGTGAAAATTTCCTCGCCCGGTCTTGCCGGGCTGTCTCGGGTGGAACGGCATCGCCAGATCATGGGGGTTCTGCAGGCGGAGCTTGCCGGTCCGGTACACGCGCTAGCCATCGAGGTGAACTGAGCCGGGGCTTACGCGGCCTTGACCTTCTGCACCACCGGCGGGGCAGCGCTCTCGTCGGAGACCGGCGCGATATGCAGGAGCGTCAGGCGATTGCGCACCCGCCGCAGCACCGAGAAGCGGAAGCCATAAAAGGTGAAGACCTGCCCCGCGTCCGGAATCATCCGCGCCGCGTTTATGACGAGCCCGGCCACGGTCGTTGCCTCCTCGTCGGGCAGGGACCAGTGCATGGCGCGATTGATATCGCGGATCGGGACCGCGCCTTCGACCTGGACAGAACCGTCTGACTGGACCCTGAGGCCCTGCACGTCGATGTCGTGCTCGTCGGAAATTTCGCCGACGATCTCCTCCAGGATGTCCTCCAGCGTCAGCATTCCCATCACCTCGCCATACTCGTCGACGACCAGCGCCATGTGAATCTTGCGCTTCAGGAACGCGTCGAGCTGGTCTTCGAGGCTCGTCGTATCGGGAACGAACCAGGGCTTGGTGGCTATGTCGTCAATCTTGAGGTTTTCCAGCGAGCCGCCATTGGCGTGAATGGCGCGCAGAAGATCCTTGGCGTGGAGAACGCCGACAATGTTCTCCGGCTTGTCGCGCCACAGCGGCAGGCGCGTATAGGCGCTGGCCAGCACTTCGTCGACCAGCTTCACCGGCGGGTCGTCGGCGCTGAGGACCTGTATGGCGGTGCGGTGGACCATCACGTCGGAGACCCACAGGTCACGTAGGTCCAGTACGCCGCCGAGGCGGTACTGATCGTCGCGAATCACGTTGCCGTCGCGCGCATGCATATCGATCGCACCACGGAGTTCCTCGTGCGCGGACAGCACCTTCTGCTCCGGATCGACCTTCCAGCCCATCAGCGACAGAAGCAGTCGCACGAACTTCTCGATCGTCATGACGATCGGCGCAAACAGCACGACCAGCGGGCGGACAACCGGCGCAATCGCCAGCGCGAACCGGTCAGGATCGGTGATCGCGGCCGTCTTGGGCAGGATTTCGGAAAAGATCAGAACGACGAAGGTCATCACCAGCGTCGCATAGGCAACGCCGGCGTCGCCGAACAGGGAAAGAAACAGGCTGGTGGCGAGCGATGATGCGAGAATGTTGACCAGATTGTTGCCGAGCAGCAGTGCGCCGATCAGCCTTTCGCGGGCGTCAAGCAGCTGATTGACGGTGCTGGCGCGCTTGTCACCGTTTTTGTCGAGCTGGAACATGCGGGCGCGTGAGGCCGCGGTGAGCGCCGTTTCCGATCCGGAAAAGAACGCCGAACAAATCAGCAGGACGAGGATGGCGCCAATGATGATGGCGAAAGTCGTTGTCATGGTGCCGGAGCTTGAGCCAGTTTCTCCGAAAGATAGGTGCGGATCGCCGCTGCGTCGAGACCGCGTGCGACAAATGCGTCGCCGATGGCCCTGACGAGGATGAAGGTCAGCGAGCCGCGCTCGACCTTCTTGTCCTGGGCTATGAGGTCCATCAGCGTATCGGCGTCGGGCAGGCCGCCATCCACCTGGAACGTATCGGTCGGCAGACCGACAGCATGGAAATGCGCCCTGACGCGCGCCGTGTCATCGGATGAAACATGACCAAGCCGTTCGGACATCTCGAAAGCGCAGATCATGCCAATCGATATCGCCTCGCCGTGCAGCAGCCTGTCGCTGTACCCGCAGGCGGCCTCGAAGGCATGGCCGAATGTGTGACCGAGATTGAGCAATGCCCGCTCGCCCGACTCGCGTTCGTCGCGGGCGACTATGCCGGCTTTGGCCTGACAGCTCGTCGCGATTGCGCGGATGCGCGCATGCCCGCCGCTGAAGACGGACGGCCATTCCTTTTCCAGCCAGTCGAAGAAGGCGCGGTCGCCGAGCAGCCCGTACTTGACGACCTCCGCATACCCGGCGCGGAATTCGCGCACTGGCAGGGTGTCGAGACTGTCGGTATCGGCGATGACAAGCGAGGGCTGATGAAACGCGCCGACAAGGTTCTTGCCGTGGGCGGTATCGATACCCGTCTTGCCGCCGATAGAGCTATCCACCTGCGCCAGCAACGAGGTCGGAATCTGGACGAAGCGGACGCCCCGTCTGAGGATCGATGCGGCAAAGCCGGCAAGGTCGCCAACGACCCCGCCGCCGAGGGCGACAACGAGATCGCCCCGCTCGATGCGGTGATCGAGGAGGAAATCGGTTACCTCCTGGAGCCTGCCGAAACTCTTGGATTTCTCGCCTGGCGGCACGACGAGCGAATTGGCGTCGATGCCGCCATGGCGAAGCGAATTTTCGAGACGGCCGAGCTGGGCGTCCGCAACATGGGCATCGGTGATGATCGCGATGCGCGCGCCCGGCGCGAGGCTCGCAATATAGTCCGCCGACCGGTCGATCAGACCCGGACCGATCAGAATATCGTATCCGCGATCTGCCAGATCGACGCGCACCGTTGTTGTTTCACCGTTTCCGACCGCGTTCATTGCGGGTTCGCTTCCTTGTTGATGGCGCCGTCAATGTGGGCGGATACGGCCTTCACGATTTCGCCGACCACGGTTTCATGCGGGACTTCGCGCGACATGATGGTGAGGTCGGCCAGTGCGTAGGTTGGATTTCTTTGCTCTATCAGTGCCTTAAGCGTTCCTTCCGGATCTGCTGTCTTGAGCAGCGGCCGGTTGCTGCGCCGTTTCACCCGACGAAAAAGCAGATCGGAATCGGCCTTCAGCCAGATCGAAATGCCAGCCGAAGCAATCGTATGGCGCGTGTCGGGATCCATGAACGCGCCGCCGCCGGTCGCCAGCACCAGTGGCCCGCCGCGCAGGATGCGCTCGATCACGCGCTTTTCACCGTCACGGAAATAGGCCTCGCCATGGGCCTCGAAAATCTCAGGGATCGTCTGGCCGGCCGCTTTTTCGATCTCGGTGTCGGCGTCAACGAAAGGGATTGCAAGCCGCGCGGCAAGGCGCCTGCCGACAGAGGATTTGCCAGCGCCCATCATGCCGACAAGCACCAGCGACCGGCCGCCAAGCCCGGCGAGGAGCGCGGCCTCCACCGACGGCTCCTTTTCGGAGACGGCATTGGCATTTCCTGTCGTCATCGGTTCGTCAGCCCTTCGACCATGGCAGGCGTTGTTTCAACGCAGGTCGTAATGTGGCGCGGGCGGAATGACAAGCTTTGCCGGCACCTGGCTGGCGGCGTTAACCCTGTTGGCAGCGCTGCGCCGGCACTCTTCCAAAACAGTGGTAATCGTGCTTTCTGGAAAAAAGGGGCGGACCAGATCGTTGCGACCGGCGTTGGAACGCCGAGCGCGCGCCATACCCGGGGATTGAAAACGCCATGCCATCGCTCATTCGTTTCATTGTCTTCTGCGGTGTCATCGCGGGCCTCGTCTATGGCGGCATGTTCGCGCTGGCGAATTTCGTGAAGCCCGAACCGCGCGAGATGACCGTTCGGGTCGACGTCGACCAGCTGCGCTGAAGGGCCGCCCTCATCGTCAGGACACCACATGGTGGCGAAGGGACAACCGTTATATCTCATTGAGGCGTTCCTGGAGACGCTTGCGGCCGAGCGCGGCGCCGCCGTCAACACGCTTGAGGCCTACAGAAGCGATCTGCTCGATTTTTCAGGTTTTGCCGCCCGCAGGGGCGAGGATGCCGGGAATGCCGGTACCGAGCTGATAAGGGCTTATCTCGGCGATCTCGATGGGCGAGGTTTTACCGGCACATCGGTTGCCCGCAGGCTTTCGGCAATCCGGCAGTTCTTCAGGTTTCTGGTCGACGAACGACATCGAGACGACGATCCGACCGGTGTTGTCGAGACGCCGCGTCGCGGCCGTCCTCTCCCGAAAATACTGTCGAGGGAGGATGTCGAAGCGTTGCTGGCAAGGGCGGCACTGGAAGCTGAAGCCGGTGAGGCGGGTTCGGTCCGGATGATGGCGCTCTGCGAACTTCTCTATGCAACCGGGCTTCGGGTTTCTGAACTGGTGGCGCTGCCGGCCGGCGCCGCGCGCGCGGCCGGGCGCGTGGTGATGGTGCGCGGCAAGGGCGGGCGCGAGCGGATCGTTCCGCTGACGCAAGCCGCGCGCGACGCCGTTGCAGTCTGGGACAGAATAAGAAAAGAGAGCCATCCCCAGTCGCGCCACCTGTTTCCCGCCGAGGGTGCGAGCGGGCACCTCAGCCGGCAGGTCTTCGCCCGCGACCTCAAGGCGCTCGCGGCGCGCGCGGGTATCGATACAAGGCGGATATCGCCGCATGTCGTGCGGCATGCATTCGCCAGCCACCTGCTGGAGAACGGCGCCGATCTGAGGATCGTCCAGCAATTGCTAGGCCATGCCGATATCGCAACGACGCAGATTTATACCCATGTCATGCAGGAGAGGCTGCGTGCCGTGGTGGAGGCATACCATCCGCTGGCGGCAGAGAGTGACGATACAGGCAGCACTTCTTGACTCATCGGCGTGTGCGGTTCAGTGTCCGCGCCGCCCGGAGGATAGCGCCGTCTTGAACGTGCAGGACATGCGAAACCGACAGCGCAAACGCAGGCAAAAATGTTAGAACGCTCAGGCCAGATGAAGTCCTATCTCGAATTTGAAGACCCGGTCGCCGAACTGGATGGCCGCATCGCGGAGTTGCGCGCAATCGGCGATGACGATGACCGCGGCAATATTTCCGCCGAAATCGAGAGGCTTGAGAAGAAAGCGTCGCAGACGCTGGTCGAAATCTACCAGAAGCTGACGCCCTGGCAGAAGACGCAGGTCGCGCGTCATCCGATGCGGCCGCATTTCGTCGATTATCTCAAGGCGCTGATCAGCGACTTCACGCCGCTCGCCGGCGACCGCAACTATGCCGAAGACGCTGCCATCGTTGGCGGGATTGGCCGGTTCAAGGGCGCTTCGGTCGTCGTCATCGGCCAGGAGAAGGGCAACACGACGGAAACGCGCCTGAAACACAATTTCGGGATGGCGCGGCCGGAAGGCTATCGCAAGGCCGTGCGGCTGATGTCGCTGGCGGAGCGCTTTTCACTGCCCGTGCTCTGCTTCGTCGATACCGCCGGAGCCTATCCCGGCATCGGCGCGGAAGAACGGGGCCAGGCCGAGGCGATTGCCCGGTCGACAGACGCGTCACTGGCACTCGGCGTGCCCAATATCGCCGTCGTCATCGGTGAGGGCGGTTCGGGCGGTGCCGTGGCGATCGCTACGGCCAACCGCGTGATGATGCTGGAACACTCGATCTACACGGTGGCCTCGCCGGAAGCCTCGGCTTCGATCCTCTGGCGCGATTCGACACGTGCCGCCGATGCGGCGACCGCGATGAAGGTGACGGCTCAGGACCTGAAGCGCTTCCACGTGATCGATCAGATCATCACCGAGCCGACTGGAGGCGCCCATCGCGATGCGGCGACCGTTATCGGCGATGTCGGAGACGCGATTTCAGCCAATCTGAACGAGCTTTCGGCGATGAGCCCCGAGGAGATACGCCGTGACAGGCGTCGCAAATTCCTCGCAATGGGCACGCTTGTTGATTAATCGCAATTCGTGATCTTTGTTGATTTGCTCTATTTTCCAATGTCGTGCATATTCGGCATCGGCAGTCACGGGGAATTCCGCGGGGAAATCCTTCATTTGGAAACGGTGTCTTAAGGTTAGCGCGATATGAACATCGCCGGTGGTGATTTTCAGTAACGCGTTCAGGTTCCGCCCATGCCCATTTGCACATCCCGAATCTTCAAGCCTCTCGCCGCGCTCGCGGTGGCGTCCGTACTTCTGGCGCTGCCGGGCTGCGTCAGTGAAAGCCGCTCGCCCAAGCACCTCAAACCGATCTCCCAGAAGACGCTCTCGATGATGGAAGAGAAGGGGATGGGCCGGCTCGATCCGATCGTCATCCGTATCTTCAAGGAAGAATCGGAGCTGGAAGTCTGGAAGCGCAACAAGAGCGGGCGCTATGCGCTGCTCAACACCTATCCGATCTGCGCATGGTCGGGCGTTCTGGGCCCCAAGGTGAAGGAAGGCGACCGGCAGGCGCCGGAAGGCTTCTATACAATCACGCCGGGCCTGATGAACCCGAATTCCAGCTACTATCTGTCCTTCAACATCGGATACCCGAACGCCTACGACAAAGCCTATGACCGTACCGGTTCGAACCTGATGGTTCATGGTGCCTGCTCGTCCGCCGGATGTTATTCGATGACCGACGATCAGATTGCCGACATCTATGCGATCGCGCGCGATGCCTTCAAGGGCGGTCAGCGCGCCTTCCAGGTGCAGGCCTATCCATTCCGCATGACGCCAGAAAATCTTGCCCGTCACCGTAACAATCCGAACATGGCGTTCTGGAAGAACCTGAAGCAGGGTTCGGATCATTTCGAAGTCACGGGTACGCCGCCGGAAGTCGCGGTATGCGGAAAGAAGTATGTGTTCGACGTGACGCCGGAGAATCCTAAGGCGAAGCTTGAGCCGACCGCTGCCTGCCCCGTGCTCACGATGCCCGAGGAGTTGCGGATTGCCGTAGCCGACAAGGAAGCGCGCGACGACCAGGCCGTGCAGGTCGCGGTCGCCGAGCTTCTGTCCAAGCCGGCAGCCGGTGTTTCACAACCGACCATCATGGTTGCGGAAAACGAAGCCAAGAAGCCGGAACCGGCATCTTCTGCGCCCTCCTCGTTCACCCTCGCTTCGGCGCTGGGATCTTCAAACAGCGCCGCTTCCGTCAACGACAGCGCCGGAAAGAGCGAAAGCGGGTCATTCCTGTCGCGGATGATGAACGCCGCCAATCCGCGCAGCTGGGGCGGTCATGAGGGCGCCAAGGTCGAGCGGGCCGTCGTAACCGATGTTCCGATGCCGGCGCCGCGACCTGAACGTACCGCGATGTCTTCAGCGCCGGTTCAGATCGAACGGTCGCCGGTTACCGGCTATGCGCCGACGCGTGGCCTTGGCCCGAGGGAGGATAGTCCCTTCGCGGTGTTTGAGATGTTCACCCAGGTCGGCCGGGCCTGGGCGCCGAGGGATTCGCAGGCGGCGAGGCTGGGTATCCGTTAAGTCGGACCCTACCGCGCGGCCCGCGGTTTCACTATAGCGGCCAGAACACCATGATCGCGGGCACGCCGATGGCGACCACCAGGATTTCCAGCGGCAGCCCCATTCGCCAGTAGTCTCCGAACGCATAACCGCCCGGGCCGAGGATCAGTGTATTGTTCTTGTGCCCGATCGGGGTCAGGAACGCGCAGGACGCCGCCACCGCGACAGCCATCAGGAACGGATCGGGGTTGGCGCCGAGCCGGTTCGCCACGTCGACGGCGATCGGTGCGGCGATAACGGCGGTAGCGGTGTTGTTGAGAACGTCTGACAGCGTCATCGTCACGATCATGAGGATCGTGAGCACCGCCCAACTCGGCAGCCCCGACGACAGATTGACGATATTCTGCGCGATCAGGGCCGTGCCGCCAGACTGTTCCAGCGCGGTGCCCAGCGGAATCATCGAACCCAGCAACACGACTACCGGCCATTCGATTTCCTCATACACCTGCCGCAGCGGCACGATGTCGAAGAGGACATAGGCAATGACGACGAGCGACAGCGCCACCGGCAGATAGACGAGGCCAAGGCTGGCCGCGATGATCGCGGCGGCGAAAAGGCCACCGGCGAATGCCGCGCGGCCGTGCTGGGTGACATTGAGGCCGCGTTCGGCAAGCGGCAGCGCGCCAAGCCATTGGGTCACCTCGGCGAGGCGTTCGGTCGGGCCGAGGATGAGCATGATGTCGCCGGCCTGTATGGTCAGATGACGCACGCGCTTGCGGAAGCGGACACCGCGGCGCGAGACGCCAAGCAACGAGACGCCGTGGCGTGCCAGCAGCCGGACGTCCTGGGATGTGCGGCCTTCAATGCGCGAATCGCGCGGTACGACGATTTCGGCGACGGAAAGGTCGCGACCGGCTTCTTCCTGAATCTTGTCCTTGCCGATGTAGGAAAGCTTGAGCTGACCGACCAGCGTGTCGATCGCCTCAGCCGTGGCGTTGACGATCAGGTAATCGCCGGCGCGTATTTCCTCGCGCCGGGCAGCACCCGGCAGGCGGCGCCCGTTGCGCACGAGGCCGACGATCTGGACATCGTCATTTTCCAGTTCGCCATCCAGTTCCCCGACGATGCGTCCGACGGCCGGCGACTTCTTTTCGATGACGAGTTCGGCGGTGTACCCGTCCAGATCCATGAGATCCGCCGCGGCCTTTGCACGCTTCGGATCGACCGGGATCAGTCGCCAGCCGACGAGTGCGACGAAGAGTATGCCGGCGACGGTAACGACAAGCCCGACGGGGGCAAAATCGAACATCCTGTAGCTGTCGCCAAGGGCGCTTTCCCGGTAGGCGGCTATGATGATGTTGGGCGGTGTGCCGATCAACGTCACCATCCCTCCGAGGATCGTTGCGAAGGAAAGCGGCATCAGGCTCAGCGCCGGGCTGCGACCGGCCTTGCTCGCGGCGCTCATGTCAACCGGCATCAGCAGGGCGAGCGCGGCGACATTGTTCATGAATGCGGACAGGAAGGCACCAAGTCCGGCCATGACGGCGATGTGGGATGCCAGAGATTTCCCCGCCCCGAGGATGCGACGGGTAATCAGATCGACAGCGCCCGAATTTACCAGTCCGCGCGACACGACAAGCACGATCGCGACAATGATCGTGGCGGGATGACCGAACCCGGCAAATGCGTCTTCGGTTGGCAGAAGGCCAAGCACGACTGCCGCGCAAAGGGCGGAAAAGGCAACGAGATCATAACGAAAACGCCCCCAGAGCATGAGGGCGAAGACGATGACGAAGAGTGAGAAGAGGAGGATCTGATCGATTGTCATTGCATCACCCTAGAGCCAGTATCCGTCGATGTCATCCAACCCCGCCACCTCGCAAAGCAGCGATCCGGAGTGCTGGCAGACCGTGCCGCGGCAATAGCAACGATCCCGCCATATTTGGCGTTCCAACCGCAACAGAATTATTATCCCGGCCTTTGATTGGACATTGCCGCGACAGGCAACTTAAAGTCGGCCGGTATCGGGGGAAAATCGATGAAGCGGTGGATCTTGCGACTGTGGTGGCGAATCGCATTCGTCAGCATAAGCAAGCTTGCAGCGCTTCGGCATTTGCTGCTGGGACGCGACGTTGCCGGGCTTCTCATCAAGACGCAGCAGGGGCCATTTCTTGTAGAAACCGGCGACAGGGTCGTTGCGGTCAGGCT
This sequence comes from Rhodobiaceae bacterium, assembly GCA_020637895.1. GTDB lineage: Bacteria > Pseudomonadota > Alphaproteobacteria > Rhizobiales > Tepidamorphaceae > JACKJP01. The sequence goes on from JACKJP010000006.1 coordinate 251,658, forward strand.
GCGTCGAAAGGGCCTTTACGAAGCCAGGGAGGCCGATCTGCTGCGTGGGCTCGTCGGTGCCGACGATGACGTGCTGTTTGTCGGCGCCCATATCGGCGCGCTGGCGATACCGTTGTCGAGGTCCGTCAGACATGTCACCGCCATCGAGGCAAATCCGGCGACCTATCGCCTGCTCGCCGCAAACATCGTCCTGAACGACCGCGGCAACATTACCCCGATGCAGCTGGCCGCGAACGACACCAAAGGCAGTCTCCAGTTCGTCATGAGCAGGGTCAATTCGGGCGGCTCCAAACGCATGCCGTCGGTTCAGGCATTCGAATATTTTTATGACAAGCCGGATATCGTCGAGGTCGAGGCCGACCGGCTCGACGACGTGCTGCCAGATCGCACCTATTCGCTGATCGTCATGGATATCGAAGGGTCGGAATATTTCGCGCTGCGCGGCATGCAGGAAATCCTGTCGCGGGCAGACCATCTGGCAGTGGAGTATCTGCCGCACCATCTCAGGCAGGTTGCCGGGATCGATGTTGCAGAATTTCTGACGCCCATAGCGCCGCATTTCAACCGGCTGCGCATCCCCTCAAAGAACATCGAGACAGACCGGCAGGGCTTCCTGCCGGCACTTCAGGCGATGTTTCAGGCAGACGAAGAAGATGACGGCATCATCTTTTCCAAATAATGCCGTCCAGCCGCAGCGGCAGCCGCGTCAGACGAACTGACCGTGGCAGTGCTTGAATTTCTTGCCTGAGCCGCAGGGGCACGGTTCGTTGCGCCCCACCTTGCCCCAGCTGGCCGGATTGGATGCGTCCCTTGCCGGCTGCGCCTTGCTGGCAGGCGCAGCGATCTGCGGCGGCGCCATCTCGTCCTCGCCGGTGACGGGATCGGCATGGTGCCCTTCGCCCTGAGGTACGTCAGGCATCGGCGGCGCTTCACGGACCAGTTCGACGCGCATCATCTGGGAAGTCACCGCCTCGCGCAGCTGATCGAGCAGCCCCTCGAACAGGCTGAAAGCCTCGGTCTTGTATTCGTTCAGCGGGTCGCGCTGACCGTAGCCGCGGAAGCCGATGACCTGACGCAGATGGTCCAGCGTCGTCAGATGCTCGCGCCATAGGTGATCGAGCGTCTGCAGCAGCACGGCCTTTTCAATCTGCCGCATGATGTCTGGCGTAAAATCGGCGACCTTGCGCTGGAAGATGTCGTCGGCCGCCTTTTCGATACGTTCGCGCAATTCGTCGTCGGCGATGCCCTCTTCCTTCGCCCATTCGGCGAGTGGCAATTCAATGGCCAGCACTTCCTTGCAGCGTTTGTCCAGGCCTTCGATGTCCCACTGCTCGGCATAAGCCTTTTCCGGCACATGGGTCGCGACCAGATCGTCGATCACCTCGTGGCGCATGTCGGCGACCGTCTCGCTGATGTCGTCGCCCTGCATCAGTTCGATGCGCTGCTCGAAGATGACCTTGCGCTGATCGTTCATGACGTTGTCGAACTTCAGCAGGTTCTTTCGAATGTCGAAGTTTCTCGCTTCGACCTTCGCCTGCGCCTTTTCAAGCGCCTTGTTGATCCAGGGGTGAACGATCGCCTCACCCTCTTCCAGTCCGAGCTTCTGAAGCATGCCGTCCATGCGCTCGGAGCCGAAGATCCGCATCAGGTCGTCCTGCAGCGACAGGAAGAATTTGGAATGACCGGGATCGCCCTGGCGGCCTGAACGGCCACGCAGCTGGTTGTCGATGCGCCGGCTTTCGTGACGCTCGGTGCCCAGGACGTAGAGGCCGCCTGCAGCCAGCGCCTTCTGTTTGAGTTCGGCGATTTCGGCTCGGATCTGTTTTTCGCGCGTGTCGCGTTCCTCGCCCTCGGGCAGGTCGCCGATCTCGTGCTGGATTCGCATGTCGGCGTTACCGCCGAGCTGGATGTCGGTGCCGCGCCCGGCCATGTTGGTGGCGATCGTCACGGCGCCCGGAATGCCGGCCTGCGAGATGATGTAGGCTTCCTGCTCGTGATAGCGGGCGTTCAGCACGGCGAAAACCTTTTCGTCCGGCGTATGCTGGTCGCCATCATGGAGCGTATCGAAGGCATCCTGGTCGCTGATGTTCTTCTGCCGGTAACCCCGCGAAGAGAGCAATTCGGCGAGCTGTTCCGATTTCTCGATCGACGTCGTGCCAACAAGAATTGGCTGACCGCGCGTCTTGCATTCGTCGATGAGCTGGACGATGGCGTCGTTCTTCTCTCCGACCGTGCGGTAAACGGCGTCGTGTTCGTCGATGCGGGAGATCTGAACGTTCGTCGGGATGTCGACGACTTCAAGTCCGTAGATGTCGAGGAACTCGTCGGCCTCTGTCAGCGCCGTACCGGTCATGCCGGCGAGCTTGTCATAGAGGCGGAAGTAGTTCTGGAAGGTGATGGAGGCGAGCGTCACGTTTTCGGGTTGAATCTGTACGCGTTCCTTTGCCTCGAGTGCCTGATGCAGGCCTTCCGAATAGCGCCGTCCTTCCATCATTCGGCCGGTGAATTCGTCGATGATGACGACCTGGCCGTTTTTGACGATGTAGTCGCGGTCGCGCATGAACAGCTTGTGCGCCTTGAGCGCTTGATTGACATGGTGAACCAGCGTCACGTTCTCCACGTCGTAGAGGCCGTCGCCCTTCAGCATGTCCTTTTCGGCCAGGATTTCCTCGACTTTTTCGGTGCCATGTTCGGTCAGGATCGCCGTGCGCTGCTTTTCATCGACCTCGAAATGCTCGGGTTGCAGCATCGGAATGATTGCATCGACCATGTTGTAGAGGTCGGAACGATCCTCGACGGGGCCGGAAATGATCAGAGGGGTGCGGGCCTCGTCGATCAGGATGGAGTCCACCTCGTCGACGATCGCAAAGGCATGGCCACGTTGCACCATCTGCGCGACTTCATATTTCATGTTGTCGCGCAGGTAGTCGAAACCGAGTTCGTTGTTGGTGCCGTAGGTCACGTCGCAGGCGTAGGCCTCGCGCCGTTCCTCGTCGGTCACGCCATGAACGATGACGCCGGTGGTCAGGCCGAGGAACCCGTAAACCTGTCCCATCCATTCCGCGTCGCGGCGGGCCAGATAGTCGTTTACCGTCACCACATGAACGCCCTTGCCGGCGAGCGCGTTGAGGTAAACCGGCAGTGTCGCGACCAGCGTCTTGCCTTCACCTGTCTTCATTTCCGCGATGCGGCCTTCATGCAGCACCATGCCGCCGATCAGCTGCACATCGAAATGGCGCTGGCCGAGCGTGCGTTTGGCAGCCTCGCGGACGGTGGCGAAAGCAGGCACCAGGATATCGTCGAGCGTCTTTCCGTCGGCCAGTTCCTTGCGGAACGCGTCGGTTCGGGCGCGAAGCGCCTCGTCGCTCAACGCGGAGACTTCCGGCTCCATCGCGTTGATGGCGTCGACCCTCGATTGAAAGCCCCTGACCATACGGTCGTTGGACGATCCAAATATCTTGGAGGCTATCGTGTTCAGGCCCAGCATCGTTCAGGACTTCTCCGGTTCGTCGGCTCGGGACAGCAAACGGCGGAACTGGCAAAGCCGTTCCCGGATGCTGATTGGCGTTTTGTCCCGGCAGCCGGCCTCGATGCGCTTCCCCTTCGAGGCAACAAAGATAATGGCCGGTCTGGCCACAAAAAGGCCAAACCGGGCTGGCTTGAGATATGTTTGGCGCTCTGCCTTGTCAATGCGACGCATTTGCTGCAAGGGTGCCGCTGCCGCAAACCGACCGGACTTTCGGACAAGAAAGCCGGCCCCATCAGCAGGATTGGCCCTTTCAACATGCTCCATACTCTTCTACGCGCCACACGCGCAGCAGCCCTGGGCATTGCCGGCGCGGTGGCGCTGGCTGTTATCACGAGCCCGGTCGTACTGGCGCAGGACAAGACGGCCGACAATGTCGTCGCAACAGTCAATGGCAAGGACATCACAGAAACGCAGGTCGCCGCCGCCATTGCCGATCTCGCCAAGGCGCTGGCCAACCGGCCGCCCGACGATGTTCGCCGCTACGTCATTACCTATCTCATCGACCTTGAGCTGATTTCGAAAAAGGCGCGCGAAGCCGGGCTGGACCAGAGCGAGGACTACAAGGCCCGCGTCGATTATCTCCAGAAGAAGGCCCTTCTGGAGCTTTACCTCGACAAGGTCGGCAAGGATGCCACCAGCGACGAGGCCGCCAAGAAGCTGTACGACGATCTGGTCAAGAAGATCGAACCGGAAATCGAGGTTCACGCAAGTCACATCCTCGTCGAAACCGAAGACGAGGCGAAGGACATTCGCAAGCAGCTCGCCGGCGGCGCCGACTTTGCCGAACTGGCGAAGGAAAAATCAAAGGATCCCGGGTCAGGGCCCGATGGTGGCGATCTGGGTTTCTTCACCAAGGACTCTATGGTCCCGGAGTTCGCCGAAGCGGCATTCGCTCTTGAACCGGGCGCGATATCCGAGCCGGTCAAGAGCCAGTTCGGCTGGCACATCATCAAGGTTGAGGAAAAGCGCGAGAAGGCGCCGCCGTCCTTCGACGAGGTGAAGATGCAGATCGTCGAGATGGTTGCCCAGCAGGCACAGCGCGACGAGGTCGTTGGCGCCCGCGATGCGGCCAAGATCACGCGTGCGGACGAGCCGAAGGATACGCCGGCCGCCACGGAAGAAAAGAAGGCCGAATAGCCGGAAGCGGTTTTTCGATCAGGGGCAGGAATGCCGGACACCGAGGCGATTGCCTCTCTTGAAGAGGCTGGATTTGCATCCTGGCCGGCGGAAACGGAGTGGCGCGATGACGGTTTCGTCATCCGCCTGTCTCCGGCCTTGCCCTACAAGCGCTGTTCCAGCGTAAACTTCTCCCTTCAACCGACTAGCGATCCCGTTGCGGCATTGAGCAGGGCGCGCTCGGCGTTCAATAAGGCCAAAGTCGGATTCTGCATCCGGCAGACGCCCCTGATGCCTGCCGCACTCGGTTCGCTCATGGACGCGGAGGGATGGCCTTCTCACGGCCATTCACACGTCATGACCGTGGCGCTGCCGTGTCAGGGGCAGCCCGACCCGGGGCCGGTGATTTCAGCGTACGAACCGGATTCCCTCTGGCTTGATGCCTATGGCGCCTATGCCAGGGCCTTGCAGCACCGTTCAGCATTTGCCGGCGTGCTGAAGCGGATCGTGCCGGCGGCGGTCTATCTTTCCATTGTCGATGGAAGCCGGATTGTTGCTGTGGGTATTACTGTTATCGACGGCGATCTCGCCGGTCTTTTCGGCATCGCGGTCGACTCGGCCCGAAAACGCGAGGGGCTGGGAGAGCGCCTTTCCCGTCACGCGCTTCAAATCGCGGCGCAGCGCGGCGCCAGGATCGGCTGGTTGCAGGTGGAAGCGGCCAATGCGCCGGCCATTGCGCTCTATAGCAAAATAGGCTTCACAACAGCCTACTCGTATTGCTATCGCGTGCCGCCAGCCAACAATGACCGACCCTGACCTCAAATTCGTACTCGTTGCTGCCGCCGCGCTCGTCGATGGCGACGGCCGTGTTCTGATCGCCCAACGCCCCGCCGGCAAGCCGATGGCGGGCCTATGGGAATTCCCCGGCGGAAAAGTCGAGCCGGGCGAACGGCCAGAGGAGACGGTCATTCGCGAACTGGCCGAAGAACTGGGCATCGACGTTAGCGAAGCCTGTCTGGCACCGCTCACTTTCGCCAGTCATCTTTACGAAGATTTTTATCTTCTCATGCCAGTGTTCGTGTGCAGGCGCTGGCAGGGAACCGTGTCGCCGCTCGAAGGGCAGGCCCTGAAATGGGTCTTTCCAGCACGGCTGACGGATTATCCGATGCCGCCAGCCGACGAGCCGCTGATACCTTTGCTGCGCGATCTGCTCTGAGGGCTGGCCCGGAAAGCCGCCTTGCATTCTCAGGAGGCGCCAATGCGCTTGAAAGAATTACTTAGAGAATTTTCAGCCGATAATTCCGGCGCCACCGTTATTGAGTATGCTCTGATTGCAAGCGGTATCAGCATTGTCATCGTTGCCGCCGTCGCAACGATCGGTACCGAAGTCGTCAACATGTTTTCAGATGTGAACGACGGCTTCTAGAACTACTGCTCTTCGTCGCGCGTGCTCCTCGCCGGAAGAACATCGGCAAGGCGCATCTTCGCAGTTCCGGGCTTCAGCGGCTTGGGCTGGCTTTCGTGCGGCGCCCATGTCGAAAGGTGAAGAATATCGAAGCGCGCCCGAACGCGACCGTCCGCGTCCGAAAAGCGCTGAGCGTAAATTTCAGCCGCTCGCAGCAGGACTGCCCGCCGAAGCGGTTTGCGCGACCGCTCGTTCAAAGGGCTCGTCGCTCCCATGGCCCGCAGGTCGCGGAGCAGGGCGAACATGTTGTCATAGCGGATCGTAAGCGTATCGACATCGCAGACCGGTAACGCGAAGCCGGCCCGGCCGGCGAGTGCGCCGAGGCTTCTGATATCGACCATGGGCGCGACGCGCGGCGCCGCGCCGCCGGTCAACTCGATTTCGGCGGTGACAAGAGACTCGCGAAGCTCGGCGAGGCTGTCGCCGCCGACGATCGCCATCAGCAGCAGGCCGTCGCCGCGCATCGCACGTCGCAACTGCACCAGACTTCCCGCAAGATCATTGACCCATTGCAGCCCGAGACAGGAGACCGCCAGATCCAGGGTGTCTGGGGCAAAGGGCAGCGCTTCGGCGTCGCACACGACACCGCTGCCTGCGAGCCAGACTGGCGAAGCCTCGCAACGCCATACCTTTCCAACCTTTGGATTGGCCGCCATCAATGCCGCCATGCCACCCGTTGCCCCGTGCAGATCGAGTGCCGTCTCAAAATCGCGCTGAACGGCAGACAGGCGCAAAGCCAGATCGTCGGCGACGGCGTTGAAAAGAAAATCGGCCGGTCCGTTCGCCAATGCGCGCTGACGGCGGCGCTCGGCGAGCTGGCGATCAAAGGGGCGGGCTGCATTCTCGTTCATTGTCGGAGAGGATATGCAGCGCGGCGACGATCGGGGCAAGTAGGCGCCTGAAACCCGCGGCTTGCCTGGCGGCAAGCCCGCAGGCTTAATCCGCACCATGCAGCATCGCCGGGAAATCGGGACTGGAGGTTCATGGGGCGGCTTGGGCGCGGCCGCGTCATTCGCGCTCGACTTTCTGCTGCCGCCGGCCTGTCCGGTGTGCAGGGCGCGATGCGATCGCAACGGCGCGCTTTGCGCCGAATGCTGGAACGGCCTCGATTTCCTCACCCCGCCGTGGTGCGATGTGCTTGGAACGCCACTGCCATACGATCCGGGCGTGCCCACAATCAGCCCCGCCGCGACCGCCGATCCGCCGCCATGGCAGCGTGCCCGCGCGGCGGTCATCTATGGCGAGAGGGCTGCGAGGCTCGTCAGCGCACTGAAATATCGCGACCGGATGGAGGTCGCGCGTCCGATGGCGGCGATGATGGCCAGGGCAGGCGCCGAACTTCTCGCCGATTGCGATCTGATAATACCGATACCGCTGCACTACCGCAGGCTCTGGGCGCGCCGTTTCAACCAGTCAGGCGAACTGGCGCGTCATCTCAAACATCTTTCAGGAAAGCCCGGCGTCAATGACGCACTGATCCGTCTGCGGCCGACACGGCGGCAGGTAGGCCTCAACGCGACAGCGCGTGCCCGCAACGTTGCAGGGGCATTCCGTGTGGCGCCCGATCGCACGGCCGACGTTTCCGGGCGGCGCGTTCTGCTTGTCGATGACGTGCTGACGACCGGCGCAACGCTGCGGGCGGCGGCGAGGGCCCTGCGGCGCGCCGGAGCAATCGTCGACGTCCTGACCTTCGCCATGGTTGTGGAAGATGCGTGAGCGTTCCTATATGAGCATCTTGTGAATGAAGCGCATGTCTGGGCGCGCCGCGACACGAGGCTATGATGGCGAAGGTGACGATCTACACGCAGATGATGTGCGGCTATTGCAGCGCCGCGGTCGATCTGCTTCAGAAAAAGGGCGTCGCATTCGATGAGATCGACGTGACCTATGATCGGGACGAACGTGCGCGCATGCGCGAGCGGGCGGGCGGTCGAAAAAGCACGCCGCAGATATTCATTGATGACAGGCATGTCGGCGGCTGCGACGATCTTTATGCGCTCGACCGCGCCGGCAAGCTGGATCCGCTTCTGGCGGCCTGAGAGGAAAAGACCATGGCAATCGCGGGCAAACCCTTTACCGCCGCTTGTGTGCAGATGCGCTCCGGCATCGATCCGGAAGCCAATTTCGCAGCAGCCGAGGCACTGATCCGCGAAGCCGCCGCTGCCGGCGCGACCTATGTGCAGACGCCTGAAATGACGAATGTGCTGCAGCGTCGGCGCAAGGGGCTTTTCGATGTCGTGCGCACGGAAGATGAAGACGCGAGCCTGAAGGGCTTTCGTGCGCTGGCGGCTGATCTTGGCATTCATCTCCATATTGGTTCGATGGCAGTGCTCGTCGGTGAAGGCGCGGTTGCAAACCGGGCCTATCTGATCGGACCGGACGGGACGACGCGGGCGCGCTACGACAAGATTCACATGTTCGACGTCGATCTCACCGGCGGCGAAAGTTACCGCGAATCGGCCCTGTATCAGCCGGGCGACAAGGCTGTTCTAGCCGATTTGCCGGAAGCGCGGCTTGGTCTTTCCGTCTGCTACGACCTGCGCTTTCCCTATCTCTATCGTGCGCTGTCCCAGTCGGGCGCGGAAATTCTGGCCGTCCCGGCAGCCTTCACCCGCAAGACCGGCGAAGCGCACTGGCACGTGCTGCTGCGCGCCCGAGCCATCGAGAATGGTGCATTCGTCATCGCGGCGGCGCAGGGCGGCACCCATGAGGATGGCCGTGAGACCTTCGGGCATTCGCTGATCGTCGCGCCATGGGGCGAAATCCTCGCCGAGGGTGGAACCGAACCCGGGGTCATTACGGCAAGGATCGATCCGGCGCTGGTCGCCGATGCGCGTGGGTCGGTGCCCTCACTGCGCCATGACCGCTCTTTCCGTCTGCACGATCCGTCACGCCTTGCCGGGGCCGCCGAATGATCCGCTACCAGCTCAGCTGCAGCAACACGCACGCATTCGAAGGCTGGTTTGCCAGTGCGGACGCCTTTGACAAGCAGAAGGCCGCCGGTCTGCTCGAATGCCCGGAATGCGGGACCACCGAAGTGGAAAAGGCGCTGATGGCGCCGTCCGTCTCGACCTCCCGCTCGAAGGAAAGGCGACAGTCCGTCGCCACGGTTTCGCAGCCGGCCGATCCGCGCCGACAGGAACTGCTCGATACGATGCGCAAGCTGAAGTCGGTGGTGACGGAGAATGCGGACTATGTCGGCGACAGGTTTGCGGAAGAAGCCCGCAAGATTCATTTCGGCGAACGCGATGCGCGTGGAATCTACGGCGAGGCGACCGGCGAAGAGGTGAAGTCGCTTCTCGATGACGGCGTCGAAATCCTGCCGTTGCCGGACCTGCCCGAAGACAAGAACTGATATCCTCGCAGCTAGCGGCTCTTTTCCTTGCGGCGCGTATTGTCGGCCGCGATGATGCCTGTCAGCCCGGTCCACTCCGTTGCCGTGCGTGAAGCGAGAGCTGCAAGCCGTTCACGGACATCTTCCGCATTGTCGGGGATGAAGGTTTCGTTTCGCGCCAGCTCTTCGCCGCTGTCGAGATGAATGAGGCCGATGACAATGCGCCTGCCGCCATAGGCGGTCACCGTTTCCAGGTGAAGCCGGTAGTCTTCCATCCAAATGCGCGACTTGCGGTCATCAGGTTCGGGTCTGGTTTCAACGATGACGCCGCCCGTCTCACGAAAAGCCTTGCCCGCTTCGTCGGCGGCTTCCTCAAGCAGCGGCTGGCCCGCGCCTTCGCCGATCAGAACTCGAGGTCCGGCCGGCCGACCGGCCTGGATCGTGGCGGAATGCTGGAACTCGTAGACACGCAGTCCGATGAAACCGGAAATGGCGATCAGCAAAACGGCAAAGATGCCGGCGATGATGCGCCCGTTTGCGCGCGAGCCCGTTTGTTCAGCCGACATCTGTCGTCCCGTCCTTCGTTGCGGCGACCATGTAATTGACGTCCATGTCGCGGCTCGTTCGCCAGCTGTCGGCGAGCGGATTGTAGATAACGCCGGTTTCCTCAAGGATTCTCATGTCGCCGGCGGCAAGCAATGCCGACAGTTCTTCAGGCCTGACGAACTTGTTCCAGCTATGCGTGCCCCGCGGCAGCCAGCGCAGCACATATTCCCCGCCGACGATCGCCAGCGCGAAGGCCTTGGCGGTACGATTGATCGTTGCCACGAACATCAGCCCGCCGGGCCGGACCATGCCGGTGCATGCGCGCATGAAAAGCTCGGTGTCGGCAACATGCTCGATGACTTCCATGTTCAGCACGACGTCGAACGTTTCGCCGGCCTCCGCCAGGCCTTCGGCCGTCGCCTCGCGATAGTCGACGGCGACGCCGGACCGATCGCGATGGATCCTGGCGACCTCGATATTGGTCGGTGACGCGTCGGCGCCGACGACGTCCGCGCCAAGCCGCGCCATTGGCTCGCAAAGCAGGCCGCCGCCGCAACCGATGTCGAGCAGACGCAGACCTTTCAGGGTCTCTCCGTCAGCGGGATCGCGTCCGAAATGCCGCGCTACGGTATCGCGGATAAAGGCGAGGCGGACCGGATTGAACTTGTGCAGGACGCCCATCTTGCCCTGCGGGTCCCACCAGGTATCCGCGAGCGCAGAAAACCGCTGGATTTCCGCTTCATCGACGGTCGAGGCGGGCGCGGGCTGTACGGGTTCCTTCATCGCGATCTCCTCCTTCGCCTCCGTCGAATGCGAAATGCCGCAAACGCGCGGTTGATCGGCACATGCGCTGCCTGTATCAGGATGCGCGCCGGCTGCGTGTGACATGGCTATGTCCGCCGGTGGCAATGCCGGTACTTCAAAGGGCATTTATCTATCGAGCGGCTTGGCCGCAATAGGGGAGCGGGACGCTGATGGCGCGTCTTGTGATGAAATTCGGCGGAACTTCGGTTGCGGATCTCTCTCGCATCCGCAATGTCGCGCGCCACGTCAAACGCGAAGTCGATGCAGGAAACGAGGTTGCCGTCGTGGTCTCGGCAATGGCCGGCGCGACCAACCAGCTTGTCGCCTGGACGCGTGAGGCATCGCCGATGCACGACGCGCGCGAATACGACGCGATCGTTGCCTCCGGAGAGCAGGTGACGGCCGGGCTTCTGGCTATCGTTCTTCAGTCGATGGGCATATCGGCGCGGTCCTGGCTCGGCTGGCAGATTCCGATCAGGACCGATGGCGCGCATGGCGCCGCACGCATTGCGCAGATCGATTCCACGATTCTCGATGAACGATTCGCGCAAGGACAGGTCGCGGTCGTCGCCGGTTTCCAGGGCATCGGCCCCGACAACCGCATCACGACGCTCGGCCGCGGTGGTTCCGATACGAGCGCCGTGGCGCTGGCGGCCGCCGTGAAGGCGGAGCGCTGCGACATCTATACGGACGTGGATGGCGTCTATACGACCGATCCTCGTGTTGTTTCACAGGCGCGCCGGCTTGACCGGATCGCGTTTGAGGAAATGCTGGAACTGGCCTCGCTTGGCGCCAAGGTTATGCAGGTGCGCTCGGTGGAAATGGCCATGGTGCATGGAGTGCGCACCTTTGTGCGCTCCAGTTTCGATGACCCCGATGCGCCACAGAACGGCGCAGGCGGTCTGCCGCCGGGAACGCTCATCTGCGGCGAGGAGGAAATCGTGGAACAGCAGGTCGTAACAGGTATCGCCTTCACCAAGGACGAGGCCAAAATCACGCTGCGTCACGTGGCCGACAAGCCGGGAGTCGCCGCCGCGATCTTCGGTCCTCTGGCCGAAGCCAACATCAATGTCGACATGATCATCCAGAACATCTCGGAAGACGGGAAGTTCACCGACATGACCTTCACCGTCACGGCCGCCGACTATGATCGCGCGATGCAGGTCGTCAAAGAGATCGAAGGCATGGAAATCGGCGCGGTGCAGGGCTCCACGGATGTGGTCAAGGTGTCCGTCGTGGGTATCGGAATGCGTTCGCATGCCGGCGTTGCCGCCGATGCTTTCCGGGCGCTGGCGCAGAAGGGTATCAACATCCAGGCGATCACAACTTCCGAAATCAAGGTCTCGATCCTGATCGATTCGGCCTATACGGAACTTGCGGTGCGCACGCTCCATTCGCTATACGGGCTCGACAAGGCCTGAAAACGTCCATTGTTTGGGGCGAACGCGGCCCATGGTCGCCAACATGCCGCTTTCGCGCCGGCATGTGGTTCAACTTTTCGCAGGCCTGACGAGGGCCGTCGACAGGAAAAGGGCGTTCGATGCGGGGTTCGGCAAGCGGCCCGCGCGTGATGCTCCGCCGGCTTCGCGAGGTCATGGCGGAGCCGATCAGCGCGCAGGATCGCCTCGACAGGATCGTCATGCTGATCGCGGCCAACATGGTGGCCGAGGTGTGCTCGGTCTATGTCCTGCGCGGCGACAATACGCTCGAACTGTTCGCCACCGAAGGTCTGAAGCGCGAAGCAGTGCACGTGACGACCATGGCCGTCGGCGAAGGCCTCGTCGGTACGATCGCGGCCGAAGCCCGGCCGCTCAATCTGTCCGAAGCGCAGAGCCATCCGGCATTCGCCTACAAGCCGGAGACGGGTGAAGAACTCTTCCAGTCGTTCCTCGGCGTGCCGATATTGCGCGGCGGTCAGGCGATCGGCGTTCTGGTCGTGCAGAACCAGACACACCGGGTCTATACGGAAGAAGAGATCGAGGCGCTGCAGACGACCTCGATGGTGCTGGCGGAAATGATCGCCGGCGGCGGGCTGCAGTCGCTCGTGCGCCAGGGTTCCAACCTTGCCCTGCAACGGCCGGCGCAGCTGACAGGGCGTTCGCTGGCTGAAGGCATCGGTCTCGGTCACGCCGTGTTGCACGAGCCGCGCGTCGTCATCCAGGACCTGATCGCGTCCGATCCGGCGGTCGAACTGACCAAACTGGACGAAGCGCTGGAATCGCTGCGCAGCTGGATCGACAACATGCTGTCCAGCCGCGAACTCGGCGTCACCGGCGAGCATCGCGACATTCTGGAAGCCTACCGGATGTTTGCTTACGACCGGGGCTGGGTGAAGCGCATCCGCGAGGCCGTCAACACCGGCCTTACCGCCGAAGCCGCGGTCGAGCGCGTCCAGAACGATACGCGTGCCCGCATGCTTCGCCAGACCGATCCCTATATCCGTGAGCGGCTGCACGATCTCGACGATCTCGCCAACAGGCTCCTGCGCGAAATCGTCGGCTGGAAGCAGCACTCGGCCGACGGCGAGATGCCCAAGGACGCAATCCTGATTGCGCGCAACATGGGGCCGGCGGAGCTGCTTGATTACGACCGCAATATTCTTCGCGGTCTTGTCCTGGAGGAAGGGTCGGCAACCAGTCATGTGACGATCGTCGCAAAAGCGCTGGGCATTGCGACCGTCGGCATGGTCGAAGGCGTTCTCGATCTCGTCAATGACGGGGACGCCGTCATCGTCGACGGTGAGGCAGGCGACGTGCATATCCGTCCGACGAATGAAGTCGAGACGGCCTATGCCGACAAGGTGCGCTTCCGCGCCCGCCGTCAGGCCGAATTTGCGAAGGATCGCGATCTGCCGTCGCGAACGCGGGACGGGATCGATATCGCGCTGATGCTGAATGCCGGCCTGCTGGTCGACCTGCCGCATGTCGCGGAAGCAGGGGCGGGCGGCATCGGGCTGTTCCGGACAGAACTGCAGTTCATGATCGCCTCGACCTTTCCGCGCATCGGCGAACAGCGCGATCTTTACAAATCGGTGCTAGATGCCGCGAACGGACTGCCTGTCACGTTCCGCACGCTTGATGTCGGCGGCGACAAGATTCTTCCCTATCTGCGGCACGCGAAGGAAGAAAATCCCGCCATGGGCTGGCGCGCAATCCGCATGGCGCTCGACCGGCCGGGCCTGCTGCGCACCCAGATGCGGGCGTTGTTGCACGCGGCCGCTGGGCGCGAACTCAGGCTGATGTTCCCGATGATTTCGGATGTCAGCGAGTTCGAAGCGGCCCGGGAACTGTTCGAGCGTGAGATTGCCCACCTCAATCGCCACGGGCACCAGACGCCAGACAGCGTGAAGCTTGGAGCGATGGTCGAAGTGCCCTCGATCCTCTGGCAGCTTGAAGAGTTGCTCGAGCGGGTCGATTTCCTGTCGGTCGGCAGCAACGACCTTTTCCAGTTTCTCTTTGCCGTCGATCGCGGCAATTCGCGAGTTGCAACACGCTTCGATACGTTGCACCCGGCAGTCTTGAGGGCGTTGCGCAGGGTCGTCGCCCGGGCTGATGTAGCGGATATTCCTGTAACTTTGTGCGGCGAACTCGCTTCCTCGCCCTTGGCGGCGATGGCGCTTCTGGGCATTGGTTTCCGGTCGATTTCCATGTCCCCGGCGGCCGTCGGGCCGGTCAAGGCGATGGTGCGTTCGCTCGACCTTGTGAAGCTGCGCAAATGGCTCGGTCCGCGGCTCATCGAGACTGGTGGCAATCTGCGGCTCGATCTTGAACGTTTCGCCGCCGAGCACGGCGTGATCACGGGCTGAATTTATGAGCATCGAGAACAAGATTCGTTCGGTCATCGACCGTTTCGAAGCGATAGACAGGACGCTGGCGCAGCCGGTCGATCCGGACGAGCTGGTGCGCCTTTCGCGCGAGCGCGCGCGGATCGAACCCGTCGTGACGGTCGGCCGGGAACTCTCGGACGTTCGCGCAGAGCGTGAAGGTCTCGACGAAGTGCTCGAAGACCCGGCGACCGAGCGCGAACTCTACGACATGGCCTACGAGGAGGCGCGTTCGCTGGACGAGCGGATCGAGATGCTGTCGCACCGGCTGAAGGTTCTTCTGCTGCCGCGCGACGAGGCCGACGATCTCAGCGCCATTCTAGAAATTCGTGCCGGAACCGGCGGCGAGGAGGCGGCGCTGTTCGCGGCCGATCTGTTCCGCATGTACCAGCGCTATGCAGAGTTGCAGGGCTGGAAGGTGGAAGTGCTTTCGGCCAGCGATTCCGATCTTGAGGGCTATCGGGAAATCATCGCCCAGATCGCCGGCAGCGGCGTCTATGCCAAGCTCAAGTTCGAATCGGGCGTGCATCGGGTCCAGCGCGTGCCTGAAACCGAATCGGGCGGGCGCATTCATACATCGGCTGCCACCGTCGCCGTCCTGCCGGAAGCTGAGGACGTCGATATCGAGATCAACGAAGGCGACCTGAAGATCGATACCTATCGTGCTTCGGGTGCCGGCGGTCAGCACGTCAACACGACAGATAGTGCGGTGCGAATCACGCATATCCCGACAGGCGTGGTCGTGGCGGTTCAGGATGAGCGTTCGCAGCACAAGAACAAGGCCAAGGCCATGACGCTGCTGCGCGCGCGGATCTACGACCAGATGCGCCACAAGGTCGATAGCGAGCGCGCGGCGGCGCGAAAGGGACTGGTCGGAACGGGCGATCGTTCCGAACGCATCCGGACCTATAATTTTCCGCAGGGCCGCGTCAGCGATCACCGCATCAACCTGACGCTTTACAAGCTGGAAAAGATACTCGCCGGCGAAGCGATCGGCGAGGTCATCGAGGCGCTGATCGCCGAAGACCAGGCGCAGCGCCTGGCTGCTGTCGACGGCGAGGCGTGAGCCCGAGCGAATCGATCGCTGCAGTCTGGCGCCGTGGCGCGGCAGCAATCCGGCGCGCCAACGGCAATGCGACGGCCGATCTCGATGCCCGCCTGCTTGCGGCAAATTGTCTCGGTCTGGACGCGACCGGACTGTTTGCTCGCGAACGCGATCCCTTCCCGCCAGAGCGCCTTGCCGCCTTCTCGGCGCTGATCGAACGGCGCGTCGCCGGCGAGCCGGTTGCGCGCATTCTGGGGCACAAGGAATTTTACGGGCTCGATTTTCGCCTCTCGCCGGACACCCTCGTGCCGCGGCCCGAAACCGAGGGGCTGGTCGATGTGGCCCTGGAACTGATCGAAGGCGTCGCCAAACCGTTCATCGCAGACCTCGGTACCGGGACGGGATGCATCGCGATCGCATTGCTGACGATGCGTACGGACGCATCGTGCGTTGCGGTGGATATCGCCTGCGAGGCTGCGGCGATGGCCCGGGAAAATGCCCGTCTTTTGGGTGTCGAGCCGCGCTTTTCGGTAATGGTCGGCGATTGGGGCGGTGCCCTTTCTCCGGGCTTCGATCTCATCGTCTCAAACCCGCCATATATCGGCGAGAGCGAACGCAACGATCTTTCAGTCGACGTTCGGGACCATGATCCGGCGATTGCACTGTTCGCCGGCGAAACAGGGCTTGCTGCCTACCGGCAACTGATACCTCAGATTGCGTCGCTGCTCGCGCCGGGCGGGTGGACGGCGCTGGAAATCGGGACGGCTCAGGCGCCGGCCGTCCGCAGGCTGATGCAGAACGCGCACTTCTCGGCAGTTGCCGTGCGAAAGGATATGGCCGGGCATGACAGGGTTGTCATCGCACAGAAGGCGGCTACGTAAAAAAAGCTTGGAATGAACAGGCGAAGCGGCTAGTTTCGCCGCGACGGGCAGGACGGTCGTCTGACAGGCGCATGGGCGCCAACGACACCGTAACGAACCGATTAGCCAACATCCGCTGAATTCCCGTGCGATACCGAATGGCTATGCGCGGGGAAGGGCTGCAGAAGCGAAAGCCGGTTGTATTTCATATGCGCTGAAGCGTCTTTCGGGGCCGGGGGCACAATTTGGTGCACACATGACGGATTGATGCCGGGAACCGACCTTCCGGTCGGCGCGCCGTATAAGGCGCTGGTTCCCGCGGCATTTTCTAGGTTTTGACAGCAACAAGAGTTATCGACAGATGAGACAAGGACAACAGGGCAAGAGAATGCGCGGGCGCGGCGGACGCAAGGGTGGATCTAACCCGTCCAACCGCACCTATGAGAGCAATGGCCCTGATGTGAAAGTGCGCGGCACCGCCGCCCATATCGCGGAAAAATATGTGCAGCTTGCCCGCGATGCGGCGACGTCCGGCGATCCGGTCGCGTCAGAAAATTACCTTCAACACGCCGAGCATTATTTCCGCATCGTCGCCGCCACACAGCCACCGGAGCAGCGCGTATCGTTTGCGCTGAACAATGACGCCGATGGCGACGAGGACGGCGAAGACACCGGCGCCGTACACAATAATGGGCACGCCAACGGACATGCGCCCGGTCGTGGCGATCAGCCCTCAGAGCTGACGGTTTCGGCTGGCGAGACAGAAGAAGAGGCCGACGCCAGCGCGGACAATTCCGGTGGCGAGGCACCCCAGCCTCGTCGTGGCCGCGGCCGCCCGCGCCGGCAGCAAAGCGCTCAGAAGAGCGAAGCGGGCGCCGATGAGGGTGGCAGCGGCGAAGCGGAAGCTCCTGTCATTCGCGCCGACGAATCTCAGAGCGAGGCGTCTCTCGACGCCTGACGGCATAC
This sequence comes from Rhodobiaceae bacterium, assembly GCA_020637895.1. Taxonomy (GTDB): domain Bacteria; phylum Pseudomonadota; class Alphaproteobacteria; order Rhizobiales; family Tepidamorphaceae; genus JACKJP01. The sequence goes on from JACKJP010000006.1 coordinate 269,146, forward strand.
TGCGTCTTTGTCGTGATACTATTGTTTGACCCGGCGCTCCGTGAGGGAGTGCCGGGTCTTTTGCTTGCAAGGCGCTAGTTGGTTTCAAGCTCTAGCCGGTCGCCGGTGCTGATCGTGCCGCCGACAATCACTTCAGCATAGATCCCGCAGTCTTCATGTCCGAACGCACCCGAGATCGATCGCGGGATGGTCATGTCGCGCTGACCTGTCCGTGGATCGACATTCGTGGCGGCGCAGCGTTTGATGCGATTTGTGATCTTGAGTCGGACGCCGTCGCCCAACTTCAAATGGTTGCCGACAAGGTTGAGCTCGGCCCAGGGCGCAAGACCGTCCACATGAAGATTGCCGCGAAAGCGCAGGGGGTCGACCGGCCTGCCGGTAATGCGTTCAAGATCGCGCACGCTTGCAAGATTGATGATCGATATCCGCCTGGCGGCTATGTCCGAGAACGAATGACGCTTCTCGCTCCTGTCGCTGCTGGCAAGAATATGCGGCGGTCCGCGCAGCGCATCTTCCATGAACGCTGCGAAGAACTGTTCCACCAGCGTGCGTCCCAGCGGCGTCGTGATATCGCCTCCGGCGACCCTCTTGCCGCCGCGTTCGATGGTGAGCATGCCTGTCTGGTCGTCAAAACGGGTCGACAGTGTCGCCAGTTTCTCGTCCCGCATGAGCATGAGAAATCGAATCTTCGGGAAATAGGCCGGATGGTCGGGGTCGAAGCCGCTCGGTCCATTCTCGATGGCAAAAGCCCGATCGAACGGCAGCGGATTGCCCGCGCTCAGCGTCACTGTCGACAGGGGCTCCGGCGAGAGGCCCTTGACCGGATATCGATAGATGGCTTCGAGCCGCATATTTTTCCCGGGAAACGTCGATGAAGGACAATCATCGTGCGCTCTTTTCCGGCGCGGAAGCAACACTATATCTGTCAGGGTAACAATGCCGCGTGACCCAGATCATGGGCGCGAACGGCATTATGAGAAACTCTAGGGCGTCCTGCCCGCGATTGCCCGCTTCAAGGGGATCGCAACCGGGACGCGCCGCAAAGGAGCCATGACATGAATCTGGAGAAATACAGCGAAAGGGTGCGTGGATTTATCCAATCGGCCCAATCCAAGGCGCTTTCCGAAGGCCACCAGCAGTTCACGCCCGAGCACATGCTCAAAGTATTGCTGGACGATCCGGAAGGTCTGGCGGCACGGCTGATCGACGCGTCCGGCGGGCGATCACGCGATGCGCTGGCTGGCGTCGAAGCGGCCTTGCGCAAGCTGCCGAAGGTGGAAGGCGGGTCCGGGCAGCTCTACCTGTCGCCGCATCTGGCGCGGGTTTTCAACACAGCCGAAAAGGCAGCCGACAAGGCCGGCGACAGCTTCGTCACGGTCGAACGCCTCCTGCAGGCGCTGACGGTTGAGAAGAGCGCCGAAGCGTCGAAGATCCTGACTTCGGCCGGCGTGACGCCAACCGGCATCGAGAATGCGATATCCGCTGTCCGCAAGGGCCGGACGGCCGACAGTGCCTCCTCCGAATCCGGCTATGACGCCTTGAAGAAATACGCCCGCGACCTGACGGAAGCGGCGCGCGAGGGGCGCCTCGATCCTGTCATCGGCCGTGACGACGAAATCCGTCGCACGGTGCAGGTTCTGTCGCGCCGGACCAAGAACAACCCCGTCCTGATCGGCGAGCCGGGTGTCGGCAAGACCGCGATCGCGGAAGGGCTGGCGTTACGGATCGTCAATGGCGATGTGCCCGAGTCGCTGAAGAACAAGAAGCTGATGGCGCTCGACATGGGCGCTCTGATCGCGGGCGCCAAATATCGCGGCGAATTCGAGGAGCGGCTCAAGGCCGTGCTGTCG
>JACKJP010000007.1 GCA_020637895.1 Rhodobiaceae bacterium
ACGCCGGCGGTCACCATCGTCGCGGCGTGAATGAGCGCAGAAACCGGCGTCGGGCCCTCCATGGCATCCGGCAGCCATGTGTGCAGCAGGAACTGGGCCGATTTGCCCATCGCACCCATGAACAGCAGAAGGCAGATTACCGTCAGCGCATCGAAGTCCGCGCCGAGGAAATGGATCTGCTGGCCGACCATGGAAGGTGCGCTGGCAAAGATCGTGTCGAACGCGACCGAACCGGTCATGTAGAACACCGCGAAGATGCCGAGCGCGAAACCGAAATCGCCTACGCGATTGACGACGAAGGCCTTGATGGCTGCCGCATTTGCCGAGGGCTTCTGGTACCAGAAGCCGATCAACAGGTACGAGGCGAGACCCACGCCCTCCCAGCCGAAGAACATCTGGACGAGGTTATCGGACGTAACCAGCGCCAGCATCGCGAAGGTGAAAAGCGACAGATACGCGAAGAACCGCGGACGGTGCGGATCGTGGTGCATGTATCCGATGGAGTAGATGTGCACCAGCGACGATACGGAGGTGACAACGACCAGCATGACGGCCGTCAACGTATCCACACGGATCGTCCAGTCCGCTTCCAGCGAACCGGAAGAAATCCAGGTGAAGACCCGAATGATCTGATCCTGTTCGCCAAACGCAACGTTGAAGAAAGCGACCCATGACAAAAGCGCGGAAATCACCAGCAGGCCGGAGGTGACGATCTCGCTGAAGCGGGGCGCCATACGGCCGCCGAACAGTCCCGCGATCAGGAAGCCGATGAGCGGCAGGAATACGATTGCTGAATACATACCGTCCCTAGCCCTTCATCATGTTGACGTCTTCGACCGCGATCGTGCCGCGGTTGCGGAAGAACGTGACAATGATCGCAAGACCGATGGCAGCTTCCGCGGCCGCTACCGTCAGCACCATCAGCGCGAATACCTGTCCGACAAGATCGCCAAGCGCGGATGAGAATGCGACGAGGTTGAGGTTCACCGACAGAAGCATGAGCTCAACCGACATCAGGATGATGATGACGTTCTTGCGGTTCAGGAAAATGCCGAAGATGCCGATGGTGAACATCACCGCAGCAACCGACAGGTAGTAGGAGAGCGGAATAAGGGGTATTGCCTGTTCCATGCGTCAGATCCCCTTCCCTGTCTCGACCTTGCGCACTTCGACGGCGGTCTTGGGATCGCGCGCGACCTGTGCTGCGATCGACTGGCGCTTGACGTTCTCCTTGTGGCGCAGGGTGAGCACGATCGCGCCTATCATCGCGACGAGCAGCACCAAGCCCGCGATCTGGAAGAAGAAAATGTAGCGTGTGAACAGGATCTGCCCGAGCGCAGTCGTGTTGCTGACGCCCTCCGCGACGGGCGCGGCGCTCGTCTGAACGACTTGTGGATCAAGCGTCCAGCCACCAATCACGACCAGCAGTTCAACGAGAATGATCAGGCCGACCAGCGCCCCGACCGGCAAATATTCCTGCGCGCCCTGTCTGAGCTCGGCAAAATCCATGTCCAGCATCATCACGACGAAGAGGAACAGAACGGCGACGGCGCCGACATAGACGACGACGAGGATCATCGCCAGGAATTCAGCTCCCAGCAGAAGGAACAGCCCCGCAGCGTTGAAGAACGCGAGGATCAGGAACAGCACCGAATGGACCGGGTTGCGCGACCCGACGACCATGACCGCGGAAGCGATCATCACGCCAGCGAAGACAAAGAAGAAAAGCTGCCCCAGTATCATGTTGCTGCCCGCCTTGCGGCCACGCAGGTCCGCCCCGCCATACCCATCTGATCAATCATCCCGTCTTAGCGATAAGGCGCGTCCAGCTCGAGATTCTTCGCGATCGCGCGTTCCCAGCGCGCGCCGTTCTCGAGCAGGCGGTCCTTGTCGTAATAAAGCTCTTCGCGTGTCTCGACCGCGAATTCGAAATTCGGTCCCTCGACGATGGCATCCACCGGGCATGCTTCCTGGCAGAAGCCGCAATAGATGCATTTGACCATGTCGATGTCGTAGCGCGTGGTGCGCCGGGTGCCGTCATTGCGGCGCGGACCCGCCTCGATCGTTATCGCCTGCGCGGGGCAGATCGCTTCGCACAGCTTGCAGGCAATGCAGCGTTCCTCGCCGTTGGGATAGCGACGCAGCGCGTGTTCGCCGCGAAAACGCGGGCTGAGCGGCCCCTTCTCGAAGGGGTAGTTCACCGTTGCCTTCGGCGCGAAGAAATAGCGCATCGTCAGGAAGAACGCCGAAACGAACTCCGTGAGCAGCAGCGATTTTGCGGCAAGATCCAGGCGAGCCATGGCTTAGCCTTTCCACAATCCGGTGGTGTCAGACGACGGCTTCATGCTGTCCATCCTGTCAGCTGGAGAACGATGGCAACGATGAAGACCATCAGCAGCGACAACGGCAGGAACACCTTCCAGCCAAGCCGCATGAGTTGGTCGTAGCGATAGCGCGGCACCATCGCCTTGACCATCGCGAACATGAAAAACACGAAGCAGACCTTCAGCACGAACCAGATGATGCCCGGTACGAGATTGAAAGGTGCGATGTCGACGGGGGGCAGCCAGCCACCGAGGAACAGTATCGTGGTCAGCGCGCACATCAGGGTGATGGAGACGTATTCGCCGAGCATGAACAGCAGATACGGTGTCGAGGAATACTCCACCATGAAGCCGGCCACGAGCTCGGACTCGGCCTCGGGCAGATCGAAGGGCGGCCGGTTCGTCTCAGCGAGAGCCGAGATGAAGAACACGATGAACATCGGGAACAGCGGCAGCCAGAACCAGCTGAAGAGGCCGTAATCGCCCTTCTGCGCCATGACGATGTCCGTGAGGTTCAGGGAACCGACGCAGAGCAGCACGGTAATGATGACGAAACCGATGGAGACTTCATAGGAAACCATCTGTGCCGCCGAGCGAAGCGCGCCGAGGAAGGCGTATTTCGAATTGGAAGCCCAGCCACCCATGATGACGCCATAGACGCCGAGCGAGGAGATCGCGAAAATATAGAGAATTCCGACATTGATGTCGGCGATCACCCAACCGCCGCTGACGGGCACCACTGCCCAGGCCGACAACGCCAGAATGCACGAGATCAGGGGTGCGAGCAGGAAGACGCCCTTGTTGGAGGCCGCCGGGATGACCGGCTCCTTGAAGACGAACTTCAGCAGATCGGCAAAGCTTTGCAGAAGGCCCCAGGGGCCGACCACATTCGGGCCGCGGCGCATCTGCACGGCCGCCCAGACCTTGCGGTCGGCCAGGAGCAGAAAGGCGATGATGATCAGCAGCGCGACCAGCAGCACCACGCTCTGCAGCGCGATGATCAGCCCCGGCAACAGATAGGAGGTCCAGAACTCAGCCATGGGTGCCGGTCGCCTCCTTGGCAAGCTGTACGGCAAGGGCGCTCGCCTCGGCCATGACCTTTGACGCGCGCGCAATCGGATTGGTCAGGTAGAAATCGCCGACCACCGGCACGAAGCCGCCTTTCTGCGTCCGTCCGCCCTTCTTCGCCAGCGCCATTACATCGGTCGCGGCACTTGGAACGCGACGGTCAAGCGCGGCCAGATGCGGCATGTCCGCATAGAGCGTCGCACGCAGCGCGGCGATTGAATCGTAAGGCAATCTGGCACCGAGATGACCGGACAATGCCCGGATGATCGCCCAGTCCTCGCGCGCCTCGCCCGGAGGAAAGGCTGCCCGCGCCGTCATCTGCGGACGACCCTCGGTATTTACATAGGTCACCGATTTTTCGGTATAGGCAGCGCCTGGCAGGATGACGTCTGCCCGGTGCGCGCCGCGGTCCCCATGGGTACCGATATAAACGACAAATGCATTGCCCAGCGCGTTCGTGTCGATTTCGTCAGCACCGAGCAGGAAGACAACGTCCAGATCACCCTTGCCGGCCGCTTCGACGATACCGGCGGTCGCAAGACCGCCTTCGCCGGGGAGAAAGCCGACGTCGAGGCCGCCGACACGCGCGGCGGCATTGTGCAGTATGTTGAAGCCAATCCAGTCAGGATCGCTTTCGGGCGCGACCATGCCGAATTTGACGGCGATGTCCGCGCACTGCGCCAGAACCGCCGCGCCATCCGGGCGCGTGGTTGCGCCCTGCCCGACGATGATCATCGGACGCCTGGCCTTCTTGAGAGCCTTGCCGAACGAACCTTCGCCACCTGCGATTTCCGCAAGCGAATCCGGCCCGGCGCCGAGATATTCATATTCGTAGGTGAGATCGGGCTGATCGGCACCGACATAGCCGACGACGAGGTCGCCGAGCAGCCAGCGCTTGCGGATACGGGCATTCAGAACCGACGCCTCAAGGCGCGGATTGGCGCCAACGATCAGAATGGCGTCCGCTTCCTCGATCCCGGCGATGCCCGAATTGAAGATGTAACTGCCACGACCGGACTTGCGATCGAGGGCAGATCCGTCCTGCCGGCAATCGACACTGGCGATCTCGAGCCGTTCGGCGAGATCCTTCAGCGCGAACATTTCCTCAACGCCAGAAAGGTCGCCGGCGATCATGCCAACGCGGCTTCCGGCCAATCCCTTCATCTTCGCGGCAATGGCGTCAAAGGCGTCATTCCACGTCGCTGCCTGAAGCTTTCCACCCTTGCGCACGTAGGGCCTGTCCAGCCGCTGACTGCGCAGCCCGTCCCAGACGAAGCGGGTCTTGTCGGAAATCCATTCCTCGTTCACGTCCTCATGAACGCGTGGCATGATGCGCATGACCTCGCGGCCACGCGTGTCGACGCGGATATTCGAGCCGACGGCATCCATGACATCGACGGATTCGGTCTTCGAAAGCTCCCAGGGCCGCGCCTGATCCTGATACGGCCTGGAAGTCAGCGCGCCGACCGGGCACAGATCGATGACATTGCCCTGAAGTTCGGAGCTCATCGCCCGTTCAAGATATGTCGTGATCTCTGCGTCTTCGCCGCGGCCGATCAGGCCGAGCTCGGAGATGCCGGCAACTTCTGTCGTGAAACGGACGCAGCGCGTGCAATGGATGCAGCGCGTCATGCGCGTGCGAACCAGCGGGCCGATATACTTGTCCTCGACCGCGCGTTTGTTTTCATGGAAGCGGTTCTTGTCGACGCCGTATGCCATGGCCTGATCCTGCAGGTCGCATTCGCCGCCCTGGTCGCAGATCGGGCAATCCAGCGGATGGTTGATCAGCAGAAATTCCATCACGCCTTCGCGCGCCTTCTTGACCATCGGCGAACGGGTCATGACTTCCGGCGGCTCACCGTTCGGCCCGGGGCGCAGGTCACGCACACCCATCGCGCAGGAGGCCTGCGGCTTCGGCGGCCCACCTTTCACCTCGACGAGGCACATGCGGCAGTTACCGGCAATCGACAGGCGCTCGTGGTAGCAGAAGCGCGGGATTTCCGCGCCGGCTTCCTCGCACGCCTGAAGCAGCGTGTAATGGTCGGGTACGTCGACCTCGATGCCGTCAACGAGAAGCTTGGCCATCCCGATCTACTCCGCAGCCTGCATCGTTACCGCGCCTTCCGGATCCGGATTGGCGCTGTAGCTGTCGATGCGGTCCTCGATGACATGCCGGAAATGCCGGATGAGCCCCTGTACGGGCCACGCGGCAGCGTCGCCAAGCGCGCAGATCGTGTGCCCTTCGATCTGGTAGGAGACGTTGAGCAGCATGTCGATTTCGCTTTTTTGCGCGCGGCCTTCCGCCATGCGCGTCAGCACGCGCCACATCCAGCCCGTACCCTCGCGGCACGGCGTGCACTGCCCGCAGCTTTCATGCTTGTAGAAATAGGCGAGCCTGGCGATGGCGCGGATGATGTCGGTGGACTTGTCCATGACGATGACCGCAGCCGTGCCAAGACCTGACTTCACATTACGCAGCGTGTCGAAATCCATCGGCAGGTCGCGGCACATGTCGGCTGGCAGACAGGGAACGGACGAGCCGCCCGGTATCACGGCAAGGAGATTGTCCCAGCCGCCGCGCACGCCGCCGCAATGCTTTTCGATCAGCTCGCGGAACGGAATGCCCATTGCCTCTTCCACGGTGCAGGGGCGCTCGACATGTCCGGAAATGCAGAAGAGTTTTGTGCCGACGTTGTTCGGACGCCCGATGCCAGCGAACCAAGCCGCGCCTCGCCGAAGAATTTCGGGCGCAACGGCAATGGATTCCACATTGTTGACCGTCGTCGGGCAGCCATAGAGGCCAACATTGGCCGGAAAAGGCGGTTTCAGGCGCGGCTGGCCCTTCTTTCCCTCAAGGCTTTCCAGCAGGGCCGTTTCCTCGCCGCAGATATAGGCGCCGGCGCCGTGATGAACGTAAACGTCGAAGTCCCAGCCATGAATATTGTTCTTGCCGAGAAGCTTGGCGTCATACGCTTCGTCGATCGCGCGCTGCAACGCCTCGCGTTCGCGGATAAATTCACCGCGCACATAGATGTAGGCGGCATGCGCGCCCATGGCGAAACCGGCGATCAGGCAGCCCTCGACCAGCGTATGCGGGTCGTGCCGCATGATCTCGCGATCCTTGCAGGTACCGGGCTCGGACTCGTCCGCGTTCACCACAAGGTAATGCGGGCGGCCATCGGACTGTTTGGGCATGAATGACCATTTCAGACCGGTCGGAAACCCTGCCCCGCCGCGCCCGCGCAGCCCCGAAGCCTTGATCTGCTCCACGATCCAGTCGCGACCCTTGTCGATGAACCCCTTCGTGCCATTCCATTGGCCGCGGGACATCGCGCCCTTCAGGCCCACATCGTGAAGCCCATAGAGATTGGTGAAAATGCGGTCCTTGTCGGCGAGCATGCTTTATTTGCCCTTTCCGCGCGGTTTGGCAGGCGCTTTGGATGCGCGCTTGGAAAACTCGGTCTCGCCACCCTTGGCCAGCGTCTTGGCCTGCGACACCCAGTCTTCCCGCTCGATGCGGCCCTTGAACTTCAGATAATTGTCGACCCATTCGCGCTCGGCCTTCCTCCAGCCTGCAACCTGGTCGAAATGAAAAATACCCAGCTCGTTGAGAATGCCCTCGATCTTGGGTCCAACGCCGGAAATCAGCTTCAGATCGTCAGCCTTGCCACCGCGCGCCTCAACAAGGCCTGTCGGCTTGCCCTTCTCTGCATCGGCAGGCTCCTGCCGGGCTGAGGGCTTTCCTGTCGCGACAACCTTCACGGGGGCCTTCTTCGGTGTCGCAGCGGCTTTGGCGCGCGGCGCTTTTGCTGGCTTCACCTTCTCAAGCAGCGTCGTCGGACCGCCAACCGGCGCGGAATACTGCCTGCCATTCTGCGGTCCGGGTGTGACCGGGTTACCGGCGGCGAGATCGTCGATCAGCTTTTCCAGCGTTTCCGGCGTCAGGTCCTCGTAGGTATCCTTGACAATCTGGATCATCGGCGCGTTGACGCAGGCACCAAGACACTCAACCTCTTCCCATGAGAAGTCGCCGTCGGCGGACAGATGATGCGGATCATGATGGATCTTGCGCTGGCAGACGGCCTTCAGATCTTCCGCCCCGCGTAGCATGCACGGCGTCGTGCCGCAGACCTGGATATGCGCTTTCTTGCCGACCGGCTGGAGCTGAAACATCGTATAGAAGGTCGCAACCTCGAGCACGCGGATATAGGGCATCGAAAGCATGTCCGCGATCGTGCGGATCATCGGCTCGGACACCCAGCCTTCCTGCTCCTGGCCGCGCCACAGCAGCGGAATGACCGCGCTGGCCTGCCGACCCTTGGGATATTTCGCAATCGTCTTCTTTGCCCAGGCGGCGTTGTCGCGGCTGAAGACGAAGCCCGAAGGCTGTTCATGATGCAATCGGCGAACGGACATTACCGGTCCACCTCCCCGAACACGATATCGAGCGAACCGAGAATGGCGGACACATCCGCCAGCATGTGGCCACGGCTCATGAAATCCATTGCCTGAAGATGGGCAAATCCGGGCGCCCGGATCTTGCAGCGATAGGGCTTGTTTGAATCGTCAGACACGAGATAGACGCCGAACTCGCCCTTGGGCGCCTCAACGGCGGCATACACCTCGCCCGCCGGCACGTGATAGCCCTCGGTATAAAGCTTGAAATGGTGGATCAGCGCTTCCATCGAACGCTTCATCTCGCCGCGCTTCGGGGGCACGATCTTGTTGTCCATATAGGACACCGGACCTGATCCCTTTTGCGAGGAAAGTTCTTCAACGCACTGTTTCATAATCCGGATGGACTGGCGCATTTCTTCCATGCGGATCAGGTAGCGGTCATAGCAATCGCCATGCTTGCCGATCGGAATATCGAAATCCATCTCGGCGTAGCACTCATAGGGCTGGCTCTTGCGCAGGTCCCAGGCGGCACCCGAGCCTCGCACCATCACGCCGGAAAAACCCCAGGCCCAGGCGTCTTCGAGGCTGACGTAGCCGATATCGACATTGCGCTGCTTGAAGATGCGGTTGTCGGTCAGCAGGCCCTCGATGTCGTCGCAAACCTTAAGGAAAGGATCGCAGAAGGCGCCTATATCCTCGACAAGCTTTGCCGGGAGATCCTGATGAACGCCGCCGGGTCGCACATAGGCTGCATGCATGCGGCTTCCCGAGGCGCGCTCGTAGAAGACCATCAGCTTCTCGCGCTCTTCAAATCCCCAGAGCGGCGGCGTCAGTGCGCCAACGTCCATTGCCTGCGTGGTGACGTTGAGCAGGTGCGAGAGGATACGCCCGATCTCCGAATAGAGTACGCGGATCAGCTGGCCGCGGCGCGGCACGGAAATACCGAGCAGCTTTTCGACGGCGAGTGAATAGGCATGCTCCTGGTTCATCGGCGCGACGTAGTCGAGACGGTCGAAGTAAGGCAGCGCCTGAAGATAGGTCTTGGTCTCGATCAGCTTCTCGGTGCCACGGTGGAGGAGCCCGATATGCGGGTCGACGCGCTCGACGATCTCGCCGTCCAGCTCCAGCACGAGGCGCAGCACGCCATGCGCGGCCGGATGTTGCGGGCCGAAATTGATGTTAAAATTGCGGATTTCGGTCTCAGCCATAGCGCGCGATCAGTCCTTGGCCTTTTCGTCGCCCGGCAGCACGTATTCGGTGCCTTCCCAGGGGCTGAGAAAATCGAAATTGCGGAATTCCTGCGCCAGCCTGACCGGCTCGCGGACGACGCGGCGCGCTTCGTCGTCATAGCGGACCTCGACGAACCCGGTCGTCGGAAAATCCTTGCGGAGCGGATAGCCGTCAAACCCGTAGTCGGTCAGAAGGCGCCGAAGCTCCGGATGGCCGGAAAACAGGATGCCGTACATGTCATAGGCCTCGCGCTCAAACCAGTTCGCACCCGGCCAGACATCGCAAAGGCTTGGAACGGCGGTCGTCTCGTCTGTCGCGACCTTGACCCGGATACGCAGATTCTGGCGCGGCGAGAGCAGATGATAGACGACGTCAAAGCGCTTTTCGCGGGCCGGCCAGTCAACGCCGCAGATATCGATAAAGCAATGGAACTGGCAACCCGGATCGTCGCGCAGATAGCGCATCAGTTCGATCAGCGAAGTTAGCTGCACGGAGACGGTCAATTCATTGTAGGCGTCGGAGCATTCGACTTCCTCGCCGAATTTCTCCGCGATCCCCGCCGCGATGTCTTTCAGGCTCTCATCCATGGTTCAGCGCTCGATCGTGCCGGTACGACGGATTTTCTTTTGCAGGAGCAATACGCCGTAAAGCAGCGCCTCGGCGGTAGGCGGGCAGCCGGGAACGTAGATATCGACCGGCACGACACGGTCGCAGCCGCGCACCACGGCATATGAATAGTGGTAATAGCCGCCACCGTTCGCGCACGAGCCCATCGAAATGACGTAGCGCGGTTCGGGCATCTGGTCGTAAACCTTGCGCAGCGCCGGGGCCATCTTGTTGGTCAGCGTGCCCGCGACGATCATCACGTCAGACTGGCGCGGCGAGGCGCGCGGCGCGAAGCCGAAACGCTCCACGTCATAACGCGGCATGGAGACCTGCATCATCTCCACCGCGCAGCAAGCCAGGCCGAATGTCATCCACATCAACGAGCCGGTGCGGGCCCAGTTGATCAGATCGTCGGTTGCAGTGACGATGAAACCTTTGTCGGCAAGCTCCGCATTGACCTCGCCGAAAAACGGATCGTCAGCACCCAGCGGGCGACCGGAAGCGTCAGTGAGACCGCGCGGTGCCGGCGCGACGAGCGTGCCGTCGGAAGACGTCAATCCCATTCCAGCGCTCCCTTCTTCCACTCATAGGCAAAACCGATCGTCAGAACGCCGAGAAACACCATCATCGACCAGAACCCGAACCAGCCCAGTTCGCCGAAAGCGGCTGCCCAGGGGAACAGGAATGCAACTTCCAGATCGAAAATGATGAAGAGAATCGCGACCAGATAAAATCTGACATCGAACTTCATGCGGGCATCGTCAAAGGCGTCGAAACCGCACTCATAGGCAGACAGCTTTTCCGTATCGGGATGCTGCACCGCGATGATGAACGGGGCGACCATCAGCGCAAGGCCGATGACACCGGCGACGGCTATGAAGATAGCGATGGGCAGATAGTCGCTGATGACTTCCGGCATGAGGACTTTCCGGTTCTCGACTACAGACGATCCATAGCGGCTGGATCCGCTATCGATTGTCCTTGGCTTAGCCCACGAATCTGATGAGCACAAGGGTATCGGGCATTTGACCTACCGGTTCATTTCGACGCGCCTCGACAGGCACGACCAAACTTGAAATATGATGTTTTTTATCATCTTTTTTCGCATTGCGATAAGAGGTTGCGGGAATGCTGCGCCGACCTGCGGCGCTGTTCAAACTGCCCGTTTTGAGTTAGGCCTCGAAAACCGGTAATACCCACGGGGGCATTTCGGCGGTGCCTGTCCTATGATAGGTGAACGGCGCGCCGCAGAATGGCCACGTTGAGCTGTGACACGGCCGGTGTCGGCGCATTTTTCGCGCTCTGCGAACTAGTCCTGAGAGAATTTGAAGGAATGGAAGCCCTGTTGCGAATTTCGCATCGTCTCGGAGTTCCGTTTCTCGACGACGCACATATGCGCGCGTTCCGTCTGGTTCGTCGGCATTTCCCCGATCACTGGCTCCGCTTCGCCATAGCCATCGTCGCCATGATCATTGTCGCGGGAATGACGGCGCTGAGTGCATGGATCATGCGCGACGTGATCAACACCCTGCTCTCATACAACGACATGAGCCGGGTCTATCTCGTCGCCGTCGGCGTTGCCGCCATCTTCACGATCAAAGGGGTCGCCGCCTTCGTCCAGGCACAGCAGCTTACAAAGGCCGGCAACCGTATCGTCGCGGTGCAGCAGCGCGAGTTCTACGACAGCATGGTCGAGCACAGCGTCGATTTGTTCGAGGAACTCAACTCCAGCGAGTTGACCACCCGTATCACCCACGCTGCATCGTCTGTTCGCGAGACGCTCAATCTTTTCCTGCTCACCTATGTGCGCGATTCCCTGACCGTCGTCGGCCTCGTCATCGTCATGCTTTTCCAGAGACCCGGCGTATCGCTCGTCGCGTTCATTTTCGGACCGATCGTGATCTATGGCGTGTCGCGCCTGGTGAAACAGGTTCGCGAGATCGCCAAGCAGGAACTGACGTCGATCTCGGAGATCATCCGGATCGTCACCGAAACATCGATCGGTATCCGCGTCATCAAGTCTTTCGGCCTTGAAGGCGTCATGCGCGCGCGCATGCAAACCGCCATCTCGGATGTCGAGCAGCGAGCCAACCGTATCGGCATCCTCAGCGCCATGACCGGTCCCCTGATGGAAACCGTGGGCGGCTTCGCCATCGCCGGCGTCATCATTGTGGCGGGACTGTCAATGGGCGCGCCGGGCAACACGCCGGGCTCGCTCATGTCCTTCATCACGGCATTGCTACTTGCCTACGAGCCGGCCAAGCGCGTCGCGCGGGCGCGCGTTACCCTTGAACTCGGGCTGCAGCGCCTGCGTGTGTTCGAGGAAATGCAGCAGCGTCCGGTGCTGATCGCCGACAAGGCCGGTGCCGAACCGCTGCCCCTGGCGAGCCTGCCGATCGAGTTTCACGACGTTTCCTTCCGCTATAAGCGGAGCAAGACGGTGCTGAAAGATTTCAGCGCCTGCTTCGAGGCGGACCAGATGACAGCCCTCGTCGGCCCGTCGGGCGGAGGCAAATCGACGGTATTCAGCCTGATGATGCGCTTCTACGATCCCAAGGAGGGCAAGGTCACGATCGGCGAAAGGGATATTTCCGAAGTTACCGTCAAGAGCGTGCGGGAGCATTTCGCCTATGTCGGTCAGGACGCTTTCCTTTTCGCAGGCACGATCCGCGAGAATATCGCGATCGCAAATCCGCAGGCCACGGACGAGGAGATCGTCGCGGCCACCCGGATGGCAAATCTGGAGGAAGTCATCAAATCGCTTCCCAATGGCTTCGACACGGATGTTGGAGAGAACGGATCGAAGCTTTCCGGCGGCCAGCGGCAGCGTGTCTCCATCGCCCGCGCTGTCCTGAAACCCAGCGCCACCATCCTGCTCGACGAAGCGACCAGCGCGCTCGACAACCATGCCGAGAAAGCGATACGCGAAGCGCTCGAAGCCATTCGTGGGCGACGGACCGTCATCGTGATCGCGCACCGGCTGTCGACAATTCGAAAGGCCGACAAGATACTGGTCCTGGACGCTGGCCGGAAAGTTCAGGAAGGCAGTCACGACAGCCTTATCGCCGAGGACGGCCTCTATAAATCTCTCTACGATTCCCAGTTTGCCGGGGCCCCTGCCGCATGAACGATCTGCAATCGCAGGCCGGGCCGGTGGAACTTGCGTCCGGCCGTTGGGGAGGCGTCAGGGTGGCTCTCCCAGACGATGGCAATGGCCTCGTGCTGAAGACGCGGGACGCGCTGGGCCGAACGCATGGGATGTTTCTGCCGCCCGGCATTCGGTGCGACGTGGTTGCGCGGAAGGCGCGGGCTACCTTCACCTTCGACCGGGGCGAATGCATCGAGGGCCGGATTGGCTGGCGCGCCAAACTGTTTCATCAATTGAGCTACCGGCTTACATCCCGTCGACGCTATGTCTTCGTCTATCCGACGCACTGGATCTTTCCGGTCGATGCGGATTCGCGCCGACGCATGAGCCGCGTTTTCGGCTTCCTGCACTCCTTCAATGTCAATCTCACCAGCCCGGACATGCTATCGGGCCGCTGGTACAGAGACCTTGCCGATACCGCCCGCACGCACGTGGAACGACCGCACTCAAAGTCCCTGAAGATCGCCGCTATCGCGCACATGCACTACCATGAGGTATGGCCGGAACTTGCGGCAACGCTGAGATCCCTGCCCGCTCAAAGCCAGATCTTCATCACATTGACACCGCACGCGGCCCCCCTGCGTGAGGTCATTCTATCGGATTTTCCTGCTGCGCATGTTGAGGTCGTTCAAAACCGCGGGCGGGACGTTCTGCCGTTCCTGCGGCTACACAACGCCGGCGCGCTGGACGAAGCAGATCTCGTTCTGAAAATCCATGGAAAGCGCTCCGACCATGGCGCAGGGCTCGTCATAGGCGACTATTGGCGCCGTGCCTCTTATTCGGCGCTGGCGGGAACGCCCGATATCGTCGACTCGATCGTCGACCGTTTCGACGCCGACCCTGAGCTTGGCGTCCTGGGGCCGGCCATGTTTCGCCTTCCCAACAACAATATCAATGAAGCGCAGGCACTTGGCCAGAATGACGACGCGACACGCCAGCTCTACCATCTCGTCTTTGGATCAAGCGAAGGTTTCAAGGTCGATTTCTTCGCCGGAACGATGTTCTGGTTCCGCCGTGAGGCGCTCGCAGCGCTGAAAAATATCCACAAGCCAGAAGAGCTTTTCGAATCTGAGAAAGGGCTGCTGGACGGCCTGCCCGAGCACGCATTCGAACGGTTGCTTCCGCTGATCGCGCACCGCAGCGGCTACGTCATTGCCGATACAGGCGACCTTCAACAGGACAGCTAGAAAAAGCTTGCAGCTCTGCGAGCAGCCATCGCGGCGCGACTTAGATCTTTTGGAATTGTAAGGGATGGCGGGAGTGACGGGGCTCGAACCCGCGACCTCCGGCGTGACAGGCCGGCGCTCTAACCAACTGAGCTACACCCCCTCTCGGATCACCGACCGGGAGGGTCGAAGTGGGCGTGACTTAAGGCAGGTTCGCCGTCCAAGTCAAGCGCCGTGAACGCTGTTTTCCCATTCGATTTTGGTGGGCGGTGACGGGATCGAACCGCCGACCCTCTCGGTGTAAACGAGATGCTCTACCAGCTGAGCTAACCGCCCCTGAAATGAACAGGCCGGACACGCCGGCGCGGCTCAGGGAATACAACACCCCTCCCCCGGACTCAAGCCGGACAGAGAGGCGACTGGACGACAAATCAAAGACCCTGCGCGGGTCAAACCCGCGCAGGGTCCAAGCTTGTCCGTCAGCGGATATTCATGGCGCGGCCTTAGCCGGCCACTGCGTCCTTCAGGGCCTTGCCGACCTTGAATTTCGGGCGCTTGGACGCCTTGACCTGAATGGTCGCGCCGGTGAGCGGGTTGCGTCCGGTGCGTGCCTTGGTCTGGGTTACGGCAAATCCGCCAAAGCCCGGGATCTTGACCTCATCGCCTTTCTTCAGTGCGCCGGTGATCGCCGCAAACGTGGCGTCCACAGCTTCTCCAGCGGCCTGTTTGGTCAATCCGGTTTCCTCGGCTACCGCCGCAACGAGTTCAGCCTTGTTCATATCGCTATCCTTTCGTGGCTGCCTCTACGAATCGTATTCGTGCAATGGGAGACAGTCTTGTTGAAGCCATCCAAAATGCAAGTCAATTTGCGTTCTCCACAAGCAAAAAAGCCCGGAAATCCGGGCTTTTTCGGCAGCGCAACATGAAAACCGACGATCGTTTGCCGGCTCAGTGCGCGGTCAGGCCGGAGGGGTCTTCCTTGACGTCTCCGGTGACCGCACTCTTTTCGTCCTCACTCCATGAAACCGGTGTCGGCTTTTCGGTGAGGGCGATCTTCAGCACTTCTTCCATCCTCGAGACAGGGATGATCTCCAGACCGCTCTTCACGTTCTCCGAGATATCCGCCAGGTCCTTGGCATTCTCCTCGGGAATAATCACGGTCTTGATGCCGCCGCGGTGGGCTGCGAGCAGCTTCTCCTTGAGACCGCCGATCGGCAGAACCCTGCCGCGAAGGGTGATCTCACCTGTCATCGCGACATCCCGGCGCACCGGGATACCCGTCATCACCGACACGATCGCCGTCGCCATCGCTACACCGGCCGACGGCCCGTCCTTCGGCGTTGCGCCCTCCGGCACGTGCACATGGATGTCACGCTTCTCGAACAGCGGCGGCAGAATGCCAAAATCGACCGACCGCGAACGGACATAGGCAGTCGCTGCCTGGATCGATTCCTTCATCACGTCGCGCAGGTTGCCCGTGACATTCATCTTGCCCTTGCCGGGCATCAGGACACCTTCGATAGTCAGAAGTTCGCCGCCGACCTCGGTCCACGCAAGACCGGTAACGACACCGACCTGATCTTCCATTTCCGCCTGCCCGAAGCGGTAACGCGGAACACCCAAATAATCGTCGAGATTCTTGGCGGTGACCTTCACCGTCTTCTTCTTCGACATCATCAGTTCCTTGACGACCTTCCGGGAGATCGTCGCAAGTTCACGCTTCAGATTGCGGACGCCCGCTTCACGGGTATAGCGCCTGAGGATCGTCACCAGAGCATCATCCGTTATGGTGATCTCCTTGGGCTTGAGACCATGCTCGGCGATCGTCTCCGGCATCAGGTGCCGGCGCGCGATCTCGATCTTCTCGTCCTCCGTGTAACCGGCGATACGGATGATCTCCATGCGGTCCATCAGGGGCGCAGGGATGTTCAGCGTATTGGCAGTGGTCACGAACATCACGTTTGACAGATCGTAGTCGACTTCGAGGTAGTGGTCGTTGAACGAGCTGTTCTGTTCCGGATCAAGGACCTCCAGCAACGCGGAGGAAGGATCCCCACGGAAGTCGGCACCCATCTTGTCTATTTCGTCGAAAAGGAAAAGCGGATTGACCGTTTTTGCCTTGCGCATCGACTGGATGATCTTGCCGGGCATCGAACCGATATAGGTCCGTCGATGACCGCGAATCTCAGCTTCATCGCGCACGCCGCCAAGCGACACGCGTACGAACTCGCGGCCCGTAGCCTTGGCAATTGACTTGCCGAGCGACGTCTTGCCGACGCCGGGAGGGCCGACCAGACACAGGATCGGTCCCTTCAGCTTGTTGGCTCTGCTCTGCACGGCCAGATACTCGACAATACGATCCTTGACCTTCTCCAGCCCGAAGTGATCGGTATCGAGCACGTTCTGGGCAAGGTTCAGATCTTTCTTCACGCGGGAGCGCTTGCCCCACGGGATCGAGAGCATCCAGTCGAGGTAGTTGCGCACGACGGTCGCCTCGGCCGACATCGGGCTCATCTGCCTGAGCTTGCGCAGCTCGGCCTGAGCCTTGTCACGGGCTTCCTTCGTCAGCTTGGTCTTGTTGATGCGCTCTTCCAGTTCACCGAGCTCATCGCGACCTTCCTCGTCGCCAAGCTCCTTCTGGATCGCCTTCATCTGCTCGTTCAGATAGTACTCGCGCTGCGTCTTCTCCATCTGGCGCTTGACGCGTCCACGGATGCGCTTTTCCACCTGAAGAACGCTGATCTCGCCTTCCATGAGCTGCAAGACGCGCGTGAGCCTGGCTGAAACGGAATCCAGTTCCAGAAGCTCCTGCTTGTCCGAAAGCTTGATTGCCAGATGCGAGGCAACCGTGTCAGCGAGCTTGGCGTAATCCTCGATCTGAGAGACAGCACCTAGAACCTCGGGCGACACCTTCTTGTTGAGCTTCACATAATTGTCGAACTCGGCGATGACCGAGCGTGCCAGGGCCTCCACCTCGACGGCGTCGTCCTCGGCATCGGCAAGGCGCTCGACATCGGCTTCGAAATAAGAGTCGTTCTCGCGGAAATTGCGGATCGCGGCACGGCCGGACCCCTCCACCAGCACCTTCACGGTGCCATCGGGCAATTTCAGCAACTGGAGAACGGTCGCAATCGTACCGGTCTGGTAAATGCCTTCCGCTGTGGGATCGTCCTCGGAGGCATCCTTCTGGGTTGCCAGAAGGATCTGCTTCTCGTTGCGCATAACCTCATCGAGCGCGCGAATGGATTTCTCGCGGCCGACGAAGAGCGGCACGATCATGTGCGGAAATACGACAATGTCGCGCAACGGCAAAACAGGAAGCGTATCGCCGGCGCCGGTTTGTTCTGGGAGGGTTGAAGTTCGTTTGGTCACACGAATCTCCTGTCTTATGTCTGTCGTTAATATGGGCCATTCCTACGCAAAAACCAGTAGCGCGACCCAAATGTCCCCGACCGGGCTGAAAACGTAATGTTTTGCCCGCTCAAACGGAAAACGGCGGCGGGATCTAGGTCCCACCGCCGTTGGCCTTCAATAGCTTAGCAGGGGCGCCGGTCAGGCCGAGTTTTCGACTTCTTCGGCACGATCGGCGTAGATGTAAAGCGGACGCGCGCTTCCATCGACGACCTCCGGGCTGATGACGACCTCGTCCACGCCCTCAAGACCCGGCAGATCGAACATCGTGTCGAGAAGGATGGCTTCCATGATGGAACGCAGACCACGAGCACCCGTCTTGCGCTCGATGGCGCGCCGCGCAATCGCACGAAGCGCGTCCTCGGAGATGGAGAGCTCGACACCCTCCATGTCGAACAGGCGCTGGTACTGTTTGACCAGGGCATTCTTCGGCTCCGAAAGAATCTGTACGAGCGCTTCCTCATCAAGGTCTTCCAGCGTCGCCAGTACGGGCAGACGACCGATAAACTCAGGGATTAGCCCGAATTTGAGAAGATCTTCCGGCTCGACCTCGCGGAAGATCTCACCGGTCCGGCGATCGTCCAGGGACTTCACGTCCGCGGCAAAGCCGATCGAGGTCGAAACGCCGCGCGCGGAGATGATCTTGTCCAGGCCCGCAAAAGCGCCGCCGCAGATGAAGAGGATGTTCGTCGTATCGACCTGCAGGAACTCCTGCTGCGGATGCTTGCGGCCACCCTGCGGGGGAACGCTTGCGACGGTTCCTTCCATGATCTTGAGCAGAGCCTGCTGAACGCCCTCTCCCGACACGTCGCGGGTGATGGAGGGGTTGTCTGACTTGCGGCTGATCTTGTCCACTTCATCGATGTAGACGATGCCGCGCTGCGCCCGTTCGACATTGTAGTCCGCCGACTGAAGCAGCTTGAGGATGATGTTCTCCACATCCTCGCCGACATAACCGGCTTCGGTCAGCGTCGTCGCATCGGCCATCGTGAACGGCACGTCGAGAATGCGCGCGAGCGTCTGGGCCAGCAGCGTCTTGCCGCAGCCGGTCGGCCCGATGAGCAGAATGTTCGACTTGGCAAGTTCGACATCCGCATTCTTGGCTGCGTGATTGAGACGCTTGTAGTGATTGTGCACGGCGACCGAGAGCACCTTCTTGGCATGCTCCTGCCCGATCACGTAGTCGTCCAGTACCGTGCGAATTTCCTTCGGCGTCGGTACGCCGTCGCTGGTCTTCACCAGCGAGGAACGATTTTCCTCACGGATGATATCCATGCAGAGCTCCACGCATTCATCGCAGATGAATACGGTGGGCCCGGCGATGAGCTTGCGAACCTCGTGCTGGCTCTTGCCGCAGAAAGAGCAGTAAAGGGTGCTCTTGGATTCGCCGCTATCGGATTTGCTCATTTCCTGTCACTCCCGGGGCCCCATGGCCTCCGTTTTGCCGTCTAGCCGGCACTCTCACCGCGCGATATCGCGGTAACGGGGCAGCGGCCTCGCCTACTGCCTCAACGATCATGGCGACGCCGTGATCCAATGCAAGCATGTTGAGGCCGCGCTAATCAAGAATTCATTAATGGTGAAATTCTGTTCACCTTAACGCGTCATTGCCCCGACCGTTCAGCGAGCCGCGTTGCTCAGGCAGACTTCTCCGGTTCGGCACGCTTGTCGATAACCTTGTCGATAATGCCCCATTTGGCGGCTTCATCGGCGCTCATGAAGTGGTCGCGATCAAGGGTGGTCTCGACAGCCTCGAGGCTCTGACCGGTGTGCTTCACATATATCTCGTTGAGCCGCCGCTTGATCTTGATGATGTCCTGCGCATGACGCTCGATGTCAGAAGCCTGGCCCTGAAAACCGCCTGATGGCTGATGGACCATGATTCGCGCATTCGGCAGCGCAAAGCGCATATCCTTTTCGCCGGCACAGAGCAGCAGCGACCCCATTGAGGCCGCCTGACCGGTGCAAAGCGTCGACACGGCCGGCCTGATGAACTGCATCGTATCGTAGATCGAAAGCCCGGAGCTCACGACGCCGCCCGGCGAATTGATGTACATCGCAATCTCTTTCTTCGGATTCTCGGACTCCAGAAAGAGAAGCTGCGCGACGATCAGGGACGCCATGTTGTCCTCGACCGGACCGGTCACGAAAATGATCCGTTCCTTCAAAAGCCGGGAATAGATGTCGAAAGAGCGTTCGCCGCGTGCCGTCTGCTCGATGACCATCGGCACAAGGTAGCTATTGTAGGTATCGATCGGATCGCGCATTCGCTTTTTCCTTCCTCGGCTTCAACCCGCACCCGGAAACCATGGAGCTTCCGGCGAATCGTCGCGGCGCCATCGCCGCATTGCGGATACATATGCTTACGCGGAACGTGAAAAAAGGGTTGAGGCGCCGGTTTGTCCACCGGCGCCCACAACTGCACTGATACTGCTACTCGTCGCCGGCCTTCTTGGCCGCTTTCTTGGGCGCAGCCTTTTTCTTCGGCTTGGCCTTTTCGCCATGATCGTGATCGTGGTCGTGATCATGGTGATGATCGTGACCGTGATGGTGATCGTGATGATGGTCATGATCGTGGTCGTGATCATGGTCATGAAGATCATGGTACAGCTCTTCTCGGCTGACCGTCTTTTCCGTGACATCCGCCTTGGAGACGATGTAGTCGACGACCTTGTTTTCAAACAGCGGCGCACGGAGCGAGGCCACGGCCTGGGGGTTCTTCTGGTAGAATTCCCAGACCTGCTGTTCCTGACCGGGATACTGGCGCAGGGTCTCGATCATCGCCTTGTTGGTCTCTTCGTCGGTGACCTGCACTTCGCCATCCTCGCCGATTTTCGACAGCAGGAGACCAAGACGCACGCGCCGTACCGCGATCTTGCGATATTCTTCGCGGGCCTCTTCCTCGGTGGTATCCTCGTCGGCAAAGCTGCGACCGGCGCGTTCCATCTCGCCCGTCGCCTGGGTCCAGATCTGTTCGAACTCCTGCTCGACAAGTGTCCCCGGCAGATCGAAGTTGTAGGCCTCATCGAGCGCGTCAAGAAGCTGACGCTTCAGACGCTCGCGGGCATGGTTCTCGAATTCCTTGGAGATCTGATCGCGGATCGCGGTTTTGAGTGCTTCGAGAGAATCCAGACCCAGCTTCGTGGCGAGTTCATCGTCGATGGCTGCTTCGCCCGGTGCCGCCACTTCTTTGACGGCAACGTCGAACGTTGCTTCCCTGCCCGCCAGATGCGCGGCCTGATAGGGGTCGGGGAACGTGACGGTGATCGTCTTTTCCTCACCGGCCTTCATACCCGCCAACTGGTCCTCGAAGCCTGGAATGAAGGCGTTGGAACCGATGACAATCTGGGAATCGGTGTCGGCGCCACCCTCAAACGGGACACCGTCGATCTTGCCCAGGTAATCGAAAACGAGCCTGTCGCCCTCAGCCGCGGCCCCTTCCTTCGGATTGAAGGGACGGTTCTGTTTGGAAATCTGCTCAAGCGATTCATCGATCTCGCGATCGCTGACCTCGGCGGCAAGCTTCTCGAGCTTCAGGCCGGAGAGATCCTTCACCTCAAATTCAGGCAGCACCTCGAATGCCATGGAATAGGCAAGATCGGTCTTGCCCGAAATGACGCTTTCGACTTCCTTCTCGTCTTCGCTGAAGGAAATCTGCGGCTGAAGTGCCGGCTTTTCCTTGCGCTCCTCGAGCGCCTGACGGGAAGCCTCATCAACCGATTCCTGAATGACCTCCGCCATCACGGAGCGCCCGTAGACGCGCTTGAGATGCGCGACCGGCACCTTGCCTGGACGGAACCCGGGGATACGAACCCTGTCCTTGAGCTCTGCCAGCCGACCATTGAGCCGGCGATCCAGCTCACCCGCCGGGATCGTGATCTTCAATTCACGTTTCAACCCTTCGTTGAGGGTTTCGGATACTTGCATCGTCATATTGCTCTCTGGCTTGAATTCATCCTGCCGTCACCAGATGGCAGGCTCTATAGGTAATGTCGGGCGTTTCCGTGGTGCGGGCGGAGGGACTTGAACCCCCACGGCTTGCGCCACGAGAACCTAAATCTCGCGTGTCTACCAATTCCACCACGCCCGCAAACTTCATTCGTCGCGCCAATTATCGCGCTCCGGCGCGGCGCGGTTCTATAGCACGGGGTTTTTTGGCTATTCCAGTCCCCAAGATAGCAAAAATATGAGGGATTTGGCAGGCTGCCACCACGGTTACCGGCGCATCGGGGCGATTCCTATCGCAGCACGACTGCGGAAATCAGCATATAAAAGCCGCCCGCAAGCGTCAGAACCACTGCCGCCTGCTCGCTGCCAACACCTTCAAGATAGAAATAGAGAGCGCCGAGGGCGAGCAGTCCAACACCAATCTTGGTCGTTACCAGCATAACGTTTTCCTCAAGACCGCACCTTTGTGTGTACGGTCAGCGGCGTCATCTAACCGTACGGGACGTTATGATTTCCGCAATCGGCACTGTCAAATTGGAGACAATATCACCGGCAATCAGCGCGGGCCCCGCACTCAGTCCCGCCTGACCGTGCAGCCAGACCGCCATCGCGGCCGCAGCGAAAGCATCCATGCCCTGCGCAAGCAACGCGACGACGATGCCGGCCAGCACGTCGCCCGAGCCGGCTGTGGCAAGCCATGGCGGTGCCGCGCATTCGATCGCCGCGCGTCCATCCGGCGCCGCTATGACCGTATCGCCACCCTTGAGGATGACGACCGCACCCGACCGCACGGCAGCCGCCCGCGCTCTGGCAACCTTCGAAGGGCTGTCGATATCGGGAAACAGCCTTGCGAATTCACCCTCGTGAGGCGTCAGCACGACATTCGCCTTGTGCCGGCTTATCGCATTGAACAGTTTTGTCGGTTTGTCGGCGAAGGCGGTCAACGCGTCGGCGTCGAGGACGAGATGTCTTGCCGCACCGAATAGTTTCAGGATTGTCTCAGCGGCCGTTTCTCCCAATCCGAAACCCGGACCGACAAGCCAGGCGTTACGGCGACTGTCATCAAGCAAAGCGGTGAGATCGCGGTCCTCGGCGATCGGCGCCAACATGATCTCAGTAACGTGGGCTGCCATCAGATCAACGGCTTGCGGGCTGCCCGCGAGCGTCACCAGGCCGGCCCCTGCCCTCAACGCGGCCATTGCCGCAAGCCGCGCCGCGCCTGTGCGGTGGCGTGGCCCGGAAATCACCATGGCGTGGCCGCGATCATATTTGTGGCCCTGCGGGGCTGGCGCCGCGTAGTCTCGCGCCCACAGTTCGGGTCCGTTTCGCCAGAGCGGTGAGCCTGTCTCGGCCAGTACGGCGGCTGGAATGCCGATATCGGCGAGCGTTGTCTCGCCGCAGTAGATACGGCCCGGCAACAACAGATGCCCCGGTTTGCGTCTGAAGAAAGTAACGGTGCGGTCAGCCTTGACGGCAACGCCGCGCTCAATGCCTGTTTCACCGTCAACGCCTGATGGAATATCCACAGCGACGATCGGCCGACCACTGCTGTTGATGCGTCTGACGGCCGCGGCGGTCGCGCCGTCAATGTCACGCGCAAGCCCTGCCCCAAACAGCGCGTCGACTATAACCCCGCCCTTGCCGGGCGCCTTTGAGAACGGCAGCACCGGCCCATCGTAACGCTCGGCATTGATGCGGGCATCGCCCTTCAGCGAAGCCAAATCTCCGAGCAGATAGAGATCGACCGCCACGCCGGCATCGCGCAACAGTCTCGCCGCAACGAAACCATCGCCACCATTGTTGCCGGGGCCGCAGACAATGCTGACCGGTTGAGCACGCGATAATCCCAGAACGGCTTCGGCCACCGCAGCGCCGGCACGCTCCATGAGATCGATTGAGGGCACCCCCTTCTCAACCGCCAGCATATCTGCCCGCCCCATCTCAGCGGGGGTGAGCAGCAGGGCCCGCGAGGCTGCATGTTCAGCCGCCCGGTTGGAATTTGTGAACGATTTTGCCTTCTTTTTCGCCATTCGCCTACAAAGTAATCATATCGCACTTGCCATACATGCCCGATTTCCGCGCATAATCGGGCACATCGCCGGTTCTGGCAATTGGCACGCGGCGTGCTTGTAGATCGTCGTTTTCGCGGAAATACCTACGGATGGGAGCGCCAACAGATGAAAAAAATAGAGGCAATCATCAAACCGTTCAAACTGGACGAGGTGAAAGAAGCGCTTCAGGAAGTGGGGCTTCAGGGAATCACCGTCGTCGAGGCGAAGGGTTTTGGTCGTCAGAAGGGCCATACTGAACTTTATCGCGGCGCTGAATATGTCGTCGACTTTCTTCCCAAGGTGAAGATCGAAGTCGTCCTCAGCGAGGAGCAGGTCGACAAGGCCGTCGAGGCAATCCAGCAGGCCGCCCAGACCGGCCGCATCGGTGACGGCAAGATTTTCATCTCGACCATCGATGACGCCATCCGAATTCGTACCGGCGAGCGCGGTAACGACGCGATCTGACTTTTTCCAGCCATCAGATTGTTTATAACGGATTGCCCGGGGCACTCCGGGCAAAATACTATTTTCATTAGCCAGAAACGTCGAATGGAAGGGGATGTCTCAAATGGCTGACGCTAAGAAGGTTCTGAAGACAATAAAAGACGAGGACGTCAAATTCGTCGATCTGCGCTTTACCGACCCGCGCGGCAAGATGCAGCACGTGACGATGGACGTATCGCTCGTCGATGAGGACATGTTCGCTGAAGGCGTTGCCTTCGACGGTTCGTCGATCGCCGGCTGGAAGAGCATCGACCAGTCGGACATGACGCTGATGCCCGACCCGGAATCGGCGCATGTCGATCCGTTCTTCGCGCAGTCCACGATGGCGATCTTCTGTGACATTCTCGAGCCGACGACCGGCGAGGCCTATGATCGCGACCCGCGCACGACCGCGAAGAAGGCGGAAGCCTATGTCCAGCAACTGAAGATCGGCGACACGGTCTATTTCGGTCCGGAAGCCGAATTTTTCGTGTTCGACGACGTGCGCTTCACCGTCGATCCCTACAACACCGGTTTCATGCTGGACTCCATTGAACTCCCGTCCAACATGGGCTCCGAATACGACAGCGGAAACCTTGGTCATCGTCCGCGCACCAAGGGCGGGTATTTCCCGGTTCCGCCGATCGACAGCGCTCAGGACATGCGCTCCGAAATGCTCTCGGTCATGATCCAGATGGGTGTGGGGGTAGAGAAGCACCATCACGAAGTCGCCGCCGCCCAGCATGAACTTGGCCTGAAGTTCGATACGCTGACCCGCATCGCCGACAAGATGCAGATCTACAAGTATGCCGTGCACCAGGTTGCCAATGCCTATGGCAAGACGGCAACGTTCATGCCCAAGCCGGTCTATGGCGACAACGGCACCGGCATGCACTGCCACCAGTCGATCTGGAAGAACGGCAAGCCGGTTTTCGCAGGCAACAAGTATGCAGATCTCTCCGACGAGTGCCTTTGGTACATCGGCGGCGTCATCAAGCATGCCAAGGCCATCAACGCTTTCTCGAACCCCTCCACCAATTCCTACAAGCGACTGGTGCCGGGATTCGAGGCGCCGGTGCTGCTGGCCTACTCTTCCCGTAACCGGTCCGCGTCGTGCCGCATTCCGTGGACGACGTCCCCGAAGGCCAAGCGCATCGAGGTCCGTTTCCCCGATCCGGCCGCCAATCCGTATCTGTGCTACGCGGCTCTGTTGATGGCCGGGCTCGACGGCATCAAGAACAAGATTCATCCGGGCGACGCCATGGACAAGGATCTCTACGACCTGCCGCCGGAAGAGCTGAAGGACATCCCGACCGTGTGCGGCTCGCTGCGTGAAGCGCTCAAGTGCCTTGAGGAAGACAATGACTTCCTGACGGCCGGCGGCGTCTTCTCACAGGATCAGATCGATTCCTATATCGACCTGAAAATGGATGAGGTCATCCGTTTCGAGCACACCCCGCACCCGGTGGAATTCGATATGTATTACAGCGTCTAAACGGACGCGGCATTGCATCAGGAGGCCGGGACCGCCATGCGATCCCGGCCTTTTTTGCGTCCATGCCGCGGCACCGGAAACGAATTGTGATTTGACCGTCCGACCACACTGCGCGAGCCTGATCCTCATTGTTGCGAAAGGAGGTCTACGAAAATGAATCCTCCGACGAGATCGGGGCCGTTGCGGTAGCGATCATGATGCCCGGGGACCGGCCCGGGCGTGGACGCAAAACGGCAGCGGCCGACATCCAACCACATCACCAAATTTGCAACGGCATCCGCATGCGGTTGCCGCGATATCGGAGACAAATCCGAACGGCGTTCACATGGGCCTGTCGATCCGCAGTGATCGGGCCATAAATGAGACAGAAACGCTGGAAAGAGTCAGAAGATAAGGCCCCGGCGCCAGAAGCGCCGGGGCCTTATTCGTGCAGGCTCTAGAAGATCAGAAAGATCAGACTGAGAACACTCACGTTAAATAGATATTCGGCGATACGCATTACCTGGGAACTCGCACGCTACTCAACATCAGCGATGCTAGTCGGCACGTCTTAACATCGGCTGAATGCGAAGGGCCGCGATGTCGATTTCCTTGCTTCCGCCCTCGCCGCAGCCGCTTTGAAATGCAAGAATTGTCGATGATTCGCGGGCTAGCGCGCCGCGTGAGACGGGACCATCTCAATAGCTATGGCCAACAGCACGGCAAAGACAGAGAACCTCTTTGAGGAACCGGCCGCGCCATCACCGGCGAGCGCGCCGCGACGATCCGCGAAGGCCATCGGCGAAGATGGTTACACAGCTGCCGATATTGAGGTCCTTGAGGGGCTGGAGCCGGTCCGCCGCCGTCCCGGCATGTATATCGGCGGAACGGACGAGCGGGCGCTGCATCACCTCTTTGCCGAAGTCATCGACAACTCGATGGACGAGGCCGTTGCAGGGCACGCAAGCTTCATCGATGTGGAGCTATCCGCCGACGGCACGCTGACGGTCACCGATAACGGCCGGGGCATTCCCGTCGATCCGCATCCCAAATTTCCGGGGAAGTCGGCGCTCGAAGTCATCATGACGACGCTGCACGCGGGCGGCAAATTCGATTCTGCCGTTTACGACACGTCGGGCGGCCTCCACGGCGTCGGCATTTCCGTCGTGAACGCACTATCGGAATTTCTGGAAGTCGAAGTGGCGCGCGGCCGGCGGCTCTACCGGCAGACTTTCGCGCGCGGCCATGCCCAGGGACCGCTGGAAGATCTCGGCGAGGTCATGAACCGGCGGGGCACCCGAACCCGTTTCCGGCCCGATCCGCAGATTTTCGGCCGAAATGCGGTGTTCAGCCCGGCTCGGATTTTCCGCATGACGCGGTCCAAGGCCTATCTCTACGGCGGAGTCGAGATCCGCTGGAACTGCGATCCGTCCCTGCTTCCAGCCGACGGCTCTGTCCCGGCGAAGGAGACGTTGCATTTCCCGGGCGGGCTCAAGGATTTCCTGAGCGCGGAAATTGCCGGCGACACGCTGGTCGTACCGGACATCTTCGCCGGCAAGATCAAACGCGAGGGCGGCCACGGTTCGCTGGAATGGGCGGTGGGCTGGTTTGCCGGTCGCGACGGGTTTCTCAATTCCTATTGCAACACCGTTCCCACGCCCGAGGGCGGCACCCATGAGAGCGGCTTTCGCAGCGCCATGCTTCGGGCCCTCAAGGGCTACGGGGAGCTTTCGGGCAACAGGAAGGCCGGTATCATCAGCGGCGAAGACATCATGGCTTCAAGCGGAGCGATGCTTTCCGTCTTCATCCGGGAGCCGGAGTTTCAGGGCCAGACGAAGGACAAGCTGGCGACGGTCGAGGCGGCGCGCATCGTCGAACAGGCGGTTCGCGATCAGATGGATCACTGGCTAACAGCCAGCCCGCAACAGGCTGGCAAACTCCTGGACTGGATCGTTGAACGCGCCGAGGAGCGCGTTCGACGGCGCCAGGAAAAGGATGTCAGCCGAAAAAGCGCGGTGCGCAAGTTGCG
This sequence comes from Rhodobiaceae bacterium, assembly GCA_020637895.1. GTDB lineage: Bacteria > Pseudomonadota > Alphaproteobacteria > Rhizobiales > Tepidamorphaceae > JACKJP01. The sequence goes on from JACKJP010000007.1 coordinate 27,337, forward strand.
CCTGCCCGGCAAGCTTGCGGACTGTTCCGACCAGACAGCGCAGGACACCGAAATCTTTATCGTCGAAGGCGATTCCGCCGGCGGATCGGCAAAGCAGGCGCGAGATCGCCGGCGTCAGGCCATTCTTCCGCTGCGCGGCAAGATCCTGAACGTTGCCAATGCCGGTCGCGAGAAGATCGTCCAGAACCAGCAGATCGCGGATCTGATTCAGGCGCTGGGTTGCGGCACCGGAAAACACTTCCAGTTGCAGGACCTGCGCTATGAGCGGGTCATCATCATGACGGATGCCGACGTCGATGGTGCGCACATCGCCTCCTTGCTGCTGACGTTTTTCTACCGCGAGATGCGCCCGCTCATCGAATCCGGTCATCTGTTCCTGGCCGTTCCCCCTCTCTACCGCATCAGCCAGGGTGGCAAGACGCTCTATGCGCGCGACGATGCCCACAAGGACGAACTGCTCGCACGCGAATTCGCAGGTCGTGGAAAAGTCGAGATCGGACGCTTCAAAGGCCTTGGCGAAATGATGCCCGCGCAGCTCAAGGAAACGACAATGGACCCGTCCCGCCGGACGCTTCTCCGCGTAGAGATCGTCAGCGGCGAAGAAGAGGCGACCGCAGGTTCCGTCGGCAATCTTATGGGCAACAGCCCGGAACTCAGGTTCCGCTTCATTCAGGAAAATGCGGCGTTTGCCGAAGATCTGGATGTCTAGGCAAGAAGTCGCCGCCCTGCCCTTCCGACGTCCATGACCGCCCTTGATTGCACCAATAGGCGTCAATAAGCGTACAAACACCCGCCAAACGGGCATTTTACGGGCTTTCGCGCATTGACTTGTCGCGACAAGCCAATAGGGTGCGCCAGACGCAGGGAAGAAAAAGCCCCCTTGCGAAGCGGGCGCCCCGGCCCGTTCCAGGCCGCGGGCCTATGGAAAACAGGTATCGATGTCATTTGAAGAACTGGGACTGAGCGCCAAGGTGCTCGATGCGGTCGCACAGGCCGGCTACACCGAACCCACGCCCATCCAGGCGCAGGCCATTCCGCATGTCCTGGCCGGCAAGGATGTGATGGGCATCGCACAGACCGGCACCGGCAAGACAGCATCCTTCGTGCTGCCGATGTTGACGCGTATCGAAACCGGGCGTGCCCGGGCTCGGATGCCGCGGACGCTCATTCTTGAGCCGACACGCGAACTCGCGGCCCAGGTCGAGCAGAACTTCGAGACGTATGGCAAGAATCACCGGCTGACCGTCGCCCTGCTTATCGGAGGCGTCTCTTTCGACGAGCAGGAAAAGAAGCTGATGCGCGGCGCGGACGTCCTGATCGCGACGCCAGGCCGCCTGCTTGACCATTTCGAGCGCGGCAAGCTGCTCATGACGGGCGTCGAGATCCTCGTGATCGACGAGGCCGATCGCATGCTCGATATGGGCTTCATTCCGGATATCGAACGCATCTGCAAACTGGTGCCGCCGCGCCGGCAGACACTCTTCTTCTCCGCCACCATGCCGCCGGAGATCAAGCGGCTGACAGAGCAGTTCCTTCGCGATCCGGTCATGGTCCAGACCGCCCGCACCTCTTCTGCCGCTGAAACGGTAACGCAACGGGTTGTGAAGGCTCCCTCCACGCCGAAAGAGAAGCGCGCGGTCCTTCGGCGCGAAATCAACGCGGCCGAGAACCTCAACAACGCAATCATTTTCTGCAACCGCAAGCGCGACGTCGCGGTCCTCGAGCGCAGCCTGTCGCGCCATGGCTTCAATGCCGGAGCGCTGCACGGCGACCTCGACCAGCATCAGCGAATGGCGACGCTGGAGAAATTTCGCAACCGCACGTTGACGATCCTCGTTGCCAGCGATGTGGCCGCCAGAGGCCTCGACATCCCAGATGTCAGCCATGTCTTCAACATGGATGTCCCTACCCATGCGGAGGACTACGTCCACCGTATCGGTCGAACCGGACGTGCTGGCCGCACAGGAACTGCCGTTACGTTGGTAACGCGTTCCGAGAAAAAATACATAGATGCAATCGAGCAGCTTCTTGGGCGTCAGATTGCTGTCGATGAAGACAAGGCCGCCACGCCGGTTGAAGAGGCCAAGCCGGAATCGAAGCCCAGGCCTGACAATTCCCGCAAGCGCAATCACGAAGGCGAAAAGCGCAGGGAGCCGGTTCAGAGCAAGCCAGACCACGACGCAAAACGTCGCCCCGACACGCGCAAGGGTCGCAGGGACCGCGAAGAAGATGACGGTAAGGTTGTTGGCTTTGGCGATCACACGCCGAATTTTCTGGTCCGATAGCCGTCGGGCCTGAGGATATGCGTCGCGATCGTCTACCGCTACGGTATGTCGTCCGGGACAGGCTGACGTATACGAAAGACCCTACGTCATTTACCCCCTTTTAAGCTGATCCGGTTTATTACTTAACCGGGAAACAAGAGACGGCACCAAGCATTCGGCTTGAGGGGGACTGATGCAGCACGATGAAATTGTGCGGACTTACGCACATGGCGAGACTGCCCTGAAATACCTCAAAGCGAACGAAACGCCCGCTTTTCCGCGCAACTATGAGCTTTGGTACACGTATTCTTCCGGCCTCAACCGGGAGTTGAACCAGGCGATCAATGAAGCGCTGAGAGCCCATGGCAGCCTCTCGCCTTCAATGACTGACAAGATCTACGAAGAATTCGTCTCCCCTGCGGTTCTTACAGAACGCGTAGGCAAGGTCAGCGGCGAACTTACCGGCGAGGTTGCTGAAATCATCAAGGCTCTGGCGCGCGCAGGCGGTTCGGTCGGAACTTACGGCGACGCCCTGAAGACGGTGATGGATGATCTCGACGAAGTCGATTCGACTGCGAAACTGCAGCCCATCCTTTCAAGCATCATCGACGCGACCCGGGAAATGGAGACCCAGAACAGCCAGCTGGAAAAGCGGCTCCAGGAATCGCAGTCACACATTTCGGAACTCCAGCAAACCCTCGAATCGATCCGTTTTGAATCGCTTACCGATCAGCTTACGGGCCTTGCCAACCGCAAGCGATTCGATGAGGCCCTGCTCACGGCGTTGAACGCTGCCGAAGAGACAGGCAATGCGATGTGCCTGATTCTCGGTGACGTCGATCATTTCAAAAAATTCAACGACACGTTTGGACACCAGACCGGCGATCAGGTGTTGCGCCTTGTCGCCGCGACGCTTCGCAACAACGTCAAGGGCCAGGATACGGCTGCCCGATATGGCGGCGAGGAGTTCGGCATTGTACTGCCGCGGACGGATCTGGAATCGGCCTTCAGCCTTGCCGATCAGATCCGTGAAGTCATCAAGGCCAAGGAACTGATCAAACGTTCGACGGGCGAGAGCCTCGGCCGCGTGACAATGTCTTTCGGCGTCGCCGTCTATCACCCGAACGATACGGCCGAGACGATCATCGAACGTGCAGACGCGGCACTCTATGCTGCCAAACGTACGGGGCGCGATCGTGTCATGCGTGAAAGCGGCCACGCCGAAGAGAGCGCGGTCGCCTAATTCTTCCAGAGTCTCAGGAAATCGGTCTAACTAGCTGATTATCTATCGCGAAGCTGGAACAAGGTTCACGGATTCGCCGCAGCCGCAGGCCGAAACTTCATTCGGATTCCTGAAGACGAACTGCGCTGCAAGCTTATCGACCTGATAGTCCATTTCCGTCCCCAGCAGGAACAGTACGGCGGACGGATCCAGGAATACCCTGGCACCGTCTTCCTCGATCACATCGTCTCCGGGCTGTGGCGTATCCACAAGCTCCATCTTGTAGCTCATGCCGGCGCAGCCGCCTTTCTCGATGCCAAGTCGCAGGCCGGCCTCGCCGGAATCGCGGGACGCCAGCAGCTCGCGGATACGTTCAGCGGCGGCCGGGGTTATCGACATCGCTGATGGGAGGAAGCTCTTGTTCACTTCAACCTGCCCTTCTCATTCCATTGTGACCGGCACACGGTCCTGATCATCGATATAGGCGCGAAAGCGAATATTACCACATATTCAGCGCGGCGCGCGCTTCGTCCGACATACGGCTCATGTCCCATGGGGGGTCGAACACCATATTGACCTCGACCGGTCCGACACCCTCGACGGAGGAGACCGCGTTCTCGACCCATATCGGCATTTCGCCTGCCACCGGACATGCAGGCGCGGTGAGCGTCATGTCAATTTTGACGGAACGATCGTCCTCCAGCTCAACCTTGTAAATGAGGCCAAGCTCGTAGATGTCGGCGGGTATTTCCGGGTCATAGACCGTCTTCAGCGCTGCGATGATATCGTCGGTCAGCCGCGCGACCTCTTCAGGCGGCAGTTTGACGGCATCGTTCACGGCAACGGTATCAGCGGCCTTTTCGGCAGCTTTATCCGTGATTTCCGTATCCGTTGTCATATCGCCCACCTTCATTCGAAGAACATCCTTGCCTTGTCGACCGCTTCGACGAGCCGGTCGACCTCGGCCCTTGTATTATACATGGCAATCGACGCCCTGCATGTCGAGGTTACGCCAAATCGCTCCAGCAGCGGCATCGCGCAATGCGTTCCGGCCCGCACCGCCACACCATAGCGATCGAGCACCGTTGATACATCGTGCGCATGTGTTGTTCCCAGCGCAAAGGAAATGATGGCGCCCTTGCCCGGGGCCGTTCCGATGATACGCAGCGAATTGATCTTCGACAGCTGATCATGCGCATAGGCGCCAAGCGATGCTTCATGCGCAGCGATCGCGGACCGGCCAATCCTTTCCATATATTCAAGCGATGCGGCAAGACCGATCGCCTGGACGATGGGCGGCGTGCCTGCCTCGAAACGATGCGGCACCTTTCCGTATGTGACGGTTTCCGTCGTGACGACGTCGATCATTTCGCCGCCACCGTTGAACGGCGGCATGGAATCGAGGAGCGCCTTGCGCCCCCACAGAACGCCAATTCCGGTCGGTCCGTAGGTTTTGTGGCCTGTGAAGCAATAGAAATCGCAACCAAGCGCCTGGACATCGACTGGCATATGAACCGCGCCCTGACTTCCATCGACAAACAGGATGATCCCGCGCTCACGGCAGATCGCAGCGATTTCCCTGATAGGCGTGACCGTGCCCAGCACATTCGACATATGTGTGAGGGCTACGATTTTCGTTTTGGGCCCAAGCAGCTTCACGAACTCGTCGACGAGGAATACGCCCTCGTCATCGATTGGCGCCCAGCGGAGAGCGACGCCCTTGCGCTGGCGAAGCATGTGCCAGGGAACGATATTGGCGTGATGCTCCATGATCGACAGGACGATCTCATCGCCCTCGCCCAGTCGCTCGCCAAGACAAAAGGCTGCCAGATTGATCGCTTCGGTCGCCGATCGGGTGAAGATGACCTCATCGACGCTGGGCGCGTTGATAAAGCGCCTGACCGTTTCGCGCGCGTTCTCGAAATTGTCGGTCGCCAGATTGGACAGATAGTGCAGACCGCGATGAACGTTCGCATACTCGGCCGAATAGGCCTGCTGGACGCGGTCCAGCATGGCTTTCGGCTTCTGGGCCGAAGCGGCATTGTCGAGATAGGTCAGCGGCTTTCCATGCACCTCAAGCTCGAGGATCGGAAAGTCCTTCCGGATCGCTTCCACATCGTATGCTGACATATTCACCGTCATCGCCTAACCCAGGTGCCGGGCAAGCCAGCCCTCGGATACGCCGGAAAATTCAGCCGCAAGCGTCTCATCGAAATCGTCAAAGACCTCATTGGCAAAAGCCGATACCAGCATCGCCTGCGCTTCGCGGCGGGGAACCCCACGGGCCATCAGGTAAAAGAGGTAGGTGTCGTCGATCTGTCCGGTCGTCGAGCCATGGCCGCACTGAACATCGTCTGCATAGATCTCCAGTTCCGGCTTGCTGTCCGCCTCGGCGGTGTCGGACAGCATCAGCGCCTGTGACATCATCTTGCCGTCCGTCTTCTGCGCATCGGGCCTGACCAGGATCTTGCCCTGAAAGACGCTGCGGGCCTCATCATCAAGGACCGCCTTGAAAAGTTCGCGGCTCGAGCAGTCAGGCACCGCGTGATCGACGAAAAGCGTCGTATCGACATGCCGGCTGGAACCAGCAAGATGAAGTCCACGCAGGTCTCCGTTGGCACCGCTTCCCAAGAACCGGCAGCCTATATCCGTGCGCACCAGGTCGCCGCTCGACACAACGAGCAACATACGAAAACTGGCGTTCTGGCCCAGGGTGACAGCCACACCACCGAGGTGGGTCCCGCCCGCGCCGACATCAATGTGCCGTATATAGGTAATGTTCGTATCGTCACCCACGTGAAGGTGCGTATTCTGCAGCGACTGGCCTCCGCCGTCAGGGGCATTGACCGTTTCGACGAGCGTCGCCTGAGCGCGATCACCGAACCGGTAGACAGAAGCAGCGTGGCTGCGCTTGCCTTGTGCCTGCGCATAGACCGCGCGCAACGGATCGCTGATCGTCGCACCCGCCTCCACGGAAGCGCTGATGCCGGTATCGGCGAACGCTGCAATCAGATCGACAATCGGGCCCTCAAAACCGGTGAAGCGTTCTTCCAGGGCGATTGGATCGATCGAATTCTCGACCCTGACACCCTTCGATTCGGCAGGAGTGGACACCGAGAACGGCGCGGGCGTCGCAATGTCACGCACCTTCATCCGCAGATCGGTGTATTTCCATTCTTCGATCCGCCGGTGCGGCAGGCCGATGTTTCTGAACCGCTCGAACAGCGCCGACCGCGCTGCGTCGTGGCCCAGCGCTTTGCCGCGCGCAGCAAAATCTTCAGCTAAGGCACGCTCCGCCGGGGTCTCTGTTCTGGCTATCTGCATCGTCATCACGTCAAGGCCCCTCAAGCGGCATCGACGAATTCGGCATAGCCCGATTTCTCGAGCTGGCGTGCCAGTTCGGCATCGCCGGTCTTGACGATCCTGCCGCGCGAAAGAATGTGCACGACATCCGGGACGATATAATCGAGCAGACGCTGATAATGAGTAATCACCACGAAGGACCGGTCGGGCGCACGCAGCGCGTTGACGCCGTCAGCGACAATCCGCAGGGCGTCGATATCCAGACCGGAATCGGTTTCGTCGAGGACGCAAAGCTTCGGCTCCAGCAATGCCATCTGGAGGATTTCGTTGCGTTTCTTCTCGCCGCCTGAAAAGCCGACATTGAGCGGCCGCTTGAGCATTTCCTGATCAATTTGCAGCTTCTCCGCCGCGCTGCGAACCGTTCGCATGAATTCAGGCATCGTCAGTTCGTCTTCCCCGCGTGCGGCGCGTTGCGCGTTCATCGCCGCCTTCAGGAAGGTCATGGTCGCGACGCCGGGGATCTCGATCGGATACTGGAAGGCGAGGAATACGCCGGCTGCGGCGCGCTCGTCCGGTTCAAGCTCAAGCAGGTCGGTGCCGTTGAAAAGGATCTGACCTTCGGTGACTTCGTAGTCGCCCTTGCCGGCCAGTACATAGGACAAAGTCGATTTGCCCGACCCGTTCGGCCCCATGATCGCGGCGACCTGGCCATCTTCGACGATCAGGTCGATCCCGTTGAGGATCATCTTGTCCTCGTCGGCGATCTTCACGTGCAGGTTCTTGATTTCCAGCATTGCAGAATTCCTCTCGCGGCGTTTGCCGCATCAATCAAAAATGAAAACCGGTCAGGCCGGGTTCAAAGGCCCATTCTCGCGCGCAACAGCGGAAATGCCGTCGCGGCCACGATGCCGACGACGATGCCGATCGCGAGACGCGCGGCATGACCGCCAATTCGCGGAGCGGCGAGCGACAGCAGGCCGCATATCGCGCCATACCAGACGATCGTCGCGGGATCGAACGTCACCCCACGCTCCCTTCCAGACTGATGCCGATGAGTTTCTGGGTCTCGACCATGAACTCCATCGGAAGCTGCTGAATGACATCGCGCACGAAGCCATTCACGATCAGGGCCACAGCCTCTTCCTCGGAAAGGCCACGCTGGGTGCAATAGAACATCTGATCGTCAGAAATCTTCGACGTGGTGGCTTCGTGCTCGAAGGTTGCGCTGATGTTCTTCGATTCGATATAGGGCACGGTGTGCGCGCCGCACCTGTCGCCGATGAGCAGAGAATCGCACTGCGTGAAATTGCGCGCATTCGTCGCCTTCGCATGCGCCGAGACGAGACCGCGATAGGTGTTTTGCGAGACTCCGGCAGCAATGCCTTTGGAGATGATACGGCTGGACGTGTTCTTGCCCAGATGGATCATCTTCGTGCCGCTGTCGACCTGCTGGTGCCCGTTTGAAATGGCGATTGAATAGAATTCGCCGCGCGAGTTGTCTCCGCGCAGGATGCAGCTGGGGTATTTCCAGGTAATCGCAGAGCCGGTCTCAACCTGGGTCCAGGAAATCTTCGAATTTCGACCGCGACAATCGCCGCGCTTGGTGACGAAATTATAGATGCCACCCTTGCCTTCCTTGTCGCCCGGATACCAGTTCTGGACGGTCGAATATTTGATCTCGGCGTCATCCAGCGCGATCAGTTCGACGACAGCGGCGTGAAGCTGGTTCTCGTCGCGCATAGGCGCGGTGCAGCCTTCCAGATAGGAGACGTAAGCTCCTTCATCCGCGATGATCAGCGTACGCTCGAACTGACCGGTGTCCTTCTCGTTGATCCGGAAATAGGTCGACAGCTCCATCGGGCAACGCACACCCTTGGGAACATAGACGAAAGACCCGTCCGAAAAGACGGCCGAATTGAGCGTTGCGTAGAAGTTGTCGCTCGGCGGAACGACGGAGCCGAGATATTTGCGGACCAGTTCCGGATGCTCACGCATCGCCTCGGAAATCGAGCAGAAGATGACCCCGGCCTTCGCCAGTTCCTTTTTGAAGGTCGTGACGACCGAAACGGAGTCGAACACCGCATCAACCGCGACGCGCGCGCCCTCCACGCCGGCAAGCACTTCCTGCTCTTTCAGCGGGATGCCGAGCTTCTCATAGGTACGAAGCAGCTCCGGGTCGACCTCCTCCAGGCTCTTCGGCGCAGCTTGGCTTTTCGGCGCGGCATAATAGTAGAGGTTCTGAAAATCGATCTTGGGATAGTGGAGCTTCGCCCACTCGGGCTCCTTCATCGTCAGCCAGCGGCGATAGGCATCGAGCCGCCACTCGAGCATCCATTCGGGCTCGTTCTTCTTGGCCGATATGAAGCGAACGATATCCTCCGACAGCCCCTTGGGCGCCTTGTCCACTTCGATGGCGGTCGTGAAACCGTACTTGTATTTGTCGACGTCGATCTCTGAGACCTGATCGACCGTCTCGCGTACTGCGGGCATCTCTTGCTCCTCTCGCGATTTCAAGGATCGCGGATTGGCGATTTCTGTTTGGCTATTTCATTTTCATGCCGCCGCCACGCGACCGCGCCCTTCAAGGGAACGCGTGATGTCGCGCCAGGCGGACAGGAACGTCTCAATATCTTCCTTCACCGTTTCATGACCCAGGCTCACCCGGATCGCACCACCCGTCAGGGCGTCGTCATATCCCATTGCACGCAACACATGGGAAGCCCCAACCTTGCCGGACGAGCATGCCGAGCCGGAACTGATGCTGACACCCTTCAGGTCGAAAGCCATCAACGCCGTCTGCGCATCCAGGCCGGCCAGCGCGATGCAGGTCGTGTTGGGCAGACGTTTCGCACCGGCGCCTGCAATCACTGCATGTGGCGTAATGGACAGCAGCCCAAATTCCAAATTCTCACGCATCGCTGAAAGTCTGGCTGCTTCGCTTTCCATATCGGCAATCGCAGCCTCTGCTGCAGCCGCAAAAGCGACTGCAGCAGCCACGTTCTGCGTTCCGGCGCGTGCGCCACGCTCCTGCCCGCCACCACGCACCAGCGGATCGATTGCGAAATCGCGATTACGCAACGCTATCGCCCCAATGCCTTTCGGTCCGCCAAGCTTATGCGCGGATACGAACAGGGCATCTGCCGGACATTCGCCACGTCCAATGCTGATACGTCCAAAGGCCTGAACCGCGTCACAGACGATATAGGCATTCGACGCTCCGCATGCATCCCTCAAGTTTGCAATCGGCTGAATGACGCCGGTCTCATTGTTTGCCGCCTGAACGGCGATCATGCCGCCAGCAGCACCCTTTGCGGAAAGCTCGGCGGCGGCGGCCTCAATATCGACCGCGCCATCGCTATCAAGGGCGAGTTCGGTGACGTTCGCCTTATCGAATCTGTGCCCGGCACGAACACAATCATGCTCGCCGGCACCCAGGAAGAGCCGTGACGCGGCTGCACCTGAAAGGTTCGAACGCGGCGAAAGCAATGTGGCGGCCGCTTCACTGCCCCCCGATGTGAATATGATATCTGTCGCCCTGACATCGAGAAGTGACGCCAGCTTCTCGCGTGCCTCTTCAAGTGCCGCATGAGCCTTACGGCCTTCGGCATGAACCGACGACGGATTTCCGGTGAGCGCAAGTGCGGCATGCAACGCATCGCGCGCCTGCGCGCGCATCGGCGCGGTCGCGTTGTAATCCAGATAGGATCGCCGACCCGTCACGTCCCGACATCTCCCGATACGGAGCTTTCAAATGATAGGACAACGGATAACTTGCATCGCCGCCCTTCATTCATGATATGTAGGCCCTCCTGTTCGGACGGCCCGGCTCACCGGCAGCCATTTTGTTTGGTAACGGCGCCAGTTTCGAATAGTTCTAATTTTTCTAGGGGCGTCACCTGCCCTTGTCAAGGAATGGCGGGACGGTCCCATCGGGTTCAAACCGCCATCCGGTGCGTCAGGGAAACAACTGTATGCCGGAAGTTATTTTTACCGGGCCGGCTGGTCGGCTGGAAGGCCGTTACCATCCGCCCAAGCGTCGCGACGCGCCGATCGCGATCCTGCTTCATCCGCACCCGCAATTCGGCGGGACGATGAACAACCAGATCATCTATCGCCTCTATTACATGTTTGCAGAGCGCGGCTTCGCCGTACTCCGCTTCAACAGCCGTGGTGTCGGACGCAGCCAGGGCGAATTCGATCATGGCGTGGGCGAGCTTTCGGATGCTGCGGGCGCGCTGGACTGGGTGCAGGGATTCAATCCCGATTCTCGCGCCTGCTGGATCGCCGGCTTCTCTTTCGGAGCCTGGATCGGCATGCAGCTGTTGATGCGCCGTCCGGAGGTGGAAGGTTTCATCTCGATCGCGCCACCGGCCAATCTTTACGATTTCAGCTTCCTTGCTCCGTGCCCGTCCTCCGGCCTCATCATTCATGGTGATGCCGACCGCGTCGCACCGCCAAAGGACATCAAGGGACTTGTCGACAAGCTGAAGGCACAGAAGGGCATCCGCATCACGCAGACGATCGTCGAGGGTGCGAACCACTTCTTCGAGAACAAGGTCGACGAACTGATCGAGAATTGCTCTGGCTATCTCGACACCCGGCTGGCGGAAATCGAGTCCGGCGAAGACTACGGACGCTGACCGCGACCGTTCAGGGTGAGACGATTCGTCCTCCGGGAAGCGGGGCAGGAACGCCGGTCGTTGTCGGGAATGTAATCGGCAGGCCATATTTCACGCGGGCGGCGAGGTAGGCAAAACATTGCGCCTCGATCGCCTGCGACGTCCAGCCGACCCTCTCGGCGGGGATCGTCTCAACGCGGCATTCAAGACCGATCATCCGCAGAAGATGCGGGTTTCTGGCGCCCCCGCCCGTTGCGACGATCAATTCCGGCCTGAAGGGCAACAACGCCAGACCGGCGGCAATCGACCGGGCGCTGAACGCGGTAAGCGTCGCTGCACCGTCGGCATCCGACAGTGAATAAGCCGGAGCCGGGTCGAATGCGTCGCGATCGAGCGACTTTGGATATGGCGCTGTAAAATACGGATCGTCCATCAATTTTCGGAGGACCGCCTCGTCGGGCGATCCGGATGCCGCCAGCCGACCGCTTTCGTCAAACGGCCTTCCGGTGCGTGCCGCGACAAAGTCATCGAGCAAGGCATTCGCCGGGCCTGTATCGCAGGCGATCATGTCGCCTTCCATGTCGATTGCCGTGAAATTGGCCACACCGCCCAGATTGAGAACGACGACGGGCCTTGGCAGATCGGACCGTGCAACGAGAGCACGGTGATAGACGGGTGCGAGTGGCGCGCCCTCACCGCCTGCCGCGACGTCTGACGAACGAAAATCGAATGCGGTCTCGCACCTGAAGGCGCGGGCGATGACGGACGCATCCCCCAGTTGCACCGTTATCCCTCGGTCGGGCGCATGAAATACCGTCTGGCCGTGAAAGCCGATCAGATCGACATCGTCGGCGGTCATCTGGTTGTGTACGAAAAATGCCTCCAGCGCACGAACATGCAGCGCACCTACCAGCGCCTCCGCTTCCGTCATGACCGCGGTGCGTTCACTGCTCCCTCCAACGGATCTTGCCGACGCCTTCGCAGCCATCAGCAATTCGCGGGACTGGTGATCGAAGGTGAAGCTTTCGTGCGGCCCGAACGCAATAAGAGATTCGCCGTCGGTCTCGATAAGAGCCGTCTCGATACCGTCCATGGAGGTACCGCTCATCATACCGAGAACCCGCAACCGTTCAGTCATCTGCCCCATCGCCCAAACAAATCGTGCATTCCGCGTTCAAACGATGCTAAACCACCGCCCGCGTGAATGATGCTGCCGAACCCTTTCTGCAGCGTTGCACAGCGTCGATCACAATAACCTACCGACGAGACGAACGGCATACGATGCGCTTCAAATCCGAATTTCTCCACACGCTGGAACAGCGCGGCTTCATCCACCAGTGCTCCGACGACGAGGGCCTCGATGCGCTCGCCCGCAAGCAGGAAATCGTCGCCTATGTCGGGTATGACTGCACCGCGCCGAGCCTTCATGTCGGTCATCTTCTGTCGATCATGATGCTGCACTGGCTCCAGGAGACCGGCAACAAGCCGATTGCACTGATGGGCGGCGGGACAACCCGGGTCGGCGATCCGTCGGGCCGCGATGAAACGCGGAAGATCCTGACCATCGACGAGATCGATGCCAACAAGGACAGCATCAAGGGCACGTTTCAGCGCTTCCTCAAATTCGGCAGCGCGACCGACGATGCGGTCATGGTCGATAACGCCGAGTGGCTGACGAGCCTCAACTACATCGAAATGCTGCGTGAAATCGGCCGACACTTCTCCATCAACCGCATGCTGACGATGGATTCGGTTCGCATGCGGCTGGAGCGTGAACAGGAACTCTCCTTCATCGAATTCAACTACATGATCCTCCAGTCCTACGATTACGTCGAACTGGCGCGCCGCTACGGCTGCAACCTCCAGATGGGCGGTTCGGACCAGTGGGGCAACATCGTGAACGGAATCGATCTCGGTCGCCGGATGGGCACACAGCAGCTTTACGCGCTCACCTGTCCGCTCCTGACGACAGCCTCCGGCGCGAAGATGGGCAAGACCGCGGCCGGTGCCGTATGGCTCAACGCCGACATGCTCAGCCCCTGGGATTACTGGCAGTACTGGCGCAATACCGAAGACGCCGACGTCGGACGGTTCCTGAAACTGTTTACCTTGCTTCCGATGGCCGAAATCGACAAGCTCGCAGCGCTCGCAGGGTCTGAAATCAATGAAGCCAAGAAGGTGCTCGCAACCGAGGCAACCGCGCTCATGCATGGTCGCGAAGCTGCCGATCAGGCGCAGGAAACGGCGCGGCGCACATTCGAAGAAGGCGTAACGGCCGACAGCCTGCCGACGATCGAAGTCAGCCGTGCCGATCTTGAGATCGGGATCGGTGTGCTGAGTGCGAACGTTCAGGCCGGTTTTGTCTCCTCGACGAGCGAGGCCCGGCGTCAGGTCAAGGGCGGCGGTCTCAAAGTGAACGATGTCGTCGTTACCGACGAGAAGATGCAGCTGACGCCTGCCGACCTGAACCAGGACGGCGTCATCAAGCTCTCGATGGGCAAGAAACGTCACGCATTGCTGAAGGCCGTCTGAGGCCGGGTCAGTTCCTGACCAGATCGCTGGGTGCAATCGATTGCGGCGCCGATCCGTTCGACAGCGAGTTGATCGGCTGTTCGAAAATGAAGCGGAGCACGCCCGGCGTCACGGCGGAAACCGGATTGACCGTCAGGATCGGCTGCTCGATGGAACCGCGGATCGAGTATGAAATGCCGACCAGCCCCTCGTTCTTGCGCCCGCCCAGAATGGGACCGATGATCGGAATCTTGCCGAAGATCGAATTGATCGCGTAGAGCGGGACATAAGTGCCCGCCATCCCGATGCGCTTGCGAGAAAAGTCGATCTCGCCTTCCACCGTTGCGCCCATCGCCTGCCCACGGATCACGCCGTCCTGAACGCGCACCAGATCGCCCTGCCGGGTAAATCGCAGTTCGAACTGGCGGAAGGGAAGATTGCCAGTGTTGGCGGTCTGCATGTTCGATCCCGCGCGCTGATCCCCGACTCGCAGCGCTTCCTGCTCGCCGCTGGCGACGATCTTGCCGAGACCCGTGTCGTTGGTGATGACGAAGTCGTTGATGCGCAGGCCGCCATCTGCGTAGCCCTGCTGCTGGCCTGTGCGCGCAACGAGCACGAACGAGCCACCCTGCATGTTGGAGTAGATACCGGCGAAGCGCATCAATGCACCAGCGTCACCGGACTTGATCGTGATGACAGCCGCCTGCCCGTCAGTCCCCGGCTTCATCGATCCTGAAAGCGCTGCATCGTCGTCAAGCGAGCCCTCAACTTCAAAGCCCGTTGTGCGCCCGCCGGATCGCGTCAACCTGAGTTTGACGTCACTCATGGTCTGCTCGTCGTGGCCGATTGCCTTGCCGATGCTGGCAACGATGTTCAACGGTGCCGCCGAGCCGGAATTCGCGATCCCGTCTGCATTGGCGAATGCCGCGCTCAGCACGCTTCGGACGTCGAGGCTTTCTGCCTTGATCTCGATGTTGAGAGCGTTGGCCCTCCCGCGCTTCATGGTAACCGACGCATCGTCCGCGCGCCGCAGGCTGAAGCGCGGCAACTGCGCAGAGACGATTTCGCCACCCGGATCCAGCGTGACGTTCCCAGCGATATCGAGGCCAGAACCCGTTACGGTGAGATCCTTCAGCAGGATGCGGGTCTTGTCCCTGACCATGCGGAATTTGGCCGTCGCCGCAGCGCCCGGCGGCTTGTCGAGCCCTATCGCCGGGTAGCTCATGCGTACCGGGGTGAGATCCAGTGTCACGTCATTCGTTTCACGACCCTGCTCGTCGCGCCCGCTGACGATCTCCACGGGCAAATCGCCGGATACGAGGTCTTCCAGCGAGAAGCCCATCTTCTGCCGTTCCTCTGCGCCCAGCAATGTGGTGACGGTCTGCGTGGCACCGCTTCCGCCGAACATCTGATCGGTGAGATTGATATTCGCATCCACACCATCGATCCGGGCGTGGCCATTGAGTGCGATGGTCGTCCCGTCAGAAGTGACCTCGAGCATACCCTCCTCGACCGTGCGGCCGTCGGCGGTATTCATCGAAAGACCGTTCACCTTGCCGTTCACGAACACTTTCGTTTCCGCAAGTTTTACGTCCGATATCAGCGGTAGCTCAACGCGAATGTCGGCATCTGCGGTGCCTGAAATCTTATCCGGGTCGAGCCCCTTGTCGCTGGCAAGGTTGATGGGATCGTTGTCGAGAAGTTCGACGATGGCGCCTGCATCGCCCTGCAAAGTCACGGCGACAGCGCCGGGTGGTTTGTCGCCGAACAGGTTCTTGGCGATAAAGGAACCTGCGGAGACGTCGAGCCGCTTGCCGCTGACTGTCTCCACATAGGCGCCCTGCCCGAGCCGCAGTTCGATGTTGTCGCCGTTCAGCACGGCTCTGGCGCTTGCATTGCGGATCGGGGGCATGGAGCCGAGATAGGTGAAGGCGACGTCTGACATTGCAAATTCTAGCCGGGCTTCAAGCGGCGGTCCGCCAGCCTGCATCACGCCCGGCTGTCCGGTCAGTGAAAACTGCGCGCTCGTGATATCGCCACCAAGAATGTGCTGGATCACCCATTCGCGTGCACCGGGTGCGGCGTATGCAGGCCAGACGCGCTTGAGCACGTCGACAGGCATTGAGGCAATTCCGCCTTCGATGCGCGCAAACGGAAGCGCGTTCAGCCCGCCGATGACACCCGAGATCGCAATCGCCGCCTCCTTGGAGGCGATATCGAAACGATCGATCCGCAATGCGCCCTGGCTTGGCATGTAGACGCCAGCCACAATGCCGCGGTCGATCGTCACCGGATCTGAGATGCCATCGCCCGATACCATGGACTTGCCGAAATCGAGACGGATGGGGACATACCCGTAAGCGAAGTTTCCTGAGCCGGGTATGCTCGCCGTCCCCTGAAACTGAATCTCGGTGCGAGCCGCCAGAATCGTCGACGGATTGACGATCAGCTGTTCCCTGTCGGCAAGCCATATGCCGGAGATATGCGCCTCGTCGATCAGCGCACGGTGCTTCGCCGACACGCCAAGGAAACCGGCGCCGAACTTGAGATCGAACTCCGCGCCACCAAGCCGCCCGTCGGGCGCGAGGGAGCCCTTTACGCTGCCGGTAACAGGCGTGCTGAACTGGACGCCATCGTCACCCCCGGCCATGCCGGCGGTCATCCGTTCAGGAACGATGTCGGCGAGCTTGGCTTCGAATGAAAACCCGGTGTCGGAACGCCGGGCGGATATCTGCATGCTCCAGCCTATCCCCTCGCCTTCGTCACCGACGAATGCAATTCGAATAGCGTCGTCGCTGTAGTCGAGCACATAGGAACTGAGCGACACCGGTTCGGCCGCGAGCGCCTCAAGGCCTCGTCCCACACGCAGATCGTGCAGTGCGATCCAGCGGACGCCAAAGGTCCGCACGACGCCATGGGCGACTGTCAGCGAGGTCGTCGCCAGCACATAGGGATTGGCATCGGGCAGAAACGCCCCATCGCCCGCGGCTGGCGCGAGCTCCGCAATCGGTCCGAATGCTTCCACCCCGCTGACTTCGAATCGCCCGATCAGAAGCGCTGCCCATTTGGGCCTGACTGCCATCCTCGGCACCGTGAAACGGGCTCCATCGGCGGCCCGGGTCAGCTGAAGGTTGTGGACAACCAGCGAAATGCGCTGGGTATCCTCCATACGTTCGATACCGACGCTCCTGAGCGAAAATGAAACGCCGGGCGGCAACGCTTCCTTCAGTCGGCTGCGAACTTCAGCAGTGAGATATTCCTGCCCAATGGGCCCGTCGGACAGGCGCCAGGCCAGCAGGCCGCTGGCGAGCGCGAACAAGAGACAGACCAGCAATATGGCGGCAGCGCCATAGCGGAATGCCCGCGAACGAAAATTCGGACGCAGTTTTCCCGCACGCTTCAACTCAATTTTAGCGCGCCGGAGATATCGCTGGAAAAGTGCCTCCCCCAACCGGTCCTCTGTTGATACCTGGATTGCGCCGGCTTTCGACACCGGCTTGACGGTCGAGCAGCTTATGCGCCACCAACCCATTAACAAAATCGAAAAAGTCCAAACGATGGCAGGAGCGAGAAAATGATCAACATCGGTGAGCGCGCCCCGAAATTCTCCCTACCCGCGAGCGGCGGAAAGACGATTGCCCTCAACGATCTCATCGCGAACGGCCCGGTTGTCATATTCTTCTATCCCAAGGACGATACCGCCGGGTGCACAGCCGAGAGCATCGACTTTTCCGGTCTGCTCGCAGACTTCAGCAAAGCCGGGGCCTCAGTCGTCGGCATTAGCCCGGACAGCGTCAAAAAACATGACCGCTTCCGGTCCAAGCACGAGCTGACTGTCGACCTGCTTTCCGACGAGGAAAAGACGACTCTCGAAGCCTATGGTGTCTGGGTAGAGAAAAGCATGTATGGCCGCAAATATATGGGCGTGCAGCGTTCCACATTCATCGTCGGCAAAGACGGCCGTGTCGCGCATGTCTGGCCAAAGGTTTCGGTACCCGGACACGCTGCCGAGGTTCTGGAAAAGATTCGATCGCTGGCCGAGATCTGACGTTAGCCGAATAACTGATTATTAACCCTGTTTTCCCAAAATCACACTTGTGGAATCGGCCTCTTCGCCGAGTGGAATGTTCAGTGTTGTGACGGGGTAAAATGGGGCAGCGGCAACAATCGCCGGGCAGCTTTGGCAAGCGCTCTTCGCCACCGCGTTTGATCTATGCGCGTGGAAGTCAGGTCAAGGCCCTGACCGTCAGAGGCTGGATGATCGGCGTTGCCGCCGCATCGGGTCTGGCGTGCCTGACATGGTTGATCTGTTCCACGGTCTATGTGTTCTACAACGACGATCTGGTTGAAATTGCGCATAATTATCAGACAGAGATGCAGCGCGACTATGAAGATCGCATAGCATCATTGCGCGCGCAGATCGAAGATATCACGACGCGCCGCTATCTCGACCAGCAGGCCGTCGAGGCGCGAATGCAAACCCTTACCGCAACCCAGGAGGAAATCTCGGCGCGCCAGAGTCGCATGACGGCTCTTCTCGAGGACGCGCAGAAGAGAGGCCTTGCGCTCGGAGAAACGTCTCCAACTACAACGGGTTCGATAGCGCCAACGCGGCCCAGGCCATTGCTCGCGCGCTTCTCGTCGCTGCGCGGGACGTCGGCGGGCCGCAATATCGATCTCGTTGATGCAGGCGTCGATACTCTGGCGGCGCGGCTGGACGATCTGAGCGCGCAACAGGGAGAGGTCGTCGCCACACTCGAACGCGGGGTAGACGACCGTTACCGTTCACTCGCTGAGGTTCCCAAAGCGCTTGGCCTGAGAGCTGCCGGGCACGATCATATGGAAGCAATGGGCGGCCCGTTCATCCCTGCGCGGGGCGACATGAAAGCGTCGATGCCGGTCGATCAGTCGCTTGAGCAGCTGGAAGGTTCGTTCGCCGCACTCAAGGCCCTTGAAAACCAGGTCCGGAAACTGCCGGTTCGCAAGCCCCTTTCAAACTATCGCGAAATTTCGAGCGACTTCGGTACCCGCCGCGATCCGTTCCTCGGGCGCCTGGCGTTTCATTCCGGCATCGATTTTGCCGCAAGCCGTGGCATGTCGGTCCGCGCGACTGGCGCCGGTCAGGTGACGATCGCCGGCCGCAACGGCGGATACGGTCTGATGGTCGAAGTCGATCACGGAAACGGCCTTCGCACGCGTTACGCCCATCTCAGCAGAATCGAAGTCGCAGAGGGCGATATGGTAGCCGTCGGAAGCGTCGTCGGACGTGTCGGTTCGACTGGTCGCAGTACCGGACCGCATCTGCACTATGAAACGCGCCGCGATGGCGAACCCGTGGACCCCACGTCTTATATCGCCGCCGGCGACCTGCTGCCCAAATCGCAGTAGATCGCCCAGCGCAGAACATTCCCGTTCAGGCCAGCTGTTCGCCCCGGCAATCGACCGTCTCCGTGGGCGCGGAAAATATTCAATGCGGCGGCCCGCGATGGCGCAGAAGTCCCGCTAGCTCGCCTTTTCCTTGTCACCGTATACGCGCTGGGCGAGAGCTGCCTCCATGAACTCATCGAGGTCGCCGTCGAGCACCGCCTGGGGGTTGGTGCTCTCGATGCCCGTGCGAAGATCCTTCACAAGCTGATAGGGTTGCAGGACATAAGAGCGGATCTGGTTGCCCCAGCCGATCTCACCCTTCGTCGCCATTTCCGCGCTCGCCGCTTCCTCACGCAGTTGCAACTCGCGCTCGTAGAGCCGGGCGCGCAGCATGTTCCATGCTGTCGCACGGTTCTTGTGCTGGGACCGTTCATTCTGGCACTGCACGACGATATTCGTCGGAATGTGGGTGATGCGAACGGCGCTATCGGTCGTATTTACGTGCTGACCGCCCGCGCCTGACGCGCGGAACGTATCGATGCGCACCTCTGATTCAGGAATATTGATCTCGATCGTGTCATCGACCTCAGGATAGACCCATACGGACGCGAAACTGGTATGCCGGCGCGCGGCTGAATCGTAAGGCGAAATGCGCACGAGACGATGAACGCCCGATTCGGTCTTCAGCCAGCCATATGCATTGCCGCCACGCACGGTGAAGGTGCCGGCCTTGATGCCCGCTTCTTCGCCCGGACTTACACCCGTGATCTCGACCTTGTAGCCGCGCTGTTCCGCCCAGCGCATATACATGCGCATGAGCATCTCGGCCCAGTCCTGGCTTTCGGTGCCGCCTGCACCGGCATGAATTTCAACGAACGTGTCGTTGCTGTCGGCTTCGCCGGAAAGAAGGGTCTCGACCTGCTTCTTGAGCGCCGTCTTGTGGAGCGCTTTGAGCGCATTGCCGGCTTCTTCGACAATCGCCTCGTCGCCCTCCTCTTCGGCCAGATCGATCATGCCGGTCTGATCGTCGAGTTCCTGCTCGAGATTCTGTACGTTTTCGATGGAATCGACCAGTTGCTGACGCTCGCGCATCAGCTTCTGCGCTTCAGCGGCGTCGTTCCACAGATCTGGGTCTTCTGCTTTGACGTTCAGCTCTGACAGGCGCTGCTGCGCGGCATCCCAGTCAAAGATGCCTCCTCAGCAGTGCGATCGACTGCTTGATCTCATCGACGAGATTGATGAATTCGGCGCGCATTGGTCCTTGATTTCCCGGCCTGTTGAGTGCCCCGGAGCGGCGCGACCATAGTTGTCGGGAGGCATGGAGTAAAGCCCGGCCGGACACGTAAATAGGCCGGGCAGGATCACTCCTGCCCGGCCGTCGGACATCGTTGTGGAGACGGTTTCAAGCCGCTTTCTTGTTGAGCGAAGAGATGGCGACCTTGCTGAGCTTGGAATCGGCGCTCTCTTCTTCTTTCAGCGTCTTGGAAAGCAGGTCGGCGACATCGTCATGGCCGAGCCGTTTCGCCCAGGTTATCAGCGTTCCGTAACGCGTGATCTCGTAGTGTTCGACCGCCTGCGCGGCGGAGGCCATGGCGGCGTCGCGGGTGGCCGAATCGCCGATTTCCTTGATGAGTTCCTCGGCCTCGGCGGTAATGCCCTCGATCGCCGGGCACTCTTCGCCGGAGGCCTTCTTGCCGAGCTTGTCGAAGGCCTTTTCGAGCCTTTCCACGTGGCCCTTGGTTTCCTCCAGATGGTCTTCGAAGAGCTTCTTGAGTTCGGCGTTCTCAGCCTTGCCGATCATCTTCGGCAGCGCCTTGGTGATGTGCTTTTCAGCAAAGTAAATGTCTTTGAGCGTGTGCAGAAAAAGATCTTCCAACGTTTTGATGGACATGGGTGTTTCCCCTCGGGTCAGATGCGTGGATAACGTGTTGCAGGTCCGCCGTCGGCTGCTCGAATTAAACAGGGAGACGGTCAATCCGTTCCAGTCATCCAGCGTACGGATGTGCTGAATTAGTGCGTGCTCGCTTCGATGAAATGGCTGTGACCGCACCGGGGACAGTCGGATCGCTCGCGAAACTCCTTGGCCGTCACGGTCGCGGCGCAACGGCAACAGGCCATCTGGTGCGCCTTCGTCTCGGTGCCCGCGAGGATTTTTTGCCTGTGGGAGATCTCCCATGGCGGAACGATCGGCAGCCCTGCCTTGGCCCTGGGGCGCCGGAAGACGCTCACCGAACCGTTCGCCTCCAGATAAGCCCGGTCGATTTCACCGATGTTGCGGATGCCGGCCACCCGAAACTGCTGAAAGAGCTCGCGCTGGCCCATGCGGCGGTCATGTAGGGCCGCCCAATCGAGCATGCCGTCACGCGCGATCTCGAAAGGCGATCCTTCGATGACCGCTTCGGCGCGTTCGCTGCGGAAGATCAGCATGTCGAGACCTTTGTTGAACAGGACGATTGTCGTTATCACCGCCAGGCTGTGGAGGATCGGGACGTCCGGATAGAACATCGGATCACCGACGGCTGATCCCAACGCGATCACAAGCAGGAACTCCACCAGTGAGAGTTGCGCGATGCTGCGCCCGCCGACCCATCGGATGAGAATGAACGAGTAGGAGTAGATCAGAAGTGTTCTGAACAGGATCTCTAGGAAAAAGGCCGGCGGCTGATCGCCGATCAGCATACGGCCGAATTCAAGAGGAAGGACGGGGGAGTCCATGACAGGACTTCAACTGCGAGCCGATACAATTTTCCGGCGGCTGCCAGTCCATTCGCCGCAATGCGCCAGAAAAATTGACCTTCGGCCCGGAGCCCTATCGAATGAGCATCGCCGGCAGCGTTGCCAGCGAGACAACGCTGACCAGAACCGCTGCTACATAACCAAGCAGCCACCGCGCTTCGCGAATACTGTTTTCACCCTGCATATTCTTCGCCTCCAGCCTTGTTTCTGGGCTGTTAAATGAAGCTGCGGTCGTTCGGTTCCAAAATGTGGGTCAGAGTTCGGAAATTAGGCTATTGTGGCAGTCAGTCCCACGCGAAGGTTTCGGAAAAGCTGACCTGCTGCGAGCGGAATCTATTTGACTGTTTCCGATGGTCGGAAGGGAGATGCGTTATCGGTGAAGGAAAGGATACACTTGCGCAGCATTGCCTCAAACATGTCGAGATCTCGATCACTCATACCGGAAAACGCCGAGTGCAGAGGTCCTGACAGCTGAGCAACCGCTCGCCGTGCAGCTTCTCGACCAGCCTCGGTGATATGGATCATGTAACGTCGTCCGTCGAGCATTTCAGACTCGCGTACCGCAAAGCCATCATCCACAAGCATGCCGAGAATGCGCGTCATGTTGGCCCGGCTCGTCCCGACGAGGTCGGCCAGTTCGCTGGGCGCGGCGCGTTCGCCTTCCGTCGCCATCAGAAGACACAGGACATGGAAACAGTGCTCGTTGATCCCAATTTTTCGGAATTCCCCGGCAAAGAAGTCGCCCATGCTCGCAAGGCAGAGACGAAGAAGTTGAACGAACACTGTTTCGCGCACAGGCAGGCCTGGCAGCGCCCGACCCATTGCGGGAGCGCTGCGGTCTATCGCCGAAAGCCGGGGCGTGCCGCTCATCGAAAAATCCTGCTCAGTTTGTCCGCCGTGTTCTGACACAGCACCGAAACGATCACAACGCTGCGGTGCCCACATCAGTCTACTGATGCCTCAGACGTTCCCTTAGTGGGCCCTTCTGGACTTTCCCGCTAGGCGTTAGCGGCAAGGCAGCTTCGAAGAGCACGGTCTTCGGCACCTTGTAACCCGCCAGGAGTTCGCGGCAGTGGCTCTGTATCTCACCTTCGGTCAGCGCGGCGCCTTGCTTGGGGACAATCAACGCCGTGACGCGCTCTCCCCATTTCTCGTCGGGCGCACCGACAACGGCGGCCATCGCGATGTCCGGATGCTTGAGGAGCGCTAGCTCAACTTCCGCCGAGTAGACATTCTCGCCGCCGGAAATGATCATGTCCTTCTTGCGGTCGACGATATAGATGAACCCTTCCTCGTCCTTCTTGGCCATGTCCCCGGTTCGGTACCAGCCATCTTTTAGAACCTCCGCTGTCACCTCGGGCCGCTTGCGGTAACCGCTCATCATCATCGGCGTATAGACCAGGAGTTCCCCGATCACACCCGGCGCCACTTCGGTGCCGTCCTCGTCGACAACCTTCATTTCCACCATGGGGAGGGGACGTCCACAGGACGTTATGCGATTGGCGTCAGCGCTGAGATGCTCTTCGTGCCGGAAAATGGTGTTGAAGTAGCTCTCTGTCGTGCCGAATGACTGACAGAACTCGCACTGGAGCTTTTCAATCGCGCTCTTCAGCAACTGTTGGCCGATCGGAGAGCCGAAATAGATGACCGAGCGGACAGAGCTGAAATCATCGCTGGTCACGTCCGGGCGTGAGACGAGCAACTGGATTGCCGTGGGCACAAGCGGTACGATCGTCGGACGATCCTTGCGCAGCATTGCGATCAACGCCTCGGGATCGAACATCGGCAGAATCGCAATAGAACCGCCGACATACAGGGCGGCGATAGAGACCCAGCTGCCGCCAAGATGAAAATTGGGCATGGACATGACCAGCACGTCATTCTCATCGCGGTAGAGGGCGGGCTCCAGCGTGCCGCAGAGGAATGAATACTGGAAGGCGTCATGGTTCGCCATGACCCCTTTTGGCAAACCGGTCGTGCCGGACGTGTAGGAAAGCAGGGCGATGTCGGACCCGGCAATCTCGACCGCCGGATCGGTGGTCTCGACGCCCGCGATCCAGGCGTCGAGCCCCCCGGCCCTAGCGTTGGAGGGTTCGAACGAAATCAGTTCAATAGGGGTCGAGGCCGCTGCGCGAACCTTTTCCATCGTCTCCCTCATCTCCGCCGTGGCAAAGATGACAGGCGGCGCGGCATCATCAACGATCGCCGTCAGTTCGGGGACGGCCAGTCGCCAGTTGAAGGGGGCGAAAGCCAGTCCGGCCTTGGCTGCGCCGAACCAGACTTCCCAGACCTCGATAGAGTTCTTGCCGATATAGCCTACGGTATCGCCCCGATTGAGCCCCATTTTCAAGAGCCTGTTGGCAATAGCGTTGGAGCGCGCATCGAGCTGCACATAGCTGCGCTGGGCGTCTCCCTCCACCAGCGCGGTCTTGTCGGGCGTCGTGCGGCCCCAGAATCGCGGCACATCGGCAACGTTGCTGATTTCAACAAATCTCCACATGATCTTTTTCCTCCCCAGAACAGAAATCCGCCGGCCTCACCCGACCGAGATTCCACCATTGACACTCAAAGCCTGACCCGTGATCCGCCGCGCAGACGGCCCGGCCAGAAACAGCGCGGCCTCTGCCAGATCCGCTGCATCGGCCACACCGAGATGGGCAAGACCCGCGGCCTTCTCGAACATCTTGTTTGCGAACGGGTCACCCGCGATCAGTTCCGCCCCGGGCGTGCCGGCGATCAGCGACGGCGTGAGCAGATTGATGCGAACGCCGTCGCGTTTGGCTTCGACGGCTGCAGCGCGTGAGAACATGACAATCGCCGCCATTGCGGCGCCGATCAGCGTTTCTCCCGGCGTTGCGAATTTCGCCGCGTCGGACGCAACATTGACGATCGCGCCCTGCCCCCGCGCGCGCATCATCGGCAGGACCGCATGCATCATGTGCAGGGGCGGCAGCATGATTTCCTCGATGCGCAGGCGCACATTTCCGATAGGAATCTTGTGGAGCAGACGGGGCGGCTCGCTTGGACCCGTGGTGCACATCAGCACTTCAATCGCGCCGAGCCGCTTCTCCGCCTCTTCGGCGGCCCGTACGGCATCATCGGTGTGCACGGCGTCGGCGCGGATGAACTGAACATCCGCCTCGGGCGCGCGTTCTCGGACCACGGCACATGCGTTCCGGCCGCGCTCCTCGTTGCGCCCGATCAACGCGACGCGGGCGCCCTGGGCGCAGAACCGAACCGCGCTCTCAAGGCCCACACCCGCCGTCCCGCCAAGGATGACGACACCCTGGCCGTCGAAGGTTTTGTCTCCCATCGTCCCTCCTTCACAGAGAAGACGCGGTCGCGCCGGCGCGGCCCTTGTCCGTCTTTTCGAAGAACTGCTGGGAACGTCTAGGGATTTCGGGATTGCCGCCACACAGGGCATAGCCGAACAGGCATTCCACCTTGAGCTGCTCATCGAGCGTGCGCCCGACAACCTCGAAAATCGTTTCCTTGGCCGATTCAACGGCGCGGCGATCATTGCGAAGGATCTTCTTCGCCATGTCTTCCGCCGCCGCCATGAGTTCGTCATGCGGGACGACCTTGCTGACCATGTTGGCGGCGAGCGCGCGCTGTGCGCCGATCGGTTCGCCGGTCAGTTCCATTTCCAGCGCAATGCCGACACCGCAGGTGTTGACCAGCCGCACGATGCCGCCATCGGCCGGATGCATGCCGCGCCGAAGCTCGAAGGAGCCGAACTGGGCACGCTCCGATGCAATGCGGATGTCGCAGGCCATGGCCAGTTCCAGCCCGCCGCCGAGCACCCAGCCGTTGCAGGCTGCAATGATCGGTTTGTAGATTCGGTGCAGGCCGCGGGTGATGCCGCCGGCAAAACCCAACGGCAGCATGTCGCGAGCAAGACTCGGACCGGCTTCCGCCCACTCCGGCACATGGGTCTTCAGGTCGGCACCCGCGCAGAACGCATCCCCACTACCCGTCAGGATTGCGAGCCTGATTGCATCGTCGTCGCGGAAATCGGTCCAGATCTCATGCAGGCGCCGCTGCACATCGAGATCGATGGCGTTCTTTACCTCGGGCCGGTTGAGGGTGATGTAGGCGATCTCGCCCTTCTTCTCGTACAGAACCTTGTCGATCATTTTATGCCTCTGTGCTTGGCGTTGAGCGAAAATCAGTCGATCGCGGCGAGGATCGCGGGTGCGTTCGACCGATGAAATCCGTTGAATGGCTTGCTGGCGTCGGTGCGTTCGATCCGGCCCCAAATCGGCCTGGAATTGGGAGCTCCCCCGTCGACCCGGATGCAGGTACCAGTGATGAAAGCGGCGGCTTGCGAGAGCAGGAAAACAATCGCGGCAGAGACTTCCGCTTCGGTCCCGAACCGGTTCATCGGGATTTCCCGCGCCACCTGCTGCTGGATGAATTCGGTATCCTTCGCGTCGTAGGTATCCAGACCGCTCGACGCGATCGCACCCGGCGCGATCGTGTTCACACGAACGCCGGCGGGCGCCCATTCGCTCGCAGCGCTTTCCGACAGGGTCAGCATGCCGCCGCGCGAAGCGCCGGAATGGGCGAAATTGGGCCAACCGTTCGAAATGTCGGCGATCATGTTCACGATGGCCCCGCCATGGCCCTTCATCCAGCGTGTGTAGACCTCACGCATGACGATGAATCCGCCCGTGAGATTGGTCCGCACAACGGCCTCAAATCCCTTGGTGGAAATCGTCTCGAGCGCCGCGCGATATTGCCCGCCCGCATTGTTGAACAGCCCATCGATGCGGCCCGTCGCCGCGATCACGCCATCGATCATCGCGCCGACAGCCACCTCGTCGCGGATGTCGGCGACGAACGTCAGCGCCCTGCCCCCGTCCTCCTCAATCTCGGCGCGGACAGCCTCGATCTTTTCTGCCTTGCGACCGACGAGGGCGACGGTTGCGCCGAGACGAGCCAGCTCATGGGCCGTGCAGCGGCCGATACCGCTGCCGCCCCCTGTGACAATGACGGTCTGGCCGTCGAACAACCCATCGGCAAAAGCTGTGTGGTACTTCAATAGTGCCTCCTGTCAGGAATGGCCGCACGCCCCGTGCGGGCGCGCGAAACGATCATCTTCATGATGCCGGCGGTGCCGTCGCCGATTTCCAGGCCCATCACGTCGCGAAGCCGCTGCTGGTGCGGCAGGGCCGTCGACCAGCCGTAATGGCCAAAGGTGAGCAGGCACTGGTGGATGACGTCGAAGGCGGTCTTTGGCCCGAACCACTTGACCATCGCGGCCTCGACCGTGTGAGGCGCACCGGCATCGCGCAGCGCAAGGGCGTGCAGCGAAAGCTGCCGCCCGGCGGCGAGCAGCGTTTCGCCCTCGACCAGGGGAAACGTCACACCCTGAAATCTCGAAATGGGCACCCCGAAAGCTTCACGTTCGCGCGTGTATGCCCACGCCTCGTCGACGGACGCCTGAGCGGCGCCAATGCATTGCAGCGCAATCAGCGCCCGACTGTAATCGAAACCCCCAAGGACCTTCGAAAATGCAGCCCCTTCATCGCCGAGCCGATGATCGGCGGGCACCCGAACGTCATCGAAAAAGACAGGCCCCCGGCCCGTGGCATGCCCGCCAATATCTGAGAACCTGCTCTTTCTGATCCCCGGCAGGTCGGCGGGAACAATGAAGGCGGTGATCCCTGACCCGGCCCCGCCGGCGACGCGTGCAAACACGATGAAGGCGCCAGCGGTATCTGAGAACGTAACGGAGTTCTTCTCCCCGTTCAGGACATAGGAATTGCCATCCCGGCGGGCCGACAGCTTCAACGCCCCGGCGTCCGAACCGGCACCCGGCTCGGTCAGCGCGAGTGCGAGCAAGGTTTCGCCGCGACACACGCGCGGCAACCATTCCTGACAGATTTCCCGGTGCGCATGACGCTCAAGCAGCGCGCCGCACAGAGACTGCGTGACGCAAAGCGATCCGATATTGAAATCACCATAGGAAAGGGCCTCGATCACAAGACCGGTCGTCACCGCTGGCGCGCCCATACCTCCATATGATTCGGAGACATCCATACCGATGAAACCCAGTGCGCCAAGGTCCTGTAACAGCCCGCTCTCCAGCCGCGCCTCCCGTTCGCGCTGCTGGTAGTGGGGCAGCAACCGTTCGGTTGCGAACCGCCGCGATGCGTCGCGCAATGCGTGCTGCTCTTCCGACAGGATCACCCGCCCCTCCCGTATGCCTGATGTGGCATCCCTCTCAAATTCTTATTTAGTTTAGTTTTAAACTATCTTTGAATTTGAAACAAGAGTGACGCGCTCGCCGACTTTCGAAAACGCTGTCTCCTTTCCCAGTGGACGAAAATTATCTCATGACTTCCAGTCCTTAGCTTCTTCTGTTGACAAAATGAATCTCCTCACAGAATGCCGATATCCAGACCACAAAAAAATTGGACGCCCAAAAATTACCGTGCGGCCGGTGGGAATTCTTGCGCCGCAACGTTGGTTGAAGGCGGAATCGGACTCCGATGTTCAGAATCCTCACGTCGGTGCTTGATTTGTCAGCATCAACCCGGCTATTGCGGTGGCGCGCCGAAATTCGCGCACGCCGGAGACGTGGCCGAGTGGCTGAAGGCGGCGGTTTGCTAAACCGTTAGGCGGGGTAAACCCGTCTCGGGGGTTCGAATCCCCCCGTCTCCGCCATTGATTCCGTCGATGCCATTTCGCCCGGCTCAACACATTCGCGAAAGCAGATGAGCGGGCCGCAGTTGCGGCCTCTGGCACGGGATGGATGGTCGTCACAAACTTGTGGCGTGTTGGGTCAGGCTTTTCTGAATATGCGGCAGCGAGGGCATCGACTGCCCTCCCCGACATGCTGCCGCTTTAAAAGCTCAGTGAACCGTCAGCCACTCGCGCGCCGCGCGCTGAGCACTCGCGATTTCCGCCGGAGACATTTCAGCAGCGACTTCCTGCCGATAGCGCGCCGCATCGCGATAGCCTTTCAGGGCCGCAATATTGAACCATTTATGCGCGCTGATGAGATCGGGAGTTTCTTCGATTCCGAGCGAACACATCATGCCGAGGCGGAAAAACGCTTCGCCTGCATCCAGACGACCTTCGATCGCCGCGCTTTCCATCGATTGCATATCGAAATGAGCCATTTCAAAACCCTCCATATCGCGGCTTTGCCGCCTGACGCCTCCCACAGCGTCGATAGGCAAATGATCGCGCTCTCGCTTGAACGCCGGGTTAAGCGTTTGGGTTACGCAAAAACGAACAAAATTTGAATCAAACCTGAATCGCCTTTGCAGCAGCTTTCGAAAACCCTCGCTTTTTCAGTGCTTTGCGGCGCCTCTTGGGCTAAGTTCCGGGCGCGGCGAGAAACGATCCGGTAACCATCCGGCGCGATGGCGCTGAGTAAAGAGATGCCATTTCGAGGGGTCGAACGCCGGGTTTCGCCGCGGCAGCGGCAACGTTCCAAGCTCCTGGATCGGCCAACCGTTGCACGATGGCAACACCGCTCGTCAAACGGATCTTTCGGTTGAACCCATTCCGGGGCCTCGCAGTTGAGGGGGCAGGCAACACCAAACATCTGTCACCGATATCAAGGACTGAATTCCCATGAAGAAGCTGCTGCTCACCACCTCTGCAATCATGCTGCTCGCCGCTCCGGCCATCGCAGCGGACATGCCGCGCCCCGCACCGGCGCCCGCACCGATGGAAAGCTACTCAACGCCCGCGCCGACCGTCTGGCAGGGCTTTTATGCGGGCCTCAATGCCGGCGGCGTCTTCGTCACCGACGGATATGCAACCGACATCAACGGCTACAATACCGCCGGCGAAACCGTAGCGCTTGGCGATAGCAACGGCTTCATCGGCGGTGCCCAGATTGGCTACAACTGGCAGGGCGCGGGCAATCTTGTCTGGGGCATCGAGGGCGACATCCAGTATCTCGACTACTCGGCGGCGGGCGTCAGCCCGACCATTGGCGACACCTTTTATGCAGCCGACGCCGATATGCTCGCAACGTTGCGGGCGCGTCTTGGCGTGGCAACGGGCTTTGGCCTGATCTACGCGACAGGCGGCCTGGCATATTCAGATCTAGAGTATTCAGTCACTGACACGTCCACGGCGGCGCCTGGCACCGGTACGATTTCGGCCAGCGCCAAGCCCGACTGGGGCTGGACGGTCGGCGGCGGCGCCGAGTTCATGCTGAACAACAACTGGTCGGTGAAGGCCGAGTATCTCTACGTTCACTTCGATGGAGAAACGGCGACCGGCGTTTCTGGCGGCACGCCCTTCAACTTCGCCTTCGACGACACCGAAATGCATATCGCGCGCGTCGGCCTGAACTATAAGTTCGGTAGCATGTAAGCTGACCAGATACCCAATCGATCAAGGCGCGCCCGGTGGGCGCGCCTTTTTCTTTATGCGCCGGGACAATTGCATCGCCGCGCGGGGTCGCCTTTAATCTCCAGAGCCCCCGTATCTTCAGAAGTGGCGACACACATGCCCAGATGGGCGAAGATCCTTCTTATCCTACTCCTCGTGTTCGCGGGCATTGGCGCGGGCGGCACGCTCCTGTCTTCAGTATTTTCTGGCGCGCGGGCCGAGCTCGATGCCGCCGTCGAACCAATGGTCCGGGATATGGCCGACCACAGGTGGAACCAATCCACCATGCTGAGATATGCAAGCCCGGGCCTGAAGGTTCATGTCGAAGACAAGGGGATCAGTTTCGATCCCTATCCGCTCATCGCTCTTGGTCATGTCACCGAATATGTCGGTGTGCAGCAATTCGAGAAGAGCTCAGACAGTGCAAAGCTGGTTGCACTGGTGAAGTTCGAGTTCGGCGATGCAAGGCTGGACCTCGTCATGTCCAGGCACAAGGGCGAGTGGCTTCTGGACAATTTCAATATCCGCTATAATCGCGCAGAGCCCGAAGGGGGAGCTGGGCGCAATGTCTGAGGAAATTGCAAAACCGAACGTCGCGACCGTCGGCCTGCGCATCGCCGGAGGTCTGGTGGATTTCGTCTTCGCCCTGGCGATATTCTTCCTGTTCTCAATGGCGTTCGGCACGGTATCGCAGACTGAAACCGCCAGCTTCAATGTCAACCTGACCGGCTGGCCCTTCATGGCCTACGCCCTGGTGATGCTGTTCATCTATTCCTGGATGGAATTCCGCTATGGCAAGACACCCGGCAAGTTCGCCGTGCGCACGCATGTCGTCAGGGAGTCGGGTGGACCCATCACATTCAATCAGGCGCTGGCACGCAATGCGCTCAGGGTCATCGACGGATTGCTGATCTATCTGGTCGGCCTGATCATCATACTGGCAACGAGGGAGCGCCAACGTTTCGGCGACATCGTCGCGCATACGCTGGTCGTATCGGACCCCGTCGCGCCGGTCACCGCCACCGTGGACTGACAGCCTTACTCGACTCCGAGTTTGGCCTTCAGCATTTCGTTGACGGCCTGCGGATTGGCCTTGCCGCCCGAAGCCTTCATTACCTGACCGACGAACCAGCCAACCATGCTGGGCTTTTCCCTGACCTGTTCGACCTTGTCGGGATTGGCTGCAATGACCTCATCGACAGCCTTTTCGATCGCGCCGGTATCGGTCACCTGCTTCATGCCGCGCGTTTCGACGATTTCCCGAGGGTCTCCGCCTTCAGCCAGCACGATCTCGAACAGTTCCTTGGCAATCTTGCCGGAAATTACCTGCTCACCGATCAGGTCGACAATGGCACCCAACTGCTGCGGCGAAACGGGACTTTCGCCAATTGGTGTACCCACCTTGTTGAGCTGGCCGAGGAGTTCGTTGATCACCCAGTTGCATGTCGTCTTGCCGTCGCGGCCCTTGGCGACATCCTCGAAATAGGCCGCTATCTCGCGTTCGGAGACAAGAATGCTGGCATCGTAGGGGGTTACGCCATATTCGCCGATCAGCCGCGCCTTCTTCTCGTCGGGCAGTTCGGGCAGATCGGCGGCAATGGCATCGACGAACGCCTGGTCGAAAGTCAGGGGGAGCAGATCCGGATCGGGGAAATAGCGATAGTCATGCGCCTCTTCCTTGGAGCGCATGGACCGGGTCTCGCCATTCTTCGGATCGAAAAGACGCGTCTCCTGATCGACCGTGCCGCCATCCTCGATCAGGTCGATCTGGCGACGCGCTTCATGTTCGATCGCCTGCCCGACGAAGCGGATGGAGTTGACGTTCTTGATCTCGCATCGAGTACCGAATTCGCCGCCGGGACGCCGCACGGAGACGTTGACGTCGGCGCGGAGGGAACCTTCCTCCATGTTGCCGTCGCAGGTTCCAAGGTACCGCAGGATCGTGCGCAGCTTGGTCAGATAGGCCTTTGCCTCATCGGCTGAACGCAGGTCAGGCCGCGAGACGATTTCCATCAGCGCGACACCAGAACGGTTCAAATCGACATAGCTTTTGCTCGGATGCTGATCGTGCAGAAGCTTGCCGGCATCCTGTTCCAGGTGAATGCGCTCGATGCGCACCGTCACCGGCTCCTCGTCCTTGAGTTCGACCAGCACTTCGCCTTCGCCGACGATCGGGTGCTTGAACTGGCTGATCTGATAGCCCTGCGGCAGATCAGGATAGAAATAGTTCTTGCGATCGAAGACACTGCGCCTGTTGATCTCGGCCTTGAGGCCAAGGCCCGTGCGCACGGCCTGCTCGACGCAATATCCATTGATGACCGGCAGCATGCCGGGCATGGCCGCATCGACGAGGCTCACATGGCTGTTCGGATCGCCGCCGAATGCCGTGGAAGCGCCAGAAAAAAGCTTCGCCTTCGAGGACACCTGGGCATGGACTTCCATGCCGATGACGATCTCCCAGTCCCCGTCGGAGCCGGCGATGAAATTCTTCGGGTTGGGCGTGCGGATATCGGTGAGGCTCATTGTCTGTCGTCCCTCATGCCCACCATGCCTTGGGCGCGAAGCGGCCCGCCGCATTCTCAATCACCTGTCCTGCCGCGAACAGCGTCTCCTCATCGAACGGGCGCCCGATAAGCTGCAGGCCGAGCGGCAGACCCTGCGCGTCCAGACCCGCCGGAACGGCGATACCCGGAAGACCGGCCATATTCACGGTCACGGTGAAAATATCGTTCAGGTACATCTCGATCGGAGATGCATTCGCCATCGCGCCGATGCCGAATGCGGCCGAAGGAGTCGCAGGCGTCAGGATGGCGTCCACCCCTTCGTTGAACACATCCTCGAAGTCCTTCTTGATGAGCGTGCGGACCTTCTGGGCGCGAATATAATAGGCGTCGTAATAGCCCGCCGAGAGCACATAGGTGCCGATCAGGATACGGCGCTGCACCTCGCGGCCGAAACCGGCAGCACGGGTCTTCTGGTACATGCCGGCGATATCGCCGCCCTGTTCGCGCAATCCGTATCGAACGCCGTCATAGCGCGCGAGGTTCGAAGACGCCTCTGCCGGCGCAACGATGTAATAGGCTGGCAGCGCGTATTTGGTGTTCGGAAGCGATATATCGACAATCTGCGCGCCCTCGGCCTTCAGCCAGTCGATACCGTTGGACCAGAGCTTTTCGATCTCTTCTGGCATGCCATCGACGCGGTATTCCTTCGGGATGCCGATCTTGCGTCCCTTGACGCCTGCCCTGACGGCCGCGGCAAAATCGGGAACAGCGATCTCGGCGCTTGTCGAATCCTTCGCATCGAAACCCGACATCGAGCGAAGCAGGATTGCCGCGTCTTCGACGTTTCGTGCGATCGGACCTGCCTGATCCAGCGACGAGGCGAATGCGACAATGCCCCAGCGTGAGCAGCGCCCGTAAGTCGGCTTGATGCCGACCGTGCCGGTGAAGGCCGCCGGCTGACGGATCGAACCACCCGTATCGGTTGCGGTTGCGCCTGCGCAAAGAAACCCGGCAACAGCCGAAGCGGAACCACCGGACGAGCCTCCGGGCACCAACAGGCCAGCGAGTTTCTTCGACCGTTCGGCGAGTTGTGGCCGTCGGTCCGCGCCTTCGCCGCTGAGCGGCGCATCCCGCATGGCGCTTTCGGCGGCTCCGCGCGCCATTTCCGGTGTCCAGTTCGCTGGCAGCCAAGGATTTACGACGGGTCCGTCGTAGCTGGTCTCGTTGGAAGAGCCCATCGCGAACTCGTCCATGTTGAGCTTGCCGAGCATAACCGCGCCGTCGCGCCAGAGCTGGCTGCTGACGGTCGACTCATAGGCCGGCTCAAAACTGTTGAGGATATGGGAGGACGCCTGGGAACGGACGCCCTGTGTGCAGAAAAGATCCTTGATGCCGAGGGGAATCCCTTCAAGCGGGCCGCCCTCACCCCTGGCGATGCGCGCATCGCTTTCCTTTGCCATTGCCCGCGCCTTGTCATGGGTCACGGCCACATAGGCATTCAGATATGGGTTGGCGGCGTCGATCGCCGTCAGAAACGATTCCGCCAGTTCGGCGGCGGAAACTTCCCTTGCATCAAGCTTGCGACGAAGTTCGCCGATGGTCGCCTGTGTCAGTTCGCTCATGGATGAGATGTCTTTCGGTTTCCGGCGGCCTATTCCACGACTTTCGGTACGAGGAAGTAGTTGTCGTCCGTATCGGGCGCACTGGCGACGATATCAGCCGCCTTGTCGCCGTCAGTCACGATGTCCTCGCGCATGCGCAGAGTCATCGGCGTCACCGATGTCATCGGCTCGACGCCTTCCACATCCACAGCTTCAAGCTGCTCAACGAAGCCGAGAATGGCGTTGAGTTCGCCCTGCATGCGTTCGGCATCGGCATCGCTGATTGCGATGCGCGCCAGATGCGCGATGCGCTGTACGGTGGCCTTGTCGACCGACATCGGCACGATCTCCCGTCAATGGGTTCAGAAAACACGCGCAGCGGCGCGGCGAACCATGAATGGTCCGCGTGCTTGATAACGCTGCGCGCGAGCGCGTGCAACGGAGGAAGCGGAGAGTTTTCAGCCTTCGAACCGGACCGCTTCACCGATTTTCGGGACCACGACTTCGGTTTGCGACCCGTGCATCTCCCTGACGAATGAATCCGCCGTCTGATCGATGATCGGAAAAGTGCCGTAGTGGCATGGAATGACAGTGTCGAAATTGAAGTAGCGCATGCAGGCGAACGCTGCCTGGCGAGCGCCCATGGTGAAACGGTCGCCAATGGGAATAAAGCCGACTGTTGGCGCATAAAGTTCGTCTATCAGGGCCATATCGGAAAACAGGGCCGTATCGCCTGCATGATAAACGGTCGGATCGCCGGGCGTCTTGGGCATGATCACGATTCCGCCGGCTGTGCCCATGTATCGCAGCTTGCCATCGACCGCGAAAGAAGACGAATGCCATGCCGGGACGAGCGCAGCGGTGAAGTCGCCGAGATCCTGTTCACCGCCTTGATTGCCGGGTGAGAAATTTTCCACGCCCTCCTCGCCACTCAGGTACATGCAGATCTCAAAATTCGCGACCAGCAGCGCGCCGGTCGTTTTGCAGATTTCCGCACTGTCGCCGATGTGGTCGTGATGGCCATGGGTAAGGATGACATGCGTTGCGCCCCTTGAGGCTTCTTCAACCGTTCCCGTCCATGTCGGGTTTTCCGAAAGAAACGGGTCCAGCATGATGACCGAACTGCCGGTCTCGATGCGGAAGGCCGAATGGCCAAACCAGGTGATCTTCATTTTGCGCTCTCCATGCCGATTACGTTTCCCTGCAATGCCGCTCCCCGATTGCGTGCACCGCATCCAGCCAAGACGATGGCCGGTACGGCGTCATCATGCTAGGTCCACTGCACGATTCAACCCCGGACCTCTTAGTCAGGCGCAAGGAAAAGGCGGCAAGATGACCGGCGACAGCCATGCCATCGAGGTATTTGCCGGACATATCCCTGCCGCCGGAGCATTGATGGGCCTCGATCCGGGCACAAAGACGATCGGCGTCGCGCTGTCCGACCGGAGCCGGCTCATCGCCACGCCCTTTCACGTCATCATGCGCGGCAAGTTCGCCGCCGATGCGGCAAACCTTCTCAAATTTGCGAACGAAAATGCTGTTGCGGGCATAATCGTCGGCCTGCCGCGCAACATGGACGGCACCGAAGGGCCGCGGGCGCAATCGGTACGCGCCTTCGTACGCAATCTTGAAAAGCTTACCGAACTGCCGATCGGCTTCTGGGACGAACGGCTGTCTACCCATGCCGCCGAACGGGCGATGATCGAAGCAGACATGTCGCGCGCGAAACGCAAGGCGCGCATCGATGCCGCCGCAGCTGCCTATATCCTTCAGGGCGCACTCGACTTTCTTGCGCGGAGGCGTCTGACGCCATGATCGACGCATTCGCCGGGCTGATGCCCGTTGTTCTGGTCATTCTGCTCGGCGCATTCATCAGGCGCCTGAACCTGCTGGACGAGGCTGGATGGCGCGGTGTCGACCAGCTCGGGTACTACGTGCTGTTTCCGGCCATCATCATAAAGTCGCTGGCGATCACCGATTTCGGAACGTTGCCGGCGGGTGCTCTGGCGCTCGTCCTGTTCTGCGCCGTAACGGCGATGAGCGCGCTCGTCGTTCTTATGTATCCGCTGTTGACGGGACCGCTGAACATTTCGGGTCCTTCGTTCACATCGATCTATCAGGGAGCGACACGCTGGACGGGCTTTGTCGCACTTGCCCTCGCGTCGAGCTTTTACGGGCCGGAAGGTGTCGCACTGATTGCGGTGGCGTTCGCGGTCCTCATACCGGTCGTCAATATGGCGTCGGTATACGTTCTCTCCCGCTATGCCGGCGGCACAAAACCGACGGCCCGCGCGCTGCTCACCGAAGTGCTGAAAAACCCGTTCATCGGTTCCTGCGTCGCCGGAGGCCTGTTCAATCTTCTGCTGACCAGCACGGGCTTCGAACTTCCCGGCGTGCTCGCCGCCGCGCTTGCAATGGTTGGTCAGGCAGCGCTCGCCCTTGCACTGATCTCCGTCGGTGCCGGACTGCGCCTGAGTGATTTGCGGCGTCCGAGTGTCGCCCTGCTTCTTGCGACGTTCCTCCGCCTGCTCGTCATGCCCCTGTTCGGCGCGATCTTTGCCACTTTCATTCCGCTGGAGGGGCACGCGATGGGCGTTGCGATCATCGCGCTTTCGGTTCCTTCCGCAACCGTCGGCTATGTGCTGGCGCGGCGGATGGGCGGAGACGCCCCGCTGCTGGCAGCCATCCTCACGCTACAGACATTGCTGGCGCCGCTGACCCTGCCGTTGGCGATGTGGCTTTACGTCTGAACATCAGACCGGCGGCATGACCGCATCGATCAATGCTTCTGCATGCCCTTCGGCGGCGGCACCGTAGCTTGCTGCATATTTTCCACCAAGGCGTGACTGCGCGAATGCCTCGGCAAATGGATCATCCGCTTCGACCATTGCAGCGAATGCCGCAAGCAGCGCCAATCTTTCGGCCGCAAGGCGCGCCTGCCCTTCGCCTGCCTTCAACGCGGCCGCGATATCCGCAGCGGCCTGCCGCGCAGCCGCATGCCCATTGGTTGCTGTCACCAGTCCGCCTATAACGGCTTCCACGGCTTCCGGCTCTCGGAACGCCGCGCGCAGGAGATCCAGCGCCATGACATTGCCGGGACCTTCCCAGATGCCATTGAGGGGCGCTTCCCGATAGATGAGCGCGAGTGGAAAATCCTCAATGTAGCCGTTGCCACCCAGGCATTCCATCGCCTCCACGGCAATGCGGGGGGCGAGCTTGCATACCCAGTATTTTATGGCCGGAGTCAGAATGCGGCGGTAGGCCGCTTCAGCCTCGTTGGCGGCGGCGCGGTCGAAGGACGCGGCGAGGCGCGTGGCCGCCGCGGTCGCAGCCATCACATCGAGCGCCATGT
The DNA here is from genome assembly GCA_020637895.1 of Rhodobiaceae bacterium. Lineage (GTDB taxonomy): Bacteria > Pseudomonadota > Alphaproteobacteria > Rhizobiales > Tepidamorphaceae > JACKJP01. The sequence continues at coordinate 65,177 of JACKJP010000007.1, forward strand.
CCCCCAGCACCGATTGCATCAATGGCTGGTCGACGAGCGCCTTCTGGAAAACATGGCGGTACCGGGCGTGGTAGATGGCCTGCGCGAGAGCCTGATACGCAATTCCGGCGGCGCTTGTCGCGCAATCGAGCCTCGTCTGGGTCACCATCTTTATGATCGTCTGTACACCGCGCCCTTCCTCACCGAGACGAAATGCACGTGCGCTGTTGAACACGACCTCGGACGATGCGTTGGATCGGTTGCCGAGCTTGTCCTTCAGGCGCTGAAATTCCAGTCCGTTGCGGCGGCCGTCCTCGTCGAAGCGTGGAAGGATGAAGCATGTCAGCCGGCCCTGTGCCTGGGCGAGGACGAGAAATGCGTCGCACATCGGCGCCGACATGAACCATTTCTGACCGTCGATGACATAGGCATCGCCAGCCTTGCGAGCGGACGTGTCATTGGCGCGGACATCGGTGCCGCCCTGATTTTCAGTCATCCCCATTCCCAGCGAAACGCCGGTCTTGGTGGCCGCGGGGGCAAGACGCGCGTCGTATTCACGGCTGAAAATACGCGACAGCCAGCGTTCCGCGGCCGGAGTTCCGGCAGCCTCGTCGGCAAGCGCGGGGATCGCGGCATGCGTCATTGTCAGCGGGCAGACATGACCGGCCTCGACCTGCGACAGCATGTTGATTCTCGCCGACCGGACGACCTGCGCGCCGTCACCCGCCGGACCGCCGCCGGGCGCATATCCGGAACAATGAACGCCGTGTGCGAAACCATGTGCCATGAAACCGTGATAGGCCGGGTGAAACATCACCTCATCACGTCTGTTGCCGCGTTGATCGACGCCGATCAGCCTTGGCGGATTGGCGTTTGCAAGCCGCCCGCTGGCAATCGTTGCAGCGCTGCCGGCCCATTCGCCATAGGCTTTCAACGCTGCGCCACCGGCCGCGCCGCCGAACGCGGCAACGGCTCGGGTCAAGGACGGGTTGGCCGTATACAGATTGATATTTTCAAAGGGTGGCGGCTGGTTAGTCGTGTCATAGGTGGCCATTCGAAATCCTCCCTTGGATGCGATATTAACAACGCTATCCAGTCTCCGCCTCAACAGCCTTGCGGATACCCTGCAATGGGCCTATAGCACCCACTTTAATGGACCACGCCCTGAAAAGCGCCAGGCGCACCTTTCGGCACCGGCACCTGCTGGGTATCGAACAGCTTTCTCCCACCGACATCGAGACGCTTCTGGACGCCGCGGACGCCGCGGTCGAATTTTCGCGCAGGCCCGACAAGAAGCAGGACATCCTGCACGGGCGCACGCTGGTGAACCTGTTCTTCGAGGCGTCGACGCGGACACAATCGTCCTTCGAGATTGCAGGCAAGAGGCTGGGCGCTGACGTCCTCAACATGTCCGTCGGCGTCTCTTCCGTGAAGAAGGGCGAAACGCTCATTGATACGGCAATGACCCTGAACGCCATGCGCCCCGACCTGCTGGTCGTACGCCATCAGGCAGCAGGTGCGGCCGAACTTCTGTCGCAGAAGGTCAATTGCGCCGTGATCAATGCCGGCGACGGCGCCCATGAACACCCGACACAGGCTCTCCTCGACGCGTTGACCATTCGGCGCCACAAGGGAACGATCGCCGGTCTCACCGTCGCCATTTGTGGCGACATCCGCCACAGCCGGGTTGCCCGCTCCAATATCCTTCTGTTGAACGCGCTCGGCGCGCGGGTCCGCGTCATTGCGCCGTCGACCCTGTTGCCGCCCGCTGTGGAGCGACTGGGTGTGGAGCCCTACAGGAACATGGCCGAGGGGCTCAAGGACTGCGACATCGTCATGATGCTGCGCCTTCAGCGCGAACGCATGGATGGCTCATACGTGCCATCGGTGCGTGAATACTACCGCCTATTCGGCCTGGATGCGGCAAAGCTCGCGATTGCAAAGCCGGATGCGCTGGTCATGCATCCCGGCCCGATGAACCGGGGTGTCGAGATCGACAGCGATATCGCAGACAGTGCCCAGAGCGTAATTCGCGAACAGGTGGAAATGGGCGTCGCGGTCCGCATGGCCGTGCTGATGCTTCTGGCGGAGAACGCGGTCTATGACTGACGCCGGCAAGATGCTTCTGATCGATGGCGCCCACATCGTCGACCCGTCACAGGCACTCGACGGAGCCGGGCGCATTCTCGTTGTCAATGGGAAGATCGCCGGCTGCGGCAAGATCGGCGACGGCGACCTGCCGGCCGATGTTGAGAGGCTGGACGCACGCGGCCTCATCGCGGCACCGGGACTCGTCGATATGCGCGTTTTCGTCGGCGAACCCGGATACGAACATCGCGAAACGCTGGCAAGCGCGAGCCACGCCGCCGCAGCCGGTGGCGTGACGAGTTTCGTTTGCATGCCCGACACCAACCCGGTGATCGACGACGTCGCGCTTGTGGATTTCATCCAGCGCGCCGCACGCGACACCGCGCAGGTCAACGTCTATCCGTCCGCTGCCCTGACCAAGGGGCTTGAAGGGCGCGAGATGACCGAGATCGGCCTTCTCAGCGAGGCCGGAGCTGTCGGTTTTACCGACGGACGCCATGCGGTGCGCAATCCCCGCATATTCCTTCGCGCCCTCACCTATGCCCGAGATTTCGACGCGCTTGTCATGCACCATCCCGAAGAGCCGGAACTGGTCGGCAGCGGGGTGATGCACCAGGGCGAAATGGCCACACGGCTAGGCCTCACTGGCATCCCGGTGACTGCGGAAACGATCATGATCGATCGCGACATGCGGCTCGTCGCGCAGTCGAAGGGGCGCTATCACGCAAGCCAGCTGTCGAGCGCCGAAGGTGCCGAGGCGCTCGCGCGTGGCAGGCGCGCAGGTCTCAATGTCACCGCCGGCGTGTCGATCAATCACCTGACGCTCAACGAGAACGACATCGGCGCCTACCGCACCTTCTTCAAGATGGCCCCCCCATTGCGGACCGAGGACGACAGGCAGGCGTTGATCGAAGCGCTGCGCACCGGTGTCATAGATGCGATCGTCTCCAGCCACGATCCGCAGGACGTGGAGACGAAACGCCATCCCTTTGCCGAAGCGGCCGACGGCGCGGTCGGGCTGGAAACGCTGCTACCAGCAGCGCTGAGACTCTACCATGCGGGCGATCTCAGCCTCGTTCAGCTAATCAGGGCGCTTTCCACCCGCCCGGCGGAAATTCTCGGCATCGGCGCGGGAACGCTGAAGAAGGGCGCGAACGCAGATATGGTTCTATTCGACCTGGATGCGCCGTGGGTCGTTCGCAAGGAAGACCTCCGCTCGCGTTCAAAGAACTCACCCTTCGACGAGGCGCGCCTTTCCGGAAGGGTTGTCCGCACGCTGGTTGCGGGGGAAACGGTCTACGCCTACGCTCCAGCCTGAGCGACGGGGAAACGGCGCAAGGGGGACGCTTCATGACGGCCGCGGTGCTGCTGGCAGCCATATTCGGTTATTTTCTGGGATCGATTCCGTTCGGCCTGCTGATCACGAGAGCTGCCGGTCTCGGCGATATCCGGTCCATCGGATCGGGCAATATCGGGACGACCAACGTTTTGCGCACCGGGCGCAAGGAACTGGCGGCCGCGACGCTCCTGCTCGACATGGCCAAGGCAACGGCTGCGGTACTGATCGCCGGCCAATGGGGCGAATTGGCAGGACTCATCGCTGGCGCGGCAGCGTTCTTCGGTCATCTCTTCCCCCTCTGGCTGCGCTTCAAGGGTGGCAAGGGCGTGGCGACCTATCTTGGCGCACTTCTTGGTGCCGCGCCGCTCGCAGCGCTTGCTTTCGCGATCATCTGGATCGCTGTCGCGGCGCTCAGCCGGTATTCGTCGCTATCCGCGCTGACAGCCAGCCTTCTGGCGCCAGCCGCTGTCTATGTGAGCGGTGCAGGCCTCGCCGCCACGATTGTTTTCGCTTTACTGACGGTCGCGCTCTGGATCGCCCATCGGCAGAACATCGCGCGCCTTTCTGCAGGCACTGAAAGCCGGATCGGCGCCAAATAGCGATGGATGACGCCTATCCCGCCGGGCCCATCGAAAGAAGTGAAAGATGCGACAGGATTCGTCTCTACCGATCAGAGAATGTCGGGCCGACGACCTTTGCGCAGCTGCTTGCGCGCTTTGGCTCCGCCGGAACGGCGCTGGACGCGCTGCCTGAACTGTCGCGGCGCGGTGGCCTCTCCCGCTCTATCCGCATTTGCACCGAACAGGCCGCGGAGCGCGAGCTTGCCGATGCTGAAAGCCTGGGTCTGGCGCTCGTCGTATCCGGCGAGGATAGATATCCGCCACTGCTTCGACATGCCGACGGCGCGCCACCGTTTCTTTATGTTGCCGGCAATCTCGCCGCGCTGGGCAAAAACATCGTCGCAATTGTAGGCGCCCGCAATGCATCCGCTGCCGGTCGCAGGATCGCCTCCGATATCGCCTCGGGGCTCGGCGCGGCGGGCCTCGTCGTCGCCTCCGGCCTGGCGCGCGGCATCGATACCGCCGCGCATCAGGCAAGCCTTGCAACCGGCACCGTCGCAGTACTCGCCGGTGGCCTTGCCCGCATCTACCCGCCGGAAAATGAGGACCTTGCCGACCGCATCAAGGAAAGCGGCGCGCTCGTATCTGAGATGCCGCCGTCCTATGAGGCACGGGCGCGCGATTTTCCGCGCCGCAACCGGATTGTCTCGGCACTCGGGCTGGGCGTTGTGGTTATCGAGGCCGCGGCACGGTCCGGATCGCTGATCACGGCAAGGCTCGCCGGCGAACAGGGCCGCGATCTGTTTGCCGTCCCCGGCTCGCCGCTCGATCCGCGTAGCGAAGGGACCAACCGCCTGATCCGCGAGGGCGCGACGCTCGTCCGGCACGCCGGCGACATACTTGAAGCACTTGAGGGCGTGAACCGCCATCCGGTGACGCCGCCAACACCAATCGTGAGCGAACCGACGGATTATGATCTGGAATCGGGAGATGGCGTTCGCGAGGCGGTAGCCGTTGCGCTGTCCTTCACCCCAGTATCGATCGATGAGGTTGCGCGGCAGACGGATCTTCCGGTTTCAGTCGTGCAACTGGCCCTGACGGAGCTTGAACTGGCTGGCCGCGCATCGCGCCTCAGCGGCGGTATGGCGAGCCTGAAGGCCTGATCTGCGATTGCGGAAGTCGGCGAACGCGCCTACATGGCAGCATACGATGAGGCGTCAACAAACGGGTCCTGTTTGACTTGGCGACGGCTTTTCACCATTTTCACGTCCGCCTCCGACGCGGTGCTTCGCCTCGGACCTGCTGTTCAGTTCACTACGGGTATCGCGCTTCTTCATGAATATTGTCGTCGTTGAATCGCCTGCGAAGGCCAAGACCATCAACAAGTACCTTGGCGGCGACTACAAGGTGCTGGCCTCCTATGGCCATGTGCGCGACCTGCCGGCAAAGGACGGTTCGGTCAAACCCGATGCGGGCTTCGAAATGGAGTGGGAGGTCGACACCAAGGCCAAGAAGCATCTCTCGGCGATCGCAGACGCGGTGAAGAATGCAGATCGTCTGATCCTCGCCACCGACCCGGATCGCGAGGGCGAGGCCATTTCCTGGCACCTGCTGGAAGCGCTGCGCAAGCGCCGCGCGCTGAAGAAGGATACGCCGGTGGAGCGCGTCGTGTTCAACGCGATCACGCAGCGCGCCGTGACCGACGCGATGAAGAACCCGCGCGAAATCGACCAGCCGCTCGTCGATGCCTATCTGGCGCGCCGGGCCCTAGACTATCTCGTCGGCTTCACGCTTTCGCCCGTTCTCTGGCGCAAGTTGCCCGGCTCGCGCTCGGCGGGCCGCGTCCAATCGGTCGCGCTGCGTCTCGTCGTCGAACGCGAAATGGAGATCGAACGCTTCAGGGCACAGGAATACTGGAGCATCGTCGCGACATTCACGACACCGGCCGGTGAGACGTTTCAGGCGCGACTGACCGTCCTTGACGGAGAGAAACTCGACAAGTTCTCCATCGGCAACGAAGACGCGGCGACGAAAGCCGTCGCCGCCGTCGAGGCGCGCGACTTCTCGGTTTCTTCCATCGAGGCAAAGCCGGTCACCCGCAACCCCTACCCGCCCTTCACGACCTCGACGCTGCAGCAGGAAGCCAGCCGCAAGCTTTCCATGAGCCCGGCTGAAACGATGCGCAGTGCCCAGAAGCTCTACGAAGCCGGCCACATCACCTATATGCGTACCGACGGCGTCGACATGGCGCCGGAAGCCGTGATGGCTGCGCGAGAGGTCATCGGCGACATGTTCGGCAAGGCGTATGTGCCGGAATCGCTGCGCATGTACAAATCCAAGCAGAAGAATGCGCAGGAAGCGCATGAGTGCATCCGCCCGACCGTCATGGGCGCGGCAGCAGGCTCGCTTTCCGGGGTGACGCCGGCCGATGGCAAACTCTACGACCTGATCTGGAAGCGTTCACTTGCCTGCCAGATGGCGGCGGCACGGCTTGAACGGACAACCGTGGACATCGCCAGCAATGACAGGAACGTCGGCCTGCGCGCAACCGGTCAGGTGGTGAAGTTCGATGGCTTTCTGAAGGTCTATGAGGAAAGCCGCGACGACCGCTCCGGCAATGGCGAGGATGAGGACGATCAGAACCGTCTGCCGGCAATGGCCGAACGCGACGCGCTGAAGCGCGGCAACGTCGAGCCGAACCAGCATTTCACCCAGCCGCCCCCGCGCTACTCTGAGGCTGCGCTGGTGAAGAAGATGGAAGAACTCGGCATCGGCCGCCCTTCCACCTACGCCTCCATCATCTCGGTCATCCAGGACCGCGAATATGTCCGCAAGGACAAGGGCCGGCTCGTGCCCGAGGAAAAGGGCCGGCTGGTCACCGCGTTTCTCGAGAACTTCTTCCGCCGCTATGTCGGCTACGATTTCACCGCCGAGCTTGAAGAAGAGCTCGATGACGTTTCGGGCGGCCGCAAGGACTGGCGCGATCTGCTTGCGCGGTTCTGGAAGGACTTCTCGGTCAATGCCGACGAGACCATGAAGCTGCGCAACGCGGAAGTGATCGAAAAGGTCAACGAAGCGCTGGCCGAGCATATCTTCCCGGCGCGCGAGGACGGCACCGATCCTCGCCTGTGTCCCAAATGCGGAAAGGGCCAGCTTTCGCTCAAGCCCGGCAAATTCGGCGCTTTCATCGGCTGCTCGAACTACCCCGATTGCAACTATACGCGCCAGCTCGTCGTCAATGGCGATGCATCGGCAGCTGAGGACAATGGGCCCCGGATCCTCGGCCAGGATCCTGATACTGGAGAAGAAGTCAGCATCAGGACCGGGCGGTTCGGTGTCTATGTTCAGCTTGGCGACGGCGAAAAGCCGCGCCGTTCGAGCATCCCCAAAGGCTGGGATGCGGCGGAACTGACGCTTGAACAGGCATTGGCGCTGTTGTCCCTGCCACGGGAAGTCGGCGCTCACCCCGAGACCGGCAAGCCGATTTCCGCAGGTATCGGGCGATATGGCCCGTTCGTCCTTCATGACGGCCAATATGCCAATCTATCGAGCGTCGAGGAGGTTTTTTCAGTCGGCCTCAATCGTGCCGTTTCCGCACTCGCGGAGAAAGCAGGCAAGGCAAGGGCACGTACCGCCAGCACGATCAGAACGCTCGGCACGTTCGATGGCGTTGATGGCGCAATCGAGGTCAAGAGTGGCCGATACGGCCCCTACGTCACCAATGGCAAGATCAACGCCACATTGCCCAAATCGCTGGAGCCTGAGACGATCTCGATTGAGGAAGCGGCGGCGCTGATCGTGAAGAAGGCGGAGGCCGGCGGCGGCAAGAAGAAGGCCGGCCGCAAGAAGAGCTGAAGGCTCATAGGCTTGAATGGCAAAGAAGCAGCGCGGCGCTGGCGACGACAATCTACCCAGCCGCGAACAGATAATCGAGTTTCTGGAATCGGCGCCTGGCAATGCCGGCAAGCGTGAAATCGCGCGCGCGTTCGGCATCAAGGGTTCGGCCCGCATAGCCCTGAAGGCGCGGCTGCGTGAAATGAAGGCCGAAGGGCTGATCGAAAAGCGCGGCAGCCATTTGCACAAACCCGGCGAACTGCCACCGGTTACCGTTCTGGAGATCATCAGACGCGATTCCGATGGCGACCTCATCGGCATTCCGAACGACTGGGATGAAGGACATGGCCGCCCGCCCGAGCTTGTCGTGACGCAGGCGCGCAACGCCAGGGAATCCGCGCCCGGTATTGGCGATCTGGTCCTTGCCCGTATCGCGGAAGGCGGGCGGGCACCCAATGACACGCATACGGCGCGCATCATCAAGGTCATCAACCGCAAACCCGCCACCGCGATCGGCATTTTCCGCGGACTGCCCGGCGGCGGCGGCCGGGTGGAACCAGTCGACAAGCGTCAACTGAAGAGCTTTGCGATCGCGCCGAATGCCAGGAATGGGGCCGAGGAAGGCGACCTTGTCACCATTGAGCCCATAAGGGGCCGCCCTATGGGCCTGCCGCAGGCAAAGGTAAAGACGGTTCTCGCTGAACAGTCGACGGAATATGCGCTGAGCGAGATCGCAATTCACCGCCACGATATTCCCAGTGTCTTCCCCGAAGCTGTATTGCGCGAGGCCAAGGAGGCAAAGCAGGCCGGCAACGATCACCGCGAGGACCTTACGGCCCTGCCCCTGGTGACAATCGACCCGGCCGACGCCAAGGACCATGACGATGCGGTCTACGCCGAGCCCGATCCCGAACATGAAGGTGGTTTCATCCTGTGGGTCGCGATCGCCGATGTTTCCTGGTACGTCAGACCGGGCGACGCGATGGACCGGGAAGCGCGCAAACGCGGCAATTCCGTCTATTTCCCCGACCGCGTCGTGCCGATGCTGCCCGAGCGGATTTCAAACGACCTCTGCTCGCTGCGCGAGAAGGAGCTTCGCCCTGCCCTCGTCGCACGCATTCGCATCGACAGCGCAGGCAGAAAGCACGAGCACAAATTCATCCGGGCCAATATCCGCTCCGCCGCCAAGCTCGCCTACCCGCAGGCGCAGGCGGCCATAGACGGCAAGCCCGACGCGAAGACGGAGCCGTTGCTCGAAAGCGTGCTAAGACCCCTCTGGCGTGCCTATGAAGTCCTTGCCAAGGCGCGTGACAACCGCGGCCCGCTGGCGCTTGACCTGCCGGAGCGAAAAATCCTGCTGAAGCCGGACGGTCACGTCGACCGGGTCTTTATCCCGCCAAGGCTCGATGCGCATCGGCTGATCGAAGAATTCATGATCATCGCCAACGTCGCCGCAGCGGAATCGCTGGAAAAGCGCAAGGCTCCGGGTCTCTATCGCGTCCATGACCAGCCATCGGACGTCAAGATCGCGTCGCTTTCCGACTTTCTCTCGTCGATCGGCGAAAAATTACCGAAAGACGGTGTGCTGCGGCCATCCCATTTCAACGCGATCCTGGATCGGATCAAAGGCACGCCGAATGAAACGCTCGTCAATGAGGTGATCCTCCGCAGTCAGGCGCAGGCGGAATACAGCGCACAGAACTACGGACATTTCGGACTGAACCTGCGCAGCTACGCTCATTTTACCTCTCCGATTCGCCGCTATGCCGACCTCGTCGTCCACCGTGCATTGATAGAAACCCTAGGGCTCGGGCCGGGTGGGCAGATCATCGACGATGCCGCGGAGCTGGACGAGATCGCCGCGGAAATCTCGGCCGCGGAACGGCGCGCGATGGCGGCCGAACGCGAAACGGTGGACCGCCTGATTGCGCATTTCGTGTCGGAGAGTGTCGGCGCGACCTTCGCTGCGACGATCAGCGGCGTTACGCGGTCCGGCCTTTTCCTTAAACTGGACGATACGGGCGCTGACGGATTCGTTCCGGCATCCACCATCGGCGGTGACTACTGGGTCCATGACGATGTCCACCAAAGGCTGATCGGCGAGAGAACGCGCGGCGTGTACCAGCTCGGCGACCGCGTCGATGCACGGCTTGTCGAAGCCATACCGATGGCCGGGGCGCTGCGATTTGAATTGCTGACGCCGGCGCGGCTGGACAAGGGCGCGAGGCCGCCGGCAAGAGGACGCGCCGGCGCACGGCGCAAGGCCGCTCCCGGCAGGCCGACTGGAGCAAGAGGAAGACGGAAATGACGGTAGAATATGGAGATCAGGACGCTCGTGCCGTTGGACCGGCGCTGGCAAAGGGACTTCGCATGCGCTGCCCGTCCTGCGGCAAGGGCCATATGTTCCATGCGTATCTGAAGGTCTCCGACACCTGCCCGGCCTGCGGAACGGAATTGCATCATCACCAGGCCGACGACGCGCCTGCCTATTTCACCATTCTTGCCGTCGGTCATGTCATCGTACCGCTCGCGGCGGTCGTTGAACGGGTCGCCATGCCGGCAATGTGGATTCACATGGCGCTCTGGATACCGCTTTCGCTGGCAACGGCGCTGTTCAGCCTGCCGCGGATCAAGGGCGCGCTGGTCGCCCTGCAATGGGCGCTGCGCATGCACGGCTTCGATGGCAAGGGCAACAAGATGGAAGGGCACCTTGCGCCGACCGAACCGGGAGCCGCGGCATGACCGACGCACCTGTCGCACCGCGCAAACGTGCGGCGCGCCCCCGCGATGCCGCGTCGCTCGTCATACTCGACCATCGTCAGGGCAAGCCCCATGTCCTGATGGGGCGGCGAAACGCTGCGGTAAAATTCCTTCCAGGCGCCTATGTGTTTCCAGGCGGCCGTGTCGACAGGCAGGACCATTACGCGCCCTATGCTGGCGACCTTAACGAGGGAACGGCAGCGCGGCTGCTCCTCGACATGAAACGCGGACCCTCCGTGCGCCGGGCGCGCGGCCTTGCGCTGGCCGCCATCCGCGAGACCTATGAGGAAGCGGGCATGCTTGTCGGCCGGACGGGCAGCGCGACCCGGTCGCCCTCAGGTATGTGGGAGGCGTTCTGCAGCCACGGCGTCGTCCCCGATCTTTCGAAGATGACCTATTTCGCGCGCGCGATCACGCCGCCGGTTCGCCCGAAGCGATTCGACACGCGGTTTTTTGCCATATCCGCCGACCAGATCGCCCAGTCGATCGATTTCGACAGCAGACCGGACCGCGAACTTGATACGATGGAGTGGATACCGATCAGCGATGTAGGTGACCTGAAGACCGTTCCCATCACGCAGTTCGTCCTTTCGGACCTGAAGGGCCTGCTCGATTCTCACTCGAGGATAGAGCCCGGTTGTCCGGTCGCATATTATCAGCCGCACAACCGCGAGGGACGCCGGCAGATTCTGGATCTGCCAACCTGACCCGCATGGAAGATACCGGCCGACCGGGAACGGAACGCATCGGCATCGCAGCGGCGATCGCGATGACGACGGCAGTCGGCGTCGGCCTGTCGCTGACAATACCGCTACTTGCGATCGCAATGGAGTTGCGTGGCATTCCCGCCAGCATGATCGGGCTCAACTCTGCCATGGCAGGTATCGCGTCCATTTCGGTCGCGCCGATGACGCCTGCCCTGCTCCGCCGCTTCGGTACCGCGCCCCTGCTCCTGGCAGCGATCGTCGTCTCCGCGATAAGCCTGATGGGGTTCTGGCTCTTTCAGAGCCTTGCGGCATGGTTTCTCCTGCGGGTCTTTTTCCATTCGTCGATTACGATCATCTTCATCGTCAGCGAGTACTGGATCGTCGCCGCGGCGCCTGACGCCAGACGCGGTCTGGTCATGGGCATCTATGCGACTGTGCTGTCGGCGGGGTTCGCGCTTGGACCTCTCATGCTCGGGCTGTTCGGTGCAAGCGGCGTCTGGCCATTCGCAACGGGTTCGCTGCTGTTGCTGGCCGCGGCCATCCCGCTCATCGCCGCATGGCGGATGGCCCCGGTCGGCGCGGGCGACAATCAGGCCGGGTTTCTGCGCATGCTGCTGGCGGTGCCGGTCGGAACGCTGGCAGGGTTCTTCTTCGGCTTTATCGAGGCAGGAGGCTTTTCCCTGCTTCCCGTCTTCGCGCTGAAATCGGGGCTTTCCAGCGAGGCCGCCGCCGGCCTGATCGCGGCGATCGCCGCTGGCGGCGCCCTGCTGCTTATTCCGCTCGGGCATGTCGCCGACCGGGCTGACCGGCGGCGTTTGTTGCTAATCACCGCCGCCATCAGCGCACTCCTGATCGGGAGCCTGCCGCTGCTGACGCAACATTATGCGGCGCTGATCCTGGTTCTCGTTCTTTACGGCGGTATCGCCGGATCGATTTACGCGACCGGCCTCACCCATATCGGTGCGCGGCTCAAGGGCGGCGAACTTGCGGCCGCCAACGCGGGATTTGTCTTCATGTATTCGTGCGGCATGCTGGTCGGGCCGGCAACTCTTGGCGCAGCGGCTGACCTCTGGTCGCCGTCCGCAATTCCGCTGGTACTGTCCTTCGTTCTGGCGTTCTATGCCCTTATCGTTCTGTGGCGGATCGTTTCGGCAAAGCGCGCCGCGCGTCCTTGACTTTCCAGACGCTTTTCGGCATTACCGCCGCACATCAATTTCAGCGGCGCCGGCAATTGCCTGGCACGCAAATGACAGGTTCAGGAAAATGGCCAAGCCAACCACCACGAAAATCCGCCTCGTCTCGTCCGCCGGTACGGGTTACTTCTACGTCACGAAGAAGAACAGCCGGACGATGACCGAGAAGATGGTTGCCCGCAAATACGATCCGGTTGCGCGCAAGCACGTCGAATTCAAGGAATCCAAGATCAAATAAGCAGCGGTCAAACCGCTGAACTTTGCCAAAGCGCCGCTCAATGCGGCGCTTTTTCTTTTTGGCGGCGAACTCTGGCGCCTGCGCGGTGGCAAGGCCGCTCGGAGCCCAAAAAGAAACGGCGCCCTGTGGGCGCCGTAAAAGTGAAGTTACTTGATGGTGCAAGTGTCAGTAAAATTCGTCTAAGTCCAACTCGTATCAGTCAAATCAGGCGGCCAATCGGCAGCGGCGATTTGAGGAGGCCACTCCTTGCCGCGCCGATTGGCCTGACCCCACGGACCCAGGAGATGCGGCGGACCTGAGCATTCCATGGGGTATTTCCGAGGAGGCCCTTCGCTGCGGCGAATTCAGACCCACCCCTTGTGTCCCAAGAGCGACAATATCTAAGGATTTACGTAAATCAAAACGGAATCAGGGTTAACCGGAAAGGGTTTGAATTTTAACCTTTAGAAAACCGGTTAACGTGCTAGCGACGCTGAAACTTATGCTGCGTCAGATACAACCCTGTTCCGTCCGTGGCGCTTGGCGCTGTAGAGCGCCTGGTCTGCCCGCTTGATGAGCGTATCGCGGGTATCGTCGAGGCGTTCTATCGTGGCAACGCCAGCGCTGGTCGTGATGTCGATGAATCGCGCACCGTTCTGGACGGCAAACGGCTCATCGGCGACCGAACGGCGGACGCGCTCGGCAACACGGATCGCAAGTGAAATATCGGTATCCGGCATGACGACGATGAATTCCTCGCCCCCGAACCGGCAGGTCATATCGATGCCACGCGTATTGCGTTGAAGGCGGCGGGCAAATTCACGGATCACCTCGTCGCCAACATCATGACCGTGCGTATCGTTGACCGACTTGAAGAAGTCGATGTCGAGGATGAGCATCGACAGCGGACGCTCGCGAGAAAGCGCATCCGACAGAAGCGTGTCGAGGTGGCTTTCCATGTAACGGCGATTGTAGAGCCCGGTCATCGGATCGGTCATTGCCATCGTCACGGAGACCTTCACGCTCTCGCGAAGGCTGTCCATGTAGCGGCGTCGGCGGATCTGGGTGCGCATGCGCGCGGCCAGTTCGTTGCGGTCGATCGGGCGGGTGACGAAATCGTTGCCGCCGATATCCAGCGCGCGCATGACCCGTGCCGTATCGCTCTCATCGGCAATCAGCAGGATCGGCAGATTGCGCGTTCTGTCGAGCGAACGAATCTGGGAGCAAAGGCGCAATGGATCGAAATCGGCCAGCTCCAGACTGATGATGACCGCGTCATAATTGCCTTCGGCAGCATGGAACAGCGCTTCCTGGGGGTGCGCTTCGATATCGACCGCATGCTGGTGCTTGAGATACGAGCGTATGGTCTCGGCTGATGACGGCCTGTCATCGACAAGCAAGATTGCTCCGTTCGCTCCTGAATCGAGCGCGGCCGGATCCAGCTGCGTCTCGGCGCCAATGCCGCGACTGGTTGACGCGCGAAGTCGCAGTTCGTCGGTCAGCATCTTCAACCGAACCAGGCTTTTCACCCGGGCCATCAGCTGTGTATCGCTGACCGGTTTTGTAAGGAAGTCGTCGGCGCCGGCTTCGAGGCCAGCGACGCGGTCCGCGGGCTGGTCGAGCGCCGTGACCATGACAACCGGCACATGATAGGTGCGCGGATCGGCCTTCAGCCGGCGACAGACCTCAAAGCCGTCCATGCCGGGCATCATGACATCCAGCAGAATCAGGTCGCAGGCGCCCTGCTGCGCGATTTCCAGCGCTTCGGGGCCATTGCGGGCGATGTCGACCTCGAAATATTCAGCCGTGAGACGCGCTTCGAGCACCTTCACATTGGCCGGAATGTCGTCAACAACAAGGATACGCGCCGTCACTCTACCAAGGCCCCCTCAGCCATCGCCCAGATAATGCTTCACCGTCTCGACAAACTTGCCGACCGAGATCGGCTTGGACAGATACGCCTCACAGCCACCTTCCCGAATACGCTCCTCGTCACCCTTCATGGCGAAAGCGGTCACGGCGATCACGGGAATATGGCGCAGGTCGTCGCTTTCCTTCAGCCATTTGGTGACTTCCAGACCGGAAACCTCGGGAAGCTGGATGTCCATCAGAATCAGGTTGGGCTGATGCTTGCGGGCAAGGTCGAGCGCCTCGATCCCGCTACGGGTCTCGACGGTGTCGTATCCATTCGCCTCGAGAATGTCGTGGAAGAGCTTCATGTTGAGCTCATTATCTTCCACGATCATAACCGTTTTCGCCATTTCAGGTCCCGAACCAAAGCATGCATGGCGAAGAGTTGCCCCGCCCTTCAACAGGCGCGAAGCTACCCCCCAACAATGTGAACGATACGTCTCAATTCTTAACAGAAGGCCAAGGCGATAGTACACAGATCGGGGTAACGGTCGAAAAAGGACTCAGCATTCGCGGATGCAGGAAATCGAAGTCATCGGAATTGAGATTTTGCAGTTCATCGCTGCTGACGAGAAGCACCTGACGCGCTTCCTGTCGCTCACAGGTCTGACGCCTGCCACGCTGCGGCAGGCGGCCGGTTCTCCACGGTTCCACGAAAGCCTTCTTGCCTATCTTGCCCAGAACGAGCGCGACCTCATTGAATTCGCTCAATCTGCCGGCAGAAAGCCCGAAGATATCATGCGGCATGCCGCGTCGCTTCCTGATCCGGATTTCAGTTCATGAGCGAACATCGCTTCAGGATCGGTGTCGATATGGGCGGCACGAAGATCGCGGCCGCGCTGCTGGCGCCTGACGGCAGCGTCGCGGACAAGCGGCGCATGCCGACGCCGTCAGACGATTACGCGGCGACAGTGAGAACCGTTGCTGAGATTGCCGCGTTCGCGGCCGCTCCGGATGCCACGATCGGCATCGGCATGCCGGGCTCGCTTACGCCGAAAGGCCGGGTGCAAAATGCCAATTCGACATGGCTTAACGGCAGTGAACTCGGCCGCGATCTCGCACACGCCACCGGAAAGGCCGTGCGCCTTGCAAACGATGCCAACTGCTTTGCGCTATCCGAGGCAACCGACGGCGCGGGCGCCAACTTTCAAACGGTCTTCGGTGTCATCCTGGGCACCGGCTGCGGCGGTGGCTTCGTCGCGGGCGGTAGGCTGATCGACGGTCCGAACCGCATTGCCGGGGAGTGGGGCCACACGCCCCTGCCCCATCCTTCTGCCGAAGAGGCAGACGGACCGACCTGCTGGTGCGGCCGCACAGGCTGCATGGAAGCCTGGGTCAGCGGCCCCGCGCTGTCAGCCGATCACAGGCAGGCGACCGGCGCGCGGCTCGACGTGCCCATCATCGTCGAACTGGCAAAGGCCGGAGACGAACTGGCGATGGCGAGCCTTGCCCGCCATGCATCACGTCTTGCGCGCGGCCTTGCGAACGTCGTCAACATCGTCGACCCGCACGTGATCGTGCTCGGCGGCGGCTTGAGCAATATCGGCCATTTCTATGCTGTACTGCCCGACCTGATGCGACCGCTGATTTTTGCCGATGCACCACGCATAAACATTCGGCCCGCCGTTCATGGCGATGACAGCGGCGTGCGCGGTGCCGCCTGGCTTTGGAATGCCGAGATGGAAGGCTATGCCGACAGTTTCACCCCGGAGGCGGCTGCATGACAGCGCCCGGTCTCTGCCGCGACTGCCTGACGCCGGCCCCCGAGGGGACCCGCTGCCAGGCATGCGGCAGCCCGCGCATCGTTCGTCACGTCGAACTCAATACCCTGTCCATCGCTCATCTGGACTGCGATGCGTTCTACGCCTCGGTGGAGAAACGCGACAATCCCGAACTTCGGGACAAACCCGTCATCGTCGGCGGCGGGCGCCGGGGCGTCGTCTCTGCTGCCTGCTACCTCGCCCGAACCGCCGGGGTGCATTCGGCCATGCCGATGTTCAAGGCGCTCAAGGCCTGCCCCGACGCTGTCGTCGTTCGCCCCGACATGGAAAAATACGTCCGGGTCGGCCGGCAGGTGCGCGAGATGATGCTCGCCCTCACCCCGCTGGTGGAGCCGATTTCAATCGACGAAGCCTTCCTCGATCTTTCGGGAACGGAAAAGCTTCACGGCAAGACGCCGGCCGCCAGCCTTGCCGGCCTTGCACGCCGCGTCGAAAAGGAGATCGGGATAACCGCGTCGATTGGCCTTGCACCCAACAAATTCCTCGCAAAAGTCGCATCCGATCTCAACAAGCCGCGCGGCTTTTCGGTCATCGGACGCGCCGAAGCGGCGACGTTTCTCGCAACGAGGCCCGTCGGCCTGATCTGGGGCGTGGGCAAGGCCATGCAGGCGAAACTCGCCGGCGATGGCATTCGCCTCATCGGAGATCTGCAGCGCATGGAAGCGTCTGACCTCGGACGGCGTTACGGCTCGATGGGCCTTCGGCTTTTCAGCCTGTCGCGCGGCGAGGACAGCCGGCGGGTGGACCCGCATGGCGAACGCAAGAGCGTGAGTTCCGAAACGACATTCAACGACGACATTTCCGATACCGGGGAACTCGCCCGGCACCTCTGGAGACTTTCGGAGAAGGTTTCCGCGCGGCTGAAGGTCAGCCATATCGCGGGCCGCACGATCACGCTGAAGCTCAAGGGAACGGACTTCCGGTCCATCACGAGGGCTGAAACGCTTGCCGACGCAACGCGACTTGCAGATCGCATCTACCGGACGGGGCGCATGCTGCTAGATGGCGCCGCGACGGGACGCAAGTTCCGCCTGATCGGCATTGGCGTCTCGGATCTTTGCGACGAGGCACTTGCCGATCCCGATGATCTCATCGACCCCGGCGCGGGGCGCCGGGCGCGGGCCGAACTTGCCGTCGACAAGGTGCGCGAAAAATTCGGTCGCGACTCTGTCGGCAAGGGCCTCGGGCTTGCGGCCCGAAGACCCCCACGCGAAAGCGCCTGATCCGTTGCCCCTTGCGAGCGGCGGGCATATCCGGTCTCATCACCACATCAGCAGACAGGACCTTCCATGACCGAGACCGTCGAAGCCCGCCTTGCCAGTGCGGGACTCACCCTGCCCGACGCCGTGGCACCCGTCGCGGCATATGTCCCGACCGTGCGCACCGGAAGCCTTCTGTTCGTTTCAGGCCAGATCACCATGGGCGCTTCGGGACTCGAATTCGTCGGGCGCTGCGGCGAACACTATGGCGTTGAGGAAGGACAGGCGGCGGCGACGCTTTGCGCGCTCAATATCCTGGCGCAGGTCAAGGCTGCCCTCGGATCGCTGGACAAGGTCAGCCGCTGTGTAAAGTTAACAGGCTTTGTGAATTCCACGCCCGATTTCACCGACCACCCCAAGGTCATCAACGCCGCCTCAGATATCATGATCGTGGCTTTCGGCGAAAAGGGCCGGCACGCGCGCGCCGCCGTTGGCGTTGCCAGCCTGCCGCTCGGCGTCGCGGTCGAAATCGAAGCCATCTTCGAGGTAGAATGAGCGAACTCGACTGGCTGACCCGCCGCCCAATTGCCCATCGCGGCCTGCATGACGCCAGCGCCGGCATCGTGGAAAACACCCTTCCCGCCGCGCAGGCTGCGGTCGACGGCGACTATGGCATCGAGGTCGATCTTCAGCTGTCCGCCGATGGCGTGCCGATGGTCTTTCACGACGATACGCTCGACCGGCTGACCGAAGGCACCGGTCCGGTTGCCGCTCAAACCGCCGATGCGCTTGGCGAGATCCCCTTCAAGATCGGCTCCGCAACAATGCCGACGCTGGCCGCCCTGCTCTCACTGGTCGACGGCCGGGTGCCGCTCGTAATCGAGCTGAAATCGGATTTTCAGAATTCCGGCGCGCTCGAACAGGCGGTCGCCGCACAGCTTGAAACCTATACCGGCCCGGTCGCCGTCATGTCCTTCGACCCGCGCATGGTTGAGCAGTTTCGCCAGATCGCGCCCGCCGTCACGCGTGGCATTGTCGCGGAGAGCTTCAGCCGGCCGGCGGACTGGCCGGAACTCACGGTCGGCCAGCGCAGGCGCCTGCGCTGGATGACGCACCTGCCATCGTCGCGCCCGCATTTCGTGGCATACGGCATTAGAGACCTGCCTGCTTTCATGCCGCTGGCACTGCGGGCGCTCGGCAGACCGCTTCTGACCTGGACCGTGCGCAGCCCCGCTGACCGGACACGCGCCGCAAGATGGACCGACCAGATGATCTTTGAAGGCTTTCGTCCCTGATGGGTGAATTTGACGACAGCGTCACGCTCTCGGTTCATCCGGCCATCGCCGAGATCGGCAAGACGGCGTGGAATGCGTGCGCCGCCGGCCTTGATAAAGAGAATCCGGAAACGCCTTCCAACCCCTTCGTATCGTTTGAATTTCTAAACGCGCTCGAAGAGACCGAATGTGTCGGACCGCATACTGGTTGGCATCCGGCACATCTTGCCTTGCGTGAAGGCGCTGAAGTCGTCGGCTGCGTTCCCGCCTATGTGAAAAGCCATTCGCAGGGCGAATATGTCTTCGATTACGGCTGGGCGGATGCATTCGAGCGCGCTGGCGGGCGCTATTATCCAAAGCTCCAGGTATCCGTGCCGTTCACACCGGCGACCGGCCCGCGCCTGCTGATCCGCGCCGGCCAGGACGAAAGCTTCACACGTGCGCGACTTGCCGAAGGGCTTACAGCGGCATGCGGCCAGCTCGATGCGTCATCGGTTCACGCGACCTTTCTCACGGCCGAAGACGCCGCCACTTTCGACGAACGCGGTTATCTGCACCGAGAGGATATCCAGTATCACTGGTTTAACGATGGTTTTGCCGCGTTCGACGGTTTTCTCGACACGCTCGCCTCGCGCAAGCGCAAGGCGATCCGGCGTGAGCGACGGCAGGCGGCCGAAAACGGCATCAGCTTCAAGCATCTGCGCGGAAGCGAGATCACGGAAGCCGACTGGGACGCGTTCTTCCGTTTCTACATGGATACCGGCAGCCGGAAATGGGGCACGCCCTATCTCAATCGACCTTTCTTTTCAGCGCTTGGGCAGGCCATGGGCGCACGCGTGTTGCTCATCATTGCGGTCAAGGACGGCGCGCCCGTCGCCGGCGCGCTCAACCTCATCGGCGGCGACGCGCTCTATGGGCGCTACTGGGGCACGCTGATCGACCAGCCCTTCCTGCATTTTGAGACCTGCTATTATCAGGCGATCGATTTCGCCATCGCGCACGGCCTGTCGCGCGTGGAAGCGGGCGCGCAAGGCCCGCACAAGCTCGCGCGCGGCTACCGGCCCGTCATCACCCATTCGGCGCACTGGATCCGCCATCAGGGCCTGAGGCGCGCGGTTGCCGATTATCTCCGCAGCGAACGCCCGGCGATCGAACGCGAGGCAGATTCACTGGCGCAGCATCTTCCGTTCCGGCGAGGATGATTAATCCGGCAGCAATAGCGTCGCCAGCCGCCTTTCCAAGAACCGCTTCACGCCCGGCTCGATCGCCAGTGCGATCGCGCGGCGGTAGGCGGTCGCGGCATCGTCCCGGCGCCCGGCCCGCGCCGAAAGGTCTGCCAGCGCTGCCCAGTATGGCTGGTAACCGGCCATCTGTTTCGCATTGACCGCCATCAGAACAACCAGGCCAGCGTCAGCGCCTCGCGCGAAGGACACCGCTACGGCCCGGTTGATGGCAACGACCGGCGATCCGGTCATCGCCTGAAGTCCATCGTAAAGGCGTTCGATCGCCGCCCAGTCGGGCGCTCCGGCAAGGCGGCCCGTCACATGAGCCGACTGGATCGCGGCCTCGAGCTGGTAGCGGCCAGGCAAGCCAATCGCGGCGGCGCCACGCAGCATACGCTCCGCTTCGGCGATCATCGTCTTATCCCAGAGCGACACATCCTGCCGGTCGAGCGGGACAAAGCCGCCCTCCGCGTCACGCCGCGCCTCTTTCCGCGCCTCGGCATAGAGCATGAGCGCCAGCAGGCCTGCTGCTTCCGGTTCATCGGGTGCGAGCTGGTTGACCAATCGGCCAAGCCAAATGCCCTCCTCAGAGAGCCCGCGCGCAGCCGGATCGGTACCGAGCGGATCTGCCCACCCGCTGGAGAAGACGGCATAGATTGCTTCCAGTACCGCCTCCATACGCTCCGGAACATCCTTCGGCTGCGGCATGTCTAAGCGGATACCGGCCTCCCGGATACGGAGTTTTGCGCGCACCAGCCGTTGGGAAAGGGTTGCAGGTGCGACAAGAAACGCATCTGCGATCCGGGCGGCGGTGAAACCGAGGATCGTCTGAAGGATCAAAGGCGCGCGTGCCGCCGGATCGATGGCCGGATGGGACGCGGCGAACATCAGGGCGAGGCGTCGGTCGGGAACCGGATCATCGCCAATGGCGAGCGCATCCATCTCCTCGCCAATCAGTCCCAGCGTTGGCACAGCATCGTCGGCTGTACGTTGCCGACGGATCGTATCCAGCCAGCGACGGCGCGCGACGGTCGCCAGCCACCCTTCCGGGTTGGCAGGTATTCCTTCGCGCGGCCAGGCCTCCAGCGCCGCTGCAAAGGCATCTCCCAGGGCATCTTCCGCCGCCGCAACATCGCCCGTGCGCGAGGCGAGATAGGCGAGCAGGCGACCGAAGCTGTTGCGCGCAACAGCCTCGACCGTCCGCCCGGTATCGCTGGGGTGTGCGCTGGCAGGTTTCACACTATTGATGGGCCAGCGGCCGCAACTCGATCGCGCCGCCATGGACGGCAGGGCAACGCGACGCCCACTCCAGCGCCGTATCGAGATCTGGCACATCGATGATGTAATAGCCGCCCAATTGCTCCCTCGCTTCCGCATATGGGCCGTCGAGCACCCGCACCTTCCCCTCGCCGCCTCGCACCGTTGTCGCAGCTGTTGTCGGCTTCAGCCTGTCGCCGGCGAGAACGATGCCGGCGTCGCGCATCGCCTCGGTATAGGCCTGGAATGCCGGTGATATGCTGCCGCTGTCGGCCGGATTGCGTGCTTCCATTGCCTTTTCATCACCGTAAATAAGCAGCATGTATTTCATGGTCGATCTCCTTGTCTGGGGTTCGGCGGAACATCCGCTGCTTCAAAGACGTTCGGCAGTTGCGGAATTCGACACCCGGGCAAAGATTACATCTACGTTTTTGATGCCTTCCGGCCCCACGCCCATTTTCCTATACTCCCGGCCAATGACGAAAGAAGCAGGAGAAGCCATGACTTCGCAGCCCTATGACGACCAGAACCCCTTCGCCAAGATCCTGCGCGGGGAACTGCCCTGCCACAAGGTCTACGAGGACGAGAAGACTCTATGCTTCATGGACATCATGCCGATGACCGACGGGCATGCGCTCGTCATTCCCAAGGCGCCGTCGCGCAACATGCTCGATATCGACCCGGCCGACCTTGCCGCCGTCATGGCGACGGCGCAGAAGATCGCGCGGGCGCAGATGAAGGCATTCAACGCCGATGGTATCATGGTGATGCAGTTCAATGAGCCGGCATCCGGCCAGACCGTCTACCATACCCATGTCCATCTGCTGCCGCGCATGGAGGGCACCAAGATGCGACCTCACACCGGCGAGATGGCAGAGCCCACTTTTCTGGCTGACATGACGGAAAAGCTGAAGGCAGCGCTCGTCTAACCGCCAAGAAACAGACGCCCGACATCGGGGTCGGAGAGCAATTCGCTGCCCGGCCCCGCCTTTGCCAGTTCGCCCGACACCAGCACATAGCCGATATCAGCGAATTCCAGGCCTTTCTTCGCGTTCTGCTCGACCATGATGATTGTCTTGCCGTCGCGATGCTGCAGGTCGGCGAGGATCTCGAACACCATATCGATAAAGCGCGGCTCCAGCCCGATGGACGGTTCGTCGACGAGCAGCACATCCGGCTCCATCACAAGCGCGCGGGAGATTTCCAACAGACGGCGCTCACCCCCCGACAACACTCTCGCCGGTTGCTTGCGGCGCTCCGCAAGGCGCGGGTATTTTTCGAAGACCTTTTCCGCGCTTTGCCTCGCCTGCCGTGTCGCACGTTTCAGAAAGCCTCCCATCAGGAGATTTTCCTCGACGCTCATATCGGGAAAGACCGAGTTGTCCTGAAGAATGTAGGCAATCGCGGCATCGCGCAGCTTCTGGCTCGGGCTCAGACGCGTGACGTCCTTGCCGCCGACCCTGATCGATCCGGCGAATATGTTGGTGAAGCCGAAAATGGAATGCAGCACGGTCGACTTGCCGGCACCATTCGGACCGATCAGACAGAGCGAACTCCCTTTCGCGACGCGGAGCGAAAAGTCATGGAGAATTTCCATGCGGCCATACCCGGCGCGTAAAGCATCTATGGAAACGAACGCCTCGCCGCCCGCCAGCGCTTCCAGCCTTTCGACGGGAATGGTCTCGGCGATCTTGCCCGCTTCCTCGGCGACCGCATCGACCGAGAGGATCGTGTCCACGCTTCCCTCATGGTAGCCGCCCTTGCTGCGGTCACGCCCGGCCATCTCACTGCGCTCCCAGATAGGCGTCGAGGACCCGCGGATCGTTGCGCACCTCGTCAGGCGTTCCGGCGGCGAGAAGCTGGCCATGCGAAAGGCAGTAGATCTGCTGCGCAAGGTTCATGATCACGCGCATGTTGTGTTCAATGACGAACAGGGTGATCCCGAACTGCTCGTTGGCCCCCTTCAGCCGGTCGATCACGCCGTTGATGAGGGTCGGGTTGATGCCGGCGGTCGGCTCATCGAGCATCAGCATGCGCGGTCCGTTCATCAGCGCCATGGCAAGTTCCAGCAATTTCTGCTGGCCGAACGAGAGATCGCCAGCCATCAGCAGGCGCTTTGAATAAAGGCCGACGAATTCCAGCAGCTCGAGTGCTCTTTCCCGGTCGGCCGGATTCGACTGCGGGGCAAAGAACTCCGTCAGCTTTGCTCTTCGCAAGGAGCGTGAGATCAACATGTTCTTCACGCAATCCATGTTGGCGTAAATGCGGGTCTGCTGAAACGTGCGGAGAAGGCCGCGGCGGGCAATCTGGGCCACCTGCAGTTTCGAGATTTCCTCGCCGGCGAAACGGATCGAGCCGGAATCGATCGGGTGATAGCCGACGATGGACGAAAAGAGCGTCGTCTTGCCCGATCCGTTCGGACCGATCAGACCGACAATTCCGCCCTGAGGAACGGTGAGCGAAATATCGCGGTTGGCCTGGACGCCGCCGAAAGCTTTTGACACATCCGTCACCTGGAGAAGGACGTCGCTCATCGCCCCTCCTCCGCGCGCGACTGAACGCGCCGGCCGAACAGCTGGGGGAACCGTTCGCGCACCCAGCCGAGTATGCCCTCAGGGAAGAAGACCACGATCAGGACGATCATCAGTCCGAGCGCGACGCGCTGCCAGCCGAGCAGATAGGTCCAGAAAAGTTCCTTCGTAATCTGGAAGACGATGGCGCCGATGACCGGTCCCCACAGCGTTCCCTTTCCGCCGAGGATTGCCATCAACACCATCCAGACCCCGATCGTGGAACCGGAGAATGCGACATCGATGGGATCGATGAAGCGTTTGACGTTGCCGAGAATGCCGCCCGCTATGCCGAGGAACAGTCCTGATATCGTCCAGGCGATGACCTTGATCCGCTTGGTCGGCAGACCCATGGCCTCGGCCTTGTCCTCATCGTCACGAATGGCGTTTACGGCAAGGCCGAAGCGCGTGCGCAGCAGCCAGGTGATAGCAACGAAGGTCACGATCGCCAGCACGAAGGCAAAGAAATAGTAGAACCGGCTGATGTCGTCGATCTCGGCCGGGGCATTCGGCGCCGTCATGCCCGAGCCTGCGCCGATCCATTCCCAGCCGTTGGCTATTTCAGCCGCCGCAACGCCAAGACCGAGAGTGCAGATGGCGAAATACTGCCCGCGCATGCCAAGCACGAAATTGCCGAGAATGATCGCAGCCAGCGCCCCGGTGATCGCACCGGCCGGCAAGCCGACGGCAAGGCCTTCCAGATACTGCGTATAGTCGAAGGTAAAGACAGTACCGCCGCCGCCACGCGCGGCATTGTAATCGGATATGGAGTAGATCAGGCCCACCTGCACAAGCGCGCAGGTGTACATGCCAACGCCGATGAAGACGACGTTGCCGAAGGAGTTGTAGCCCATCTGCCCGCCCAGCAGATCCCAGGTCAGCGCGAAGACGATGAAGAGCCAGAGCTCGGCCATCTGCGACTGGTGATTGGGAAACAGGAACGGCGCGGCGAGCCCGACAGCCACAAGCACGATATGACCGATATAGCGGGTCCAGCCGGTCATTTCAGGTACTGCCTCTTGCGCGACAGGCGCCAGTTCCGCCACACGAGCACGACGACGAGTAGCGAAAAGACGAACGCGAGCTGGAATTGCGTGCCAAGCACGAAGCCCGCGATGTTTTCCGCAGCACCCAGGCCAAGCCCGGCGGCGACAACGCCCGGCAGGTTTCCAAGGCCGGCGACCACGACGATCATGAAAGAGCGGATCGTATAGGGCAGCCCGATATAGGGATGGATCGTGTAGGCCATCGCGACGAGCGAGCCGCACGCGCCACATATCGCGGCGTTGAGCGCGAAGGTCATTGCATAAACGCGGTTGGTATCGATGCCCAGCACCCGCGCGGCTCTTGGATTCTGCGCGGTCGCGCGGATCGCCTGACCAAGGCGCGACCGCTTCAGGAACAGCACAAGGACAAGCGCCAACACACAAACGAGCAGGAACGCGGCGATCTTGATCTCGGATACCGCAATCAGCCCGCCCATGAAGAACTGCGTGCCAAGCCCCGCGTCAACCACCCGGACGTCGCCGCCGAACACCGTATTCAGGAGCTGCTGGATGACGATCGAAATACCGAAGGTGGCGAGAACCGAAACGAACAGATCGCGGTCGACGATGCGCGTGATGACCGCGTAGTGCAGCACATAGCCGAGCGCGAAGGTGATTGCGGCTGCACAGGGAATTGTCAGAAGCGGCGGCAACCCCGCGGTGGTCAGGGCGTAGGTCATGTAGCCGCCCAGAATGACGAATTCGCCCTGCGCGACATTGATGATGCGCATCACGCCCCAGACCAGCGCCATGCCATAGGCGGTCAGGGCAAAGAGAGCGCCGATGAGCAGGCCATTGATCACAAGATCGAGCGTAATCGTCGGCGCGGCGATCAGGATGCTGATGTTGTCCAGCATGGAGCAATCCGGAGAGTGGAGGGAAGTGCCGGGAGGGCCGACTCGTCAGGACTGCCCTCCCCGCCCGTCGGATTTACATGCTTGGCCGCGGCACGATTGCAGGCACCTCGGCCGCGTTCGTCGGTGCGACAACCTTGAACTGCCCGTCGATGACCTGGTAGAGCGCCATCGGCTTAGCGATGTTCTTGCCGGTCTCGTCGAACTTGATCTGACCATAGAAGGTCGGCAGATCGGTCGCCGCCAGCGCATCGCGCACGGGCTTGGCATCGGCGCTGCCGGCGCGGGAAATCGCATCGGCGAAGACCATCACGGCAGCAGAAGATTCGGCGGCCTGATAAGGCGGCTCATAGCCGAACTTTTCCTGGAATTTCTTCGCATAATCGCCGGAGGAGCCGAAGAGATCGTCCTTGTAGGTCATCGTCGGCGCCCACTGCGTTGCGCAAAGCGTATAGTTGGCGGCATCGCCGAACTTGCCGGTGATGTCGGCAGAGTCGCAATGCGTCATCGCGAGGATGGGCACCTGCACCTTCATCTCGTCGATCTGGCGCACTGCTGTCGCAGCGCCCTTGGCGTGACCGGATACGATAAGAATGTCGGGCTTGAGGGCCTTAACCTTGGTCAAGGTCGCCGCCATGTCGTTCAGCTCACGCGGCAGCTGATCGTCGATCACGACCTTCATGCCAAACTTCTTGGCATCGTCCAGCACACCGGCGCGCACGTCCTGGCTGAACGGATCGTTTTCGAACGCAAGCGCGACCGTGATCTCCTTGGCGTCCTTGCCGAGCTTGTCGGCATTCTCGGCTGCCAGCGCGATCGCCGAAGCGAGATACTGCTCGGATGTCGACAGCGTGGCGAACATGTATTTCCAGCCATTGGTGAACAACGAACGCGACGCGCCATTCGCCTGCACCATCGGCACCTCGAATTTCTCGGTGACCGGGCCCATGGCCTTGGTCATGCCCGACGAATAGGGGCCGAGCAGCAGCTTCACGCCATCCTGCCGGATCAGGCGTTCGGCGAGTTCGGCGCCGCGAGCCGGCGTCGATTCATCGTCATAGTATTTCACTTCAAGCATGTAGTTCTTGTCGCCGACCTTTACGCCGCCGGCATTGTTGATGGCTTCGACAGCAAGATCGTATCCGCGCTTGGTGTGTTCGCCGTCGGTCGTGTATTTGCCGGTCAGCGACACGGCGGCGCCCAGTATGATCGTATCGGCGGCTAGCGCGCCGGGGGCGTAGGCAAATGCGGCAAGTACAGCCGCAGACAAGATTCTGGTCTTGATCGTATTCATGGGTTCCTCCCGGGAAAATCCCTGCATGGGTGAAGGATTTCAGGAAATATCGCCGAGCGGGTGCATGCCCGTTCGGTCTTCTTTGTGTCAGGCTAACGCCAGCCAGCTTAAAGTGTGAAGAGCAAAACGCGCCGATATAGACCAATGTCTAACAGCTACGGCTCTCTTGACTTAGGGTAAGCGCACACGCCCTCGCGCCAGTTTCCGCGCCATTCACCAGACACGCTGACTGTCGATAGGCACCGGCACTTGGAGGCCGATGCAATGTCAACGCGCAGCAGCAACGTTACGGTTTCGTGCAAGCGTGCGCTTATTTGTGCATTGCAATATATATTTCACTCAACTTTCGATTGCTACAGTGCATCAAAGTAGGGTAGTTTTCTTCTATAATCTTATTTTCTCGTGACTCATTGTATTATCTCTACAATCAATCGCTCTTAGACGTTTGTGATCTTTATTTCTGCGCGACCGTTATTCTCTCTGTGGCCTTTATTCTGAGGTCCAAGAACCAAGGAGAGAATATTATGGCAAGAACGATGAAAACTGTGAGCGCTTGCCTCGCCGCAGGTGCAGTTTCTCTTTTCCTTTCGACGTCAGCTTTCGCGATTGATGTTGGCGTCGGTGTCGGCAGCGGCGGCATCGGTGTAGGGGTGGGTCTCGGCGGCGGATCCGGGATAGGCGCGGGCGTCGGCGCGGGCGAAGGCGGTATCGGTGCCGGCGTGGATGCTGGCCTTGGGGGGCCAGGTGGCCTTGATGCAAGCGCTGGCCTCGGTATCGGCAGCAGCGGCATTGGCGCCGGTGCCGATCTCGGTTTGGGTGGGTCAGGCGGCCTGGGCGTCGGCGCAGGTGTTGGACTGGGCACCGGCGGCCTCGGTGTCGGCGTCGATGTCGGCCTGGGCGGCAACGGGAGCGGCGGCGGTAGCGGCGGCGGAAGTGGAGGCAGCGGCAGCAACGGCTCGGGCGGCGCTGGTCCGCTGGGCGGACAACAGGCGCTTGCGGCCTTTTCCGGCATGTCCAGCGCTGAGTTTCAAAAGCTCCGCATAACCTGCCGGGCGGTGTCGGCCGACCCCTATGCCTACGACAGAGGGCTCGTCGATTTGTGCGCGATCCTTCGACAGGCAGAGGCTGTGCGCCGCCGATAGGACGAGACGACTATTGATCGACTTCAATGCGTCCGCCGGTCGATTTCCGGCGGGCGCTTCTGCTACAACGACGAGGCAAAGCTGGCCTCAGTGCCCGACGCAGCCTGGATGGCTGTTGCAGGGCTTGTTGCGGTCCGCAAAACTGCGGCGCCGGCTATATTGACCTACCGCGATTGCTCCCCCATAAGGGCCACCGACATTGGTGAAGCAAGAGCGCGTAGCTCAGCCGGTAGAGCAACTGACTTTTAATCAGTAGGTCCAGGGTTCGAATCCCTGCGCGCTCACCAATGCCCTTCTCCCGCCTCACAAACGTGCCCGTTCGCGCCGCTACGCGCAACGTCGGCTGCGCCATCCGCCGAACTTCCGCGCCGCTCCGGACCGCGACCCATTTGCTTGCATCGCCATACAAAACCACACGTCGCAAAATATGATTGACGTTACGGTTTTGGGCTCTTGCGAAACCGGATGAATTGCCGTCTCATTACTACGCCGGCGAAATTCAAAGGCATTCTTGCCCGCGACTGGCCTGGCCGGCAACCATTTCAGGAGGAAGAGAAATGTCCAACATGGAAGCGCATCACGGCCATCCGCCGCTCCTTCACGCACTCGCCGCGAACTGGTGGCTGCTGCTATTGCGCGGGATCGCCGCGGTGCTGTTCGGCGTCCTGTCATTCTTCTGGCCGGGCATAACCGTCCTGACTCTTACGCTCATCTGGGGCGCCTATGCCCTCATGGACGGGATTTTCGCGATCGGTGCGGCCCTGTCGGGCAAGGGACGCCAGATCGCCCCGCGCTGGTGGCTGGCCGTTGTCGGGATTGCCGGCATTCTGGCCGGACTTGTCGCTTTTTTCGCGCCCGGCGTTACCGCCTTTGTACTGTTGATGTGCCTTGCTGCCTGGTCGATCGTTACCGGTATCATGCAGATTATCGGCGCGATCCGGCTGCGCAAGGAGATCGAGGGGGAGCTGTGGCTGGCACTCAGTGGCGTATTCTCGATCCTGTTCGGAGCTGTTCTCATCGCAGCGCCGGGCGCCGGACTCGTCACCGTGGTCTGGATCATCGCGATCTTTGCAATCGTCTTCGGAATTGCCAACATCGCGTTGGCGTTTCGCCTGCGCAGCCATAACCGCTGACGGCGTCAGGCGGCGCCTTCCTGCAAGCCGAACGGGGGGCGAAATTGAAGTATCATCACTTGTACGCCGACAGCGCGGGGGAGAGCCACTGGAGGCAAGTCGCGATCGCGCTCGAAGAAAGGGTCTTCGCGCCGCCGGCGAAGGGCATCCGGGTGTCGGATGGCGAGAGCGTTTCCAGCCTAATGTTCCTGACCTTGCCCGCTGGCTGGAATGAACCCGTTCACCCGACGCCGCAGAAGCAGGCTCTCATCTGCCTTGCCGGTTCCGTCCGGGCGACCGCGAGCGACGGTGAGATTCGCGATATCGGGCCAGGCGATGTCTGGCTGATGGACGACCTCACCGGCAAGGGTCACCACACCGAGGTCACCAGCGCCTGCGACTTCAATGCCGCGATCGTACAGTATGGGTGAGCCTGCGCCGGGCAGGCAAAACCCCGTTCGCCGACTGGCGTTCAGTAACTCCGATCGCTGTCCGCGTCGTCACCGAAGCTGGAAGGCGCACGGTCGATTGGCGCCGTTTGCTTCATGCCGCCCTGCCCGCCCGTTGCTCTTACCGCTGCGACGGTCTTTGCGAAATCACCGCCATTCTGCATGTCGACGAGGATCATGTTGCCGTGCGCGGCAGCGGAACTCATCGTATCGAGGCGGTTGGTATCCATCAGCAGCGTCAGTGCCTGCTCACGCGACATGACGGTCGACAGCTTTTCCACCGCCTCCTCCAGACCTCTGGCGATTGCGTCGCGCATCTCGGCAATGCCCTCGCCCTGCAGCTTCTTGGATTCCTTTTCAGCCTGCGCGATGCCGACAAGTTCAATGCGCTTGGCATCGGCTATATTGCGAGCGGCTTCCTTTTCGCGTTCCGAAGCGATGACACGGTTGAATGCCGCGCGCACTTCCGGGCTCGGTTGCGGTTCGTCGATCAGCACGTTCGCAATGATGTAGCCATATTGGGCAAACTGTTCCTGCAGCGCGTCCTGCACCTGCATTTCGATGGCGTCGCGATTCTGGTAGAGATCCACCATCGCCATGCCCGAGGCTGTCTGACGCGCGCTGTTGAGAACATAGCTGGTGATCTGCCGCTCGGGATTTTCCAGCTCGTAATAGGCCCGGACGGCGCCGTTCGGCTCGCTGCTCGCGCGGTACTGCACCTTGACTGGCAGGGTCATGAATGCGTTGTCGGAGGTCTTCACCGATACGTCGGCATCGATCTCCTGCAATTGCAGATTGATGATGCCGACCACATGGTCGATGGGCCATGGCAGCTTCAGACTGAGGCCGGGCATGCGCGCGTTCGCAAGCGGTTTGCCGAGACGCTCAACGATCTTGGCGCGTTTGCCGGGTGTGATGACGATCGTCGTTGTCGCGGCCAGCGCAAGAAATACAACGACGATAAACTTCCAGGAAAATATGAGGTCCAGCAGCATGATGAGCGGGTCGGTCTGATCGTACATTTCAATACCCCCTGAAAGTCGCGAATGCGCGGCCATTCGACCGTTTGAAACCATCTGTTTCAGACGTGCAATGCCGAGACATAGCGATGTCCCGCGAAGATTCGGTAAATATGGCAAAATCGGATCATCGCCAGGCAAAGCCACATCTATGGGAGGTCGCAATTTGGTGGCAGCTTGCGCTAATATAAGAAGGCGGCCCCGGGGGACCCTAGAAGAGCCATGTCGGAAGAACCTGCAATCAGAGTCGAGGATCGCGAAGAGCTGATCTACATGCTCGCAGAGGCTGCGGCGATCGAGCACAACGTCATGTGCTGCTATCTTTACGCGATATGGAGTCTCAAGCGCGGCGAAAGAGATGGACTTACCGCCGAACAGGCCAAAGTCGTTCAGGAGTGGAAACAGGCCCTCACCGAAGTCGCGATCGAGGAAATGACCCATCTGACCCTTGTGGGCAACCTCTCCTGCGCCATCGGTGCCGCGCCCCACCTGTCACGCCCCGATTTCCCCATTCCTTTCGGCTACCATCCAGAAGGTATCGATCTTGAACTGTTCGGATTCTCGCGGGACCTGATCGATCACGCCATCTTTCTGGAACGGCCGGAAGGCATCGAACTGGATGACGCGCCGGAATTTGTCCCACCAGCGCATTACCACCGCAGTGCCCACAAGGGCACGGTCATGCCGAGAGCTCAGGAATACAGGACGATCGGGCACCTCTATCGCGGCATCTATCACGCGTTCGAGGTGCTTTCCGAAAAGCTCGGCGAAGCAAACCTCTTCTGCGGCGATGTAGAAGACCAGATCGGGCCGTCCGACGCGCCATTGCCGGGGCTCAGCACCGTCACAAGCCTGAAGAGCGCTCACGCAGCGATCGAGACGATTGTCGAGCAGGGCGAAGGCGCGCCCGAGCATAGCGAGGAATCGCACTATCAGCGCTTTCTGGAGGTGCGCGAGCAGTTTGACCGACTGACCGCGGAAGACCCGGCCTTCGAGCCGGCATTCCCCGTCGCGCGCAACCCGGTCATGGACCCTCCGGTCAATCCTGAAAACCGGGTCTGGATCAGGCACCCGGAAGCGGTGAAAGTCCTCGACCTCGCGAACGCGCTCTACAACCTCATGCTGCGCTTTCTCGTGCAATCCTACGGCCGAGATGGCGGCTCCACGGAGCACCGCGCCGTCTTCGTCACAATGGCACGGCAACTGATGGCGGTGATGTCGCCGGTCTGCGAATATCTGGCGTCGCTTCCGGCCGATCCCGCCCTGCCCGGCGTCAATGCCGGCATCAGCTTCACGATGATCCGTGACATTTCGCGTTTGCCCGAAGGCAAAGGCGAAATGCGCATGCTTGCCGAGCGGCTTAGCGAGCTCGCGGCACAGTCGGCACGGCTATTCCCGCAAGGGCACGAGTTATCCGGCACGACGGGCATGCTGACGGCAATGGCATCCGCGCTGGCAGTCGACGACCAGGCCAGGAGCAACAAGAAGGATCCACCCAAGCCCGTCGATGTGCCAACCGCCAAGGCCGGCGGGGCGGCAAATGTCGTGGAAGGCGAGGATCTTATCCTCTCGTTCGACACCAAACGCTGCATTCACGCCCGGTTTTGCGTCCTCGGCGCACCGAAGGTTTTTCTGGCCGGCGTCGAAGGCGACTGGCTCTTCCCCGATGAGATGGAGGCGCTCGACCTTCGAAGCGTCTGTCACAACTGTCCCTCCGGCGCGATCACATACGAACCCAAGGGCGATCTTCCCGGCGAACCAGCCCCGCTCGTCAATGTCGTGAAGACCAGAGAACACGGGCCCTACGAGTTCCGGGGAACGCTTCGGATCGAAGGCGAGAAATCGGGATACAGGGCAACGCTGTGCCGTTGCGGTGCGTCGAAAAACAAGCCGTTCTGCGACGGATCGCATAACGCAATCAAATTCCGCGCGACCGGCGAACCCGAAACGCGCCAGTCCGACAAGCTGGCCGTACGCGACGGACCGCTTCAGATCTCACCGCAGAAGGACGGCCCGCTGCAGATCAAGGGCAATCTGGAGATATGCTCCGGCACAGGCCGCAATGTCGATCGCGTGACCGGCGCGTTTTTCTGCCGCTGCGGTGGCTCGAACAACAAGCCATTCTGCGACGGCACGCACAAGAAGATCGGCTTCAAGTCCTGAGGTCGATCGCCTGGGCCAGTTTCAGACTTTCACCTAGGGCAGGATTTCGTCTCGGCTTTCCGGCTTTCCGTCTTCCAGCCAGCGGATGGCCCGGAAGTCGGGGAGCGAGCCTCTAAGTGCAGCCTTGAGCGCCTCGTTCAAGCCGCGCGCAGACTCAACCCGCTGCATGAAGACATAGTCCGCGCCAGCCTCATAAATCTCCTTGCACCCTTCGAATGTCACCGCATTTGCGATGATCGTGGCAGACGGATTGTTCCTGCGAACGATCTCGACGAGCCCGCGATTGTCAACGCCGCGCATCAGATCGTCCGGCACGGTGGAAATCAGTATGTCGGCCTTGTCGATTCCGGCGTGAAGCAGCGTTTCCTCGTTCGAAAGGTCGCCGTAATGAACATGGGCTCCGAGCGACCGGATGGAATCGTGCAGACCGACATTGAAGTCCACCACGAGTATGTGCCTGGCCAGTTCCGGATCGGTCCGTGAGATGTCGTGGAGCAAGGATGAGGCTATGCGGTGGAAGCCCAACAGCGCCAGACGGTATCTGTGTGCGCCCTCCTCTTCCGTCTTTTCTGGCTCCTTCATGCCGATCTTCTTCAGCCACGGCGCCAACCAGCCATGGATGGCATAGGAACTCTTGAACAACGGTGTTGTAATGACAGCCGTAATCACGAAGGCCAGAATGATCGCGCTCGACAGGTCCTGAGAGATATGACCCAGGCTGATGCCGAGAAAGGCGATGATCAGTCCGAACTCAGACATCTGAGACATGCGGATAGTCGTCACTGTCGCGTTCCGCTGGTCCGTGCCTGAATAGTAGAGAAGTGGCAACAAGACGATGAGGCGCGCCGCCAGCGTCAGCAATACGATCGCTACCGCCATGATCAACACCGTCATTCCTTCGGGCGCGGGCATGCTCATGCCGAGACCCACAAAGAACAGCGTGATGAAGAAATCCTTCACCATACCGACCTTCGTGACGATTTCGGTCGCGTAGGGGAAATTGGCGATTGTCGCACCTGCGATCAGCGCCCCCATGCCCGGTCCGACCGCGAAATGAACGTGAAGATGCTGGTGGGTGACCAGTTCGATGATCATGTCGAAACTGGCGCCAATGAAAACGACCGCAAAGCACCAGCTGATCGCACCGAGCACCACCAGTTCAGGCAGCTTCGCAATCCATCTGAATAGGAGCGGCACGACAAAGCGAGCCAGCAGCAGCGCAATGACGAGCAATGCAAAAATCCCTGCGAACGAAGCCGCAATTGGCGCAAGTTCCGGATTGTTCAGATTGGGCTGGATAAGGAGGATAATCGACGCCCAGATATCTTCGAAGATGAGCAGGCCTAGAGCGAGCCTTCCTGGAACTGTATCCAGCTCGAAAGACTCAACGAAAAGCTTGACCACCAGCAGCGTGGATGCCGCACCTATAACGGCGCCCACGTAAAGCGCTGAGATGCTGTCAGGCACCAGCGCACCCAGTCCGATTACGGCAAAGCCCTTGGCGACGATGAAACCGAAGAGGATCGTCAGCGGCATGGATGCAACGCCACTGATTGCAATCGTCTTTCCGCTGGCGAGGATCTTGGAGATCTTGAGTTCGAGCCCGATTACGAACAGCAGCAATACGAAGCCAAGCTGTGAAATCGTCTCGATATTCTGCACATCCGTAACGAGGCCCAGGACCAGTGGACCTGCGAGAACGCCAGCGAGGACAAACCCGGCGATCGCGGGAACCTTCAAACGCGTGAAGATCATCGCCAGGACGCCGGATAGAAATATGCCTATGCCCAGATCATGGACCAGCGGCCCCATATCCCCGGCAGCCTCGGCCGGGCCCGCCAGAGTCAGGAAAAATACCGCAACCGACAGCGCCCACCGCGCCCTACCTGCAATAAATCTCAATCCGGATACAAACAACTCGCGCCCCCGCTGTCGTTGCCCGATCAGGCAGTCATGATGACGACCAGATAGGTCAATGCGATATAGGTGATGTGATGAAACAGCTGATCGAGCCCGTGATAGGCCCAGTATCGCTGAGGATTCGCAGTTACCGGTGCATCTTCACCGTAGTGTGCCTTGGCGAAGTCCAGAAGGTAGTGAACAACGAATTCTGCAACGATCAGCGTCGCGATAACCTTGACCGGAATCCCGAGCAACAGAAAGATGATCGCCGTTCCCGCGACATGCACGCCGGCATGCGCATAGCCGCCAAGCTTGAAGAAGCTGTCCTTGCCCCTGATCATCCATTCGGTCTGCAGGAGATAATCGGCTACAAAATGCTTTAGCTCGAGTCCCAGCATGACGACGAGCGCCAGTTCCACCCCATTCATACTTTATGTCCCAACTCGCAGAAGATCCGCGCCATCTTTAGCAGCAAACCGATTCTTTCTCATAGCAATTGTAGCCTGGGCGTGAGGGTTTTCATCGTGATGTCCGGGCCGTTAAACAACCTCATGCCGATGCAGGAAGTGAAAAGTCTTCCGGGCGCTCAAGAATGCGGGCATAGAACCCGACGAGGCCTGGATCGACCGTTTCGGCAAACTCCAGGCAGTTCTTCACCAGTTTGCCTTTCGCTGCCCGAAGATTACCTTTCGCCAGCGCGTCGATCAGCTTTCCATGCGCTTGGCGCAAATTGACGAATGCCTCGCTCTGCGCCGTTGCTGCATCGCCAACAAGAACATCGATGACCAGCCTGTCGGTCTTTCCCTTCACCTCGATAAGGCCAGCTGGGAGCGTTGCAAGGTCGGGAGCGGCAAGTGCCGTGCTGCGCAGCAAAACGATATCGTAGCCGACCGCCTTGCAGCTCGACTCGATACGCGAAGCAACGTTCACCGTGTCGCCTATCACCGAATAATTGAATCGATCCGACGACCCGATATTGCCGACGCACGCAATGCCGGATGCGCAGCCAATGCCAATCCGAATGGGCGACTTGCCGTCTCTGGTGAGCTTTTCATTATACAGCGCCAATGCCTTACGCATCCCGAGCACAGCGAGGCACGCGTGGCGTTCGTGGTTTTGCAATTCGACCGGCGCGTTCCAGAACGCCATGATGGCATCGCCGATGAACTTGTCGATCGTTCCCTGCTCGGCGAGGATGGCGTTGGTCAATCTCGAGAATAGGTCATTGAGAAGGGTCACCAGTTCCGACGGCGACATCGTTTCACTGAGATGGGTGAAGTTGCGAATGTCGGAGAACATGATCGTCAAATGGCGAATCTCGCCGCCTAACTCCAGATCGTATCCGCTTTCCTCCAGTTCCTTCAGCACGGTTGGCGAAACATAATGCGCAAACGATCGCTGGATAACCCGCTTTTCACGGTCGAGTACGATGAACTGAAACGCAACGAGGCAGCCGAAATTGACCGCGCCTCCAACCAGCGGAAAT
Source organism: Rhodobiaceae bacterium (assembly GCA_020637895.1). GTDB lineage: Bacteria > Pseudomonadota > Alphaproteobacteria > Rhizobiales > Tepidamorphaceae > JACKJP01. The sequence goes on from JACKJP010000007.1 coordinate 101,536, forward strand.
GTCACGTCGAACAGAATACCCTGCTGGACAAACAGATAGACGCTGCCGGCCAGAAGCGCAGCGGCGGTAACCGCGCCGGCTGAAACCGATGTTGCTGCGCCAAATCGTGACATTACGATCGATACGACGATTCCCATAATGACAAAGGCCAGAAGCTCCATGCCGCTGATGAAGTCGGTGCGGTACAGATACTGATTGAGCAGTACCTGCTCGATGATTTGAGCATGGATGGAAACGCCGGGCACATTCTCGCCAAGCGGCGTTGTGCGAATATCCAGCAGGCCTGCCGCGGAGGTGCCGATCAGAACAATATTGCCCTGTAGCTTGTCGCGGAGCGCCGGGGTCTGCGTTCCGAACAGAACATCCCTGGCTGAAACGTAGAGCTCGGGATCGTCGTGTCTAAAACGCACCCATATTTGCCCGTCCGCAGTGGTCGGTATCGTGTATCCACCGACCTGAAGCGCCTCGGTCACCCCCTCAAGATCGGGCGAGCCGCTGACGATCATTGTCGTCTGGCCAAGGGCCACGCGCAGTGCTTCAAGGCTCAGGCTGGGTAGCAACCCCGAGGATGTGCGCCACGCAAGTGGCACGGTTCTCACGATATTCGACTCGCCTCCAGGACTGACATTGATATCGCCGATCCCGGTGGCGGCCGCCCGCAGAACCGGAACGATCGGTGTCAGCCACTGTGCCGTGGCCAGCCCTTCCGAAGGACTTTCTCCAATCTCAACGAAACCCGCCTTGTCGTAGGCCTTCTGAGGTCCCTTCGCCAACGTTGCGGCGACTCCAAGAATGACGTTGCTTCCCTGTATCGTCTCCGCAAAGGCGCGGTCGTTGTCGAGGTTTCCGAGCGTTGCCGTATCGCTTGATTTGCTCATGATGGCAGCCAGCGACGGGTCGGCCAGAAGCCGGGCGGGTGAATATCGGTCCGGCTCGGGAAACATGACGTCGAATGCGATCGCCGCCGTTCCGTAATCGTTCAGCTTGCGAACGAGTTCGGCCAGCTTCGTGCGGGGCCATGGCCATTGACCAACCGCCGCCAGAGACGCGTCGTCGATGTCGACCACACGTACCGGCAGATCCGCATAGTCGCGCGGTGCGACACGCTGAAGCATGTCGAAATAGAACGCGCGCATGCCCTGCGTGGGAAAGGGGTCCTGAATTCGGACTGCGGCCATCAAGACCACGAGTAGCAGCCCCAATATCAGGTAAGGCTTGCGCATGAGGAAACGTGCCGTTTGCCAGACTTATACGATGCGTGTTGCTACCTTCACACGCAGAGAGCGCGCCCGCCAGCCCTGAGTGGGATGGCGGGCGCACTATACCCTTATCGCTTTCAGCCTTCTCCGCCTCCTTCGCCACCGCCACCGTGGCCGTGGCGATGGCCGCCGGGGCCGGGCCCAGGTCCGGGGCCAGGTCCGGGGCCCGAGCCAGGGCTCGGCGGTGGCCCCTCGCCACCGGATGGCGGACCATGATGGTGGTGGCCGCCTTCGCCACCCTCTCCACCTTCACTGCCTTCGCCTCCATTGGGCGGGCCATGATGGTGGCCTCCTTCACCGCCTTCTCCGCCTTCTCCGCCATTCGGGGGGCCGTCATGGTGGTGATGGTGGTGCTTCGGCTTTGGCTTCGGGCCCGGCTCCGGCGTTGGCGCGGGCGGAGGATTGCGATCGTTCGTCTGCGCCTTCGGCGTCAGAGTCGATGGGCCACTAAAGGATCCGGTCGTTTTGGGCGCGGGCGCACCGGCGCCACAAGCGGCGACATTCGCCCTGAATGCAGTCAACAGACTTTCCTGGCTGGCAAGATAAGGAAAGCCTGAACGAAGCCGCGTTCGCACTTCAGCACGGGAACTAGGCGAGCCCAGAACTCCCCGTCGATTGGAATAGACAAGCTCGCAGCGATCCTTCACTGCCCGGCACTGACCACCGCGATTGCAGAAATTGACCTGACCGGCAAGAAGCACCAGTTCCGTTCCGGTAAAACCGCCAACCGCGAAATCGAATGCCGTGCCACGAATTCCCATTGTCGCCGTCGGCGTTCTTATTTCGTAGGCGCTCTTTGGACTCTTGCCAGTAATAAAACGGAAGCTGCCACCGACCGCGGTTATCGCAAGCCGACTGGCTGAAGCGCCGGAACGCATAAGCACCGCGTCGATGACAAGCTGCGAATTGGGCCCGACGACAACCTTGGTATCGTCGTCGAACAGGAGCTGGACCTGTCCCTGCCCGCCTGTCTGAATCCGATCGCCGACCGATAACCTGCCGCCGCTTGCCAGACTCCGCGAACCGCCACCTGATATCACGTTCGCGCTCGGGCTGACTTCAACTGCCGTTGCGATCTCCGCCTGTGCCGAGGCGACACCAATTATCATGCCTCCCAAAAGGGAGAGCAAAGCAACAAATCCCCGATAACCCATCGACGCAACTCCGCACGCCTACCTGCACACTCGCCGCAGTCAATCGACTTCCATTTCCAGCCCGCATTACCCCCGCCGAAACGGTCGGCTAAAACTGGAAATAGTTAACGATTTGCTAATTTTTTATATTGGATCTGGATTGTATGCAATCTGCGATCGGTGGGATTGGTAAATGCACAGCCGGAGATGCGCTGATGAACGCCTTATCGACACTGCCCGGCAGGCGTCCTGTATTTACCCGACTGTGCTTGAAGGGGTTGCCTGACGGCTCAATATAGAAAATTGCAAATAAGCGGGGATCGAATACGACGTCCACGCGCTCAGTGCGCATACCATCGGCACGGCACCGGGCCATAGATACTGTTGGATGCAGGCGTTCTACTGGCCAAAAGAGCCTGGGTCAGGCGCTTTTATCCAGCAAAGCCTTCACTTTCACCGCCGTCGTTGTCACCACCCTGGTTGCGCCCCGGCCCAATCAATCCGCCTGGCGCGGGCGAAGCACCCGGTCCACCGGGCGTCGAGCCATCGATGATGCCCTGGGACTTGCCGGCAAATCCGCAGTCGATCACGTCAGCGCGGAATTCGGGAAGGAGCGATGCCTGCGAACCCAGATAGGGAAAGCCCCTGCCCGTGATCCGGTTGGTCTGTCGCTGACTTTGCGGGGAGCCGACAAATCCGACGCGGTTGGCAACGACAAGTTTGCATTTCTCCGAAACGTCAGCACAGACATTCGTAGTACCGCAGAACGAAATTGCACCGGACAGCAGAATAAGGTCGGTGCTCCATCTGTCGGTTTCGAAATCGAAGATCGTTCCGCGAATGCCGACGGTCGCCGTCCGGGTGCGAATGTCATATGCGCTTTTCGGGCTTTCGCCGGTTATGAACCGGAAGCTTCCGCTAACCGCCGTCACGGCAAAACGGCTGGCCGTGTTCGCCGAGCGCATGAGGACGGTATCGATCACCAGTTTCGAATTCGGGCCGACCACCACCTTGGTGCTGTCATCAAACAGCAGCTGGACCTGACCGCTGCGGCTTGTCTCGACCGTGTCGCCGACCGAAACACGTCCTCCCGTAGAGAGCGATTGCGTTCCGGATGCCGTGGTTACGGTCGCCTCAGCCTGTACATCCACGGCAGTGGCGATTTCGGCAAGCGCGGGGCCTGCCCATCCCAGTGCCAGAATACTCAAAACGACGAATTTGAAAGCACCGCGAAACTGCATGGATGACATCCTGTACGTCAGCTGCATCAGCAGCTTCTCTTGCCCGCACCTGTCGCGACTGAAGGCGCCGCTTTTGTGTTTCGGTAGTCTAACTTTATTGGTTGTTTGCGAAATACATACATAAATTTTAGATCGTCCGCTACGGGTCCATGCGCCGTACCCCCTGCGAACGCGATCATCATGGCGGCGGAATATCGCCAGCGCGCCAGTCTTCGCGGACAGAGGCGATGCGGTCATCGAGGCCGGATGCTCCGATCGCCTCCCGCAACGAGGCCATAAGCGACTGATAATAGTGAATGTTATTCCAGCTCAGGAGCATGCCGCCGAGCGCCTCGCCGGATTTGACCAGATGGTGAAGGTAGGCGCGCGAATAATCCCGCGCCGCAGGGCAATCGCTCTCGTCGTCAAGCGGTCGTGGGTCATCGGCGTGCCTTGCGTTGCGCAGATTGACCTTGCCGCGCCTCGTATAGGCCAGACCATGCCGCCCGGCCCGCGTCGGCATAACACAATCGAACATGTCGATGCCGCGCCTGACCGCTTCGACGAGGTCGTCCGGCGTGCCGACGCCCATCAGATAGCGCGGACGCGCCACCGGAAGCGACGGCACCGTCTCATCCAGCATGGCCAGCATCACCGCCTGCGGTTCGCCAACCGCGAGCCCGCCGATTGCGTATCCGTCAAAACCCAGTTCGACGAGACCCGCAGCGGATTCGCGGCGCAGCTCAGGCTCGGCGCCGCCCTGAACGATGCCGAACAGTGCGTGTCCAGGCTGGCTTCCGAATGCGACCTTGCTGCGTTCCGCCCAGCGAAGCGACAGTTCCATCGCGCGGCGCGCCTCCTCGGGCGAGCACGGCAGGGAAACGCATTCATCAAGCTGCATCTGGATATCGGAACCGAGGAGCCGCTGAATCTCCATGGCCCTTTCAGGCGACAGCATGTGCTGCGATCCATCGATATGGCTCTGGAATCGCACACCCTCCTCGCTGACCTTGCGCAGTTTGGCGAGCGACATGACCTGGAAGCCGCCAGAGTCGGTAAGGATCGGCCGTGGCCAGTTCATGAACGTGTGCAGACCGCCCAGCCGGTCGATGCGTTCGGCACCGGGGCGAAGCATCAGATGGTAGGTATTGCCGAGGATGATATCGGCACCCGTTGCTCGCACTGTCTCGGGAAACATCGCCTTGACGGTCGCCGCCGTGCCAACCGGCATAAACGCCGGCGTGCGAATTTCGCCGCGTTTGAAGACGAGTTCGCCGCGCCGCGCCGCACCGTCGGTCGCCTCAATGTGAAACGGAATGTCGCTCACGCGAAGTCTGCCCTGTGCAACAATGATGCGTCCCCATAGGAATAGAAACGATAGCCGGCTGCAATGGCGTGGGCATAGGCGTTCTTCATGGTCGCGGGACCGCTGAACGCCGAAACGAGCATGAACAATGTCGAGCGCGGAAGGTGGAAGTTGGTCATCAACATGTCCACCGCGCGAAAGCGGTAGCCTGGCGTGATGAAGATATCCGTCGCACCGTTGAATGCGCGCAACATGCCATCCGGGCCAGCAGCGCTTTCCAGCAGGCGCAGGCTGGTGGTGCCGACGCTGACGATGCGACCTCCGCTCGCCCGCACGTCGTTCAATTCCGCGGCAACTTCAGCGGAGACAATGCCATTTTCCGCGTGCATTCGATGATCGTCGGTATCGTCGACCTTGACTGGCAAGAACGTTCCCGCACCGACATGGAGCGTCACAAAATGCCGTGACACACCGCGTGCCTCAAGCGCTTCAAGCAATTCAGGCGTGAAATGCAGGCCGGCTGTCGGGGCGGCGACAGCACCTGGCGCATTGGCATAAATGGTCTGGTAGTCGATCTCGTCACTCGCGTCGGCATCGCGCTTGGAAGCTATATAAGGCGGCAGTGGCATGACGCCCGCAGCCTGCAAAGTTTCATCCAGCACGGGACCTGAAATATCGAAGGATAGCGTCACCTCGCCAGCCTCGCCCACGGCCTCGACGCCCGCGTTCAGGTGACCGGCGAAGCAAACGCCGTTGTCATCGCCAAAGGCGATGCGGTCGCCTGCCTTGAGGCGCTTGGCCGGCCGGGCAAATGCGCGCCAGCGATGATCGTCCAGACGCTGATGCAACGTCGCTTCAATCCGGGCGGTAACCTCGCCGCGGTGGCGCAATCCGGCCAGCCGTGCATGAATGACCCGGGTATCGTTGAACACCATGGCATCGCCTGGTCGCAGCAGAGCCGGCAAATCGCGGACGATACGGTCGTTCAACGTCCCGTCAGGCCAGACTTCGAGCAGACGCGCCGCATCACGCGGCGACGCCGGTCGCAGCGCGATCGCGCTTTCGGGAAGCTCGAAATCGAAGTCATCCACCCGCATCGGCGGGTCTCACATCTGCCGCGTCAGTCTTTGTCCGCAGCGACGCGAACGCTCTTGATCCGATCCGGATCGCGCACCGGCTCGCCGCGCTTGATTGCATCGACGGCATCCATGCCATCGGTTACCTGGCCCCAGACCGTGTACTGGCCATCGAGCCAGGGCGCTTCGTTGAAGCAGATGAAGAACTGGCTGTCGGCGCTGTCCGGATTTGCCGCACGCGCCATCGAGCAGGTACCGCGAACGTGCTTCTCGCGAGAGAACTCGGCCTTCAGATGCTTTCCCGAGCCGCCGGTACCCGTGCCCGTCGGATCGCCGCCCTGCGCCATGAATCCGTCGATGACGCGGTGGAAGGGCGTGCCGTCATAGAAGCCCTCGCGCACAAGTTCCTTGATGCGCGCGACATGATTGGGGGCGAGATCGGGCTTCAGCGCGATCGTGATCGTGCCGGCCGTAGTATCCATGATGATGGTGTTTTCTGCGTCGGACATTCCTTGCCCCTTTCCGTTTTGTGATTCTAGCGGTCTATGACGGTCATCTTGACGATGGAGTCGGGTTTGCGCGGCGGTTCGCCGACCTGGATCTTCTCGACATTCTCCATGCCTTCCACAACCTCACCCCAGAGCGTGTACTGCCCGGTCAGGTGGCCGCAGCCCTCGTAACAGATGAAGAACTGGCTGTTGGCGCTGTCTGGATTGTTGGAACGCGCCATGCCGAGCGACCCGCGGCGGAAGGGTTCCCGGCTGAATTCGGCCTTGAGGTTGGGGAGCGAGGACCCGCCATAGCCGCTGTCCTGAGGATCGCCGGTCTGCGCCATGAAGCCGTCTATGACGCGGAAGAACTTGCGTCCGTCGTAGAAGCCCTCTTTGGTCAGCGCTTCAATCCGCTCGACATGTTTCGGTGCAAGATCTGGTCTCAGCTTGACCACAACCGGACCAGTGGAAAGATCCATCTTGATCATCTCTTCGGCTGAGGCCGCACCGGCAGCCATGGAAAGCGCGGCGGCGGCAAGAAGGCTTCGCATCAGCATGGGAACTCCCTGTGTTCTGGGCAAAATGACGGGTTAGCGGCGGGTCTTGGCGACAAGTGCCTTGGCAACGGGACCAGGCACAAACGCATCAACATTGCCGCCCATCACAGCGATCTGACGCACAAGCGTGGCCGTAATGTGCCGGACTTCCGATGAGGCCGGCAGAAATATCGTATCAATGGACGGCGCCATCGCTCCGTTCATGCCAGCCATTTGCATCTCGTAATCGAAATCCGTCGCATCGCGCAGGCCGCGCACGATGATCGTCGCATTCTCGTCACGCGCCGTGTCGACGATCAGACCATCGAAAGTAACGACATCCAGTGTGACGCCTGCCTTGCGGGCGAGCGGTAAAGCAACCGCCTCGATCAGATCCTTGCGTTCGTCGGGCGTGAAAAGCGGTGTCTTGCCGGGATGGATACCGATGGCAACGACCAGCCGGTCGCAGATTCTCAGCGCCCCCTCGATCACATCGAGATGGCCGTTGGTGACGGGATCGAAACTTCCGGAATAGATCGCGGTTTTCTTGCTCATGGGCCAAAGCCGTTAAACGGTTTTCAGACCGAACGCAAATCAGCGCCGCAACAGCGCAAGCCAGACCCCGCCGCCGATCAGGAACGTGCCTGAAATGCGCTCTGCCCATCGCAGGCGCGACCGGGTCAGAAACCCTCCAGCCCGCCCCGCCAGCACTGCGTAGGCGCCGTCGAAAATCGTCGCGACAACCATGAACGTCACACCAAGAAGTGCCGTCTGCGCCACGGTGTTGCTCGCCGGATTGACAAATTGGGGTATGAACGCGCCGAAGAAAAACAGCGCTTTCGGGTTGGACAGGATGACGAAAAACCCCTGCCAGAAGTGTCCGCGGCCACCGCGATTGTCCGTTTGCGCCGCTGGATCTTCTGCGAGCGCGCCATCGGCACGCCACAGGCGCACGCCAAGCCAGACGAGATAGGCGGCGCCCGCTATGCGCAGAAAATCGAAAATGCCGGCCATCGTCGCCACAACCGCCTGCAGGCCCAGCGCCAGAACAGCCACCATTATCGCCAGGCCGAACTGCGTGCCGGCGACATTCATCAGCCCCGCTCTCGCGCCGTGCCGGATCGAGTTTGCGATGATCAGCGTAACTGTCGGACCCGGCACAATGATGATCGCCGCGCAGGCCAGGAGGTAGGCAAGGTACGTCGTGATGGTCATCGGTTCCCCCTGGCCAAAAGCATCTTCCGCTCATCCCGTGAAGCGCTGGCTTCCCCGAGATTATCGCTTCGTCCGACATGGCGCCAGCGTCAGATCCCAACGGCAAAATCGTGTCCGCGAGCGCGAACATGGCTAATGGCAGGTAAAGCCCCGATTCCCGATTTCTTCATGGATTTCCGATAGTTTGCGCCAAAACAACATCGCCTTCAGGGGGCGCAGACATGTCGGTTTCCATACATGCCGCGGTACTCACCGCGGTAACGGTCGCTTGCTTTTTCGGCGCGTTGGGATCTGTCGATTTCAACGCTGCAAACGCACAGGCGGCTTTCATCGCGCCGGAAATGGAAACAGCGCGCGGCTGGCCCTACTTCGATCCAAGCTGGCGCATCCGGGGTGACGACCGCCAGGCCGCACGCATCGTCAACGCGCTGCCGGCGGACGTGGAACGCGACCGGCGCAACGCCGCGCTCCTGTCGCTTGCAACAAAATAGGCGCCTTGCGGCCTAATCTTCAGATTCGCCCTCACCGGCCGGTCCCGCAGCGGCCGGACCATCCATGTCGGGTTGACCGCCTTCGTCGCCGTCGTCGTCACCGTTGACCTCGCCGATCCGCTCAACAGAGACCACCCGGTCGCCATCGGCGACGTTGAAGATCGTCACGCCCTGCGTCGAGCGTCCGGCAATCCGGATATTGTCGACCGGACACCTAATGAGCTGGCCACTGTTCGTGACAAGCATGACCTGGTCGTGATCTTCCACCGGGAATGACGCGATCAGGGGCCCGTTGCGATCGTTCACCGTCATGGCGACGATACCTTTGCCGCCGCGGCCGGTGGTGCGGTATTCGTGCGACGAGGTGCGCTTGCCATAGCCGTTCTCGGAGAGGGTCAAGACGAACTGCTCGGCTGCCGACATCGCAACATAGCGGTCAGCTGAGAGATCGCCGCCCGCGGGCTCGGCGTCGTCGCCGGCAGTATCCTCAGAATCGCCACGCATCATGCGGCTGCGCTTGAGATATTCGCCGCGCTCTTCCGAATTGGCTTCGAAGTGCCGCAGGATCGACATGGAGATGACTTCATCTTCCTTGCCCAGATTGATTCCGCGCACGCCGACCGAATTGCGGCCTGCAAAGACGCGGACGTCGCCGACGGGAAAGCGGATGCACTGGCCGGCAAGCGTTGTCAGAAGCACGTCTTCCTGATCGTTGCAGATCTGCACCGAAATGATCGAGTCGCCATCCTCATCGAGCTTCATGGCGATCTTGCCGTTGCGGTTCACCTGGACGAAATCCGACAGTCGGTTGCGACGTACCGTGCCGCGACAGGTCGCGAACATGACGTCGTAGTTCTCGCTCGCCGCCTCATCCTCGGGGAGAGGCATGATGGTCGTGATCGTCTCACCTTCTGCAAGCGGCAGAATGTTCACCAGTGCCTTACCTCGCGCCTGCGGGGCGGCCTGCGGAAGTCGCCACACCTTCATCTTGTAGACCATGCCCCTCGACGAGAAGAACAGGATCGAGGTGTGTGTGCTGGCGGCGAAGATCTTGGCGACGAAATCGTCCTCGCGCATCGCCATGCCGGTACGGCCCTTGCCGCCGCGATGTTGCGCCCGATAGGTATCGAGCGGCACGCGCTTGATGTAACCGCCATGGGTCACGGTCACGACCATTTCCTCGCGCTGGATCAGGTCCTCGTCGTCAATGTCGCCGAAATGCTCGACGATCTCGGTGCGCCGGTCGGTACCGAACTCTTCTGCGACCTCGGCCATCTCCTGCTTGACGATGGACATGATGCGGGCACGCGAACCAAGGATATCGAGGTAGTCCTTTATCTGCTCGCCAAGCTTGTTGAGCTCGTCGCCGATCTCGTCGCGGCCGAGCGCGGTCAGCCTCTGAAGGCGCAGGTCGAGGATCGCGCGCGCCTGCTCTTCCGATAGCTTGTAGGTGCCATCCTCGTTGATGGTATGCCGCGGATCGTCGATCAGCGTAATCAGCGAGGAGACATCGCCGGCCGGCCAGTTTCTTTCCATCAGGGCGGCGCGGGCGCTTGCGGGATCCGGAGCGGTGCGGATCATCCTGATGACTTCGTCGATATTGGCAACAGCGATGGCCAGACCCACAAGGACGTGGGCGCGGTCGCGCGCCTTGCCGAGCAGAAACTTGGTCCGCCGGCTGACGACCTTCTCACGGAAGCGGATGAAGGCCTGAAGCATGTCCTTCAGGTTCATCGTTTCGGGACGGCCGTTGTTCAGAGCCACCATATTGGCGCCGAACGTGCCTTGCAGGGCCGAGAACCGGTAGAGCTGGTTGAGAACCACATCCGGGACAGCATCGCGCTTCAGTTCGATCACGACGCGCATGCCATGGCGATCGGACTCGTCGCGGATATCAGCGATGTTCTCGATCTTCTTGTCGCGTACCAGTTCGGCGATCCGTTCAATCATCACCGACTTGTTCACCTGGTAGGGAATTTCGCTGATGATGAGCGCCTCGCGCTCCTTACGGATTTCCTCGACCTGAACGCGGCCCCGCATCAGGATCGAGCCGCGACCGGTCGTATAGGCCGAACGGATGCCCGACTGGCCGAGGATGAGACCGCCGGTCGGAAAATCCGGGCCGGGTATGATCTGCATCAGCTCTTCGATTTCCGTCTCCGGCGCGTCGATCAGCCGGGTTGCCGCCGCGACGACCTCACGCAGATTGTGCGGCGGGATGTTGGTCGCCATGCCGACCGCGATACCGCCGGCGCCATTGACGAGCAGATTCGGATAGCGGGCCGGGAGCTGGACGGGCTCGCGTTCCGAATTGTCATAGTTGTCCTGAAAATCGACCGTATCCTTGTCGATGTCGTCGAGGCTGGTATGGGCAACCTTCTCAAGGCGACACTCGGTGTACCGCATGGCCGCCGCCGGATCGCCATCGACCGAGCCGAAATTGCCCTGACCGTCAATCAGGGGCACGCGCATCGAGAATTCCTGCGCCATACGAACGAGCGCGTCGTAGATCGCCTGGTCGCCATGCGGGTGATACTTACCCATGACATCGCCGACGACGCGTGAGGATTTCTTGTACGCCTTGTTCCAGTCGTAGCCGGATTCGTGCATCGCATAGAGAATGCGGCGATGGACCGGCTTCAGCCCGTCGCAGACGTCCGGCAGCGCGCGGCTGACGATCACGCTCATGGCGTAGTCGAGATAGCTACGACGCATCTCGTCGGAGATGGAAACCTGCGTTGTTCCGGGCGGCGGCGCCATTGCGCCGCCTTCCTGTTCCTGGTCGCTCAAATTCTGTACTGCCCGAAGTGATTAAAGATGCGGCAAATTGTATCCGATTCTGCCTTCAAACAACAGGATTGCGGTAGAATTTTGCCCAGTTCATTGTCGTTATAATACATATACTTACCGAACTTTTTTAAAGCACGTGACGGATACCGTTGCGGCCTTTCGCTTCTGTTTCGCAAAGTTGCGCCTTAACATGGCCCGCGGGTCGGCATGACGCAGCCCCGATGATCGGCACAGCAAAGGGACGGAGATGCCCTCCTTCGACATCCTCGCCTCGGCATTCGTTACGCTCTTCGTGATAACCGATCCGCCCGGTCTGGCGCCGATATTCATCGGCCTGACAGCGGGCATGAGCGAGGCGCAACGGCGTCGAACGGCCCTTCATGCGGTCATCATTTCCGTGATCGTCCTTGCTGTCTTCGCCCTGTTCGGCAAGGTCCTGCTCGATGCGTTGGGCATAACTATCCATGCCTTCAGGGTGGCCGGCGGACTGCTGCTGTTCTGGATCGCGTTCGAAATGGTTTTCGAAAAGCGCGGCGAGCGCAAGGCGGATACGGCAAACAAGGTCGTGCACGACAGTCACTCGAGCGAAATCGCCGCCTTTCCGCTGGCAGTACCGCTCATCGCCGGCCCGGGCGCCATTACCGCAGTCATTCTGCTCGCAGGCCGACTTGGCACCGATGCGGTAGGCATGGCATCTATCGTGGTCCTGATCGTCATCGTGATGGCGATCATGTTCGGCTTTCTGCTCGCCGGCGTCTTTATCGACCGCTTCATCAGCCAAAGCGCCCGCTCGATTGCAACCAGACTGCTCGGGGTGATCCTGTCAGCGCTTGCAGTTCAATTCGTCGCAGATGGCGTGAAGGCGCTGCTGGCAAACTGAAACGGAGGCGCGCTTGGCCGCACAGGGATCGAAAACCGTCATCTTCGCTGCGCTGGCCGGCAACAGCCTCATCGCCGTCACCAAGTTCATCGCGGCGGCATATACCGGCTCATCGGCGATGCTGTCGGAAGGCATCCATTCACTGGTCGATACCGGCAATCAGGGACTGCTGCTTTACGGCATCAAACGGTCCGCCCGGCCGGCGAGTGCCGCCCACCCTTTCGGACACGGGCCGGAGATCTATTTCTGGTCGTTCGTCGTCGCCATTCTGATCTTCGCCGTTGGTGCCGGCGTTTCGATCTATGAAGGCGTTGCCAAAATTCAGGACCCGCATCCCATTGCCAATCCGCTGGTCAATTACATCGTTCTGGGACTGGCACTCGTCTTCGAGGGGGCGGCCTGGTTCATCGCCTACCGCGCCTTCCAGACAACGCGCGGCAAGCTCGGATATTTCGAGGCAGTGCGCCTTTCGAAGGACCCCACCGTCTTTACCGTGCTGTTTGAGGACACGGCCGCAATGTTGGGTCTGATCGTCGCGGCGGTCGGTATCTTTCTGGCAGACTTTCTGGACCTGCCATGGCTCGATGGCGCGGCTTCGATCGTGATTGGCCTGATCCTCGCCGGTACGGCCCTTTTGCTGGCGATCGAGACCAAGGGCCTCCTGATCGGTGAATCCGCCGCGCCGGAAGTCGTGAAGGGCATCCAGGACATCGTGAGCGCCTCACCATGCGTCAATACGATCAACGAAATCCGCACCATGCATCAGGGCCCGAACGAGGTACTGCTCGCCGTCAGCATCGACTTCAAGGACGGAATCGCCGTCGGATCGGTGGAAGAGACCGTCTACGCGCTTGAAATGCGGATCAAGGAACGGTTTCCGATCGTCCGCCGCGTCTTCATCGAGGCGCAGTCCGCACGCCATCACGCGCAGATCGTCGAAGCCGAACGGGAAACCGTGGAAGCCCAGGAGGCCTGAGCAGGCACACCGCCTAGAACGGAATGTCGTCGTCCATCGGTTCGAACGCGCCACCGCCCGAACCACCTGACCCGCCGCCATAGCCGCCGCCGGAAGACGAGCGCCCGAAGTCACCGCCGCCGCCGCCCTGTCCGCCGCCTTCGCCGCGGCCATCGAGCATCGTCAGCACGGAATTGAAGCCCTGGAGCACAACCTCAGTCGTATAGCGCTTCTGACCCGACTGGTCTTCCCACTCACGCGTCTGCAACTGGCCTTCCAGATAGATCTTGGCGCCCTTGCGCAGATATTGCTCGGCAATTCTGCAAAGGCCCTCGTTGAAGATCACGACACGGTGCCATTCGGTCCGCTCGCGCCGTTCGCCGCTGCCCTTGTCGCGCCAGCTCTCGGACGTCGCTACGCGCAGATTGGCGATCGGCCGGCCATCCTGGGTACGGCGGATCTCAGGATCCGCACCCAGATTGCCGATCAGGATAACCTTGTTGACGCTGCCAGCCATGCCAGAACCCCTTGAAACCGGGCGCGGCGCGCCCACATCGAATTACGCTTCTGACCCTAGTCGTGACGGCGCCGCAAATCGCGGTCCATCATGGCTTTTCCACAAAACACTGCCAGAAGTTCCTGTTATGTTCTATTCTGGCGACTGTGACGAATCAAGCCGTTTCCGCCTGTGCCTCAGTTGGGTATGGTCGGGTGAACCGGAAGCGGGCTAGCGCGTATTACAAGTGCGGCAGCAGCCGCGTGAGGCACGAGGACAATGCCGGATGGCATCACCATTCATTAGTGTGCGCGGCGCGCGCGAGCACAACCTGAAAAATGTCGATATCGACATCCCCCGCAACAGTCTGACGGTCATGACCGGGCTTTCGGGTTCGGGCAAGTCCTCGCTCGCCTTCGACACGATCTATGCCGAAGGCCAGCGGCGCTATGTGGAATCGCTTTCCGCATATGCCCGCCAGTTCCTGGAAATGATGCAGAAGCCTGATGTCGATCACATCGAAGGGCTTTCGCCGGCAATTTCGATCGAACAGAAAACGACGTCGCGCAATCCGCGATCGACCGTCGGAACGGTTACTGAAATCTACGACTACCTGCGCCTCCTGTACGCACGCGTCGGGGTTCCCTATTCACCCGCAACAGGCCTGCCGATCGAGAGCCAGACGGTAAGCCAGATGGTCGATCGTGTTCTCGCACTTGAGGAAGGCACACGCCTGTACCTGCTGGCGCCGATCGTGCGCGGCCGCAAGGGCGAATACAAAAAGGAACTCGCCGATCTGCTCAAACGCGGCTTCCAGCGCGTGAAGGTCGACGGGACGTTCTACGAAATCGCGGACGTCCCCGCGCTCGACAAGAAATACAAGCACGATATCGATGTCGTGGTGGACCGGGTCGTCGTGCGCACCGACATGGCGACGCGCCTTGCCGATTCGCTTGCCACCGCGCTCGAACTCGCAGACGGAATTGCGGTTGCAGAATTCGCCGACAAGGCACTGCCGGCTTCCGAACTGGCCGGCGAAAGCGCCAACAAGTCGAAGAATGAGACCCATGAACGACTGATTTTCTCAGAGAAATTCGCCTGCCCGGTTTCAGGCTTCACGATCTCCGAGATCGAGCCGCGACTATTTTCGTTCAACAACCCGTTCGGTGCCTGCCCGGTCTGCGACGGTCTGGGCAGCGAGCGCAAGGTGGACGCCGGGCTCATCGTCCCGGACAGATCGCTGACGCTCAAGAACGGTGCGATCGCGCCCTGGGCCCGCTCATCATCGCCGTTCTACCTTCAGACGCTGGAATCGCTCGGACGCCACTACGGATTTTCGCTGACCAAGCCGTGGTCGGAACTGCCGGAAAAAGCGCAACAGGCGATCCTCTATGGATCGGACGGCGAACTCATTCGCATCGTCTATGACGATGGCACGCGCTCCTATGAAACCAAGAAGACGTTCGAGGGCGTGATCCCCAATCTGGAACGGCGGTGGAAGGAAACCGAGTCCGCCTGGTCGCGCGAGGAGATCGAGCGTTACATGGCGCAGGCGCCATGTCATGCCTGCGGCGGCACGCGTCTGAAGCCAGAGGCGCTGGCGGTGAAGATCGACGGCAGGCACATCAGCGAGGTTGCCGCTCTATCCATCCGCAACGCGGCCGAATGGGCCGAAGCGTTGCCGGCACACCTGTCTGACCGCCAGAACGAGATCGCCACGCGAATTCTCAAGGAAATCCGTGAGAGACTGAACTTTCTGAACGATGTAGGGCTCGACTACCTCACCCTTTCGCGCGGATCGGGCAGCCTCTCTGGCGGCGAGAGCCAGCGCATCCGCCTCGCTTCGCAGATCGGGTCCGGCCTGACCGGTGTCCTTTATGTTCTGGATGAGCCGTCCATCGGGCTGCATCAGCGTGACAATGCGCGGCTTCTCGGCACGCTGAAGGCGCTCCGGGACCTCGGCAACACGGTGCTCGTCGTCGAACATGACGAGGACGCTGTCCTGCAAGCCGATCATGTGGTCGATGTCGGCCCCGGCGCGGGCATCCATGGCGGCGAGATCATTGCCGAGGGTACGCCAGAGGACATCATGGCAAATCCGGCCAGCCTCACAGGCCAGTATCTGACCGGCATGCGGCAGATCCCGACACCGCACGAACGGCGGAAGATTTCGCCGAAACGCCGGATCGCGATTACCGGCGCGCGCGGCCACAATCTGAAAAATGTGACGGCTGAACTACCGCTCTCGACCTTCACCTGTGTCACGGGTGTTTCGGGAGGCGGCAAGTCGACGCTGCTGCTCGACACGCTTTATCGAGCCATCGCCCGAAAGCTCAACGGAGCAAGGGAAAATCCGGAAGCCTATGACGAGATCACGGGCCTTGAGTATATCGACAAGGTCATCGATATCGACCAGTCGCCGATCGGGCGCACGCCGCGATCAAACCCGGCGACCTATACCGGCGCATTCACGCCGATCCGCGAGTGGTATGCCGGCCTTCCCGAGGCGAAAGCCCGCGGCTACGGGCCGGGGCGTTTTTCCTTCAACGTGAAGGGCGGGCGCTGCGAGGCGTGTCAGGGCGATGGCGTCATCAAGATCGAGATGCACTTTCTGCCGGACGTCTATGTGACCTGCGACGTGTGCAAGGGCCATCGGTATAATCGCGAGACGCTCGAGGTGAAGTTCAAGGAACGCTCCATCGCCGATGTGCTGGAGATGACCGTCGACGAGGCGCGCGAGTTTTTCGATGCCGTGCCTTCGATCCGCGACAAGATGGAAACGCTGCAAAGGGTCGGGCTCGGCTACGTCAAGGTTGGTCAGCAGGCGACGACGCTTTCCGGGGGTGAAGCGCAGCGGATCAAGCTGGCGAAGGAACTGTCGAAACGGGCGACGGGACGCACGCTCTACGTGCTCGACGAACCGACAACCGGCCTGCACTTCCACGACGTCGCCAAGCTTCTGGAAGTGCTGCATTCATTTGTCGATCAGGGCAATACGGTCGTCGTCATCGAGCACAATCTGGAGGTCATCAAGACTGCCGACTGGATCATCGATCTCGGCCCGGAAGGCGGCGACGGCGGCGGCGAGATCGTCGCGGCCGGGACGCCCGAAGACGTCATGGACGAGCCGCGATCCTACACCGGCCAGTTTCTCAAGGAGCTGGAACAGCGGCGGCGCGAACATCGCCGTTCCGACGCGGCGGAATGAGCTTTCGCGGCGTTGCCAAACGCGCGGCTCGTTAAGCTGAGAACGAGGCGGTATGGATTGCCCGGTCAGGCCGGGCAATGACGGCGGGTGGCGCTTTGGTCTTGCTAGGTTCGAAGCATCGGAGTCTTCTGCCGAAAGACGGCGGTGATTGGCGCCGGTCTCACGTCAGCTCGACGCCAGCCAGGTTTCCAGCTTCATGATGTCCGGCTTTTCGCCATTGGCGCGAGGCCATGAATCGACCACCCATCGCTCTCCGCCCTTCTTTTCCTCGATGACGGCGGCGTTGTGGGGGTAGCGAAAATCCAGAAGAAATCCGCGCGTGCGGGGCGCAAGAACCGTGTGATGCCGCAGCAGGCCGCGCTTCTCCATCAGGACAAGCAGGCTGGTCGTATTGGAGGCTTCGTCGATACAATCGAGCTGGGTCGGATCTCCACCCATCGCGCCCAGCTTTGCCTTGTCCGTCGACGTTCCGGCCTCACGGCCGGCCTTCTTTTCGAACCACTGAACGGCGTGAGAAATGGCTGCACGTTCGGCGGCGGGCGATGCCCTGCCCCCCGACATGATCGACCCGAGCCTGCCGATCTCGCCGGAAGAAAATCCGAGCCTCGTGCGGAACGCGCAGCCATAGCCATGGCAGTAGGTGATGCGCGATGCCTCCGGCGGATTTACGCCATAGCTGGAGAAAAATGAGTTTGCCCCGTCGGCGCGCGCCAGCGTGGCCGCAAAGACCAGCCCAAACCCGCCGACGATCGCCACTCCCCGCTTCATGCGGGCATCTTAGCGAGGGTTGAAATAAAAGTAAGCCAAGGCATGTGCAAAGCTGCGTGATTGTCAGTGAGCGGCCCGCAATATATGTCGTGGGGCCATGAGCAAGATTGATACCATCCATATCGTCGGCGGCGGCCTTGCCGGAAGCGAGGCAGCCTGGCAGGTCGCAAATTCCGGTGTGCGCGCCGTCATCCATGAGATGCGGCCGGTGCGCGGCACCGATGCCCATGTCACGGAAGGTCTTGCCGAACTTGTCTGTTCCAACTCGTTCCGCTCCGATGACGCCGAGTATAATGCCGTCGGCCTGCTGCACGAGGAAATGCGCCGGGCGGGATCCGTAATCATGGCGTCTGGCGATGCCCATCAGGTGCCGGCAGGCGGCGCGCTCGCGGTCGACCGTGTCGGTTTTTCCGACGCCGTG
The DNA here is from genome assembly GCA_020637895.1 of Rhodobiaceae bacterium. GTDB lineage: Bacteria > Pseudomonadota > Alphaproteobacteria > Rhizobiales > Tepidamorphaceae > JACKJP01. The sequence goes on from JACKJP010000007.1 coordinate 119,781, forward strand.
ACGCAAGCGCTGGAAGCGCACCCTCTGATCGAAATCAGGCGCGAAGCCATCACCTCGTTACCCCCGGCGGAATGGGGCTCGACGATCATCGCCACCGGCCCGTTGACCGCGATTGAATTGGCAGAAGCGATCCTCTCGGAGACCGGTGAGGAACAGCTTGCGTTTTTCGATGCGATAGCGCCGATCGTCCACAAGGACAGCATCGACATGAAAGTCGCGTGGTTCCAGTCGCGATATGACAAGGCTGGACCCGGCGGAACCGGCGCCGACTACATCAACTGTCCGCTTGACCGCGAGACCTACGAGCGCTTCATCGAAGCGCTGATCGGCGGGGACAAGACCGAGTTTCGCGACTGGGAGCGCAATACGCCGTATTTCGATGGCTGCCTTCCCGTCGAGATCATGGCCGAGCGCGGTCCCGAGACATTGCGCCACGGCCCGATGAAACCGGTCGGGCTGACCAATCCGCACAATCGGGAGGTCAAACCCTATGCGGTCGTTCAGCTGCGGCAGGACAACGCGCTCGGTACGCTCTACAACATGGTCGGTTTCCAGACGAAGCTTAAATATGGCGCCCAGGCCGAGATATTCCGCATGATCCCGGGTCTGGAAAACGCCGAATTCGCACGCCTCGGCGGCCTCCATCGGAACACCTTCATCAACAGCCCGCGGCTGCTCGACCGACAGCTTCGCCTGCGGTCGCGAAGCGACATCCGCTTTGCGGGTCAGGTGACGGGCGTAGAGGGATATGTGGAATCGGCCGCCATCGGGCTGCTGGCCGGCCGCTTTGCCGCAGCTGCAGCACTCGGCACCGACATCGCGCCGCCGCCGGAAACTTCCGCGCTGGGCGCGCTACTGACGCACATCACCGGCGGTCACATCGCGGAAGGCGCAAGTTTTCAGCCGATGAACATCAATTTCGGACTGTTCCCGCCGGTTGAAATTCCAAGGCAGCCAGGCAAGCGGTTGCGCGGCAAGGAAAAGATCAGGGCGAAGCGGTTCGCCATCACGCGCCGGGCACTTGCCGACATCGATATCTGGCTCGGCCGTCATCAGGAAGCCGCCGAATAGGCAAGGTCAGTTCGCGCGGCGGCGTATATCCGGCAGGAGCACCGTCAGCAGGCCAATTGCCGGCAGGAACGAACAGATCGAATAGACATATTCGATGCCCTTCCAGTCGGCGACCTGACCGAGAACCGCCGCCGATATTCCGCTAAGGCCGAAGGCCAGACCGAAGAATATGCCGGCGACGAAGCCGACGCGGCCGGGTAGCAGTTCCTGCGCGAAGACGATGATTGCGGGAAATGCCGATGCCAGCACCATACCGATCACCATGGACAGAACCGTCGTCCATGTCAGGTCCGCATAGGGCAGCGCCAGCGTGAAGGGCAAGACCCCAAGGATGGAGACCCAGATGACGCGTTTGGTGCCGATCCGGTCTCCGATCGGGCCGCCGATCAGCGTGCCGAACGCGACGGCGCCCAGAAACAGGAACAGGTGGATCTGCGCGGCCTGCACGCTGAGCCCGAATTTGTGGATCAGATAGAAGGTGAAATAGCTCACCATGCTGGCCATGTAGACGTATTTCGAGAAGATCAGCATCACCAGCACGGCCAGTGTGAAAACCACTGTTCGACGGGCAAAAGGCGAGACCTCGGGAGCCGAAATCCGCTTGGCCGCCGCCCGCCGATGCGCTCCGTACCAGTGCGATACGCGCGTCAGGACAATCATGCCGGCCAGAGCCGCCACCGAAAACCACGCGACGCTCGCCTGCCCGGCCGGCACGACGATGAATGCGGCGAGCAATGGCCCGATCGCGCTGCCGACATTGCCGCCGACCTGAAATAGCGCCTGCGCCGTTCCATGCCGTCCGCCTGAGGCGAGCCGCGCCACACGCGAGGACTCAGGATGAAATACCGCCGAACCCATCCCGACGAGGCAGGCGCCGAAGACGAGCATCCAGTAGTGCGAGGCCCAGGCCAGCAGGAACAGGCCGCAAAATGTGAAGGTCATGCCAACGGGCAGCGAATAGGTCAGCGGACGTTTGTCGGCATAGGCCCCTATCGCCGGCTGGAGCAGCGATGCCGTTACCTGGAAGGCAAAGGTCAACAGGCCGATCTGGGCGAATGTCAGATCGTAATTCACCTTGAGCATCGGATAGATCGCCGCAAGCAGCGACTGCATCACGTCATTCAGGAAATGACACAGCGACAACGCCAGCACGACAGCGAATGTCGCGCCGCTTGCGCCTTCCTTGTGCTGCCCGATTGTTGGGTTGACGTTCACGGTTCCGGCTCCGAATGGACCCTGTCATACGCTCGTTGGAGGCGTGCGTCGATGGCGTTCAGCAATATCGTCTGTGCCGACCGAACCAGATTCTGACAACGACACCGAGAGGCGTCATTTCCGGTGGCGAGGCGAGCAGCAATCGTGGCTTGCGCAACATCGCTATCCGCCTGCGCACAAGCGCGAGGCCCGCGAACGCAGGCAGAACCGTCCTGGGCAGGCCGCTGCTTTCCCGCCTGAATATGCCAAGGCATTCGGATGCCCGGTCGAGGACCGATGCCAAAGCCGCGCGGAGCCCTTCCGGTTCACGGCCGGCGAGAAGATCACCGGTGTGGACATTATGCTCGGCCAGCAGGTCCAGCGGCAACGCGATCCGGCCATGGCTGGCATCGTAGCCGAGATTGCGAACGAGCCCGACGAGGCCTTCCGTCAGACCGCCGGCGCGCGCCGCGCGCTCTATCGTCTGCCATCCTTCTCCGGTGAGAATGCCTCCCGCCGTGCGCAGCAACGCGCCAGAGGTGGCCGACAGCCGCCGTTCGGTTTCGTCCATCGTCGCGGGAGGTTCGGCATAGAGCGCGGCCGCGCGCGCATCGATCATCGCCTGCAGATCGTCCGCCGCGATCGTGCCGCGATCGATGGCAGCCAGCAATAATGCGGCGACGGGGTTGCCGGATACATCGCCATGCCCTTCGCCGGCGATCGCATCGCGCCACCATTGCAGGCGTATTTCGCCCGGCAATGGTTCGCTGATGATATCCGCGATCCGGCCGATTTCATGATGGAAACAGTAGAGCGCGGTAAGGTCCGGCCGCGCATGAGACGGCGCCATGGCAGCTGCTATATAGCGATCGAAATCAACCGCGCGTAGCTGCGCGGCACATACTTTCAGATCGTCCTGCATGGCTATTCGACCGCGATAAGTGCGGCCGCGACATGTCGATCTTCGGCAAGCAGCACGTTGTAGGTGCGCGCCGCGGCGCCGGTCGTCATCGCGTCGGCCGATATTCCATATCCGCGAAGCAATTCCCGCGTCTTCTCGTCGAGCGGGACCATGTTGATCCCCGTGCCGACAAGCAGGATGTCGATCGCCTTCGCCTCGGTGACGATACACTCCAGCGCGTAGGCATCGAGGCCGGTGAAGACCCGCTTGTCCCAACGGCGAATGCCGCCGGGCAGATAGAGAAGACTGCCGCGATGCGACATCCCGGCAAAGCGGAAGCCGCCATTGCCGTAGGAATCAATCGGCGCCCTACCAGGGTAAAACCCGTCAGTCCCCGCCATCCGTCGTGCCCGTTGCTGTAGCCGCGGCACCGGTTCCGGTCGGGCCGGGGCGCAGATTGAGGAAGATAAGGACCGGTGCGGCGATGAAAATCGATGAGTATGTGCCCACAAGGACGCCCCAGATCATCGCGAAGGTGAAACTGCGGATCACCTCGCCGCCCAGGAAGTAGAGCGCTATCAGGGCAAGCAACGTCGTCAGGGACGTCATGACCGTGCGCGAAAGCGTTTCATTGATCGCAAGGTCGAGCAGTTCTGGCAGCGGTCTCTTCTTATAGCGCCTGACAGTCTCGCGAATCCGGTCGTAGACGACGACCGTATCGTTGAGCGAATAGCCGACGATCGTAAGGATCGCCGCGATGCTGGAGAGATTGAATTCGAGCTGCACAATGGCAAACATGCCCATTGTCAGCACCACGTCGTGAACCGTCGCAATGATGGCGCCAATGGCAAATTGCCACTCGAACCGGAACCAGATGTAGATCAGGACCGCGAGGATCGAAACGAGGACGGCCAGTGTCCCCGCTTCCACCAGTTCACCCGAGACGACCGGACCGACCACCTCGACCCGACGGTATTCCACCTTGTCGCCGAAGGCCGCCTTGATCTTTTCGACGACGGCCTGCTGGGCCAGATCGCCACCCGGCTGGGCCTCGACACGCACCAGTACTTCGTCGGGCGCGCCGAATCGCTGAATCTGGGCGTCGCCCACATTGAGCGTTCCGATGACTTCACGGATGCCGCCGACATCGGCAGGACCGTCGAGCGTACGCATCTCGATAAGCGTGCCGCCGCGGAAATCGATGCCGAAATTCAGACCCATCGTGACGAGCAGTCCGATCGCAACGACGGACAGCAGGCCTGAGAACGGAAACGACAGGCGGCGGAACCGCATGAAGCCGAAATGGGTCTGGTCGGGAATGAGGCGGAGCAGTTTCATGATCTTGGACCTTTCCGCCGCTTACAGGTTGATCGTGCTCGGGCGCGTCCTGCGGACCCAGGTCGCGACGATCAGGCGATTGAGGAGGAATGCGGTGAACACCGTCGTCACAATGCCGATGGCAAGCGTTACGGCAAAACCGCGCACCGGGCCCGAACCCATGTAGAACAGGATGACCGCTGCGATAAGCGTGGTGATGTTGGCATCCATGATTGTCCCCAGTGCCCGGCCGTACCCGGCATCAATGGAGGCAATCGCGCTCTTCCCGGCGAGAATCTCCTCACGTATGCGCTCGTAGATCAGCACATTGGCATCAACGGCCATTCCGACTGTCAGGACGATACCGGCAATGCCCGGCAGGGTCAGCGTCGCCCCGAGGAAAGACAGCAGCCCGATAATCATACCGATATTGATGATCAGCGATATGTTGGCGAAGATTCCAAACAGACCGTAGACGACGAGCATGAAGACGATAACGGCAAGCGTGCCGACGAGAGCCGCGAGCTTGCCCGCCTCGATGGAGTCGGCACCAAGCCCCGGACCCACCGTGCGCTCGGCAAGGATTGTCAGCGGTGCCGGCAGTGCGCCAGCACGCAGCAGAATTGCCAGGTCGTTGGCGGAATCCACCGTGAAATTGCCGCTGATCTGACCCGATCCGCCAAGGATCGGTTCGCGGATCACCGGCGCGCTGATAACTTCGTTGTCGAGAACGATGGCAAAGGGCAACCCGACATTTTGCTGGGTCACAAGACCGAACTTGCGCGCGCCCGATGAGTTGAAGCGGAACGAGACAATCGGCTCATTGGTGCGCTGATCGAAGCCCGGCTGCGCATCGACGAGATCTTCGCCGCTGACCATCACGCGCTTCTGAACGAGATACGGCGCCGGCGGATCGTCAGTCGAATAGAGGACTTCCGAGTCGACCGGCGGACGACCGCTGATCGCCTCCTGCACCGGCATCGAGGAATCGACCAGCCGGAACGTCAGCTTCGCCGTCTGACCGATGAGCGCTTTCAGACGCGCCGGATCGTCGAGCCCGGGAACCTGCACGATCATGCGGTCGGCACCCTCACGCTGGATCGTAGGCTCGGTCGTGCCGAGCTCGTCGATACGGCGACGGACAATCTCGATGGACTGTTCTACCGCAGCCCGGACCCTCTGTTCGATGGCAACGTCATTGACAGTGACGGTGATCAGCCCGTCTTCGCTGGATGCCACGGCAATGTCGTATTCGGCCGTACCCGTAATCGCCATGCCGGAGAGCGCGGTGCGCGTATCGCGAATGCGGCGGACCGCATCGTCGAGCTGCGCGGTGTCGCGAACCCGGACCTGGACACTCCTGCCACTGATCCCGAGACCGGTGTAGCCGATACGCGCTTCACGAAGGGTCTGACGCACTTCGTCGCGAAGCGCATCCATGCGTTCGCGCACCACCGTTTCCGTGTCGACCGACAGCAACAGATGCGAACCGCCCTGAAGATCCAGCCCCAGCACGAGCTTTCGTTCCGCAAGCCCGCCGGGAAGCATCCCCGCGACATTTGCCGGCAGAAAGTTGACGCTCATGAACAGCAGGGCCAGCACCGTCGCGACGAGGGTCGCAATGATGGTCCAGCGAGAGAAATGCAGCATATCGGAATCCGGTCAGAGGGTTGATGGCACGCAGGCTATCGGATCGCAGGCGCTCACTCGGGCGCAGGTTCACCCTTGGCGCGGACTTCGGAGATCATCGCCCTGGCCACACGGACCTTCACGCCATCGGCGATCTCAACCTGGACCTCGCTCTCGTCGGTGACCTTGGACACCTTGCCGATGAGGCCGCCGGAGGTGACGATGGTATCGCCACGACGAACTGCCGAGATCATCTCGCGGTGCTGCTTCATCCGCTTTTGCTGCGGGCGCAGGATCAGGAAGTAGATGATCACGAAGATCAGGATAAAGGGCAGAAACGAAATGATGGCGTCACTGCCACCAGGGGCTCCGCTCTGGGCAAAGGCCGGGGTAATAAACATAGCGTCGATCCTAAGGCTTCGGCGCCGTCGGCCCTTCTTGCAGAGGGAGCACGGCGTTCATGGATGGTCGGTGGCGGACTATATCCATGGCGGTGCGCCTTGCAAACCATCGTTTTGCCGGGCTATTCGCTAATTTCTCCGGCAAAACGGAACAAGACGCAATGAAGCAACAAGACGCCCCCCTGCCCGCCGACATTCTGGCGCAAATCGCCGATGCGCTTGAGCGAATCGCTCCGCCCAAGCCGCGCAACCGCGACTTCAGCGCCGCCGATGCCTTTGTCTGGCATGGTCGCATTGAAGGATTCCAGCCCGTGAAATCGGTAAACCGCGTCGATCGGTCGCTGCTCGTGGGTATCGATAGCGCGCGCGATACGCTGTTTTCAAACACGATGCGCTTTGCTGAAGGCCTGCCTGCCAACAATGCCCTGCTCTGGGGCACACGCGGCATGGGCAAGAGCTCGCTCGTCAAGGCGACGCATGCGACGGTCAATGACCAGCTCTCCGGAAAAGGAAAGCCCGGCCCCCTCAAGCTTGTCGAAATCCATCGGGAAGACATCGATACGCTTCCCGATATGATGAGTGAACTGCGCCAGTCCGAGCACCGGTTCATCGTGTTCTGCGACGACCTGTCCTTCGACGGCGACACCACGTCATACAAGTCGCTCAAGGCAGCACTGGAAGGCGGTATCGAGGGCCGGCCGGCAAATGTCATCCTGTATGCAACGTCGAACCGCCGCCATCTGCTGCCGCGCGACATGATCGAGAACGAACGGTCGACGGCGATCAATCCTTCCGAAGCTGTGGAGGAAAAGGTCTCGCTGTCGGACAGGTTCGGGCTGTGGCTCGGCTTCCACAAGTGCAGCCAGGACGAATATCTGGCGATGATCGACGGTTACTGCCAGCACTACCGGATCGATTACCCGGCAGACAAATTGCGTCACGAGGCGCTGGAATGGGCAACCACGCGCGGTTCCCGTTCAGGCCGCGTCGCGTTCCAGTTCGTTCAGGACCTTGCCGGGCGCACCGGCAACCGCATGGAAGACTGAGGCGCAATTCAAAAAGACAAGGGCGGCCCCCAAGAAGCCGCCCCAGCTCTCTTCGGTCAGGATGATCAGATTGACCTCAAAGAGACGATAGGTGTTTGAGCGGATCGACCGGGCGTGAACCCTGGCGCAACTCGAAGTGCACCTGAGGAGTATCGACGCTGCCTGTCTGACCGGCCTGTGCGATGACCTGACCGCGTTTGACCGTGTCGCCCTTCTTCACGAGCAGCTTTTCGGCATGGGCATAGGCCGTGACCCAGTTGTCGGAGTGACGGATCAGGACCAGATTTCCGTAGCCTTCAAGTTCGTTGCCGGCATAGGCAACGACACCGTTTTCCGCCGCCCGGATCGAAGTTCCCACCGGCACGGAGATATTGATGCCATCATTGGTGCGGCCCGATGCCTTCTCGCCGAAAGACGAGATGACCCGGCCACGAACCGGCCACCGGAATTCGCTGGCGGAACGCGCCTCCGGCTCGGTCAGGGATGCCGTGCGGACCGGCTCCTGCGGCGCAGCTTCAGGCGCCTTGGGTTCCGGTGCCTGGGCGGTCGCCTGCGGCTTGGGCTGCGGTGCGGCGACCGGCACGGTCTTCACACTGCGAGCTTCAGAGGTTTCCACGCGCCCCGACTGAACCGATGTATCCGTCGTCGTTGCCGGGTTCTGGAGGGCCGCGGTGCGGGTGAACTGATATTTGGTGCCGGGGATCGAAATTTCCTGCCCGACCTGGACCTGACCACCGTTGCGCAGATTATTCGCGGCCGCGATATCGGCGACCCGCACATTATGCGCGTGGGCAATCGTGTAGAGCGTGTCACCCTGCTTGACGACGTAGCCGCCGGACGAGGCCGTACGCGTCGGCGTCGCAGGCTGGGTCACCGGGCTGGGGGAACGCTGCGGCGCAGATGCGACCGTTGCTGACATGCCCGCCCCGGGGATGACCAATTGCTGACCGATGCGGAGCTGGCTGGGAGACGACATACCGTTTGCCCGCAGCAGCTCGCTTTCGCTGACATTGTAGGCGCGGGCGATCGAGTAGACCGTATCGCCGGGAGCCACCGTCTTTCGTGCGCCCGAGGAATAGTTCGACCGGGCCATGCTCGTGGCGCCGTCCGACTGCACCGGCGCAACCGACTGTGCCATCCCCGACTGATAGGAGGGGGCACCGGAGGCCTGAGGCGCAGGGAGCGGCTGCGAGGTATACCCGCTGCTGTTGCCGCTATTGTAGGTGTTGCCGTAGCTTCCGCCGTATCCGTTGCCGGGCGTGTTGGCGGCGTAGGCCGTTGCGCTACCGACGGGCTCGGAGGGGATCGGCGCGACCGAACCGGTCACGTCGGAGGAAAACATCGGCTCGCTGAAACGGGTTACGTCGGAACTGCAAGCGCCCGCTGTCAGCGCCAGCATTGAAACAGCAAGGATCCGGAAAAGGCCGTTGTTGGAAGGGGCCAGGTACTCGCTACGCATGGGACAACTCACAATGTACGCAAATCACTGAACGCGAGTTAACCTCACTTGGGTAAACAACGACTTAAGAAAAAAGGGCAATTCGTGGCATTTTGAGGCAATTCGATGCATGTCGGGTCACAACACCCGCAATAATCACGAAAAAATCGCCTTGCCCGGTACCAGCGGCACGAAGCGGACATGCATCAGCGTTTCCTCCCGAAGCGCTCCATCATCCTTAATGGTGACGCGGAGAAGGCGCTGCACGCCATTGTCCGGCCCGACCGGCAATATCATGATGCCGCCCGGCCCGAGTTGCCCGATCAGCGTTTCGGGAATTTCCCGGGCGGCAGCCGTGACGATGATCCGGTCAAACGGGGCTTCACCTTCCCAGCCAAGACAACCGTCACCGTGCATGAGCGATACATTGGTCAAACCCAGTGCCGCCAGACGCTTTTCAGCGTCCTGCATCAGAGAGCGATATCGCTCGACCGAACAGACGCAGCGGCAAAGACGAGCCAGAACGGCCGTCTGGTAGCCGCTGCCGGTACCAACCTCGAGCACCTTTTCGCGCCCGGTCAGTTTCAAAGCATGGGTCATCGTTGCGACGATGAAGGGTTCGGAGATTGTCTGCCCGCAGGCAATCGGCAGCGCGCGGTCCTGTTCAGCCTGCGCTGCGTAGGCCGGATCCACGAAATCGATGCGAGGGGTCTGCTCAATCGCCTTCAGGACGTCGGCATCCATCAGCCCTCTGGCGCGCAAGTCCAGGACCAATCGCGCCCGAGCGACCGTCGGTTCGTTGTCAGAGCCGTTTCCCGATCCCGCGGCCATCAGTCCCGCAAGGCATTCGCCAACGGATCGAGGCTGTCGTGATGTGTCATGTCCAGCATGAGTGGCGTTACCGAAATGCGGCCATCATACATCGCCCTGAGATCCGTGCCCAAAGGCGGATTTGAACGGATGCGCGAAAATGCCATCCAGTAATAGGGGTTGTTGCGGCCGTCGACACGGCGGTCGAGGTAGAAGAGGCTCTGGTCGCGCTTGCCCTGCCGCGTCACCTCCACGCCCTTCACGTCGTCAGGTTCGCACGCAGGGAAATTGATGTTCATCACCACGTCAGAGCTCTTCATCTGCGGCAGTAGCCGGGAAATGATGCCGGGCGCGTGCTGGCGCGCGGTCTCCCAGGGAACCGGCGCGTCATGGTCATAGAAATAGCCCTGACTCAGGGCAATCGACCGCACACCGAGCACGGCGCCTTCGAAGGCGCCCGCGATCGTTCCGGAATAGGTCACATCGTCGGCGATGTTCTGCCCGCGATTGACGCCGGACAGTACAAGATCGGGCGGATTGTCCAGCAGTACCTGGCGCACGCCCATGATGACGCAGTCGGTCGGCGTCCCCTTGACCGCGAACCGGCGCTCTCCGATTTCCCGCAAGCGAAGCGGATCGTTCAGCGACAGCGAATGGGATGCGCCGCTATTGTCGATCTCTGGCGCAACGACCCATATGTCGTCGGAAAGCGTCGCGGCAATGCTTTCCAGCACCTCAAGGCCAGGCGCATTGATACCATCATCATTGGTCAGCAAAATCCGCACGTTTCTTCTTCCTTATAGGATCGCGTTGCGATCAGCCCGCGGGCGCGATTGCTTCCAGCCCGCCCATGTAGGGGCGCAACACTTCGGGCACGACGATCGAGCCATCGGCCTGCTGGTAATTTTCCAGCACCGCGATCAGCGTGCGACCGACAGCAAGGCCCGAACCGTTGAGCGTATGGCAGAAACGCGGCGCACCGCCTTCGGACGGACGATACCGCGCATTCATGCGCCTTGCCTGAAAGTCGCCGCAGACCGAGCAGCTGGAAATTTCGCGGAAGGCATCCTGCCCCGGCAACCAGACCTCAATGTCATAGGTCTTGCGAGAGGCAAAGCCCATGTCGCCCGTGCACAGGGTGACGGTACGATAGTGAAGGCCCAGCGCATCCAGGATGCCTTCGGCTGCACCGCGCATGCGCTCCAGTTCCTCAAGAGCTGCCGCTTCGGTGGTGATGGATACGAGTTCACACTTGGCGAACTGGTGCTGGCGGATCATCCCGCGCGTATCGCGGCCAGCGGCGCCGGCCTCCAGGCGAAAACAGGGAGTCCATGCCGTTACCCGGATCGGCAGTGCGGCTTCCTCCAGCATCTGTTCACGGACCAGATTGGTCAGCGGGACCTCCGCGGTCGGGATCAGCCAGAACCCGTCCTCGGTATGGAACTGGTCGTCTGCGAATTTGGGTAGCTGTGCTGTACCGAACATCGTGTCGTCGCGCACCAGCAGCGGCGGATTGACCTCCGTGTAGCCGTTCTTGTCAGTGTGGGTATCGAGCATGAACTGGCCGAGTGCGCGCTCAAGCCGGGCAAGCGCGCCCTTCAGCACGACGAACCGCGCGCCGGAGATACGGGCGGCAGCCTCGAAATCCATCAGGCCCAGCGCCTCGCCGAGTTCAAAATGCTGTCTGGGTTCGAACGCGAAGGACGGCCTTTCCCCTTTGACATGCAGGAGCACGTTATCGTGCTCGTCGGCACCGTCCGGCACTTCTTCCAGCGGCATGTTGGGGATGATCGCCATCGCCTCTTCAAGCGCCGAAGTGAGCCTGCGCTCTTCTTCCTCGCCTGTCTGGATGAAGGCCTTGACCCGCGCAACCTCCTCGATCAACGAAGCGGCTGTGGCCTCGTCGCCCGATGCCTTTGCCTGCCCGATGGCTTTCGAAGCGCTGTTGCGCCGCTCCTGGGCCTCCTGAAGTCGGGTAATGTGTTCGCGGCGGGCCTCGTCGAGCGCGATCAGCCTGGCGGCGGCTGGTTCTGCCCCACGCCGCGCGAGTGCCTTATCCAGTTTTTCCGGATTGTCCCTGATCCACTTGATATCGAACATGCTTGATCCGAAGAGATGAGTGGGCGCGCCCCAAGGCGGACGGAGCATGCCAGATTCGAGATTGGAACGTCAGGCGCTCTCGGCTTCCTTCTCGCGCTCAAGCGCGTCGCGCTTCTTCTCGACACGCCGAACCGCAAGAATGGAGATTTCGTAGAGAAGCAGCGTTGGAAGCGCAAGGCCGATCTGGCTGATCGGATCGGGCGGCGTCAGGAATGCGGCCACGAGGAAAACCAGCACGATGGCGTGCTTGCGCTTCGACTTGAGCGTATCGGAACCGATGATCCCCGCACGCGCCAGAAGCGTCAAAACGACAGGCATCTGGAAGCAGATTCCGAAGGCGAATATCAGGGTCATGATGAGACTGAGATATTCACTGACCCGCGCGACCAGCTGGATTTGCGCAACCCCGTCGCCCGTCTGCTCCATGCCGAGAAAAAACTGCATGGCAAGCGGCATGACGAGGAAATAGACCAGCGCACCGCCAAGGATGAACAGGATCGGCGTCGCGATCAGAAATGGCAGAAATGCCGTGCGTTCGTTGCGGTAGAGGCCAGGCGCGACGAACATGTAGAGCTGCCCGGCGATGACCGGGAAAGCAAAGAAGAAGCCGCCGAAAAGCGCCAGCTTGAACTGGGTAAAGAGATACTCCTGCGGAGCCGTATAGATCAGGTGGATGTCACGGACATTGCCAGCCGCCTGCTCGTAGGGCCAAAGCAGGATATTGAAGATGTCGGAGGCGAAGAAAAAGCAGATGATCGTCGCGATCGCCAGCCCGATCAGCGCCTTGATGAGCCTGTTTCGCAGTTCTGTCAGATGCTCGACGAGTGGTGCGCGCGACGCTTCGATATCGGCCTCGTCCTGGCTGTCACGCATCGCCCGGCCCTTTTCTGGCCCGCTTTGCGGGAGCTTTGCGGACGGCTGCAGGCTTTGCCGGCTTTGCAGCAGCTGTTTTCGTCGATGGCTTCGGTGAAGCCGCAGGGGTCTTCGCAGCGGGTGCCTTCTTCGTCGAAGGCGCCTTTTTTGCCTTGGGCGCTGGCGCAGGTTCGGTCACCGCAGGTGTGATCTTGACCGGAGCATCCTTGCCTGCGGGCGCTGGCAACGGCTCCATCACTGCATCGTCCTTGCTTTCCCCGCCAGTCAGCATGGAGCGGACCTGGGAGGCGGGGTGAATGCGCCGGACGCTTTCAATGTCACGGCGGACATCGTCGAGTTCCGCCTCGCGCATCGCATCGTTCACCTGACGCTGAAAGTCACCTGCCATACGCCGCAACTGTCCGGCGTATTTGCCGAAACTGCGCAAAACCCTGGGCAGGTCGCTCGGGCCGACAACCACGATCAGGACGACCGCGATGACGAGCATCTCGCTCCAGCCGATGTCAAACATGGCGTGCTGCTTTCCCGTGGGCCGCCGAGGAACCGGGCATCAGGCGTCGCGGCCGGAGCCGAGCCTCTGATTGATCAGCTTGTCTTCTTGCGCGGGCGCTTGGGCGCGGTCGGTTGCGGGGCTGGCTCTGCCGGCGTGTGCTCGATGGTCCGTTGCGGCGCTTCGGCGGCGGGTTCCCGCGCCTCTTCGCCCTCATCGGCCATTCCCTTCTTGAAGCTCTTGATGCCCTTGGCGACATCGCCCATCAGGTCCGAAATCTTCCCCCTGCCGAACAACAGAACAAGAAGAACGATTACGATCAGGATTTGAAACCAACTGGGGGCCATAAAAACGCTCCTTCAAGCCGCGATGCGGCAACTATCTACTGCCCAGACGATATATGGACCTTCTTGCCCTCGCAATAAAGGCTTGGCTAGCCGCGAATGCCGGCATTGTCCTCGAACACAAGAATTCCATGCGGATCGACGGACAGGGACACGTCATTTCCGGGGACGACGCCAGGACTCAGCCGTGCACGGGCGACAAGGGGGCGATCGATGCCCTCCACGACGATTTCAAGGTAATCGTCCTCGCCCGAAAAGCGACGCATGACGATGCGCCCGGCGGTGCCGCCCTCGCCAGCCGGAGCAACACGAATACCGTGCGGACGTACGCCGACCGCATAGGCCGCACCCTTCTGCGCGCTCTCATAGGGAAGGCTTCCCAAAGGGGTCGCGATAAAACCGGCGCCGCCTTGTCCTTCAAGAAGATTGATCTCGCTGAAAAACTTGGCAACCTCGATATCGGCGGGTTCGTGATAAAGATTTTGCGCCGTCCCGATCTGGACGATCCGGCCCTTGCGCATCAGGGCGATGCGGTCGGCCATCAGCATTGCCTCTTCAGGATCGTGGGTAACGATGATCGAGGTAGCCCGCGTCTCGCGCAGGACGGCCAGCGTCTCCTCGCGGACTTCATCGCGCAGGCGCCGGTCAAGGCCGGAGAACGGTTCGTCCATCAGAAGGATACCCGGCCGCGGCGCGATCGCCCGCGCCAGCGCCACGCGCTGCTGTTCGCCGCCGGAAAGCTGGTGCGGATAGGCCCGCTGATAGCTGTCCATACCCACGCGGGCGAGTGCCTTGACCGCTTCCGCCTTCGCCACGTTTCGCGGTAATCGGCTGAGCCCAAACACTGCATTTTCGAGAATGGTCAGATGCGGAAACAGCGCGTAGTCCTGAAAGACGTAGCCAATCCCCCGCTTGTCCGGCGCAACGAAACGGCGTTCGTCGCTGACCGGTTTCCCGTCTATGGAAACGGTGCCCGCGAATGGCCGTTCAAGACCGGTCGCCACCCTCAGCAGCGTCGACTTGCCGCAGCCGGATCTGCCGAGCAGACAGAGGACTTCACCTGGCGACACCTGAAACGTCACATCGTTCAGGGAAACCGTCTCGCCATAGCGATGCGATACGCCGTCAAACGCCAGACTTGAGGCAATCGACGCCGCAGCCGTGCCCCTGCGGCCCCAGCCGGGCATGGCGGCAACCGGGGACGACGGCACTTCGTTACTCCGGCGCGCGTTTGTCACCCGTCCGTACCGTCGCGTTCGTCGTTGTCGAAATCGCCTTCATCGCCATCGTCCAGCGGATCTTCATCGTCGGTCAGTTCACTGTCGATGGGCTGTGGCACCGAAAAGCCCGGCGGCAGCGTCGCGTCAAGGAGGCCGGCGCCCTTCAATTCATCAAGACCGGGCAAATCGCGCAGGGATTCGAGTGCGAAGTGATCGAGGAATTCCGGCGTCGTTCCATAGGTGACCGGCCGCCCCGGCGTGCGGCGGCGGCCACGCATGCGCACCCATCCCGTTTCCAGCAGGACATCAAGACGCACGCTGACTCCGCGAATTTCCTCGATTTCAGCGCGCGTGACAGGCTGATGATAGGCAATGATCGCGAGCGCCTCGAGCGCGGCCCTTGAAAGCTTGCGTTCGTCGGTCTGGTCGCGCTGCAGCAGGAACGCAAGATCGTCAGCGGTGCGAAAACGCCAGCCATCGCCAACCTTGGCGAGATGAACCCCGCGCACGGCATAATCGCGCTGCAGGCATTCGATGATCAACGGGATATCGGCATCTTCCGGCAGGCGTGCGCGCAAAGTCGCCTCGTCTAGAGGTTCGGTCGCGGCAAACAGCAGCGCCTCGGCCATGCGCATCTGTTCGCGCAGGCTGTCGCGGCTACCGGTTTTGGTGGCTTCTTCCATTCTCGTTCCGACCGCCCCCGCACATTTTTGTGCGCCATACCGGATAGCTGGACCAGCTTGCCCGCAGGGTCAAGTGCGATACCCCATCGCCATTCAGTTCTTTCGGCGGACAAAGAGCGGCGCGAATGGCCGTTCCTGGCGCAGCTCCGCCCTGCCCTCGCGTACAAGCTCAAGGCTGGCGCCGAAGCTGGACGCTATGATGCCCGCCCGCATTTCCGGATCGTCCATGAATTGGGCGAGAAAATGATCGATCGGCGTCCAGTCGGCAATCTCGCCGAACAGTCGTTCCAGCCTGCGCCTTGCCTCCTGAAGCGTCCACACGGATCGCGGCTTCATCGTGAGATTGCGATTGAGACCGCGTTGCCGCTGATCCGCGTAGGCGCGCAGGAGTTCATAGAGATCGGCATCGAAGCGGCGGTGGCGCAGTAACGTCACGCCCTCAGGCATGCCTCGTGGAAAAATGTCACGGCCAAGCCTGTTGCGGTTGACGAGACGGACAGCGGCGTCGCGCATGGCTTCGAGGCGCTTGAGACGGAACGCGAGTGTTTCGGCCAGTTCCTCGCCGCTCGGTTCATCGTCTTCCGGAATCGGTATGAGCAGCCGGGACTTCAGGTAGGCAAGCCATGCCGCCATGACGAGATAGTCTGCCGCGAGCTCCAGCCGCAACCGGCGTGCTTCGGCTATGAAGGCGAGATACTGTTCGACCAGCGCCAGTATCGATATGCGCGACAGATCGACCTTGTGCGTTCTGGCCAGCGTCAGCAGGAGATCGAGCGGGCCTTCGAAGCCATCGACGTCAACGACGAACAGCTCGCCGGGCGCGCGGTCGGCGCGCTCCTCCATGAACAGTTCATCACCTGCGGCCATGTCACAGCCCCCTCACGCGATCGCCGGTCCGTCTGCGGAACTGAGCAAACTGGTGAATTCATCCCAAAGCCCGGCACAATCCTCCTCCGCCCTGCGCGCCCATGCAAGTGCGTCGACGGCGCGGCGGGCCGGTTCGCCGACAAGCTGCGGCGTCGCGTCGGCGACTGCCTCCATCTCGGCCATGTCGCCATTGCAATGGAGGGCCATATCGCAACCCGCGGCGAAGGCAGCCTGCGTGCGCGCGCCCATCGTCCCCGACAGGGCCTTCATGGAAAGATCGTCGCTCATCAGCAGGCCGTCGAATCCGATTTCGCCGCGTATGATGTCGCCGATCACCGTTGCGGAGGTTGTTGCTGGCGCGGCAGCGTCGATGGCGGCATAGACGACGTGGGCGGTCATTGCCATGGGCAGATCAGACAGGCCGGCGAACGTCGCAAAATCCGTCGCCGCCAGTTGATCCCGTGGCGTACTGACCGTCGGCAGTTCAAGGTGACTGTCAGCACGGGCGCGGCCATGACCGGGAATGTGCTTGACGATGGTCGACACGCCCGACGCCCGCATGCCCGCCGCTGCAGCGCCAGCAAGGGCAATGACGGCCTCGGGCGTTTCCCCATAGGCGCGGTCGCCTATGATGTCATGAGCGCCGGTTATGAGAAGGTCGGCAACGGGAAAGCAGTCGACCGTGATACCCAGCGCATAAAGCTCTTCGCCGATCAGCCTGCCGCTGAGCCACGCGGCGCGTTCCGCCGCGGCCCGATCGCCGGACCAAAGCGCTGCGATAAGACCGGCTGCCGGCACATCCCGCCAGTGCGGCGGCCGCAGGCGCCGTACCCGTCCGCCCTCCTGATCGATCAGCACAGGCGCATCCGGCCTGCCGACGATGTCGCGGAAAGCACGAACCAGCGACTTCACCTGATCCGGCGTGTCGATATTGCGTGCAAAAAGGATCAGCCCCCAGGGCCGCGTGGCATCAAGAAAAGCCACTTCCTGCTGCGAGATCGTCAGACCGGCGATACCGGTAATGAATGCGCGCGTCTGGTCCATACAATCTGGTTATGAAGCGACGCCCTTGCCGGTCAAGCTGTTTGCCAAATCATCCAGAGAGAAACGGGCCTATTGAGACAAGAAGGGCCGGCGCGAAGCCAATCGCGCCGGCCCAATGATTTCTTCCGATGCCGCCAGATCAGTTGCGACGGACGAAGCAGTCCTGCCCGGCCGATTTGAGCCGCTCGCACAGCGACACGGCCTCCTGCTGGGACGAAATCGGACCGACGCCGACCCGATAGAACACGCCCTTGTCGCCCAGATCTGCCCGCTCGACGTTCGGCACATAGCCGCCCAGCGCCGCGTTGTATCGGGACTTGATCGCAGATACCGCCGACTGGGCCTGATCCTCGCTCTTGCGGGAAGCGACCTGCACGACATAGGTGCCGGCCGGACCCGAAGAGGTTGCCACCGGCGCGGGTGACGGCGCCGGCTGCGCGGTCGCTACCCTCGTCGGGGCGGGCGCGGGAGCGGGAGTTGACGGTGCGTTATTGATGGCGGATGGCGTCAGCGACAAGGGGCGTCCTGCCGGCACGTTGTTCACCGGCTGGGTCGGCGCGGGCGCCGGCGCTTCGCGTTGCACGGCCGGTGCATCGCCTTCGCGCGAGGGAGCAGCAGGTGCGTTGGCAATACGCAGCGGTGCAGACGGCGGCGCGACGGGGGCCGGTGTGACAGGCGCCTGGGGCTGACCGACAACGGTACCATCAGGCTTCACGACAACTGTCTTCACACGCTTTGGCTGATCCGGCGCCGGTGCCGGCGTCAGAGGCGTTGCTTCCGAAGTCGGACGTGGCGCCGCATCCTGCGCGGAGGGAACTTCCTCGCGGGTGAGACGTCCGCTGTCTTCGCCACGCGGGACGACATTCGTCCCGATCACGCGCACGCCGCTATCTCCGGACGGTTGGTCGACCTGCTCCTCGCGCGAGACAACCCGTTCTTCGGCCGGCTGCTCGTTGCCACCAAGGCGGTCATATACCAGCTTGTTCTGATTGGGGATCTCTGCCCCGCCCGGCTCCGCCGGCTTGGTCTTTACGGGACCATCCTGAGCCGCCAGCGTCGGCGGTTCGCCACCGCCGATTTCAGAGAAGATGCTGTTGTAGGCGAGGACACCCGCACCGCCGGCGACGATCAACGCAACAAGCGCGCCAAACATCACAAGCCCGCGGCGACGGCCCGAACCCTCGGTCCCGGCGTGGGTCCCGAAATCGGCGACTTCCTCGTCGCTCAATGGCGGCATGTGCCCGCTGTCGTCGAAGGAAGGGTCAAACTCTGAAAAATCGAGCTCCTGCTCGATCATGGAGTCGAAATGAGCCTCATCGCGCGGATCACGGGCCGGCGGCGAGCGATCGGCATCCGCGTAGCGGAGCGCGCTGTCGCTGCGCGGCGGCGTATAAGCCGGCATCGCCGGCGTAGCCGGAACGGCAGGTGCGGCCGAACTGACCACCGGGGGCTTCCTGTCGGGGAGCGGCGGCGCAGCCTTCGAAACAGTGGGCGGAACTGGAGCTTCGGCTTCAATCCCGTCATCGAAATCGTCTAGCTCGAAATCCTCCAGCTCGAAGGCGTCCGGCTCGAAGGTTTCCGGCGCCTTCATTTCAGTTCGCTGGAGCGGCACGCGCGGTTCGAATGTCGGCGCAGGCGCTTTGGGTTCGATTGGCGGCGCCGAAGGCTTGGCACGAGGCGGCACAGAACCGAGCACGTCATATGGGTCCGATTTCGTCAGTTCCGCCTCGAAGGCCGCGAAATCGTATTCGCTGGCAGCATACCCCTCGTCGCTCGAAGACTCAGCCGCCTCGACTTCCGGTTCAGACGCGGCCGTGGGTTCATTCCCCTGCCCCTCTGCCGTCCTGCCTTCTGTTGGAGGCTCATCATACCAGACAAACCCCTCGTCGTTCTGACCGAAGGCCTCGTCGAAATCGAAATCATCCTCCGGGCGGGTGGACTGCTCGTGTACCGAGCCGATGTCGGCGAACAGATGATCCGCGTCGGGGACCGGGCTCGCAGGCCTGGCTGCTGGCGGCGCGACGTGCGGCCGGGCTTCAGGCATCGGCGGCTTTGTTTCCTTCAACTCCGGCGCTTCAGTCTGCGCCGGACGGGGCGTAGAGACAGGCGCGACCGATGGCGTATGACGCAACTGTTCCGTCTTCTGCGGCGTAAATCCGAAGGACGTATCGCGCGCCGCGGTCAGGCGACGCTGCGGCGGCATCACCGACTTCGCCGGCGCGGGGGGCATTTCGGTGTGTTGATGCCGAGCCTGAACGTCAGAAGGCTTCATCTGGCCTTCACCAAGCGCGGACTCTGGCTTCCTGACCGTGTAGCCGGCAAGGTCGCGGTCGTCGGTGCGTCCGGGCGCGACGCTCGGACGAGCCGGCGCAGGCGAAGCCGGTCTGTATGTCGATTGAGCAGGACTCGATGCGAGGCCAGACGCTTGCGGCTTGCTCGCTATCGTATCGTAGGGCGACGGTTCACGCGGAGCTGCGGCGGCAGGCCGCGCCGGTGCCGGTGAAGCGGCTGCGCGTTCAACAGGCTTTTCAGGCGCCACCGGGCGGGCAGCCGCCTCGCGCGGACGGGCCATGTCTGCGAACGGGTCTTCGTCGACCAGACGCGCGAGCTCCGCCAGCGGATCGCTGTCAAAGCGGTTCGGATCGTTCTTCGGTTCCCAATCCTCATCAGCACGCTGATTGGGACGGCGATCATATGTCTCGGCCATGAGCGTTCTGCCCCTCCGACTCCACAACTCGTCAAGTCCGCGACCCGCTACAGGCTCGCCGAATGACGGCTTTCCTAGCGCATCTCTTCGGCCGGCTCGACTCCAAGTACCCCAAGCCCGAATGCCAAAATGCGGGTAACTCCCAACACCAAATGCATTCGCGCTTCTGTCACCCTACGATCATCAGGGTGAATAAAACGTAATTGTGGCGTGTCTTTGCCCTTATTCCACAAGGAATGGAAATCGCTGGCAAGCTCGTAAAGGTAAAACGCGATCCGATGCGGCTCTTCCGCGCGGGCCGAAGCTTCAAGCATTCTGCGATATTGAGAAAGGCGACGGACAAGGGCGATTTCGCTCTCGTCGGTGAGCGCGGAAAGCGTTTCGGCGCCGTCTCCCGCGCCGGGAATGAGATCCGGAAAGACTTCCCGAACGTTTCGCAGCACGGATTTCGCCCGCGCGTGAGCGTACTGAACGTAAAAGACGGGGTTGTCGCGCGACTGTTCAACGACGCTCGCGAAATCGAAATCGAGCGGCGCTTCGTTCTTGCGGTACAGCATCATGAAGCGAACGACATCGCGGCCGACTTCATCGACTACGTCGCGCAACGTGACGAAATCGCCCGATCGCTTGGACATCCGGACCGGTTCGCCGGCACGGAAAAGCTTTACCAGCTGGCACAGCTTCACCGTCAATTTGACGCTGCCGCCTGAAATCGCCCGCGCCAGCGCTTCAAGACGCTTCACATAACCACCGTGATCGGCGCCCAGAATATAGATTGTTTCCTCAAAGCCGCGCAGGAACTTGTCCTGGAAATACGCGACATCGGCCGCGAAATAGGTGTAGGCGCCGTCCGACTTGACGAGCGGCCTGTCTATGTCGTCGCCGACTTCGGTGGAACGGAAAAGAATCTGCTCGCGATCTTCCCAGTCTTCCGGAAGTTGGCCCTTGGGCGGCGGCAATGTGCCCTTGTAGACGTAGCCCTGCGATTCCAGGGCGGCGATGGCGCCGGAAATTCGTGACGCATTGCCCGCGTGGAGGGTCGTCTCGGAGAAGAACACGTCATGATGGACGTTGAGCGCAGCAAGATCCTCGCGGATAAGCGCCATCATCATCTCGACCGCCGTCTGCTTGACGATGGGTAGCCATGCGCTCTCATCCAGCTCCAGCAGTGAACGGCCATGGTCCGCAGCCAGCTTCTCGCCAACCGGGACGAGATAGTCGCCCGGATAAAGGCCCTCGGGGATTGTACCGATCGTCTCGCCGAGCGCTTCGCGGTAGCGCATGAATGCGGACCGGGCGAGCATATCGATCTGCGCACCGGCATCGTTGATATAATATTCGCGGGTGACGTCATGACCGGTCACCGAAAGCAGGTTGGCCAGTGCATCGCCGAAAACCGCGCCGCGGCAATGGCCGACATGCATCGGGCCGGTCGGATTTGCCGAAACATATTCGACGTTGATCTTGCGACCCCCGCCGAAATCGAGCCGGCCGTAGGCATCGCCATCAGCGATGAGTGTGGCGAGCTGGCCGTGCCAGTAGGTGTCGGCAAGACGGATATTGATAAAACCTGGACCGGCAACCTCGGCCGTCAGATCGTCATTGCCGGCAAGCGCGGCGACGATCCTTTCCGCAAGATCGCGCGGTTTCATGCCGGCCTGCTTTGAAAGCACCATCGCAGCGTTCGTCGCGACATCTCCGTGAGCCGGGTCGCGCGTGGGCTCAACAGTGATCTGCGCGCCATAGGTATCGGCGGCCAGTTCGCCGGTTTCGCGCAAGCGCTGCAGCGCCGCGTCGACCCGCGCGGCGATATCCTCAAATACATCCATCAGGGTACGAACGTCCTCAAAAACCAGGGGCCTGAGCCCGCGACCGAGCGGCTATCGCAATTCAGGGGTCTCGTCAAACAGCCGCTGGTATTCGGCGACCGCGTAACGGTCGGTCATACCGGCGATATAGTCGCCAATCCGCAACGCCAGCTGCTTGGTATCCTTCTCGCCTCCCTCCAGCGCCCAGTCGACCGGTAGGAGATGGGGACGTTCGAGCAGACGGGTAAAAAGCCGCTCGATCACCCTGCCCGCCTCCTTCATGACGCCATCGACACGCGGGTGGCGGTACATGCGGGTGAAAAGGAACTCCTTCAACACCCGGACATCGCTTTCCATGGATGCGCTGAATGCAACGACCGGCATCGATGCCATGCGGATGTCCGCAGCGTTGCGTGCTCCAAGACGCGCTATGCGCCCACGCGTCTCCGCGACGGCGTCTTCAATGGTGACGGTAATGAGACGGCGGATCAGTTCGTGGATACGGCGCGCCTCGTCCAGCGAGGGGTACCGGGCTCCTATTTCACCCAGAATACGTGCGACAAGCGGTACTTCCGCAATCTGTCCCATGGAAAAGAGACGCGCGCGGAGCCCATCGTCGGTATCGTGAGAATCGTAGGCAATATCATCCGCCAGCGCCGCAGCCTGTGCTTCGGCGCTGGCGAAGGTCCAGAGATCCAGCGGTATGTCCGCATCGAACGCACGGATCTGTCGAGGCAGCTTTCGTCCCTCGTATGGACCGATGGGCGTTCCATCGGGCAGCGTCAGCGGACCGTTGTGCTTGACCAGACCCTCCAGCGTTTCCCATGTCAGGTTGAGGCCGTCGAATTCCGGGTAGCGCTTCTCAAGCCTCGTCACGACGGCAAGGCTCTGCCCGTTGTGATCGAACCCGCCCCATTCCCGAAGGCAACGGTCGAGGGCGCGTTCGCCTGCATGGCCGAATGGCGGATGCCCGAGATCGTGAGACAGGGCAAGCGCCTCGGTCAGATCCTCATCGAGGCCAAGTGCCCGCGCAAGCGACCTGGCAACCTGCGCGACCTCGATCGTATGCGTCAGCCGTGTGCGGAAATGATCGCCCTCGCTATAAACGAAAACCTGCGTCTTGTGCTTGAGCCGGCGAAACGCCGTCGAATGAACGATCCTGTCGCGGTCGCGCTGGAACGGCGTACGCATGGCGTGCTCGGGCTCGGCAAAGGCGCGGCCGCGCGATGCCGCTGGATCGCTCGCATAGTCGGCAAAAACCCGTGTTCTGCTCATCTGCTGGATTCCGCTGGCGACGCATAGCATTGACTGAGACCAATCCGTGCATAGATTCATGGAAGCGCGAGAGCAAGGATGCCCCGCGAAGCACGGCCTCAAGAGATTTCAGGAAACAAGCGCCATGAGCGAGCAACCCATTTCCGTCACCGACCGCGCCGCAAGCCGTATCGCGAAGATTATCGCGAAAGAACCTGATGGTACGGCATTGCGGGTGAGTGTCTCCGGTGGCGGCTGTTCGGGCTTTTCGTACGGCTTCGACCTCGACAGGGATCGTGCAGCGGATGATCTGGTGATCGAAAAGAACGGCGTTACGGTGCTGATCGATTCGATTTCACTGATGTACCTGACGGGCTCGGAGATCGATTTTGTCGACGAACTGATCGGCGCTTCGTTCCAGGTCAAGAACCCGAACGCGACATCATCGTGCGGCTGCGGCACGAGCTTTTCGCTGTGAGCGGCCATACGCTGCGCATCGCCACCTGGAATATCAATGGCGTCAAGGCACGCATCGATACCGTCTCGGCGTGGCTCAGGGAGGCCTCGCCGGACATCGCCTGTTTCCAGGAGATCAAGTCCGTCGACGAGGCCTTTCCCGGCGATGCGTTCGAGGCGCTCGGATATAATGTGACGACGCATGGACAGAAGGGTTTCAACGGCGTAGCCCTGATTTCAAAGAAGCCGCCTGAAGATGTGCGGCGCGGGCTGCCCGGCGACGACAGCGATGAACAGGCACGCTACCTGGAGGCTGTCTTCTCGACCGGCGATGGCGTTGTGCGCGTTGCCTCGATTTATCTGCCTAACGGTAATCCGGTGGAATCGGAAAAGTTTCCGTACAAGCTCGCATGGCTGGACCGGCTTTACGGCCACGCCAGATCACTTCTGGCATTCGAAGAGCCACTGGTTCTTGCTGGCGACTACAATGTTATTCCGACACCGGCGGATGCCAGATTTCCCGAGAACTGGACTGGCGATGCGCTGTTCCAGCCACAATCGCGCGGGGCATGGCGCCGGCTTTCCGCACTTGGATTTACCGACGCGAGCCGGGCCGTGGCACCGCGCGACGAGCTGTTCACCTTCTGGGATTATCAGGCTGGCGCATGGCAGAAGAATAACGGAATCCGCATCGATCACATGATGCTCTCCCCGCAGGCGGCAGACAGGCTGGTCTGCGCAGGCACGGACAAGCATGTGCGCGGCTGGGAAAAGCCGTCCGATCATATTCCGGTATGGATTGAGCTGGCCGCCTGAGCGGCCTGCGATCAGCCCCGGTGACGCTTCATCCAGTCGGCAGCCATGTCACCGGCACGTTCGAGCGTTGCGGGATCGAGCTTCTCGACAGCCTGAAAATGCAGACCGAGCACCCAGTCACGATCCTCTGGCGCAGCATTTTCCTTGGCGATGATGAGCCACATCATGCCGAGGTCGGGACGCGCCGGCACCTCGCCTCCGTGAAGAAGCAAATCGCCCAACAACGCCTGTGAGGGGACGTGGTTCTTGCGCGCGGCAAGGCCAAGCCACTTGATCGCACGGCCGGGATCGCGGGCAACGCCCTCGCCGTCCAGATACATCCGGGCGAGATAGAACTGGGCCTCGGGGTCGCCGAAATAGACAGCGGCATGCGTGAACAGATTGACGGCCTGGCCCGCGTTCTTCTGCACGCCCGCCGATTCAAGACCGCGCCTGTAATAATTGCCGAGTTCCACGAACGCATTGGCAACGACACTGGCCATTGCCGTATGCGGATTGTCGTCGGCATGCTGACTGGCGAGTTGGCGGAACAGATTAAAGGCCTTGGCATCGTCTTCGCCGATGCCGTCGCCCTGGGCGTACATCTTGCCAAGCTTCCACTGGGCTAGCGGATGCCCCTCATTGGCCGCGACCTCAAGCGCGGTCGCCGCACGCTTCTTGTCGCCGT
This sequence comes from Rhodobiaceae bacterium, assembly GCA_020637895.1. Classification (GTDB taxonomy): domain Bacteria; phylum Pseudomonadota; class Alphaproteobacteria; order Rhizobiales; family Tepidamorphaceae; genus JACKJP01. The sequence goes on from JACKJP010000007.1 coordinate 144,917, forward strand.
TGAAGTAGGCCTGAAGCCCTTCACGAAGGGCTTCCCGCGGCGTTGCTTCCGGCAGGGACGGATCAAGCGCGAACGCAGGCGCGGCGTAGAAGCCAGCCAGCATCACGAGCAGGAATGCTTTAGCAATCCGCATAGACCACAACTTCCTCTGCCACACCCTGATGGTGGGCGACGGTGCGCCGGCGTTTTTCAGTTACATACCCGAAGGGTTGTTCTGAATTGTTAAAGGCGCGCGCGTCCATATTCCTGTTAACTCTCGTCCGCTGCCCGATCGGACAAAACGGCATTACCAATTTCCACTGCCATGCAACCCGGCACCGCACAACTGCTGAACATGCCGATATCGAATCGATCATGCAGATGTTGCCTGGGCGCCACAGTCCGCAGAGAGGCGGCTTTGGTGTTTTCCAATCAACTACCGAATTTGTGCGAGTTTATGGCGCAAAAGCGGCATGTCGCCACATTCGTCGAAGCGAGGGAAAAGAATCACGTCATGTGGCAGATTCACCACATGCGTTGCAGTTAGCGCGATTGCGGACGATCAGCCGCCCAGACGCGCCCTGATTTCCTGAAGGCGATCGCGTGAGGTCACAAGGCCGGAAAGCCGCTCGCGCTGCTCTTCGACGACATCCTCGGGCGCCTTTGCGAGGAACCCCTCATTTGAGAGCTTCGCCTCCAGTTTGCCGATCTCCGCGTCCGACTTCTTGATTTCCTTGTCGATGCGCGCACGCTCGGCGTCGAAATCGATGATGCCCTTAAGCGGAAGCGCCATCACCTGATCGCCCAGGACAATCTGGACCGAACCATCCGGCGCGGCGGCACCCGTCTCCACGGATGAAAGCCTGGCGAGACGGGTCAGCTGTTCGCCGAAACGGTCCAGCCGGCCGGCTGTCTCGGGGTCAGGATTGACCGCCACAACCGGGATCTGCGCGCCGGCGGGCACGTTCATCTCGGCACGGACGGAACGGATGGCGCCGATCAGACCGATGAGCCATTCGGTATCGGCGATCGCCATCTCGTCGCGCGGCGCCTGCGCGGACGGCCAGGGCGAAAGCATGAGAAGGCCGTCGCGCTTGGCGGTCCGCTGCCACAGCTCTTCGGTCACGAACGGCATGAACGGATGAAGCACCTTGAGAATTTCATCGAGGACAAAGGCTGCCGTCGCCCGCGTCTCGTCCTTTGCCGCGCCATCGGAGCCGGAGAGCGCTGGTTTGGCGAGCTCCAGATACCAGTCGCAATACGTGTTCCACACGAAACGGAAGACTGCGGCAGCCGCATCGTTGAAGCGGTATGCCTCGAGCGCTGCCTCGACTTCCCGGACGGCGTCCGCAGCGGAGGCCACAATCCACTTGTTCAGCGGTTCCGACACGCCGGCAGCATCGAACCCCGCTGGAACGCTGCATTCGTTCATTTCGCAAAAGCGTGCAGCATTCCATAGCTTGGTGGAGAAGTTTCGATAGCCTTCCACGCGTGCGGGCGCGAGCTTGATGTCGCGACCCTGTGCCGCCATGGCGGCAAGCGTGAAACGCAGCGCGTCGGCGCTATAGCTGTCGATGAGCTCGAGCGGATCGAGAACGTTGCCCTTTGACTTCGACATCTTCTGGCCGCGCTCGTCGCGCACCAGCGCATGAATGTAGACGGTGTGAAACGGCTCCTCGTCCAGGAAGTGCAGCCCCATCATCATCATCCGGGCGACCCAGAAGAAGAGAATGTCAAAGCCGGTGACCAGCACGTCGGTCTGGTAATAGCGCTGAAGTTCCGGCGTCCTGTCAGGCCAGCCAAGCGTCGAGAACGGCCAGAGGGCGGAAGAAAACCAGGTATCCAGCACGTCGGGATCGCGCGTCAGCTCGACATCGCGGCCGAATTTCTCCCGCGCCTGCGCCCTCGCCTCATCCTCGTCGTGGGCAACGAAGACGTCGCCGTCGGGTCCGTACCACGCCGGGATCTGATGGCCCCACCAGAGCTGGCGTGAAATGCACCAGGGCTGAATGTTGCGCATCCATTCGAAATAGGTCTTTTCCCAGTTCTGCGGGACGATCTTCGTGCGCCCCTGCTCCACTGCCTCAATTGCAGGTTTTGCCAGAACTTCGGCGTTCACATACCACTGGTCTGTCAGCATCGGCTCGATAACGACGCCGGAGCGATCGCCGAATGGCTGCGCGATGATCTTTTCTTCCTCGCCCCGGTAGAAGCCGAGTTCCTTGATCTCCTTGAGCACCAGCTCGCGCGCGTCGTAGCGATCGAGGCCCGCGTAGTGCGCCGGAACATTGTTTTCGGGCGTCACGATCATGCGCGCCTCGGCGTCCATCAGCGGAATAAGCGGGATGTTGTTGCGACGTGCGACATCAAAGTCGTTGAAGTCGTGCGCGCCGGTGATCTTCACGGCGCCCGTGCCGAATTCCGGGTCGGGATATTCGTCCGCGATGATCGGTATCAGGCGTTCGGCAATCGGCAGACGCACCAGCTTGCCCACGAGATTCCTGTAACGCTCGTCGGACGGATGGACCGCAACCGCACCGTCGCCGAGCATCGTTTCCGGCCGCGTCGTGGAGATCACGATTTCCGAGATCCCGTCGACCGGCCCATCCGCCAGCGGATAGGCAAACGACCACATGTGGCCGGAAACCTCACGCTGCTCGACCTCGAGATCCGAAATCGCGGTCTGGAATACGGGATCCCAGTTGACCAGCCGCTTGTCCTTGTAGATGAGCCCTTCGCGATAAAGATCGACGAAAACCTTCAGGACGGCGCGTGACAGGCCCTCGTCCATGGTAAAGCGCTCGCGCGACCAGTCGCATGAAGCGCCGAGCCGGCGCAGCTGATTGACGATGGTGCCGCCGGATTCTTCTTTCCACTCCCAGATCCTGCGCACGAACTCCTCGCGGCCGAGCGCGCGGCGGTCGGGCTGCTGGCGCTCCATGAGCTGACGCTCGACGACCATTTGCGTCGCAATGCCGGCATGATCGGTGCCCGGCTGCCAGAGTACGTTGAGGCCGAGCATGCGCTTGTAGCGCACCAGGATATCCTGCAGCGTATTGTTGAGGGCATGGCCCATATGCAGGGAGCCGGTGACGTTCGGCGGCGGGATAACGATGCAATAGTTATCCCCGTCCGGCCGTGCTCCGGCACCGGCCCTGAAGGCGCCCTCGCCCTCCCAGCGCGCATAAATCCGCTGTTCCACGCTTGCGGGGTCGTAGGCCTTGTCGAGCATTGTCGGTTACTTCCGGGATTGACGATTGAGGGGAACCGTAAATCCCATTATCGAAGGCCAAGTCAACCGCCATCGCAACGCGGGCAACCGCGGTGCGAGTTCAGATCAGGATTGCCGGTGTTCAGCGGTTGCCGCGGGTGACGCGTTCGATTTCGGAACGGACGATCTTTTCCACCAGCCCGGGCAGATTGTCGTCAAGCCAGTTCTTGAGCATCGGGCGCAGCATGTCGCTGACCAGATCTTCCAGCGTACGGGCGTTGCTCGATAGCATCATCCCGGCCAGAGAGGAAAACGCGGAGGAAACTGCCGCCTCGGTTTCCCGGGAGATGAGTTTCTCATCAATCGGCATGGCGGCCGATACCTTGGCTTTTGCTGCCGCGGCCTTTGGTTTCGGAGCGGTCTCGGCCCTGGCTACGGCTACCGGCACTTCGTCATGCTCGACATCGCCAAAGTCGACTTCGTCGTCGATCCCTTCAACGAGACCCATCGGCTCGGCGACCATTTCCTCGGTCAACTCGAGAACCTGCTCCTCGTCTTCAGCCTCGTCCTCATCGTCATCATCGACGGCAATATCGCCAGCCATGATCGCGTCGATGTCGTCCTGCCCGCCCGGCGCATCATCATCGAACATATCGTCGATCATGCTCTGCGCATCCTTGGCGGGATCTGCGGGAAGCGGCGCAGCTTCGACTGCCGACTCGGGCTCGGAATCGTCGGAAATTATCTTTCGGATGGAGGCCAGAATTTCCTCCATCGACGGTTCCGGAACCGCGCTTGCGTTACTCATGATGACAATTCTCGCCGCATTTTCGGGGCCCAGGTGATTCGCACGACAGGGCAAGTCCAATGCGACTATGGCATGGATGCGTTGGCACGCAACCCTCTGATACCATTGCTCTGTGGAGAGGTCGCCGTTGCCCTCTGGGACTACTGTCCGTCAGGCGTGCGAAGGCCGAACCAGCGGTCGCGGACCTTCTCGTAATTGACTTCGGGCTCATAGACCTGAACTGCAAGGCTGAGCTGCTGGGCGGAAAGCCTGCCGATCGCCGAGGTCAGGGCGTATGAGGCAACGACCTGATCGCGCTGGGCGACAATGCGCGAAACGCGCGCGTCGAGCAGTTCCTGCTGCGCGTTGAGAACATCGAGAGTCGTGCGCTGGCCGACGGACGCTTCCTCGCGCACGCCGCTTAGAGCGATATCGGCGGCGCGGATCTGCGCGTCAGCGGAATTCAGCTGCGCGGTCGCGGCTTCAAGACCACCCCAGGCAGCAAGGATCGCCGCTTCGACACTCTGCCGCGCAACATCGATCTCGAGCGCTGCCTGCGACCGCTCATGCTTGGCCTGCCGGACATTGGCGTATTCGCCACCGCCCTGATAGATCGGGATCGTCAGCACGCCGAGAATGGAAACGGTATCGGCCTGATGGACCGTGCTTGAAGGCTGATGCGAATGCTCGGCAGACGCCTGTATCGACAACGTCGGCAGGAGAGCGCCTTCGGCCACCTTCACCGAATAGGCCGCCGATTCCTCAAGATATTCGGCCGCCTGGATCGCGGGGTGCTGCTTGAGGCCGATCGACAGGGCTTCAGACAGGGAGCGCGGCAAGCCACCGCGCGGAGACGCGGCGGAAAGGTCGGTCGGATCGCGCCCGACGATCTGCTTATAGACGGCGCGGCTGGCAAGCAGCTGGGCGGCCGCTGCATTGACGGCGGAGCGCGCGCCGGCGGCCCGCGCCTCGCCCTGGGCGACATCGGTGCGGGTCAATTCACCCACATCAAAACGGTCGCGGGTGGCCCTGAGCTGTTCGGTAAGAACGTCCACGTTCTGTTTGCGCAGTCTGACGATCGCATTGTCGCGGACCACATTCATGTAGGCCTCTACGGCCGATAGCAGCGTATTCTGCTCGGCATTGTCGAGGGCGAGACGCCCGCCGAGCACGCCTGCCTCAGCGGCCTTGGTGGCGTTCACGTTGCGCATACCGGAATAGACGGGCTGGGTAATCGTCAGTCCAATCGAACCGGGGTCGCGCGTTACCCGTCCACCGGGCCGGGCGCGGGTTTCGATCGAACCGAGCGAACCCTGCGCGGAAACCTTCGGCCGGAAACCCGACAGTGCCTTCGGCACTTCTTCGTCACGCGCCCGCTGGGCGGCGCGTTGCGCATTCAGATCCGGATTGTTCATGTAGGCGTTGGCAAGCGCCGACGACAGCGTTTCGGCGCGCAAGTCGGCAGCGCCGGCCAGGGAATAGGCGACGATCGCTACAACTGAAACGCGACCCAAACTTCTCAAGACTCGCCGCACGATACCCTCATTCACCCATGTCGCCCGCAGGCCGTCGGAGGACCCTAAAGAATCTTCCGCAGCCATGAAATATTTAAGAACTACCTTACAGACATTCGCATTGCGGTGACGCAAATGCGCAACACCGGTTTGGCGCGCTCAAAAAACGAATTCAGGCGTCCTGGCAAAACCCGGCAACGGCTTGGCCGCCGCGTCGAATTCGGCAGCACCGCTGAGGCCCGCGCTGACCTTGCGATATATCATGCCTCGGCCAACCGGCCCCTGCCTGACGATCGCGACCAGCCGGCCATGCTGGCGAAGCTGGGATGCGTAAGCCGACGGCAATTCGGCGATCTCACCGTTGAAGATGATGACGTCATAAGGGCCTTCATCGGGGTAGCCGGCCGCCATATCGGCTTCCACGACGGCCGCATTGTCGATGCCGAGCTTGCCGAGATTGTCGGCAGCAGCCGCCACAAGCGCGGGCGAGCTGTCGATGGCGACGACCGCATCGGCCAGCCGTGCCAGCACCGCGGTCGAATAGCCGGTCGCACATCCCACATCGAGAACCAGATCCGTCGGACCAACGCCGGCGAGCTGCACGAGCTTTGCAAAGCACATCGGCGTCATGAGATAGCGCTTTGCGCCGTCCTCATCAGCGACCTCGATATCCGCGTCGATATAGGCCAGTGGCTTGCGTGACGCCGGCACGAAAGTCTCGCGCGAAATTTCACCCATGACGGTCAGCAACTGGCGGTTCGTCACTGCGTTGGGACGCAGCTGCGAATCCACCATGCGGGCGCGGGCATCCGCGAAATCACTCATCGCCGCATATTCTCCAAGCTTTGTATCAGAATCCCGAATGATGGACCGATCAGCCCACCTGCAGGAACCATGGTCGACGCGCCCCGGAAAGGCAAGAGTTGCGAGCACGTACATTCGTTATTCATTGGAAGCAAAGTGACGCAGTTAAGCGTGCCGTGAAGAAGCTGTTGTGACGTGCGAGGCGAGTTGCTATAGCAGGCGCTGCCCTCCGGGACCGGCGCCAGCGCCGACGCCCATTTCCCAAAGTCAGGCCACGTGGCGGAGTGGTGACGCAGCGGACTGCAAATCCGTATACCCCGGTTCGATTCCGGGCGTGGCCTCCAGCTTTTTCAGCGTCCCTTTTGATTATCTGCCCGCGGGAGCCGGGCTCCATTGAGCGCCTTGCGGTAGATTCGGGTCGCCTTGACCTTCAAGCGCCTTTCAAGCCGACGTGCGCGTGGCGAATCGATTGCCAGCACGGCAAGCCCAAGCGGGATCATCCAGAATCCAACTACTGGCAGAAATCCCAGAACACCGCCCGCGACAAGCAGGACACCGAGTGCAACGCGCTGCCAACGGCGGCCCGGCACCCTTATCGTGTGCCTTCCAACGCGGATTGCCTGCGGCCCTTCGCTATCGGTCAAATCCGGCTCCGCTTCCGAAAACATGAAAATGGGCGTCGCGCGGCCCTTTGCAAGCCCGGACGGGTTTGCTATACGCCACTCCACTCACACTGGTCCCCGGTAGCTCAGTGGTAGAGCAACCGGCTGTTAACCGGTTGGTCGCTGGTTCGAATCCGGCCCGGGGAGCCATTCTTCTCAGTGTAATTTCGGGATCGATCGCGCTTTCAGCCAAGCTGGCGGCGTCAGGCCGGCGCGCGGTTGCCGTGCGCGAGCGCGCGAAGCTTCTCTGTATCAACGCGCACGAACAGCGTTTGCCCCTTTGCGATCAGCAGATCACCGGACCAGACCTCGCAGACAACACGCGTCTTGCGCTCAACCGGCCCCTCTACCCTCGCCTTCAGGAATATCTCGGCCTCGACGTCACCGGCCTTGAGATAGTCGATGCTCATCTGCCCCGTCACACAGTCGATGCGGGGCGCACTTCCTGCTTCCCGCTCTTCGGCCTTGTAGTGCGCAGCGACAGCCGTCCAACAGGAGTGGCAATCGATCAGCATCGCCGTCAGACCGCCATAGACAAGGCCGGGGAACCCGATGAATTCCGGCCGCGGCATATGCCGAGCGACGACGTGCACACCGTCGTCATCCCAATAGCTTTTAAGATGAAGGCCAGTTGGATGAACCGGACCGCAGCCGTAGCAGGTCCCGTCCGCGAAAGCAGCGTCCTGCAGGCTTTGTCCGTGAAAGTGCGGCAATGTCATGCTGGTCAAATTTCGTGGGTTGCACCAGTGGAAACGTTAGCCCGATCAGCCTGCCCTGCCAACAAATCATGAGCGAGGATCGCGACAGTTCGCGTTTCCCAGCCCCTTCCCAACCGTTCGAAGTCGGCATAAGAGGGTTCTGTCGCGCGCACCCGTTTCTTCTTTCGAGGCGCCGACCGCAAGGAACCCCCAATTGCCCGCGCCGTCCGCCCTGCCCAATCTTCACGCTGCCCTGAACCTACTAATCGGTATTTTCGTAGTCTTCGGCGTATTCCTTCAGATCCTTGGCGTCTCGACCAGCGGGTGGGCCTGGCTATTCGCTTTCGTATTCTATGTCGGGCTGAACTACAGAATGGTTAGGACGAACGGCGCGATCCTGCTCGCCCTGTCGGCCGCAGCCCTGTTGCTTGCCTTCTATTTGACAGGAACGGTCGACCTTGAAGGGATCGTTCGCGCGAGTTTCCTGTTCGCGCTGATGCTGCTGTTCAGATATGTCGCGCCGCTCGCGGACCAGACCGATGAAATCGGGACGATGGCGGAACTCGTCGTTTCCCGTCCTGCCGGACAGCGGTACCTCTTCGTCACCTTCGGCACCCACGTCATGGCAATGCTGCTCCATATCGGCGGCCTGATGTTCGTGATCGCCCTGCTTCGCTCGCGCATGTCGCAGCTCGGTCCGGCCGTATACAGATCGCTGGTTGCCGGCGCGATGCGCGGTTTCGGGGCAAACTCGATCTGGTCGCCCTTCGCGATTGCGGTGCTCGTGACGCTGTCCGGTGTGCCGTCCGTCACATATCTGCATTTCGCGCCAGTCGGGTTCTTTGTCATGGTCTGCTATCTGCTGACCGGGTACCTGCTCGAGCGGCCGCTGTTCACGACTGGCGGCAGGCGCCTTACGTCGGAAGACAGGCGGCTGATCTGTTGGGTTGCCTTCGCCGTGCTGGCGCTGAGCCTTGCCATCGCAGGCATCGCCCACGTTTCCGGTTACAGTCTCATCCAGGTCGTCTTCCTTGTCGTGCTTGCCGGAGCGATGGCATGGACATTTCTGCTCATCCGAAGAGGTGTCCTGCAGTTGCGCAGCCTGGGCGGAATGACAGCGCAGGCCGTGGCAAGCGTCACCAATGAAAACGTGATCGTGTGGACATCGAACGTCCTGGGCATCGTGGCGGGATCCATGCTTGTGAACGCCGGATGGCTCCATGAAGGGTTCAGCCCGTGGCTGGCTACGCTGATCGCCGGCCTGCTTCCCGGCTTCATCGTGCTGTGCGCCGTGCTGGCCGTGAATCCCCTGGCCTCCGTTGCCATTCTCGTCGGCCTGCTCAACCCCGTCTGGCCCGAGGCCGCCAAGTTCTGGCTCGTATTGCCGCTTGTCTGGGGCTGGGGCGCTTCGGCTGGAGGCACGGCGTTCATGGCCAACATTCTTCTTACCGCGAAACAGATCGGCGTGAGTTCGCCCACACTCGCCTATGGGTGGAACGGGCGGTTTACACTCATCACCGTCGTGGTCTTCTCGATCGTCTCGGCCTGCGGCACCGCACTCAGCCTGATGTAACGCCCGCCCGGATCGATATCCGGAGCGCTTGCGGTGGCGCAGTCCGCCTTCCGGTTGCCAATGCGGCACCGGCGCATCTAGTGTTGTGAATAACCATTCATAACAGGTCAGGGAGAACAGTACATGGCGGGCAGCGGAACCAGGGATATGACATTCCATTCGGGAGGCGGGTTCAAGCTTGCCGGTCGGGTCTATCTTCCCGACCCGGCAAAGGACCTGAAGGCAGGGTTCGTTTTCTGCCACGGTTTCGGCGGAGTGAAGGAAGGAGTCCCGGTTGGCCTGTCTACGCTGATGGCCGCCGACGGCTGGACGGTGCTGACCTTCGATTACAGGGGCTTTGGTCAAAGCGAAGGACCCCGCTTCGTCCTCAACCCTGCCGAACAGGCCGAGGATGCGGTCTATGCGCTGGAATTCCTTGCGGCATGGTCAGGAATAGACGCGGGCAAGATCGCGATTTACGGGACAAGCTTCGGTGCCGGCGCCGCAGCGCTGGCGGCAAGGCTCAGCCCCCGCCCGAAGGCCGTCGCGACAGCCGTGGGCGTGCTCTCCGGATCAGACTGGCTTGCCAACATCGTGCCATGGGCGGCGTTGATGGAAAAACGTGAGGCTGCGCTGCGCTCGATCTCCAGACGGGTCGTCAGCGGCGAGATCGAAATGGTCGACAGGGCCGACATCATGGTGCCGGACCCGGCCACTGCCGCCGTCTATACCGAAAAGGTGCCGATGGCGATGGAGAGCCTGTTCCATGTGGGCAATCACGAGCCAATGCGAATCGCAGAAGAACTGACGATTCCGGCGCTGCTGATTGGCGTAGAGGACGACAGCCTCGTCCCGTTCGCACAGACGATGCGCTTCTACCAGAAAGTGCGTACCGAAAAGCGTCTGGAGCGGATTGCGACCGGAAATCACTGGGCGGTCTATAACGAGGCGTTGCCGCGCGTGCACGAAGTCACGTCGAAATGGTTCTCGCAGCACGTGCTCTAGTTCGCCTGGCAGAACCTGCGCCGCCCGTGGTGAAGGGTTTCACGATTTCAACAGCGGCCAAGTGCGGCGTTGATGCGCACGAACGGAGCGGCTAGGACTACCGGACCTCATAGCCCGTGCGCAGGACATTCCATGACAACCAAGATCAAGGCTGCCGGCAATGTCACCGAACTGATCGGCAATACCCCCCTGCTGCGCCTGAAGGCCGCAAGCGAGGCGACAGGCTGTGACATCTACGGGAAGGCGGAGTTTCTCAATCCGGGCCAGTCGGTAAAGGACCGGGCGGCGCTGTCCATCATCCGCGATGCCGAGCGCAAAGGCCTTCTGAAGCCGGGCGGAACCATCGTCGAAGGAACAGCGGGCAATACCGGTATCGGGCTTGCCATGGTTGCTGCCGCGCTCGGCTACCGATGCGTGATCGTTATCCCGGAAACCCAGTCGGAAGAGAAGAAGGCGGCCATCCGCCTTGCCGGCGCGCAGCTGGTCGAGGTTCCCGCGGTGCCGTATCGCGATCCGAACAATTACGTGAAGCTGTCCGGCCGCCTCGCCCAACAGCTGGCGAAGACAGAACCGGCGGGCGCGATCTGGGCAAACCAGTTCGACAATGTTGCCAACCGGCAGGCCCATATCGACACGACCGGGCCTGAAATCTGGCGTGACATGGATGGAGACATTGACGGCTTTATCTGTTCTGTCGGATCGGGCGGCACGCTGGCCGGCGTCGCCATGGCGCTGAAAGCACGAAAGCCCGAGGTCACGATCGGCCTCGCCGACCCGCACGGCGCGGCGCTCTTCAGCTACTACGAGACGGGCGAACTTCGGGCGGAGGGATCCTCGGTCACGGAAGGGATCGGCCAGGGCCGCATTACTGAAAATCTGGAAGGCGTCGGCGTCGACCGTGCCTACCGTATCGACGATTCAGAAGCGCTTTCCATCATCTTCGATCTGGTGGAGCACGAGGGGCTTTGCCTCGGCGGTTCGTCGGGAATCAATATCGCTGGTGCGATACGCCTCGCCCGCGATCTCGGCCCCGGACACAGGATCGTCACCATCCTGTGCGACTACGGCAACCGCTATGCGTCCAAACTGTTCGACGCGTCGTTTCTGCGCGAAAAAGAACTTCCGGTGCCGGAATGGCTGGAACGCCCGGCTTCTTTCCCCGTCCCCTTCGCAAGCGCAGATTGACGCTCGCGCGCCAGCGCGTGATTATTGTTTAATATCAACGAACATCGGATGGTTCGGATCGACCGTCCGGTAGATTGTTTCAGTTGCAACCAGAGCCGCTGTGAGACGGCATCGAAGGGGGATTGATGAGCCGGGAAGATTACCTCGTATCGACCGATTGGCTGGCGGAGCATCTGACGGCGCCTGACGTCGTCATTCTGGATGGCTCTTGGTATCTGCCGCAGATGACCAGAAATGCCCGGTCGGAATATGACGAAGCGCACATTCCCGGCGCGGTTTTCTTCGACATCGACGACATTGCCGATCTCGACACGAAGCTTCCTCACATGCTTCCGCGGCCGGAGGCCTTCTCATCGAAGATGCGGGCGATGGGTATCGGCGACGGACAACGGATCATCGTCTATGACGGGCATGGCCTGTTTTCAGCCGCGCGGGTCTGGTGGATGTTTCAGGTGATGGGCGTCGAGGACGTCCGCGTTCTTGAAGGCGGCCTGCCGAAATGGATTCGCGAAGGCCGGCCCATCGACGATGAACAACCGCGCCGGGTGGAAAGGCATTTCACGGCGCGCCGTCAGGCCGGCCTGGTCGCCGACACTTCAGATATCAAGTCGTGCAACGGGCGCACCCAGATCGTGGACGCGCGTCCGGCCGGCCGATTCGCCGGCCGCGACCCTGAGCCGCGCCCTGGCGTGCGTGGCGGCCACATTCCCGGATCGTACAATCTGCCGCACGAAGACCTTCTCAATGCCGACGGCACATTCAAAGCCGACGGTGAAATGCGCGCCGCGTTCGAAAAGGCCGGGATCGACCCTTCTGCGCCGATCATCGCCCTCTGCGGATCTGGCGTCACAGCCGCCGTCGTGTCTCTTGCCGCCGCTATTCTGACCGGCAAACCGTCGTGCGTTTACGACGGATCATGGGCGGAATGGGGCGGCAGCGACGCCTTGCCTGTAGAGACCGGCAACCGCTAGCGGCCAGCACAAGGAAGGGTGTAATCAGGCGGCAAGCTTGTCGGCGATGCCGTGCTCGGTCCAGCGTAGTCGGCGCGACTGAACATCCCGCCTGATCTTCAGATTTTCGGCCATGAGATCACGTCGAACATAGGGGCGCCCGTGATCGAGGTGCAGGCACGCCAGGCTGTACCGACATTGCCTGCCGGTCACGGCCGCGTTTTCCAGGCGCTCCCCGATCTCGCGATCGCACCCACCATAGGCCATGCGTTCGTCAAACCCGTTCACGCGGTAGAAATCTGCCCGCCACATCGATGAGTTCATGCCGTTGAATGTCGCGCGCGTGGGCGTGACGGAGTCCAGCATCCGGCTCACCCGCCCGAAACCGACGAGCTTGATGAACTTCGACGTCCAGGGTTGCCCGATGCGACGCAGGAAGCGCATCTTGAACACGTCGCCCGACGCGACACCGTCCCGGGTGATTGCGGAACTGACCGCTTCCGTCAGACGCAGGCATCCACCAGACAGGAATTGCCCTGGCGAAGAAAGACGCAGGTGGTTGGCGACGAAATCCTCGCGGGCGACGATGTCGCCGTCGATGAAGATCAGATAGTCGCCCGACGCCTGACGTACCGCCTCGTTGAGGATGATATTCTTCCGGAAGCCCTTGTCTGCATGCCAGACATGCCTCAGCCTGCCCTCAAACTCTGGCTGCAACGCCCGCACGACATCGGCCGTCCGAGGCCCGGACCCATCGTCGGCGATGACGACCTCGAAGTCCTTTATGGTCTGGTGAAGAAGCGCGAACAGCGACAGATACAGCCAGTCGGGCTGGTTGTATGTGCTGACTATAATGCTCACCGCGCGGGTGGATCGCATCGTTATCGCCTCTGCAGGAAACCGGAATTATCAGCGCACTCGCCTGCCGGTTACCCCGCCATGAAAAGCGGGCGAAAACATGCCCGGCAAGAATCGCCGGTGCACATTCCTCATATATGATGCACTAAATCGAAATCGTGTCAGTGAAGAATCTGGCTCAGGAAAAGTTTCGTCCGCTCGTGCCGCGGATTGGTGAAGAATGGTTCGGGCTCGTTCTGCTCGATGATCTGTCCGGCATCCATGAAGATGACCCGGTTGGCGACCTGCCGGGCGAAGCCCATTTCGTGGGTCACGCACAGCATGGTCATGCCGGTCTCCGCAAGCGCGACCATGACGTCGAGGACTTCCTTGATCATCTCTGGATCAAGGGCCGAAGTCGGCTCGTCGAAGAGCATGATCTTGGGATTCATGCACAGAGATCGGGCGATCGCCACGCGCTGCTGCTGCCCGCCGGAGAGCTGTCCTGGATATTTGTTCGCCTGTTCGGGAATGCGAACCTTTTCCAGAAAGCCCATGGCGATCTCTTCCGCCTGCTTCTTGGGAATCTTGCGCACCCAGATCGGTGCCAGCGTACAGTTTTCGAGAATTGTCAGATGCGGAAACAGATTGAAGTGCTGGAACACCATGCCGACTTCACGGCGGATTTCGTCGATCCGTTTCAGGTCGTTCGTCAGTTCGATGCCGTCGACGACGATCTTGCCCTTCTGGTGCTCCTCAAGACGATTGATGCAGCGGATCATCGTTGACTTGCCCGAACCAGACGGGCCGCAGATGACGATGCGCTCGCCGCGATTGACCGTCAGGTTGATGTCGCGCAGGACGTGAAATTCGCCGTACCACTTGTTCACGGCGCTCAGTTCAACGGCCACTTCAGAGGAAACAGGCGGCGGCGCGGTATCGCGCTTGGCAGGCGTTGCCGGCGCCCTTGCCGCAGCGGCCGCCTTGGCCGTTGTCTTGGGTGCTGCCTTGGCTGCCGTACTCTTTGCGGCCGAATTCCTGGTTGTCGAAGCAGGCTTTGCCGCGGCGGGCTTGGCCTTCGCGGTCTTCGATTTCGCAGCCGTCTTGGAAGCGGGAGACCGGGCCGCGGCGAGCTGGCGCGCCGTCTTCTGGCTTCTTGTCTTGCCTCCGGCGGACTTCTCGGTGTCTTTCGCCATGACAATGGTCTCCTAACGTTTCTTGTGGCCGGTATCGAGACGCCGTTCGGTCCATACCGAATAGCGGCTCATGCCGAAGCAGAAGATCCAGAAGATCGTTGCCGCGAACAGATAGCCGGTATGGCTCTGATAGGGCGACGACCAGTTCGGGTCGGTGAAGGATGACTGGACCTGTCCGAGCAGATCGAACAGGCCGATGATCAGCACCAGCGTCGTGTCCTTGAACAGACCGATGAAGGTATTGACGATGCCGGGGATCACGAGCTTCAGTGCCTGCGGCAGGATGATGTGGTACATCATCTGCCAGTAAGTCAGGCCCAGCGCCTGGGCACCTTCATATTGCCCCTTCGGAATGGCCTGCAAGCCGCCGCGGATGACCTCGGCCATATAGGCCGCAGCGAACAGCGCGACGCCGATCAGGGCGCGCAGCAGCTTGTCGATCGTCAGGTTTTCCGGAACGAACAACGGCAGCATGACCGACGACATGAACAAGACTGTGATCAGCGGAACGCCGCGCCAGAATTCGATGAAGATAATGGAGACGAGGCGTACGATTGGCATCTTCGACCGTCGACCGAGCGCCAGCGCAACGCCCAGCGGCAGCGACACGGCGATACCGGTAACCGCAATCACGAGCGTGACAAGAAGCCCGCCCCATAGTTCGGTCGGAACCGGCCTGAGGCCGAAATCGATTTCCAGAACGACCATGATCGCCGCGAGCACGCCGAAGATGACCAGAACGGAAATCGCCGCCGGTGCCGCGCGTGACTGTGACGCCTTCGCGATGCCGGCCGCAGCCGCCATGACGATGGCCGTCAGGATCGCGTAATCGACCCAGAATTTCAGCATCGACGGCGCGATCACGGTGTCCGGGAGAAGGAAACCGTTGAAATCCATGTTGCCACCGGTCAGCAGCACCAGCGCGACCGTCGGGAAGACGACCAACATGTAGATGACATTCTCGCGCTTGAACGGCACGGAAGGGATCATCATCGGAATGAGCCCGCCGAAGAAAAGCAGGAAGGTCAGATTTACACGCCAGCGTTCCGGATCGGGATACCGGCCATAGATGAACTGCGGCAAATAAGCCTTCACATAGGCCCAGCACGCCCCGTCCTGGCCGATGCAGGCTTCGCGGTTTTCACCGCTCCACACCGCATTGACGAACGCGAACTCGATCAGCGGCGGGACAAGGAGCCAGATCAGCCACAAACTGACCAGCGTCAGGATCGTGTCGGGGATGCTGGCAAACAGGTTCTTTCGCGCCCAGGCAACGGGACCGACAGTCGAAGCCGGGGCCGGTTGGCTCGGGGCCATTTCCTTGCGAACGTAGGAGATATCCGTCATCGACCTTCTCCCCTACCGCTCGACCAGCGCGATATGGCTGTTGTACCAGTTCATGAACATCGACGTCAGCACGCTGATTGACAGGTAGACCGCCATCCAGATGCCGATCACCTCGACCGCCTGCCCTGTCTGGTTCAGCACCGTACCGCCGACCGAAACGAGATCCGGATAGGCAATCGCCACCGCAAGCGACGAGTTCTTTGTCAGGTTCAGATACTGGCTTGTCAGCGGCGGTATGATGACCCTGAGTGCCTGCGGGATGATGACGAGGCGCAGGGTCGGCCCGTTGCGCAAACCAAGCGCATGGGCTGCTTCAGTCTGACCATGGCTCACGGCCATGATGCCGGCACGAACGATCTCGGCGATGAAAGCCGCGGTATAGGCACTGAGCGCCAGCAGCAGGCCGACGAATTCCGGGATGATCCTGGTGCCGCCGACGAAATTGAAGCCGCGCAGTTCAGGCGTTTCGAGTGAGAGCGGCATGCCGGTCACCAACCAGGCAAGGATCGGCAGAACGATCAGCAGGCCGAGGCCCGAAAGGAATACCGGGAATTGCTGTCCCGTCGCTTCCTGCCGGCGTCGGGCCCAGAAATAAATCCCGATCCACACGACGATGGCAGCGAGCACCGACCATCCGATCAGGCCGGAACCTTCCTCGAAAATCACGCGTGGCGTGAACAGGCCGCGATTGTTCAGAAACACATCGCCCGGCAGCGCGATGGAATCGCGCGGATTGGGTACGGCGCGAAGCACGGCGAAGTACCAGAAGAAGATCTGCAACAGCAGCGGAATATTGCGCAGCACCTCGACATAGACTGTCGCGATGCGGGAAATCAGCCAGTTGTTGGACAGCCTTGCCACGCCGATCAGGAAGCCGAAGATCGTCGCGAAGAAGACGCCAAGGCCCGCGACCAGCAACGTGTTCAGAAGGCCCACCACGAGGGCTCGGCCGTAGCTTGAAAGCTCGGAATAGGTGATCAGCGACTGGGTGATGCCGAAGCCGGCATTGATGTTCAGGAAACCGAAGCCGCCGGCGATATTGCGCGCCTTCAGGTTCTCCGCGGTGTTGGTGATGATCTCCCAGCCAAACCAGACGATCAGGGCGACGACAACGATCTGATAGATCCAGCCGCGGACCTTCGGATCGTTCAATACGGACGCCTTATCCGGTGTCCGTGCGGTTTCCTGTATCGCCATGCCCCCTCCAGTACAGCTGGCTCAACGCGCCAACTACCCTGTTGTACCGAGGCCCCGGTCGGGGCCGCTCAGATGTGCAACCCCAGCCCAGGCGCGCATCTTCGGAATTGATTTTCCCGGCCGGCTCACCGGCCGGGAAAGTGTTCGTTCGAAACGTTCAGCGAACCGGAGGCGCGTACTGGATGCCCCCGTCGGTCCACAGCGCGTTCAGGCCGCGGGAAATGCCGAGCGGCGTGTCGGGACCGACATTGCGGTTGAATATCTCGCCGTAGTTGCCGACGGCCTTGATCACGTTCAGCGCCCAATCCTTGTCGAGCCCGACAGAGGGACCAAACTCACCCTCGGTGCCAAGCAAACGCTTGATATTGGGGCTTTCTGCGCCCTTCATCTCCTCGGCATTGGCCTGTGTCACACCGAGCTCCTCTGCGTTGAGCAGGGCGAAGTAGACCCAGCGCACGACCTTGAACCAGGCGACATCATCATCGCGCACTGCCGGGCCGAGCGGCTCCTTGGAGATGATTTCCGGCAGAACGATATGTTCGTCCGGGTTCGTCATTTTCAGACGGTGGGCATAAAGACCCGAGGCGTCGGTCGTGAAGACGTCGCAGCGGCCCGCATCGTAAGCCTGCACCACTTCGTCGGCCTTCTCGAAGGCGACGATTTCATACTGCATGTTCTTGGCGCGGAAATAGTCCGCAACGTTCAGTTCGGTCGTCGTGCCGGTCTGCGTGCACACGCTCGCACCCGACAGTTCCAGCGCGGAAGCGATACCCAGCGACTTGCGGACCATGAAGCCCTGCCCGTCATAGTAGGTCACGCCGGGAAAGTTCAGACCGAGCGTCGTGTCGCGGGTCATCGTCCAGGTCGTATTGCGCGAGAGAATGTCGATTTCACCGCTCTGCAGCGCCGTGAAACGCTCCTTGGCCGACAGCGGCGTGAACTTGATCGCGTCGCCATTGCCAAATACCGCGGCCGCTACGGCGCGGCAGAAATCGACATCGAGACCGGCCCAATTGCCCTTGTCATCGGGATTGGAAAATCCGGGAACGCCCTGGCTGACGCCGCATTGCACATGACCCTTCGCTTTGATGTCGTCGAGCGTGCCGGCCGTCGCTGCGGTCGCCACCATCGCAAATGCTGCGCTGGCGAGAACCGGCAAAATCGTTCTTTTCATGATCAAGCCTTCTTTGTCCCTGTGTTGCAACTTCGGCGGATGGTCGGATGGCACCGCTAGATAGGGGTGCGTTCGGTATCCGATCCTCCCCTCTCCGCCAGTTTCCCGTTCTCAAAAAAACGCTTACGGAGGGCCCTATGGGCCTTCAAAGCTTTCGCAATCGAAGGCTATTCTGGTAGGCAGGTCAAGACCATATTCCAGGCATTTATGTCATATTCGCTAGGCAAATGGTCGAGATTTCAGGCAGGAGGAAGCCATTGAGCGCCAAGAAGACGCCACGCCCGGATACCGTCATCACCCATGCGGGCAGGACGCCCGAAGACTATTTCGGCTTCGTCAATCCACCGGTCTACCAGGGGTCTACCGTCCTTTTTCCGGACGTCGCGACTTACCGCCAGGCCAGCAAGCAGCGCTACCGTTATGGAAGGCGCGGGTCGCCCACGCTCGAAGCGCTCGAAAATGCGATATCGACCCTGGAGGGCGCCGCCGGAACTGTCCTCGAACCGTCTGGTCTTGCCGCGATCTCGATTGCGCTCATGAGTTGTCTTTCCAGCGGCGACAACGTCCTCGTGGTGGACACGGCATACGGTCCCACGCGGAACTTCTGCGACAAGATCCTGAAGCGGATGGGCGTCTCGACGACCTACTACGACCCCTCGGTTGGCGCAGGCATTGCCGATCTGATCGCCGGAAATACGCGCGCCATCTTTCTTGAATCGCCAGGATCTCTGACGTTTGAAATCCAGGATGTGCCGGCGATCGTTGATGTCGCGCGGCAGCGCGGCATATCCACGATCATGGACAATACCTGGGCAACGCCATTCTTTTTCCGCCCCCTGGAACATGGCGTCGACATCTCCGTCATCGCCGCCACCAAATATATTGGCGGTCATTCCGACATCATGCTCGGGACCGTCAGCGCCAATGCCGACCATTGGCCCTCGCTGCACGACCTGCACGGCACGATGGGCCAGCATGTCGGGCCGGATGTCGCCTATCTCGGGCAGAGAGGGCTGCGAACGATGGCCGTTCGCCTGCGTCAGCATCATGCATCCGGCCTGAAGATCGCGAACTGGCTTGAGAGCCGGCCCGAAGTCGCCCGCGTTCTTCATCCGGGACTTGAGAGCTTTCCGGGCCATGACATCTGGCGGCGCGATTTTTCCGGCGCCAGCGGGCTCTTCTCCATCGTCATGCAGCGGGGGCCTCAGATGGCGGTCGATGCATTTATTGACGGGCTGGACTATTTCGGGATCGGCGCCTCATGGGGCGGCTACGAGAGCCTGGCCACACCATTCGATCCGAGCGCATCGCGCACCGCGACGCGCTGGCAGGCGGAAGGCCCGGCGATCCGTCTTCATATCGGCCTGGAGGACCCGGCCGATCTGATCGACGATCTGGAAGCTGGGCTTGAACGCTGGCGCGAGGCGGGTGGAACTGGCTGACGACAAATGCCTAAGAATGCCAGGCGGCTATGTTGCAGCGCACAAAAACTTTCCGTAAGGTGACGGCCATGCACCTTCCGCGACGCTGATTCACTCTCAGCCATCCGGCTCACTATATGTGTATAATCCGGAATAAACGCTTTCCGGAATATGTGAACGTTTCAACAGGAGCGACCAACAATGGCCAAGAGCGACAATCCCTTCTCAGACATGATGAAAGCCTTCCAGCAATTTGGTGAAATGGGATGGCCAACGGGCCAGATGCCCGATTTCACGAAAGTCGGGACTGACAATTTTCAGTCGATCCAGGAGATCGGCCAGATCTCGGCGAACGCGCTTCAGAAAATGATGTCACGCCAGCAGGAGATGGCTTCCGAAGCGATGAGCGCATGGCAGAAGGCGGCGCAGGAATCGATGTCCTCCGACCCTTCGAAGATGATGACGAAAATCGGCGACATGACGCGCGAAAACGCCGAGCGCACCGCCAAGAACTTCTCCGAGCTTTCGGAACTTGCGACCGATGCCCAGAAGCAGATCATGGGTGTCGTCAGCGACATGGGCAAGAAGAAGGCCTAGCCCTTCCCGCTACGCTCCACGCGGCCCCAGGATGATGATCGCCGCGCCGGCCAGCGCGGCGACCGCGCCGATGATGTCCCAACGATCGGGCAGCTGGCGCTCGACGATCCACAGCCAGATCACGGAAGCTGCGATATAGACGCCGCCATAAGCGGCGTAGGCCCGTCCGGCAAAACCGGCATCGACACGCGTCAGCGCGAAAGCGAAGAACGCAAGGCTGAGCAAACCCGGCGCCAGCCAGAGCGCCGACCGGTCAAGGCGTAGCCACGCCCAGAACGCGAAGCACCCGGCGATCTCGGCAATGGCGGCGGCGATGTACCAGACGATTGTCACAGCCTTCGCCTCTTCATAGCGGTGCGGAAAATGGCGACCCCGGCAGGATTCGAACCTGCGACCATCGGCTTAGAAGGCCGGTGCTCTGTCCAGCTGAGCTACGGGGCCGCTGTGGTGCCTGACGCGCGCCGTCAATGGGTCCAGGACTGGCGGCGGTCGAAACGGAAATTGTCCGAATAGGAAGTGCGGCGGCGGCGCGGTTCATGCGGCTCCTGAACGCGAAAGGCGATGCCGTTTCGCTCTGCATATTCGACCGCGTCTTCCATCGTTGCGAAGCGCATCCGTACCTGCTGCTTCATGTCCGACGAACTCGTATAGCCCATCAGCGGCTCGATCTCGCGCGGCACTTCGGGTTCGAACTCGAGGACCCAGCGTTTCGTGCCGGCCTTGCCCGATTGCATCGCCGTGCGTGCCGGCCTGTAGATCCGTGCTGCCATGACCTTCAATGCCCTCCGGTTCGTTCAGACCGATCAATGGTCGGGGCGGCAGGATTCGAACCTGCGACCCTCTGCTCCCAAAGCAGATGCGCTACCAGGCTGCGCTACACCCCGACACCGTGATTTCAGACCCGTGGGGCGCTCATACCGCAAGGTCCAAGAGCCCGAATCGAGTCCAAGGCCGCTGCCAAGCCCGCCATATCGCAGAATTCCCTACCGAAAATACCGGCGATTGGAAACCGTGAAAATGGCCCCCCGGCGCTGATAGAAGCGTCAGACTTGTGATCGGCGCATCGACGGCGATACTGACCACCGCAACCGGACCGGTCCGCCAATATGGTGACACGGCGGACAATCGAGACAAGCGGCGAGGAACTTCGGATGAAGGCGTGGGTCGTTGAAGAATATAGCGGACTGGGCGGACTGGTGCTGAAGGACGTGCCGGAGCCGCAACCCGGACCCGGCCAGTATCTCGTGCGCATTTCGCATGCGGGGGTCAATTTCTTCGATACGCTGATGACACGGGGTGAATATCAGGTGAAGCCGCCCCTGCCCTTCGTTCTCGGAATTGAGGCCGCCGGCGAAATCATCGCTGCCGGACCCGGTACGACATTGCCTGTCGGCACGCGTGTCGCTGGCGCTGCCGCAACCGGAGCCTATGCGGAGCAGGCGCTATTCGAGGCCAGTGCGACCTATGAGACGCCCGCCGGCATGAATGACGGACAGGCCATGGTGCTGCGCGGCAACTACATGACCTCCTATTACGCGCTGAAATTTGCCGGCAATCTAAAAGCTGGCGAAACCGTTCTCGTGCTGGCAGCGGCCGGCGGTGTCGGCAGTGCGGCGCTGGATATCGCGAAGGCGCTCGGCGCGCGAGTAATCGCGGCCGCGCGCGGTCAGGAAAAAATTGAGCTGTGCCGCGAACTCGGCGCCAATGCGGCCTACGATTATGGCGACCCCGACTGGGCTAAAAAGATCCGGGAAGACTACGGCAGCGACGCCATCGACGTCGTCTACGATCCTGTAGGGGGAGACCTCGGGCTCGCCGCGCTGCGACTGGTGGGATGGAACGGCCGCTACCTCGTCATCGGCTTTACCAGCGGCACCATTCCCGACCTCCCGGCCAACCGTCTTCTGATCAAGAATGCCTCGGCCATCGGGGTGCTCTATGGCGTCGTTGCGCGCAAGCATCCGGAAATTCCGCGCCAGATGCGCGAGGAGTTGCTGGCGCTGTTCTCGGCCGGAAAATTGTCTCCGAAGGTCAGCCCCGCAATCGGTATGCAGGACCTTCCCGACGCGCTGGAGCGGATCGCCAACCGGGATACGGTCGGTAAGGTGGTTGTTGCCATATCATGACGGAAAGACGCTGCGGTCTAGCCTTTGACGTCGGGCAGATAGCGCTCAGCGGCCAGGCGGCCAAGCCAATAGCGGAATGTGTCGGCGGTATCACAGACGGCGCCGAACCCTGCCTTGCGCAGCTTTATCGTGCTGACGAGGCGCGCGGGCAACGGATCGCTTCGTCCGGTCGCAAAGCAACGATCGGCATAGAAGTGCGATTGACCGATCATCGCGGCCATGCGCGGTTCGCGCAGGCCGTGACGCCTGGCCAGGGCTTCCCACTCGGCCTGCATCGCAGGGAGCCACGTGCCAAGCTCCAACGGCGCATCGGCAACCGGCTCCAGCCCAAGCGCCTCTGCAATGGATGACCAGCTGTCACGCCATGAGAATACGTCGCCATTGGTGATATTGAAGATTTCGCCGGATGCCTCGGGCGCATCGGCCGCCCACTCTATCGCTTCGGCAAGGATACGCGCATCGACTGCTTCCCAGACGAAATCGGGGCCGCCGGGAAAGCCGAAGGGGCGATCGAGCTCACGGCATAACGCACCAAAGACACCGATGACCGGAATGAGGTTCATCGCAACGCCGATGGCACCGCCGAGGATCAGCTGCGGCCGCCATATGGTCCATCGCAGACCGGTCCGCGCGGCTTCCTGTCGGATGAAATCCTCCTGCAGCCAGTAGAAATTTTCGTGCGGATCGCGCGGCAGGCCCTCGCGAGCAGGAACGGGAATGGCATGCAGGTGCGCGCCATAGGCCTTTGTGCCCTGAAGAAGCGTGACATGCTGTAACGCCCCCTGCTTCTGCAGCGCGCCGACCAGATTGCGCAGCATCCGGTCGTTGGTTTCCATCTGGTCACGTTCCGTCCAGCCGGCAATCAGCCCAGGCTTTTCATAGACTGCCGCATAGACAAGATGGGAAACGGGGCCGAGCGCGGCCAGCGTTTCTTCCAGCCCGTCCTCATCGCGCAAATCTGCCGAAATATGCCGGACGCCGGGCCGCGGGTCGATGCCGCGCCGCGCCAGCGCGACGACATCCCAGTCGCCGTTGGCGGCGAACCGCTCAACGCAGGACAGGCCGACGACGCCCGTCGCACCCGCGATGACAACTTTTCGCCTACCTGTCATTGCTTTCCTCCGGGGCCGCGCGCCAGCATCCCTATGCGGGCGGCAGCAGGCCGGCATCCTGATAGCGCCGGAACCACTTGGCGAACATCACGTCGGTCGCCAGGACATCGTGAAAGCCCGCTTCCCGCAACTTGACCTCGGAGAGAATTGACGGTTCGCGGATCGCCCTTGCGCCAACGCCCATCGAGAAATCGGCAAGCTGGAAAGACTGCCCGACGAAGGCCTTCATGTCCGGCGCCGAAAGACCGTGCCGGGCGCGGATGCTTTCCCACTCGTCGGCCAGGGACGGCATCGTCTCGGCGAGGCTCACCGGCTTCTCCTCGCCCGGCTTCATTCCGAGCGCCGATGCGATCTGGGGCCAGTAGGTCTGGAAGCAGAAGACCTCCCCATTTGCGACATTGAATGTCTGGTTGCGCGCTGTCGGCGCGGTCTGTGCCCATTCGAAGGCCGCCGCCATCAGGTCGGTATCCGTTGCCTGCTTGATCAGCCTGCCGTCGCCCGGATAGTGAAGCGGTTCGCCACGCGCCTTGAGGATCGCCGCATATACACCTATCGCGGCCAGCCAGTTCATCGACCCACCCGTCGACTGGCCGACGACGAATGCCGGGCGGAAAATTGTATAAGCCCACGATTTCGACCGCTGCAGGCCGGCGATGTAATCCTCCTGCAACCAGTAGAAATTCGGTATGTCGCGCCGTTCCGACCTGCCCTCCCGCGCCGGAATCGCGAAGGGATCGACATGCACGCCGTAGGCCTTCGGACCCTGCAGCAGAACGACGTGGCGCAGACCCTTTGCATTGGCGTCGACTGCGTCCATCAGGTTGCGCAGCATGCGCGCGTTCTTGGCGACATGGTCCTGCTCAGTCCAGCCGGCGATGAGGCTGTCCTGCTCGTGCAGTGCCGCATAGATGACGTCGGTCACACCGGACCGGCGCGACATCTCATCCAGCACACGATCCCGATCATCAAGGTCCAGCGAGACGAATTCCACGCCCTCGCCGGCATCGAAAGGCCTGCGGCTGAGGCATGTCACCCTGCAGCCGGATCGACCTGCGAACCGACGGACTGCCGCCGCACCGACAAGACCTGACGCCCCAGCGATCAGGACATGTTTTTCCGTCATTGACACCTCCCCTGCGCGCGCTAATTCATAAATGGTAGCACCATTCTTGACTAGGGCCTTTGAACAGCGTGATAAAGGCACATCTGCACCAATTGCGCCCGACCGGCCGCCGGTCGGGCGGTTGCAACAAGAACATGGCAGGCCGAGGAAGCGCTGATGATCTTTCCACCCAATACGAAGCTGCGCCTAGATCCGCGCGATGAGTACACCCACACGCCGGAGCCTGTACCCAATTACAACGAGAGCATGTATTTCAACGCCTTCGACATGAAGAGCGGTATCGGCTCCTGGATGCGGATCGGCAACCGCGTCCACGAGGGCCACGCGGAAATGAGCTGCTGCGTGTATCTGCCCGGCGGCGAAGTCGGCTTCATGTATTACCGTCCGCAAATCGCGAACAACGACGCCATGGACGCCGGCGGCATGCGGTTCGACGTCGTCGAGCCGTTCAAGCGCCACAAGGTTCGCTATGAAGGCGAACTGCTCATCATGAAGAACCCGCTCGACATGGCCAATCCGAGCCATGCCTTCAAGAACAACCCCAAGAAGCCGTCACTGATCGAGCTTGAGTTCGAAGGCGTTTCGCCCATGCATGGTGGTGAAATCGTCACGATGGACGGCAAGCCGATCGAGCTGGATCCGAACAACTCGGTCTTCAGGGGGCACACGGAACAGAACATGGCCGTAAACGGGCACATCACGGTCGATGGAACCCGCTACCCGCTCGTGGAAGGCACCGGCTATCGCGACAAGTCGTGGGGTCCGCGCCACTGGCACAATTTCTTCTGGTACCGCTGGGTGCCGATGACGTTCAGCCGGGATTTCGGTGTCCTGCTTTCCATCAACGGCAGGCCGGACGACGTCCCTCATGTCAGCGGCAATGTCCTGCGGAACGGGATTTATGAGCCGGTACGCAAGATAGAACTGAAGACCGACTGGGACGAAAGATATTTCCACCGTTCATTCGTCGCCAATTTCGAAACCGACAAGCGAGCATACGAAATGAAGGCAAAAGTGCTGACGCTCATACCGCTCCGCCACAAACCGAGGCCCGGTCAGGATCCCAATTCGTTCACGCGCATCACCGAGGCGCTGACAGAATATGAGTGCGAGGGCCGGAAAGCCTACGGCCTTTCGGAATTCTGCGACGTGATCAATGACGGCATTCCGATATCCGTTGCGCAGGGCCAGGCATGAGCGCGGCCCCTCTCCTCATCGAGCGCGACGGCGGCGTCACTATCCTTACGCTGAACCGCCCGACAGCCAAGAACGCTCTCGATATCGAGCTTACGCAGGCGCTTGTGGATGCGCTTTCAGCCTGCCAGTCCGACCCCGCAATTCGCGTGGTCCTGCTGACCGGGGCCGGCGGCGACTTCTGCGCCGGCGGCGACGTCAAGGGCATGGCCGCACGCGGTCCGAGAACGCCGGAACAGCGGCGCGACGGCATGGCCCTTTACCGGGAGCTTGCCCATCGGCTCTACAACCTCGACAAGCCGGTCATCTCAGCGGTGGACGGCGTGGCCTATGGCGCCGGTGTCAGCATTATGCTGCTGAGCGATTTCGTCTTCGTCAGCAGCCGGGCAAGAATGGCGCTGGTATTTCACAGGATCGGGCTCATACCCGATGTCGGCGCATGGTTCACCCTGCCTCGCATTGCAGGAATCCAGAAGGCGCGGGAATTGATTTTCTCAGCCCGCGAATTTTTGGCTGACGAGGCTCGTGACATCGGGATTGCCAATGAGGTGCTGGCGCCCGATGACCTGATGCCGCGAGCGCTTGTGGTCGCGCAAAGCCTTGCGACGGCCTCGCCGACCGCCATGAGCATGTCCAAGCAGGCGCTGCGCGCATCGCTGCAAAGCGAGTTCGGCGCAATGATGGACCTTGAGGCGATGGCGCAGCCGATTGCCGGATCGAGCGAGTTCGCAGCCGAAGCGATCCGGCGGTTCGCCGCCAAGGAGCCGCCGCAATTCCAATGGCCGCGCCAGAAGGATCAGGCGTCTTGACAGTTACGAGCGAAGGCCCCGAAAGGCTTTGAGCATGTCCCGATCCCTTCCTGCCGCTGAAACTTTGCTGGACGCAAGCGTCGCCTATCTGCAGGAAAGGCTGATGCCGGAGCTTCAGGGCTATCACCGCTTCCAGACCCGCGTCGTCATCAACGTGCTGAAAATCATCGCACGAGAACTGCGCGATGCGGAGACTGTGGATGCCGAGGAAGCCGCTTCGCTTCGTTCGCTCCTTGGCCATGACGGCTCGCTGGATGAGCTCGAAAACGAACTGGCCCAATCCATCCGCGAGGGGCACATCCCGCTGGACGATCCTGAATTGATCGAACATCTGCGCGGCTCGCTGGCGAACCGGTTATCGATCAACAATCCACGCTGGAGCCGGTAGCGGCACCGCGCGCCGGCATTCAGGTCAGGCTGCTCTGTCGACGAGATTCAGGAAATCCCACAAGGGTTCCTCGATCCTGCGGCCAATCGCTGCGAGTTCGACGCTTTGCGGCGTTCCGTCCGGGTTCGTGGCCAGGCCGCGCCGAATGCAGGAAATTGCCCATTTCAGATTGGAAAAGGCTTCCCAAAACCGGACCTGAACGGGGTCTACGGCGCGCCCGCCGGCATTCTCGTAGGCACCATAGAGATCATCGCGGCTGCCGAAACCGCCGACCGGCTGCGTCCCGCCGAAACGCCAGGAACGCATGCACAGCACGCCCAGATCCTGCATCGGATCGCCGATGCGGGCGATCTCCCAGTCGAGGACGCAGCGAATGCCATCATGTGCGTCGACGATGAGGTTGCCGGTCCTGAAATCGGCGTGGGTCAGCGCAGGGCTCCATCGCGAAGGCACGTTCTCCGCCACCCACCGACGAGCATATTCAAGCGCGGCGCTTGAAATACCCATATTGTCGATGACGCCGCCGTAAATCTCCAGTTCGTCCTGCGGAGACAGTTCGCGCAGGAACGAGACACCCGTTAGGGGCACTGCATGGATCGCGGCCAGTATTTCACCGCATTGCCTCGCCATCACACGCCTGGCGGGTGCAAAAGCATCGTCGCTGACGATCCGCTTTCCGAGCGTCTCACCTTCGACACGCGCCGTGACATAGCCCTCGCCCAGACCGTCTTCCGCTGACAGCACCAGCAGGACTTCGGGCGCAGGCACACCTGAACTGCGAGCCAGCTTCATGATTTCCGCATCCTGCGCGGCGGTGAGCTTTGGGGTCGCTCGGCTCGGCGCATTCTCGGCGCCAGACGCTTCGGGCGTTGCAGT
The DNA here is from genome assembly GCA_020637895.1 of Rhodobiaceae bacterium. Taxonomy (GTDB): domain Bacteria; phylum Pseudomonadota; class Alphaproteobacteria; order Rhizobiales; family Tepidamorphaceae; genus JACKJP01. Next base: position 172,661 of record JACKJP010000007.1, read on the forward strand.
CTGCTGGAGGATCAAAGGGCGACTTCCTTCGTCGGCCGCAACAAGATCGAACGCCCATGTGGCTTTCGTGGCGCCGCCAGAAAGGCGTTGCAGGTTTTCAACATTGCCGGAGAGCGAGGTCTGGCGGGCCAACGCGGCCTGTAGCAATGCGGCTATGTCGGTCATGGGCGGTCCCCTTCTCTGGCGGCCATCATCACGGGCGCCGATGCAGCGTCACTGCAAATTGCCGAACATCCGATGCCGGACAATGTCGCCTTGCTTGAGCCCGATACGGCGCGCCGTGCCCGCAGCGACCTCAAGAACCGCACGGGCTGGCCCGCGCGACCCGATAATATCGCGCGAGAACGGCTCGGTATTGCGCGCGATCCGGGTCACCGACCCGTCGGCGGCCAGAAAGATCATGTCGAGAGAGATCTGCGTGTTCTCCATCCACATCGTGATTTCCTGATCGCGTGCAAAATCGAAAAGCATCCCACGATCTGGCGCCAGCGAGGGTCGGAACATCAGCCCCCTTGAACGCAGGGCCGGCGTATCGGCGAATTCGACCATGAAATCGTTGCGCCCCTGGGCGGTCTCGATCACCAGCGGTTCAAAGGAGGTACGGGGCGCTTCGGCGCGCGCGGGCGCCAACAGCGTCAGAAACGCCAGCAATAGTGCGGCGAGCCCGACAGAAAGCCAGGAGGCAGTCTTGATCATCTTGCTAGTGTGAGGGAAACGGCGCCGGTCCGTCCAGTTGAACTTCGGCGGCCATCAGACCCTTCGGACCTGGGCCGTATCGGACCAATACGGTCTGGCCCGGATGAAGCTCGCTGATACCGAACTGCCGCAATGTCTCCATATGGACGAAGATATCGGGCGAACCGGGCCCGCATGTCAGGAAGCCATAGCCCCTGATGCGATTGAACCACTTGACCTCCGCACGGACCTGCTCGCTGGTCGCCTGCACCTGAACGTGCGTGCGGGCGGGCATCTCGGCGGGGTGAATCGCATGGGAGTTGTCCATGGAGACGATACGGAAAGCCTGCAGGCCACGCGGACGGTTCAGCGCCTCGCAAACGATGCGCGCGCCTTCAAAAGCGGTCTGGTAGCCGTCGCGTCGGAGGCACGTGACATGAAGCAGCACATCCGGCAGACCGCTATCGGGCACGATGAAGCCAAATCCCTTGGATACATCGAACCACTTTACCGTCCCGACGATCTCGACCACGTCGATGGCCGTATCCTGGCGCGCTTCATCTATCCACGCCGTATCGTCGACCTTGCCGAACTTGCCCCCCATCGAGATTACTCCACACCCTGCCGCCGCTCAGATGAGCATGATTCGCCCAAGTCCATCTTCCAATCAATAGAGCAAAAGATCAAATACGGATGGGCAGTTTACACATATGGACGCTGCGGCAACCTTGAACCTTTCGCGGCGAGCCAACATTTCCGTATCGACACGCCTATCGACGAAGAGAGTCTAGAGCCGACAAGGGGAGATTTCCATGCGTTACCTGCACACCATGATCCGCATTCGCGATGTTGAAGAATCGCTGCGCTTTTTCAGCCTGCTGGGCATGAGCGAGGTTCGCCGGATCGAAAACGAGCAAGGGCGGTTTACGCTGATTTTCCTTGCCGCATCGGAAGATGAAGAGGCCGGCCGGTCCATCAAGGCACCGCTTGTCGAACTGACCTACAACTGGGATCCGGAGGACTATGGAGAGGGGCGCAATTTTGGCCACCTCGCCTATGAAGTCGATGACATCTATACGCTTTGCCAGCACCTGCAGGACAATGGCGTGACCATCAACCGTCCACCGCGCGACGGGCGCATGGCGTTTATCCGCACGCCCGACAACATCTCCATCGAACTGCTCCAGAAGGGCGACGCGCAGGCGCCTGCCGAGCCTTGGAAATCAATGGAGAACACAGGCCACTGGTAAAACCGCTCGTGATGGTTGCGGGCGAACGGATTCGCATCTATAAGCCTGCACCGCGGGCGCCCTTCGTCTATCGGTTAGGACGCCAGATTTTCAATCTGGAAAGACGGGTTCGACTCCCGTAGGGCGCGCCAAAGTTCCAATAATTCAATGATTTATTTAAAGGTGGGAGCTAAGTCTCTCCGGGACTGTCTATGTTGTTTGCCCAGCGACGCTCACTTCTGTCACCTGGACTCGTGCGACACAATTCGTAAATTTCAAAAAAAAGTCATCCGCACGCATCTGGAAAACACGCGGTCAACATCGACTTCCTGTCCATTCGAGGCCAATGTGGATCAAGCTCGATGCCACTAAGTAACTCGGCAACATCGGCGTCACAGTCGCAGACATGGCGCTCAGGCCCATGAGCAATCAGCCAAAGCTGGGTGATCAAGATTGCACGCTTTTGTTTCTTTGGCGGGTTGCCTTTTAGGCTATCTCGCTCAACCAAACAGATGTGACAATGGCTTTCTTCATCATCCTCGGGGCAGTGCTCAACGGCACAGCAGTATATTTCATTGCAAAGACTAAGGATGTCGCCGACCGACATTAGATAGCATCCGAGGTAGTGACGCGCCTGATCGACTGGTATCGGAACGCTACCGGATTTATCTAAGATTCGGGCATTCCCCGCTGCGGCCACCTGGCACCCGTATGCATGGGCATCGTCAACGCGCTCGTAATATGAACACCATCCGACGGACGTTAGAAACCGATTACCACTTTTGCGGAATTCCAATAGGGCTGCAGCGAAAAGGCCGGGATCTGAACCTGACGGTATTGGTACTTTCGGATAAATTGCGCTTCGAACAACATATTCTGATTCACCTAAGCAGGGGCTTTTTCCTGACAATGGCTCCCCCCTTCCAAAGCCTCCCCAATGAGTAGAAACTCATCACGAGATATTTGTAGATTCACGCTCTCTTTGCCGTCGGCATCAAGCTCAGTAATATAAAAATATTCGTCTTCGGACGTGATCAGCCTCTTAGCGGCCCCTTTCTTCCACACAAACGTGACCGCATCCCCTCCGTGGGAAAAGATCTGGGGCGCCGGCAACTTGAGACCGTAAAGACGATTCGCCAACGATCTAGCGTCCTTATATGTCGCAACGTCAATGCCGAAGCCGAATTCATCATCGGATTGCAACATAGAGTCGAGCAAATCTTTAATATGCGAATAGGCTTGCAAAAGCTCCTGATCGGCTTGGCTGGTGCGGCTCTGTGTCGCTGACTCTTCGACTAGGAGGCGTGGTGCGTTGGTCCGTCTAGTTTCGATTAAGTCCGTCGCCGAGTGCATCGTGCTGCTCGGCTCGACGACGATTTCAGACACAGAACTGCTGCCCCCATAACCCCTTAGGTCCACTATCACTCTGAATGGGTTCTTTGTGCCGGAAACCTGAAATGACTTATGCATCGCTCCACTTTCTTGCCTGACCGTTCGCCGCGAGAAATCGTATCTCCTCCATTATGTTCTGAAACAGTATAGCCTGATCAGAGTGTGAGATCGCGTTGCTAACTGGCACCGTGTTGATATCAAAAATCGTCGAAGCTATATAAAAATTATGGCTGGTTGGCTGTTGTTCAATAGGAGACTCCATTAACAAAAGCTGAGACACCGATTCACATGTCCATCGAACTAATCGATTAATCTGGAACGGGGGTCTCTTTGCGGGGCAGCGTTCGTTAATTTGCAAAATAAAATCCGCCGTCGTGTCACTTGGAAGAGGCTCGCCAGTCTTCTCTCGCAAATAGCTATTTGCGCTCGAGAGTCCTTCAAACCTCTCGTACAGGTCAACCACACCAGCCAAGCGATGAACCTGAGGAATTTCAGGTAAGGAAATGACCCTATCGCAAATATCCTGCGCAACTTCGACGGCGTTTTCAATTTTGCCCAAGCCACCTTGGCCGTACTGGGCTTGGACTATGAAATCCACGCGCGCGCTTTGAATTTGGACTCGACGCTCGACCGAGTCGATCGATGCAGACGCTTTTGAAACGAGTTCCAAAGGGCCCTGAGGTTTCGGGTATATGTTAATGCTTTCAGGTTCTGAGCCGAAGACATGCGAGAAAAGGCTTTGTGCGTTAAGCCCAGCGATTTCTCGACTAAAAACCGCAATCTGAATGGCGCGACCGACCTGCACGAAATCCCCCAGATGAAACCTTTAATTTACCGCGCAGTAGAGTAGGTACTACACCTCATATAAACGGTAAACGGCGTTGATCAAAATTGGACAAAAGCGCGTCCATTCGGCCATCTTGAGAGCTCATCGACTCCCACTGAAATCACACCTGAACGAGGTGGGAGTAAAAACGCCATTTTTCCTTCTTTTAGCGACCATTGGCGCTTTCGCGGTGCCCGTAGGGCGCGCCACCTTCTCCTGAAACATTTTCGATCAGACCTGCGCCTTTCATCAAAGGCGCTGAAGGTCATTGTCGATGGGTATGACCTGCCCTGAAATCGACTTGCCGGCGTCGGAGGCGAGAAAGACCGCGAGCGCGCCGATGTCGCGCGGATCGACGAAGCGTTTCAGCGACTGGTTGGCCGTGAGAGCGGCCTGCACCTCCTCGACCGTCGTGCCGGTTGCCGCCGCCCGGTCATGCCAAATCCTGCGGACGCGATCCCCGTCCACCGATCCGGGCGCTATGGCATTTGCCCGAATGCCGTACTGACCCAGTTCCACCGCCAGCGTCTTGGTGAACCCGATCAACCCCGATTTCGCAGCCGAATAGGGCGAGCGCAGCGGGAAACCCTTGCGGCCGCCTATCGACGTCATGTTGATGATCACGCCGCGACCGGACTTGATCAGATGCGGCACGCAGAGCCGCGTGACATTGAATGCGCCGGAAAGATTGACCGCGATAACGCGGTTCCATTCGTCCGGTTGTATATCCTGCACCGCTCTGGTCGGGCCGCCGATACCGGCATTGTTGACCAGGACATCAAGACCACCAAGCAGGCCCACCGCCTCGGTGACCATTTTTTCAACGGCTGCCGGATCGCCGACATCGCAATTGCCGGTCTTCAGGTCCGGCATTTCGCTCGCAGCCACCTTCAGCGCGCCATCATCGATATCGCAGACATAGACTTCCGCGCCCGTCTCGATAAACGCACGGGCAATTTCACGCCCGATGCCGGCGCCACCGGCAGTGACCAGAACTTTCAACGCCATCGACTTTTTCCTCCCACTGCTGAATTGGCCGCATCTTCACCCCATGCGCCAGTGCGGCGTCAATGCAGTTTGTCTGCCCTCCGGACCGGTCAACCGTCTTGACAGGACCGGTGTCGCCAAGCCTGATGGCGCAACGGACAGGCCGGTTCGGCCAGACCGCTTTTGGAGACGGGGTTGGGCTATATTGCCGCCGCGCTGGCAGGTGTTGTCGGAACCGTAGTGGGCTGGCTCGCTGCGGCGCTGCTCGCCGTCGCGATCGGCAGCGCGCTTGGCGTGAGCGATCGCGAAGGCGCGCTCGCCATGTCGGCCTTCTTTGCCATCGGACCGATAGGCGGTCTGACCGGCCTGGTACTGGCGGTCTGGCTCGTCATGCGCCGCCGGCGTCGCAAGGGCCTGACGGCCACCGCCAGCCATCTGGGAGCAGCGGTTGCGGGCGTCGTCGTCGCGGCAGTTCTTGTCGCCGGCGGTTTCTGGCTGACGCGCCCCTTCACCAATGGCAATGGCCTGCCACCCGAGCTTGTATTCGAAATCCTCATGCCGGCAGGCGCCAAGCCGCCCGAGCTGGTGAGCCGCGCCGACGCGCTGGCGCGGCGCAGCCCGATCGAGTTGCAGACATCCGAGAATGTCATGTCGGCCCAGATCAGCTCTGTTCGCATGGAAGGCGACCGCCCGATCGTGACGGGACGGGTCGAGATGGCATTCAGGGCGCGCAGCCGGCTGCTGGTTTTCAGGCAACCGGGCGGCGCAGTCGTATTCGATATCGATCTGCCGCGTTCACCCGGGCATGAGGCAGAATTCACACCGTGGCAGGCATCAACTGTCCTGCAGAATGGCGTACGCCTGGAGGGCTTCCACATCCGTTATCGCAGCGCGCTGCCGGGTGTCGAGTAGCGCGCTTTGCTATCGCGCCTTGCGGACTCGCCCAATCAAGACAAGCATTAGCGGCATAAGTTTTTTGCGCTTCTGCGACGACCGGGGCTTGCGGCGCCGACTGCGCGCCTCAAGCACCCCCACGCCTGCTACCTAGTTGGCCACTTTGTAGTTTTCCACAAATTCCAGCATCGCCGCCGGATCCGACAGTCCTGCTTCCATTGCTTTGGCGATCCATTCCTGACGAACCGGCTCAATAGCCTTCTTCAAAGCCGACAGAGTGTCCGGCGACATTGTCACGAAGGTAGCTCCGCCATTCTTCAGAACATCGATCGCCTGGTCCTGAGCCACTTTCAAGGCATCACCTGCCCGCTTCGCCAGTGCTGCGCCGGAAACGCTGTCGATGGCCTTCTTGTCTGCATCGGAAAGCTTGTCCCACACGCCCTTATTCATCGCAATCACGACGACCGTCGTTGAAACTCCACCGGGAACTCGAGTGATTGTTTTGAGTACGCCGTCGAGCTTGAAACCGACGACTGAGTCATATGGAAACACAGCGCCGTCGATAATCCCGCCGTTGGCAAGCTCATAGACTTCGGAAGCGGGTTTTGAGACAGGAACGGCGCCGAGCAACTCCAAGGCTTGCGTGACCGCTGGTGCGGGAGTCCGGATCTTAAGACCCTTGAGATCGTCGAGGCTATTGATCGCCTGCTTTGTCATTGAAAACTGGCCGGAATTAGCACAGTAAATGCCGATGATATGGACTTCCTTGAAATAATCGATCGGGGCCAGGAACTTATCATAGGCTGCCCAGTCAGCGGGACAACGCTGCTGCGGATCATCACCAAGGAATGCACCCTCGAGACCCTCGATGGCAGTGAACCGACCCGGTGTATAACCGGGCAGAACAAACGTGATGTCAGCCAGGCCATCAGCCGCTACGTCATATTGGCCTGCAACTGTTCCGATCACCTTTGGCGAGACATCGACCTTGACCCGGCCGTCTGTCGCCTTCTCTACCGCTTCCATCCATGGAAGCATGATGTCCTTATGAAAGACATAGCTGGGTGGAAGCCAATTCGAATAACGAAGAGTTGTACCTTCAGCGCTCGCCGGCGACACGATAAAACCCGCGGCGATCATGCAAATCAGAGCTGCACCAGCCCAAATCCTGTGATGAAACATCGTAACCTCCCTTATTGCCCAATCAGGCGTTGCTATTTTCGATTTCAATGCGAAGAACTGTCTGATTTATCTTTCATTCCCTCAAACCTTCGGCCGAATTTGATCGGGAGCAGGCTGCACCTTCCTTTTGCGGATAAGGCTGATGTGCTCGCCGGTCTGTGTGACCTGACCGTCTTGATTGATGAGATCGATCTGCTCGGTGACGATGCCGGCACCAGGCCGACTTGCACTGTCTCTCAATGCGGCGATCCGCAGGCGCACGTGAACGCTGTCGCCAATCCTGATTGGCAATTTGAAACGCCAGTTGTTCCAGCTGAGAGACGCCAGACCGGACTCGTGAATGTGTCCCGTTAACGCGATCAACCCCTGAGCGATTACAAGCCCGAGCAAGCCGTGGGCGATGCGCTCGCCAAACTCGCTGCGTGCCGCGAATTCCGCATCCATGTGAATTGGCATGAAATCGCCTGTCAGGCCGGCAAATGTTGCGAGCTCGGCGGCAGTGATCGTTCGCGCAGAGGTTACGAGCGTCTGGCCGACGTGGAAATCTTCAAACCAGTAACTGCTCGGAGCGATAATCGTATCCCGATCGTCGGCCTGGCCGGATCTCGGGTTGGGCATCGGGGCCACGGACCGATCGGAAATATCGTTCATACTGGGCGCTGAGCCTGTTTCAACGGAGCCGCATTCAGGCTGCCCGCGTCGATCATCTGTCTGAGCTTGAATTTCTGAACCTTGCCGGTCTCGGTCAGCGGGAAACCGTCGGCAAAGAACCAAAGAGAAGGCGCTTTGTGGGCCGCGATATTCTTGCGGCAAAAGGCACGCATTTCGTCAGGATCGGGCCGCGCTTCGCCGGAAGGAATTACGACGGCGCCGACCTGCTCTCCCCAATGAGGATCGGGAACGCCAACGACAGCTACGTCGCCAACGCCGGGAAACTCGCGGAGCAGTTCCTCGATCTCGGCGGGAAAGATGTTCTCGCCACCGCGGATGATCATTTCCTTGAGGCGACCTGTAATGCGCAGGAAGCCGCGCGCATCCATCGTTCCAAGATCGCCCGAGTGAATCCACCCGTTGGGTCTCATGACCTTGGCCGTCTCATCCGGCATCTTGTAATAGCCGATCATCTGCTGATAGCCGCGGATGCAAATCTCGCCGATTTCCCCAATCGGCAGGATCTCGCCGGTTTCGATATCGGCGATCTTGACCTCGATCAGAGGCATCGGCTGGCCGAGCGTATCGGTCTTGTCATCGACCGCGTCGTCCATATGAACGCCTGAGATCACGCCATGCATCTCTGTCTGCCCAAAGAGAATGACGATCTGGCAGTTCATCTCCGAGGCCGCGCGGCGTACGGTACGCGCCTCAACTTTCGCGGCGCCCGCGACGAGATTTCGCAAGGTGGAGATGTCGTATTCGGCGCGCCTCGGATGAGTCAGCAGCGCTTCAATCATCGTCGGGACAAGAATCGAATAGGTGCCGCCGAACTCCTGGACCAGCTGCATATAGAATTCCGGGTCCCATTCCTCCGCAAGAAGATGCGTTGCACGGTGGGCGACGGAGCCTATGCCGCCCACGCCCATCGCGCCGAGATGAAACATCGGCATGATGTTGACGTTCACTCCACCGTCGGCAAGTCCACCGCGGGCCTGCGCGAACGTGGCCATATTCACAAGGCCCACATGGTGCAACACGATGCCCTTCTGGGCGCCCGTGGTACCCGACGTGAACATGATCATCGCCGGCGAATCCGGGCTCACCGTCGGCAGTGCCGTGTCCTTGTCACCACTTTCCATAAAGGATTCGAAATCGGCGATGCGGAAAACATCCGGCGGCACGTTGAGCTTTTCGGCCGCGCTGGTCGCCGCCGCATGCATCTCGAAACCACGATACGTATCCATGACGAAAAGTGCGGAGACTTCAGCTCGCTCGAGAACATATTCGAGCTCGCGCTGCCTGAAGGCCGGATTGATCGTGACAAGGGTCATGCCGGCGAGCGCCGAGCCGTAGAGCATCAACACCCATTCGGGAATATTGCTCGCCCACATCGCAATGCGGTCGCCGGGCCGGTATCGGCCGAGAAGTGCTCCAGCCACGCGATGCGCGTCGCGTTCGAGTTGCCGGTATGTCCACGTGCGACGCTTTGCCGGATCGCGCGTTCCTGCGACAAGCGCCAGACGTTCAGGCGCTCTTGCTGCCGTATCGGCCAGAAGGTGACCCAACGTCCAGGCGCGAAATCCTCCAATGTCGGCAGCGGGCCAATAGGATTCGGTCAGAGTGCGCGTGCGGTAGGCTTCCATTGCGACCGGCCCTACTCGCCGACGCCCGAGTCGCGTCTGAATATGCCGCGTGTCGAAGATGGATGAACCCCCGCTGCACCAAAGCCCGTCCATGCAATCGGGTCGCTTGCGACAACGGAGGCCTCCACCAGATCCATACCGGCGGGCCAGCGGTTTGCGAGAATTCGGCGGCCGGTGAAATCATCAGACAGATCGGACGCAAGGAACCGGATGGGTCCTTCCATGATGGTGTCCGGGAACATGTCTTCAACCTTGATGCCAATCCGCTCCGTCATCCGAGAAACGGTAGCGCCGCCGGGGATCAGAACGTTCGCAGTCACGCCCGTGCCGGCGAGATTGTGCGCCATGACGGAAACTTCTGCTTCCATCGCCGCTTTCGACCCGCCATAGAGCGGCATACGCAACATCGTATCCAGGCTCGTCGTGTTGCTGACGATCCGTCCCCAGCCCTTTTCGATCATCGACGGCGCGAGCCGCGCGGCAATCATGATCGGGGAGGTCGCGTTGACGGAAAAGAACAGGTTGAGCTTTTCGCGGTCGATCTCCCAGAAATTAAACGGGTTCTCCATGTAGTTCCGTCTCAGCGCGTCGATACCTATTCCGGCATTGCTGAGAAATATGTCGATCGGGCCGAAGATGCTCGAGGCATCCGCCGCCAGCCTTTCCGCCCCATCGTCGGTGGTGAGATCGCAAATGATAGTCGCCACACGATCCGTTCCGGCACCGCTCTCGGACGCGACATCGTCCAGCGTCTGCTGGTTGGTCGACGACAGGATCACTTTGTGACCTTCAGCCAGCAATGCCAAAGCCATCACGCGTCCAAGGCCGCGACCGGCTCCCGTCACAAGGGCTACTCGCTGCGTCATCTTTCCTCCCCCTCGCATTCGTCGCGATTGATCGTCAGCCGTCTAACGGCCCTTCCAGTTCGGCGGTCTTTTCTCGACAAACGCGTTGACGCCCTCTTTCGCGTCCTCGGACTGATTGACCAGATTGACGGTCATCATCTCGAGCATGACGAGGCTCTCCGTATCGGCATCGAGCCCGCGGTTGACGGCGGCTTTGGTCATTGCCATTGCAAACGGGCTCTTGCTTGCCAGCATCTCGCAGAGTTCGCGCACTTCGCGGTCCAGCTCGCTCGTGGGCACCGCGTTGTTGACCAGCCCCCAATCTGCGCACTCATCTCCGCTGAGCAATTTGCCCGTCATCATCAATTCTTTTGTCCGGCGAATGCCGACAACGCGCGGCAGGCGGTACAACGGCCCCGCGCCGGCAAACAGGCCACGATTGATGTGATAATCCCCAATGCGGGCGTCTGATGCCGCGATGGCAAAATCGCAGGCAAGCATCAGTTCAAAGCCCCCGGCTGTGGCATAACCTTCCACCACGGCGACCGTCGGCTTTTTCAGGTTGTAGAGCCGTGTATAGAAGCCCGACATTGCCTGTTGATAGGCCATGGGGATCTCGGCCAATGTCGGCCCGACGGAACCTTCCAGATCGGCGCCGGCGCAAAACGTCCCGCCGCGACCACGGAAAACGATAACTCGGACAGAGTCATCCTTTTCCAACCCGGTTATGGTTTCATCCAGTCGCTCAAGCAGCTCCTTGCTGACGCTGTTCTTCTTGTGCGGCCTGTTCAGCCAGAGAAGCGTCACCCACTCCGACAGTTTTTCTACCTGCAGTACATCGCTTTCCTGAGCCACGTTTCCTCCCCGACATCTTCTTCTTTTTGAAGCGACATTCCGTCGCCTATTGGCCATTTCCGGGCAGATTTAGGACACGTCCCTACATGGAGTGTTTAGAGCGCCGATCGAAAGCCCAGCCCCGCATCCGCTTCTTAATGAGTTTCATTTATTATGCACGAACAATAATATGCAAGCGTCATTTTCGGCATCGCTGATCAAATGAATCTTCAAAAATATGAATAAGCGGCTGTCTTTTTGGCCAATCACGTTCTAAATGCGTGACATGCCCAAGCTGGCCCACAAGTCGAGCCTTCTGGCGCTACTGCAATTCGTCCGGTTAAATGAGCCCCATTTATTTCACTGTGCCGGGATATTGATAGGCTTCTGAAAAGATTACCTGTTCCAATTTCTTGCGGAACTCAAATGACGGCCTCTTCCTCTCGATGAAATGCGTTTGATAATCCGCTGGCCCGCCAGTGGCGTCGTTGGAGCGACCACACGCCTCATTTTCGCCGGAAACAATCTCGACTAGGGTGTGTATTAGAAATCGATCAAGCGTGTCCCCGGGGGGAAGTCTGGTATGAATCGCTTGCTGCGCTGGCGGCCCTCGGTCAGTCAGTCCGTGTTTATAGTTGCCGTCTCGGCCTATCTGCTGGCGGTCTTCAATTTCACCTTCTGGCACAAGACAGTCGCGTATTTCGGTCCGCACCCGGAACTCTTCTGGCTGTTTGCCATCGGCATCACCGGCCTGATGACGGTGATCGTGTCGCTGTTCTCGCTGTCTTACCTGACCAAGCCACTGATCATCTTTTTGATCCTCGTCGGCGCGGTGGCAGCCTTCTACACCGACAATTACGGGACGATCATTTCGCGCCAGATGATCGAGAACGCGGTGACGACCACGGCCCATGAGGCAAAACACCTGATCACCTGGCAGTTCATCGCCTATGTGGCGGTTTTCGGCCTGCTGCCGTCGGCGCTCGTTGCCTGGGTTCGTATCCGGCCCGTGCCGTTCCGCCGGCGCCTTCTCCAAAGGGCAGCCATTCTCGTCATAGCGCTGGCTGCTGTCGCGCTGCCGGTAACCGTCAACTACCCGGCCTTCTCGTCAACCTGGCGCGAGCATCAGGATCTGATGGCGTCTTTCACGCCAGCCGCGCCGATTGCCAGCGCGGTCAAGTACGGCGTCGTCGCCTGGCGAGAAGCGCACGCGCATCTGGAACCGATCGGGCAGGACGCACGTCGAACGTTACCTGTTGCGGGGCGCAAGCCGGTTCTCGCCATCATGGTCATCGGCGAAACCGCACGCGCGGCCAATTTCAGCCTCGACGGCTACGCCCGTGAAACCAATCCGGAACTCAAGAAGCGCGACATCATCAACTTCACCAACGCGTCAAGCTGCGGCACCTCTACCGCCGTTTCAGTCCCGTGCATGTTCTCCGAATTTACCCGGGCGAACTACAGCGAGGATGCTGGCCGGTCTTACGAAAACCTGCTCGACGTCATGCAACATGCCGGCATGCGTGCCGAGTGGTGGGACAACAACACCGGATCGAAAGGCGTCGCCGCCCGAGCACCAACGCGCGTCTTCACCTATGAAACGGACCCCAAATATTGCGAGGACGGGGAGTGTCGTGACGAGATCATGGTCGACGCCCTGCCCGCCTTCTTCGACAGCGTGAAGGGCGATACCGTACTGGTCATCCACCAGATCGGCAGCCATGGACCGACCTATCATCTGCGCTACACCAAACCGTTCGAACGGTTCACGCCGGTATGCAGGACGGCTACGTTTGCAGAGTGCACCCACGACGAGATCGTCAACGCCTATGACAATACGATCCTCTATACCGATCACGTGCTGGCGCGGATCATCGACATGCTGAACGAACGGCAGGGCCAGTTCACCAGCATGATGTTCTATGCGTCGGATCACGGAGAGTCGCTCGGCGAGAACGGTCTCTATCTGCACGGTGTGCCGTATTTCCTCGCACCGAGCGAGCAGACCCACATTCCTTTCATGTTCTGGCTGTCCAACGATCTCGCAGAGGAGCGCGAAGTCGATACGGCCTGCCTGAAGTCGCATGAGGATGCACCCGTCTCGCACGACAATGTCTTCCACTCGATGCTCGGCCTGATGGATATCGACACGAGCGTCTATCACCGCGACCTCGACATATTCGCATCGTGCCGCGACCGCGCGGCGCAGATCAGCGCCGGGGCTTCAGCCAGTGCGACGAATTGAAACTGTCCCACGCCAGCGTGGCTGGCGGCACCTGATTGCCGCTACGCGCTACTCCCTTGGCGGTCTGCGCATCATCCTCCAGGAGAGCGCGTTCCGTCACGAGGTCATCGCCTGGATCGGCATCCTCATCGTCTTCTTCGCGGTGGGTGCCGAACCGGTTGAATATCTTGTCTCGGCATTGCTGTTCCTGATCACCATTGCGGTCGAGGCCCTCAATACCGCGATCGAGATCATCGTCGACCGATCGTCGCCGGAAATTTCGGATTTCGGCAAGGCGACGAAAGATCTCGGCTCCTTTGCGGTGTTCTGCATGCTGACGGCGAACGGGATCTTTCTGCTCTATGTGCTGGGCCGGCACCTGATCTGAACGGTCCAGAGATGAATCATTTGAATCGCCTGGAACGTGTTCCTGACAAAGTGAATCAACCGGCAGTCGCTTCAGCGTAGTTCGACACCTCGACCAGGTTTCCGTCCGGATCGCGGAAATAGATAGACGCCATCGGCCCCCTCGCCCCTTCGCGAATGACCGTATCGACCTCAACTGTCACCCCATATTCCGCAAGTTGCGCCTTCACCTTCGAAAGCGGCAGGTCGGTCAGAAAGCACAGATCGGCGGTACCGGGAGCGGCGGCTCGGGCATTGGGACGGAATTCGCGGCCGGCCTGATGGATGTGCATTTTCTGGTCGCCGAAATGCAGTGCCACCGGGCGACCGGGCTGACGGCGCACCTCCATGCCCAGCACCTTTTCATAGAAGGCAACGCTCGCCGCTTCGTCGGCCGCGGTAATGACGATGTGATCGATGGACAGAATATGCATGCGAACTCCGTTCTGCTCATGTGCGACATTGAACGGCAGGGTCAGTGCAGGCAAGCCGGTGCCTGAGCCTTGAAACACAAAGGGCGCCGCAGCGATGCGGCACCCTTTCCGTTGAGACAGTTGCCGGGCTCAGGCCTTGCGCAGCTTAACCGGCAGTTCGTCGATACCGATGACGAAGTTGGAGAAGCGGCGCTTCGGCGGCCCCAGCGTCTCGATCATGAGATTGCGCTTGAGCAGCTCTTCCCAGAAGACACGCAGCTGCATTTCGGCCAGCCGGTTGCCGAAGCAGCGGTGGATGCCGAAACCGAACGAGACATGCTGGCGCGGGTTCTTGCGGTCGATGATGAAGTTGTAGGGGTCTTCAATCATCTCCTCGTCGCGGTTGCCCGAGATGTACCAGAGGATGACCTTGTCGCCCTTCTTGATCTTCTCGCCCTTGAATTCCGTGTCGCATGTGCCGTGCGGCGCATGTGAGCGACCGGGAAACCCAGCGGATCATCTCCGGCACCATCGATTCCACCAGCGCCGGGTTGGCCCGCAGCTTTTCGTATTCGTGCGGGTATTCGTTGAGAGCGACGGCGCCGCCGGAGATCGTGTTGCGCGTGGTATCGTTGCCGCCGACCATCAGCAGGATGATCATGCCGCGCAACTCCTGATCGTTCATGTTGCAGGTGTTGGAGGCATGGGCCAGCATCGACACGAGGTCGTGCTGCGGCGGAAGTTCCTTGCGCTCCTCGTAGAGCTTGCGGAAATAGGCACCGCATGGCGCCAGGGCTTCGTACTTCTTGTACTCGTCCGTGATCTCGCCGCCGACCTTGAGGTCGAGATTGACCAGGTCGCTCCACTCGGTCAGCAGACGGCGGTCCTCGAAGGGGAAGTCCATCAGACGGGCAAGCACGCGGCCCGTCAGTTCCACAGACATCGCGTCGACCCATTCGATCTCGGTATCGAGCGGCAGGCCATCGAGAATGTCGTTGGTCTCGGCGCGGACGAATTCCTCCATCCGTTGCAGGTTGAAGGGCGAGACGATCGGGTTGACCACCTTGCGCTGTTCGTCATGCACCGGTGGATCGGCGACCATGAAGCTCTTTCGGATCGTGTCCTGCGGCTGTTCCTTGATCCAGATGCCGCCGTATTTCGCGTCGCTCGAAAACGTCTTGTGATCGAGCTCGGCCTCCATGATGTCCTTGTACTTGGTGATGGACCAGAACGGGCCGTACTGCGTGTTCTTGTGGTAGCAGACCGGCCGTTCCTTGCGCATGCGGTCGAAGACTTCGAAAAGCGTCCAGTCCACAAAACGGGTCTGGTCGGAAGGATCGATGTCCTCAAGCGGCATGCCCTTGATCGATGCAACGTCCATAATTCGTTTCCTCCTCCTGGCGATTCTTCCTGGCGATTTACCTAGAACTGGCCGATCGGCAACCTGACCGTCAGCCCGTCCATTTCTTCATTCAACTTGATCTGGCAACCCAGCCGCGCCCGCTCGTTGAGATCGGGCAGAAAGCCAAGCATGGCCTCTTCGTTGTCCGTGCGCGGGCCGGTCACCGGGAACCACGCCTCTTCGACGATGATGTGGCAGGTGGCGCAGGCGCACATGCCGCCGCAATCGGCGTCGATGCCGGGAACATTGTTCTCCACGGCCGCTTCCATGACCGACTTCCCCACGTCGGCCTGGACTTCGGTTTCCGTCCCGTCTGTGTCTATGAAAATTACGCGCGGCAAAGATTATCCTCCGTCTGCTGCTCGCTTTGCACGATGCATTCCCTGATCGGTACCGTCCTGTCGCGAAGCTTGGCCGGGTCGAGCTTCAGACCCTTGCCGATGGCATCGCGTGAAAAGTTGAATTCGGCCGGCGCATTGATCGTCTCGGCCATGATGATGACGTCGTTGGCATCGAGCCTGAACACCGCGACGGGATCGGGCAATTTATCGCCCCGCACAACGATGTTCAGCCCGTCGCCGGCAATGCCCGCCGACTGGATGCGCAGATCATACTGATCGGACCAGTTCCACGTCACCTCGACCGGTCGCTGCGGCTTGTCGCAGATCGCGGCGGCGGCGCGCTTGGCCTGCTCGTTGGCATTGTGCACGCTTTCAAGCCGACCGTGCGAGCCGAGGGCCGCGAGCGGCCGCATCGTGCAATCGCCAATCGCATAGATATGCGGATCGTCGGTGCGCGTATCGTCATCGACGATAATGCCATTGCCGCATTTGAGGCCCGCCCGTTCGGCGATCTGCTGGTTGGCGACCGCACCGATACCGATCAGCGCGCTCTCGGCGGCAAGATGCGTGCCGTCCTTCAGAACGACGGCCTTCAATTCGCTTTCGCCCTCAAAACCGGCAACTTCCGCGTTCAGCAGAAAGCGCACGCCCTGGCCTTCATGATAGGCCTGAATCTTCTCCGACACCGGCACCGAACCGACACGCTTGAGGACCCTGTCCTCGCGCTCGACGACCACCACATTGAGGCCGAGTTTGCGGGCCGAGGCGGCGACCTCCAGACCGATATAGCCGGCGCCGACGATAATCATCGTGCCGCCCTTCTCCAGCGCAGTCTTGAGCGCGCGCGCATCCTCCATGCCACGCAGGCTGAGGACGCCCGGCAGATCCACGCCCTTGACGGGGATTGAACGGTTGCTGCTGCCGGTCGCGAGCACAAGATCGCCAAAACCGACCCGGCTTCCGTCCGTGAGGTGAAGAACTTTGGCGGGGCGGTCGATGTTATCGACACGAACGCCGAGCATCAGCGTCACATTCTGCTTTTCGTAGAATTCAGCCGGGCGCAGCGCCAGATCGTCATGCGCCCGCTCGCCCGTCAGCAGCGCCTTGGAGAGCGGCGGACGGTGATAGGGAATATCCAGTTCATCGCCTATCAGCGCGATCGTTCCGGCAAAGCCAGCCTGACGCAACGCGCCAACGCAGGCGCTGCCGGCATGGCCGGCGCCTACGATGACGCAATCATAGCGGTTCGCGGCATCACGATCAGTCATAGTTCCTCCACTTCAAAGCCGGTATGTCCGGCCCATTTCTTACCACGGTTTCTGGCGCCCGCGTGGCAGCCTCAAAATGTCATCAATCTGACTCTTTGGGTTGCGGGCTCAACGTTGACCATCCCGCGCACGGAGTCAATCGGTCATCTCGCGTTGAAACTGATTTTTGCAAGTAACGACCCGATGCTGCAAAGCAAAAACCGCTCAGCATACGGAGTAAAATTATTGCGACGATTGGCGGCATTTGCGCACCTTGGTCGCAGCAACCGAAATATTGCCTTCTCGACCTCAAACCGCCGCAGCGTCCCGGACATGCAGCGAGACCGTCTCGCGGCCCTGCCAGCGGTCGATGCGCAGCGTGCCGGCGAAATGCATCGCGCGGCCCCGGCCATCGAGCAGTGCTGCACCCAGCGGCGTGCCTGACGCCCGGAAGGCGATGCCGGAAAGCGGCGTTGCGCCCTGCCCGGCGATGCGCAGGCGGATATGGCCCTGCGGCGTTTCATCAGCAAAGACCAGCCGGTGCGCCGGAAAGACGATGACAGGTTCCGGATTGCCCGAGCCGAAGGGCTCAGCGCGCGAAAGCTCGCGGACGGCATCCAGCGTCGCACCGCCGGCGTCGAGCGCGCCATCGACCAGCAATTGCCGGTCGCCGTTGGCGGCAACGTCATCGGCCAGCCGGGCCGAAATCCAGTCGCGGAACGCCGCCAGACGGGCCATCTCGACCGTCAGGCCAGCCGCCATGACATGGCCGCCGCCCTTGACGAGCAGGCCCTCGTCGACGGCCGCACGGATCGCCCGCCCGAGATCGACGCCGGGAATGGACCGTCCTGAACCCGTACCGCCAAGACCATCCGGATCGACGGCAATGGCGATCGCGGGCCGGTGAAAACGCTCCTTCAGGCGCGCCGCGACCAGACCGACAACACCGGGATGCCAGCCTTCGGAGGCCAAAACGAGAACAGCCGCATCCGCCTGCGCGAGGCGCCCTTCGGCTTCTTCAAGCGCCTCGGCCACAGCTGCCTGTTCCAGCGCCTGCCGCTCGCGATTGAGCATGTCGAGCCGCATGGCGATGCGGCCAGTTTCGGCCGGGTCGTCAGACGAGAGCAGCCGCGCACCGAGCGCTGAATCGCCGACGCGCCCGCCGGCATTGATGCGCGGGCCGAGAACGAAGCCGAGGTGGTAGGGAGACGCCGGTCCGGAAACACGGCCTGCTTCCGACAGCGCGGCGATGCCCGGATTGATCCTGCGCGTCACGATCTCCAGCCCGCGCGCGACGAAGGCCCGGTTGAGCCCCGTCAGCGGCACGACATCGCAGACCGTCGCCAGCGCGACGAGATCGAGCCATTGCATGAGGTCGGGAAGCAAAGCGGAATCGCGCCCCCTGCGGCGCAGTTCGCGGTTGGTCGCGACCAGCACCATGAAGGTGACACCCGCCGCGCACAGCATGCCGAGGCCGGAGATGTCGTCGGCGCGGTTCGGATTGACCACCGCGATCGCGGGCGGCAATGCCTCGCCGGCAAGGTGATGGTCGAAGACAAGCGTTTCAAGGCCGATGGCGGCGGCGTGGCCGAGCGCCTCGTGGCTCACCGTCCCACAGTCAACGGTGACGAGCAGCGAGACGCCCTCACCCTTCAGCGTGTCGATTGCGGGGGTGTTCGGCCCGTAGCCCTCGCCGATCCGGTCCGGGATGTGGATCGGCGCATCCATGCCGAAAATAGCGAGATAGCGCTTCAGCAGAGCGGAAGAACAGGCGCCGTCGACATCGTAGTCGCCGAAGATGCCGACCTTCTCGCCCCGCTCGATGGCGCCAGCCAGTCTTTCGGCGGCGGCATCCATGCCCTGGAGTACGGATGGGTCCGGCATCGCAGTGCGCAGAGAAGGGTTGAGGAAATCGGCAGTGTCCTCAGGCCTCACTCCCCGCCCGGCAAGGACGCGCGCGGTCAGTTCGGTCAGTCCATTGGCCTCGGCGATGGCGAGTGCCGCGCGCCGCGCATCCGGCTCCAGGCGTTCACGCCAGAGCCGGCCGCCAAAGGAGCGGCCGATGCCGAGAAAGGGTTGGATTTCAGCCCCGTCCGGCATCGCCCGTCGTCAGGCGAACTTGGCGATGTTCTTGTGCTCGCCGCGAATGCGCCGGACCGTGCCGGTGGACGAGCGCATGACGATCGTCTCGGTCGTGATCAGGTCGCGGCCGAAATGCACGCCGCTCAGAAGGTTGCCGTCGGTGACGCCGGTCGCGGAGAAGAACACGTCGCCGCTCGCCAGCTCTTCCATGTTGTAGACGCGGTCGGCGTCGTCGATGCCCATCTTCTTGGCGCGGGTGCGCTTTTCCTCGGTGTCAAGGACGAGACGCCCCTGCATCTGGCCGCCGATGCAGCGCAGTGCCGCGGCCGCCAGAACGCCTTCCGGCGCACCGCCGATGCCGAGATAGATATCGATGCCCGTGGCGCGGCTGTCGGTCGTATGGATGACGCCGGCGATATCGCCGTCGCCGATGAGCCGGATGCCGGCGCCGACATCGCGCAGTTCCTCGATCAGCGAAGAATGGCGCGGACGGTCGAGCACGCATGCGGTGATCTCGTTCACCGGCACGCCCTTGGCCTTGGCCAGCGCACGGATGTTCTCGGCCGGCGAAGCGTCGAGCTTGACGATGCCGCGCGGATAGCCCGGTCCAATCGCGATCTTGTCCATGTAGACGTCGGGCGCGTTCAGCAGCGAACCGGATTCGGCCATCGCGATGACGGCGAGCGAGTTCGGCAGATCCTTGGCGCAGATCGTGGTGCCTTCCAGCGGGTCAAGCGCGATATCGACGCGCGGACCCTCGCCGGTGCCGACCTTCTCGCCGATATAGAGCATCGGCGCCTCGTCGCGCTCGCCCTCGCCGATCACGACTGTGCCGGCGATCGGCAGGCGGTTCAGCTCGCGGCGCATCGCATCGACGGCGGCCTGATCGGCATCCTTCTCGTTGCCACGGCCACGCAGGCGCGCTGCCGCCACCGCGGCGCGCTCCGTCACGCGGACGATCTCAAGCGTCAGGATGCGGTCGAGAAGATCCTCCACGGCAACCTTGCGGCCAGCTTTCGCCGCGGCCTTCTTTGGCGCGCTCTTCTTCGGCTCGGCCTTCTTTGCTGCCGGCTTCTTCGGTGGGGTCTTCTTGATCGTGGTCTTCTTGGCCATTTCGGTTCCCGCGTGGAATTAGGTTTTCTAGCTGTGGGTGAAAATCAGACGTGCTCGATGCGTATCATCTGCGGACGGCCGGCAATATGACCGTCGGCAACGATGGCTTCCAGTGCCCGGCGGATCTGCGCTTCCGTCGTGTCGTGGGTAATCAGCACCACCGGCTGCGGCGTCTCGTCGCCGCCCTGGCGGTGCTCGCGCTTCTGGACGATGCTTTCAAGCGAAATCTGTTCGGTGGCCATGCGCCCGGCAATCGCGGCAAAGGCGCCCGGCCGGTCGTAGACCGCAAGGCGCACGTAATAGCCGCCTTCGTGCTTCTGCATGCGCGCACGCCGGAATGGCTTGAGAGACTCTGCCGGCACGCCGAAGGTCGGCAGGCCCTGCCCGCGCGCGATATCGACGATGTCGGAAAGAACGGCCGATGCTGTCGCATCGCCGCCCGCGCCCGGTCCGATCAGCATGATCTCGCCAACGGCATCGCCATCGATGGCGACAGCGTTGAGCACGCCGTTCACATTGGCGATCGCGGACGAAACCGGAATCATGGTCGGGGTCACGCGCTGCTCGATCCCGCTGTCGGTGCGGCTGGCAACGCCGAGCAGCTTGATGCGGTAGCCGAGCTCGCCGGCGGCCTGGATATCCTCCGCCGTGATCGTC
>JACKJP010000008.1 GCA_020637895.1 Rhodobiaceae bacterium
AGGTCCCAAGGGTTCGGCTGTTCGCCGATTAAAGTGGTACGTGAGCTGGGTTCAGAACGTCGTGAGACAGTTCGGTCCCTATCTGCCGTGGGTGTAGGAGAATTGAGAGGATTTGCCCCTAGTACGAGAGGACCGGGGTGAACGTACCTCTGGTGGACCTGTTGTCGCGCCAGCGGCATAGCAGGGTAGCTATGTACGGTCGGGATAACCGCTGAAAGCATCTAAGCGGGAAACCCACCTCGAAACCATTTCTCCCTTGAGAGTCGTGGAAGACCACCACGTTGATAGGCTGGGTGTGGAAGTGCAGCGATGCATGAAGCTTACCAGTACTAATAACTCGATTGGCTTGTTTATTCTCATTACCCGTTTCCATCCGACGCACTGCGTCGTGTGGCTTTGAAAAGACAAATCCAGATTGCATGAAAAGAAACTGCCTTTCGCCGGCCTGGTGGCCATAGCGAGGAGCCTGAACCCGATCCCATCCCGAACTCGGTCGTTAAACTCCTCAGCGCCGATGGTACTATGTCTCAAGACCTGGGAGAGTAGGTCGTC
Organism: Rhodobiaceae bacterium; assembly: GCA_020637895.1. GTDB lineage: Bacteria > Pseudomonadota > Alphaproteobacteria > Rhizobiales > Tepidamorphaceae > JACKJP01. The sequence goes on from JACKJP010000008.1 coordinate 553, forward strand.
GCCAGGCCTGCCAAGGGCAGTTTCAAGGAAAATCCCTCTCATCACGATGTGCCTTTGCAAGGGCATTAAGAGGCCGCTCGCAAGGGCGGCCTTTGCTGTTTGTGAAGGCGGTCGGCGTCACAACCGCACAACCGATGTGCGGCATTGATCTGCCGGCTAATGGAATTGACGCCAGGCGAAAGAATGCCGGCAAACAGGAATTGACGCGGGGTGGAGCAGCACCCAGCCTTGGGCGCGCAAAGCGCGAACAGGCAAACCGGAAAGACCGGGCTGCGGCTGGCAAAGCCAGTGACAGAAGAATTGACGCGGGGTGGAGCAGCCCGGTAGCTCGTCAGGCTCATAACCTGAAGGTCGCAGGTTCAAATCCTGCCCCCGCAACCAAATTCATCGATCTGATTATGCAGCGCCGCTTTCACAGAGCGGCGCTTTTGTTTTTCGGGTTCGGCTCAGGCCGCATCCAGCAATTCGGCGACATGTGCCGGGCCGACGGGGCGTATGCCGGTCGGGTTGAGAGCCTTCACCGAATAGTAGCCGCGCGTGATGTGATCCATGTTCACCGTCTCGCGGATGCCGGGCAGGTTCAGGATGCGCGCCATATAGGCAGACAGGCGCGGGTAATCGCGAATCTGTCTCAGGTTGGTCTTGAAGATCCCGTGATAGGCCGCATCGAAGCGGATCAGCGTGACGAAGGTCCGAATATCGGTTTCAGTGAGGCGGTCGCCGAACAGGTAATTGCCGGTCAGCCGGTCCTCCAGTTCGTCCAGCATTTCGAAGACGCCCGCCACCGCCTCGTCATAGGCTTCCTGCGAGGAGGCGAATCCCGATTTGTAGACGCCGTTGTTGAGCTTGTCGTAGATGCGCGGGTTCAGCGCGTCGATTTCCGCTGCAAGGTCAAGTGGATAAAGCCGGATATTGGACGGAACGAGATGCTCAAAAGCGGTATCGAACATCCGCACGATATCGGCGCTCTCGTTGTTGACCATCACATTCTGCTTCATGTCCCAAAGCGCGGGCACCGTCGCACGTCCGGTGAAGGACCGGTCGGCGCGTGTATAGAGTTCATGGATATGGCACGCGCCGAAAAGCGGATCCTCGTCCGCGCCGGGATAGCCGCCGAATTGCCAGCCCTCGGATGAAAGTGTGGGGTTCACGACCGTTACCGGGATCAGCGTTTCCAGTCCTTTCAGCTTGCGTGCCATGAGCGTGCGCGAAGCCCAGGGGCAGATCAGCGCGACATAGAGGCGGTAACGTCCGGCCTCTGCGGGAAAATCGCCTTCGCCGGTCGGGCCGGGGCGGCCGTCCGGCGTGATCCAGTTACGAAATGACGACACCTGGCGGATGAACCGCCCCTTTTCGTCTGCCTTCTGGACCGGCTGCCAGTCTTGAGTCCATTTGCCGTTCACGAGCATCGGTCAGCGTTCCTTCAGGCGGCGTGAAAGACGAAGGAGCGCATCGACACGGTGCCGAGTTCGATCGCGTCCGTCATGAAGGTCAGATCGTCGCGGGCATCGGAAGCACCGGCGATCGTCAGCGCCGGCAGATAATGATCGACAGTCGGATGGGCGCTCGGCAGCAGGGCGCCAAGCTTCTCGCGGTCGGCCAGGCTGTCAAAGTCGCGGGCGGCCAGTCGATCAGCAAAGAGATGGTCGAATTCCACCGCGAAATCCTCCGGTTTGCCGCCATAGCGCATGGCGCGCAGATTGTGCACCACGTTCCCAGAGCCGAGAATGAGGACGCCGCGGTCTCGCAGTTCCGACAGAATGCGTCCGACCTCAAGCTGATAGGAAAGGTCGCGACTCATATCGATGGACACCTGAAAAACAGGAACGTCGGCACTGGGATAAAGAAATTTCAGAACCGTCCACGCACCATGGTCAAGGCCCCAGGTGTCGTCTTCCTCGCCGTGGTGGCTGGCAAGGAGCGTGGCGACCTCGCGGGCAAGGGCGGGATCTCCCGGCGCCGGATAGGTCTGATCGTAAAGCGCCTGGGGAAAGCCGTAAAAATCGTGGATCGTGCGCGGCATCGCCGAAACGTCGACCAGCGTGGTGCCTCGGGTCATCCAATGGGCGGAAACGACGAGGATTGCCTTCGGCCTCGGCAGAGCACGGCCGAGCTCAGACCATGCACGTGAAAAGACGGTGTCCTCGATCGCGTTCATCGGGCTGCCGTGGCCAAGGAAGATCAACGGCATGCGGGCAGAAGGCGATAGCCCGTCGCGCAGATTTTGCAGTTCGGTTGCGATGCTCATGTCAATTTCCCTCACCTATGTGGGTCAAAAGGGCCGCGCCTGCCGGGCGGCCCCTCAACTTGGATATGCTTCTTCGCCTCAGGCGAACTTGCCCAGCGATCTGTGCAGTACCGGCACACGCAGGGCGTAGGCACCAGCTCCCAGAATGGCGATCGCCACCTGTACGATGCTCCAGAACAACGGAAATTCCCAGCCGCCGCCCTCACCTGAGAAGAGCCAGCCATTGTTGGAATGCACCCAGAGGGCGCCAAGCAGCACGGGGATCTGCGCCAGCGCGACGATACGGACTGCGACGCCGAGGATCAGGGCCACGCCGCCGCCGACTTCCGCCAGGATGGTCAGATAGGCGAAGATCGCCGGCAGGCCGAGGCTTTCAAAATAGCCGACTGTACCGGGGATGGTGAAAATGAAAACCTTCAACAGGCCATGAGCCAGGAACAGAGCGCCGCTGCTGACGCGCAGGATAAAGGCGGCGTAGTCGGAATTGGTCGTGCTCATTATTCTGATCTCCTGTGGATCTGAGGGGTTCAGGCGGCCAGCCATTGCGGGGCGATGTTGACGCCTTGGCCAAGCGCATAGCCGAACTGGATATTCATGAAGCCGATCGGCTCCAGATAGCGGGCGTTCTTCAGGGCGCCCGCGTTCATCGCAGCAAGCCCCATATCGGTTGCAAGCTTCATCACGGTTTCCCTTGCTGCCTCATCGTCGCTTGCAACGAAGGTCTGCAAGGGCGCGCCCGCGATCTTCAGATCCGAACCGTAGTGCTGGGCAAAGATCGTGTTGAATGCCTTCACGACGCGTGCGCCGGGTAGCGCGGCTGCGATGTGTTCGGCGGCGGAGGTATCGTGGCCGAGTTGCAGCTCGGAGAAGTCCTCGGTAACGGGATTTGAAACGTCGATGACAATCTTGTCGGCAAAGTCTGCCGCTGTCGCGACGTCTGCAACTGCGCCGAAGGGCGTGGCAAGAACCACGACATCCGCGCCGCGAACGGCCGAGGCGATGTCTGCGTCGCGGCCTATTGCGGTGGCATCATGGCCGCCGCGAACGAGGGCGCCGGCCAGACCGGACCCCACATTTCCATTTCCGATGATTGCGATTTTCATGGCTTGTCCTTTCTTGCCCGCACATAAGGCGGTTGCCCGTTTGTCTTGAGGCCAATCTAGGACTTGCGTTCATTGAACAAAATGGCGATTTTGTTGAATGACTATCTCCAAAATGTTCGTAATGGATTTTCATGGATATCGTCGACCAGCTCAAGGCGTTCGTCGCCACTGCGCAGACCGGCTCGTTCACCGCTGCTGCGGAGCATCTCGGCATCTCGAACCGGCTGACATCCAAATATGTCGCCGGGCTGGAGGCGCGGCTGGGGGTGCGGCTGTTCCAGCGCACGACGCGCAAGGTGGGCCTGACGCCGGCCGGCGAGGATCTGCTGTCGCGCGCGCCGGCGCTGCTTGATGAATTCGACGAGCTGCTTGGCGAGGTATCGGAAGGTTCACGCGGGTTCTCCGGCGTCATCCGCGTTTCCGCCCCGGTGACGTTCGGGGAGATTTATGTTGGCGGTATGCTGGGGCGTTTCGCGGACAAGAATCCCGGACTGACTTTCGATCTCAGGCTGAACGACCGGTATGTCGACCTGGCGAGCGAAGGAATCGACCTGGCCATCCGCATCGGCCGCTCTGAAATGCTGTCGCTCAAGGCAAGGCGGCTTGGCGAGTTCCAGTCGATGATGGTGGCGAGCCCCGCCTATATCGCAGCGCACGGCAAACCGAATTCGCCCGAGGACCTGCAGGCGCACCGCTGCATTATCGATACGAACCGGCGCCTGCCGCGCCGCTGGACATTTCACGCGGGCGATAGGGAACATGTCGCCACTGTGCAGGGGCGTTTCAGCGTCAACTCCGCGCGCGCCGCGATCGAGCTGGCAATAGCCGGTCACGGGATCGCCTATGCGCCCCGCTTCGTGCTGTGCGATGCTCTGACTGCCGGCGACCTCGTCCCCGTCATGACCGATTATCGGGCCGAAGCGGGCCCTGTCAGCGCCGTCTATCTGGAAGGGCGCGCATTGCCGCGCAAGGTGCGGGCACTGATCGATTTTGCCGTTGAGGATATTCGCAGCACGGACGTTCTGTGACCGGATGGCCGCCTATTTCGTGCCTCGGCCATTGCGCTGACGAAGTCGAATGATCGACCTATGCACTCGCGACCAGTTGGCGGAACAGATCGTTCGCCGGCGCCAGTATGCTTTGGTCTGCTGGCTTCAGGTCGCCGATTGAGGCTTCGGCTACCCTGATTTCGCCTTCGATCCAATCGTCTAGCGCTGGAATCCGTGGGCCTGCGCCGAGTTCCCTGGTTCGCACTTTCCGAGCCAGCAGGTCTTCAACGAACGCGCCAACCTCGGACGGCAGGCGGACGCCGGCCAGCAACTCTGCGAGCGACATCGGCACGGGGCTTGCCGGGTTTGCTCTCATCCATGCAAGAGCCAGCGCTGGCCGCAGCGCGTAAAAATATTTCTTCAACGGCACAGCGTCGCGACCGGCGATGAAGCGACTGTGCTGCGATGTGGCCAGGCTCAGATAGTGATGTGTGGAAGGACGAAGATGCCCGGCCTTCTCGCCCAGCGCCGCGATCTTTCCCATGGCGTCGGTATCAGCGCGATAGACGATCGGCGAACGGAGCCACTCAAGCAGAACCGGGTTTGGTTTGACCAGAAGCTGAAGGGCTTTCTTCAGATCCCATCCGCCGATATCCAGATCGCCATCGATCGGTATCTCGATGACATCGCGCCGCTGATCAATGGACAGGTACCATTCCGGCTTGTGGACGTAGACGAACCGCACATCAAAATCGGAATCCGGTGAGGGGAAGCCCCAGGCCCGGCTTCCAGACTCGACGGCGAAGAGAATGCGGACGTCATTTTCGCGTTCTATTTCGTCCAGCCCGTTGTCGATGAGGCGCCGAACGGCATCCGGAATTTCGGGAGTGAGAAACTGCGTCGTCGCCATGGGCCGGACTTCTCGCGGGCTGCAGCGTACTCCATGCCCCGGCCAGCAGAGCACACAAGCTACATACGAATTGCAGGAAGCTTAAGCCTCGCCTTTCATACGTGCAATGAGCCCATGAATATCGCCATTCAGTTGCTGGATACGACGACCCGGTCGCGGCCGTGCAGTTTTGCCTGATAAAGCGCGGCATCTGCCTCGGCGAGAAGCCTGTCGATGACATCCGTGCCGGGACGGTCCTTGAAGATCATGCCGATACTTGCAGTGATGGGGATCGTCTTGCCATCCGAAAAGCCTACGGGTTCTTCAACAATGGCCCGGCGTATCCGTTGGGCAACGCGAATGGCGTCCTGGCGCGGGCAATCGGGGATGATGGCGGCGAATTCCTCACCACCCATGCGACCGAAGAGATCGAACGGGCGCAGGCGGCTGCGCATGCGCTTTGCGATTGCAATGAGCACTTCGTCACCGGCCGAATGGCCATGGGTGTCGTTGACCCGCTTGAAATGATCCACATCGATCATCAGCACCGCGACCGATCTGGGCCGGCTCTCCAGAAGCCGGCGGGCGCGTTCGAAAAAGGCGTGCCGGCTCTCCGCGCCGGTGAGCTGATCGTAGGCGGCGAGGTGGTGGAGTTGCGCCAGCGTGCTTTCACGGCTTTGCATGATGCTGGACAGAACGACCGGTGCGATGGCGAGAAAGGCCGCACCGAGACGGATAGAAATCAACGCGTTCTCGTCGAGCGCGCCAGCCGCGGGCAGGAAAATAGACGCGGCGACGATCAGCGCCCAGCAGCCATAAAGCAGCGTCAACAGAGCAGTCTTGAATACCGGGTAGCTGACCGCGCACCAGAGAAGCGCCGGGACCGGCAACGCCAGCGCCCCCTGGCCTCCCACGGCGATGGCGATCAGGCAGGAAAGACCGAGTGCGGCTTCCGGCATGACGTTTCTGGACGCCAGCGATGATCGGAACTCGTGCCAGTCGCGCGGCATCTGGCTGAGCCTGGGCGCGGCGAGAACGACCGGCAGGAATGCGGCGTAGTTGGCAAGTTCCGTTGCAAACCAGAAAGTAAGCCCGCCCAGCGCGGTGCCGCCGAACAGGAGAGGGTTTGCAATTGCACCGACCGCGCCGGCGCCGGCCGAGGCAACGATTGCGGCAAGGATAACCCGCGCCAGATCGCGCGTTTCGCGCAATCCTGCCCGCGTGCTCGCGATCTGCCTGAGGATGACATAGCCGGCCGCGACGCCAACGAGGTTCGCGCCATTCAGCAGGAGCGCCTTGAACAGATCCGATCCGGCGAGCAGATCGGCCGCGACATAGGCTGCCGCCGCCGCGCACCAGCCGGGGACCGTCGCCGCAGATGGCATGCGGACAAGCAGGCCGAGCATCAAAGCGTTGGCCGGCCAGACCATCGCCAGAAAGCCGATGGGGCGCGAATAAATACCGACAAGACAAGAGGCGAAGACAATGGCGGCAAGGGTCAATGGACCCGCCGCGCGAGCCCAGATCTTCTGTGCGCCTTCAGCCTCGGCGATCGTTGCGTCTTCAAACAGCGACATGGAATTTCCCCAACCCGCGACGACTGCCCCCCGCACGAATAGTACCCTCTACTTGCGGTTGCGGTAACCCCAACGCAGTTCAAAATCGTAATAAAACGTAACGTTAACATTGCCCATAGTTTGCCGGCAAATTGCGTAGAATCCTTCGCGTGACGGGGCTGACCTTTTCATCAGGAGCGATCCGCGTGCGGCGTTCATTCGCCGGCTGTCCGATTCATCAGCGCTATCGGCAAACCATCTTTCATTTCATATCGGGTGATGTGCTAATATTGGGAGGCTCGGCTCTCGGGCAGGGAGATCTGAATGGATATCCTCGCATGGCTTCAGGATCTCGGGCTTGAACGTTATGCGGCCGATTTCGCCGCGAACGACATCGATGAAGAGACCCTCGCCACCCTTGACGGCGATGATCTGAAGGAACTCGGCGTTGCCTCGCTGGGGCACCGCAAGAAACTTCTTGCGGCAATCGCCATGCTGCGTGGCGGGCTGGCCCCTCGGCTAGCGGACAGTGTGGCGCCTGCACCGGCTCAGGCCAAGCGCGGGGCCGGCACGCCTTCCGGCGAAAGAAGACAGGTCACTGTGCTGTTTGCCGATGTTACCGGCTACACGAAGCTTTCCAACCAGGTCGATGCAGAAGAGCTGAGCGAGATTCTCGCCCGTATCTTCAGGGCGGTCGATGCGATCGTGGAAGATTTCGGCGGTACGATCGACAAGCATATCGGCGACGAGGTTATGGCCCTGTTCGGCGCTCCCGTCGCGCATGACGACGATCCGGCACGCGCGGTGCGCGCGGCATCCGAAATTCATCGCGCTATGGAAAGTATCGCGACCGAACTGAGGCGCGACCTCTCCTTGCATATCGGGATTGCCAGCGGATCGGTCGTGGCCGGCGGCGTCGGCGCCAGCGAACGAAACGAATATACGGTGACAGGGCATTCGGTAAATCTGGCCGCCCGCCTCAACGCGCAGGCCAAGGGAGGCGAAACGATTGTCTCCGATGCGGTAAAGCGCGCAACCGAAACGCTCGCCGAGTTCAAATCGCTCGGCGCGCTGACCGTCAAGGGTTTCGAAGATCCGGTTCCGGCGTGGCGGGTGGAACGGCTGAATGCCGAGCGTACGCTGGACGGCCAGGGTGCTTTCGTCGGTCGGCGGGCGGAATTGCGGCAGCTTGCGGGCGCCAAAGAAGCGTGTACGGAAGAGCGCGCCGGACAATGCATCGTCATCCGCGGAGAGGCCGGGATGGGCAAGTCACGGCTGACGGCAGAATTCGCGTCGAGGGCAGCGGCATCAGGCTTTTCCGTTCACAAGGGGCTTGTGCTCGATTTCGGTGTCGGTCGCGGACAGGACGCGATGCGTGCGATTGTCATCAGCATCCTCGGACTGCCGCTGGGCTGCGACGGAGCCGCGCGCTCGACGGCGGCTGAAACGGCCCTGAAGTCCGGCCTGATCGAGCCGGACGAGAGACCGTTCCTCTATGATCTGATGGACCTGGAACAGCCTCTCGATGAGCGCGGGCGCTTCGAGGCGATGGACAACGAAACGCGGAATGCGCGCAAATTTGCGTTCATCGCGGCCCTGATCGAACGCAAAAGCGCGAAAGCCCCCATTCTGATTGTGATCGAGGACATCCATTGGGCCGAACCGCTGCTGATGCGCTGCCTGGCCGTTATCGCCAACCGGCTGGTTCATTGCCCGGCATTGCTGCTGATGACCACGCGCATCGACGGCGACCCGATCGATCAGGCCTGGCGGAGCGCTACGCGGGAATGTCCGCTGCTGACGGTCGATCTCAGTCCGCTGCGCGAGGAAGAAGCGGTGGAACTGGCAGCGGGCCTGTTCGACCTCGGGCGCCAGTTCATCCGCGAATGCATCGACAAGGCGGAAGGCAACCCGCTGTTCCTGGAGCAATTGTTGCGCAATTCGGAGGAACGCGGGGGCGACGAAATACCCGCGTCGATCCAGTCTCTGGTGCTCGCCCGCATGGACCGTCTGCCCCCTGCCGACAAACAGGCGTTGCAGGCAGCATCGGTCATCGGACAGCGCTTCGGGCTGGAAGAGGTCCGTGCGCTTTGCGGCGATCCCGGCTATGACTGCGCAAGCCTCGTCCAGCACACCCTGATACGGCCGGAAGCGCGAGACTATCTATTCGTGCACGCGCTGATCCAGCAGGGGGTTTATTCCTCTTTGCTCAATTCAACGCGGCAGCGCCTGCATCTCAGGGCCGCCGCCTATTTCGCCGATCGGGAACCGGGGCTTCGGGCCCAGCATCTCGACCGCGCCGGCGATCCTGCGGCAGCTGGTGCCTATCTTGAAGCTGCGAAGGCGCAAAGCGCGCTTTATCATTTCGAAAGCGCACTGCAACTTGTCGATCGCGGACTTGAGCTCTCAGAGGATGCCGGCGAGCGCGCCGTCCTGATGTGCTTCAAGGGAACCAAGCTGAGAGAACTGGGTGATCCCGCCGGATCGGTCGCGTCTTATCAGGAGGCACTCAAGGCCGCACCGACGGAATCGCACAAGGTCGCGGCCTGGGTTGGGTTGGCGGAAGCCGCGCGCTTTGCCGGCAAGACAAGCGAAGGTCTCGGATATCTCGATCTGGCGCAGCCAGCAGCCGAAGCCGCCGGGCAGGATCTGGCGCTGGCAGAAATACACCATTTGCGCGGCAATCTGGTGTTTCCGCTCGGCGAATTCGAACGCTGCCGGGAGGAACATCAGTCAGCGCTTGCCTACGCGGAGAAGGTCGGGTCAGTCGAATACCGGGCCCGCGCGCTGGGCGGGCTGGGAGATGCGTTCTATTGCAGCGGCCGGCTTCAGACCTCGCACCATTATCTGGAGCAATGCCTGAAGCTTGCTGAGGAAAACGGCCTTGGCTCAATCGAGGTTTCATATCTCATCATGCGCTGCGACACCTTCATGTTCCGGACGGAACTGGAAAACGCATGGAAGGATGCGCGGCGCGCGGCAACGATTGCAGCCGAAGTGGGCAACCGCCGGGCTGAATTCTTCGGCCTTTGGGTCGGGGTCTCGATCGTCATGTTCAGCCCTGAGAAAATCGAGCCGGAGCGGCTGCGTGCCGAGACAGCCCGGATGACGGCCATCGTCCGGCAACTGGGACTCAAATTCACCGAGCCGCTATTGTCGATTGCACGGGCGTTTGAAAATTCTCTCGGTGGCCTGCCGAACGATGACGAGGATTTGCGCAAGGGCTATGAACTCGCGTGTCAGGTTGGCGTCACCTTTGCCGGACCGTGGGTCCTTGCTGTCCTCTGCTGGCTGACCAAGGATGCTGAAACACGGCGCTGGGCAATGGCGGAGGCCGAGAAGGTGCTCAACTCGAACAGGTGTCTCAGTCACAACTACCTGATTTTCTATCAGCTCGCCCTGGAGGTCTCGATTCGCGACGGGATCTGGAATGACGTTGCGCACTATTGTCAGGCGATTGACGATTATACCCGGCAGGAGAGACTGCCGCTTATGGACTTCCTGATGTCGCGCGGGCGGGCCCTGAAGGCGGTGGCTGAAAATACCGCAGATGCAACCACGATCAGGCAAATACAGCGCCTGCGGGACGAGGCCGCGGCAATGGGCTTCACCCTGGCTTTGCCAGCGTTCGATGCGGTGCTGGCCGAATCCGGTATCGGTCCGAACCCCGGGGCTTCGAAGCAGGCAAGTTGAACAAGGCGGCGCGAGCGACAGGGCGCCGGGAAGTCGGGGAGGAACTGATGAGTTTGCTTTGCCAGAGTTGCGGCATGCCGTTTTCACGATCCGGCCTTGCCCACGGCCATGAAAGCGACGGGTCGCCGAGCGCCGACTATTGCGCGCTTTGCTATGATGGCGGCGTCTTCCTGCAGCCGGCGATGAAACGCACCAGCATGCAGCATCTCGTCATGCATTCATTTGAGCGGGAGGGATGGCCGAATGCTGCCGCCTGGGCCGCGACACGGCATATCGCGTTCCTGAAACGGTGGCGGGGTACTAAGACGCCGCAGACGTGAGGGCGGCGTGCAAGGGCGGATGGCCGCCCTCTGGCATCACTACTTGCAGTCCACGGGCGCCGGTGGCTGCATATAGGGGCGCTCCTTCATGGAGTCCTTGAAGAGATCGGCTGCCGAGAAAGTGATGAGGCGCATTGCGCCGTCATACTGTTCGTAGATCAGTCTTATATAAATGGTGCCGCTTCCCTCGGTCTCCAGCGCGACAAGATATTCTTCCGCGTAGGTGGGGACGGCGAAGGTGGAAAAAACATCGCCTCTGAGCCATTTCTTGTCGCCGATTTTGTCAAAGGCGTGGCTCATCTGGGTGCGTACGGGTTCCGGCATCCACGCCGCCATTTGCGCCATGTGATCATTGCCGCCGGCGGCACCCTGATCCACCAGCGCCGCCATCAGGGCGCAGGTTTGTTCTGAAGGGGACTTCTCCGCGGATTGGGCGGACGCACCGGTCACGAACGCCGCGATCAGGGTCAGCGTCGCGAGGGCGTGTTTGATCCTGCCAGCCTTGCTCATGGGGCCGGTCTCCTGCTCTGTCCGTCGATGAGTTCGGGCTCACGCCGGCGGCACCGGCTGCTTCGACTATGGCCTACATCGTCCCGTGATTCCAGAGCGGGCAGACCGCTGATGCAATGCCCGGCCTATTCCATCGACAGGATCATGTTGCGCACGATGGGATAGATTTCCTTTTCCCAGCGCTTGCCGCTGAACACGCCGTAATGGCCGACATTGGCCTGCAGGTGATGGCGCTTGAGATGCGGGCGCAGAGAACTGCACAGCTCGTGCGCCGCGGCGGTCTGGCCGAGAGCGCAAATATCGTCGCGTCCGCCTTCCACTGTCAGGAGCGCCGTATTGCGGATGGCGCCCGGATCGACCTTGCGGCCGCGATAGGTGAAATTGCCCTCGGCGAGTTCGGCGCGCTGGAAAATCCGCTCGACGGTTTCCAGATAGAATTCCTCGGTGAGATCGAGGACGGCGAAATACTCGTCGTAGAAATCCTTGATCTTGGTCGCTTCCGCCGACTCGCCCTTGGCCAGATGCTGGTAGAGCTTGCGGTGCGCCTCACGATGGCGCGGCATGTTCATCGCCATGAAGGCGGTGAGCTGGACAAAGCCGGGATAGACGCGCCGGCCACCGCCGGGATGGCGCCAGGGAACGGTCGCGATCACATTCTGCTCAAACCAGCTCAGCGGCCGGTCGGTCGCCAGCTTGTTGACCGCGGTCGGGCTTTCGCGCGTGTCGATCGGGCCTGCCATCAGCGTCATGGTGCGCGGCGTCGCCGGGTTGTTGTCCTGCGACATGACCGCAACGGCGATGAGCGCCTGCACGCAGGGCTGGCACACCGCCAGAATGTTGCCGCCGGGCCCGATTTTCTCCATGAACTGAATTAGATAGTCGACATAATCCTCAACACCGAAACGGCCGGCTTCAAGCGGAACGTCTCGCGCGTTGACCCAGTCGGTGATGTAGACGTCGTGATCGCGCAGCAATACTTCCACCGTATTGCGCAGAAGCGTGGCGAAGTGACCGGAAAGCGGGGCGACGACGAGAACAGGAGGCTGCGGCGTATCGACATCCTTGGCGAAATGCAGAAGTTTGCCGAAGGGCAGGTCGAGTGCGACTTCCTCCACCACCGGCACTTCGCGGTTGCCGACCGGAACCGACCTGATACCGAAATCGGGACGTTCATGAGTGAGGCGATAACGCGAGACCATTTCCATGGCGGCGGCGGCATGATGAGCAACGCCATTGGCAAGTTTCATGCCCGGCAATTCATCCAGCCGCAACGCGGTTGCAAGCTGTCGCCACGGTTCGATCAAGTCATCCTGAAGCTGATAGAACTGGTAGAGCAAGCGAGTGCTTCCTTCGCGATTCGTGACGTCCGCAGACGTCAAATTATTCGCAAACCGGTATTTCGCGGAAAAAATCTAGTGCATATTTTGTTGCAGTGCGACACAATTATGTGCAGTGCGGCATCGGGATGTTGATCGGAGTAGGGCTATGGCGCGGGCGACGTTGACGATTTCGTCGAAAAATTATTCTTCCTGGTCGCTGCGAGGCTGGCTGCTTTGCCGGATGGCGGGCCTCGACTTCAAGGAGAGCCATGTCGACCCGGACGATCCGGAGACGCGCCAGGAACTGCTCCTGCTGTCGCCGTCGGTGAGGGTGCCGCGGCTATCGCATGATGGCGTCGATGTCTGGGACACGCTGGCGATTGCCGAGTATCTCCACGAAATTTCGCCGGATGCCGGGCTTCTGCCTGACGATCGCAAGGCGCGGGCGCATTGCCGCGCCGTTTCGGGAGAGATGCATTCGGGATTCCACAATCTGCGCTCCGCGTTGCCGATGAATATCAAGGCGCGGCATGAGCGCTTCAAGATTTTCTCCGGCGCCCGGCCGGACGTCCAGCGCATCAAGGAAATCTGGGAAGACTGCCTGACGACCTATGGCGGGCCATTCCTCTTCGGCAAGCCGACGATGGCCGATGCGATGTACGCTCCCGTGTGCACCCGGTTCCGGACCTATGCGGTCGAACTGGAGCCTCAGCTTCAGGCTTATTGCGAAACGATTTTCGATTGGGCGCCGATGAAGGAGTGGTCCGAGGCAGCGCTGGAAGAGCCCGACGAGATCATCGAACTCGAGGTGGAGTTCTGAGGCTGCGGCACAGTTATTGCCGCCACGGCGCGATGCCGTTTGGGAGATTTCAGGTCCACAGAATCAAAATGGCCGGCCCATCTTCGGGTCGGCCATTTCAGTCTTCGAGCCTTTTGTCGGCTGGTGGTAGGTCTGGCATGGTCAGGCCTAGTTGCGCGTCACGCGATCGGTACGCACGATCGCTTCGTCGTGATACCAGGCGCCACCCATCACGGTGGGAACTTCAACCGGAGCCTGAGCGACGTTCGCCGCAGTCCGTCCGGTCACGCTCGCCCGTCCACCGACGGGGAATTGCAGGATCGTCGCCGACCTCTTTTCCTCTTCTCTCATCGTCCTTCCTTTCTGTTACACCGCGCTGGCGCCCAACGCGTCAGCGTCAGATAGTGTTCCTATAACAGAGTCGAAATGGCCTTTGCATAAAAAAACTGCAAAAAAGGCCTATTTGCTAAACATTTGTGCACAAAAAGCGCTGCTTCTTTGTGCAGCAATATTCTGGCCCTTAAATGTTACCGCTGGCTTTACTCTTGGCTCGACTAAATGTGCAGGTGCGAAGTGCCGGGATTCGTGAAGAGATTCTTAATTGAGAGGTTGTGGGGCCGTACTGCAGGCGCGTTTCCAAAGCGCGGGCGGTGAAATTGGCATGTTTGATGCAAGGGTTGGCGACAGCTTCCGGCGCGGCGCGCCGCTGAAACCGGGGAATTTCGCAAGGACGTCATTCCTCCAAACCTTGCGCCAACAGGAGATGAGAGACCCGCCAATGATCAAGTATAAACTCGAGTATATCTGGCTTGACGGTTACACGCCGGTGCCGAATCTGCGTGGCAAGACTCAGATCAAGACCTTTGAGAGCTTCCCTTCTCTGGAAGAACTGCCGCTCTGGGGCTTCGACGGCAGCTCCACCAAGCAGGCCGAAGGCAGCAGCTCTGACTGCGTGCTGAAGCCGGTCCGCGTATTTCCCGACCCGGCGCGCACGAATGGCGTTCTCGTCCTGTGCGAAGTGATGATGCCCGATGGCGTCACCCCGCATCCGTCCAACAAGCGCGCGACGATCCTCGATGACGATGGCGCATGGTTCGGCTTCGAGCAGGAATATTTCTTCTACAAGGATGGCCGTCCGCTTGGCTTCCCGACCGCCGGCTTTCCTGCACCGCAGGGCCCGTACTACACCGGTGTCGGTTATTCCAATGTCGGCTCGATTGCCCGCGAGATCGTCGAGCAGCATCTCGACCTCTGCCTCGCGGCAGGCATCAACCACGAAGGCATCAACGCGGAAGTCGCCAAGGGCCAGTGGGAATTCCAGATCTTCGGCAAGGGCTCACGCCGCGCTGCCGACGAAATGTGGATGGCGCGCTATCTGCTTCAGCGTCTGACTGAAAAGTACGAAGTCGACATCGAATATCACTGCAAGCCGCTCGGCGACACCGACTGGAACGGCTCGGGCATGCACGCCAACTTCTCAACCGAATACATGCGTACGGTTGGCGGCAAGGAGTATTTCGAAAAGCTCATGTCGGCATTCGAGAAGAACCGCGAAGATCACATCGCGGTTTACGGTCCGGACAACCACATGCGCCTGACCGGCAAGCATGAGACGCAGTCGATCCACACGTTCAGCTACGGCATTGCCGATCGTGGCGCCTCGATCCGCGTTCCGCACAGCTTCGCCAACAATGGCTACAAGGGTTATCTGGAAGATCGTCGTCCGAACTCGCAGGGCGACCCCTACCAGATCGCCTCGCAGATCCTGAAGACGATCGACTCGGTCGACAAGGACAAGGCGAGCGCTGCTGCCTGATCTTTCGGGAAAGCCGAAATCAAACGACGGGGCGTCCCTTGCGGGCGCCCCGTTCGCATTTGGCGTTCATGCCTGACTTTTTCGGGCAGTATCGGGATCCTGGGCCGCGCGCCTGTCCGGCTTGACGTCATGTGCCGCGGGAGCGCCAGCGATACTGCGCAGCAGCAGTGCCGGGATATCTTCTATCGGCAAGGGCCGGCTGAACAGGAAACCCTGTCCGACATCGCAGCCGATCCTTGTCAGCAACTCCCGCTGTTCGGGTGTTTCAACGCCTTCGGCGGTCACGCGAGCCTGTATCTTGCGCGCGAGTACCCGGACGGATCGGATGATCGTCATGTTCACCGGGTCGGTCAGCGAGGAGGCGACAAAGCTGCGGTCGATCTTCAGTTCGTCCCAGCTGAACTTGGTGAGATAGGAAAGCGCTGAAAATCCGGTGCCGAAATCATCGAGAGCGATATGGACCCCGAGCGCCTTCAGCCGGTTGAGCGTCACCAGCACTTTTTCCAGATCGGTCATCATCACCGATTCGGTGATCTCAAGATGCAGCCGTGACGGAGCAAGCCCGGTCTGATCGAGAATGTCTTCGACCGAGGCAACGATATCGTCCTTGAGAATCTGGATAACCGAGAGGTTGACCGAGACGCCGATGCTTTCCGGCAAGAGGCAGGCATCCCTGCATGCCGTTTCCAGGATCTTGCGGCCGACCCCGACAACGTCGCCGCAGCTCTCCGCAATAGGAATGAATTCATCCGGCGCAATCCATCCAAGCTCCGGATGGCGCCATCTGGCAAGCGCCTCAACGCCGACGGCACGGCCTGTCGCGAGATCGAATTGCGGCTGGTAGTGCGGAAAGATCTGCCCGCTGTCGACGGCACCGGCAAGGTCGGCCTCAATCCGCAGGCGCCGCTGCAGGCCTTCCCGCATTATCGGATGATATTCCAGCGCCATGTCCTTGCCCCGTCCCTTCGCTTCGGTCAGGGCAAGATCGGCATCGATGGCCAGCTCATCTTCCGGCGCAGCGCCAGTTGCGGAGACCGCGACGCCGATGCTGGCGCCTATCATCATGGAGCCGTAGGTGGTCTCGATGGGGCGCTGAAGCGTGGAAAGCAGGGCGTCTGCCAGAAGCTTCGGTCCCGGGCGACCGGGCATGGACCACAAGAGCGCCAGAAACTCGTCGCCGCCAACGCGCGCCACGATATTGCGCTGGTCCCAACCCAGCGCGGTCTCATTCAGTATGTCGGAAACGGCAACGAGCAGGGCATCGCCTGCGCCGTGGCCGAGCATGTCGTTGATGGTTTTGAATCCATCGAGGTCGATGGCGAGAATGCCGATGCGTTCGCCTTTCCTTCGGCGCGCCATCGCGCTGCGATATTCGATGTCGAAAGCGAAGCGATTGGGCAGACGTGTCAGAGCATCGTGTCGCGCCATGAAAGTCATGTCGCTTGCATTCTTTGCCACCAGTCGGCCGGCCCGCCGCAACGACCGGTTCTGAAGCAGCATGAAGCAGACGATCGCCGATGCGCCGGCGAGCAGGGCGATGACCAGCCACATCTGATCAGCGTAAAAGGCACTGCGCAACGCCTCTACAGCGGCATCTGCCTCAAGCCCGATCCCGCCATCGGCATGGTTCCAGCTCAGTTCGTACTGGGTCACATGGGCGATCGCGGTGCGGACGCTTTCCAGCCGCTGCATCCAGACGGCAGCAAGCGAGATCAGACCGGCCAGGCACAGTATGGCTGGGAGACGATAGCCGGGCGCGCGCCGCATGGACGGATCCATTCCTTTATTCGGCGCGACAGGCGGCGAATTTAGCCAACGACTTCGCGAGGCACTGGCGGCGGAAACAACGCAGGCCCTGACGCTGGCTGAGTGACAGCAGCGCTTTTGCTAGGATCGGGAGCGAGTTCCACATCATATGCCTCCGGTCGGTGATGAGCGGATGATGCCCGACAATAATTAAGCTTGGCTGAAGTTGATCTCACACAGTCCGGGAGATTATAGTTAATTTTACCACGAATTCGTCGATTTTATAAAATTGTAATGAAATATATCAGAAAATTTAAATATAAATATTCAATGTAATCGATGCTTAAGATCTGTCTAATCTATCGCCGGCCTTTCGTCCGATGTCCTGCGGCGCGATGGCGGTCGACTTGATAATCGCATAGCAGGCGAGCCCCGGTTCGAGGTTCAACGAGCGAACCGACCGCCTGGTGATACGTGCAAGCAGGTGATCGCCGCCGGCATCCAGACCGACCGCGGCCCCCGGACCCTCGCCCTGATGTATTCGCGTGACGGTGACCGGAAGAATGTTGAGGGCGCTGATATCGCGCGGCAGCTCCTTTGCGATGATGACGTCGTGCGCGCCGATCCGGATGCGCAATCGGGTGCCGGGTGCCGCGTCGATCAGCGGCAGGACAAGCCGGCCCGCGGCAACGGAAAGTTCGGTCAGCCCGTCCTGCGCATCGTGGCGCGCAACCGTGGCATCGATCACAGCGCCGGCGTCGCGCTGCCCCAGCATCGGTACGGCTTCGGGATCTGCGAGAATGTCTCTGGCAGCTCCGATCCGCGACACCCGTCCGTCATGGATGACAACGATGGTCGTTGCCAGCCTCGCTACCTCCGAGGCCGAATGGCTGACATAGAGTATGGGAATGCCCGCTTCGTCCCTGAGGCGCTCCAGATAGGGGAGGATTTCAGCCTTGCGCGCTTCGTCGAGAGAGGCGAGCGGCTCGTCCATCAGCAGCAGGTCGGGATTGGCCAGCAGGGCCCTGCCGATGGCGACGCGCTGGCGCTCGCCGCCCGAAAGGCTGGCGGGCTGACGCGTCAGCAAGGGTGCGATGGCAAGCATATCGACCACGCGATCGAATTCGCCAGCATCGCGTTGGCGGCCGCGGCCATAGGCAAGGTTTTGTGCAACCGACAGGTGCGGGAACAGACGGTCCTCCTGAAAGACGTAGCCAATTCGACGTCGGTGCGGAGGAACCCAGATGCCTGACGCAGTGTCGGTGAGCGTTCTGCCGGCCAGGACGACTCGCCCAAATCGCGGACGCATGAGCCCGGCCACGGCATTGACGATGCTGGTCTTGCCTGCGCCGGATCGGCCAAACAGCGCGGTCACGCCGGCGGGCGCGGAGAAATCGACATCAAGCGCAAAGCCCGGGAAAGCGTGGTGCATTTCAATGTCGAGCGTCATGACCCGGCAATCCTTCGGGCAATGCGCGCGGCGATGGCCTCCGAAACCAGCAGCGCCGTCATTGCGATCGCGACGGATATCGCAACGAGACGCAATGCCGAGGCTTCGCCGCCGGGGACCTGCAGGAAGGCGTAAATGGCCGAAGGCAGGGTTTGCGTCTGGCCGGGAATGTTCGACACGAAGGTGATCGTCGCACCGAATTCGCCCATCGCACGCGCGAACGCCAGGATAGAGCCGGCGAGAATACCCGGCATGACGAGCGGCAAGGTAACCGTCGCGAACACCCGAAACGGCGATGCGCCGAGTGTCGCAGCAGCCTGCTCAAGCTTCGGGTCAACGGCCTCGATCGCCAGCCTGATGGACCGGACCATAAGCGGAAACGCCATGATCCCCGCTGCCAGTGCCGCCCCCGTCCAGCGAAATGCGAAGACGATCCCGCAACACTGCTCGAGCAGCCCGCCGACAGGCCCCTTCGTGCCGAAGGTGGTGAGCAGCAGGTAACCGGTGACCACCGGCGGCAGGATCAGCGGCAGATGAACGATGCCATTGAGCAATTGCCTGCCGGGGAAACGTCCGCGCGCAAGGACGAGTGCAACCGCAATGCCCGGCGGAAGGCTGCAGAGCGTTGCCCAGAGCGACACGCGAAGCGACAGGGCGACGGCCTGCCATTCCTGCGTGCTCAGTATATCCATGGCCGCATCCTATCGGAGCACATCGAAACCCTGTCTTTCAAAGGCAGTCGCGGCCGCATCTGTGCGCAGGAACGAAAGAAATTCTCTGGCCAAAGTATTGTCGCGTCCGGCAATGGCTGCGGCCGGATAGACGATCGGCGCATGGCTGCCGGCAGGAAAACGGGCGACGACGCTGACGTTGTCCGATGCGGCTGCGTCCGTCGCATAGACGATGCCGAAAGGCGCCTCGCCAGATGCGACCAGCGCCAGGGCGGCGCGTACATTGTCGGTCTGGGCGACGAGCGGCGCCACGGCATTCCATAGGCCGAGACTTTCAAGTGCCGCCTTGCCGTAGATGCCGGCCGGTACGGAATCCACCATTGCCATGGCGAGCCGCCCATTGCCGATCAGGCGCGAAATATCGGGGTTTCCGGTAATGTCGACCGTTGGCGCGTCGCGCCCGTGGGCAATCAGCACGAGCGTGTTGCCCAGAAGATCCGTGCGCGTTCCGGCTGCGATCAGAGCCTTGCGCTCCAGAGCGTCCATCCAGTCCTCATTTGCCGAGATGAAGATGTCCGCCGGCGCGCCGCTTTCAATCTGTCGCGCAAGGGCCGAACTGCCGGCGTAGGAAATCGTCGCCTCATGACCACTCTGGCGTTTCCATTCGACAGCGATCTCATCCATCGCCGTTTTCGTGCTGGCGGCCGCAAAAACCAGAATGTCTCCCGCGCTCGCTCCTTGCGCGGTCAGCAGCGCGGCCAGCACCAGTACACACCGCCTGAGCATCGCCAGTTTCTTTGATGCCTTCATTTTTCCGTGCCGTCCATGAATCGATATGTCTCATTGGAAATATCGCTGTGGCGGCTGCCGAGGTCAATCCGTTATGTTTCGCCAGACATATCCGATAGCATCATACGCATTTCTTCGATTTCTAATCGTGAGGACGCGTCGGTTCGCCGTTCGATGGCACGATAGAGATCAAGTACCCGCTTGCCGCTGTCGGTCAGCGTAGCACCACCCCCTCGTGCGCCACCGCGGCTGCTGCTGACCAACGGTTCGCGGAAGTTTGAGTTGAGCGTCTCGACCAGACTCCATGCGCGCTTGTAGCTCATGCCCATCCGCCTGCCGGCAGCAGCAATCGAGCCGGTCACGGCAATGCCTTCCAGCAGGTCCGCCTTGCCAGGACCGAAAGCGAGGTCAGGCTGCAGGACAAGCCGCAGGCGGATTGAGCTTCTGATGGTATCGCCCTTCATGCCGCTGTTTTACAGCCGCAACCAAGATCTGTCACCGAAGGCAGGAATTGCACGATCGTCAGGACGCGCAATCAGTGCGCTGTCGGCGGCCGATCTGCGCCCGGACAACAAAAAAGGAAATGCCGGCGAACCGGCATTTCCCTATCTTCGGTCTGACGGTGGGCGCCTTAGCGCAGCGTCACGGAGTCCTTGTCGGTCTTGTAGGCTTCTTCCGAATAGGCCTTCTGCTGCTCAAGCCGGGCTTCGGTGTAGGGCGTGTGGACCGTCAGGTCGCCGTCCTTGTCCTTGCTGACCTGCAGCGCCTTGGCGTCCAGCGCCACCGGCTTTTCGCCAATGCCCAGGAAGCCGCCGACATCCACGATGAACGCTTCAACCTGCTTCTTGCCATCGAGGATCACGTCAGACACTTCGCCGATCACCTTGTCCTCGGAACCGTAGACCTGCGTGCCGATCAGTTCCTTGGAGCTGAGCTTGGTGACATCAACCGTCTGATTTGCGCCTGCGTCGGACTTGTCCATGGCGCTTGCGGTCTTGTCCTCAGTTTTCGCGGATTCGTCATTCTGCATCCGCTCATTGGCCGCGGCCGTCTTGTCCATATTGTTGGCCGACGTCGTAGTTGACGTCGAATAGGTCGACGACGAAGAGTCGGCAGACGTCTGGACCTTGGTCTGATCCTTGGTCATGGAACCGCCGCTCTTGTCGGAAGCGTCAGCCGTGCGGTCCTCTTCCTTGGTGAACTCAGGCGCGTTTTCCAGCTCTTCCTTGGTGGCATCGAGCATCAGCCAGCGCTCACCGTCCTGTTCGACGAAAGAGATACGCGTGATATCGACGGCAACTTCCTTTTCTCCGATGCCGAGGAAACCGCCGACGCCGATGATGACCGCCTTGACGCTACCGTCGCTGGCAAGCAACAGGTCGTTGATGTCGCCAAGCGCTTCTGGCTCGGCATTGGCCGTGGTCGTCGTTTCGGTCTTCTGGTCGGCCTTCATTTCCGGCTTGGCTTCAGCCTTCATTTCCGGCTTCGCCTCGGCGTTACTGTCCGATTTCATGTCAGCCTTCGTTTCAGGCTTCATGCCGGAATCGGTCTCGGTGGTCGCCTTGGCATCCATGTTCGACTTGGCGTCGGCAGAAGCCTGGCCATTCATGGCAGACTTATCTTCGGAGCCCGTCTGAGCGTTCATGCCGGTCTTGGCGTCGGACTTCATCTCCGTCCTGGCAGCCGGATCGGCGTTGGTGGTCGTCTTTGCGCTGGCCACCGCATAGACCGTCGAGCCAATCAGATCCGTCGCCAGCATCTGGTCGGGGGAGGTTGCGAAATAGCCGTTCTGGCTCTGCATTTCAGTGGCCGGACGTTCGGTCGAGAAGACCGAATTGCTGCCACCCATGTTGTTCTGGGCGTCATTGTTCATGGACTGCGCAAGCGCACCCGTCGAAATGACGGCGACGATTGCGGTTGTTGTCAAAAGCTTCCGGATCATGGTTGAGCTCCCTTCCTTTGGTGTTTTAAGTCAGTGGACAGACAAATTTTCACTATCAGCAAAGTCAAAATCGATTGACGTTGCAGTTAAAGCGAAAACGATTTTTTTGAATTGTGGTTCCGATACTTATCCGACTTGCGGTAAATTAGTGATCGGGATTGTTACAATCATCAAACTTGCTGATTGAATTGTCAGATCCTGCCCATCAAGAGCAAAATCAGCAGAACGACGACGATCAGGCCGACAATGCCGGAGGGTCCGTAGCCCCAGCTGCGCGAGTAGGGCCAGCTTGGAAGACCGGCGATGAGAATGACGATCAGAACGATTACAAGAAGTGTCATCAGGCTCATCGTTTTAAGCTCCTACAACGGCGGTTACCGCGATCAGCAGAACGGCCAGCGACGCGGAAAGAAAGATCGCGCCATAGCGGGCCAGGGCATCGTCGTGACTGGGTCCGGCAGCTTCCGAACAGGCAAAACCTATGCGCGAAGCATTTTCCATTCTTTTCATCTGGTGAAAGTCCATCTCGCATCTCCTCAACAAGCGCAGAAGCAATGCACCGGCCGCGAATTGGTTCCGGTCACGCGCCGTACGCTCGCCCGGTCGGCGCGTTCGAGAGCGGTACGGACATGATCACGCGCATGCCCTGCGGATTGAAATCGACGTCGATGCTGCTGCCGATGATCTTGTCGAGACTATGCCTGATGATCATCGATCCGAATCCCTGCCGCTCTGGCGCGGATACTTCCGGTCCTCCGGTCTCGACCCATGTGAGTTTCAATGCCGGCGGTTCTTCGTCAGCGGCGAGATCGTAGTCGATGTCGACGCGGCCGCTGTCGCGGGTCAGTGCGCCATGCTGGGCGGCATTCGTCGCCAGTTCATGGATGACCAGGCTGAGCGCGAGGGCCTGATCCGGGCCGAGCGCGATCCGCGGCCCCGACACCGATACGTTGTCATCATACGAGACGGCATAGGGCAGCAACTGCGATCTGAGCAGCATGCCGATGTCTATGTCTTCCCACTCTTCATCGGACAGGAGCGTGTGCGCGGCGGCCAATGCCTGAAGGCGGCCGGAAAACGCTCGTGAAAATTCGCCCGGACTTCTGCTCCTGCGCAATGTCTGCTGCGCGACGGACTGAAGGATGGCCAGCGTGTTCTTGACGCGATGGTTGAGTTCGCGCAGCAACAGCCGCGTCTTCCTCTCCGCGGTCTTTCGCTCGGTAATATCGAGATAGACGCCGAACATGGTGCGCGCGGTGCCGTCCTCGGCGCGGTCGTGAATCCTGCCCATCCCCAGGACCCAGCGCTTGCCGGCGGCTGTTCGGAATTCGCCGGAATATTCTTCGTCCCTGTGGACTGCGGCGTAGATCGCGGCACGTACGGCCTCACGATCATCCGGCGATACGGCCGCCATAAGGGAGCTACCGGTGATCTCCGAGCCATCGGCAAGCGCAAACATTCTGCGTAGAGTTTCGTCGCAGAGGATCTTATCGCTGCCGATATCCCAGCTCCAGGTCGCGATATTTGCTGCACGCAGCGCGAGCGCGTGCCGATGCTGTGCCTGGAGCAGGGCGAAATCCGTCTTCACCTTGGCGCGCTGATCGTGCTTGAGGCGCAGCAGCGATGCTGCCAATTGCGCAAGGCGCGCCAGCTCGCTTCTCTCATCGGTGCCGAGCGATGCTCGTGCGCTGGTATCGTACACTCCCAGAAATCCGATACGGCATCCCAGGATCGAAATTGGCGCCGCCGCGAAAAATCGTATCGAGGATCCCTGTAACTTGAGTGGGGACTGTTTCAGCGCGCGCCGACCAGCGGCGTCGTCTGCCAGCACCAATACATCGGGTGGCGCCGGTGTGAACAAGTCGCCGCAAAGGCAATGGTCCAGAGGCGTAAGGCCAGGCTTCATCCCGTAGCCGACATGAATGCGTTCGCCCTCCGGGCCAAGGCTTGCGAATGCCGCACCCGGAGCCTTCAACACGACTGACGCAATCTCGACGATTGCGCGCAGATCGGCATCGTCCGTCACGCCGGACGTATGCTGCTTCAGGACAGACAGACGTCTTTCCTGGCCAAGAGCCTCCTGCATGGTGGGTGCTACGCTGGTCAAAACAAATTTTCCTCGATCGGCGCGCCCGCCACGTGCCGCTGCGCACATTGCAGCGACTTGAAGCGCACTCGGGCCGGTGTTTTCCCAGCCTAACTCGGCACGGTGATAGCCGGTTCCGCTCCATGGGTCCGTAGAGCCAAAGGAACGGAAAGGCGGGGTCCGGCGTTTAAGGCGCGAGACGTTCCGAAAGTTTCAAGGAGACCAGATCCATGGCGACGACCACAGCTTCCAAAGCCGGCAAGGCCGACATCACCGGCGCTGATGTTGAGGCCCAGATTGCGCAGGTGCGTGACGATATTTCCACTCTTGCCAAATCGATTGCCGCGCTCGGAGTATCCAAGAAAGACGATCTTAGAATGGATGCGCGGCGCAAGCTGGACAGTCTGGGCGCGGCGTCGGACGAGGCGCTGAAATCGCTCAACCAGCAGATCGGTGCCATTGAAAAAGAGCTATCCAACCATGTACGCGACCGGCCGTTGACGACGCTCGGTATCGCCGCTGGCGTCGGCTTCCTTCTGGCCATGGTCGTCCGGCGTTAAAGCTCATGTTCGGTATTCTGGTCCGTCTGGCGGGCCTTGCCGCAACCGACGTGTCCGGGGCCTTGCGCCGGGCCAAGTGGATGCTTGCCGCCTATGCGGCAATCGCGCTGCTCGTCGGCGTGGCCATCGCATTCGGGCTGGTATCGCTGTTCGTGCAGCTTTCATCAATCTAC
Organism: Rhodobiaceae bacterium; assembly: GCA_020637895.1. Taxonomy (GTDB): domain Bacteria; phylum Pseudomonadota; class Alphaproteobacteria; order Rhizobiales; family Tepidamorphaceae; genus JACKJP01. Next base: position 25,212 of record JACKJP010000008.1, read on the forward strand.
GACCCGATAAGCGCCGGGCTCATTATTGCCGGAGCAAGTCTGGGCCTCGCACTGCTGATCGTGATTGCGATCCAGACCGCTGCCTATTTTCGCCGCCGCCGGCTACGGCGTCTGAGTGCGCAACGCGCGCTTCAGACCGCAGCTCTGTTCACTCAGATCGCGATGGTGGCGCGTCGCAAGCCGCTTCTGACGGCGCTCGTCGTCGGTGGACTTGCATTTGTCGCGACGCGCGGGGGCGGCAAAGACTGAGCACGCTACCCGGAACCGCCGCAGGGCCAATTGCGTTTCTGGAACTAAAGCGGAAATGACGAGAGGAGCCAGCTATGCCAACTCAGAGATTGAGCGGTGAGGAAGCAAGGCAGGCCCGAGAAGGGCGTCCGGTCTTCGCAGTTTTGACGGTCGGCACGATCGCGGCGGCCGTAGCCCTGCTCGCGTACGCGCTTTTCACCGGAGAGGAAGACGTTCCAGCGCCGGGCGCGAGCCAGCCGCAGGAACAGGTGCCTGCTCCGAACCGATAATCGTTCAAACATCCAACCGAAGGAACTGACTCAAATGAACAAGGTTGCCAGCGTTCTCAAGCCTGTCGCGCACCCGTCCAAGAGCAATATCGGGCTCAAGCAGGCCTATCTGAAGGACATGTCGGAAACCCTGTCCGACATTCTCGCCAAGACTTATCAGCTGACGATCAAGAGCCATCTCTACCACTGGAATGTGGTGGGGCCCCTGTTTCGTTCGCTGCATGAGTTGACCGAGGAGCACTATAACGCGCTCTTTGGTGCCACCGACGTGATTGCTGAACGCATTCGCGCGCTCGGCTATCTGGCTCCGGTCAATATTGTCGATGCATCTGTTTTCGCGCCCAAGAAGGGCGATGTCGATCACCTGAGCGCGGACGATATGGTCCGCGACCTGATCGATACCCATGAAGAGGCTGTCCGCGCGATGCGCGATGCCGCGGGGAAGGCCGGCGATGCAGGAGACGTTGTCACCGAAGACATGCTGACCGCCCGACTGACCTTCCACGAAAAGGCGCTGTGGATGCTCAGGGCCATCATCGCCGAATAGTTCCCGATAGAGACAGAAGCGAAACGGGCGGGCTGCCTCAGTCCGCCCGTTTTGGCATCAGTACCTTAAGCGCGCCTGCATGCAGTTTGAAGTCGATCGCACGCTCCAGCGGGATCAGTTCACCATCGATGACGGCTCTGGCCGAGCTTGCAAGATCGGGGAAGGTTATCCTGGCGTCCGGCGCGAGTTGCCGTTTCACAAACGGATTTTCATCCCAGCTTCCCAATGTCATGTCCGCGGCGATCTGCAGGCTCTGCCGTCGATCGAGCGGACCAGCAGTGTAGATTCCCAGCTGGCCGGAATCGAGGCTGTCGGCATAGGGAAGATGCCCTGGACCATACGGGTTGTTCGACACGGATAATGCGCTAAGCGGTCCCGACCAGCGTCCGCTCGGCGTTTCAATCTCGACCTGAAAGACCGGTGGGCGGCCGATACTGGCGAGAAACGCCCTGATGCTGGCGAGCACCTTGCCGAGACGCGAATGATAGGAAAAGGCGCGCCGGAGCCTGACGGTTCTGGGATGCAGGCCGACCGAGAGCTGGTGAATGAAAGGGCGTCCGTTCGCCGTTGCGATGTCGGCGTTGGCGAGATATCCGGCGGCGAGCGCCTCGGCTGCAAGCTCGACATCAAGGGGAAGCCCGAGCGAGCGGGCAAACAGGTTCATGGTGCCGCCGGGGAGAATGCCGATGGCCTTGTCATGGGCCCAGGCAATACCGGCAGCGGCCGAAGCGGTACCGTCGCCGCCACAGGCGATAATGGCATCGAGCGAAGGATCGGAGGCCAGGCCTTCGAGCGTCTCGATCAGATTCGAGCCGTCCGTCGTCAGATAGTCGAGTTCGTGGCCCTGCTCACCGAACAGCCGCTCCAGCACCGTGCCGAGGCGATGGGGATCGTCGGTTCTCAAGGTCCCGCTGTTCGGGTTGAGGACTGCCGTTATCCGCATCGATACGCTCCGTTCAGTCGACCGCCATCAGATGAGGGGGCGACCCTTCTCCACGATGCCGTCCCAACCGGAAAGGACGAGCAGGGCCTCCGGCTTGAGGATCGAACAGCCACGCGGCTCCCAGCGGATATATCCGCGCGCGGCGAGTTTGCGCAGCGTGCGATTGGTGTGGACGCTGGACAGGCCCAGCGTATCGGCAATGTGGGTCTGGGTGATGGGGATCCGCTTTTCGACGTCTCCGTTGAGGTTGAGCGCGTCCATACGCTGATGCAGGAACGAAAGAAGATAAGCGGCCCGTTCCGCAGCGGTACGGCGGCCGATGCTCAGAAGATGATCGTCCAGCATGCTTTCTTCACGCGCCGCGAGCCATGTGACGTCATAGGCGAGGGATGGGTGGTTCTGGAAAAGCCGGTGCAGGCGCTCGCGCTCGAAAACACAAAGGACCACCGGCTGCAGCGCTTCTACCGAATGCTGCATTTCGCCGAGCACGGGCCCCTGCAGGCCGATCAGATCGCCGGGCAGAACGTAATTGAGGATTTGCCGGCGGCCGTCTTCAAGCGTCTTGTAGCGAAAGCCCCAGCCGGAAAGGACGGTGTAGAGGTGGGCGCTGTGCGCGCCTTCGACGAGGATGGTAGCGCCGCCGTCAACGCGCAATTCGCCCGTCTTGAACTCGCGCATGAAGGCGAGTTCCTTGTCATTGAATTCGCGGAAAGTGTCGAGCGGACGAAGAGGGCATTCCTCGCACGCCACGCAGCCGCTTTTCCTCATTGGCGCAATCATCGCCGACGCTCCGAATAGGCTTTGCGGCCGCTGTGGCAGCCAGAACCAGGCCTGGACAGGCCCGGTCTGTCCTTCATGCGGCGAAGATTTTGGAAACGACAGCAGCGGTGCCGGCATCCGGGCCAAAATCGCCGTCGCCATTGACGCTGAGAATTTCCTGAAGCCTGCTCCGGGCACGGCTCACACGGCTCTTGATCGTTCCCGTGGCGCAGCCGCAGATCTCTGCGGCTTCCTCATAGGCAAACCCGGATGCGCCGACCAGAATGATGGCTTCGCGCTGATCGTCGGGCAGCGTGTCGAGAGCCTTGCGGAAATCCTGAAGATCGAGCGCGCCATATTGCGATGGGTGCGTGGACAGCTTTTCGGTCAGGATGCCGTCGGCATCCGAAACCTCACGGCCGCGCTTGCGCATCTGGCTGTAAAATTCGTTGCGCAGGATCGTGAAGAGCCATGCCTTCATGTTGGTGTCGGGCTGATAGCTCGTCTGCTTCGCCCACGCCTTCATGATGGTTTCCTGGACCAGATCGTCGGCCTTGTCGTGCCGCCCGCAGAGCGACATCGCAAAGGCACGCAGTCCCGGTAGCAGACTGAGCATCTCGCGCTTGAAATCATTCTGGCGCTGGGGGGTCGTCGGACCGTCACTCGTTTCCATGACGCCCTCTTACCTGCGGGTGTTAGGCGAAACTTCGCCCGTGCCGGCGCCTGAGGCCTGTTCAACCTCATCCAGCTTTTCAAGCAGGTCAAGGAACCGATCGGGGATCGCCTCCTGCTCCAGAGACGAATATAGCGCTTGCAGCTTTCGGCTGATCGCGTCGTTCGGGTTCTCGGTCAAGGGGGCACGGCGAGCCTTTGACGAACCAGCCTTGTTATCGTCATCCATCAGTCGCATTTTTCCGCAAACAGTTTCCCAGTCCGGTGATAATGCCCTAAAAATGCTCGGCGAACGCAAAAGTTCCAATCGCGCGGAACTTTTTTTAAGTCCGTGCATTTCCCATCCCAAGGCGTGTCACGTCCACGAGGGAGAATTGTGTATGACATTATCAACCCGCATTGCCGCTCATCTGCCGTATCTGCGTCGGTATGCACGGGCGGTTGCCGGTTCCCAGACTTCCGGCGACGCTTATGTCGCGGCAACGCTGGAAGCACTCATTGCCGACATTTCGATATTCCCCGAAACCGGCAATGATCGGGTCTCGCTGTACAAACTCTTTGCAGCGTTGTTCGGTTCCACCTCGATCGATGTGAGCCCGGCCCCATCGCCCTTCGCGTGGGAGCAACGCGCTGCAGCCAACCTTCAATCCATTCCGCCGATCGCAAGACAGGCGTTCCTTCTGGTTTCGGTGGAGGGATTTTCGGTCGACGAGACTTCGTCAATCCTGAATGTCTCGCCAGAGCGCGTAAACCAGCTGCTCACCGAAGCGTCGCAGGAGATTTCACGCCAGGTCGCAACGGATATCCTGATCATCGAGGACGAACCGCTGATCGCCATGGATATCGAGGCGATGGTCGAGAGCCTCGGTCATCGGGTGACCGGCATCGCCAGGACCCATACGGAAGCGGTGAAGCTGTTCAATGCCGACCGGCCCAAGATGGTGCTTGCCGACATCCAGCTGGCCGACGGAAGTTCAGGCATCGATGCGGTGAACGACATTCTGAAGACGAGCGAGATCCCCGTCATCTTCATTACGGCGTTCCCGGAAAGGCTGCTCACCGGGGAGCGTCCAGAGCCGACATTCCTCGTCACCAAGCCCTTCAACGCCGATATGGTGAAGGCGCTTATCAGCCAGGCGCTCTTCTTCAACGATACGTCGGAACGCGCTGCTTAAAGTCCGCGTCATCAAAAATTGCCTAAACTGATGAAGGGCGCGGAATCCAACCCGCGCCCTTTTGCGTTTGCGCGCAAAAATCCAGAAAAGAGCCAAATTTCTGACAGCTTATCTGCGTTTTCCAATCTGGCGATAGATTGGGGAACCTTCGCTTTCGAGCTCCGTTATTTACCGTGATCGATTTCGTGAAGGAGGCAGAGATGCTTTATTACGCTCTTATTTTTCTAGTCGTCGCCATCGTGGCAGGTGTCCTCGGATTCGGCGGTATCGCCGGTGCATCCGCAGGTATCGCGCAGATCCTGTTCTATCTGTTCCTGCTGTTCCTGGTAGTTTCGCTGGTTGTCGGCTTCATCCGTCGCGCCTAACCGGTAAACGACCATGCAAAAAGGGCCGGCTCAACGAGCCGGCCCTTTTCTATTGGATCAGTGCAACGACAGTCAGTGCTTCGACAGCCAGGCGTCGATCTCACGTTCGGCCTCTTCCTGAGTCTTGCCATATTGCTCCTGAATTCGCCCTGCGAGTTGCTTGCGGTTGCCAGCGACGACGTCGAGGTCGTCACCGGTGAGCTTGCCCCACTGCTTCTGGACGCTTCCCTTGAATTGCTCCCAGTTACCTTCGATCTGATTCCAGTTCATCTCAATCGGCCTCCTGCCTGTTCTGGTCCCGGTTCGGCCTGTTTGGGCCCGTCCGGAATACCCGCTTAAACGCGGACCTTTGCGTCCTGTTCCCAACCGATAGCAGGCTCTCAGGTGGGCAAATGAAAAACGAGATCGGGAACATAATTGGGCCTCATTTCGTTTAGTGGGCACAGGAGGCGAAGGAGACGAAGATGGAACCCGTCACAGCACTGATGCTGCTCATTACATGCAACGATGACATGCGCGTGTGCCGCGAAGCAGCACGTTCGGCGCAGGAATATGTAAGCGTTGCGGCTTGTGAGGAAGGGCTTGAAAAAGCGCTGAAGCGTGTGGACGACGGTCCGCAGCGCATCGGCCAGTGTCTGCCCATCGCCGCCGGTCACAGCCCTTCGGAAGTTTCCCTCATCTGGCACATGTCTAGACGGGGAGAACTGTATGCCGAGCTTCGTCCGATCAACGGCGTCGACAGCGGCCCGACAAGGCTGGCCGGAACCGTCTCCAGCGACAGCACCGCGCGCTGAGCCCGACTTTCAAAAATTCCGGCATTTTCCTCTCCGTTCGATCTCGTATCGCGCGGGGAGGATTTGTATTGAGACCAGCTAGCGAGCGCTTGATGCGTCGATGCTTCCGGTCAGCACTTTGGGTTTGCAACAGTCGGGCGGCACGCACCTTCCCGGCAGGATCAGGGGGTTAAGGTGGCGCGCCGTCCCTATTTCGATGCGCGGCTTCGTCCGCGCACCGGGTTCGAGATCGTGCTGGAGCGATCGGCAAGGCTGGCGCTTGTCGGTATAGGCCTCACCACGCTCGCGGTCGTTCTTTATCTTGCCAAGGTGGTGTTCGCGCCGATCGCACTTGCGGTCGTCATCGGGCTGATGTTCGGTCCTCTGGCTACACGCGTGGAAAGGCTGGGCATACCGCCTGCGATTTCAGCGAGCCTGATCGTCATTATCTTTGTCGGCATTATCGCGGCGTTTATTGCCGCCTTTGCCGTGCCGCTTTCCAACTGGGTCGAGCGGTTGCCGGAAATCTGGCGCAGGCTGCAGGCAATCGTCCGTGACTGGCAGGGCGTCATTTCCTCAATCGGCGCTGCCCAGAAAGAACTGCGCGGACTGACGGGCAGCGATGCTGCGATGAGCGTCAAGGTGGAAGAGGGGGGCGCGGTCGAAAGCGTTGCCATCCTCGCGCCTGCAATCGTCGCGCAGTTCATCATATTCGTGGCCAGCCTGTATTTTTACGTGGCCTCACGCGACACCTTCCGTTTCGCGGTGCTGCGGCTTTGCATCAACCGCCGCCTCCGCTGGCGCATCGCGCATGTCTTTCGCGATGTTGAGCGCCTCGTGTCGCGCTATCTTCTGTCGATCACGCTGGTGAATATCGGGCTTGGTGCGGTCGTCGCACTGGCATTGTGGTCCGTGGGCGTGGAGTCGGCGCTGCTATGGGGCGTGCTGGCCGGCGTTCTCAACTATGTCATCTATGTCGGCCCGGCGATCATGGTCGTTATTCTGGCAGGCGTCGGTCTTGCCGGATTCGACGGCAGCGCGGTGCTGCTGCCACCGGCAATCTATCTGTTCTGCAATTTCCTGGAGGCCCAATTCGTCACGCCCTACGTGATCGGGCGCAACGTGACGCTCAACCCGTTCGTCGTCTTTCTGTCGATCGTGTTCTGGCTGTGGCTGTGGGGCCCGATCGGCGGCTTTGTGGCGGTGCCGCTGGTGCTGATCTTCTATACGATCTTCGTCAATATCGTGCCGGTGGAGCGCACTACGGCTGGACGATAAAATCCGTGCCCTTGCCGGTTTCGCGGCCAAGTCCGGCATCCGAGATGATCAGGCTGGTTGCCGGTGTCAGGAGAAGCGAGATGCGTCGGTAAATGTCGGCGGGAATGTCGATACGCTCGAGTGCTTCGGCCGGCGTCGACTGCTCGCCTTCGGTCATCGTCAGCGCTGTCCAGTTGGCGCGTCTGGCGGTTGCGCTGAAATTACCGGCGGAGAAGACATGCGTGCCGAGCGGTGCATCGGGATTTCGGATGTCGACCGGCGCGTCGAAGAGATCGACATAATCCTGACGGACATAGATGTGCCCGGAAATTTCCTTGCGGCCGACGGCGGCGTAAAGCTGGCCATACAGCTCCTCTGTCAGCATTCCGGTCGGCTGCAGGCCGAGATCCCTCTGAAATGCCTGAATGGCGCGCCCGGTATCGGGTCCCATATAGCCATCGATATCGCCGGGTTTGTAGCCGAGCTCGGCAAGCATTCCCTGTAGATCCATCAGGCGCTCGCGACCGGTGCGGCGGGTGATCAGGATGCGCAGCGGCGAATTCGATACGCGGACGATCGGCGCGTCGAGGCGGCGGGCGCCATAGGCGCCTTCGGCGGGCGTCGGCTCTGTCGCCGCGAGGCTGCCGGCATCGCCGATGGAGGCGAGTACTGCCGCCTGCGAGGGCTGGAACAGGGCAGGATGGACGATGGATTGCGGCCTCGCATCGCCGGCAACGACGATGACATCCGTTCCGATGCCGGTCATCTGGAACAGCTCGATGGCGAATTCACGTGGCAGACGGATGCAGCCGTGGGAGGCATAGGGACGTGAGACATTGCCTTCGTGCAGCGCAATGCCCGACCATGTCAGCCGTTGCATGAAGGGCATGGGCGCGGCGCTGTAAATGTTGGAACGGTGCCACTTGGCCTTGGTCAGGATGGAATAGACGCCGTTCGGTGTGCTGTAGCCTTCCTGACCGCTCGAAACCGTCGACGACGTGACGAGCGCGTCGCCGCGATAGACGTCCATCCGCTGTGCCGAGAGCGAGACGATCAGGCGAAGCGGTTCTGCCGGGGGCTGTGCTTCCGCGACGGGTTTGGTGCCTTCAGTGCCGGCAGCCGTTGCCGGAATGGCGATGCTGAACATTGCTGCCGCGATTGCAGCACACAAGGCGCCGCGCCACAGCGGCTTCTTCACGCTCTTGACCATCCGGCCGGCCCCCCTTAGGCCCGTTCGACAGCATTGCGTTGCACAATGTTAACCGCAATGCGTAGCGTCAGTGAAGGTCAGGCTAGCCGATTCGTATTACATTACGCTTAATTTGCGGAGAATTCGGCACCCAAACTGCGCCGGTCAGCATAGAATGGCGCCCAAAAGCTGGAGGAACAGGCAATGAGCCTCATACGTGCCGAGAAATCCATCTTGCTGATGGTCGATTTTCAAATTCGCCTGATGGCGGCAATCGACCGCAGGGACGATGTGATCGCGAATGCGCGCCGCCTTGCCGAGGCGGCAAAGATCCTCGGCATTCGCACGCTGTTCACCGAGCAAAATCCCAAGGGTCTGGGCGGGACGGTCGAAGAACTCGCAGCGCAGGACAGCCGCGACGTGATCGCCAAGACCAGCTTCAACTGCGCGCAGAGCGCCGACGTTACCTCGAAGCTGACTTCGGGAAAGCAGATCATCGTCGCCGGCGTTGAAGCGCATATCTGTGTTTTGCAGACCGCGCTCGGTCTTTCCGCGCTCGGCCATGAGGTATTCGTCGTCGCCGATGCCTGCGGTTCGCGCAAACCCGAGAACAGGGCCGCCGGGCTGGCCAGGATCGATGCGGCCGGCGTTGAAATCGTGACGACGGAGATGGTGCTTTTCGAGTGGATCGGAGATTCCACGCACGAGCACTTTCGCCAGGTCTCAGCGCTGGTGAAATAGGCGCCGGTAGTCGTGGCCGGCATGACTTATATTTAAGTTGCGGACAGCCGGGGCATCCCACATCGTGCGGCGATCATCGCCAGCCGTGAGGATGCCCTTTTGTTTGCTTCCTTCTTTCCCGATCCGAAACGTTTCTTTCTGTCCGCGGTATTGTGGACGATCCTCAGCATGGCCCTTTGGTATCTGTGGGCGCGCGATCTCGGCGAGGCGCTAAGCCTCGGCTGGCTGATCGGCAAGGGCTATCCGTCGGCGCTGGCGGAAGGCGCCGATGCCGCGGCGCAGGGCGCAAACAAGCTGGCGCTGACCGCTGCCATCGATGTGTGGCTCTACCAGTACATGATCGTCAGCGGCGCGTTGTTCGGGCTGCTCTGGTGGCGCCTGTCGCCGCACCGATGGTTTCGCTGGTCGGTGCTGGTTTCGATGGTGATCATCTTCGCGACCTGGTTTCAGGTGCAGCTCGATGTGATGATCAACGAGTGGTTTGGAACATTCTACGATATCGTTCAGAAAGCACTGGGCGCTCCGGGAAGTGTGAGCACGCCCGAATATTTCGCTCAACTTTCCACGTTTGCGTCAATCGCGCTGGTCTACATCACCGTCGCGGTTCTCACCAGCTTCGTCGTCAGTCACTACATCTTCCGCTGGCGTACCGCGATGAACGACTACTACGTGTCGCAGTGGGAACGTATCCGCCATATCGAAGGCGCATCCCAGCGCATCCAGGAAGACACGATGCGGTTCGCCTCCATCATGGAAGGCCTGGGCAGCAATCTCATCGACGCGGTCATGACCCTCATCGCGTTTCTGCCAATCCTCTGGGGGCTCTCTGTGCATGTGAAAGAACTGCCGATCATCGGCGAAGTGCCGCAGGCGCTCGTCATCGTTGCCATCCTCTGGTCCGTGTTCGGAACGGGGTTGCTGGCGCTGGTCGGTATCCGCCTGCCGGGCCTTGAGTTCAGGAACCAGCGTGTCGAGGCGGCCTATCGCAAGGAACTGGTTTTCGGCGAGGATTTTGCCGACCGGGCGCAACCGCCAACGCTGAACGCGCTCTTTTCGAACGTGCGGCACAATTATTTCCGGCTCTACTTCAACTATCTCTATTTCAATGTCGCGCGCTACGGGTACCTGCAGGCAGGTGTTCTGGTCCCCTACGCGGCGCTCGGCCCAACAATCGCCGCCGCCGGCTTTACCCTCGGTGTCATGCAGCAGATCATCCGCGCCTTTGGCCGGGTGGAGTCTTCGTTCCAGTATCTGGTCAATTCCTGGACGACGATCGTGGAGCTGCTGTCGATCTACAAGCGCCTGAAGGCGTTCGAAGCCGCGATCAGGGACCTGCCGCTGGGCGATATCGAGCATGAAGCGGCACCGGCGACACCGGCGTGAGAGTGAGCCGGCGCTTGCATATTGCAGTATTTTGTGAGCAAGCTTTCGCCTGATTACTACGCGCGTGGATGCGACTATTCTAGATCGCGGGTGTGGTGATCGCTGGAATTGACGGCCCGAAGCCGAATGTTCTCTTTTGAGAGCGAGAGGCCTGGTACGAGGTTTCGGTATGCGCCGGGGCTTGCCCCGGACAAACTAAGGCAGTGGATCTACGCACGCTACCTACTAACGCCGGAGCGCGACACATATCGACATCTGCTGGACAAACAGATTCCCAGCCATGTCCCCCAGGCGCCGGCATATCCCAACCCCACACATGAGTAGCGACAAGGAGATCCCTGAAAATGGCTACAGGTACAGTTAAGTGGTTCAATGCCACCAAGGGCTATGGCTTCATCCAGCCGGATGAAGGCGGAGCCGACGTTTTCGTTCACATCAGCGCGGTAGAGCGCTCGGGCATGACGAGCCTCAATGAAGGCCAGAAGGTGTCCTACGAGCTGCAGATGGACCCGCGCAAGGGCAAGTCGGCCGCGGCGAACCTTTCCGCGATCGGCTGACACAGCCGTCATCGAATATCTGAAATCGCAAAACCCCGGCCCTGGCGCCGGGGTTTTGTTTTTGCCGCTTTTGGGTGGCAAAGAGCGCGCGTTCAATCTGCTTGACGGGGAGGGGGCGGCTGATATTACATGCGGCCCCATGAACATGACGAACGCAATCGCCGGACGTTGGTGGGCCATCCTTTAGGGGTGGCCTGACGCATGTTCAGTCAAGGCCGCCACCGCAGCGCGGCGGCCGGTTCCTCTGCTCTGCGGGTTTTGCTGAAAGACCGAGGGAAAGATGAACCGCAATTTCTTTTCAATGCCTGCAAAGAGCACGTTCTCGACCGCTTCCGGGCTGGTCGTAAGACGCCATGTCGAGCTGACCGATATTGCCGCGCGCATGGACCAGCTGGTTGGCGATCTCGATCATCATCCCGGCGTTCTCCTGTCATCGGGCATGCAGGTTCCCGGGCGCTACGACAATTTCGACCTTGGCTTTTCAAGCCCGCCGCTGGTGGTGTCATCGCGCGGCCGTGACTTCGCCATCGAGGCGCTCAATCCGCGCGGGGAAATTCTGGTAGCGTTCCTCGCCGATGCGCTCAAGCGCGCCGCCGACCCGATGATCGTGATCGAGGAGACGAGCGCGCGGCGCATCGCGGGCTCCGTTCCGGCCAGCGACGCGCCGGTCGAGGAAGAGAACCGGACCCGCCGTCCGACCATTTTCTCCCTGATGCGGCAGCTTATCGCGGCGCTGAAGATCGCCGATGACGGGCTCCTGGGCTTCTACGGCGCCTTCAGCTATGACCTCGTCTTCCAGCTGGAAGACCTTGAAATGAAGATGGCGCGCGCCGACGATCAGCGCGACGTCGTCGTCTATCTGCCGGATCAGCTTTTCGCCTATGACCGGCGCGGTGAGCGCGGACTGGTCGCAACCTATGAATTCTCGTGGATGGGACGTTCTACCGAGGGACTTCCCCGCCAGACCAAGGAAAGCGCCTACAAGACCCAGGGCGGCAAGGCGTTTCGCGACATGAAAGCGGGGCATTACCGGGAAATCGTCGAGGAGGCGCGCCAGCATTTCGCCAGAGGTGATCTCTTCGAAGCCGTGCCGGGTCAGCTGTTCGGCGAACCCTGCACGCGCACGCCGGCAGAAATCTTTCGGCGGCTGGCGCGGATCAATCCGGCGCCCTTTGGCGCGCTCATCAATCTTGGAGAGGGCGAGTTCCTGGTTTCGGCCTCACCGGAAATGTTCGTGCGTTCCGACGGGGAACGGATCGAGACGTGCCCGATTTCAGGGACCATCCGTCGCGGCAAGGACGCCATCGCGGATGCCGAACAGATCCGGCTGTTGCTCAATTCGGAAAAGGACGCGTTCGAGCTCAACATGTGCACGGATGTCGACCGGAACGACAAGGCGCGCATCTGCGAACCGGGCTCCATCAAGGTCATCGCGCGTCGGCAGGTGGAGACCTATTCCAAGCTCTTTCACACGGTTGACCATGTGGAGGCGGTGCTGCGGCCGGAGTTCGATGCGCTCGATGCCTTCCTGTCGCACGCCTGGGCTGTGACGGTAACCGGCGCGCCGAAGCTGTGGGCGATGCAGTTCGTGGAGGATCATGAAGGCTCGCCGCGGCGCTGGTACGGCGGGGCGCTGGGCGTACTTGGCCTCGACGGCCACATCAATACCGGCATCACCATCCGCACCGTGCGCATGAAGGACGGGACGGCGGAGGTTCGTGTCGGGGCGACACTACTCTACGACAGCGATCCCGTTGCCGAGGAAGAGGAGTGCCAGACCAAGGCGGAAGCGCTGCACCAGGCGCTGCGTGGCAGCGACAGCGATCTTGAGGCCCAGATTGACGATCAGCCGAGCGCCGGCGCGGGCAAGAAAGTCCTGCTCGTCGATCATGACGACAGTTTCGTGCACATGCTGGCGGACTATTTCCGGCAGACCGGCGCGACGGTCAATGTCGTGCGGCATACGCATGCGCGCGAGCGTCTGGTGACCGGTGATTACGACCTTCTCGTGATGTCTCCGGGGCCCGGAAAGCCTTCTGATTTCAATACAAAAGAGACAATCGGACTTGCCCTGGAGCGCAATTTGCCGGTGTTCGGGGTGTGCCTGGGACAGCAGGCGATCGGCGAATATTTCGGCGGCAAACTTTCCCAATTGGCAACCCCCAGCCATGGTCGGCCCTCGCGGATCGCGATACGGGGCGGATCGATCTTTTCAGGGCTTCCGGTCGAGATAGCAGTGGGTCGATACCATTCGCTCTACATCGACCCGGACAGCATGCCGGAAGATCTTTTCGTCTCGGCCACGACCGATGACGGCGTGCCGATGGCGGTCGAGCATCGGGAGCTTCCGATCGCGGCGGTGCAGTTCCATCCTGAATCCCTCATGACGCTCGAGGGCGGGGCCGGGAACCGGATCGTCGAGAACGCGATGCGGCTTACCGAAAGGGTCCGCGGCTAGTCGAGCGTTCTGCGGAATCGCAGGATCGCGATCGTCATTGCGATCAGCATCAAGAGCAGCAGCAGTCCGGCCTCGCGATAGAGGTCGGGCAGGCTCGCGCCCTTGAGCATGATGCCGCGGACGATCCTGAGATAATGCGTCATCGGCAGCGCTTCCCCGATCCACTGCGCCCATCGCGGCATGCCGGCGAAGGGAAACATGAAGCCCGACAGGAGAATGCTCGGCAGGAAGAACATGAAGGTCATCTGGATTGCCTGCAGCTGATTGCCGGCGACGGTGGAGAAGGAATATCCGATCGACAGGTTGGTCGTGATGAAAAGCAGTGTCAGTCCGATGAGAAGCAGTGGATCGCCTTCCAGCGGTACCGAAAAGATGAACCAGCCGCATCCGAATATGATGGCCGCCTGAATGGCGCCGGCGAAGATGTAGGGCGTAATCTTGCCGAGCATCAGTTCCAGCGGGCTGATCGGCATTGCCAGCAGGCTTTCCATGGTGCCGCGCTCCACTTCACGCGTCACCGAAAGCGCGGTGAAGATCAGCATCGTCATGGTCAGGATCGTGCCGAGCAGCCCCGGCACGATATTGAGCCTGGTAACACCGGCAGGATTGTAGCGCCGGTGCTGCCGGAATTCGAAGGGCTGGACGTCCTCGCGGTTGGGCGGGATCACGCGGTCCCGTTCCAGCGATCTTTCGATTGTGCCCTGAAGCGCGGCCAGCGCGGTGCCGGAGGCAACAGGATCGGTCGCATCGGCAACGACCAGGATTGCCGGCTTGTCGCCGCGTCTGATCGCCCGCTCGAAGCCGGCCGGGATCTCTACGGCGAACAGAACCTCGCCCGAGCGGATCAGGTGGTCCATCTCCGCTTCGCTCTCGGCCTCGATGACGAAGCGGAAATAGGATGTGTTGCGCAGTGCGGCGAGCACGGAACGGGTAATGTCGTTGTGCTCCTGCATCAGCACGGCGGCGGGCAGGTTGGTCGGTGTCGTGTTGATTGCAAAGCCGAAAAGGATGATCTGCAGCAACGGAATCATGATCATGGTCGCGAAGGTGACCCGGTCGCGCCTGAGCTGGATGAACTCCTTGACGAACATGGCGCTGAAGCGCGTGAACGCGCCGGGGCGTGCCGCGCGATGGGGAGCGCCGATGTTCATGACAGGGTGCCCCCGCTGACGGCCTCTTCTGCGAAATTGTCGCGCGATTGCTGCATGAGATCGATGAAGACGTCCTCGAGCGTCGGCTCCGAAGGGCTCCAGCGATACTCGCTGCTCGCCTGAAACGGCCGGATCGCGGCCTTGAGGCGTTTCTCGTCGCGGCCGCTGACGTGCAGGCTGGAGCCGAACGGGGCGACCATGTCGATGCCATCGGTCTCCATCAGCTTTTGCGCAAGGCGATGAAGATCGGGTCCGCTGACCGTCCAGGTCGCCAGCTGCGCCTTCTCGATCACTTCCTCGACCGTGCCATGCGACAGCAATTCGCCATAGGCGATGTAGGCGATGCGGGTGCAGCGCTCGGCTTCATCCATGTAGTGCGTCGAGACGAGGACGGTCAGGCCGTCGGCGGCAAGGCCGTGAATCTCGTTCCAGAAGTCGCGGCGCGCCTGCGGATCGACACCGGCGGTCGGCTCATCGAGAAGCAGAAGGTCGGGCCCGGGCAGGATGCACGCGCCGAGCGCCAGGCGCTGTTTCCAGCCGCCCGACAATTGACCGGCGAGCTGGTTCTCGCGGCCCTTCAGCCCCAGTTGTTCGATGGCTTCGGCGGCAGCCTCACGCGGCTTGTCCAGCCCATAGATGCGCGCAACGAATTCAAGGTTCTCGCGAATGGAAAGATCTTCGTAGAGGCTGAAGCGCTGGGTCATGTAGCCGACACGCGGCTTGATAAGATCGGCCTGGGTCAGAATGTCGTAGCCAAGGCAGGTGCCGCGCCCTCCGTCCGGGGTGAGCAGACCGCAGAGCATGCGGATGGTCGTCGTCTTGCCCGAACCGTTGGGGCCGAGGAAGCCGTAAATCTCTCCGCGGCGGACCTGCATCGTCAGGTCATGAACGACGGCGCGGCCGCCGAAGCGCTTGGTGAGGCCCTCGACATCGATCACATATTCGCCCGCGCCGTTGCCGTTCACTGGGCGCTCTCCGCATCGAGACTGACATCAACAGGCTGTCCGATCCTGACGGCGTCCGGGTTTTCCGGCCGCGCCTCGATGCGGAAGATCAGCTTGGCGCGTTCCTCGCGCGAATAGATCACGGGCGGCGTGAATTCCGCCTCGCGGGCAATGAAAGAGATGCGCGCCTTCTGAACACCGTCACAGCCGTCGCAACGCACGGAAACCGTCTTGCCGATGTCGAGGCGGGGCAGAACGTCCTGCGGCACGAAGAAGCGCACCTTGAGCTGGCCGGGCGGCAGCAGCGAGACGACAGGCCTGCCAAGGGGAACGACCTCGCCTGGGCGATAGTAGATTTCCTCAACACTGGCGATACCGCTCGCGGCGACCGTCGTGTTGTCGAGACGCACGCGCGCGGCGGCAAGTTGCGCTTCGGCGCGGTTCAGGGCCTGCCTTGCGCTCTCGATATCCTCCGAGCGGGCGGCAAGGCCGGCAAGCTCGATCTGCCTATGGGCTTCGGAAAGCGTTGCCAGATCGGCATCGTAGGCGGCTTTCGTCTGGTCGAGACGGGATCGCGTCGAGATCCCCTTGTCGACGAGGGCGCTGACCCGGTCATATTCCGATTTCGACGCGACCAGCGCGGCCGTGGCTCGTGCTTCCTGCGCCTTCAGGACGGCAATTTCCTCTGGCCGCTTCTGGGCGCTTTCCGAGCGCTCCAACGCGGCCTTTGCCTGAGAGACTGCAGCCGCAGCAGCTTCCATGTCGGCATTCTGCAGATCGCTTTCCATGACAAAAAGCGGCTGGTCGGCGACGACACGATCGCCTTCCTCGACCTTCAGGGTCTGGAGCCGGCCGGATTCGTCGGCCCCGACGAAGAGAAGATCGGCCTCGATCCAGCCCTGCCAGGATGTCTCGGCCGCGTTCATTTCAAGATAGGCATAGACACCCGCGGCGATGGCGGCCGCGGCTATGACGGCAACGACGATCCTGCGGTTCATTGGTCTTCCCCCGTCGTCAGCAGATCGGCATGAGTGTTGAACAGCGTTTCAACATCGAGCTGCTCGAACCGCCCGAACATGTCTTCCCACATCAGCGCGGCGAGAGCCGGCGCCATGACGAGTTGCGGGACCTCGAGCAGTTTCCTCGACCTGATCTCCCCGCGCTCGTGAGCGCGTTCGAGAATCTGGCGCAGCAGCGGCACGGCGCGACTGAGGATTTCCCGGTAATAGAAAGCGGTCAGCGCCGGAAAGCGCGGCCCCTCGCTGAGCAGAAGGCGGACGAGATGGCGCGCATCGGTTTCGACGATCTCGCGGCGGAAGGCGTCGAGCAGCCGCTTGATGGCATCGCGGCCGGATATGCGAGGGTCGGCGGCGATCCGCGCCAGCCGCCCGTACATGGGCGTGGCGGCTTCGCGCAGCAATTCCTCAAACAGCATCTCCTTGCTTTCGAAGTAGAGATAGAGCGTGCCCTTCGCGACGCCGGCCCGCGCCGCGATGTCGTCCAGGCGGGCTGCCGCAAAACCCTGTTCGGAAAATACGGCAAGTGCGGCGCTCAGAATCTGGTGCCGACGCTGGGCCTTGCGGCCGGCGGGAGCACGAGCGGCGCTGCCGTTCCTTTTCGGCGTCGGCCCGTCAGGCGCCTTCTTTGCCTTGGACGATCCGGCGCTGGTGGCGCGGTCTTTCGGTTCGATGGCGGGAGGCATGAGAAATCCGTCTTTTTACTGACTGTCCGGTCAGTCACTATCATAGAGGTGGGAGACTGCCAACCGGTTCGTCGCCGTGAAACGAGGCTCGCTTCACGCCCCGGTTCACATCGAGATGACGCGACGGCTCGTGAATTGCCTCCGTTTCAGGCGCGCATCATTTGTTCAGATGACGTCATCACGGGCAGGAATTCACCGATCAGACCGCTTTTGCACAAGGAATGAACATGCATGGCGGCGTGCCAACTTGGCGACTGCCTGAAAATCGTGCAAAAGCCAGCGAGTGCCGCCGTCAGAGCGGAACGTGGGAAACGGGGGGAATAGCAATGGATAGCGGGAATACCGCCTGGATACTGACATCCACCGCCCTGGTGCTTTTCATGACATTGCCGGGGCTTGCGCTCTTCTATGCCGGGCTCGTTCAGGCTCGAAACGTTCTTTCCGTCCTGATGCACTGCATGGGTATAGCCTGCGCGATGTCGCTGGTGTGGTTCGCGGCCGGATACAGCCTTGCCTTTACCGATGGCAATGGATGGATCGGCGGATTGTCGAAACTGATGCTGGCTGGGATCGGGCGCGACAGCGTCGTCGAGAGCGCCGGTATACCCGAGACCCTGTTCGTCATGTTTCAGATGACCTTCGCGATCATCACGCCGGCACTGATCGTCGGCGCTTTCGTCGAGCGCATCCGGTTTGGCGCGGTCATGCTGTTTTCTATTCTCTGGCTCGTCATCGTCTATGTGCCTGTCACGCACTGGGTCTGGGGCGGCGGCTGGCTGGCGGAAATGGGCGTGATGGATTTCGCAGGCGGTATCGTGGTCCATGCGACGGCGGGCATGTCGGCGCTCGTCATCGCGTGGATGCTGGGTGCCCGGCGCGGCTTTCCGGATTCGGTACACCCGCCGCATGCACCGTGGATGGTCATGGTCGGCGCGGCGATGCTTTGGGTAGGCTGGTTCGGCTTCAATGCAGGCAGCGCCCTTGCGGCCGGCGGCGATGCGGCGATGGCAATGATCGCCACGCACCTGTCTGCGGCGACGGCCTCGCTGGTCTGGGTTGTCATCGAGCGGATCAGGTTCGGGCGCCCGAGCCTGATTGGCCTCGTCACGGGGACCATCGCGGGCCTTGCCACAGTGACGCCGGCGTCCGGCTTCATCGGTCCGAGCGGCGGAGTCATTCTTGGTTTGATCGGCGGTGTCCTGTGCTACTTCGCGGTCGATTTCGTAAAGCGCGCGCTTCGAATCGACGACTCGCTCGATGTCATGGCCGTCCATGGTGTCGGCGGGATTACCGGAACGCTGCTGACCGGATTCCTCGCTTCAGCCTATTTCGGCGGCGTTGGACTTGCGGACGGACAGACCGCCGCCGGCCAGTTCCAGGTTCAACTGATCGGCGTCGCGGTAACCGTGATCTGGTCGGCAGTCGCGACTTGGGCGCTGGTGAAAATCATTACGCCGATCGTCGGATTCAGGGTCAGCAACCAGGCCGAGCTGGAAGGCCTGGACCTCGCCGAACATGGCGAAGCGGGCTACCGCTTCCAGCCGTGATGGACGCCGGCAGTTCAAAAAATCAGGAGACAGATCATGAAGTTCATCATTGCGATCTTGCAACCGCATCGGCTTGACGACGTGCGCGAGGCGCTGGGTGAGATCAACGTGCACGGTCTCACCGTCAGCGAGGTGCGCGGATACGGGCGCCAGCGCGGCCATACCGAGATCTACCGGGGCGCCGAGTACAAGATCAACTATGTCCCCAAGATCAAGATCGAGCTCGCCGTCGACGATGGCGTGGCGGACGACGCAGTCGCCGCCATTACCCGTGCGGCGCGCACCGGCAAGATCGGCGACGGCAAGATATTCGTGCTGGAACTGGGTGAAGCGCAACGCATTCGCACAGGTGAAACCGGCCCTGACGCGCTCTAGTCGCGCCTGCCGTTACCTTCCGTTCGTGCCTTGTGTTAGGGAATATCCAGGACGCTGATTCCGGTCGGCATCCGCAGGGCATTCGATGCGAGGGCGTCATGAGCGATGTGCCGATAAAGATATCCCGCCGCGGCGCGGTGCTCGAAGTGGTGCTTGACCGGCCGAAGGCAAACGCGATCGACTCGCGCACCAGCCGCATGCTGGGGGAAGTTTTCCTGGCGTTCCGCGACGACCCGGCATTCCGCGTCGCGCTGATCACAGGTGCGGGCGACCAGTTCTTCAGTGCCGGCAGGGAAACGGCCGCAGACGGCAGCGATCTCCACGTGCCGCCCGATGATGGCGTCGGCGGATTCGGCGGTCTTCAGGAACTTGCCGGTCTCAACAAGCCGGTTGTTGCGGCAGTCAACGGCATCGCAATCGGTGGCGGCATGGAAATGGTTCTTGCCTGCGACATCGTTCTCGTTGCCGAACACGCACGGTTCGCGCTGCCGGAGATCAAGCTGGGCGGCATGCCGGAAGCCGCGGCGGTCAGGCTGCCGCGCCGCATGCCGCATGCGGTGGCGATGGAGATGATGTTGACCGGTCGCTGGATGGACGCGCGCGAAGCCATGCGCTGGGGCATCGTCAACGAGATCGTCGCGCCAAAGGATCTGATGACGCGCGCGCGGGAGGTCTCCAGCATCGTTGCCGAATCCGCGCCGCTGGCAGTGGAGGCGATCAAGGAGGCCGTGCGGGAGACCGAAGCATTGGCGCTGCAGGATGGCCTTTCGCGCGTCAGCAAGCGTCGGCTACCCGCTGTGGCGCGGCTTTACGCAAGCGACGACATCAAGGAGGGCAGGCGCGCCGCCGCCCAGAAACGCAAGCCGGACTGGCGGGGCAGATAGCCGCACTCATGCCGGTCCGTGCGGCTTCGCGCTTGCAGGCGGGGCGATATGGCGCTACCGACAACCGCCGTCAGGCCTTCTACCGGAGAATTGATCGACGATGTCAGGATCGAACCGCCGCCACGCCTCGGGCCTTGGCTTTGGACTCGTGCACAACAGGCGAAAGCTCCTGTTGGGCATTGCGGGGCTCATCGCGCTTGCCGCTCTGGTTTTCAACGTTTCGCGATTTGCACCCGATACGGCCGTTCACGAGACGCTCGAATATTTCGGCATTGCGCTGATCATCGCCTGCATTCTCGGCCGCACCTGGTCATCGATGTATATCGGTGGACGCAAGCTGAAGGGCATCGTTACCGATGGTCCCTATTCGATCGTGCGCAATCCCCTCTACGTATTCTCGGTGATTGGCGCTGCCGGGGTCGGAATGCAGCTCGGCAGCATAACGGCCGGTCTGCTGCTCGGCGCCGTCGTATTCATCTTTTTCTACCTGCTAACCCTTCAGGAGGAGCAGGTTCTGGAGAAGCTGCATGGCGATGTCTATCGTGCCTATTGCGCGAAGGTGCCGAGGATGATCCCCAATCCCGCGCTATGGCATGATGCGGAGCACATCGAGATTTCGCCAAGGATCGTGAGGCGAACGTTCTTTGATGCGCTGATTTTTCTGGTCGCGGTACCCGCGTTCGAGATGCTGGAAAAACTACAAGTCGCCGGACACGTGCCGACGCTGTTTCACATTTATTGATCTGCTCCGTCCGCTTCATCATCGGCGAGCGGTGGTGCCTTGTCGCCGTTCAGTGAAACGTTGATCTGACCCAGCAGAGAGCCGAGGCGTTTGGCGTCCTTGTCCGTCAGGCTTGATGCAAGTTTCTTCTCGATACGCCGCCAGCGCTTTTTGAGCGCGCGCGCACGCTCGCGGCCTTCGTCGGTCAGATGCACGCGCGCCCGCCTTGCGTCGCCATGGTCGTTCTGCCGGTCGACGAGACCTTCCGCCGCCATGCGCAGCACCATCTTGCTCATCGTTGGCGGCCTGACGCCGATCAGGTCGGCAAGCGCGCCCATCGTGCGCCCGTCTTCGGTCGAAAGGGCCTGAAGCAAAGCTTCCTGACCCGGATGAATGCCAATTTCGCGCATCGCGGCGGCAACCTGGGTGCGGTGCGCGCGCGCGGCTCTGGCAAGTTTGTATCCCAGCGAATTTTCGTACCAGGAAATGTTCATGCGCAACGGGGCTTCGGTTCAGCTATGCGTTCGGCCCTGGTACGGAACGCCCCAGCACCGTTCCATGCCGCGCTCTTGTTGCCCGTCATTCTGACAGCCTTCGAAATCTTGCGGCACATCTGATTGAAGCTATTTAATGCCTGCGGTCCGGTTCCCCAAGTGAATACCGAATTTTCTATACGGCCGGTGATCCGGGCTGGCCTGCTGTTCAGGATCAGCACGCGATCGGACAGGAAAACCGGCCTCCGCGACCGAGTGGGTGACGAATATGCGGCGATTCCGGATCGCTCAATGACCTGTCGCAAGTCTTCGTCCAGTTTCGTTCTCGTCAATTCGTCTAAGGCGGCAAAAGGTTCATCGTTGAGCAGGAGACGCGGCCAGTCACCAGCGCGGGCAACCGCAACTTCCATCCGCATGCCGCCGGACACCCGCCGGACGGCGGCCCGCCTGATGAAACCATGCCCACTGCCGCGAGCGCCTTGAGAGCGCCGCGTCACGCGCTCCTTTCCTGTGCTTCCCTATGGCCGCAGCGGCAGACGGATATTTTCGATAATGCCTGCCCAGGGCATCAGGTTGGGTCCTGAAGACATATCCGATATCGCCGGGCGTCGCCTGGCGATATCGGATTTTCGCCAGGGCTCGCGCTCGGCTTCAGCAGGCCGGCAGCAAGCCGCAGCACGTCGTTTGCTGATACCGGACGGACCGATGACGGTCGTCAGCGAGCCGGGCGCTGCTTCCCGAAGCGAGATTTCACGAAGAATTTCGGAACTGTCTTCCCTGGGTGAAATTGACATTGCGGAACGCCAAGACGGGCTGTCCCAGTTGCTGCCTTAGGATGGCGCGCCGGTCATGCCTTTGTGTCGTCTCGAACGCCACCGTTACTACGCCTGGCGGACACGCGGTTAGCTACGAAAGAATCAGTGTCCGGATCACCTCGGGGTCCGTATTTTTTCACACCGCTTCGAGCGACAGTATGGCAAAACGTGCGATTTGTTGAGATGACAAGTGAGGCGGTCGGTGCGGCGGCCTTGCAAGCCGTTGCCGTATTGTTGATCGCAGCGGTCGAACAGCATGGTCCTCATTCCGCCCGTCGGTACGACCTGACAATCACCGAGGGCTTGCATCGATGCTGGCCGAGAAGGTGCCCGATGACGTGCCGGTGGTGTTTCTGCTGCCGGTTCTTCGGTGCAAGAGCGACGAACATGGCGGTTTTGTCGGCACGGTCTCGCTGTCGGCCGAAACCATGATCGCCGTTCTGACGGATATCGGCGGGGATCGCTCGCGGCGAGCGGCATTGCTCGCCTTGTCATCGTCAGGCCACGGTGGCAATTCCGAATGCATGGGCATCGCGGCCCGGCGGCTGCGCGAACGCCACGGCATGGCGGTCGTCGCCACGAACTTCATGCGTTTTGGCCTTCCTGACGGATCGTGCCTGAGGATGAGGCGCGCTTTTCGGCATTCATGGCGGATGATCGAGACCTCGCTGATGCTGCATCTGCCTGATCAGGTCGATAGACAAAGGCCGCCGATTTTGCTTCAGCGGCCTAAACGCTGGCGCAGAGCAATGCGTTCTCGGATTTTCCTGCCCGAGCGTTGTCATGGATGACGTCCGATCTCAATGAGATCAGCCGTCGGCAACGCTGCTGGTGGCTACTGGCCGAAGTGGGCCAGCGCATCGCCGACTGGCAAAGGAAGACTGGCGAGACCGATCGAACTCAAGCCGCTTTCGTTCCTCGCTGACCCGCCAGCGCTGACGGTTCAGCGTTCCAGCCGCTCAAGAAACCAGCGGGGCAATGCCGGCCCAGACAGCTCTTTTCGATGGCAGTCTCTCGACGCCGTGCTCGATATTGGGTTGTCATTGACCTCGATGACGAAAAAACGCCATCAAGCGTCTGCCACATCGACCCGTAAAGGCCATCACCATAAGGCGCCGCCCGCACGCTTTGTCCGATGACTCCGCGCATCGATCAGCCGGCAGGATTTGAAGCCGCCTCGAGCGAAAGTTCCCCGCCGGTGGTCAGGTTTGACGATCTGCCAGTGCTGCTGGCCATCAGGTACTGGCAGACAAACAGCGCCCTGCCGCTGGCGACGCTGACACGCCAGTCGAACTCGGTCGGCATGAATTTCTGCGCGAGATGAGCAGATCGGTCTCCCTTTAGAAGAGCTCTCGGGCGATCTGTACCAGCTTCTCCTTCGACTCGACCTTCAGGACGCCAGTATGAAGGAGCCGTCCGAATCTTTGACGACGATCGGCAGGCCGAGCTGGTCGACTGCGCCGTCGAGTTCGTCCTCGCTGAAAATGATCACGGTTGGCGGTACGCAATCCTGCAAGTGCGAGGTCAGCACCTTCAGGTAGACCTTGTTGGTGCAGCGGATCATCGAGATCGATCGTCGATGACCGGCATCGTCTCTGCATGGCGCGCCGTGCGTAAAGCGGTGTGGTTGTCGATCGATGTCGTTTCGCGGACGAACAGCGCAGCCGTACTCGGCAAGCTGGTGGTACTAAGCTTGCGGGTGATCAGGTCGACTTCGATGTCGTGCTTTCCGCAACACGGGCGTAATGCTTGGAGGCTGGAGCGACTGTCGGGGCCGCGTTTCATCTGGATCGTACAGGACGGGCCAGCGAATATTTGAGTGCGGACGCTGTCGCGGTGAGCGCCAGTCGCGCGTGT
Source organism: Rhodobiaceae bacterium (assembly GCA_020637895.1). GTDB lineage: Bacteria > Pseudomonadota > Alphaproteobacteria > Rhizobiales > Tepidamorphaceae > JACKJP01. The sequence goes on from JACKJP010000008.1 coordinate 49,039, forward strand.
GGCGCTGGAGAGCTTCGCGGAACCTGCCGAGTTCGGATTTCATCCAGTCTCTGCGCGAGCGAGGTTATATCCGCTTGATCGACATCCATTCGCCGGGCGTGACGATGACTCCAGCACAGGGCACCGAACCAGTCGAACAGCAGTTTGCCGAATTTTTCAAAGCCCGGGTCGAACCCTCCGAAATGGAAGAAGAGCGTTGTTTCTACAGTGAAAGCGGCCGATCTTGCGCGCCTGCTTGCTGCTGAAAGCGTCTTCAAGCCGGGAACGGCGCGTGGCATACAAATCGCGCTCGGAAAGATCGGAGCATCGACTCCACCGTCGGCATGACACAGGTTCACGCGCTTCGGCCAAGAGCGAGCAATAGTAGCCGGCTCTGATAGGCGAATGACTGCGCCACAGATTGACCACCTTCGGGCGTCGGTTGAAAAGCTGGGGCGGGCGAGATACTCGCGGGCCGTAATCACTTTGTGCGGCGTGTCGGCGTTGGGAAAAAATCCTCTTCTGCTGATCAACGATGATGACCCAACCGGTCATGGACGGGGCTTCTCCTGATTATGACCGCAGCCTGCAGCTTGTTTCTGCTGTAGCGCGCCATCCGGTCCAGTTCGCCAAACGGGATGGCAGATTTTGGCGGCAGCCCGCGTTCCTGAATGCTTGTTTTCGACCCAGGGCCGAACGAAGTGGGTGGTCCGGTCGTGGCCGATGAGCAGCAGCAGCCATGCGGCACCTTCTTGGCGAACATCCGGTAACCGCTGGGGCGATCAGCAGCATGACGATCATGTTACAGTCGAAAGCGCCGCGCGCATGCCGTCGGCGCTCAGCCGGTTATGGTGGACAGGAATGCCCAGTTCGGCTGCCTCGGTCTGAAAGGTCGACTGACGGCTTTCATCACCAGCCGCTTTTTCACGCCCGCGGACGCTCCAGAAAATAGGGCGGGCGGCGCGAAGCGTGAATTTCGACGGCAGCCCATGCCGTGCAAGCGCAACCGCGATGCCATAGGGCCTGCATCCGCCATGACCGGAAGTCATGTAGACGGTCGTCGCTTCGCGCCACAGTTTTGCCGGTGCGCGGTCGAAGGCAATATCCCTTGGCTGGTCGCATTTCAGCGCCACTTACTGCGGTGATGGCAGGTGAAGTCGAGCGTCTGTTCGAAATAGGGTGGCTGATCGCCTTGCTGCGCTGTCCCGGTGCCGAGGAGTTTCGTAGCGCAGGGCATCCGCATGATCCGATAATAATCGAGATAGCGGTCAACCGTCTGTGCCGCGGCGCTCGTACAACCGGATCGCGCCCAGATTGTCTTCGCACTTCTGCCGCATCGCGATGCAAAGCTGTGCCTGTAGGCGCGCTGTTCGGCGCCATCCATCGCCGCGGCAATGCCCTTTGCCGGCCATGCCGGGCTGAACGGCTATCGAATAGAGGCGGGCGAGCGCCGTACCGTGGCGGAATAGCACGAGCGCATAGCCAACCGCATTGCCGGCAATTTCTGCAACGATCAGGTCGGCGGTATCGGCGGCGATGAAATGGCGGAAGCGTGACGCTAGTAATCTGGTCCGCCTCGAAGGCTGCACCTTCGAGCTGGTCGAGAAAGTCCAGATCGTGTGTTTGGGCCGATCGCAGGCGAACAGTCTGTTTGCCGCGTTGGTCCGGTTCCGGTCCGCCTGACGCGGACTCCGCACCGGGGTGTTCCATGGCGCTCTAACTGGATCCTCAGCCGCGTCCACGATTGGCGTCAATTCGGCGCGGCAACGCGTATACTCACCGGGGCCGGTTGCTGTCGAAGAAAATCGCCGGGTTTGCGAAGGGGCTTGACCTTCCAGTTACTGGAAGGCCCACATGAGCGTTCATGGAACAGATGATCGAACAGAATTCCGCGGCCAGCCTCGCAGGCAAACTTCATTCACATGCCTGTTGGAAGGCATGCATCGCGGCACCGCGCTTCACGCCGGCTGCAAGCGGCCCTGAAAAGGTGCTGGGTCTTGAAAAAGGATCCGCCGTCGAACTTGCCCTTGAGCGCGCCTTATATTTGCAGCTCCCCGGATGCCGGAAACCAAAAGTGCGGCCGAAGCCGCCGTTACCAGTGCGCGGGCTATGCCGTACCCCATCAGGTCGTCCAGCTCGATATCGATACGCATTGCGGCAATTGCGCATCAGCGGTCGAGACTGCGCTGAACGCCGCAGCTGGTGTGCTCTCGGCAAGTATCAACGCAGCGTCCGGAATCGGCGCGATTGAAGTCGCGAAGGCGTCGTTCAGATCCGCGATCTGATCGCTGCCGTTGAGTGCCGGCTACAAGGCCTTCCGCTGAAATCAGCCGATACCGGTACAGGCGTGCGTTAAACGGTGCAGAGGCAGAACGATCAGTGCGGCGCCGCCGCGATATATGGCATTGTTGGCTGGCGTTGCTCTTCTGACGCTTCCGCTGACGGCTCTATGGCGGCCATGCCCTCTTCGGCTTCTCCATGCATCTGCCTGCTTGGTTTGCCTGCACTGGCTGCACCGGTGCAGGTGCTGGTCGGTGGCGGTTTTATCGCGGGCCTATTCGGCGCTCCGGCATGGCGCGCGGCCAATATGGACGTTCTGGTGTCAAAGGGTACGAGCGCAGCTTTTCTACAGCCTGGCGGTTACGCTCTTCGCCAGCGGCGGCCCTCCCCATTTTGAGGCATCGGCGGTCGTTCTGACGCTCGTAAAGCTTGCGGCAACTGCTGAGCCCGCGCCAAGCGGCAAATTCTGCCGCCGTCCGGGCGTTGATGGATCTGAGGCCGCGCGTTGCGGTGAAGATCGACGAAAACGGCATAGAGCAGGAAGTTCCTGTCGACGCCCCAGTCGGCGACCGGATCCTGGTGTGGCCCGCGGGCGCATCCCTCGCCGATGGGGTCATCCGCGCGGGCGCCGGTGAAATCGACGAGGCGCTTGTGACCGGGGAAAGGTGCCGCCACAGGCGCAGAGGGCGACCGCGTCATCGAAGGCGCCATCAACGGAACGGGTCGGTTTGAGTCGGAAGTTGCCGCCATCGGCGCCGACACAACGCTTGCCTGCGATCAGGCTGGTGGAGCAGGCGCAGGCTGGCAAGGCGCCGGTTCAGCGTCTGAGTCGACAGGCCGCCGCCGTTTTCGTACCCGTCGTTCTCGTTATCGCCGTCGCGTTACATCGGCGGCTGGCTGTTCACTGCGCCGACCTTGCGACGGCACTTTCTTTCCGCCGGTGTTGCGGTACTTCCGTCATCGCCTGTCCGTGCGCTCTGGTCTTGCAACGCCGGGCCGCGCTGGTCGCGGGGACCGGTTCGGCCGCGCGTGCCGGCATCCTGAAGGACATCGAGGCACCTGAACATTCCCGCGCGTGTCGATGATCGTATTCGACAAGACCGACGCTGACGGGAAGGAAAACCAAAAGTGGTCAGCATGCGCGCGTTCGATTGGCGGTGAAAGCAGGAACTCCTGATGCTGATACAGTATCGCTCGTCGGTTCCAGCGGAGCATCCACTCTCCCGCGCGATCCGTGCGCATGCTGGAGAGGGGCCTGCCCGACCGGCAAATCTGACGGATTCTCCGCAATATCGCCGGCGCGGGCGTTGCAGGTCGCGGCCGACGGAACGGAGGTTGCCGTCGGCAGCTTCCGCCTGGCTGAGGGAGAACGGTATCGATATCACGCAGGCCGACACGATCCTTTTCAGAACTGTCAGAACGGGCCGAGACGCCGGTGGTCGCTGAAGTGCCGGCGGGTGCCTGCCGGTGTATTCGGTCTCGCCGACACGCTACGCGAAGGCGCGGCCGATGCGGTTCGCGAACTAAGGGCGCAAGGTGTCGAGCCGGTGCTGATGTCGGGTGATGCCGCAGATGTGGTGCCCGCAATCAGAAGCCCGCGCGGAATTGAAAGATCGCCGCGGACATGAAGCCTGAGGACAAGGCGCAGGAAGTGGGCACGTCTCGGGCGTGACGGGCGCCACCCAGCAATGGTCGGCGACGGCGTGAATGATGTGGCCGCACTCGCCGCTGCCGACGTCGGTATCGCGATGGGATCGGGACCGATGTTGATGGAGGCGGCACCGGTGACGCTGATGCGACCTGAGCGCTGCTCGTGCCGGGCGGCACGTGAAATCGCGAGGCAGACCGCGGGCGACGATCCGCCAGAATCTCTGGGCATTCGTTTACAACGCGATCGGCATCCTGCTTCGTCGCGTTCGCTGCTGTCGCCGGCATTTGCCGGCGGCGCGATGGCGCTTTCATCAGTCAATGTCGTTGGCAATGCCTTGCGGCTGACCCGATGGAAACCCGGCATGAAATCCAGTCGCCTGCGGCTTCGCCTTCGCGGCGGATCGGTGCCACCCGAAGATACCCCTGGTCCAGAACGATGATGGTTGAGTCCGCTCGTCAGCGTCCGTCTCGCGGATTTCCTGGCCCATCGCCTGAAGGGCTGGCGCCACTTCCGCAGCCAGTGCGCCCGGCTCGATCTCGAAGGGGCCGTTTCTGTGAGCCGAATTTATGAGGGTCGCGGCGGCCTGCGATCCATCTTCCAGTCAGATGAGCGTAACGACGGTCTTGATACGGCAGAATGATACGGTTGCCGCCCGGCGACCCGAGAACGGCATAGAGGTGTCTCCATCTTCGCAGCATTGAAGATCATCGTCGGCGCCATGGAGGAGCGTGGACGCCGGTGCGCGCCAACGGCATTGCGCCATTCTTCCGTCGGTATCGACCGGCGCGCGAAGGAAAAATCGGTCAACTCACGTTACAGAAATCGCCCGTCATCAGACGCGATCCAAAGGCAGATTCGATCGTGGTGGTAATGGAAACGGCATTGCCCGCACCACATCGACTATCGAAATCTGCTTGTTCCCGGCGCTCCTTTCGTTCCGGTCCACGCCGGCTGGAAAGGCATGCCGGGCGGCGTTCCGCCGATGCCTGCTCCAGCGGGAAGCCGTCGATCGATCAATCCGCCTGTGCTCTTATAGATAGCCTGGGTATCGGTGCCCAATGGATGACGTAATCGGGATCAGGCGATATATGTCCCGGTCGGCGGCTGCGAAGCCGGCCCTTTACAATCAGGTGAAGGATTTCTGCTAAGTCCGGACCGGTGCCGAGGTCGTAGCCTTCGAGATATGCGCGAGCGACATGCCGACCGATAGCCTGCCGGAGGACGCAGGCCCCATCCCGCAGAGTGCGGTGGCTGCCGATAAAGACGCGTTACGGTTTCTTGCCCATAGGCTGCGCGTCCGCGCGCGTCAGATCACCGGGCTCGTCCAGGTGCCCTGTACGGCTTTCCGCGATTCCTGGCCGCGACCGCACCGCGATAAAACCCATGCGCGCCTTCATCGCCGATGGCGCGAAGCGTCACCGCGTAGGCCGGGTTCTTGAGCACATATCCGAGCGGTCGCGCCTCGCCGGCAGCATTGAAGAAATAGGTGCGCGCGGCCGGAGAGAAGGCCTGCGGTCCCATCCCCGCCAGCAATGCGGAGAGTCGTTGCGAAACGCCAAACCCATTGATGGACAGATCGATTGCGGGCGCGATAAGCCGCTGCCAGGCAAGGCGTCCATGCTGCCGGTGCAGCATGTCGAGGAGGGCGACCGCGCCGGGCGTCCCGACCGACAGACCGCCGGGGACCATTTCCGGCCAAGGCCTTGGTTTGCCGGTATCATCAAGGAACCGTTCCGGCGTTGCGGCCGCCGGTGCGGTCTCGCGTCCGTCGATGCTGGTGAGCGTTTTCGTGCCAGCGTCCCAATAGAGTGCAAACGCGCCGCCACCGAGACCGGACGACTGCGGTTCGACCAGTCCGAGAACCATCTGCGCGGCGATTGCGGCGTCGGCGGCGCTGCCACCCTCACGCAGCACATTCCGCGCCGTCCGCGTCGCCAGCGGATGGGCAGTAACGACCATGTATTTTTCGGCTGTGACCGGCGGTTCAGCCTTGAAGGTGAAAGCGGTCGCCGCCTCCGGCGCGGCGCTGTCGCGTACCTGCGCGGATGCCTGGGAAGCAAGAAGGATGAAGGCGATCAGGAATACGGTGAGACGGTTCATGGGACATAGGTTGTTCGAAGCGATCTTCAGCACTCTAGCGCCACGCAGCCAGCGACACCAAGTCCCGCCCCGCAACCGCCGCAATTTCTGATATTGTCATCAGGTCAGTCGGCAACAGACGAACAGGCCCATGATTCGCTTCGCACTCGCGGCCCTCGCGGCAATGCTTTTTGCCGGCACTGCATCCGCTCATCCCCATGTCTGGGTAACCGTTTCAGGTTCGGTGGAAATCGATGCGCAGGGTGCGGTCAAGGCGGTTCACTATCGCTGGACCTTCGACGAAGCCTATTCCGCATTCGCCATACAGGGGCTCGATACTGACGCTGACGGCAAGTTGACCCGGGAGGAGCTGCAGCCGCTGGCCGAGGTCAACGCGCAGTCGCTCAACGAATATGGCTACTTTACAAATCCCGTCCGCGGTGACGTCTCGTTATTAAATGCTTTCAACGATCCGGTCGATTTCTGGCTCGACTGGAACGGGCAGCAGCTGACGCTGAATTTCACGCTTCCCGCCGGCGACCCATTCGAGGTCAGGAGCGCGCCGATAGCGATAGAAGTCTTCGATCCGACCTATTTTGTCAGCTTCGATTTTGCCGAGGGCGATGCCATGCCGCTGGCACCAGGCGCACCTGCCGGGTGCAGTGCCCGGCTAGAGCGTGCGGGGACGCCTGACAGAGGACTTGCTGCCCGCCTGGCCGCGATCGGGGCTGACGAGGATGTTCCCCCGCAGCTGCTGCAGCAGGTCAACGGATACGCCAACGCGGTGATCGTCAAATGCGACTGACGACGCGTGCTGCTCTGACGACAGGACTGGTATTGGCGTGCGTCGCCGCAATGGTCGCGTCGGCCCACGCGGCAGGTCCGTTCGGCGTCGCGCAGCCCGAGGCGACGATACCGGGTGCAAGCGGTCCGTTTGCCGCATTCTTCATATGGGTGGGTCACTGGCAAAGCGTGGTGCGCGCGCAACTCGTCGAAGCGCTGCATGATTTCCGAACGAGCCCCTCGGCGGCATTCGTCATCATCGGCGGCGGCTTTGTCTATGGCGTGCTGCATGCAGCCGGGCCCGGCCACGGCAAGGCCGTGGTGGCAGCCTATGCGATGACCGGGCAGGCGAGGGCGCGCCGGGCAATCCTGCTTTCCTTCGCCGCAGCCATGGTTCAGGGGCTGACCGCGGTCGCTCTCGTGTCGGTGCTGACGCTCATCGTTCGCGCGACGGCGATGACGATGACCCGATACACAGCCTATCTGGAACTCGCCAGCTATGTGGCGATGACGCTGCTCGGGATCTGGCTGCTGTGGCGCGTGTTCGCGACACGGCCGAGATTTGCCGCCGAGGTCCACGCCCATGCCGGCGACGGTCACCACCATGACCACGACCACGACCATGGCGATCACCATCACCACCATCATCATCACGATCACGGCGAGGGTGAAGCGTGCAGCACGTGCGGCCATGCCCATGCGGTCACGCCGGCCAGCGTGGAAGGCAAGGGCGCGCTGGCAGCCTGGCAGGTCGTGCTCACCGTCGGCCTCAGGCCATGCACCGGCGCTCTGATCCTGCTCGTCTTCGCCGCCTCGCAAGGGCTGTTCTGGCTCGGCGTCGCCGGCACCTTCGCAATGGCAATCGGTACCGGACTTGCCGTTGCGACACTGGCAACGCTTGCGCTCTATGCACGCCACCTCGCCGTGCGACTGGCAGGAGGCGACGGGCGCGCCGGAGCCGTGGTGCAGACCGCTATCGGTGCGATCTCCGGCCTGATCGTGCTCGCATTCGGGATCACGCTTCTCGGCGGCGCGATCGCGTCATCCTGAAGGGCTAGAAAGCCGAAAGCGGCATCCGTTGTCCGGCATTGTGGGCGTGAACGGCCCGGCCGAAAGCTTCAAACAGTCGGCGCGACGGCCTGTCGGTTTCAGCCCAGAATTCGGGGTGCCACTGAACGCCGACCGCGTAGCCGGCAGCGTCACGAACCGAAACGGCCTCGATCGTGCCGTCAGGCGCCTGCGCTTCGACCGCAAGCCTTTCGGCGAGAACGCCAACGGCCTGACGATGCAACGAATTCACCTTCACGTCGGCGTTGCCAACGATACGACCGAGGCACGAGCCCGCCGCCATGCTGACGGGATGGGCGAGCGCGAAGCGGTCGGCCTGTGCCTCCGCGTCGGGCGCCCGGTGGTCCATGCGGCCGGGCAGGGTCTGGATTTCCGTCTGCAACGTTCCGCCAAGCGCGACATTCAGTTCCTGCATGCCGCGGCAGATGCAGAAAAGCGGGACGCCCGCGTCGATGGCCTTGCGGATGAGTGGCAGCGATGTTGCGTCGCGATCCCGGTCATAAGGTTCATATTCCGGCGATGGTGCGACACCGTAGAGCGACGGGTGAACGTTCGAGCGCGATCCTGTGCAGACAATCCCGTCGACGCTGGCAATGAGGCCGTCGAGATCGAGCGTATCGCCGAGGGCGGGAACGATCACCGGATTGAGCCCGGCGACCCTTGCCAATGGAGCGACATATGAATCCGGTGCGGCATGCCAGCGGTAGTTGTCGCTCTCCCGGACATCGCCCGTGACGGCCACCAGCGGGCGCCGGTGCGGTGCGTTCAGCGCGCTCATTTGAGGAAATCCATTTAAGACGTGACTCCGGGAAGCGAACTCAAAGCTGACCCTGCGTCAGCTTGCATTGCTGTGAAATGCTGATCTTATATCGGCAGTCGATGCTCGACTGAAGACGAATAGAAACTTGGAGAGCATCTCTGCAATAACAAGAACAATCCCCATTCAACCGGGGAGCTTATCGCAGACTGAGGAAACCCTTTTGGGAGGAAATAGCTTTGGATCGTCGTTCATTTCTGACTAAGGCCGGACTTGCATCCGGCGCTGTTGCCGCGAGTGCCCTCGCCACCCCTGCGATCTCGCAGGGCAAGATGGAACTCAAGATGGTGACGACCTGGCCGAAGAATTTTCCCGGCCTTGGCACCGGCGCGCAGCGCGTTGCCGATCGCATCACGGCCATGACTGAAGGCCGTATCACCGTGAAGCTCTATGCTGCCGGTGAACTGGTGCCGCCCTTCGAATCCTTCGACGCCGTGTCCCAGGGTACGGCCGACATGTATCACGGTGCCGACTATTACTGGCAGGGCAAGCACAAGGGCTTCAACTTCTTTACCGCCGTGCCGCTCGGCCTTACCGCGAACGAACTCGATGGCTGGGTCAACCATGGCGGCGGTCAGGCGCTCTGGGACGAACTGGCCGGCGGGTTCAACGTCAAGCCGCTGATGGCCGGCAATACCGGTGTCCAGATGGGCGGCTGGTTTGCCAAGGAAATCAAAAGCCTTGAAGATCTCAAGGGCCTGAAGTTCCGCATGCCGGGTCTTGGCGGTGAAGTCCTTCGGCAGCTCGGCGCAAGCGTCGTTGCACTGCCGGGCGGCGAAATCTTCCCGGCGCTGCAGTCGGGCGCGATCGACGGCACCGAATGGGTCGGGCCTTGGAACGACATGGCATTCGGCTTCTACAAGGTCGTGAAATACTATTACTGGCCGGGCTTCCATGAGCCGGGTTCGGGCCTCGCCTGCGGCGTCAACAAGGGCGTGTGGGAGAAGCTGAGCGACAGCGACAAGGAAATCTTCAAGGCCGCCTGCCTTGCGGAGAACAACTACATGCTGTCGGAGTTCTTCGCCAATAACGGCGCGGCGCTCGATACGCTGATCAATGAGCACGGCGTACAGCTGCGGGAGTTCCCCGAAGAAGTGTTCAACGCCATCGGCAAGACATCGGACGAGGTCGTGAGGGCCTCTGTGACGGACGATATCGGCAAGCGCATTCTGGAGAGCTACCTGAAGGCGCGCAAGAATATCGGCGGATGGACGCGAATTTCCGACAGCGCCTATACGAACGCCCGTGACAAGGTGCTCGGCGCCTGACAATCTTTAGAACCCGGCCGGCAAAACCGGCCGGGTTTTTCACCGCTTTCACCGGTCACAGGGGACCGCGCGGGGGGAGCGAATGCGCGCAATTGCCGATTTCATCGACGGTTTCAACATGACCGTCGGGCGCTGGCTATCATGGCTGGCGCTTCTCATCGTTCTGGTTCAGTTCGGGGTCGTTCTGGCTCGTTACGTCTTCGGGATCGGATCGATCTGGGCGCAGGAATCGATCACCTACATGCACGGTTTCCTGTTCATGCTTGCGGCGGCCTACACGCTGAAGCTGGACGGCCATGTGCGCGTCGACATCTTCTACCGCGATGCCGATCCGCGCACCAAGGCCAAGGTCAATATGGGTGGCGCGCTGCTTTTCCTCATCCCGGTCTGCATCCTGATCTTTTACGTCGCCTATCCCTATGTGGCGCAATCCTGGTCAATCCTTGAAGGTTCACAGGAGACGAGCGGCATTCAGGGTCGCTATCTCCAGAAGACCGCCATACTTGCTTTCGCGGTGATGATGGCATTGCAGGGCGTTGCGATCATCCTCCGCTCGATCCTCGCGCTTGGTGGCGACGAGCGCGAGCTGGAAGCGCTGAAGACGCCGATGGTCTGAGGGCAACACCATGGAACAGATCGCTCACATCCTCGACCTCCTGATGTTCGTTGCAGCCTGTATCGTGCTGCTGATGGGTTTCCCCGTCGCGTTCACGCTGGCGGGCATCGCGCTCGTCTTTGCCGTCCTCGGGCTGATATTCGGCAATTTCGATTTCTCGTTCCTTTCCGCGTTCCCGCAGCGGATCTTCGGCACGATGACGAACGACGTGCTGATCGCCGTGCCGCTGTTCGTGTTCATGGGCGTGATGCTCGAACGATCGAAAGTGGCCGAGGAGCTGCTGGAGACGATGGGCCAGCTTTTCGGAACCATGCGGGGCGGGCTCGGTCTCTCGGTCGCGATCGTTGGCGCCCTGCTGGCCGCATCGACCGGCATTGTCGGCGCGACCGTGGTGACGATGGGGCTGCTCTCGCTGCCGACCATGCTCAAACGCGGTTACGACCCGAGGCTTGCCTGCGGGTCGATCGCGGCGGCGGGGACACTCGGACAGATCATCCCGCCTTCAATCGTGCTCGTCATCCTGGGCGACCAGATCTCGAATGCCTATCAGAAGGCGCAGCTCGAGATGGGAATCTTCTCGCCCGAGACCGTGTCCGTGGGCGATCTATTCGCCGGGGCGCTGGTGCCGGGCCTGCTGCTGGTCGGCATGTACATGATCTATCAGATCGCCATGGCGGTGCTGCGGCCTGAAAGTTCGCCGGCGATGCCTGCCGAAGAGGGCGAGAAGGTCAGTCTGGGCCGTATTCTTCATGCCCTCATGCCGCCGATCATTCTCATCATTGCCGTGCTGGGCTCGATCCTGGCGGGCGTCGCGACCCCAACGGAAGCTGCCGCCGTCGGCGCCATCGGCGCCATTCTGCTCGGCGGGTACCGGCTGCGTGAGGATCGTCCGTGGCCGATCTACATCGCCGGGCTGTCACTCATCGGCATCCTCGTGCTGACCTCATTCATGGATCTCAGGGTCGCACGCACGGTCATCCCGCCCATCGACCAGTTCGGTATCGGGCTCGCCGTCCTTTTCACGCTGGGCATTATTTTCGGGCTCGCTGTCGCGCTGTATCGCGTGTTTCGCATCGGTGTTCTGACATCGGTCATGGAATCGACGACCCAGATTACCTGCATGGTTTTCATCATTCTCATCGGGGCTGCCCTTTTCAGCCTGGTGTTCCGCGGCCTTGGCGGCGAGGAGATGGTGCACGAGGTCCTCAACAGCATTCCCGGCGGCGCTCTCGGCGCAATGCTCGGCGTCATGCTGCTGATGTTCGTTCTGGGCTTCTTCTTGGACTTCCTGGAAATCGTCTTCGTCGTGGTGCCGCTCGTCGCTCCGGTTCTCCTGAAGATGGAGATGCCCGACGGCAATCCGATGAGCCCCGTCTGGCTCGGCATCATGATGGCGGTCAACCTCCAGACATCGTTCCTGACGCCGCCATTCGGCTTTGCCCTGTTCTATCTGCGCGGCGTTGCGCCGCCCCAGGTCAGCACGATGGATATCTATCGCGGCATCATTCCGTTCGTTCTGATCCAGCTGATTTCGCTGGTCGTCCTGTGGTACTTCCCGGCGATTGCGACCGCCCTGCCGAAATGGGTATATGGCTGACAACCCGGCCTCGCCGGGACCCCGCATCACAGAATTCCGGAAGACCCGCATGATTGTCGAAGAGCGCATCTACACCGCCCATCCGGGCAAGCTGAATACTTTTCTCTCCGTCTACGAGGAACTCGGCCTGCCATTGCAGCTGAAGTATCTGGAAAACATGGTCGGCTATTTCACCAGCGAGATCGGAACGCTCAATCTCGCGGTCCATCTGTGGCGCTACGAGGACCTTGAAGACCGCCGCGCACGCCGGGGCCGCATGGCTGCCGATCCTGCATTCGCGCACTATATGTCGCAGGCCATGCCCCTGCTGCAGGCCATGGAGAACCGGATTTTGCTGCCAACATCCTTTTCCGCGCTGAAGTAAGCCGCCTTAAATTTTTTCCGATCTGCCGGAACCGAAAAGCGACCTGCGCGTTTTGATCGGTCATTTTTTGGGTAAACGCACTCCGGGGTAGCAGAACAGCGTGCGCAATATTCTCAGGCAGCACACTCATGCCAAACATCGCGATCTCGATGGGCTGATGTCGCGCCTCAACATCTCCAGCCGGGATGGCTATGGCATATTCCTGCGACTTCACGCCCGGGTCGTTCCCGCTGCGGAAGCCGCACTTGAGGGACAGTTGGGGTTCGATGAGATTCCCGATGCCCAGGCGCGTCTGAGATCGCCCGATCTGGGGCATGATCTGGCGGCTCTTGGTCTCAATCCGCCGCCAGCGGAGACACTATCATTTGTTAATGACCGGGCGGTCATGGCGGGCATAGCCTACGTTCTGGAAGGGTCGCGCCTCGGCGCGAAGTTGCTTCTGAAGGATGTGCTGAAAGCCGATAGCGAACTGCCGGTCTCGTTTTTGCAGCACGGGGCCGGAATCCGGTTCTGGGGCTCGTTCACCGATTGGCTCGATGGCCAGGATTGGTCAGAGGTCGATGTAAGACGAGCCTGCAGCGCTGCGGATGCGGTTTTTGACGCCTATCTCTCAGCCAGCCGCAACGAGACCGAAAGGCTGCCTCTTGAACATTGATGCCGGCGCTCCCGTCGACCTGACAAATTGCGACCGCGAGCCGATCCATCTTCTGGGCAAGGTCCAGGATTACGGATTTCTGATCGGTTTCGGCGATGACGGCGCGATCACCGAGATATCGGACAATGCGCGTACATACCTGAATGGAAGTACGCCCGAAATCGGCGACGATGTGGGTAGCATCATCGGCGGCGAGACGATGCATTTCATCCGCAACCGTGTACAGCACGTGCCCGTCGGCGGCGGTCATGAACTGATGTCGGCTGTTCCGCTTGGGCCGGACGGCAAGGTCTTCGACATCTCGGTTCATCGAAATGGCGGGAACATCATCGTTGAGGCCGAGCCGCATGACATGCAGGCATCGCTCCATCAGGATGTCTCGGATGTCCGGAACGCCGTGGCCCGACTCAGCCGCGCGACGTCCTCCCAGCAGCTGTGCAACGACGCCGTCCGCATCACACGCATGCTCAGCGGTTTCGACCGTGTGATGTTCTACAAGTTTCTGCCCGACGATAGCGGTGAAGTCATCGCCGAAGCGGCCAATGCCGATCTTGAGCCATTCCTGGGCCTTCGCTATCCAGCCAGCGACATTCCCAAACAGGCACGCGCTCTTTATGTGCGCAATCCGATCCGCATTATCTCCGATACCGGTTTTGCAGGTTCGCCCGTGCGCTCCTCCGATGGAGCGAAAACCATCGATCTGTCGGACAGCGTGCTGCGATCCGTCTCCGAGATTCATCTGGAATATCTTGGCAACATGGGCGTCGGCGCTTCAATGTCGATATCTGTCGTCGTCGACGGAAAGCTATGGGGCCTGATCGCGTGCCATCACTACGCGCCGCGCGTGCTGAATGCGGGACTGCGCAACGCATTGCTGCTTTTCGGACAGATGCTGTCGCTGCTGTTGCAGTCGCGCCTGGATACGGAGGCGCGTTCGCACGACAATGCCGCGCAAAACATTGCGAGCCGAATTTCGCGCCTCGTTTCGTCGAATCGATCGGTGGAAGATCTGATAGGGCAGGCGGCGCGGGAATTCATGCCGCTGGTCGGCGCGGATGGCGTTGCCGTCATCCTTGACGGTTCGGTTCAGATGCTGGGCCGAACGCCGTCGCGCGATGAGTGCCTGGCGCTCTGTCGGCATATCGCCAATGCGCGGTCCTCGGAGATTTTCCACACGCACGACCTTGGACGGGCGATACCCGCTGCCGCAGACTATGTCATGCGCGCCGCCGGATTGCTGTCCGTGCCGATTTCGCGCTCGCCGCGCGACTATATCCTGTTCTTCCGACGCGAACTGGTGCGCACCATCAACTGGGCGGGCAATCCCAACAAGCCCGTTGAGGTGGGACCGCACGGGATAAGGCTTACGCCGAGAAAGAGTTTTGAAGCCTGGCAGGAAACCGTCGCCGGACAGTCTGAATACTGGTCGGCCTCGGATCTGCACGCCGCGTCGCTCCTGCGCGTGACGCTGCTTGAGGTCGTGCTCAGGCTTACCGATGAGGTTGCGCGCGAACGCAAGACGTCCGGAGAGCGGCAGGAACTGCTGATTGCCGAGCTCAACCACCGGGTGCGCAATATCCTGGGGCTTGTCAGGGGGCTCATCACCCAAAGCAAGCAGGACGGGATTTCCACGGCTGAATTCGTCGACGTTCTCGACAGCCGAATTCAGGCACTCGCCCGTGCGCACGATCTGGTCACCCGGCACAACTGGCAGCCATCATCTGTCGTGGAAATGATCGAGCTTGAAGCGGAAAGCTACCTGCTGGACAAGCGCGACCGTGTCATAATCGATGGTGAAGACGTCTTGCTGACGCCTGTCGCCTTTTCCACCGTGGCGCTTGTCATGCATGAGATGATGACCAACTCCGCCAAATACGGCGCGCTTACCGACCAGCACGGCTCGCTCTTCATCACGCTGTCGACCGATAGCGACGGTGCGCTGGAAATCGCCTGGCGCGAAGAAGGTGGCCCGATCGTCCGGGCGCCGACGCGCCGCGGTTTCGGCTCGACCATCGTGGAACGCACGATCCCGTTCGAACTCGGTGGCGAGGCATCGATTGACTATAATCTCAGCGGCGTCAGGGCGCGATTTGTCGTGCCATCGATGCACGTGTCCCGTCCGCGTCCGAAATCAGCTTCCGGTGTGTCCAGGGCCAAGGTAGCCGAGACGGATGCGGCCGCGCCTGACCGTGTGCTCATCGTTGAAGACAATCTTGTGATCGGAATCGAGGCGGAAGATATCTTCCTGTCGCTTGGCGCGAAGAACTGCACGGTCGTGTCGCGGTGCGCGGATGCATTGCGCCATCTCGAGCACACACCGTTCGACTTTGCGTTTCTCGACTACAATCTTGGCGCTGAAACGAGCCTGCCCATCGCCGAGGCGCTTGCCCGGAAGGGAATTCCGTTCGCGTTCGCGACCGGTTATGGCGAAGGCGTGGACTTGCCGGCGCATCTCGCCGGCACGCCTTGCCTTGGCAAGCCGTACGGGACCGAGCAGGTTCGTCAGGTCCTCAGCGCGTTGCGCCCTGGCTCACAAGATCGCGAATGAGCGCATCATAGCGGGCGGGCTTCGTTACCACCTTGCCGGGATCAATCCCCGCCGCAGCAATTTCGTCCGACGGCGCACCCGTGACGATGACATAGCGAATACCCTTCTCGCCCAGCCTTGATGCAACGTCCGTCGAGTTGCCATCGACAAGATTGAAATCCACCAACGCGCCGCAGAAAGAATCGCGCTCTATGAGCATCAGCGCGTTGCGGCGGCTTTCTGTGGTCACGGGGATAAAACCCTGACTTTGGGCCGCAGCCTCGGCGTCCATCGCGACGAACACGTCGTCTTCTACGATCAGCAGCTTTTTCTGGTCATGTTTCATCATCATATCGTCCTCGTGAAAAGAACGGCAGCGGAGCGAAATGGTTCAAATTCGATTCATTTCAACGGACTGACATGGCTAACAAATAGTTGATGGCGGACAGGGACGGGATGCAGGGTTGATGCGCCGGTATGCCGCTACCAACGCAGGGCCTCAACTGCTAAACCGGCCGGGACAAATCAGCGTAGATATGAAATCTGCACGAAACCCGGAACCGATCAGGACAGCGGCATGAACAAGAATTCCGCCATCGCGTCTTTCAGCGGCGCGCCGCAAACGTTTCCCGCCGACCACCCGCCGGTCAGTGCCGGCCGGATTGGTGTTCTGCTGGTGAACCTCGGCACTCCTGACGGTACAAGCTACTGGCCGATGCGCCGGTACCTTGCCGAATTTCTCAAGGACAGACGGGTGATCGAGTGGCCGCGCGCGCTCTGGTACCCGATTCTCTACGGTATCGTTCTCAACACACGGCCCGGCAAATCGGGCGCTGCCTACGCAACCATCTGGAACAACGAACGCAACGAAGGTCCACTTCGCACCTTCACCCGTTCGCAGGCGACGAAACTTGCTGAACGGCTTGGCACGGACGGCGGCCGGCTCGTGATCGACTGGGCGATGCGCTACGGCCAGCCATCCATCGAGGCCGGTTTCAATCGCCTTGCCGAGCAGGGCTGCGAGCGCGTGCTCGTATTC
This sequence comes from Rhodobiaceae bacterium, assembly GCA_020637895.1. Taxonomy (GTDB): domain Bacteria; phylum Pseudomonadota; class Alphaproteobacteria; order Rhizobiales; family Tepidamorphaceae; genus JACKJP01. The sequence continues at coordinate 65,762 of JACKJP010000008.1, forward strand.
CCGCTTTACCCGCAATATGCCGCCTCGACGACCGCGACGGTCAACGACAAGGCGTTCGAGGCGCTGACCGCGATGCGCTGGCAGCCAGCCCTGCGCACTGTGCCGCCCTACCACGACGATCCGGCCTATATCGATGCGCTGGCGATCTCGGTCGAAAGGCATCTCGCAACGCTCGATTTCGAGCCGGAGGTCGTTCTCGCCTCATTCCACGGAATACCCGTTTCCTATTTCAGGAAGGGCGATCCCTATCATTGCCAGTGCCACAAGACGACGCGCCTGCTTCGCGAGCGGCTCGGCTGGCCGGCTGACAGATTGCGGATCACCTTTCAGTCGCGTTTCGGCCCGGAGGAGTGGTTGCAGCCCTATACCGACAAGACGGTGGAGCAGCTTGCACGCGACGGCGTGAAATCGATCGCCGTCATGAATCCCGGCTTCGTCGCCGACTGCCTTGAGACGCTTGAGGAAATCGGCGAGCAGGCCAGGGAAAGCTTCCTGCACAATGGCGGTACGAACTTCACCCATATTCCCTGCCTGAACGACAGCGACGAGGGCATGAACGTCATCGAGGCAGTGGTGCGGCGGGAACTGTCCGGCTGGCGCTAGAAGGCGCTGACCGTACGAAACCTCACGGCTGGTGGGAGGTCGGCAGGGGCGGCGCCTCGCTCAGCAGCCGAATGGTGATGCGACGGTTGGCGGCGAGAAAGCTGTCTTCGGGAAAAAGCGGCTGCGTGTCGGCCTTGCCGGTCACGGCGGCGAAACGATCCTGCGGCACGCCATATTCCTGCAGGATCATGCGCACCATATTCGCGCGGTCCGCCGAAAGCTCCCAATGACCGTAACCGGGCTTTTCGTCGGACCGGTCTGAACTGGTATGGCCGACAATTTCTATGCGGTTCGGAAGGTCGCGCAGAACCGGACCCATTTTGCCGATGATGGACCGGGTGCGCTCGAATGGATATTTCGACCCTTCCGGGAACATTGAACGGCCGTCCTGATCAATGATCTGGATATTGAGCGCGGTCTCGTCCTCCTCGACCAGAATCTGATCCGAAAGCTGAAGGATTTCCGGCATTTCCTGCCAGGCCTGCCGCAGCGACTCGGCGGCGGCGGTGAACTCGCGCGGGCGTTCGTTTTCAGCCTTTTCGATGTCGTGGGTATTGAGCTCAGGACCCTGCTTGACGCGGTGCTCATGGCGCTGATTGGCAAATTCGGAATCCAGGTCGTTCTGATCGATCGCGACATCGCGGATATATTCGCGCACCGGCGTGCCTTCCATTTCGATCATTCCGGTGCGACGCGTGGCGTCGCGCGTGCCGAAGGCCTCGCGCATCGAACCTGCGACGACCTGCAGCTTCTGCGTATCCTGGATCGAGAACGAGATGATGAGAACGAAGAAGCAGCAAAGAAGCGACATCAGATCGGCAAAAGTGACGATCCAGTCGGGAGCTCCTGCGGGTGCGCTTGATTTTCTGCGGGCCATCGGCGCGGTTCCGATCAGGCGACCGCTTCCGCCGCGGCGGGTTCAAGGCGGTGCTTTTCAGGCAGATAGGATGTCAGCATCTCGCGGATCAGGTTGGGGCTCTTGGAATCGCGGATCTGCATCACGCCATCGAGGATCAGCGTCTGGTTGACTTCCTCGATCTTGGATTTGTTCGAAAGCTTGTCTGAAATCGGCAACGCCACGAGGTTGGCGATAAGCGCGCCGTAGAGCGTCGTCAGCAGGGCGACGGCCATCGCCGGGCCAATGGCGGAGGGATCATCCATCTTGGCCAGCATCTGCACCAGACCGACGAGCGTTCCGATCATGCCGAAGGCTGGGGCGGCGTCGCCGATCGCCTTGAAGATGCGCTGACCCTCGTCTAGCCGTTCAAGATTGAGGTCGCGCTCCTTTTCCAGCGTTTCCTGAATGAAGCGGGGATCATAGCCGTCCGCGACATACTGGATGCCCTTGGCCAGGAGCTCGTTGGTTACCTCGATGTTTTCCAGTCCGAGCGGACCCTGCTTGCGAATGATGTCGGCGAGGTTCGCGATCTCGTCGATCAGTTCGCGCGGCTCGGTCTTGCGGTGAGTGAATGCGACCTTGCCGCCAAGGACGATCGCCGTTGCGACATGGGTGAGCGGAAAGCGGATGAATGTGGCGGCAATGGTGCCGCCGACGACGATGAAGACGGACGGAATATCGACAAATCCGCCGAAATTTCCGCCGAGGAAAATAGCGATGCCGACGATGATTATGCCGGAGATGATGCCGGCAATTGTGGCGATATCCATCGTAAACCCGTTCCCCAGCCAGTACCCGTCGCGTTGCGATGGGGCGATCTTCCCCCGCGCGATACACCCTAGTGGCGGATTCTAACCAAAACGCTAAGGCGGCCGGGGTGGGTGGAAGAGGATCCGGTATTTAAGCGGCTGTTAACCATAAATTTTCTACCATCACACCAGCACGCGCGGAAAATCCGGCGCTGTTTCGACAAACGCGATCATGCGGGTGCGGCCTGTGCCATTCTTCAGCAAAATAGGGATTGCCGCGGCAGGGCTTGCCATCGTTCTTTCGTCGCCGGCGGCATCGCAGCAGGCAGGCAGCACCTCCGGCAGCCAGCCTGCGCTCGATAGCGAGCTGCGGCGGGGAACGGTCGGCGATGGCGCCAGCGCCGATACGACGGGGTCAATCGCGTCGGCGGCGCCGCCTTCAGAAACCACCAGGACTTCGGCAAGAGACGTTCTGGAGCAGGTATTCGGCAAGACCTACCTTGAACACAACCCTTTGACCGCGAGTGTCGAGAAACCGCCCGAAGCCGAGACCGCACCGGAAACGGCACCGCCGCATTCGCCTGAGGACAATCCGTTCGAGCCGACGGGGATCCGCATTCATGGCTGGACGTTCCGGCCGTCGCTGGAATCGAGTCTGGGTTATACGGACAACGTCAATTCCACAGGCGTCAGCGCGGCGCGGCGCGGCAGCGCGCTATGGCGCCTGCGGCCGCAGCTGGATTTTGAGTCCGGGTGGAGCCGGCACAGCCTCTCCGGCTCAATCGGCCTGACGCATGAGGAATACCGGCGCCCGGGCGTCGAGAACAAGACCGGCATCGACGCCGCCCTGAACGGGCGCATCGACATCAGGCGTGATCTGACCCTGGAAGGCGATCTGACCTACAGCCGCTCGCAGCAATCCTTCTCCGATCCGAACACGCCAGCGACGGCGCTCAAGGCGCCGGACGTCGATACAGTCTCGGGCAACGCGTCCCTGACCAAACAGTTCGGACGCTATTTCCTGGCGCTGATCGGATCGATCGAGCGGGCTGTATACCAGTCCGTGCCGGCCCAGGGTGGCGGCATGATCGACAATTCGGCGCGCGACTACACGGCTTTGTCGGAAGGATTGCGTCTCGGATATGAATTTACCGACCGGACAAGCGTCTTTACCGAAGTGAGCCTCAACCAGACCGTTCATGACCGCAAGATCGACGCAAACGGCAATCTGCGGGGCTCCAGCGGCTATACCGCCGCCGTCGGTGCGAAGATCGACGGAGACGTGCTCAAGGGCGAGGGGCGCATCGGGTTCCGGATTGCCGATCCGGATGATCCGAGCTTTTCGCGAATTCGCGGTTTCGTCGCCGAAAGCAGCCTCACATGGCAGGCGACGACGCTCACCAGCTTCACGCTGCGCAGCTCCACCGATTTCGAGGAGACAATCCTTGCGGGAACATCGACGATCCGCCGGCATCAGGTCGGCGTCGATATGGAGCATGCGCTGAGGCGCAACCTGATCTTTACCGCCTCCGGCGGATGGACACGTTCGGACTATGTCGGATCTGCAAGGACCATCGACGAGTTCACCGCATCGGCCGGGCTGGAGTACAAGCTGAACCGGCAGATGGCGATACGAGGCCGCTACGAATTCGTGTCCTCGCAGTCCACCATCGCTGGCGAGAGCTACGACGCCAGCACCGTCACCGTCGGCGTCATCCTGAGACGCTGAGGCCGATACCTAAAGATACTTGCGCATCTCCTCGCGCAGGCCGTCCGCGAGATCGTCCCGTTCCATCGCGTAGGCGATGTTGGCAGCAAGGAAGCCGCTCTTCGAACCGCAGTCGAACGTCCGGCCAAGGAACCGATAGGCATAGAAGGGCTGCTGGCTGTTGAGCGTAATCATCGCGTCGGTGATCTGGATTTCACCGCCTGCGCCGGGCGCCTGGTTTTCCAGCAAATCGAAAATCTCCGGCTGCAGAATATAGCGTCCGGTAATGATCAGGTTTGACGGCGCGGTACCCTTCGCCGGTTTCTCCACCATCTGCGTCAGGCTGAATGTCCGCTCGGCGCGCTCTTCGCCGATGCCGACGACGCCGTACTGATGGGTCTGGTCCTCGGCTACTTCCTCTACCGCGATCATGTTGGCGTCTTCGCCCAGGCTGGCGTGGGCCTCGATCATCTGCGCCAGGCAACTCTTGTCATGCTTTACCAGCACGTCCGGCAGCAACAGCGCGAACGGCTCATTGCCTACCAGTTCGCGCGCGCACCAGACCGCATGGCCAAGGCCGCGCGGGGCCTGCTGGCGGGTGAAGCTGGTCTGTCCGGGGCCGGGCTGGTCGCTGTTCAGGGTTTCCAGCTCCTTGCGCTTGCCGCGCTCGCCAAGCGTCGATTCCAGCTCGACCTGATTGTCGAAATGATCCTCGATCACCGCCTTGTTGCGTCCGGTGACGAAGATGAAATGTTCGATCCCCGCGGCGCGCGCCTCATCAAACACATGCTGGATCAGCGGTCGATCGACGACCGTCAGCATCTCCTTCGGCATGGCTTTGGTGGCAGGAAGAAATCGCGTGCCGAGGCCTGCAACTGGAAACACGGCCTTACGGATAGGACGGGGCATGGAGGATCCTCTTTGGGTTGATTCTGGCGGGTCCCGATAGGGATTTAGTTACGATACCTAAAGGCTTTGTCCACTATCTTGCAGTGATCAAGACCCATTTGCGCCCGATTGGTCGGTACCAATCACGCAAATGCGGCTGCCCGGCGAACTGTTCCGGGAATCGAATTCAAGGTTATGCGAGAAGGTGTCTTCATGGCGATACTGGTGACGGGCGGCGCGGGTTATATCGGCAGTCACATGGTGCTGGCGCTGGCGGATGCCGGACACAAGGTGGTTGTTGTCGACAATCTTTCAACGGGGGTGAAGGAAAATGTCGACAGCCGCGCAGAGCTGATCACGGCCGAGGCCGGCGACCAACCGCTGATGGAGGCGCTGATGCGCCGTCGCGGCATCGAGGCGGTCATCCATTTTGCCGGCTCGATCGTCGTACCCGATTCAATCGCAGACCCGCTGGGTTACTATCGCAACAACACGGTGACCTCGCGCTCGCTGATCGAGGCCGCCGTGCGGAGCGGCGTGAAGCATTTCATTTTTTCCTCGACAGCTGCTGTCTACGGCATGCCCGAGGCCAATCCGGTCTCCGAAAACGCGCCGACGCGCCCGATCTCGCCTTACGGTTCGTCGAAACTGATGACCGAGATCATGCTGGCGGACGCGGCGTTCGCTCACGATCTCACTTTCGTGGCGCTACGATATTTCAATGTCGCAGGGGCCGATCCTGCCGGGCGCACCGGCCAGTCGACGCCGCAGGCGACGCATTTGATCAAGGTCGCATGTCAGGCCGCGCTCGGCCAGCGTCCGGCGCTCAGCCTGTTCGGCACGGACTACGACACGCCGGATGGCACCGGCGTTCGCGATTATATCCACGTCACGGATCTTGCCGACGCGCATCTTCTGGCGCTGAGGCACCTGACATCTGGCGGCGCATCGGATATTTTCAATTGCGGTTACGGGCACGGCTACTCGGTGCGCGATGTCATCGGCGCCGTGAAGCGTGCTTCAGGCGTTGATTTTCGTGTGCATGAAGAAGCGCGCCGGCCGGGCGATCCGGCCTCGCTCGTTGCAAGTGCGGGACGCATCCGAGAGATGCTCGGATGGACGCCCCGATATGATGATCTCGATATGATCGTAAAGCATGCGCTCGCGTGGGAGCGGCATGCAGCGGAAACGCGGAAGGTCGCCTGAGGGCAGCCGGGAATTGATGCGAAAACAGGACGGAACCATGAGACAGCTTTTGCAGTCGATCGCGATCTGCTGCCTGCTGACCCTAGTTATTTCAGCGCCGGCATCGGCGAGCTTTACCTCCTTCGTCAATGGTGTGCGGGCGGAAGCGGGCCGTGCGGGCGTCAGCGAGGATGTATTGGACCGGGCCTTTCGCGGCATCTCTCCTGACCGGGAAGTGCTGGAAAAGCTGAACCGGCAATCGGAATTCACCCTTACCGTTGGGCAGTATCTCGGCAAGACCGTCTCCGACGCGCGCGTCACGATGGGCCGCGAGAAATACCGCGAGTACAAACGCGTGCTCGACGCCATCGAGTCCCGGTTCGGCGTGGACGGCAATGTGGTCCTCGCCATCTGGGGAATGGAAAGCAACTTCGGCGACCGGCTTGGCGACTTCAACGTCATTCGCTCGCTGACGACGCTCGCCTATGAGGGGCGGCGGCGCGATTTCTTCCGCAAGGAGCTGATCACCGCGCTCGGCATTCTCAATCGAGGACATATTGCGCCCGAGCGGATGACCGGTTCATGGGCGGGAGCGATGGGACATACGCAATTCATGCCGTCCAGCTTCCGGGCCTATTCGGCCGATTACGATGGCGACGGGCGTCACGATATCTGGAACAACGTGCCGGATGCGCTCGCCTCGACTGCCAACTATCTGAAGCGCCACGGATGGCGCCACGGCGAAACCTGGGGCTACGAAGTCAGGCTGCCGCGCGGTTTCAATTATAAGCTTGAAGGACGCGGCCATGCCCGCACGCTGGCCGAATGGTCGCGGCTCGGCGTCGGTCGCGCCGCCGGCGGTCATTTTCCGCGGCCGTCCGACAAGGCCTGGCTGGAGCTTCCCGGCGGCGCCAATGGGCCGGCATTTCTGATGTTGCCGAACTTCCGCGTGATTTTGACCTACAACAACGCCGTTCTGTACGGCTTGGGCGTCGGGCATCTTGCGGATCGCATCGTTGGCGGTGGACCGCTGGCACATGAATTCTCACCCGACGAGCGAGCGCTGACCGGCGACCAGGTCATCGAACTGCAGACGCGGCTGGCGCGGCTTGGTTACGATGTCGGCGACGCTGACGGCAAGGCCGGACCGCAGACGATGAATGCGGTAAAGATCTATCAGCAGCGCGCGGGGCTACCCGCCGACGGGTTTCCAAGTTACAGTGTGCTTGAAAGTCTGCGGGCGGGGCGGTAAGGCAGCTTTCTTTCGAAACGAGCCGGCGCGGCTGCATTGCGCGCCAATGAACCGACGAAGACCGCCAGATGAACAACCGCCCGCGTCGCATCCTGTTCTTTGCCATGCTTGCCTGCCTGCTTGTCATATTCGACGGCGGCACATCGACAGCGCATGCCCAGGATCCGATCGGGAATTTCTTCCGTTCGCTGTTCGGCATCAGAGAGGCGCCGCAGCCGCGACGCGATCCGACACCGCCTGCGTCCATACCCAATTCCGCGCCGGCCGAACCGCGTGTGACGACGGTCAAGAAGGAAGACGATGCGCGGGTCATCCGGGTTTTCGGAGATTCGCTGTCCGGCGGACTGGAGAAAGGCCTTGTCGAGGCGTTCGCAGGCATTCCGACGATCGTTGTCGATGGGATCGACAAGGCATCGTCCGGGCTGGTCCGCTACGACTATTTCGACTGGTACAAGGCGGCAAGCGACGCAATTTCGCGGGAGGGCGAGCGGACCGATGCCGTGGTGATGATGATCGGTCTGAACGATCGTCAGGACATGCGCCTTCCGACCGGTACGTTGCAGCTGTTTTCGGATGAATGGGTCGCTGCCTACAAGGCAAGGATCGCGGAGCTGACAAGTCTGTTCGTGCAACGCAATATTCGGGTCTACTGGGTCGGTCTGCCGCCCGTCGGCAACAGTCAGCTGACACGCGATTTCGCGGTCTTCAACGAATACTTCAAGGATGTCGCGATTACCGCGGGCGCCACATTCGTCGACGTCTGGACGCCGTTCCTCGATCCGGAGACTGGCAAATACAGCAACTATGGTCCCGATATCGAAGGCACCCGCCGGCTGCTTCGAGGCTCGGACGGGCTGCATTTCACTCGCGCCGGAAATCGCAAGCTGGCGTTTTTCGTGGAGCGCGATATCCGCCGCGATTTCCTGCGCGGCAGCTACCTGTCAGCCTTGCCCGGGTCAAGCGGCCAGTCGCTGATGGATGAAATCGACCGGGAACTGGAAACGGGGGTCGGGCGCGTTGTCGCGTTGACTGGCCAGCAGCCATTGCCGGCAGGGCTGGACGGCGGCGAGCAGGATACACCGAAGCTGCACGACGAGACCCAGTACGAAAAGGTGATCCTTGAAGGCTCACCGCTGGCGGCACAACCCGGCCGCGCGGACGATTTCAGCTGGTCCGGGGAACTGACCTCGACCCTGCCCGCCGTCGAAGAGGAAACGGGCGGCGTACCGATGCCACCACGCGTTCCCGATCAGCGTACCGCTGCGGAAAACAAGTAGCTGAGATCCGTAGACCGGAAGCCCCTTGCCTGCATTGTCAGGATGGCAGGTCTGTCGTACCCATCAGGTCAAGGTCGATGGCCCGTGCTGTCTGGCGTCCCTCGCGGATCGCCCAGACGATAAGGGACTGGCCGCGACGCATGTCGCCGCAGGTATAGACCTTGTCGACATTCGACTTGTAGTGCCTCGTGTCGGCCTTGACGTTGCCGCGGGCATCGTACTCGACGCCGAGGCTGTTCAGCATCTCGTCATGAACGGGCTGAACGAAGCCCATGGCCAGAAGGACGAGGTCGGCCTTGAGGTCGAATTCCGACCCGGGGATCGGCTTGAACTTGTCGTCGACATGAACGCAGCGAAGCGATTTTACCGCGCCGGCGCCATTGTCGGCGAACTCCACGGTGCTGACCGCAAATTCGCGGGTTGCGCCTTCCTCGTGGCTTGAGGAGGTGCGCAGTTTGAGCGGCCAGTCCGGCCAGTTCAGGAGCTTGTTTTCCTTGACCGGAGGTTGCGGCATGATTTCCAGCTGGGTGACCGACAGGGCGCCCTGGCGCACGGACGTGCCGATGCAGTCCGAGCCGGTATCGCCGCCGCCGATGACGACGACGTGCTTGCCGCTGGCGAGGATCGGTTCATTGGTGCCGATGGGCTCGTGCGAAACGCGCCGGTTCTGCTGCGGCAGGAAATCCATCGCATAGTGGACGCCGCGCAGATCGCGGCCGGGCACGGGCAGGTCTCTGGGCTGTTCGGAGCCGCCGGCCAGAACCAGCGCATCATGATCGGCAAGCAGCTTGTCGGTGGTCACGTCGACGCCGACCTTGACGTTGCAATGGAACGTCACCCCTTCCGCGATCATCTGCTCGACGCGGCGGTCGATATGACGCTTTTCCATCTTGAAGTCAGGGATACCGTAACGAAGCAGGCCGCCCGGCTTGGCGTTCTTTTCGTAAACATGGACTTCATGTCCGGCGCGCGCGAGCTGCTGCGCGCAGGCAAGGCCAGCCGGCCCCGAGCCGACGATGGCGACCGAATTGCCGGTGCTTCTGGCGGCAGGCTGCGGCTTGATCCAGCCATTGTCCCATGCACGGTCGACGATGGCGCATTCGATCGTCTTGATGGTGACGGGCGTATCCTCGATGTTCAGCGTGCACGACGCCTCGCAGGGCGCAGGGCAAAGCCTTCCGGTGAACTCGGGGAAGTTGTTCGTCGAGTGCAGGTTGATCGAGGCTTCCTGCCAGTCGGCGTGATAGACCAGATCGTTGAAATCCGGGATCTGGTTATTCACCGGACATCCGTTGTGGCAGTACGGAATGCCGCAATCCATGCAGCGCGCGGCCTGGTCACGGGTCGCCTCTTCCGACAGCGGAATGACGAATTCCTTGTAGTGGCGCACCCGGTCGGACGCCGGCGCATAGCGCCGGTCGCGACGGTCGATCTCCAGAAAGCCTGTTACCTTGCCCATCGATTACTCCCCTGCCGCCGCGAGCGCCTGCTGGTCCTCGCGCTGCATCAATTCATTCAGGGCGCGGCGATACTCGACCGGCATCACTTTCCTGAACTTGGCCTTGTAGTCATCCCAGTTGGCGAGAATGTGCGCCGCGCGGGCAGAACCCGTATAGCGCTGGTGGTTCTCGATCAGCTGATGGAGACGCTCCGCGTCGAAGCGGGTCATGTCGCTCATCACGTCGACCCTGCCATGCGAGGCCAGATCGCCGCCCTGATGGTGCAGGCGCTGGTTCAACTCCTCTTCCTCGGCAACCGGCTCAAGGTCGACCATGGAAAGGTTGCAGCGGGTCTCGAACGTTCCGTCCTCATCCAGCACATAGGCGATGCCGCCCGACATACCGGCCGCGAAGTTACGGCCGGTGCGCCCGATGACGACGACGATACCGCCGGTCATGTACTCGCAGCCGTGGTCGCCGGTTCCCTCGACAACGGCGATGGCGCCGGAGTTACGCACGGCAAAGCGTTCGCCCGCAACGCCGCGGAAGTAGCATTCACCGTTGATTGCACCATAAAGCACGGTATTGCCGACGATGATGGAATCTTCCGGAACAATCGCCGATTCCTTGGGCGGATAGATGACGATGCGGCCGCCCGACAGGCCCTTGCCGACATAGTCGTTGCCTTCGCCTTCCAGTTCCAGCGTCACGCCATGGGCAAGCCACGCGCCAAAGCTCTGGCCTGCCGTGCCCTTCAGCTTGATATAGATGGAATCTTCGGGAAGGCCGGCATGGCCGTACTTCTTTGCCACCTCGCCCGACAGCATCGCACCGGCTGACCGGTTCACGCTGCGGATGGGCAGGTCCATCGTAACAGGCTTGCCGCCTTCCAGCGCCGGCTGTGCCTTCTCAATGAAGGTACGGTCGAGCACCTTCTCAAGGTGATGGTCCTGGAATTCGGAATGAAAGATTCCGACATCCTGTCCGACCTGCGGCTTGTGGAACAATTTGGAGAAATCCAGGCCGCGCGCCTTCCAGTGCTCGATCACCTTGCGACGGTCGAGCATCTGCATCTGGCCGACCATTTCATTGAAGGTCCGGTAGCCAAGTTCGGCCATCAGCTCGCGCACTTCCTGCGCGACGAAGAAGAAGAAGTTGATGACGTGCTCGGGCGTGCCGACGAAGCGCTTGCGCAGAACCGGGTCCTGCGTGGCGACGCCGACAGGGCAGGTGTTGAGGTGGCACTTGCGCATCATGATGCAGCCGGCGGCGATCAGCGGCGCGGTGGCAAAGCCGAATTCGTCGGCACCCAGCAGTGCGCCGATAACGACGTCGCGTCCGGTGCGCAGGCCACCGTCGACCTGAACGGCGATGCGCGAGCGCAGCTTGTTCTCGACCAGCGTCTGGTGGGTCTCGGCAAGGCCGATTTCCCACGGCGATCCGGCATGCTTGATCGAGGTCAGCGGCGAAGCGCCGGTGCCGCCCTCGAAGCCGGAAATCGTCACGTGGTCGGCCCGGCCCTTTGAGACGCCTGCCGCGACGGTGCCGACGCCGACTTCGGAGACCAGCTTCACCGAAACGTCGCCCGAAGGATTGACGTTCTTGAGGTCGTAGATCAGCTGGGCCAGATCCTCGATCGAATAGATGTCATGATGCGGCGGCGGTGAAATCAGGCCAACGCCCTGCGTCGAATGGCGGACCTTGGCAATCACGGCGTCGACCTTGTGGCCGGGCAGCTGACCGCCTTCGCCGGGCTTTGCGCCCTGCGCCATCTTGATCTGCATCATGTCGGAGTTGACGAGATATTCGGTCGTCACGCCGAAACGCCCCGAAGCGACCTGCTTGATCGCCGAACGCATGGAATCGCCGTTCGGCTTGGGCACGAAGCGGTCCGGCTCCTCGCCGCCTTCGCCGGTGTTGGACTTCCCGCCGATCCGGTTCATGGCAATCGCCAGCGTGGTATGGGCCTCGCGGCTGATGGAGCCGAAGGACATCGCGCCGGTCGCGAACCGTCGCACGATGGTCTCGGCCGACTCGACCTCGTCGATCGAAACCGGCTTGCGGCCGTCTTCCTCGGCGGTCTTGATCCGGAACAGTCCGCGGATCGTCAGCAACTGCTCATCCTGCTCGTTGAGCATTTTGGCATAGGCGCGGTACTGATCTTCGGCATTGCCGCGCACCGCGTGCTGCAGGGCGGCGACCGACTGCGGCGACCATGCATGGGCCTCGCCGCGGAAGCGGAACTGATAGTCGCCGCCAACCGCCAGCATCTGCCGATAGATCGGCGCATCGCCGAATGCATCGGCGTGGCGCATGACGGTCTCGGCAGCAATTTCGGTCAAACCGGCGCCGCCGATCGTGGTCGCGGTTCCGGAGAAATACTTGTCGACGAACTCCTGCGACAGGCCGACGGCGTCGAAGATCTGCGCGCCGCAGTAGGACTGGTAGGTCGAGATGCCCATCTTGGACATGACCTTCAAAAGTCCCTTGTCGATCGCCTTGATATAGCGTTCGACGACTTCCTGCTTGTCGACTTCTTCCGGGAATTCGCCGGCCTTGCGCATCGATTCCAAAGTCTCGAAGGCGAGGTACGGGTTGATCGCCTCGGCGCCGTAGCCGGCAAGACAGGCGAAGTGTTGTACTTCGCGCGCTTCGCCGGTCTCGACCACGAGGCCGACCGAGGTCCGCAGACCCTTGCGGATCAGGTGATGATGAACCGCGGCGGTTGCCAGCAGGGCAGGCAAGGGCAACCGGTCCGGGCCAACCAGACGGTCGGACAGGATGATGATGTTGTAGCCGCCCTTGACCGCGTCTTCGGCGCGCTCGCACAGGCGTTCCAGCATGATCTCCATCGCCTCCGCGCCCCGTTCGGCCGCGTAGGTGAAGTCGAGCGTCTTGGTATCGAACGAATCTTCAAGGTGACCGATGCAGCGGATCTTCTCCAGATCGTCATTGGTCAGGATCGGCTGGCGCACCTCAAGACGCTTGCGTGTCGCCTGGCCCTCCAGATCAAGGATGTTCGGCCGCGGGCCGATGAAGGAAACCAGGCTCATCACCAGCTCTTCGCGGATCGGATCGATCGGCGGGTTGGTGACCTGCGCGAAGTTCTGCTTGAAGTAGGTGTAGAGCAGCTTGGAGCGGGCTGACATGGCCGATATAGGCGTATCGGTGCCCATGGAGCCGATGGCTTCCTGGCCAGTGATCGCCATCGGCGTCATCAGAGTCTGAAGGTCTTCCTTGGTGTAGCCAAAGGCCTGCTGGCGATCGAGCAGGGGCACGTCGGTGCGCGAGGCACGCGCCTCGACAGGCTTGAGATCCTCAAGGACGATCTGGGTGCGGTCGAGCCACTCGCGATAGGGATGGCTCGCGGACAGCTCGGCCTTGACCTCTTCGTCGGAAATGATCCGGTGCTCGACGAGGTCGACGAGCAGCATGCGGCCCGGCTGAAGACGCCATTTGCGGACGATCTTTTCCTCAGGAATCGTCAGCACGCCCATTTCGGACGCCATGACGACGAGGCCATCGTCGGTGACGAGGTAGCGGGCCGGACGCAGGCCGTTGCGGTCGAGCGTCGCGCCGATCTGACGGCCATCGGTAAAGGCCATCGCCGCCGGTCCGTCCCACGGCTCCATGAGGGCTGCGTGATATTCGTAGAAGGCGCGGCGGTCCTCGTTCATCAGCGGGTTGCCGGCCCAGGCCTCGGGAATGAGCATCATCGCCGCATGCGCGAGCGAATAGCCACCGAGCTTGAGCAGTTCGAGCGCGTTGTCGAAGCATGCGGTGTCGGACTGACCCTCGTAGGAAATCGGCCAGATCTTTGAAATGTCGTCGCCGAACAGATCCGTCTTGATGGACGCCTGACGCGCGGCCATCCAGTTCACGTTGCCGCGCAGCGTGTTGATCTCGCCGTTATGGGCGACCATCCGGTACGGATGGGCGAGCGGCCAGGCCGGGAAGGTGTTGGTCGAGAAACGCTGGTGAACCAGCGCCAGCGCCGACTTGAAGCGCGGGTCGGCGAAATCGAGATAATAGGGTCCTAGCTGATCGGCCAGGAACATGCCCTTGTAGACGATCGTCCGGCACGACAGCGAAACCGGGTAATAGCCCTCGCTCAGGGCACCGAGTTCGCTCACGCGGCGGTTGGAAACAACCTTGCGGGCAAGATAGAGCTTGCGCTCGAAAGCCGCCTCGTCGGTCAGCCCCTCGGGCCGCGCGATGAATATCTGCATGTGATGCGGTTCGGTGTCGGTCGTGGTGCTGGTCAGGCCAGAATTGTCGACCGGCACGTCGCGCCAGCCGATCAGGGTCAGGCCTTCCTCGGCCAGCACTTCTTCCCACATCTTCTTCATCGCCGCGCGGCCTTCGGCTGGCTGCGGCATGAAAAGATGGCCGACGCCATACTGGCCCGGTTCGGGAAGCGAAAAGCCCAGCTTTCCAGCTTCTTCGACGAAGAATTCGTGCGGAATCTGGACCAGCATGCCGGCGCCGTCGCCAGCCTTGGGGTCCGCGCCGACCGCGCCCCGATGCTCCAGGTTGCACAGGATCTGCAGACCCTTCTCGATGATGTCGTGCGACGCTTCGCCCGAAAGGCGCGCGACGAAACCGACACCGCATGCATCGTGATCGTTTTTCGGGTCATAGAGCCCGCGCGGCGCCGGCAATCCGAAAGCGCGCGTGGTCGCGACGTTGCCCGATTGTGCTGGCTTGTCGACCGAAGCTGTCATCCCCGTCTCCTCAACTCGTCTCAATACGTCCGGCGCTCATCCGCATCGGGTCTGCATCAATTAAACCGCAGCGGCGTTCTCGCGCAACAAGCCCCCGGGAGCGGCCGAGAACTTCCGCGCCCCGAAGGAGAAATGATTAAAGGGTCAGGATCACTGTCCTATCGCACCATGACAGATTTTGCCTGCCCCGGCAAGACCCCGGCCATTTTATTGCGCCGGCGTAGACGCAGGCGACATAAACGGCATGTTTTGCCTCACGAAATATGCCGGAAGGGTCACACGGAGTTGACTTTCAGTTGATCCTGCCAGCGAGCAGTCTCGCATTCCAGCAGGGCCGGGACAACCGGATTGATACCCGCCCCTGTTGCCCATTGAAGGGCCGTCAATGACTGTCTCGAGGAGATTTCAGATGAACAAAGCAAAAGCGTTTTCCACCATTCTCGTCGCTGGTGCCATGGCAACCGCGCTCGGCGCGATCACGTCCAGCCCGGCATCTGCCGCCGACGATATGGAGAAGTGCTATGGCGTCTCGCTGAAGGGCCAGAACGAGTGCAAGGCCGGGCCGGGCACGACCTGCGCCGGCACGTCGACCATGGACTACCAGGGTAACGCCTGGAAGCTGGTTCCCAAGGGTACCTGCACGTCGATGACGACGCCCAAGGGCCACGGCATGCTTGAGCCGATGGACAGCTAGGCCAGACTGAGCAGGGGACCGTCATGAACGCCCATTCCCTCGCCGGACGCTTTGGCCCGCACGCGATCCCCTTGCGTGCAGGCGTCGGCCTCAAGCCGGATCACTATCAGGAGATCGCCGAAAGCACTCCCGATATCGGCTGGTTCGAGGTGCATCCGGAGAACTACATGGGCGCGGGCGGTCCCCCGCATCACTTTCTTGAACGCATACGTGGCGACTACCCCCTGTCCCTGCATGGCGTCGGGCTTTCCATCGGTTCGGACGGCCCGCTCGACAAGGATCATCTCGCCCGGCTCGCGGTTCTCGTAAAACGCTATGAGCCGGGGCTTTTTTCCGAACACCTCGCCTGGTCGACGCATGAAAGCATGTATCTGAATGACCTCCTGCCGGTGCCGTACACACGAGCCGCGCAGGACCGGATCTGCGAGCATGTCGACGAGGTGCAGGCGGCCATCAAACGCCCGATGCTGCTTGAAAATCCCTCCACCTATGTCCGCTTTGCGGGCAGCGAAATGGATGAGGTCGAATTTCTGGAGGGTATTGCGAGGCAGTCGGGCTGCGGCCTGCTGCTGGATGTCAACAATGTCTACGTATCGGCGACCAATCACGCCTATGACGCACACGGCTATATTGACCGCTTTCCGGTTGATCTCGTCGGAGAAATCCACCTTGGCGGACATTCAAGGGACGAGGACGATGCCGGTGAGCCGCTGCTGATCGACGACCACGGATCAGCGGTCGCCGATCCGGTCTGGGCGCTATATGCCCACGCCATCGGTCGCGCCGGCGCGGTGCCGACGCTGATCGAGTGGGATAACGACATTCCGGCGTGGCCAGTCCTGCAGGACGAGGCCGCCGCGGCCGAAGCGCTGATGCGCCGCATGGCCGGGAAAGCGGTAAAAAAGCCCCATGCCCTCGCTCGCTGATACCCAGCTCTCCTTCACCCGGGCGCTGCGCGATCCGGCCGCGCCGGTGCCGGCGGGGATCATCGCGTGGTCGGGCAACGCTCCGAAACGACGCTTCGACGTCTATCGCAACAATGTCTATTCCAGCCTCGCGGATGTGCTCGCGGGACGCTATCCGGCAATCCAGAGGCTTGTGGGCGAAGAGTTTTTCAGGGCTATGGCGCGCGTATTCATCGACGCGAAACCGCCAACTTCACCTATGCTGATGCAATATGGAGAGGGGTTCGCGGCCTTCCTGGACGCTTTCCCGCCGGTCGCGGAACTGCCCTATCTCGGGGACGTTGCAAGAATCGAGTGGGCGTGGAGCCGCGCATATCACGCAGGCGATGCTCAGCCACTCGATCCGGCGAGGCTCCATGCCGTGGTGCCGGAAGCATTCGCCGGGCTGCGCTTCGTGCTGCACCCCTCGCTCCATCTGCTGACCTCCCGCTTTCCTGCATTCTCCATCTGGCACGCCAATGTCGAGGACGCCGCCATGCCGCCCATCGATCTTGGTGCCGGTGGGGAGGACACGATCGTCGTGCGTCCGCGCCTCTCGGTCGAGGTCAGGGCGCTTCCGGCGGGCGCGCGGCAATTTCTGGATACGTTGAGCCGCGGCGAGCGTCTCGACGCAGCCGCCGAAGCGGCAAGCGCGACCGACGGTTTCGATCTTGAGTTGAACCTGCGCGAATTGCTGCGCCTCGGGGCGTTCTGCGATTTCACGAGCGATGAGGGAGGGGCAGATGACAACAATTGACGGTGGTGCCGCTGCCACGAGGGGCGGGATTGCAGCAGTTCTGGCGAAGGCCGTGACGATGGCGGATGCAGTTCCACAGTGGCCGCTTCAGTTGCTGGCCCGGCTCGTGATCGCCCTGGTGTTCTGGCAATCCGGGCGCACCAAGGTCGATGGCTTCATGCTCAAGGATTCAACCTTCTTCCTGTTTCAGGACGAATTCCGGCTTCCCTTCATTCCGCCCGTGCCGGCCGCTTACATGGCGACGATCGCGGAACATGTGTTCCCGGTCCTGCTTGTCATCGGACTGGCAAGCCGGCTTTCCGCCGCAGCTTTGCTCGGCATGACACTCGTCATCCAGACCTTCGTTTATCCCGATGCCTATGTGACGCACGGGCTTTGGGCGGTTGCGCTGCTCTACATCATTCTCAATGGCCCGGGCCGGCTGTCGCTCGATCATCTGATCCGCCGGCGTCATATGGGCTGACTTCAAATCGCCTTGCGATGGGGGTATGGGTTGCGCCCTGAAAAAGGGAGCAACGCCATCACCTCCGGACCGGGCAAACAGAAGACCGCCTTCGGCCTTTGGCCTTCCCCCCTGTCGGCAGCCGATTGCGCCGCCGGCTCTTCCCGGCTGGGCGACATGTGTCTGTGGCGCGGCCGCGCCGTCTGGGTCGAGGGCCGTCCGTCCGAAGGTGGGCGCGGCGCTGTAGTCCAGGACACGCCCGATGGTCCTCAGGACCTCCTTCCGGCCCCCTATTCGGCCCGCTCGCGAGTCCACGAGTATGGTGGCGGTGCGCTGTTTTCGAGCGGCGGTCGTCTGTTCTTTGTCAATGCCGATGACGATGACATCTACGAGATCGCCGATGGCGGCGTCAGCCGGATCACGAATGCGCCGGATTTCCGGTTCGCCGACGGCACGCTGGATGAAGCTGCGAACGTGATCATCGCCGTCGCGGAGCGGGCGGGCGCGGGACATCATCCGGAGAACCTGCTTGTCGCAATCGACGCCAGCGGCGCCGTCACGCCAATCGCGCAAGGCGCCGATTTCTATGCCGCGCCGCGCTTCTCGCCGGACAGGACGCGCATCGCGTGGCTTTCCTGGAACCTTCCGAAAATGCCTTGGGAAGGCGCCAGCCTCTGGGTGGCGCCGTGGGATCGCGGCCGCATTGGCGGCGCAACGCGCCTGACAGGAACGGACGAAATCGCGTTCCAGCCCGAATGGTCGGAAAGCGGCGTTCTGCATGCGGTTATCGAACGCGGTGGCGAAAGCGCCGTGTTCGCGTTTGCGGGGGAGACACGGAAACGCGCCAGCCACGTTGCCGGCGAATGGCTGAGGCCGCTCTGGAGTCTGGGAGAGCGCAGCTTTTTCATCGATGGAGAACAGGCTGGCGGCATCGTCATGCAGGATGGCGCATCGCGTCTCGCCGAGCCTGGCGCCAGCGATGCCGAACCCCTGCCCGACGATCTGGCAAGCGCCGCCAATCCTCTGCGCGGAGGGGAAGAGACTTTCATCCTTGCATCGCGTCACCATGCGGCGCCGTGCATCGCCGCGCTGGGTCCCGGTGGGCATACGCGCATTTGCAGCAATCCCGGGCCGTCCCTGCCGGCAGGGGCAGTCTCCGTTTCCCGGCGTCTTGATATCGACGGCATGGAGGGACGTCTTCACGCGCTCTACTATCCGCCGGCGAACCCTTCGCATGACGGGCTGGCCGGCGAATTGCCCCCAATGATCGTCTCGGCGCATGGCGGGCCGACGGGTCAGGCCGATAGAGGGTTGAAATTCAAGATCCAGTTCTGGACCAGCCGCGGTTTTGCGTGGCTCGATGTCGACTACCGCGGCAGCACCGGCTATGGCGCTGCCTATCGCAAGGCGCTCGATGGCAGATGGGGTATTCTCGATGCCGACGATCTGGCTGCTGCGGCGCTTGGCGCGGCCGGGCAGGGCCTTGCCGATCCGGCGCGGCTGGTCTGCTCGGGCTCATCTGCCGGCGGCTACAGCGTCCTGCAGGCGCTGGTCCGCCACGATTGTTTCGCCGCCGGCACCAGCATCTACGGGATCGGCGATCCGCGCGCGCTGATGGAAACGACCCACAAGTTCGAGGCGGGATATTTCGACAGCCTGTTCGGTCTTGCCGGCGATGCTGAGATTCCCGATGACCGGATTCCGCTGCTGCATGCCGATTCGATTGCCTGTCCGATGCTGTTTCTGCAGGGAAGCGAAGACAGGGTCGTGCCGCCCGATCAGTCGCTGGCGATGGCTGCGATACTTAAGGCACAGGGACAGCGGGTGGCGCTGCGCATGTTCGAGGGCGAAGCGCACGGCTTTCGGCGCGGCGATACGGTGTCGGCGGCACTTGAAACGGAATATGCTTTCTATCTTGAAATCTTCGGTATGGGCGACGCCGCCCAAAGGGCAGCCATCGAGCCCTTCTGGCTCAAGGTCGGGGAGTGAACGCCGTTGAGTTTCGGCAGCGATAATATGGCGCCGGTATCGGACCGGGTCATGCAGGCCATCGTCGATGCCAATGGCGGACCGGCGCGTTCCTACGGCGCTGACGAGTGGACGAACCGCGCGACCGACGCGCTTGAAACCCTGTTCGAAACGCGTTGCTCGGCATTTTTTGTGGCAACGGGGACGGCGGCCAATACGCTTGGTCTGGCTGCGGTTACGCCACCATGGGGCGTGACGGTATGTCATGAAGTGTCCCATATCCGTACCGACGAATGCGGCGCGCACGGACTGCAAACCGGCGGGGCGCAGTTGCTGACGCTGGCCGGCGATGGCGGCAAACTCGACGCGCCGGATCTGGATAAGATTCTGGGCGCCTACGATTTCGAGGATGTCCACCATCCAAGGCCGACATCGATCAGCATCAGTCAGCTTACCGAAGTGGGTTGTCGCTACGATGTCAGCGAGATAGCCGCGATCAGCAAGATCGCGAAAAGGCACGGCATGGCCCTTCATATGGACGGCGCTCGTTTCGCCAACGCCGTCGCGGCGGCAGGCTGTACACCCGCCGAGATGAGCTGGAAGGCCGGGGTGGACATCCTGAGTTTCGGCGGCACCAAGAACGGGTGTCTCGCGCTGGAAGCCATCATCGTCTTTCGTGACACTGCGGCCATCGACGACAGGGCAGTCGGCGATCTGGCGCGGCGGCGGATGCGTGCCGGCCAGTTGCTTTCCAAGGGACGTTTCCTCGGCGCACAGCTGTTGAGCTATCTGGAGGACGGGCACTGGCTGACGCTCGCCGGGCACGCGAACAGCATGGCCGCCGAACTTGCCCGCATACTGACGGGTTCAGGCCGTGCGCGGCTGGCATGGCCGGTAGGGGGGAACGAGGTCTTCGCGATCCTTTCCCGGTCCGATCAGGCAAGGCTCGCGGGCGCTGGTATCACTGCCTTCGAATGGCGAGACGCCCCGCTCAACGATCCGCCGGCGGCTGACGAGACGCTCTTGCGGTTCGTGTGTTCCTTCGCGACATCGCAAGACGATGTCGCGCGCGTCGCGGCCATTCTTTCGTAAAATGAAAATGGCGTCGGCCGCATGCGGGCCGACGCCATCGAATTCGACCGTTTCGGAGACGGTCAGTGCTTCTTGGTAATCGCCTTGGCGCCACTGGCCGCTTCGATCTTGATCGAGCGAGGCTTCAGCGCTTCGGGAATTTCCCGCGCCAGGTCAATATGCAGCAGGCCATTTTCAAGCCGCGCGCCCTTGACCTCGACATGGTCGGCAAGCTGGAACCGGCGCTCGAAATTGCGCTCCGCAATTCCGCGATAGAGCAGCTCGGACGTATCCGATTCATCGCGCGGTGCGCGGTCGCCGCGTACCGAAAGCGTGTGCTCTTTCACTTCGATGGAAAGGTCGGCTTCAGAGAAGCCGGCGATCGCCATCGTGATCCTATAGGAGTGCTCGCCGGTGCGCTCGATGTTGTAGGGCGGATAGCCCGGCGCGGAGCTTTCGACGCCACCCATGTGGTCGAGCATGGAAAACAGACGGTCAAAGCCGACGGTCGAGCGGTAAAGCGGGGAAAAATCAACAGTTCGCATCACATATCCTCCTTGAAGCGACATGTCATCTGGTCCGCCAGATGGCCGGACCTTCCATGAATTCCGGCGCTCCATTCAAGTAGCGGCAGCGCCGGTGAGAGTTATTTGGGAACCGCGCCGAACGAGTTCAAGAACCCGTGTGTCACGCACGCGCGAGGGCATAATTTCCGGCTGAACGCAAAATGAACGCGGCATTCCGATGCCGTTCAGACGCGACTCTTCATTCTCACGATCAATCCGGCGGCAAAGGGCAGCCGGTTCGACAGGAGAATGAGAGATGAAAACCAAACTGATCCTCGCCGCAGCCCTGACAGCAGCGGCATTCGCCGTCCCGCAGACCGCCAGCGCGGACAGCCTCGCCATCCAGCTCAAACTTCCCGGCGTCAGCGTTGCCGCCGGCAACGGTTCTTATGGCCATGACCGCTGGGAGCACGACCGGCGCGACCACGACCGTCGCTACCACCGTTCCACGATCAGCGCCCGTGAGGCCGTCGGCATCGTTTACCGGGCCGGTTATCGCCGGGCCTACATCGTCGAAACACGAGGCTCCCGTTACACGGTAAGCGCCGTCGACATGCGCGGTCGCCGCGTGTTCGTCGAGGTGAGCGCCTATAGCGGTGCCATCACCGGCAAGCGTTACGCCTGGCGCTAGTCGCCATTCAGGAGATTACCGGGTTCCGGCCGTCCTAACGCCCCCGTGACGGCCGGCACATAGGGGCCGGAAGCAATGACGAGATCGCTTCCGGCCCCACTTTTATGCGCCAAATGTACGCGCCCTCAGCTTGTGGCGTTCCCAAGCCTCATGTATGGCCTGCTCCACGAAGATCTTTCAGGCGGCGGAAATGGATCTTGTCGATATTCCGGTAAACCCGGTACCGAGCGGCGCGGTCAGCGGAATGATCGACACGTCGGATGGCCGGCGCGTGCGTTTTGCACGCTGGCGCCCGACGGCGCGCAAATCCCTGGGCACGGTCTGTGTCTTCACCGGCCGCGCTGAATTCATCGAGAAATATTACGAGATCATATCCGATCTCAGGCGCCGGGGCTTCCATGTCGTCGCGATGGACTGGCGCGGACAGGGTGGGTCTGATCGCCTTTTGGCAAATCCGACGCTCGGCCATGTGGAATCGTTCGACCACTATGAGCGGGACGTCGAGGCGCTGATGACGCAGGTTACGCTGCCCGACTCGCCGCCGCCCTATTTCGCGCTGGCCCATTCCATGGGCGGCGCGGTCATGCTCTCGCTGGCGACGCGCGCGGGCTGCTGGTTCGATCGTATCGTCCTGTCGGCGCCGATGATCCGCATCCATGGCCATCACGGCCTGATGACGGCAGCGGCCGAGGTGCTGAATTTCGTCGGGCTGAGCGGCATACGCGTGCCCGGCGGCGGGCGGAAGGCCACTGTGCTGGGCCCGTTCGCCGGAAACCCGCTGACCTCAGACCCGGTGCGCTACGAGAGGATGACGGCCGTCATCGAGGCCGCGCCGCAGCTCGGCATCGGAGCCCCATCGGTGGGATGGTTTCACGCCGCGTGCAGGGTTGCGGCGCGGCTCAATGATTCAAGTTTTCCCTACAAGATTCGCACGCCGATCCTGATTGTCGCCGCTGGCAGCGACAGGGTCGTCTCGACACCGGCGATCGAACGATTTGCGCTGCACATGCGCAATGGCAGGCATTTGCTGATCCCTGGCGCCCGGCACGAACTGCTGATGGAGCGCGACAACATGCGCGAACTGTTCTGGGCAGCATTCGACAGCTTCGTGCCCGGCCAGCCGGTATTCTGAGATTTCAGGAATTATCCTTCAGACGCGCAGCCGTTCCATCGCCGCTGCGTGAATTGCCGGGTTTGCGGCAGCAAGGACACGTCCGCCCTGCGCGGCGCTGCTGCCGTCCCAGGCCGTCACGATGCCGCCCGCGCCTTCGATGACCGGGATAAGGCCCACGATATCGTAGGGCTGCAGACCGGCTTCAACGACCAGGTCGATCTGACCGGCTGCGAGCAAGGCGTAGGCGTAGCCGTCAGCACCATAGCGGGCGAGGCGAACCGATGCCTCCAGCGCGCTGTAGCAGGGACGCTCCTCCGCGGAGAAGAGATGCGGCGACGTCGTCATCATGAGCGCATCGGCGAGCGTCCGTGTACTCCGCGTACCGAGCCTGCTGTGCTCATCACCGCGCAGAAACCAGCTGCCACCGGCATCGCCAAAAAAGCGCTCACCGGTAAAAGGCTGGTCGAAAAGCCCGGCAACCGGTCTGCCCTTGTCGAGAAGGCCGATGATGGTGCCGAACAATGGAACGCCGCACAGAAAGGATCGCGTGCCGTCTATCGGATCGATGACCCAGACGCGGCTGTTCGTTCCCTGATGCGGGGGGAATTCCTCACCAACGATTCCGTCTTCGGGGCACTTTTCGCGAATGACGGCACGTATCGCTTCTTCCGCGGCCCGGTCGGCCTCGGTGACAGGATCGAAGACGCCATCGCTGCCCTTGTCACCTGTTGAAAACCGCGACCGGAAGTATGGGCGGATGGCCGCGCCTGCCGCGTCGGCAGCCTGATGAAAGGCGGATTGAAGTGCCGGACGGTCCATTCCGTTTCCCCTGCGATGCAGGTCAGCTATACGAAAGGCGCACTGGCGCCGCAATGGCGGGCGGCTAAGCTTGCCGCAAAGAAGCGGGAGGAGCGGCAATCTTGACTATAACCGGTTCGCCGGCGGACCAGCGCATGCGCGGCTATCTGCTGGTCGCCATTCTCTGCGCCGTCTATTTCTTCAGCCAGTTCCTGCGAAATTCGGTCGGCGTCATCGCGCCCGACATCGCCGACGAACTGTCACTCTCCCCGGAGATGCTGGGCCTCGTCAGCAGCAGCTTCTTTCTTGCGTTCGCCGCACTCCAGATCCCCGTCGGCATCGCGATAGACCACTATGGCGCCAAGCTCACCATGGGTGTGCTGATGATGTTCACCGTCGTCGGGTGCGTTCTGTTCTCGCGCGCCCAGGGCGCGGAAGGCCTCGTCGCGGGTAGAGTAGTCATGGGCATTGGCTGCGCGTCTATCCTCATGGGAACGCTGACGATCTACACACGCTGGTTTTCGCCAAAACGCTTCACGATGTTGCTCGGCGCGACGATCGCAGTTGGCACTGTCGGCACGCTTACAGCGACAAGCCCGCTGGCCTGGGTGAGTGATGTCTGGGGATGGCGAACAGCATTCCTGGCCGTCGGGGCCTCGGCTTTCGTTGTTTTCACAGTTGCCCTTTTTGTCGTGCGCGACAGGCCGCCCGGCGCCGTGCCGCCCCCACGCGAGCATCACAATCTCGGTGCGGCCCTGCGGGCCTACCCCGCCGTCATCAAGGTCAAAGGGGTATTGCCGCTCTTCATCATGCATTTCTGCTGCTACGCGGTCTTCGTGACGCTGCTCGGTCTATGGGCCGGACCCTATTTCACCGATGTCCATGGTCTGGATCTGGCCGGACGCGGACATGCGCTGTTCATCTTCGCTGTCGCGCAGATCGTCGGACTGTTCCTGTGGGGGCCTTCAGACCAGCTGCTGAAAAGCTTTCGCATTCCTATCCGGCTCGGCGGAACCTGCACTGTTGCGACCCTGGTGCTGCTGGCCTTCTCGGAGACGTTTCCGGTCAATTGGGTGATCGCGGAGTTTGCCCTTCTCGGTCTGTTTTCCGGCTTTTCAACCGTTCTGACTTCCCATGGCAGAGCCATTTTCCCGCTGGAGATGGTCGGACGGGGCATAACCCTGATGAATATCGGCACGATGGGCGGTGCATTCGTCTGGCAGGGCGTTTCGGGCGTCATCGTGGGCTGGCTGTCGGAAGGTCAGGCCGTTCGGGAGCCTGATTCCTACCGTGCGGTTTTTCTTTTCCTGGCGGCAATTTTGACGATCGCACTGTTTTTTTACCGGCGCGCACCCGATCCGGCGCTGGCGGAACGAGTGAAAAACGTCTGAATTTTTCGCCTAATTCCGCGCGGCAATCCGCCGCATATGCGACCGAAACCCCATATTTTACATAGTGGTCCGCGTCGGGCGGATGAATTGACGGCGATTTGCCGCGATTTTCTTATTAAGAAGCGCTTGACATTGTGCACCGCACATAGCATTTTTGCACTGCGGCATTTCTTTGCCGCTTGCCCTCCTTGGGCGTTTCCTCCCTAGACTCGGGCCGCCTTTATGGCGGCCCTTTTTTCTTATGTATTTCAGATAGCTGCGAAGGTGAGTCGAGTTCCCCAAGGGAAAGTCGGCGGCTCTATTCGGCTGCTGTGCGCTGCGGTAGAAGTTGCCCGGGAATGACGTTTACGAGGTGCCGCATCATGCGTGTGAGGTCCGCGCATATCCAGCTGTAGCCATTGGACCGGGTGTAGCGGGTCTCATCCATGTAGAGCGCGCGGTTGATCTCGATCTGGACGGCATGAATGGAGGCGGAAGGATTGCCATAGCGTTCGGTTATGAAACCACCGGCATAGGGTTTGTTGCGCGTGACGCGATAGCCCATTGCGGTCAGCGATTCCTGAACCGCGTTGGCCACGATATCGGAGCAACTGGTGCCGTATCTGTCGCCGATGACAAAATCGGGTCGCGGACGCGTCTCGCCGGCGATACGGGCGGATGGCATCGAATGGCAATCGACAAGTATCGCGGCGCCAAAACTGCCGCGGATTTCGCTGAGCAGGCGCACCAGCGCACGATGGTAGGGCTTGTAGTGCTTTTCTATGCGCGAAAGCCCTTCTTCGACCGTCAGCTGCCGGGCATAGATCTCCTTGCGCTCCGCAACGATGCGGGCGATCGTACCGAGGCCGCCTGAAACCCTTACCGACCGACTGTTGACGAAAGCCGGAAGCGGCGCGTCGAACATGGACGGGTCGAGCTCGTAAGGTTCGCGATTGAGGTCGACGAAGGCCCGCGGGAGACGCGCCCGCATGAGAACCGCGCCAAGATCTAGCGCGCCAGCGAACAGCTCATCGACAAAGCAGTCTTCGGAGCGGCGCAGATCGCCGATCGTCAGACGTGCCGCCTCGATGAAATCTTCCGGATAATGATTGCCGCTATGGGGCGAATTGAACAGAAACGGGACGTCAACGCCGTCCTGCGGAATCAGGATATCAAAGCTTTCCATAATTTCCTGCAGCGATTGCGTCCGAAGCGTTTCCCCATGGTCCATCCTGAACCTGCTCCCAGTCTAGACGCGTCGCAATCGCGCTGTCGAGCTTTTGCGTGTGGTGATAGGATCGCGTTAACGGTCTCGATAGCCCTTGATGCTATCGATAGCGGATGGATCAAGGGCGAATCGGGAAACCTGCCTAAATGACGAAAATTCTGCTTGCCGAAGATGATAACGACATGCGCCGCTTCCTCGTGCGGGCGCTGGAAAACGCCGGGCATGAAGTTGTCGATTTCGACAATGGCAAAAGCGCCTATTCACGGCTTCAGGAAGAAACGTTCAGCCTGCTGCTGACGGATATCGTGATGCCGGAGATGGACGGCATCGAACTGGCGCGCAGGGCAAGCGAACTCGATCCGGATATCAAGGTAATGTTCATTACCGGGTTTGCCGCTGTTGCGCTCAATCCGGATTCTCAGGCGCCGCGCAACGCCAAGATCCTGTCAAAGCCGTTTCACCTGCGTGATCTGGTTGCCCAGGTCGAGCGGATGATTGCGGCCTGACGGACGCTGCCTAGCCTTCCACTTTCTTCTTCTTGCGAATACCGCCCCAGCGGTTGTGCTGCCACAGCCACTGGCCGGGGTTCTCGCGCACCCAGCCCTGAATGACGTCGGAAATCACCTGCGCGGCGGCCGGCAGGTCGATTTCGCCCTTTGCATCCCGGGGCATCGGGATTTCTTCAGTCAGTTCAATGCGGAAACGGCCCTTCGGCAGGCGAATCACCCGGCAGCCATGCACCGGAGCGTCGAACTTTCGCAAAAGCTTCGGCACGACGGGGTTCATCAGGACCGGCCGCCCGAACATCTGGCCAATGGGTCCGCGCCAGTAGCGCTGGTCGACGAGCAGCCCGAGATGCCCATTCGCTTCAAGTGTCGCGGCCATGCCGAACACGGCACTTGAGCCGGTCGGAAGCATGTCGCCCATGATGTCGGCGCGGACACGCCTGATATACTCGGCGATGCGGCGGTTATTGGGGGTGCGGTAGAGCACCGTCACTTCGAGCCCATGGCGGGCTGCGGCGATTGCCGGCAACTCCCAGTTCGCCAGATGCGCGGAAAAGATGATTGCCGGTTTGCCGTCATTGGCGAGGCGATCGAAGATTTCGGCGCCCTCGATCTCGATATTGCCCTGGTTCTGTCCATCGAAATCGTAGATCGCGGCCATATGCGGATACTCGGCGGCGACGCGTCCGAGATTGTCCCAGGATTGGGCGACGATGGCGTCAATCTCGGCGTCGGTCTTTTCCGGAAAGGCGGCCTTCACATTCGCGCGGGCAAGGCGGTCCTGCTTGGTCAGCTTGCCGAAGGTGCGGGCAAGGTAGCCGAACAAATTGCCGGCCCGTCGCGGCCCGAGAAGCCTGATCAGTCCAAGGACCGAGAAGGCAGCCTGTGCGACCAGCCAGTCGATCACCTGCTTGAGGCGCAGCTTGAACCGGTAGCTGAGTGGGGCCTTCCGCGACTTCATGGGTTTTGGGCGATCAGTCGAAGGTGACAACGATCTTGCCGAAAACCTTGCGGCTTTCCAGTCGCTCAAGGCCGGTGACAATATCGTCCAGCGTGATCACCGTATCGATGACCGGCAGGATGCCGCGTTCCATCTTGCCGAGGCCGTCGGCGATGTTGCGCATCGTGCAGCCGAAACTGCCGAACAGCTTGAGTTGCTGTTGAAACAGCTGGAACAGATTGATCTGGGCCGTGATTCCGGTGGTCGATCCGCAGGTAACCAGACGCCCGCCCTTCTTCATGGAGAACATGGAGCCGCTCCATGTATCGACGCCAACATGTTCGAAGACCACGTCGACGCCCTTTTTCTTCGTCAGCTTGCGCACCACGCCCTCGAAGCGTTCCTCGCGATAATTGATGACATCGTCAGCGCCGAGCGCCTTGGCCCTGGCGCCCTTCTCGTCATCTCCGACGGTGGTGATGACATGCGCGCCTACATCCTTGGAAAGGCGGATGGCGGCCGTCCCGATCCCGCTGCCGCCGGCATGGACGAGGATGGTCTCGCCGGCCTTCAGCTTCGCGTTGTCGAACAGCATGTGTTCCACGGTACCGAACGTGACGGGCGCGCAGGCCGCATCGGTGATCGCAACGCCGTCGGGGATGGGCACGCAGTAACGTGCGCCGATGTTGAGTTTCTCGCGGGCAAAGCCATCCAGATGGAAGCCCATGACCCCGCCCGGATTCTCGCACAGATTGTCGCGGCCTTCGCGGCAGGCAGGGCAGGCGCCGCAGGTGACCGCGCCGTAGAGCGCAACCCTGTCGCCGACCTTGCGATCGATTACACCCTCACCGACGGCGATGACCTCGCCGACCGCCTCTGCGCCGACTGTAAGGGGCAGCTTGCGCTTGGCGAAGGCCATGCCGCGGAAACCCCAGACGTCGATATGGTTGAGCGCCATCGCCTTCACGGCGATCTGCACTTCGCCCGGCGCCGGCGCGGCGGGTGCCTCGATATCGGTCAGTTCGGCCCGGCGCTCGCCGGTAATCTGCAACGCCCGCATCAGGCCGGTTCCGCCGAAAGCACGACGCAGGCATTCTGGCCGCCAAAGCCGAACGAGTTCGACAGGATATGGCGAACGCGATGCTGCCGCGCTTTGAAGGGCACGACATCCAGTTCGATCGTCGGGTCGGGCTCGTTATAGTTGATCGTCGGCGGCACACACTGATGTTCGATCGTGAGCAGGCTGATGACCGCCTCGATGGCACCTGCGGCAGTCAGCGTATGGCCGATCATCGACTTGTTGGAACTGATCGGAATTTCGCGAATCCTTTCGCCGAAGACGGTCGAAACGCCAAGGCTCTCCATCTTGTCATTTTCCGGCGTGCCGGTGCCGTGGGCGTTGATGTAATCGATATCGTCAGGCGACACGCCAGAATCGGCGAGGGCCAGGTTCATGGCCGCGATAATCGCCTTACCGTCGGGATTGGACCGCGTGCGGTGGAAACCGTCCGCACGCTCGCCGACGCCCGCGATATAGCCGAGAATCTTGGCGCCGCGCCTGTGCGCATGTTCGGCACTCTCCAGCACGAGGGCTGCCGCGCCTTCTGCCATGACGAAGCCGTCGCGGTTCTTGGAGAAGGGCCGCGAGGCGCCTTCGGGCTTTTCATTCTGCGTCGACAGGGCAGACAGGAGCGAGAAGCGGATCATGGATTCGCTTGTCATCGAGGCATCTGACGCGATCACGAGCGCAGCTTCCGTCTCGCCGCGGCGGATGGCTTCGACGCCAAGCTGTATCGCTGTCGCGCCGGACGCGCAGGCTGTCGTCAGCGAAATCGGCGCGCCCTTGGTGCCAAAGCGCTCGGCTGTGCGTTCGGCGATTCCGCCGAACATGAAGCGGGCGTGATGCTGCGGATAACGGTTCGCGATGTCGAGGATCGCGGGATAGGTCACCGGGCGCACATTGGTCGCGCGTGCGAGTTCCGTGCGCTGCGGCCATTCAACCTCGATCGGCGGAATCGCCATGAATAGCGGCCCCGGAAAATCGCCGATCTCAAGCCCGCTCTGCTGCAGGGCTTCCTCGCCGGTCATGGCGGCAAGCTTTTCGGAAAGGTCGGGAACGGTCAGCGGCTCGACCTCGACGAAATCGATCGTGCCGCCGATCGTCGTGCGCAGGCCTTCCACGG
Organism: Rhodobiaceae bacterium; assembly: GCA_020637895.1. Lineage (GTDB taxonomy): Bacteria > Pseudomonadota > Alphaproteobacteria > Rhizobiales > Tepidamorphaceae > JACKJP01. The sequence goes on from JACKJP010000008.1 coordinate 95,697, forward strand.
GAAAGCGCGTAATCCGGTGGATGCCGGACTTACCCGCGGTCAGCGAGGCCCAGTTCTCGGCCTTGCCGGCGCCAAGCGACGTGACCATCCCGGCGCCTGTGACGGCGATGAGCGGACGGCCCTGGCTATCTGTATAGGTGCTGGACATTGCGGTACCTCGGGTCAGACGGCCGGATCACACAGCTTCGACGAGCGCCATGGCCTCGCCGCGCCAGTGCCCCCAGCCGGTGACGATAGCATGACGGACCTCGCCGGAAAGCGGCTTCTCGAGCCCGGTTGCATCGCGTGGCGGAAAGATATTCCCATCGCTCACCGTCAGTGCGGCGAGCGCGAGGTTGAGCAGGAATTGCGGCTCCATGCCATGACCCAGCATCGTGCCGGTCGCCCGGACGGCGGTATCGGGGCGGACGTCGCAGATCGACGTCAGGAAAGCGCGTTCTTCCGCCGTGGCCGCACCGGCGCCGCTCGCGCCGGAAAGGATGGCAAGCGGCTTGCCTTCGGTGGAGGGGGACAGCGCCTGCCATTGCCGGTGCGCGATTTCACCGGCCTCGCCCGGCTTGCGGGCGCAGCGGTCGGCCTCGATGCCGGTGAGCTTTGCGAGCGGCCTGGCACCCCGCGCCTTGGCGTGCTCGGGCGATTCCATGACAAGAAACGCGCCCATGCTGCCGAAGACCGCGCCGGGATTGGCCTCGCGTTCCCAGACAGGCTTCCATTCACCGCGAAGGGCTGCCTCGGCAAAGGCGAGCACCAGAAGCATGTCGGGCCGCGCCGCATTGAACGATCCGCCGACGAGGCAGATTTCACTCTGACCGGCGGCGATCCTGGCATGACCGATACGCGCTGCATCGGCGCCGCAGGCTTCCTCGCCCATGAAGGTGCGGGATGTGCCGGTGACACCGTGAACGATCGAGATATTGCCGGCGAGCAGGTTGGGAAGCTGCGCCAGAAACAGTGTTGGCCGCAGGTCGCCGTTGAGCTGTTCAAGGATCGCGCGGTCGCCGAGGGACGCGCCTTCGGCAAGCTTCGTCATCACGGCTTCATCGACAGAGATATCGCGCTCTCCGCCGCCGGCCGCGACGACCATGTCCATCGTGGCGAGCAGGTCGGCATTGTCCTTCACACCGGCGTTCTCGAGCGCCATGCCGGCGGCGTAGACGCCATAGCGCTGCCACGGCTCCATCTGTCGCTGGTCGCCGCGGCGCGGGATCTGCGCCGACAGATCGACTTCGCACATCGGGTGGTAGGGATACGGGGCGAGGGCATCGCGGTCGAGCACGGGCCCTCGGCCCGACGTATCGTTGAGAGCAGCGCGGTGCGGCTCCATCCCTTCTCCCAGCGAAGAGATGATCCCGATTCCGGTAATCCAGACGTCGCGTCTTTTCTGGCTCATGTCCTGTCCGTTGTCCGGTTCATTTCTAGTGCGCAGGCGGCCTGACTCTCAAGCGGCGGGTTCAAGCATTGAGGATACGTTCCTTGACCTCCAGCAGCGCCGATTTCATGACCTCTGAAGGAAAGGGTGTGACAACGTAGCTCAGAGAGGCATTGGCGACCCGCTTGCCGTTGTGACTGATCTCGGCCTCGCCGACCGCGTAGCCCTGACCGTCCTGAAGCAGCGTTGCGTCGATCAGCAGTGTCGTTTCCGGCTCGATGAAGCGCCGGATCTTCGCCTTCGTGACGCCGGTCAGCAGCGGCACGCGCGCCCACTCCAGCACATTCAGCGTCAAAAACCCCAGCGATTGCGCCATCGCCTCGATCATCAGCGTGCCGGGCAGCAGCGGGTGGCCGGGAAAATGACCCTCGAAGACCGTGCTCTTTTCGGGAACGATCGCCTCGATGCGGATGGTACGCCTGTCCAGATCCATTTCGACGACGCGGTCGATCATCTGGAAATATTCAAGCTGCATGTCGGATCACGGCCGTTCCGGCGCTATCACTGGGCGCCGCCTCGTTCGCTGAGCAGTCAGGCGTTCTTGGCCTGAACCAGTTCGTCGACGCGGGCGCAAAGGTTCTTCATGACGAAATAGTCTTCCGCCGTCGCGTTGCCCTGGTTGACGTCCTCGGTCCACTGCTCGTGGGGAACCTTGATGCCGAATGCCTTGTCGACGGCGAAAACGACGTCGAGAAAGTCGAGGCTGTCGATTCCCAGATCGTCGATCACATGGCTCTCGGGCGTGATGTCGTCGCGCGGGATATCGCACGTGTCGGCAATGATATCGGCGACAGTATCGTAAGTGGACGCCATGCTTTACCTCCTGGGCGCTGCGCCATTGTCGGCGCCGGCAGATAGCGCGGCCATGAAAAACCGGTGCGCACAAGGGCCGGCAGCCGCATATTCCGCGCCCGGTCTAGCCGAGGATGGCCGGGCTTGCAATGCCTTGTTGCAGCGCGGCGTTTAACGTTCGCGCCGCGCCTGGCGCGCGGGAAACCGGTTGGGCTTGCACCGCGCGGCCCGTCCGGCTATATCGCCTTGTCTGACATCGACGGTCCGAGCCCTCGCGGCGGGTCGTGACGGATGCCAAGGGCGGTTAGCTCAGCGGGAGAGCACTACGTTGACATCGTAGGGGTCACTGGTTCAATCCCAGTACCGCCCACCATTTTCCCTCGCCATCGACCTTCAATATTGCGTGATGTTCGCGTTCCCGTTTGGCACGTGCGGCGAAATGGTCACAGGCAGAGAAGTTCACGCGGGCGCGTTGACAATCCGCGGCGATTTTGGCTATCTGCCGCCTGAATTCGCCGGCGAATGTGCCGGCGTTGATGTTTCAGGTGCCGCAGCCGACCAGGCGCGGCGCGAAAATCGAAGGGCCGGCAACGGTTTAGTGGCATGAAGATTCGCAATTCCCTGAAGTCGCTGCGCGGCCGTCATCGTGACAATCGTCTCGTTCGCCGCCGCGGACGCGTCTACGTCATCAACAAGACCAACCGCCGCTTCAAGGCGCGTCAGGGCTGATTTTCCCACTCGCGATCGCCGATTGAATTCTTTTTCGGTCGCGCGTAGCCTCGTTCATCATGACGAGGCTTGCGCGACTTTTTCTGTTCGTAGCCCTGGCGTTCTGCCAGCCTGTGCATGCGGCCCAGCCGGAAGCGGAAGGCGCGCCGGCGGTTGCGGCTCCGCCTGCGGCCAAACCTGCCCGTAAACCCCCGACCGTCACCGACCTTCTGGATGCTCTCGGCCAGGCTCAGGACCCGGCCGTCGGCGAAGTTCTGCAAACGCAGATTCTGACGCGGTGGGGCCAGTCGGGCAGCGATACGGTCGATCTTCTGATGCAATGGGCGATGGGCGCGATGGAAGAAAAGGACTTCGCGCTCGCGCTCGATCTCCTGAGCGAAATCATCATCATCAAGCCGGATTATGCGGAAGGCTGGAACAAGCGCGCCACCGTCTACTACCTGATCGACGAGTACGCGCTGTCGATGTCCGACATCAATCACGTGCTGCAACTCGAACCGCGCCATTTCGGCGCTCTGAGCGGTCTCGGCCTCATTCTCAAGGAAACCGGCGACAAGAAGAATGCGCTTGCCGCTTTCCGTCGCGCGCTCGCGGTCAATCCCTTCCTCGACAATGCGCGCGAGGCGGCCGACGAGCTGACTGTTCAGGTCGAGGGTCGCGGCATCTGAAGTGGCACTGCAAATCCGTCATCGGATTTGGCGCGTATAGAGCGCCATGACGCTCTTCATTATATTTCTGGTCATTCTTACCGCGTGCCTTTTTTCGTACACGCGCTGGCGCGCGGCGGCCATCGAAACCGCCTTCCCGCCGCAGGGGCGAATCATCGACGTCGATGGCGTGAAGGTTCATGTGCTCGAAGCCGGCCCGAAGGACGCGCCCGCTGTCGTTCTTGTGCATGGCGCCAGCGGCAACGCGCTCGATCAGATGCTGGGTCTGGGTCAGGTGCTTGCGCAGACGCGGCGCGTCATCGCATTCGACCGCCCCGGCCTCGGCTACAGCGAGCGACCTGACCGCGCCGGGATATCGACGCCTACCGGTCAGGCGCGACTTTTCGCCTCGGCAATGGCAGCGATCGGTCTGGAAAAGGCGCTTGTCGTCGGACACTCCTGGGGCGGCGCGATGGCGCTGGCCATGGCGCTGGATTTTCCCGGCAGGGTTTCCGGGCTGGTACTGCTCGCACCGGTCAGTCACCCCTGGCCGGGTGGTATCACGTGGTATTACCGTCTCGCGGGCCTGCCGGTCGTTGGCCGGGCTTTCTGCTCTCTATTCGTCATGCCGGTCGGTGAGAATGTGGTGGACGGATCTGCAGCGGGGGCATTCAAACCAGAGCCGCCGCCTGCCGACTACACACGCAGGATCGCGGCCAAGCTTCTGCTCCGGCCGAAATCTTTCCGGGCGAACGGGCGGGACATGTGCGACCTCAAGGCATCGGTGGCCGCGCAGGCAGAGCGCTATGGCGAAATCGGAATGCCGACGCTCATCATGACCGGTGACCGCGACGGGTCGGTTTCGCCCGATATCCATTCACGCGCATTGGCAAGGCAGATCGGCGGGGCACGGCTGATCATGCTGGCGGGCGCCGGGCACATGCCGCACTGGACCGCCCGGGAACGCATCGCGGCCGAGATCGCCGACATGTTTCCGTCAGTCTGAACCCAGACCTTCCGACCCGACGAACGCGATCCGAAGCATGTTCGTCGCGCCCGGGGTTCCGAAGGGGACGCCTGCCGAGATGATGATCCGTTGTCCGGATCTGGCGAAGCCCTCCTGAAAGGCGATGCGCGACGCGCGGTCGACCATATCCGTCTCATCATGCGCATCCTCGGTCAGCACCGAATGAATGCCCCAGACAAGCGCCAGACGCCGCGACGTCTCAGCCTTCGGTGTGAGGGCGATGATCGGTGGGCCGGGCCGCTCGCGCGCTGCCCTGAGGCCGGTCGCGCCGGACGACGTGTAGCAGACGATCGCCGCAAGATTGAGCGTTTCGGCAACCTGGCGGGCCGCCGCGCTGATGGCGTCCGGACCAGTCGCTTCCGGCTCGGCCCGCTGGGCGTTCAGGATATTGCGGTAGTTCATGTCGCGTTCGACCTCGACCGCGATCCGGTTCATCGTTGCGACAGCCTCGACGGGGTATTCGCCGACCGCGCTTTCGGCTGACAGCATGATGCCGTCCGCGCCTTCGAAGACGGCGGTGGCGACATCAGAAACCTCCGCGCGGGTGGGGACCGGCGCACTGATCATCGATTCCAGCATCTGCGTTGCGACAATAACCGGCCGCCCCGCCTTGCGGCAGGCGCGGGTGATCTGCTTTTGCAGGCCGGGAACCCGTTCAAGCGGCATTTCAACGCCGAGATCGCCGCGCGCGACCATCAGCCCGTCAGCCATTTCGATGATCTCGTCGAGGTACTGGACCGCCGACGGCTTCTCGATCTTGGCCATGATGGCGGCGCGGCCGCGCGCGAGTTTTCTGGCCTCGGCAAGATCGTCCGGACGCTGAACGAAGGAGAGGGCAATCCAGTCGACACCGAGATTGATCGCAGCTTCCAGGTCATTGCGATCCTTCGGGGTCATCGCGCCCATCGGCAGGATCGTATCGGGAAAGCTGATGCCCTTGCGATCGCTCAGCGGTCCACCGACCTCGACCGTACTGACGATGGTCTCGCCGTCGCTGGTCTTGACCCTGAGCCGCAGCTTGCCGTCATCAAGAAGAATGACGTGACCGGCCTCTACAGCGGCAAATATCTCCGGATGGGGAAGCGTCGCGGATTGGGCGGTGCCGTCGATCTTCTTCTTGACCAGCGCAAAGTCTGCGCCGCTTTTCAGCGTGACCTTGCCGTCGGCGAAAGTGCCGACGCGAAGTTTGGGTCCCTGCAGATCGACCAGGATGGCGACCGGACGGGCGAACTGCTGTTCGAGATCGCGGATCATCCCGTGCAGCTCTTTCAGCTTTGCCGGCGATGTATGGCTCATATTGACGCGGAAACCGTCGGCGCCAGCGTCAAAGAGTTTCGCCAGCATCTCCGGATTGGCGGTCTTCGGGCCGAGCGTCGCCAGAATCTTCGTGCAGCGGATCCGCCTCATCGTCCTTCTTCCTGTTTGTCGTCGTCCAGCAGCTGTACGGTGAAGGATGGATTTTCTTCCGTATCAACCTCGTAGAAGCCGCTGGACGTATAGCCGCGCTGCTCGCAACGGCCGACGCCCCTGATGGTGAAGCTCGTGTTGCGCGTGCACATCAGCGCTTCGCCGTTCCATTCGCCACCCTGGTCGTAGTCGACCGCGTGAACATAATAATAGCGCGATGCCAACGGGCCGACGAGCACGCTGCGGCAATCGCCGGGCTCGATGTTCCACCAGCCTTCCGTAACCCATTCGTCGTCGTCCTTGTAGCCGATGGCGACGCCGACACGGCTGGCGGTTCCGTTGCAGAAACGGAAATCCGCCTTCGCAGGCGCCGCCGGAGCGAGCACTGCGAATCCCAGACCGAAAAAAAGGATGAGGGCCGCGCGTGAAATTCTCATGGCGCTGAATGTAACGGCCTGTCGGGCGCAGCGTAAGGACCGGAGGCGTTCATTTGAAATTCCTGTCATCGGCGCAATATGGCGCGAAAATCGTTGACGTTCGTCAGTGTCGGACCGGTGAATATCAGATCGCCGAGCGTGGCGAAAAGCCGGGTCGAGTCGTTGTCTGTGAGGATTGCGACGGGATCAAGACCCGCCGACTCGGCGCGCGCAAAAGTCCGGCCGTCAGCGATCGCGCCCGCCGGGTCCGAACTTGCCCCTGTTCCGCCGTCGATGCCGTCGGTATCGGCGGCGGCGACCCAGACATTGTCGGCGCCATCGGCTGCGATGGCAGCACCAAGGACGAACTCCTGGTTCGGGCCGCCACGGCCCTTTCCGCGTACGGTCACGGTGGCTTCGCCGCTTGATAAGAAAACGGTTGGCTGTCCGGATGACTGAAGCGCGTCGCGCATCTGATCGGCACCCATGCGCCAGGCTTCGCCTTCCAGCGCATCGCCGAGGATGACCGGCCTGATGGCGTGTTCGCCGGCGAGCGCGGCGGCTGCTCTAAGGCAATCGGCCGGCCGCGCGATAATCCTGAACTCGCTTCTGTCGAAGATCGGATCGCCGGGCTTTGGCGTTTCGTTTGCCGGATCGGAAAGAGCCCTCTCGGCTGCCGGTTCGCGTATTCTGTAGCGTTCGAGGATCGCGCGCGCATCCGCCAGGCTGGTCGGATCCGGGACTGTCGGTCCGGAAGCGATCGTTTCCGGCCTGTCGCCGGGCACGTCGGAGATCGCCAGCGTCAGGACACGGGCGGGCGCCGCTGCCGCCGCAAGCCTTCCGCCCTTGATGGCCGAAAGGTGCCGCCGCACGCAGTTGAATTCGTCGATGGTGGCTCCGGCAGCAAGCAGCGCCCGTGTCAGCCGCTGCTTTGCCGGCAGGTCGATACCGGCGGCAGGCGCGATCCAGTTTGCGGAACCACCGCCGGAAAGCAGAACCAGAACGAGGTCGTCGGGACCGGCGCCTTCCGCGAGGGCGAGGGCGCTTTGCGTGGCACCAAGTCCGGCCGCGTCCGGTACGGGATGTCCGGCCTCGATAACGGGTAGATTGCCAGCCGGCATACCATGGCCATGGCGCGTGACCGCAAGCCCCGTCATCTGCCCGGGTGCGAGCCCGAGCGTTGCGTAATGGGCTGCCGTGATGGCGGCCATCTTGCCGGCAGCCTTGCCGGCCGCGAGGACGATCAGGCGCCCTTTGGGCGGCGGTGGCAGGTTGGGCGGCAGGCAATGCGTCGGATCGGCGGCGGCAATCGCCGTATCGAGCAGGGCAAGCAATGTCTCGCGTTCAGAATTCATGGCATTGGAATCGGCGTTTTGCGTGGCCGTGTCCAGAACAGCGAGGCGACAATCAGCGCGCAGCCGGCAAATTGCAGGATCCCGAGGCCCTCGCCAAGAAAGAGCCACCCAAGCAAGGCTGCGGCCACCCCCTCCAGAAAGATCACCAGCGAGGAAAATCCCGCCGGCAGGTGACCCAGCGCGAAGGCGAGCAGTCCCTGGCCACCCGCATGGCTGACAAGCCCGAGGGTCAGCAGGAAAGCTGCGCCTTTCAGGCTCGCGGGAAGCATGGGCTCAGCCGAGACGATGGCAATGACCAGAAGGATCGCCGCGGTCACGAGGCTGGACTGGAATATGACGACGCCCGCCGGCAGGCGAAGCCGCGCGGGCCGTACGACAAGGAAATAGGCGCCGAAGAAACATGCCGTGACGAGGCCCGAAATATCGCCGGGCAGGTTCTCCGGCCGGAAGGAATAGCTTGAGCCCAGCAGCATTGCTGCGCCGGCGAGGCTCAATGCCATGCTGACGATGGTGCGCTGACCGATCGCTTCACCGAGCAGGGCCCAGGCACCTATGACCACGGCGACCGGTGCCAGCGCGGCAAGGAACGTGGCGTTGGCGACTGTCGTATTGAGGATGGCAAGGTGCCAGAAGACGAGATCGCCGGCAAAGAAGATGCCTGCGGCGACGACCAGCCTGTCGCGCGGCAGCATCAGCCCGAATCCCTGATGCTGCCTGTCATCCAGCCTTGCCCAGAAATAGAGTACGGGAAGCGCAAGGGCGACGCGCCAGAACGCGCCGGCGAAGGGGCCGATTTCAGCAAGGCGCAGGAAGAGCGGAGAAGCGCCCATGGCTGTCGCGCCCAGCGCCAGAGCGGTGAACGCAAACCTGCCCGCGTCGATTGCCTGTCGAGGGTTGTCCCCGGTCTGGCCTGTCAAGGGCCCGGCTTTCTTGTCACAATCGAATTCCTTGCCGCGAGGGCCCGCGTCCGGCGTCAATTGCCGACGGCACCGATCCTGCATATGTTGCCCCGCATCATGCTTGTAGCCCGCCTTGAGGATGTTGGGAATCGGCTTTCCCGGACCGGGCGGAAAATGCGTCGGGGCAGCAATGAAGCACGAGAGTAACTCGTCCACCGGGCAAGCCGGCTACGAGCCGGTGGAACAGATCGCCGGCAATGCCGCGGGCGGCATGATCCTGCTCTGCGATCATGCGACGAATATCTTCCCACCGGGCTATGGAACGCTTGGGATGGAGGACGCCCAGCTTGTGCGGCATATCGCCTTTGATATAGGCGCGGCAGCGTTGACACGGGAACTCGCCCGACGCATGGGACTGCCGGCGGTTCTATCGCGATTTTCTCGCCTGCTGATCGATCCCAACCGTGGCGAGGACGATCCGACCCTGATCATGCAGCTTTCTGACGGGGCGGTGGTGCCGGGCAACGCACGGCTGGACGCCAGCGAGCGCGAAAGGCGCCTTGCCCTTTGCTACAGACCGTATCATGACGCGGTCGAAGCGGCGGTGGATGCCGGACTTGCCACGGGACGCCCGCCAGCCCTCCTGTCCATTCATTCCTACACGCCGGTCTGGCGCGGGACCCCTCGAATCTGGCATGCGGGCATTCTCTGGGACCGCGACCCAAGGATGGCGTTGCCCATGCTGGAAATGCTCGGCCTGGAAAAAGACCTGATCGTTGGCGACAACGAGCCCTATTCGGGCAATCTGAGGGGCGATACGATGTGGCGTCATGGCACCATGAGGGGGCTGGCAAACGCGCTTGTCGAAGTCCGGCAGGACCTTATCGCCGAGCAAAATGGCGTCACCGCATGGGCGGATCGACTTGCGCCGGTCATTGAAGCGCTGCTGATGCGGCCCGAGGTCAATACCGTGCGCCAGCATGGGTCCGCCTGAACGCTGAGCGACAAGGAGAGGCATGATGGCAAGGCTGGACGAAAAACAGCGCGTTGAACTGGAGGCGGCGGTGTTCCGCCGGCTCGTCGCGCATCTGCGCGAACGGACCGACGTACAGAACATCGATCTGATGAATCTGGCCGGTTTCTGCCGCAATTGTCTGGGCAACTGGATGGCCGAAGCGGCGGCCGAAGAAGGCATCGATTTGAATCGCGACGCAGCGCGGGAAATCGTCTATGGCATGCCGTATGACGAGTGGAAAGCGCGCCACCAGCAGGAAGCCAGCCCGGAGCAACAGGCCGCTTTCAAGAAGAATCAGGGCGGGCACTGACCCCCGGCCCATGCAGGAGACGAACAGACGATGAATGACGCCAGCACCAGCTTTGCCAAGGAACAGCTCCGCGCTTTCGTGGAGCGGATCGAGCGGCTGGAAGAGGAAAAGAAGTCGATCGCCGACGATATCAAGGACGTCTACGGCGAGGCAAAGGCCATGGGCTTCGACACGAAAGTGCTGCGACAGGTCGTGCGGCTGCGCAAGCAGGAGCCGCAGGAGCGTCAGGAGCAGGAAGAGATCCTCACCGTCTACCTGCATGCCCTCGGCATGATCGCCGACGACCAGGGCGCGTAATTATCCTGCAAGACATCGCCGCTGTAATCAGCTGGCGCGGAAACTCATGACCTGAGAGCGTTCGAAGACGCGTACCGCCGGACCGGTGAAGCGGTTGGTCGTCAGGCGTCCCGGCGTCTTTGCCATGTATCCGAATGCCTGGAAGGCATTGTCGATGCGCCATGCGGCCACGGCGGCATCGGCGTTGCGGGTTTCGGCGGAGTCGCGAATGAGGGCGGTGACGGAAGCGTTCGTGTGATCGGGCGCGACAAGATGGTCGCTCTCGCGCGGCAGATTCTCAGGCGGAGCGGCTGCCAGGGCGGCGGCGATCGGGTCCTTGATCGTCGATGGCGGGATAAGGGCCGTCAGGCTCGAACGTCCATCGGCGACTTCGCCGGGAGATGTAGAGCGCAGACCCAGCGCCGATGCGGTGAGAGCCGGTTTGGCTTCCGGCATATGAATGCGATCGGGCGAGATGGCCATCGCGACGCGGACCGCTTCGGCTTCCTGATCCGATCTCTGATTGCCCGAAGAGGCAAGAAGCTGTGCGATGAGGTCGTTGCGCGCCCTCTGCTGCAGCGCAAGTGCTTCTGCGTCGGTCGGGCGTCCAGCGGATGATGGCATCGGTACCGCCGCCAGGGCGATTCTCTGGGCGTCGAGCGTGCCCGGTGCCGCGACGACGTCCTCGGGACGGCGCGAGGGCAGCGGTACGGCCGAGGCGAGCGTCACGCTCTGCTCCGGTTGCGGCGGTGACGATTCGACGACCTGCTGCGCCGGCGTGCCGGTCGATTCTTCCTCTTCATCCTGAGTATTGCTGAAGAGAGAGGCTAGCAAACCGCGGCGCTGTTGCCCGTTTTCGCCACGCGAAAGGCGAGCAGGGTCGGAATCGGATCCGGACGAGGTGCTTGCAAGCGTGATCCGTGGCTCGCTGCCCTTTTCACGCTCGACGCGGGCGAGTGCCCTCTCGTAGCCGGGCAGCGGTTTTCCATCGGCTGGCAGATGCGCCGTATTGCCGTTCGGAAAAAGCGCGAGCAGTTGCTGCCGGGTCATGCGCGGCCAGGCGCGAACGCCGCCGACATCGAGATGGACGAAGGGGGAACCGGAGGTCGGATAGTAGCCGACGCCGCCATGCTCCATCTTCATGCCCACCGCCCGCAGCTTGGCCAGCGGCACGTCCGGCAGGAAAAAGTCGGTAGCCTTGCCGAGCATGTGCTGGCTGTGCTTCGCAACGCCGTTGGAGCGGCTGCGCAGCATGGCGTTTGTGACCGGCGAACGATAGCCGGAAAGGACATTGATGGGTTCGCGCGAGCCGGTCAGCTTGTGGGCTTCCCACAGCGTGTCGACCAGACGCGGGTCCATGCGGGTCGATTCGTTACGTCGCCAGTCGCGCAGGATATAGTTGATCTTGGCCATTGCCGCCGCGTCATAGCGGCCATTGCGCTTGTAGGTGACGGTCAGCGTTTCGCCGGTATGGACCTGCTTGAACGAAATCGTCCGGTCCTCTGCCTTCGCGTCTGCCCCGAACAGCGTGCAGGCAAAGACGAACGCGCCGAGGCATGCGAGCCCGCGGCTGATTCCGGCCCGGCGCATCCGGTTCCCCCTCATCCATTGCGTCAGGCGCATCAGGCTCTGTCGTCTCTACCGCGTTGATCCAGACTAATGACCGGCATTTCCCCGCAATTGTCCCCGTTGCGGTTCGACCGGTCAGCGCGAACCAAACAGGACGCCGAACAGGCCTACGCGACGCGGCGGTGCCGCTTCCACGCGAGCCTGCTGCTCAGCTTCCTGAGCAGCTTGCGGGTCAAATTTGGCAACTTTTTGTGCACGATAGGTTGCAAGGCTGCGATCGTAATAGGAATAGTCGCCCCGCATTGCCGCCTGCGTGGCCGCATCGTGCTGGTAAATATCGGGCATGCGCCCAAGCGATCCGTCCGGATTCGCCCAGGCCGTAAAGTAAACCAGGTGCACCGGAATCTTCGCCGACAGCCCCAGTTCGCCGGGCTGGCCGGTCTTCAGTCGCTGTTCGATCGTGGCCGCCGAAACTGCGGTGTCACGCTTCAGCAGGGCCGTAGCGAAATCGATCGGGTTCTGCACGCGCACACAGCCATGGCTGTATGCGCGGCTTTCGCGGGCGAACAGGCTCTTTGACGGTGTGTCGTGCAGATAGACGTTATGCTTGTTGGGGAACATGAACTTGATGCGCCCCAGCGCGTTGCCGTCGCCGGGCGGCTGACGGAAACGATACGGCAGTGAGGAGCCGTCATAGACCTGCCAGTTGATCTGCTCAGGATCGACGACACGGCCGTCATCGGTCACGACCTGGAAATTGGTCTTGGAGAAATAGTCCGGATCGCGCTTGATCTCGGGCAGCATCTCCTTGACCGCGATGGAACGCGGAACGTTCCACGACGGATTGACGTCGATATATTCCATTTCGTCATCGAAAATCGGTGTCTGGTTGCGGGGCGTACCGACGACGACACGAGTCGAGTACTGAACCTGGCCGTTCTCGATGATGCGCACCAGAAATTCCGGCACGTTGACATAGACATAACGCTTGCCCAGCGAGCGCGGCATCCAGCGCCAGCGTTCCATGTTCGACTCGATCGAGGCGATATCGGCTGCGTGGCCGCGATTGAGGAATTCGAGCGTATTGGGGCCAATGATGCCGTCGCGTGTCAGTCCTTCGGCGGCCTGGAATTCCTTGACCGCCTCAACGGTGGCCTCGTCATAGCGCTGCGGATCGCCCTCCGCCGGCGCGGCAAGTCCAAACCGTTCACGCAGCAGCGGAACGCGGTCGTCGCTCATGCCGGGACGCAGCATCTGACCTGCGGGAATGGCGACCTGCTTTTCCTTGCCTTCTTCCGCCCGCATCTTGGCGAGCAGGACGCGCAACCCCTTGTACCCATCATGGGGCGGGTTCAGCGCGACGAGATAGGCGCCAGCGTCGTCGGATTTGACGAGGCCGGAAAGAATTTCCTCAGTCGAGATCTTCGGCGGCTCGACCGTCACCAGCGGGTGGATGCGGCCTGCGTCGACGCGGCCCGAATAGGCCTGATGACCATAAAGGACTGCCGCGCGCACAAGCGAAATCTCGCGGGCCGCGGCGCTGTCACCGGTAAGCTGATAGGCGGCGGGATCGAGCCCATCTTCATCGGCGTGCTGGAGGGCTGTGGCAACCGCCTCACCACGCGCGTTGAAACCATTCTCGTTTGAGAAGATCGGTTCGAACTTGCGGCCGGTATAGAGGTCGGCGATCAGCGCGACCGTCTCGCTCTTGGGATTTTCCGCGCGTAGCGTGGCAATGGCGGATTCCAACGAGACCGAGAGGCTGTCGCGCAATGCCGGTCCTGCCGCCGTGAAGAGACTTTCCGGTGCGGCAACGGGTGCCGGCTCCGCTTCGGCGGTCTCGGTTGCTTGCGCGGGCTCCTCGCCCGCAAGCGAGCCGGTTACCGTGTTGTCGCCGGTCGCGGGCGCTGTTTCGCTTGCCGCTGTCGTCTCGGCAGGAATCTCCTGAGCAGGCATCTGTTCGGCGACAGAAGGTGCTGAGGGGCTTTCGTCAACAGCCGTCGTTGTTTCGCCGCCTGTGTTCGCCGCGTCTGCTTCCTGCGTAGCCGCTTGCGCGGGCTCTTCGGCCGGGGCTTTAGGTGCTGCGGCGGTTTCGCTTTCGGCAGGCACCTGAGGTGCGGCCTCAGCCGTTTCCGCTTTCACCTTCTCGACGATTTCGTCGAGAACCGGCGTTGCCGTCGCAGCAGCCGGCGATACGGCCTGCGTACCCGTATCGGCAGCCTCCGTCGCAGCCGGTTCTGCCGCGTTCGGCGCCGGCAGCGGATCGGCTTTGGCCGAGGCGGTCGCCACGAACAGCGAGGCTGCGGCGAGAAGTGCAATTCGCGATACGGAATCGGTCAGTCGCATGATGTTTTGAAACCCGTTGAACCCATCGGTTAGATAAACAGTGCTTCGGACCTATTTTCAAGGCGCGGGGCGCCAAAAGCGCCGTGTTTCCGGGCATTGTTGCTATTCGGCAGCATCAAGACCCAGTTCCCTGAGGCGGCGATAGAGCGTCGAGCGTCCAATCCCCAGTCGGCGCGCAACTTCTGACATGTGACCGCGGTAGTGATCGAGGGCAAAACGGATCATCTCCTCTTCCAGCTCGGCCATGGTCCTGACCTCTCCGTCGCCGGCCAGCAGGCTGAACTTGTCGGGCCCGTCGGGAAGGGTGTGCGGTTCATACTGGAAGGCCGGCATCTGCACGACATTCTGCATCGCCTGTGAGACAAGCGGCGCCCTGCTTTGGGGCCGTGCTTCCTCAAGGCCGGCAAGACTGGCCGCGACCTGCGGGAATTCGCCGGCGGTCAGCTCCGGCCCGTCCGCCAGCACGACGGCGCGGAATACCGCATTCTCCAGCTGCCGGATATTGCCGGGCCAGTCATGCGCGCACAGCATCTGCAACGCTTCGGTTGTGATGCCCGTAACCGTCTTGCTTTCCTCAGCGGCGAAACGCGTCATGAAATGGCGTACAAGCAGCGGAATGTCCTCGCGCCGGTCGCGCAGCGGCGGCACGTAGATCGGGAACACGTTGAGCCGGTAATAGAGGTCTTCACGGAATACGCCGTCGGTGACCATCTCGATCATCGAACGATTGGTTGCCGAAATCAGCCGGAAATCGACCTTCAGCGGCTTCTTGGCGCCGACGGGATCGATTTCGCCCTCCTGAAGCGCGCGCAGGAGCTTGACCTGCGCCTCCGGCGGCAGTTCGCCGACTTCGTCGAGGAAAAGCGTGCCGCCATGCGCTTCGGAAAATTTTCCGGTGCGCTTTTCGGTGGCGCCGGTAAAGGCACCCTTTTCATGACCGAAAAGCGTACTCTCAACGAGGTTCTCGGGGATCGCGCCGCAATTGACAGGGACGAAGGGTTTTCCTGCGCGGGCGCTGGTGCCCTGAATGGCGCGGGCGACGAGTTCCTTGCCGACGCCGCTCTCGCCTTCGATGATGATCGGAATATTCGAGCGCGCGGCGCGATCGCCGAGCGCGATGACGCGCTTCATGGCGGCGCTGCGGGTGACGATATCGGCGAATGTCAGCCGGGTTGCGGCATGACGCTTGATGCGGCCGATTTCTTCTTCCAGCGTATTGAGCTTCAGCGCATTACGGATCGAAACATCAAGCCGTTCCGCGCCCACCGGCTTGACGATGAAATCGGCCGCGCCGGCGCGCATGGCGCTGACGACGGTATCGATTCCGCCATGAGCCGTCTGGACGATGACAGGCTTGCGGATCCCGGACTTTGCCATGGCCGACAGAACGCCCATGCCGTCCAGTTCAGGCATGACCAGATCGAGGATTACCAGACAGATCGTCTCCGCGTCCGCGCCTGAAAGCTCAGCCATGGCGGCATCGCCGCTTTCCGCTTCGCGGGGCGCATAACCAAGACGCGTGACGGCCGCGGAGAGAATACGGCGCTGTACCGGGTCGTCATCGACGATGAGAATTCTGTCGTTCATCCGCTCTCCGGCTTGATCTTTTCGCTCGTCCCTCCCGGCTGGCAGGCGGCGAACGGCCCCAGGTGGAATCGGGGTCGGAGCTGCATGTTGGCGATGCAGGGTTAAAGGGGGATTAAGAAAACGGCAGTCTTGTTTCACAGCGGGACAAGGGCGATATGGGCCTTGACGCATTCGCGCCCGCGCCGAATGCTCCTGCCGATACCGCCAACAACAGACGGGATACCGAATGTCCAGAAACCCCGCTCAGCAGCCTCCGGCACCGTTCTCCGCAACGGCCCAGCCGGCCACAACGTCCGGCACCAAACTCGGCGAACTGCCGGTGTGGGATCTGAGCGATCTCTACAGCGGGCTTGGCGATCCGGCGATTGCCAGGGACATGGCAGAGGTCAGTGACGAAGCGGTCGCATTCGAGGAGCGTTACAAGGGCAAGCTACAAGAATTGCTGGCCGGCCCGGACGGCGCTGCCGCCCTGTCGTCCGCGATCGCGACGTTCGAGGGCATGCAGGACAAGGCGGGGCGGCTGATCTCCTATGCGGGGCTGCTGCGGGCCCAGGACCTGGCCGACCCGGCCCGCGCGAAGTTCATGTCCGATATCCAGGAGCAACTGACCAAACTTGGCCTGAACCTGCTTTTCTTCGAACTGGAGCTCAACCGCCTTGACGATGGCGTGCTGGACGCGGCACTCGCGGATCCGGCACTCGTTCACTATCGTCCGTGGGTGGAGGATATCCGCAAGGAAAAGCCCTATCAGCTGGACGACAGGCTCGAGCAGCTTTTTCATGAAACGTCGCTGACCGGTCGCGGCGCGTGGAACCGTCTGTTCGACGAGACGGTGGCGGGCCTTACCTTCGATCTGGACGGCGCGGAAGTATCGCTGGAGGAGGCCCTCAACCGGCTTCAGGATAGCGATGAGACGGTCCGTGCAGGCGCCGCGGCCGTGCTGTCCAGGGTGTTTTCCGAAAACGTCCGCCACTTCGCGCTGATCATGAATACGCTGGCTAAGGACAAGGAAATTTCCGATCGCTGGCGTGGGTTCAGGGACGTTGCCGACTCACGCCATCTGGCAAATCGCGTCGAGGCACCCGTCGTCGATGCGCTGGAAACGGCTGTGAGCGAGGCATTTCCGCGCCTTTCCCATCGTTACTATGCGTTGAAGGCCAAATGGTTCGGCAAGGACCGGCTCGAGCACTGGGATCGCAACGCGCCGCTGCCGAAAGTTGCACAAAAGACGTATGACTGGACCGAGGCGAGGCAGGTCGTTCTCGATGCCTATGGCGGGTTCTCGCCCCGAATGGCCGAGATTGCGGAACAGTTTTTCGACCGTCGCTGGATCGATGCGCCGGCGCGCGCCGGAAAGTCTCCTGGCGCCTTCGCGCATCCGACGGTGCCGAGCGCCCATCCCTATGTGCTGCTGAATTATCTGGGTCGTCCGCGAGACGTTATGACGCTCGCTCACGAACTCGGGCATGGCGTTCACCAGGTGCTGGCCGCACCCAATGGCGCGCTGATGGCGCCAACGCCGCTGACGCTCGCGGAAACCGCCAGCGTGTTCGGCGAGATGCTGACGTTCCGCGCGATCCTGAAGCGCACGACGGACCCGGTGGCGCGCCGCGCACTCATTGCCTCCAAGGTGGAGGACATGATCAACACAGTCGTTCGGCAGATCGCCTTCTACCGTTTCGAACGCAAGGTCCATACGGAGCGCCGCCAGGGTGAGCTGCCGGTCGAGCGTCTGAATGCGATCTGGATGGAGGTCCAGCGCGAGAGCCTCGGTCCGGCGATCAATCTTTCGGAGGGGTATGAGACCTGGTGGGTCTATATCAGCCACTTCATCCATGCGCCGTTCTATGTGTACGCCTATGCCTTCGGCGACTGCCTGGTGAATTCGCTCTACGCGATCTACGAAAATGCGAGCGACGGTTTTGCCGAGCGCTATTTCGAAATGCTCGCCGCCGGGGGGACCAAACATCACAGCGAGTTGCTGGCGCCGTTCGGACTGGATGCGACGCGGCCCGATTTCTGGTCCATGGGCCTGAAGCTGCTGGAAAGCCTGATCGATGAGCTGGAAGCCGGCGAAGAGTGAGCTCTTCAACTCGCAATGATGCTATGCGCACGTGATAGAACGCTAGCGAATTTTCTCGATCTTGCGTTGCCGTCGGGTACGCTATTGAGTTAGAAGCGAGGCGAATGCAATTCGTCGCGGCGGCATCGCCGTGCAGCGGGACCGTTAGAGCAGGGGCATCCATAATGGCTGAACACAAATCATCCGAGACATCGCTTCCCGACATGGACATGGCGTCGCATGAGCGGACCTTCCACGGCTTTGTCGAGATTTCAAAGATCGGCGCCGTGCATTGTGCCAATGCGCTCGTGCTTCTCGCGCTGGTCTACAAGGGCATGACTGTCACGTCGGTGATCTATCTGATCGTCATGTTCATCACGGCGGTGATCGGTCTGATGATGAAGTCGAACGGTTGGGTGCCGGGTGCCGTCATGACCGTTCTCGGGCTGCTTGCGATTGCTGTCGGCTAAGGCCGCGTTCTTTCGATAATAGCCGGCGTAAGCCGGGCCGCATGCCGGTTCACGGCATGCGGAGGTGTGACTGGGGAGCTTCATGAAGATTACCGTCCTCAAGGAAACCGATGCGGGTGAGCCGCGGGTCGCGGCGACGCCGGAAACGGTGAAGAAATTCGCGGCACTCGGCGCTACCGTCACGGTCGAAGCCGGCGCGGGTGCGGGCTCGTCCATTTCGGACGCCGACTACAAGGATGCCGGTGCGACGATCGCCAAGGGGCGCGCCGCCGCCGTCAAGGGCGCCGATGTCGTCATCGCGGTACGCCGGCCAGAACCCGCAGGGCTGGAAGGCGTCGCCAAGGACGCGCTGGTGGTTGCGATCATGGACCCTTACGGGCATGAAGCGGAACTTGCCGCGCTGGCAAAGACCGGCGCATCCCTGTTTTCCATGGAGCTGATGCCGCGCATTACCCGCGCGCAGGTCATGGACGTTCTTTCAAGCCAGGCCAACCTTGCCGGTTATCGTGCCGTCATCGACGCTGCCGAAGCCTATGGCCGTGCGCTGCCGATGATGATGACGGCGGCCGGTACCGTGCCTGCCGCCCGTGTTTTCGTCATGGGTGCCGGCGTTGCGGGCCTGCAGGCGATTGCAACAGCGCGTCGTCTGGGCGCGGTCGTGACGGCGACGGACGTTCGCCCGGCCGCGAAGGAACAGGTCGAGTCGCTCGGCGCCAAGTTCATCGCCGTCGAGGACGAAGAGTTCAAGCAGGCTGAAACCGCCGGCGGTTATGCCAAGGAGATGAGCAAGGAATATCAGGCCAAGCAGGCCGCGCTCGTCGCCGAACATATCGCCAAGCAGGATATCGTCATCACGACTGCGCTGATCCCGGGCCGTCCGGCGCCGAAGCTGATCAACAAGGCCATGGTGGAATCGATGAAGGACGGCTCCGTCATCGTCGACCTCGCGGTCGAGCGTGGCGGCAATGTCGAGGGCGCAAAGGCCGGCGGAACGGCCAAGGTAAAAGGCGCCACCATTCTCGGCCATCTCAATGTCGCCGGCCGCATCGCTGCGACGGCATCGAGCCTCTATGCGCGCAATCTCTACGCCTTTGTCGAGACGATGATCGACAAGGAGACGAGGGCGCTGAACGTCAAATGGGACGATGAGATCATCACCGCGACGCTGCTGACGCGCGGCGGCAAGACGGTCCATCCGGCATTCTCTGGGAAGGAGGGTGAATAATGGCCAATATGGAACCTTCCGCGCTGATTGAAAAATCGCGCCAGGCCGCCGAGGCGGCACAGGCTGCGGCCGATGCGGCTGCAAACGCCGCAAGCGCCGCAGAAGCCTTCGCCAATCAGGCGGCGGATGCTGCGGGTGCGGCGATCCACGCAGCCACAGGCGGGGCGATCGACCCGTTCATCTTCCGCCTCGCGATCTTCGTGCTGGCGATTTTTGTCGGCTACTACGTGGTGTGGTCGGTCACGCCGGCCCTTCATACCCCTCTGATGAGCGTCACCAACGCGATCTCCTCGGTGATCGTGGTCGGCGCGCTCCTGTCGGTCGGTGTCGATCTGACCGCCGGCGAGGGTGCCGTATGGTCGCGCGGCTTCGGCTTCATTGCCCTGGTGCTCGCCTCGGTCAACATCTTCGGCGGCTTCCTGGTCACCCAGCGGATGCTGGCCATGTACAAGAAGAAGGCGAAATAGCCCATGAGCGCCAATATCACCGCACTCCTCTATCTCGTTTCCGGCGTCCTCTTCATCCTGTCGCTGAGGGGGCTGTCCTCGCCTGAAACGTCGCAGGCCGGCAATCGCTACGGCATGATCGGCATGGCGATCGCCATCGTCACGACGCTGTTCTCGGTCACGCCCTCGTTCTCAGGTTACGGTCTGATCCTCGTCGGCCTCGTCGTCGGCGGCGGTGTCGGCGCCGTGGTTGCGCGGCGCATCGCGATGACAGCGATGCCGCAGCTGGTTGCCGCGTTCCACAGCCTCGTCGGTCTTGCCGCCGTCATGGTCGCGGCGGGCGCGCTGTATGCGCCGCAGGCCTTCGGCATCGGCATCGAAGGCGAAATCCATGGCGCAAGCCTTGTGGAGATGAGCCTTGGCGTCGCCATTGGCGCGATTACCTTCACCGGCTCGGTCATCGCCTTCCTGAAGCTGGACGGGCGCATGAGCGGCAGGCCGATCATGCTGCCGGCGCGGCACCTCATCAACATCGCGCTCGCGGCGGGCCTTGTCCTGCTGGTCGCGCTCTTCGTGATGTCGGAAAGCCACACGCTGTTCTGGCTGATCGTCCTTGTCTCGCTGGTCTTCGGCGTTCTGATCATCATTCCGATCGGCGGCGCGGACATGCCCGTCGTCGTCTCGATGCTCAACTCCTACTCGGGCTGGGCGGCCGCCGGCATCGGTTTCACGCTCGGCAACACGGCGCTGATCATTACCGGCGCGCTGGTCGGCTCATCGGGTGCGATCCTGTCCTACATCATGTGCAAGGGCATGAACCGCTCCTTCATCTCCGTCATTCTCGGCGGCTTCGGCGGCGAAACCGCTGCGGCTGGCGGCGGTGACCGCGAGCAGCGTCCGGTCAAGCAGGGCTCGGCCGAGGACGCCGCGTTCATCATGAAGAACGCGAGCAAGGTCATCATCGTGCCGGGCTATGGCATGGCGGTCGCACAGGCACAGCACGCGCTTCGCGAAATGTGCGACAAGCTGAAGGCCGAGGGCGTCGAGATCAAGTACGCGATCCATCCGGTCGCAGGTCGCATGCCGGGCCACATGAACGTGCTGCTGGCCGAAGCGCAGGTGCCCTATGACGAAGTGTTCGAGCTGGAGGATATCAACTCCGAGTTCGCGACTGCCGACGTTGCCTATGTCATCGGCGCCAACGACGTGACCAATCCGGCCGCGCGCGACGATCCGACGTCGCCGATCTACGGCATGCCGATCCTCGACGTCGACAAGGCCGGTACCGTCCTCTTCGTCAAGCGCGGCATGGGCTCGGGCTATGCCGGCATCGAGAACGAACTCTTCTTCCTCGACAAGACGATGATGCTCTTCGGCGACGCCAAGAAGATGACCGAGGCGATCGTCAAGTCGCTCTGAAACCGTGCAGAGCAGGCGCTATCAATCAGGCCCGGACGATCCGATCGTCCGGGCCTTTTCCTATCCATACGAACAGGCGGAGTTCGACGGCGCGCTCGACCCGGAAAGCGGTGTCCTCAACGGCCTGGCAGACCTCAGCGTTCAGCCCGCGCCCGATACCTGCATCGCGGGCTTCGACGCGCTCATGCCCTGTTGCCGTCTGACGGCAGAGGGGGGCGCTCCGGACGAGCGGCGCCATCTGCTGCTCGCAAGCGGCAGCAATGCTTCCCCTTCACAGCTGATACGGAAATTTCATGGACGGCAGGAGACGCAGCCGATCATTCTGCTCCAAACCCCGGTTCGGGATCTTGTCGCTGTTCATTCGGCCCATATCACCGCCTATGGCGCGGTGGCCGGGACTTTGATGGCATGGGCCGGCGCGGTTTCCCGGCTAACGGTTCTGGCGGTCACGACCGGACAGTTGCAGCGCATCAACGAGACGGAGTCGCTCGGCAAAAACTATGACCTTGCGGTTCTGCCGGCGGGCACCATTGCGCAGATGCCCGGTTGCGGCATTCTTATCTATCGCTCGCGCCGCGGCGTCTTCGCGCCTTTCGGTGCGCCGCTGAGGCTGGAGGCATTTGCCGCGAGCGGCAGTCTCCCGCCTGCTGTCAGCCAGCGACAGGCGCTGGATGAAGCGGCGAGCGCGGCAAACTACCGCGACGGGCGTGAGGCGTTTGTCATGAAGCTGGTGAGCGACTCAACGTTCCGCGAGGCCGCAACAAGGGCAATGCGTGGGCTGGCGATATCGGACGGGCTTCAGATAGCGCGAACGATTGCCGTCAGGGCATGAACTTGCTGAGCCGGCGGGAGCCGTCACGCGCGGGCTTGTAGCTCGGGTTGATTTCCAGCGCGCGCGAATAGGCAACGGCGGCCTGCTGCATCTCGTTTTTCTGTTCCAGCATCTGGCCGCGTCCGACCCAGGCTTCGACATAGCGGTTGTTGAGATCGACCGCGCGCGTGAAATCGGTCAGAGCGGCGTCGATGTCGCCCGTGGCGGCATAGCTTACACCGCGCCCGTAATGCGGCTCTGCGGCATTCGGATTAAGCCCGATCGCAGCGCTGAAATCCTCGATCGCCAGATCATGAAGACCCTGCTGCTGATAGATCTGCCCGCGATTGTGGAAAGCGACCGGATTGTCGCGGCTGATCTCGATGGCGCGCTGAAAGTCCGCCATCGCATACTCGGCCTGATTGGAACTGCGATAGAGAATGCCACGTCCGACCAGGGCGACCTCGTAATCGGGCTTGATGGTCAGAGAAGCGTTGTAGTCAGTCAGCGCGTCCTGCGCCCGGTTCATCCGCACCTTCACAAGCGCCCGGTTGGCATAGGCCTGATAGAAGTTGGGGTCGATCCGGATGGCGGCATCGAAATCGTTCAGCGCTTCCTGGAAGCGGCCGGCATTGCCGTATGCGGAGCCGCGCACATTGTATGCGGATGCGTCATTCGGATTGCGCTTGATGACGTCGGTCAGCGATTCGATGTTCGCCGCCGACGTATTCTGCGTATTGAGATTGGCGGAAGCAAAGGTCCCGTCGGCCGTCGTCTGACAGCCAGCCAATAGCACGCCGAGCAAGGCGGCAACGCCGATCGCCCTAGCGAAACGGCCCGCGGCTGATGGAGAAAGGCTCGGGCGGAAGGCCCCGTCAGACTGCATGATTGATCCCGTTGGCGGTGCAGACACGAATCATAACCCGAAATGTGTCGAAAAGCGCGTTCGCACCCCTTCGCGCGGATATTCCGCTGCCGCCGGCGCCTGTCGCCGGCGGTGGACAGGCCGGTATTTAGCGGCCCTTGCCGCCGGGCAGAAGACCCTCGCGCTGAGCGCGCTTGCGGGCCAGCTTGCGGGCGCGGCGAACGGCTTCGGCCTTTTCGCGGGCGCGCTTAACAGACGGCTTTTCGTAGTGGCCGCGCAGTTTCATCTCGCGGAAGATGCCTTCACGCTGCATTTTCTTCTTCAGCGCTCGCAGCGCCTGATCGACATTGTTATCGCGAACGATGACTTGCACGCGGGCCTACCTTTCTTCGATTCGTACCTGCGGCGCGATCTGACGCGCCCTGTTGACCAAATTACGTTTTGACCGAGTTAATTGCCCCCACGGACCTGAATCCGAGGCGCAAACAGCGGCAAGCGAGGAAATCCGCCGCCGCCACATCGACCGATATGGGGCGGGCTATTAGCAAAGAAATCCCGCAAAGTCCACTGTGCGACGCGAAATCAGCGCGCGTTTCTGCCTCTATCGGACAGGCCGTAGCAACCGGGTCACATGGCCCATCTTGCGACCGGCGCGGACCTCCGCTTTGCCATAGAGGTGAACGCGCGCATCGGGCTCGCCGGACAGCCGTTCGGCCTGCAGCGCGTCCTCGCCGATGAGATTGGTCATGAGGCAGTCGCTGTGCCTGCGGGGCGAGCCGAGCGGCCAGCCGCAGATCGCTCGGATGTGCATCTCAAACTGCGAGATCAGACAGGCATCCTGGGTCCAGTGGCCGGTATTGTGCACGCGCGGGGCAAATTCGTTGACCAGAAGCCTGTCTGCCTCACCGTCCCGTATGACGAAGAACTCCACGCCGATGACGCCGACATAGTCGAGCGCGTCGAGAATACGCGTGGCAATGACCCGCGCCGCCTTGGCGGTGGCGGGTGCAATGTCGCCGGGAACAGCGCTCGAGTGCAGGATCTGGTCGCGGTGGATGTTCTCGGCCGGATCATAGGCGCATGTCGCGCCCGCCGCATCGCGTGCCGCGATGACCGATATTTCACGGGTGAACGGGACGATGCCTTCCAGCACGTAGGGGCCGGCGCCTGCCTTGTCGATGGCGACAGCGGGATCGTCGCCCGCCGAGACGCGTACCTGTCCCTTGCCGTCGTAGCCGAAGCGCCGGGTCTTCAGCAGCGTCTGCGGGCCGATTTCCGCGAGCGCGGCCGAGAGGTCATCGGCCGTCTCGACCGGGCGCCACGGCGCGACTTCGATGCCGATGGACGAAAAGAACTGCTTTTCCTGCAGCCTGTCCTGCGAAATGGCCAGCGCCCTTGTTCCCGGGCACACAGGTCTCAGCGCCGCGAGATGGGCCGCGGTCGCCGCCGGCACGTTCTCGAATTCGTAGGTAATGACGTCGCATTCCTGAGCAAATCGCGTCAGTGCATCGAGGTCGTCATAGGCGGCGCGCGTATGACGAATGGAGACATCGAATGCGGGGCTGTCGGCGTCCGGGCAGTATATGTGGCATCGCATGCCCATCTCTGCTGCCGCAATCGCCAGCATCCGTCCAAGCTGGCCGCCACCGAGAATGCCGATCGTGGAGAGGGGCGGGAGCGGGAGGCCCTTGGTTATCATGCCGGCTCCGACGGGCGCTCGGCGACGGCGTCCGTCTGCTTGCGGCGCCAGGCCTCGAGGCGGCCTGCCAGCGCTTCGTCGCCAAGCGCGAGGACGGCTGCTGCAAGCAGAGCGGCATTGACGGCGCCCGCCTTGCCGATCGCGAGCGTGCCGACGGGGATGCCGGCTGGCATCTGAACAATGGACAGAAGGCTGTCCTGGCCGGAAAGGGCCCTGGATTCCACAGGTACGCCAAATACAGGCAGGCGGGTGAGGGATGCGGTCATGCCGGGCAGATGCGCGGCGCCGCCGGCTCCGGCGATAATGACCTTGTACCCGGCGCCCGCAGCCCCTCTGGCGAATTCATACAGTCGTTCGGGCGTGCGATGCGCAGAGACGATACGGGTATCGCAGCCCACGCCCAGCGCCTCAAGGGTCTCGGCTGCATGGCGCATGGTTTCCCAGTCGGACTGGCTCCCCATGATGATGGCGACGGGCGTGCTTTCTGGCATCTGCGGCCTTCCTGACGATGGCTTGGTCTGGCGTTCGAAAGCGGCGGATTATATTCACACCCGCAGCAAGGGCAATGGCAGCTGGAACCGGACTTTCCTCAGGCGATGATGTCGGGTGTCAGCGAATCTTCCAGAAGCGAAATCCGGTCTTTCAGGGCCAGTTTCTTCTTCTTGAGCCGCTTGATCTGCAGCGTGTCGGGAACGGCTGTCGTTTCAAGTGCCCTGATGGCGCTGTCGAGGTCCCTGTGTTCTTCCCGAAGCCTTGCCAGCTCGGCCTGGATCGTATCGAAATCCGCCTCGGTCACGCTGTACATCCCCTATGGCATTCAGGCCGCATCTTGTAGCCTGTTATCCCCCGCCCGGACAGTTCCGGAAGCCGGTGCGATTATCCGGTTGTCCACTATTTGTTGCAAGTGCGCAGCAGCTGTTCGACAGCGACAAACTCCTGTGTCATCATTCCGTCATTCGCAAACGATGTGGATGAAGGAGGCTACATGTCTATCGCTACCCATCTGATCGAACTGGAATCTCGTCATCGTGTTCTGGATCGTTCGATTGATGAAGAGATGTCCAGGCCATTCGTCGATACGCTGCGTGTTTCGGCGCTAAAAAAACAAAAACTTCACCTCAAGGAAGAAATCGAGCGTCTCAGGACGCAAAATCAGCTTCACTGAACGCCAGACGCGTCTTGCGCATGGCACTCGCCGGCGTCCGCTAGCCGCGTAGCGGCGGACGCCCGAGGAGGGTGGTGCTGTCCGGCGTACCCGTCGCCGGACCTGTTCCCGGCGCTTGTCCGAAAGTCTGATAAGGCCGTGCTTGCATCTTGATGCAGGGCAAGGACAGAGTCCTTCGCCTCGCCGATAAAGCGTGCGAACCAACGCGCGCGGACGGCGCGGACAGTCAGGGAGGTAGAGCATGGCCAGCCGCTATCAGCAGGTCTATCAGTCGTGGAAGAACGATCCGGAAGGGTTCTGGGCCAATGCGGCTGAGGCGATCGACTGGATCAAGCCGTGGGACAAGGTCCTCGACCCCGATGCCGGGACCTACGGACGCTGGTTTACCGGTGCAACCTGCAATACGGCGGCCAACTGTCTGGACCGGCATGTCGCCGCAGGCAGGGCAGAGCAGGCGGCGCTGATCTATGACAGCCCGGTCACGGGAACAAAGAAGTCCTACACCTATGCGGAGCTGACCGAAGAGGTCGCGCTACTGGCGCAGGTGATCGCCGATATGGGCGTTTCCAAAGGCGATCGCGTCATCATCTACATGCCGATGATCCCGGAAGCTGCGATGGCGATGCTGGCCTGCGCCCGCATCGGCGCCATACACTCCGTCGTCTTTGGCGGTTTCGCGGCTCACGAGCTTGCCACACGGATCGACGATGCGACGCCAAAGGCCATTCTCTCAGCCTCTTGCGGCATCGAGGGCAGCAAGGTCATTGCCTACAAGCCATTGCTCGACGCGGCGATCGATCAGGCGCGGCACAAAGTTGGATCGACGCTGATTCTCCAGCGCCCCATGGCCGAGGCATCCATGACCGCAGGACGCGACACGGACTGGACCGAGGCGGTCGAAGCGGGACGAAAGGCCGGCCGGAAGGCAGACCCGGCCGAGGTCGCGGCGACCGATCCTCTCTATGTCCTCTATACATCCGGTACGACCGGCCAGCCCAAGGGTGTCGTTCGCGACAATGGCGGACACATGGTGGCGCTCAAATGGTCGATGGATGCAATCTACGGTATCAAGCCGGGCGAGGTGTTCTGGGCAGCTTCGGATGTCGGCTGGGTCGTCGGGCATTCATATATCGTCTATGCGCCATTGCTGCACGGCGCGACGACGGTTCTTTTCGAGGGAAAGCCGGTCGGCACCCCCGATGCCGGCACGTTCTGGCGGGTGATCGCCGATCACAAGGTCGCCGCGCTGTTCACCGCGCCGACCGCGTTCCGGGCGATCAAGAAAGAAGATCCGGACGGAAAGCTGATCGGCAAATACGATCTGTCATCGCTGCGCACGCTGTTTCTCGCCGGCGAGCGGGCCGACCCCGATACGATCCGCTGGGCGGAATCCATGCTTTCGGTGCCGGTCATCGATCACTGGTGGCAGACGGAAACCGGCTGGACCATCGCCGGCAATCCGGTGGGGCTTGGCCAGCTGCCCGTGAAATACGGCTCGCCAACGGTCGCCATGCCCGGCTACGACATTCAGGTTCTCGACGATGCCGGACACCCGGTCGAACGAGGCAAGCTCGGCAATATCGTAGTGAAGCTGCCGTTGCCGCCATCATGCCTGCCAACGCTGTGGAAAGCCGATGAGCGCTTTCGCAACGCCTATCTCGACGAATTTCCAGGTTACTACAAAACGGCCGATGCCGGCTTCGTCGACGAGGACGGTTATCTGTTCATCATGGCCCGCACCGACGACATCATCAATGTCGCAGGGCACCGGCTTTCGACGGGCGCGATGGAAGAAGTTCTCTCCGCGCACAAGGATGTCGCCGAATGCGCCGTCATCGGCGCGGCGGACAGCATGAAGGGTCAGATTCCCTGCGGTTTCGTCGTGCTGAAGGCCGGCGTGAACCGGCCGCACGATGACATCGAGAAGGAACTGATCCAGCTGGTGCGCCAGGAGATCGGTCCGGTTGCCGCATTCAAGACGGCGATCGTCGTCGACCGGCTGCCGAAAACGCGTTCAGGCAAGATCTTGCGCGGCACGATGCGGCAGATCGCCGACGGCGAGGAATACAAGATGCCCGCCACGATCGACGATCCGGCAATTCTCGACGAGATCGGCGCTGCGCTCAAAGGCCGGCCCCGCGCCTGAACCCGCAACGTAAATTTCGTGCGTCGACCCTGAGACTCTCGGGCCTTCCGGGCGTTAGAGTCCCCATGGACAGCCAACAGGGGACATGAACGGAATGCTTCTCAAGGACAGGGTCGCCATCGTAACGGGCGGCGCGCAGGGTATCGGGCGCGCCGTCGTGGAGCGCTTCTATTCGGAAGGCGCGAAGGTCGTCATTGCCGATATCGAGGACAAGGAAGGCGAAGAGCTTGAAAAGTCTCTCGGCGGCGAGGAACAGGCGCGCTTCGTCCACTGCGACGTTGCCGACAAGCTAGACATCAGAAACCTGGTGACGCAGACGGTCGGCGCGTTCGGACGCATCGACATTCTCGTCAACAATGCCGGCATACTGCACGCCGCCCCGTTTCTGGAGCTTGAGGAAAAAGATTTCGACCGGGTGCTCGCGGTCAATCTGAAGGGTGCGTTTCTCACCGGCCAGGCTGTTGCCAAGCAGATGGTCAAGCAGGTCGAGGCCGGTGGAAATCCGGGCGCGATCATCAACATGAGCTCTGTCAACGCCGTGCTCGCGATCGAGGATCAGGTCCCCTACACGGTTTCCAAGGGCGGCATGACCCAGCTGACCAAGGTCATGGCGCTGGCGCTCGCGAAATACGGGATCAGGGTCAATGCCATTGGGCCCGGCAGCATTGCGACACGGATGCTTGCCGCCGTCGCGACCAATCCGGAAGCACGCCGCAAGGTTCTCTCGCGGACGCCGCTCGGACGCACCGGCGAGCCTGCCGATATTGCGGGAATTGCCGTTTTCCTGGCGGCCGACGATGCGGGCTACATCACCGCGCAGACGATCTACGCCGATGGCGGACGCCTTGGCCTCAACTATACTGTGCCGGTGATCGAACCCTGAGAACCCGCGAAGACTCTAGCGGTCTTCGTCCTCGTCGTCCTTTTCGGTGGAACCGGTGAAGCGCGCAAAGACGTTCTCCGCATCGACCGAAGGCTCGCGTGCCTCGCGTGAAGACGGAAGCGGCTCGAAGGGCGATTCCTGTGTTTCCGCCGTGGTGACTTCCGCGGGCAGGAGCGTGGGGCCCTCGGCTTCCATCGGGCGGGCGCGCGCGGCCTTCTTGACCTCCGCGTCCAGCTCAACCTGGCTGCACAGCCCGAGCGTCACCGGATCGGCGGGTGCCAGATTGGCGGCATTCCAGTGCGTGCGCTCGCGGATCTGCTGGATCGTCGACTTGGTGGTGCCGACGAGGCGCATGATCTGCGCGTCCTTCAGTTCGGGATGATTGCGGACCAGCCAGAGAATGGCGTTGGGACGATCCTGACGGCGTGAAACCGGCGTGTAGCGCGGGCCCTTCTTGGCGCGCTGCGGGACGATGACCTTCGGCTTCGACAGTTCCAGCTTCTTCTTCGGATCGGCTTCGGCGGCGCTGATCGCCTCGCGCGACAGCTGACCAGTCTGAACCGGATCGAGACCCTTGATGCCCTGTGCCGACTCGCCATCGGCGATCGCCTTCACTTCCAGTTCGTGCAGCGTGCAGAAATCGGCAATCTGCTTGAAGGTGAGAGCGGTATTGTCGACCAGCCACACAGCGGTCGCCTTGGGCATCAAAAGCGTATCAGACATGATTTTCTCCGTTCGTGCCCGCCTTGTCACCGGCGGGCCCCGGTCAGCGAGTTGGTGCATGAACTGGGATTGGCACCGTGTTTACCCGAACCCGTGACGTGATGCAAACGACATCGGCGGCGCAGTTCAGGCGACCTTGAGGACGATCTTGCCGACATGGGCGGAGCTTTCCATGAGCGCGTGGGCACCTGCCGCCTCCACCAGCGGAAAGGTGGAATCGATCAGTACCTTGACCTCGCCCTTCTCGATGAGCGGCCAGACCTGCGCCTGCAGTTCCTGCGCGATCTGCGCCTTGAAGGCGACGTCACGGGCGCGCAGCGTCGAACCGGTATGGGTCAGCCGCTTCATCATGATGCGGCGCAGGTCCACGGTCGCCTCGCCACCGAGGAGCGTTGCAATCTGGACGATACGCCCGTCGGTTGCCGCGACCTGATAATTCCGTTCAGCGTAGCTGCCGCCGACCATATCGAGAATCACGTCGATACCCTTGCGGCCAGTCGCCGCCTTGAGGACGGCGACGAAATCCTCGTCGCGGTAATTCACGGCGCGCTCAGCGCCGAGCTCGGTGCAGGCTGCGCATTTCTCGGCGCTGCCGGCGGTCGCAAAGACGCGGGCGCCGAAAGCGCGCGCAAGCTGGATGGCGGTGACGCCGATGCCGCTGGTGCCGCCGTGGACCAGGAAAGATTCACCGGGTTGCAGGCGGGCACGCTGGAACACGTTGTGCCACACGGTAAAGAACGTCTCGGGCAGCGCGGCGGCTTGCGTCATGGAAAGCCCGCCGGGCACGGGAAGCGCGTTGGTTTCGTCAACGGTGCAATATTCGGCGTAGCCGCCGCCGGGCAGGAGGGCGCAGACGCGGTCGCCTACGGCAAACCGGCTTGTACCCGAACCGAGCGCTGCGACGGTTCCGGCCACTTCAAGGCCGGGGAGATCGCTGGCGCCGGCAGGGGCTGGGTAGTTGCCCTCGCGCTGGAATACATCAGGCCGGTTAACCCCGGCCGCTTCTACGCGGATCAGCAGTTCGCCGCCGCCTGGCACCGGAACCGGACGCTGCTCGGGTTTCAGCACCTCAGGGGCGCCCGGACGGGTGATGGCGACGGCGGTCATCGTCGTTGGGATCGGCGTCACGGCTGGCTCCTTTGTTTGGTGAATATCCACAGCACTAACGGATCGGGCGAGAGCGGACAATCGCGTGACTGTTTGATAGCCTCGCCCGCGACAAAGGTGAACGATTGCGGGAGGAAGCCAGTGTTCGATGATGAACCCAGAGTTAAGAAGCCGTCGGTCCATGAGGTGGGAAGCGATCTGTCCGCACTCTCGATCGAGGAACTTGCCGAGCGCGTTGAACTGCTGCGCGGCGAGATCGAAAGGCTTCAGAAAGCCAAGGCTGACAAGGAGAAGAACCGCGACGCGGCCTCGGCGCTTTTCAAGAGCTGAAGGCGCTACCCCCGGCGGCATGATCAACAGAGTCTTTCCGGGATTGGTTGATATTTTGTCGGATTTTTTAACCTGTTAACTGCGCCTTAAGCTTTCGCGTTTATCAATGAGGCTATCCAGTCTTCTGGATGACGAGTGGCTCCTGTCCACTCTGTTTGACGCCTCCCTGTTAACTCTCAGAGCCGCTTCTTCAGCGGCTCTTTTCTTTTCCTCTCCCATTCGCGGCTGTGCGTGTTAGGTTTGGCGGGCTCGAAAGAGCGCGCAGCGGGACGGCTGGCACAAAATTTGTTTCGTCATTGTTGAACCACACGGGTCGGTGTCGATTTGGCACCAGCTTGTGTCACGATGATGCAGTGAGTGGGATAGGCGTTCGGGATGACCATTGAACATAAGGGCGAAATGGGGGGCACACCCGTTTCGATCGGCGAGAGGCTCGTCACCAGAGAAGGCTTCATGCCTCTTTTTCGCGAAGGCATGGGTCTGCTCGAGGAGACCGCCGACTATCTCGACGGACCTGGTCGCGAGGACTCACGTTCGCTCGGCCGGCTTGCAAGTCTCGCCTACGCCACCGAAAGTATGAAGCTAACCACACGGCTGATGCAGATTGCCTCGTGGCTGCTGCTGCAGCGCGCCATCAACGACGGCGAGATTTCGGCCGAGCAGGGCGACCTGGAGAAGCGGAAGATCAAGCTTTCTTCCGTCACAGACGAAGGGGCAACCGCCTATCACGAACTGCCTGGCACGCTTCGCGACCTGATTTCACGGAGCCACCGCATTCAGGACCGCGTGCGCCATCTTGATGAGCTTACCCGACGTGGCGGTGCGCCGCGCATGCGCAAGCCGTCCGGCAATCCGGTCGAGGATCAGATTTCGGCATTGCGGTCCGCGCTCATGGAACAGCGCTAGGACAAGATCCCAAAAGAAAAACCCCGCCGAAATGGCGGGGTTCTTGTTTACGCCGCCGCCAATGCGGCACGCATCGCACCTTACTTGTTGAGGAAGGCGTATTTCTTCTGGAACCGGCTGACACGACCGCCACGGTCGATCAGGTGCTGGCTGCCGCCCGTCCATGCCGGATGGGTGGTCGGATCGATGTCCAGCTGCAGGACCGCGCCTTCTTCACCATAGGTGGAGCGCGTCGTGTATTCGGTGCCGTCCGTCATCACGACCTTGATCGTGTGATAATCGGGATGGGTATCTTTCTTCATCGTCGAATTCCTCGTGCGTTTCGGCCGCCCGCCCGGGGCTGCCGGCATGCCGGTCGTGTGTCGGATTAAAAGCCGGCGGTGCTATAGCCTGAAAGACGGGGCGGGGCAAGTGCGAGAGCGCCCTGTCCTCAGGCGCTTCGATCCGTCACAGGCGACAAGGGTTGCCACGGACACGATGGCTTGGCCATATGCGCGGATTGTCGATACCTTCCCGTAGAGGAAACCGCACGACACGATGCCTGCCGACCAACCGGAAAAGCCACGCACGCGCCGTCTTTCGCCGCTCAAGCGGCTGTGGCCGTTCGTCAGCCGCTATCCCGGCCGCCTATCGATAGCGCTGGCCGCCCTAATCGTAGCAGCATCCTCGACGCTGGCGGTGCCGCTTGCGTTGCGGCGTGTGATCGATGCCGGGTTTGCCGCCGGCGACCCAGCGCTGGTCAACCGCTATTTTGCCGTCATGATCGCAGTTGTTGCCGTCCTCGCGCTTGCCAGCGCCAGCCGCTACTACTTCGTCACGTGGCTGGGCGAACGGGTTGTCGCCGATATTCGCAAGGGCGTGTTCTCCCATATCCTGACGCTTTCGATGGATGTCTTCGATAGCGCCCGCTCCGGCGAGATCGTGTCGCGGCTGACCGCGGACACAACGCAGATCAAGGCCGCGGTCGGCGCATCGATGTCGATTGCGCTGCGCAACATGTTCCTCGGCATCGGCGCGACGATCATGATGGTCATCACCAGCCCGGGCCTTTCCGCGCTGGTATTGGCGGCAATTCCCTTCATCGTTCTGCCGCTGGTCGCCTTCGGCCGCGCCGTCAGGGCGAAATCGCGCCTTGCGCAGGATACGCTCGCAGATGCCGCAGCCCAGGCAGGCGAGGCCGTCAGTGCCATCCGCACCGTTCAGGCCTATACGCAGGAGCGCTTTGCGGGCGACCGGTTCGCTGGCGCAGTGGAGCATGCTTTCAATGCCGCCCGGGCCAGTACGTTCGCGCGCTCCGTGCTTACGGCCATTGCCCTCTTCATGGTCTTCGCCAGTGTCGTCGCGGTTCTCTGGTATGGCGCTCGCGATGTGCTCACGGGCGAACTGACAGCGGGTACGCTCAGCCAGTTCGTTCTCTATTCCATCTTCGCGGCGGGCGCGCTCAGCGAACTCAGCCAGGTGTGGGGCGAGGTGCAGCAGGCGGCAGGCGCCGCCGAGCGCATTGCCGAACTGCTCGATATGGAACCGGCGATTTCGGCGCCGGCCGCTGCCGGCAATCCCGACATGTCGCGCGACCCGGCGATCGTCTTCGAGCATGTGCACTTCGCCTATCCGTCCGGTGCGGACGGTCCGGTCCTGCACGGCATCGACTTCACCGTAAGGCGCGGTGAGACGGTCGCGCTGGTCGGCCCTTCCGGCGCGGGCAAGAGCACGGTGATTCAGTTGCTGCTGCGGTTTTATGACGCTAGGGACGGCGCCATCCGGATTGGCGGCGCCGACGTCAGCACGCTCGACCTCGACGCCCTGCGCGGCGCCTTAGCGCTCGTGCCGCAGGACCCGATCATCTTCGCCGGCACGATCGCCGAGAATATCCGCTTCGGACGGCCGGATGCCGACGCGCAGGCGGTGAAGGCCGCGGCCGATGCGGCGCTCGTCAGCGAATTTGCCGACGCGCTTCCAACCGGACTGGAAACCTATGTCGGGGAACGCGGCGTGACGCTTTCCGGCGGCCAGCGGCAGCGGGTCGCCATTGCCCGCGCGATCCTCAAGGATGCGCCCATCCTGCTACTGGACGAGGCGACCAGCGCGCTCGATGCCAATAGCGAAAGGCTCGTCCAGCAGGCGCTGGAAAAACTGATGAAGGGACGCACGACACTGGTCGTCGCGCACCGGCTGGCGACGGTGAAGAACGCCGACCGCATCCTTGTCATGGAACACGGCCGGATCGTCGAGGAGGGAACCCACCAGTCCCTCATCGCCCGCAAGGATGGGCTCTATGCCGGGCTTGCGGCCCTGCAGTTCGCGGCGGCGAGCTGATCAGCGTTCCGTGAGCTTGAGTTCGATGCGCCGGTTGCGTGCCAGCGTCGCTTCATCGTCGCCCTGCTCGAGCGGCTGATTGTCGGCAAAGCCGGCCGCGACCAGCCGGTTCGCGGAGACACCCTGCGCGATCAGAAACTGCACCACCGAAATCGCGCGGGCCGCTGACAGTTCCCAGTTCGACTTGAACCGGGTTGAATTGATCGGCCGCTTGTCGGTGTGCCCATCCACGCGCAATACCCAATTGATCTCCGGCGGGATCTCGGCCTCAAGCTGCTTGATCGCGTCAGCCAGCTTGGTCATTTCCGTCCGGCCCTCCGCGTTGATCTCGTCGCTGCCCGAACCGAAAAGCACTTCCGCCTGGAAGACGAAGCGATCGCCGACAACCCGAACGTCGGAACGCTGGGAAAGAATTTCGCGAAGCCGTCCGAAAAAATCCGACCGGTAGCGGGAGAGTTCCTGCACCTTGGCGGCGAGGGCGACGTTCAGCCGCTTGCCGAGATCTGCGATCTTCGCCTGGCTCTGCCGGTCCCGCTGTTCGGATGCATCGAGCGCATCCTCAAGCGCGGCAATCTGCCGGCGAAGGGCAGCGATCTGCTGATTGAGAAGTTCCACCTGCGACAGGGCCCGCTGGCTGAGCTGCTTTTCCGCATCAAGCTGATCGGTCAGGCTGTTGATGCGCCCGCCTGCCTCGTCGGCAGCGCCCGCGCCGGCATTCAACATCGAGCGCAGCCGGTCGCGCTCCGATTCCGTATCGTTGAGGTTGTCCTGAAGGGCCGCCAGCGTGTCCTGGAGCGTGCGCTTGCCGGCGCGTTCCATGGCCAGCAACTCGGTCAATTCCGCAACCTGCGCGTTGAGGCGCGAGAGCGCTGTATCGCGGCCCGAAATCTCGCGGGTCAGGAAGAATTGCGCGAGCATGAAGACCGAGAGAAGAAAAATGATGACGAGCAGCAGTGTCGACATGGCGTCGACGAAGCCGGGCCAATAGTCCATCCGCCCGTCGCGGTTGCGCGCGCGCGAAAGCGCCATCGATCAGTCTTCCTTTCGGCCCTGGGCGGCGAGAACTTTGAGCACTTCCGTCAGTTCAGCCTGCTGATCGGCCTGCGCCTCGATCCATTCGCGCATCTGCTTCTGCTCGGAGCGCATATGCTGGACGAGGCCCTGTATGCCCTCGGCGAGATCGGCCATGGCGGCGGTGGCGGCCTTGCTTGATCCACCCTCGTTCACGGACCGGTTAAGCCGTTCGATGGCGGCCTGCACCGAGGCGTTGATGGCGCTGCCTTCGGCACCAGAGCCGCGCAAGGGCATTTCGGCGGAAAGATCGGTGACCGTGGACAACCAGTCTTCAAGATCGGTGTAGAAGCGGTTTTGCGCGGCGCCAGCCTGAAGATCGAGGAAACCGAGAACGAGCGAGCCGGCAAGACCGAAGAGCGATGAGGAAAAGGCTGTGCCCATGCCATCCAGCGGTGCAGCGAGACCGGATTTGAGGTCTTCGAATATCACGCCGAGATCGGACGATCCGACATCGAGACTGCTGATGATGTTACCGACAGCCGAAACCGTGCCGGTAAGGCCCCAGAACGTGCCCAGCAGGCCGAGGAAGACCAGAAGGCCGGTCATGTAGCGCGAGATGTCGCGGGCCTCATCGAGCCGGATGGCGATCGATTCAAGCAATGAGCGCATCGTCTGCGTCGTGATCGCCATGCGGCCGATGCGATCGCGCAGCATCACTGCCATCGGGGCCAGCAGCACCGGCGGCTTTTCCATCTCCAGCCCCGGATCGGCAAGCCGGAAATCATTGACCCAGCGGACTTCCTTGAACAGCCGGACGACCTGACGGACGCACAGCGCGATACCGATGAGCAGAACGGCGATGATCAGGCCGTTGAGCCCCGGATTGGCCATGAAGGCGCGGGCAATCGCCGGGAAGAGGATTGCAACGATCACGCAGGTGATGAAAAGGAACAGGGACATCCTCAAGAGGAATACCCCCGGGTTCGACAATTTGGTGGGATCGACCTCGCGCGCCATGCGCAATCTCTGCTCCTCGCTTGTAGCCCCCATCAAGCCGTAAGGCTTCCCACCGAATGTTCACATATTCGGCGCGAAACGGTAACCCGGCAATATGACTTTTGCGAGTCGCAGTATTCTCAGGAATTGTTCGCCTGGAAGCGCTTGAGCAGCGCGGGCTGCAAATCGGGATTGCCTGCCACGATGTTGCCCGTCACGAGCGGGTTTGAACGGCCGTCGAAATCGGTGACATAGCCGCCCGCTTCGCGGATCAGCAGAATGCCGGCCGCCACGTCCCAGGGGCTGAGGCCGTGCTCGAAGAAAAGATCGAAGCGCCCCGCGGCCGTCCAGGCGAGATCGAGAGCTGCAGAACCCGTGCGTCTGATGCCGGACACGGCGGGCATCACGGCGCGCATGTCGCGCATGAACTGCCCTGCATCGCCACGCCCGAAATGGGGGATGCCGCAGGTGACCACGGCGTCCGCCAGATTTTTGCGGGCGGCGACGCGAATGCGACGATTGTTGAAATAGGCACCGCTGCCGCGTTCTGCGCTGTAGGTCTCGTCCATGACCGGGTTGTAGACGACGCCGGCGATGATTTCGCCGTCACGTTCGAGCGCCAGCGAAATGGAAAAGAGCGGTATGCCGTGCATGAAGTTGGTCGTGCCATCGAGCGGATCGACGATCCAGCGATGGCGCGGATCGCGTCCTTCAATCGCTCCGCCTTCTTCAAGCAGGAAACCGAAATCGGGGCGTGCGCGCTCCAGTTCCCGGCGCAGGACCTCTTCGGCCCTGAGATCGGCGGCGGTAACGAAGTTCGATGGTCCCTTCACGGAGACCTGCAGGTTCTCGACTTCGCCGAAATCGCGGGCAAGGCCTCGCCCGGCCTTCTGGACGGCGCCGAGCATGACCGTCATGAGGGCGGAGCGCTGCATTCTGTCAGATCCCGTCGCTATCAGTCGGCGCGGCGCAGGTAGGCGATCTCGGCCGTATCGACGATGATCTTCTCCCCAACCGAGACGAAGGGCGGCACCATGCAGCGAACGCCGTTTTCCAGGATCGCCGGCTTGTAGGACGATGCGGCGGTCTGGCCTTTGACGACCGGTTCGGCTTCGGCGACAGCAAGAACGACCTGTGCCGGCAGCGTTATGCCAATTGGCGTGCCTTCGTGCATTTCAACCGTCACCATCATCCCGTCCTGCAGGAAGGCGGCGCGCTCACCGACGAAATCCTCGGCGAGGTTGATCTGGTCATACGTCTCGGTGTCCATGAAAACCAGGAGATCGCCTTCGGCATAGAGAAACTGGAAATCCTTCTGCTCCAGCCGCACGCGTTCCACCGTTTCGGAGGCACGGAAGCGCTCGTTGAGCTTGGAGCCGTTGAGCAGGTTCTTCAGCTCGACCTGATTGTAGGCGCCGCCCTTGCCCGGCTTGACCGCGTTGGTCTTGACCGCGACCCAGAGGGAATCGTTGTGCTGGATGACGTTGCCGGGACGGATTTCGTTGCCGTTGATCTTCATGGACTGCCTGCAATGTTCGGTTTTCGCGCGGCGAGACCGGGAAGGTCGCCGGAGGTTGCGCGCCTTCTAAACGTTTCGCGGGCGCGGTGCAATGGAGCGGTAGGAGAAGAGACGGTCGATCAGCGCTGGGCCGGCGCGACATAATCCTGAGCGCGCTTGCGTGCCTCGGCTTCCTGTTCCTTGGAAAGCGAAGCAATGAAGCCGTCGAGCCAGCCGTCCACCATCCCCGCGCGGCGGGCGATCAGATGCCACTTCACGGCTTCGATCGGATCGGCATCGCCGCCCATGCCGACCGCGAGCATGCGGGCAAGCCGGTTCTGGGCGACCACATTGCCGCGTTCAGCGGCGGATTTGAAAATCGACCGGGCCTTGTTCTCGTCCTTGGGCATGCCGTCGCCGCGAAGCACCATCAGGGCGTATTCAACCTCGGCGGCGGGCATGCGCTGCGCGGCGGCAAGGCCGATATAATAGGCGGCACGCTCCATATCCTTCGGCACGCCGCGGCCGTCGGCATAAAGGGCGCCAAGGTTGTACTGGCTTTCGGCGTGGCCGCGTTCGGCGCCGAAGGCCAGGAGTTGGGCGGCCTTTTCAAGATCCTGCGGGACGCCATCGCCGGCAACATAGATCAGCGCCAGATTGTAGTGGGCTTCGAGGTGCCCCTGATCGGCAGCAGCCTGAAACCAGCCGGCTGCCTTGGCTGGATCTTTCTCGGTCCCTTCGCCGCGCGCGATCATCAGACCAAGCGCGAACTGTGCCTCGCGATCGCCGGCCAGGGCCGCCTTGGAATACCATTCAATGGCCATGGCATCGTCGCGCTTTGTGCCCAATCCCTGATGGTAGAGAAGGCCAAGCAGCGTCTGCGCGGCGATGTCGCCCTTGGCTGCGAGATCGCTGGCCTTGGTGAAAGCGGACTTGAATTCGCCGCGCTGATAGTCGGCGTAGGCGTCGGCGCTCGCGGGCGCTTTCTCCACCGGCGGGGTTTCAGCCTTCTGCG
The DNA here is from genome assembly GCA_020637895.1 of Rhodobiaceae bacterium. GTDB lineage: Bacteria > Pseudomonadota > Alphaproteobacteria > Rhizobiales > Tepidamorphaceae > JACKJP01. The sequence goes on from JACKJP010000008.1 coordinate 134,597, forward strand.
AAATCGCGGCGGCGGGTCCGGAGAGGGCGAGAACGGCGGCAAGCGCGATCAGTGCCGGGGAAAGAACCTGTTTCAAGCCACTACCTCACCCGCGCAGAGCCTGTTCAGCCGGGCCACCGCATCGGCCGGACATTCCCTGGCGTTCCAAACGGCGTTTCCCGCCGCGACGAAATCCGCGCCGGCCGCGATGAGCAAGGCTGCGTCCTCCAGCCTGTCGCCGATGATGGCGACGGACGGAATTGTGAATAGCTCGCTCCACCAGCCGACGAGATCGGCGGAAGCGGGGGTGCTGTCGGCGATCCTGCCAAACATCACGTAATCTGGTCCTTCCTCGCCGGCAAGCATCGCGGCGTGCCGGTCTTCGATTGCTCCGACGCCGACGCTGAGACGCGGATGCAGGCGTTTGACGGCAAGCGCAAGCGCCTTGGGGTCCGCGTTTTCTAGGTGCAGTCCATCGGCTTCGCCCGGCACCGAAAAACTGTCCGCGCCAGCCACTATCAGCGCGATTCCCGCCGGCGCCGTGATCGGCGCGCAGGCAGCGCAAACGGCGGCAGTGTCGTTGCCCGCGGGCACGAGCACAGCTGCGATATCACCGCCTTCGGCGGCGGACGCCACAGCGTTGGCCGTTGCGAGCGGCGCAAGACCTGTCGGTGCGATCAGATAGAGGCGGCAGGCCGGTTCATTCATCGTGAAATCAGGATCGGGCGATGCATCATGGAATCAGCTGATTATGAGCGGGTGAATCGGGCAAAAAAAGGGGGCGCGTCGACGCCCCCTTCTCAATCGTCAAGGCCATGGCCAACGGGCGACCGTCAGCTTGCCTCGCGTTCCAGCGCCGGAGACCATTCGCCCGTCGCCGCAAGGCCGTTCATGCGCGCGCGGTGATCGAACGCCTTCTGAGCGGCAGGGACATTGTCGTCCTTGCCGAGCCATGCAGCGAGGGCTGCTGCCTGCAGCGCACGGCCATAGGAGAAGGTCAGCGCCCAGGGCAGGGGACCAGCCGCATTCATCAGCGAAAGGTGGCGCGTTGCATCCTGGTCGGACTGTCCGCCCGAGAGGAAGGCAATGCCCGGTACCGCCGGCGGTACGGTCGACTTGAGGCAGCGCAGCGTCTTTTCAGCGACTTCCTCGGCACTCGCCTGCTTCTTGGCGTTCTTGCCGGCGATGACCATGTTGGGCTTCAGCACCATGCCTTCGAGCATGACACGCGCATCAAAGAGCTCGGTGAAAACCGTCTTCAGCACCCATTCGGTGACTTCATAGCAGCGGTCGATGTCGTGGGCGGCGACGGGGCCATCCATCAGCACTTCCGGCTCGACGATCGGAACGATGCCCTGTTCCTGGCAGAGTGCCGCATAACGGGCGAGCGCCTGCGCATTCTGCTTTACGCAACCCCATGTCGGCAGGCCGTCGGCGATATCGATCACGGCGCGCCATTTGGCGAAGCGCGCGCCCAGCTCGTAATATTCCTTCAGGCGTCCGCGCAGCCCGTCGAGACCTTCGGTGATCTTTTCGCCCGGAAAGAAGGGCATGTCCTGCGCGCCGGCATCGACCTTGATGCCGGGCACCGCGCCGGCGGCGCGGATGAGTTCGGCAAGCGGGGTGCCGTCCTTGGCCTTCTGGCGCAGCGTCTCGTCATAGAGGATGACGCCGGAGATATAACCGCTCATCGCGTTTTCGGTGCGGAACAGCATCTCCCGGTAGTCACGGCGGCTGTCCTCGGTGGAAACCACCCCGATGGAATCGAAGCGCTTCTTGATCGTTCCGCTGCTTTCGTCGGCGGCAAGGATGCCCTTGCCCTTTGCAACCATGGCGGCTGCGATGTCTTCAAGCCGTTCAGTCATCTTGGTCTCAATCTCCCGCTTCTGGCATCCGGCTGCGGTCAGCGGATGCGCAATGCCTCAACGCCCGGCAGGGTCTTGCCTTCCAGCCATTCCAGGAAGGCGCCACCCGCCGTCGATACATAGGTAAAATCTTCAGCGGCGCCTGCTTTGTTCAGCGCCGCCACCGTATCGCCGCCACCGGCGACCGAAATCATGTCTCCCGCCTTCGTCGCGGCAGCAACCGCGCGGGCGATGGCGTTCGTTCCCGTATCGAACGGCGCCAGCTCGAACGCGCCGAACGGCCCGTTCCAGACGACAGTATGAACTGTCGACAGCCGCTTTTTCAAAGATTCGATGGTCGCAGGCCCGATATCGAGGATCATTTCGTCAGCCGCCACCCCATCGAGGCCGCAGGTCCGGTGCGGCGCGTTGGCAGCAAATGCCGTCGCCGCCACGACGTCGGTCGGCAGGAGGATTTCGCAGCCGTTTGTCTTTGCTTCCGCGACGATCCGGCGCGCCGTATCGAGCAGGTCGTGCTCGCAAAGCGACTTTCCGATATCGTGGCCAAGTGCGGCGAGGAAGGTGTTCGCCATGCCGCCGCCGATGGCGATCATGTCCACCTTCGATGACAGATTGCTGAGCAGATCGGTTTGCGGAGACCTTGGCGCGCCGACCACGGTATGACCGGACGCTTGGGCTGGTCAGCGCCGCGCCGAGGGCATCGGAGTTCAGCCTGCATGGAGCGTCCTGCGGCTGAGGGCAGGATATGCGCGACGCCTTCGAGGTACGTGCCCGGTGGGCGCAGGAAAAGGCATCGTTGACGAAGTCTACGCGCGCGGCTCGGCGCGGCGAAAGCCGTCGTTCTTTTCTTTCCGGCGTGAAAGCGTGTTGTCGTGAGAAGCGAGGACATCGCCGTCCTTCATTGCTTGGCTTGCCGCTTGCTGTCCGCTGATGGCAGCTGTTGGTAAACGCGACATCGCGGCCCAGTGCTGCCAGCGCCGGCACAAGTCGCGGCTGGAGATATTTCTCTGGGACGGACCTGCTTCTTCGGCCGGTCGAAAATGCGCGAGCAGACGACCCCTCGCACCTTTGCTGGCTAGTTCGTTGATTGTCGGCGCGACAGCCTTGAGGCGAGTATCGTCGGTGACCCTACCACCATCCATCGGTACGTTTAGATCAACGCGGACGAGAACATGTTTTCCCGACGGCGAAATATTCTCGATGGTATTGAACTGGTTCATATTCGGGCAGATTTTCTTCGTAAGACGCGGTCAGAATGTCAATACCTGCGGGTTACGATTGCGCATGGTTTCCACCATGCTGCGATCGGCATTGGGCCGCCATTTAAAGCGCCGTTTGTGTCGCCGCGATTCAATGCGTTCATTGACCAGAAAGGCGACGACAAGAATAGCTACCACCACCGCGGCGATGATCCAGACACTCTCGATGGTGAAGCCGAAGATCTCCATCGGCCTCAGATGAGCTTGCCAAAGGCGACCGCGGTGTCGCTCATCCGGTTGGAGAAGCCCCACTCATTGTCGTACCAGGACAGGATGCGGCACATCGTGCCTTCCATCACCTTGGTCTGGTCCATGTGGAAGACCGAGGAATGGGGATCGTGGTTGAAGTCGCAGGAGACGAGCGGCTCGTTGGTGTAGCCGAGAATGCCCTTCAGCTCGCCGTCGGCGGCTTCCTTGATCGCCGCATTGATCTCTTCGGCGTTGGTCTTGCGCGAGGCGACGAAGGTGAGATCGACGACCGAGACATTCGGGGTCGGTACGCGGATGGAGACACCGTCCAGCTTGCCGTTCAGTTCCGGCAGAACGAGGCCGACGGCCTTCGCCGCGCCTGTCGTCGTCGGGATCATGGAAAGGGCCGCCGCGCGGGCGCGGTAGAGGTCCTTGTGCATGGTGTCGAGCGTCGGCTGATCGCCCGTATATGAGTGGATGGTGGTCATGAAGCCGGTCTGGATGCCGATCGCCCGGTTCAGGACATAAGCAACGGGGGCAAGGCAGTTGGTCGTGCAGGACGCGTTGGAAATGACCTTGTCCTCCTTCGTCAGCGCGCCGTGATTGACACCGTAGACGATAGTCTTGTCAGCGCCACCGGACGGAGCCGAAACGACGACGCGCTTGGAGCCGTTCTCCAGGTGGATGGCGGCCTTGTCGCGGTCGGTGAAGATGCCGGTGCATTCCAGCGCGACGTCGACATCCTTCCACGGCAGTTCCTTCGGGTCGCGGACGGCGGTGACGCGGATCGGGCCGCGGCCCACGTCGATCGTATCGCCGGTGACGGTAACCGTTCCGGGGAAGCGGCCATGCACGCTGTCGTAACGGATCAGATGGGCGTTGGTCTCGACAGGGCCCAGATCGTTGATGGCGACGACCTCGATATCGGTGCGGCCGGACTCCACGATCGCCCTGAGGACGTTGCGTCCGATTCTGCCGAATCCGTTGATCGCGACTTTCACGGTCATATTCTCTGTCTCCTTAAGCGTGAACGACCTTGCCGATTTCAGTTTGCAGACGGCAGATCAGTCTTCCAGTTCCGCAAGCTTTGCCCGCGCCAGATCGGCGACGGCCTGCGGGGTAATGCCGAAATGATTGTAAAGATCCTGATAGGGGCCGCTGGCGCCGAACGAGCTCATGCCCACAAACCCGCCGCGATCGCCGATGAAGTGCTCCCAGCCCATCTTGACGCCCGCTTCCACGGCGACTTTCACCGGCGACTACGATGACTTGCCTTCTCTGATAGTCTTCGTCCTGTTCCGGCAAAAAGCTCAAAAGCAGGGACCGATACCACGCGGTCGGGATGCCGTCGGTCTTCGAGGATTCTGCGTGCCGCGGCGGCGATTTCCAAACCCGGAACCTGATGCGCGAAAATCGTCACCTCGACTGCTCTGAGTTCGGATGATCCGTAGTGCGCGGCGCGTTGTCCTCGGTGTGATCATTGCGCAGGTTGGCAGGTTCTGGGCGCGCCAGCGCAAGGATCGTCGCGCGTTCTCCAGTGTAGCGCGCCGCCTGCCAGCATTCGGCTATCGTCTCGACTGCGTCGGCGGGACGCATGACATAGACATTCGGCATTGCCCTGAGGCTGGCCAGATGTTCGACCGGCTGATGGGTCGGGCCGTCTTCGCCAAGGCCGATGGAGTCATGCGTCATCACATAGACGACGCGCTGGCCCATCAGTGCCGAGAGGCGGATTGCCGGGCGGCAATAGTCGGTGCTGAAGGAAGCAGCGCTAGGGGATCACGCCACCATGCAGCGCAAGGCCGTTCATGCCGGCGCCCATGGCGTGTTCGCGTACGCCCCAGTGGATGTAGCGGCCGCCGTAGTTTTCGGCGGACATCGCTTCCAGCCCCTTGGTGCGGGTGTTGTTGGAGCCGGTCAGGTCGGCAGAACCGCCGAGCGTCCTCGTACCTGCGCATTGATGACTTCAAGAGCTATTTCCGAGGCCTTGCGGGTCGCGACCTTGGGCGACCTGGCGCTGATTTTCTTGGTGGCAATCATCGCCGCGTCGAATCCGGCAGGCGCAGATCGCCCTTCATGCGGCGCTCGAACTCGGCCTTGCGTTCAGGCGCGAGACCGGCAAGGCGCTGTCCCCATGCCTTGTACGGCTTGCAGGCTTTCAGACCGGTAAGGCGCCGTGCATCGTGATGTCGGCGGGCACCCTCGAAGGGCCTGTACTTCCAGCCGAGCGCGGCCTTGCACCGGGCTGTTCGTCCGCGCCGAGGGGCGAGCTACGAACGCCGGCCGTGCCGGGCTCTTGGGGCGCCGAAACCGATTGTCGTACGACACGCGATCACAGCGCTCGGACGGTCGGAAGCCCGGCGCGCCTGATGGCGCAGGCGGCGATGGCTTCCGGATCGTGGCCATCGACGCGCTCGGCATGCCAGCCGGCGGCCTCGAAACGTTCGATCTGGTCGCCGCTTTCCGAAAGCGAGATCGGGCCATCGATGGAAATGCCGTTATCGTCGAACAGGACGATCAGTCTTGAAAGCTTCAGGTGCCCGGCGAGCGAGATTGCCTCGTGGCTGATGCCTTCCATCAGGCAGCCGTCGCCGGCAAGCACGTAGGTGTAGTGGTCGACGATATCGGCGCCGAATTCGGCGGCCAGGTGACGCTCGGCGATCGCCATGCCAACGGCGTTGGCGAGGCCCTGGCCGAGAGGGCCCGTCGTCGTCTCGATGCCGGCGGCGTGGCCATATTCCGGATGGCCGGCGGTGGCGGCGCCGAGCTGGCGGAAATTGCGGATCTGATCGAGCGTCATATCCTCATAGCCGAGGAGATGCAGCAGCGCGTAGAGCAGCATCGATCCGTGGCCCGCGGAAAGCACGAAGCGGTCGCGGTCCGGCCAGGCCGGATCGGACGGATTGAACTTCATGAAACGGGTGAACAGGACCGTCGCGACATCGGCAGCGCCCATTGGCATGCCGGGATGCCCGGAATTGGCGGCCTCGACCGCATCCATGGCGAGGGCGCGGATGGCGTTGGCCATCTGCGTGTGGGAAACCTTGTTATCTGAGTCGCTCATGCGGTGTTTTTGGCGCCATCTGTATTGTCGGTGAGGGGAAAGCCCAGGCCTGCCGTGCCGGCGCAGAACTCTCCTGGCCAATATTCCCGGCCAAGTCCCGCCGGGCGGTCGGTCAGGGCAACTGGCGCGGCACTCCAAAACACGACAAATCGGCCCGAGTCAATGTGCCCCGCCGGGAGATTGCCTTGAAGTGGACGCATAAACACTGGAAGTCGCGAGGCTCCGGTTGACCGTGGGTTCGAGCGATCGTTAAAGTCGCGAGCCTAATGTGTTGCCTGCAAGACCGAATCCGCGCTGACGGAGGTTGCTCATGTCGGATGCTGCCAATACGCCATCACCGATCGAGACGGCCAGCCGAAGGTTGAGCCGTGCGCTCGATGCGCTCGAATCGGCGCTGGCGCAGAGGATGGCCAATGGCAGCGAGGCGGAAAAACTGCGCGGCGATATACAGAACCTTTCCGGCGACCGGTCCCGGCTCGCGCAGGAACTGGATCAGGCGCTGGCCGCAAACAGCGAACTCATCGCGGCGCGGGATGAGGTCGAAACGCGGATCGACAGGGCGATGGACGCCATCCGCGACGTTTTGGGAGCCGAGAGCGCCTGAAGGGCGCACGAAGGGCTTGAGCGGGCGGGAAGCGCATGGCCGAAGTCACGGTAACGATCAACAACAAGCTGTACCGCCTTGCATGCGACGAAGGCGAGCAGCAGCATCTCATTTCGCTCGCCCGCGATATCGATGGCCGAATCGAGCAGTTGAAGGCCGGCTTCGGCGAGGTTGGCGACATGCGGCTCCTCCTGATGGCCTCGCTGACCATCGCCGACGAGCTTTCTGAAGCCAAACGGCTCGTTCGTGGTCTTGAGGCCGAGGCAACGTCGCTACGCGAGGAGCGTAGCGCGGTCTCCAACCGTCTGCACGCCGCGCAGGATCAGATCGCGCGGACGATCATCATGGCTGCCGAACGTGTCGAGAGGCTGAGCGAGCGGATTTCCAAGGATACCTCGCCGGCGCGCGAGTGAATCGCGATATGTCGGCGGATAGCCCAATGATGGCTCTGGCGAAGTGCCGGGAGCGGGATTACATTGAGCGGACGCGGGAGCCTGCCCGGTCTGGCAGGACACATTGCATCCCCGGGGCCTTATCGATCTCGAAGGGAGCCTGTCCGGCACCCGTGGGTCCTTCTCTAAACGGCGCCCACCTGGTAAACAGGTTCCCGGGATCAAACCGTCCACCGGCTGGCGCGGCCCCGCACTCATCTTTTTCCTGACACAGAAGACCGCGTCGCAATGACGGGGCTGAGCAGCAAGACCGAATTACGTCAGACTTGGGCTCAGACGGCGGCGATCGGTCTCGCCTGCGGTCCGCATTTCTGCTCGTGAAGCGCTGCTGGCGCTGGCGGCCACGATCGAGGAGGCGCCCGGCAATCCGGTCGTCGGAGGTTTCATGGCGTTCGGCGGTGAACTCGATCCGCTTCCGCTCATGGCAAGGCTCGCGCGGAAGGGGCGTCGGATTGCAATACCAAGAGTGGTCGCGAAGGATGCGCCGCTCGTCTTTCACCGATGGTCGCCCGCCGATATCTGTCCGCCCGGCGCCTACGGCATCAGCGAACCATCCAGGGCGCGGGCTCGGCTTGCACCCGACATATTCCTCGTGCCGCTTGCCGCCTTCGACCGTCGCGGCTATCGAATCGGCTATGGCGGCGGCTTCTACGACCGCACGCTCGCTGCGGCGGCAATGAGGTCGATCCTCGCCATCGGTATCGGCTACAGTGTGCAGGAGGTCGACGAAGTGCCGGCCGAACCGCACGACATGCCGCTCGATGCGATACTGACCGAAGACGGGCTACTGGGAGACTTCTGATTGACCGACACGCGCATCCTTTTCATCGGCGATGTCGTTGGGCGAGCGGGCCGCACGGCGCTTGAGGAATATCTTCCCGAGCTGACGGAGAGCGCCAGGCCCGATGTCGTCATCGTCAATGGTGAGAACGCGGCTGGCGGCTTCGGGATCACCGAGGCGATATTCGAATCGTTCATGGATCTCGGCGTAGATTGCGTGACGCTCGGCAATCACTCCTTCGACCAGCGCGAGGCACTGGTGTTCATCGACCGGCATGAAAGGCTCATCCGACCGCTCAACATGCCCTCTGGCGTGCCCGGACGCGGTGTTGCGATGATCGAGGCGCGCAACGATGCACGCGTCCTCGTCATCAACGGCATGGGCCGGATCTTCATGCAGCCCATCGACGATCCCTTCGCCGCGCTCGCCGATGAGATCGCGTCCTGTCCGCTGGGCAGCGGCGCCGATGCGATCTTCGTCGATTTCCATGCCGAGGCGACGAGTGAGAAGCAGGCGGTCGGCAATTTTCTCGACGGGCGCGTCAGCGCTGTTGTCGGAACACATACGCATGTGCCGACGGCCGATCACCGGATCCTTCCCAATGGCACCGCCTACATGACCGATGCAGGGATGACCGGGGACTACGATTCCATCATCGGGATGGACAAGGAGGAGCCGGTGAGCAGGTTTCTGACCGGGTTGACGAGAGGCCGCTTCGAGGCTGCTTCCGGCGCGGGCACGGTCTCCGGCGTCATTGTCGATGTCGATGAGCGTACCGGCCTCGCCATCCGGATCGAGCCGGTGCGAATGGGGCCGTGGCTGAACGAGACGACGCCATCGCGATAGCCCGAAACACGCGGGCACTTGAGATTCCGGTTCCCCAAATCTAGAACGTCGGCAATATCGGAACGGCGATACCAGCCTTCCGCCGACGAAATGAGGAGCGAGACTTGGCCGGTCACTCACAATTCAAGAACATCATGCACCGCAAGGGGCGCCAGGATGCCGCGCGCTCCAAGCTGTTCTCCAAGCTCGCGCGCGAGATCACCGTCGCCGCCAAGACGGGTATGCCCGATCCGGCGATGAATCCGCGTCTCAGGCTCGCCGTTCAGAATGCCAAGGCGCAGTCGATGCCCAAGGACAATATCGAGCGGGCAATCAAGAAGGCGACGGGCGGCGATGGCGAGAATTACGAGGAAATCCGCTACGAGGGCTATGGGCCCGGCGGCGTTGCCGTGATCGTCGAGGCGCTGACGGACAACCGCAACCGGACGGCCGGGGCGGTGCGATCCTATTTCACCAAATCGGGCGGCGCGCTCGGTGAAACCGGTTCGGTGTCCTTCATGTTCGACCGGGTCGGCGAGATCGTCTATCCGGCAGGCGCGGGCGATGCGGAGAAGGTGCTGGAAGCTGCAATCGAAGCGGGCGCCGAAGACTGCCAGAGCGACGAGAGCGGCCATGTGATCACCTGCGCGTTCGAGGATCTTGGCGAGGTTTCGGCCACGCTCGACAGCGCGCTGGGTGAGGCTGAATCGGTGAAGGCGATCTGGCGGCCGCAGAACGGCACGCCGGTCGACGAGGACAAGGCGATGTCGATCATGAAGCTGATCGATACGCTCGAAGACGATGACGATGTCCAGAACGTCTACGCCAATTACGAGATCGACGACGAAACGCTGGCCAAGCTGACGGCCGCCTGAGGCAGCATGGAAAATAGCGCTCCGCGCGTCACCATCCGTTATTGCACCCTGTGCAACTGGATGCTGCGGGCAGCCTGGCTCGGCCAGGAACTGCTGTCGACCTTCGGGCCTGAGATCGGCGAGGTCGCGCTGATCCCAGATACAACCGGGGGCGTTTTCGTCGTTGCGGTTGATGACCGGGTGATCTGGGATCGCAAGATCGAGGAACGGTTTCCGGAAGCCAAGGAAATCAAGCAGCGGCTCCGCGACATGATCGATCCGTCGCGCGACCTCGGGCACGCCGACCGGCACGGCTAGCACGGTCTGGCGCAGGGCGCCGTCATCCGGCACCCTTTGCGCCATGAGCGCCAAAACGATTCGCATCATCGGTATCGATCCGGGCCTGCGCCGCACCGGCTGGGGCGTGATCGAACAAACGGGCAGTGCACTCGCCTTTGTCGCTGCCGGCACGATCGGTGCGCCGACCGAGGGGCCGCTGGCGCACCGGCTGGTCGCCATCCATGACGGGCTCGCCGACGTGATCGGGTCGCTGAAACCCGATGAGGCGGCGGTCGAACAGACCTTCGTCAACATGAATGCGGCGGCAACGCTGAAGCTCGGACAGGCGCGCGGCGTGGCCATGCTTGTGCCGGCGCTCGCGGGTCTGCCGGTCGGCGAATATGCGCCCAACCAGGTCAAGAAAACGCTGGTCGGCGCGGGTCACGGCGACAAGCGGCAGATCCGCATGATGGTCAAGGTGCTGCTCCCGCGGGCCGACTTCGATACCGACGATTCCGCTGATGCGCTGGCCATTGCGATCTGCCATGCCCATCATCGGACTGCCGTGAGGGCATGAATCAGCCATGTTCTTGACTTGTTCTCAACCTTTCGGCAGTAAGCCACTGGCGGGTCTCCGGTTGCCGGGCGGAGAGAACCGAAAGCGAACGGGGCAGTCATGATCGCGCTTCTGAAAGGGATCATCGAGGACAAGGGGCCGGACTGGGCGATCATCGATGTTGGCGGTGTCGGATACCGCGTCGCCTGTTCTGCCAAGACCCTCGATGCGCTGCCGGCACATGGTGAGCCCGCCGTGCTGCATACCGAAATGCTGGTGTCTGAGAATGCGATCCGCCTTGTCGGTTTTGCCACCCGCGCCGAACGCGAGTGGTACGGGCTGCTCGATCAGGTGCAGGGTGTCGGCACGAAGGTTGCGCTGGCGATCCTGTCCACGCTCAGCCCGAAGGAACTGGAAAGCGCGATCGCCTATGGCGACAAGGCGATGGTTTCCCGCGCACCCGGCGTCGGGCCGAAGGTGGCGACGCGCATCGTCTCCGAACTGAAGGACAAGGCGCCGGCGCTGGCACTGGCGTCCGCCGAATTCTCGCCTGCGGCAGGCGGTGCGGAGGAAGCGGAAGTCCGTTCGGCGGGACGCGATGCGATTTCGGCGCTCGTCAATCTCGGTTATGGCCGCGCGCAGGCAGGCGCTGCCGTCGCCAGCGCGCTGACGAAATCCGGTGGCGAGGCTTCGACCGAGGAACTGATCCGGCAGGGCCTTAAGGAGCTTGCGAGTTGAGCGAACGGCTGGTCGATGCGCTGGAGCGCGACGAGGATCTGGGCGCAACGCTCAGGCCGCAGGTGCTCGACGAATTCGTCGGCCAGCGGCAGGCGCGCGCCAATCTGAAAATCTTCATCGAGGCCGCGCGTTCGCGCGGCGAGGCGCTCGATCACACGCTGTTTGCCGGCCCTCCCGGTCTCGGCAAGACGACGCTGGCGCAAATTCTCGCCCGTGAGCTCGGCGTCAATTTCCGTGCGACGTCCGGTCCGGTGATCGCCAAGGCGGGTGACCTCGCCGCGCTACTGACCAATCTTGAAGATCGCGACGTTCTCTTCATCGATGAAATTCACCGTCTCAATCCTGCGGTGGAGGAAGTGCTCTATCCGGCGATGGAGGATTTCCAGCTCGATCTCATCATCGGCGAGGGACCTGCGGCGCGATCGGTCAAGATCGACCTGGCGCGCTTCACGCTGGTCGCGGCGACGACGCGTACGGGATTGCTGACGACGCCGCTGCGTGACCGGTTCGGCATTCCCGTGCGGCTCAACTTCTACGATATCGACGAGCTCGAACTGATCGTCAGGCGGGGCGCGCGGGTGATGGGCGTATCCATTTCAGACGATGGCGCGCATGAGATCGCGCGCCGCGCGCGCGGCACGCCCCGCGTGGCCGGCCGGTTGCTGCGGCGGGTTCGCGATTTCGCTGCTGTCGCCGGTGCCGAAACGATCGATTCTGTAATGGCCGACAAGGCGTTGCTGGCGCTCGAGGTCGATCCGGAAGGTCTGGACGGGCTCGACCGGCGCTATCTCGGGACGGTCGCGGAAAAATTCGGCGGCGGGCCTGTCGGTATCGAAACGATCGCCGCGGCGCTGTCGGAGCCCCGCGATGCGATCGAGGAAATTATCGAGCCCTATCTGATCCAGAAAGGGTTCATTCAGCGCACGCCGCGCGGTCGGGTGCTGACGCCGCACGCTTTCCGCCATCTTGGACTTGCAGAGCCGCAGCGTGACGCGACCCAGTTCGGTCTGTTCAGCGGCTCCGACGAATAGCAGCCCGGTTCATGTGAGCCTGTCGGCGAAAAGGGCGATGGCGCGGGCGTAGTTGTCAGACTTGTTCCACTGTTTGATCACCTCGAAATTGGCCGAGCCAGGCTGCCACGGCCGGCCGCGCTGCCATCCATATGCCTTAAGATAATTCGCCGTAGAGGCAAGGGCATCGGGGACGGAACGGATGAGATCGCGGCGACGGTCGCCATCGAAATCGACCGCGAGGCGCAGATAGTTCGAGGCGAGAAACTGGGTCTGGCCGAGTTCACCAGCCCAGGCGCCACGCATCTGGGCGGGTGTCATGTCGCCGCGCTCAACGATCATGAGTGCTGCCATCAGTTCGCCCTGGAACAGCTCAGTCCGGCGGCAATCATGCGCAAGTGTCGCCAGCGATCTGATGGACGACATGTTGCCGGTATTGGCGCCGAAGTCGGTCTCCATGGCCCAGATCGCAACGATAACCTCACGCGCCACGCCAAACTTCGCCTCGATGGAATCGAACAGGCCAGCGTGACGCTGCAGCATCGACTTCGACTTTGTGACGCGCGCATTGGTGACGCGCTGGGCGACGAATTTTTCGAAGCTCACCTTGAAGTGCTTCTGGTTGCGATCGAGCTTCAGCACGGTCGGGTTGGGTGTGACGCCGGCGAAGGCCTGATCGATCGTACGCTGCGAAATTCCCTGGCGCCTGGCTTCTGCCGAGAATTCGGCAACGAACATCCTGAAGCCGCCCTGAGGGTTGCACTGGGCCGCGCGGGCGGGCTGGCCGAAAGCCAGGGCAACGCCGATCGCGGCAGCCGCGGCGGCGAGATGTTTCAGGGTACTGGTTTTCATTCGGACTTCCTTCCCGTTCGACTGCAATCCGACCTTCGCATCACAGCATTGACGTGACGTGAACGCAGCATTGGCGCTACGGGTTGCGCCGTTCGGGCGCTTCGTTATGGTCGCGCACAATCTTGACGCCGGACAGGGGAGCTTCGCCGCAATGAGCGAACACCGTATGACGATCCGCATCTACTATGAGGACACGGATTTCTCAGGTCTGGTCTATCATGCGAGCTATCTGCGGTTCATGGAACGCGGGCGAACGGAAATCCTGCGCGAAGTCGGTGTCGGCCAACAGGAAATGCATGCGCAGATGGCGGGGCTCGCGTTTGTGGTGCGCCGCATGACGATCGATTTCAAGCGGCCGGCCCGCATGGACGACCTGATCACCGTGGTCACTGTGCCGGCGGAGGTCCGCGGCGCATCGATGTTGCTGCAGCAACGGGTGGAGCGCGACGGCATACTTCTCGTTTCCGCCGAGGTGCAGGTCGCGGTCGTCGATGCGCAGGGTCAGGCGCAACGCATCCCCCCGGGTCTACGGGAACGGCTTGGCGGCGGTGCAGGCTGAATTGCGGTCAGTAACCGCAAATTAACCATGTTTTAGCATTTTGGATCGTGCCGGCGGGGCAGGGTTTTTCCCATTGTTTCGCCCCAATCGGCAGGCAGTGGTGGCACGTTGCCCGTTGGGACGGGCTTGGGAATACGGGTCGACCGGATGGCGAAGCCTGGCTTGCCGCTCCGGTTGCTTTCATTTGAGGGATCAGATCTGACATGAATCCGGTCGATGTTGCTGCGCCGGTCAGCGAGGTTTCGCTGATCGCCCTGTTCATACAGGCGCATATCGTGGTCAAGCTCGTGATGATCGGGCTGCTGGCGGCTTCGATCTGGAGCTGGGCGATCATATTCGACAAGGTTCTGCTCTATCGCCGCACCGTCAGGCAGATGGACCGCTTCGAGAAGGTCTTCTGGTCAGGGCATTCCCTCGACGATCTCTACAAGACACTCCAGTCTCGCGCGAACGCCGGGCTTTCCGCAGTCTTCGTCGCCGCGATGCGGGAATGGAAACGCAGCCACGAAACCGGCGCGGCGCTCGGGCCCGGCCTGCAGATGCGCATCGAGAAGGTGATGGATGTCACCGCCAACCGCGAGGCGGACCGGCTTGAATCACGGCTCCTGTTTCTGGCGACCGTCGGTTCGACCGCGCCGTTCGTCGGCCTGTTCGGCACGGTCTGGGGCATCATGACGAGCTTTCAGTCGATCGCCGCTTCCAAGAGCACGAACCTGACGGTCGTCGCGCCCGGCATCGCCGAAGCGCTTTTTGCAACGGCGCTCGGTCTGCTCGCGGCCATCCCCGCGGTCGTCGCCTACAACCGGTTTTCGGGCCAGGCCGGCCGGCTCGTCGGGCGGATGGACAGCTTCGCGGACGAGTTCTCGGCCATACTTTCGCGGCAATTGGATGAGCGGAATTAGCAGGTCACACACATGGGCATGAACATTCAGACAGCCAGACGGCGGGGCCGGCACCGCGGCCAGCCGATGAGCGAGATCAACGTCACGCCCATGGTCGATGTCATGCTGGTGCTGCTGATCATCTTCATGGTGACGGCACCACTGCTGACGGTCGGCGTGCCGATCGATCTGCCTGAGACGAAGGCCGCGCAGATCGATGCGGACAAGGAACCGCTGACAATCAGCATCAACCGCGAGGGCAAGGTATTCCTGATGGAGACGGAAGTGCCGCTGGACGAACTGGTTCCCAAACTGATGGCGATCGCATCGTCAGGGCTTGAGGAGCGCGTTTTCGTGCGCGGCGACCAGGGCGTCGACTACGGGTCCGTCATGCAGGTGATGGGTCGTCTGAATGCAGCCGGCTTCCGCCGCATCGGCCTTGTTACGGACCAGCAGACGGACGGCTGATCGCGATGAAGGTCGGCGTATCGGTCTCGGCAATCGCGCATGTGGTCCTCATCCTCTGGGGGCTGCTCGTATTTCCCTCCGCCGAGGTTCTGCAGACGCAGGAGCTGCCCGCATTGCCGGTGGACCTGGTTTCCATCACCGACGTGACCAAACTGTCGGCGGGCGAGACCAAGGCCGAAGAGAAGAAGCCGCCGGCGGTTCGCAAGATCGAGGCTCCGGAGAAGGCCGAGGAAACGCCGAAGGAAGCTGCCAAACCGGAAGCCAAGCCGGAGCCCAAGCCCGAAGCGAAACCCGAACCCAAGCCCGAGCCGAAGCCAGAGCCCGTCGCCGAACCTACGCCTGCGCCCAAGCCCGAACCGGTAAAGGAGGCTGCGCCCGAACCGGAGCCGGCCCCTGAGGCAAAGCCGGAAGAGCCCAAGCTGCTCGCCAACGCTCCGTTGCCGGAGCGCCGGCCGAAGGTGCAACCGCAGGCGCGGCCGCAACGGCCCGCGGAACCGGAAAAGCCGAAGCCCCAGAACTTCGATCCAGACCGGATTTCGGCGCTTCTCAACAAGCAGCCTGAACCGAGCGGCGGCGCGAGCGCCAACCCGAATACGCAGGAGACGGCAGCGCTCGGCACCAATGAAGGGACCGCCGACAGCCTGTCGCTGTCCGATATCGACGCGCTTCGTCAACAGATTTCGCGCTGCTATAACCCGCCGCTGGCAGTCATCGAGGCGCAGGGACTGACCGTCAAATTGAATGTCGGCCTATCCGAGGACGGCAGCGTCCTGTCGGGTCCGAGGTTGATGAATTCCAGCGGCGATCCGCTGTTCCAGCTGGCGGCCGAGGCGGCCATGCGCGCTGTCATCGGTTGCCAGCCATACACACTGCCGGCGGAGAAGTATCACCTCTGGCGCGACATCACGATGAATTTCGATCCGCGCGACATGTTGCGGTAAGACCTATGAGGGACATCCAGGTGCAGACGAGAATGACGGACTTCGCCGCGCGCCGCGGCTTTCTGGTGGCAGCCATGCTTGCCGTGCTGGCGATCGCCGGACAGAGCACGGGCGCACGCGCCGCGGTTGAGATCGACATTACGCGCGGCCGGATTCAGCCGGTTCCGATTGCCGTTACCGATTTTGTCGGCAGTGCCGCCGGCGATCCCGAGATCGCCCGGCAGATCAGCCAGGTGATCGAGGCTGACCTCAGGCGGTCCGGCCTGTTCGCGCCGATCGACCGGAACGCCTTCATTGAGAAGTTGCCCAATTTCGACAGCCTTCCCGATTTTCCCAGCTGGCGTGTGATTTCGGCGACGGCGCTTGTGACTGGCCGCGTCAATATGCAGAGCGACGGACGCCTCGGTGCGGAATTCCGGCTGTGGGATGTCAACGGCCAGCAGCAGATGACCGGCCAGCGCTATTTCGCCAACCCCGAAAACTGGCGCCGCATCGCCCATATCATCGCCGATGCCATTTACGAGCGCATGACCGGCGAGAAGGGCTATTTCGATACGCGGGTCGTCTTCATCGACGAGAACGGGCCGAAGGATGCGCGCGTCAAGCGGCTCGCCATCATGGATCAGGATGGTGCGAACCTGCGCTATCTCACCGATGGCGGAAGTCTTGTGATCACGCCGCGATTCTCGCCGACGAACCAGGAAATCACCTATATGGATTTCGCCAACGGTCGGCCACGCGTCTATCTGCTCAACATCGAGACCGGCCAGCGCGAGGCGGTCGGCGATTTTGCCGACATGACGTCGGCGCCGCGTTTCTCGCCCGACGGGCGGCGGGTCGTGATGAGCCTGCAGCAGGGCGCCAATGCCAATATCTATGCGATGGACCTGCAGACGCGGGCGACGACACGGCTGACCGATTCGGCCGCGATCGATACATCGCCGTCCTATTCGCCCGATGGACAGTACATCGTGTTCGAATCCGATCGCGGCGGCTCGCCGCAGATCTACATCATGCCCGCTTCAGGCGGTCAGGCGACCCGGCTCAGCTTCGGACAGGGCTCGTACCGGCAGCCGGTCTGGTCGCCGCGAGGCGACATGATCGCGTTCACGCGCGTCGCGGGCGGCCAGTTCGCCATCGGCGTCATGGCGACCGACGGCTCGGGCGAGCGAATTCTCACCGAGGGCTATCTCAACGAGAGTTCGACCTGGGCGCCGAACGGACGCGTCATCATGTTCACCAAGGAAACGCCCGGCGCCAATGGCGGTCCGAAGCTTTGGAGCGTCGATCTCACCGGCTACAACGAACAGCAGGTGCCGACGCCGTCATGGGCCTCCGACCCGGCATGGTCGCCGCTGCGCAACTGACGCCTCGGCCAGATTCAGATCAGGTTGGCGCCGTCGAAGACCTGCGGTGTCATCGCGTCGAGATTGAGCGCGTCTATGCAGTTCAGGTTGACCATGACGGACCGTTGGCCATTGCGGTCGACCTGCGTGAAGACGTGAATGCCGCAGGTGCGGCAGAAATAGTGATCGGAAAAATCGCGGCTTCCGTAAGCCGAAAGCCCGTCCTTGCCCTTCTTTAGACAGAATTCCCCGGTCTTCACTCGGTGGAGCATCGCTCCGCGCCGACGGCAGAAAGAACAGTTGCAGCGTATCGGCGCGGTGAGATCGTTCGTCACATCGAAGGCCACTTCGCCACAATGACAGGACCCGGAGTATGTCGTCATTCGAACGCTCCTTTCGGCTCCCTGTCTTGCGTGTCGGGGGCAAGGGGAAAATTCCGGATTAACCAACCGTTTACCAGATTTCTGAACCCGCCGTTAATGGCGATGGGGTAAACCAACGGTATATCCGGTCGAGCAAAATTTAAGGAGTTGCCGGGATGTTGAGTTCAATTGGCAAGATCCGCGGCATGCGGGTCGCCGTCGTTTTGGCCGCCGCTCTTGCGGTGACGGCCTGCGCGCGAAACCAGTCCGGGCAGGACGGATCGATCGCCGGCCAGGCCGTTCCTGGCAGTGCCCAGGATTTCGTCGTCAATGTTGGCGACCGCGTCTATTTCGAGGTCGATCAGACCGATCTCACGCCGCTGGCGCGAGACACGCTG
This sequence comes from Rhodobiaceae bacterium, assembly GCA_020637895.1. GTDB lineage: Bacteria > Pseudomonadota > Alphaproteobacteria > Rhizobiales > Tepidamorphaceae > JACKJP01. The sequence goes on from JACKJP010000008.1 coordinate 152,859, forward strand.
AACAAGCAGGCCCAGTGGCTGGCGCGTTATCCGAAGTATACCGTCACGGTCGAAGGTCATGCCGACGAGCGCGGCACGCGTGAATACAACCTCGCGCTGAGCGCCCGCCGTTCCACGGTCACGCGTGACTATCTGATGAGCCTTGGCGTACAGCCGAACCGCATGCGGACGGTCGCATACGGCAAGGAACGTCCGGTCGCGGTCTGCAGCGATGAAAGCTGCTTCAGCCAGAACCGCCGCGCGGTCACGGTGCTGAACACCAACTGATCCGTCACCGAACGGAGCTGACAATTGGAAGGGCCCGCATCCCCGGATGCGGGCCCTTCGCGTTGGTGCGCCGCAGTTTGGCCGAACTTCTTGGCATAGTACGCGCACGCATGCGATACAGGTTCCTTCGGGGGAAGCCGTGCCGTTGCGCATGCAGAACGCCAGATTACCGGGAGTTTGAGATGCCGCGCCTTGCCGGTTTCATTGTCGCCGCGCTGATTGCCACGCTTTCGCCGGCGTTTGCCCAGCAGCCGACCGAGGTCGGGCAGATGCGGCTGCGGATCCAGGAACTGGAGAACCAGAACCGGCAGCTTCTGGGCCAGGTCGAGACGTTGTCGCATCAGGTCAGGATGCTGCAAAGCCAGATTGCAGGTGGTGCGCCCGCCGGATCGACGGCGCAGATGCAACCAGCGCCCGCGCTCCAGCCCCCGCCCGGCCAGACCACGCAGGCCGGCGCGCCGCCTCCGGGCCCGATGCAGCCAGGCCCAAATCCGGCAATGGGAGGATCTGCGGGCGGCAATCTTGCAAGCCAGGGTGTCGGTCAGACGCCAGTGCCGCAACAGCCGGTTCCGGGTACAGCGGGACCGGGCGCGCCGCCGCAAACACTCGGGCAGGTTCCCGGCAGGCCACTCGATCTGAATGCGCTGACGCAGGCCGGTCAGGCGATCACCGAACAAGGTCAGCAGTTCAGCGGCCGCATCGCCTCGGCGCCGAGCGACAGCCCCAAGGATGCATACGATCTTTCGTACGGATATATTCTGCGCGGCGACTACCAGTCGGCGCAGGTCAGCTTTACCGATTTCCTCCAGCGCTTCCCGGGAGATCCGCTTGCAGGCAACGCGCGCTACTGGCTCGGCGAAGCCCATTTCGCGCAAGGCCAGTTTCGCGAGGCAGCGGAAAGCTTTCTGACCGCCTATACGGAACACAAGGACGGACCGAAGGCGCCGGACTCGCTGCTCAAGCTCGGCATGTCACTAAACCAGTTGCAGCAGAAGGACGCGGCCTGTTCCACCTTCCAGCAGTTGGGCAAGGAATATCCGCATGCCAGCCGCAACGTTCTTGAGACGATGCGGGCGGAAGCCTCGCGGGCGGGATGCTGACGCGGCCGGAGGCAATTCATCCACCGGTGGCCGAAGGGCCCGATGCGTTCGCTGGCGCGGGTGGTCTCCTCCTTGCCGTCTCGGGCGGTCCGGACAGCATGGGCATGCTATTTTCCCTCGCACGTGCCGGCGCGTCTTCCAAGAACGATCGTCGAATCGAGGTCGCCACCGTCGATCATGGATTGCGGCCTGAATCATCGAGCGAGGCGTCGATGGTCGCGGCGGCATGCGCCGGGCTTGGCCTCGTCCATCACACCCTGCACATCGAGACGCCGCCGAAACGGGGCGTTCAGGCCAATGCCCGCCACATGCGCTATCGTCTGTTGGCGGCGTGCGCGCGTGAGCGGGGTCTGAAAACAATCGTGACGGCCCACCATGCCGGCGATCAGGCTGAAACCGTTGCGATGCGGCTTGCCCATCGCAGCGGCCTTGAAGGGCTTGCCGGCATTCGCCGCCATTCGAATTTCGACGGCATCGGGATCTTGCGCCCCTTTCTCGATCTGGCGCCGGAACAGCTTCGTGCGTTCGCAGCCGATGGTCCGTCGGTCGACGATCCCTCCAACCGCGACCGGCGCTTCGAAAGGGTCAGGGTGCGGCAGGCGCTCGACGATCGATCGCGTACGCGATTGCTGCGGCTGGGCGCGCGCGCGTCCGAGCTAAGAACGAGACGCGAACTGGCGCGCCATCAGGCGATCCTGTCGCATTGCCGCCTGCTGCCGTCGGGCCACGCGGCCATCCCGCTGGCGGCGCTTGCCAGCATGTCGCCATTGCTTCGCGCCGGGCTGATCGGCGATCTGGTGCCGGCGATCGCTGGCAGCCGCCACCGCCCCCCATTCGCGGCGCGGACGAGGTTTCTGGAACGCACCGTTGCCGAAAAGGGAGCGACACTGGCCGGTTGCCGCGCGGTGGTGCGCAACGGCAACGTCTGGCTGGGACGCGAGTGGGGACGGACCGGCCCTGAACCCGTGCTCCTCACCCCCGGGCGCTCGGCGGTCTGGGACGAACGGTTCGTCTGCGTCGCGCCGGAAGCGCTTCCGGTGGGTTCAACGCTTGACGCGCTCGGCGATGACAAGGATCGCATGCCGCATGAAATTCCGGCGGTGCTACGCCGCGCCGCCCCGGCAATCCGATATCCGGATGGAACGCTCTTTGAAGGGCCCGCGGAAGTTGAGTGGCTTGGCTTTGCGCGCCTTGCGCAGCTTGCCGGCCAGAGCGCGGATCACGGGCCATGGCCGGGCGTTTACGCAAATTGAAGATTGTGCTCCGGGCACGCCTTTCCAACGGTGTATGGCGTGCCTATGTTATACTTCAAATTAGTCCGGGGATTTTAACGACCCGCAACCCGTATACCGAGGCGGCCCGACCTAGATGAACCCAAACTTCCGGAATTTCGCCCTTTGGGTGGTGATCGCATTGCTGCTGATCGCCCTTTTCAACCTGTTCCAGAGCCCGAGCCAGCGTCCGACGGCCAATGAGATGGCCTATTCGGATCTGCTCAACGAGGTCAATCAGGGCCATGTGCGATCGGTGACGATTGCCGGGCGGCAGATTACCGGCCAGCTCGACAGCGGGCAGAATTTCCAGACCTACCTGCCGGACGATCCGAACCTTGTTTCCAAACTTGAGGACAAGGGGGTGACGATCAATGCCCGTCCGCCGGCAGAGGATGTTCCCTCGTTGCTTGGCGTTCTGGTTTCCTGGTTCCCGATGCTGCTGCTGATCGCGGTGTGGATTTTCTTCATGCGGCAGATGCAGGGCGCCGGCGGCAAGGCGATGGGTTTCGGCAAGTCCAAGGCCAAGTTGCTGACCGAGGCGCATGGCCGCGTCATGTTCGACGACGTCGCGGGCGTGGACGAAGCCAAGGTCGATCTTGAGGAGATCGTGGAGTTTCTGCGCGATCCGCAGAAGTTCCACCGGCTGGGCGGCAAGATTCCGCGCGGCGTGCTGCTCGTTGGTCCTCCCGGCACCGGCAAGACGTTGCTGGCGCGCGCTGTCGCGGGTGAAGCCAACGTTCCGTTCTTCACCATCTCGGGTTCTGACTTCGTGGAAATGTTCGTCGGCGTCGGCGCGAGCCGCGTGCGCGACATGTTCGAGCAGGCCAAGAAGAACGCCCCGTGCATCATCTTCGTCGACGAAATCGACGCGGTCGGCCGCCATCGCGGCGCCGGTCTCGGCGGCGGCAATGACGAACGCGAGCAGACGCTGAACCAGCTGCTGGTCGAGATGGACGGCTTTGAGGCGAATGAGGGCATCATCCTGATCGCCGCGACCAACCGTCCCGACGTTCTCGATCCCGCGCTGCTGCGTCCGGGCCGCTTCGACCGTCAGGTCGTCGTGCCGAACCCCGATGTGATCGGCCGCGAAAAGATCCTCAAGGTTCACGTGCGCAAGGTTCCGCTGGCGCCGAATGTCGACCTGAAGGTCATCGCGCGCGGTACACCCGGTTTCTCCGGCGCCGATCTCGCCAACCTCGTCAACGAATCCGCCCTGCTCGCCGCACGGCGCGGAAAGCGCGTCGTGACGATGGCCGAGTTCGAGGATGCCAAGGACAAGGTGCTGATGGGTGCGGAACGCCGGTCCACGGCCATGACGCAGGAAGAAAAGGAAATGACCGCCTATCACGAAGCCGGTCATGCCATCGTCGCGCTCAACGTGCCGAAGGCAGATCCGCTGCACAAGGCGACGATCATTCCGCGTGGGCGTGCCCTCGGCATGGTCATGCAGCTTCCCGAAGGCGACCGCTATTCGGTGAGCTATAAGTGGATGGTCTCGCGTCTCGCGATCATGATGGGTGGACGCGTTGCCGAAGAACTCAAGTTCGGCAAGGAAAACGTGTCGTCCGGTGCTGCTTCCGACATCCAGCAGGCTACCAAGCTGGCGCGTTCGATGGTCACCCAGTGGGGCTATTCGGACAAGCTCGGAAAGGTCGCCTATGGCGAGAACCAGGAAGAGGTGTTCCTTGGCCATTCCGTAGCACGGCATCAGAACGTGTCCGAGCAGACCGCGCAGATCATCGATGCGGAAGTCCGCCGGCTGATCGACGAGGCCTACGAATACGCAACCGAAATCATGAAGAAGAAGAAGAAGGATTGGGTGGCGCTGGCCGAGGGGCTGCTGGAATACGAGACGCTGACCGGCGACGAGATCACCGATCTGCTGAAAGGCAAGCCGCCTGCACGCGACCTTGGCGATGACGGGGAAGGAACCCCGGTCAGGGCTTCGGGCGTGCCGAAGACGGGCCGCGCCAAGCCGAAGAAGGATGGCGAGCCCGATACGGGCGGCATGGAGCCGCAGCCACAGGGCTGACGCGCAACTTCAGGCAATATTCGTGAGATGGCGGCTTCGGCCGCCATTTTCATTTGAGCGTGGTCGATCCAGGGCGGCAACAAACGCTCATCATTTTTGAACCTTTTTCCGATAACATCCGGTCTAAGGTCCGTTTCGCGTCGAATCGCGGGGCGGCGCGCAGAACGCCGGGTTACGGCGTCGGGGCAACAATCAGGGTACGGCGGTAGATCATATGACGCGGAAATATTTCGGCACTGACGGCATCAGGGGCCAGGCCAACAGCTATCCGATGACGGCTGAAGTCGCGCTCAAGGTCGGCATGGCGGCGGGTATCGTCTTCCGGCGCGGCAGTCACCGGCACCGCGTCGTGATCGGCAAGGATACGCGTCTGTCCGGCTACATGATCGAGAATGCGATGGTCGCCGGCTTTACCGCCGTTGGCATGGACGTGTTTCTGCTCGGCCCGGTGCCAACTCCGGGTGTTGCGATGCTGACCAAGTCGCTGCGTGCCGATCTCGGCGTGATGATTTCCGCCTCGCACAATCCGTTCGAGGACAATGGCATCAAGCTGTTCGACCCTGACGGGTTCAAGCTCGGCGACGACGTCGAGGAGCAGATCGAGACGCTGATCGAATCCGATCTTGCCGAGTATCTTTCCAGCTCAACCGATCTCGGGCGCGCCAAGCGTATCGAATCTGCGAATGCGCGCTACGTCGAGTTCGCCAAGCGGACGCTGCCGCGGGGTCTGAAGCTGGACGGGCTGCGCGTTGTCGTCGACTGCGCGAATGGTGCCGCCTACAAGGCCGCGCCCGAAGCGCTCTGGGAACTCGGCGCGGAAGTCATATCCATCGGCGACGAGCCGAACGGCCTCAACATCAACCGCGATTGCGGCTCCACCTCGCTCGACGCAGTCGCGCGCAAGGTGCATGAAGTGCGCGCCGACATCGGTATCGCGCTGGATGGCGACGCTGACCGCGTGATCATCATCGACGAGAAGGGCGAGGCTGTTGACGGCGATCAACTGATGGCGGTCGTGGCCAAGTCCTGGGCTGACGATGCGCGGCTGACGGGCGGTGGCATCGTTGCTACCGTAATGAGCAATCTTGGCCTGGAACGCTATCTTGAATCGATCGGGCTGTCGCTGGAGCGTACCCCGGTCGGCGACCGTTATGTCGTCGAATGCATGCGCGCCAAGGGCTACAATGTCGGCGGCGAACAGTCCGGCCACATCGTGCTCTCCGATTTCACCACGACCGGAGACGGTCTCGTCTCGGCGTTGCAGGTTCTGGCTGTGGTGGCTGCTTCGGGCAAACCCGTTTCTGAAGTCTGCCAGCGTTTCGAGCCGTTCCCGCAACTCTTGCGCAATGTGCGCTACCGTTCCGGTTCGCCGCTGACAGCCGAGTCGGTCACGGCCGTCATCAGCGCGGCCGAGAAGCGGCTCGGCAAGTCCGGACGGCTGGTCATCCGCCCGTCCGGAACAGAGCCGGTCATCCGCGTCATGGGCGAGGGTGAGGACAGCCGGCTGGTCGGTATGGTGGTTGGCGATATCGTCGAAGCCATCGAGGCTGCCTCAGTCGCCTGACGGCGTCCGCCGAATCAAACATCAGCGACAGACCCTGTTGCCCAGATGCAACTATGGCGCGAAGTATGCGCCGAACTCCTCTGCTGTCCGCCCGGCGCGGCGCGGCGCGTTGGATGCCGTCAACCTGCTGTAATCGTTCGGAGATTTTATGACGGCCATGTTGCTTAATGAAACGTAAATCCGAAAAGCATATATATAACAATATGTTAAGAAACGTACTTAAGGAACACGGTTAATCCGTCTTTAACCAAGACATGGCGATAGTCCTCCCTGGCATCAACAACATGGTCCGCCGCGCGTCGCGGCCGGGCACTGTCAGACGAGGTCCTACCGATGAAGTACAGTAACAATCTTTTCCTCGCCGCCGTCGTGGCCCTGTCTGCGTTCGCCGGCACGGCCAAGGCCGCAGATCTTCCCCCCATCGTTCCGCCGCCCCCGCCGCCGGTCGAAACCGTTGTCGAATACGGATCCGGCTGGTACCTGCGCGGCGACATTGGCTACGATATCGCCAAGGCCAATCCGAGTGTCTATCAGTCGGCGCCGGTCGTGAACCTGTTCGGCGAAACCATGGATTCCAACTGGAGCTTCGGCGTCGGTGCCGGCTACCAGTTCAATTCCTGGTTCCGTGCCGACATTACGGCTGAATACCGCCTGCCGGAGAACATCCACTCCTGGGGCCCCTGCGCCTGCGTGGGCAATACATCGCATAACGTCGATATCGAATCGTGGGTCTTCCTGGCCAACGGTTACGTCGATCTCGGCACCTGGCGCTCGATCACGCCATATGTCGGCGCCGGTATCGGCTGGGCCCGCCATGAGGCCGGCGCTTTCGTGAACGACGGCACCGTCATCCCGCCGTCGGGCGTCACCTCGCTGTCCGGCAACACCGACTGGACGTTTGTCTACGCCCTGATGGCCGGTGCGTCGGTCGATATCTCTTCGAACATGAAGTTCGATATCGGCTATCGCTATATCGACCTTGGCAAGGCGCGCAGCGGCACGATCACCAATCTGGCCACCACCGCGCCGCGCATCGTCTACGACGACATGGCAGCGCACGAGATCCGCGTTGGCCTGCGTTACATGTTCGACAGCGGCTACGATTACGCGCCGATTTCGACGAAGTACTAGGCTTCCGGCGAACAACCGGAACTGTACGGGCGGCCCACGGGCCGCCCGTTTTCATTTGCGACAAATAATCCAGTTGACGGACTCACGGCCATTCTGTATCGCCGTCTGCGGGACACCCCTCCCCAACGAGGGGCAACTATCTGGAAGGGTAGACGCAAATGACGCGCACCAAACCGGCCGTACGGCCGAACAATCCCCAATTCTCGTCCGGCCCCTGCGCCAAGCGACCCGACTGGTCTCTTGATGCGCTGGAGAATGCTCTCCTTGGCCGCTCCCATCGTTCAAAGCCCGGCAAGGCGAAGCTCAAGAAGGCTATCGACCTGACGCGCGAAGTCCTGCAGGTGCCGGCTGATTACCGCATCGGCATCGTGCCCGCCTCCGACACAGGCGCCGTGGAAATGGCGCTCTGGTCGATGCTCGGCGCGCGGGGCGTCGACATGCTGGCCTGGGAAAGCTTCGGCTCCGGCTGGGTCTCGGACGTTCGCAAGGAACTGAAGCTTGAAGACGTCAGGGTTTTCGAAGCGCAATATGGCGCGCTTCCCGACCTTGCGGCCGTCGACTTCTCGCGCGACGTCGTCTTCACGTGGAACGGCACGACGTCGGGCGTACGGGTACCGGATGCCAACTGGATCGCTGCCGACCGCAAGGGCCTGACCATCTGCGATGCGACGTCCGCTGCATTTGCCCAGCGGCTGGACTGGCCGAAGCTCGATGTCGTGACCTATTCCTGGCAGAAGGTGCTGGGCGGCGAGGCGGCGCACGGCATGATCATTCTCAGCCCGCGCGCGGTCGAGAGGCTGGAAAGCTACAAGCCGGCGTGGCCGATGCCGAAGATCTTCCGCATGACCAAGGGCGGCAAGATCAACGAAGGGATCTTCGAGGGCGAGACCATCAACACGCCGTCCATGCTGTGCGTTGAAGATTACATCGACGCGCTCGAATGGGCCAAGAAGATCGGCGGTCTGGGCGAACTGGTCAAACGCGCCGACACAAATCTTTCAGTGCTCGAGCGCTGGGTTTCGGCGACACCCTGGATCGACTTCCTGGCCAAGAGCCGCGCGACCCGATCCAACACGTCCGTCTGCTTTGCGATCAGCGACAAGAACGTCAAGGCGCTTGGCGCCGACGGCGAGGCCGCCTTTGCCAAAGCCATGGTGGCGCTGCTGGAAAAAGAGCATGTCGCCTACGACATCGGCGCCTATCGCGATGCTCCGGCTGGCTTGCGGATCTGGGCCGGCGCGACAGTTGAAAGCGAAGATATCGCGGCGCTGACACCGTGGCTCGAATGGGCCTACGAAACGGTTGCAGCCGAACTGAAGAAGCCGGCCGCGAAATCCTGATTTTCGCGCCGGCGACCGTCAACAATTCCTTCTATCAAGAGCGCGCCGTAAAGACCGGCGCCTGGTTTTCGAAAGGATGACCAGAATGGCACCTCGTGTACTCGTTTCCGATCAGCTCAGCGAAGCTGCCGTCGACATTTTCAAGCGCTATGGCGTGGAAGTCGACTACAAGCCCGATCTCGGCAAGGACAAGGACGCTCTGCTTGCGGCGATCCCCAACTATGACGGCCTCGCAATACGTTCGGCTTCCAAGGTGACTGAAAAGATCATTGCCGCGGCCACCAACCTCAAGGTGATCGGCCGTGCCGGCATCGGTGTCGACAATGTCGATATTCCCGCAGCCACCCAGAAGGGCATCGTGGTCATGAACACGCCCTTCGGCAATTCGATCACGACGGCTGAACACGCCATTGCACTGATGTTCGCCGCCGCGCGCCAGATACCCGCCGCCGATGCCTCGACGCAGGCCGGCAAATGGGAAAAGAACCGCTTCATGGGCACCGAGCTGACGGCCAAGACTCTCGGCATCATCGGCTGTGGCAATATCGGTTCAATCGTCGCCGACAGGGCGCAGGGTCTGGGCATGAAGGTCATTGCCTTCGATCCGTTCCTGTCGCCGGAGCGGGCGATGGAGATCGGTGTGGAGAAGGTCGAACTCGAGCAGATCTTTGCCCGTGCCGATGTCATCTCCCTTCACACGCCGCTGACGGAAAAGACGCGCAACGTCCTTTCGGCTGAATCGATCGCGAAATGCCGCAAGGGCGTCATCATCATCAACTGCGCCCGCGGCGGGCTGGTTGACGAAGCCGCCTTGCGCGCCGCGCTGGAAAGCGGCCACGTGGCCGGCGCCGGCGTCGACGTCTTCACCGAGGAACCGGCCAAGGAGAACGTCCTGTTCGGTGCGCCCAACCTCGTCTGCACGCCGCATCTGGGCGCGGCAACCAGCGAGGCGCAGGAAAATGTCGCGCTTCAGGTCGCCGAGCAGATGTCGGACTACCTCGTCAATGGCGCGGTCACCAATGCGCTGAACATGCCTTCCATCTCGGCGGAAGAGGCGCCCAAGCTGAGACCGTTCTTCAACCTGTCTGAAATCCTCGGGTCGTTCGCAGGACAGCTGACTGAAACGGCGATTACCGGCATTCGCATCGAGTACGAAGGACCGGTCGCGGACATGAATACCAAGGCGCTGACAGCCGGCATCGTTAAGGGCGTGCTTCAGCCCATGTTGCAGGATGTCAATCTCGTCTCCGCCCCGGTCATGGCGCGCGAGCGTGGCATGGCGATCGAAGAGGTCAAGCGCGAGCAGCGCGGCGCCTATGAAAACTATATACGCCTCACGGTCCAGACCGAACGCCAGGAACGTTCGGTTGCCGGAACGGTCTTCGCCGACGGCAAGCCGCGCCTCATCCAGATCAAGGGCATCAACATGGAAGCCGAACTCGGCCCCCACATGCTCTACATCACCAATGAGGACAAGCCCGGTTTCATCGGCGCTCTCGGTTCGCTGCTCGGCAATGCCGGTGTGAACATCGCAACGTTCAACCTTGGCCGCGACAAGCAGGGCGGTAACGCGATCTGCCTGATCGAGGTCGACGAAGCGATCAAGGACGATCTCATCGCCAAGGTGCGGGCGCTGCCGATGGTGACGCAGGCCAAGGCGCTGGAATTCTGATCTGACGGCAGGTCATTTGGTCTTGCGGCTGTCGGCGTAGATCGGCAGCCGCAGAATGCGCTTCAGTTCGCTTCGATCAAAGGCCTCGTGCCGCTTCCGGCAACGCTCGTCCTCGCTCTTCTTCAATTCGTCGATAGCCCTTCTCAGGGCAAAGCAGCCGGCGGCGGACAGCTTGCCGGCCTTCGCCAGAAAACTTCTCGCGCAGGAGAGATAGATCTCCTTGTGGCGCATCTCGTGGCGTTTTGCATAGTCGGCAAAAGATTTCCACAGGGCGCGCGTTCGCCTGTCCATCCAGCGTTCATCAGCGGCGGCAGGCAATGTCAGGGTGAACCTGATTGAAAGGTCGATATCGACGGGGCGGCAAATGCCGCCGGACTCCCGGGTCTCGACGGACATATCGAAGCGCGGCCTGATGTTGGCGGCGGTCGGGCCGCTGTCACCGGCGAAGGGAAACTCGTCCATGTAGTTCACGAGCGCGCGGCTGGTCTTGCCACGCACAAGGTAGGCGCGCTCAACTGTAGCCGACGTCATCCCGCCCGATGCAGGCGACGATGTCAGGGCGAATACCAGCAGGCTTGCCGGTAACGCACGGCCGCCAGGCCATGGCGCCATCTCGCAACCCCCCGATCAGACATGCCGCTGGGGGGTATTGAAGAAGAGCCGGGCCTGACGGTCAAGCCGCCGGCGTTCTAACGAACCAGCACGTTGCGGAACTGCCAGGGATCTTTCGTGTCGAGGTCCTCGGGGAACAGGCCGGGACGGTCCTTCAGCGGCGTCCAGTCGGTATAGTAGCCCTTCACCGGGCCCAGATAGGGCATCTGAACCTCAAGGCAGCGGCGATAGTCCATCTCGTCTGCCTCGACGATGCCGGCCTCAGGGTTTTCCAGCGCCCAGACCATGCCGGCAAGCACGGCGGAGGTGACCTGAAGACCGGTCGCGTTCTGGTAGGGCGCGAGCTTGCGTGTTTCTTCCAGCGACAGCTGCGAGCCGTACCAGTAGGCGTTCTTCTTGTGGCCGTAGACAAGAACGCCGAGTTCGTCGATGCCATCGACCAGTTCGTTCTCGTCGAGGACGTGGTGGGTTTCCTGAATCTTGCCCGCCGCGCCGAACAGTTCGTGCAGCGAGAGAACAGCGTCGTTGCACGGGTGGTAGGCGTAGTGGACGGTCGGGCGGTAGGCCACCTTGCCGTCCTTGCGCTGGGTGAAGTAGTCGGCGATCGAGACCGACTCGTTGTGCGTGACGAGGAAGCCGTACTGCGCGCCGGGTGTCGGGCACCAGGTCCGGACACGCGTATTGGCGCCCGGCTGATCCATGTAGATCGCTGACTTGTGGCCCTTCTTCTGCTTGTGCGCGTTCTTGGGCATCCATTTTTCATGGGTGCCCCAGCCGAGTTCGGCCGGCTGCATGCCTTCCGACAGGAAGCCTTCAACCGACCATGTGTTCCAGAACGTATCAGCGGGCTTGGGGGCCTTGGTGCGCTGGGTGTCGCGCTCGGCGATGTGTACGCCCTTCACGCCGAGCCGCTTCATCAGCCGGGCCCAGCCGTCGCGGTCGTCCGCGCCGGGCTCCTTGTATTTCAGACCAGTGTCGTTCGCGATGTCGACAAGCGCCTTCTTGACGAACCATGAGACCATGCCGGGATTGGCACCGCAGCAGGAAACGGCTGTCGTGCCGCCGGGGCTATTGCGCTTTTCCTCGCGCACCGTCTCGCGCAGCGCATAGTTGGTGCGGTCGGCATTGCTCATCTTGTCGTCGAAATAGAAGCCGAGCCACGGCTCGACGACCGTATCGATATAGAGAACGCCGAGCTTGCGGCAGAGCTTCATGATGTCGAGCGAACCGGTATCGACGGAAAGGTTTACGCAGAAGCCCCGGCCCTCGCCTTGCGTGAGCAGCGGCGTCAGCAGCTTCTTGTAATTCTTCTTCGTGACCGCTTCCTGGATGTAACGGACATTGTGCTTCTTCAGGATCGCGGCGTCATGATCGTCCGGGTCGATGACCACAAAGCGCGACGGATCATAGTTGAAGTGCCGTTCGATCAGGGGCAGCGTGCCACGGCCGATTGAGCCGAAGCCGATCATCACGATGGGGCCGGTGATGGTGGCGTGCTTGGTCCAGGACGTCATGCCGGGCGATCCTTCTTTTCTGGGAGGAGATCCTGTCGTGGTTGCTTGTTGGCGAAACAGGTAACACAAAAGCCGCCGGCGGTTGAACGCCGGCGGCTCTGTTTTCTCGACGTCTTCAGGCGGCGATCGATGCAGCCGCAGGTACCGGAAGCGCGAAATCGCCCGTACCGCGGACCATGCCGCGGGCCAGCTTCATGCTGCCCTGGGTCAGTTCCAGCCCGAGGAAGCGGGCCGGGTCGACCGGACCGGGCAGAGAAAGATTGCGCGTGTGCTCGCGGGAAAAGCCGAAGCGACCGTAATACGGCGCATCGCCGACGAGAATCACGGCCCGGTAGGCACGGCCGAGCGCACGGGCCAACGCCATGCGGATCAGCTGTGCGCCGATGCCTTCACCCTGACGGGCCGGGTCGACCGCGACCGGACCGAGCAGAAGGGCGGGCACATTGCCGGCCATCACATGCCACATGCGGATCGTGCCCACGACCTGATCGCCATCAACGGCGACGAGGGACAGGCCCTCGGCCGGCAGACGGTCTTCGCGCAGGCGCTGAGCCGTCTTGCGGTAGCGCTCCTCGCCAAACGTTGCGTCGAGAATTGCCTCGATCGCGGTCCAGTCGGCCAGCTCTTCCTGGCGGATGGTCACTTTGGTCATCGTCGTCATTGTCCGGTCCTCCGTCAGATCACGTAAGAGGCCAGAGGGGGGAAGCCGTTGAACGCCACCGACGCATAGGTCGTCGTGTAGGCACCGCAGGATTCGATGAAAATCTCGTCTCCCACCGTCAGCGACAGCGGCAGCGGATAGGGCGTCTTCTCATAGAGTACGTCGGCCGAATCGCAGGTCGGGCCGGCGATGACGCAATCTTCCATCGCGTCGCCGTCTCGCGCGGTGCGGATCGGGTAACGGATGGATTCGTCCATCGTCTCGGCGAGGCCGCCGAACTTGCCGATGTCGAGGAAGACCCAGCGCTTGTCGTCATCTTCCGACTTGCGGGAGATCAGGACGACCTCGGCCTTTACGACGCCGGCATTGCCGACCATGCCGCGACCCGGCTCGATGATGGTTTCCGGCAGACGGTTGCCGAAGGCCTCGAGCAGGGCGGTACGGATCGTCCCGGCATAGGCTTCGACCGCCGGTACGTCCTTGACGTAGCGGGTCGGGAAGCCGCCGCCGAGATTGACCATGGAGAGCTGGATGCCCTGCTCGGCCAGCGTGCGGAAGATGTCCGCCGCCTCGGTCAGCGCGGTGCGCCATGCACCCATGCGGGTCTGCTGCGAACCGACATGGAAGGAAATGCCATAGGCCTTCAGGCCCAGGTCGCGGGCATGCAGCAGCACGTCGACGGCCATCGCCGGAACGCAGCCGAACTTGCGCGACAGCGGCCATTCTGCGCCCTCGCCATCGGTCAGGATGCGGCAGAACACACGCGCGCCGGGGGCGGCGCGGGCAACCTTCTGCACTTCCTCGACCGAATCGACGGCGAAGAGGTCGATGCCATAGGCAAACGCCTTCTCGATATCGCGTTCCTTCTTGATCGTGTTGCCGAAGGAAATGCGGTCGGGCGACGCGCCGGCATTCAGCGCCATCTCGATTTCCTGCACCGAGGCAGTGTCGAAGCTGGAGCCGAGCGAGGCCAGCAGCGCCAGGATTTCCGGCGCCGGGTTTGCCTTGACGGCGTAGAAGATGCGCGTGTCCGGCATGGCGTTGCGGAACGTCATGTAGTTGTCGCGGACAACGTCGAGATCAACAATGAGGCACGGACCTTCCGGACGTCGGGTTTCCAGGAAGGAGCGAATACGGTCTGTCATCATGGCGCGGGCCCTTTTCAACAGTTGAAAGCCAGCCGCCTGTTTTCCATTGACCCCGGCGCTACGCTGTGGAGACGCAGCAGCCGGTTTCGCGGGAAACCAGACTTACAGCCCCGCTACGCGGAGCTAGTGAATTCGCCATGGATTGGAAGGGATTTATCCCCGCCGCACTTCCGGCAAAGAAGGTCAAGCCTCTCTAGTGTCCCCGGCCTTTGGAGGGCCGGCAGAGACCAAAAAAGCCCGCACCGTCGTTGCTTCAAGATGTCCGGTCGGGAGGATCCCGATATGCCTTTCCCGCAAAACAGATATTCGGCGGGGGACACCCACAGGCACGTGCGACTTTGGGCACGATCTAAATAGGGTAGTTCGCCTTGCTGTTCAATTAATTTTTGGGCCTTGGGGGAAAAAATTTTACCCGTCCCGTCAGGCCCTGCGGGCGACGATTTCGGACAGGGCGATTCCGGTGATGACGAGGGCCAGGCCGATCCCGTGGAAGAGCTGGAATCGCTCGCCGAGGATCAGGACCGCAAGCCCTGCGCCGAATACGGGAACAAGGTTGATGAAGAGCCCCGCCCGACCGGCGCCGATGAGGTCGACGGCGCGCATGAAGAAGGTCTGCGAGACGACCGAGGGAATCAGAACCGTATAGGCGATGATGGCGAGCGCGGGCCAGCCGGCATCGACGCGGTAGCCGAGCGCGAACTCCACGATGAAGGGCGGGATGCTGGCGATCGATGCGCCGAGCGTGAGCGCGAACATCTGGACCTGCCAGGGCAGGGCAGGGCGTTTCTTCAGGCCTACCGAATAGCCTGCATAGAGCAGCAGCGCGATCAGCATGATCGCGTCGCCGGCGTTCAGATCGAGCGTGTAGAGGCGCTGCGGGTCACCGCCGCAGGCGACATAGAGCACACCGACGATGGCGATGATCGCACCGACGATCTGCAATGGATGGGCCCGCTCGCCGAACACGATCACCATGCCCAGCATGATCATCATCGGCATGCCCGACTGCAGGATGGTGGCATTGATCGCGGTCGTGAAGTTGAGCGCCAGATAGAGCACCATGTTGAAGCCGGCGAATCCGGCTGCGCCGAGCAGCAACAGGTAGCGCCAGCGCTCGCGCAGGATCGGCATCGCCGCCGGCAGCATCGGCCGGGCGATGAGATAGAAGATGATCGCGGTCGCAATCCAGCGGACGGCTGTCAGCGTCATCGGCGGAACGGTTCCGGCGGCAAGGCGCCCGGCCACCGCGTTGCCGCCCCATCCGAGCGTTGTGACGGTCAGCAGCAGGTAAGCGCTTTGCCACCAGCGCCCGGAGGTCGGCTCTTTCATGCGAAGCGATATCCTGCGCGACAACAATGTATGCGTTAGTGCTTGTATGGCGGGGGTGCGGTCAAGAGCAAACATCGCTATAAGTGCGCCGCCGGTCGGCGATGGGCGCCAGCGGCAACGCGTATTTCAGGGATAATTTCATGTCGAATGTCGTCGTGGTCGGGTCGCAGTGGGGCGATGAAGGCAAGGGCAAGATCGTCGACTGGCTGTCGGAGCGTGCCGATGTGGTGGTGCGCTTCCAGGGCGGCCACAACGCCGGTCACACGCTGGTGGTCGGCAACAAGACCTACAAGCTCAGCCTGCTGCCTTCGGGCGTTGTTCGCGAAGGCAAGCTGGGTGTTATCGGCAATGGCGTCGTGATCGACCCGTGGGCGCTGCGCGACGAGATTGCGCGGCTCGGTGAACAGGGTGTGGCGATCACGGCCGAAAACCTGCGTATTGCGGAAAACGCGACGCTGATCCTGCCGCTGCACCGGGAGCTCGACGCCATTCGCGAAGAGGCCGCCGGCGCCGGCAAGATCGGCACGACGAAACGCGGCATCGGTCCAGCTTATGAGGACAAGGTCGGCCGGCGCGCCATCCGGGTCATGGACCTGCAGAACCTCTCGACGCTGAAAGGCAAGGTTGAGCGCATCCTGACGCACCACAACGCCCTCCGCCGGGGCCTTGGCCAGCCGGAAGTGGGCGCGGAGGAACTGTTCGAGCAGCTCAGCGAGATCGCGCCGTCGATCCTGCCCTACATGGATACGGTATGGTCGTTGCTCGATCAGTGTCGGCGCGAGGGCAAACGCATCCTTTTCGAGGGCGCGCAGGGGGCGATGCTGGACATCGACCACGGAACCTATCCCTTCGTGACAAGTTCCAACACGATCGCAGGACAGGCCGCCACGGGATCGGGTGTCGGGCCGGGAACGCTCGGCTATGTGCTCGGGATCACCAAGGCCTACACGACCCGTGTCGGTTCGGGGCCCTTTCCCACCGAGCAGGAGAACGACATTGGCGAGAAGCTCGGTCAGCGGGGCCACGAATTCGGTACGGTCACCGGACGCAAGCGCCGTTGCGGCTGGTTCGATGCGGTGATGGTGCGCCAAGCCATTCGCACTGGCGGGATAACTGCCATCGCGCTGACCAAGCTGGACGTGCTGGACGGCTTTGATGAGCTGAAGATCTGTGTGGGCTACGACCTCGACGGCAAGCCGCTCGACCGGTTGCCGGCGTCGCAAGGGGCGCAGGCGCGCGTAAAGCCGGTCTACGAAACGCTGGAAGGCTGGCAGGGAACCACGCAGGGCGCCCGCAGCTGGGCGGACTTGCCGGCACAGGCGGTCAAATATGTCCGCCGGCTGGAGGAACTGATCGGCGCGCCGGTCGCACTACTGTCGACCAGCCCTGAGCGCGACGATACAATTCTTGTGCACGATCCTTTCGAGGATTAGGGTCACGGCCGTTACATCGTCCAGCCCTCCTCGGGTTCGGATGGCGTTGAGTTTGGAAAGAAGAGCCTGATTTCATGGCGGATTACGTTGCAGTCCTTAATCGCGCGATCGCTTCCGTCGGCGCGACAACGCCCGAGGCGCGCCAGGCGCTTTACGACAAGGCGCGCAAGGCGCTCATCGCGCAGCTCGAATCGCGCGAACCGCCGCTGACGGCACTGCAGCTATCGGAGCAGAAATCGCTGCTCGACAGGGCGGTACGACAGGTCGAGGCCGAGCAGACCGGTCGGGCCTTCACGCCATCGGCCCCACCTCGCCCAGCGGCGCCGGCGCAGCCCGCCCCGCCGCAGGCGTCGCCTGCAAAACCGGCCCCCGCCGCCGAAACCGGCGCGACGCCGGCCGGCCAGCCGCCGAAGCCGGATGCGCCTGCCGTAGCCAAGCCCGAGCCGTCGGGCACCAGCATCCCGCAGGCGACCGCGCACGGGCAGGAAACCATCCGCTCCGCGGTGAGCGAGTCCAGCCAGCTCGGTCACGCCGCCGCCTCGGCCAGCCGCGGCGCCCGCGGCATGCTCGACGAAACAGGAGAAGAGCCCTCCGAATCGGAGGAAATCGCCGCCATCGTCAAGCAGGTGGAGGATCGCGAACATGCGCGGCTCTCGGCGACGCGCGATACGGCGGCGCCCCCGCCTTTCGTGCGCGGCGAAAATGAGCGCGGCGATCATTTCGACGATGATGAAGGTCTGGATGAACCCAAGGCCAAATCGGGAGGGGGCGTCAGGGGCTGGATAAGCCTGCTGGTCATTATCGCCGTCCTTGCCGGTGCCGGTTGGCTCGGATGGACCCAGAAGGATGCCATCGGCGGCTGGATCGCGCAGCTGACGGGCGGCAATGGCAATGGCGGCTCCTCCGTTCAGGTCAAGAACGAGGACCGTCTTTCCAACCAGGCCCAGCAGCAGGCCGAGCAGCCCGCCCAGCAGAGTCAGGCGCAGGCCCCCTCGCAGAATGCCGGGCCGCCGGCGACGCAGGCGGCGCTCGTTGAAGAAAATCCCGACGATCCGAGCCGTGCCCAGATTCATGCCGGCAAAGTCCGGTGGACTGCACGGCAGGAAGGCGGCGAGACGATCATCGACGGGCAGATCGAAATTCCCGAGAAGCGGGTGGTCCTGGCCCTGACCATTCGCAAGAACACCGATCAGACGCTGCCAGCCAGCCATGTGATCGAGCTGCTCTTCACCGTGCCGTCGGATTTCAGCGGCGGCGGCATCTCCAACGTTCCCGGCCTGCTGATGAAAGCCACCCCGCAGGCGCAGGGTTCTCCGCTGGCCGGTGAATCGGTGCGCGTGACCAACGGCTACTTCTGGATCGGGCTTTCCAGCGCCGATGTCGAACTGCGACGCAATCTCAGCGAGCTCAAGCAGCGCGACTATATCGACATCCCTGTCGTCTACGACAATGGACGCCGTGCGATCATGTCCATCGCCAAGGGCCCGGACGGCGACGCTGCGTTCGAGGAAGCCTTCAGCGCCTGGCAGGAATAAGGCCCCAGCGTCGGCGTGGCGGGTTGCAATCGCCGCGCCGAACCGCCATTGTCACTCCCGTTCCGAGGGGTGTGGCGGTTTTCCGCTGCTGAGATGGCATTGCCGAACCCTTCGAACCTGATCCGGGTCATGCCGGCGAAGGGACGGAACGGCTGAGGGCTTCAGAGCACCGCATCCTTTTCCCTGTTCCCGTTGCCGATGGCCCGCCTGAAAGGCGAGGCAGGAATGAAGGTTGGCGAGGCTGGCAGATGGGCCGTGGCGCGGTTGCAATGGGTGCTGCCGCTGCTTGTGCTCATCGCACTTTGGGAAGCCGCGGTGCGCGTGCTCGGCATCGCGCCCTACATGCTTCCCGCGCCATCGCGCGTCGCGGCCAGGCTCTACGAGGACGCCGGCCTGCTCTTCCATCACGGATTCATTACGGCATTTGAGATCGTGCTCGGACTTGCGGTGGGCATCGTGGCCGGTGTTGCTACCGCGACGCTCATGGCGATAACGCGGCTTGCGGAAAGGCTTGCATGGCCGCTTGTCGTCGCCACGCAGGCGCTGCCGGTCTTCGCCATCGCGCCGCTGCTTGTCCTGTGGTTCGGCTTCGGTCTCGGCTCAAAGATCGTCATGGCCGCGCTGATCATTTTCTTTCCGGTCGTTTCGGCAACGCATGACGGCCTGACCCGCACCGATCAGGGGCTGATCGACATTGCGCGGCTGACACAAGCACCACGGCTGCGCGTCCTCTGGCTGCTGCGGTTGCCAGCGGCCCTGCCGGCAATGGCGTCGGGCATCCGTATCGCGGCCGCGATCGCGCCGATCGGCGCGGTGGTGGGCGAATGGGTCGGCGCGTCCGCGGGCCTCGGCTATCTCATGCTTCACGCCAATGCGCGGCTGCAGACCGATCTGGTCTTTGCCGCGCTCGTTATCCTCGCGTTCATCGCCATTGGCATTCGTTCGCTGGCGGGCGCGCTCACCCGGCGCATGATCCCGTGGGCCGACGAACGCGACATCCACGTCATTTGAATTCAGGCTCAGAGAATTAGGAGACAAAGGAAATGCATTTCAGGCTGTCGGCCCTTCTGCTCGCCGCCCTGCTGGTGACGGCGCCCGCCCATGCGGCGGAAAAGCTCGCCGTGCTGCTGGACTGGTTCGTCAATCCCGACCATGCGCCGCTGGTGATCGCAAAGGAACGGGGTTACTTCGCAGATGCCGGTCTTGAGGTGGACCTTGTCGCCCCCGCCGATCCGAGCGCGCCGCCGCGCCTCGTTGCCGCCGGCCAGGGCGACATTGCGATTTCCTATCAGCCGAACCTTCATCTGATGACGAAGGAAAAGCTTCCGCTGGCACGGATCGGCACGCTGGTCGAGACCCCGCTCAATTCGCTGGTTGTCCTGAAGGACGGACCGGTGAAGTCAATCGCCGACCTGAAAGGCAAGACGGTCGGCTTTTCGGTAGGCGGGTTTGAGGATGCGCTGTTGAAGAAGATGCTCGAGGAGGCCGGACTGACGCTCGACGACATCACGCTGGTCAACGTGAATTTCGCGCTGTCGCCGGCGCTGATCGCCGGCAAGGTCGATGCGGTCATCGGCGCGTTCCGGAATTTCGAACTCGCCCAGCTCGATATTGAGGGCAAGCCCGGCATCGCCTTCTATCCTGAAGAGCATGGCGTGCCCGCCTATGACGAACTGATCTTCCTGGCTGCCCGCGACAAGCTGGGGGACAAGCGGTTCACCAGCTTCATGCAGGCGATTGAGAAGGCGACGATCTGGCTGACAAACCATCCGGAGGAGGGCCTGGAAATCTTCATCAAGGCGCATCCGGATCTCGACGATGAACTCAATCGCCGCGCCTGGTTTGCGACCCTGCCGCGCTTTGCCAAGCGGCCGATGGCGCTCGATGAGGGGCGTTACGAGCGGTTCGCAGTCTTCGTGAAGGCGCAGGGTCTGATCGACGATATCGTGCCGCTTTCGCAATATGCGGTGACATTGAAGCCGTAGAAAAAAAGAAGGCCCGCCGGAAAGGCGGGCCTTTTCACTTCAGCGATTGATCACTTGGATCAGGCGGGTACGGCTTCAGCTTCCACGGCGGCTTTCTGCACCGCCTGCTGCACCTTCTCGAAGGCGCGGACCTCGATCTGGCGCACCCGTTCGCGGCTGACGCCGAACTCTTCGGACAACGCTTCCAGCGTCATGGGATCCTCCGACAGCCTGCGGGCGGTGAAGATGCGCTTCTCGCGGTCATTCAGCCCCTTGATCGCATTAGCCAGCAGGCCGCGGCGCATCTCAAGCTCCTCGCTTTCGGCAAGTTCGGTTTCCTGGTCGATGCTTTCATCGACCAGCCAGTCCTGCCATTCGCCGCCGCCGTCGCCATCGCTGCGGAGCGGTGCGTTGAGCGAGGAGTCGCCGGAAAGACGACGGTTCATCGACACGACGTCGTCCTCGCTGACGCCGAGCTTGGTGGCGATCGTGGCCACCTGATCGGGATGCAGATCGCCTTCCTCGATGGCGGAGATCTGGCCCTTCACCTTGCGCAGGTTGAAGAACAGCTTCTTCTGGCTGGCGGTGGTGCCCATTTTCACAAGGCTCCACGAGCGCAGGATATATTCCTGAATGGAGGCGCGGATCCACCACATCGCATAGGTGGCAAGCCGGAACCCTTTGTCCGGCTCAAAGCGTTTGACCGCTTGCATCAGGCCGACATTGCCCTCGGAAATCACCTCGCCGATGGGCAGGCCGTAGCCGCGATAGCCCATGGCGATCTTGGCCACGAGACGCAGGTGGCTGGTGACCAGCTGATGGGCGGCGTCGCGATCCTCATGCTCGCGCCAGCGCTTGGCGAGCATGAATTCCTCATCCGGCTGCAGCATCGGATATTTCCGGATTTCCTGCAGATAGCGGGAAAGTCCGCCTTCGGCGGATATGGTAGGCAGAGCGGCGGAAGTCGCCATGATCGTTCTCCTCACTTCCAGCGGCATCCGCGTCGACATCCCGATACCGGCGATGTTCGTGGCGGACCCTTCGTGATGATCAACGCTTCGGACTCGCTTGCGTTGCGGCCCGGGGCGCAAATCGGCGTCTATCATCGTCCCATATTATATGACGAAACGATGGTGATATCGGATCACATTGCGGCGAGTGCGTTCTTCAATTTCGAATAATCTGCGGGGAGCGAGCTTTCGAAAAGCATCACTTCCCCCGTAAGCGGATGCTCGAACTGCAATAGATAGGCATGCAATGCCTGTCTTCCAAGGGCAGCGAGGGCGTCGCGCGCGGAATCGTCCAGAAGAGCCGATTTCGTAGCAAATCCGGTGGCATAGACCGGATCGGCGAGGAGCGGGTGGCCGATGGCGGCCATATGAACCCTGATCTGATGGGTGCGGCCGGTT
>JACKJP010000009.1 GCA_020637895.1 Rhodobiaceae bacterium
ATGGCAAGATCGCACCATCTGCCGCCCAGTGCCGCCAGTCTGACGGCTTCCCTCCGCGATCTTGGTTACTCGCTTGAAACCGCCGTTGCGGACCTGATCGACAACAGCATCTCGGCGGACGCGACGGATATTCAGATATTCTGCGACATGAGCCGTAGTGCGCCGGTGCTCATCATCGCCGACAACGGCTGCGGAATGAACGAGGAAGAGGTAATCGCGGCGATGCGCCACGGTGCCACCGATCCGCGCAAAGAGCGAGGGCCGAAAGACCTCGGACGCTTCGGCCTCGGCCTCAAGACCGCCTCCTTCTCTCAGTGTCGTCGCCTGACAGTGGTCAGTGCCGTGAAGGGCCATCGCGCAGGCGCGGAATGGAGCCTCGCCCGGATTGAGGATGACGACGACTGGTTCATCTCAGTTCTCGATCCTAGCGAGATCGCGGAGCAGCCTTTTATCGAGACGCTCGGCGAAACCGGAACGCTGGTCATCTGGCGTGACCTCGACCGGCTGCTCGAGGAGGAGACCGGGCAGAAGCGCGACGAGATCGTCAACGAGAAGTTGGTGGTTGTCGAAAGGCATCTGTCGCTCGTCTTCCACCGCTTTCTCGCCGGCGAGGTAAAAGGTCGGCGGAAGCTGGCCATCCGCATCAACGGCCATCCGATCGCCGCCTTCGATCCCTTCTGCCGGAAGAACGAGGCGACCCAGATATTGCGGGAAGAGAAGGTCTGGATAGGCGACGTGCCGATCGTGATGCAGCCCTACATCCTGCCTCACCACAGCCGGCTCTCCGCTTCCGAATACGACTATTATCAGGATCGCAGCGACTTCATCTCCAACCAAGGTGCCTACGTCTATCGCAACGGCCGCCTCATGGCTTGGGGCGACTGGTTCCGGCTGGTGCCCAAGGGGGAGGCGACAAAGCTGGCGCGAGTCCAGATCGATTTTCCGAACAGTCTCGATGAAGCTTGGACCATCGATATCAAGAAGTCACGCGCCCGGCCGCCGCATGCCGTGCGCGAGCGCCTGCGGCAGATCATAAGCCAGATCACCGCTCGCAGCGTCACCGTCCATCGCGGTCGCGGCCAGAAGCTGTTTCAGGAGAGCCAGGCACCGCTCTGGGAACGCTATGCGGATCATGATGGTATCCGATTCGCGATCAACACGGAGCACCCGCTCATCGCTTCTCTCTGCGCCAAGCTGGCATCCGACGATGCCGCCTCGCTGGGCGTGCTGCTCGATTCCATCGCCGCTACGCTACCAGTCGAGATGATCTATTCTGACTACTCGACGCATCCGCGTGAGGTGAGCCAAGCGGCCACGGACAGGGACCAGACGCTGGATCGGCTGAAAAGCCTCAAGCAGGTGCTCTACGGCGACGGACCGGGTGACCCGCAGGCATTCCTCCAGATCGTGCGATCGACGCGTCTCTTCGACGGACAAATCGAGACAGCCGAGAAATTTATAGCAGAGACTTTCGCATGACCGGCACAATCATCACCGAAGAACGCAACATCGCCAACGCGCTGATCTCGGGTCTCGCCAACTTGACCGAGACACCGACGCGCGAGCAGGTGGAGGAGAAGGCGAAGCAGATCGCCGCCATCTTCGGCTACACGGGCGACCTCCGCAACATCATCACCGAGGCGATGATCTCGGTCGACACGCGCATGGGTGCAGGTGTCTCGCTCGTCGACGTCGCCGCGAAGCATGACGACCAGTGGGTCCGCAAGCGTGAGGACATCACTTGGACCTATGGTAACGCCTATGAGAACTTCCTGCTGAAGGACGGCTGGCCGCCCCGGATGGTCCAGTCGCTGAGCGACGTGACCAGCCGCATCCTAGGGCATCTCCAAGACCCCCATAGCGAGGGGACGACGTGGAATCGCCGCGGCTTGGTCATCGGTCATGTCCAGTCCGGCAAGACCGCTAACTACACCGGCCTGATCGCCCGAGCTGCCGACGCCGGCTACAAGTTCATCATCGTTATCGCAGGTATTCACAACAATCTGCGCAAGCAGACCCAAGAGCGCATCGACGAAGCCTTCATCGGGCGGTCCAGCGATCCGGAGGACCGTCGCTCCATCGGTGTCGGGCTCGATCCCGGCTATCCTCACCCGGCGACGCTCACTAACATTAACGAGGATTTCAATAAGAATACCGCAGCAAAGAGCGGCTGGAAGATCAACGATTTCTCCAAGCCTATCATCCTCATCATTAAGAAGAACGTCACTACCCTGACGGCGCTGCACAAATGGTTGAAGGCGCTGAACGCCGAGGGCGATGGCCGGATTTCCGACGTGCCGATGCTGCTCATCGACGACGAGGCCGACAACGCCTCGATCAACACCAACAAAGAGGATCTCGACCCCACCCGGACCAATGCCATGATCAGGCGTGTCCTGGGGCTGTTCGCAAAATCCTGCTACGTCGGCTACACGGCGACGCCGTTCGCCAACATCTTCATCAACCCCGACGCCTATGACGATGATGTGCGAGAGGAGCTGTTCCCGCGCGACTTCATCTACTGCCTCGATGCGCCGACGACCTATTTCGGCGCTGAGAAGGTATTCCTTGACGACGAGACCAGCCAGTCGATCGTGAAGCCGATCGACGACTGCGAGGACTTCCTTCCGTACAGGCACAAGCGCGACGACCCCGTTCCGGAGCTGCCGCCCAGCCTCTACCGCGCGCTGGACGAATTCATCGTTGCACGCGCCATCCGAAACCTGCGAGGGCAGACCGGCAAGCACTGCTCGATGATGATCAACGTATCGCGTTTTGTGCCGGTGCAGCAGGCCGTGCGCGATTTCCTCAGCCTTCGCGAAAAGAAGATGAGCGAGGCGGTCCGCGCGAACTATCTCATGCCGGAATCCGTCTCTTCGACGAACGTCTACATGCAGCACCTGAAACAGGCGTTCGACACCGAATATGCTGATGCGGGCTTCACCTGGCCCGAGGTCAAGGCGGCGCTCAACGGCGTGTTCGACCACCTCCACCTCTATGTCATCAACAGCAAGAGCGATGAGGTACTCGACTACACCCGGTACGAGAAGGAGGGCGTCGGCCTCACCGCCATCGCCGTCGGCGGTCTCAGCCTTTCGCGCGGCCTGACCATTGAGGGCCTAACCGTCAGCTACATGTATCGCAACACCAAGATGTACGACACGCTGATGCAGATGGGTCGCTGGTTCGGCTACCGG
Organism: Rhodobiaceae bacterium; assembly: GCA_020637895.1. Lineage (GTDB taxonomy): Bacteria > Pseudomonadota > Alphaproteobacteria > Rhizobiales > Tepidamorphaceae > JACKJP01. The sequence goes on from JACKJP010000009.1 coordinate 3,198, forward strand.
CCGGGCTTCGAGGATATCTGCCGCGTCCATCTCTCGCGCGACTCCATCAACTGGTATTCCCATATCGCCGAGGCCGCCGAGGAACTCACCCAGCAGGTCAAGCGGATGCGGCGCGACGGGTTGAGCCCGAAGGATTTCGGTCTGTATGTCCGTTCGCACCCTGACAGCCTGCTGATCACCGCCGCCAACAAGATGCGGTCGGGCCAGGAGGTCACAGTCGAACAGAGCTTCAGCGGGCGACTGCGGGAGAGCTACGTCGTCTCGACCGATCCGGAGGTGAACGTGCGGAACTTCGAGCTTATCGCCGAGCAGTGGCGTAACGGCTTTGGAGGGCGGCCAAGTATAGACACCGGGAAGGGCTTGATCTTCCGCGACGTCCCGATCGCGACGGTCGAGGATTTCCTTACGCAGTTCGAGACCCACTCGACCTTCGCCGGCATTAAATCGGACGTCGTCAACTATCTCGAACGGATCGCGGAAAAGCGCCCGCTCGCCGACGTCCTGCTCATCTCCCCCGGAGGCGCACCCGGCGATGGCGGGACGTTCACGCTGAGAAGCCAGGTGCGTGTCGTCGGCAAGGATCAGCCAAACAGAACCGCGTGGCGCCTGAACAAGGATCGTGTCGCTTCTCGCGGCGACGAGAAGCTCGGGCTCGATGACGCGCAGCGGAAGGAGGCCGAGGCGCTGGCCGGCGGCGAAGATGGAACCGGAGCGGTGTCCGATACCCACTACCGGATGGTCCGGAACAGGCCGCTCCTCATGATCCACAGCCTCGAACCCAGAGACGGGGCCGTGGCAGGACCAATCGCCGCTTTCGGCGTCAGCTTTCCCTACGGAGACTATTCGACCACCATCAACGTGGTCGTGAACAAGGTCTGGCTCCAGCAGATGCAGGGTTATGGCGACGATCCGGACGAGGAGGAGGACTACGATGTCTGAGTCCTCGCCGTGGGATGAGATCGCGGTCCCCGGTGCGGACTTCAACGTCCGTCAGGTTCCCGGCGAAACCACCGTACCCTGCTTCTGGGGACGCGACACGACCGGCTCCTGCCTGTTCATTGCGGAGCTTCAAGGCGATCACACCGACCAGTTCCGGAAGAATGTGGTTACGGTGCATGGTATTGACGTCGATCTTCGCGGGGGCGAGCCGGGACAGCAGCGATTTGTCCTCACTCTCGAAAAGCAGGTCGATCGCGACCTTTTCGAGGGCCTTTGTCGGACGCTCGCCTCTGCGCTGGAGCGCGCTACTGATTCCGCCAGCTCGCTCGCCGTCGCACTGGCGCACATCCGGCGCTGGAAGACCTTCCTGTCCGGTCGCAGCCAGCATCTGTCAGCCGAGGAAGTCCGCGGCCTCTTCGCTGAACTCACCTTCCTGCTGGAGATGATCGACCGACAGCCATCATCCGCTGTCGCGGTGGAAGCCTGGCTCGGCCCGGAGAAATCCCATCAGGATTTCATCTTCGGCAACACGGCGGTGGAGATCAAATCGCTGTCCGGCACCGAGCGAAGCACGGTGCGCATTTCGTCAGAGGATCAGCTTGAGTCCCTGAACGACGCGCTGTTTCTGCGCATCTACCGATTGAGCAGCCTGCCGGATGCGGCAGGCTCCCAGTCGCTCAACGAGATCGTCGCCGCAGTGCAGGGACGACTCGGCGAAGCGGAGGCCGTCGAAGCTTTCGACCGCAAGCTGGTAGCACACGGCTATGCGCCGCTTCCCGACTACGACGCGCCGCTCTTTGTCGTCAGCGATGTGCACAGTTATCGCGTCGGCGACGGGTTTCCGCGCCTTATGCGGTCGCAATTGCCGACAGGCATCGACAGAGTTGCCTACGATATCCGGCTGGAAACCATTGCGCCCTATGAATGCGATAATGCGGGAGTATTCGGGGGTAACTGATGGAGCAGACCGTAGAGGAGTTCTTTCACGACTTCCGTCAGGAGACGCTGGCCGATGCCGAGGCGAACAGCACTTATCAGCTTGAAGCCTTCATGGAGGCAGTCTCCACTGAGCTGATCGAGACCGGCTTCATCGAAGGTTTCGAGCACTGCCATTACCGCGCGCCGCGCGGCATGCGGGTCGACGGCTACTGGTTCAACGACGAGGGCGCGCTCGACATCTTTGTCGCCGACTTCGATTGCCGGCGCGAGCTGGAGACGCTCACGCGCACGGATGTGGACGCCACATTCAAGCGCGTCGTTAATTTTTTCGAGGCGAGCCTTCAAGGGACGCTGGAGCCCGATGTCACCACCCCTGAATACGGGCTGGTCCGGCAGATTGCCGACCGGAGGGCGATGCTGCGTCAGGTCAATTTCTATCTGACCTCCGAGCGTGTGTTGAGCGACCGCTTCCAGGCGTTTCCCGACGGTGAGGTCGGCGTCATCCGTGCCACCTATCACATCTGGGACATGGCCCGCTTCCAGCGCCAGCGCAGTTCGCGCGGACACAAGGAGCCGCTCGACATCGATTTCGTCGAAATGTTCGGGGATGGCATCAACTGCCTGCCTGCCAATCTCGGCTCGGATTCCTATCAGTCCTACCTGATCGTTATGCCCGCCCCGCTTCTGGCCGCGCTCTATGACCGCTACAGCGCACGCCTGCTGGAGCAGAACGTGCGGACCTTCCTCCAAGCCCGCGCACAGGTGAACAAAGGTATCCGCGCGACCATCATGAACGAGCCGCAGATGTTCTTCGCCTACAACAACGGCATCACCGCGACGGCGCAGGAGGTCGAGACCCGGATGACCGATAGCGGCCTCCAGATCATCCGCATGACCGATCTCCAGATCGTCAACGGCGGCCAGACGACCGCTTCGCTTTTCCATACTCAGCGCCGCGACAAGGCGGACCTGTCGGGCATCTTCGTCCAGATGAAGCTGTCGGTGATCGACAGCGAGCAGAGCGAAATGGTCGTCCCGCGTATCTCCGAATATGCCAATACCCAGAATAGGGTGAACGCGGCCGACTTTTTCTCCAATCACCCGTTTCACGTCCGTATGGCTGAGTTCTCGCGCCGCATCTGGGCTCCCGCCCAGCAGGGTGCACAGCGCGAAACGAAGTGGTTCTACGAGCGTGCACGCGGCCAGTACGTGGACGCACAGTCGAAGCTCACCGCCGCCGAGCAGAAGCGGTTCCGGACGGAATATCCCAAGACGCAGATGTTCACGAAAACCGACCTCGCTAAGTTCGAGAACGTCTTCGATGATCACCCACGTTGGGTAAACCTCGGCAGCCAGAAAAACTTCGCACGCTACGCGCTGCGGGTCGGCAAGGAATGGGAGAAATCGTCCGACAGCTTCAACGAGTTCTATTTCAAGCGCGCCATCGCCCGTGGTATCCTGTTCCGTGCGACCGAGAAGCTGGTTTCGGTGCAGTCTTGGTATAACGGAGGCTATCGGGCCAACATAGTGGCCTACACGCTCTCCATGCTCGGCGAGGTTACCAAGCGCCGGAAAACGACCGTCGATTATCAGCGTATCTGGTCAGCCCAAGCGATCGACGACGTGCTATCAGAGGCGGTGGTCACAATCGCGACGGCCGTGAACGAGGACATCACTCGACCTCCACAGGGCATCTCCAACATCTCCGAATGGTGTAAGCGAGAGGGGTGCTGGACGCGCCTGCTCGACCAGGTCGATCACATCACTGAGTTGCTGCCGGAGGCGTTCTGGAGCGAGCTCGCCTCGGTCGAGGATAATCGGCACGAGGCGAAGACGGCCCGACAGACACAAAAGATCGACAATGGGATCGAGGTTCAACGGCAGGTCTTCGAGGTGCCGCCGGCACAGTGGTCGGCAATCCTCCGCGAAGGTTCCAGCCGCCGGCTGCTTACACCAAAGGAAGTGGGCATCCTCCAGATCGCTGCGCAAATGCCCGCGAAGATTCCTACCGAGCGGCAGAGCGTGATTTTGATCGAGATTCTTAACAAGGCGCATCAAGAAGGATTCATCTGAGAAGCTGCTAGGATGTGCCGGGCGCTGCTGTTTATGTTCGATCGCATGAGCCATTATCGTAGGGCTATAGCGTAAACGTAGTGATCATCACTATCGGTCGCGGCCCGCCAGCGATAGAACTGCGCTGCCTAGGCTGACTTCGCGCATTCGTCGGCTTCGTATGTGAGATGCTGCTCCAATCCCGGCGTGACGTAACCGACCGGGCAAAGTCGCTCGCCACCGCCCACCTCGAAAAGACGAATGTAGCCGGAGCCTTCGCAATTTATGCGTTTGTTGACCGTCAACCGCCCGTCGTGCCGCGCAAGAGGCGTGATCGTTCCGCAAAGTTCAAGCTGAGCGGACTGAATAGTCGCACCGTCGTCTATAACGGTGAAGCTACTCTGGACGTCTGAGCACCCAGCGAATACGCAAATGGGGATGAGGTTCAGCCACTTCATGTTGGCAAGCTAGTCTTTGAGTTCATGTGTCGCAATCTGTTGCCGCATGCACGATGCCGCGAGTAAATCAGGACCGTCCCTCATGGAAGCATCATACATCGACCTCCGCGACGGCTGGATGAACGGCGACCGCGATCGCGAGCGAGCCCTGCACTTGTTGTATCTCGCCTGGATGCATTGGGCTGAACCGCAATTACTGACAGGGCTAACTGACAATCCTACGGCCAGGGATTTGTGGCTCGAAATCTATGAGCATTTCGGTGGCGAGATTTCCACCGACGCAGAATTTCTACATGTGGCAGGTTTGATGGCTTCTCTGTTCCCCTGGGGCTTGGGTGACGAGAATAAGTGGGCGGCGACAGCCGAACGTCTGCAGGCGCGCTCGCTCGAACTGCAACCGGATGGCTTTCCGGCTGTCATGTTCGAGGGGCGAGGTGATTACGGCGAGTATTTTGCGCATCATGCGCGGCGGATTGATGCGCCTGAGGTGTTTACCTCTTCACTCGGCAAGACAAGCGCTCTGGCTGCTATGAGCATACTCTTCTTCGCTCTGATAACTATCGTCATTCTGTCAAAGGAAACGAATTGGACCCTACGCGCAGGCTGGGTTTTCTTAGGTATCAGCAGCCTCGCGAATGTCGTGATGTTGGTGCGGCCCTATCATCTTAAGATTGATGACGAGGGGTTCACGGTTTCCGGCGGAATGGGATTGGCAAACAGGACGATAGCGTGGCGCGACGTCGGCGAATTCTATGTGCGACGGATAAGTCTCGGCGCAAGTTTCGTGGGGTATACCTATGCCGACCGTAAAAAGGCGCCTCTGAAGGGGCTGCTGGGAAGAAGCTGGCAGATTCCGGGTTATTGGCCCGGTGGCCCGTGGGAGATGCTTCGGCGGCTAAACGAATATCGGCAAGGGATTCGTTAAAGCGGTTCGTTTATCGGCCCGCTTGTCATCTTAATCTGCCGTATCAGGCCGACGCTCCATCACGGTCGGCAGCGGTGTGCCGCGCTTTCCCCGCTGGTCGCGACGGCGGTACTGGCTCTGATATTCGCGCCGCTGCCTGGTGACTTCGTAGAGCACGATTCCGGAACTCGTCCCAAGGTTCAGGCTTTCAATCATGCCAAACATCGGAATGGCGACGCACATGTCGCAATGCTCCACCGCGAGCTCGCTGATGCCGCGCTTTTCGTTGCCGAACCAGACAGCAAGCTTTGTGTATTGCGTGAAATCGCCCTCATGCAGGTAGACGTTCGTCTTGCCCTTCACATGCGGCGAGGTGACGACTGAGACGAAACCCTTGCTTGTCAGATGGGCGATGCATTCCTCGGTGCTGTCGAAACGTTTCACGAAAGTCCATTTGACAGCGGAGACGGATGGTCCGGAAAGCGAGCGCCGCTCGCGCATATCCTGCCAATCGTCGGGAAGCGACTTGCGCGGATCAATGATGTACGCCTTCTCGACACCCAACGCGTTGACGTTTCTGAGGACGGTTCCGATGTTCTTGATATCGTTGGGATCCTCAATGACCGCAACGAGATGCTTGCAACGGAACGGTTTGATAGCATCGGCGCGTGTTCGTACCGATTTTCTGGGCTTCTTTTCTTCGGTCGGCTCCATCTTCAGTCCCATATTTCACACTTTGACGGCGCTTTTCTGGTCGATCAGCGCGGCTCTCATGCCGAGCAGCCATGCGATCCAGATGATCGCATATCCCTGCATGGGATACTCGTGCCACGGCAGTCCATTCTGCAAGCCGCGCACGACTTCCCAAACGAGCACGATGATGAACAGTGCGGCGGTTCCGCCGAAAACAACAGTCGCGCCAATGGTGCGCATTGGGCGATCCCGCTTCAGTGTGAAGAGCCGCGTCTGCGGGTTGTAGCGGCGCGGGCAGAGCCATGCGATGCCGAGAATGAAAGGCGCGGCTAGCAGGGCCGCAATGACGCTGCGTGGAACCAAACGCGCGCGCTGTCTTGCGACGCTTCTCACGAGGCCTGCGACCGGCTGTATCGGGAGTTTGAGGCTTTGGACGACCAGTTGCGTAAATCGTTGGAGCGCCAAAGCAATAAGACGCGGTGAAAGTCGTGGCTCGGATCACAGGCAGGATTGGGCGATTACCGCCCGCGATTCTATGAGTAGCCCGGCATCATCTGCTTTCCAGAATATTATGATCAGATCGTTGCATGGTGGCAGACCCTGAATCATAAGGTTGGCGCGCTGGTCTGCGAAGTTGATGGCGAAATCGTTCTCGCCCAGCCATTCAACTAGCTCCATTGCGGGAACGCCGGCATGAAAGCGCGCGTTGAAACTCTTCGCCGAAGCGGGGTCTTGCCATTGCGCGTCTCTGAGCAAGGCTGGTCTCGGGTCGTACAGTGCCGGGGAAGCAGTGTTTACGAAGCCTTCGGGGAAGAGAAGGGCAATGGCGGCAATCGGCGTCAGACATAGAACGACAAGGATCAAGGCTATTCGGCGGAGTACTTTCATCGCGGCGCCTTTCGCTGGGCAGCCGAACCCTCGCTCCCGTGGCGACCCATGATAGCATGTGTACCGGACGCATCACAGTGAACGGATGGCGAGAGGGCAGGCAGTTTCATGTCGCTCTATCTTAGAGCTTGGCTCATGACCGGCTGGGTCATTTTCGTATTCATATCATCGCCGCGCTGGTTTGCCGCATTCAACGAATATTTCGGCAGTGTTGGTCAATTCGCAGCTGTGGCGTTCTGGCTAGGCCATGGTGTTGCGATGGCCTACCTCTTCAAATGCCCCGTTTGCGGGCAGTCGATCTATGTCAGCACAGCCGGGCGTTGGACGAACAGGCGCCTTTGGCCCTACAAGGTATGCAGTAAATGCGGCCGCGATCATACGATCTGACAAGGCGCAGGCCGGCAAACGTCAAAACCCACCACGGAGCATCCCCATAAATGCCGCAAGCCGGTGTCCTGCGTTCGCTGCGGATCTTCAACTACCGGGTCTGGGCGGCCGGGGCGCTGGTTTCCAATATCGGCACATGGATGCAGCGCACCGCGCAGGACTGGCTGGTCCTGACCGAGCTGACGCAGCACAGCGCGGCCTCCGTCGGCATCGTCATGGCGCTGCAATTCGGGCCGCAATTCGTGCTGCTGCCGTGGACCGGCTATGTCGCGGACCGTTTCAACCAGCGCAAGGTGATGATCGCCACGCAGTCGATCATGGGGCTGCTGGCGCTGGGCCTCGGGCTTCTGACGATCACCGGGCTGGTCCAGCTCTGGCATGTCTATGTTTTCGCGCTCCTGTTCGGCTGCGCCGCCGCCTTCGATCTGCCGGTGCGGCAGGTCTTCGTGACCGAGCTCGTCGGTGACAGCGATCTTCACAACGCCGTCGCGCTGAATTCCACCTCGTTCAACGCGGCGCGGATGATCGGCCCCGCGGTCGCGGGTCTGCTGATCGCCTCGGTCGGCACGGGATGGGCCTTTCTCATCAACGGGATTTCCTATGCCGCCGTCATCGCCTCGCTGTTTCTGCTGCGAGTCGGCGAGCTTCACCCCAATCCGCGCGCCGAACGAAAGAGGGGCGGGCTGACGGAGGGCATCCGCTATGTCTGGGGCAGAGCAGACCTGAAGGCGATCCTCGTCATTCTTTTTCTCATCGGCACGTTCGGGATGAACTTTCCGATCTTCATTTCCACGATGGCGGTGAAGATCTTCAACGTCGATGCAAGCGGCTATGGCGCGCTGTCGTCATTCCTCGCCGTGGGCACGGTGATGGGCGCGCTGCTTGCCGCCGCCCGCAGCCAGCCGCAATTTTCGCTGCTGCTGATCGGCGCTGCGGGTTTCGGTGTCGGCTGTAGCGCTGCCGCGTTCGCGCCGGACTACTGGTTTTATGCCGCGACACTGGTTGCGACCGGGGCCGCCGCGCTGACGATCCTCAATACCAGCAACAGCCTCATGCAGCTTTCCACCGAGCCTGCCATTCGAGGGCGTGTGATGGCGCTCAGAATGAGCATCGCGCTCGGCGGTACGCCCATCGGCGCGCCGATCGTCGGCTGGGTCGCTGATACCTACGGGCCGCGCTGGGCCATGGGTGTGGGCGCGGCGGCCGGCTTCGCCGCGGCGCTGGTTGCCGTGCTTGTCATGAGGCGCGACAGGTCGAAGTCCCACCGCACGGGCGGGGCTTCGTAACTTGACGCCGCTAATGCCAACGGTCGTTATTGGCAGCATGGAGCCCTTTGGGTATCTGGGGCGTTCCGAACATGGCGCTCGGGCCTTTCGTCCGGGCGCCTCGCGTCAGAAATAGTCGGGACGGGGAGGGAAAATGCCACGCTGGCGATGGCTGTTGGCACAGTTGACGCGGCGCCTCTGGGTGCGCGCGACACTAATCGGTGCGATGGGCGTTCTGGCGGCGATCCTTGCCGCGGTCGTTGAGCGATATATCCCCTGGGACATGCCAACCAAGATCGGTGCCGAAGCAGTCGACAGCCTTCTGTCCATTCTCGCTTCCAGCATGCTGACAGTGACGACGTTTTCGCTCAGCGTAATGGTCACCGCCTATGGTTCGGTAACGGGGAATGTCACACCCCGCGCAACGAGGCTGCTGATCGAAGACAGGCCGACGCAGAACGTCCTGTCCACCTTCGTCGGGTCCTTCCTTTTCGGCATCGTCGGATTGATCGTCCTGAAGACGGGCGCCTATGGCGATCGCGGGCGGGTCGTTCTCTATATTGTGACCATTGCGGTCATCGTGCTGGTCGTCGTCTCGCTGCTGCGCTGGATCGATCATCTGACGCGGCTGGGGAGGGTCGGGGAAACGACGGACCGCGTCGAGGAAGCGACGCGCGAAGCGATCGAGGCCCGCCTGCGCGAACCGTTTCTGGGCGCGGCGCCGCTGCGCGATCCCAAGCGCGATATTCCGGCGTCCTATGTGCCCGTTCGTGCCGAGATCATCGGCTATGTGCAGAATATCGACGTGCCGGCGCTTTCTCGAATGTGCGAGGAGCGAAAGACGGAAATATTCGTCAATGCCGTTCCCGGTACCTTCGTCTATCCCCATACGCCGCTGGCGTGGGTCGCCAGGGCAGGGAAGGCCGATGAGACAGATGCCTATTGCGCGGAAGTCTGCGACACCTTCGCCATCGGCGACCAGCGTTCTTTCGATCAGGACCCCCGTTTTGGCCTCGCTGTGCTGAGCGAGGTCGCCTTGCGGGCGATGTCGCCGGCGGTCAATGATTCTGGAACGGCAATCGATGTCATCGGGCGGATGACGCGGTTGCTCAGCCTGTGGGCTGAAGGTGATGGCGACGATGAGGAGCGCAAGCCGCGCTATCCCAGCGTGCGCGTGCCGTCGCTGGCTACGTCCGACCTGTTCGAGGATGCGTTCATGCTGGTCGCGCGCGACGGCGCCGGTCTCATCGAGGTCCAGCTACGCCTGCAAAAATCGCTGCTGGCGCTTTCTCGGCTTGGCGGTGAGGACTTCAGGGCCGCCGCGCGGCGGCAATCCCAGCTGGCAATGGAGCGTGCGTCGAAGGCGCTCGCTCTGGAGGGGGATCGGAAGCGATTGCGTGAGATCCTGACGCAGGAAACGCCGAAACGGCCGCGCGGCAAGCGGAAATAACGTCCGGCAGGCTTGCGTTCTATCCCGGGAACGCCTCTCGGCGACAATCGCGGGATCGTCAGTTGCTTCGTTCGCGTGCAGCGATCAGCACGGCGCCGATGAGGACGCCAAGGCAGCCTGTCAGCAGAACGGCTCCCGCGATGATTTGCGGGGCGCCCGCGAAGGCGATCGCGGCGGATATGGCGACAATGGTGAGGATCGCGGCGGTAAGCCGTGCGTCAGCCACGAACATGCCGAAGAGTTCGGACAGAACATCCTTGAGGATGGTCATCGGGTCACCTCCCTGCGTCCGGTTCGTGCAAGCCGCGCAGCCAGCAGTCCCGCCCCGAGGAAGAGGGCCGCAAAAACGAACAGCGACAGATCCGCGCCCGGCCATTCGACGCCGAGGCCTTCGCCGGTCCAGAAGACGCCGAACGCGGAAAGCATGACGCCGACGGCAAATTTGAGCGTGTTTTCCGGCACCGTCGAAAGCGGCCGGTGGATGATCGCGCCAATGGCCAGAACGGCGACGCAGGCAGCGAGCGCGCCGAGGCTCGCCGGCCAGATGAGGCCGCGCCCGGCACCGACGGCGATGACGATGAAGACGACTTCCAGGCCTTCCAGCAGCACGGCCTTGTAGGCGGCAATGCCGGCAATCCAGTCCTGCGAGGTCTTCTGCCGTTGTGCCGCTTCGGTCAGTTCAGCGCGCTCGGCGTCGAAAATCGCGTCTTCGTCGTGCAGCGGGATCACGCCTGCGGCACGAAGCGACGCCTTTCGCAGCCAGCCGATACCGAACAGCAAAAGCAGGACACCGATAACGAGTTGCAGGGCATGCAGCGGGACACGGTCGAGCAGCGGACCCAGCACGAGAACGACTGCCGCGAGGGTTGCCAGTGCAGCGACCGTTCCCAGGACGGCAGGCTTCCACCCGCGAAGCGTCGCAACCGCCAGAATGATCGTGAAGGCTTCGACGATTTCGACCGTCGAGGCGAGAAACGCCGAACCGATCGCCGGGGCGGCCTGAGACCACATCACCATTCGCAGGGTCCTTCCAAACTTGCGATTTCATGCATGAGCATAGCGGCCTATATGGTCCTTGTATCGTGAAGGCCGACAAAAACGGGAGACAAATGCGCCATGGTGATTGAGACGATCATCGCACGCTATGGCCTGATTGGCGTATTGCTGGGGGCCGGGCTTGAGGGAGAAACGGTTGTTGTCGCGGCCGGCCTGCTGGCCCATCAGGGTCTCCTTCCGCTTCCCGGCGTGGCGGTTGCCGGCGCGATCGGTTCGTTCATTGCAGATCAGCTTCTCTTCCTTCTTGGCCGGCGCTTTCGCGATCATCCGCGCGTGCGCCGCGTTTCGGAGCGAGCGGCGTTCAAGCGCGCGCTATCCCTGCTTGAAGCCCGCCCGGAAGGGTTCATTTTCGCGTTCCGCTTCATCTATGGCATTCGAACCGTCAGCCCGATTGCGATCGGAACCTCCGCCGTGTCCGCCGGCACCTATCTCGTCATCAATGTTATCGCCGCCATCGTCTGGGCAATCCTGTTCACCGCCATCGGTTACGCATTTGGCCATGCCATCGAACGGCTCTTCGGCGAATTGCGGTCCATCGAACATGTCGCCATCGCCATTGCTGTCGTGTTTGCCATCATGGCTTTCGCCGTCTGGTATCTGCGCCGGCGGATGAAGGAACGTATCAAAGAAGAGGGCTGACGAGGCGGGCGCCGTTTTCGGCAAGCCGGCGGAATCGCCCGCGCCGTTTCCAGTCATCCAGGCGCACCTCGTCTCCGGCGGCCAGATAGCCGTCCTGGATTGTCTTCAGGGCATCAATCGAATGGCTGTCGAACAGCAGAAGGCTGACTTCCTCGTTCAGCTGGAAGGACCGGATGTCGATGTTGCTCGAACCGACGATGGCGAGCGCCTGATCGATGCGGACATTCTTGGCGTGCAGCAGGAAATCCGGATAGCGGTGGATGCGAACGCCAGCAATGAGGAGGTCGTGGTAGTAGGATTCCTGGGCGTAGCGGACAAGCTTCTGATCGATGACCGCGGATACGACAATCCTGACATCGACGCCGCGCAACACGGCTGTCCGGAGTGCAGCGAGCAGACCCTCATCCGGGATGAGATAGGGCGTGACGATGATCACTTCGCCTGTTGCCTGGTCGACCTGCCAGGTCAGCAACGTCTGGAAGCCCTCAACAGGGTAGTCGGCGCCGCTGGGCAACACCTGCGCGATGGACGCGCCGGCCGATGCTGGTATTTCAGGCGCTTCGTCGAGCAGGTTTCTGGTCTCCAGATACCAGTCCGTCAGGAAGATCGCCGTCATCGCAGCGACAGCAGGCCCCCGAACACGCGCCACGAGTTCGCGGTTGACGATGCCGGGGCGAAAATCCCGGGCTACGATGTTCTGCGAACCGGCATAGCCGGCCTCTCCATCGATGATGAAGAGCTTGCGATGGTTGCGCATGTCGCGGCGGGTTCGCGCGCGCAGCAGACGCAGGGGAAGCACGGCGCGCACTTCAACGCCGGCATCTTCAAGATGCCTCAGCGTGCCCTTGACCCATTTGTGCGAGCCGACCGGATCGACAAGCACATGGCAGGCGACGCCGCGGGCAACGGCGCGCTGCAGCGCTGAAACGACCTTCAGGCCGATGGCGTCATCGGCAAAGATATAAGCAAGGATGCGAACGTGCCGGCGGGCCGCATCGATATCGGCAACGAGCCTGTCGATGACGGCGTCGTAGTTGTCGATAAGCTCGACCTCGTTGCCGCCTGTTGCGGGAAGATGTCCGAGCCGCTCCGACAGGGCGGCAACGGGCGAGGGTGCGCCTCCATGTGCGGGAGCGGCGTGGCGCAACCGGTCTGCAATGCCGTCGATGAAAGGCCTGAGCTTCCTGAAACGGTCAACCCGCCAGCGAGGAAAGCGCGGCGTGCCGATGGCGAGAAACAGCAACAGGCCCGGTACCGGCAGAAAGAAGATCAACAACAGCCAGCTGCTCGTCGCCGCCGGCGTCCGTCGGAACGGTACGATAGCCAGCATCGCGAAACGGATGACCCATTCAAGGATGTACCAGGCCTGGCCGAGGCTCGGGAGCACGATTTCCATGGCCGCATGGTAGCAAGAACGGTCGCTGCACGAGAGGCGATTCTGGCCCGCCCTGTTTTTGCACCAATGACTTGCACCGGCAGCCGCGCTGCGAGAAGTTCTCGGGCCTGAATGAAAAGACGATGGAGGAAGACGCGCCAATGGGAGCGGAGGATAATCTGCCGGACGGCAGATACGGGCTGACGGATGAAGCGTTGCGCGAGTTGCCGACAGTCTTCAAGCCCGGGCTGATGGCTGGTCAGACCGTACTTGTCTCCGGCGCCGGAACGGGACTCGGAAAGGCCATCGCGATGCTTTATGCGCGGCTCGGCGCGAAGCTGGTCATATGCGGGCGGACCCCGGAAAAGCTCGAGGCCGCGGCACCGTTGTTTCGTGAAGCGGGCGCTGAGGTATTCGTGCATCCCGTCAATATCCGCAATCCCGAACAGGTCGATGAAATGTTCGCCAAAGTCGGCGAGACGTGTGGAGGTATCGATATTCTGGTCAACAATGCCGGTGGCCAGTTCGCACAGCTGGCCATCGATTTTACGCACAAGGGCTGGCAGGCGGTCATCGACACCAACCTCAATGGCACCTGGTACATGATGCAGGCTGCGGCAAGGGCGTGGATTGAGCGCGGCGTACCCGGAAACATCGTCAATATCGTCGCGTCGGTATGGCGCGGGCGGCCGACCGTTGCCCATAGCTGCGCGGCACGGGCGGGGGTGATCTATCTGTCGAAATCAGTTGCGGTTGAATGGGCGGAGCACAGGATCCGCATCAACTGCGTAGCCCCTGGCGCAATCGAAACGACTGCGTTCGGCCAGTACCCTCCGTCCGGCATCCACGGATTCTTCCACAACGCCAACCCCATGCGGCATCCGGGCGATGTGCAGGATATTGCGGAGGCCTGCGTGTATCTGACGGCGCCATCGGGTAAGTATGTCACCGGCGAGGTGGTCACGGTCGATGGCGGCCAGCAGCTCTGGGGCGATTCCTGGCCGGGCGGGCGTCCTGACTATTTTGCGTGGGCACCATAAGATGTGGGAACGGTTCAAGCGTCTCTTCAGTGTTGAAACCCAGCCTGCGGCGCCGGCTGCGGACTTTGAGGAGGCCTTCGCGTCGCTGAGGGCCGATTGTCCGGGCGCCGCCTTCATTTTCGCGCGCACGCTCCACAATGCGCGCGCCGTCGTCGACCGCGACGATCTCACGGTGCAACAGAAGATCCGGGACATCGACAAGGAGATCGGCCGCGCGCGCATGGTCAGCAGTTCCGATGGCGGCATTACGGTGATGGGTTTGCAAACCGTTCGTCGCATGCTGGCCGCGTCGGAGGAGCAGCCCGATCAGGCCTTCGCTTATCATGCCGTCTTCGAGACCATCGCGCGTCACGGGGCAGCATATCGCGAGATGCAGGCAGAAGACGAGGCGACGCCGACCATTCCGGGCGTCGCGCGGACGCTCGGCAAACACAAGTCTCCGGCAGACCTCGTGCGATCGGTCGAGGCAGATTACACGAGAATGACGGCGTCGGCCGAGGATGCCGAAGCGCGCGAAAGGCTCCAGCGTCAACTGGAAATCGATCGCTGGACGTTGCTGGCGATGTTCGATCTGAGGCAGGAAGCCCAGTCGCACGAAATCGACATTGCGATGGGCCGGATGCGGAAGCTGGTCAGGCCCTAGCGCCCTCGCGGTCCAGCACCGCGACCGTTTCATTATAGAGGGCTTCGGCGGCCGCCGGGGTGTCACCGACACACAGCACGCCGAGCTTGCCGTGTTCGGACAGCGCCCCGATCAGGTGAAACACGACGCCCGTCTGCACGGCGGTATGGAAATGCAGTCCGTTTTCAACCGCGATGTCGATGAGGTCTTCCGGCGTCAGCCCGCGATATTGCGGCGCCTCCAGCGTGTCCGAGGCCCGATAGAAGCGTTCCTGCCCATTGGCGGCGCGGTAAGTGCCGGTGGCGGGGTCATACACCCCGTCTGTCAGAAAGTTCAGCATCTGGAAGGGATGGGTCGTGCCGCCCTTCCGAAGGTTGATCTCGATGGCGTAGTGCTCCCAGCGGTCGCCCTTCCTGACTGACATGAAGTCAACGCCAAACCTGCCGAGTACGCCTTTGGATCTCAGGACCTCCGCGACTTTCAGGCCGGCGTCCTGGATATCGAGCCGGTATGCCTTGTCGGCAGGGAAGCGGCACCCTTTGAAAATCTGGCCGGAAGGGCCGCCCGTGACCTGATCGTGGGTCGAGACGATATCGATATGGCCGGTCGGATCGATGCGGTACTGGGCGGACGGCGATTCCTTGATTTCGCCTTCGACGAACGCTTCGACGATCGCGCCCATCAGGTTGATCTTGGATTCGAATTCTCCCCAGTTCATCCCTTCGGCGATGAAGGCCAGTTTCGGAAGCCTGTCGAATACCCATCTGGAAAGGTCGCCATCGTCTGGGGCGTCACGAAAATCGAATATCGCGTTGCCTTCGCCGGAAAACCCGTCATTGAGCTTGACGACGGCACGAACCATTTCGGGATTTCGGCGTTTCAATGCCGCCAGCGCCTCGGCAATTGAAACGGCATCGCCGAGGTTTTCAAAACCATCTGGCATCGCGATGCCTGCCTCGCGGAATGCCAAGCGCGATCCACTCTTGCTGCCGATTTCGAGCAGGTCAGGATCGCAACCGTAGATCGGAATGCCCAACCGAACGGCAAGGCTTCGCTCCAGCGCGGAGACGTTGAAGCAGGTCATATGCGCGCGGGCAGGGTCAACGATCGCCTGCCGGATGCGTTCGACCAGCCGCGGCCGATCGAGGATTTTTGCCGTCAGCGGCTGGTCCGACCCATCATGACAGGCGAGCAGAGTGAGCCTGCGATAGGCGTGGTTGCGCGGAACACCGGGCAGCAGATGCAGATAGTAGTCGATCACGGACGGCGGGATCGGTTCGCTGGTGACATAGATGACGTGGGCATTGGGATAGCGCAGCAGCATCAGGAGACACAGCATGCGCTGTTCATACTGATTGACGCCGGAAATCTTGGCGAGCACTTCCCGGTCAAGGCTGAGGCTCGGCAGGATCAGGATCGTGCGCGGCGCAGCGTCGTCGGCAAAGACCGCGCGAAACTGGTCGGCGAATCCTGCCTGCAATGTCCTGAAGATTTCAGCCTCTGTCTGGCTGCCCGCCAGCTCTTGCGCGATTTCCCGTTTGCCCATGGCTCGAACCGTGTGCTGATTGCTTTGCCGATTGATGTCAATCAAGCATAAGCGGCGTTCCTAGGCGATGGCGCTCGTCAATTTGGTCGATTAGTCTCCCGGCCATGACGACGAAAACGATTAGCCTCTGGCGGCCTGTCGGCCCGGCGGAACTTAAGCTCATTGAAGAGAGCGGGATGAAGGCGTTTCCGCCGCGCCTGCCCGAGCAGCCGATATTCTATCCGGTGACCAGCGAGGAATATGCCGTGAAGATCGCCCGCGACTGGAACGTGCCTGCAAGCGGTACAGGCTATGTCACGCGTTTTGAGGTGCGGTCGGATTACCTGTCGCAGTACCAGGTACAGGAAGCCGGCGGGCAGGCGCATCTGGAATACTGGATACCGGCAGAAGATATGGACGCGTTCAATGCGGCGATCGTCGGCAAGATCGAAGTTGTGCGGTCATTCGGAATATAGTCGGGGGATTTCATGAAAGCGCTGCCGTCAATCAGCGAGAGTCTGCGGAATGTCGCGAACTTTTCAGGTCGCCAGTCCCGGGACCGCTTCTGGCCTTACGCGCTCATCCTCTTCGTCGTAGAAACGGCGGTCATGATGATGGCGTTCGCGCCGGAATTCATTGCGAGCTTCCAGCGCATCCAGCAATTCGCGATCGACAATCCTGACAAGGTGACGGTGCAAGGCGGCCGAGGGCAACAGACCGTCACTGTTCACGGTAACTATTCGGAATTATGGCCGGATTTTGACTATCTTGTAACGGTGATTGCCGTGGTCATGGGCGTTTTCACAGTTCTTTATGCTGCGGCGGTCGTGCGGCGGCTCCACGATACCGGCCGGAGTGGGTTTTGGGGTCTGTTGCCGCTGGTTTTCCTGCCGTTGCCGTTCTATCTCGTGCCGCGCTTCTTCAGCGACAGCATGCCCGATCTGATCTGGGTGCTGCCGCTTATCGTCAACAACCTGCTCTATGTCGCAGCTCTGATCTTCCTGATTTACCTGCTTACGCGTGATGGCGTGGACGGCGAGAACCGCTACGGCCCGCAGCCTGTCGCATAGGCGATTTCTGAGGGATTTTATTCTAGCAGGCTGTCGGCCGATGCAGCGGACGAAGCTGCTGCAAATGTGCGTTTCTCATAGGCGCGCAGCCAGATGGCGACGAGGACTGCCGAGGCAATGATCGCCGATAACATCAGATAGAGCGGCTCCAGGCCGACGCGGGTCGCCATTTCGATCCCGAGGATCGGTCCGATGGTGCCGCCGATATCCCCGAAGAGCTGGAAGGTTGCTGCGGCTGGCCCATGCTGGCGCTCACCGGCCGCATCGCCAAGCAGGGCCATCATCGGCATCGTGACGCTGTTGTAGGAAAGGCCCGTGACGACGGCGCCAAGAAGCATGACGGGCAGTGTCTGTGCGAGGCCTAGGATGACGAACCCCAGCGCGAGGCCGAGCAGCGAAGGGATGAGCGGCGTCGAGCGCAATTTGATGGCATCGATGGCGCGACCCATCATGATGGCGCTGAGCGCCGCCACCCCCATCATCACGGCCATCAGCAGGCCGGACGTTCCCTGGGCGCCCATGCCCGCAATCGAGATATTTCGCTCCTGTGCAAGCAACACGAGGGTGCAGAGAATGACGCCCTGAACCGTCATGAAGATCAGCATGTTAAAGCACCAGGCGGAGGCGAGCGCCGGCAGGTTGGGAGAGCGCAGGAGCGCGCGTATTCCATAGGCCGTGTCGCCGGTGGAAGGCGAAACGCCCGTTTGGAGCGGCTTGGCCGTGCCGCGAGGCAGAAACAGCAGGGCGACGATGCCGCCGACACAGCTCACCACAGCGCCCGAAAGAAAGGCGGCGTTGTCGGTATAGAGATCGGCGAGAAGGCCCCCGACCACCACGCCGCTCGGCACGGCCGTGTTCATGGCAATGCGGACGGCGGCAGTCTTTCGGCCACGATTTCCGCGATCCGAATAGCTGAGAACGGCTGCCTGTGCCCCGACGAGCAGGAAGCCCATGCCGATGCCGTGGACGAAACGCGAGCCGAGCAGGATCCACGCCGGATAGCTGGTCGACAATGCGAAGTTGAAACCGAGCATCCCGACGGTTTCGATGAACATCGCAAGTGCAAGCAGTAAGCGAGGCCCAAGCAGGTGGAAGAGGTGGCCGGCCGGCAGGTTGAAGAACAGTCGGGCGATGCGGTTTGACGCGAGGATCAGACCGACCATGAAGGCAGGAATGCCAAGATCGAGTCCGAGCGCCGGCATGATTGGAAACACCAGTCCGCCACCAAGGCCGCCGAAGAAGGTGATGATGGCGACGAGCGTGGTTACGGGCAGGGCGGTCAAGACATGTATATCCGTTGTGCGGTGCCCGCAGCGCAGGTCTCGGCGCGCTGGAAGGCTGGCGCGGGACTTTTGGCTAGGTGCCGTGGCCGGTTGGAAGCACGGCCAGTGACCGGATAGCGAGGCGGGCGGCCTCTGGGTCGTCAATCAGTCATGCACCCGCCGGATCACAGGATCAAGCACAGAAGTTGAACCGCCGTTCAGCGACTGGCGCCATCCAGGAGCTCAAGGTCGTCCGGATCGAGTTTGAGTGTTGCTGCGCGGGCGAAGCTATCGACATGGCCGATGCTGGTGGCGCTCGCGATCGGCGCGGTTATCCCGGGCTGCGCCATCAGCCAGGCGAGTGCGATCTCTGCCTGTGTCGCACCATGCCGGTTGGCTGCGGTCTGGAGCGCGTCAAGGATCGCAATCCCCCGGTCGTCTAGATATTTCTCCACGCCAGCGCCGCGCGCCGATTTTCCCAGATCCGCCTTTGAGCGATATTTGCCCGTCAAGAAACCGGCCGCGAGTGCAAAGTATGGGACAACACCCAGATTCTCCCGGATGCAAAGGTCGCGCAGTGGTCCTTCGAACGGCATCCGGCTGTAGAGATTGTAGCCCGGCTGGAGCGCCTGATAGAGCGGCAGGCCATGCTTGACGGAAACGCGCAGCGCATCCTCCAATTGCGTGGCGTCATGGTTCGAGGCACCGATGACGCCGACCTTGCCGGCCCTGATGAGGCGGTCATATGCCTCCAGCGTCTCCTGAAACGGCGTATCCGGGTCAAACCAGTGAGAAAAATACAGGTCGATCTTCTCGATACCCAGGCGCGAGAGCGAGTCCTCGGCAGCCTGGGCGATCCAGCGCGCGGAAAGGCCTTTGCGGTCGCCACCCAGATCAGACGCGACCTTTGTGAAAATGACGACCCTGTCGCGCATCCCCGGGCGCGCCTTGAGCCATTTTCCGATGATGGTTTCGGATTCGCCGCCCTTGTGGCCCGGCACCCAGCGTGAATAGGAATCGGCGGTATCGATGGCGTTGAAGCCCTGATCGATAAAGGCATCCAGAACCGCGAAGCTTTCTTTTTCATCGATGGTCCAGCCGAACACATTTCCGCCGAGCACGATGGGTGCAACGGTGAGGTCGGTTTTACCCAAATTGCGCTTTTCCAAGGCGAGGTCCTTTCGATAATCGGGCTGACGGAACGCTCGCGGTAACGTGTTCTTGTTATTGTTGGTTCGCGGCGGCTAGGCTGTAGCGCAAGACTCAACGACCGCCGCCTCCGTGGCGGACGGCCATTGTGACCAAGCATTGGCCGGCAATGCAAGGGAACCGGTTGGGCGCTTCGCGCGCTATACCGCTATCCGGAAATCGGCTGAGAGGGGAATCTGACGTGAAAAGAATTGCTGTGGCGCTTGCCGCCTTGGTGCTGTCGGTCGCCAATGCGTCGGCCGATGATGTTGTTGTTTCGTCCAAGATTGACACTGAGGGCGGTGTCCTTGGCAACATGATTCTGGAAGTTCTTGAGGCCAACGACATTCCTGTTGTCGGCAAGGTGCAACTTGGCGGAACACCGATTGTGAGAGAGGCGATTACCGCCGGTGAGATCGACATCTATCCGGAATATACAGGCAATGCGGCGTTCTTCTTCAACGAAGCCGACAGCGATGTCTGGAAAGACCGTGAGGCAGGCTACAAACGCGCGGCCGAACTCGACCTGAAGGCCAACAACATCGTCTGGTTGGCGCCCGCGCCCGCCAACAACACGTGGGCGATCGCCGTGCGAAAGGAAATCGCAGAAGCCAACAATCTCAAGACCATGAGCGATCTGGGCAAATTCGTTGCCGGCGGCGGAAATATCAAGCTCGCCGGGTCGTCAGAGTTCGTGAACTCTGAAGCAGCGCTCCCGGCTTTCCAGACAACCTATGGGTTCAAGCTCTCGTCAGAGCAACTCGTCATTCTGTCGGGTGGCGATACCGCGGCGACGATTGCCGCTGCCGCCCGCCAGACCAGCGGCGTCAACGCCGCAATGGTCTACGGTACGGATGGCGGCATCGAGCCGTCCGGTCTGGTGGTGATGGAAGACGACAAGAATGTTCAACCGGTCTACCGGCCAGCGCCGATCGTTCGCCGGGAGGTATTGGAACAGCATCCGTCAATCGTGAAGATTCTCGAACCGGTATTTGCCAAGCTTGATCTTGAGACGTTGCAGAAGCTGAACGGACGCGTTCAGGTCGGTGGCGAGGCGGCGAAGAATGTCGCGCATGATTATCTGAAGAGCGAAGGGCTGATCAAATAGCGTGGCGAACGAATTCGCCTTGGATGCCATAGCCGGTAGCAGGAGGCTGATTGACCGGCTGGGGATGATCGTTGCCGTCATAGCAGCCTGCGGCATCGCCTTGCCGTTCGCGACGTTTCGCGCCAACCGCATTGTCGCGGGTGAAGCGCTGTCCGTCCTTCAGGCGCTTCCCGCAGTCCAGTTGGCCATGTTTCTCGTGGTCGTGCTCATCGCAACGGGAACTGTGCTGCTCTCAAAACGGCTGCCTTACAGGCTGGCGGCAGGTTGTGCAGGTCTGTTGTGCGTACTGGTGGCGATGGGCGTTTCGGCCACATACCTGAGCCCGCCTGAGAGTGCAGCCGCCAGAGTGGGCCCGGCGGCCGGCTTCTGGCTTCTTGTCGCGGCGTTTGCACTCTCGCTTACCGATACGCTGGCGCGATGGCGGCTAAGTCCCTATCGCAGGCTGATCGCGCTTGCGCTTGCCGCCTGCGTGCTGGCAGCGCTCCTGGGGAGCGGCCTGTGGGGCGAGGTTTCCATCCTGAAGGAATATGCCGTGCGGCGTGACCGCTTCTGGGAGGAAGCGGCAAGACATGTGGCGCTTGCGTTTTCGTCGCTGGCGGCCGCGGTTGTCGCGGGTGTGCCGCTCGGCGTCGTTTGCTATCGTGTTGCTTCCGTCAGGCAGCCGCTGCTGAATGTTCTCAACATCATTCAGACGATCCCTTCGATCGCGCTGTTCGGGATTCTCATTCCGCCGCTCGCGTGGCTCGCTGCCAATGCACCACTCGCGTCGGAGCTTGGCATATCGGGAATAGGTGCGGCTCCGGCGCTGATAGCGCTTTTCGGCTACGCGCTGCTACCTGTCGTCACGAACACGCTTGCCGGACTGAACGGCGTCCCGGAGGCAACGCGTGATGCAGCCCTCGGCATGGGGATGACAGATGGACAGAAATTCCTTCGCGTTGAATTGCCGCTGGCGTTTCCGGTAATTCTGACCGGCATCCGGATCGTACTGGTCCAGAATATCGGACTTGCCACGATCGCCGCCCTTATTGGTGGCGGAGGTTTCGGCGTCTTCGTGTTCCAGGGGATGGGACAGACGGCCATCGACCTCATCCTTCTGGGGGCGTTGCCGACGGTCTTTCTTTCCTTCGCAGCGGCGGTGGTGCTCGATGCGCTTGTTGAACTGAGCGCGCGGCGCGGCAATGCAAGGTCAGCGGCATGATCGAAGCTGAACATCTCACGAAGCAATACGGCCCGGTGACCGTGGTCGATGACGTCTCGCTGGTCGTGCCGGCCCGGAAGGTTGCCGCGATTGTCGGCACGTCCGGCTCGGGTAAGACAACGCTACTGCGGATGATCAACCGTCTCGTCGAGCCGACTTCAGGCATTGTCCGGATCGATGGCGAGGATACCCGGACCATCGCCGCGCACGAGCTGCGCCGACGCATCGGATACGTGATCCAGGGGCATGGCCTGTTTCCGCATCGTACGGTCGCCCAGAACATCGCAACGGTCCCGCAGCTGTTGAAATGGAAGGCGAAGCGGATCGATGAGCGCGTCGACGAACTGCTTGAGCTCTTTCAGATGCCGCCGGCAGACTTTCGCCTGCGGATGCCGCATGAACTGTCGGGCGGGCAACAGCAAAGGGTCGGGGTTGCGCGTGCGCTGGCATCGGGCCCGAACCTCCTGTTGATGGACGAGCCATTCGGCGCCCTCGACCCGATCATACGAACCAAAGCCCAGGACGATCTGCTCGCCATTCAGCGGCGGTTCGACACCACCATCATTCTCGTAACGCACGACATGAACGAGGCAATACGGCTGGCGGACCTGATTGGCGTAATGGACGAGGGCAGGTTGCTCCAATATGGGCCGCCCGGCGAATTGATCGCCCGACCCGCCAGCCCCTTCATCGAGGCGCTTCTCGGTGCGCACGAAGGTCCGTTTCAGCTGCTGTCGCTTATTACTGCCGGCGAACTTGCAGAACCAGGCGAGGCGGACGGGGAGCCTGTGGATGCGGAGAGCTCGGCGCGCGACGCATATGCGGACCTTCTGTGGTCCGGCCGCACCGCAGCGCCGGTTGAACGTCAGGGCGCGCCGGTGGGGAGGATTACGCTCGAGGCTCTTGCTGCCAGGGCCGCGAGGCCGTCATGACAAAGGTGGGCATTCTTGTCAGAACGGCGGTGCTGGCGTTGCTGATCTTCTTTCTGGCAAGACCGGGAGCCTTCGAGGCTCTTTTCGCGCCTCTTACCAAGCGCGGCGCGCCGCCGATCTATACTCAGGCCAATCTTCTCTACCTTGCGCTCAATCATCTGGCGCTCGTCGGGATTGCCGTGCTGGCGGCGGCTATCGTTTCGGTCGCGCTAGCGATCGTGGTCACCCGGCCGTCGGGGGAGGAATTCCTGCCCCTCTCGCGGGCGCTGGCGAATATCGGGCAGACCTTTCCGCCTGTCGCGGTTCTCGCTCTCGCCGTGCCAGCGCTTGGGTTCGGCGCCGCGCCGACATTCGTCGCCCTGTTTCTCTACGGGCTGCTGCCGGTGTTCGAAAACACGCTGACCGGACTTTCCACGCTGCCGCAGCCGGTAATGGAGGCCGCCCGCGGGATGGGTATGACGGACCGACAGATGCTTTTCCGGGTAGAGCTGCCGCTCGCCTTGCCGGTCATCCTGGCCGGCATTCGACTGTCTGCAGTCATCGCAGTGGGCACGGCAACCATCGGTTCGACGGTCGCGGCCAGTACACTCGGGGAGGTGATTATTGCAGGCCTTCTGTCAAACAACCTTGCCTTCATCCTGCAAGGCGGTCTGGTCGTCGCGGCGATGGCGGTACTGATTTATGACGCGCTTCGATGGCTGGAGGGCAGGGTCGCGCAACCGAGTGCGTCGTAAGCAGGTGACGCTGCGACCACGCTGAAACAAACGACAATGGAAGTTGAACGACGGCCAATGCAGGGATGAGGAACATTCGATGCGTCTGGCAGTTGTTATGCCGATGGATGTACCCCACCCCGAACCCCCGAGCATCCATCACCCGGAGCGTCTGCCCGTTGAACGCTCCCCAAAGGCCGGCCCAGAGGGTCGGCCTTTCGCATTTCCGTTGGTCTGGTTGCTTGAAGGCGGCTGTTGACCTGAATATGTTGGCTTTGCTGACTATGTGCCTGCAAACGATTGTCTGGCGTCTGCCGCATTCGTTCGTCACGGCAGGCGGCGACATCAGATATTCGAGAAGTTCCTGAAATATGAATTCTCCCCACAAGCCGGCAGATCCTCCTTACGCTCCGACCGAGATCCAGTTTGCTATGGAGGTGCCGGAATTCGGCGAACTCGCGGAAATCGAACCCGGCCTGATGATGAGCCGTATGCCGCACCCCAAGCAGCCCCATGAAGTGAATATATTCTTTGTGGAGGATGAGGGCGGATGGGCGCTGATCGATACCGGTTGCGGCGAGGAATCGAAGGCAACCTGGGACACGCTGCTGGCCGGACCGCTTAGCGACGTTACGATCACCCGGATTATCGCAACACATTTTCACGCTGATCATGTGGGGCTTGCCGGCTGGCTGGCAGAACGTCTCGGTGCTCCGGTCTTTGCGACTCGCGACTGCGAGAAGTCGCTTGCCTTCGACAATCGCCCCTACACCGCCGATGAACTCGATTGGGTCAGGCGTTTTTGCCGTATGCATGGCTACGGCGAGGGCGCATCGCGCAGTCTGCTGACTCAGCCGGAAGAATTCTACGCCGACGTCTATCCGCTGCCCGAGGACCTGAATTATCTGCCGCTGTCCGGTCAATTGAACTTCGCAAGGCACAGTTTCGACATCATGCCTTTCAGCGGCCACGCCCCTAACCTCGTTACGCTGCGCGAGACGAGTGGCAGGATCTATATGGCCTGCGATCAGGTCATGGGCGCGCTGAGCCCGGTATTGTTCGTGAATGTGGTCGAACCCGAATACGACGCTGCGTCGGACTATTTGCACTCGCTCGACGTGATCGAACGGGAGATTCGGGCAGACGCGCTGACGCTGCCGGGGCATTTTGCGCCTTTTACCGGTCTGCACGAGGCGGTTCGCAAGGCCCGCGACAGGCAGAACAGGCGGCGCGACCGCGTTCTCGAGGCCTGCCGGCAGGGCGATCTCCAGCTTTCCGATGTAAGCGCGGTCCTTTATGGCCGAAAGCCCGATGGATATGAGGCGTGGTTCTTCGTCTCGGAGGCCCTGACGAATGTAAATCGTCTCATCGGCGAGGGCGCGCTTGCATGGGATGAGCGCGGCAGCGACAGGTTTCTGAAAGCGCTCTGACAGCGGGATCAACGGGTGCGTTGACCCACATTCGCTCCTGTCGATATCCTTTCCCATGTCCGGATCGAGATGCCCCATTTGAACGAGGGCGCGGACGGGGGAGGGACCTGGCATGCCGCGTATCGGATTTGTGGGCGCCGGCCATATCGGCAGCAACATGGCATTGCGGCTTATCGACAAGGGCTATCGGCTCTGTGTCTGCGATCTCAACGACGTTGTAAGACAAAGCTTCGTCGGCAAGGCGGATGTGACCGGGCGCTGCGCCGATCTGGCCGAAAGCGATATCGTGATCATGATGGTTGCCGACGACCAGCAGCTGGAAGCCGCATTGTTCGGGCAGCACGGGCTTGTTGAAGGTCTTACAGAGACGACTTCGCCCGCGCTGATTGTCATGAGCACGGTCATTCCGGCCACCGTCAGGGCCCTGCCTGAGCGCCTCAGCGGCCGGAGAATGATTATCGTCGACGCGCCGGTAAGCGGCGGGCCGGCGAGCGCCCGGAAGGGCGCGCTTTCCATCATGGCGGGAGGCAGCGCCGCCGATTTCGAAGCTGTTCGGCCGGTTCTTGAGGATCTGGGCGAGCACGTCTTTTACTGCGGGCCACTTGGCGCCGGCGCGGCCGCCAAACTGGTCAATAACGTGCTCGGCGTCTGCAACGTCTATCTGGCAGCCGAGGCTTACGCGCTGGCACAGGCGCTCGGAACCGATCTGGCGAAGATCATTCCAATTCTGGAAGCGGGTACAGGGCGCAATTTCTGGTCGAAGTCACTTGAGGAGACGGTCGGGCAATACAGGGCCTTCACCAATCCGGAAGCCGGATTTTATTCCATGATCGACATCGTGACGAAAGACCTGCGGCTCATAGATTCCATACCGGAACGCGCAGACCTGGCATTGCCGATGCTGCGGGGCGTCGCAGAAGGCGTGCAGGGACTGCATGATCGCGGCGTGGCAGACAAGGTCTTCCGGCAATGGGTCGCGATCGCCGCCGCGAATGACCGGTGATCACGACGCCTTTGCGACGCGGACGATTTCCTCAAGCGCGGACGGATTGTCGAGCGCGGAAATGTCGCCCAGCGGAAGTCCGCTATAGGCGCCCCGGATCAGTCTGCGCATCACCTTCGCCGTTCTGGTTTTCGGCAACTCCCGAACGATATGGACCTTGTTTGGCCGGAAGGCCCGCCCGAGCCTGTCATCGGCATGAGCCATCACCTTCTGGACAAAGGCCGGCTCGTCACCGTTCGCCGAAGGGGCGATAGCGAATACGACCAGAACCTGACCCTTGGCCGGATCGTCAACGCCGATCGCGGCGACTTCGACGATCTCCGGAATTTCCATAAGGACATCCTCGATCTCAGCGGGGCCGGTACGTTTGCCCGCCAGCTTGAGCGTGTCGTCGGAGCGACCGCGGAGGAAATAATTCCCCTTGTCGTCGAGGATGGCCAGATCGCCATGGACCCAAATTCCGGGAATCGTCCGCCAATACGTATCCAGATAGCGCTCATCGTCCTCCCAGAACGACGACGTCATCCCGACGCCCGAGCTACGTATGACGAGTTCGCCGACTTCGTTGCGGATGGACTTGCCATCGGCATTGACGACATCGACCTCCATTCCCGGTACGGCCGTATTGAAACCGCCAGGCACAATCGGCCTGTGCATCACACTGCCGACAAGGCCGCCGCAGACCTCCGTACCGCCGGAAAAGTTCACGACAGGCGCGATGCCGCCGCCGAAGTGGCGCCCGTACCAGGCGAAATGCTCCGGATCTATTGCTTCGCCACCGGTAATGAGCAGGCGGATCGATGACATGTCGCCGGCCGTCGCCAGCTTCTCATTGGCGGCAAAGCCTCGGATCATCGTCGGCGCGCCGCCGAAATGGGTTACCTTGTAGCGCTCGATGAAGCGCGACATGCGCGACCAGTCCGGATAATCCGGCGCGCCGTCGTAGCACATCATCGTCGCGCCTCGCATGAGTGCCGTTGCGATGGCCAGGGCTCCGGCCACCCATCCCATGTCTGCTGGCCAAAAGAAGATGTCGTCCTGCTTCATGTCGAAGCAGATGACGCCGTCATGCATGACCTTCATCGGAAAGGTGCCGTGGGTATGAACGATGCCTTTGGGTAATCCCGTGGTGCCTGAGGTAAAAAAGACCATGAACATGTCCTGGCTGGACATGGTTTCGCCTTTAGGGCCCGCCTCCGGACCGGCCGCCACATCATACCAGTCGACAACGCCTTCACCGGTCGCTTTCCCACCTTCCAGTGGCTTGAGAATCAGAAATTCAGTACCGGCTGTCGTCACCGCCTCGCGCGCGACCGCCTCGCGATCGACCAGCTTTCCACGACGCTTGAACCCCGCTGTAGCAACGAGCGCACGGGCACGGCATAGCGTGAGGCGCGACGAAATTGGTTCGGCCCCAAAGCCGCTGAAGAGCGGCATGACGACGGCGCCGACATAGGTAATCGCGATCATCGAAATGATGGCTTCAATTCCAGGCTCGATCAAAAGCCCGATCCGATCGCCTTTCCTGATGCCAAGCTTTGTCAGCCCACCGGCAAACTTTCGAACGCGGGTGTGAAGTTCGGCGTAGGTGACCTGCGACTGCTCACCGTCCTCGCGCTCGGCAATGACGGCCGGCTTGTTCGCCGTTGCGGGGTCTTCGGCAAAGGCGAAGATCGTATCGACCCAGTTGATTTCGCCGCCGACGAACCATTTGGGAAATTCGGGGGCGCGAGAAAGGTCGGCGAACTGATCATAGGGCCTGGACCATTTGACCTGACAGAAATCGAGTATTTCAGCCCAGTACCGATCCGGCTGCTCGATTGAGAGGCGGTAGAAATCGTCATAGTCGTCGATGCCCAGCCGCTCCATGATGAGCGTGACGTTGCAGCCGGCCTTCTGCTCCTCGCTTGGATACCAGATATCGGACTCCGAGGTTGCCATGACTGTCTCTCCCTGAAAGCTGCTTTTCTTTGTTGGTGGTCAGGCTTTGGTCTTGCCTGTGAAATCTGGTTTGCGCTTTTCCCTGATCGCGGCGACGCCTTCCTTCACTTCCGGACCGGCAAAGCCGAGAAATTCCATCGCCAGTGAATTGTCGAACGTCGGGCCAGCTGCGCGCAGCCAGTTGTTGAGGGCGTATTTGGTCCAGCGCACAGCGCTTGGCGCGCCAGCGGCGAGCCGTCTTGCGACATCCATCGACCGGTCGCGGAGTTCGTGGTCCTCCACGGCCAGCGATACCAGGCCGATTTCCTCTGCGCGTTCGCCGGTAACCGGCTCGTTGAGCAAAAGATGATATTTTGCCTTGGCGAGACCGCACATCAGCGGCCACAGGAGGACCGCATGATCGCCTGCCGCAACCCCGAGGCGGACGTGGCCGTCAACGAGTTTCGCCTTTTTCGTCACGATCGAAATGTCGGCCAGCAGACCTGCGGCCAGACCGCCACCGGCGCAACCGCCCTGCATGGCCGATACGATCGGCTTGGAGCAGTTGATCATGTTGTAGACGAGATCGCGGGCTTCACGGAAATTGCGCATCCGCAGGTCGTGATCGTTGACGATGTCCTCGACCAGATCGAATTCGCCGCCAGCGCAGAAGTGATCTCCTTCGCCGCACAACAGGACCGCACGCACGTCGTCGTCGCGATCGATGTCGCGCCAGATGTCGCCAAGCTGGCGATGGGTTTCGCTCGTAAGGGCGTTCATGCGATCGGGGCGGTTGAAGCTGACGCGAAGGATGCCGTCCTCCGGTCTGTCGACTTTCAGTTCGTCATAGGCGCTGTAGTCCATACCCATCGCGTTTCCCCTGCATGGTGCGCGCACCAGTGTGGCGCGCAGCTTTTCCGGCATCATCGCTCATCGGCTGTGCGGTCGTGAAGGCTCTTGATCGCATGCTGCTGCGTACAAGCCGTGATGATGCTGCGGCCAGCTTTCTTGTTCTGGAGACGAAGGCTAGAGATCGCGGCGCGAGGCTGTCAACAATTATGTTGATTGTCGCGAGTCCCGTTCCTAAGATTGCAGCGTCAGAAAATCAAAAAATGGCCGGAATACCGACCAGCGCTGGAGGAAGAGAATGGCAGTCAGTCCCGGGCACGGCCCGCTTCACGGAATTCGGATCGTTGAATTTGCGGGCGTCGGACCCGGACCATTTTGCGCGATGCTGCTCGCCGACATGGGTGCGGATATCATCAGCGTTGACCGCAAGGTTCCGCATGGGCTCGGTATCAAGAAGGAGCCACGCTTCAATCCCACGACCCGCAGTCGCAAATCCATGGCGGTCGATCTGAAGACGGATGAGGGCAAGGCGCTGGTTCTGCGCCTGATCGAACAGGCGGACGGGTCCATTGAGGGCAATCGCCCCGGCGTGATGGAGCGTCTGGGTCTCGGGCCAGACGTCTGCCTCAAGCACAACCCGCGCCTCGTCTACGGCCGCATGACCGGCTGGGGTCAGGAAGGTCCGATGGCCAAAGAAGTCGGGCATGACCTGAATTATCTTGCCCTGAGCGGCATGCTTTCGATGATCGGATCGAAGGAGGTCGGACCGGCCATACCGCTCAACCTGATGGCGGATTATGCCGGTGGCGGACTGTATCTGGCGCTTGGCATGCTGGCGGGATTGCTGGAGGCGAAGACCTCCGAAAAGGGGCAGGTTGTCGATGCCGCGATGCTCGACGGCCTCGGATCACTGATGACGCATCAATTCGGCTTCATCGGGTCTGGACGCTGGGTCAGGGAAAGAGGCGCCAATTTTCTGGACGGCGGCGCGCCCTGGTACAATGTCTACGAAACGAAGGACGGTGAGTGGATATCCGTCGCGCCAGTCGAGCCCAAATTCTACGAAGTCTTGCTGACAACGATGGGGCTCGATCCCGCCAGCGTCCCCGATCAGCTGGATAGCAGCTCGTGGCCGGCCCTGAAGAAACAGTTCGCTGATATATTCCGCAGCAAGACGCGGGACGAATGGTGCCGGATCATGGATGGCAAGGAAGCCTGTTTCTCCCCGGTGCTCAGCACTGACGAGGCCATGGCGCATCCACACATGCAGGCGCGGCACGCCTATGTCGATGTGGACGGCGTCGTCCAGCCTGCACCGGCACCGCGCTTCAGCAGGACCCCGGCTGCCGTTCGCCGGCCGCCGGCCGTTCCTGGCGAAAATACGGACGAAATCCTCGAAGAATGGGGTGTCGATGCCGGTGAGCGCGACACGCTCCGGAAAAATGGCGTTATCGCCTGAAAACAACAGGAAGCAGGGAGGGATTGCATGAGCACGAAGAGGCTTCAGGGGAAGGTTGCGGTTGTCACAGGAAGCGGCCGCGGCATCGGTCGCGCGGAAGCGATGGCGCTTTCGGAGCAGGGCGCAAGCGTCGTCATCAGCGATTTCGGCAAAAATGAAAGTGGCGAGTTTATCGCGGAGGTGACAGCCGCCGACATCAAAAAGGCCGGCGGCAAAGCCGTTGCGGCTACTGCGGACCTGATGACAGCGGAGGGCGCGGAGAGGACGATACAGACGGCAGTCGATGCCTTCGGCGGACTGGACATCCTCGTCAACAATGCTGGTATGCGCGGCGGAAATCCCGTTAACAAGCTCACGGAAGAGCAATGGGATCTTGTTCTCGGCACCCATCTCAAGGCGACGTTCCTGACGACCAAATTTGCGGTTCCGTTTATGCGCGCACGCGGCGGTGGCTCGATCGTCAATACCGGCTCCGAGGCCGGTCTGGGGATGCTTTTCAATTCAGCCTATGCGGCGGCCAAGGAAGGCATCGCCGGATTTACCCGTTGCATCGCGCGTGAACAGGGTCGTTTCAATATCCGTTGCAACATGATCCGGCCGCGGGCAACAGCCGGCGCGACAGGCGGCGGCGACTGGTTTACGCAGAACCTGATGGGGCCATGGAAGCCATTGCTGGAAGCGCTGGGCGAGCATTGGATCGGTGAACGTGGTTTCCGCTGGGACAAGACGACGACGCCCGAGGCGGTCGGCGCGCTCGTCGCCTGGCTCTGCACGCCGGCGGCCGAAAACATCAATGGCCAGGACTTCTTCATCGGCGGCGATGAGGTGGGCATACTCAATCAGCCGGATGTGACCGAGACGCTGTTCAGCAACGATCAGTGGTCGGTGGAAGGTCTGGACGCCTATATGCCGACGATCACGAGCCGGCTGGTCAACCCGTATGGTTTTCCCAACCCGCTGAAGACCGACGACTGAGCGAATTCAGCCCTCAAGGCTGCCGCCGAGACGCTCGGCGGCGGCCAGATAATCTTCCATGAACTCGCGGACGACCTCGCGCGACGACAATGGCGAGCGCATCATGCCAACGCCCTGGCCGACAAAATAGCTGGCGAGCTGCCGGGCGCCCTCATGGCCGCCATTGGCGAGCTTCAGCACCTTACTCATCGCTGTATCGGAAACGATTGACTGCAGGGGCATCGGAAGCGGCTTCGGTGCGCCTTCTGCCTCCCAGGCGTCCGTCCAGTCGGATTTCAACTGCCGGCAGAATTTTCCGGTCCGCGACTTGGATCGGATCGTATCGGTCGCGGTTGCGGCTAGCATCTTTTCCTTGACCACAGGACTCGTCTCGGCTTCGGGCGTCGTCAGCCACACCGATCCCGTCCATGCGCCATCAGCTCCCATGGCGACGGCAGCTGCCATCTGGCGCCCCGTTACGATGCCGCCTGCTGCAAGTACTGGCGTATCGCTGCCTGCTGCCCGCAGGGTTTGAACGACATCGGGAACGAGAACCATCGTGCCGATATCGCCGCAATGGCCGCCAGCCTCGGTTCCGGCCGCGACGATGATATCGACGCCGGCTTCGACCTGCTTGAGCGCATGTTTTGGCGAGCCGACCAGCGCTGCCACCGGCACGCCGGCAGCCTTGCTGCGCTCGAGCATGTAGGTCGGCGGTGTTCCCAATGCGTTGGCGATCAGCCGGATCGGGTGCGACAGCGCTATGTCCAGCAGGCTCTGGGCGCCTTCGTCGCGGATGTTGCGGCCAATCTTGGAACCGCGCGCGAAACGCTCGTCGGTCAAATCTTCAACGTCGATGCCGTGGCTGGTCAGGACCTGCCTTGCGAAATCCTTGTGGGATTGCGGCACTGTCTTGGCTGCATCGGCCTGCGTGATCTTCTCGCCTTTACCCTCGTATTTGTTCGGCACGATGAAATCGACGCCATAGGGCTTGCCGTCGACGTGAGCGTCAATCCAGGCGAGTTCGGCCTCGAACGCTTCCGGTGACCGCACGTCGACCGCGCCAAAGACGCCCATGCCGCCCGCCTTCGAAACTTCCACAACGACGTCCCGGCAATGCGAGAACGCAAACAACGGGAACTCGATTCCCAGCATGTCGCAAAGGCGCGATTTCATCGGCGCATTTCCTCCCGAAGAACGTTCTGTTCGTTGGCTGCAGACTAGATTGTAGCACCAGCGCAGTCAACACGGCTGTTGATTAACTGCTTGTTGTTTCCTGCATATTGCCAATGGAAATGGGAATTGGTCTGATCTATGTACAGTTCGCGCAACCATAGAAAGAAGCGAATGCGGACGAAAGCAGCAGAGACGAGCAAGATTTCCGAAAGGCGGCTTGCAGCGCGCAAGACCGCGGCCGTTGAATACGAGAAGCGCCGCGCGCGCGTCCTCAAGGCCGCGGCGGAAGTCTTCAAGGAACTCGGATACAGCACCGCGACCGTTGACGATGTGGCCAAGCGCGCCAAGATCGATCGCGCGTCGATCTACTACTATTTCAAGGGCAAGAAAGATCTTCTGCGTGAAATGGTAGGCGGGGCTACAGCCGAAAACGTCGACATGGCAGAAGATATCGCCAGTTCGGACCGGTCGCCGCGCGAGAAACTGCGAAAGCTCATGGTCGATCTCCTTGTCTCGTACGAGCGGCACTATCCGTACCTGTATGTCTACGTGCAGGAGGACATGAGCCGGCTCTTGCAGGACAAGTCGCCGTGGAGCAAGCGGATGGTCGCGCTCAACCATCGGTTTGACGTTGCCGTCGTGCAGATCATTCAGGAAGGTCTGAAGTCGAAGGCTTTCCGTTCGACAGGAGACGCGAAGCTCATTGCCGCCGGTGTTGTCGGAATGTGCAACTGGAGCCATCGCTGGTTCGAGCCGAGCGGCAAGAGGCGGGCTGCGGAGATTGCGGAGACATTCGCCGACATGGTCCTGGACGGCCTTTGCTCATAATCCGCCCAAATGGGGGATTGCGACATTTCTCAACATCCGTGTTGACTCTTGACGGGGGGATGCCGCCTTTTGGACGGCAGTCTGCCGGTAGAGCAGGCCAATGCCTTACACAAGCGGACTTGATTGCATGAAGCGTGAATTCGACCTCAAAGGCGTACAGCCGGCCCACGGTGAGATTGCCGAGGTGGCGTCTGGCCTGTTCTGGGCCCGGTTGCCGATTCCCTATCCGCCAATGGAAGTGAACATCTATATCGTCGAGAGCGCTGGCGGCTGGACTCTCATCGATACCGGTATGAGTGCCGATATGACCCGGGAGGCATGGGACCTTCTGCTGCAGGGGGCACTAAAGGGTTTCAAGTTCGGGCGCATCATTTCAACACATCATCATCCAGATCACATTGGACTGGCCGACTGGCTGTCGGAGCGGCTCGAGGCGGACGTCTGGACGACTGCTGGTGCTCTGAGCGCCTTTAAGCGGGACACGAATATTTACGGCCCCGAAGCGGAAGCTGCCATTGAGCGCTTTTGCATGGCACATGGTCTCAACGAGGACGCGCAATATGCATTGAAGCGGCAGCCGAACTCGTTTCTCAGCCGCGTCGAGGTCGATGTTTCGCGGCTCAAACTTCTTTCGCTCGACAAGCCGGTGACTCTGGGTATCGGCACATTCGATCTGATGACCGCAGACGGGCACGCCGCCGGGCAGCTCATCATGCGCGACCGGGCCGGCCAGTATTTCTTTTCCGCCGACCAGATCCTGCCCGGTGTTGTATCGAAGCTTGCGTTCGACCCGCTGGATTCCGGCGCTGATACCGCCGGTGCCTATGTATCGTCGCTTGAAGACATCGAGGCCTGGGTTGAGGAATCCGCGCTCATTCTGCCTGGCCATTTCCCGCCGTTTCGCGGTTTGAGCGCGCGCATTGCCGAAATCCGCGAGCGGCAGATCCGCCGCGGCGCGCGCCTCATGGGTGCCTTCGGTGCAGAGCCGCTACAGGTCGGGCAGGTGCTTGGTGTCCTGTCCGGCCGCGAACCTCAGGGTAAGGAAATCGCATTTGCGCTGGCCGAGACATTCGCCAACATCAACAACCTCGTCAGCCAGGGGCGCCTTGTCTGGCAGGGCGATGGCGCCCGCATGATGCTGGCGCCGGCGTAAGCGCGGCTATTCATACATCAGGTTTGGCAGGATGAGTGCGAGGTGCGGGTAGGCAAGCAACACCGCGACCATCACGATCTGCGCCATCAGAAACGGCCACACTCCGCTGAAGATGACGTGAATGGGCACGTCCTTGGCGACACCCTTGATGACATAGACGCACAAGCCGACCGGCGGTGTGATCAGCGCCATTTCCATGACGAGCACGACGATGACGCCGAACCAGATGAGGTCGTATCCCATGTTGGAGAGAACCGGCAGCAGGATCGGTATCGTCAGGACGATCATGGCCAGGGCATCGAGGAACGAGCCAAGGATCAGGTACATGATCAGCACGATGATCATGAACATGGTCGGGCTCAGGTTGAGGGATTCCACGAATTGCGAAAGCTCGACCGGACCTCGAGTCGCCGCGAGAAAGACGTTCAGCACGTGCGAACCGATAATGATCATGAAGATCATGCAGGTGGCTTCGCCAGTCGCACGGAGGGCATTTGAGACGATGGCCCAATCCAGACGGCGCGCTCTGAGAAGCACAATGATATAGGCGCCGCCCGCGCCGATGCCGGCTGCTTCGGTCGGGGTGAAGATGCCGCCGTAGATACCGCCCATGACGATCAGGAAGAGGATCAGAATGCCGGTCACGCCCTTCGTTTCGCGAATGCGGCGGCTGAGCGGGTATTTTTCCATTCGCGGCAGGTCCGCTGGACGCAGATAGGCCAGAATGACGACCGTGATCATGAAGAGGATTGCGAGCATCACGCCGGGTAGAATGCCCGCGACGAGTAATCGTCCAATCGACTGGTCGGCCACAAGACCGTAGAGCACCATGCCGATACTTGGCGGGATAAGAATGCCAAGTGTTCCGCCGGCAGCGACGACGGCGGTTGCTACGCGTACGTGTACGCCATGCTTGCGCATTTCAGGGATTGAGAGCGTGCCCATTGCGGCGGCCGTCGCCAGGCTTGATCCGCAGGCCGCCGAAAATCCAGCCGACGCACCGACCGTTGCGACCGCAAGGCCACCGCGCCAATGCCCAAACCATGCCCGCGCTGCCTCGAACATCTCACGGCTGATGCCGGATGCGATGGCGAAATGGCCCATGAGAATGAACAGGGGGATTGCGATGAAGAGGTAACTCGACGAGTTCGCATAAGGCTCAATCCCCATGAGCGCGATGGCGGCCGTCCAGTTCCAGCCGTAGATCCAGGCCGTGCCGATAAAGCCGACGAGGATCATGGCAAAGCCAACCGGCATGCCGCCTATCATGAGAACGATCATCGCCAGCAGGCCGAAAAGCATCTCGGTCATAGTGCCGTCTCCCCCGGGGTGCGAAGGGCCAGCATTGCCCTGAATGCTTCGATCAAGAGCTGCAGCGACAGGAGGCCGAAGCCCGCGCCCATCAGCCATCGGAATGGATAAAGGGGCAGGCCCAGCGCATCGCTGACTTCCCGCATTGCGCCGGTGGTGCTGGCCAGCTTGATGATGCCGTAAGTCATCAGGGCAAAGAGGATCGAGGACACCAGACTTACGATGATCGCCAGTACGGCCTTCGCGCGAGCGGGTAAGGGC
The DNA here is from genome assembly GCA_020637895.1 of Rhodobiaceae bacterium. Classification (GTDB taxonomy): domain Bacteria; phylum Pseudomonadota; class Alphaproteobacteria; order Rhizobiales; family Tepidamorphaceae; genus JACKJP01. The sequence goes on from JACKJP010000009.1 coordinate 39,248, forward strand.
GCAAGGAAGAACTCGACATTCACATTGGCGTGCTCGCGTTGCGCGTATGCCAGCCCAAGGCCGACGCCAATGACCTGAAGAAACGACACGAGTTCAACGAAGCCAGGTACGGCCGATGCGAAAACATACCGCATCACGACATGGACCATGACCATGATCATGATGAGGAAAAATGCGAGATTGCCGACCAGATTGATCGCGTGTGTCAGTCGATCAAATAGCTTGATCACTTCTCCTGCCTCCCGATGACCGACCAGTGTCGGTTCTGCCCCTGTGCCGGTGCTTGACGACGAAGCATATTGACTCGATCCAGAAAATCAACATCAATGTTGATAACGGCGCTGGGTCGCTGTTCGCAATTCTCGCTTCCGTGTCGTTCGCGGCATCGGCGAGGAAAGTGCGACAGCGAGTGAAGCCAAAAAATGAAACGACCGCAAAGCGGTCGAGCCAGGGCAGGGGATACGAAGTTGCATCTTCATCAACAGAAATGATCCCGCAGCGGCAGGTGGCATTCAGCGCGACGCTATGTCGACGCCGAGGCCCTCTGCGAAAAGAATTTGCCGGCTAATGCCGCTGGCAGATGCCTCAGGAAACTGAAGAAGGCGGCTGAGCCGCACACATTGAATTCAACACCGATTATGGAGGAAGATCATGTTGAATAGATTCAAGACACATATGCTCGCAGGCGCCGTTGCGGCTGCATTTGTCATGGGCGGTGTGGCTTCCGCACAGGCCAAGGAACTGAAGCTGTCGCTCTGGTTCGGCGACACGCATTTCATGACCAGCAAGCTGTTCAAGCCGTTCGCTGAGAATGTGAAGAAATACTCGAACGGTGAACTGGATGTCGTGATCTACGGCAGCAGCGCGCTTGGCAAGATCAACGATCAGGCTTCGCTCGTCGAAAACGGTATTGCCGACATGGCGATGATCGTGCCGAGCTACACGCGGGGCCGTTTCCCGATCGTGGAAGAAGGCAGCTTGCCTTTCGCTTTCTCGAGCGCGACCGAAGGCAACAAGGTCTGGGCGCAGCTGAAGCCGTACCTGGAAGAAGACTTCAAGGATTTCAAGTTCGTCTTCATGACAATGAATACGCCCGGCGCAATCCTGACGTCGAAGAAGCCGCTCGCGCATCTCGATGATCTGAAGGGCCTTCGGATTACCGGGTCCGGCGGCGCCCAGCAGAAGTTCCTGCAGGATCTCGGTGTGGTCGCCGACTTCATACCGATTTCCGAGCGCTATGTAGCGCTGGAGCGCGGAACGCTGGACGGAACCATCATGCCGGTCGCGAGTGCGCCTGGTTACAAGATGGAAGAGGTCACCAAGTACATCAATCAGTTGAACTTCTCGGCGACGCCGCTGGTCGTGATCATGAACAAGGGCACCTGGGAAGGACTTTCAAAGTCGCAGCAGGAAGCGATCGACAAGGCGGCTGCCGAGGCATTCGCCGCTGCCGGCCCCGCCTATGATGCCGAGGAAAGCGCCAGCCTCGACAAGCTCCTGAAAGCCGATGGCGAAGTGGTCAACTTCCCGGCCGAAGACATGGCGAAGCTGAAGGAACTCGTTCAGCCCCTCTGGAACGAGGAACAGAAGGCGCTGGCCGGCAAGACCGACAAGGCCGACAAGTTCTTCGAGGACTTCCGGGCCGCTATCAAGGCTGCCAACTGATCCAGTGGAACTGCCACGCCCGCGGCTCATTTGCCGCGGGCGTTTTCATTCCGGAAACTGCTTGAGCCGGCCTGTGTGCCGGATGGCCCTTCGTCGACGATGCCAGGGTTTAGGGGAGCGAAAATGAACAGACAGCCAGGAACCCTGGACGGCATCACGGTGATCGATTTCACCTCCATGATGGCGGGTCCCTATGCCACGCGAATTCTCGCAGACTGCGGCGCGCGCGTGATCAAGGTGGAGGCCGAGGCGGGAGATTACATGCGCTACCGCTCGCCAATCCGGGAGGGGCGCAGCGCCTATTACGGACAGATGAACAGTGGCAAGGAAAGCATTGTTCTCGACCTGAAGAATGCCCGCGGACAGGCGATCGCGCGTGATCTCATACGCGGTGCCGATGTCGTGGTTGAAAACTATCGTCCCGGCGTGATGAAGAGCCTCGGGCTCGCCTATGAAGACCTCAAGGATGGCTCTCCGCGCCTCGTATATTGCTCGATTTCGGGCTTCGGCCAGACAGGCAAGCGCGCCAGGGATCCGGCCTATGCCCCCATCATCCATGCCGCCAGCGGCTATGACATGGCCCATTTAGTCTACAACAGTCATATGGAACGGCCCCAGATGACGGGGATATTCAACGCCGATGCCTTTGCAGCCGTTTATGCGTTCGGCGCAATCCAGAGCGCCTTGTTTCACAGGGAGCGTTTCGGGATCGGTCAGCATATCGACGTCAACCTGATCGATACGATGCTGAACCTGCTGGTCTACGAATGTCAGGAAGCGCAGTTCGAGGTGACGCAGAAGCGACCGCTCTACCAGCCGCTCAAGGCGAGCGACGGCTTCGTTATGGTCGCGCCGGTCAACCAGAAGAATTTCGAGAACCTTGCCGATGCAGTCGGGCGGGCGGAATGGAAAACCGATGCCCGCTTCTGCACCAACAATGCCCGAGAGCATCACTGGCAGGAGCTGATGGACATGCTGGAGGAATGGACGATCCAGCGGACTGCGCAGCAGTGCGAGGACATTCTCATGAAAGCGGGCGTGCCGAGTTCGCGCTATGCGACCGTCGCGGAGCTCTTCAACGACGCGGAAATGCAGTCACGCGGGTCCTTTACCGAGATTTCCGATCATTCGGGCAGCTATCGAATTCCGGTCCAGCCGTTCCGCTTTTCGCAGGCGGCCGTCGTTTCCCGGCCGCATGTATCGGATGTTGGAGAAGATACGGATTCCATCCTGCGCGAGAAACTCGACTACTCGGAAGCCGACATCGAGGTAGCCAGGTCAAGTGGCGCTCTACGCTAGCCGCACGATTTTGGCATGATGGCGACAAGACAGGACAACGAATGGATCTGACTTACAGCGATGAGCACGAAGCGTTCCGCCGGGAGGTGAGGGCGTTTCTTGCTGCCAACAAGGAACACTACCCCAAACCATTCGGCGTAAACCGACCGCCGGACGATGCGCGGGCGTGGCAGAGGCGGCTGATCGAGCACGGTTATGCAGCCCGCACCATCCCGGAGATCTATGGCGGCTTTGGCGCCGAGCCCGATATTCTGAAATCACATATCATCGCCGAGGAATTTTCGCGCGCGAAGGCGCCGTGGGGGCTCGTGAGCCAGGGCATTTCGATGCTCGTGCCGACCTTGCTGGAGATGGGCAGCGAAGAGCAGAAGCGGCGATGGATTCCGCCGACGTTGCGCGGAGAAATCGTCTGGTGTCAGGGTTATTCGGAGCCGGGCGCCGGCTCCGATCTTGCCTCCCTTTCGACGAGCGCGGTGGAGGATGGCGACGACTTCATCATCAACGGTCAGAAAATCTGGACGACGACCGCCCATGCCGCGGACATGATCTTCTGTCTGGTGCGAACCGAGCCGGATGCGCCGAATAAATATCTCGGGATCAGCTATCTCATATTCCCGATGGATACGCCGGGCATCGAGATAAGGCCGCTCATGACGATGACCGGCAATGCTGAATTCAACGAGGTTTTCTTTACCGATGTGCGCGTGCCGAAATCTCAGGTCGTGGGTGCGCGCGGGCAGGGGTGGACGGTCTCGAACGCAACCCTGAAACACGAGCGCGGGATGATGGGCGATCCCAACGCGTCGGCCGCGCGGATGAATTCCATCCTGCAGCTGATGGGCGAGGAAACGCTCGATGGCATGCGCGTCATCGACATGCCGGTTTTCCGCGACCGGGCGATGCGGCTGCAAGGCAAGGTGCTTGCGATGCAATATCATGGGATGCGGCTGCTCACGATGCAGGCAAACAGACAGGACCCCGGTCTTGCCCGCCTGATCGTCAAGTTGCAGGCCTGCGAAATTAACCATCAGCTCGCTGCGCTGGCCGTCGACGTGATGGGCGAAATGGGTCTTCTTTATCATGACAGCCCGCTCAGCCGCTCTCATGGCGTCTGGCAGAAGCGCTACATGTTCGATCTGGCGATGATCATTGGTGGCGGAACAGCCCAGATCCAGAAGAACCTGATCGCCGAGCGCGGTCTTGGTCTGCCGCGCGAGCCCAAGCTCGCCAAGGCGAAATAGGCGCCGGGAGAACATCACGTGGAATTCAGCCTTACAGACGAACAGCGGCAATTTCAGGAAGAGGTCGACAAGGCGCTCGGGCGGATAAGTCCGCTGGAACGCGTGCGAAAGGCGGCGGCATCGCCGCACGAATTCGCGCAGGATGTCTGGTCGGGCCTCGCTGATCTCGGGATTCCGGCGATGCTTGTTCCGGAAGCCTACGGCGGACTTGGTCTCGGTCTTCTCGATGCAGTCCTGGTTGCCGAACTGCTGGGCAAACATGTGGTGCCGGCGCCATTTCTCGGAGCCGCCGTGATCGCTCCGCTTGCTTTGGTCGGGTTCGGTACCGATGAGCTCAAGTCCGATCTTCTGCCGCGGATAGCGGCCGGGGAAATGCGCCTTGGGGCAGCAATCGCCCAACCGGTTTCCGGTAATCACGAGAAAACCGGCCTGCATGCGCGATCGGGCAAACTGAGCGGTAAATCGACGTTCGTTGTCGATCACATCGGCGCGCATGGTTTTGTCGTTGCAGATGATGACGGGCGACTGTTCTACGTCGAAGCGGATGCGGAAGGCCTTGATATCCTTACCATCGATACGGTTGACCGTACTCGGGGCACAGCACAGCTTGCCTTCTCAGACGTTGCGGCCAGGCCCCTCGATGGTGGAAATGAAGGCCTCGGCCGGCTTGCCGACGCAACCAGACTGGTACTGGCAGCCGATCTGCTGGGTGCCGGATGGAAGATGATCAACGATGCCGTAGAGTACGCCAAGATCCGCAACCAGTTCGGCAGGCCGATCGGCAGCTTTCAGGCGGTCAAGCACATGTGCTCGGAGATGGCCGCCGGGCTTGAGCCGGGACGCGCGCTGCTGTGGTATGCAGGTTATGCATTCGACAACGATCTTGAGGATGCTTCGCTCTGCTGCATGCACGCCAAGGCCTATATGGCTGAAGCTGCGAGATTTGCAGCACGTACGGCAACCGAAGTACATGGTGGCATGGGCATCACCGACCAGCTTGGCCTGCAATACTGGTTCAAGCGGGTCGGCTGGAGCTACCAGGCTTACGGATCGCCCGAGCGACTGCGTGAAGAGGCGGCATTGAAACAGGGACTGATTGCACGCGAACGATTTGCTGTTGGGGCCGCGCCGTGAGTGGCCGCTGGGGTCCGGACGACGAACGCGGCGCTGCCAATCTGATCGACGCGGCCGCCGCTCTTCGGGGATCGGCGTGTGTGCGTACCGGACAGGTCGTGCCGCTGGCCATCCCGATCGCGAACGGCCAGCTTGGACCGGCTGCTGATCACCGGCCGGCACCGCAGCACTACATGACCCGGCACGGCGGCGACTATGCCGCCGGGCTTGCCGAAAAGCCCGGTTACGGATTTTCCGACGATGTCCTGATGGTGCCGACGCACGGCACGACGCATATCGACGCTCTTGCCCATGTCTGGCAGGGCGGCGTGATGTATAATGGCTTCAAGGCCACGAAGGTTACGAGCCGAGGGGCGGCAGCGTGCGGGATCGATAAGGCCGGGCCATTCGTGACCCGCGCCATATTCGTCGATTTTGGCGGCGAGGGCAGCGACCAGACGCGTGCGATCATGCCCGATGAACTTGTGGATGCGGTTGCAGCAACCGGGACTACTCCCGAGCCGGGAGACGCGCTGCTTATCAGAACGGGCTGGCTTGGTGCCTGGCGCGACGGCGCGGCGGACAAGATGTCATCTGCCGGACTCCACCACGAATGCGCTCCTTGGATCGTCGAGGCGGGATTTGCACTGGTCGCTGCCGACAATATCGCCGTAGAGGTCATGCCCGCCCGCGATCCCGCCTGTGCAATGCCGCTGCACATCGCATTGACGCGCGACAACGGGGTCTATCTGGCCGAGCTTTTTGATTTCGATACACTCGCCGCGACCGGTCGGACGGATTGCATGCTCGTCATCGCGCCATTGAACCTGAAGGGCGGCGTTGGGAGTCCGGTTACGCCTGTCGCGATCCTCTGAAAACCCAGGGGATGCGCCAAACTGACATCTTCGATCAACACGAATGTTGACAAATGCGGAAGGCGCCCGCTAGTTTCGTGCCACAAGAAGAATGCAATGCGAGGAGGCGCCGCATGGGCGGTTGGAATTTCGCCGACATCTATGATGTCGTGGCGAAGGAGATACCTGAATCAGTGGCGCTCGTTCATGGTGACCGGAAAGTCACGTGGCGCGAGCTCGACCAACGCGCAACGTCTGTTGCCGCATTTCTTGTTTCTGCGGGCCTGACGCGACAGGCGAATGTCACCCAGTATCTCTACAACTGCACCGAGTATCTCGAATCGATCGTCGCCTGCTTCAAGGGCGCGTTCGTGCCAATGAACACGAACTTCCGGTACGGACCGGAAGAGCTGACCTATCTGTGGACGAATGGCGATGTGGAAGCCGTTGTTTTCCATGGCGCTTTCGTCAAGACGATCGAACAGATGCGCGAAAAGGTGCCCGGTATCAAAGCCTGGCTCTGGGTCGATGACGGTAGCGATGCCTGCCCGGCATGGGCGACTCCCTATGAGGAGGCCGCTGCGTTCGAGGCGAAGGACGGCTGGCGTCCGTGGGACGTAAGCGGTGACGACATTCTCCTGCTTTATACGGGCGGGACGACCGGAATGCCGAAGGGCGTCATGTGGCGCCAGGACGATCTCTTCATCCGGCTCAATACCGAAAACGGCGATGCCTATCCGCCCGAGCCCGATATGGACTTCCTGCGTCAGCATATCGCCAGGAATGGACGTGCCCACCTGTCTGCCGGCCCGCTGATGCATGGAGCAGGCCTGCTCACCTGCTTCATGACCTTGTCGCGGGGCGGCAAGATCTCGCATCTGAGCGAACGGAATTTCAATCCGGTCGATCTCCTCGACACGATTGACCGCGATCAGGTGGCGAGCCTGATGTGGATTGGCGACGCGTTCGCAAGACCGGTGCTCGATACGCTGGAAGCCAATCCGGGCCGCTGGGACCTGTCCTCGCTCCGGACGATCATTTCGAGCGGCGTCGTCTTCAGCGCAGAGGTCAAGGAAGGCATTCTGAAACATATTCCGAAAGCGGCGATCGCAGACGTGTTCGGATCATCGGAAACGATGTCGCTGGGCCGTTCGATTACGGTGAAGGACAAGAAGACGAAGACGGCTTCTTTCAAAGCGAAACCGACGACCCGCGTGATCGACGAGAATGACAGGGACATCGTTCCCGGCTCCGGCGAAAAGGGGCTCCTTGCGATCGGCGGCAGGCAGCCTGTCGGCTATTACAACGAGCCGGAAAAGACGGCCGCCGTGTTCCGCCAGATCGACGGGCAACGTTTCGTCGTGCCGGGCGATTGGGCAACGATCGACGCGGATGGAACGATCACCCTGATCGGACGTGGTTCGGAATGCATCAATACCGGTGGGGAGAAGGTCTTCCCGGAGGAAGTCGAAGTGGTGCTCAAGCGGCATGACGATGTCTTCGACGCGGTCGTCGTCGGCGTTCCCAATCTGAGGTTCGGTCAATCGATCGTTGCGGTCGTTCAACCCGAGAAAGGGCGCAAGCTCAATGGTGACGACCTTATCGAGCATGTGAAGTCGCAAATATCCGGATACAAGGCGCCGCGCCGCGTTCTTCAGGTCGAGGAAATAAAGCGCGGACCGAATGGAAAGCCCGACCTGACGGCGATCAGGGAATACGCGATCAGCCAGGTTCCAAGCAGCTGATCTGAAAGTTTCATCAATGGTTTTGCTTGCCATTATCAACACAGGTGTTGACACCCGGGAAGCAGGCCATATTGTGGTTGCAATAGCTGTGCGCCCGACCAGACAACGACGGCTGCGGCGAGAAAAATTCAAAAGGGCGTGGTGCACCCGCACCGTTGCGCCGGCAAAGAGGAGGACACGTTTTGGCGCTTGAAAACGTCAGTGTCTATGTTGAGGGCGTCGCCCTCGAAATGAGCTGGGCTGACCCCAGACGCAACCTGTCGGAATTCATTTTCGATACGGTGAGGAATGCCCTCGATGATGCGGGTGGCAGTCTCGACGGAATAACTTCCGTCGTGCTCGCGGCCCACGATCTCGTCGATGGCAGATCGCTTTCCAGCATGGTGACGGCGCCGGCCGCCGGTGCCTATCTGCGCGATGAAATCCGCTATGGCGATGATGGCGCGGGGGCTTTCGCGGCCGCGGTTACCCGGCTTGAAGCGGGTGAGTGCGAGCGCACGATCGTCGCTGCCTGGGGCCGGTCGAGCGAGCACGATGTCGATGCGGTCTCGCGCACATTGTTCGATCCGATCTTTGCCCGACCGCTTGGTCTTGAAGAACTCCATATTTCAGGGATGCGGGCGCAGGACTGGCGTCGACGCCACGGTGGCGACTCGCGCGTTGCAGCGAAGCAGCGTGCGGCGGCAGCGGCGAGAAATCCGCGCGCGTTGCACAAGGGCGGGTTCAAATCCGCTGCCAGCTATCCACTCGTCGAGGCAGACCTGCCGCTCTGGGGCGATGTCGCAGCGGCAATGATCCTGACGACGAAGCCGACAGGTGTCCGTCTCGCTGGCCTCGGCCAGTCTTCCGAGCCTTACTGGATCGGCGATCGTACCTTGCATGAAGCGACGGCGCTTCGGCAGGCAGCCGAACGGGCAATGCGTGAAGCGCGCTGCAAGCCTGCCGAGATCGATATTTTCGAGATCGACGGGCTGACGCTCTACGACGAGGCCATCGGCCTTGAGGCCATCGGTCTGGCAAAGCCTGGAAGCGGACTTGATGCGCTTGCCGGAAACGAAAAGTGCAATCCGTCGGGTGGTGGCGCTGCCGGATATTGCGCGCCTTCCATGGGTCTCGTTCGGATCATCGAATCCGTTCTGCAGATACAGGGCCGGGCAGGAGGCAATCAGATTGCCGCGCCGCGCCGGGCGCTCGCAACCGGTTCGTCCGTCGTGGCGGGTCAGACGCAGACTGCGGTTATCTTGGAGGCGGCATGACAGCGGTAGCAGTAATCGGCGTCGGTCAGACGAACTACCGGCGCGCGCACAAGGACAAGAGTTCGCGCGAACTTATCTGGGAAGCGTCGAAGATGGCGCTCGAAGACGCGAACATGGATATCGGCGGCATCGACGCGATCATGGCCGGTATCGCGCCCGAAGCGCTTTCAGGTGAAGGTTCGGTAGAACGCGGCGGCATGATGGGTGTCGGCAAGCCGTTCCTCCGGATCAATACCGGTGGCGTAACCGGGTCGTCGACCGTCTTTGCCGGCACGACGTACATACAGTCTGGCCGGGCGAAAGCAGTGCTTGTCGTTGCACTTGAACGAATGGGCCAGGCAACGAGTTCGCAGCAGGTCTTCAACACCATTTTCGATCCCGTCTACGAGAAAGACTTCCCGCTGACGACGATCACCATGGCGGCGCTGCGCGCTTCGATGCTGATGCGAATGTACGGATATACGGAACAGCACTGGGCGGAGATCGCCGCACGCAGTTTCCGCAATGCGTGCCGCAATCCGCATGCCCATCTCAAACTCGACATCACGGCCGACGATGTTCTGAAGTCGCCGCTGCTCGCGTGGCCAATCCATCGTTACGAGGCCTGCCCGATGTCGGAGGGCGCCTGCGCTATGGTACTGGCGGCAGAGGACATTGTGGGCGATCGCAATGCAGCCTGGGTCCAGGGGGCAGCGTCGACGTCCGACAGCTACGCGATGGGCGATCGTATCCGGCGTCCGGAAGCGACCCTTGTCGATCTGCTATCGCTGAGACTTTCAGCAGAAAGGGCCTTCAAACAGGCAGGGATCGACCGGCCACTGGAACAGATCCAGGCGGTTGAACTGTATTCGGCGTTTTCGAGCGCGGAAGCCATGGCCTATCCGGCCCTTCATTTCTGCAAGCCGGAGGATGGTCCGCGGTTTGTCGAAGCGCAGTTCAGCGATCCCTCGCTGCCCAAGATCAATCCATCCGGCGGCCCGCAGGGCGCAAATCCGGTGAGCGCGACCGCCATGGTCCGCATCGCCGAATGTGCGCTGCAAGTGCGTGGCATGGCAGGCGAGCGCCAGGTCGCGGACGTGGATCGTGCAGTTGCAACCGGGCAGGGCGGGGCGACGCAGTTCTCCACCGTCTGCGTCCTCGGCAAGAAAAAAGTGCATTAGGAGAGCGTGATGAGCGAATCCGAACTCATTGAAATCGCAGGTCAATGGAACTTCAATTACAACTATTTCGCGGGCGAAAGCGCCAGCCGGTTCTTCCGTGAACTGCGCGAGAACCAGCGCATCATGGGAACCCGCTGCACGAAGTGCAGGCGTCTGCTCGTGCCGGCGCGCGCGTTCTGCGATGCCTGCATGGAGCGGACAAACGAGTGGGAAGCGGTTGGCCCCGAGGGCACGCTGGATACCTTCACGATCATCACCACTCAGTTCCCGGGCCTGCCGAAGCCGCCGATCGTCATGGCCTATGTCACGCTCGACGGTGCCGATACGGCGCTGATCAATCTCGTTCATGGCCTCGACATGTCCGACATCGACAAGGCCGCACGACGGCTCAACAGTCTCCCGAGGGTCAGAACCAAATTCATCGACGAGCCCAAGGGTCGGATCACGGACTTCTCGTTCGAGCTCATATGAGCCGGCGCGACAACCTTGTGAAAGACGTCGATTCAGGAATTGGGTAGATGACGAGCAACAGCATTTCGGGCAAGGCGGCGATCGTCGGAATTGGCGAGGTTGGCTATTTCCGTGGCACCGACATGTCGATCCTGCAGATGGTCTCAAAGGCCAGCATGGATGCGATCAAGGATTCCGGGCTTAGTCCCAAGGATATCGATGCGGTGATCCCGCCTCCCGGTTTCGTTGCTTGGGATGAGATCGCCGCGCAGGTGGGCATCCCCGAGGTGCGGTACACCGCCTGTCCGCAAATGGGCGGTGCAAGCCCGGTGGCGGCGCTCATTACCGCATCGATGGCCGTTGCGACCGGCATGGCCAATGCCGTGCTCGTGCCGATCGGCTGGAATGGTTATTCGGCAATCCGGCCGCGCCCTGATGCCCGCCCGAACAAGCGCCGGTTTACCGCGGCGTTCTTCGAAACGGTCCGGAACTACTATGCACCCTACGGTCTTCGTTCGGCGCCGTGGTGGTATTCGCTCTACCTGCAACGTTACGTGAAGCACTACAACGTGCCGCCAGAGGCGGCCGGCGCCGTTGCGATTGCCTGCCGCAAGCATGCGCAGCTCAACGATCTCGCGGTCATGCGCGACAGACCGCTGACGATGGATGAATATCTGGCATCGACGTTTATTTCCGAGCCGATCCGCAAGCACGATTCATGCGTCGAAACGGATTGCGCGGCCGCGATCGTCGTGACATCGGCCGAGCGGGCCCGTGACCTGAAACATACGCCAGTCACCGTGCTCGGGGGCGCGGAGGGTCATCCGAACCGGCCCGACGAACTCATCAACCGCAAGGACATACTCAAGCTGGGTCTCGATTATGCGGCCCCGCGCGCCTTCGCCATGGCAGGCGTAACGCCGCAGGACATGGACTTTCTGCAGATCTACGACTGCTTCACCTATGTCGCGCTGCTTGAGCTGGAAGCGCTCGGCTATGCCGAACGTGGCGGCGCGGCCGACTTCGTCAAGGACGGCAATATCGAGCTTGGCGGCAAGTTCCCGATGAACACGCATGGCGGGTTGATGTCGCAGGGTCATTGCTGGGGCATGAACCACATCGTCGAGGCAACGCGTCAGCTCCGCCACCAGGCCGGCCGTTCGCAGGTCAAGGACTGCGAGATCGGTCTCGTTACCGGCTATGGCGATCTGGGCGACGGCACGATCGCGATCCTGGGGAGGAACGGCTGATGTCCACAACGGTCAAGATCAAGCTTCCGCAGCCAGACGATCTGGATGCCGTCTTTTATGAAACGGTCGCCAAGACCGGTAAGCTGTGTATCCAGCATTGCAAGGATTGCGGTACGTGGACGCATCCGGCGCGCTACTATTGCCCCGAATGCGCCTCTGAAAATTTCGCCTTCGAGCCCGTCAGCGGCGATGCGACGGCGCACTCTTTCACCATTTCACATTTCACGGTCGAGCCTGCGTGGAAGGACCTCGTTCCGTACGTCACGATCGTTGCGGAACTCAAGGAGGGGCCGCGCGTGATCGCGCGCACGAAGATGAAGGGCGACGAAATCACGATCGACATGCCGATAAAGCTCGACGTCGAGGTAATCGCGCCGGAGTTTTCGTATGTCTGGGCCGGCAAGGCTGAGGGCTAGGTCATGAGCGAGAGCCCCATCCTGTTCGCGGTCAATGACGGTATCGCCGAGGTCACGCTGAACCGGCCTGACAAGCGCAACGCGCTGAATCCGGAAATGCTGGTAAGGCTGGCCCGTTGCTGGGAAGAGATCGAGGCCGATCCTTCGGTGCGCGTGGTGCTCCTTTCTGGCGCAGGTGAAAAGACGTTTTGCGCGGGGGCGGATCTCGGTCGGCTGACGCCACTGCTGACTCGTTCGCGCGGCGCGGAAGACGAGTGGGACGAGGCGCTTCTTGCCGACCCGAAGATTCTCAACCGCGCGATGCTTCGCCGTAACGATTTCTACACGCCGGTCATTGCCGCGATGAAGGGAACAATCGTCGCTGGCGGCATGGAGCTGGCGCTGGCCTGCGACCTGCGTGTGGTGGCCGACGACAGCGAACTCGGTTTGCTTGAAGTGAGCCGCGGCCTGATCGCAGCTGCCGGTGGCGTCGCGCGTGTTTCGCGGCAGGTCGCATCGGCTGTCGCGGCTGAAATTCTGCTCGTCGGCGACAGGATGCCGGCTGCCGATGCGCTGCGCGTGGGTCTGGTCAATCGCGTCGTGCCGGCTTCGGAGGTCATGCCGACGGCCAGGGCGCTGGCTGAACGGATGGCCATGAATTCACCGCTGGCGATGCGCAAGGCCAAGGAAGCCATGCTTGCATCATCGGGAGTGACGATCCCTGAAGCTTTCGGGATCGAGGATCAGGCGATCAAGATCATTCTGCGTTCGGAAGATGCCCGCGAGGGGTCGCGCGCATTCATGGAAAAACGGACGCCTAATTTTACCGGCCGGTGAGGCGGGGGCGAAGATATGAATATGATTGACAGGACTGCCTTGCAGGCGAGCGACGCTTTCAATGCCTGGCTTGAAAAATTCGGGGGCGCTCTCGAGCGGGCCAACGGCGACGAGATCGCATCCTTCTTCGCCGAGGACAGCCACTGGAAGGACATTCTCTCCTTCACCTGGGAACATCGCACGATTTCCGGCAAGGCTGCGATTGCCAAGGCTTTCGCGGCGACCGCCAAAGCTGCGAAGATAACCAATGTCTCCATGTCCCCCGGGCGCACGGCGCCCAAGCAGCAGCGTCGCTCGGGCAGCGATGTTCTGGAGGGCTATTTCGACTTCGATACGGGCGTCGGTTCGGGCAGCGCGTTTGTGCGTCTCCTCTACAGCCCTGACGGGTCGACAGAACCGCGCATCTGGTTCCTGCTGACGACGTTGCAGTCGCTGAAGGCGCACCCGGAACCGGTGGGTCGCAACCGTCCGTCGGGCGATGAGTTCGCGAAGAACGAACTTGGCCGTAGCTGGCGACAAGAGAGGGAGCGGCAGCAGGGTTTTGAGGATCGCGAGCCGGAAGTCATCATCGTCGGCGCGGGGCAGGCGGGGCTTACGATCGCGGCGCGACTGGGCCGGCTTGGCGTTGATGCCCTCGTCATCGAGAGATTGCCGCGCGTTGGGGATGTCTGGCGCCAGCGATACGAGTCGCTGACACTTCATAATGAGGTGATGGCCAACCATCTTCCCTATATGCCGTTTCCCGAAAACTGGCCGCTCTGGCTGACCAAGGACCACATGGCGATCTGGCTGGAAGCCTATGCGGAGTTTCTGGAGGCCAATGTCTGGACGAGCACTGAATTGGCCGGGGCGCGTTATGACGAAACGACCAGCCAGTGGACTGTCGAACTTGTCCGCGACGGAAAGCCGAGGACGGTTCATTGCCGGCATATCGTCATCGCGACGGGTGCCAGTGGCGGCCTTCCGCACATCCCGAAGCTTCCCGGGATCGATGCCTTCAAGGGCAGCGTCACACATTCCAGCGACTTCAAGAACGGCGCAGACTTCAAGGGGCGCAAGGTAATTGTTGTCGGCACGGGCAACAGCGGCCACGACATCGCCCAGGACCTGTTCGTGAAGGGCGCCGAGAAAGTCTGGATGCTTCAGCGGAGCCCCTGCTGCGTTGTCAGCCTCGAGCCGACAGCGGCAATGGTCTACAAGATTTACGGCGAGGGCATGCCAACTGAGGATGTCGACCTCATAACGGCATCCGTGCCCTATCCGGTCATGGAAGATACCTATCGCTGGATCACGGAAAAGGGCGCCAAGCTCGACGAGGAAATGCTTGAGGGCCTCGCAAAGGCCGGGTTCCGCACCTATTTCGGGAGCGACGGAACGGGCTTCCAGATGAAGTTCATGCGCGGCGAAGGCAACTATTATATCGACGTCGGCAATGTGGAGCTGATCGTCAATGGCAGCGTCGGCGTGATCCAGTATGACGATGCGGAGGGTTTTGTCGCGGAAGGCCTGAAGATGAAGGACGGTAGCGTTATTGCCTGCGATGACGTGATCCTCGCGACCGGTTTCAAGAACATGCAGGAAACCGTGCGCAAGATGCTCGGCAGCGAGATCGCCGATAGCGTCGGACCGCTCTGGGGCTTCGACGAGAATTATCAGATGCGGAACATGTGGCGGCGAACCGCGCAGCCGGGCCTGTGGTTTACCGGTGGGTCGCTCCTGGATTCTCGCCTCTATTCCCGCTTTCTTGCCATCGAATTGCGGGCCGAACTGGACGGGGTTCTTCCCGCGAAGGAAAATCTGCCGCTCCACTGAAGATCATGTTCACGCGACGGGCAGGCTTGTTGACAAAACAAGCTTTGCCGCGACGCGGCAATGTATTATTTCTGACCGTACGGATGCAGCGGCCTGCTAAAAGAGCCGTCTGGCGCCGACGGGAGGAATGAATGAACAATCAGGAATTCGACTACATCGTGATCGGGGCCGGTTCGGCCGGCTGCGTCGCCGTCAATCGGCTATCCGCAGATCCACAAAATCGGGTCGCGCTCGTCGAGGCGGGGGCTTCGGACCGCGCGTTTCCGCTCAACATGAAAACGTTGCTGCCGATCGGCAACGTGCTGCTGCTCCCGGACCAGCGCTATAACTGGAACTATGAATTCACGACCGATGCGGCAACCGACAATCGAACGATCGGCTGCCCGCGTGGCAAGCTTTTCGGCGGATGTTCCTCGGTAAACGGAACCGTCTACATGCGCGGACATCGCGCCGACTATGACGGCTGGGAAGCCGAAGGCAATCGAGGCTGGGGATACAAGGAGGTTCTGGAGGCCTTCAAGAAGCACGAGAACTGGCACGACGGCGTCAATCCTGACTACCACGGGACCGGTGGTGAGCTCGATGCCGCCACACTCCGGGAGCCCAATCCGATCTCGATCGGTTTCATGGAAGCTGCAAAGCAGGCCGGGCATCCCGAAACAAAGGATTTCAACGGACCGGAACAGGATGGGTTCGGTCTGTTCGCGCTGAACCAGCGCGGCGGCGCCCGGCTCAACAGTTCCAAGGCATTTCTGCATCCGGTTCTCGATCGCAAAAATCTGACGGTGTTTGCAGAGACGCTTGTCGAGAAGATCCTCATCGAGGACGGTCGTGCGGTCGGATTGCGGATCAAACGCGGCGGCAAGATCGAGGAATTGAGGGTGAACAAGGAGATCATTCTCTCCGGCGGCACCATCAACTCTCCGCACCTTCTGATGCTTTCGGGTATCGGTCCGAAGAAGGAACTGGAAAAACACGGTATTCCTGTCGTGAAGGATCTGCCGGGCGTTGGTGGCAACCTCCAGGATCACGTTACGGTTTCGATCTCGAACGAAGACCCGTCGGGCTATTCCTTCGCGCTCACGCCAAAGTCGTTTCCAAGGCTGGCCGGGCAAGCGGCAAAGTATCTCCTCAGCCGGAAGGGACTCCTGTCGTCTCCTGTAGCCGAAGCGGGCGGGTTCATCCGGACACAGGAGGGGCTGGACCGGCCGGATGTGCAGGTGACGTTCATGGTCGGCATGAAGACCAAAGCGAACTTCGTGCCCACAATCCACGGCACCATCTGCCACATGAACATTTGCCGGCCAAAGAGCCGTGGCCGCATGTCGCTCCGTTCGGCATCACCCTATGACAAGCCGATCATCGAGCCCGGCTTCCTGAAGGACAAGGAGGATGTCCAGATCCTGATCAGGGCAATCCGGATTATCCGTGAAATCTTCACCAAGCCCGCGATGGCGCCCTATGTCGGCAAGGAAATCCTGCCGGGCCGTGAAAAGACCTCTGACGAGGACCTGGAGAAATTCATTCGCGGGCACGCCGCGACCGTCTATCACCCGGTGGGCACCTGCAAGATGGGACCGAAGAGCGACAAGATGGCCGTGGTCGACAATGAATTGCGCGTTCACGGTATCGATGGATTGCGGGTGGCGGATGCCTCGATCATGCCGAACATCGTGTCTGGCAACACGAGTGCTCCTGCGATGATGATCGGCGAACGCGTTGCCGAATTCATCCAGGGCAAGCGCAACTATGTGGAACAAGCCGCCTGACGACGACCAAATTTCGTTCGTCTGGCCAAGGCAGTGATTGCCCGGATCGACCGGGCAATCCATATCGCCGTGCTGGGATGGCGCGCACGTACCTAGTGAGGGATTGGCGCGAGCAGGACTTCGTCCATAACGCGCGAGAGCGCGACAGGATCGTCCACCACATTGCCGTGCGCTGGCGCGATCAATCTGGTGGGATAATCTTCAAGCAGCTTGTGGGTAGCTTCGACCAGATCGCGTTTTTCAGCGAATTTCGTCCAGTAGAGCGCCAGATCGAAGACAAGCCGTGTCTCGTTGAGCGTGGGCTGAGATGGCAACTCGGTCGAGAACAGCGTGCACTCGCTGTCATGGGTGTGTGAAAAGGCAAAGCCGTCGGAGACAAACATCGTCTCCGATTTCGTGTCATAGCCCCACAGCGATGCCGGCAAGTCGTGAATGATCGCCGGAAGCACGATGAAACGGCGGTCGCCGAGATCGATTTCTTCGCCGGGTTCCATCTGCCGGAAACGGCCGTCCGCCTCGTGCCAGGGATAGTAGAGATGGAAATTGCGCACCTCGCCGACGGTCATCGCCTTTGGGAACGCGCGCATCAGCTGGTCGAGATTTCCCGCATGCGGATATTCCTCGTGGGTCGGGAAGATGTAGGTCAGATCGCCTCCGACCCGGGAGCGGACGAACTCTTCGATGGCCTTCCCATCCTTGGAATGGCCGGTATCGACGAGAATGTTGCCAGTCTCGCCTTCGATGAGATAGGCGCTCGCATGGGTATGGAAGTTGTTGCCATACATTGTGGCGTGAAAGCAGCCGCCGAGAAGATGGATGCCCTGGCCAAGATCGCGGCTGTGAAAGCCGTTGTAGTCCATCCGGTTTCCAGCGCCGACGCTCTGATCTGCGGAGGTTGATGCGGGCTTCGTCGTCATCGCTTGCGCCTCTTTCAGGAAAGTGTGAGTTCGCGCAGGACGGTCAACAGCGCTGCCTCGCGCTCCTTGACTGCGTCGCGTCCGACAATGACGCAGCCGCGTGAAGGCGCGAGAATGTCGATCTCGTAGCTGTCAAAAAGCGTCTGAAGCCCTTCGATGATCGGGCGCAGGCGGCTGCGGGCAAGCCAGTCGTAGCGCACCAGCATGTTGCGCCTCATGTACGGCACAAGCGTATCGAGGCCTACCGGTTCATGGACGATGCGATCTTCCCGGCTCTCGCCTGCGCTGTCTGTCATGATATCGGAGCAAAAAAGAGCCTTGGCGCCATTGTCGTAGTACCAGGTCGTCGACAGCATCCGCAGCGGTGCCTGGACGGCTTCCAGAACCCGGTCGCCGGCAATCCCTATCTTGTCGCCCGGACGGATCGGCACCTGTTCGACACCAAAGCTGATCATCTGGTAGTGGGCGCTGGCGTCCTCGAAATAATCCAGCGGGTTCATGACGCCCGGCGTATTGGCCTGTTTCAGGTGCCAGCGTTTAACGAGGCCGGGCACATTGGAGATCGTGTCCGGTTCATTGCGGGTTACCGCAAGGCGCGACAGCTCGCCATCTCCGATCAGGCTGGCGATCTGCTCATTGACCGTCTGCTCGAAAAGCGCAACGCCTGCCTCGACCAGAAGATTCTGGTTCCCCTCGCGCAGGAGATAGACGTTTATCGGATCGAACCGCCCATGATCCTCCGCGCCGCGCCAGGAAATGCGGTGGTCGATTTCCGCGCTGTCACCGAGCAGGAAGAGCCGGTCAGGGACGAGTTCATGCGTTCTTGCGTGATGTTTGAGCACTTTCAGTCGCCCTTGAAGCTCTTGTCGGCGAGGCCACCTTTCAGAACCTTGCCGATTTCCGTAACCGCTTTTCCGGCGGTCGGCAAAGCTGCGCCCATCGTCAGGAAGCCGTGGATCTGGCCGCCATAGTGATCGACTTTCACCGGCACCCCAGCCGCGCGGAGGCGGCGTGCATAGGCGTCTCCTTCATCGACCAGCGGATCGTAGCCGGCGGCCACGATATAGGCGGGCGGCAGGCCTTTCAGGCTCTTTGCAAAGACGGGTGATGCGCGCCAATCTGTCTGCTCGTCTTCGGAGTTGAGATAGTGCCCGATGAACCATTCCATCGTCTCGGCGGTCACCGGCAACCCTTCGGCGGCAACGTCATAGGAGCGTCGCGCCATCGTCAGGTCGGTGACGGGATAGGCAAGGAACTGGAAGATGAAAGGCGGCAGCTTTCCATCACGGGAAAGCAGGGTCATGACCGCCGCGAGATTCCCGCCGGCGCTGTCGCCGCCAATGCCAGCACGTTTGGTATCGAGTCCCAACTTGTCGGCATTCTCGAATATCCAGTTCACCGCGAGTTCCGCGTCTTCGAGCGCTGCGGGATATTTGTGCTCGGGTGAAAGACGATAGTCGACCGCGACCACCGCACAGCCGGAGCCAAGAACCATTTGCCGGCAAAAAATGTCATGCGTCTCCAGATCTCCGATAACCCAGCCGCCGCCGTGAAAGAAGATCAGGAAGGGCAGGGCACCTTTTTCTCGGCCGCTGTCCGGGCGGTAGTAGCGCAGATTGACGTTGTGGCCGCTCTTGCTTGCGGTCAGATCTTCAATATCGCCGATTTCCGGCGGTGTGACATTGGCCGCCTTGCGCGCCGCCGCCATGGCTTCGCGCGCCTGCTGGGGCGTCAGGTCCTGAAAATAGGGGGCCTTGATCTCCATGCGCCAGGCGAGGAGTTTTTGCGTATCGCTATCAAGCGTCATGAATGTTTCTTCCCATCTTCATTAAGCGCCCTGGTCGGATTTCTTGAGACCCGATTAGCTCTCGCGCGATTTCACGCCGAGTGGAGCAGCGTGCAATCTCGCATGCGATAATTGACAGGTCAACTTAGAGGTTCAGCGACCTGTAGCGTGGGAATCCGTCAGAGGCACAGGCTTGTTTCGGCCTTTCCAGAGGCGGTCTCCTGCCATTGCCAGAAAGATGCCCGCCATCATCGCGATGACGAAAATCAACGGTTCCCAGTAGCCGATCGCAAGGACGGGGATCGCGCCGCCCGGACAGAAGCCGGTTATGCCCCAGCCGATACCGAAAACAGCGGAGCCACCGACAAGTCGCGCATCGATCTGACGTGAGACGGGAATGGCGAAAGAAGGTTCCGCGACCGGTTTGTCGCGCATGCGGAACAGCAGACGGTAGCCGATGAACGTTGTCACCAGCGCGCCGCCCATCACGAGAAGCAGGCTCGCGTCCCACGTGCCAACCGGGTCGAAGAAGTTGAGAACCTTGGCGGGATTGCCCATGCCGGATATGGCGATGCCGATACCGAACACGATGCCGGAGATGAGTGCGGTCAGAAGTTTCATGGCCTACACCCCGCCGATGACGTGCCGGACGACAAATACGGTCACGAAGGTGGCCGCCATGAAAACGCAGGTCGCGACGATCGAGCGCGGAGAAAGACGGGCCATGCCGCAGACGCCGTGACCGCTCGTGCAGCCAGAACCGACATAGGCGCCGGCGCCGACGATCAGGCCGCCGCCGATCATCGCGGCGGTCGAGACAGGAACGCCGAATTCAAGACGTCCGCCGAGCGCGGCATAGGCCGCCGGCGCTGCAAGCGCGCCGAAAGTAAAGGCGGCGCGCCAGCCCCAGTCCTTCGGGAAGGGCGGTACGAGGCCGGCGAGAATGCCGGTCATGCCGGCAATGCGGCCGTTGAGCGCCATCAGCATGACTGCGGATAACCCGATGAGAACGCCGCCGATCAGCGCTTCCCACGGTGTGAAAACCGTTTCCATTACATTCTAGCCCCTGTGCTCCGTCCGGCGTCTTCGCGCCGACAGCGCTGTTTTGCACCCGCGCGTTCAGGTTGCGCAAGTCCGCGAGTGTAAGCCGCGAGCGGCTCATGACATGCCGCGGCGCATTCTGCCCGTCCTTTGCCGTCTATCTTCACATTCGTTCCGGGATTTGCCAAATTGGCGTACGTTTTCCGTCGGGGATGCAGCGTCATGACAGCGACCGATGAACGGGAGTTCGAGCTGAAGCTCGCCCTAGGCAAGAGCGACCAGCAGGCATTGGCCCGGCATGTCACTGCCCTCGGTCTGGCTTCAGGCGGTCCGAAACGTCAGCATCTCGTCTCAACTTATTTCGACACGCCCCAGCGAACACTCTTCGATGCCGGAATGACGCTCAGGCTGCGCCGTAACGGGCGCAAGACAGTCCAGACGGTGAAGGCAGGCCGCCTAATTCGCGGCGGAATATCCAATCCTGACGAGATTGAAACCGCAGCGTCCGGCGATAGCCCCTCGCTTGAGATTATGCCTGAGAGCGCACTGAGGCGGCGGCTCGGCAAACTGATAAACGGCGACGCTGTCGGGCCCATGTTCAGTACCGACGTAAGACGGCGAACCTGGCAATTCTCCAGCAACGGTTTCGCTGCCGAACTTGCGCTGGACAGCGGTCAGGTTGTTTCTGACGGCGTTTCGGTACCCATCAGCGAGGCCGAGCTTGAGCTTAAGAAAGGGGACATCGATTCATTCCTTTCCCTCGCCGAGCAGATCTTCAGCGAGGTTCCTCTACGCTTCAGCCGGGTCAGCAAGTCTCATCGCGGGTTTCTTGCAATCGGCGCTGTCACCGCGCCTCCGGTTGCACCGCTGAAATCGCCCAAGGTGAAATTCTCCCGGCACGACTCGATCGGCAAAGTCTTCGAAGTGCTGTTCGCTTCCGCAAGCGCGCAGGTGCTTGAGAATTGGCAGGGCGTTACTGAAGATGACGATCCGTCATACGCGCACCAGATGCGCATCGGTATCCGGCGCATGCGCACGATGATCAAGCTCCTCAAAGGCCTTGTGAAAGATGAGAAACTGGCGCGGTTGAATGCGGAACTGCGGGCGCTTGGCCAGCTGGTTGGCGAATTGCGCAACAGTGACGTCATGATCGACGATATCGTCAGACCCGCGATTGCTGGCATCACCGCTGTCGGTGGTTCAGATGCTCTGCTCAAGGTGCTGAAGGATCATCGTGAAATCGTGCGCGCGCGCGTTCGGGCTGACCTTCTTGATCGCAGGTTCAATGGGCTCCGCCTGCGGCTCGCCTTGCTACCGCACGGAGCCTGCTGGCGCGATGGTCTTCGCGAAGACAGGCCAGTGGCGCTATTCGCCCACGCCAGTCTCGCCCGATTGTGGAAGAAGGCCAAAAAGCAGGGCGAAAGGCTGGAACGGCTTTCCATCGAGGAGCGCCATGAATTGCGAAAGGATCTGAAGACGTTGCGTTACGCGCTGGAGTCTTTCGCGCCCGTCCTGCCGCGCAAGGTTTTTCAAAGATGGCACGGCAAGCTCAAGGCGCTGCAGGACAGTTTCGGCTATCTCAACGATGTGGCTCTGGCCGCAAAGCTGCCAGCAATCGCGACCGGGCAGGGCACCAGGCGGCAAGCGGCGCAAGCAGCTGCATTCGTGGTCGGTTGGCATGCGGCGCACAGCGAGATTGCATTCTCAGTGCTGCTGTCCCGTTGGAGACGTCTTGCCGATCAGACGCCGCCCTGGGCCTGATCGTCTGGTCCCGGTGCTTCGGACAGGCAAATGACGCTCCAGATCCTGCACGCAATCGGAGGGCTCGGTCTCTTTCTGGTCGGCATGCATATGCTGACCGAAGGGCTGCGGGGGCTTGCAGGTCCAGGTCTCAGAGAGGGATTGCGGCGTTCGGTCAGCAGTCCGGCCAAGGCGGCTGTGGCAGGTGCGCTGGCTACCGCCGCAGTGCAATCGTCGAGCGCCATGACGGTCGCTGCCATCGGATTTGTCAGTGCTGGAATCATGACTTTCCAGCAGGCACTTGGCATCATTTTCGGCGCCAATATCGGAACTACGCTGACCGGCTGGCTCGTTGCGATCGTCGGCTTCAAGCTGGATCTCGGCGCCGCACTGATGCCTTTCGTATTCCTCGGCGCACTCGCGCAGATATTCGCCCGGGGGCGCTGGCACGATACCGGCAAGGCTGTCGCGGGCTTTGGCATTCTGTTCCTCGGCATCACGGCAATGCAGGACGGCATGGCATTCGCAAGCGATATCGTATCGCCCGACCATTTCCCGGCCGACAGCTTTTTGGGGCGCCTGCAACTGGTAGGGATCGGTGTCGCCATCACCATCGTGACGCAATCCTCGAGCGCTGGCGTTGCCGTTTCTCTATCGGCGCTGGCCGCGGGAGTGATTACATTTCCTCAGGCGGCAGCTTTGGTCATCGGCATGGACGTCGGCACGACGTTTTCCGCAGTTCTTGCGACAGTCGGCGGATCGACGGCTTCCCGGCGCACAGGTTACGCGCACATGATCTACAATGTGCTCACCGGGATCATGGCTTTTGCTCTGCTCTGGCCTCTGGAATGGCTTTACACAGCCCGCGTCGATGCGGGGTCACCGCCCGACCCGCAGATCGCTCTCGTCGCGTTCCATTCCTTTTTCAACATTCTGGGTGTGCTTCTCGTCATCGGGCTGACCAGACAGTTTGCCGCTCTGGTCGTCCGGCTCGTACCGCAGCGCGCAGACACGGTCGGCGGGTATCTCGATGAAAATCTTCTGAGCGATACCGCCGCTGCCATCGATGCGTTGTCGGCGTCTACACGGGCTCTGGCGAACGCGACACTTACCGCCCTCAGCACGCTTCTGGAACCTCATCAACGCCGGGCCGAGGGTAACGGACTTCGCGACCTGCTCGCCGCCCGAGAGGAAGCTTTTCTTTTTGCCCAGCGGATCAACATCGGTAATTCTGCGAGCGAGAATGCGCTTCGTCTCAGGTCAGTCATACACGCACTCGATCATATTGAACGGCTCGCGGAACGTTGCGCGCAAGTTGAAGATGCGCGGATCGTGCGTGCCGAGCCGGAGCTTCAAGTCCTTGCCGGTTCCCTGCGACATGCAATTGCGATCTTCCTGGCGCCTTCGGGTGTGGGTGAGGATGGAGAGAAGCGTATCAATGCGGAGCGCCACCGCATCAGCCAGCATCAGGACCCCTATCGTGAACAGGCAATTGCGGCCGCCGGATCGAGTCGGCAAAGTCTGAGCGATATTGTTGGGCGCCTCGATGCGGTGCGCTGGTTGCATCGCGTGTCGTACCATGCTTGGCGTATCGCGCATCATATGCGTGCCATGAATCCCGACGCGGCCGCTCCTGCAACGGTTGACGACCGTTTCACCGGGGGCAAAACGACTGTCGGAGGACAAGAAACCGGAAGCGAAAGGAAGAGGGTTGATGGAAGCTGAAGTAGAGGGCCAGGTTGTCTGGGTTGTCGGTGCAGCCGGCACGATTGGTCGCAGCATCGCTGAATCGCTGGTAAAGGAAGGCGCGCGTGTGATCGTGTCGTCGCGCGGGATAGAGGACGCAGACCCGCCAATCGAGGGTGCGACGCCGATCAACGTGGATGCCCGCGACATGGCGTCCATCAAAGCCGCCGTCGCCAGGATCATCGACAAGTTTGGCCAGCTGGATGGGCTAGTCGTGTCAACGACGCTGCCGATCTTCGGCGATCTGTTCGAACTCTCGGACGAGGACTGGGAAAAGGTTCTCGATACCAAGCTCGTCGGCTCTGTGCGTCTGACACGTGCGGCAGCCCCCGAAATGATCAGGAACGGTCGGGGAAGCATTGTGCTGATCAGCGGGCTCGGTGGTTTCAACCCGTCGCTCACTCATATTCCCGGTTCCATCGCCAACGCCGGTGTCAATCTGTTCGTCAAGGGCGCTGCGAAGCGGCTCGGACCTGAAAATGTGCGCATAAACTCCATTTCGCCGGGGGCGATCCGCTCGCCAAGGCTCGATGCGATGCAGGGCAAGGGTTCAGGCATCAAGACGCCGATGGGCGGCGCCGGAGAGCCGCGCGACATCGCCGAGACGGTGATGTTCCTCCTGTCCGACCGGTCGAAATACATCACCGGGACGGTGATCAGCGTTGATGGCGGGGGGATGCTGTAGGCGGCGCCATGACATCGAGCGGGGATGGGTCCATCTCCGCTCGAAGGCGCGGCAGCGCCTCAGGATATTCTGCCTGCAGCCAGGAAATCATCTGCTCCCTGATAAGGCAGCGCAGATCCCATGCGCGCGGCGAATTGCGGGCGCTGGCAAGCGCGCGCAATTGCATGGTCGTTGAGGTCGTTTCAACCACCTGCAGATTGACGACATCGCCATCCCACAGATCCGTACCGCGGCAGATTTCTTCGAGCTTTGAGCGTATCGCGTCGACCGGAGCGCGATAGTCGACATGCCAGAAGACGCTGCCGATGATTGATGCGGACGAGCGCGTCCAGTTCTGGAACGGCTTTTCGATGAAATAGGAAAGGGGGACGACGAGGCGCCGCCAGTCCCAGATCTTGATGACGACATAGAACAGGCCGATCTCCTCGATCCAACCCCATTCCCCTTCCACGACGACGGCGTCGTCGATCCGGATCGGTTGGGTAAAGGCGATCTGCAGCCCGGCAAGCAGATTGGAAAGTACGGGTCTGGCCGCAAGTCCAATTGCAATGCCGGCGATGCCAGCGGATGCGAAAAGCGAGATTCCGATCTGTCTGGCCCAGGGAACGACGGTGAGAGCGGCGGCAAGTGTCGCCATTCCACCGACGATTACCCAGATCCGGCGCAACACGTCGAGTTTTGTCGCGCTCATGCGTGCGCGCAGATTGTCCTCCACCTCCAGCCTGAGCTTAGATAGGCGGCGGCGGATCAACGTTTCTCCGAAAACCGTCAGGCTCCAGCCCGCCGCGATGACCAGCAGCAGGCGCACGAGGAGTATGAGGGCCTCATGCCAATACTGACTTACGAGAATTGCCTCGGTCAGACCCCATAGAACGATCGCGGCGACTGCGAGCGCGAACGGCACTCTCAGTCGATTGAACCACTTGCGTAGGGTCGGAAAGTCGATTTGGAGTTTGACGATGCGACCGGCTCCCTGATTGCTGCACTGCAGCACGAGCTTAGCCAATGCGGCGCCTGAAAGGCAAACCGGGGTTAAATTCGGCAATCTGGAAAAAGTTCCAGCAATGTTTGATCTTTGTCTTTTCCTCGCCGCAATTGTGTTGAGATTGTGTGATGGAGGCGACGTACTGGTGCTGCGTGCCTGAGATTGAGTAATAGAATCTTAACCATAAGGTTCGACGGGCAACGAAATTAATCTCCTCTAAACCATGCTGGTCGCAATGATCACTGGGGGCTATTGGAGGTTTGCACCGGGCGGAACTTGTTTCAGAGCCTGGATGCTGCGGGGATATCGGGAATGCGTTTCAGGAACACGGCGTTGCAGCTGGCGAGCGGTCTGGTGGTTGCCGGCATCATTGCCTCTTGCAGCGGTCCGGCAAACAATGTGAGCCGGGTCGATCCGAAATATGGTGTCTCTGCCAGTCCGCGCGTTGCCGACACGAGCAAGCCTATTCCGAAAGGCGGGGGCAGTTACAAGGTCGGCAACCCATATACGGTCGCCGGCACCACCTACACGCCGAGAGAGCAGCCCAACCTGGACAAGGTTGGAATTGCCAGCTGGTATGGCGACGATTTTCACGGTCGGCTGACCGCCAATGGCGAAGTCTACGACATGAATTCCTTTTCGGCGGCCCATCCGACATTGCCACTGCCGAGCTACGTTCGGGTGACGAACCTTGAGAACCGCAGGTCGGTCGTGGTGCGGGTCAATGATCGCGGGCCCTATGCCCATGATCGCGTCATCGATCTGTCGAAGCGAGCCGCGAATGTGCTCGATTTCCACAATCAGGGTCTGGCGCAGGTGCGTGTTCAATATGTCGGGCCGGCGCCGCTTGAAGGCGACGACAGCGCCTGGCTGACTGCCAGCGTTCGCATGGAAGATGGTGCGACGCCGACGACCCTGCTTGCGGCAACGTTGCCGCAGGCACCGTCCATCATGCCGGAATCTCGCCCGATCAATGCGTTTGCTGCCAGCGAGCCGACGCCGCGCGTGGGTGTCGGCGAAGTCTATTCGCCGCAGCGCCGGCGTGGCGTCTTCAGCCTGCTTACCGGTTATTCGGCGGCTGACCGTACGGCCGATTCCATCGATGCCGCATTTGCCGTATTCGACAATCGCGACACCCTGTCGCTGCCGGCTGCCTTCAAACCCGCGACACACTAGACGGAAATAAGCGCGGCAAACGCGTTGCGCGGTTGATCGTCCCGCCCCGACATTGCTATGTCATGAAGCCTGCATATGGCGGATGGCAGGAGTAGTGTTCAATGGGCAGGTTAGCGCGTCGAATTGCGGCGATGTCGGTATTATTGGCGACATCCGCAGCGGCAGTCCTCGTTTCTGCAATGACGCCTGCGTTGGCGCAGGCAACGATTGCGACGAGTGCGCCGCACGCCTTCCTGCTGGACGCAGACAGCGGCACCGTTCTGCTGAACGTCAACGGCGATGAGCTGATGCCGCCCGCGAGCATGGCCAAGATCATGACTGTTGAAGTCGTGGCCAACGCCCTTAAGGAAGGCAAACTTTCCCTGAGCGATGAATTTGTCGTGACGGAGAATGCCTGGCGCAAAGGCGGTGCGACCTCGGGCGGATCGACGATGTTTGCCGATCTCAACTCCATGATATCCATCGACAATCTGCTTCACGGGATCATGATCCAATCAGGCAATGATGCGTGCATTGTGGTTGCCGAGGGAATGGCCGGTACGGAAGAAGTCTTTGCGCAGATGATGACGAACCGGGCGCGCGAACTCGGCCTCAAGAAGTCCGTCTTCCGGAATTCCACGGGGCTGCCAGATCCGGATCAGAAAGTCACTGCGCGCGAGCTTGCCATGTTGGCTCGCCATCTCATTCAGACCTATCCCGACATCTACAGCTTCTATTCGCAGACCGAGTTCGAGTGGAACGGCATAACCCAGAAGAACCGCAATCCGCTGCTGGCGCTCAATATTGGCGCTGATGGCGTGAAAACCGGTTATACGGCGGAATCCGGCTACGGCCTTGTCGGTTCGGCCGTGCAGGATGGGCGACGACTGATCGTCGTCGTCAATGGTTTGCCGACGTCGCGGGAGCGGGCTACCGAGGCGCAGAAGCTGTTGCTTTGGGGGTTTCGCGCGTTTGAAGAGTTGAGCCTTTTCGGTCCCGGCGAGCGGGTGGGCGAGGTTCCGGTTTACGGCGGGCTGCAATCGACCGTCGCGCTTCGGAGCGACGATACGATCAAGATGCTGATCGGCAAGGGCGTAAAGCGCAACATGAAAGCCCGAATTGTCTATCAGGGGCCGCTTATGGCACCGGTAGCGCAAGGCGACAGGGTTGGCGCGCTGCGCATCTACAACAATGACGAAATCATCTCCGAAGCGCCGTTATTTGCTGCTGAAAGCGTCGATGTTGGGCCACTGCACAAGCGCGCTCTGGACGCGATCTGGGAACTCTCGCTTGGCTGGCTGCAATAGGCCTGAGCCAGCCTCGGGATCTTGTATTGAACAAACCGCCGGCTCCCGGCGTTGAGCCCCGCTGTGGGAGAAGGTCTGCGTCCGACGCAAATGATGGGAACGGGTACATTCATCACGTTTGAAGGCGGCGAGGGGACGGGGAAGTCCACGCAGGCGCGCCGGCTTGCCGAATATCTTGAGGCCAAAGGCGAAACAGTCGTTCTGACCCGCGAGCCCGGCGGCACAGCTTCGGGCGAAATTGTTCGCCGCATCGTTCTGGAAGGCGGCGCGGAGCCGCTGGGCGTGCTTGCGGAGGCCGTGCTGATGAATGCTGCGCGGAGCGATCACCTCGAGAAGGTCATCCGTCCGGCGCTGAACGCCGGCAAGACCGTGATATGCGACCGTTTCAGCGATTCCACGATTGCCTATCAAGGTATTGTCGGCGGCGTCGATCTCGATCTCCTCAAGCAGATGGAGGCCGTGATTGTTGGCGATACGGCGCCTGACGTGACATTTGTGCTGGACGCGCCGGTATCGCAGACGCTTTTGCGTGCGCGACGCGAAACGAACCGGACGAGTGGCAAGGGCGCGACGCCGGACCGGTTCGAGAAACAGGACAAGACGATCCACGAGGAGCTTCGCAAGGCCTTTCTGGCGATAGCCCTGCAGGCGCCGCGCCGCGTCCATGTCATTGACGCCACGGGAACGCCGGAAGACGTGTTCGCACGCATCCTTCAGGTCTACGGGAAAGTGGCGGAGAAGGCGGCATGAGCCTGCCGGATCCCGTTCACGGCCCAGCGCTCGTCGGACAGGCGGCTGCGGAAGAAGAACTGGCGCGCGCCATCTCGTCGGGCAGGCTTCACCATGGGTGGATTCTCGCCGGTCCCAGCGGGATCGGCAAGGCAACGCTTGCTTATAGGGCGGCGCGACATCTGCTTGCACATGGCGCCGGCGCGGGCGAGCGTTCGGTTCTTGACACCGATCCCGACCATCCGGCCTGCCGCCAGATCAACGCAGGTGCGCATCCTGGCCTTCTGACGCTCGCACCGCCGCAACCGGAACCCGGCCGTCGCGCCGGGCTCATCCCTGTGGAGCAGGTCAGGAAGGTCGGGCGATTTCTCGGCGCAACGAGCGGTGAGGGGGGCTGGCGGATCGTCGTGATCGATCCCGCCGACGGGCTCAACCGTGCCGGGCAGAACGCGATACTGAAGCTTCTCGAAGAGCCGCCCAGACAGAGCCTTTTTCTGATCGTCGCACATCAGCCCGGGCGGCTGCTGCCGACGATCCGATCGCGCTGCCGGATTCTCGAACTCCAGCCTCTTTCGGAAGAGACGCTTCGGGCGATCCTTACGGATGCGGGATTCGAGCCGGGGGAAAAGCTCGATCTGGCGGTAAGATTCGCCAATGGAGATGTCGAACGCGCAGCGCAGATCGCAGGCGGCGAATACGACGAGGCGCTTCCTGCGCTTGCCGACATTATCGACAGCCTTCCCGCAGTCGATACCGAGAAGGCGATACTGCTTGCCGGGATGACGGCAGGGGCGGGTGGAGAAGTGCTGTTCGAGATCGTGACAGACGCGCTATGCGGATGGCTGCGGGCGACAGTTCGCAGCGCAGCGGAGATCGCCGCAGCACAGGCGCTTGCGCCGTATCCGGCGCTCTGGGACCGGGTTACCGGCCGCGCCGGCGAGACACGCGGCTACAATCTGGACCGGTCGCATTGTGTGCTTGCCAATCTGTTCGACATCCAGGATGCCCTTGCGCCCGGCCAGCGGCGCTAGTAACACCCGCTGAGCCCATTTCGAATTCCGCAATACGAACGGAAACCATGAAGCCGCGCTTTTACATCACCACCGCCATCTCCTATCCGAACGGGGCGCCCCATATCGGCCACGCCTATGAGTTGATGGCGACGGATACGATTGCCCGGTTCATGCGCCTCGATGGCTACGATGTGCGGTTCCTGACGGGAACCGACGAGCATGGAATCAAGATGTTGCAGACAGCGCGCGGGAAGGGGCTTACCGCCCGCGAACTGGCCGACCGCAACACGCCCCTCTTCGAGGCTATGGCGAAGACGCTGAACGCCTCAAACGATGATTTCATCCGTACTACCGAGGCGCGCCACCACGCAGCAAGCCAGGCAATCTGGAAGCGCATGGCCGACAATGGCGACATCTACAAGGGCAGCTACTCGGGTTGGTATTCGGTTCGCGATGAAGCCTATTACGCGGAATCGGAAACCGAAATCCGCGAGGACGGCAAACGCTATGGACCGCAGGGGACGCCTGTAGAGTGGGTGGAGGAGGAAAGCTATTTCTTCCGGCTTTCCGCCTATGAGGACAGGCTTCTGGCCCTCTACGAAGCCAACCCGGATTTCATCGGCCCGACTGAACGTCGCAACGAGGTCGTCAGTTTCGTCAAAGGCGGGCTGAAGGACCTGTCGGTATCGCGCACGACTTTCGACTGGGGCATTCCCGTTCCGGGCGATCCGGCGCATGTGATGTATGTCTGGGTCGATGCCCTGACCAACTACATCACGGCGCTCGGCTATCCCGATACCGAAAACCCGCTGTGGAACTACTGGCCGGCAATCCACATCATCGGCAAGGATATCGTGCGGTTTCACACGGTGTACTGGCCAGCGTTTCTCATGTCAGCAGGCGTCGAATTGCCCCGGCGCGTCTTCGCGCACGGCTTCCTCTTCAACCGCGGCGAGAAGATGTCCAAGTCGGTTGGCAACGTCATCGACCCGGAAAGCATCGTCGCTCACTACGGTCTGGATCCGGTACGTTATTTCTTCCTGCGTGAAGTTCCGTTTGGGCAGGATGGCAATTATAGCCACGACGCGATCGTGCAGCGCATCAACGCAGATCTTGCCAACGATCTCGGCAATCTGGCCCAGCGCTCCCTGTCGATGATCGCCAAGAACCTCGGCGGCGTGGTGCCGCAGCCGGGGCCATTCAGGAGCGAGGACGAGACGATCCTGGCCGCCGCCGATGCCATGCTCGAGCAATGCCGGGCCGCGTTCGAGCGGCAGCACATTCACATTGCGCTAAATGCGATCTGGAGTGTCGTCGCCGATGCCAATCGCTATTTCGCCGGTCAGGAGCCGTGGGCGCTCCGCAAGAGCGATCCTGAACGGATGGGGACGGTCCTGTACGTCACGGCGGAAGTTATTCGGCAGATTGCGATCCTCGTACAGCCGGTCATGCCGGATTCGGCCGCCAAACTGCTGGATCTGCTCGCCCAGGACGCGGCTGATCGCGAATTCTCTGCGCTGGCGAAGAGATTGTCCGAAGGGACGCAGCTTCCTGCACCGTCAGGCGTGTTTCCGCGCTATGTGGAGGATGAGGCGAAGGGCGAAGCTCGCTGATGCTCGTCGACAGTCATTGCCATCTGGATTTTCCCGATTTCGCCGACGAGCGCGACGCGATCGTCAATCGCGCACGCCAGACGGGCGTTGGTCGCATGGTCACCATTTGCACCCGGATAAGGAAATTCGAACAGGTCCTCGCCGTTGCAGAAGCCTATGACGACGTTTTCTGCTCGGTCGGGACGCATCCTCACAATGCAGATGAAGAACTCGATATATCAGTCGATAATATAATAGAATTGTCTAATAATAAAAAAGTCGTGGCGATTGGCGAGGCGGGTCTGGATTATTACTACGACAATGCCCCGAGAGAGGCGCAGGCAACGGGTCTTAGGCGTCATATCGATGCTGCCCGGCGCACCGGCCTTCCGCTCGTCATCCATGCGCGCAGCGCCGACGATGACATGGCGGCGATCCTGACCGAAGAGATGGGGAAGGGGGCTTTCCCTGCGGTTTTGCACTGCTTTTCGTCTGGCGATGCGCTTGCGTGGAGGGGCATTGAACTTGGGCTCTACGTCTCGTTCTCCGGCATTCTGACGTTCAAGGCGTCTCAGAGCCTCCGCGATCTTGCCGCCAGGCTACCAGCCGACCGTCTTCTGATTGAGACCGACGCGCCGTATCTGGCACCCGTGCCCAATCGCGGAAAGCGCAACGAGCCGGCTTTCGTTGCAAATACGGCGGCGGTTCTGGCTGAGGCGCGCGGCGTCAGTGCTGGCGAAATCGCCGAAACAACCACGGAAAACTTCTTTCGGCTGTTTTCCAAGGTTCCAAGACCGGTGGCCGCGTGATGGAGGACCGGCTGCGTTTCACCATTCTGGGCTGTGGCTCATCGCCGGGCGTTCCGCGTATCGGCAATGATTGGGGTGCATGCAACCCGGACAATCCAAAGAACAGGCGTCGTCGCTGTTCGATGCTGGTGGAAAGATTTGGCGCGGGCGGCGTGACGCGCGTTCTGATCGATACCGGGCCGGATCTACGCGAGCAGGCGCTGATGGCCGACATTCCGACCATCGACGGCGTTCTCTATACCCATGCGCATGCCGACCATATTCACGGTATCGACGATTTGCGCGGTTTTGCCTTCAACATGCGTCGTAGGGTCGACGTCTATGCTGACGAGCCGACCATGGCGCGGCTGAAGGAAGGTTTCGGCTATTGTTTTGCGACGCCCAAAGGCAGCGATTATCCGCCGATCCTAAACGCGCACGACCTCCATGTCGGCCGCACCGTCACCATCGATGGCGCCGGCGGGCCGATTGACGCCTTACCGTACCGACAGCAGCACGGATCGATCGAGACGCTGGGATTCCTCATTGGCGGCGTTGCGTATTCGCCGGACATCAACGGACTGGATGATACTGCCGAAGCGTTGCTGCGCGGCGTCGATGTCTGGATTGTCGACGCGCTACGGTACACGACGCATCCGAGCCATTTCAGTGTCGATGAAGCGCTTGGCTGGATCGCCATGCTCAAGCCTGGACGGGCAATCCTGACGCACATGCATGTGGATCTCGATTTCGACGAGCTGGCAGCGCGACTGCCGGCGAATGTCGAGCCGGCCTATGATCTGATGCGCTTCGAGGTGCCGGTAAGCGCGGAATAGCGCGAATTCGCGGTTTTGGACCAAATCGGAGTTCCATAATATATCTTATGCGGCATATTTGGCTTCTTTATTCTCCAACCGTTCTGGCTCTTCCCCGACAATGAGCGCAGCTCTTTCAGCCTCCGCTTGACCGTATCTGGCTGAACGCCATAGTCGGATCGCAGCCTACTGCCCGCCACACGGAGCCCCGCCAATGCAGCCATCCCGAGATATACAACGGCTCATCGAAATCATGGCGGCGCTGCGTGATCCGCAGACCGGCTGCCCGTGGGTTGTCGCGCAGGATTTTTCCACCATCGCGCCCTATGCCATCGAGGAAGCGCATGAGGTCGCCGATGCCATCTCGCGCGGCGACATGGAAGATCTGACGGACGAGCTCGGCGATCTGCTCTTGCAGGTCGTCTTCCACGCGCAGATGGCAACAGAGCGCGGCGCATTCGATTTCGGCGATGTCGTCGAAGCGATTACGACGAAGATGATACGGCGGCATCCGCACGTCTTTGCAGATGTCGCGGCAGACAGCCCGGACGCCGTCAAGCGGAATTGGGAAGAGATAAAGCAGGCCGAGAAGGCCGCACGCGGCCGTGCTGAGAAGCCAGTTTCCAGGCTGGACGAGGTTGCGGCTTCCCTGCCCGCGCTGACGCGCTCGGTAAAGCTGCAGAAGCAGGCAGCGAAGATCGGCTTCGATTGGCCCAGCAGTAAGGCGGTTCTCGACAAGATTCGCGAAGAGACCGACGAGTTGGCCGAAGCGACACAAGCGCGCGCCTCGCGCGACGAATTGCGCAGCGAACTTGGTGACCTGTTGTTCGCCGTCACCAATCTGTGCCGGCATCTCGATATCAGCCCGGAACAGGCGATGATCGAGGCCAATGCAAAGTTCAGCCGTCGGTTCGCGACTGTCGAGCGTCGCTATGACCAGCGGATGGACGATGGCGACGGCGCACCTGACATCGATGAGATGGAAAGCTGGTGGCAGGCTGCCAAGGCCGATGACTAGACGCTGATTTCAACCGTACCGACGGTCGAATTCGCCAAGCCGCTGGCTCGGAACCGAAACGGTGAGCGTGCTGACGCCCGACTTCGGATCGTCGGAACGCTCCAGCACGGTGCAGTGTTCATAGATCCAGCTTCGCCCACGCCCGTCAGCCGGGGCCAGCTGCACCGTCCTGCGACATTCTCCGGCAGCCAGTGCCTCTGCAACCCGCCGCCGCAATTCATCGACGCCCTCGCCCGTTATTGCCGATACCAGAATTGGCCGCTTGTCGGGTTCGGCGCGTGCAGCCTGACCTGCCAGAACCTCACGGGCGGGCCGATCGGCAAGATCGATCTTGTTCCAGACCTCGATGATCCGCTTGTCGTGCGGTTCGATGCCGAGTTCGCGAAGCGTTTCGATTACGTCGTGGGCCTGGAACGCGCTGTCGGGTGACACAATATCGCGAACATGCAGGATGATCTCGGCGGAAATCACCTCCTCGAGCGTGGCCCGGAACGCCGCGACAAGCGTCGTGGGCAATTCCGAAATGAAGCCGACCGTGTCTGACAGGATCGCCTTTTGCCCGCCCGGCAGATCGAGTTTGCGCAATGTCGGATCCAGCGTTGCAAAAAGCATATCCTCGGCGAGAATGTCCGACTGGGTCAATCGATTGAAAAGACTGGATTTCCCTGCGTTTGTATAACCGACGAGCGCCACGACGGGAAAGGGCACGGCCTGGCGGGATTGACGGTGCAACCCGCGCGTCCGGCGCACCTTTTCGAGATCCTTTTCTATCCGCATCAGCCGCGTCTGAATCTGCCGGCGGTCAGCTTCGATCTGGGTTTCGCCCGGTCCGCCAAGGAAACCGAAGCCGCCGCGCTGCCGTTCAAGATGGGTCCAGCTTCTGACCAGGCGGCTCTTCTGCCATGTCAGATGTGCGTGCTCGACCTGCAGGCGCCCCTCTTTCGTGCGCGCCCGTTCACCGAAGATCTCCAGAATGAGGCCCGTCCGGTCGAGTACCTTGCAACTCCAGGCCCGTTCCAGATTGCGCTGCTGACCGGGGCTGATCGGCTGGTCGACGATGACGAGGTCGATTTCTTCCGCAGCAATGCGCTCGCCCAGTTCAGCGACCTTGCCGCTGCCCAAATAGGTTGCAGGCGTTACCTTGGAGAGCGGAATTGCAATCGCATCGACGACATCGAGGCCGATGGCCGCAGCAAGGCCTGTCGCCTCTTCAAGCTTGGCCTCGCGGCCGCGCTCCCCGGGATCGTCGGGCAAGGGCCTTGCCTCTCCCGGCCTGACGAGCCACGGGACGGCCACGAATGCGCGCGTAGGCCCAGCGTGCGTCGGGATCTCCGGCGCGACCGCCCCCCTTTGATCCTTGGAGAGATCGCCGGGCCTGTTGCTCAATCGGGTTGCCTCACCCTTCTCCGTCACCGTCACCGGGCTCAAAAAGCTGCACCGGCTGGTTTGGCATGATCGTCGAGATCGCGTGCTTGTAGACGAGCTGGGAGTGTCCTTCCCGTCTCAGCAACACGCAGAAATTATCGAACCAGGTTACAACACCCTGGAGCTTGACCCCGTTGACGAGAAAAATCGTCAGCTGGATCTTGTTCTTGCGGACGTGGTTTAGAAATGAGTCCTGAAGGCTTTGTGTGCGTTCTTGCGCCATTCTGTTCTTCCTCGCGATCGGCACCACCATGGACTTTGCGCCACGCGTCGGATGCCAATAGGGACCATAAGATGGCAGCAAGCCCCTTCCCTGCAAGACCTTGACGCAAAAAAACTGGCAAATTCGCTGGAAAGTACCGACCGTACTGTTCCAATGGCCAGTCAGCGTCTCCAGGTACTGACGCGTAGCAGGCTGGCAAGGGCAAGGATTTCCAGTCGGCCGAGCACCATCAGCGCGCACAGGGTGAACTTGGCCAAAGGCGACAGTGCCGCTATCGGGGTGAAATCGCCCGTATCTATGACGGATGGCTGGTAGGCAGTTCCGGCATTTGAAAGCGTGGCCACCGTCAGGACGACGGCATCCTCGAAGCCGAAATGTTCCGCGGTCAGCACCCCGATGACGATGCAGATCAGCATCAG
Organism: Rhodobiaceae bacterium; assembly: GCA_020637895.1. Classification (GTDB taxonomy): domain Bacteria; phylum Pseudomonadota; class Alphaproteobacteria; order Rhizobiales; family Tepidamorphaceae; genus JACKJP01. The sequence continues at coordinate 75,478 of JACKJP010000009.1, forward strand.
CGACACTGTCATCGCGCTCCAGATCGCCTTCATCATCTGCATGTCATAGGGCTGGGAGCCGAATCGGGCGCGGCGGACGCCATGCGGATAGACCAGCCTGTTCAACTCACGATAAGCCTGCACGATCATCGCACCGAAACGGAACAGCTTGATGCCGCCCGCGGTCGAGAAGGCCCCGCCGCCAACAATCAGAATGATCAGGAGCGCGGTGATCGGCAGGACGCCAAAGCTGCCGGTGCGGCTCTCGACACCCGTCGTCGATATGAGTGACGCGGCAGTGAAGAAGCCGTCAGTGAGAGAGCGCAGCAGACTGTCGCCGCCCAGTCGGAACAGATTGCCGGCGATGATCAGCCCCAGGCCGGCGGCAAGCGCGAACAGCCAGGCTGTCTCGTGATTTGCGCGGACGATATTCCATCGACGTTCCGCGACCGCACGCTGCCACAGAATGTTGGTGGCGCCGAAAAGCATGAAGATCGTGAATATCCACGTCGACCCCAGCGGCACATATTCGACGAAATCGGTGCTTCGGATGATGAACCCGCCGGTCGATAGCGCTGCGAAAGACAGACCGAGAGCGTCGAATGACGGCGTTCCGGTCATCACCAGAGCGCCGAAACACAGGAGCGTTGCGAAGAAATAGACCGGCAAAAGCCGAGACAGTGTTTCGTAAAGGCGGCTCTGCTCGCTGACGCGCCCATGCTCGGCAATGCGCATGTTGGTTGGCGGCAAGCCGCCCACGCCCGCAGGGCCTAGTAGCAGAACCGCGACCAGCAGGCTGAGGCCTCCACCCATCCACTGCAGAAAGCATCGCCAGAACAGAATGGCGACGGGTAGTTGCTCATTGCGCGGCAATACAGATGAACCGGTCGTCGTCAGTGCCGAGACGGCCTCGAAATAGGCGTCGATGGGCGCAGTCTGCGGGACGGACAAACCAATCGGGATTGCAGCGAATATCGGCAGGCCGATGAAAAGAAGCGCGGCGAGCAGATATCGCTCATGCCGCTTGAGCCGCTGTTCGCGTCCTCGCAGGCCGAGGACGAGCGAACCGGACACAAAAAGGCCCAGCACACCGGTGATGACAAACGAGGTCACCAGCTCCGGCTCACCGGCCATCGATGCGGCAAGCGCCGGCAAGACAAATGTCAGCGAAAGCACACCCAGGAAGTGAGCGAAGATGAACAGGACGCGTAGCATCGTCCTGCGATCCTAGAAGAATTCGATCGACACGCGGAACATCTGCTCCACCCGGCGAACCTCGTCGGCCAGCGCGCAGATGACAATGCGATCGCGCGGTTCGATGACTGTTGAGCCGCGCGGGATGATCAGCTTCTTGTCGCGGAGGATAGCGCCGATACGAAGCCCCTCGAAGATGTCCAGTTCGCGCAAGGGCTTGCCGACAAGCGGGGATGTTTCGAGTGCCTCTGCCTCGATGATCTCGGCGGCGCCGTTCTGGATCGAATGAACGCCGCGAATGCGGCCACGGCGCACATGCTGGAGGATGCGCGACATCGTGACCTGGCGTGGGTTGATATAGGCCTGGATGCCGAGGTCACGCGTCAGATCAGGATAGCCGCTATTGTTGACAAGACAAAGCGCACGCCCTGCCCCAAGTCGCAATGCGAGCAGCGACGACAGGATGTTGACCTCGTCATTGTTGGTCAGGGAAACCAGCGTATCGGCATCGCCAATGTCGGCTTCGCGCAGCAGTTCCTCATCGAGCGCGCTGCCATGCAGGACGATGGTGCGCTCCAGATCTTCTGCGATCGCTATCGCCCGCTCACGATTGCTTTCGATCAGTTTGACCCTTGTGCTGCGCTGGCGCTGCTCGAGTTCGCGTGCGACGTAGACGCCGATATTGCCGCCACCAGCAATAACCACGCGAGTGGCGGCCTTTTCCTCATGCCCGAAGATGGAAAGCGTTCGCGCAATGTGACGCACGTCGGCTGCCAGATAGGCAATGTCGTCGACAAGCAGCGAGTCTGAACCGCGCGGCACGAACAGCTGCCCGTTGCGGTATATGGCAACGATCGTCGCGGTCAGATCGGGAAACAGATCGGTCAGCTGCGAGAGTGGCGTATCCACGATCGGGCAATTTTCATCGCAGGTGACGCCGGCGACCACGACCCGCTCGTCGGCGAAGTCGGCGGTATCGAATGCACCAGGCAGCGCGAGACGCCGCAAGACCATTTCGCCCACCTCGACCTCGGGCGATATGATGACATCGATAGGCAGGTTCTCGCGGGAGAAGAGATCACCATATTCCGGCGCCAGATAACTCTGGGCGCGGATGCGGGCGATCTTTGTTGGGATATTGAACAGTGAACTCGCAACCTGACAGGCCACCATATTCACTTCGTCGTGCAGGGTCACGGCTATGATCATATCGGCCTGATCCGCCCCTGCCCTTGCCAGTACGTCCGGATGCGCGCCATGGCCCACGAGGCCGCGTACATCGAGCGTTTCAGTGATGGACTGAATGAGACGCGGCGAACTGTCTACAACGCTGACGTCGTTCCCCTCGACGGCCAGTCGTTCGGCAATGCCGAAGCCCACCTGGCCGGCCCCGCAAATGAGAATGCGCATCTGGACTTCCCGAAACCGTCAAAACACCACCCTGACCGCATGCGGCGAAGGTGTATGGCCTCCGTCTTAACGGCAAAAATCGCTTTCGCCTATCCGATCCCGAGAGATTTCAGTTTTCTGTGGAGGGCCGACCGCTCCATGCCGACAAATTCGGCCGTGCGCGAAACGTTGCCGCTGAACCGGCTGATCTGCGCAATCAGATACTCCCGCTCGAAGACTTCCCGGGCTTCGCGGAGCGGTAGCGACATCAGCGACTCGCCTCGTGCGTTGCCGGGTGTCGGTGGCAATGCTGACGTCACTTCCGAGGGCAGCATTTCCGCCGTGATCGTTGCGTCGGCCTCGCCGTCGGCGAGAATCATCAATCTTTCCACGTTGTTGCGCAGCTGGCGCACATTGCCCGGCCAGTCATGGCTTTGCAGGACCGCCATCGCATCCTGCCCGACCACACGTGGCGGAAGACCGGTTGTCATCGAAATCTGGCTCATGAAGTGATTGACGAGCTCTGGAATGTCCTCGCGGTGTTCGGCAAGCGGTGGCACGCGGATCGGTACAACCGAGAGACGATGGTAGAGATCCTCCCGGAAGCGTCCTTCTGCGACCTCGGCGTCAAGGTCGCGGCTGGTGGACGAAATGATCCGGACGTCGACATGAACGCGTCCGGAGCCGCCGACACGGGTAAAATTCTGTTCGACAAGTACGCGGAGGATCCGGTTCTGGGTTTCGCGCGGCATATCGGCGATCTCGTCTATGAACAGCGAACCGCCATCGGCTTCCTCCATTGCCCCGACATTTCGGTCGCCGTCCCCACCGTCGCGGCCAAAAAGCGCCTCCTCCATGCGTTCTGGCGTAATCGCAGCGGCATTGATGACTGCGAACGGACCGTTGGCGCGTGACGAAAGCGAATGCAGCGTGCGGGCTACCAGCTCCTTGCCGGCGCCGGACGGACCGACGACGAGCACGCGGCTGTTGGTGGGCGCAATCCGCTCGATGGCGTGGCGTAGCTGGTTCATCGCCGCCGACTTGCCAACGAGCCGGTCAGGATCGCCCGTACGCTGGCGCAGGTCCCTGACCTCGCGGCGCAGGCGCGAAGCCTCCAGAGCGCGTTGCGCGATGAGGACGAGCCGGTCGACCTTGAAGGGCTTTTCTATGTAATCGTAAGCACCTCGCTTGATCGCCGAAACAGCCGTCTCGATCGTGCCGTGACCGGATATCATCACGACCGGCAGTTCGGGATGGCGCTCGCGCAGTTGGTCGAGCAGTTCAAGGCCGTCCAGCCGGCTTCCCTGTAGCCAGATATCGAGGAAGACAAGCGTCGGGCGTCGCGATTCGACCTGGCTAAGAGCCTCATCCGCATTCGCGGCCGTCCTTGTCTTGTAGCCTTCATCCTCGAGGATTCCGGCAACAAGGTCACGAATGTCGGCCTCGTCATCAACGATAAGAATATCGGAAACTGCCATGGCTCAGGCTCTCGCTTCGATTGGAAGGTCAGTTGGATCTGCCGCTTCTGCGGCGGCATCAGGAAAGATCAGTCGGATGGTCGCGCCGGTCCCACCACGCGCAACGGCTGGCGCATCAACAAGTTCAATCCGTCCGCCGTGGTCCTCCATGATTCGAGACACGATCGCGAGGCCGAGACCGGTCCCCTTCTCACGCATCGTCATGTAGGGCTCCAGAAGACGTTGGCGGCCTTCTGCCGGTAATCCGATGCCGTTATCGGTCACGGAAACGATGATGTTGTTGCCTCGGGCTTTCAGGGTGACCTCGATGGCTCCCGGCGGCGGGTCCGTATCGGGCGCGCGCTGTTCGATCGCCTCGGTGGCATTCTTGATAAGATTGGTCAGCGCCTGGGACACCAGACGCCGATCGAAGCGCGCGAAACATGGCGTGTCGCCAGCGTTGCTCGTAATCGTCACTTCAGGATAGCCGACGCGCATCAGGAAAACGGTCTCCTTGATGACCGCCGCCATATCGTCCGCTCGGATCGTTGCCTGCGGCATTCGCGCGAAGGACGAAAACTCGTCCACCATGCGCCCAATGTCTCCAACCTGCCTGATGATGGTGTCAGTGCATTGGTCGAAGACTTCGCGATCAGTTTCTATCCGACTCGAATATTTCCGCTTAATCCGTTCTGCTGACAGCTGAATTGGTGTCAGAGGATTCTTGATTTCATGGGCAATTCTGCGCGCGACATCGGCCCAGGCCGAGGTGCGCTGGGCAGACACGAGCTCTGATATGTCATCCAGTGTCACGATGAAGCCCTGGCGTTCGCCGCCGGAACGCTCGGCGGCTACGCGCACATTGATGGTCTGCTCGCGACCGGCCCTGTGAAGCTGGATCTGGCCTTGCTGGATCCGCTGTGGCTGATGCCGGGCCTTGTCCAATAGCGGCATGATTTCAGGCAGTATTTCGGCAACCGGTCGGCCGATCGCCGTTCGCTGAAACCCGCCAGCCAGATCGTTGGCGGAGCGGTTCGCCACTGTGAGCATGCCGTCGGCATCAATGCCGATCACGCCCGCAGTCACCCCGGAAAGAACCGCTTCCATGAAGCGGCGACGGTTGTCGAGCATGTCATTGACGTGCAGCAACTCATCACGTTGTGATTGAAGTTGTCCCGTCATCCTGTTGAATGTATTTCCTAAAATTGCCAGATCGCCGCTCTTTTCGACAACGGGAACGCTGGCGTTGAGTTCGCCCATGCCGATGCGCTCAGCGGCGCTTATGAGATGCCGAATTGGGGCGACAAGATTGTTGGCAAATCCGATGCCGACCCACGCTGACGACAGCAGCAGGATCAGCGCCATGCCGACATACATCAGCGCAAATGCGATCTGAACTGTGAACCGCTGCTGCTCAAGCTGTTGATATTCCGCAGCATTGGCACGTGTCAGCCGAAGATAATTGATGACCTCCTGGTTCACCTGTCTGGCGACGTAGAGGTAGAGGTCATCGAAGGCTTCAAGTTTCACAACGGCGCCAACCTGGGTCGTCACACCGGGCGCGATTACGACAACTTCTCCATCAGCCGCCTTGGCCATGGCTGCCTCGGGCGGTTGGGCAAAGCCCTCCGCGCCGGGTTCATCGGCTCTCAGGACCAGTGTCAGGTCGCGCTTGATGAGGTATGCGCCAGGCAGTGCGCGGATGGCTGCCTGTGCCGAAAAGAACTGGGCAAAGCGCGGGCGGTCTGCATCGAAGAGTTCGCGGCCGCGATTGAGATCGGCGGCCATCGCCAGAAGGTCTGCGCGGATGACCTGACCGTGTTCGCGCAGATAGGCCTGAGCGATGGAGACAGATGTCCCGATGATCGTCTTCGTGCGGTCGGAGAACCAGTTGTCGAGGCCGCGGTCGAGCGTCACGCTCGCGACGACGGCGACGATGATCGCGGGGACGACGGCGACGACCGAGAACAATGCCATGACGCGGATGAGCAGACGCGCGCCTGCAATCCCTGCACGCCGTGCCCGCCAGATGCGAACGATCTCCCAGCCGACCATGCCGAAAAGCATGGCCACGAGGACCGAGTTTATGGCGACCGCACCCTTCACCACGCTTTCGCGCGGCGCGATGGGCGTAAGGCCGGTCAGTATCGCAAAGGTGGTGACGCCAACGACAACGGCGAGCAAGACGAGCGTACCACCGATCCATGTCGCACGGCGCGACCGGATCAGCCGTTCCTCAACGGGTCGCCTCTTCTGCTTGCTGGCGCTGATAGGGGTATCCGTATCCGCGGTGACAGCCATGCGGTTGTCGCCTCTTGCTTGCGTTCCTCTGCACCCCGCCCTTATAGGGCCAAGATTGATGCAGAATTGCAACAAATAACTGTGAACATGTTGCCTGAAATCCTAGGCAGGTTCACCGTTGGCCACGAATAACGGCTATTTCAAGGTCCCTTATCTTCTTGCGCAAGGTGTTGCGGTTTAGCCCCAGAAGGTCTGCGGCCTTGATCTGGTTGCCCCGCGTTGCCGCCAGCGCGGCACCGATCAGCGGGGCCTCGACCTCGCGGAGGATTCGCTGGTAGAGACCAGGGGGCGGCAGCGAACTGCCGAACGAATTGAAATACCCGACCAGATGCCGCTCGACATAGCCGGAGAGGCTGTCCTCGGCTGATTCTTCAAGCGGCACATTAGCGCGCGAATCGGCAAGTTCCTGCTCGACGATCGCGCCGGTGATGACTTCCTGCGGATAGATCGCTGCGAAGCGGCGCACGAGGTTTTCCAGCTCGCGTACGTTGCCGGTCCAGCGATGCGTGCGAAGGCGCGCCAGCGCATCCGGATCGACGGTCTTGCGCGGCAGCCCCTCCCGCTCAGCCTGGGCCAGGAAATGGGTCACCAGATCAGCGACGTCCTCGCTGCGCTCCCGTAGCGGCGGCAGGCGGATCGGGACAACGTTCAGGCGATAATAGAGGTCTTCGCGGAAGAGGCCCTGCTGGATGAGCTGACGCAGATCCTTGTGGGTTGCGGCAACGATGCGGACATCTGTCCGGATGGGCGTTCGCCCGCCGACCGTCGTGTATTCGCCCTGCTGCAGCACACGGAGCAGGCGCGTCTGCGCATCCATCGGCATGTCGCCGATTTCGTCGAGGAACAACGTTCCGCCCTCGGCCTGCTCGAACTTGCCGGCGCTGCGCTTCTGAGCGCCGGTAAAGGCGCCCTGCTCGTGCCCGAACAGTTCTGATTCAATGAGATCTCGCGGGATCGCGGCCATGTTGATGGCGACGAAGGGGCCGCGCGATCGCTTGCCATAGTCGTGGAGCGCCCGGGCAACCAGCTCCTTGCCGGTACCCGACTCGCCATAGATGAGGACCGTGAGATCGGTCTGCATCAGGCGTGCAAGGACGCGGTAGATATCCTGCATCGCGGCCGACCTGCCGACCAGCGGCATGGCTTCATGGTCGTCCTGGGGCTGCCGTGAAACCGTCTTCTGCTGTTTTTCGGCAAGCGCCCGTCCGACGATTGCCGTTACCTCGTTGAGGTCGAATGGCTTGGGCAGATATTCATAGGCGCCGCGCTCGGAAGCGCGGATGGCGGTCATGAACGTATTCTGGGCGCTCATGACAATGACTGGGAGATCCGGCCTGATCTTGCGGATCCGCGGTAGCAGATCGAATGCGTTTTCGTCGGGCATGACGACATCGGTAATCACGATATCGCCGTCGCCGTCATTCACCCAGCGCCACAGGGTCGCGCCATTGGATGTCGTACGCACATCGTATCCGGCGCGGGCGAGCGCCTGGTTCAGGACCGTTCGGACGGCAGCATCGTCATCTGCGACGAGAATACGGCCTTCAGGCATGGGGGGTGCCTTTCTTGTTTTTTGCCTCTGAGTATACCGGCATCAGTATTCGGAAGGTCGTACGGCCGGGCTGGGATTCGCACTCGATGGTGCCGCCATGATCGCCGACGATCTTGGCAACGAGCGCAAGGCCAAGACCGGACCCTTGCGTCTTGCTGGTGACGAATGCGTCGAAAAGGTATGGGCGGATATCCTCGTTCACGCCTGGTCCATTGTCCCGCACGCAGATTTCCAGCGGCAGGCTGACCCGTTCGGTATTGCCCGGCACCTGAAGCCGCACTCCAGGCCGGTATGCGGTGGACAGCGTAATCTCGCCGCCAATGTGGTCGGGTCCTATGGCTTCCGCCGCGTTCTTGACGAGATTCAGAACGACCTGGACGAGCTGATCGCGATTGCCGTTGAGCGGCGGCAGTGACGGGTCGTACTCTTCCTGAATGTTGATATCGCGGGCAAAACCGCTCTTGGCGATCTTCTTCACATGCTCAAGGACAGCATGGATATTGACCGGCTCTCTCTCGACCGGGCGTTCGTCGGAGAAGACCTCCATCCGATCGACAAGCTTGACGATACGGTCCGCTTCGTCGCGGATGAGTTGCGTCAGTGTCCGGTCATCTTCGTCGACAGTTGTCTCCAGCAGCTGGGCGGCGCCCCGAATTCCGGAGAGCGGGTTCTTGATTTCGTGAGCCAGCATGGCGGCCAGCGCCGTTACCGAACGTGCCGCGCCACGATGGGTCAGCTGGCGGTCGAATTTCTCGGCCTTGCCACGCTCCTGCAGCATGATGACGGTATAGCCGTCGGTGTCACCGTAAGGTGTGCAATAGATATCCACTGGCCGTTCATGGCCAATACGAGGCGTGCCGAGATCGACCCTGTAGCCGCTGATCGGGGCATTGCGCTGCCTCGACTGGTCGACGAGCAGCAGGAGCGGGCTGCCGAATGGCACAAGCTCTTCCAGCGTGTGCCGCGTCAGAACGCTGCTGCTGGTGTCGAAGAAATGCTGGGCCGCGTCGTTGGCCGAAACGATGTGGCCATTGGGAGCGACCACGACCACCGGATGCGGCAGGGCATTGACGATCGAGTCGCCGGTAAAGCCGGCCGGCGTCTTCTTCTTGGGAATCGGATGCATCGACACGCTCATGCGGCCCTCGCCTGCTCATGGCCGTCCCGGAATGCCGCCCTGATCCCGCGGATGACGAATTGCGGGTCCTCGCTGGTCATCAGGGCAGGCAAAACGGCGCCATAGATGGATTCGGGAAGATTGCCGGAAAGATACCAGCCGACATGCTTGCGGGCGGCGCGGAGGCCGATGGCGACCCCGTAATGGACCAGCATCGCCTCATAGTGAGCGGCAATTGCCTCGGCCAGGTCGGACATGGATGGAGCGACCGCCCTGCGGCCTCCAAGTTCAGCCTCGATCTTCGCGGTCAGCCACGGTTTTCCATAGGATGCCCTTCCCACCATCACCGCATCGGCACCGGATTGACGAAGGGCCTCGCGCGCGTCGGCGACAGAAGAGATGTCGCCATTGACGACCAACGGGACATTCACTGTGTCCCTCACGGCCCTGACCTTGGACCAGTTCGCCGTACCCTTGTAGAACTGCTGCCGAGTGCGGCCATGGACCGTTATTGCCTGAGCGCCGGCTTCTACTGCAATACGCGCGATCTCCGCAGCATTTATCGTTTGCTCGTCCCAGCCGAGGCGCATCTTGACGGTGACCGGAACCGGCGATGCGGCAACAACAGCCTCTACCAGGCGACCGGCCAGCGCTCCATCGCGCATCAGTGACGCGCCGCAATAGCCGGTCGTGACACGTTTGGATGGGCAGCCCATGTTGATATCGATGATGTCGGCGCCGCTGCCGGCAAGGCGACGAGCCCCTTCGGCCAGCCAGCGCGCCTCGCGTCCCGCCAACTGGACAACGTGGAGAGTGCCGCCGGCGCATTGTGCCTTGAGCAGCATTTCGGGTTTGTCATGCGCGAGTGCCTCGCTGGCAATCATCTCGCTTACGACAACAGGTGCGCCGAAACGAAGCGCGGCGGTTCGAAACGGTGCATCCGTCACGCCAGACATAGGCGCGAGCACGACCCTGCCCGGCAGTTCGACATTCCCGATACGTAGCGGAATTTCCATCTCTTACCCTAAATGCCTATCCTTTAGGCGATCTGCACTATTGCTTATGATTTCATCATTTGCAATTCCAAAACAATTCGCTAACACCATTTCCAGTAGGATTTCACGCCAAATTTGCGGGAGAGATTGTTTTGGCGAATTCATCGAAGATTGCAGTCGTCCTCGTCGCGGGCGGCAAAGGCAATCGGGCGCGATCGGGTGCCGATGAATTGCCCAAGCAATATCGCCGGATTGCCGGCCGGCCGCTGATGGCCTGGACCGTTGACGCGTTGCGAGGATGTCTGCCGGATATTGCGATACAGCCGGTTATCGCTGAAGGCGACGACGCCCTTTTTGCGCCGATTGCTGCAATGCCTGGGGTAAGGGAAGCGGCGTATGGCGGCTCAACCCGACAACAATCGGTTCTGGCAGGCCTTGAGCAACTTTCGCACGATGCCCCGGACATGGTCCTCGTACATGATGCCGTGCGCCCTTATCCATCTTTTGGCGTGATCCATGGCGTCCTTTCGGCACTCTCGGACGGTGCCAAGGCCGTTGTCCCTACCGTGCGCCCAACAGATACGCTACGCCGCGCAGACAACGGGGAAATTGTCGATCGCGAGGGGCTGGCAGCGTGTCAGACGCCGCAAGGATTTTGCTTCAATACCCTGCTCGAGGCTCACCGCAAGGCCGCCGAGGCCGGACTGGTCGACATGACGGATGATGCCGCCGTAATGCAGTGGGCTGGACACCAGATCGTTCAGATTGCGGGCGATCCGGGCAATAGCAAGATTACAACCCCAGCAGATCTCGCGGTCGCCGCGCTTCGGCTTGGCGCCAGCGTTCGGATGGAAGCACGTACAGGGCAAGGCTACGATGTTCATCGTCTGGTTGCCGGCCGGCCGCTTTGGCTTGGAGGCATCAATATCCCGCATGACCGCGGGCTCGACGGTCATTCGGACGCGGATGCCGGGCTTCATGTGCTGACCGACGCCTTGCTGGGTGCCATTGGCGAGGGAGACATAGGACGACATTTCCCACCCTCAGACGCGAAATGGAAGGATGCGACTTCAGACAGGTTCTTGAAATTCGCAGCCGAACGCGTTTCAGATCGCGGCGGTCGCATTGTCCATCTGG